>NZ_QXDB01000001.1:530478-2537955 GCF_003550055.1 Stenotrophomonas sp. AG209
TCTACTGCACCAGCTGGTTCATTTCCATGATCGGCATCAGCACGGCCAGCACGATCGTCAACACCACGCCGCCCATCACCAGGATCATGGTCGGTTCCAGCAGTGCGGTCAGTGCCATCGCGCGACGCTCGATCTCGCGCGAGATCGTCTGTGCGGCGCGGTCCAGCAGTGGCGCCAGCGAACCGGTCTTCTCGCCGCTGGCCACCAGGTGCACCAGGATCGGCGGATACACTTTCTGCACCTTCAACGCCGCACCCAGTGCCGCGCCTTCGCGTACGCGTGCAGCCACATCATCGGCACAGCGCGCCAGCAGCGCGTTTCCCAGGGTCTGTCGCGCTGCTTCCAGTGCACGCAGCAGCGGTACACCGGCATCCAGCAGGATCGCCAGCGTCGATGCGAGGCGCGCACTGTTCACGCCCAGCACGAAGCGTCCGATCATCGGCACCCGCAGCAGCATCGCGTCCCAGCGCAGGCGCAGTCCGGGCCGGCGCAACGCCAACCGCCATGCCACCACCAGCGCAGCGATGCCGAGCCCTGCCCACACGCCCCAGCTGCGCACGAACGCGCTCGCCGCCAGCATCACCTGGGTCAGCATCGGCAGCGTCTGCCGCGCCTGCACGAATGCGGTCACCACCTGCGGCACCACGTAGCTGAGCAGGAAGATCACGATCGCCACTGACACCAGGCTGATCGCCGCAGGGTAGATGAAGGCGGTCAGCACCTTGGCCTGCAGCGCATTGCGCTCTTCGATGTAGTCGGCCAGGCGCTCCATCACCCGTGCCAGATCGCCGGAGTCCTCACCGGCGCCCACCAGCGCCCGATAGATCGGCGGAAAATCACGTGGCCGTGCAGCCAATGCCACGGTCAGGCGCTGGCCGGCACGCACGTCGGCGCGGACGGCGGTGAGTGCCTGGGCCACATGCGGGCGCTCGGCCTGTTCGATCACCGCACTCAATGCACCTTCCAACGGCAGGCTCGCGGCCAGCAGGCTGGCCAGCTGGCGCGTAGCCCAGGCCAGTTCGCTGGCGGACAGCCGGCGCGTGCCCCAGCCACTGCCCGCACTGCGCGCCGCGCTGACCTGCACGGGCGTCAGCCCACGACCGCGCAGCACCTGGCGCGCCCCGCGCGGGCTGTCGGCGTCCAGCTGGCCCTTCTCGATGCGGCCCTGCGCGTTGGCGGCCTGGTAGTCGAACAGTGCCATGCAGGCCTCAATCGTCGCCGGTGACGCGCAGGATCTCTTCCAGCGTGGTCACCCCGCTGTCGACCCAGCGCTGGCCATCCTGCCGCAAGGTCCGCATGCCGGCACGCCGCGCGGCCTCGCGCAGCGCAGGTTCACCCTGCCCTTCATGGATCAGCGCGCGCACGCGATCGTCCACCACGAACAGCTCGTGGATGCCGGTACGCCCCCGGTAGCCGCTGTTGGCACAGGCCGCGCAGCCCACCGCGCGCCACACGGTACGGCCGTCGCCATCCACCTCGGCACGCCGGCATTGCGTGCACAGCCGCCGCACCAGCCGCTGCGCCAGCACGCCGCGAAGCGACGAGGCCAGCAGGAACGGCTCCACGCCCATATCGGCCAGGCGGGTCACCGCCGAGATCGCGTCGTTGGTGTGCAGGGACGCCAGCACGCCATGGCCGGTCAGCGACGACTGCACCGCAATCTGTGCGGTCTCCAGGTCGCGGATCTCACCGATCATGATGGTGTCCGGGTCCTGGCGCAGGATCGCGCGCAGCGCCGTGCCGAAGCTCATGCCGATACGCGCGTTGACCTGGATCTGGCCGATGCCGGCGAAGTCATACTCCACCGGGTCCTCCACGGTGAGAATGTTGCTGGTGCTGCTGTCGAGCTGGCCCAGCGCCGCATACAGCGACGTTGTCTTGCCACTGCCGGTCGGCCCGGTGACCAGCACGATGCCATGCGGCTGCCGGATCAATCCGGTGAACGTGGCCAGGGTGTCATCGGCCATGCCCAGGCGCTGCAGCTGCAGCCGGCCGGCATCCTTTTCCAGCAGGCGCAGCACAGCACGCTCGCCATGCCCGGTCGGCACCGTGGAGACACGGATGTCCAAGGGACGCCCACCCACGCGGATCGCGATGCGCCCGTCCTGCGGCAGCCGCTTCTCGGCGATGTCCAGGTGAGCCATGATCTTGATGCGCGACACCAGCGCCGCGTGCAGTGCGCGCCGCGGTTGCACCATGTCGCGCAGGGTGCCGTCCACGCGGTAACGCACCACCGAGTGGGTCTCGAAGGGTTCGATGTGCAGGTCGCTGGCGCCATCACGCGCGGCCTGTGCCAGCAGCGCGTTGATCATGCGGATCACCGGCGCATCGTCCTGCGCATCCAGCAGGTCGGTAACTTCCGGCATGTCCTGCATCAGCCGGTCCAGATCGACTTCGCTTTCGGCGGCACCGACCACGGCAGCGGCATCGCCGCCGTCACGGTACTGCTCACCCAGCCGCTGCTGCCACGTCGCGGCATCCAGCGCCTGGAACGGCAGCGGGCCATGCCGTCGGCGCAGTTCGGCCACGGCCCACGCCGCGGTGTCGGCGGTGCCCAGCAGCACCGGCTCGCCGCCAACTTCGGACAGCATCACGCCATGGCTGCGCACCCAGGCGTACGGCAGTGGCGCGGCGGCGCTCACGGCCCGATCACCAGTTCCGGCGTGTAGCCGAGTCCGCGCAACTGCTGCAGCGCCGGGTCCAGCGTCGCCGGATCGCGTGGCAATCGCACCCGCAGGCGTTGCCCGCTCTCGCCGGGCGTCGCTTCGGCATAGGCCTGCAGACCCAGTGCCCGCACCTGTGCCACGCCCTGGCTGGCACGGGCCGGGTCCAGCCCCTGTGCGAACTGCACCAGCTGCGCATCGCCGTCACCGGACGGGTACAGCGCCGCCAGGCTGCTGTTCTGCAGCGGCTGGCCCTGGCCATCGCGCGCATTGCCCTGGCCGAGTACAGACAGGTCCTGCGGCGGCAGCTGCGGTGCCGACAGCGCCGGCAATGCCCAGCTCTGCACCGGTTGCGCGCCGGCCTGCGCGTTGCGCATGTAGTCGTAGCGGTCGCGGGTCAGGCGCTGGCCGGCGGCCGGGTCACGCACCACGTGCGGGCGCAGGAACACCATCAGGTTGGTCTTGGCGCGCTTGCGCGTGTCGCTGCGGAACAAGGCACCCAGCACCGGGATCTTTCCCAGCCCCGGCACCGCATCACGGCCATGGCTGACGCTGTCTTCCAGCAGGCCGCCCAGCACCATGATCTGGCCGTCGTCCAGCAGCACGCTGGTATCCAGGGCCCGCTTGTTGGTGATGATGCCGGCCGTGCTGTTCGCGCTCTGCGCGTCGATGCTGCTGACTTCCTGGTAGATGTCCAGCTTCACCGTGCCGCCCTCGGAAATCTGCGGGCGTACCCGCAGCTTCAGGCCCACGTCCTCGCGCACGATGGTCTGGAACGGGTTGTTGCTGCCACCACCACCGTCGGTCACGTAGCGGCCGCTGACGAACGGCACGGTCTGACCGACCATGATGCTGGCCGCTTCGTTGTCCAGCGTCATCAGGTTCGGCGTGGACAGGATGTTGGCGCCGCCCTTGCTCTGCAGCGCGTTGGCCAGCGCCTTCATGTTGAGGATCTGGCCGACACCGGGCAGGTTGATGGTGCCGTCGATGACGCCGATCTTCAGGCCGTCCTTGGGCAGCACGTCCAGTGTGGTGCGTGCGGTGGTGTTCAGCCCGCTGCCGCCGGTGGTGCCGCCGAAGTGGGTGCCGCCGAAGGTGCGGCCATTGCCCAGCATCCACTGCACGCCCAGTTCGGCCGCGTCGGTCTGGTTGACCTCCACGATCAGGCTTTCCACCAGCACCTGTGCACGGCGCTGGTCCAGCTGGTCGATCACCCGCCGCAGGTTGCGGTACACCGGTTCCGGCGCCGAGATCAGCAGCGTGTTGGTGGCCACGTCCGCCTGCACCGAAATACCGTTCTGGCTGAAGCCGGTGCTGCCGGCGTCGATCGGGTCGCGGCGGTTCGGGTCCAGCCGCTGCGATGCCAGCGCATTGCCACCGGTCTTGGCCTGCTGTGGCTGCGACGGTTGGGCGGGTGTGGAACGGTTTGCATCGCCGGGCAGTGGCGTGATGCCTTCGTTGCTGCCCATTGCCGGTGCATCGCTCTGCCCGGCCACCACGCCGCGCAGCACACCGGCGAGCTGATTGGCCTGGGCATTGCGCAGGTAGACCACATGCAGGTTGCCGGACTCGTCCTGCGCGCGGTCCAGCTTCTCCACCAGCTGCCGCGCCAGACGGGTGCGGCCGGGACTGCTGGAACGCAGCAGCACGCTGTTGCTGCGCGGGTCGGCCATCACCACCACTTTCTGGCTCGGTTCGGCGCCCTGCGCATCCAGCAGCGGCGCGACCATCGCCGCCACGTCAACGGCAATGCCCTGCTGCAGCTTCACCACATCGGTGTCCATGCCGGCCGGCGTGTCGACGCTGGCGATCACCCGGGCGATGCGCTCCAGGTTGTCGGCATAGTCGGTGATCACCAGGGTGTTGTTGCCCGGGTTGGCAGTGATCGGATTGTCCGGGCTGATCATCGGCCGCAGCACTGCCACCAGCGCGGCCGCGTTCTCGTAGCGCAGCGCGAAGGTGCGCGTGGCGATCTCGCCCCCTGCACCACCGCTGCCCACGCGGCCACCGAGCAGCTTGGCGTCGGCCTGCGGCACCACCCGGCTGACGCCGCCGTTCTCGACCACGGCGAAGCCGCGCATGCGCAGCGCGCCCAGCAGCAGCTGATAGGCCTGGATACGGCTGACCGGGCCATCGGAGACCACCGTCATCTTGCCGGTCACCCGTGGGTCGACCAAGAACTGGCGGCCGGTGAACCGTGCTGCCATGCGCAGCACGCCACCGATATCGGTATCCACCAGGTTCAGCTGCACCGGCTCATCGCGGGTGTCCTGCGCCGCCACCGGCGCAGGCACGTGGGCCATGCCCACGATCAGGGCCAATGCAGTACTGCAGGCAAGGCTGCGCATCGCCCTCATGGATGGGCACCCGCAGTGGCCACCATCACGATGTTTCCGGAAATCCGTGCCGCCGGCATGTTCGCATCCCCTGTGCGTGTCAGTTGCAGCTGCTGCAGCTCGATGGCCGGGTCGGCCAGCAGCGGCAGCAGCCAGTTCCATAGCGCGTCGGCGGGCACCGCCTGCACCTGCAGGTGCCAGCGCCCGTCGCGCGATTCGATATGCAGGCCGTCGGCAAGGCCGGCGGATCTGATTCCGTCCCGCAGGCTGGCCAGCGTCGGGTGCTGGCCCTGCGCCTGCTGCTGGCGCTCACGGGCGCGAAGCAGCGGCGCCAGTGCGCGGGACTGCGCCTGCAGCCGTGGCAGTTCGGCCTGCCAGTGCGTGCGCTGCTTCAGCAGGGGCTCCAGCCACAACGACCACAGGCCCGCTGCCAGCAGCGCCACCACCATCACCCACAGCATCAGCCGGTCGCGTGATGGCAGGCGCTGCCAGCGCTGCTGCAGGCCCGCCACTCCCTCGCCCAGCCGCAGGGTACGGGCGGTCACTGTCCCGCTCCGCTCACCCGCAGGCGCCCACCGGCGTCGCGCGCCAGCTGCAGGCCCTGCACCTGCACCGCCTGCTGCCAGTGCTCCAGGCGTTGAGGATCATCGGCCAACGCCTGGGCATCGGCATCCAGCTCCATGTCCAGCTGGCCGGGCTGGTAATGCAGGCTGCGCACCTGCCCCGCCAGCTCCGGAACGGCCTGCAGCGTGCTGGCGACCTGCCGTTGCAACGGCGGTAACGGCGGCGCCGGCGGTGGCACCGCCAGAGCACGCCGTGCCTGCAGCACCGGATCCACCACATCGGTGATCTCCGGGAAGCGTGCGCTGAACTGCCGCGCCATGTGCTGTTGCAGCGCCTCGCCCTCGATCCGCCAGCGCGAGACCTGCAGCTGCAGGCCGAGTACGGCCAGCAGCACTGCCGCCAACGCGAGGCCGATCGCCAGTCGTGGCGCTTGCCGACCCGCACCGGGCAGCGGCAATGACCACCCCGGCAGAGGGCCACACGCCTGCCGTTCATGCGTGACGGCGGTGGCCGGCAGGCTGTCCGGCCACGCCGGCGGCACGCTGTCGATCCATTGCACGGCCTGCACGCCGGCCTGCTGCAGGCGCACGGCCAGGGCCTGCATCACGGCACATGCGTCGCGTCCGCCATACCATTGGACGAACCCACGATCGCGCCCGCTGCGCACCAGCAGGTGCTCGCCGCTGACCTGCAGCGTGGCCTGTCCGTCCTGCCACGGCAGCAGCAGCGGCGTCGGATACAGCGCCTGCAGCTGCAGTG
This sequence comes from Stenotrophomonas sp. AG209, assembly GCF_003550055.1. Classification (NCBI taxonomy): domain Bacteria; kingdom Pseudomonadati; phylum Pseudomonadota; class Gammaproteobacteria; order Lysobacterales; family Lysobacteraceae; genus Stenotrophomonas; species Stenotrophomonas sp. AG209. The sequence continues at coordinate 536,801 of NZ_QXDB01000001.1, forward strand.
CGCACGAGGCCAGCAGCTGCTGCGCCTGCAGGACCGCCTGCTGGCCGAGCCAGGCCACCGGAACGGTACCGTCAGCCGCCTGCGCACCGTGCGCCAGCGCCACCTCCTGCAGATCATCCAGCAGCATCGCCTCCACCTCGCCCTGCAGCGCCGACTGCAGGCGGCGCCCGGACAACGGCGGCAGCTGAAGTTCCAGCAGGATCAGGTCGTGCGGATCGAGGCAGGCCCGCACCGCAGCCTGCGGATGCCGCAGGCCCAGTGCCGCCAGCGTGTCGCGGCCGTGTGCCACTACCTCGCCCTTGTGCAGCTGAACCCACTCCACCGTGCTGTCGGCGCGCAGGCACTCCAGCGCCGGCAGGCGCACCCGAAGCTGCATGTTCATGCGCCGATCCTCGTCCACACGCGCTGCACGCGCGCTCCATCGTCGCGGTATTCGCGCCAGAGCAACGCACGGAACTCGACCGCACTGCCATCGGCCTGCACCTGGCCGACCGCAAGAAACCACTCGCTATGGATGCCCAAGGGAAGCACGGCCATCTGTTCGTTGCTCAGTTGAAGTCGATTGGCGATGTCGCCGCGGTTGAGCAGCCAATGGCCGCCGTCGCGCTCACCGAGCAGCGCCTGCAGCCGTGCCGGCTCGACCGCAGGCGTCACCGCCTGCAGAACGCTCAGGTCGCTGGTGTTGGCGTTGACCAGGGTCTGCGCCGGCAGCACCACGGTGCGCCGCGCCAGCGCCTGCAGTGCCACCGGATCGGCACCGGCCAGTGCCTGCGCGATCAGTGATTCGCGCGGCAGTGGGGCCTGCGCCTGGATGTCACCGTCGCGCAGGCGCGCCTGGATGTGGTCCACCGCGGATGCGCAGGCGCCCTGGCCAAGCCCCTGTGCAGCACACAACGCGATGAACGCGCGTCGCGCCTCGGGGTCCGGCCGGCCATGCGCCAGCAGGTTGCGCAGGTTGAACATCGACTGCGCATCCACCAGCTGCAGCTGCACCGGCAACGGCGCCTGCAGCGTCAGCGGACGCGCCCAGCGTCCGCTGCGCACCGTGGTCAGCTGCTCCCTTACATCCTCACGCAGCTGCTGCGCCGCCCGCTCCAGGGTGGCATCGACCGCCATGCGCACCTGTGCGCGCAGCTGGTCACTACGCAGCGCGCGCAGCTGCGCCGACTGCCGGGTCAGCAGTGCAGTGGCAATCACCGCCACCAGTGCCACCACCAGCAGGGCGACAATCACCGCCATGCCACGCTGGCGGGCGCACGGGACCGAACGCGTCCGGGCTGTCATCAGCACGCCTCACAGCTGCCAGGAGCCGATATCCGCGTTCCCGGCGTCGCCACCGGGCTTGCTGTCCGCACCCAGCGAGAACACATCGATGTCGCCATGGGTTCCGGGAATCTGGTACTGGTACGGATGGCCCCATGGGTCATTCGGCAGGCGATCCAGATACGGTGTCACCGGCATCGCACCGCTGCCCTGCGGCGGCTTCACCAGCGCCTGCAGGCCCTGCTCGGCGCTGGGATAGCGACCATTGTCCAGCTTGAACAGTTTCAGCGCCTGCATCAGCGCGGCGATGTCCTGGCGCGCCGCCACCACGCGCGCCTGGTCGGGACGGTCCATCAACCGCGGCACGATCAATGCCGCGAGAATGCCGATGATCACCACCACCACCATGATCTCGATCAGGCTGAAACCCTGCTGCCGAGCCCTGCGACCACCCACCTGCCTTGCCATTGTTCCGCCCTCGTCATCCTGGAAGAGACCGCTGCGCCATGGTCAGCGGTGCATGTGTCAGTACGATAAACATCCGCCGGCAATTCGCTGCGCATGTGCCTGCGCGGGCGCAGGGGCAGCCGGTACGCGTGCCGCCTCGAACAGGTGGGGTGGCACACTGGCCAGCGTTTCGTCGATGCAGCCGCGCAGCAGCGGATGCGCGCACGCCTGCAGCAGGCGCACGCACTGCATCGGCGACCACGCGGTGCCATGGTCGAGGCCGATGAACGTCCGGTAGGCCTGGTGATAGCGCAGATCGTCGTACACGCGCTGCGCACTGTTGAGATCACGCACGACCACCAGCAGGGCCGCACGTTGCAGCAGCCGCACATCGCCTGCATCAAGCGGCAGCGCGTTCATGGCCGCTTCGGGCCAGGGCCGCAGCTGCAGATCGAGGGCGCGCCGCAGCGCCGCCAACGGATGCGCGCTGCTGTCCAGTGCCGCCCAGCGCGCCGCATCGGCCCAGGCATCACTGGACAGCACCCAGACCCACGAGTGCCCGTAACGTTGCACGTTCAAGGGCGTGTGCCGCGCCTGCTCCAGTGACTGGCTCAGGTGGCGATCCAGCTCCAGCATGCTGATCCTGCGACTGTCTGCCATCTGCGTCGCCCGTGCTCCGCGACGCGTGGTGCGTCGTACTCTGGAGAAGACGTCAGCAAGGCAGGTGAAGCGACAGCGCGAATGCAAGTCTGTGCGCTGGGTGGTGCTTCATCGGCAACGTCATCGCAACGTCATGCGCCTGAAGGCTTCGCGCTGCAGGCGCGGTGCGTCACCGCCGCAGCGGCGGGCCAGTACCGCCACGTCGCTGCGCGCGGCGAACGCGACCAGCGCATCGGTCATGTCCACGTCATCGCACCATGACGCCATCGCAATGCGCACCGCTGGCAGCTGCCAGCCGTCCATCACCCCGCGGGTGCCCGCCACGAACCAGTGCCACAGCCGATGGTGCAGCACCTGCTCGTGCAGCTGCGCGAGATCCTCGATGCCATGCATGTCCATCAGCAGCAGTGCGCGTGCAAGCGCCGCAGGCGGCAACGCACCGGTTTCAGCCAGCGGCAACACCTGCTGCTGCAGGCGCAACAGCATCGCCAGCGGGTGCGACTGCGGATCGAAGTCCAGCAGCACAGCCTGTTGCTGCCACTGCGCGTCGGACACCACACACACCCATGGCGAGCCGTAGCGGTGCACCATCAAGGGCCGTCGCTGCGTGGTTTCCAGCAACGCCGACAGATTGCGGCGCAGATCCAGCACACCGATGGTCTCGTTGCGCATCCTTGGCGTCTCCTTGCTTGCAACAGCCCTGCGCGGCGCGCACGGCCAGCGTCTTCATCTAACCAAGGACGGCAACGCCACCCGGAAAGCGACGCAGATCCAGCGACATCGTCAGTCGCAGCTGCTCCAGCGCCGCGTCCGGATCATCGATGCGGAAGCGGCCGCTGACCGGGGCGCGCGCCAACGCCGATTCGCCGAGCAGCACCTTGCCGCGGCGGTAGCGGTTGATTTCATCCACCACCTCGCGCAATGGAGCGCGGCGGAATACCAGCATGCCTTCGGTCCAGGCACTCACTTCCGAGGCCACGGCTTCGGCCACCACGCCACTGAGGCGCTCGTCGTACTGGGTCTGCTGGCCCGCCTGCAGCTGCAGGCGGCCCTGCGGATGCTCGATGCGGGCGCTGCCCTGCAGGCAGGTCACCCGCACCTGGCCGTGGGTGTTGCGCACGTCCAGGCGCACCGCACCTTCATCGGCAATCACGCAACCCGGCCCTGCGAACAGGGCCAGGCGCAGCCCGGCCTGGGTTTCGATCGCGGCCTGGCCCTGCACCAGTTCGAAGCCTTCGCCCCGCGCGTCCGCACGGCGGCGCAGGCTGCTCTGCGTATCCAGCTCGATCTTCAGCTGTGGCGAAGGTGCAATCTGCAGGCGCTCACCGGTACCGGTATGGAAATCGGCCGCCATCGCCGTCACCGAGGGCCACAATCCCAGCGGCGGGCGGATCGCCGCCACCACCACCAGGCTGGCCGGTGCGGCAATCGCGGCGCCCAGGAAGGCACGCCGGCTCCAGCGCTGGGCCGGTGTCGGCGCGACCGGTTGCCGTGCTGCGGCAGGCAGCTGCTCACCGGCCAGTCGCACCTGTTCCCATTGCTGGCGCGCCCGGCCGAATGCTTCGCGATGACGCGGATCGGCCTCGCACCACGCGCGGAACCTGCGCCCGTCGGCCGCAGTGGCCTCGCCCGAGGTCAGCCGCACCACCCACGCGTGGGCCTGACGCTCGACGGCATCCAGCGGGCGTTGCGGGCGATCGTCAGGATCCATGGGGGCTCATGCCGGACCCGCACGCTGCGGGGTTCTGCTCGGCGTCAAAGTGTAGACGGATGCCGCCGCTCAGAACCGCACCTGGCGCCCCTGCCCGCTGCGCTCGGCCAGATAGTCCTGGGCCGCCTTCAACTCACGCTGCACCAACCGCAGCGACACGCCGAGGTGATCGGCGACGTCGCGCTGCTGCAGACCGTCGACGCGGATCGCCAGCAGGATGCGGCGACGGCGCTCGGGCATGCGCTGCAGCAGACCGACCATGTCTTCCAGCGCGAAGTCCAGTTCGGCCGCCTGCGCCGGGCCCGGTGCCGGGTCGGCCATGTCCATCAACGTCTCCACCTCTTCCAGGCTCAGCAGGCGGTGGTCAGCACGCTGGCGGTCGATCACGGTGTTCATCGCCATGCGCAGCAGGTAGGCCGCGGGGTTCTGCACCGCATCCAGGCGGTCACGGCGCGCACTCAGGCGCATCCAGGTGTCCTGCAGCGCGTCGCCGGCCAGCTCTTCCGAGCCCAGCTTGCGCACCAGTCGGCGCTTCAGCTCGTCGTAGGCACCCAGAAGGTGGTCCATCAGGTCAACTGCCCCAGCCGTACCGTTGCTCATGTTCGAATCCTTGAAGTCATGGAAGGGGCGCGCGCCGGCCACAGTCGTGGTCGGTGCCGGAAGGACGGATCTGCAGGGTCACCGGCTGCGGCAGCGCAGCGGCTTCCGGCGCCAGCACCAGGCCCTGCAGCGCCTGCAGCAGGCGCGCATCGCGGCGGGCACTGCCACTGCCGGACAGCAGCTCGGGCTGCTGCACCTGGCCTTCGCCGTCGACGCGGAAGCGCAGCGTTGCGGCATAGCGGCCGGGCACGATCTCGGGGTCGTCACAGAACGCCGCGCGCAGGCGCTGCTGCAGGCCGCCATAGCGGCGCCGACGCTCGGCCTCGGGAAGGCCGGTGCCAACATCCGCCTCGGCCGCCGACTGCCCGCCCCGGCGCAGCACCACGCGCTGCTCGCCGATCACCTCGGCCTCGATACCGGTGTCCTGCAGCAGCATCTGCAGCGCAGGAAGCGGCGCCAGGCTGGCGCGCAGCGCATGGCTGTTGCGGCCTGCGGCAAGGTCGCCCGGGTACATCACCGACCACCCGCTGATGACACTGAAGCGCTCGACCGCCTGTTCCAGCGGTTGCGCGGGGATGTCGTAGGCATGAACACCGTCCTGCGCCACAGCGGCAAAGGACAGCAGCAGCCATGCGGCGATGGCCACCTTCCAAGTTCTGACCGCATGGTGTCCATTCAGCCCCCTGACGTAGAACACATGACCCTCGGCAGCGACAGCAGCTGCAGTGGACGCGCGGCACGACCGGAACCCCGGCCCGCGCGCGACCAGCAAGCGGGCTCAAACCGTACCGGGGGCACATGTCATTGCGATGACCGCCGCCTACAGCCGACCGTCAGGCCAGCCTTCCTGGAGCCAGTCACGGATCAGGCATCAACGAGTCGAACAGACCATGTCCTCCAGGCGTGGGGTCAGAGCCCGTTGCACAGCAACGGGATCCGACCCCGTGCCGGCCAGAACGTGTCGACCAAGGTCGACACCCACCAAGAGCAGCTCATGCCGTTCCGACAGAAAGCGGAAATCTGTCGAAGGCGGGGTGGGTCCGGTTGCAGGGGTGTCCTCGGCATGGATGCCGCGGCCAAGCCCCCATGGACGGGTTTACGGCGTCCCCTGCAACCGGACCCACCCCGCCGTCCCACGGAATGCACGCTGTTGCTTCGGCCGTTGCTCCTGACGTTGCCGGCCAGCGGCCGGCACTGCCGCGGGTGCCGGGTGCAACCCGGCCGGAAACCACCCATCCTCAAAGCGGCAGCTGGGTGGTCTGCTTGATCCGCTGCATCGGGATCTCGGTCTTTGTGTTCTGCACCCCGGCAATCCGGTTCAGGTGCTGCATCTGGAACTGCCGGTAGGCATCAAGGTCCGCCACCGCCACCCGCAGCAGGAAATCGCAGTCGCCGGCCATCAGCTGGCATTCAAGCACTTCCGGGAAAGACTTGATGCTGTTGATGAAGTGGTTGGTGGTGTCCTCGTCCTGCCCGCGCAGCCACACCCGCACGAACACCGTGAAGCCACGGCCCACCTTGGCCTCATTCAGCAGGGCGACGTAGCGGTCGATGTAGCCGCCTTCCTCCAGCAGCCGCACCCGTCGCAGGCAGGCCGAGGGCGAGAGGCCCACCAGCCGGGCCAGCTCCAGGTTCTGCAGCCGTCCGTCACGCTGCAGGGCGTCGAGGATGCGGCGATCAAGGTTGTCGAGCTGATACTGCATGGGATTTCACCGTTGGCGACATTGGCCGCATGGAATCTCAATATTCCCGAATCGAATGGCATCAACGCAACCCGATTTCGCGATCAGGCCGCTAGCATGGGCCACCCCCACCTTGTTGTGCCGTTCGATGGACGCCCGTACCACCCTCCCCCTGCCCGACACCTGCGATACCGCCCCGCGTGCCGAATTCCTGCGTGGCCTGCGCGCCGCCGTGCCGGTGATGATCGGCTTCATCCCCTTCGCCCTGGTGCTCGGCGCGCAGGCGGCCCAGAAGGGCCTCAGCGCCCTGGAAGTGCCGCTGATGACCGGCCTCAACTTCGCCGGCGGCTCGGAGTTCGCCGCCGTCGAACTGTGGACCTCGCCGCCGCACATCGCGCTGATCGTGGCGATCACCGCGCTGGTCAACAGCCGCCACCTGCTGATGGGCGCCAGCCTGGCCCCGCTGCTGCAGCACCTGCCGCGCCGCCGCGTGCTGCCGGCGCTGTTCTTCATGTGCGACGAGAGCTGGGCGATGGGCGTGGCCGATGCGCGCCGCCGTGCGCTCGGCTTCAGCCTGGCCTATTACCTGGGCGTGTCGGCAGGCCTGTACACGGTCTGGGTGGGCTGCACCGCATTGGGCGCGATCGTCGGCCCGATGCTGGGCGACATCCACGCCTATGGCTTCGACATGGCCTTCCCAGCCGTGTTCCTGGTGCTGCTACGCGGCATGTGGCAAGGCATGAAGGCGGCGCGGCCGTGGCTGGTCAGCCTGGTGGTGGCCGCGGCCACTTACCTGCTGATCCCGGGTGCGTGGTACGTGGCCAGCGGCGCACTGGCGGGCCTGGCCGCGGCCTGGCTGCTGGCGGAGGACGCAGCATGATCTTCAACGGCCTGATCTTCAACGGCATGATCCACTGGACCTCGGTGCTGACCATCGTGCTGATGGCCGCCGCCACCTACCTGACCCGCATCGTCGGCTTCCTCGCCCTGCGCAACCGCAGGCTGAGCAAGCGCGTGGTAACGGTGATGGAAGCCGCGCCGGGCTGCGTGCTGATCTCGGTGATCGCGCCCGACTTCGTCGCCGACAAGCCCGCCGACCTCGCCGCGCTGGCGATCACCCTGCTGGCCGCCACGCGGCTGTCGATGCTGCCGACGGTGCTGATCGGCGTGGTCTCGGCGGGTGTGCTGCGCTATCTGATGGGCTGATGCGCCCGCGAGTTCCCCACGTGGTGTGACTGGAGGCGCAAGTGTCGCCATTGGCGCGACCTGCGCATGTGTCTGGCGCGTCGAATGAGGCCCGGAGCCAGCTACCGGAGGTCCTTGAAACAATTCCGATTGCCTGATCGAGCCTGAGCCGGTACGGATCGACCGCCGAATCAGCAGGTTGAGCTGATCGGTCAATCGACGTCCAACGTGGAGATTACCAATGAGCAATCTGCGAGTTGTCGTGGTAGCAATCGGTATCACCCTCGTCTCTGCTGGCTGCGGGCCGATGGAGTGGCAGTTGAGCGCATCGTGCGAAGAAACCAAGAAGTGCCGGATAGAAGGCAGGATTGGAGGCAAGATCGGCGGAGGCGAACGCGATGGCCTACCTTGGTTCGAGCGAGTTCTGCTGGCGTCGACATCAGAAGTACCAGATGCCGCGCAGTTCGAGATCGACGTCTCGGGTTCATCCATAGCCTTCCCAGCCAATGGATCTGTAACCCTGCTGTTGTTTGATGGCCGGCAAGGAGCCACCATCGCCGCCAAGCAGTTCCAATGGCATCGAACAGGAACCGTCCTCCGGCTTGTCGATCCGGATGGTGCGAACGCCTGGGCCGCATCTGCGTCCGGTCCAGCGACCGAGTTGAGATACGACCTCGCAGCATTCGATGTAGGTGCAGCCCCTGGACCAAACACCATCGCGGCGGCCTCTCGATACGGCGGAGCCACCCGGGCGGCTTCAGTCTCGGAATTTCAAGTCTGTACGAAGTATCCATCGCCGTATCAATGCGGGCTGACCCCCTGATGCAGCGCCGCCAGTCCAGGCGTACCCAACCGGGCTCCATCGTCGGGCACTACGCTGGGCTGGCGGCAATCCTTGTGGCCACAAGTGCGTGCCAATCCCTCCAGCTGCCTGCCCGGAACCTGGTCAGCACCGATGGAGGGTATGCCACCCTGCTGCGAGGCCCTTCCTCGCATCTGAAGATCAGCACAGTGTCAGTGCTACCCGGCCCGGAAAGCTCGGAGTATCCCAACCGATCCATCGAGTGCGGGCGATCATCCATTGCAACCCGGGTTTTCTGGGCGGATGGAGCGCTTTCGGCCATGCAGGCGTCACGGCTCTGCGAGGCGGCTGCACGATCCGCTGGACTGCCGCTCCAGGCCAATGGGCAGGAACGGACGCCTGTGCGCTATCAGCTCACGATCGTGAGTGACGGCGGCGGTATCTGGCGACAACTGCCAGGACCAGAGCGGCCGGGCCAGGTGGTCAGCTTCTGGTTTCCCTCCAGCCCGGACGCTGATTCGCTGCGCAGGCGGGTGATCGCCACCACCGCGCATGAATTCCAGCATATCGCCACCGCATTGTCAGGGCAGCCGCGGCGTAGCGGGCAGCGGGAACCAGACGCCTATCTGGCAGGTGCATGTGCGCAGTTACTGATCGAGGGCACCCTTGCGCGCGCGAACCTCCCGGACGGACACGATCCGCGAGCTGATCCGTTCCTGCCATCCGCCGCCAGGCGCTCTGCGCATGCCGGCAGTACGACCGGGGCAGCACTGCTACGGTTCTTCGGTGACGCAGACACCTTGCACATCAATGAAGGAGGTCGCCACCTCGTGCAGCATTGCCACGAGACGATCGGATTTCCCCAGCAGCAGTGAACGCTCCCTGCGACACCCGGTCGCAGGTCATCGCGCCACCTACTTGATCAATGTCAAACCGCCCGCCGCCGTGCGGGCGTATTTCTATGCAGGACCCGAACACGCCGGCGTTACCGGCATCCACAAGGACCCTGCGATGAGCTACACCCCCGACAACGCCCAGCTGCTGAACGCCATGCAGAACGTCATGGTGATCTCCACCACCGACCTGCAGGGCAACATCACCTACGCCAACGACCTGTTCTGCACGCTCACCGGCTTCGCCCGCGAGGAGCTGATCGGCCAGCCGCACAGCATCGTGCGCCACCCGGACGTGCCCAAGGCGGTCTACAAGGACATGTGGGACACCATCAAGGCCGGCAAGACCTGGACCGGCATCGTGCCCAACCTCGGCAAGGGCGGCGTGCTCTACGTGGTCGACACCACCGTGCAGCCGCTGTTCGACGCCGACGGCAACATCACCTCGTACATCAGCATCCGCCGCGTGGTGAACGATCTGATGCAGAACTACGACCTGGTCGAATTCAGCAAGGAAAAGTTCGACGATTTCTACGAGGCCGCGTGAACGCCCTCCCGACCAGTACGCCCTTCAGCCGCCTGCTGGTGGGTTTCGCGTCCGAGTCGGGCAATGCCCGCGCCCTGGCCCAGCGCCTGGGCGCGGACCTGCAGCCGCACGCGCCGCAGGTGCTCCCGTTCAACGACATCGACGTGGCCAGCCTCGGCCACGGCGACGTGCTGCTGGCGATCTCCAGCTCGTTCGGCGATGGCGAACCGCCGGCCAACGGAGAGCAGTTCTTCGAAACGCTGCGCCAGACCTCGACGCTGAGCGGCCTGCGCTATGCAGTATTCGGCCTCGGTGACACCGGCTACCCCAGCTTCTGTGGCTTCACCAAGGCGCTGGACGCGGCGCTGAGCGAGCGCCAGGCGCAGCCGTTGCTGCATCGGGTGGACGCCGACCTGGGCTACGAGCAGTTCTTCCAGCAATGGCAGCCGGTGCTGGGCCAGGTGCTGGATGGCGACCTCAACGCTGGCCAGGACCTGCACCTGCAGGTCACCGCCTATGGCGAAGACAATGCCTTTGCCGCCCCCATTATCGAACGCCGCCGCCTGAACAGCAGCGACCCGGCCGCCTGGCACCTGCAGCTGGATATCGCCGGCAGTGGCATGGCGTATCGCGCCGGTGACACCCTGCACGTGGTGCCGGAGAACGACCCCGTGTTGCTGCAGTCGCTGGCTACCTGGTACGGCGACGCCACTGCCGTCGCCACCCTGCATGACCGCGAGCTGCGCCTGCTGAGCAAGGGGGTGCTGCGCGAACTGACCAGGCTCGGTGGCAGCGAGGTGCTGAAGGGCCTGCTGAAGGTCAGCCAGAAGCGCGAGCTGGACGCCTACCTGCACGGGCTGGACCTGCTGGACGTGCTGCAGGACCACGCCACGCCGGACAGCGTGCCGCTGGCCCGCCTGCGCGAACTGCTGTCACCGCGCCTGCCGCGCGCCTATTCGATTGCCTCGCACCCCTGCAACGACCAGCTGAGCCTGTGCGTGCGCGAAGTGCGCTACACCCTCCGCGGGCGCGAGCGCTTCGGCACTGCCACCGGCAGCCTGCTGCATGGCGCTGACCATGCCCGTGTGTACTGCCGCTCCAACCCTGGCTTCCATCTGCCCGATACCGGCGAGGCACCGCTGCTGCTGGTCGGCACCGGCACCGGCATCGCACCGTTGATGGGCCTGATGCAGGAGCTGCAGGCCAGTGCCTGCGAACGCGAAGTGCACCTGGTGTTCGGCGAGAAGCACAGCCAGCACGACTACCTGTATCGCGAGCAGCTGCAGGACTGGCACGCGCGTGGCGTGCTGGCCGGCCTGCATACCGCGTTCTCGCGCGATGGCTCCGAAAAGGTCTATGTGCAGCATGTGCTGCAGCAGCGCGGCGATGAAGTGCGCGACGTACTGGCCCGCGGCGGGCATCTGTACCTGTGCGGCAACAAGAGCCATCTGGAAGGCGCGGTGCGCGGGGCCATCGATGCCATCCTCGGCGAGGGCCATTGGGACGCGCTGCGTGGCGAAGGCCGCACGCACTGCGAGTTGTATTGATCCATCACCACTGGACCGTACGAACCCTGGATCGGTAGAGCCGGCCGCTGGCCGGCTGCTCTGGATTCCACGGTTGCCGGCCAGCGGCCGACACTACCATCAGATGCAACCATTCATCGCCTGAGCGTCGTGGAACCTCTGAACCGGTAGGGCCGGCCCCTGGCCGGCTGCTCCGGATTCCACGGTTGCCGGCCGGCGGCCGGCACTACCATCAGATGTAACCAACCATCGCCCGTGCGTCCATCACCGATCAACCGCCGACGATGCGACCGTCCACCATGCGCGCCACCTGCTGGCCGAACATGGCCACATCCTGCGGATCGTGGCTGATCAACAGCAACGGGATACCAGTCTTGTCCAGCACGGTCTCCAGCTCCTGGCGCAGGTGCTGGCGGAGGTCATGGTCCAGCGCGGAGAACGGCTCATCCAGCAGCAGCGCCTGCGGCTGCGTCACCAGGGCGCGCGCCAATGCAGTGCGCTGACGCTGGCCACCGGACACCTGGGAAGGCAACAGATCACCCACCGCGTCGATGCGGAATGCATGCAACCACTGCTCCACCACATCGAAGCGCTGGCCGACCCGCGGATTCAACCACCCCTTCTGCAGACCGAACGCCACGTTCTGGCGCACGCTCAGGTGCGGGAACAAAGCGTAATCCTGGAACACGTAGCCCAGCCGGCGGCGTTGCGGCGGCAGATCCACACCGGTGGCCGCATCGAACAGGGTCTGACCCTGCAGGCGCACATGGCCCTGGCCCGGCCGCAGCAGCCCGGCCACTGCCTTCAGGGTCAGGCTCTTGCCCGCACCGGAGGGTCCGAACAGCACCACCTGCCGCTGCGTGCACTGCAGCGACACGTCCAGCACGAAATCCTGGCCGGCCGCCTGCAGCCGACGCTGCACCTGCAGATCAAGCCACATCGCGCAGCTCCCGGCGATGCCCGCCCACCAGCCGCGCGGCCAGCAGCAGGATCACGATGCACACCACCGAGGTCAGGATCACCAGCGCATTGGCCTTGCCGTCCTGGCCGGCCTGCACCGCCTCGTAGATGGCGATCGACAGCGTCTGCGTGCGGCCGGGAATGCTGCCTGCCACCATCAGCGTCGCGCCGAACTCGCCCATCGCACGTGCAAACGCCAGCAGCAGCCCGGCGAGGATGCCACGCCAGGCCAGCGGCAGCGTGATGCGGAAGAACACCGCTGCTTCGGTCACCCCGAGCGTGCGTGCGGCCTGCTCCAGCTGCCCGTCCACTTCCTCGAACGCCGCGCGCGCCGGCTTGAACACCAGCGGCAGCGAAGCCACCGCCGCAGCGATCACCGCCGCCTGCCAGGTGAACACCAGGTTGACGCCGAACCACGACTGCAGCCACGCACCGATCGGTCCGTTGCGGCCGATCAGCACCAGCAGGTAATACCCCAGCACCGTCGGTGGCAGCACCATCGGCAGGGTCAGCAGCGAATCCAGCAGCTCACGGCCGGGAAATCGCCGCCGCGCCAGCAGCGCGCCCAGTGCCACGCCCAGCACCAGATTGATCGCGGTGGCCCAACCGGCCACCTTCAGCGACAACCCCAGTGCGCTCCAGTCGAGATCCATGCCTCAGGGCTTGCCGAACCCGTGCCTGGCCAGGATCGCCTGGCCCTGCGCCGAACGTACGAAGGCGGCAAACCGCTTGGCCTCCGCCGGCTGCGCGCTGGCCTTGGTCACCGCCAGCGGATAGGCGATGCGCCCCGCCACCGGCACCGCGAAGGCACGGCGTACCCGGTCGGGCATCGCCTGCGCATCGGTGGCGTAGACGAAGCCGGCATCCACCTCACCGCGCGCCACGTAATCCAGCGACTGGCGCACGTTCTGCGTGGTGATGGTCTTGCCCTGCACCGACGGCCACAGGCCCGCCGCCTCCAGCGCGCCCTTGGCGTAGCGGCCGACCGGCACGCTGTCCGGGTTGCCCAGCGCGATGCGCTGTACGCCGGCACCGGCCAGGTCCTTCAAGGTACGCGGCGCGGCCTTGGCCTGCGGCGGCACCACCACCCACAGCGCGTTCACCGCGAACACCTCGCGGGTACCGGCCACCAGCAGGTCCTGCTGCTGGGCCTGGTCCATCGTGGTTTCATCGGCCGACGCGAACACATCCACCGGCGCGCCGCGGCTGATCTGCTGCAGCAGCACGCCGGACGCGGCGAAGTTGAAATCGACCTTGGTCCCCGGGTGCGCCTTCTCATAGGCGGTGCCCAGCTCGCGGAAGCTCTCGGTCAGGCTCGATGCCGCCGACACCGTCAGCTCGGCCGCCCAGGCTGGCACCGTGGCCAGCAGTCCCAGCAACAACAGTCCAGCTCGCATCATCGTCGGCTCCCGGCCAGGTTCAGTTCGGATCGGATTCGTCGGCCACCGCCAGCGCCGCCAGGCGCTCGGGCTGCAGCAGCAGGATCTCGCGCTGCTTCACCGTGATGATCCCATCATCGCTCAGGCGGCGCAGCACGCGGCTGGCGGTTTCCGGCGCCATCCGCAGGTAATTGGCGATCTCGGTACGCGCCATCGTCAGGTTGAAGCGCGTGGCGGAAAAGCCGCGCCGCGCGTAACGCTCGGACATGTCCAGCAGGAACGCCGCCATGCGCTCTTCGGTACGGTGGTTGGCAGCCAGCGTGGCGACCTTGCCGATCTCCGCACTGAGCAGGCTGAACAGCTTGGCCTGCAGCCCCGGCATGCGCGTGGCCAGCAGGCTCAACTTGGGGAACGAGATGCGGCACAGGTGCACGGTGTCCAGCGCCACCGCATTGCAGGGGAAGCGCGAACCGTGGATCGCATTCAGGCCGATCACTTCGCCCGGCAGGCTGAAGCCCAGCACCTGCTCGTTGCCCTGGCTGTCATCAACGAAGGTCTTGACCATGCCGGCGCGTACCGCGGCTATCGAATCGAACGATTCGCCGGCGCGGAAGATGTAGTCACCCGCATGGAACGGACCGACGTGGTCGACCAGCACATGCAGGTCGCCCAGCGCGGTCTTGTCATAGCCCTGCGACATGCAGGCATCGGAAAACGCACAGGTACTGCAGAAGTGCAGCGCGTCGCCATCATCGGCGGCAGCGGGGTTCGGCATGGCCCGGCCGAGACGGCCCTGGGAAGGCGGATTCGAAGACATCGAGGCAGGACTCAAGCGATGGCGGCCGCCGGCCGGAAGCATGCGGCCATCATACGCCACAGCAACCGTCCTTCTTCGGCCAGCCGCAGCACGCGTGCATCCCACTGCGCCCAGCCGCGCGCCAGCAACGGCGACAACGCCGGCAGCTGCTCGGCGAAGCAGTCCTCGAACGGTTCATCATTACGCCACTCGAATGCAGCCGCATCGAGCGCATGGTCGCAGGCGATGCTCTGTGCCACCTCGGCCGCCATCCGCTCGTCCTCGGACAGGATCAGGCCCGCGGCCACGCCCATGTGACCGGACTGCAACCGCGCCCGCCATTCGCCCAGCTCGTCCTCCAGCCGGTAGAACACTTCGCCGATCTGGCTGCAGGCGGACAGGCCAAGCCCGATAAAATCACTGCGGTCACGCCGTGGCACACCCGCCAGGTCGCAATGGCGCTGGCCGTCGCCCGGGCCATGCGGGTTGGGCAGGTCGCCGCGCTGGTAGTGATCACCACCGATCGGTTCGTAACCGGCCGCGCGCAGCAGGCGCCAGGCCTGCAGCCAGTTTGCGGCGGACGGATGCTGCGGCAGCGCACACGGCGCCGGCAACAGGATGCGCTCGGGTGCTTCGGCCAGCACCTCATGCAGACGCTCGATGAAGCCGGTGTCCTCACTGCCGGGCACGCGCAGCTGGTAGTAGCGCGCAGTGAAGCCGACCTGCCGCGCCTGTGCCAGCAGGGTCGGCCCCGGCGCATCGGCACGGTCGATCACATTCAGGCGGGTGCAGCCCACCGCACGCAGCTGCGCTGGTGACAGCGCGCTGCCTGCATCCAGCCGCACCTCCACCTGTGGCCGCGCCACCGTGCGCAGGTGCTGCGGCACGGCGTCCAGCAGCTGGCCGAGCTGCGGCGGCGGCAACGTCTCGGCCAATCCCAGCTGCAACACCATCGCCACCACTTCGCGGTCCTCGGCCAGGGCATCGGCCTGCAGCTGCAGGGCCAGCAGCAACGTGTCCAGATACGCCTGCGGCGGCACATCGCGCCCGCCACGACCGGCCTGGAAGCCGAGCGTCAAGCCACGCGGGATCAGATGCTCGTTGCTGGCACGCACGGCGGCGCGCCAGCCGCTTTCACCAAACCCAGTGCTGAACTGGTCAGCCGCCGGAAACAGCACATGCCGGGGTTGCCGCAGCAATGCCGCCTGCAGCGCAGTGTCCTCACTCTCATCGACGTGGAAGCTCATGGCACACATCTTCGGGCGTTCCTCTTCGCGTGGCCCTGATTGAAATCAAGCGTGGCGCATCGGCAGGTTCATGCCGACCAGCGGCCGGCACTACCTTTCCCCCGCTACCCGGTAGTGCCGGCCGCTGGCCGGCAACCCCGTTCACCTGCCGCGCACCCGCTCGGCGGCGGCCGCATCGATGGCTTCTGGCAGGTCGGTCTCGCGGTCGATCTGCGGGAAGTGACGGCGCTCCATGCGACGGATCGCAAAGTGCATCCACGCCAGTGCAGCAGCCACCAGCACGAACAGCAGCATGAAACAGCTGCTCCAGATGCCCACGGCATCGTTCAATGCCCCGAACACGATCGGCAGGATGAAGCCCCCCAGGCCGCCGATCATGCCGACCACACCGCCCACCGCACCCACGTGCTGCGGGTAGTACACCGGAATGTGCTTGTAGACCGCCGCCTTGCCCAGCGACATGAAGAAGCCCAGCACGAACACCAGCACGGTGAACATCACCACGCCGATGGCCAGATGGAAATGGATCGGGCCATGGATGCCCTTCACCACGTACTCGGTATCCGGGTAGGCCAGCAGGAAGGTGCAGATGGCCGACACGCCGAAGGTCCAGTACATCACCCGCCGCGCCCCCATCCGGTCCGACATCCAGCCACCGACCACGCGGAACAGGCTGGCCGGGATCGAGTAGCACGCCGCCAGCATGCCGGCGTGGCCCACGTCCATGCCATAGGCGCCCACCAGGTAGTGCGGCAGCCACAGCGCCAGTGCCACGAAGCCGCCGAACACGAAGAAGTAGTACAGCGAGAACCGCCACACCTGCAGGTTCTTCAGCGGTGCCATCTGCTCGGCGAACGGCACCGGCTTCACGCCCTCGCGGCGGCGCTGCTCCAGCGACGGGTCTTCCTTGCTGAAGAGGAAGAACAGCACCGCAGTGACGGCCAGCGCGACCGCCCAGACCTTGGCAACCATGGTCCAACCCGCGGCCACCATCACCAGCGGCGCCAACAGCTTGGTCACCGCCGAGCCGATGTTGCCGGCACCGAAGATGCCCAGCGCGGTGCCCTGCTTGCTGGCCGGGAACCACTTCGAGACGTAGGCCACGCCCACCGAGAAGTTGCCGCCGGCGATGCCCACGCACAGCGCGGCGATCAGGAACTGGGTGTAGGTCTGCGCATAGGTCAGCATCCAGGTGGCCACGGCGCCACACAGCATCACCAGCACCATCACCTTGCGGCCACCGAACTGGTCGGACCAGATGCCGAGGAAGACCCGGCTGACCGAACCGGTCAGCACCGGCGTGGCGATCAACAGGCCGAACTGGGTGTCATTCAAACCGAGCTGTTGGCTGATCTGGATGCCGATGATTGAAAAGATCATCCACACCGCGAAGCACACGGTGAAGGCGAACGTGCTCAGCCACAGCGCACGCTGCTGCTGCCCGGCACTGGCGGGGGCAAGGGCCTGGTTCATGGGGTCTCCTCGTTCAATGGGGGTCAGCCGATATCCGCTTCGGCGTCGATCTCGTCCAGCCCGCGCACCGGGTAGCGTTCCTGCAGCTGCAGCAGGTAGGCCTGCACCTCACGCTGCCGCACCTGCAGCTCCAGGTAATCACGCAGCTGTGGCAGCACCGCCTCGAACGGCTGTGGCTGGCCTTCCTCGCGGGCATCGACGCAGACCACGTGGTAGCCCCAGCGCGATTCCACCGGGAAACCGGCCAGGCCCTCGCGCAGGCGGAACACCTGGCGGTCGAACTCCGGCGTGGTCTGCCCGCGCTGCAACCAGCCCAGGTCGCCGCCCTCGCTGCTGGAGGGGCAGCGCGAATGGCGCAGGGCGAAATCGGCGAACAGGTGCGGCGACGCCTTCAGCAGTCCGACCAGCCGCTCGCCTTCGGTGCGCGCGGCGAAGCGCCCGGCCACGTCGTCGGCCGGCGCGGCCAGCAGGATATGGCGCAGGCGCACGCGATCGGGCGAGCGGAATCGCTCCGGATTCTGCTCGAAGTAGCGGCGGCAGTCCTCGTCGGTCGGCACGCGGTCTTCGATCGCGTCTTCCAGCAGCTGCTGGATCAGCACTTCCTCGTCGCTTACGCGGTTGCCCTCCGGTGCCTGCAGGCCCAGCCGCTGCGCTTCCAGCCGCAGCAGCTCGCGCACCACCAGTGCACGCGCCGCTTCGGCGCGTGACTGTTCCGGGCGCATCGCCCGATGGTGCTGCATCTCGCGGGCGATGTCGGCCTCGCTGATCGCGGTCTCGTCCACGAACAGCCGGCACGGCGCCGGCTGCCCGAGCGAGCGCGGCCCCTGCTCTGCCGCGTCGTGGTGATGCGAATGCGCCTCGGCAGGCACCGGTGCGGCGGAGTCGATCACGGTGATCGGCAGGAATTTCGGCAGGCTGCCCATGGTTTACTCCCGCGGACCGTAGCGCAGCGTGGCCTGGCGGCGGCGCACCACCTGGTAGGGCCGCCACAGATAGCTGATCGGAATGCTCCACACGTGCACCAGGCGGGTGAACGGCGCGATCAGGAACAGGGTCAGGCCCAGGAAGATGTGCATCTTGTAGACCCAGCTGACGCCCTCGATGTAGTCGGCGGCACCGGCACGGAAGGTCA
Source organism: Stenotrophomonas sp. AG209 (assembly GCF_003550055.1). Lineage (NCBI taxonomy): Bacteria > Pseudomonadati > Pseudomonadota > Gammaproteobacteria > Lysobacterales > Lysobacteraceae > Stenotrophomonas > Stenotrophomonas sp. AG209. Next base: position 555,083 of record NZ_QXDB01000001.1, read on the forward strand.
CGATGTGCTGCGCCCATTCGGCCAGCTGCACCATCACCCCACCGTCCAGGTGGCCGGACGAGATGCGGATGCTGTACAGGCCCAGGCACAGCTGGGCGAACAGCAGCACCAGCACCAGCGTGTCACCGAAGCTGCCGGTGGCCCGTACCCGCGCATTGAACAAGCGGCGTACCAGCAGGATGCTGATGCCGATGAAGCACAGTGCGCCGAACACACCGCCGACCACCATTGCCAGCATCTGCTTCTGCGACGAGGTGATGAAGTGCTCGTACACCGCGTGCGGGGTCAGCAGGCCGACCAGGTGGCCACCGAGGATGGCCAGGATGCCGATGTGGAAGCAGTTGCTGCCGATCCGCATGCCCTTGTCCGACAGCATCTGGCTGGAGCCGGTGCGCCAGGTGTACATGGCCTTGTCATAGCGCGCCCAGCTGCCGATCAGCAGCACCGCCACGGCGATGTACGGGTAGTACTGGAAGGCGAATTGATGCAGGGAGTAACTCATGGCTGGACCTCTCGATGCGAAGGACGGGCCGGCGAACGCACGGGCGGCTTGCAGTCTTCGGCAGGGGCTTCGGCGCCGAAGCGCACCGCCTCCTCCTCCCACAAGCGGTCTATGGCCTCGGCGGTATCGTCGCGGACTTCTTCGCTGGCACGCTGGCGCAGCGCCTGCAGATCGGCCTTGCCGTCACCGGCTTCGACCAGGATCTCGAACAGCACCCGGTGCGGCAGCTCGCGCTCGGCGGCACGTGCCGCCAGCATCCCGGCGATGTGGCCGATGTGATGCAGCCACTCGCGGGCCTCGCTGCCGGGGCGATGGGCCAGGAACTCCAGCAGCAGCGGCAGGTAGTCCGGCAACTCGCGCGCATCCAGTTCGAAGCCGTTACGGCGGTAGGTCTCGACCAGATCGACCATGGCCTGGCCGCGGTCGCGCGACTCGCCATGGATGTGTTCGAACAGCAGCAGGCTCATCGAGCGGCCGCGGTCGAAACTGGCCAGCCATGCGGCCTGTGCGTCCAGCGCATCGGTGTCCAGCAGCTGCTGCACGAAGCTGCGCAGCTGCTGGCGGCGGGCGGCGCTCAGCGCCGGGTCGTCGCAGGCGGCGAGCAGTTCCTCGCCGTGCTGCCACAGTTCTTCACGTGGGTAATCCAGCAGCACCCCGACCAGCTTGAGCACGCTCATCACACCACCTCCTTGCGGCGGTGGTTCGGGCCCTTGTCCACCACGAAGGTGGTGCTCTTGCGCTGGCCGAACAGATCGGCCGGGCTGTCACCATTGCAGCCGTTGCCGAAGGTGAAGCCGCAGCCGCCGCGCTCGCCGAAGGCATCGTTGGCGTACTCGCGGTGGCCGGTCGGAATCACGAAACGGTCCTCGTAGTTGGCGATGGCCAGGTAGCGGTACATCTCTTCCACCTGGGCGATGCTCAGTCCGGTCTGTTCCAGCACGGCGGTGTCTTCCACGCCGTCCACATTCTTGGCCCGGCGCCAGGCACGCATCGCCATCAGCCGTTCCAGCGCACGCACCACCGGCGCCTCGTCACCCGCCGTCAGCAGGTTGGCCAGGTAGCGCATCGGGATGCGCAGCGAGGCCACGTCCGGCAGTTCGCCGCTCATACCCACGCGGCCACGCTCGGCGGCGGACTGGATCGGCGACAGCGGCGGCACGTACCAGACCATCGGCAGCGTGCGGTACTCCGGGTGCAGTGGCAGCGCCAGCTTCCAGTCGATCGCCAGCTTGTACACCGGCGACTGTTTGGCCGCATCGAGCCAGCTGTCCGGGATGCCCTCCTTGCGCGCGGCGGCGATCACCGCCGGATCGTTCGGATCCAGGAAGATGTCCAGGTGGGCCTGGTACAGGTCCTTCTCGGCGGCCACAGAAGCCGCCTCGGCGATGCGGTCGGCGTCGTACAGCATCACGCCCAGGTAGCGGATGCGGCCCACGCAGGTTTCCGAACACACCGTCGGCTCGCCCATCTCGATGCGCGGGTAGCAGAAGATGCACTTCTCCGACTTGCCGCTCTTCCAGTTGTAGTAGATCTTCTTGTACGGGCACGCCGACACGCACATGCGCCAGCCACGGCACTTGTCCTGGTCGATCAGCACGATGCCGTCTTCCTCGCGCTTGTAGATCGCACCCGACGGGCACGCCGACACGCACGCCGGGTTGAGGCAGTGCTCGCACAGGCGCGGCAGGTACATCATGAAGGTCTTCTCGAAGGCGCCGTAGATCTCCTTCTGCACCTGGTCGAAGTTGTAGTCGCGCGAGCGCTTGCTGAACTCCGAACCGAGGATTTCCTCCCAGTTCGGGCCCCACTCGATCTTCTGCATGCGCTCGCCACTGATCAGCGAACGCGGCCGCGCAGTGGGCTGGTGCTGGCTGTCCTTGGCGGTGTGCAGGTTCTGGTAGTCGAAATCGAACGGCTCGTAGTAGTCGTCGATCTGCGGCAGGTCCGGGTTGGCGAAGATCTTGGCCAGCATGCGCCAGCGGCCACCGGCACGTGGCACCAGCTTGCCGGCGCGGGTGCGCACCCAGCCGCCGTTCCACTTGTCCTGGTTTTCCCATTCCTTGGGGTAGCCGATGCCCGGCTTGGTTTCCACGTTGTTGAACCAGGCGTACTCGACGCCCTCGCGCGAGGTCCAGACGTTCTTGCAGGTGATCGAGCAGGTATGGCAGCCGATGCACTTGTCCAGGTTCAGCACCATCGCGATCTGTGCACGGACCTTCATCACACCACCTCCTTGCTGGCCGATGCCGAAGCACCAGCGGGCTGCTCATCGTCCAACCAATCGATCTTGTCCATCTTGCGTACGATCACGAACTCGTCGCGGTTGGTGCCGCAGGTGCCGTAGTAGTTGAAGCCGTAGGCCAGCTGCGCGTAGCCGCCGATCATGTGGGTGGGCTTGAGCACGATGCGGGTCACCGAGTTGTGGATGCCGCCACGGGTCCCGGAAATCTCCGAGCCCGGCACGTTGATGATGCGTTCCTGGGCGTGGTACATCATCGCCATGCCCGGCATCACGCGCTGGCTGACCACCGCACGCGCGGCGATCGCACCGTTGACGTTGAACAGCTCGATCCAGTCGTTGTCGACGATGCCGGCACTGCGCGCGTCATCCTCGCTCAACCACACGATCGGACCACCGCGCGACAGTGTCTGCATGATCAGGTTGTCGCTGTAGGTGCTGTGGATGCCCCACTTCTGGTGCGGGGTGATCCAGTTCAGCACGATCTCCTTGTTGCCGTTCGGGCGCTGGTTCAGCAGCGGCTCCACCGTGCGTGTGTTGACCGGCGGCCGGTAGCCCATGAAGGCCTCGCCGAAGTCGATCATCCACTCGTGGTCCTGGTAGAACTGCTGGCGGCCGGTCACCGTGCGCCACGGAATCAGCTCGTGCACGTTGGTGTAGCCAGCGTTGTAGCTGACGTTGTCGTCCTCCAGGCCCGACCAGATCGGCGAGGAGATGATCTTGCGCGGCTGTGCCTGGATGTCACGGAAGCGGATCGCCTCGTGCTCCTTGCCCACCGCCAGGTGGGTGTGCTCACGGCCGGTGAAGGTCCCCAGCGATTCCCAGGCCTTCACTGCCACGTGGCCATTGGTTTCCGGCGCCAGGTGCAGGATCACCTCGGCCGCGTCGATCGCGGTCGAAATGGCCGGTCGACCCTGGCTGACGCCCGCGTCGTGCACGGTGTGGTTGAGCTTGCCGAGGAATTCGACCTCGTGCTTCGTGTCCCAGCTCATGCCCTTGCCGCCGTTGCCCAGCGTGTCCAGCAGCGGTCCCAGCGAGGTGAACTTGCGGTACAGGTTCGGGTAGTCGCGCTCCACCACCGTCATCGACGGCATGGTCTGGCCCGGGATGGCCTCGCACTCGCCCTTCTTCCAGTCGGCCACGCCGAACGGCATGCCCAGCTCGTTCGGGGTGTCGTGCAGGGTCGGCACCAGCACCAGGTCCTTCTCCACGCCCAGCACGCCCGGCGCCATCTCGCTCACCGTGCGGGCGACCTCCTTGAAGATCTCCCAGTCGCTGCGCGATTCCCAGGCCGGGTCCACCGCCTTCGACAGCGGGTGGATGAACGGGTGCATGTCCGAGGTGTTGAGGTCGTCCTTCTCGTACCAGGTGGCCGTGGGCAGCACGATGTCCGAGTACAGCGCGGTGGTGCACATGCGGAAGTCGAGCGTGACCAGCAGGTCCAGCTTGCCTTCCGGTGCCTCGTCACGCCACTTCACCTCCTCCGGCTTGATCGCCCCCATCTCGCCCAGGTCCTTGCCCTGCAGGCCATGGCGCGTGCCGAGCAGGTGCCGCAGCATGTATTCGTGGCCCTTGCCCGAGGAACCCAGCAGGTTCGAGCGCCAGATGAACATCATCCGCGGGTGGTTCTGCTGTGCATCCGGGTCGGCAAACGCGAAGTCCAGCGAGCCGTCCTTGAACTTGCCCAGCGCGTAGTCGGCCGGGGCAACGCCCGCCGCGTCCGCCTCGCGTGCCAGCTGCAGCGGGTTGCGGTCCAGCTGCGGCGCACACGGCAACCAGCCCATGCGCACCGCGCGCAGGTTCAGGTCGGCCAGGCTGCCGCTGTACTTGCTCGCGTCCGCCAGCGGCGACAGCAGCTCATCCACCTGCAGCTTCTCGTAGCGCCACTGCCCGGTGTTGAAGTAGAAGAACGAGGTGCCGTTCATGTGGCGGGGTGGGCGGCTCCAGTCCAGGCCGAACGCCAGCGGCTGCCAGCCGGTCTGCGGGCGCAGCTTCTCCTGGCCCACGTAATGCGCCCAACCACCACCGGTCTGGCCCACGCAACCGCACATGATCAGCATGTTGATCAGGCCACGGTAGTTCATGTCGTTGTGGAACCAGTGGTTCATGCCCGCGCCGACGATGATCATCGAACGGCCATGGGTCTTGTCGGCGGTACGTGCGAACTCGCGGGCGATCTCGATCACCTCGGCGCGCGACACGCCGGTGATGCGCTCCTGCCAAGCCGGCGTGCCCGGCACCATGTCGTCGAAGCTCGATGCCACGTTGCCGCCGCCAAAGCCACGGTCCACGCCGTACTGGGCCAGCAGCAGGTCGTAGACCGTGGCCACCAGGGTGTCGCCGCCATCGGCCAGGGCCAGGCGACGCACCGGGATGTTGCGCTCAAGCACGTCGTCGGCCGGCGCAGCGGTCCAGCCATCGGTCTCGATGCCACCGAAGTACGGGAAGCTCACCGCTTCGATGCCCTCATGGCCATCGGCCAGGCTCAGGCGCAGGCGCGTATCGGCGCCCTTGCTTTCTTTCTCCTCGATGTTCCACTTGCCCTTCTCGCCCCAGCGGAAGCCGATCGAGCCGTTCGGCACCACGATCTGGCCGCTGGTCTCGTCATAGGCCAGGGTCTTCCAGTCCGGGTTGTTGGCTTCACCCAGCCCGCCCAGTTCACTGGCACGCAGGAAACGGCCCGGCACCAGGCGGCCGTCGTCGCGGCGCTCCAGGCGCACCAGCATCGGCATGTCCGAGTACTGGCGGCAGTAGTCCTGGAAATACTGCGAGGGGGAATCGACGTGGAACTCGCGCAGGATCACATGGCCGAAGGCGAAGGCCAGCGCCGCATCGGTGCCCTGCTTCGGGTGCAGCCAATGATCGGTCAGCTTGGCCAGCTCGGAATAGTCCGGGCAGATCGCCACCGTCTTGGTGCCGTTGTAGCGCGCCTCGGTGAAGAAGTGCGCATCGGGCGTGCGCGTCTGCGGCACGTTCGAGCCCCAGGCGATGATGTAGCGGCTGTTGTACCAGTCGGCCGATTCGGGCACGTCGGTCTGCTCGCCCCAGATCTGTGGCGAGGCCGGCGGCAGATCGCAGTACCAGTCGTAGAACGACAGGCAGGCGCCGCCCAGCAGCGACAGGTAGCGCGCACCGGCGGCATAGGACACCATCGACATCGCCGGGATCGGCGAGAAGCCGACCACGCGGTCCGGGCCGTACTGCTTCACCGTGTACAGGTTGGAGGCGGCGATGATCTCGTTGGCCTCTTCCCACTGCAGGCGCACGAACCCGCCCATGCCGCGGCGGGTCTTGTACGAACGCGCCTTCTCCTTGTCCTCCACGATGCTGGCCCAGGCATCGACCGGCGCCTTGCTCTTGCGCGCTTCGCGCCACAGGCGCAGCAGCGTGCCGCGGATCAGCGGGTATTTCAGCCGGTTGGCGCTGTACAGGTACCAGGAATAGCTGGCGCCACGCGGGCAGCCACGCGGTTCATGGTTGGGCAGGTCCGGGCGCGTGCGCGGGTAGTCGGTCTGCTGGGTTTCCCAGGTGACCAGGCCGTTCTTGACGTAGATCTTCCAGCTGCAGGAGCCGGTGCAGTTCACGCCGTGGGTGGAACGCACGATCTTGTCGTACTGCCAGCGGGCGCGGTAGCTGTTTTCCCAGTCACGGCCTTCGCTCTTGGCGAATCCGTGGCCATCGGCAAAGGTCTGGGGGTCACGCTTGAAGAACTGCAAGCGATCGAGGAAATAACTCATCGGGGGTCTCCCTTTGCGGACATCGGCATCGTGGCTGTGTGTGTCATCTGGCTGCGGTGCGTTTTCATGTCGTCAGCAGGGTGTCTCAGCACCGCGCCGGTAGTACCACCACCAGGTCACGGCCAGGCAGGTGACGTAGAAAACAACGAATCCGTACAGCGCCATGTCGGGGCTGCCGGTCAAGGTGATGGACGAGCCGTAGCTCTTGGGAATGAAGAAGCCGCCATAGGCACCGATCGCACCGGAGAAGCCGACCACCGCGGCCGACTCGATGCTGGCCTGGTGAGCAGCCGTGGCCTTGCCCTCGGCGTTGTCGTTGGCCGACCAGCGCTCATGCAGGGTGCGGAAGATCACCGGGATCATGCGGAACGTGGTGCCGTTGCCGATGCCACTGAGCACGAACAGCGCCATGAAGCTGAGCAGGAAGCCATGGAAGTTGCCGCCCTGGCCATGGCTGGGCAGGAAGTGCAGCACGCCGAACACGGCCGCGATCATCAGCGCGAACACCCAGAAGGTCAGGCGTGCACCGCCCCAGCGGTCGGCCATGCTGCCGCCCACCGAGCGCATCAGTGCGCCCAGCAGCGGGCCGATGAAGGCGTAGGCCAGCGGGTTCACCTCCGGGAACTGGCTCTTCACCAGCATCGGGAAGCCGGCCGAGAAGCCGATGTAGGAACCGAAGGTGCCGATATACAACCAGCACATCAGCCAGTTGTGCTTGCGGCGGAAGATCACCGCCTGCTCGGAGAACGACGAGCGGGCGCTGGTCAGGTCGTTCATGCCGAACCAGGCCGCGATGGCGCACAGCGCAATCGCTGGCACCCAGATGAAGCCGGCGTTCTGCAGGAACAGCGGTGCCCCACCCTCCACCGTGGACTGCGGTGCACCACCCAGCGCACCGAACACGCCCACGGTGATGACCAGCGGGATCACCGCCTGCGCCACCGACACGCCCACATTGCCCAGGCCGGCGTTCAGGCCCAGCGCCAGGCCCTGCTTCTGCTTGGGGTAGAAGAAGGAGATGTTGGACATCGACGACGAGAAATTCGCACCACCGAAGCCGCACAGGATCGCGATGGCCACGAACACCCCGTACGGCGTGGCCGGGTCCTGTACCGCAAAGCCGAGCCAGAGCGTCGGCGCCAGCAGCGAGGCCGTGGACAGCGCAGTCCAGCGGCGGCCACCGAAGATCGGAATCACGAACGAATAGAAGATGCGCAGCGTGGCGCCGGACAGGCTGGGCAGCGCCACCAGCCAGAACAGCTGGTCGGTACCGAAGTTGAAGCCGATCTTCGGCAGGCTGATCGACACCGCCGAGAACAGCACCCAGACCGAGAAGGCCAGCAGCAGCGAGGGAATCGAGATGACCAGGTTGCGGGTGGCGACCCGCTTGCCGGTGCGCTCCCAGTAGCCGGGGTCCTCCGGCGTCCAGTCGCTGATGACGCGACCCGGACGGGCAGTGCTGCGGACAACAGGATCGCTACCGACGGTCATACATGGCTCCAAGGCTGTGGAATGACGTGGGTATTGCTTTCAAGTTGTGACCCGTCGTCATGCAGCCATTAAGCCGCGCAGCAACAACGACGGGGTTGATCTGGATCAATCAGGGGCCGGTTTCCGCCGTGCCCCTGACAAATGTCAAACCGGTGAAGCGGTGTTGCGGCGGGTCACCCCGCGCTGGCGCACGCTGTCGCGCACGTCCACATCGAACTGCAGCTGAAGCTGGCTGCCGTCTTCCAGGGCAATGTCGAATGGCAGGCCATCCCGGCACGGCAACCGCGCCGCCAAGGCCTCGACGGCCGGGCGCGGCAGTACCAGGCGGCAGAAGGTGCCACCATCGAGCAGCACCGGTTGATCGCCGCCATGCAGCGACACCGCCATGCCCCAGCCCTCGATACCGCCGAAGCGGGTCATGTTCTCGACCGATTCACCGGCCAGCAGGCGCGCCAGTTCGGCCTCGTCCAGGCGAAGCCGTACCGATTGGTCCTGCAACTGCACTTTCATGACGCAACATCCTCCCATTGTTCGGGGGTATTGCAGTTGACCAGGCAGGCTTCGTCAACGCTTTCCAGCGGCAGCGCGTGCATCTGCAGGCGGCGCTGGAAGGCCTGTACCGAGCGGCGTCCGTCCGCATCATCCAGCATCGCGGCCAGCACGCTACGAGTGGCATTGTCCACATTCAACAGCATGGGAAAGGGATGCCCGTCAAAGATCGTGCATGCGCCCTGCCCCTCGGCACCCAGCCGTTGCAGCAGCCGCGGCGCCAGCAACGGCGTATCCACCGCTACCACCCAGGCCGGGCCATCGGGCATCTGCTGCATCACGCTGTGCAGTCCACCCAGGGGACCGCAGCGCGCCACTTGATCGGGGATGCCGCCGAAGGCCGGATAGTCGCCGCTCACCCACACCCGTTCGACGCCGGCCTGCAGCAGCAGGCCACGCATGTGTTCCAGCAGCGTGCGCCCCTGCCACGGCAGCAGCGCCTTGTCGCGGCCCATCCGGCTGGACAGGCCGCCGGCCAGCACGATGCCGTTGATGCTCATCGCAGTAGAGCCACGCCATGCGTGGCTGCGTCGGCCGGATTCATCGGGAAGGCCACATCCACGCATGGCGTGGATCTACTGAACCCCGCAGCCATCCAGACATTCGGTGGTAGAGCCACGCCATGCGTGGCTGCACCGGCCAGATCCACCGCAGAAGCATCCACGCATGGCATCGCCCGGGCACCCCGCAGTAGAGCCACGCCATGCGTGGCTGCAGCGGACTCAATGCTGGTGGTCGTGCGCATGGTCATGGGCATGTGCGGGCTCGCTGTCCGCGTGGCACAGGCTGCAGCCCTCGCTCCACTCGCTGTCGCCGTCCTCGTAATGCTCCTGCTTCCAGATCGGGCACTGGTGCTTCACCACCTCGATCAACTGCCGGCAGGCACGGAACGCCTCGTCACGGTGCGGGCTGCCCGCCGCCACCACCACCGCCACATCGCCGATACCCAGGCGGCCCTTGGCGTGGGCCACATACAGCTTCAGCTTCGGTCCAAACGTAGCCTCAACCTCGGCGGCCAAGCGCTTGAACTCGTTCAACACCAACGGCTCGAACAGGTCGTAGGTGATCCCGGTCACCGGCCGGCCGATGTTGACGTCGCGCACCTTGCCGATGAACACGTCGATGCCACCGAACCCCGGATCGGACACCGCAGCGATGCCCTCGGCCGGATCGATCGCCGCCTGCGCGCGGTCCACCACCTTGGCGATGATCTTCTCGCTCATCGCTCAGCCCCCGCTCACCGGAGGCAGGATCGCCACCCGGCCATCGTCGGGCAGCGCTTCGTGGTCACGCAGCACGCGTTGCTGGTCGGCAAATGCCGAGTAGTCCAGCAGGCCGGCGCGGAAACCCGGCCAACGCGTCGGCAGCAGCTCGCGCAGTGCCTGGCGCAAGTCGGCCACGGTGCTACCGGCCACCTCCACCGCGATTTCGCGGCTGGCATCCAGATCGGAAAACGCACCAAACAACTGCAGATTCACCTGTTTCATCATGACTCCTGGCTCGCCAGCTGCACCGGGTCATGGTGACCCCAGCCCTGCACGCGCACGTAAGTGCCAGCGTTGGCCAGGTCTCCCTCGGCCTCCAGCACCACCCAGGCGTTGGCCTGCAGCATGGACATCAAACGGAACGACTCCTGCCCGGACAGCACGCGCGCACTCAGGCGCCCCTGACCGTCCACTTCCACCCGCGCCCGCGCATGGAAGCGCAGGCCCGGCGGCTTGCGCACGTCAGCCTGCAGCGGCAGCTGCAACACGGTTTCCGGTGCCAGCCCCAGCAGACGCCGCAGCACCGGCTCGACGAAGAAGCGCTGGCCCACGGCGGCCGAGACCGGGTTGCCGGGCAGGCCGAAATACAGCGCGCCATTGGGCAGCACCGCAAACAGCAGCGGCTTGCCGGGGCGGATCGCTACCTTGTGGAACACGATGCGCGCACCACGGCCACGCAGTGCATCGGGAACGAAATCGTAGCGACCGGCCGACACGGCGCCAGTGCTGATCAGCAGCTGCGCGCCGGCAGCCAGCGCTTCATCCAGCACCGCATTGAACGCGGCCACGTCATCGCCCACGGTGCCCTGCCAGACCACTTCGGCACCCGCAGCCTGCAGGCGGCCGACCAGATACGGCCGGTTGCTGTCACGGATCTGGCCGGATTCCAGCGTCTGCGCCGCCTCGGTCACCAGCTCCTTGCCGGTGGCGATCACTGCCGCCTTCGGCCGCGCCACCACCGCCACCTGGCCCACGCCGATGGCATGCAGCAGGGTGCGCGCATTGATGTCCAGCACCTGCCCGGCCTGCAGCACACGTTCGCCGTCGCTCACATCCTGGCCGCGCAGGCGCACGTTCTGGCCCGGCTTGACCGTGCCCTTCAAGGCGATGCGGATCGGGCGTCCATCCTCGCTGGCGAGGACGTCCACGTTCTCGACCGGCACCACCGTATCCAGCCCAACCGGCATGCGCGCGCCGGTCATGATTTCCCAGGCACCCTCGCCGCCTTCGGCGCCGGCATCGCCGGCCGCCTGCCAACCCTGCACCGCGAATTCGGTACCGGCTTCGAACGTCGCGCCGTTGGCGCGCAGCGCGAAGCCGTCCATCGCAGAATTGTCGAACGGCGGCAGCGACTGCTCACTGATGATGTCACTGGCCAGAGTGCGGCCGCCGGCCTCATGCAGCGGCAGGCGCTCGGCCGGCAGCGGCGTGGCCGCATCCAGCAGGTGCTGCAAGGCTTCGCTATAGGCAATCATCAGTGGCCACCACCGTCGACCATCGCCAAGGCGTGGCCCAGCACCGGCGCCAGGATATCCAGGCACTGCGCCGCCGCCTTCGGGCTGCCCGGCAGCGCGAACACCAGCATGTTGCCCAGCTGCACCACCTCGGCGCGGCTCAGCCAGGCCATCGGCGTGTGCTGTGCGCTCAGTGCCCGCACCATCTGCGCCAGGCCATGCACCGGCCGCGCGTTCAAGGAACGCAGCGCCTCCGGGGTCAGGTCACGCGGGCCCAGCCCGGTACCGCCGGTACACAGGCACAGGCGCACGCCCTCGGCCGCCAGAGCCTGCAGGCGGCCCGCCAACGGCTCGATGCCATCGGGCAACACCTCGGCCGCCACAACCTCGCCGCCCAGCTTTTTCACGCCGGCGACCAGGGTCGGGCCGGACACATCCTCATAGGTGCCCTCGCTGGCGCGATCGCTCAGCGTGATCACTGCACAGGCCGCGCCCTCCAGCCCCTTCGGCGCACGCGGCTTGAAGCGCGCGCGCTCGGCATCGTCCATGCCATCCGGGTGCAGCCACACGCCGCGCTTGCCACCTTCCTTGAACAGCAGGCGGATGCCCTCGATGCGCAGCGCCGGTTCCACCGGCTTGCTCAGGTCGTACAGGGTCAGCAGCGCCGCGTTGACGCCAGCCAGTGCCTCCATCTCAACGCCGGTGCGCGCCTCGCTGGCGCACTCGCACCACACGCGGATCGCCTGCCGTTCCGGTACCGCCGCGCAGAACACCTGCACCAGCTCCAGCGGCAACGGGTGGCACAGCGGCATCAGCATCGAGGCCATCTTGGCGCCCTGCAGGCCGGCAATCTCGGCCATCACCAGCGCATCGCCCTTGGGCAGGCGGCGCTCGACGATCAGCGGATAGGCCACCGGACCGGCATGCAGCTCGCCCACCGCCACCGCACGGCGGCGGGTGATGCGCTTGTCGCGGACATCGGCCATATGGAAGGCCGCATTCAATTCCCCACTCATCGTGTTGCTCATCCTCCGATGGAGGCCAGGTGCGGGGTCAGCCCGGTCTGGCCCTGGTGCAGTCCATGCCCGGCCGCTTTCAGGCCAAGCTGTGTGGTGATGCGTGCCAGCAACGCGTCGTGGTCATCGTCGCGCTGCAGCAGCGGGCGCAGCGGCACGCCGAACTCGCCGAACAGGCACAGCCGCAGGTCGCCCTTGGCGGTCACCCGCAGGCGGTTGCAGCCCTTGCAGAAGTCACGCGAATACGGGGCGATGATGCCGATGCTGCCGCGATGGTCCGGATGCCCGAACTCACGCGCCGGGCCGGCATCGGCCGCGCGCGGACGCTCGTGCCAGCCGGCCGCCAGCAGCTGCTCGATCACCAGGTCGGCGCGCAGGTGGTGGCGCTGGAAATAGGCTTCGTTGTCGCCGGTGCGCATCAGTTCGATGAAGCGCACGCTGAAGGGGCGGTCGCGCAGGTAGTCCATCCACTGCGGCAGCTCGTTGTCGTTCAGGCCACGCAGCAGTACCGCGTTGAGCTTGATCGCGGGCAGGCCCAACGCCTGTGCCAGCGCCAGGCCCTGTTCGATCTCCGGCAGGCGGTCATGCCCGGTGATGGTCCTGAAGCGTTCGCGCTGCAGGCTGTCCATGCTCACGTTCAGCGCGGTCAGGCCGGCGCGGTGCCAGCCCGGCAGGCGCCGCGGCAGCAGCGTGCCATTGGTGGTGATGGCCACCTTGCGGATGCCCGGCACCGCCGCCACGGTGGCGATGATCTCGTCCAGGTCCTTGCGCAGGCTGGGCTCGCCACCGGTCAGGCGGATCTTGCTCATGCCCAGCGCGGCAAACGCGCGCACCAGGCGCGCGATTTCATCCACCTGCAGGAAGCGCGGGCGGCCATCGGCCTGGTAACCGTCGGGCAGGCAGTAGCTGCAACGGAAGTTGCAGGCTTCGGTCAACGACAGGCGCAGGTACGGAAAGCTGCGTCCGAAACCGTCGGTGAGTTGGCTCATGGCTGGTCCACCTTGTTGCTCCACCGTCTTGCCTGTGCCCGGAACGGCCCGGAAACCCTCGTCTGCTGGAACGATTGCCAGAGTACGCGGCAGTCAGTTCCATGGGCATGACTTAAATCAATCGTCTTCGGCCCCGCGCGGCAGGCGTTATGGCAGCATGCGGCTTTCCGTGCAGCGGGCGTGTGACAACCCTCATGATGATGAACGATTTCCAGCAACTGCTGCACGCCGCAGGCCAGCAGGCTGAACCGCAACGCTTGCTGTTCGTATTCGTGCGCGCCGAGCTGCCCGAATCGCCCACCGACGACCAGCGCGACCGGCATGACCGCCGCGAGGGCGGCACCCTGTCGCCGGTGCTGTGCGTGGACAAGCTGCCGGCCGAGGTGTCCAGCTTCCAGGCGCTGGCCACCGAATCGACCACCACCGGCATCGACTGGGACCTGGTCTTCGTGGCGGCGCTGGACGGCCGCGCCGGTTTCGCGCCCAACAGCGACGAAGCCGCGCGCCCGCTGCAGCTGATGGTCAACGCCATCCATGACGGTCAGATCGGCCGCTTCGCCGCCTTCGACCGGGGCGGCGAGCCTGTTCAGTTCTATTGAGCCACCAGCTGCAGGGTCAGGAAGAAGATCACCAGCACGGTGTTCAGGCCCCAGGCGACGGTCAGCCCGCGCGCGGCCACGCCCAGGTTGGGGGTGCGCGCGGTGGGCGCCGCCCGCCAGACCGCCGGGATGATCCAGCCGGTATAGAGCAGCAGCACGGCAAAGACCCCCAGCAGCAGCGTGGTGCGCTGGTTGACCAGGGCCCAGAGGGCTACCGCCCACAGAATGTTGCTGGGAATGACGCCCTGCAGCCAGAACACACTCCAGAGCCGTGAACGCCCCGGGGTATCGGGCGTCGGATGCAGGGAAGCGGTGGCGGTCATAAGTCTCCTTCTGGTTAGGAAACGTGCCGGACCAGCCTGCGCTTGGTGGCTGGGAACGTCAACCCGAGTCGCACGTCACGCTTTGGCGTCTGTAGCGTCGAGCGATGCTCGACTCAGGCCCCTGCGGAGCCTGTCGCCATCGCCCCTTCCCACCCGCGCCCTTCCCTCCCCCAACCTCGACACCTGTCGCAGATTGCACGGTTCGGGCGGATCACCACGCCAGCCAGCGCTGGCGGTGCTTAACAGCGTGGGAGAATGCCGAAAGCGTCTCCAATCGAGTGATGTTTGCAACTCTTCTGATTGGCATTGCACAGCGCCAGGGGCTCAGATGGCGTGCCACCGGAAAAGGGTGGCCGGGCTTCGAACACCCGAGTTGATGTTGATGTATGCGCTTGCCAGCCGGCGTCACCTCAGCGTGGCGCCGGCTGGCAATCCGTCTGCCGGCTATGGCGGGCGGTGCGTGGGGGCCTTCGGGCCCGCCGGACTGACATCAACCCGGTGTTCGAACCACGTACCGTCCGCCACTTTTATGAGTGGCGGCTACCGATTGCCCTGCACGGAGCCTTGCCATGAACGAATCGGACTTCCCGCATCCACGCCTACCGCAGCACCGCCCACGACGACGGTTCGCCACAGGCTGCGCCCGCAGTGGACAGGAACACCTTCATTGCCAACCTCCACCGCATCGGCTCCGGTGCGGCGGCCGATGGCCAACCCTGGCCGGAGCGGCATCAACTGCCCGGCCGCTGCCTGGCCCTGGCCGATGCCGATTGCGCGTTGAGTGGATTGCGGGTGGTGCTGGAAATGCTGCTGGCGGCGGAGCGCACCCGCCAGAACGGCGAACCCGAGCAATACGTGGGCGACCGAGTGATGGAGGGGTTGGTGATGGCCTGCCAGTCGTTGTGCGCGCAGGCGGTGGGGCGGCTGCAGCCCGAAGGGTGAACGCCATGCGCAACGGCCTTCAGTGAGGACCGCCTTCAACAGGCGTCAGTGCTCGCTGAAAGCGCTTCTCAGATCGACGCCGATGATCGGCGAGAAGTCCACCTTCCACAGCTCCAGCTCGAAGAGCTGATCGTGATTATCCAGGCACAGGGTGACTCTCACCGGCACGCCGTCAGCATCGGCAAGCATGGCCGTAGCAATGTCACTGCCGAAAAGCCGGGTCGTGCTGGACAGGAACACCACGCCCCCGAATCCGACGACACCCACATCCTCCACCTGAGCGAGCGCCAGATCCTTCAACAACCGTTCGGACAGCTCGGTCGTCTCCGGCAGCAGCCTGTGGATGAGGGAGACCTCGTCGGGGGTGAGGAATCTGGGCATGGGATGTCCTTCAGGGCACTGCATCCACCATCGGCAGATGCTCGATCCGCCATGTCCTGGCGTAGATGAGAATGACGCTTCCGGTCGAGCTGGTCTCGATACGGAAACACTTCAGGCCGGACAGCGGATAGCCGACCGCCTTCCAACGATCAAGAAGATCGGCGAGTCCCGGCTCGTCATCGTCGACCCTGGCGAACTCTATTCCCTCCTCACCCAGCACGCCGAAGTTCATGAGCGCCGAGCACCCGTAGGCTTCCGGGAAGCAAACGGTTGCCTGCCGGCCATCCGGCCAGCGCACCTGCACCTTTACCTCATCACATACGCCAGGATTGCTTCTGTCGATGTTGATGGCCAGCAAGGTGGCGTCACACCATTCGAGCGCGTTGAAATCTTCATTCATCTACTGGAATCCGTCAGATGCATACGACGGCGGTGCGACCTCGGTCGACCCTTCCTCTCTCTCATCACTCCTGAAGCTCCCCAAGGTTGAGATCCCTGGCATAGGACCGCCGACTACTGATCTGAACTTCCCTGGATGCGAACCTTCGACCGTCCCTGCATTCGACGGCGAACTGGTAGCTTCTGGGTTCCGGCCCTGCAACGACCATCATGGGGACCGAGAATGTGCTTCCAACCGGTTTCGACGAAACTACGCCTTCGCCTTCCCCAAGCATGCTCAGCTCACAATCGAGAGCGCGAACGTCACCCTGACCTGGCGGCACGCTTCCCGAGACGCGCACGATCATATCGCCACCCGATGTTGCACAGCCCGCCAGAACCAGGCCGGTAATGACAGCGGCGGCACACCTCACCTTTGGCATCCCCGAGTCCTCAGTACGCACTGTGAAATCTCACGCCGATAGCCGCTCAAGGACGCATCAATCTCATCAATAGATACCCGCCATGATACGAATGTAGTCGTTGAGCGAGTCCACCCGCCGATCGACTGTAACACCACGTTCCTTAGCGAGCGATTGAAACTCGAATATTAAAGCTCCATACCCCGAGTCCCAGTTATGAGCTTCACCAGGCGACAGTTCCTTCGAAAACCGATCTGCGGGACGGAGCTTCCCGGAAGGCAATCGAAGCTCATCTGCAACGTGCTCCAGCAGCTCCATTACGGTTTCCTGATCCAGGCCACTTTCCGCATAGTATTGGTCATAGAAGCCAGTTGGCGACAGCGCCTCCCTTTCTCTCAGTTTGCCTCTCGTTTCCATTCGCCTCTATCCACCGCCTGCGCTGCGGCCACAATAGACCATGGAGCCGATATCCCAGAGCCCCTCCCACACAGTCGTCACCACGGCCACGCGCCCCAAAAGTCTTCCTGCCGAACTCCACGACGCATTCGCTCACAACAGGTGGCGATCTGCCCAAGCAGGCACCACCGTAACTGAATCACTGGTGGCGTGCTGCCCGCCATGCCGGCCACGCTTCAGCGATCACGCTCACTGCCGACCTCAGGAACAACAGGGCGATCACTGCGCCGACGACAATATCCGGCCAGCCGCGCCCGGTCATGGCCACGCCACCTGCGGCCACCAGCACCCCCAGGTTCGCGGCCACGTCATTGCGCGAGCACTCGAACGTGCTCTTCATGTTGATGTTCAACCTGCGGAACCGCCATAGCAGCGCCAGGCAGGTGAGGTTCGCCACCAGGGCAATGCCACCGAACACCAGCATCAGCGTGCTGGACGGTGGCACCCCATTGACCAGCTTGCCGGCCACTTCGAACACGATGAACACGAAGAAGGCCAGGATCAGCAGGCCCTTGGCCAGCGCCGCGCCCGCCTCCCAGCGCGCGCCCCGGTTTACCGCCCACAGGCTCAGGCCATAGACGATGGCATCCCCCAGCATGTCGACCGCGTCGGCCTGCAGGGCGCTGGATCGCGCGGCAAGGCCCGCGCCGAACTCGATGAAGAACATCGCCAGGTTGATTGCCAGCACCGCCACCAGTACCCGCCGTTGGGCGCTGTGCAGCGCTATCGATGCCAGCTCCTGGCGTTTGTGGCCGCAGCACTGGTCCATGGGGCGCTCCGCCGGGCGTGCCCGGGCTTGAAATGAAAGGGAGCTGCCTTTATCAACCTTGTAGCCCCTACAAGGTCAAGCCCATGACAGCCCCACTCACCATCGGCCAGTTGGCCCGCCAGACAGGCACCAAGGCAGAGACCATCCGCTATTACGAAAAGATCGGGCTGCTGCAGCCGCCGCTGCGCTCGCAGGGCAACTACCGCTGCTACGACGCACAGGACCAACGGCGGCTGGCATTCGTGCGTCGTGCGCGCGAGCTGGGGTTCGCCATCGAGCAGATCCGCGAGCTGATCGCCTTCGGCGAACAACGCGAGCACCAATGCGGTTCGGTGGATGACGTGGTGAAGGCACACATTGCCGACATCGCGCGCAGGATTGCCGACCTGCAGGCGCTGCAGGACGAACTGCAGCGGATGATCGGCAACTGCCCCGGCGGGCGCCTGGCCGACTGCCAGGTACTGGAAGCCCTGCAGCCTACGCCGGCTAACTGAGCAGGAACCGCACGCGATTCGGCATCCGCCTTAGACGCCGCTCGCTCCCGCCGCCCGCGCCAGCTCCACCGCCAACGCATCGCCCTTGCGCTCGCTGTAACGATCCACGAGGTAGTCGGCACGGCCGCGGGTGAGCAGCGTGAACTTCACCAGTTCTTCGACCACATCCACCACACGATCGTAGTAGGGCGAGGGCTTCATCCGCCCGTCTTCGTCGAACTCCTGCCAGGCCTTGGCCACCGACGACTGGTTGGGAATGGTCAGCATGCGTATCCAGCGGCCCAGCACCCGCAGCGTATTGACCGTGTTGAACGACTGCGAACCGCCGCAGACCTGCATCACCGCCAGCGTCCTGCCCTGGGTCGGCCGCACGCTGCCGTCTTCCAGTGGCAGCCAGTCGATCTGGTTCTTGAACACGCCGGTCACCGTACCGTGCCGCTCCGGGCTGACCCACACCTGCCCTTCCGACCAGTGCGACCACTCGCGCAGCCGCTGCACTTCCGGGTGCTCCTTGTCCACGCTGTCCAGCAGCGGCAAGGCATGTGGATCGAACACGCGCGTTTCGCAGCCCAGATGCTGCAGCAGGCGTTCGGCCTCCAGTGCCAGCTTGCGGCTGAACGATTGCGGCCGCAGTGAGCCGTACAGCAGCAGGATACGTGGCGGCCCCTGGCGTTCGGCGGCCAACCGCTGGTGATCAGGCTGGGGAAGCGAGGCTTCCCTCAGATGGGGCAACGAAGGACTTGTGGTCGGCTTATTCATTCGACTATTCTAGAAATATGGAAACGTCAAATGCAATCACTGCGCTCACCGCGCTCGGCCACGCCACCCGCCTGGCAGCCTTCCGCCTGCTGGTCGAAGCCGGCCCGGCCGGTCGCATGGCCGGCGACATCGCCACAGCCCTCCAGGTTCCTCCCGCCACCCTCAGCTTCCACCTGAAGGAACTGGTACAGGCCGGCCTGGTCGAGAGCGAGAGCCAGGGCCGCCACGTCTGCTACCGCGCGAACTTCAGCGCAATGACCGGCCTGATCGAGTACCTCACGCACAACTGCTGCGCCGGTTCGCCCAGCGAACAGTGCACGCCGTCGGGCAATCCCTGCAGCTGCTGATACGGAAACGCCTTCATGTCCCGCTCCATCCTGTTTCTCTGCACCGGCAACAGCGCCCGCAGCGTGCTGGCCGAAGCCACCCTGCGCGCATGGGGCGGCGACCGCTTCACGGCCTACAGTGCCGGCAGCCACCCGACCGGCCAGGTCAATCCGTTCGCGCTTGCACAGCTGCGCGCAGAAGGCATCCCGGTCGCGGGACTGCGCAGCAAATCCTGGGATGAGTTCGCTGATGCCGCCCCCATGGATCTTGTGATCACCGTCTGCGATGCGGCGGCAGCGGAAGCCTGCCCCGTGGTGTTCGGTGACTTCATCCGCAGCCATTGGGGCCTGCCGGACCCGGCCGAGGCAGAGGGCAGCGATGCCGACAAGGCTGCCGCCTTCGCCCACGCGCATGACATCGTGAAGGCACGCGTGCGGGCCCTGCTGGCGCTGCCCGGGCACGTGTGGGAAGACCGCGGAATGCTGCAGCAGGCGCTGGACCAGATCGGCCATCTGCTGCCGGCAGCGCGCACGCCATGAGCACAGCGGCACCCATGGGCCTGTTCGAGCGCCACCTGACGCTCTGGGTCGCGCTGTGCATCATCACCGGCACGCTGCTCGGGCACTTCCTGCCCGGTGCCTTCGCCTCCCTGGCGGCGGCTGAAGTGGCCAAGGTCAACCTGCCGGTGGCGGTGCTGATCTGGCTGATGATCATCCCGATGCTGCTGCGGGTGGATTTCGGTGCGATGCGCCAGCTGGGGCAGCACTGGAAAGGCATCGGGGTGACGCTGTTCATCAACTGGGCGGTGAAGCCGTTCTCGATGGCGCTGCTGGGCTGGCTCTTCCTGCGCCACGTCTTTGCGGACTGGCTGCCCGCCGGCCAGATCGACAGCTATATCGCCGGCCTGATCCTGCTAGCCGCCGCGCCTTGCACAGCCATGGTGTTCGTGTGGAGCAACCTGTGCCGCGGCGATGCCAACTTCACACTGAGCCAGGTGGCACTGAACGACGCGATCATGGTGGTGGCCTATGCGCCGGTGGTGGCGCTGCTGCTGGGGCTGTCGGCCATCACCGTACCGTGGGATACGTTGCTGCTGTCGGTCGGCCTGTACATCATGGTTCCGGTGCTGGTGGCCGCGTTGCTGCGCCGCTGGATCCTGTCGCGCCATGGCCAGCCCGGGCTGCAGGCGGCGCTGCGCCGGCTGGGGCCACTGTCACTGTCGGCACTGCTGCTGACGCTGGTGCTGCTGTTCGGGTTCCAAGGCCAGCAGATCATGCAGCAGCCGCTGGTGATCGCGCTGATCGCGGTCCCGATCCTGATCCAGGTCTATTTCACCTCCGGCCTGGCCTACCTGCTCAACCGGCGCCTGGGTGTGGCGCACTGCGTGGCCGGGCCGTCGGCACTGATCGGCGCCAGCAACTTCTTCGAACTGGCGGTGGCGACGGCCGTGGGCCTGTTTGGTGTCCACTCCGGTGCGGCGCTGGCTACGGTGGTGGGGGTGCTGATTGAAGTGCCCGTGATGCTTTCGGTGGTGAAGATCGTGAACCGCTCACGCGACTGGTATGAGGCGCGCGAGCGTGTTTGAGGCGGCCATGCCGGAGGCGGCGGCGTCGCGCCCGAGCCGTCAGTTGCAGCGCAGTGGAAAGCGCCCTGCTACGAAGGTGACAGTTCAGAAGTCCGTTCACGTTCCTTGATCCATACTCCACGGCACCACGCCGCATGCAGCGGCAAAGCCCGGAGGTTGCGATGAACACCACACGCCTGTTCGCCATTGCATTGACCACGGCTGCCGCACTGGCTGCGGCACCCGCCTTCGCCGATCCGCCGCACCATGCGCGCGGCAACGGGCCACCGCCGCACGCCGGTGGCCCGCACAACCGTGATGCACCACCGCCGGGCTGGCAGAAGAAGGCCTGGCGTCGCGGCGAGCGCCTGCCATGGGCGGAAGTGGACCGCCGCTACTGGGTGGACGATTACGCGCGCTATCACCTGCGCGAGCCGGGCCGCGACCGGCGTTGGGTGCGCCAGTCCGATAACGAGTACCTGTTGGTGGAGATCGCCACCGGTTTGATCATCGACGCGCTGCATCGCTGAAGCGACTTGCTGCGTCTCCACACGCGGCGAATTACCCCGGTGCAGACACCTTACGACCGGGGCCGACCCGATCGTCGGTGCTTGCGCCCACGGCGCCGCACCTGCTTGCGAGGCGGCCCGGCATTCATGCCGGGCCGCAGTGCGATACTCCCGCACATCAACGCCGCAGCAAAGAGCCCCATCGCCACCAGCATTTCGAATCCGCGATCACCAAAGAGCAGGCGGATGGAGATCTCCAGCGAGCACAGCCTGCCGCAGCGCAGGCCCTGTTCGTTGAAGCCATAGATGAGCACCAGTGCGCCCATCAGCCCGCACAACGCCATCAGGGCCAGGCTTGCGATGAAGATGAAAGGTCGATGGATGCGCATGCGCTCGTCGCGGTCTTCTAGGGCGATGTCCAGCGCGACGTTGCGAGCACGCGATCGGAAGCATCCAGCTCCACCGACCAGGCTTCGGTATCCAGGCCCAACCGGTTCTCATACCACCATCGCTGCGCACAGCGACCACTGCATCCCCTGCTGGCATAGCGGCTGAAGGGAGCACCGGCGTGCTCCACCACGTCAGGCTGCCCCAGCGCCCAGAGTACCTCGGCCCTGCCCGCCCCGACCGGGACCGAGGCAAGCGCATGGGAATGCCACGCCGAGATCGCCGAGCAACCGGCAACGTACGCCACGAACACGCCGGCAAGCCCCCACATCAGTGTCTTCATTGACGGATCCCCTCCTGCGCCACGCGCCCGCGCATCATCCGCGCAGACCTTCTGCAACGTCAAACCTCGACAAGCGGGCCTGTTGCAGCGCCCGGCATCCGTGCTAGCGTGCGCCGACCGATGATTCAGGATGAACACAGGGACGCCCGTCGATGGCAGGCAAGAGCCGGAAGGACAGGATCGCGCAGGAGATCGGCCTGTTCATGCAGCAGTACGCGCGCAAGGCCCAGCGCCATACCGAACCCAACGACCGGCCGTACGATCGGAAACTGGAAGAGCGGCTCAAGCGCTTGCCACCGGAAGAACTGGGTAGGCTGCTTTCCGGAGAAGAGGACGACGATGACTAGCCCCGCCGGAATAGCCAGGCGCGCGATCGTCGTGACATTCTGTAGCGTGCTCAGCGCCTGCGGCCTGGTAATGGACAGTTCGTTCGACACCCAGCAGCAGGCCATCGACGCCGACATGGTGAACAAGGGATGGATTCCCAGCTGGGTGCCCCACGAGGCAACCGACCTGCGCGAGGTGCACGACCTCGACTCAAACACCAGCGCGCTGGCCTTCACCAAGCCCCCTGCGATACCACTGCAGCTGCCTGCGGATTGCCAGGCAACCACATTCAACAACAGCGATCCTGTTGCGTTCGATCGATACTGGTGGCCTGGCAACGCGACGCTCAGCGCGTCGTACCGCGTCTTTCACTGCGCGCCCGAATCCGGAAAATCAGTCTTCGTCGCCATCAACAGGACCGAAGACCACGTGCTTTTCTGGCGAACTTACGCGCGGTGATGCGTTAGCGCCACCTCACTCCTCCCCAGGACCCCATGATGCCCAACGCACGTGCACGCTTCGCCGCCCTCGCCCTTTTGCTCCCGGCGTGCCTGCCGGCATACGCCGCGCAGAACGCCCCCGCCGACGTCAAGGCCATCGAACAGGTGGTCGAATCGTTCCGCACCTCGCTGATCAACAAGGACAAGCCGACCTACATGGGCCTGTTCTTCTCGGACAAACCGGAAGACATTGGCTGGCAGTACGTCTCCGAGGATGTGCGCCTGCAGGACATCCGCAAGGCCAAGCCCGATGCGATCAAGGCACGGCAGATTCCCGCCAACAACTTCACCGCACTGATCGACGGGGCGGTGGCCTCGCCGAAACCGAAGGAGGAGACATTCTCCAACACGAAGATCGAGACGGATGGCGATGTGGCCTCGGTATCGTTTGACTACAGCTTCCACGACGATGGAGTGAAGACCAACTGGGGCAAGGAAATGTGGCAGCTGATCCGCACCGAACAGGGCTGGAAGATCTTCTCGGTGATCTATTCGATCCGCGATTCACGCAGCCCGGCCGAATGAGTGATCTGTCAGACTGGTACCCACCGTCCGTCCATGCCAGCCAGACCCCGATGACCCGGATTGCCGACCTCAACGCCGACCAGCTCGCCCACCACGCGCTCAACATCTTCATCGCCCAGGGCCGCCACGTGGAAGGCGCCCGCGTGATCTACCGGGCGTTGCAGCTGGATCCAGACCATCCCGGCGCCCTGCGCTGCCTGAGCGATTTCCTGGCCCACGAAGGCACCGAACCGTTCGCAGCGGCCACGCTGGAACACGCCCTGTCCGGTGCCGTACCACTGAATGACGGTGCGCGCCGGATGCTGGATGACCTCCGTTTCCTCGACATCTGGTCCTGGGGGTTTTCGCGGCACGTCTCCGGCGAAGCCAACCTCAGCGGCGACGCCTTCCAGCAGCGCGAGGACTTCGTCTTCGATGGGCCGGCCTATGCGGCCTTCCTCAATACGGTCACCGAGCCGGCCGGATCGCTGCAGGGCGCCTTCCAGGCGGCCGTCCGCATCTGCGGGCTGATGTCCGGCCTGCTGCGCCATGCGGAGAAGGACAATCCGGCGTTCGATGACGTGCTGCGATCCTCCGCCTTCGTCGAGACCGAGGCGTACCCGGCATGGCTGGCCTCGCCGACGGATGATCTGGATGCCCTCGACCAGGCCATCCAGGCGCAGCGCCAGGCCGGCTGAAGGAAAATCCAACGGGCGTCCGACGCTTTCCCGACGCCCGCCTGCCCATCCTGTCGTGAGGTCAATTCATGGCAGGACCGGCATGCAGCCACCTCACCCCAGGGACAGCGGCAAGTACCCGCACGGCAAGACCGGGATTCGCCGCATCTTCCATACGCTGATCCATTCGCGCGATGGCTTCATCGCCACCTTCCGTGGCGAAGCGGCCTTCCGGCAGCTGTTGCTGCTGCATGCACTGTTGATCGCCACCGCGTTCCTGCTGGACATCAGTCGGGTCGAACGCGCCGTGGTGCTGGCAGTCTGCTTCATCAGCCTGCTGGTGGAACTGCTCAACTCGGCCATCGAAGCGGTGGTCGACCGCATCTCGCTTGACCACCACCCACTGTCCAAGAACGCCAAGGACATGGGCAGCGCCGCACAGACCACCGCACTGCTGATGGTCGGCACAGTGTGGGGGGTGATCCTGCTGGGCTAGCGCACGCCCGAGCCGCCGGGCATGACCCGGCGCGCCCCTGGACGGAGGTATTACTGCGTGGCCAGGGCGAAATCCAGACCCGCACACACCGCCGCCACCTGGGCGTCGTTGCATTCCTGCGGGTTGGTGCGCGGGCTGTCCGGGTAGACCTCGGTGGTGGTGGCAAAGCGCGCGTCGGTGAAGCCGGCGCAGGCGCCGATCGAGCGCGACTCGCCCCAGACCACGCCCGGCGACTGCAACGGCAGGCCGACCAGATTGCCCTCGGCGTCGGCCGGGGCGATATGGGTGACCGGGGCCACGGCGGTGATCAGTGCCTTCTGGAATTCGGCCTGCGGATCTTCGCTGTTGCCGATCACGTAGAAGCCATCCGGAATGGTGTCGCGCTCGAACGGCTTGCCGTCGCGCGCGCAGCGGGCCGGATCGAACTCGTGCAGGTCGCTGTCGGTGGTCTCGTGCAGGTCCAGGTGCACCAGCAGGTTCGGCTTGCGCTCGGCCACCCAGCGCATCAGCGCGGCGGCTTCCTCGATCTGGCCGCCGTCACGGAAGCTGCGGTTCGGGTCGATGGCATCCGGGTTCCAGCGCTGGATGCGCTCGTAGCCCCACGGGCTGACGCACGGCGCCACGATCAGGTTCAACCGGCCCAGGTAACGCTCGGCCTGCTGTTCCAGGAACTGCAGGGCGCCATGCACGCCGCTGGTCTCGTAGCCATGCACGCCGCCGGTGATCAGCGCGGTCGGCAGCGCCGGGTTCCAGTCGTGGTTGACCACGGCGAACAGCGGGTAATGGTCCGGCGCGTAGTCGAGCTGGCCGTACTGGATCACGTCGAAGCTATCGTCCAGGCGTTCAAGCGCGGCCACTACGTCGTCGTGGTAGCTGCGCTGGCGCTGCTGGCGGGCCCGCCACTGTGCGCGTTCCGCGTCGCCCCAGGGCTGTCCGGGGGTGCCGATCGGGTAGAACTGCGCAACAGTCATGGGGTACTCCAAGGGTCGAACGGATGGGTGCAGCCGGACATTCTAAGCCCTGTCGCGCCTGCGGGTACCCTCCCCCGGCCCCGCCTTCATCCAGGCCGGGTCATCTGGTTGTAAAATCAACGGTTTTTGGCCCCTCACCCCTTGATGGCGAACGCAGCGCAGCCGGTCCTGGGTGGACCGGAATTCCTCCGCCTGCTCGCCCGTCTCAGCGACGGCGCGATGCCGGCCAGCAGTCCCGCCCTGACCGATCGCCTCGGCCAGTGGGTGGACTGGAGCCGTGCCGTGGCCCTGTCCGGGGCGCTCGGCGGGCGCCTGCCCGAGCCGGGTGAGGCCGCCGAAGCGGCCGGGGATGTGCTGGACGACTGCGCCCAGGCCCATGCCAGCCTGCTGGTCTCGATCCGCGAGGACGCCGAGGCCGAGCGCTTGCTGGACCTGGCCGAAGCCGCCGCCGCACCCAATTTCGCCTCGCTGCGCCAGCGCTACCGGGTGCTGCAGCAGGCCATCCAGACCGCCACCGGGCGCCTGCGCGGCCGCCTGCGCGACCAGCTGGTGCAGGTTTCGCCCGAGCTGGCACGGCTGGCCGAGGTCGATGCGGTGATGGAACAGACCCTCACCCCGCGTGAGCACAGCCTGCTGGCCACTGCGCCGGCGGTGCTCGGCGCCCGTTTTGAACGCGTGCACGGCCAGCCCGGCTGGCGCGCGGCCTTCCGCCATGACATGCGCACCCTGCTGCTTGCCGAGCTGCAGCTGCGCTTCCACCCGATCGAAGGGCTGCAAGACGCCCTGCGCTCCCACTGACCGGAACACCATGTCCAGAACTGCTTTCCATGTCGTTGTTTTCCTTGTCGGCCTGCTGGCCGTGTGCTGGATCGGCATTGGCTACGTTTCGGTGCATCCGCTGGGTGCAGCGGTGGCGGCGATCATCGCGGCCTGCTACATCGCTGGCGGCGTGGAGCTGTACCGTTACCGCCAGGCCAGCAACGGCCTGCGCAGCGCGCTGAGTGACCTGTCCAGCGCGAAGGAAAGCCTCGCCCCCTGGCTGGAGCGCGTGCCGGTGGGCCTGCGCAACGCCGTGCGCCTGCGCGTGGAAGGCGAACGCACCGCCCTGCCCGCGCCGGTGCTGACCCCGTACCTGGTTGGCCTGCTGGTACTGCTGGGCATGCTCGGTACCCTGCTGGGCATGATGGACACCCTGCGCGGCACCGGCCTGGCCCTGCAGAGCGCAACCGACATGGCCGCCATCCGCGGTTCGCTGGCGTCGCCAGTACAGGGCCTGGCGGTGGCGTTCGGCACCTCGATCGCCGGTGTTGCCAGTTCGGCCATGCTCGGCCTGCTGGCGGCGCTGCTGCGCCGTGACCGCCTGCAGGCCGTGCAGCAGCTGGACCGTGCCATTGCCGGCGACCTGCACCCCTACTCGCAGGCCTGGCAGCGCGCTGAATCGCTGCGACTGTTGCAGGCACAGTCCGCCGCGCTGCCGGCGCTGGTCGACCGCCTGCAGGCGATGACCAGCACCTTCGAACAGCACAGTGCGGCCGCCAATGAGCGTCTGCTGGCCGGCCAGGCCGAGTTCCTGACCCAGAGCCAGGCGCTGCAGGAACGCCTGGCGGTCTCGCTGCAGCAGTCGCTGCGCGAAGGCGCCGAGGCCAGCGCCGCCGCCATCGGTGGCGCGCTGCAGCCGATGGCCGAAACCACGCTGGCCGGCCTGGCCCACCATGGTGAGGCGCTGCATGCCCGTGTCGAGCAGGCGGTGCAGCAGCAGCTGACTGGCCTGAGCGACGGTTTCGAGCGCAGCCGCGTCGCCACCGAAGCCAGCTGGGCCAAGGTGGTGAACGAGCAGACCCAGGCACAACAGGCGCTGGTGAGTGATCTGCGTCAGCACCTGCAGGCCTTCAGCGATGGCCAGGGCACGCAGGCCGAAGCACTGGTCGTGCGCATCGGCGAGCGCCTGCAGGCCGATGCCAGCGGCAATGCCGAGGCCTGGCGCGCCGCCGCCGAACAGCAGCAGGCATTGAATACCGCGCTGGTCGAACGCCAGCAGCAGGCGTTGCTGGACGCCAGCGAGCATCTGGACGCGCGTGCGCAGGCGCTGCTGCAGGCACTGGAACAGCACCACAGCGCCAGCCAGGCGCTGCTGCAGGACCACGAACTGCAGCGTTCGCAGCAGTGGCAGGCCGCGCAGGCCGCCACCGCCACCGCGCACGCCGAACTGCAGGCCAGCCTGGACAGCCGCGAGCAGCAGCGCCAGGCGCGCTGGGATGCGGTCAGTGCCGAACTGCAGCAGGCCCACGCCGCGCTGCAGGCCCAGCTGCAGGCCGGCGACGAACAGCGCCTGCAGCGCTGGAGCGATGCCCTGCAGCATGTTTCCACCGATCTGGCCGAGCGCCTGCAGGCCAACGGCGAACGCCTGGCCACCCAGCAGCAGCAGGTCTGCGACACGCTGGCGGCAACCGCGCAGCAGATCGGCGAGAACGGTCGCGCCCAGGCCAGCGCCACGCTGGCGGAAGTGTCCACCCTGCTGCAGACCGCCGCCGCTGCGCCGAAGGCCGCCGCCGACGTCATCAACGAGCTGCGCAGCACGCTCTCCGAGAGCCTGGTGCGCGACAACGCGATGCTGGAAGAGCGCGGCCGCCTGCTGGCCACCGTGCAGACCCTGCTGGATGCGATCAACCATGCTTCGCACGAGCAGCGCACCGCGGTGGACGCGCTGGTCGGCGGTTCGGCCGAGCTGCTGGAACGCGTCGGCAACCGCTTCACCGACCATATCGCCGCCGAGACGGGCAAGCTGGATGGCATTGCCGCAGCGCTCAGCGGCAGCGCGGGCGACGTTGGCCAGCTGGCCGGCGCCTTCGGTGAGGCGGTCGCGCAGTTCGGCAGCGCCTCCACCGAGCTGTCCGGCCGCCTGGAACAGATCGGTGGCGCACTGGATGCCTCGCTGGCCCGCAGCGACGAGCAGCTGGCCTACTACGTGGCGCAGGCGCGCGAGGTGGTCGACCTCAGCCTGCTGTCGCAGAAGCAGGTGATGGAAGAACTGCAGCAGCTGGCCACGCGCCGCGGCAAGGCCGGCAGCGCATGAGCGACGAGCTGGAGGTCGATGGCGGTTCGCACGCCCCGATCTGGGCGGCCTTTGGCGACCTGATGTCGGTGCTGCTGGGTGCGTTCGTGCTGATACTGGTCGGTGTGGTCGCCGTGCAGCTGGAGCTGTCGCAGCGGCTGGACCAGGAAGTGAAGCAGCGCCAGGCCGAAGCCAAGCGCCTGCAGACCCTGGAACAGGCGCTGGCCGGCCCGTTGGCGGCCGGTCGCGTGACCCTGGTCGATGGCCGCATCGGCATCAGTGGCAGCGTGTTGTTCGCGCTGAACTCCGACCAGCTGCAGCCGGAAGGCCAGGAGCTGCTGCGCAGCCTGGCCGCACCGCTGGCCGCCTACCTGGGTAGCCGCGAAGAGATCCTGATGGTCAGCGGCTTCACCGATGACGCGCCGGTGCGCGAAGGCAACCGGCGTTTCGCCGACAACTGGGAGCTGTCCGCACAGCGATCGCTGACCGTGACCCGCACCCTGATCGCCGATGGCGTACCGGCCGACGCGGTGTTCGCCGCCGCGTTCGGCAGCGAGCAGCCGGTCAGCTCCAATGCCAGCGAAGACGGCCGCGCGCGCAACCGGCGCGTGGAAATCGCGCCGATTCCCAAGCCCAAGGCCCCGGATGCCAAGTAAGCCGCCCGCACTGGAGGGCCTGCGCGCACTGGTGCGCGACCTCGATGCGGGGTCGCGCTCGCTGCCGCATTACCCGCACGTACCGATGCTGCAGCAGGTGCAGCGCGAATGGTCGGAGCTGCGCAGCGAGCTGCAGGTACGCCGTTCGCTGCGCACCGAAGCCCCGGCCGACGGCGGCCCGTTGAACTCGGCGGTGCTGGTGCAGCGCATGTTGGACACCATGCAGGCCACCAGCCCCGGTTACCTGCGCCACTTCATCGACTACGTGGACACCCTGTCCTGGTTGCAGGCGCTGCAGGATGGCGCCGCCAGCGGCAGTGATACCGCGAAGCCGAAGCGCACGCGCAAGCCGCGCAACGCGGGTTGATCGCGCGTTGATGCCGACCTCGTTCGGCACCCCTGGATACGACAATCCTGTTCCGCGCTCCTGGTAGATGCCAACCTTGGTTGGCGCTCCACCAAACATGCCGCGCATGCCAACCAAGGTTGGCATCTACCAATGCACGCGTCGGTATGCACGCGTGTAGCGGTGTCACCAGACAGTCATCTGTCTAGCGCACCATTTTCACGTTGATCCAAGGCGCCTGCAGCGCCCGCCGGTCGCATCGGTTGTCTCCCCTTTTGAACTCCATGAGCTCCGCGCCCGTGCGGTGGCTCGTGCCTGCCTGAGTGTCCGTAACATGACGAAGACTTTGTTGGCCGCTGCGCTGTCGATCGCGCTCGCTCCCGCGGCCTGGGCGCAGGATGCTGCCCCGACCTCCAGCACCCCCTCCGCCACCAACCTCGATGCGGTCTCTGTGATCGGCAGCGGTGAAGCGCGCCAGGTGCAGCGCATCACCCGCGAGAACCTCGACATCCTGCCGCCGGGCACCAGCCTGCAGAAGACGCTCAACCTGCTGCCGGGCGTCAACGCGCAGTCGGCCGATGCGCTGGGCACCAACGAGCAGTCGATGACCCTCAGCCTGCGCGGCTTCAACTCCACCCGCCTCGGTTACACGCTCGACGGCGTGCCGCTGGGCGATGGCGCGTACAACAACTACAACGGCCTGACCATCAACCGTGCGCTGATCAGCGAGAACATGGCCGGCGCCGAACTAGCGGTGGGCATCGGCAGCCTCGGCACGCCGTCCACCAGCAACCTCGGCGGCACCATTTCCTATACCTCCGACCGCCCGGCGCAGGAACTCGGCGGCCGCGTGGTGCAGACCTTCGGCAGCGATGCCAACCGCCGCACCTTCGTGCGCGTGGACAGCGGCGAGTACAACGGCTTCTCCGGCTACGTTGCCGGCATGAATGCCGTCTCCGATCTGTGGAACGACCAGACCGCCTACAACAGATCCACCACCAAGCAGTTCAACGCCAAGGGCGTGTGGAACTTTGGCCGCGGCCAGATCACCGGTTTCGTCGATACCTCGCGCACCACCCAGGCGGACTACTTCTATCTGTCCAAGGACGAGATGTCGCGTGGCCTCGGTTGGGACTGGGGCGGCTACGCACCGGACTGGAACAAGGCGGTGGCCAAGGCCTACTGCAACACCGCCAGCTTCAATGCGAAGAAGTGCGACAACAGCGGCCCGGACAAGGATGCCGACGGTGCCTTCACCGCCGGCCAGATCCTGCGCGATGACAACCTGTACTACCTGGCCGGCGACTTCTTCCTGGCCGATGGCTTCAGCCTGCGGGCGCTGGCCTACCACCACGATGACCGTGGCGAAGGCCACAACTGGAACAGCGGCGCGTGGTCCAACAAGGGCACCGCGCAGGAGATTCCGATCATCTTCCGCAACACCATCTACACCATCGACCGCGATGGCGGCACGCTGTCGTTCGACTGGGAGCTGGGCGCGCACCGCATCGAAGGCGGCGTCTGGTACGAGCGCAATACCAGCAGCGCCGAGCGCTACCAGACCGCCGTGGACGGCCCGCGTGACCTGAGCGGCATGAACACCCTGCCCTCCGATGTCGGCGTGTTCGCCCAGCGCACGCGCTGGAAGACCCACCAGTTCTTCCTGAAGGACACCTGGCGCCTGCTTGATGATCGCCTGACCCTGGAGTTCGGCGCCAAGAGCCCGCACGCCACCTCCGATGCACAGGCACTGCCGGGCGACGCGAAAACGCCAATCTCGCCGACCTCCAACAACCAGTTCGCCACCGGTTCGTTGAAGGCCAGCAAGAATTTCCTGCCCAGCATCGGCGCCAACTTCCGCCTGGCCGAGCACCACGAACTCTTCGCCAGCTATGCCGAGAACATCGCCATGTTCCAGGGCGGCTTCAAGCTGGGCCCACAGGCGGTCAGCCAGGCCACCTGGAACGCACAGGGCGATCTGAAGCCGGAGGAATCGCGCTCGCTGGAGGCCGGCTACCGCTTCGTCGCCGATACCCTGCAGGCGTCGATTGCGGCCTACAGCGTGCGCTTCGACAACCGCCTGCTGCAGTACAACCCCTGCGATTCGCGGCAGCCGGTCGGCCCGACCTGCGGCAACCGCTTCTACAACGTCGGCGGCGTCGACAGCCGCGGTGCCGAGCTGACCGTACTGTGGACCCCGAACGAGCACTTCAGCTGGTACACCTCGGCCTCGCTGAACCGTTCGACCTACGCCTCCAACTACGTGCAGGCCGGTGTCGAGCAGCAGATCAAGGGCAAGATCCAGACCGATACGCCCAAGCAGCTGCTGGCCACCGAGATCACCTGGCGCGACAACGGCTGGTTCGCCAGCCTGCGTGGCAAGTACACCGGCGAGCGCTTCTACACCTACACCAACGACCAGGGCTTCGGCGGCTTCACCGTATTCGACCTGGCCGGTGGCTATGACTTCGGCCAGGTCGGCTTCGCCAAGGGCATGCGCCTGTCGTTCAACGTGACCAACCTGACCAACAAGCGCTACGCCAGCAACCTGGATTCGAGCGTGTTCGCACCCAGTGACCCGGCCGGCAAGCTGTATGTGTTCCATGCCTCGGCACCGCGCCAGGTGTTCGGTACGATCGACCTTCGCTTCTGATTGACCGACCGGAGTCCACTGATGCTCACGACCGCCCTGCTGCTGGCCACCCTCTCTGCCAGCGGATACTCCGCTCCGCATGAGGCGACGGGCGCACCGCCGCGCACCCTGCAGTTGGGCGGTCGCACCTATATGGACAAAGGCCTGGTCGCCGCCGGGCGGCTGCCGGCGGGCACGGTGGACTTCCTCGGCGACACGCTGGGCTCGTTCTCGTCGCTGGCGGTGCAGCCCGGCACCTGGAAGCGCACCACCAAGGGCTACGAAGGCGTGCTCTGGACCCTGCCCGACCGCGGCCGCAACGATCCCGAGGCCGGCCTGTTCTACGACTACGCTGGACGCGTGGAGCGCATGCAGCTGCGCATCGACGTTACCCGTGGAAAGCCCGGTGCGCTCGGTACGCTGACGATGGTGCCGGACAAGGGTGTGGTGCTGAAGGACTTCAACGGGCAGCCGTTCACCGGTGCCGACCCGGGTGAGCACACGATCACCCAGCGCGGGGTGGTGCTGCCCTCGCCGGCCAGCGGCGCAGGCGCGGGCAAGGTCTCGCTGGATGCAGAGTCGCTGCAGTTCACCGCTGATGGCCATTTCTATATCGGCGACGAGTACACCGCCAACGTCTACTACTTCGATGCGCAGGGTCAGCTGCAGGGTGTGATCGTGGCGCCGCCCGCGATCCGGCCGCAGCGCGAGGGCAAGCCAGCGTTCGGTTCACTGGCGCCACCGCAGACCGGCCGCCGCAACAACCAGGGCGTGGAAGGCATGAGCCTGTCGCCCGACGGCAGCCGCCTGTTTGTCGCCCTGCAAAGCGCGACGCTGCAGGACAGCGCGCAGGGCAATGCGGCCGGACGCATCAACACCCGCGTGCTGGTCTACGACGTGACGGCCTCGCCGACGCCACAGCAGCCGATCGGCCATTACGTGATGGCCCTGCCCGCCTACGCGCACGACGGCAAGGGAAAGCTGGACCGCACCGCCGCGCAGAGCGAACTGCGCGCAGTGGATGCCCACCGCTTCCTGCTGCTGGCCCGCGACGGCAACGGTCTGGGCAAGGATGGCGAAGACCCGATCGTCTACAAGTCGGTGCTGCTGGTGGATCTGGCCGATGCCAGCAACCTGGCGGGAAGCAACTATGAGTCCGGTACCGCCTCGGTGCTGGCCGACCCGGCGGACACCGTCTTGAAGGACGGTATCGTGCCCGCACGCAGCGACGAACTGCTGAACCTGCTGGACCGCCCGCAGTTGGCCCGTGCCGGGCTGGATCTGGACACCAAGCGCGGCTCGCATGCCGGACTGCTCTCGGAAAAGTGGGAAGCCATGGACGTGCTGCCAGCGCTGGACCCGCAGCATCCGAACGACGTGCTGTTGCTGATCGGCAACGACAACGACTTCATCGCCCGCCACTGCCGCATGCAGGGCCAGGCCTGTGACAGTCCGTACGACAACGACAACCGCGTGCTGGTCTACCGACTGACGCTACCTTGACTGCAACGGGTACTGCCGCAACCGTCTCGCTCGAAAGCCTGGTAGTGCCGGCCGCTGGCCGGCATCACGACCAGGCCGACCACACATGTGGATACTCGCCAATCTGCCCGGCAAGACCAGCGCGGACTGGATTCTCCAGGATGTACAGGGCCTGCCGCGCCAGCGACTCCTCAGCCCTCAACGCAACGGGTAGTGCCGGCCGCTGGCCAGCATCACGCCCAGACCGACCACGCATGTGGGTACTCACCAATCTGCCCAGCAAGACCAGCGCGCACCGGATTCCCGAGGATGTACAGGGCTTGCCGCGCCAGCGACTCCTCAACCCTCAACGCAACGGGTAGTGCCGGCCGCTGGCCGGCATCACGCCCAGACCGACCACGCATGCGGGTACTCGCCAATCTGCCCGGCAAGACCAGCGCGCACCGGATTCCCCAGGATGTACAGGGCTTGCCGCGCCAGCGACTCCTCAGCCCTCAACGCAACGGGTAGTGCCGGTCGCTGGCCGGCATCACGCCCAGACCGACCACGCATGCGGGTACTCGCCAATCTGCCCAGCAAGACCAGCGCGCACCGGATTCCCGAGGATGTACAGGGCTTGCCGCGCGAGCGACTCCTCCGCCCTCATGGCATGATCGAAGTAGCCAGACTGCCAGATCGTACTTCGACGACCCTGTAGGCGATTCAGGGCAAGCGCGCTCGACGACTTCATTCGGCGTGCAATGTCTGGAAGGTGAGCTGCACGTAGCTCGAACATCCAGTGGAGGTGATCCGGCATGACGACCCATGCGAGTGACTGCACCAGCCCCCGCCGCTCGATGTAATGAAACTGGTCGATTACACATGCCACTGCAGCTTCGCTTTCAAAGAGCCGGCGGCGCAGATGTGTAGTCGTTGTCAGAACGTAGACCTGACCGACAATGGAACGCCGGCCCAGGCGGAGGCGATGGCTGCTCATGCCCCATGGTGGAGCGATCGTTGCGCGTTGAACGTCAGGCCATGCCTCGAGGGGTGTTCGGAGTTGTCTGAAGTTGAATGAGGTTGCCGGCCAGCGGCCGGCACTACCAGGGAAATTGGATTGCCGGCCAGCGGCCGGCACTACCAGGGAAATTGGATTGCCGGCCAGCGGCCGGCACTACCGGGGCCATGGGTTGCCGGCCGGTATCGACAGGACTCAGCCGCGCAGGGTGGCGCCGCCGTCCACGTACAGGTCGCTCATCGCCACGTGCCCAGCCTGCTCGGAGAGCAGGAACATCACCGAATGGGCAATGTCTTCCGGGGTGGCCAGCTTGCGCAGCGGGATGCCGGCCTTGTACGTCTCCAGGCTCCCGGCGATCACCCTCTCTGCGCCATGTTCGTCCTGCCACATGCCGGTCTGCATCAGGGTCAACGTTGAACCCGGGGCGACGATGTTGCAGCGGATGCCGAGCGGCGCAAGCTCCAGCCCGAGGCAGCGGGTGAACATCGTGGCGGCGGCCTTGGACGCGGCATAGGCGGCCATGCCGTGCCGCGGCACGCCGGCGGCATTCGAACTGACGGTGACGATCGCGCCCTGGCCTCGCGGTGACATCATCCGCGCCAGCGCACGCCCGACATGGAACACGCCATCGGCATTGACTGCGAACACTCGGCGCCAATCGGCATCGGTAGTCCCGGTCACCTCGCCCACGTGCAGGACCCCGGCCACGCTTGCGGCGAGACCGATCGGCCCAATGCTGGCTTCTACACAATCCACCAGTGCGTCCACCGCTACGCTGTCGGTCACATCGAGCGCAAACGCCTGCACACGTGCATCCACTACCGCGGGCGCCTCGCGGTCGGTCGCCACCACCGTGCAGCCGGCCTCGGCCAACAGCCGTACCAGTGCCTCGCCGATGCCGCCGGCGGCGCCGGTCACCAGTGCCACGCGACCTTCAAAGCCGGTCAACTGCATGTTGCGATCTCCTGTTGCTCATCCCAGTGGCGCAGGCGCGCCGACAGCCACGGTGCCAGCTGCGCCACCGCATCGCGCCCGGTCAGCTCGGCATGCAGGAACGGCAGTTCCAGCGCCTGCACCTTGCGTGCGTGCTCGCGCCACAGCGCCGACTGCAACTGTGCCCGCGCCTGATGGTCCCGGCCAGCACGGACATGCACCAGCGTGCCGTCGAACGGACGGTGGATGTGTTCGCGGATCAGCCGGTTGGTGCCAGTCACCGCGCGCACCACGCCATCGAGCACCACGTCCGGCAGGCTGCCGAGCGCACTGCCGCCACGGCGCAGAAAACCAAGAATGTGTTCGCGGCTGTCCAGCTCCGGATGCGCATCCGGGTCATGGCCGGCAATCGCCAGCAGTGCGCGCAATGCGGCGATGGCATCGGGCTCAGGTTCGGCCCGCCAGCATTCGCTGGGATAGGCGTCCAGCAGCACCAGTTCGCCGACTTCACGCCCGATTTCATGCAGGCGCACGGCCATCGCCTGGGCGAGGATGCCGCCCACCGACCAGCCCAGCAGATGCACCGGTCCCTTCGGCTGCAGCGCAACCACCCGCTGCACGTAGTCATTGGCCATGGCTTCGATGCTGGACGGCAACGGCTGCTTCGGATCCAGCGCGGGCGACTGCAGGCCGTACACCGGGCGTACCGGCTGCAGGGCGCGCGCCAGGCTGCGGTAGTTCCAGGCGATGCCACCGGCCGGGTGCAGCACGAACAACGGAGTGGGCCCGTCAGCATCAGTCGCAGCCAACGAGATCACCGGCCCCAACGCGTGGTCGGCCAGCGCCGGCGGCTCGGCAATGCGCGTCGCCAACGCGGCCACGGTCGGCTGCGCGAACAAAGCGCCCAGGCCAAGGTCGCAGCGCCAGCGCTGCTCGATCGCGAGCAGCAGGTGCACCGCGGACAGCGAGTCGCCGCCGAGGCTGAAGAAGTCCGTATCCACCGCCACGGGCGCATCGCGGCCCAGCGCCTGGGCGAACAGCACGGCCAGTTCCTGCTCCAGCGGCGTGCGCGGCGCCAGCCCGGCAACCTCGTTCTGCGGCGGCTTCGGCAAGGCATTGCGGTCGAGTTTACCGTTGACGGTCACCGGCCAGTGATCCACACCGACGAACGCCGAGGGCACCATGTAGTCCGGCACGCGGGTGGCCAGGTGGCTGCGCAGCATCACGGCATCGGCAAGCGCCGCTGGCACATAGGCCACCAGCCGCGCATCGCCCGGCATGTCCTGGCGCAGCAGCACTTCCACGCGCTCCATGCCCGGCAGCTCGCGCAGTGCAGCCTCGATCTCGCCGAGCTCGATGCGCAGGCCGCGCAGTTTCACCTGGTGGTCGCTGCGGCCGAGGTATTCGACCGCACCATCGGGGCGCCAGCGCGCCACGTCGCCGGTGCGGTAGATCCGCTCGCCCGGCAGGAAGGGATCGGCCAGGAAGCGCTCGGCGGTCAGATCATCGCGGCCGAGGTAGCCACGTGCCAGCTGCACGCCGCCCAGGTACAGGTCGCCGGCCACACCGACCGGCACCGGCTGCATCCGCGCGTCCAGCACATACAAGCGGGTATTCCACACCGGGAACCCGATCGGCACTGGCCGCGAATGGTCCTGGGCCGAGGCCGGCCAGTAGCTGACGTCCACCGCGGCTTCGGTCGGGCCGTACAGGTTGTGCAGTTCGGCGTGCACGCGCGCATGGAAGCGGTCGCGCAGCGATGCGTCCAGCGCCTCGCCACTGGTGAATACGCGGCGCAGCTGGAGGCCTTCGGAAGCCGGCGCGGCGAGGAAGGCGTCGAGCATCGAGGGCACGAAGTGCGCCGTGGTGATGCCATGATCGCGGATCAGCCGCGCCAGCTCGGTCGGATCGCGATGCGCATCCGGCGCGGCGACCACCAGCGTAGACCCGCACAACAGGGGCAGGAAGAATTCCCAGACCGAGACATCGAAGGTCGCCGGGGTCTTCTGCAGCACGCGGTCATCTGCGCGCATACCGTAGTGCTCGCGCATCCACAGCAGGCGATTGACGATGGCACGGTGCTCGATGACCACGCCCTTCGGCTCGCCGGTCGAGCCGGAGGTATAGATCACATAGGCTGCATCGCTGGGCGCCGGATCGGCCCACGGCGCTGCGAAACTCAACGCGGTCCATTGCTCAGGGGCAAGCACCGGCACCCCGGCCAGTCGCGGCTGCACGTCCGCCGCTGCCAGCACGCAGGCCGGTTGCGCCGAGGCCAGGATGCGGGCAAGGCGTTCGTCAGGATGCGCCAGATCCAGCGGCAGGTAGGCGGCGCCCGCGCGCAGCACCGCCACCAGCCCGATCACCAGTTCCAGCGAGCGCGGCAATGCCACTGCCACCACACTGCCCGGGCCGACACCCATCGCGCGCAGCTGCGCGGCGAGTGCGAAGCTACGCGCTTCCAGCGTTGCGTAATCCAACGCAGCGTCTCCGAACACCAGCGCGGGTGCGTGTGGATCGCGGTCCATGCCCTGTTGCAGCAGCTCGACCAGGGTCGTCTCCGGCAGCGCGTGCGCGGTGGCA
This sequence comes from Stenotrophomonas sp. AG209, assembly GCF_003550055.1. Classification (NCBI taxonomy): domain Bacteria; kingdom Pseudomonadati; phylum Pseudomonadota; class Gammaproteobacteria; order Lysobacterales; family Lysobacteraceae; genus Stenotrophomonas; species Stenotrophomonas sp. AG209. The sequence goes on from NZ_QXDB01000001.1 coordinate 593,134, forward strand.
TTGAATTCCTGCAGCACCTGCTGCGCCTCCTCGGGCGTCGCCAGGGGCACGGCTGCGATATCGTCAGCCTGCAGCGCCGCCGACACGAAATGCAACAGCCGCGCCGCGTGCGCCTCGACATCCTCGCGACTGTACAGCGCGGGATTGGCCTCGATCTCCAGATCCAGCAGCGCCTGGCCATCGCCACGGAAACCCAGCGTCAGGTCATCCACCGGCCCGGTGCACAGCACCTGCAGCGCCGCTTGCACGCCGGGCAGGGCCAGCGGCTTGTAGAACGGCTGCACATTCACCAGCGGACCATGCAGCCGCTGCTGCGTGCCGACCAGACCGAGATCACGACGCAGCTGCTCTCCGCGGTAGCGGCCGTGCTTGCGACCCTGGCTGAGCTGCCGGCCCAGCCCACGGGTAAAGGCCTCGACGCTGCCCTCGCCAGCCGCCACGCGCAGCGGCAACACATTCATCACCATCGCCGGCACCCGCGCCGACGCATTGCCGAGCCGCCCCATGTAAGGCACGCCCAGCACCACTTCATCGGCAGCGCTCATCCGTCGCAGATACTCGGCGGCGAGCGCGGCCAGTACATCCGGCCACGGCTGCAACCAGCGCACCGAGGCCTGCAGCAGCTGCTCCCGGAACCCCGCATCCAGCGGCTGCACCCAGCGCAGCGCATCGTCGCTGGCCGCCACGGTACCCGCCAGGCCTACGCCTGCCGGTGCGCCCTGCATGTACTCGCGCCACCAGTGGCCGGCCTGCGTACGGCGCGGATCGGCACGGTAGGCGGCATCATCCGCGAGCACACCGGACAGTCCTGGCAATGGCTCACTCATGCGGCCGGCATGCAACGCGCACACCCGATCAGCGAAGAGCGCCATGCCATACCCGTCGGCCGCCAGATGATGCACGCGCAGGTACCAGACCCAGCGCTGTCCGCCCAGATCGAACAACACCTGCTGGCTGATCCGGTCGCGGGTCGGATCGACCGCGCTGAGGCGGTCGGCCTGCATCAGGCTGCGGGCCGCAGCGGCGGGATCCGCCTCGGCAGAAACATCACGCACCGAAAGCCGCGGCACATGCGCCGGGTCATGCCACTGCAGAGGCTGGCCGTCGGCCCCCTCGGCAAAGCGCAGTGCCAAGGCCTGGGCCTCATCCGCAGCCTGGTCCGCCGCGGCGACGAACGCGGCCACATCCAGCGGACCGTCGATCCACACCGCATGTGCGGTATTGAACGACGGATTGTCCGGTGCCAGCCGCTGTGCGAACCACAGTCCGGCCTGGGCCTCGGTCAGTGCCACCGGCGTGGCCAGCGCGGCGGCGTTCATGCGTTCTGCGCGGCCTGCAGCGTCTGCACCACACCCCACCACTGGCGCAGCGTGGTGTGTTCGGCCAGCTGCGAGAACTCCAGCGGCAGGCCGGTGTTGCCCCAGGCCAGGACCAGGCCAAGCATGCGCATCGAATCCAGGTCCAGATCGATCAGGTTGTCGTCGTCACCGATCTCGGCCGGCGTACATTCCAGAACGCGCGCCACGTCGGCACGCATCCGCTCCAGATCCAGCATCTCACCCGTGGCAGCCATCACAGCACCTCCAGCAGCTGATCGGTGGTCATCGGCACACCGGAGGTGCGCGCGATCCAGTGCAGCGCCTGATCGTGGTCGGCGCGCGAGAAGTCCGCCACCGCATCGGCGGCGATGAAGGCCTCGACATCACGCTGGAACGCCTCGACCACGGTCGCGGTGCAGCCGATATGGGCGTAAACGCCGGTCACCAGCAATTGGTCGCGCCCACGCACCCGCATCAGCGTTTCCAGGTTGCTGCGCTGGAATGCGCTGTAGCGGTGCTTCACCAGCACGTGCTCGCCCGGCTGCGGTGCCAGCGCCTCGATGATCGGTTCATGGTCGGCGCTGCGACGCATTCCCGGCCCCCACAGGTCGGCCTGCAGGCCACGGTCACGGCGATCCTGGTCGCCATGCTGGGCGGTGTAGAACACCGGAATGCCGTGCGCGCGGCAATGCGCCAGCAGGCGCACGATATTGTCCACCGCCGGCCGCAGTGGCGTGCTGCCGGCGTCGAAGGCGGCCAGGAAGTAGCGCTGCATGTCATGCACCAGCAGCGCAATTCGACCGCGCTGTGGGCGCCACGGGCCACGGGCCTGCGGCAGTTCGGCGACGGTCGGCAAGGGGTAATCGGTGATACGGGGCAGCGCCATCAGCGCGTTCCTCCTGTCTGTTGCAGATGACGCGCGCGCAGCTGCGCGCGCAGTTCGCGGCGGCTGATCTTGCCGACCGCGGTGGTATCGAAACTGTCGACGAACACGACCTGGTCCGGCACTTTGAAGGCGGCCAGGCCGCGCGTACGCATCCAGGCTTTCAGTGCCGGCGCCTTGATCGGCTCACCGTGCTGGATCACGAACGCGCAGCTGCGCTCACCGAGATACTCGTCGGGAATGGAGACCACGGCGGCGTCGAACACGCCCGGGTGGGCCAACAGATGGTCTTCGATCTCCTCGGCGGAAATCTTCTCACCGGCCCGGTTGATGTGGTCGCCCGCGCGGCCCTGCACCACCAGGTAGCCACCGGGCAGCTGCTGTACGCGGTCGCCGGTGCGGTAAAAGCCGTCGTCGGTGAACGAACGTGCATTGGCCACCGCATCGTTGTGGTAGCCACGGATGGTGTACGGGCCACGGGTGAGCAGATGCCCCACTTCGCCTTCGGCCACCGGCTGATCATGGTCGTCGACCACCCGCACTTCGTCATCCGGACTGATCGGCCGGCCCTGGCAGGCCACGATCAGTTCCTCCGGATCATCCAGGCGCGTGTAGTTGACCAGGCCCTCGGCCATGCCGAACACCTGCTGCAAGGTGCAGCCCAGGCCGTCGATCACGCGCCGCGCGGCTTCCGGCACCAGTTTGGCGCCGCCTACCTGCAGTACCTGCAGGCTGGACAGGTCATGCTTGCTCGTAGCCGCGGCCTGTGCCCACAGCAACGCCAGCGGCGGCACCAGGCCACAGCAGGTCACTTTTTCGCGGGCGATCAGCGGGAACGCCGCATCCGGACCCGGGCCAGGGCTGAGCACCACGCGCGCACCGGCATACAGCGCGCCGAAGAAGCCGGGCGAACTCATCGGAAAATTGTGCGCGGCCGGCAGCGCGACCAGGTAGACGCTGTCGCGGTCGATGCCGCAGAGGTCATTGCTGGCACGGAACGAATAGATGTAGTCGTCGTGGGTGCGCGGAATCAGCTTGGACAGCCCGGTGCTGCCTCCGGAAATCTGCAGGAACGCCACCGACTGCGGGTCCGGGTCGGCCGGCAGCTGTCTGCGGTCTCCCTGCAGCGCCTCCAGTGCGATGAACTCCGCCGCATCGCCGTCGATCACCACATGGCGCACAGCCGGCACTTCGGCCTCCAGCGCCCGCGCCAGCCCGCGATGATCAAAGCCATCGTGCAGGTCGGTCGTGATGTAGGCACTGGCCTCGGCCTTGTTGGCGAAGTGCACCAGCTCGGTGATGCGGTGCGCAGGCAGCGCGTACACCGGCACCAGTCCGGCGCGGAACAGCCCGCAGACCGTGGCGATGAACCCGGCGGTGTTGCCCAGCTGCACCAGCACGCGTTCGCCCGGTTGCAGGCCGAGTGCCAACAGTCCGGCACCGATGCGACCGGCTTCGTGCCACAGCTGCGCATAGCTCAGGCGCACGTCACCAGCGACCACCGCGATGTCATCCGCGTAGCGTTCCGCACGCTCACGCAGGAACGCCGGGAAGGTCTCACCGCGCCAGTGGCCCGCCTCGCGATAGCGCGCCATCAGTGCATCGGGCCATACCTGCTGCAGTGGCAGGCGGTAAGAAACAGTAGGCGTGTTCATGCGGCAGGCTCGATGGCAGGCGCGGATTCATGGACACCCAGCGCGTTCAACAGGGCAGCGAACTTCGCTGCGGTCTCGGCCACCTCGGCCTCGGGCTGCGACTCGGCGACGATGCCGGCGCCGGCGTACAGGCGCAGTTGCGTACCCTGCAGGCGTGCGCAGCGGATCGCCACGTACCAGTCGCCATCCCCTTGCGCATCCAGCCAGCCGACTGCGCCGGCATAGAAGCCACGCGGCACCGGCTCCAGCTCTCGGATGCGCTGCAGTGCCGCCAGCCGCGGCGTACCGCAGACCGCCGGCGTGGGATGCAACTGCGCCAGCAGCTCGGCCGCCGATGTCTGCGGATCCTTCAGGGTGGCATGGATGCGGGTGCCCAGATGCCACATGCTGGCGGTGGCATGCAGCGCTGGACGCGGCTGTGCATCGACGTGGCTGCAATACGGTGCCAGGCCCTCGACGATGGCCTCGACCACATGGCGGTGCTCGTCATGGTCCTTGGTTGAAGCCAGCAATGCCTGCGCGGCACGCTCGTCCTCGGCGGCATCGGCGCTGCGCCGCGCGGACCCGGCCAGCGGATGCGACAGCAGCTCCGCACCGCGCTTGCGCAGCAGCAGTTCCGGCGTTGCGCCGACCAGCCAGGCCGGTGCCTGCCCCAGCTCGACCGGCAGCGGCACCGCATAGGTCGCCACCGAGGGATCCGCGCCCAGGCGTGCCAGCAGCACGTCCGGAGACAACGCCTCGCGGGTGCGTGCCAACAGGCTGCGCGCCAGCACCACCTTGTGCAGGTCCTGGTCGGGCGCGCGCAGCGCCTTCACTGCCGCGGCAACCGCAGCGGCATAGTCCTGCGCTGCGGGCTCCGCCTGCAGCCCGCCCTGCAGCGCCGGTGCCGCCTGCGGCTGCAGCGGCAGGGCCGGCAACAGGCGCTCGGGCTGGTACAGCGCATCGTCGGCACGCGGCTCGAACGGCACTGCACCGACCAGCAGCCCCGGGCCGCCACGCTGCTGGGCAAAGAACGCCGCAACCCGCTCAGCCAGGGTTGCCAGCGCGCCATTCGGCAGCGCGGCCCGGCAACCACGTGCGTGCACGTGCTGGCCGGCATGCTGCAGCAGGAACAGCGACGCGTCGTCAGTGTTTTCCAGCGGCGCCGGCGCAGCCTCCGGCCACGCGCCCTGCATCAGGGAATCGTTCATGGGGTCTCCTTCATCCGATGCGCAGCCGCCAGCGCGCACAGCAACAGCAGCAGCGCGCCGACCAGCAGGTATGGCAGGCTGGGCCCGCCGCGATACAACAGCGTGCCCAGCATCGGCCCGGCCACCATGCCCAGGCCCTGCGCAGCCGCGACGGTGCCAGCGGCGGCACCCTGCTCGTGCGCTTCCACCGCGTCGGCGGCCAGCGCCTGGAACGAGGGGAACACGAAGCCCATGCCGAACGCGGCCAGCGCGTACGCCGCCGGCAACTGCCAGGCCTGCTGCACGCCCGCCACCGAGGCAAAGCCGATGCCGGAAATCAAGGCGCCGAGGATGATCCAGCGGTGAGGATGCACGTCCAGCTTCATTACCAGCGCCTGCGCCAGGATCAGGCCGACACCGACCGCGGTCAGCGCGATGCCGGCCATGCGTGCACCGGCGGCCGCATCCAGGCCAAGGCGATCAATCGCGAAAAAGCCCACCGTCACCTGCGCGATGGTCACCGAGACCATTGCGATGAACGCCGCGAGCTGCGGCAGGCGCAGGCGCGGGTCGAGACGGCTCATCGGCGCGCGGCGCTGCGCGGAAGCACCCAGCACCGGCGGCGTCGCTGGCAGCCGCCAGGCCAGCAATGCCAGTGCCAGCAACGGCAGCAACGCGGCCACGTACAGCGCCAGCGAAAGATTGGTATAGGCCAGCCAGCCGGCAGCGGCCGGACCCAGCACCATGCCCAGCGCGTTGGCACTGCCCAGACGGGCGAGGAAGCGGGCGCGCTGCCCGGTCGGCGCCTTGTCGGCAATCAGCGCGGCAGCGGTAGGCGGCACCGCCGCATAGAACAGGCCGATCAGGCCACGCGCACCGACCAGCACCAGCACCGATACCAGTACCGGCGGCACCGCCTGCAGGGCGACGTCGATGAACACCGCCAGCGCGATGTAGACCACGGTGTACGCGCTCATCGCCAGCATCAGCACGCGCTTGCGGCCGATGCGGTCGCTGAGCTGACCCCATGGACGGGCCGCCAGCATCCACAGCACGCCCGCAGCGGTCACCGACAGTCCAGCGTGCCACTCGGACAGACCGAGCATGCGGACCACCGGGCCGATCACGGCGACGAAGGACATCATCGCCATGGTGCCGATCAGGGCGACCAACACCAGCGCCGGCAAGCCGGGAACGACGGGACGTGCATGCATGGAACACCAGCCGTAACGGGGAGGGATCGCCGGGCGCACCTGCGCCCTGCCTGGCACCAGCCCTGTTCAGGACCGGACGCCAGCCTCAAATGATAACGGCTCGTATTTGCATTTGATACCCATTCTCTTGAACGGGCACGCAACAGCGACTTCAGCGCACGGCGCGCAGGCCCAGCAGGCCACGACGCTTGAACCACCATTCCAGCGGCAGCGTCACCAGCGGCGGGATGGCCGCCAGCCGGGCCAGGGCACTGGCCCACCACGGCCAACGCAGGCGTACCGCCGCGAACAGGGTGACCGCCACGTAGACCAGGAAGGCCACACCGTGCAGGGGCCCGAACAGCTTCACCAGCGCCACGTTCGCCATGGGGCCGTACTTCATCCACATGCCGATGAGCAGGCCGGCCCAGGTCACGGCCTCGATGAAAGCGACCGCCGCGAACAGGCGTCCGGTCGGGTGCATGGGGGAACGTTGGGTCACGCGGGGCTCCGGCATCGGGATATCAAATGCGAATGATACGCAGATGCGCACACTCTGTAGAGTCGAGCCATGCTCGACTGCTTCTGCCTCGGCAGCTGAAGGAGAGCATCAGCAGTTCAGCGAGCGCAACGGCAGGAGCGTGTCCACCAAGGTGGACACCTACCGGAGCATATGCGGCAGAACCTGCTCGCCGATCTCGCGCAGCACTGCATCCATCGGCCGCCCGTTGTCGACCAGATTGAACATCACATGCGCCACGCCCTGCGCATGTACGCGCAGCAGGTAGTCACGCAGGCCATCGCGGCCGACCTTCAGGCCCAGCGGCAGTGGCTCGGCCGGCGCCTGCGGATCGGCCTGCAGGTCCAGCAACATCGACTGCACGAACGGCTTGCCTGGACCACCACGCTGCACCAGCGCCTGCTGCCACAGGCCGATCCGTCCCTCCTGCGCAGCTTCCTCGCGGTGATAGGTGGCCCAGCCCTCGGCTTCGCGCGCGATCCACTGCAGGCTCTGCCGTGCCGTGCCCACCACCAGCATCGGGATGCGCGTGGCCGGCGCGGGCAGCACATCGAAGCCGCCGGTCGCCTCCAGCACGGTCGCCCGTTCGTTCGTATCGGGGGACAGCGCCGCGCGCAGCAACGACCAACGCTCACGGAAGGTCGCCGCCCTGCCCTCCAGGTCCTCGCCGAACGCGGCGAACTCCTCTGGGCGGTCACCCGAACCCAGGCCCAGCACGAAGCGCCCATCACTGATCCGGTCCAGGCTCAGTGCCGACTTCGCCACCTGCAACGGCTGGCGCAACGGCAGCACGATCGCTGCGCTGCCGACCACGATGCGCCCGGTCGCGGCCGCCAGCATGCCCAGCCACAGGAACGGATCGTCCAGTGCACTCGCTGTCGCGTCTGGTCCCTGTGGGACCATCAGCGGCACGTCGCGCGTCCACAACGCGGCGAAGCCAAGATCGTCGGCCAGCCGTGCGATGCGCCGCGCCTCGCGCGGATCGGCCAGCCCGTGCGCCGCAACGGGCGTCATCAGGCCCAGGCTCAGTCCCTGTTGCGGAAACAACGATGCGTAGGCGGGATTGAATTCACTCATGCCACCAGCTTAGCGTGCAGGTACCCGGCGACGATGACACGCCACACACCACAGGAAGAACGCTGCATGCCGAAGATCCGCCCCGCTCATGTCGATGACCTGCCTGCGATCAGTGCGGTGTGCCTGGCCGCGTTCAACGAGGCAGTGGCACCGTCGCTCGGCGCGGCCGGCATCGCCACCTTCGGCAGTGTCGCTGCAGCCGATGCGTTCGCTGCGCGCCTGCAGGGTGACAACCACATCCTGGTGGCCGAGCAGGATGCGCGCGTGGTCGGCGTGGTCGAGCTGAAGGAGGGCCGGCACCTGGCGATGCTGTTCGTCGATCCCGCCTGCCAGGGCCAGGGCATCGGCCATGCGTTGTTCGAGGCGGTGCTGCCGCAGGTGCGCGAACCGATGCTGACCGTGCGTGCCTCGCTCAATGCGGTGCCGACCTACCTGCGCTATGGCTTCGTGCTGGATGGCGAAGTCGGCGAGTTCAACGGGTTGGTGTACCAGCAGATGGTGCGGGCGGCGCCGCCTTCGGCAGGGGCAGCCCCTGGTCCGCATTGACCTCCGGCCCACATTCCCTGCAGCGTGTCCGATATAAGCAAACTGAATCAGCACCTGCGCCGGCCGTTCCTACAATGGCCTGTCACCCCGCCCTTCGAGATGCTGCCGATGCGCGTCGCGCTTTCCGTGTTGCTGCTGGCTTCGGCGCTGAGCGCCTGCACTCCGGCCCCGGTTTCCACCGCCAGTTCCGCCGAGGCGCCCGCGCCGGCCAGCTCCATCGCCTGGCGCCAGGGTGACGTCGACGATGCCTTCGCCGAGGCCGCCGACAGCGGCAAGCCGGTGCTGCTGTACTGGGGCGCGGTCTGGTGCCCGCCGTGCAACCAGCTCAAGGCCGGCCTGTTCAAGGACCCGGCGTTCATCGCGCTGACCAGCAAGTTCGTGCCGGTCTACCTGGATGGCGACGAGGAAGGTGCGCAGGCCTGGGGCGAGCGCTTCGGCGTACGCGGCTACCCGACGCTGATCGTGCTGGACCCGCAACGCAACGAAATCACCCGCGTCGCCGGTGGCAATGACGCCGCCGAACTGACCCGGGCCCTGACCGTGGCCGCAGGCCGCCGCAGTGCTGTTGCTGCCACCCTGGCCACCGCGTTGGCAACGCCGGACCGACTGGCCGCCGAAGACTGGCAGGTGCTTGGCGACTACGGCTGGGAGGTCGACGCCAACCGCCTGGCCGGCGAGCGAAACAGCCAGGACGTGCTGCGCCAGCTGTCCAAGGCCGCACCCGACGCCGCCCTGCAGCGCCGTTTCGCGCTGCTGGCCCTGGCTACAGCCGAAAAGCCCGATGCCTCGCCCACCGAAGTGCGCGAGCTGCTGCAGGCCGTGCTGGCGCAACCTGCAGAGGTGCGTCGCAACCGCGAGCTGCTGGGCTATGCCGGCGCCAAGCTCGTAAAGCGGGCCAGCGCGGGCCCGGCCACGTCCAACACGCTGGGGCAGCAGCTGCTGGTTGCACTGGAGCGGGCAGATGCCGAACGCGGCGACCGCGCCGACGATGCGTTGTCGCGCGCGCTGACCGACGTTTCGCTGGCCCGCCAGCAGCAACCGAAGGGCGCGTTGCCCGCAGCACTCGTGGAGCGGGTCAAGCAGCGCGTGGCCGCGGCCGATGCCGCCGCCACCGATGCGCATGCACGCCAGGCCACGATCAGCAGCGCGGTGTACGCATTGCGCGAGGTCGGTGACGACGCCGGTGCCGAGGCCCTGCTACTGGCCGAACTGAAGCGCAGCGAGCAGCCGTACTACTACATGCCCGAGCTGGCCGAACTGGCCGAGCAGCGTGGCGACACCGCCGGGGCGCTGGAGTGGCTGAAGCGCGCCTACGATGGTGCGCAGGGCCCCGCGACGCGCGTGCAGTGGGGCGTGCTGTACGTGGAGGGCCTGCTCAGGCTGGCGCCGGACGATGCGCCGCGCATCGAGCAGGCTACCGCCTCGCTGATCGCCGAACTGGAAGCACAGCCTTCGGGCTATCACCAGCGCACCCGCCAGCGCTTCGAGCGCCTGGCCGGGCAGTTGAAGGCGTGGAGCAGCAAGCACCAGGGTGCGGAGACGCTGGCACGGCTGCAGCAGCGGATGCAGCAGGCGTGCGGTGACCAGGTGGATGGCGCCTGTAAGGACTGGTTGAGCTGAGTTGATGAAAGCGCTGGCGGCTGGTTCGCCGGCCGGCGCTTTTGTTGATCCGTGTGGGAGGGGGCGGGGGCCGCTGGCCAGGACACGAAAAAGCCCCTCCATGGTGCTCGATGGCGCCATCCTTGGCGCCAACGGTCCTGTCCAGCGGCCCCCGCCCCCTCCTGACAGTTTCCTGCGAGCGCGGGCAGCGCATCAGCGCGCCGGTGAGGGTTCGGAAAGCGGGTTCTGGTAGTGCCGGCCGCTGGCCGGCAACCCGACCGTCGCTGAATGCCGGCCAGCGGCCGGCACTACCATGCCTCCGTCTTGACCTCTTGATCTATTGACCTAAACCAATGTTGAGGTGCGATAACGATCTCCGCACGGCCAACCCCCTGGCCTTCCCCACGGAGATTGCTTCGATGTCGTACTCGCTCCCCCCGCTCCCCTACGCCTATGACGCCCTCGAGCCGCATTTCGATGCGCGCACGATGGAAATCCATCACAGCAAGCACCACCAGACCTACGTCAACAACCTCAATGCCGCCATCGAGCAGGCCGGCATCGCCGAACAACCGGTCGAGGCGCTGATCGCCAACCTCGATGCCGTGCCCGAGGCGCAGCGCGGCGCGGTCCGCAACAACGGCGGCGGCCACGCCAACCACAGCCTGTTCTGGACCGTGCTCAGCACCGACGGCGGCGCGCCCGATGACGAGCTGGCCGCGGCCATTGACCGTGACCTCGGCAGTTTCGACGCCTTCAAGGACGCCTTCACCAAGGCTGCGCAGACCCGTTTCGGCAGTGGCTGGGCCTGGCTGACCAGCGATCGTGATGGCGGCCTGCAGGTGGAAAGCAGTGCCAACCAGGACAGCCCGCTGATGGGTGCAGCCGTCGGCCTGTCCGGCAATACCCCGATCCTCGCACTGGACGTCTGGGAGCACGCCTACTACCTGCACTACCAGAACCGTCGCCCGGACTACATCGGCGCCTTCTTCAACATCATCAACTGGGCCGAGGTCGGCCGGCGCTACCGCCAGGCCCGGGCCTCATGAGCGGCGAGACACTGCCGTACGCCGGGCCGTGGGCGGGGGTCTTCCCCGCTCCGGCCCCGGTGCCGTCGGTCGAGATGCCGCCGCGTGCATTGCGGCGGCTGCTCGGCCATTTCCCGACCGGCGTCGCCATCGTCTGCGCACGCGATGCGCAGGGAAAACCGGTCGGCCTGACCATCAACTCGTTCGTGCCGGTGTCGCTGCAGCCGCCGCTGGTGTTGTGGAACCTGGCGCTGCACGCGCAGAGCCTGTCCACCTTCCAGCGCGCCACCCGCTTTGCGATCAGCGTGCTGGCGGCCGACCAGGAAGCACTGGCACGGCGCTTCGCCGATCCGCAGGTACGCAACCGCTTCGACGACCTGCCACTGCTGGACGACGACGAAGACGCACCACCGCGCATCGCCGGTGCGGTGGCCCATCTCACCTGTACCCGCCACGCGCAGTGGCCGGTGGGTGATCACCTGCTGCTGGCCGGTCGCATCATCGAGGTACACGAGAACGGCGGTGCGCCGCTGCTGTTCCATCGCGGCCGTTTCCAGCCCGGACCGGCCGAACTGCTGGTGGAGGTGCGCGGATGAACATCGAGGCTCTGGAATGCATGCTCGCCGCCGGCAAGGACGGCGCGCTGCTGCGCTTCGGCCTGGGCAAAGGCTGGCTGGATGCCGGCAACCCGGTGCGTGCGGCGACCCATCTTGGCCGTTGCGTGGTGCTTGATCCGCAGTATTCAGCGGCGTGGAAGCTGCTCGGCAAGGCCTGGCTGGCCAGTGGCCAGCCGCAGGCCGCGCGCGAAGCATGGCAGCGCGGGCTGAGCGTGGCCGGCAGCAAGGGCGACCAGCAGGCACGCAAGGAAATGCAGGTGTTCCTGCGGCGCCTGGACCGCGAGCAGGCGGACCTGGCGAAAGCGGGCTGAGTCGATCAGCCCGCGTTGGCCGATGCCGGTGCGGACATGATGTCCGACATCGGCAGGCGGCGCGGCTTGCTCGGGAATGCGTGGCGCAGGATGCGCCAGACCACCTGGCCGAACTGGCGCGGCAGCGAGCCGTTGTTGTAGTGCTGGCCGTAACGGCGGCAGATGTCCTTCACTTCCTTGGCGATGGCCGCGTAGCGGTTGGCCGGCAGGTCCGGGTAGAAGTGGTGCTCGATCTGGTGGCTGAGGTTGCCCGAAAGCACGTTGATCAGGAAGCCGCCGCTGATGTTGGACGAACCGCGCAGCTGGCGCAGGTACCAGTGGCCGCGCGATTCATTGCGCAGGCATTCCTTCGGGAAGGTTTCCGATTCGGCGGTGAAGTGGCCGCAGAAGATGATCACGTAGGTCCAGATGTTGCGCAGGCCGTTGGCAACCAGGTTGCCCAGCATCACGGTGAGGAAGAACGGGCCGGCCAGCAGCGGGAAGAACACGTAGTCCTTCAGCACCTGGCGCAGCATCTTGCGCGCCACCGGGCGGGTCTGCAGCCACATCGCACGGGCACTCATGCGGCCCTTCAGCCAGCGGCCCAGGCGCAGGTCCTGCGCGGCCACGCCCCACTGGAACAGCAGCGCGAAGATCGGCGCGATGATCGGCTGCAGCAGGTAGAACGGCTTCCAGCGCTGCTCCGGGAAGATGCGCAGCAGGCCATAACCGATGTCATCGTCCATGCCACGCACGTTGGTGTAGGTGTGGTGGCGGAAATTGTGGGTCTTGCGCCAGTTGTCGGCGGTGGCAACGATGTCCCACTCGTAGGTGTTGCCGTTGAGCTTGGGGTCGCCGGTCCAGTCGAACTGGCCGTGCATGACGTTGTGGCCCAGCTCCATGTTCTCCAGGATCTTCGACAGCGCCAGCAGCAGCGTGCCGGTGATCGCGGCCGGCCACAGCAGCGGCATCCAGAACAGCGGCGAGAACGCCGCCAGGAACAGCAGGCCACGGCCCCCCACGCCGAACCAGCGCACGGCAGCGGCCACGCGACGGATGTAGCGGGTATCGGAGGCGCCGAGGCTGCCGATCACACGGTCGCGGATCGCGTCGAGTTCCTCACCGAAGGCATGCATCTCGGCAGTACTCAGGGCACGGTCGGTAGCGCGGGTCATGGCAGGCGTCCTCAGAGATCCAGGGTCAGGTCGGTGGTCGGTGCGCTCACGCAGATCCGCACCGGCTGTGCCGATTCGGACTGCAGGTCGCCGGTGCGCAGGTGGCGGGTGGCGCCACTGACGCGGTCACAGCTGCAGGTGTTGCAGATGCCCATGCGGCAGCCATGCTTGGGCTTGATGCCATGCGCTTCCAGGCTTTCCAGCAACGAGCTGCCACGCGGCACGCTCAGCTGGCGGCCACTGCGCGCCAGTGTCAGCACCACCTGCCCTTCACTGCTGGCGTCACGCAGCGGTGCCGGCGGAGTGAACGCTTCTGCCTGGAAACCGGCGACCTGGTGCGCCAGGCGTTCGCGCGCGACGGCAACGAATCCATCCGGGCCACAGGCCAGTACATGGCGCTGCGCCAGCGGGGTGTCATCGCCGGCCACCTGCAGGTCGTGGGCATCGATGCGTGCGGCGGGTACATCGCCTTCGCGGGTGGTCAGCAGGTGCACACGCAGGTTCGGCTGGCTGGCGGCCAATGCCTGCAGCTCATCACGGAACTGCAGGTGGGCAGCGCTGCGCTCCCAGTAGAACAGATCCACGGGGGCGGCCAGCGGGCGTTGGCAGGCTTCGCGCAACAGGCTGCGCATCGGCGTGATGCCACTGCCGGCCGCCAGCAGCAGCACCGGCGCCGCGGCCGGCATATGGAATTCACCGAAGGCGGAATCGAGGCGGAACAGCTCGCCCGCCTGCGCATGGTTGACCAGGTGCTGGCTGACCCGGCCGCCGTCGACCGCCTTGACGGTGATCGCCAGCTCGCGCGGGCCAAGTGCGGTGGGGCTGTAGCTGCGCTGCCACAGGCGCCCTTCAATCTCCACGCCCAGGGTGACGTGCTGGCCAGCGCGCATGCCGGCCCAGTGCCGGTTGGTGCGCAGGACCAGGGTTGCCGCGCCCTCGCCGGCCGGCTCGCGCCGGACCAGGCGGGCCACCGGCTCGCGCAGGGTCCACAGGGGATTGAGCTGGCCCGCCCAGAAATCGAACAGCGACGGCGAGACCCAGCGGTAAGGAGAGAACAGGGACGGACGGACGACAGCGCTCATGGGCGAACTATACGGGCGCACATACACCTGTGTATACATGTGTATATTGAACCGGATTGGGTATGATTCAGCCTCGCCCCACCGGAACCCCCATGGCCGCTGCCACCGCCTTGTCGACGCCCGAAGATGCCAACAGCCCGGCCCGCCGTACGGTGAGCCGCGAGGATCTGCTGGCCGCCGCCCTGAAACTGATCGGGCCGCACCGCAGCCTGTCCACGCTCAGCCTGCGCGAAGTGGCACGTGAGGCCGGCATCGCGCCGAACAGCTTCTACCGGCAGTTCCGCGACATGGACGAACTGGCCGTGGCGCTGATCGATGCGGCCGGCCGCTCGCTGCGCACCATCATCGGCGAGGCCCGCCAGCGTGCCACCTCCACCGCCACCAGCGTGGTGCGGGTCTCGGTGGAGACCTTCATGGAGCAGCTGCGCGCCGACGACAAGCTGCTGCACGTGCTGCTGCGCGAGGGCGCGGTCGGCTCGGACGACTTCAAGCACGCGGTCGAACGCGAGCTGCACTACTTCGAGGAAGAGCTGCAGCACGACCTGGTGCGCCTGGCTGCATTGGACGGCGCGGTACTGCATGCGCCGGAACTGGTGGCCAAGGCCATCACCCGGCTGGTGTTCGCGATGGGCGCCACCGCCATGGACCTGCCGCCGGAGAAGGATCCGGAGCTGGTCGAGCAGATCTCCACGATGATCCGCATGATCATCGTCGGCGCGCGTACCCCCGCCGCGTTCCGCCGCGGCTGACATCCCGCTTCCCGGGTCGGATCCCTTTCCAAAGGAAAGGGCTCTGACCCCGTCTCCCTGCGCCACACGGCAACGCCATTCTCCGTGCATGACCACCGGCAGGGTTGTGGTCGCTTAATGTAATGTTATAACACCAGCATGATCCACCTGGATGAGTGCTCCTCACCGAATTGCCGCGGCTTCGTTATATAGCTCTTGCTATATTGATAAGCCACTGCTTTCATATGCGCCAGCCAGGTCGCCCTCGCCGCCCTCCCTCCCCAAGGACGACGCCTCATGCCCGTTTCCCTCCTTCGCCGCCTGCCACTGGCTGCCGCCATTGCCCTCACCCTGCCACTGCCCGCAGTGGCAGCCACCCCGAAACCGACCGAACTGGATCGGGTGCAGGTGAAAGTCAGCACCGCCACCCGCAGCGAACGCCTGCTGTCGGACGTGCCGATCCGCACCGAAGTGCTGCGCAAGGAAGACATCGCACTACGTGCGGCCACCGACTTCTCGCGTGCCGCCGAGCTGATCAACGGCCTGCGCGTGGAGAGCAACTGCCAGAACTGCAACACCAGCGAAGTGCAGCTGCTGGGCCTGCCCGGTGCCTACAACCAGTTGCTGTTCGATGGCATCCCGCTGCTGTCCACGCTGGGCAGCGTGTACGGCCTGGAACAGATCCCGGCCGGGTTCGTCGACCGCATCGAAGTGGTCAAGGGCGGCGGCTCGGCGCTGTACGGCCCAGGCGCGGTTGCCGGTGTGATCAACCTGATCCCGCCGCTGCCGGCGCGCAGCGGTGGCCATGTGCAGGCCGGCGTGGATGTACTGAAGGGAACACCGCAGAAGAACGCCGACGCGCGGCTGGACCTGGTCGCCAAGGACGCAGACGCCGGCCTGTCGGTGATTGCCCAGCGCAACTGGAACAGCGGCATCGACTACAACGGTGACGGCTACACCGAGATCACCCGCAAGAACCTCAAGGTCGGCGGGCTGCAGGCCTGGTATGCGCCCACGCCGGGCACGCGGCTTCGCCTGGACCTGCAGGTGACCGATGAAACCCGCCGCGGCGGCAACCGCCTGGACCAGCCCGAATACCTGGCCAACATCGCCGAATCGCTGGATACGAAGTACCGGCGCGGCAGCGTGTCGTGGGACCAGGAGATCAATGCCGACGTCGACTTCCGCCTGGCCTACGCCTTCGCCGACATCGACCGTGACAGCTTCTATGGCGGTCTGGGTGACGTGGTCACCGATCCCTCTGCCCCTGGCTATGACCCGTCGCAGCTGGACCCCAACGTCGCCGGCAGCGCGGCTTCGCGTTCGTGGCGCCAGTACGGCCGCACCCACAACCCGCTGCACTACATCGACAGCCAGTTGAACTGGCGGCTGGGCGCGCACGCGCTCGCCTTCGGCGTGCAGTACAAGCACGAGGCGCTGCGCGACGACAACCGCACCGGTGACGGGCAGCGTCTCGCCGTGCTGGAGGATGCGACCTTCCACAACCTGGGCGCCTTCATCCAGGACGAATGGAGCCTGCGCGACAACGTCGACCTGGTGCTGGGCGCACGCGTGGACAAGAGCTCGGAGCTGGACAACGCGGTGTTCTCGCCGCGCATCGCGCTGGCCTGGCAGGCCACGCCGAACCTGAAGTGGCGGGCAGGCGTTGCCACTGGCTTCCGTGCACCGGAAATCTTCGTCGAGGACGTGCATGTCGATACCCTGGGTGGCGAACAGGTGCGTGTGCGCAACATCGACGGCCTGAAGGAAGAGCGCGCGTTGACCACCCTGTTCGGCTTCGACTGGCGTTCGGACCCGGCCAATCCGGTGTGGAGCTGGGATGCCACCGCCTCATACGCCCGTATCCGCGACACCTTCGCACTGGGCGAGATCCAGCGCGGTGATGACGGACAACTGAGCCAGCTGCGCTACAACGCCTCCGGCTCCAATGTGCTGGGCGCGGAAACCAACCTCGGCTGGCAGCCGTCGCCGCAGTGGCGCCTGACCGCCGGTGCCTCGTGGTACCGCTCGCGCTTCCGCGAACCGCAGCGCATCTTCGACGACACCGGCGACGGTGGCGACACCGTGATCGAAAGCCGCGACTACCTGAAGACCCCACGCTGGACCGGCCTGGCCCAGCTCAGCTGGATGCCGGCCGAGCCGTGGGAGACCTTCGTCGCGCTGCGCCACACGGGCCCGATGTCGGTGCTGAACAACCGGCTGGGCGAGTTGCACCGCACGCGCTCGTTCCTGGTCACCGACCTCGGGGCGCGCTGGCACCGGCATCTGGGCGCGCAGGCGCAACAGGAAGTGTCGGTGGCCGCAGGCGTCAAGAACGTCTTCGACCAGCGACAGAAGGATCTGGAAGTGGGCGCGCTGCGCGACAGCGACTATGTCTACGGGCCGCGTTTCGCGCGCTCGTGGTACGTCAACCTGCGCTATGCGTTCTGAGCTGCATCGAGCGTTGTTGCTGGCCTGTGCCGTGCTGCTGGCCGCACCGGCGATGGCTGCGGACCTGCATGCGCAGGTCTCGGCCTCGCTGATGCGGCCGGAACAGCGCTCGCTGCGGCCGATGCAGTGGTCGCCGCCACCGAAACTGGTTGCACTGTACTTCGGCGCCGACTGGTGCGCGCCCTGCCATGCCTTCGTGCCCACCCTCCGCAGCGTGCGTGATGCGTTGCGCGAGGCCGGCGCCGATACCGAGGTGGTGTACGTCAGCCTGGATGAAAGCGAGGCCGCACTGCGCCGTTACATGCACGCACAGGACATGCCGTGGCCGGTGCTGGACCCGCGCCGCGCCGCGCGCATGCCGGCACTGCAGGCCTTGGCCGGGATGGCACCACCGAACCTGGTGCTGATTGATGCCGACGGAAATGTACTTGCCAATGGCTGGCACGGGCGCCGCTACGATGGCCTGCAGCCGGTGTTGAAGGAATGGACGAAACGCGCGTGCGCGCAGCAGCACGCACGCTGCCCGCCTGGATTGTAGGATCGCGCGAAATGCCGCCGGGCATGGCCCGACGCAACCGTTACGGCGCCCCGCCCTCCGCCTTGCGCACGAACGCTTCGAACAGCGCCAGCGTCTGCTCGCTTACATGGTGTTCTATACCCTCGGCATCACGCCGTGCGGTATCCGGGTCCACGCCCAGCGCCAGCAGGAAACGCTCCACGGTCTGATGACGCTGGCGGCTGGCATGCGCCAGCGCCTCGCCTTCCGGGGTCAGGAACACGCCTCGGTACGGCCGCTGCACCACCCAGCCATCACGGGCCAGCCGCCGCAGCATCTTCGCCACGGTGGGCTGGGCCACGCCCAGGCGGGTGGCGATGTCGACCTGGCGGGCCTCGCCGCCGTCGGCCAGCAGGTCCGAGATCAGCTCGACATAGTCCTCCACCAGCTCCATCCGGTGCGCCTCGCGTACCTGCCGGAAGCTCTCGACCTGGCGCTCGGCCTCGATCAAGGGGGTGCTTTTCAGCGATGTCGAATCGTCGGTCTTGCCCACGCCTGCGCCTGTCCTTCCGGTGTACTCCGGTGTTGAACCTGAATTCTGGACCAGTAACGCGATAAAGACGATTGTTTCACATTGCTAATGACTATAGCAGGAGCTATATTCGGACCCATGAACACCCTGGCGCCCCGCGACCCTTCGGCCTCCACTCCGGCCAGCCTCGGTGCGCTCAACGGCTCGGTCGCGGTGCCCGACAAGGGACACTGGTGGTTCCGCCTGCTGGCCTTCCTCGGCCCGGGCTACATGATCTCGGTCGGCTACATGGACCCGGGCAACTGGGCCACCGACCTCGCCGGCGGTTCGCGCTTCGGCTACCTGCTGCTGTCGGTCATCCTGATTTCCAACCTGATGGCGGTGATCCTGCAGGCGCTGTCGGCGCGGCTCGGCATCGCCACCGGCATGGACCTGGCGCAGGCCTGCCGCGCGCGTTACCCGAAGCCGGTGAACCTGGCGCTGTGGGCGCTGTGCGAGGCCGCGATCATCGCCTGCGACCTGGCCGAGGTGATCGGCACTGCGATCGCCTTGAAGCTGCTGTTCGACCTGCCGCTGCTGTGGGGCGCGGTGATCACTGCGCTGGACACGCTGCTGGTGCTGCTGCTGATGAACCGAGGTTTCCGTGCACTGGAAGCCTTCGTGATCGCGCTGCTGATGGTGATCTTCGCGTGCTTCGTGGTGCAGATCGCGATGGCGGCGCCGCCGGTGATGGCGGTGCTGGGCGGCTTCATACCGCGCGCACAGGTGGTGACCGATCCGCATGCGCTGTACATCGCGATCGGCATCATCGGCGCCACGGTGATGCCGCACAACCTGTACCTGCATTCGTCCATCGTGCAGACCCGCGCCTATCCGCGTACCGATGAAGGCCGCCGCAGCGCGCTGCGCTGGGCGGTGACCGACAGCACCATTGCGCTGACCCTCGCATTGTTCATCAACGCCAGCATCCTGATCCTGGCGGCGGCGGTGTTCCATGCCAATGGCCGATTCGACGTGGAAGACATCGAGCAGGCGCACCAGCTGCTGGCACCGATGCTGGGCGTCGGCGCGGCAGCGACGCTGTTTGCGATCGCGCTGCTGGCCTCCGGCCTGAACTCGACGGTGACGGCCACGTTGGCCGGCCAGATCGTGATGGAAGGCTTCCTGCACCTGCGCCTGCCACCGTGGCTGCGGCGACTGATCACGCGTGCACTGGCGATCATTCCGGTGGTGGTGGTGATCATGCTGTTCGGCGACCAGGGCGCGGTGAAGCTGCTGGTGCTGAGCCAGGTGGTGCTGTCCATGCAGCTGCCGTTCGCGATCATCCCGCTGGTGCGGATCGTCACCGACAAGGTGACGATGGGGGCGCTGGTGGCACCGCGCTGGCTGGGCGCGATCGCCTGGGTGATCGCGCTGGTGATCGTGGTGTTGAACGTAAAGCTGCTGGTGGATACCTTCAGCGGCGGGTGATGCCAATTGCCGGGGTCGGTCCTGCCCCAGTAGATCCACGCCATGCATGGATGACTTTACGCGGCGTGGGGGTCAGAGCCCTTGCCGCTGGCAAGGGATCCGACCCCGGCATCTCCACGCTACAGATGCAACGCGATCGCGGCCTCGATCTGCTGCGGCGACTGGAACCCGGCCAGGCGGGTGCGTTCGTCGCCGTCACGGAACAGCGAGAGCGTCGGCGTCTGCCGCAGCCCCAGTTCCCTGAAGAACGCCTCACCCAGTACTTCCAGCTGCACGCGCAGCAAGGTGGTGCCCTGCCCCGCCACGCTGTTGGCCACGCGGTGCAGCGACATTTCCAGCATCCGGCATCCCGGGCACTGGTCCTTGTGGAAGTCCACCAGCACCCGCGGGTGTTCGGCCAGCAGCTGCTGGAACTGCTCAGGCGTGGTGGCGTCGATGATCTGCATCGGTGGTGCTCCAGTAATGGGCCAGGACCTCGTCGGTCCAGGCCTCGATGGCCCCGGCATGGCGCTCGCCATGCGGCATCTGTTCGATCTCCAGCGGCGGGTAGTCGCTGCGGAAATAGCGGATCAGCCGGTGCACGGCACCGCAGTAGTACTCCTGCCCCCACTGCGTTTCGCCGGTGCCGAACACCGCCAGCTGCCGTGGCCGCTCGCCGCGCTCGGCAATGCTGGCCACCCACGCCTTCATCTCCGCTGGCGTGCGGCCGGCGTTGTCGGTCCAGCAGCCCAGCAGCACCAGGTCGGCCTCGTCGGCCGCCAGGGGAGGCGCCTGGCGCAGATCGTCGGCCTCCTGCCAATGCACGGCATGACCCGCAGCGCGGCAACGCTCGGCAATCTGCCGACCAAGCTCGCGGGTATTGCCGCTCAGCGAGGCCACCACCAGCAGGATGCGCAGCGCAGCGCCGGGCTCAGAGGTCGTCGAAGCCGTTGTCGACGTTGGTCTTCTTGTAACTTGCATTGCGCATCTCGAAGAAGTCGGTCTTGGTCTCGGTGAAGTTGTCGGCGTAGGCCTTGATCCACGGCATCACGTTGTCGGTGGTGTCGCTGTACAGGCGCTCGATGCCGAGCATGCCGGCCATCTTGTTGGCGCGGTACTTCACGTAGCGCACCATCTCGTCCACGTCGATGCCATCGATACCGTCCAGCACCTCCGACGACCACTGGGTCTCCAGTTCGATGGCGTGCTCGAACGCCTGGTGCACATAGGCGGTCAGCTCGTTGGTCTGCAGCTCCGGGTTCTCGCCGATGATGGCGCGGATCAGCTCGCTGATGAACTTGGTATGGGCCAGCTCGTCGCGGTTGATGAAGCTGATGATCTTGCCGGTGCCGGTCATGCGGTTCTGCCGCACCATGTTGTAGAAGTACGCAAACCCGGAATAGAAGTTGATGCCCTCCAGGATCGAGGACTGGATCAGCGACTTCAGCAGGGTCTCAGCGGTCTTCTCGCGCATGAAGTCGTCATACGCGCCCATGATCGGTGCGTTGCGCTTGATGATGGTCGGATGGGTGCGCGCCAGTTCAAACACGCGGTTCTGGTTCGGCAGGTCGGTGATCGAGGCCAGCACGTAGCTGTAGCTCTCGTTGTGGATCACTTCCTGCTGGCCGATGATCGCGGCATTGGCATGCGCGGCCGGGTCGGTGATGTACTCGGCCACGTTGTAGATGAAGCGCGTCTGCGGTGAATCCAGCGTGGCCAGCAGGCCGATGATCGAGTCGTAGGCGTTCTTCTCGCGCGCGTTGAGCTCGCCGTACTGGCGGGCGTCCAGCTTCATGTCGACCTCGTCGGGAATCCAGAAGTTGGTCGACAGCTCCTTGTAGGCCCGATAGAACGACGGGTACGGAATGTCGTTCCAGTTGAGGATGCCGCTGGTGCGGCCGTTGATGATGCCGGTGCTGCGGTTGGGATGGCGCGGTTCGAGGATCTTGATGCGGTCGAGGGGGGTTGCCATGGGTTTCTGCCTTCGTTCTCTTTCTATCGTGTTGCCGGCCAGCGGCCGGCACTACCGTAGATCGCGGGGTTGCCGGCCAGCGGCCGGCACTACCGTGGGTCGCCGGCGGTCAGCTGGAGCACCACTCGCATTCGCTGATGTCGATATCGTTGGAGCGCACGTAGTAGGTGGTCTTCAGGCCTTCGCGCCAGGCGCTCAGGTGCAGCTCCAGCAAGGTGCTGGCGCGGATCGTGCTGGGCACGTACAGGTTGAAGCTGATCGACTGATCGACATGGCGCTGGCGGCGCGCGTTCTGGCGCACGCTGGCGAACTGATCGACCTTGTAGGCGCCCTTCTCGTAGTACGGCCAGGTTTCCAGCGACAGCCCCGGTGCGGCCACCGGCCGCCGGAAGTCCTTCTTTTCCTCGTAGTAGAACGCGCTGTAGATCGGATCGATCGATGCAGTGGAACCGGCAATCTGCGCGGTGCTCATGTTCGGCGCCACCGCCAGCAGCCAGCCGTTGCGCAGGCCGTGCGTGGCAACCTCGCGGGCCAGGCTGTCCCAGGCCGCGCCGCTGTAGTCGCGGTCGCTGAAGTAGCGTCCGTTGTGCCAATCGCTGCCGGCGAACATCGGATAGCTGCCCTTCTCCTTTGCCAGCTGCATGCTGGCCTGGATGGTCAGGAAGTTGATGCGCTCATACAGGCGGTCGGCCAGCTGTTCGGCATCCGGCGATTCCCACTGGATCGCCTGCTGCGCCAGCAGGTGGTGCCAACCGAAGGTGCCCAGGCCGATGGCGCGGTACTTGCGGTTGGTGATGGTGGCCTGCGGTACCGGCAATGCGTTGAGATCGATCACGTTGTCGAGCATGCGCACCTGGATCGGGATCAGGCGCTCCAGCACATCGGTGGCCAGCAGGTCATCCGGCGCACTGATCGCCCGACCGAGGTTGATCGAGGACAGGTTGCAGACCACGAAGTCACCGGCACGCCGTGTGGTGACGATCTGGTCGCCGCTGACGATCTCCTGGATCATCCGCGTCGGGCTCATGTTCTGCAGGATCTCGGTGCACAGGTTGCTGGAATAGATCATGCCCGCGTGCTTGTTCGGGTTCCGGCGGTTGACCTCGTCGCGGTAGAACAGGAACGGGTTGCCGGTCTCCAGCTGGCTGAGCATGATCCGCTTGAACAGATCGATGGCCTTCACCGTGCGGCGACTGATGCGCTCATCGGCCACCAGTTCGGCATAGCGGTCGCGGAAGCTGCCCGCACCGCGCTTCTCATCGTAGAAGTCCTGCAGGTACCAGCCCTTGGCCTGCTTCACCTCGTGCGGGTCGAACAGGTACCAGTCGGCACGGCGCTCGACCGCTTCCATGAACAGGTCGGGCACGCAGACCGAGGTGAACACATCGTGCGCACGCAGGCGCTGGTCACCGTTGTTCAGGCGCAGGTCCATGAAGGCTTCGATGTCGCGATGCCAGATGTCCAGGTACACCGCCACCGCGCCCTTGCGCTGGCCGAGCTGGTCGACCGACACTGCGGTGTTGTTGAGCTGCTTGATCCACGGCACCACGCCGCCGGAGGAATTGGCCACGCCACGGATCGGCGCGCCGCTGCTGCGCACGTAACCGAGGTAAGCACCGACGCCGCCGCCGTGCTTGGACACGCGCGCGATGTCGGTATTGGAGTCATAGATGCCCTGCAGGCTGTCGTCCACCGTGTCGATGAAGCAGCTGGACAGCTGGCCGCCGACCTTGCCGGCATTGGCCAGCGTCGGCGTGGCCACGGTCATGTACAGGTTGGACAGCGCCCAGTACGCCTCGCCGACCAGCTGCATGCGCCGCTCGCGCGGTTTTTCCTCCTGCATCAGGTACAGCGCGATGGTCAGCCAGCGCTCCTGCGGCAGCTCATAGACCTCGCGGCTGCGGTCGCTGGCCAGGTAGCGCGTGGCCAGCAGGTACAGGCCGTTGTAGGCGAACAGGCGGTCGCGGTCCGGGTCGATCATCTCGCCGGCCTGCTGCAGCTCTTCCTTCGAATAGCAGCGCAGGATGTCGTTGCTGTAGATGCCACGGTCGGCGAGGCTTTCCTGCAGGCCCACGTAGGAGCCGTACTTCAGGCTGACGTCGTAGAAGCGGTTGCGGCTGGCACGCTTGTACAGACGGCGCAGGTAGATGCGCGCGGCGAACTGCTCCCACTCCGGCGCGACCAGGTCCACGCGCGATTCGGCCTCGCGGATCAGCAGATCGACCAGGTCGTCGGCGCTGATGCTCGGCTTGCGCTCGACCATCGCCTGCACCACGCGGCGGTAGTCGCTCACATCCAGCTGCGGGAACTCGGCATGCACCGCATCGATGCTGCGCTGCAGGCGCTCGGCATCGAACGGCAGGCGGCGGTTGCCGGCCTCCTTGGTGATCCAGGTCGGCACGCGCTCGCCACCAGCGCGCAAAGCGTCGCCGGCGCCGGCCAGATCGGCCGCGCGGTAGGTGTTGTCGGTCATGGTCCTGCGTCTCCAGGCTCGCACGCGCGGTGGCGTCGATGCCGTGGCAGCCCTGCACGCGATACCGGCGCACGGGGCGATCGGGGTGGGATGCCAAAGCGCGGGAACACCAGGTCGTCGGCATGCGCCTACGCCTGCGGCCGGTATCCGGGCCGTGGGGGCGACCTGTGTCCGCACGATGGCGGCCGCGTCGACACGGCAAGCCTTCAGGGGCGGGCCGCGGGACGTTTGCTGCATGTCCGGCGGCGGCGGCTGACCGGGAGTGACAGCCACAACATAGTGGGGATGTTCCGAGCCGTCAACACAAGATGCGGTAATCACGACATGACGCGACGATCCGTCGCAGGATGCCGTGTTGCAGTGGCGACGCCTTGTCGACACCCCCAGCGTCCCCATTTCGATACAACATCCACTTTCCCCGGAACATCGCCCATGCGCGCTGCCCAGTACCCTTCCTTCGGCGACCCGGCCGACGTCCTTTCGATTGCTGACGCCGCCCTGCCCCAGCCCGGCCCCGGCGAGGTGCGCATCCGCACCGTGCTGGCGTCCATCCACAATCACGACCTGCTGACCGTGCGCGGCCTCTACGGCTACAAGCCGACGCTGCCGGCCATCGGTGGCAGTGAAGCGCTGGGCGTGGTCGATGCGCTTGGCGAAGGCGTCGACGGCCTGCAGATCGGCCAGCGGGTTGCCGCCGCCTCGGTGCACGGCACCTGGGCCGAAGCGTTCATTGCACCGGCACGCATGGTGATTCCGATGCCGGACGCGATCCCCGACGAAATGGCCGCACAGCTGATCGCGATGCCGCTGAGCGCGCTGATGCTGCTGGAATTCCTGGACGTCGAAGCGGGCCAGTGGATCGTGCAGAACACCGCCAACGGCGCGGTGGGCAAGTCGCTGGCGATGCTGGCGCGGGCGCGCGGCGTGCACGTGGCCAACCTGGTGCGCAACGCCGACGCGGTCGCGCAGTTGCAGGCGCTGGGCATCGATCACGTGTTCGATACATCGGTGGACGGCTGGAAGGATCGCGTGCGCGCCGCCACCGGCGAAGCACAGGCGGCGGCCGCGGTGGATTCCATCGGTGGCGATGCCAGCGGTGACCTGATCGACCTGCTCGGCCACCACGGCACCCTGGTCTCGTTCGGGGTGATGAGCGGCGAGCCGATGCGCATTCCCGCCGGCGGCCTGATCTACAAGGAGGCCACGGTGAAGGGCTTCTGGGGCAGCAAGGTCAGCCAGGCGATGGCGGTGGAGGACAAGCGCCGGCTGGTTGGCGAACTGCTGAAGCGTGCGGCCAGTGGTGAGCTGACGCTGCCGGTGGAGCAGGTCTTCGCACTGGACGACATCGCCCAGGCAGTGAAGGCCGGTGCGGGTTCGGGCCGCAATGGCAAGGTGCTGCTGCGCCCTTGATGGGCTGGCATTGCCTTCTGTAGAGCCGAGCCATGCTCGGCTGCTTTCCGGTCAGTGGGCGGAGCCGAGCGTAGGCTCGGCTCTACAGGAACGTGCGGACCAACGGTCCGCACCCACCGCGAGCAGGAAGCATTCATTTCGTTAAGAACCTGTGATGTATAACTGAATGCGCTTTCGTCATTGGAAGGTGCACGCGGCTGCGTGCGGTACTGACGGCTCCTCCCCCGTTCGGCGTTGTCGCTTCCATGTACCGCACCACCCTGAACCTGCTTGCCGGCGCCATCGCGCTGGGCCTCACCGCCGGCGCTGCCGGCGCCGCTGAAACCGCCGACACCGGCAAGGACAGCACCACCCTGGGCACCGTGCTGGTGACCGGCTCCAACATCAAGCGCAGCGATACCGCCGGGCCGAACCCGGTGCAGATCGTCAGCCGCGAACAGATCGAACAGACCGGCCGCTCCACCCTCACCGACGTGCTGCGCAACCTGTCGGCCAATGCCGGCAACAGTTTCGACGAGCAGTACACCGGCAGCTTCGCCGCCGGCTCGGCGTCGATCGGCCTGCGTGGCCTGTCGCCGAAGAACACGCTGGTACTGGTCAACGGCTATCGAGTCTCCAACTTCGGCTTCGCACTCAATACCCAGGACACCTTCGTCGACCTCAACGCGCTGCCGATCAGCGCAGTCGAACGCATCGAAGTGCTGAAGGATGGTGCCTCAGCGGTGTACGGTTCCGATGCCATCGCCGGCGTCATCAACATCATCCTGCGCAAGAACTTCCAGGGCGTGGAAGTGGGCGGCGGCTTCGGTACCGCCACCCAGGGCGGCCTCGATGAGCGCAAGGCCAACCTGCTGGCCGGCTTCGGCGACCTCGAACAGCAGGGCTGGAACGTGCTGTTCGGGCTGGACCTGCTCAAGCGCGACCGCCTCGATGGCGATGACCGCGCCTATACCCGCAGCGGCGACTTCCGCGACAAGCCGGGCGGCCGCCTGGCCGGCTGGTCCACCGCCGGCGGCAACTGGCTGTCCAACCCGCGTGCACCGCAGCCGTTCGCCAGTTGCCCCGAGGGCAGCCAGCTGCGCCCCTACAGCGATTTCGGCAGCACCCTGCCCGGCCAGGCCTGCGCCTTCAACGCGCAACCGTTCAAGACCCTGCAGCCCGGCGCCGAGCGCCTGCAGGCGTCGTTGAGTGCGACCTACCGCTTCAATGACAGCGTCGAGGCCTTCGCCGACGTGCTGTACAGCCACAACAAGGCCGACCAGATCTTCAGCGCGCCACTGACCGTCGGCCCCGGCCTGCGCGCGTACAACCCGGCCACCGGCACCCTGATCGACGTACCGGCGGTGCTGCCGGTCGGCCATCCGAACAACCCGGGCAGCACGCCGCTGCCGTTCGAGTACACCTTCTTCGACCTCGGCCCGCGCCTGAAGGACAACACGCAGGTGTTCTACCGCGCCCTGGCCGGCGTGCGTGGCAGCGGCGAGCGCTGGGACTGGGAAGTGGCGGCACTGACCTCGCAGAGCGCGCAGCGGGAGTACGTGGACAACTTCGTCAACCGCTACGCGTTCGAGCAGATCCTGCGCGATGGCAGCTACAACTTCCTCAACCCGTCCAGCACGCCGGGGGCGCTGGATGCCCTGCGCCTGCAGACCAAGCGACCGGGCTGGTACAAGCTGCACTCATTGAACGTCAAAGCATCGACCTCGCTCTGGGAACTACCGGCCGGCACGGTCGGCTTCGCCTGGGGTGCCGAATTCCGCAAGGAATCGCTGGATGCGCGTACCAGTGCGCAGGTACTGTCGGGCACCGAACTGCGCCCGGCCATCAACGTGGTGAACGGCGAGCGACAGGTCAGTGCCGCCTACGCCGAACTGAGCGTGCCGCTGCTCCGCACGCTGGAACTGCAGCTGGCCGGTCGCGGCGACCACTACGATGATTTCGGCAAAGCGTTCTCGCCGAAAGTGGCGCTGCGCTGGCAGCCACTGGACAGCCTGCTGCTGCGCGGCTCGTTCTCGCGTGGGTTCCGCGCGCCTTCGCTGCCGGAGATCGCACCGGGCCAGACCGTCAGCTACGGCTCGGTGATCGATCCGCTGGATCCGCTGCAGCCCGGTGGCAGCCGTGGCGTGACCAACATCCGCACCGGCAACCCGGACCTGAAGGCCGAGCGCTCGCGCAACTTCAACGTCGGCGCGGTGTGGTCGCCGGATGGCGACACCAGCATCGGCCTGGACTGGTACCGCATCGAGCAGGACAACCTGGTCAAGCCGGACAGCGCGCAGTTCATCGTCGACAACCCGACGCTGTTCCCGGGGCGCGTGCAGCGCGATGCACAGGGGCGCATCCAGTTCATCACCAACCAGTACGCCAACCAGGGCGAACTGACCACCTCGGGCCTGGACCTGGACGCCAACCACACCTTCCGCACCGAGGGCTGGGGCAGCTTCACCGTGGCCGGCAGCTGGACCCACCTGCTCAGCTTCAAGCAGCCGCTGGTGGCCGGCCAGGCACCGTACGAAGGGGCCGGCAACAACCGCCACGGCGCGCTGCCGCGTACCCGCGGCACCACCTCGCTGAACTGGGCGGTGGGCGACTGGAGCAGCACGCTGAGCCTGCAGTACGTGAGCGGCTACGACCAGCGCGTGGCGACAGCGACCAGCAACCCGGGCCTGCGCGACCGCATCAAGCCGTATCACCAGCTGGACCTGTACGTGGCCTACGAAGGCATCGCGAACACCACGTTGTCGCTGTCGGTGCTGAACCTGACCGACAAGGATCCGCCGTTCGACCCGGCCGGTGGCTCCAATGGCTTCGACATCAGCCAGTACAACCTGCGCGGGCAGTTCGTCTCGCTGGGGGCGCGCTACCGGTTCTGACGCGGTGCCGGGGCGGCGGTGATGTGCCGCCCCATTTGTGCTGCCGGCCAGTGGCCGGCACTACCACCGACCGCCGGGGCAAGCCCGGCGGTCGTGCATCAGCGGCTCAGGTGCAGGAACTGCAGATGCCGTTCGTACTGGCTGATGATGTCGTTGATGATCTGCTTGCGGCTGTAGCCGACCAGGTCGTAGTCCTGGCTGCCTTCGAACAGGTGCACTTCAGCGCGGTAGTAGCGCTGGTTGCGCAGCTGCTGCGCGGCGAACGACGGCGTCAGGTAGCCACTCAGGATCACCCGGTACAGGAAGTCCTGCTGCTCGCCGTGGTTCACCGTCAGCTCCATGTCGCCGGCCTCGAAGCGCGTCGCCACGTCCCAACCCTGCCCGCGCAGCTGCTCGGCCACCGCTTCCATCGCCGGCTTCACCGTGTCGTCCATGAAGCGGTAGACCTGGTCGCGCACCGGGAAGTGCATGGCCTGGCTCAGGCGCTGGCGCCAGCCCTGGTGGTGGCGGTCGTCACCGATCAGCGGCGAGGGCCGGTACTGCAGCGCGCGCTTGCGGTGCGATTCGTCACTGAAGGCGCGGGTCAGGCCCCACATCATCAGCAACAACACCGCCGAGAACGGCAGCGACGCCAGCACCACCGCCGATTTCAGCGCATCGATGCTGCCGGCCAGCAGCAGCCCGGCGGTCAGCACGGCGATCACCGTGCCCCAGAACACGCGCAGCCAGCGCGGACCATCATCCTCCGGCGCACCGCCGTGCGAGGACAGCGTGGACAACACCACCGCCCCCGAATCCGCCGACGTCACGAAGAAGATGAAACTGACCAGCACCGTCACCGCAATCACCGTGCGGCTCCAGGGGTAGCCATCGAGCAGTGCATACAACACGGTCGGTGGGTCATCCACCGCCAGCTGTGCCAGCTGCTGCTGGCCGTGATGCAGCACCTGGTCCAGCGCGCTGTTGCCGAAGATCGACAGCCAGGCCAGGGTGAAGCCGAGCGGGATCAGCAGCACGCCGAACACGAACTCGCGGATGGTGCGGCCACGCGAGATGCGCGCGATGAACAGGCCGACGAACGGCGCCCAGCCGATCCACCAGGCCCAGTAGAACACCGTCCAGCCGCCCAGCCATTCCGGTCGGCCGCCATAGGCGTACACGTCGAAACTCTTGCCAACCACGCTGCCGAGGTAGTCGCCCAGGTTCTGCATCAGCGTGCTGAGCAGGTACTGGGTGGGGCCGGCGCACAGCATGAACAGCACCAGCGCGATCGCCAGCAGCATGTTGATGTTGGCCATCCAGCGCACGCCCTTCTCCACCCCGGAGACGGCCACGGCCACCGCCGCACCCATCATGCTGACCACCAGGATGATCTGCACCAGGTTGGAGTGCGGGATGTTGAACAGGTGCGACAGGCCGGCGTTGAGGTGCAGCACGCCGAAGCCCATGTCGGCGCCGATGCCGAACACGGTGGCGACGATGCCCAGCGCGTCCACGGTGTAGCCGATCGGGCCGTTGATGCGCTTGCCGATCAGGGGGTACAGCGCCGAACGCAGCGCCAGCGGCAGGTTGTGGCGGTAGGCGAAGTAGGCCATCGCCATCGCAGCGAGCGCGAACACGCCCCAGCCATGCAGGCCCCAGTGCAGGAACAGCAACTGCATGGCCTGGCGCGCCCCAGCCTCACCCGCAGCCGGGTCGCCCTGCGGCGGCTGCAGGTAATGGGTCAGCGGTTCGGAAACGCAGAAGAAGAACAGGGTGATGCTGATGCCGGCGGCGAACAGCATGCCGGCCCAGGAGAGATAGCTGAACTCCGGCTCGTCATGGTCTGCGCCTAGTTTGATGCCACCATACTTGGACAGCGCCACACCGACCACGAACACCAGGTACAGGGTCATCGCCAGCAGGTAGTACCAGCCGACGTTGAGCGCGGCCCAGTCCTGCGCCTTGACCAGAAGGCGGCCCGCACCGAGCGGGAACAGGCTGACGAACAGCGCGAACGCCACGACAACGATCGCCGCGAAGGCGAACACAGGTCGAAGGGTGCGCACCGGGGATTGTTGCGGCTCCAGTACTTCCATGGGGCGGCGTTCTCCGGTAGATCAAAGGGTTAGCCGACCGATTCTGGCTGAACCGCAGTGGACAGAGCATGAAGTTGCGGCCCGTGGTCACAGGCCCGGCCCATCAATCCGTGTTATCACGCGCGCGCCGAAGCCTGCCTGCGAGCGCAGCCGCGCGCGGACCGCGTGCATCGCGGCCACGCGCATACTGTCCAATCACGACATCACATGTACCGCGCACAGCTTGTTGCCATCCGGGTCGCGCAGGTAGGCCAGGAACAGCTGGCGGCCGGCCATGGTGCGGATGCCGGCCGGGTCTTCGATGGCGGTGCCGCCATGG
Organism: Stenotrophomonas sp. AG209; assembly: GCF_003550055.1. Lineage (NCBI taxonomy): Bacteria > Pseudomonadati > Pseudomonadota > Gammaproteobacteria > Lysobacterales > Lysobacteraceae > Stenotrophomonas > Stenotrophomonas sp. AG209. Next base: position 624,068 of record NZ_QXDB01000001.1, read on the forward strand.
GCCACGCCCGCATCCTGCCAGCCACGCACGGCCTCGGCGCTGTCGAGGGTGAACCCGATGGTGCCGCCGTTGGCATGGCATGCCGGCTGCCCATCGATCGGTGCAGTGACGATGAACATGCGGCCATCCTTGAAGTACACCAGCCGACCCTTGTCATCGAAGACACCCGGACGGGCGCCCAATGCGGTGAACAGGGCATCGTAGAAGCGATGCGCGACGTCCATGTCGTTCGTTCCAACGGTGATGTGGCTGAACATGCGGGCACTCCTTGTGGAAAACCGCAGTGTCGGCGAGCCCGGCGGGCATCGCAAATGCACGCCTCCGGCCTGCTGCTGCGTGCGCAGGGTTTGTCGTGCGCCGCTCGATCATTCTATAATGGGAATCATTCTCATTAATGACCGATGCCGATGGCCGTGCCCGCCGCCTCCAGCACTGCACTGGCGGGGTTCTACCGCGAACACCATGGCTGGCTGCTGGGCTGGCTGCGCCGCCGCACGCACAACGCCGACTGCGCTGCCGACCTTACCCAGGACACCTTCCTGCGCCTGCTCAGCCGTCGCGTCGATCCATCCGAACTGCGCCTGCCACGCGCCTATCTCAGCACCATCGCGCACGCCCTGCTGGTCAACCACTGGCAGCGTGCGGACCTGGAGCGTGCCTACCTGGCCGCACTGGCCGCGCAACCGGAGCCAGTGCATCCATCCGCGGAAGAACGCACGCAGGCACTGCAGCTGCTGCACGCCATCGCCGACATGCTGTCCGGCCTGGCCGAACGCCCACGCCGTGCGTTCCTGCTGGCACGACTGTCTGGCCTGGGCTATGCGGAGATCGGCCAACAACTGGGCGTGTCCGAGCGCATGGTCAAGAAGTACATGGCGCAGGCGATGCTGCATTGCCTGCGCCTGTCCGGCGATGCCACGGCATGAATGCCGCACTGGCCAGCCCGGCGCTGGAGCAGGCGGCAGAATGGTTCGCGCTGCGCCAACAGGGCTGGAGTGACAGCGACCAGCAGCGCTGGCACGCCTGGCTGCAGGCCGATGCCGGGCATGCCGATGCATGGCGCCGGGTCGAGTCGGTCTGGCAATCATTCGCCCCGCTGTCTGCACCGGCTGCTGCCACGGCGCTCGATGCTGCCGGACGTCGCCGCCGTCGCGCGCTTCGCAGTCTCGGCGGCGCCCTCGGCATCGGTGCGGTTTCCCTGCTCGGCCTGCACGGGCTGCGCGAACAACGCGGCCTGCAGACACAGCTCACCGCTGCCGGGTATATCGGGCACTGGACGCTGATGGATGGCAGCCAGCTGTGGCTCAACGCGGACAGCGAAGTCACCATCGACATCGGAAACGGCCGCCGCGCCCTGCATCTGCTGCGCGGCGAACTGCTGCTGCAGACCGGCCACCACCCCGCCCATGCCGGCCTGCCCTTGACCGTGCACGTGCCGGGCGCGCGCCTGCAGCCGATCGGCACCCGTTTCGCGGTAGGCCGCGAGGCGCAGGGCAGTCGCCTGGATGTGTTCGAGGGCGTGGTGCGCTGCCTGCCGCTGTTCGGCGCGACCCTTGACGTACCCACAGGCGGGGCGGCACGGATCGGCCCGATGGGTGGACTGTCGACGGTCGATGCGGATCCACTGCGTGGCGACTGGCAGGACGGCCGACTGCAGGTGCAGCACGCACCCTTGATCCGCGTCATCGACGAACTGGCCCGCCACCACCAGGGCTATCTGGGCTGTGATCCGGCGCTCGCCGCATTGAATGTCACCGCTGTACTGCCGCGCCTGGACAGCCTGCAGGCTCTGCAACTGCTGGCCCGCGCCCTGCCGATCCGCATCGAGCAGCGCTGGCCGTGGTGGACCGTCGTGCGTCCGCTTTGAAATCGCGGTTCCCTTTCTGCGCGCTCACCGGGCCCTACAAGGGAACCCATTGCGGATGTTGCCGCCCCCATGAAACTGCCCTGCCCCTCCCCTCGTCCCCTGGCCATCGCCTTGTGCATGGCCTTGGCGACCCCCTGCCTGCTGCCTGCCACGGTCCATGCACAAGAGACCGCCGCTGCGGTTCGCTGGCAGATTCCAGCCGGTGCGCTCGACCAGGCCCTGACCGCGTTCGGCCAGCAATCGGGCCTGTCCATCGCCGCCGACGCGCGCCTCACCCGCGGCCGCCACAGCAACGGCGTGGAGGCCACGCTCGGCGCGGACACCGCATTGGCGCAGCTGCTGGCCGGTACCGGCCTGACCTTCCAGCGTGACGCCAATGGCGTGGTGCTGCAGACGGCACCCGACGCTGAAGCCGGCGTGCGCCAGATCGGCACGCTGCGCGTGGCCGGCCAGGCCAGCGAAGGTGCTTCGCCGTGGGGGCTGGCCGATGCCGATGCGGTCTACCGTGACAGCGGCTCGCGCGTGCACCTGGACCGCCAGCAGCTGGAACGCTTCCGCGGCCAGTCGATCGGCGATGTGCTGGCCGGTGCGGTCGGCGTGCATACCGCAGACGTGCGCAATGGCGGCGCACTCGACGTCAACATCCGCGGCCTGCAGGGCCAGAACCGGGTGCCGGTGATCATCGACGGTGGCCAGCAGGCCATCGACGTGTACCGCGGCTATGCCGGCGTGCAGCAGCGCAGCTATCTCGACCCCGATCTGATCAGCGCGGTCAGCATCGAGAAGGGCCCGAGCCTCGCCGCCAACGCGGCCAGCGCGATCGGTGGCGTGGTCTACATGGAAACGCTGAATGTCGATGACATCCTCGACGACGACCAGGCCTGGGGCCTGCGCGTGCGCGGCGGCGTGGCCGACAACAGCATCGACCGTACGCGCGTGTTCAAGCAGGTGGCGCGTGGCAGCGAGAACCGCAACAGCCTGCGTGACCCGCGCGACTGGAACGGCAGCGTGGCCTTCGCCCAGCGCGGCGAAGACTGGCAGCTGGTCGCGGCCTATGCGCGGCGCCGCCAGGGCAACTACTTCGCCGGCAGCAACGGTGCACATCGCTACGACGACCAGCACCTGTCCAGCGGCGGCACGGGCATGTCCAGCCAGGCGGTCTCGGACATGTACCACCCCGGCGATGAGGTACTCAACACGCACACCGACAACGAATCGGCGTTGCTGAAATTCACCTGGACCCCAAACCCCGACCAGCGCCTGGAGCTGAGCCACCGCTACTTCAATTCGAGCTTCGGCGAGATCATGCCGTCGGCGATCGGTCGCGTGGGCGAGTCCAGCGAATGGGTGACCTACGTGGACAAGGCCAACACCATGTTCGAGTTCGAGCCGGGGAAAATGCGGGTCAACGCCACCTCGCTGCGCCACCGCTACCGGCCCGAGGCACATCCATGGCTGGATCTGAGCAGCACCCTGTGGTTCACCACCGCCACCAGCCGCATGTTCAACAGCAACATCGCCAACACGCCGCTGTTCAAGGAAATGGCCTCCGACCAGATGCCCGACACGCTGGGCGAGACCTACGGCCCCGGCCTGCAGTCGGACGTGAAGACCCAGCGTTGGGGCGTGGACAGCAGCAACACCACGCGCTTCAGCAACGGCCTGGGTGACTGGACGCTGCGCTATGGCGCCTCCTTCCAGCACGAGGACACCGCACCGAACTCGCCGGTGCTGCCGGTGGACTACAACAACAACCGCTACCTGCGCTCGGGCACGCGCCGCGAGGCCAGCGTGGTGGCGTCGCTGCAGTGGCAGCCGTGGGACTGGCTGTCGCTGACCGCCGGCGGCCGCTTCATCGACTACCGCACCCGCGACCGCAACCGCGTGGCCTTCGTCAGCGAATCGCGCGACCTGCGCTACACCTTCGCGCGCCTGAGCAAGGGCGGACAGCTGCTACCGGGCTGGTACAAGGAGTGGTACCCCGATGCACAGGGCAACTACACCTATGACTCGCTGCGCGCCACGCCCTACGGCGACAGCACGCTGGGCCAGGCCTATGACTTCGACGGCTTCATTCCTGATCCGCGCGGTGCCAACGGCTTCTATACCAAGCAGATTCCCACCGCCTGGGGCTACAAGCCGGCGATCCGGCGCTCCGGCCACGGCTTCGCGCCCTATGCCGAAGCACGCTTCAACCTCGACGCGGACATGTTCTTCTACGTGAAGTACGCGCAGGGCTGGAAGATGCCCAGCCTGTTCGAGTCGACGCTGGGCAACAGCACCTCGGCGCCGGTGGCTGACCTGAAGCCGGAGAAGAACCGTTCCTGGGACATCGGCTTCAGCCTGCTCAAGCAGGACCTGTGGCGCGACGGTGATCGCCTGGCGTTCAAGGTCGCCTGGTTCAAGAACGATATCCACAACGCGATCACCCGCCGCTTCGATTCCAGCAACTGGGGGTTCTACGTCGACAACGTCGACAACTACACGGTGTCCGGCTACGAGCTGCAGTCCGGTTATGACGCCGGCATCGCCTACCTGGACCTGTCGGCCAGCTACTACCAGCGCGCGCGCACCTGCGATGCGGCCACCGCCAAGCGCCTGCGCGAAGACCCGTATGCGAAATGGAGCAAGCTGGACACCACGCCGGATTGCGTGGATGGCGGCTTCGGCACCTCGTTCGTCAACGCACAGAACCCGCCGAAGTACTCGATCCACAGCACGCTGGGCTTCCGCCTGTTCGACAAGCGGCTGGATACCGGCATCCGCCGCACCTACAACAGCGGCCCCACCCACGAACTGGACAAGCCCTGGAACACCACCGGTTCGACCGGCCTGCAGAACATCTACCTGCCGACCGCGATCTATGACTTCTACGCACGCTGGCAGTTCACCCCGCGCAGCGAAGTGGAGCTGGTGGTCAGCAACCTGCGCAACACCTACTACATGGACACGCTGGCGATGAGCCTGATGCCGGGCCCGGGTCGCACCACGCGGCTGAACTTCACCGCACGCTTCTGAGTGCTTCAGAAACAGCTCCGCCCCGGGGAGATCATCCCCGGGGCGCTTGCCTGCGGCGGCTCACGCTCTGGCAGATACCAACCTGGGTTGGCACCGCGACTCCGCACAGGTGGGTGCCAACCTTGGTTGGCACAGCGACGCGTTACTTCGCGGTACTCAGCAGCAGCACCGCGAAAGTGACCAGCGCGATGCCGATCCAACCAATCGGACGCAGGCGGTTGCCGAACAACAGGCGGCCGCAGGTAGCGGTACCGATCACGCCGATCGCACCCCACATCGCATAGGCGGTGGCCAGGTCCATGTAGCGCACCGCCTGGCCCAACAGGGCGAAGGCGATCCAGACCATGACGATCGCGCCGACGCCCCAGCGCCAGCGGCGGAAGCCTTCCGACTTGGCCACCATCATGTTGGCGGCGACGTCGATCAGCGCAGAACAGATCACGAAAAACAGAGCGAGCGTATTCATCAGTGCGCCTCCCCGAGGGTGACGCAGACGATGCCGACCACCGCCAGCACCAGGCCGGCCAGCTGCTGCAGCGACAGGCTTTCACCAAAGACGGTGAGGCCGACCACGGTCAGCAGGGTCAGGCCGAGGCCTTCCCAGACTGCATAGGCCACGCCAACGGCGATACGGCGCACCGACTGCGCCAGGAAGAAGTAGGACAGCGCCAGCGCGCCGGCCATGATCAGGTAGCCGGTCCAGCCGCCATCGCGGGCGGCATGGGCCATGAACGAGGTGCCGACCACTTCGGCGACGATCGCCACGGTCAGGCAGGCCCAGGCGACCAGCGCGCCACGGGCGGAAACAGTACGGGACATGTGAAACTCCTTGCAGGGCGGGGACCGCGCCGCCTCATCAATGGATCCACGCCGTGCGTGGAGGGTCCGGAACGCCCCGCAGACGGGGGCGACGGAAGCCAGTATCATCGTCTTTTACGGTGGTATCAAAATGGATTCCATCGACAGGAGCGATGGATCAATGCCCTACTCCCCTGAATCCCTGCAGGCCTTCGTCGAAGCCGCCGCGCTGGGCTCGTTCTCGGCGGCGGCGCGACGCCTGCGCAAGACCCAGTCGACGGTCAGCACCGCCATTGCCCACCTGGAAGCTGACCTGGGCGTGAGCCTGTTCGACCGCAGCGGGCGCTACCCGCAGCTGACCGAGGCCGGCCGCCAGGTGCTGGGCCACGCGCAGGAGATCCTTGCCGCCGATGGCCGCCTGCAGCAGTTGAGCGTGCGCCTGGCCGCGCCGGTCGAACCGCGCCTGACCGTGGCGTTCTCCGATGTCTACCAGCTGGACCCGGAGCAGCGGATCCTGCAGCGCTTCGCCGAAGCGTTCCCGGAGATCGAACTGGAATGGCTGGATGCCGAGGGCGAGGACGTGCTGGAACTGGTGAGCAACGGTCGCGCCGCGCTGGGCCTGCTGCCACGGCAGGAGCACTATCCGGATGGGCTGGTGGCACGGCCGCTGGCCCACCATAGCGAACTGTCGGTGTATGTAGCGCGCGAGCATCCGCTGGCCAGCGCCGGCCGTCGCGCCGCCGCACAGCTGGCGCGGCACCGGCAGGTGCGCTTGAGCGCCGAGGTCGACCACGCGCGCGTGGTCACCGGCCTGGCGTGGACCGCCACCGACTACCTGATGGTGATGGAGATGGCCGAGGACGGCATCGGCTGGGCCGAACTGCCGCGGGCGCTGGTACAGCGCTACGACCGCGGGCGGTTGCTGGAACTGGTGCTGCCCGGCTGGCCACGGCGCATCCACAGCGACCTGCTGTGGCGCCGCGACACGCCGCCAGGGCCAGCCGCACTGTGGTGGGCAGACGCGCTGGGCTGAGGTAGTGCCGGCCGCTGGCCGGCAATCTCTTTGTCCCGTGGCTGCCGGCCAGCGGCCGGCACTACCGAACCGATCAGCGATGGGCGAGCGCGTAATCCAGCGCCGAGCACACCGCCGCCACCTGTGCCTCGTTGCACTGCTGCGGGGTCGCGCGCGGGCTGTCCGGGTAGACCTCGGTGGTGGTGGTGTACTTCGCGCCGGTAATGCCGGCGCACAGGCCCAGCTTCACCAGTGGGTACTCGATCACGCCATGGGCCACCACCGGCGAACCGATGATCTCGCCCTTATCGTCGGCCGGGGCGATGTGGGTGACCTTCTCCACCGCGGCGATCACTGCCTGCTGGAAGGCCGCCTGCGGGTTCTCGCTGTCGTCCACCAGATAGAAGCCATCGGGAATCAGGCCCGGCTCGAACGGCTTGCCATCACGCGCCGCCAGCGCCGGGCGGAACTCGCTTTCGTCGCTGTCGGTGGTTTCGTGCAGGTCGATGTGCAGCACGAACTGGTCCTTGATCGGTGCGATCAGCTCGATCAGGGCGGTCGACTCGCGGGCCGGGCCATCGGCGCGGAAATTGCGGTTCGGGTCGATCGCATCGAAGTTCCAGCGGTTGATGCGCTCGAAGCCCCACGGATTCACGCACGGCGCCACCAGCAGGTTGGCCTTGCCGGCATAGTCGGCGGCGTGCTTTTCGAGGAACTCCAGCGCGCCCATCACGCCGCTGGTCTCGTAGCCGTGCACGCCACCGGTGACCAGCGCAGCCGGCAGCGCCGGGTTCCAGTCGCGGCTGCGCAGGGCGAACAGGGTGTAGGTCTCGCCGGCGTAATCGAGCTGGCCATAGGCCATCTTGTCGAAGCGCGGGGCCAGCGCTTCGATACGCGGCAGCACCTCCTCGTCGTAGCGACGCAGGCGCTGCTGGCGGCCACGCCACGCCTCCCGTTCCGCCGTTCCCCACGGCTGGCCAGGGGTTCCGACGGGGTAGAAAGCGGCTTGGGACATGGCGGATCTCAGCGAGTCAGGAAGCAATCACGCACTTTACCACCGGCCCGCCGGCAGAAACCGCAGACGCATTCCATTGGCGAATGGAATCAGCAATAATTCTCATTTATGACCTTCCACAACCTGCACCGATGCCCATCAACGCCCTCCGACCGGCCCGCCTGCCCCTGGCCGCCGCCCTCGCCCTGTGCCTGCTTCCGGCCGCCAGCGCCTTCGCCCAGAACGGCGCCACCACGCTGGACAGCATCCAGGTCTCCGGCAGCTGGCTGGGCACCGGCCTCCACGACAGCGTGAAGAACTTCGCTGGCGCGCGCACCGTGGTGGACCGTCAGCGCATCGAGGCCAGCGGGGCGGCCAGCATCGGCGATGCCATGCGCCGCATTCCCGGCGTGCAGGTCACCGACAACTCCGGTACCGCCGGCAGCTCGGTGTCGCTGAACATCGGCGTGCGCGGCCTGACCGGGCGCTACTCGCCGCGCTCGACCGTGCTGCTGGACGGCGTACCGCTGGCGGTGGCGCCGTATGGACAGCCGCAGCTGTCGTTCGCGCCGACCAGCCTGTCCAACATCGAATCGATCGACGTGGTGCGCGGCGGCGGCGCGGTGCGCTACGGGCCGCAGAACGTGGGCGGCATCATCAACTTCAGCACTCGCGCCATTCCGACCGGCACCGGCCTGCACGGTGGGGCCGGTGTGCGCTACACCGCCTACGATCACGGCGGCGGTGACAGCACCCAGTACAACGCCTTCCTCGGCGGCACCGGCGACAACGGGCTGGGCGCCGCCCTGCTGTACTCCGGCCAGGACGGCCGCGGCTGGCGCCAGGGCAGCGATGACCGCTTCAACGATCTCGCCTTGAAGTTCGCGTACGCCATCGACGAACAGCAGGAACTGCGTGCCAAGCTGTCCTATTACGATGTGCGCTCGCTGACCCCGGGCGGCCTGACCCGCGCGCAGTACGAGGCCGACCCGTTCCAGAACACCCGCCCGACCGATTTCTGGAAGGGCCACCGCACCGGCATCGACCTGGGCTACACCAACACGCTGTCGGACAACAGCGAGTTCGAGGTGCTGGCCTATTACAACGAGAGCAGCCGTGCCAGCTCGCTGATCAACACGGCCGGTACCCAGCTGACCGTGCAGCCGCGCGATTACCGCGTGCTCGGCATCGAGCCGCGCTACACCCAGCGCCTGCAGTGGGGCAGTACGGTGCATGACATCACCACCGGCTACCGCTTCCTGCGCGAGCGCGGCAACGACCGCAGCTACACCGTCACCCGCCGCACCGGCGCGGCCAGCGCCACCACCCGCTTCGACAACGCCACCGACGCGCACGCCTTCTACATCGACGACCGCATCGCGATCGGCCAGTGGCGGATCACCCCGGGCGTGCGCATGGAATGGATCGACATGGACCGCCGCCAGGCGGGTGGCGCGGCGACCTTCAGCAGCCGCAACGACAAGGCGCTGCCCTCGCTCAACATCGCCTACCTGCTGACCCCGCAGCTGACCGTGTTCGGCAACTACACCACCTCGTTCGGGCCGGTGCAGAACATCCAGCTGAATTCGCAGACCGCCAGCAACCCGCTGAACCCGGAAATCGCCAGGACCACTGAGCTCGGTGCGCGCTGGCAGGACGGCGCACTGCGCGCGGAAGTGACCGTGTTCAAGATGCGCTTCGACAACCAGATCCTGCAGGTACCGGGGATCACCCCACCGACCTTCCAGAACATCGGCGCCACCGACCACAAGGGCGTGGAAAGCGCGCTGGAGTACCACTTCAGCGAAGACAGCGCACTGGCCGGGTTGGAGCTGTACGCCAACTACACCTGGACCAAGGCGATCCAGCAGTCCGGCGACAACCGTGGCCTGGACGTGCCGTTCTACTCGCGCGACACCGACAGCGTCGGCGCCCGCTACGCGCTGGCCGGCTGGACCTTCAATGTCTCCAGCACCCACCAGAGCGGCCAGTTTTCCGATGCGGCCAACACCTGGGATGAGACCGCCGACGCACGCGTGGGCCGCGTGCCGGGCGTACGCCTGTGGAATGCGCAGGTGGCCTGGCAGGTGCCGGGGCTGGCCGACAGCGAGATCGCGCTGGGCGTCAACAACCTGGCGGACAAGCGCTGGTACACCCGCAACGTCGATGGCAATGCCGGCCGCGTGGTGGCCGCGCCGCGCACCTTCTACGTGCAGGGCCGCTACCGCTTCTGACGCAGTAACCGCCCGATGCAGTGACGGCGGCGATCACGGTGGCGGCGTATCATGCCGCCACCATGTCATTGCCTGTTTCGCCATCGCGCCTGCATCTGGCCTTCCAGGGCCTGCGCCTGCGCCTGCGCGGCAGCGACCTGTGGTTCATCGCGCTTGCCCTGCTGGTCGGCCTGATCGCCGGCTACCTGACCCTGCTGCAGTCCGGCATCGCACGCTGGCTGCAGGGCACCCTGTACGGGCTGGACGACGGCATGCGCCTGAGTTCCCTGCCCTCGCTGACCTGGACCGCGCTGCTGGTACTGCCGCTGGGTGGCCTGCTGGTCGGGCTGGTCAGCCTGGCCGCGACCCGGCTCAAGCGGCCCCTGCTCGATGCGGTGGAAGCCAATGCCCTTCATGGCGGCCGCATGTCGATGCGCGACAACCTGATCGTGCTGACCCAGACCCTGCTGTCCAACGGCTGCGGCGCCTCGGTCGGGCTGGAGGCGTCGTATACGCAGATGGGCGCGGGCAGCGGCTCGCAGCTGGGCCGGGTGATGCGCCTGCGCCGCAACGACGTGCGCATCCTGGTCGGCGCCGGTGCCGCCGGCGCCATCGCGGCCGCCTTCGGGGCGCCACTGGCGGGTGCGTTCTATGCGTTCGAGATCGTCATCGGCGCCTACACCCCGGCCGCGCTGGCCCCGGTGGCCGTTGCCGCCCTGGCCGGTGCATTCGTGGCCGACCAGGCCGGCATCGAGGCCTACCTGCTGCCGGCTGCCTCGACGATTGATGTCCGCGCCGCCGACTACGCCATCTACGGCCTGCTCGGCTGCTGCTGCGCGATGGTCGGCATCGCGGTGATGCGGCTGATTGCCTCGATCGAGGGCACGGTCAAGCGCAGTCCGTTGCCGCTGTGGGGCCGGCCGGTGGTGGGTGGCCTGCTGCTGATCCCGCTGGCGCTGGCCAGCCCGCAGGTGCTGTCGTCCGGCCATGGCGCGCTGCACCTGGACCTGACCACGCATCTGCCGCTGATCTGGATCGGCGGGCTGCTGACCCTGAAGTGCCTGGCCTCCGGCATCTCGCTGGGCTTCGGCTTCCGGGGCGGACTGTTCTTCGCCTCGTTGTTCATGGGCACCCTGGTCGGCGCCCTGTTCGCCGGCCTGCTGGCGATGGCCACCGGCGTGCCGGTGATTGATGCAACTTCGGCCGCCCTGGCCGGGATGGCGGCGCTGGCCGCCGCCGTGGTCGGCGCACCGATGACCATGGCCATGCTGGTGCTGGAAGGCACCCATGACTTCCTGTTGACCAGCGTGGTGATGAGTGCGGTGCTGGTCTCCAGCACGCTGGTGCGGCAGTGGTTCGGCTATTCGTTCTCGACCTGGCGCATGCACCTGCGCGGCGAGACCATCAAGAGCGCACGCGACGTCGGCTGGGTGCAGAACCTCAATGCCGGCCGGCTGATGCGCAAGGGCGTGGCGACCGCACCGGCCGACCTCGACGCTGCCGCGTTCCGCCAGCGCTTCCCGCTGGGTTCGGGCAGCCGGGTGGTGCTGATCGATGGCGAAGGCCACTATGCCGGCATCGTGCAGATCCCACGCGTGTACGGCGATGGCGTGAAACCGGAGACCATCATCGGCGAGCTGGCCGAGAACCGTGACGTGTCACTGTCACCGGCCGCCGACGTGGTCAGCGTGATGCAACGCTTCGACCAGACCCAGGCCGACGAACTGGCGGTGGTCGCCGCCGACGGCCAGGTGCTGGGCGTGGTCTCCGAAGCCTTCGTGCGCAAGCGCTACGCCGAGGAACTGGACAAGCGCCAGCGCGAACTGATGGGCGAGCGCGTCGAGGACAGCGACTGACCCGCAAAAAGGGGACGGAGGGGATTAAGTCGTTTCTGGCACGCTGGAAATCCACGCATGGCGTGGATCTACTGTCACTTCGACCGGGTAGACTCCCGCCATGCGCTTCATTGAAACCTTCCAGGCCGGCCCCTTCGCCGACACCGTGGTCAGCCTGCTGGCCGCCTTCGTGCTCGGCACGCTGATCGGCGCCGAGCGCCAGTACCGGCAACGCACCGCCGGCCTGCGCACCAACGTGCTGGTGGCGGTGGGTGCAGCCGCCTTCGTCGACCTGGGCATGCGTATCGCCGGCAGCGCCGAGGCGGTGCGGGTGATCTCCTACGTGGTCTCCGGGGTCGGCTTCCTCGGCGCCGGCGTGATCATGAAGGAAGGCATGAACGTGCGCGGCCTGAATACTGCCGCCACCCTGTGGTGCTCGGCGGCGGTCGGCAGCTGCACCGGTGCGGACATGCTGGCCGAAGGCGTGCTGCTGACGGTCTTGATCATCGCCGGCAACACCCTGCTGCGGCCGCTGGTGAATGCGATCAACCGTATCCCGATCAACGAGACGGCGACCGAAGCCACCTACGAGGTGCGCCTGAGCGTGGATGCCGAAGCCGTGCCGCGGGTGCGCGAGCGCCTGGTCGATGCGCTGGAGGCTGCGCAGTACCCGGTGGGTGATGTGCAGGTGGTCGAGCATGCCGACGCGCCCACCGATGTGATCGCGGTGCTGGTCAGTACGGCGGTCAGTGCCGACGAGCTGGACGTGGTGCTGGCACGGATGGAACACGTGCCGGGCGTGCTGCATGCCACCTGGGAAGTCAGCACCCGCGATTGATTCACCCACGCATAGCGTGGTGCAGTAGATCCACGCCATGCGTGGATGCTCTTCTCTCACCCTCCCGCGATGCGCTGCTGGGCCCTCAACAACCTGCGGAACGAACCGCACTGGCGTGCATCCTGCGCTTCCGGGCAGGCCGCGGCGCGTTGCAGGTGACGGCGTATCCGCTGCAGCTGGCTGATCTGTTGCTGCAGCACATCAGCCTGCGCCAGCAGGGCCTCACGATCCAGCGTGAGGCATCCGCGCTGCGGCGGCAGCGATGCCCCGATCTGCTGCAGCGACAGCCCGGCCGCCTGGCCGAGGCCGATCAGCGCCAGCCGCTCCAGCACCTGCTCGTCGTACTGCCGGCGCAAGCCGCGACGACCCAGGGCCTGCAACAACCCCAGCTGCTCGTAGTAGCGCAGGGTCGAGGCCGGCACGCCACTGCGCTTCACCACCTCGCCGATATCCAGTTCACGCACGGGCTTGACCTCAAGTCGCCTTCAAGCACCAACCTATGGGCAACTTCCCGGCAGGACAAGGCCATGGCCAGTACATCCCCCGTTGATCAGAATACGCTCTGGAATGGCCCTGGCGGCCAGATCTGGGTCGCCCAGCAGGCCATCCTCGATGGACTGTTCCAGCCGATGGCCGACCTGCTGGTCGCCGAACTTCCGGAGACCGTCACGCAACTGCTCGACATCGGCTGCGGCACCGGCGCCAGCCTGCTGGCATCAGCCACGGCACGCCCGGCCGCCCACACTACCGGTCTCGACATCTCCGCGCCGATGCTGGCGCTGGCCCGCCAGCGCGCCGAGGCGGTGGGACTGGACGCGGACTTCATCGTGGCAGACGCGCAGCGGCATCCGCTGCCGTCCGCGCACTTCGACTGGATCCAGTCGCGGCTGGGCGTGATGTTCTTCGAGGACAGCCAGGCTGCCTTCGCCAACCTGCATCGTGCCTCGACACCGGGCGCGGGGCTGCGCTTCATCGCCTGGCGCAGTGCCGACGAGAACCCATTCATGACCACGGCCGAGCGCGCCATTGGCGATGCACTGGATCTGCCGCCCCGGGTGCCCGGCGCGCCGGGACAATTCGCCTTTGCCGATGGCGGGCAGGTACAGCGGCTGCTGCAGGCCGCCGGTTGGAAGGATGTGGAGCTGGTTGCGGTAGACCTGCCCTGCTCGATCGCCCGCGAAGACCTGCCGACCTATGTCGGCCAGCTGGGCCCGTTGGGGCTGGCCCTGCGCGCAATGCCGGAAGATCGCGCCGCGACGCTTCGCGAAAAGGCATTGGCTGCATTTGCACCGTTCATCGAAGGCGACCGTGTACGCGTGGATGCCGCCTGCTGGCTGGTCCGCGCCCGCGCCTAGGAAAAGGGGACGGAGGGGATTAAGTCGTTCTCGCCCCGGGTGTGCCGGAAACGACTTAATCCCCTCCGTCCCCTTTTTCTTCTACAGCGCCTCGCCGGCGTCGGCCAGGCGCGATTCGATCAGTGCGTACCACTGCTGCAGCACGTCGATCAGCATGTCCAGTTCGGCATCGGTGCGCTGTGCGCGGCCGCTGCGCAGGCAGGCCTGGGCTTCCTGCAGCTGGGCCAGGAACCCTGCCACGGTATCGGCCTGCAGGATCAGGCCCGGCAGGCGTCGCCCGGGGATGCGCACCACGGCATGGTTGCCGAGCTGGCCGTACACGCTGAGAGTGGCTTCCGTCTTCATGGAGAGGGGCAGGAATTGGGCATTCATCGCGTGCACCGTTTGAAAACCTGAGCCGCAGGCAGGCGTGGACGACGGGGGAGACGTTGCCACGCCTGCCGGCGGTCAGGGGGGACTCGGGATGCCGGGGCATCGCCCCGGCGCAGGAAGGTCAACGTGGCAGTGCCATCCCGGCGATCTGCACGCGCCGGTTCGGCGCCAGGCAGGCAATCAGCTCGCGCCGGTTGCGCTGCCCGCACTGCACGATCGGCTCGGCCGCGCCGCGTCCTTCGGCACTGATGCTGGCTGCAGGCACGCCACCCTGCACCAGCGCGCTGCGTACGGCCTCGGCGCGACGCTGCGACAGCGTCTGGTTGTAACTGGCGCTGCCGATACGGTCGGTGTAGCCGGTTACCCGGATCGACTGCACCTGCGCGGCTTCGCGTACCTGCGCCAGGATGCCCTGCACCGCATGCTGGCCTTCGGCGCTGAGCACCGCGCTGTCGAAACCGAACAACGCATCGGCCGACAGCCGCAGCGGCTGTTCCGGCAGCGGTGCCGGTACCGGTGCCGGCGGGGCCGGTGGACGCGGCGGCTCCAGCACGGCCGCGCACGATTCCGGCTTCCAGTAGCCCGCCTGGGCAATACCCTTGCTGTCAAAGCGGACCTGGAACTGGCAGGTGAAGTACTCCGCGCCCTGTGCGGTGCGGAAATTGAACAGGTAGTTCCACTCGCGCACGCCCCACATGCCTTCATTGAAATGCGGCGTGCCCAGCAGCGTGTACAGCTGCCGCTTGCTCATGCCCGGCGCGAAGCGGCGCAGGTCGGCGACGTCGGGATAGATGCCCTCCTTCAGCGAGGCCCTCGAGGCCTCCGGGAAGTGCACGGCGGTGGCTTCGGCAGGACCCTCGGCGGCCGGCGCATGGCTGCGGCAGGCGGCCAGCAGGCCCATCCCCAGGATCAGGCCCAGCGTGGTGGCGCATTGGCCGGCGCGGGCGATGCGATGCTGTTTCATGTCATTCCCCCTGTAGACGTTTCCGCGATGCCGGGCCGCGCGTGCGGCCCGGCGGCGGGGATCACCACTGGATGCCGGCACCGACGGCCACACCGGCCTCGCCACGGCTGTTGGTCGAACCGCTGAACTTGTAGATCCAGCGGCCGCCTTCGGAGACACCGGAGATACCGAGCGCCACGCCCGATTCGCCGTTGTAGCTGCCAGCGGCGATCGAGGCCATGCTGCGGCCCGCCTCGCTGGGCTGCGGCAGCGCCGCGGTGGCCATCGCCGAGGCGATACCGGCCGAGGCACGGTTGTCGGTCTTGCGCAGGTCGCGCTCGAAGCCGCCCATGCGCTCGTCGGTGTAGGCCTTCGACCAGTCCAGGGTCTGCGCCATGCCCGACTTCAGCTGGTCCACATTGACTGCGTCGGTACCGGCGGTGCCGGCGGCAACGTTGCGGACCGTGGTCGGGCCGCTGCTGGTGCTGCCCAGGGTGACACTGTTGTAGTTGGTGGCACCGTTGACCGTGGTGTCGTAGCGGATGGTGCCCTGCTGAGAGGCCTGCAACTGGCGCACGTTGACCGCATCGGTAGCCTGCGAGCCGTCGGCCACGTTGACCACCTGGCGTTCGGCACCGCTGGCGCCCACCGAAACCGTGTTGGCCCGGTTCGCCACCGAACCCGCACCCAGCGCCACCGAGTTGTCGGCCTGCGCCTGCGAACCATTGCCCAGCGCGGTCGAGTTGGCACCGGCGGCGGTGGAGCCTGCACCACCGGCGGCCGAGTTGGCGCCGCTGGCGGACGGGTCGGCCAGGTTGTTGGTGTTGTTGGCACGGAAGCTGCCGGCCACGTTGGTGATGTTCTGGATCTTCTGGTCCGTGTAGGACTTGGACTGGTCAATGGCGTAGTTCACGCCATTCTTCAGCTGGCCGACATTGGTCGCATCGTGGTCGTCCGAGCCATCGGCAACATGGGTGATCTTGCGCTCGCTGCCGCTGCTGCCGATCGACACCTCGCCAGCGGAGTTGCTGGCACCGGTCTGGCCGTAGGCGCCGGTGTAGCCGCTCTGTGCACCGACACTGGCCACCGAACCGGCACCCAGCGCCACGCTGTTGCCGGCACTGCTGCTGGCGCCGTTACCGACCGCCACGCTGTTGGCACCGGCTGCACTGGCCTGCGGACCGACCGCAACCGCTTCCGCACCGGCCGCGGTAGCTGCGGCTGCCGTCGAGTTCACCGCCAGGTAGGCACTGCCACCGCCACCGTTGGTGATGCGCTGGTTGAGGACCTTCAGCGAGCCATCGACGGCAGTGAAGGCGGCGGTGACGTTGTTGTAATCGCCGCTGGAGAAGGTGCCATCGGTGGCGATGCTGGAGATGCTGAACGTCGGCGCGGTCCACACATTGGTGGTGCCGTTGAAGGCAGTGGTGCCGCCGAAGTAGTTGGCGATGGTGCTGTGGGTGCTGAACAGCTGGTCGCCGGTGATGGCGTCGCTGCTGCCGGCCAGGATGCTGCCCGCGGCAACGTTGGTCACCTTCACTGCGCCCGTGCCGGTCCCCTTGAGGGTCACACTGTTGATCACATTGCCGCTGCCATCGACGTCGTACTTCACGGCCAGCTTGTCGATCTCGCCGGTCTGGTCGGCAACGTTGGCCAGCGAATTGCTGACCGCGTCGAAGGCGGTGCCGACGTCGTTGTAGCTGCCCTTGGTCACGGTGCCGTTGGCGGCAACGTTGTTGATCGAGTACGTCGGTGCGGTCAGCACGCCGCTGGCGTTGACCGCAGCGCCACCGCCGAGGTGGGTGGCCACGGCCTGGTTGGCCGCGAACAGCTGGGCACCGTTGATGGCCTCGCTGCTGGTGGCACTGACCTGGCCCGGGCCAAGGTTGCGCAGCGTGGTGGCGGTACCGGCCTGGCCCAGCGTGGCGCTGGCGTAGTTGACGCTGCCATCGGCATTGACGTCATAGCGCAACGCGCCCTGCTCCGAGGCCTGCAGCTGGCCCAGGTTGACCGCATCGGTCGCCGCGGTACCGGCCGCCATGTTGGTGACCTGGCGCTCGGCACCGGCGGCGCCGATCGACACGGAGTTGGCACGATCGGCCAGGCTGCCGGCACCCACCGCGATGCTGTTGGCCGCCGTCGCCCGCGCATTGGTGCCGACCGCGATCGAATCGGTGCCACTGGCCACCGCTTCAGTGCCGGTCGAGTTCACCCGCAGGTACTTGGTGCCGCCATTGCGGATATCGGTGATCTGCGAGTTGAGGTTGACCAGCGAGCCATCCACCGCCGCGAAGGCATCGGTGGCGTTGGTGTACAGGCCCTTGGCGATGGCGCCGCCGGTGGAGATCGTGCTGATCTCGAACAGCGGTGCGGTGAAGATGCCGCTGGCGGGATCGAAGGCCGCGCGGCCACCGAAGAAGCTGGCGATGGCGCTGTTGGTCGCCGCCAGCTGGCCGCCGTTGACCGCTTCCAGGCTGCCTGCGGTGACCGCACCGGCGGCAAGGTTGCCGATGGTGGTGGTGCCGGTGCCTGCGCCGAGCGTGACCCGGCGATAGTTCGGATTGCCGCCGGCATCCAGATCGTAGGTCACCGCGGCATCCGCCACGCCGTTGATCAGGCTGATCGCACCCTTCAGCTGCGCCACGTTGACCGCGTCGGTGTTGACGCTGCCCGCAGCCACATTGGTGATCTGGCGCTCGCCGCCGCCGGCGGTGCCCACCGACACTTCACCGGCCGAGACCTGCGGCGCAGTGAGGCCATAGGCACTGTAGCTGGCCTGCGCGCCGCGCAGCGCAGCCGAGCGGTAGCCCAGCGCGACCGAGTTGGCCTGGTTGGAGGTGGATTCGGCACCCAGCAGGGTCTGCCCGTTGGCGGTACCGACGGCGCTGTCGCCGACGACGACCGAATGACCCATGCGCGCGGCATAGTCGGCCGTCGGCACGCCGGTGGGATTGCTCGGATCGTTCACGCCATCGCCGGGGAAGGCGACGTTGGCATCGACCTTCGGCAGTTCATGGCGTGCGTTGGCACCGATCACCACTTCCTTGGAGCCGTTGGCGAAGGCACCATCGCCCATCAGCACCTGGTAGTCCTGGGCCGCGTTGACGGCCCAGCAGGAAATGTCGGCCAGCGCGATGTCCAGGCATTTGGCCGCCCAGGCCGGGGAATCCTTCGGCAGCAGCAGGCCCAGCAGGCCACCCGGATTGCCGTTGTTGATGTTGTAGATGTAGCTGTCGGAGGTGACGCCACCGATCAGGGTCAGGTGCGAGCTGCCACCCGTGGCAGCGCCGCCCAGTCCGTTGAGGGTGCTGCCGACCGGCGACAGGTTGACCACCGGCAGGCCCAGCACATTGACCGTTGAATAGGTCTGCATCACGTTGGCGTTGCTGAGCTTGAGGTTGCCGTTGCTCAGGTAGCCGTTGCCACCGAACAGGCTGGTGGTGGTCGGCCCGATCAGCTGGCCGACATTGCCGACCAGGCCACCGGTACCGATGATCAGGCCCGCATTCGGGTCGGCCGCCGCCGGCGCCTTCGGGCTGGTCGGCGGAATCGCAGAGGGTTTGGTCAGGCCGAGACCACTGAGCGTGCCACCGACCAGGCCACCCACGGCGCTGCCCAGATTGCCGATGGTGCCATTGAGATTGCCGTTGAGCAGGTTGCCCACCGCGCTGCCGACATTGCCCAGCGTGCTACCCAGCACACCGCCCAGGCCGCTGGTGGGGCTGCCGGTGGTGCCGTTGAGAATGCCGCCCACTGCACCACCGACCGTGCCGACGGTGTTGTTGAGCGTGCCACCCACTGCGCTGCCGACCTGGCCAACCGTGCCGTTCAGTGCACCGCCGACTGCGCCGACCGTGTTGTTGAGCGTGCCACCCACTGCGCCGCCAACGGTGCCAACGGTGCCGTTCAGTGCTCCGCCGACTGCGCCGACCGTGTTGTTGAGCGCGCCACCTACTGCACCCCCAACCGTTCCGACGGTGCCGTTCAGTGCTCCGCCGACTGCGCCGACCGTGTTGTTGAGCGTGCCACCCACCGCACCACCAACCGTTCCGACGGTGCCGTTCAGTGCTCCGCCGACTGCGCCGACCGTGTTGTTGAGCGCGCCCCCTACTGCGCTGCCAGCGGTGCCAACGGTGCCGTTCAGTGCGCCACCGACTGCGCCGACCGTGTTGTTGAGTGCGCCACCTACTGCGCTGCCAACCTGGCCAACCGTACCGTTCAGCGTGCCGCCGACCGCACCGCCAACCGTTCCGACGGTGCCGTTCAGTGCGCCACCGACTGCGCCGACCGTGTTGTTGAGCGTGCCACCCACTGCGCCGCCAACTGTGCCAACGGTGCCGTTCAGTGCACCGCTCACTGCACCGCCAACCGTTCCGACAGTACCGTTCAGCGCGCCGCCGACAGCACCGCCCACCGTTCCGACGGTGCCCTTCAGCGCACCACCCACCGTGCTGCCGACCGCATCCGCAGCACCGTGAAGCGTCCCGCCGACAGCCCCCACCGCGCCACCCACCAGGTTGCCAACGCCCAGCGCGCTGTGCTGCGCGGCGACGGTCGCCTGTCCGGCCAGCTTCAGGTTGCGATCGGCGATCACTTCCTGGCCGTCCGGCGCCTGCACGCGCACCTTGCCGGCGGCGCCGGCATCGAACGCGGCACTGATGGCGCGATCATGCGTGTCACCCGGCAATTCCTCCTTGGCCGGCAACGTGACCGCAGCTGTCGCCCGGGCCTGGCCCTGACCTTCGATGTGATGGCCAGCCACCGCCAGATGCGCGTCGGTGTTGCCGTCGACAGAGGTCTTCAGGGACGAACCACTGAGGCCCGCCAACGCCTTGGCACCTGCATCGATCGAAGCGACCTGGCGGCCGGCGATGCCGACCTTGGCCTTGGCGCGTGCATCGGCGCCGACACCCAGCGGCGCCTGCGCGCCGGGCGCAACATTCGCTGCCAGCGACGCATCCACCTGTGCTGCCTTGCCCGCAGCGTTGCCCAGGCCGACAGTGGCGCGGACATCGGCCGCCAGCGCCGGCACGGCCACCTGCTTCGGCGTGGTGTCCGCTGCCAGCTTCACCTGCACGGTGGCCGGCAGTACGTCACGCACCACCGGCAGCGACGTGGTGTTCAACTGCAGGCCCAGGCGAGCGTCCGCACTGATCGCAGGGCTGCTCTGCGCCTGCCGTGCAGCGGCAGCCAGGGCCACTTCGGCGTCGACCTTGACCGGCATCGGCTGCGCATACTTCGCCGCAAGCGCTTGCAGGTCACGCAACGATTGATTGCTTTCCGATGCCCCTGCGTGGCCGCTGGCCAGCGCGCACAGCAGTGCCAGGGCCAGGGCGGTGGGCATCAGCAGGAAGGCGCGCGGATCGCGTGCGGCGCTGCCGCCGCTGTCGCCGGTGGCCAGTTCCGAGGCCACAACCAGAGCATTGAGCTGGCGGTTCCATACACGCCGGTAGATGCGGTTCATGAGCATTTCCCCCGTAGGCGAACAACTGGAATGTCAGTGGACTTGCCGTTAGGCAGGTGACTGACATTTCAGCGGTTGCAAAGGTGGCGGCGCACTTCAATCCGGCACGGCAATCGCGCATTCCGGCAAATCCACGGCCGGAATCGGCAGCCGTTTATGCAGAAGCGGCAACATGATCGGCAAGCGGATATGCAATTCCGGCATGAACGCCGCGGAAACCCTTGCGGGGCTTGGCTCAGGCCGGCTGGCCGATCTGCGCGGGCGCGCGCATCAGGGTATCGCGCGGCAGTTCGCCGAATACCTTGCGGTAATTGTCGGCGAAGCGCGAAAGGTCCCACAGGCCGCAGCTGAGGGCGATGGCTTTCACCGAACGACGGCTGGAATCTGCCATCGACAGGCTGCGGCAGGCCGCGCACAGGCGCAGCATGGAGAGATAGCGGTTCGGCGAGGTTCCAAACAGGTCTTCGAACGCATAGCGCAGGCCGCGCTCGCTGACGCCGGCGGCATCGCAGATCTCATTCATGTAGATATTGCGGCGCAGGTTGAGCCGCATGAAGTTCTCTGCTCGCTGCGCGATCAGATAATGCGTGCGCCGTGCACGGCTGCAGCCCGGGCGATCCGCCACACCGGCGCCCAGAAGGGCCTGCACATGCTCGTGCAACAGGGTTTCAGTTTCTTCCGGCTGCAGGCCTGCACCCTGCCCCAGCTGCAGATGCAGCTGCTGGTAGTGGCGTGCCAGCGGCGCGGCTTCGCTGGCCAGGTTGAACAGCGACAGTGCCTGGCCAGCGGGAGGCGTGCTGCGCAGGCTCAGTTCGGTCAGCTTGCGCTGCACCCGTGCCACCGGCACCAGCATCAGGGTCATGTGCGTGCCCGGGCTCAGGGTGAACTCACTGATGCCCTCCGGCATGATCGTCAACGCCATGCCCGGCGTGAGCGGTACGCCATGGCACCAGCTCAGCGTCTCATCGGTGGCGTGCAGGTATCCCAGCATCGCCCAGTCCGGTGGCAGCATGAAACGGCCACGGCAATGGAAACCGCAACTGATGCTGCAGAACAGGGCTTCCTCGTGCACGCGCGAAGCGAATGCCGCACGTGGCCCATTGCCATCGAGCAGCAGCAGTTCGACATCACAGACACGAAGCACGCCGCTCAGCGTGGCCAGGTCTATCGACCGCAGGCCGCTGTCGTCGCTGTCTCCTACCCCACCATCGACCATGACAGTGTTGTCCCCCGTTGATCCGCCATGCGATGCGGCCCCCACTGCCTGACAGGGCGCGCATCGATCCATTAACCACTTCCGATGCCGTGCCGGCCGCAACCGCTTCGATGCGACCGACCAGGGAAATGCAATAGCTTGAATGCGAGTATGCCCAATAATCCGCAAAGGTAAACCCGCAGACTTAAATGATAAAAATAGATACACAGGTGAAGAAAATGTCGGAACGAGTGGCACGGTTTTCGCATGCCCCAGGAAAGCGAATCACATTATCTACACGACCATGAATCGTTTTGCCTGAGAACGGATTTTCGTCACAGAAGCAATCTTAAATTTTCAGGTTTTCGGAGTTTCTGCCGAATTTGCATATAGGTTCCAGTTGCAGCCAACCGCCATTCAGGCAAAGTCGATATCACGGTGATCCGGCCATCTGATCTGGCCGCACCCAGGGGGACAGCATGACCACGCACGCATCACTGGATGCCTCGACCACCGGCCCCGCGCCGTGCGGTCGCGACCGTGCGGCCAATGTCCCGCCTGGAGACGATCACCCTGCTTGAGCACAGCGGGTCCATCCCGCCGTGCCTCCTCCGCCAGGACGCGCGGAGGCCCACGGACGATCCCGGCGGAGCCGGGCCACCGCCCAACGCAGGTGTACTGCATCCGCAGACAGGTAGAGGGAGACATTGGTCATGAACGCATCGATCCGCAAATTCCTGAAGGAAGAAGACGGCGTCACCGCGCTCGAGTACGGGCTGCTGGCTGCCGTCATCGCCGGCATCCTGATCGCGGTCGGCAACGACCAGATCAAGGGCTTCTTCGAAACGCTGTTCAAGAACCTCTCCGCACTGGCCACCAAGGCGTCGGGCTCGACGACCTAAGCGGCGACCGCGCGCGGCCGGCAGGGCCGCGACGGCGGGGCGCATGGAACCAGGCGAAGACCGTCCAGTGACGGACGATGGAGTGTGCGATGACACTGCTGGGATTGTTGGCCATCGGCATGTGCCTGCGGATCGCGATCAGTGATCTGTATGCCCGTCGGGTGCCCAACGCCTGGCTGATCGCCGCATGCGTGATCGCCACCGTGGTGATCGTCGCCGGCCAGTTCAGCGCGCCGCGCCAGCCGTGGCTACCCCACGTTGCCGGCGCGGCGCTTGGCCTGTTGGCGCTGCTGCCGTTCTATGCCCTGCGCTGGATGGGCGCCGGTGACGTGAAGTTCTTTGCCGTGCTGGGGCTGATGCTGGGCTGGCAGGCGCTGCTGCCGGTCTGGCTGGTCGCCAGCCTCGCCGCCGGGCTGCACGCCGTGCTGGTGCTGGCTGGCCGCCGCCTGGGCGTGTTGCTGCCCGGCCACCTGCAGATGCAAGTGAATCGCACCAACGCGCAGTGGCAAGCGCATCCGGCCCTGCGCGACATGCAGGCCGCCCGCCAGGGACGACGTGGCATTCCCTATGCAGCCTATCTGGCACTCGCCGCCATCGGCTGGGTGCTGGCCAGCATCTACGGAGGTGCACCGTGAACATCCGCAGCCCACGCCTGCAACGCGGCGTCGCCAGCATCGAGTTCGCCCTGATGCTGATGCTCGGCCTGTTGCCGCTGCTGCTGTTCACCTTCTCCGGGGTGATGATCATGGCGGCGCAACAGACCCTGGCCACCGCTTCGGCCGAAGGCGCGCGCGCCTCGCTGCGCTACGGCACGGCCGGCGAGCGGCGCACTGCCGCCTGCGTCGCCGCACGCACGTCGATGCAATGGCTGCTGCAGTTTTCCAAGCAGAACGTGGACTGCAGCGCGGGGGGCAGCAACGCCATCGTGGTGTCGGCACAGGCGCCCTGCGCCGGCCTGGCCACGGCCCAGTGCATGACCGTGACGGTCAGCTATGACTACGCCAGCTATCCCTTCCTGCCCGGCACCGCCACGCTCTACAAATGGGTGATGCAGGCTCCCATCCGCAGCGTCGCGGTCGCTCAGCTCGATCTCGGCAGCGGCAATTGATGATCGGTACATTGGAGACGGTTCCATGCTCAAGTTGACCCGCATCGCTGCCGTCGCCCTGATCGGCCTGGCCGTGCTGCTGGCGCTGATCGCTTTCATGATCGGGCGCAAACCGGCCGCACCGGTCACGGTCGCGCCAATCGCGCACAACGAGGCGCAGGCCATCACGGTGGTGGAAGCCGTGGCACGCCTGCCTGCGGGCGAGCCGATCAGCGCCAACGGCCTGCGCCTGGCCCAGCGCACCTCACCCGTCGCCGGTGCCGCCACCAGCATTGCAGCCGTTGTCGGCAAGGTGCCGGTGCAGGACATCGCCGAAGGCAGCCCGATCAGCAGCAGCGCATTGGCACAGGGCTTCTCGCTGCAGCTGCGGCCGGGCGAGCGCGCACTGGCCGTGCCCGTGGACGAACTGGTCGGTGCCGGCAACCGCATCCTTCCCGGTGACTTCGTCGACGTCTTCCTCAACCTGCGCAATGCCCAGCCCAGCATCAACAGCCCCGCCGAAGCCGCGCAGACGCGCCTGCTGCTGTCGCGCCTGCGCGTGCTGAGCTATGGCCAGCAGGACATCGCGCCGGTCGCCTCAGAGGCCACCTCAAGTAGCGAGGCCGACACCCGCAACGACCCGCGCGCGGCCGACATCACCGGCAGTGGCGGCAGCCACAGCAGCAATGAAGCCCCGCAACCCGCGCGCAGCGCGGTGCTGGCAGTACCCGTGGCCGACGCCAACCGGCTGCTGCTGGGTGCACAGCAGGGCAAGCTGTTCCTGGCGCTGCGCAATCCCGCCGACACCGGCCTGCCGGACCTGGCGCTGTTCCCGCAATCGCGCGGTGTGATCGACCCGCTGCGCGGGCTCGACGCCGAGCAGCAGCTGGCACTGCAGCGCCCGGAGAACCACGCCTTCGCCGGTATCGACGGCGAAGCGCTGGCCGGCCGCGGCAGCGCCCCGCAACGCAGCAACGCGGATGCACCCACGCGCGCGCCGGCGCCCCGTCGCAGCGCCCCGCGCGCGTCGGGTATCGAGATCATCCGTGGCGACAGTTCCGCCCCCCGTGGCTCCCTTTGACCCGCATCGAGCGCATCCATGACCGAACGTCGCCGCCGTCCACGCCTCTCTCCCCGCCAGCGCTGGCTGGCCCTGCTGCTGGTGCTGCTGGCACCGGCAACGAGCGTGGCCGCCGATGACCTGGTGCTGCAGGCCCGTGAGCAGCGTCCCTGGAACCTGCCGGCCGACCTGGAGCGGGTGGCCATCGCCGACCCCGGCGTGGCCGACATCGTGATGCTGCGTGGCCAGCGCCAGGCGCTGCTGGTGGGCAAGATGCCCGGCACCACCACCCTGCTGCTGTGGCACCGCAAGCAGGCCGAGCCGCAACGGGTGACGGTACGGGTGCAGAGCGCCGTACAGGGTGCTGCCAGCACCGGCGGCAATGATCTGGTGTTCACCCAGCAGGACCAGCAGGGCCTGTTGCAGGGAAGCACCGACAGTGTGCTCTCGCACATGCAGGAACAACGCACGGCGGCGATGGCACTGGGCAAGGACGGTGTGCTTGCCGATACGTCCACCATCAGCAGCGGCGGGGTGGTCCAGGTCGAGGTCAAGGTGGTCGAGTTCAACAAGACCGCGATGAAGCAGATCGGCATCAACTTCCAGAACCGCAACGGCGGCTTCGCCTATGGCTTCGCGCGGCCCGGCACCGGGTTGCCGGGCAACACCGGCCTGCTGCCCGGCATGAAGGAAGGCAACAGCAGCAACGAGGCTGTGTCGCCGATCTCCTCTGCGTTCCGGCTGGTGTTCGGCTCGACCAAGGGCCTGTGGAACGCCGACGTCGAACTGCTGCAGAGCAATGGCATGGCCCGCGTGCTGGCCGAGCCGACACTGGTGGCGCTGTCCGGCCAAAGCGCCAGTTTCCTGGCCGGCGGCGAGCTGCCGATCCTGGAACCGCAGGGGCTTGGCACCACCACCATCACCTACAAGCCGTTCGGCATCGGCCTGACCGTGACCCCGACCGTGCTGGCGGCGAACCGCATCGCGCTGAAGGTGGCGCCCGAAGCGAGCGACCTGGACTACAGCAATTCCATCATGCTCAACAACGTGCAGATCCCCTCGATCACCACCCGCCGCGCCGACACCACGGTCGAGCTGGGCGATGGCGAGAGTTTCGTCATCGGCGGCCTGGTCAGCTCCAACATCGTCTCCAACGTCAGCAAGATTCCGCTGCTGGGCGACCTGCCGATCATCGGTTCGTTCTTCCGCAACTTCGATTACAAGCGCCAGGACAAGGAGCTGGTGATCATCGTCACCCCGCGCCTGGTGCAACCCCTGGCGCGCAACACCGAACTGCCGCTGCCCGGCGAGCGCGAAGCCAAGCCGCATCTCCCCGAGTGGGGTTCCTGGCTGCTGGGTCCGGTCAGCCAGGACCCGGTGCCCGGTTTCTCGCGCTGACTCCCTGATGCCTGCGATACCACGCCCATGCCCTACGCCACTGCCCAGCCGCTGCATCCGCAAGGACCCCCGATGAACCTGGTCCTGTATGGCATGGATCGCGAACTGCTGCCCCGGCTGGCCGCCAAGCTGCCGCCGAGCACCGCCCTGCATTGGCAGGACAGCAACGCGCCCACCTCCGCGCAGGACCTGCAACGCGGCCCGCAGAGCCTGGTGCTGCTCGACTTCCGGCCCGAGCATGCGGCTGCCTCAAGCGTGCTGGCACAGCAGCTGCAGCAGACCCAACCCGACCTGCCCCTGGTGGCAGTGGGGGCCACCAGCGCCGGCCAGGTCGAAGGCGTGGTGATCGCACTGCGCGCTGGCCTGCGCGATGTACTGGACCTGGACAGTGACGACGCAGGCATCGAGGCGGCCCTGCGGCGCGCCCTGTCTCCGCGCCCGGCAGCGGTTGCCCAGCACGCGCACAAGGCACGCCTGATCGTGCTGCTGGGCGTGCGCGCCGGCGTCGGCACCAGCACCCTGGCCGCACATCTTTCGGTGCTGGCGCAGCAGGCGCGCGCCCTAGCCCAGGGCGAAGCCCTGCAGCAGGACGGCCTGCTGATGGAGCTGGCGCAACCCTCCGGTGACCTCGCGCTGTACCTCAATCTCGACAGCCGATTCCATTACGAAGACGCGCTGCGCAACGCCAGCCGCATCGATGCCACCCTCGCCCGCACGGCCATGGCGCGCCATGACTCCGGACTGGTGCTGCTGGATCGTGCCAGTGGCGGCGATGCCGTTCCGCCCTCCGATCCTGGCGCGCTGCTGCAACGCCTGCGCGGCGTGTTTGCCAGCGTGCTGTGCGACGCCGGCGGCTGCCCGCTGCGGCAGCTTCCGCCCTTGTTGCTGGACCAGGCTGACGAGATCTGGCTGGTCACCGATGCCTCGATCGCCACGCTGGTCTCGCTGGACCAGGCGCTGAAGCACCTGGCGGGCCAGCGCGAGCGCGAGAAGCGCCTGCAGCTGGTGATCAACCGCCACGATGACAGCAGCGGCATGAGCCCGGAACAGATCGCGCGCCGCTTCGAAGTACCGCTGCTGGCGACGCTGCCCGAACGACCGCGCGTGCGCCTGGCCGCCAGCCAGGGCCACCTGCTGCTGCAGGATGCCCCGCGCGACCCCTATCTGCGTGCCCTCGCCCCGCTCGTGTCGCGCCTGGATCCGGCCGCCTGCCCGGTCCAGCCGCATGGCCTGCGGGAAAGACTCTCCCTTGCCCTGGGTGGATCGCAATGGAAGACAAGGTAACCCCGTTCCCGCATGCCGTTGCCCGCCCGGTGCTGCCCGAAACTACCCCGGGCCACCTGCCGTTCGCGCAGACCGAGCAGTACCAGAAGGTACTGTCGGCCGCGCATGAGCACCTGCTCAACAGCATCGAGGACGAGCGCATCGACATCGATTCCTGGGCCCCGGACACCATCGCCCGCTGGGTGCAGGTGCAGACCGTGGGCTTCATCCAGGAGTGGCGCATCCCGATCAACGAGGAAGAGATGCAGGTGGTCGCCGAGGGCCTGGTCAAGGAGCTCACCGGTTTCGGTCCGCTCGACGACCTGCTCCACGACCCCTCCATCGAAGACATCCTGATCAACGGCTTCAAGGACGTGCACGTTTCGCAGGGCGGCCAGCTCAGGCGCGCCACCCAGCGCTTCACCGATGACACCCACCTGCTGCGCATCCTGCGCCGCATCCTCGCGCCGCTCGGCCGCCGGCTGGATGATTCCAACCCGATGGTCGACGCGCGGCTGCCCAACGGCGGCCGCCTCAACGCGATCATCTCGCCGCTGGCGGTGGACGGACCGATGGTGTCCATCCGCAAGTTCCGCAAGGACCCGTTCACCCCCGACGAGCTGCTCGCCAAGGGCACCTTCGATGCGCCGATGCAGGCCCTGCTGAAGGCGATGGTGCTGGGCCGCTGCAACATCCTGGTCTCCGGCGGCACCAGCTCGGGCAAGACCTCGCTGCTCAATGCCCTGGCCAGCTACGTGCCGGCCAACGAGCGCGTCATCACCGTGGAAGACACTGCCGAGCTTTCGCTGAACCATCCGCACGTGGTGCGCCTGGAGAGCCGGATCGGCGGCGCCGAGGGCCAGGGCGCGGTCAGCATCCGCGACCTGGTGCGCAACAGCCTGCGCATGCGCCCGGACCGCATCGTGGTCGGCGAAGTGCGTGGCGCAGAAGTGCTGGAAATGCTGCAGGCGATGAACACCGGCCACGACGGATCGATGGCCACCATCCACGCCAACACGCCGCGCGACTGCCTGTACCGCATCGAGATGCTGGCCGGCTTTGCTGGCTTCCAGGGCAGCGAGGACAGCCTGCGCCGGCAGATCGCCAGCGCCATCGATTTCATCGTGCAGATCTCGCGGCTGGGCAGCGGGCGCCGGGTGCTGGTCTCGATCACCGAAATCACCGGGGTCAGCGACAACCTGATCACCACCCAGGAGATGTTCCGCCACGAGGTACAGATCGACGGCAGCGGCCGCGAGACCGACCGCTGGATCGGCCTGGGCTTCCATCCGCATTCGCACAAGCTGGAGCCGTTCCGCCAGCAGCTGCGCGAATCACTCTACGGGGACTTCTGAGCATGGGCACCGGCCTGCTGCTGGGCGTGTTGAGCATCATCTCGGTGCTGCTGGCGCTGGCCGTCTGGCTGTGGGGCACCGCCAGCAGCCGCGAGCAGCGCCAGGCCTCGTTGCAGCATGCCGAGCAGCAGCTGGCGCGCGGCAGCGCCGCCAGTGCGGTACCGGCCGGGCCCGCCGTTGCCGCAGCCAACGATTCCGCCCGCCCCGCCAGCAGTGGGAGCCGTGTACTGCCCTGGGACGGCGTGCTGCAGCGCGCCGGCCTGCAGCCGGGCTGGAAGCTGCCACTGATGCTGCTGGTGCCCGGCCTCGTGCTTGCAGTCGTGGCGGCGATGCGGCTGGGCACGGCCTGGATGTTTCCGCTGACCCTGCTGCTGTACCTGCTGGGCTGCTGGCTGTGGGTGATGCGCCGGATCACGAAACTGCGTGCGCAGCTGCTGCACCAGATGCCGGACTTCCTCGACAACCTGGTCCGCCTCACCGCGCTGGGCAACAGCCTGCAGGCCGCGTTCCAGGTGTCTTCGATGCAGACCAGCGCACCACTGCGTGGCCTGCTCGACACCACGGTGCGCTATGCGCGCAGCGGCATGGACCTGGATCGCGCGTTGAGCCTGGCCGCGCAGCCATATCGCATGGACGTGCTGAAGGTGCTGGCGGTGGTGATCGGGGTGAGCGTGCGCATCGGCGGCCGCGCCGACCAGATCCTGCAGCGCATGGGCGACTTCATGCGCGACCTGGAGCAGGCCCAGCAGGAGCTGGCGGCCACCACTTCGGAAACGCGCATGTCGGCCTGGGTGCTGGGGCTGCTGCCACCGGCCAGTGCGGTGCTGATGGCGATCTCCAGCCCGGCGTTCTTCCAGCCGGTGCTGCATGACCCGCTCGGTCACAGGATCCTGCTGATCGCACTGGGCCTGGAACTGCTCGGAGCGTTCCTGCTGTACCGCCTGGCCAAGTCGCTATGACCGCCCGCCGCCGCCACGGAGGTGCCCGATGAGCGCCACTGCCTGGTTCGCTCTCTCACTGCTGGTGTTGGCGGCCGGTGTCGCCCTGCTCGGCATTGCCGGCTGGGTGCGCAGCCATCGCGAGCACCGCACCTCGGCCACGCTGAAGACCGCCCTGCAACCGCGCGACGAAACCCGCGACAGCGAGGCCACCCGCCGCGACTCGCTGGGCTGGCTGGAGCGCTTCGGCCGCTCGCTCAGTGGAGGCCGCCTGGAGGCCGCGCTGCTGGCCAACGAGGACAAGCTGCTGCTGGACCTGGCCGGCTGGAATACGCGCCGGGGCACGGCCATCTACCTGGGCCTGCGCCTGCTGCTTGCGCTGCTGGTGCTGGCCTTGGCGCTGGCGTTCAGCAGCGCGCACGGGCTGGCCAAGGTGATGGTGGTGATCGGTGCGCTGGCAGCCGGGCTGCTGCTGCCCAAGTTCGTGCTGTCGTCGTGGGTCAAGCGCCGGCGCCGCGCGGTCGAGAACGAGCTGCCCCTGCTGATCGACCTGCTGCGCCTGCTGCAGGGCGTGGGCTTCAGCATGGACCAGAGCCTGCAGACGCTGGGCGACAAGCTGCGCGATGCGCTGCCGGTACTGGGCGGCGAACTGCAGGAAGCGAACGTGGCCTACACCCACGGCCGCACCCGCGCGCAGTCACTGCGGCGGTTGAGCGAGGTCTACGCGGATGACGACCTGACCAGCCTGATGCAGCTGATCCTGCAGGTGCATGCACACGGCGGCGCAGTGCAGGAACCGCTGCGCCAGTTCAGCATCCGCCTGCGCGAACAGCGCCGCAACACGTTGAAGGAAAAGGTCGGCAAGCTCTCGGTGAAGATGACCGTGGTGATGATGCTGACCCTGTTGCCGGCACTGATGCTGGTGCTTGCCGGTCCAGCGCTGGTCGCGCTGGCCACCACCATGTCCAAGATGGGATCGCCCTGATGCCTGCCCTGCGCACTTCCTGCCTGCTGCTTGCCACCGCCCTCGCCGCCCTGGCCAGTGGCTGCGCCTCGACCACGCCGAAGTACGTGCGGGCGCCCAGCCTTGCGCCGCCGGAACCCGATCCACAGGACAGCCGCAACGCCTACCTGGAACTGATCGAACGCATGCAGCAGCAGGGCGCCTGGTATGCCTCGCTGGCCCACGTGGAGGCCTTCCGCCAACGCTATGGTGATCGCCCTGCCCTGCGCCTGCTGCAGGCCGACGCACTGCGCGAGATCGGCCAGACCGACGCAGCGGCCACCCTGTATCGCGAGCTGTCCAGCGGGCCGCAGGCCGCCGCTGCCGCGCATGGCCTGGGCCTGATCGCTGCACGCCGCGACGACGATGCAGGCAGCGAACAGGCGCTGGCGCGCGCCACGCAGTTGCAGCCCTTGAACACCGACTACCTTGGCGACCTGGGCTATGCGCGGCTGCGCGCCGGCCAGTTCGACCAGGCGCGCGAGCCGCTGGCCAAGGCCCTGGAGCTTTCGCCAGGCAACGCCAAGGCCACGGCCAATCTCGCACTGTGGGCGGTACTGCGCGGCGATCAGGCCACGGCAGAGCGCCTGTCGGAACAAGCCAACCTCAACGAGGAAACGCGCCGCAGCATCCAGCAGCAGGCCCAGCAGATCCGCACGCGCCTGCAGCAGCGGCAGGCCGCTGCCACCGTCAACGCCCCGGCGCCTGAGCTCACGGCCAGCAGCGAACGCGGCGCCCGTGCATCGGGCAGCACCCGGCTGGCAGCCGAACCACGCCGCGAAGCACGTGACGAGCGCGATCCGCAGCGCCTGCCACCGTCGATGCTGGAACGCTTCAGCACCACCGATCACCCGACCGGAAGCACCCCATGACCGCGATGCGCCTGACCCGACGCCTGTTGCCCGTGCTGTCCTGCCTGCTTGCTGCCGGTGCCGTGCAGGCACAGCAACAGCCATTGACCGGACAGATGCTCGGTGGCCCCTTGCCGTCGGCACCGGCCGCAGCGCCGATGCAGGCCGAGCCGCTTCCCACCGTGGAGCTGTCCTCACCCGCCGCATCCGCAGCGGTGGCTGCGGCACCGCCGGCAATCCCCGCAACCGACGTTGCACCACCGGCAACACCGCGTGCGCGCCTGCAGAGCGGCGAGGCCACCCGCAACCTGTTCCGCATGCAGGCGTCGGGGCAGCAGGCCGGCCAGCGCCTGCCGATCCTGGGTGACCAGGCCACGCTGAGCTATGCGCGTTACCTGAAGAGCTTTGAACACGAGATCCCGGACTTCTTTGAGACCGATGTTGCCCGGTCCAAGGACGCCTCTTCCTCCGGACGCTGAGGTCGGCCATGAAACGCCCACGCCAGTTCAGTTTCAGTCGCCCACGCGGCGGCATGTCGGTCACGATGATGCTGGTCATGCTGGCGCTGCTGGCCATGCTGGGCCTGATCGAGATCGGCTATCTGTTCTGGGCCAAGCGTGATGCGCAGAAGGTAGCCGACCTGGCCGCACTGGCCGGCGCACAGCGGCTGGAGCTGTGCAGCGCGGACAACAGCGACAACAGCGCAGCCCGGCAAAACGCGCTGGCCCAGAACAGGTTCGCAGGCACCCTGCAGATCCGCTGCGGCAACTGGAGTGCCAGCCGCGGCACCAGCAACCGTTTCGTCACCAGCGTTGATGCCAGCAACCCGCGCAATGCCGTGCAGGTGATCGCCGAGCGCAGCGTGCTGCCCTTCTTCGGCCAGAACACCAGCCTGCCGACCGTCAGCGTGCAGGCGGTAGCCCGCCGCTCGGAGCCCACGGCGGTGTTCGCAGTGGGCTCGCAGCTGCTGCGTACCAATGGCAATTCCGTACTGCTGTCGACCCTGCGCCTGGTCGGCCTGGACGTCACCAATGCCACGGTGCTGTCCTATGACGGCCTGGCGCAGGCCAACGTCACGCCATCCGGCCTGCTGAAGGCACTCAACATCCCGGTGAGCGCCAACCTCAGCGTGGCCGACTTCAACCGCCTGCTGTCGGTCAACAAGATCTCGCTGGCGCAGCTGGTCGATGCCACCGCCACCGTCGTCGGCCGTGACTCGACGGTGGGCGTGCAGCTGCGCGCCCTGTCCGACCTGGTCGCCACCCAGCTGGACATCAACAAGCTCAACATCGTGCTCGGCAGCCAGGCCGGCGGCGGTGGCCTGTTCGCGGAAGTTGTCTCACCCGACGGCACCGTCGGCAGCGCGCTGGAATCGAAGATCAACGTGCTCAACCTGATCAACACCGCCATCTCCATCGCCAACGATGGCAACGGCGTGACGATCAAGGGACTGGACCTGCTGGGCATCAACATCCAGGGCGGCGTGGTCGAACCGCCATCGATCGCCATCGGCGGCGTCGGCACCCGTGCCTACAATGCGCAGGTTCGGCTGATGGTGGACGTGGACAGCAACAACCTGTTCGCGCTGGGGCCGCTGCTGAACCTGCTCGGCACGCGCCTGCACCTGCCGCTGCACGTCGACGTGGCCAACGGCATGGGCACGCTGACCGGCATCCAGTGCGGCGCCAGCCCACCCAAGGCCACCATCCAGGTCGATTCATCGGTGCTGCGTGCCTGCGTCGGCAATGTCGACCCCGCGCAGCGTTTCTCCAAGGCCAATGTCTGCGACGCCACGCTGCAGAACGAGCAGCTGTTGAAGCTGCTGGGCCAGCCGCTGATCAATGACAAGATCACCCTCCCCGCGCTGACCAGCACGCAGAACCTGACCCTGGCTGCCGGCGAGACCGGCTCGACCCGGATCAATCCGCTCGCGATCGGTGACGCGGTGTCGAGCCTGGTCAACGAACTGCTGCGGGTGCTGTCGGGCATGCTCAGCTCGCCCAAGCAGGGCATGAGCGCCAACGACACGGCCAAGGCGCTGGCCGACCGCTACCTGCAGGCGGCCTTCCCCACTGGCGGGCGCTACAACGTCGACCAGGTCATCCCGCTGCTGCGCGATGGCGACCCGGCACGCAATCTCGCGCCGCTGGGCAACTGGACGGTGAAGAATGGCGTCCCCAAGCCTTGCCTGCTGGGCCTGACCACCTGCTGGGAAGACGGCTCGGTGTGGACCGGCTACAAGACCACCGTCACCGGCCAGGGCCTGGGCCTGCTCGATGGCCTGCTCGGCTCGCTGGTCGGCGGCCTGCTGATCAACCGCTGCGACAGCCTGCTCGGCAACCTGATCGACTACAACGGCTGCGTGCGCAACAACCTGGCGTCGTACATCCAGACCGCGCCGGCGGGTTTCCTCGATGGTGCCGGTGGCAGCGGCGTCACCAACCCCGACGGCAGCGTCAGCTGCAGCGGCCTGCTGTGCACCCTGCTGAAGCCGATCCTGGCCGCACTGCGGCCGGTGCTCAACAGTGTCGGCACCCTGCTGACCAACCTGCTGGCCAGCGTGCTGGGCCTGGAGCTGGGCCGGACCGACGTCAACGTGCAGTCGATCCAGTGCAGCGCCGCACAGCTGGTCTATTGAAATCGAGCCGTGACGGGCGCCCTTGGCGGCGCCCGCGCGCATGCTAGACTCCCGGCGGGGAACCACCTTCATCTCAACCCACACTCATCCGTGGATGGTCTAGACATGCGAGAAACTTCAGGGGGCGCGGTCTTCGCCCGGCACGCGCGCAGCGCGGCAGTGCTGGCCGTGGCCATGATGCTGGTGGCACCGGCGGCGATGGCCGCACGTGGCGACCGTGAGCCTGCAGCCGAACCGGCGCGCAGCGCGCCGGTGGTGCGCAATACCGTGGACGAACTCAAGCAGTTGATGGATTCGCGCCAGCTGACCGAGCTGCGCACCACCTACAACGGCAACTACGGCGCCAGCCTGCTGTTCAATGCCAACACCCTGACCTACTACGTCGCCCTGTTCCAGGAGAAGAACTTCTGGCGGGTGATCAAGACCGATGCGGTGGACAACGCCGAACGTGTCTACCGCACCTTCGCGCAGCAGTCCGAGCAGCTGGCCCAGGTCTACATCGACACCACCCGCCTGGAAGCCGGCAAGCGCTACACCGAGCGCCTGGTGGCCTACAACGAAGAACGCCTGCGCACCCTGCAGCAGGAAATGGAGCAGCAGCAGGCGCAGTCGGCGCAGGTCAGCGCCGCCCTGCAGCAGGCCCAGCAGCAGGCAGTCAGCCTCAGCACCGATGTGCAGAGCACCAACAGCCAGCTGGATGCCCTGCAGCGCCGCATCCAGATCCTGCAGGCCGAACAGGGCAACCCGGAGTTGAGCCTGCCCAAGCCGGACAGCGTGCCCGCCCCGGCCGCCGCCAGCGACGGTCGCTGAAACCTGCACTTACGCTACTTCACGCAACGGCGCCCCAGGGCGCCGTTGTCGTTTTCGGCACTTCAGCAACTCACTTCACTGGCAGGCGCCGTAGACCGCGTCATCCAGCTGCCGGCGCTGCACGAAATCCAGCCGTCGGCGCTTGAGCAACTCCCGCTCGCGCTGCCGGCGCGCACGCTCGCAGGCCGCCGCATCCGTGCTGATCGTGATCAACGCGCCCTGCGCCCGGGTGGCACGCCGCGAGCGACGTGACGGCTTCGGTTGCGCGACTGCGGGAACCACCGCACCGCGGGACAATGACTGCTCCGCCGGGACCTCCCAGCGCCACGCCGCACGGCCCTGGCAGGGTGTCTGCTGGTAGACCGGATGCGGTCCATCCACGCATTTGTAGACGTTGGTCTGCGCCGGCGCGGCTATCGGCAACAGCAGGCACACCATCAGGGACCATCGCGTGGCGGGCATCCGGGCATTCCACAGGCAGGCTGCGGACATCCTCGGCGCGCGACTCCGGTCCCGCCAGAGCGGTATGCGTCACATCCTTTGCAATCCAGCACAGCGGTGCAAGTCCATCGCCGGCACCTGCGCTGTACTGCCGGAGGCACCGGCAGCCTGCCGATGCCTTCCCTCCCTTCCGCCAAGGAACCTGCAATGAGCAACTTCGTCACCGTCGCCGACGGCGCCCGCATCTTCTACAAGGATTGGGGCAACGGCCAGCCGATCGTGTTCGCCCACGGCTGGCCGCTGTCCTCCGATGCCTGGGACCCGCAGATGCTGTTCATGGGCCAGAACGGCTTCCGCGTGATCGCCCACGACCGCCGCAGCCACGGCCGGTCCAGCCAGACCTGGGACGGCAACAACATGGACACCTACGCCGACGACCTGGCTGCAGTGATCGAGGCGCTGGACCTGAAGGACGCGATCCTGGTCGGCCATTCCACCGGCGGCGGCGAAGTGGCCCACTACATCGGCCGCCACGGCAGCACGCGCGTGGCCAAGGTGGTGCTGGTCGGCGCCGTGCCGCCGCTGATGCTGAAGACCGCTGCCAACCCGGCCGGTACCCCGCTGGAGGTCTTCGACGGCATCCGCAAGGGCACCGGCGGCGACCGCTCGCAGTTCTTCAAGGACCTGACCACCCCGTTCTTCGGCGCCAACCGCGATGGCAACACCGTCACCCAGGGCATGCGTGATTCGTTCTGGCTGCAGGGCATGCTCGGTGGCGTCAAGGGCCAGTACGACTGCGTGCATGAATTCTCGGAAGTGGACTACACCGAAGACCTGAAGAAGATCGACGTGCCGGCACTGGTCGTGCACGGCGACGACGACCAGATCGTTCCGTTCGATGCCTCGGCCAAGCTGTCCTCGCAGATCATCAAGGATGCCGAACTGAAGGTATACCCCGGTGCCCCGCACGGCCTGACCGTCACCCACGCCGAGCAGTTCAACGCCGACCTGCTCGCATTCGCACGCAGGTGATGTGCTGCGGCGGCGCCACCCAGCGCCGCCGCACAAAAAGGGGACGGAGGGGATTAAGTCGTTTGTGCACAAACGACTTAATCCCCTCCGTCCCCTTTTTTGGGTCAGATATCGCTGTGGTGGTGTGGCACGCCGGTCTTCGGCAGCGGGTCGTGCCCGCCTACGAAGTGACGCACCACCGGTGCACGTTCGCCGCGATGCAGACCGCGCAGCACTTCCTGGATCGCCTTGTCGTCGGCGGTGATGCGTTCATGCTGGCGCAGGTGCTCCAGCCACGACGGGGTCACGAAATATTCCAGGTGGATGCCCGGGGTGGCCACATCCTCGACCACGCCCCAGACCACGGCGCCATCGCGGCGACGGATCGTGCCCAGTGCGCGCATCTGTGCCTGGAACGCGGCACGATCAGCGTCATCGATGCGGTACTCGATGGTCACCAGCACCGGGCCGCGATCGTTGGATACCGGTACCGACAGTTCGGGGGCCGGCCAATGCCCCGCCGGGCGCAGGTTCAGGTCTTCGGTACCAGCGATGCGCACGCGCCACACCAGCAATCCGCCGATCACCGCACCCGCGGCAGCCACCAGCAAGGCCAGTTCCGGCGAGGTGCGCTGTGCCAGCGCGCCCCAGCTCAGCCCGCCGGCGGCCATGCCGGCAGAGAACACCATGATGTACAACGCCAGCGCACGCGCACGTACCCATGCCGGCACCGCGGTCTGCGCGGCGATCTGCAGCGACGACAGCACGGTGATCCAGGCAAAGCCATTGATCAGCATCACCAGCGGCAGCACGTACCAGCTGCGGGTCAGCGCCAGGCCGACCAGGCTCAGGGCCAGCGACAAGGTGGCCAGCAGCACCAGCAGGTCACGATCCATCTGTGCGCGCAGCTTCGGCAGCAGCAACGCACCACCCACCGCACCGATGCCGATGCAGCCGAGCAGCATGCCGTACTGCCCCGCCCCGCCATGCATCTGCCCGCGTACCACCACCGGCAGCAGTGCATTCATCGCTGCGGCAAAGAAGAAGAAGCCGACCGACTTGATCAACACTGCCTGCAACCGCCCGGCGCGGCTCGCATAACGCAGGCCCGCCTTCAGGCCAGCACCGAACCCTTCCGGCGGCAGGCTGGACTGCTTCGGGTCGCGCTTCCAGCCCCACACCACGAACAGCATCGCGGCGAAAGTGATGGCGTTGAAGCCGAACGCCCAGACCGCGCCCAGCTGGGCGACGATCACGCCGCCGATGGCCGGGCCGATCGAGCGTGCGATGTTGATGCCGATCGAGTTCAGTGCCACCGCCGAAGCCAGCATCGGCTGCGGCACCAGTTCGGACACGATCGCGGCCTGCGCTGGCATCGCCATCGCCGCCCCGCAGCCCATGCAGAAGGTCAGCAGCACCAGCAGTTGGGGGGTCAGCATGTCCATCGCGGTCAGTGCCGCCATCACCGCCGCGACCAGCAGCATCCAGCCCTGGGTGGCCAGCAGGTACCTGCGGCGATCGACGATGTCGGCCAGGGTTCCGGCGGCCAGTGCCAGCAGCACGATCGGCACGGTGGTGGCCGACTGCACCAGGGCCACCATCAACGGTGAGCCGGTACGCTCGGCCATCACCCAGGCAGCGGCCACGTCATTGACCCAGGTGCCGATGTTGCTGGCCAGGATCGCCAGCCAGATCGAGCGGAACATCTGGATCTTCAGCGGGGACCAGGCGCCTGCGGCCTGTGCGGGGGGTTGCGACGCGGTTGCGTTCACCATTGCCATGCTCCAACGATCGAGGCGAACAACGTGTCCTGGCCACCGGCCTGCCTCAGTGCAGGCCCGGCATCGACCCAGGCCAGCTGCAGCTGCCATTGCCAGTGTTCGCTGGCCTGCCAGCGGGTTTCGGATTTGTACTGAGTACCGATGCGGCGCGCGCCGCCGGCGCTGCCCGGCAACGCCACCAGCGGTGCGGGCGTGGTGTAGACCGCATCCGCGCGACGATGCTTCCAGGCCATCTGTACGCCCAGTTCCGTCGTCACCGCGTCGTGCAGGCGCAGGGTCAGGGTCGGCTGGACGTCCATCAGGTTGGCCGGGGCCAGCAGGCTGGCCTCGCTGAAATAGGCCGACTTCGGGAACAGGGCGTTGAAGGTTCCCAGGCGGCCGTCATGCAGGTTGCCATCGCCACTGGCGACGTCGGCCTTCAGCCCCAGCCGCGGCTGCAGCGGCAGGTTCGTCCAGCGCCAGCCCGTATCGGTAGCCAGCGTCCAGGCGCGGATATCGAGCGTGCCGGCGGTCGTCCGCAGTTCACCGCCCTGCGCCACCAGCTCGCTGTTCCAGTCCAGTGCACCGGCCTGGCCGAACCAGCGCGTGCCCAGGGTCTGCCGACGTTCGGCACCGCTGCCTGCGGCGAAGCGCGCGCCGTCGCGGCGGTAGTCCAGCAGGTACAGATCCCACTGTCCCGCGCCCTGTCCACGCGCCGTGGTGGCATAGGCACCCCACAGATGGGCGCCGTGTTCGCCGCGATCATCGAAGGCGCCCGGCCGGTTCTCCACCGGACGCAGCGCCATCAGATCAAGCGTGCCCAGGCGACCTTTCCAGCCTGCACGTGCACCGTCGAACGCCAGGCGGATGTTCGGTCCATCGCGCACCGACAGCAGCCGTGAGCTGCCGTAGCCGGCTTCCTGCCGGCCCAGCTGCAGATGAAGGCCACCGTGCTGCCAGCGCCAGTACGCCTGCTGCACATCAAGCGCGCTGCGGTCGGTGCGGCCCGGGCCGCCGGCTTTGCCATTCTCAGCATGCACGCCCAGCTGCAGCTTTGCCTGCCAGGTCTCTTCCACATAGGTGGCCGAGGCCAGCGCGCGCAGCAGGCCATAGCCATCCTCGCCACCGCCAACGCCGAACCGGCTCGGGTCGTAGTACAGGCCACGCACGCGCAGCGACGCGTCCCATTGCAGTTCGCCGTCGCCCGCGTCACTGCAGTGACCGCCGTCGCAGGCCAGCGCCAGCGAGGGCACGGCCAGCAGCACCAGGCTCAGAACGCGAAACACGAGCATCCCATCGCGCCCCAGAACGCGGTCAGGTCGTCGGTGGGTGCAGCATGCCGGGCCGCATGGCCGTGCGCGCCGTGGGTGCTGCAGGCCACACCGTGATGGTGGTGATGCGCGGCGGCCAACCCGGTGGCGGTACCGCCGACATGGTAGCCACCAAACCTGTTGACCGGCGACCAGTTGGGCATCGCCGGCGGCAGCTGTGGCGCAAGCCCTGCATAGTCGGCGTCGGCATGCACGATGCGGCCGCCAACCACGGTCAACACGCTGGTGATGTCGGCGATCTGCGCATCATCCACGCGGAAGAAGTCGGCCGAAAGCAGGATGAAGTCGGCGAGCTGGCCGGCCTTCAGCGTGCCCTTCACCGCTTCGTCGCCGGAGAACCAGGCGCTGCCCTGGGTCCACAGGCGCAGCGCCTGCTCACGTTCGAGCAGGTTCTCATCGCCATACAGGGCCAGCCCGCCCACGGTGCGTCCGGTCACCAGCCAGGACAACGCCACCCACGGGTTGTAGCTGGCCACGCGGGTGGCATCGGTGCCGGCACCGACCGGCACGCCTTCGGCCAGCATGCGCTTGACCGGCGGCGTGTGCCGCGCCGCCTGCACGCCATAGCGCTCGACGAAGGCCTCGCCCTGGTAGGCCATGCGGTGCTGCACGGCGATACCGCCACCCAGCGCACGGATGCGTTCGATGTTGCGCGGGGTGATGGTCTCGGCGTGGTCGATGAACCAGTGCAGGCCATCGAACGGCACCTCGCGGTTGACCTGTTCGTACACATCCAGGATGCGGGTGATGCTCTCGTCGTAGGTGGCGTGTATGCGGAACGGCCAGCGCTTCTCGACCAGCAGCTTCACCACGTCATGCAGTTCGGGCTCCAGCTCCGGCGGCAGTTCCGGGCGGGGCTCGTTGAACAGTTCGAAGTCGGCCGCCGAGAACACCAGCATCTCGCCGGCACCGTTGTGGCGCAGCAGGTCATCGCCCTGGCGCGGCTGCAGGATCTCACTCCAGCCACGGAAGTCATCCACTTCCTTGCCCTTGTTCTGGGTGAACAGGTTGTAGGCGATGCGCACCGTCAGCTGGTCATCGCGATGCAGCTGCTCGATGACCTGGTAGTCCTCGGGGTAGTTCTGGAAGCCACCGCCGGCGTCGATCACCGAGGTGATGCCAAGCCGGTTCAGCTCGCGCATGAAGTGGCGCGTCGAGTTGGCCTGGTATTCGATCGGCAAGCGCGGGCCCTTGGCCAGCGTGGCGTACAGGATCAGCGCATTGGGCTTGGCCAGCAGCAGCCCGGTCGGGTTGCCCAGCGAATCGCGCACGATCTGCCCGCCCGGCGGATCCGGCGTGTCCTTGGTGTAGCCACAGGCGCGCAACGCCGCACGATTGAGCAGCGCCCGGTCGTACAGGTGCAGCAGGAACACCGGCGTGTCCGGCGCGATGTCGTTGAGCTCCTGCAGCGTCGGCAGGCGCTTCTCGTTGAACTGCGCGGCAGTGAAGCCACCGACCACACGGACCCACTGCGGTGCCGGGGTACGGTCGACCTGCGCCTTGAGCATCGCCATCGCGTCGGCCAGCGAACGCAGGCCGTCCCAGCGCAGCTCCAGGTTGTAATTCAGGCCACCGCGGATCAGATGGGTATGGCTGTCGTTGAGCCCGGGCAGCAGGCGCCGGCCCTGCGCGTCGACCAGGGTCGCTTCGTTGCCCCAGCCGCGCATGATCTCCTCGTCGCTGCCGACGGCAACGATGCGCCCGTCCTGCACGGCCAGCGCCTGTGCATGCGGCTGCTGAGGGTCGAGGGTGGTGATGCGGGCATTGCGGATGACCAGCGTGCTCATGCGACGCTCCTTGGAAGTGGAATCGAGTGCGGCACCGGCACGGCCGGCCAGGCCCAGCGCAACAGCGGCGCTGCCAGCCAGCACCACGTTGCGGCGGCCCTGATCGAGTGGATCGTGACTCATGCGAGGTCTCCTGGAAGGCGTTGGCCGTCCAGTGCCCAGGCGCCGGGCCCGGTCAGCGCGAGGGCCAGCAGTACCGTGGTCCACATCAACGGGTACTCGCTGCCACCGCGCATCCAGAACCAGCCCCTGGGCAGGGCCAACAGTACGGTGAAGCCGATGAAGGCGGCCGCCGCAAGCGCGGCGACACGGGTCTGCCAGCCCAGCAGCACGGCCAGCCCGGACAGCACCTGCAGCAGGGCCAGCAGCAGCGGCAGCGGAGCCACCGCTGGCAGGCCGAAGCCACGCAGCTCGGTGGCGAAGCCGCCCAGCCCCGGTCCACCAAACCAGCCGAACAGCTTGCCCAGCGCGTGCGGCAGCAGGAAGCCTCCTGCCGCCACGCGCAGCATCAGCAGGGCCAGGTCGAGGCCATGGCCAGCCAGCATGCTCAGTGCCCGCCTTCCTGCGCGCCGAACATGCGCTTGGCGTACTGGATGCCGATGCCATAGCCACCGGCGTGGTCGCGGGCGATGCCGGTGGTCAGCTCGTAGGTCTCACCCCGTGCCCAGTCGCGCTGCAGCTCAAGCAGGTACTGCACGCTGGTCATCGGCACCGCACCGGCCTGCACCATGCGGGTGATCGCACGCTCGTGGGCTTCTTCGCTGACATCGCCGCAGGCATCGGTGATCACGTAGACCTCGAAGCCCTGCGCCAGCGCCGACAGCGCCGGACCCACGATGCAGACGCTGGTCCACAGCCCGGCAACAACCAGGCGGCGCTTGCCGATGCGGTTGATCTCATCGATCACCGGCTGATCTTCCCAGGTATTCATCGAGGTGCGGTCGAACACCGTCTGGCCCGGGAAGATCTCCGGCAGTTCCGGGAACATCGGGCCGGAGAACGACGCTTCGGCAACGGTGGTCAGCAGTACCGGCACGTTGAAGCCCTTGGCGCCCTTGCTGATCAGCGACACGTTGTTGCGCAGCGCGGAGATGTCGATCGTGTGGGTGGCGAACGCCATCTGCGACTGGAAGTCGATCAGCACCAGGGCATGGTCGGTGGGCGACAGCAGGGCCGGGGCGGGCGTGGCGGTGGCAAGGCTCATGGTTGGACTCCGTTGGAAACATGATCAGGGGGAAGCAACAGCGCGGCATCACCGGCCAGGTACTGGCCGGGGCTGCAGCCGGTCTCCGCGCGGAAGCTGCGGACGAAATGGCTCTGGTCGAAGAAGCCCAGTTGCTGCGCCAGGCACGCCATCGGCAGCTGCGCGCCGGGCAGCAGTTGCCGCGCGCGCTCGATGCGACGACGACGCACATAACGCAATGGGCTGGCGCCGGTACCGGTGCGGAACAGGCGCACCAGGTGGAAGCGGCTGACACAGGCGGCCTGCGCCAGTTCGGTCACCCGCAACGGTTGTGACAGATGCTCGTCGACGTAGCGCAGGGCGCGCTGCAATGCCGCCGCCTGGTGCGGGGCCAGCGATGCAGCGGGCGAAGCCGGCGGGGAAACAGTGGCCATGTGGGGCGCCGCGAAGGGGTGGCCCATGGTGCGTGTGCGCCGGGCGATGCCCTACCCCCGTCGGTCGAGGCCGGCACCTACCCGAATGGGGGAGGTCGATGGCCGAGCCGGCGACGACCGAACAGCCGCGCATCCAGTGAATAGGCACCCGGGCCCAGCGCCAGCAAGGCCAGCGGCAACACCACCAGTGGCCACGGCAGTGCCTGTGCATACAGGCCCAGTGTTGCCGGCACTACCGCCAGCGGCGTCAATACGCCCAGCGCGAGCATCGCCACCGCCAGCAGGCACAGCGCCGACAGCCAGCCTGCATGCGTACCCGGCGTGCACAATGCGGCGGCCAGGCACAGCCGCAGCCACAGCAGGCCGATGCCCGGACCGCGGTCGGGGAACATCACGAACAGGCGCTGCATGGCCGGGCTCCAGAGGACATGCCGGCGTGATAGCCGACGGCGGCGCCCGCCGCCTACCCCGTTCGGGTCACCCCGGGCTGCCCCACACCTGCCAGAATGCGCGCCATGCGTGGCCGCCCCTTCCCGTTGCAACGTCGCCTGCGGA
The DNA here is from genome assembly GCF_003550055.1 of Stenotrophomonas sp. AG209. Lineage (NCBI taxonomy): Bacteria > Pseudomonadati > Pseudomonadota > Gammaproteobacteria > Lysobacterales > Lysobacteraceae > Stenotrophomonas > Stenotrophomonas sp. AG209. The sequence goes on from NZ_QXDB01000001.1 coordinate 667,779, forward strand.
CGCTGCTGACCTGCCTGCTGCTGTTGACCGCCCTGCCCGCCCTTGCCGTGCAGCGCCCACCGGTGAGCGGCGGGTTGCCCGATTACGAGCACACGGCCTGGCGCGTCGGCCAGGGCGCGCCCGGCGATATCTGGGACATCACCCAGGACCGGGACGGCCTGTTGTGGCTGGCCACCGGCTCGGGGCTGTACCGCTTCGACGGTCGTCGTTTTGAACGCCAGGCACCTCCCGCGGGCAGCCATTTCCCGTCCACCAACATGGTCACCCTTGCGCTGGGTCGCGACGATGCACTGTGGATCGGCTACTTCCAGGCCGGCATCAGCCAGTTCGCGCGCGGCCAGCTGCACAACTACGGCCGCGACCAGGGCGTGCCGGTGGGCGTGGTCCCGCACTTCAGCCAGGACCGTGACGGCCGGCTGTGGGCCGCGATCAATGGTGGACTACGCGAGTTCACTGGCCAACGCTGGCAGCCGCTGCCCACTGGCATGGGGGTGCCGGAACACCGCGTGCAATGGCTGCTGCACGACAGCCGCGGAAGGTTCTGGGTACTGGCCGACCTGAAGGTCTGGATGCGCGCGGCCGGCCAGGCAGCCTTCAAGGACACCGGCATCGCCGTCTCGCAGATGGCGACGCTGGCCGAAAGTCCGCAGGGTGAAGTGTGGCTGGCCGACCGCGTGCGCGGTACGTCGCCGCTCGCCAACGCGCAAGGCCTGCTGCCGGACAGCGAGCGCGAGGCACGGCGGTTGCCGGAGCTGGTGGCTGCGCGCCTGCAGTTCACTGCCGATGGCACGCTGTGGGCAACGATGAGCCCACATGGCGGTGTCGCCCGCGTCACCTTCGATGGTGGCCGCGCCGTGCGCATGGAGCGCTTCGATTCGCCACACGGGCTGACCGCCACCTCGGCCGTGCCGATCATCGTCGATCGCGAAGGCAATCTCTGGGTCGGCACCAATCTCGGCCTCAACCGCTTCCGCGCGCGCAGCGTGCACACGCTGGCGGCAGGTCCCAGTGATCCCTACCGCTCACTGGTGCGGGCCAGCGATGGGCATGTGTACGGCTATGGCGAAGACCTCAAGCCTTACGACCTCAGGCGAACCCTGCTCGATGGCAGTGCCACGCAGCTGCAGGCCGCCGCGCGCCAGGCACCCACCCCGATCTGGCAGTTCGACTGGGTCAACCTTGCACGCACCGTGGCCGGCCGCACCACGCGGATTCCGCTGCCTGCGCCCTTCACCGGGCAACCACTGCATGCCCTGCTGTTCCCCGACGACGAGCAGGCCTGGGTCTGCACCGGCGAACGGGGGGTGCTGCATTACCAGCACGACCAGTGGCAACGCGAACGCCGGCTGCCCGAACAAGCCTGCTCGTCGCTGGCACTGGATGCCAACGGCCAGCTGCTGCTCGGCTATGCAGATGGCCGGCTGCGCCGCATGGGGGCGACGCGCATCGAAACCTTCGACGCCAACCACGGCCTGTCGGTCGGGCCGATCACGGCGATACTCGATCATCAGGACCTGCTGCTGGTTGCTGGCGAGGCCGGGTTGGCCGTGCGCCTGGGCAATGGTCGGTTCGTCCAGGTGAGCACCGACATGGCCGGCGTCATGGAAGGCATCACCGGCATGGTCGCCGATGCAAAGGGCTACCTCTGGCTCAATGGCAGTCGTGGCCTGGTCCGGCTGGGGAGCGATCAGCTGCGGCGCGCCCTGCGCAGCGGGCAGCCGGTGACGCCGCGCCTGTTCGATGCAGTGGATGGCATGCCGGGCATCGCCCTGCAGAGCGGACCGATCGCCACCACCGCACTGGCCAACGATGGCCTGTTGTGGCTGGCCACCAACCAGGGCCTGGCCTGGCTGGACACCACCCGCTCGCACGTCAACACCATGGCGCCCAGCGTGCGCATCGGCGAAGTGCTGTATGGCAGTGAGCACGAGCCACTGCGCGATGGCCTGCGCCTTCCGGCCGGCACCAGCCAATTGCAGATCGATTACGTGGCGCTGTCGCTGGCGCGCCCGGAGCGCAACCGCTACCGCTATCGCCTGTCCAGCGTCGACGACGGCTGGCAGGATGCCGGCAGCAGCACCCGCGCGTATTACACCAACCTCGCACCGGGCAATTACCGGTTCGAGGTGGAAGCCGCCAATGAGGACGGCATCTGGAGCACCGCGCCGGCCAGCCGCAGCTTCCGCATCGCGCCCACCTTCATGCAGACCGTGTGGTTCAAGCTGCTGTGCGCGGCCGCGATCCTCGCGCTGCTGGCGATGGCGGTGCGCATCCGCAGCGGGCAGCTGGCGGCGTTGTTCCGCGCGCGCCTGCAGGAACGCCATGGCGAACGCGAACGCATTGCCCGCGACCTGCATGACACCCTGCTGCAGGGCAGCCAGGGCCTGATCCTGCGCCTGCACGCGATCAGCCAGTCGCCGCAGACCCCGGACATGGTGCGCAGCCAGCTGGAATCGGCGATGCAGCTGGCCGAACGCAACCTGGCCGAGGGTCGCGAGCGGGTCAACGCACTGCGCGACGGTCCTTTCGCGGGCCGCGACCTCGCTTCGGCGCTGGCCGATGTTCACGCCGAATACGCCGGGCACGGCACCAATCCGCTGCGCCTGACCGTGGAAGGCGCAACACCAGCGCTGCAGGCCGATGCCGCCGAGGAAGTGTTCCTGATCGGACGCGAAGCCATCCGCAACGCGTTGCGTCATGCCCATGCCAACGCCATCGAAGTGGAGCTGTCCTACGGCACGCGGTGTTTCCTGCTGCACGTGCGCGACGATGGCGTCGGCATCGACGACGAAAATGCCGGCCATGGCCATTGGGGCCTGCAGGGCATGCGTGAGCGTGCGCAGCGCCTCGGCGCCGAACTGCAGCTGTGGACCCGGCCCGGCCTGGGCACCGAAGTCGCGCTGGCGGTTCCTGCCCGGCGCCTGTATCACCGCCGTCCATCACGTTGGCGCTGGCCCTGGAGTAGAACCCACCATGACTGAGTCCCCTGCCCCGATCGGCGTGCTGGTGGTCGACGACCATCCGCTGCTGCGCGACGGCCTGGCGGCGCTGCTGGGCGCCCATTCCGACCTCCGCCTGCTCGGCGAGGCCGCCGATGGCGAGGAAGCCATCGCGCGCTACCAGCAGCTGCAACCGGACGTCGTGCTGATGGACCTGCAGATGCCACGCCTGGATGGCGTCGAGGCCATCGTGCGGATCCGCGCGATGGATCCGCGTGCACGCATCATCGTGCTGACCACCTACCGCGGTGACGTACGCGCGGTGCGGGCGCTGCAGGCCGGCGCCAGCGCCTACCTGCTGAAGGACATGCTGCGCCATGAGCTGGTCGATACCATCCGCATGGTGGCCGGTGGCCGGCGCGCACCGATACCCCCGGCAGTCGCTGCGAGCATCGCTGCACACGTGGTGGAGGACCGGTTGTCGCCCCGCGAGACCGAAGTGCTGCGGCATGTAGCCAGCGGGCTGTCGAACAAGCGCATCGGCGAGCGCATGCAGATTTCCGAGCAGACGGTGAAGGCGCACATGAAGAGCCTGATGGACAAGCTCGGGGTGGGTGACCGCACGCATGCAGTCACCCAGGCGCTACGGCGCGGGATCATCAGCCTGGACGACAGCGGTCACGATTAGGGGCTTGTTCGGCAGGGCTTGCAGCCCTGCACCCGCGGTAGTGCCGGCCGCTGGCCGGCAACCTCAACAGCAACAGCAGAAGCGTGCATTCCGTGGGATGGCGGGGCGGTGTCGGACTGCGGGGACGCCGTAAACCCATCCTTGGGGGCTTGGCCGCGGCATCCATGCCGCGGACACCCCGCACTCCGACACCGCCCCACCTCTGACAGATTCCGATGCCTGTTGGTAGGTGTCGACCTTGGTCGACACGGTAGATCCGCGCCATGCGTGGATGAAAGCTGTCAGGTATCGAAATACATCTGGGGTCAGTGCCGTTCCAACACACCGCAGCAAACTGTCGAAAGCGGGGTGGGTCCGGTTGCGGGGGCGTGAGCGCCATGGGCCCGAGGCATGCCTCGGGCGGGTTGGGCAGGACGCCCAACCCCGGTCTTGCCGTGTGCGCAGGACAGTGCACACGAGCAAGGCGCGACCGAGCCTCCATGGACGGATTCACGGCGTCCCCCGCAACCGCCCCCCCCCCCCCGCCTACCTACAGGAAACCCGCTGTTTGTGCTGCCGCCGGCCAGCGGGCGGCACTACCGCAGGTGCAGGGCTACAAGCCCTGCCGCCCCCCCTTACTTCAAACGCAGCAGCAGGCTGCCGCCCGCACACACCACCGCCAGCCAGGCCACACCGTGCCACCCCCACTGCGCCAGCGCCAGGCTGCCCAGCGCACCACCGGCGGCCATGCCGATGAACATGCCCGTGAACAGCAACGCATTGAGCCGGCTGCGTGCCGGCGGCACCAGTCCGTAGACCAGCGTCTGGTGCGCCACCAGCGCCGACTGGAAGCCGAAGTCGAACAGCAGCGCACTCACCACCAGCAGCGATAGCAGCGCGGCGGCCGGCAACCAGGTTTCGGCCAGCAGCAGGCCGAAGCCCAGCAACGCCACCGCGATCGCCAGCCGTGCCACTGCATGGCAGCCCAAGCGATCAGCGAAACGTCCCGCAAACGGCGCGGCCAATGCGCCGGCGGCACCGGCGATGCCGAATGCACCCGCTGCGGCACTACCCAGCCCCAACCGTGCATGCAGCATCAGCGCCAGGGTCGACCAGAACGCGCTGAAGCCCACCGCCAGCAACGACTGGCTGGCCACCGCACGGCGCAGCTGCGGCTGCTCGCGCCACAACGCCAGCAACGAACCCAACAACGCCGGATAGCGCAGCGTGCTTGTCGGTGCGAAGCGCGGCAGCGCACGCGCCATCACCGCTCCCATCGCCGCCACTGATACCGCGGCCAGCACGAACTGCGTGCGCCAACCCCACGCCTCGGCCACTACGCCACTGACCACCCGTGACAACAGGATGCCGAGCAGCAGGCCGGTCATCACCCGGCCGACGATCTGGCCGCGCTGCGCATCCGGCGCCAGCACCGCTGCAGCCGGCACGATGTCCTGCGCCAGCGTGGCCATCAGCCCGACCAGCAGGCTGGCCATCAGCAGGCCCGGCAGGTGCCCAGCCATCGCTGCAGCACCCAACGCCAACGCCAGCAGCGCGGACTTCAACAGGATCAGGTTGCGGCGGTCGAACCGGTCGCCCAACGGCGCCAGCAGCAGAATGCCAACCGCATACCCCAGCTGGGTGAAGGTCGGCACGAGGCCGGCGGCGCGCTCGCCGGCGCCGAGGTCCTGGGCGATCAGGCCCAGCATCGGCTGGCTGTAGTACAGCGAGGCAACCGAGAAGCCGGCGCCGGCTGCCATCGCCATCACCAGCGGGGTGGAGGGCGCGGTCGCAGGTGCGGCGGCGACAGACAACGAGGGGGTAGACATGGGGGAGTCCGGTGCAGGAAGTGGGCGTATCCTGCCCGTATTCGCCAGGCGTCTGTAGTAGGCTCGCGCACATACCCTTCATACGTTGCACGCATGAATGACCTCGCCAACGGCGCAGATCGCCTGGATCTGCTGCGCACCTTCCTGCGCATCGTCGACGCCGGCAGCCTGTCTGCCGCGGCCGTGCAGCTGGGCACTACCCAGCCGACAGTCAGCCGTCGCCTTCAGGCCCTGGAGCGACAGCTCGGCCTGCGTCTGCTGCAGCGCTCCACCCATGGACTGCAGCTGACCGAGGATGGCCTCCGCTGCCAGCGCCATGCGCAACGCGTGGTCGACGAATGGGAGTCACTGCAGGCCGAACTGCACGGCGAACCGGAAACGCTGCGCGGACGCCTGCGGGTGATGGTGCCGCACGCCTTCGGCCAGGCGCAGCTGCTGCCGACCATGCTCGCGTTCCTCGCTCAGCACCCGCAGCTGAGCCTGGAGTGGATCCTGGAAGATCGGCGCCCGGACTTCATCGCAGAAGGCATCGACTGCGCGGTGCGCGTGGGCCCGGTCGACGAACCGCGCATGGTCGCGCTGCCGCTTGCCGAAGTACCGCGCATCGTCGTGGCGGCGCCCTCGCTGGTGCAGGCCACCGCGATCAGCACACCGGAACAGGCGCAGGCACTGCCATGGATCTCACTGGTCACCTACTACCGCGAACGCCTGCTGCTGCATGACGCACAGGGCCGCGCGCATACCCTTTCGATCAGCCCGCGCCTGCTCAGCGACAACCTGTTCGTGGTGCAGCAGGCTGCGCGCGCCGGGTTGGGAGCCGCCGTGGTCTCGGCCTGGCTGGTAGCCGAAGACCTCGCACAAGGCCGGCTGGTACAGCTGTTGCCGGACTGGCAGGCCCCGGCACTGCCGGTACACGTGGTGTTTCCGGCCGCGCGCCAGCAGCCGCCGCGGCTGCGCGCCTTCATCGAAGCGATGAAGGCCGCATTGCCGCAGCTGCACGGAATGCGGCCGGCACCGCGCTAGGCCACCGGTCGCATCATCCACGCCATGCGTGGATTCCGTTCGAGGCCCCAGGGTCGGATCCCTTCCCACCGGGAAGGGCTCTGACCCTGTCCATCATTGCGCCTTCGCAGCCTCTGCATTCCACGCCGCGACCTTGGCCTTGGTATCTGCAAGCATCTTGTCCAGCGCGGCGCGGTCATACACGTTGCCACGCAGGATCACGCTGTCGATCTTTTCGGTGGCGGCAATGTCCTGCAGCGGGTTGGCGGTCAGCAGCACCAGATCGGCGGCCTTGCCCTGCGCGACACCACCATAACGGTTCATCTGGCCGAACCAGGCCGGGCCGGAACGGGTCGCGGCGGACAGCGCCTGCGGAGCGCTCAGGCCTTCCTTCACGAACAGCTGCAGCTCCTGGTGCAGGGCAATGCCCGGGAAATTGAACGAGTTGAGGAAGCCCGCATCGGTGCCGGCGATGATCGTCACGCCGGCTTCCTGCAGCATCGGCAGCACCGCCGCCACCTGGTGGTACTGCGCGTGGCGCGCTTCGATCTGCGCCGGCGTTGCCTTGGCGGCACGGTCGACGCGCCACTGGTAGGTCGCGCGCAGGCCCGGGCCGATGTAGGCCAGGTACGGATCGTTGGCGTGGTCATCCTGGTCGAGGTAGTCGAGGATGCGGCCGCCGTTGAGGGTCGGGGTCACGAATACGCCGCGCTTTGCGAAATCGCGGTAGGCATGCATCGCGGTGTCACGGTCGAAACTGGCGTCGAGACGGCGGTTGGCTTCGGCACGGTCGATGCGGCCAGCTCCAAAGTCGGCGGCAATCTGCCCCTCGTCCTTGCTGCCCGCCTTGAACGCGTAGTCCAGGTGCTCGATCGAGGCCAGGCCGGCATCGACCGCCTGCTCCACGGTCAGCGCCATCGGGATGTGGCCCGACGCCTTGAACCCGGCCTTGCGCGCGGCACTGGCCGAGTACAGGAACAGTTCCGGCTTCAGCGTACTGTCGGTGATCTTCACGAAATCGACCTTGTCGTGCTGCAGGCGGGCGATTGCCTTGTCGGCGTTCGCCTCGCTGCCCACTTCGATCGTGCCCTTCCAGACCGGCTTGATGCCTTCAATCTTCGCGCCCGAGCTGAGCAGGCGCGGGCCAAACAGCGTGCCCTTGGCGATCTCGCCACGCCACTGCAGCACCTGTTCGGGAAGATCACCGGAGCAATCGCGCACCGTGGTGATGCCGTGCGCGATGTACAGCGGCAACAGCGCCTTGTTCTCTTCGATCAGCGCCGGGCCGCCACCGAAGTGCACATGCATGTCCCACAGGCCCGGGATCAGGTATTTGCCCTTGGCATCGATCTGGCGGGCCGCGCTCCACTGGCTGCGCAGCTGTGCATCCGGACCGACGGCGACGATGTCCTCGCCACGGATCACCACGCTCTGCCCGGCCAGCGTGCTGGCGTGCTCGACATCGACCACGGTGGCATTGCGGATCAGCAGGTCGGCGCGCTCGGCGGCGGAGGCCGACAACGGCGCCACCGCAAGAAGGATGGCAAGGGACAGCGGACGGGAACGGAACATGGACGGCATCCTGGTAGGCACGACCCGCGTGCGGGTGGAAGGGGTTGGGGTTCAGCGCACCGCGCCGTGCTGGCGCAGCAGGGTTTCAATTCCGGTATAGCCGCGCTGGCGCGCATGGGCCAACGGCGTTACGCCATCGCCATCGGCCAGCTCCGGGTCGGCACCGGCATCCAGCAGCAGCTGCACGATCTGCACGTGGCGCGCGCCGCCATCGCCGAGCAGGATCGCTTCCAGCAGCGCGGTCCAGTGCAGGCGGTTGACATGATCGACCGCCACGCCCGCGCGCAGCAGCGTACGTACGGTGGCGACATGGCCGCGTTCGGCGGCCGGAATCAGCGCGGTGCCGCCATAGCGGTTGGTGCTGCGCAGATCGGCGCCGTGCGCCAGGGTCAGCGCCAGGATCTCGTCCAGGCCACGCGCGCCGGCGTACAGATAAGCGCTGTCCTGCAGCGCGTCCTTGGCATTGACGTCGGCACCGGCTTCGATCAGCTCGCGCGCGGCATCCACCTTGTTGCCATGCGTGGCCAGCAGCAACGCGGTGCGGCCCTGACCATCGCGCGCCTCCAGCGTGGCGCCATCTTCGATCGCCTGCCGCACCGCATCGGCGTCGCCCCGGCTGGCGGCGTCCCGCAGGCGCGCATCCGCGTCAGCCCTGGACGTGGCCGTGCAGGCAGGGGTCACCATGGCCAGCAGGCACAGCAACAGCACGCGCGTGAACTGCGCAGGCCAGGCGGGGGAACAATGGAAGCGCATGACGGTGTTTCCTCCTGTCCGTCGCCTCGGAACGCCGGGCGACGGTAGCAACAGCCGGGCATTGCCGGCCCCTGTCCTGCATGGTAGAAGTCGGCCTCGGTATCCAGAAGTGAAATGTTCAAATGCAAGACAGTGCCAAATCGAATAGAACCCTGTTCGAACTGGACCTGCTGCGGGCGCTGGTGATGGTGGCCGACTGCGGCAGCTTCACCACGGCGGCCACGCGCCTGCATTCGACCCAGTCCACGGTCAGCCAGAAGGTGCGCCGGCTGGAAGAACTGGCCGGGCATCGCCTGCTCGAGCGCGGGCACCGCGATGTGCACCCCACCGACGCCGGCCACACCCTGCTCGGTTACGCGCGGCGCATGCTCGACCTGAACGAGGAAATGGCACAGGCGCTGGCGGGCGCCACCGTGGAAACCGCGGTGCGCATCGGTGTCCCCGAGGACTTCGTCAACGCGCAGACCACACGCATGCTGGCCGCTTTCAGCCGCCGCCACCCACAGGTGAAACTGGAAATCAGCAGCGGCCTCAGCCGCGACCTGGCGCACGGCTTCGACCACGGCGAACTGGATCTTGTGCTGGTCAAGCAGCGGCGCAACAGCCGCCAGGCGGTGCACTGCCGCCGCGAGCCGATGCACTGGATCGACAGCCTGCGCAGCACTTGCCTGTTGCAGGACCCGTTGCCACTGGTCACGTTCCCACCCCGCGGGCTGTACCGCGACGAGATGATCCACGCCGTGGAGGCGCTGGGCCTGCGTTGGCGCATTGCCTTCACCAGTTCCTCGCTCAGCGGCATCCAGGGTGCGGTCGCCGACGGCATCGGCATCAGCCTGCTGCCGCGCCGTGCGGTTGCCCGCGATCACCGCATCATCGATGGTGAGCGCGACCTGCCGGTGATCGACAACTACGAGATCGGCCTCCTGCATCGCGCCGATGCCGATGATGCGGTGCGTGCGCTGGCCAGCGAGCTGTGGCGGCAGGTACAGCGCGAACCGGATTGAGCACTGCACTGCAGATCCACGCCACATACGGATGAAATCCGCGCATTGATCATCGACATCTGATCACGCCTGTCGCACGGAAATCACGCGTCGCCCCCTATAGTGCGCGCTGTTTCCGTGCTCCACGGCGCTTTGTGATGTCCGACGAAACCCCCGCCCGCTTCGACCCCCTGCCCGCCGCCCTGCAGACGCACCTGCAGCACCAGCGCTCGCTGATCGCCGCGCGCGTGGCCGCCGGCTTCCCGACGCTGCCGGTGCAATGGCCACTGGCGGCCACCACGCTGCAGCGGGTGGTCGATGCTGAGCTGATTGATCGTGACGACTGCGACGGCTGGGAAGCACTGGGCGTGGCGTTCGGCGATACCCTGGCCCAACGCGTGCCCGGCCTGGCCTGGATGCAGGTCACCGATGCCTGGGGCATCGACGCGGTGCTGCGCTACGCCGACAGCAGCCTGCAGATCGGCGCCAGCACACTGCTGCTCAAGCGCGTCGAACAGGGTGAGGTCATCGACATCGCCCATCTGCTGGCGTGGCTGGAAGAGTTCGTCGCTACCCGCGCCGACGATTACGCCTGAGAAGCCGCCGAGCATGGCTCGGCGCAACCGGAACTGGCGTGGCGTGATGGGTGGATCCACGCCATGCATGGATGGAACCACCGCGCGGCCACAGTCATCCACGCACGGCGTGGATCTACAGCCAGCGGCCGTCCATCACCACGCGTCGTTCCACCGGCACTGCAGCCACGGCCGCCGGACCGTGGTCGGCACGCACCGCGACGAACGTCGCCGGCTGGCCTTCGGCAATACCGTATTGCGGCAGCCCGATCACCTGCGCGGCATGGGTGGTGACCATGTCCAGCGCCAGCATCAGATCGGCATCGGTGTAGAAGCCCGAGCGGTAGCCCAGCAGCATCGCCCGCTGCAGCAGGTCGCCGTTGCCGTACGGCCACCAGCAGTCGCGGATGTTGTCGTTGCCGGCGAACACGCGCACGCCGGCATCATGCAGTGCGCGCAGCGGCGGGAACGGATGGTCGCCCGGGGCATTGCTCATGATCGCCACGCCCGCCGTCGCCAGCGCCTCGGCCACCTGCAGCGCGCGTGCCAGCGGCACTTCACCCAGCGCATAGGCATGGCTGACCGCAACGCGCCCCTGCAGCCCGGCGGCCCGCGTCCGCGCGGCGATGCGCAGCAGCTGGGCCAGGCCGGTCTCACCGGGCTCGTGCAGATGGATGTCCAGCTGCACGCCATAACGTTCTGCCAGACCGAACAGCAGCGCCAGTTGGCCTTCGGCATCACCATCGAGCGTGGTCGGGTCGATGCCACCGAGCACTTCCACGCCCGCGGAAAGCGCCTGCTCCAGTACGGCGGCGGTGCCCGGGCAGGACATCACCCCGGCCTGCGGGAACGCCACCAGCTGGATGCGCATGATGTCGGCGCAGCGCAGCGCCGCCTCGCGTACGGCCTCGAGGTGGCGCAGGCCAGTGCTGCCGTCGATATCGACGTGACAGCGCATCGCCACGGTGCCGAAGCCACTGCATTGGCGGATCAAGGCCTCGGCGCGGTCCGCCATCGGCGCGGCGGCCGCCACGGCGGCCTTTTCCACCGCCAGCCGCTCGCGCAGGCTGTTCACCGGCTGGTGCGGATGCCAGCGGTCGCCGACAAAGCTCTTGTCCAGATGAATGTGGCCATCAACCAGGCCCGGGAGGACGGCATAGCCCTGCAAGTCGACGCTTTCCGCCCCTTCGGCCGGCACGGCAGCGCCATTGAGTCCGTGGATGCGCCCCTCACGGATATGGAAATGCAGCGGTGCGCCGGCGCGGTCCACCGCACCGTGGACGAACTGAAGCGTCATCGGAAACTCCCGGAAAGCCAAGTCATGGCCGCCATCCTGCGCGTCGGCACCGCCATCGGCCAACGAAATATCTGGATGCCACACATTCATCAGAACGATGATTCCCCCTGCGACAACCGGTCGCAGCCATGCCGTGCACACGCCTGAACGGGTAACATGGGCGCCTGTTTCCGTTGTGATGCCGCATGGGCCCGTCCGACCGCCACGATCGCCTCCGCCGCTGGCAGGCCGCGTCCCTGCTGGCTGCTGCCCCGATCGCCAGCCTGTCCGCCACTGATGCGGCCGCCACCGCGCCGCTGCAGGCGCCGCCTGGCCAACAGCGCATCGCCCCGGCGGCGCTGGTCGAGCGCCTGCACCAGCGCGTGCTGTCCGGACAGAGCGCGACCGCCACCCTGGAACACTGGTGCGCCGAGCATGGCCTGGCCGAACAGGCACGGGTGCGCGCGGTGCGCGTGCACGGCCAGGACAAGACGGCACCGGCCGACGTGCTGCAGGCACTGGGCGCGAAACCCGGTACCGACCTGCGCTATCGCCGCGTGCAGCTGGTGTGTGGCAGCCGCGTGCTCTCCGAGGCCGACAACTGGTACCTGCCCGGCCATCTCAGCCCAGCCATGAACCAGGTGCTGGACAGCAGTGACGAACCCTTCGGCCGCGTGGTCGGCCCGCTCGGCTTCCAGCGCCAGACCCTGGCCGACCAGACGTTCTGGCCCCCGCGCGGTGAAGGCGACCACGGCGTGATCCTGGAAGTGCGCGCCCTGCTGCGCGACCGCCAGCAGCAGCCCTTCAGCTACGTCATCGAGTCGTACCTGCAGCAGGCGCTGCCCTAGGCGACCAGCGCGCGCCATCGCAGCGGATATCGACACAGCAGAAGGCCCGGCATTGCCGGGCCTTCTGTTTGCCAACCGGATCAGCGGAACCGGTAGTCCAGCTGCAGCCAGTACTGGCGGCCATAGGGATCGTAGTTGCCGACCGGATAGAACGGCCAGCCGCCTCCGTTCCTGTCCGCCGGCGGGCGGCTGTCACGCAGGTTGTTGACGATCACGCCGACCGACAGGTTCTCGCCGAACTGGCGGAACACGCTGGCGTTGTAAGTCATGTACGGTGCGATGCGGCCACTGCCATCGGTCTTCGGCAGCGAACCGAAGCGGTTGCCATACAGCGTGGTGGTCCAGTCACCCTGGTTCCAGGTGATGCTGCCGTTGGCCTTGCTGCGCCACTGGTAGTCATCCAGCGAGTTGCGGATGTCACGCTCCGGGTCATCGGAGAACTGCCGGTACGTGTGCTCCAGCACCACAGTGTAGGCCAGGCGCGTGGTGAAGCGCCCGTAGCGGCCGGCATCGAAGCGCCAGTTGCCCTTCAGGTCCAGGCCGCGCACCGACTCGGAGGCCGCGTTGATCGGGTTGATCAGCACGCGGGTTACCTGGTCCGGCTGCACCGTGGCGTTGGACGGATTGCGGATCACCCGCGACAGCGCGTCCTGGCACAACGGCGAGCCGATATCACGCGTCTCGCCGCCCAGCGTGCGGCCCAGGCGGCAATCGGCCTCGTCGCGCAGGATGCGGCTGGTATCGAGGCTGGTCACCTCGTTGTCGATGCGGATGTCGTAGTAGTCGGCAGTGAAATCCAGTCCGGACAGCGGCGACCAGACCACGCCGAAACCATAGGACTTGGCGGTTTCCGGCTGCAGCTGCGCGTTGGCACGGTTGCTGTAGTCGATCGACAGGCCGTTGTAGTCGCAGTTGTCATACGACTGGCCTGCGGTGCGGCAGCGCCAGTAGTCGGTCATGCCCGGGTTGTAGCCGCGGGTCTCGGTGGCGAACACGTAGTTCATGTCCGGCGCCCGGAAGCTGGTCGCAGCCGAGCCACGGATCAACAGGCTCTCGATCGGGCGGAACTCGACGCCGAAGCTCCACGTCGCCTTGCCGATGTGCTCGCCGCCTGCGCGGTACTGGTCGTAGCGGCCGGCCAGCGTGGTGGTCAGCGATTTCAACAACGGCAACTGCAGCTCCACGCCGGCCGCATAGCGGTCACGATCACCGCCGGCACCGATACCGGCGCTTGTGTTCCAGAACTCGCCGGTGCCCAGGCGCGGGTCCGGGCGGTTGCGGTAGCCCTGGCTGCCGGCCTCGACCACCGCTGCCAGCGCAGCATCGCCGCCCGGCAGCGCGAACAGGCGACCGTTGACGCTGGCGCTGAAGGTCTGCAGCCACGCCGCGTTGCGGCTTTCCTGGTAGCCGGACAGGCGGCCGTATTCCTCCGGCGTCAGCGGCTGGAACAGGCGCGACGGATCCGGCGCATAGACCTCCACGCCGTTGCGCACGCCCCGTTGCGGGCCGAGCAGGTACTCGTTGATGCCGGCCAGCAGCACCGGGCGGCGGGTGCGGTTCTCGTAGCGCGACCGGCTGTAGACCGCTTCATAGTCCCAGCCGCTGTCGCCGATCTGGCCGCGCGCGCCCACGTTGAACGACCACGAGTTCTCCAGGAACCGGTTGGCGTTGCGCGGCAGGCCCCCGATCTCTTCCGGCGCGAACCGGCGGTACCAGCTCTCCAGGTTGCCGGTGTTCTGGTTGTAGAAGTAGTTGCGCGACGACGTCCAGGTCGGGGCGCGGGTGTTGTTGCTGATGCGTGCGCTGCCCACCGCCAGGTCGGCGAACAGGTCGGTGTGCTCGTCCAGATGGAAGGTCAGCAGGCCGTAGCCATTGAGGTTGCGCTTCTCGGTCTGCACGGTCCAGTAGCTGGCGGCCGCCTCGTTGCTGCCGCAGTACGCGCCCAGGCGCGGGTTGTTGGCGCGGAACACGCTGCCGCCATAGATGCCCGACGCTGCGTCGCAGCCAGTGACGCCCGGATCGATGTTGCGACCGGTGGCCGCGTTGCGCCGATAGGCGATCGCCGTTGCCTGCGGTGCCTTGCCGGCCGGGTCATCGTCCAGCGAATCCATGAAGTCGCGCTGGCGCGCGTGGATCGCCTTGCGCACATCGAACTCGAAACCAAACAGGCCGTCCCAGCGCTCGCCGGACGTGCCGCCGACCACCTGCACGCGCTGGTTGTCACCGCCGCCCTGCTGGGTGCCACCGGCGCGCACGTTCACGTCCACGCCCTCGAAGCGGTCCTTGAGGATGATGTTGACCACACCGGCAATGGCGTCGGAGCCGTACACCGCTGACGCACCGGCAGCCAGCACTTCGATGCGCTCGATCAGGGCGCTGGGAATATTGGCCAGGTTGACCACGTTCACCGAGCCTTCGTAGGCCAGCGGGTAGTCGGCCTGGCGGCGGCCGTTGACCAGCACCAGCGTGCGGTTCGGGCCCAGGCCACGCAGGTTGATGGTGTTGGCGGCCGGCGTGAACGTATTGCCGAAGTCCTCGCCCTGCACGTTGCCGGTGTTCTCGGTCAGTGCACTCAGCGCGTCGAAGGCGTTGCGGTAACCCTGCGCGTCGATCTGCTCACGGCTGATCACCGTCACCGGCGAGGGTCCCTCGACACTGGCACGTGGAATGCGCGAGCCGGTGACCTTCACTTCCTGCAGTGTGGTGGGTGCGCTTTCCTGCGCGAAGGCCGGCAGCGAGACCAGCATCAGGGACGACAGCGCGAGCACCAGCGGACGCGGGCGCAACGCCTTGTGGGAGGCGGACATGGGCTTCCTGGAGGAGTGGGCGGGTGGTACGGGGAGCCGTGGCCTGTGCGACACATAACGATCCCGTAACGAAAGTGTCCTGAATGGGTGGTTTCAACGGAAATGACCAGCCCTGATGGGCTTATGCCTGAACCGAATCAGACGGGTCCAGAGCATGGCCGCACTTTTGCAATGAATTGCATGGCCTGGCGCGGCCGGCGCTTCCATCGTGCCGGGATGATCATCCGTACCCACGACACCCACCTCACCCCGTTGCGACCAGTCCTGCGCCGCCACCTGCTGCAACTGCAGGCCGTGCCGGTCACCCTCCGCTCGTTCCAGCGCACCGACCTGCCGCGCTGGCGCGCCTTCGACGATCGCCGCCAACGCGGCCAGCGGCATCCCCCCGGCGTCGATGAGGAGGCGCGGTTCCTCGCCAATATTCATCGCTCGCGCCTGCAGGAGGACAACGACCAGCTGGTGCTCGGTGTATTCGACGATACCCAAGGCGCCCTGCTGGACCAGTTGCACATCCGCCTGCAGTCCCTGCATTCGCGCTGTGCCGAGCTGCGGTCACTGCAGCACCAGCATGTCCACCCGCAGGCTGCCCTGCAGGCGTTGTGTCCCTTCCTGTTCGACGATGTCGGCCTGCACCGCATCTACGTGCTGCTGCCGCCGGGCTGCACCACTCCGTTCGCCAAAGCACTGCAGGCGCACGGTTTCACCCGCGAAGGCATCCTGCGCGACCACCATCTGGATGCGGAGGGATGGCATGACCGCCAGCTGCTGGCGCTGACCGCGCCGGCCTGGCGCAGCTGCCAGCAGCGGGTCGGCTAGCGCACCCGCTCCAGTGCCGTACCGGCACCGGTCAAGACCGTGCAGGCATGGTCCTGCAGCTCCTCGCCGCTGGCATCGTTGCCGCTGGCGGCGTCCACGCGGGTGGCCAGCAGGATGAAGCCGGGGCCGCCCTGCACGTCATCGCGTCCGGCCACCACCAGGCTCCACTGGCCCACATCGCCCACGCCGCTCAGGCCATAGGCCAGCAGGTTGAGCGGATTGGCGGTCAGTTCCGCACCGGGCAGCAGATAGGCCTGGTACTGATGCCCGCGCAGCGGCACCGGCAACGGTGACCAGCGCGGACCGAGCGCACCGGCCTGTGCATCCAGGGCCTGCAGCACATCCGCGCGCAGGCAGTCGACATGGATATGCAACTGGTGCTGCGAGCGGCCGTGCGGGGAATTCAGCGCCAGGCTGGCCACGCTGCGCGGCAACGGCTGGCCCAGGGCCTGTTCGGTACGACCGCGCGCCTGCCAGGCGGCCGCAAAATAGTTGGGTGCCCCACGCTGGTACAGGCCGTGGCTCTCGATGCCACTGACCTTGTCCAGCGGCATCAGCAGGAACTGGTAGTCACCGTGCGCATCCTTGACCAGCACGTCGCGGCGGTCGGCCGCGGTCTCCACCCGCAGGCAGCTGCCACGCGGGCCTTCCGCCGACTGGCAGTCACGCTCGATCAGGCGCCACAGCGCATCGGAATGGGCCGGCGGCGGAGGCGGCGCGCTCGCACAGGCGGACAACAGCAGCAGGGGCGACAGCAGCAGGGGGCGCAGGGACACGGCGGCGACTCACGGAACAGGCACGGCAGACGGCGCCGCGCTGCATTCTAGCCAGTACAGTGCTGCAATCAGTAGGTGCCGAACGGCACTTCAACCACGATCGGCGCCACGCCCTCGCCCACCTGCAGGGTGTAGCGGTCCAGCGCGCCATCGTCATCGGCATGCGGCTGGCGCTGGAAATGCAGGGGGTAACGGTCATCGCCCAGGCGCACGGCGCTGCCATCAGCCTCCAGGGCGGCACCTTCGGGAATCAGCAGCCCTCCCAGGTCGCTGTAGGCCCCCGGAACATCGGCGAAGCCATAGTCGGCCAGTTCGTCTACCCGCTGCATCGCATAGACATGCGGCAGGTAAGGACGCGCCGGACTGCGGCCATTGCTCAGGTCGGTCACCCAGGCCTGCGGCAGGTGGTACTGCTCGCGCAGCGCGGCCACGCCCAGCGACGGGCTGGCCACCTGCAGGCAGCACACCGCGCGCTTGCCCTCACGGTCCACAACAGCGAATCGATCGCCACGGGTCGCGGCCTGCGGCAGCATCGCGAAGGCCAGATTGCGCTGGGCCGGCGCGTAGCCGGCCTCGGTCTGCAGGTTGCGCCAGGCACCGAACACCGGCGCTTCCGCGGCTGCGGCCGGCACTGGCTCGGCCGCGGTGGCGGCAAATGCCACGCCCAGCACCGACACTGCAAGTACCATCATCGCCCTGCGCTTGTCGCGGAAACTGCCTGCCGTCATACCGTATCCAGCACCTGCACCGGAATGGCCCGGCCTGCCCGCTGGCGTGCTGCCAGTCATCCCTCCCACTATGCAATGACCATGCTGTGCCGGCAATGACCGGGACGCTGACGCCTTTCGCGCGCCGGGTGCTATCGTTCCCGCCATCTTCCCCTGCGCAGGAGCGCTCGCATGTCTGCATTCCGTCTGTCCCTGTTGCTGCCGGCCTCTGCCCTGCTGCTGTCGGCCTGTGTCAGCACCCCGGGCCCGCAGGTCAAGGGCACCGGCCACTGCGACGCCAGCCAGCTCGGCTGGGCGATCGGCCAGCCGGCCAATGAACCCAACATCCGCCGCCTGTCCAGCGAGAGCGGTGCCGGCCTGGTCAACCCGATCGGCCCCAACACCATCACAACCAAGGACATCCGCCACGACCGCCTGCGCGTGTACGTGGACAAGGACAACATCATCACCGCCACCCGCTGCGAATAAGCGCGGCAGAGGTTCTGTAGGGTCGAGCATGGCTCGACGCTACAGTTCAGGGCTCGGTATAGCCGGCGCAGTCCGGCAACGCCTGGTCGGGGTGGAATACCCCATCGCTGAAGCGGAACAGTCGCGTATAGCTGCACGCCGGGTCCTGTTCGGTGCGCAGGTCCTTCTTCTTCAGCGGGCCCTTGGCCAGCGAATCCTCGAAGCGCGAAACACCCGCCGGGAACCGGGTCGCAACCGTCTGGTAGCGCAGCACCGGCATGCCCTCTGCGGCCGTATCCAGCGCCAGCCTTGCCGAGAACCCGTACTCGTCGTGGCAGGCGCCTGCGCGCTGCTTCATGTCCTGCTCGCTGAAACAGGCGCGGATCATCGCGTTGCCCAGCCATGGCAGGGTCAGCACGTCGTCGTCCACCTGAATGTCTTCCTGCAGATGTCGCACGCGCGCCAGCTGCAGCGTGGATGCGTCGGCACCACCGCCCGAGTACATCGCGCTGAATTTGACGACACCGCCCACCAGCACGTTCTGGCGGGCGCGCTGCTGCGGATCGGTGACTGCTTCATCGCTGCCCACGCCCGGCGCCAACCGCACGATCCACGGCCACAGCGACAGCTCGCTTTCCTGCGGCACGTCGATGCTGACGTGGTAGACATGCGGTTTGCTTTCGCCGGCCACCTTCTCAGAGACCTCAAGCGAGGTTGGACGGTCACCGTCCTCGGCCACCGGCTGCACCCGCACGCACCAGGCACGATCGAGGGTGCAGTACTGCATGCGTGCCTCGCCCTGCCCGCTCGGTTCCAGCACCTGCCCCAATGGCTCCATCACGTTGCCGGCGGCGTCACGCTGCTGCGGCAGGATCGAGGGCTCCGCCAGCACCAGCAAAGGGGTCGCCAGCAATGCAGCGCACAGGGTCGTGCGGGCAACGAGGGTGGGCATGGGCGGCTCCTGCGGTTGGGCTTTCGATGGTAACCGCTGCCCCGGTAGAGTCGAGCTCGCTCGACTTCACCTTTGTAGAGTCGAGCCATGCTCGACTGCTGTCTGTCGGGAAGAGCAGCCGAGCATAGGCTCGGCTCTACAGCAAAGCCGCGTTGTATCCGTCAATGCCCACTGCAATCGCAGCTGCCCCACCCCTTCGCCTTCGACGTCTGGCCGATACCGGGGTTGAACGTGTTGCTCGGGTCCAGCTGCTTGTAGAACCCGGCCAACGCAGGCTTGGCCGGGTACAGGTGGCCGACGTTGTGCTCGGCCGGATACTCGGCGCCACGCTGGTCCAGCAGCGCCCACATCGCATGCTCGATCGCCATCGGGTCTTCGCCCTTGCGTGCGATGTAGTCCTGGTGGAACACGTGGCACAGGAAGTGGCCGTAGTACAGCTTGTGCAGCAGGCGGCCGTCGATATCGGCCGGCAACTGCTCGAACCAGTCGGCGTCATCACGGCGCAGGGCGATGTCCAGCGCCACGATGTCCTGCACCTGGTCGCGGTGCACCTCGCGGTAGCGCACCGCCGCACCCGCCACGGCGAAGCGATGCAGGAAGGCCTTGCGCCCCTCATCGGCCGTGCAGTGGAAGTAACCGCCCTCGTGGTCGGCGAAGAAGCCGCGCAGCCAGGCCTCGGTTTCCGCTGCGTCCTGCGCGGAGACCTTCAGCAGCAGATGATGCTCGTAGCGCTGGCGGAACTCGCCCATGCGCTTGGGCAGGTGCGAGGGCAGCAGGCCGGTCAGCACCTGCATCACCCGGTCGGTCACCCCGCGCAGGCCCAGCCGCTCGAACCAGCCGTCAACCCGGCTCTTCAATGCGAACGCGGCCGGCACACGCGCGGTGCCGAGGCGATCGATCAGCAGGAAACTGTCCTTGCCGTAGCGCTCGCCGATGTCATAGGCATCGCGGTGGATGTATTCGCCGGCAATCGGCAGGCGTTCGAAGCCGGTCAGCAGCTGGCGCCGGATCGCGGTGAGGCTGTCGGTACGGTTGCTGCCGATATAGAAGACCTCGGCCGCCTCCTTCTCGAAGGTGTCCAGGCGCACCGCGAACACTGCCAGCTTGCCGGCAGATCCCGCTGCCTCGAAGTGGCGGCTGGGGTCGGCGTTGAAGCGTGCCGGCGTATCGGCATCGACCCGGCGCACTTCCTCGGCGTAGCGCGGATCGGAGGCGGCACGGCCGTCACCGTCACCCACGTCGGCAGCACGGTAATCACCCGCCTGCAGGCGCTGCAGGATCTGCTCGGGCGTATCGCCCAGCGCGATGCCCAGATGGTTGACCAGCTGCAGCTGGCCCTGCGCATCGACCTGCGCATACAGTGCCAGCTCGGTGTAGGCCGGGCCGCGACGCACCAGCGCGCCGCCGGAGTTGTTGCAGATGCCGCCCAGCACCGAGGCGCCGATGCAGGACGAGCCGATCACCGAATGCGGTTCACGGCCCAGTGGCGCCAGCGTCTGTTCCAGCCGGTCCAGTGTCGCGCCGGGCAGGCACAGCACCTGCCGGCCTTCGTTCAACAGCTGGATGCCGGTCAGGCGCAGCGTGCTGACCAGCACGATCGGACGCCCATAGTCGTTCCCATCCGGGGTCGAGCCACCGGTCAGGCCGGTGTTGGCTGCCTGCAGGATGATAGCCGCGCCGCCCTGCACCGCCGCCTGCAGCACACGCCACAGCTCCAGCAGCGTGCCCGGGCGCACCACCGCCAGCACCGGGCCCTCACCGAAGCGGTAGCCACGGCGGAAACGGCGGGTGGCCTTGTCGCCGGTCAGTACGTGGCGACTGCCGACTGCGTCGCGCAACTGCGCCAGCACGGCATCGTGGCCATTCATGGCAGGCTGACCAGCGAATCGCGACCGATGTCGGCGATGCGGCGCGCGCCGGTCAGTGTCATCGCCACGCGCATCTCCTTGGCGATCAGGTCCAGCAGGTTGGCCACGCCGGCCTCGCCCTGTGCGGCCAGCGCATAGACGAAGGCACGGCCCAGCAGCACGGTATCGGCCCCCAGCGCCAGCATGCGCACCACGTCCAGGCCGGTGCGGATGCCGGAATCGGCGAGGATCTTCAGGTCGCCCTGCACCGCATCGGCAATCGCCGGCAATGCACGCGCGGTGGACAGCACGCCATCCAGCTGGCGGCCACCGTGGTTGGAGACCACAATGCCATCGGCGCCGAACTTGACCGCATCGCGCGCGTCATCCGGGTCGAGGATGCCCTTGATCACCATCGGGCCCTTCCAGAATTCGCGGATCCACTCCAGGTCCTTCCACGAAATGGACGGATCGAAGTTGCTGCCCAGCCAGCCGATGTAATCCTCCAGCCCGGTCGGGTTGCCACGGTAGGTGGAGATGTTGCCGAGGTCATGCGGGCGGCCGAACAGGCCCACGTCCCACGCCCAGTGCGGATGGGTGATGGCCTGGCCGATGCGGCGCAGCGAGGCGTTCGGGCCGCTCATGCCCGAGTGCGCGTCACGGTAGCGCGCGCCCGGCACCGGCATGTCCACGGTGAACACCAGGGTGGTCACGCCCGCGGCCTGCGCCCGCTCCAGCGCATTGCGCATGAAGCCACGATCGCGCAGCACGTACAGCTGGAACCACATCGGCCGCTGGATCGCCGGGGCCACTTCCTCGATCGGGCACACCGATACGGTGGACAGGGTGAACGGGATGCCGCGGCTGTCGGCCGCGCGCGCCGCCTGTACTTCACCGCGCCGGGCATACATGCCGGTCAGGCCGACCGGTGCCAGCGCCACCGGCATCGCCAGTTTTTCGCCGAACAGCTCGGTTTCCAGGCTCAGGTCGGACATGTTGCGCAGGATGCGCTGGCGCAGCGCGATGTCGGACAGGTCGGAAACGTTGCGCTTCAGCGTGTGCTCGGCATACGCGCCGCCATCGATGTAGTGGAACAGGAACGGCGGCAGCCGGCGTTGCGCTGCGGCACGGTAATCGGTGGAGGCGGAGATGATCATGGGGTCAACCGTGTGGGGAAGGTAGACGCGAGGCCCGCGCACGCCGGGCTTCGTTGTCATCGAGGGTGCGCAGCGTGGTGTGCACGAACTCGAGGTGGGCATGCGCGGCGGCGCGCGCGCGTTCGGGGTCGCCGGCCAGCACCGCGTCCATCATCTCGCGGTGCTGGTCGGACAGCGGCGAGAAGGTCCTCGCCGAGGTATAGAGCTTCTCGCGGCTCTGCGAGATGTTGGTCTGCAGCAGTTCGAACAGGCCGCGCATCACCTGCAGCAGCACCAGGTTGTGCGAGGCCTCGGCGATGGACAGGTGGAAGGCGGCGTCGGCCTCGGCTTCGCCGGTGGGGTCGTCCTTGCCGTGCGCGTCCATCATGGTCTGGAAGGCCTGGGCGATGCGCGTGCGGTCCTCGTCGGTGGCACGCAGCGCCGCATGCCAGGCGGTGGCACCTTCCAGCGCGTGGCGGATCTCCAGCACGTCGAAGCGGTACTCCGGGTCGCCCTGGAACAGCGGCAGGTACGGCGCCAGCGGTTCATCCAGCGCCTGCCGCGCGCGCGCCGCGGGTTCGGCCACGTAGGTGCCGCCACCCACCCGTGCGGTCAGCAGGCCCTGGCTGGCCAGCTGCGCGATGGCCTCGCGCAGCGCGGTGCGCGAGACCCCCAGCTGTACCGCCAGGGTGCGCTCGGCCGGCAACCGGTCACCCGGCTGAAGCCGCTGTTCCTGCACCAGGCCGCGCAGCTGCGCGGCCACCTTGTCCGAAATGCGTTGCGTGCTCATGGCGCCATTGTGGCCCGAAGCGCGCAGCGGGTGGTCGGCTGACCGTGCATGGCTCAGGGAATCATCCAGGTCAGCCAGTAGGCCTGCGCCAGGGTGATCAGGCCGACCATCGTGGTGAAGATCAGGCTGTGCTTGACCGTGAAACGGAACAGGTCCGATTCCTTGCCGGCCAGGCCGACCGCGGCGCAGGCAATGGCAATCGACTGCGGCGAGATCATCTTGCCGGTAACGCCACCGGTGGTGTTGGCCGCCACCAGCAGCACGTCGGCTACGCCGATCTGCTGCGCGGTGGTGGCCTGCAGCGCCGAGAACAGCGCGTTGGACGAGGTGTCCGAGCCGGTCAGGAACACGCCCAGCCAGCCCAGGAACGGCGAGAAGAACGGGAACGCGTCACCGGTGTGCGCCAGTGCCAGCGCCAGCGTTGCCGACAGGCCCGAGTAGTTGGCGATGAAGGCGAAGGCCAGCACCATGCCGATCGAATAGATCGGCATGCGCAGCTCACGCACCGTCTCACCGAAGGTCTGCAACGCCGACCGGGCCGGCATGCGCAGCGCGATGATGGCGATCACTGCGGCGAGGATGATCGACGTACCGGTGGCCGAGAACCAGTCGAACTTGTAGACCGCCTCGTAGCTGAGTGGCGCGTCCACGATCGGTGGCATCTTCTGCACCATCTGGTCCAGGCCCGGCACCGGGAGCTTCAGCACCCAGCTTTCCAGCGGGCCGCCCGCCGCGAACAGCGACTTGAACGGCTTGATGCTCCACAGCGTGACCATCGCGGTGAGGATCAGGAACGGCGACCACGCCTTGGCGATCTGGCCGACGCTGTAGCGCGGCGCTTCCAGTGCCTGTGCAGCCGCCTCGGCGCTGGTTTCGGTGTCGAAGCGGAAGATCCGTACCGGCTTCCAGCGGCGCAGGAACAAAGTCAGGCAGACCAGCGACGCCAGCGACGCGGTGATGTCCGGCAGTTCCGGGCCGATGAAATTGGAGGTCAGGTACTGGGCGATGGCGAACGAACCACCGGCCACCAGCACCGCCGGCCAGGTTTCCTTGATGCCGCGCCAGCCATCCATGATCGCCATGATCCAGAACAGCACGATGAGGGTCAGGAACGGCAGCTGGCGGCCGGCCATCTGGCCGATCTCGAACGCGTCCAGGCCGGTGACCTGCCCGGCCACGATGATCGGAATGCCCATCGCCCCGAACGCCACCGGCGCGGTGTTGACGATCAGGCACAGGCCGGCGGCATACAGCGGCTTGAAGCCCAGCCCGACCAGCAGCGCCGCGGTAATCGCCACCGGCGCGCCGAAGCCGGCCGCACCTTCGAGGAAGGCACCGAAGGCGAAGCCGACCATCAGCATCTGCAGGCGCTGGTCTTCGGTCACCGACAGGATCGAGGCGCGGATGATGTCGAACTGCCCGGTCTTGACCGAGACTTTGTAGAGGAACACCGCGCCGATGATGATCCAGGCGATCGGCCACAGCCCGTAGACGAAGCCGAACCCGGCCGCGCCCAGCGCCTGGGTCAACGGCATGCGGTAGAACAGCAGGGCCACGCCGAGTGCGATGGCCACGGTGATCGTGCCGGCCAGCCAGCCCTTCATGCGCAGCACGGCCAGGGCGACGAAGAAGAACGCGATCGGCAGCAGCGCGATCAGGCTGGACAACCACAGGTTGCCGGCGGGGTCGTACAGATGTTGCCAGGGCTGCATGAAGGCTCTCGACTGGGGCGGGATGTGCTCCACCGCGGGCGGTGGGTCGCCGTGATCGATATTTATTGGTCCTACCAATAAGCGGAATCATCGAACCACGTGGAGCGGATTTAACCGCCACTCCGGCGAAGCGCCTATTAGACCATAGGGCTAGGCGCCATATTGGTCCGACCAAATAGATCCCTATGGTAGTGCCGGCCGCTGGCCGGCAACTCGAGATTCCTTACGAAATCCGCTTCTCCAACCGCCGCATCACCGCCAGCACCAGCACGCACAGCACGCTCACCCCGATTGCAATCACGTATTTGCCGATGCCCACGGCGATGCCGATGGCCGCCGCCATAATCAGCGAGCTTGCGGTGGTCAATCCGCTGACCTGGTCCTCGCGTGAGCCACGCAGGATGGTGCCGGCGGCCACGAATCCCACGCAGGCCACCACCGCTTCGATAAGACGTACCGGGTCAACCTGCAGCAGGTCACGGTAACGCTCCTGCTGGAAATGCTCCGCCACTGAATCGCCGAGTCCAACAATCAGCGCAGCAGCGCCGGCAATCAGCATGTGCGTGCGCAGGCCGGCAGCGTGCTTGCCCATCTCGCGCTCGACGCCGAGCACGCCGCCGAACAGCATTGCTGCGGCCACGCGCAGCAGGATCGAGACATCCTGGGTGAGTTCCATGGGCAGGCTCCGGGAGTTTCCCGGAGCGTCGCGTGGCACCCGTGGCACAGAGGTGAAGGCCACGCCACAGTCCGTTCACCTGGTAGCGCCGGGCCATGCCCGGCGTCACCGCACCCTGCGTTCAACGCATCACTGCGCGAGGTAGCCACCATCGATGGCGTAGTACGCGCCGGTCGCGAACGAGGCATCGTCACTGGCCAGCCAGGCCACCAGTGCCGCCACTTCCTCCGCCGTACCCAGCCGCTTCAGCGCGTGCCGCCCTTCCAGCGTGGCACGCACCTTCGGGTCCATCTTCTCCAGCAGCGGCGTGCTGATGAAACCCGGGCCGACTGCATTGACACGGATACCATCGCCCGCATGCTCCCAGGCGGCGGTCTGGGTCAGCCCGACCACGCCGTGCTTGGCCGCGACGTACGCAGTGGAACCGGCATAGCCGACCTGGCCCAGGATCGAGGCCATGTTGATGATGCTGCCGCCGGTGCCGGCCGTCCGCATCGCCTGGATCTGCGCACGCTGGCACAGGAACACACTGGTGAGGTTGACGTCGATCACGCGCTGCCAGCCATCGATCGGATAGTCACCGCTGCTGGCCGCCGGCCCGCCGATACCGGCGTTGTTGACCGCCACATGCAGGCCGTCGAGTTCCTTGATCGTGCGCTGCACGGCTGCCTCCACCGCAACGTCGTCGGTGACGTCCAGCGCGATGCCAATGGCCTGTGCACCGGTGCTGCGCAACTGCGCCACGGTGGCATCCACCGCATCCTGCTTCAGGTCCCAGACCGAAATACGGGCACCGGATGCGGCCAGCGTCTGCGCCACGGCCAGGCCGATGCCCGACACGCCGCCGGTCACGATCGCGGTCTTGCCGGTCAACTGGTAATCAATCATCTGCATTCTCCATCAGTGGGGGTAGCGATGCGGCGCGCGGCCGCCAATCCATCACCCTACGCCGGCCGCTGTGACGAGCAGACCAACAGCCTGTCCGCGGATCGTTCCAGCAATGAAACCTCAACCGAAGTTCATGTAGGGAATCAAGTACGGATATAGCGCCAAAACGCTGGCGTATGTTCGACGCCCCGTTCAACTTGGCCGTAATGACCAATCGGTTTGACCGTATTCAAATCCCCTGCGAATGATTCGCAGCGACAATGGGAAGCGTTTCCAGTTTCTTCGACACATTCCCTCCAACCTGGCGTTTTCCGGCCTTCCAGGCTGCCCGCTACGCGGCAGCACAGGGGCCCATGGCCGCCAGCGCCTCCCCCTCCTGTACGTGCCGAGCGATGTCCCGATACTTCACCTTTGCCGATTACCGCCGCTTCGGCCAACGCCATGGCTTCGATTACCGCGCTGATCCGGAACACCTGCGCGACGACCAGTGGGCCGGCCGCGGCGAAGTCAACGAACAGTTCATGCGCGGTGGCATGAGCCTGATCGCCTCCGACGTGCATAACCGGTTCCCCTATGTGGCTACCGCGCAGCAGCGCCCCGGGCTCGCCATCCGCGTGATGCTGCAGGGCCAGGTCGACGTGCGTATCCCGCGACGCGGAAGTTTCACCCTGCGTGCCGGCACCGCGATGACCGCCCACCATCGCGACCAGATCGAGATGACCGGCGCACACCCCGGCGAAACGCGCCTGCGTGGGGTCAGCGTGATCGTGCCGGGTGGCATCGACGCGGATGTCTTCCAGATGCCACAGCTGGAAAAAGCGCTTGGCACGCACCTGGAATGCCGCCACTGGGCCATTCCCCACACCATGCTGCCGGTGCTGGGCCAGTTGTTCGACAGCCCGTGGCAGGACGGCATCGACGCCTTGTGGCGCGAAGGCGTGGCACTGCAGCTGCTGGCCCTCGGCCTGCAGGCCGAGGATCTGCAGACCGATCAGGTGCGCACGCTGCGCGCCGGCCAGCGTGAGCGCCTGGAACGGGTGCGCAGCTACCTGCATGACGACCCCAGCCATGCACACAGCCTGATCGAGCTGGCCCGGCTGGCCTGCATGAGCCCCAGCTCATTGCGCCGCCACTTTGCCCAGCAGTATGGAAGCTCGGTATTCGACTACCTGCACGAGCAGCGCATGCGCCATGCCGAACAGGGCCTGCGCGAAGACGGATGGACGGTTGAGCAGGCCGCCGCTGCCAGTGGCTACCGCCATCCCAGCAACTTCGCCGCCGCGTTCCGTAAACGCTTCGGCCTGGTGCCCAGCCGCTGGCGCACCGGCCCGTCAAAGGTGGGGTAGCAGCTCCTGCCCTGGTAGATGTCGACCTTGGTCGACACGCTTTCACGCCATTGCGGTTGCCGGCCAGCGGCCGGCACTACCGCAGCCGCCGGGTATCGCGCACCCGGCGTACCTCATCAAACTCAATACACCGGCAGATCGATGTAGCTGGCCTGCGCCGCACTGTGCCAGACCCGCTGCGTGGCCTTCTGGTAATCGCCCGGCTTGGCCAGGTAGATATTCGGCACGTAGGTCTGCGGGTTGCGGTCGTACAACGGGAACAGGCTGGACTGCACCTGCACCATCACCCGGTGCCCCTTCTGGAAGGTGTGGTTGGCGTTGGGCAGGTCGAAGCGGTACGGCAGCACTTCGTTGGCAGCCAGCGGCTTCGGATCGCTGAAGCTTTCGCGGTAGCGGCCACGGAAGATCGCCAGTGACACCGGCAGCTCGTAACCGCCCATCTCCGGCGTCGACGCTTCCTGGTCCGGATACACGTCGATCAGCTTCACCACCCAGTCGCTGTCGGTGCCACTGGTCGAGGCCTGCAGGTGCACCACCGGCGCGCCGCCGATGCGCAACGGCGCGGTCAGCGGTTCGGTGATGAAGGTCAGCACGTCCGGGCGGCCATCAACGAAACGCTGGTCCTTGACCAGCCAGGTGGTCCACATGTCGCGGTCGCCGAAGCGGACCGGGCGCGGCACGAACGGCACCGGCTTGGCCGGGTCGGATACGTATTCCTCGAAGTCACCCTCGCCCGCCGCCGGCGCCTGGAATGCCAGCTTGCCGCCGGCACGCAGGTACAACGGCTTGCTGCTGGCAGCACAGCCCTTGTCGCAGCTGCGCGGCCAGCCCTTGAGGCGATCCCAGTGGTTTTCACCGGTGTTGTAGATCAGCACCGGCGGTGTGTCCGCCTTCGGCGCACCGTCCACCAGGTACTGGTCGAAGAACGGCTTGAGCACATCGCGACGGAACTGCAGCGCGGTATCGCCATCGAACTTCAGCGCACCCAGCTCGCTGCCGCTGTAGTTCACCTGGCTGTGCCGCCACGGGCCCATCACCAGGTAGTTGCGGTTGTTGCCGCTGTCGCGCCCTTCCATCGCCTGGTAGGCGTGGTTGGCACCCCACATGTCTTCCTGGTCCCACAGGCCCTGCAGCCACATGGTCGGCACCTTCAACGGTGTCTTCGCCATCACCGCGTCCAGCGCCTGGCCCTGCCAGAAGCCATCATAGGCCGGGTGCTCGACCAGCTTCTTCCACCAGGTCAGCTGGTCCACGCCGGTGAAACGCGCGTAGTCGCCGGCCGAACCGATGCGCAGGAAGGTGCTGTAGTCGTCGTAGCCGAGGCTGGGCAGCGGCGTGCCCTTGCCGCGCTTCTCGGTCTGCATCGCGAAATAGTTGAAATTGACCTGGCGGAACGCACCGTAGTTGAGCCAGTCGTCACCCATCCAGCCATCAACCATCGGGCTCTGCGGCGCAGCCACCTTCAGCGCCGGGTGCGGGTCGGTCAGCGCCATCACCACGGTGAAGCCCTCGTACGACGAGCCGAGCATGCCGACCTTGCCGTTGCTCTCCGGCACGTTCTTCACCAGCCAGTCGATGGTGTCCCAGGCGTCGGTCGAATGGTCGACTTTGGTGTTGTTCAACGGCCCGCGCAGCGGCCGGGTCATCACGTAATCGCCTTCCGAGCCGTACTTGCCACGGATATCCTGGAACACACGGATGTAACCGCCATCGACGAACACCTCGTCGCCCTGCGGCAGCAGGTCGCGCATGCGCGGCGAATCACTGCGGTTGGCGCGGCCAGCGGCATCGTAGGGCGTACGGGTCAGCAGGATCGGCACGTTGTGGGCGCCCTTGGGCACCACGATCACCGTATACAGCCTGGTGCCATCACGCATCGGCACCATCACCACGCGCTTGTCGTAGTCGCGGCCGACATCGGGGGCAACAAAGGGCTTGCCGTTGATGTCCGGGGTCATCGGCGGGGTATCGGCAGCCAGCACGGTGCTGGACAGGCAAAGGGCGATGGCTACAGCAACGGCACGCACACGCATGGACAACCCCTCCCGGCAGGAAAGCCTCAAGCCTACTCCTGCCCCGTGCCGTGAAGTGTGTGCAGGCTTTGCATTCTGCGGTGGATGCAGGCAGGACTGATGGCACATGTGCCTCCGGTGCCGCTGCGCTCGCCGGCGACCGGCACGACCGGTCAGGCTGCCGCTACCTCATGCAGCGCCAGCCAGCGCCAACGGCCCTCTTCCTGCCGCAGCACGGCCAACGATTCCCGCCAGGCAACCGTCCCTTCGCCCACCGAATGCCCTTCGCGATAGCGCAGCACCGCCAGCGGCAACGGCGCCGCCACCGCCTGCACGGCTTCGATGCAGATCTGCAGGCCCGGACGCGCGCCATGGCCGCCCTCGAACAGCACCTGCACAGCCTGCCGATCCAACCGGCGCCCGGCGATGCCGACCATGCTGAAGTCCGCGCAGAAATGCGCCATCAGGTCTTCCAGCGCGTCGGTGCCGACGTCGGCACGGAACCAGGCCTGCAGTTTGTCGTGCAGGTGGTGGATTTCATGTTCTGCGGTGGTATCCATCAGGCATTCTCGGGTTGCGGAAAGGAAAGCTGTTGCGGCCGGCGCAACAGCGCCAGAGGCAGCAGGGTCAGTACGGCGGCCAGCCCCAGCGCTACGCGCGTGGCATGGGCCGGCAGCCATTGCATGGCCAATGCCAGCAGCAGCGCGATGGCCGCGGTGCCCAGGCAGAAGCTGAGCTGGCGGTTGAGGTTCCAGAGTGCGCTGGCATCGCCCAATGCTTCGCCCTCGACCCCATGGAAGGCCAGCGTCTGCGCGGTACTGCTGCACAGGCTGCCGCCGGCGCCCATCAGCGCGAACAGCAGTCCGGCCAAGGCGACGTGCGGCTGCGGCAGCAGCGCCATCAGTAGCAGGCCGCTGGCCTGCAGAAGCATGCCCGTACGCAGTACCGTGGCCGGGCCGAAGCGGGCGAGCAGGCGCCTGCTGGCCGTGATCGCAATGGCCGAGGCCAGCGCCCACGGCAGCATCAACGCGCCGATGCGCGCGGCACTGTAGCCGGCCTGGTGCAACTGCAGCGTGCTGACCAACTGGCTGCCGATGAACACACCGGGCACTGCCAGATAGACCAGCATCGCCAGGCGCAGGCTCCGATGGGACAGCAGTGACCAGCGCAGCAGGGGCTGCACCTGCTGCCGTGCATGCCGCAGGTGGGCCGCTGCCAACAGCAATGCGATCAACAGCAGTACGGCACCGGCGGCCCGATGGCCGGGTTCGCCCAGCCAGGTCAGCGCCAGCAGCAGCGCGCCCAGCGCCAGCATCGCGGTGGACAGCGCATAGGCCTGCAGGCGTGGTGCACTACGCGCCCCGTCGGCCGGCATCCACGCCAGCACCAGCCCAATCGCCACCACGGCCAGCGGCAGGCTGGCCCAGAGCACACCGCGCCAGGACAACCACTGCACCAGAAGGCCGCCCAGCGCTGGCGCCAGTGCCGGCACCAGCAGCGCCACCAGCAGGATGCGGCGGGTCAGCGCGCCACGCTGGTCGGGCGTGCACTGTCGGTACGCTGCCGCCTGTGCCATCGGAATCAGCAGGCCACCGGCCAAGCCCTGCAGCAGGCGCCAGCCCAGCAGCCAGCCGATATCCGGTGCGGCGCCGGCCAGCGCAGCGGCAACCGCGAACAGCAGCAACGCCACCAGCAGCAGGCGACGCTCACCACAGCGCGCGGCCAGCCAGGGCGCCAGCGGAATCACCACGCTCAGGCCCAGCATGTAGGCGGTGCCGACCCAGGCCAGGGTAGCGACGTCGGCATGCAGTTCCGCCGCCAATGCCGGATAGGCCACCGTGGCAATGAACATGTTGACCAGATCCAGGGCGAACACCAGCAGGAAGATCGCCTCATGGCGCAGGCGGGGGGATGGCATCGGCGGCGCTCCAGCGGGGAAGCGGCCAGCATGCCGCCCGGGCCTTGTTGGAAAAACACGACGACAGCTGCAACACTGTCAAACCCGTTTTGACAATGGACCGCTATGGTCAGCCTTGATCGCTTCGATATCTTCCGCGCCGTGGTCGAGGCCGGCAGCCTGACCGCCGCCGCCGATCGTCTGGGCCTGAGCCGTGCGGTGGTCAGCTTCAACCTGAAGCGGCTGGAGCAGGAGCTGGGTGTCACCCTGCTGCTGCGCAGTACCCGTCACCTGGCCCTGACCGATGCCGGCGAGCAGTTCCTGCAGCACTGCGTGCAGGCGCTGGATGCCGCGCAGGCGGCGATCGATGCCGCGCGCCGCGACCAGCACCAGCTGCAGGGCGTACTGCGCCTGACCACCACACCGGAGTACGCACAGCTGCGCCTGATTCCCGCACTGGAAGCCTTCCGTGCGCGGCATCCGGCTCTGCAGCTGCACCTGTCGACGTCACCCGCGCCGGCCGACCTGATTCCCGAACGCTTCGA
The DNA here is from genome assembly GCF_003550055.1 of Stenotrophomonas sp. AG209. Taxonomy (NCBI): domain Bacteria; kingdom Pseudomonadati; phylum Pseudomonadota; class Gammaproteobacteria; order Lysobacterales; family Lysobacteraceae; genus Stenotrophomonas; species Stenotrophomonas sp. AG209. The sequence continues at coordinate 699,598 of NZ_QXDB01000001.1, forward strand.
CCTGGCGATCCGCCTCGGCCGTCTGCCCGATTCGGGCCTGCACGCCAGCGAACTGGAACAGCACCCACTGTGCGCGGTGGCGGCTCCGTCCCTGCTGGCACGCCTGCCCTCTGCCGATGCTGCCGATGACCCCGTGCAGCTGGGCACCCTGCCCCGCCTCGGCTACCCGCGCCTGACCGACGTGCCGGTGGTGGCACCGGATGGCAGCGACGCCCTGTTTGCCACCAACCCGGGCAGTGCAGTGGTGCGCGTGGACGGCGCCAGCAGCCTGCGCGCCTTCGCCGTGGCCGGCGCCGGGGTCACCGTGCTGCCACGCTGGCTGATCGAGGACGACCTGGCCCAGGATCGCCTGCGCCCGGTGCTGCGCCAGCACCGCCTCCCGCAGCAGAGCGTGTACGCGGTCTACCCGCACAGCACGCAGCCCTCACCGAAGGTGCGGCAGCTGATCGATTTCCTGCGCGGGTGGTTCGCCACATGAAAAGGGGACGGAGGGGATTAAGTCGTTTATGCATAAACGACTTAATCCCCTCCGTCCCCTTTTTCAGACACGGCCCTGTGCCGGGCCGTGTCTTCAGGCATCAGCGCAGCACCTGCTCCACCAGCGGCACATCCACCGTCTGCAGCGGTTCGGCGGCGTTGCGCGACAGTTGCACCTGGTAGGTGCCGCCGTCGATCTTCCACTGGCGGGCCTGCGCATCGTAGTGGGCCAGGGTCTTCGGCTCGGCTTCGATGCGGATGCGGCGCTGTTCGCCCGGCTGCAGGTTCACCTTGTCATAGCCGATCAGGCGGATCGGCGTGGTGCTGCCGGCCGGCAACTTCAGGTACAGCTGGGCGACGTCGGCACCGGCGCGCTTGCCGGTGTTGCGGATGTCGACGCTGGCGACCAGGCGCGAGCCTTCCACGCTCACCTTCAGGTTTTCATAGGCGAAGGAGGTATAGGACAGGCCATGGCCGAACGCGAAGGTCGGGGTCAGGCCCTTGGCCGCCATCCACTTGTAGCCGACGTTGGCGCCTTCGATATCGAAATCGAACACATCACCGAACGGCTTGGCCGGCTTGAAGCCGAGGCCGTCGATGTGCGGGCGCGGCAGCTGCGATTCGTCCACCACCCAGGTCACCGGCAGGCGGCCGGAAGGATTGACCTGGCCGGTCAGCAGCGCGGCAATGCCTTCGCCACCGCGGATGCCCGGGTACCAGGCCTGCAGCATCGCCGGCACCTGCGCCAGCCACGGCGTGCGCACCGGGCCGTTGGTTTCCAGCACCAGCACGGTCTTCGGGTTGGCCTTGGCCACCGCCGAGATCAGGGCGTCCTGGTTGTCCGGCAACTGCATGTCCGGCAGGTCCACCGATTCGGCCGCCCACTGGGTGGCGAACACGATGGCCACGTCGGCCTGCGCGGCTGCCTTGGCCGCAGCGGCGGCATTGCTGCCGTCCACATACTCGAAGGTTGCACCCGGACGCGCCGCACGCAGCGATTCCAGCGGCGAGGACGGGTGGAAGATCACCGGGCCCGGCCAAGTGGTCGGCAGCACGCCCGGCACTGCGTTGGTGCCCTTGGCGGTCACGCCCACCATCGATGAACCACCACCGCCGATCACGCCCTTGTCGGCATGGCCACCGATGATGACGATGCGCTTCACGCTGTCGGCCAACGGCAGCAGGTTGCCTTCATTGCGCAGCAGCACGCTGCCCTCTTCCACCGTGCGCTGGGCGACGGCGAAACCGGCCTCGGCGTCGACCTTCTGGTGCTGCGGCGGGTTGTCGAAGTTGCCGTGCAGGAACATCGTGCGCAGGATGCGCGCCACCATGTCGTTCAGGCGCGCCTGCGGCACCACGCCGCCATGCACGGCCAGGCGCAGCGGTTCATCGAAGAACACCGCCGCATCGAACACTTCACCGGCCGACTGCTGGTCCAGGCCGGCCAGCGCCGCCTTGGAACCGCTGTGCACGCCGCCCCAATCGGACATCACGAAACCGGGGAACTTCCATTCCTGCTTCAGCACCTGGTTCATCAGGTAGCCGTTCTCGCAGCCGTAGGTACCGTTGATCTTGTTGTACGAGCACATCGCCACGCCCGGGCGGCCGGCGTCCAGCGCGATCTCGAAGGCCAGCAGGTCGGACTCGTGCATGGCCTGTTCGCCGATGCGTACGTCGTGGAAGTTGCGACGGGTCTCCATGTCGTTCAGCGCGAAGTGCTTCATCGAGGAGATCACGTGCTGGCTCTGCACGCCCTGGATCAGCGCGCCGACCATCGAGCCGGCCAGCAGCGGGTCTTCGCCGGCGTACTCGAAATTGCGGCCGTTGCGCGGGTCGCGCTGCAGGTTGACGCTGCCCGACAGCAGGATGTTGAAGCGCTGCTGCCATGCCTCGCGACCCATCGTCGCGCCCCCGGCAAAGGCAACCTGCGGGTTCCAGCTCGATGCGGTGGACGGGCCCGACGGCATCGCCGTGGCGAAGTCGCCCGGGCGGATGCCACCCGGATTGGTCACGCCGACGCCGGCATCGGCCGACTGCTGCGACGGAATGCCCAGGCGCGCCACGCCCGGCACGAAACCGGCCGAGCCGACCGCACCTTCCGGCAGCGGGCCGCCATCCTTGCCCAGCCCGAAGTAGCTGTGCAGCATCTGGAACTTCTCATCCTCGGTCATCGCCTTCAGCAGCAGCGCAGCGCGCGCATCGGCGTTGAGGGTGGTGTCCATCCACGGCGTGTCGCCGTGCTTGTCGGCGGCGTAGGCCAGGGTCAGCAGCGTGGCACGCAGAGTGCTGCCTTCCACCTTGAACGGTGCACTGCTGGCGGCCTGGAAGCCGTCGCTGAAATAGCTGGCATCCGCTTCCAGCGCCACACGCGCCGGGTCGAAGCCTGCGGCCTTGGCCGATTCACCGGCCACCGCGCCAAGCAGCACCGCCGGTGCGCCCAACCGCGAGCGCGTGACCAGCGCCGGCAGCTGTGCGGCACCTGCGCCGGCATCGGTGTAGACCGCCACGGTGTGGCGGCCATCGTCCAGGCGCAGGTAGTTCAGGCCCGGCTGGTCCGGACCGGATTCGGCAGCGATCGGCAACCGGGTCAGCACAGCCTGGCCGCGCTGGGTCTGGCCATCGTCCTTGCCCGCCGCAATGAAGCGGTACTCGTAGCCCAGGCCATCGGCCAGCACCTGCAGCGGATCGACCTGGCCGATGCCGCGCTGCACCTGGCGCACGCTCACCGCGTCCACCTTCAGGCTCTTCAGCTGGGCGGCCAGGGCCGGCATCGCGGCCGCATCCGGCGCCTGTTCCAGGGTCAACACGGTGAAGGCCGCAGGATCGGCCCAGGCCGGGGCGGCGAGTGCGGCAGACAGGGCCAGGGACAGTGCAAGCGGCTTTGTAAACGTTTTCATCGGCAGGCGTAATTCCGTTGCCAAGGCAATCGGTCCAGGGAAAGTGCCGCCGAAGGGTGCAGCGTTCATGCCGCGCAGGGGTTGCCAGGCAACGTCCCGCAGGCCGAAGGACGGGCCGGTCTGCGCGCGGGACCCTCCTCCCGGCGTGACAACCTGCCTGCCCGGGCCGCGCAGGGCGACCCAATCATGTGAAGATTGTGCGAGGGCGTTCACACCTGTCAACAGGACCTAAGTCACAGGGGCAACCTGGCCGCCGGTTATCAGGCCATCACCGGCAGTCATCAGCAGGCCGCACGGGGCTGCCGATAATGGGGCGTCACCGGCCCTGAACCCCGCCCATGAACATTCACCGCGACTTCGATCATCTCTGGCGCGACCGCTGTGATACCTCGAGCCAGCGCAGCCCACGCGTGCTGATCCGGGTATTTGTTGCGCCTGGCGAACTGGAGCGCAGCGTGGCCTTCTACGAGCAGCTGCAGGGCGTGGTGGCCGATGCGGGTTTTCCGTTTCCCGATGCCGGCCTGCGCCTGGCGATGGTCGGTGCATTCCTGCTGATCGAAGGGTGCGATGAAGCACTGGCGCCGTTCACCTCGACCACGGGGACGCTGCTGGTCGATGACGTTCGGCCTTATCACGACAAGCTGGTCGCCGCGGGCGCCGAGATCATCTTCCCGCTGCAGGTGGTCCCGACCGGGGCGGCGTTCAATGCGGTGCATCCCGATGGCACCGTGGTCGAGTACGTACATCACCGGCCCGACCCGCACGGGCGGTGAGGGTACGCACGGCCGGGCTGCGCCCGGCACCCGCGGTAGTGCCGGCCGCTGGCCGGCAACCTCAAAAGCAAAAGCGGCTATCCGTGGGGGGGCGGGGTGGGTCCGGTTGCGGGGGACGGCGCAAGTACGTCCATGTAGCCTCGGTCGCCGCATCCATGCGGCTCACGCCCCCGCAACCGGACCCACCCCGCCTTCGACAATTCGCCGCAATCTGCAGTAGATCCACGCCATGCGTGGATGCTCTTCGATCAATCGTCGAATTAATCGATTTCGATCTAGATTCATCCACGCATGGCGTGGATCTACAATCCCTCCATGTCCTCCCCCGCCCTGCCCTGGAATGGCACGCTGCTGCTGGATGCTCACGTAGCCGTGCTGCAGGGCCACGCCGGTGAAAGCGATACGCACGCGCACTACGCCCATCAACTGCTGCTGAGCGACGGCGCGCCCTGGCAGGTCGAGATCGATGGCGTGCAGCAGCAGGGCCAGCGGCTGTGGCTGCCGTCATTCCAGCCGCACGCAATCCTGTCGGCACCGGAAGCGGGCTGCACGGTGTTCCTGGAGCCGACGCACGCCGATCCCGAACAGATCCAGCAGCACCTGCACGCGCTGCCGGGCAACGCGCTGGCGCTGCACGACTGGTTGCCACGGCTGAGCCGGCCGCAACCGCTGGACCGCCGCGTACAGGCGGCGCTGTCCCGTATCGCCCAGCACCTGCCCGGCCCGGTGCCGGCCGCCGATATCGCCGAGGCGGCGCATCTATCGACCAGCCAACTGCATCGGCGCTTCCAGTCCGATCTGGCGGTGACCCTGCGCGGCTGGGTGCTGTGGCAACGGCTGCGCAGCGCGCTCACACATCATCTGCGCGGGTACAGCCTGACCGACAGCGCGCACGCGGCCGGATTCGCCGACCTCGCCCATCTGTCACGCAGCCTGCGCCGCATGTTCGGCATCGGTGCCGCACAGCTGCACGGCCTGCAGCTGCATGCGGCCTGACACCGCCGATCATCCGCGCCTGCGCAACCCGTCCGGCAGCGCCGGCACCTCGCCATGCGGCAGTTCGCGGAACGGCGCCAGCAGCTGCCCCGGATAATCGCGCGGATAGTCCGGTTGGCTGCCGATGCCGAGGTCGCGTTGCTGCAGCCGATAGCCGGGCGCATCGAAGGCGGTCCCCAGCAGGTGATCCCAGACAGTCAGGAACAGGCCGAAGTTGACGTCGCCGGCGGTGCCGTAACGCATGTGGTGGAAGCGGTGCAGCGGCGCCCAGGCCATCACCCGGCCCAGCACACCCGGGCGCATGTCCACGTTGGAATGCTGCAGCAGCAGCTGGATGGCAATGGCGAACGCCAGCACCGCGGCCACCGGCATCGGCAGGCCCAGCACCAGCAGCGGCAGCACGCCACCGACGGCTTCGGCCGCCTGGTGCAGCGGGTGTTTCATCAGACCGTTGAAACCGTACATGCGGGTGACGCTGTGATGCACCGCATGCAGCCGCCACAGCCAGCCGATGCGATGGCTGGCGTAGTGCACCAGAGTGATACCCAGGTCGGCGCAGACGATGGCCAGCAGCACCTGCAGCGCGAATGGCCACTGCAGCGGCCAGGCCTGCCATGGAATGATTGCCGCCAGCAGCGGCACCGCCGCGATCGACAGCAGGTTCAGGCTTTCGTTCACCAGTGCATGCAGGGCGTCACGCAGGCTGTCGCCGTGGTCGTGGTTGAACACAGGGTCGTAGGGCCACGCGCGCTCGGCGGCGAACGAGACCGCGATGGCGATCGCCAGCAAGGCCAGCAACCATAGCGGGTCACCGTGGCAGTGGCCGATCCAGACGACGGCAGCGACAACGAAACCCAGCAGGAACAACGGGGCATACAGGCGGAGGATCCAGTGCTTCATGGGCAACCCGAAACGTGAGGGGCCTGCATGCTGGCGTGGCGGGATGGTTGCGGGCTTGAACAAACGGCGCAACACGGCCCGCCTCTGGTGGATGTCCATCGTGGTCGGCACCGCGTTTCCCGCATCCGCGCATGGCGTGGATCTACAATGGCGCCCTCATCGCGCCCGAGGCCGGCATGGATTCCTTCAACCTGATGCGCGCCTTCCGCCGCATCGTCGAACGCGGCGGGCTGGCCCGCGCCGCCGAAGACCTGGGCATGTCGCCGGCCGGGTTGAGCAAGCAGTTGCGCACGCTGGAAACACACCTGGGCGTGGTGCTGCTGCAGCGGACCACGCGGCGCATGAGCCTGACCGAGACCGGCCACGCCTATTACCGCGAATGCTGCCGCCTGCTCGACGAGCTGGACGCATTGGAACGTGGCATCGCCGAGCAGCGTGGCGAGGTGGCCGGGCGCCTGCGCGTGAATGCACCGCAATCGTTCGCGCTGAGCACGCTGTCGCCGCTGCTGCCGCGCTTCCTGCAGCAGCATCCGCAGCTGTCGCTGGACCTGGTGATGGAAGACCGCCTGCTTGATGCGGTCGGTGAGGGTTTCGACGTGTCGTTGCGGCTGCGTGCAGAGCTGGATGACTCGCGACTGGTGGCGCGCCGGCTGGCCTCGCTGCAGCAGGTGCTGTGCGCGGCCCCGTCCTACCTGCGGCAGCATCCGGCACCGCAAGCGGTGGACGAGCTGCAGGCGCACAGCGTGCTGGCCTACAGCCTGTCCGACTCGCCCGGCAGCTGGCCGCTGCTCGGCCCCGATGGCCAGGTAACGATCACCCTGCCGGCGCGTGTCACCGTCAACAACAGCCTGCTGCTGCGCGACCTGCTGGTGGCCGGCATGGGCATCGGTGCCCTGCCCTCGTTCCTGGCGGCACCGGCGCTGGCCCGTGGCGAACTGCAGCAGGTGCTGCCCGACCACCGCTATCCGCCGCGCTTCGTGCATGCGGTCTATCCCACATCACGCCACCTGCAGCCCAAGGTGCGTGCCTTCATCGATTTCCTGCACGCCGAGCTGCCCGGCTGCGCCGGCCTGGATTCGTAACCGCCAGCGAAAACTGAGCTGCCCGCGGCGTGCTGTTTCGGCCACGTCGCGCTGCCTAACCTGCCGCCTCCCCTCTCACCGATGGCAGGCAGATGTCTTCCGTTCCTTCCCCCGCCACCGCTGCGCCGGTGGTCGATTTCTTCCACGACGTGGTCTGTGGCTGGTGCTTCGTACTGGCCCCGCGCCTGCAGCAGGTCTCCGCCGAACTCGGCATCCAGGTGCGCCACCGCAGCTTCGTGCTGCAGGACTCGCGCGCGCGGATGGTCGAGGTGTTCGGCTCGATGGAGCGCGCCAAGGCGATCATCCTGCGCCACTGGACCGACTGCGCCACGCATGAAGACACCGCGCGCATCGATATCGAAGGCATGCGCGCACAGGACTTCGAGTATCCGTCCGGCTGGCTCGGCGCACTGGCCTGCCAGACCGCAGGGCTGATCGGCGGCAATGACGCCCATGGCGCGATGTTCGACGCGGTGCAATGGGCGCACCTGCACCAGCACCGCAACATCGGCGATGCCGAAGTCCTGCTGGATATCGCCGAATCGCTGGGCCATCCACGTGGCGCCTTCGCTGACCACATGCGCAGCGACTCAGTCCGCCAGCGCGTGCAGGCCGATCGTGCCGAAGCCGCTGCCCTCGGCATCCGCTCCATTCCCACCGTGATCGGCGGCAACGGCCTGCGCCTGCAGACCCTGCCGCTGCCGCAACTGCGCCAGGCCCTGGCGCCCCTGGTCGCGGCCTGAGCCGCACCGTCCCCCACCCTGCAAGGAGATTCCCCATGACCCCACGTACCCTGGCCACCGCGCTGGCCCTGCTGCTGGCCGGCACCGCCGCTTCCACCACCGTGTCGGCGCATGAACGCGTTCCTTCCGGCCAGCAGGTCGGCACCAGCCCCTGGGGGCCGAAGGACGAGATCGGCCGCCTCAACCTGATCACCGAGGCCTCGCGCGCGGCGATCCTGTCGCGGGTCAGCGGCGGCAAGGCCTATGACCTGGCCACCGAGTACTACGTCGGCATGCCCAGCTGGCAGGATGCCGGCGACCCGCACTACCAGTTCTGGATGACCCACACCCCGCGCGGCACGGTGATGGACGACCCGATGGGCGTGGGTGAAACCATGAACCTCACCCGCAGCTACACCGGCACCGCGTTCTCGATGTACAGCCACACCGGCACCCACATCGATGCGCTGAACCACTTCGGCATCCACGGAAAGATCTGGAACGGCTTCGAGGCCGACAAGCACCTCGGCGACCGTGGCTGGAACGTCACCGGCATCGAGAAATTCCCACCGCTGATCGCGCGTGGCGTACTGATCGACGTGGCCGGCGCCAAGGGCGTGGACATGCTGCCGGACAGCTACCGCGTCACCCGCCAGGACCTGAAGGATGCGCTGGCACGCCAGCAGGTGAAGCTGCAGCAGGGTGACATCGTGCTGATCCGCACCGGCCGCATGCGCCTGTTCGAGCAGCCCAGGGCCTACATGGCCAATCCGCCAGGCATGGGCCTGGACGCGGCGCGCTTCCTGGTTGAGGACAGCGGCGCGATGATCGTCGGCGCCGACAACCTGAGCTTCGAGACCTTCCCCTCGGAAGTGTCCGACGACTACGTGCCGCTGCACACCTACCTGCTGGCGCAGCAGGGTGCGCCGATCATCGAGCTGGTGGCGCTGGACGAACTGGCCCGCGACAAGGTCTACGAGTTCGCTTTCATTGGCGGCCCGCTGAAGATCCGCGGTGGCGATGCCGCGCCGCTGCGCCCGGTCGCGCTGCCGGTCCGCCCGTAACCGGGGCCTGTGGGTGCCGGCCCTGGTCGGCACCGTTCTCCCATCCATGCCTGGCGTGGATCTACCGGGGCTCTGTCCAGTAGATCCACGCCATGCGTGGATGCTTTACCCCTTCAGCAACCTGAAACCCGGCCCGTCAATTTCATTAGTAATTCTACTCACAAGGCGAGTAGCATGTCCGGTCTCAGCCCCTGATACCGGCCCGTCGATACTCGCGCCATGCCTGTCGTTTCCGCCCATTCCTGCCGCTTCCAGCCCGCCTGGCGCCTCCCTTGGAGGACCGGCTGATGGGCGCCGTCGTCGCCCTCGACCGGCTGCTGGACGGCCGCCAGCTGTGGCGTGGCCCGGCCCGCCAGGGACCGGCCAGCGACCACCTGGCCAGCGGCCACCCGGCACTGGATGCACGCCTGCCCGGCGGTGGCTGGCCGGCCAGCGGGCTGTGCGAGGTACTGCAGGCAGCGCCCGGCGTGGGCGAGCTGGCCCTGGTCTGGCCGGCGCTGGCGAAGCTGAGCCAGCGCGACCGCCCGATCGTGCTGGTCGCCCCGCCCTATCGCCCGCATGCCCCGGCCTGGGCCGCCGCCGGGCTGGACCTGGCCCAGCTGCAGATCATCCACGCCGCGCCGAAACAGGCGCTGTGGGCCGCCGAACAATGCCTGCGCTCTGCGGCCTGCGCGGCGGTGCTGTGCTGGCCACACCAGGCCGACGACCGCGCCCTGCGCCGGCTGCAGGTAGCGGCCGACAGCGGCCAGTGCCTGGGCTTCGTGTTCCGCGAGGCGCAGGCAGCACGCAATCCTTCCCCGGCCAGCCTGCGCCTGCAGCTCGACCACGGCCAGGTACGGGTGCTGAAGTGCCGTGGCGGCCTGCCACCCGCGCAGCCGTTGCCACTGGCCATCGCCCACTGAGGCCGCGCCATGCACTGGGCCTGCCTGTTGTTGCCGCAGCTGGCGCTGGACAGCGTGCTGCGCCTGCAACCGGATCCGCAGCGGCCACTGGTGTTGCTGCAGGGGCCGGCGCAGCGCCGCGTGCTGCGTGCGGTCAGCCCGTCCGCACGCGCAGCGGGGCTGCGCCCGGGCATGCTGCTGTCGGCCGCGCAGGTGCTGGTGCAGGACATGCACCTGCACGACTACGACCCGAACGCCGAACAGCACACCCGCCAGCTGCTGGCCAGCTGGGCCTACGCCTACAGCTCGCAGGTCAGCCTCGATTTCCCGCATGCACTGGTGCTGGAAATCGGCGCCAGCCGTGCCCTGTTCGGTGACTGGCTGACGATCGAAAAGCGCCTGCGCAACGAACTGCATGAACTCGGGTTCCGCCACCGTCTGGTGGCCGCGCCCACGGCGCATGCCGCGCGCGTTCTGGCCAACGTCCACGATGGCCTTGGCATCGATGCGCAGCAGCTGCCGGCGGCGCTGGCGCAGCTGCCGTTGCCGCGCTGCGGCCTGCCCAGCGACGCAGTGACCGTGCTCGGCCGCTCCGGGCTGCGCACGCTGGGTGCGGTACTCGAGCTGCCGCGCGACAGCCTGGCCCGGCGCTTCGCGCCCGACGTGCTGCAACAGCTGGACGCATTGCGCGGCCTGCCCACCGCGCCACTGCGCTACTACCAGCCACCGGACCGTTTCGATGCACGCATCGAATTCGAATACGAGATCGAATCCAGCCAGGCCCTGCTGTTCCCGCTGCGCCGCCTGCTGCTGGACCTGGCGGCCTTCCTGTGTTCGCGCGATGGCGGCGTACAGCGCTTCGACCTGCATTTCGAGCATGACCTGCTGCCGGCCAGCGTGCTGACCATCGGCCTGCTGGCACCCGAACGCGATCCTGCGCTGCTGTTCGAGATCGCACGCAACCGCATGGAAGCGTTCGCCCTGCCCGCTGGCAGCCGCGCACTGCGCCTGCAGGCCGAACAGCTGCCACCGTTCGTGCCCGCCGCGCGCGACCTGTTCGACACCCGGCCGGCGCAGGCGATGCCCTGGAACCAGCTGCGCGAGCGCCTGCGGGCGCGGCTGGGCGATGACGCCGTGCAACCGCTGGCCGTGCAGGCCGACCACCGCCCCGAGCGTGCCAGCGGCACCCAGCCTGCGGCCAAGCCACCGGCATACTGGCCACTGCGCCCCGGTTGGCTGCTGGACACCCCGCAACCGCTGCGTGACCCGCGCCTGCGCATCGTCGCCGGGCCGGAGCGGATCGAATCAGGCTGGTGGGACCAGGCCGACGCGCGCCGCGACTACTACGTGGTGGAAACCACGCACGGCCAGCGCGGCTGGGCCTTCCGTGAGCGCAATGACCCGCATGCGCCGTGGATGCTGCACGGCTGGTTCGGCTGAGCCGTCATGCACAACGAACTGCCCGGCTACGCCGAACTGCACTGCCTGTCGGCCTTCAGTTTCCAGCGTGGCGCCTCGATCGCCGAAGAACTGTTCGCGCGCGCCGCCGGCCAGGGCTACCGCGCGTTGGCGATCACCGATGAATGCTCGCTGGCCGGCATCGTGCGCGCCTGGCAGGCGGCGAAGACGCATGGCGTGGCACTGATCGTCGGCGCCGAATTCCAGGTCGAGGACGGGCCGAAGCTGGCCCTGCTGTGCACCGACCAGGCCGCCTACGCCGGCTTGTGCCAGTTGATCACCACCTGCCGGCGACGGGCCGCCAAGGGCGAATACCGCTGCCTGCGCGAGGACCTGCTCGGCCTGCCCGACGGCCTGCTGTGCCTGTGGCTGGACCGGCAACCGGCCGCCACCGACCTGGAGCTGCTGCGCACCGGCTTCGCTGATCGGCTGTGGCTGGCGGTGGAGCTGCACCACGAGCACGACGACGCGCGCCGCCTGCAGCAGCTGCAGGCCTTCGGCGAACGACACCGCCTGCCGCTGGTGGCCAGCGGCGATGTGCACATGCACGTGCGCCGCCGCCGCGCCCTGCAGGACACCCTGACCGCGATCCGTCACCGCTGCAGCGTGGCCGAGGCTGGCTGGCGCCTGTTCCCCAACGGCGAGCGCCACCTGCGCCCGCGCACCGCGCTGGCCCAGCTGTATCCGCCCGCATTGCTGGCCGAGACCCTGCGCATCGCCGAGCGCTGCCACTTCACCCTGGAGCAGCTGCAGTACACCTACCCGCGCGAGCTGGTGCCCGAAGGCCACGACCCGGACAGCTGGCTGCGCGTGCTGGTCGAGCGTGGCATCCCCTGGCGCTGGAAAGGCGGCATCGAACCGGCACAACGCAAACAGATCGAGCACGAACTGGCATTGATCAGGCAGAAGAACTACGCCTCCTACTTCCTCACCGTGCAGGACATCGTGGCCTTCGCACGCAGCCAGGACATCCTCTGCCAGGGCCGTGGCTCGGCGGCCAACTCGGCGGTGTGCTTCGTGCTGGGCGTGACCGAGATCGACCCGGCGCGCAGCAACCTGCTGTTCGAGCGTTTCATCTCCGCCGAGCGCGACGAACCACCGGATATCGACATCGACTTCGAGCACGAGCGCCGCGAGGAAGTGCTGCAGTATGTATTCAAGCGCTATGGCCGCGAGCGCGCCGCCCTGACTGCGGTGGCGATCAGCTACCGTGGCCGCAGCGCGATCCGCGACGTAGCCCGCGCGCTCGGCCTGCCGATGGACCAGGTCAACGAACTGGGCGCGGCGATGGACCATTGGGGTGGCCACGTGCCGCTGCCCGAGACCCTGCGCGAGCGCGGTTTCGACCCGGACACGCCCTTGATGCAGCGGCTGCTGGCGCTGACCGCCGAGCTGATCGACTTCCCCCGCCACCTGTCGCAGCACCCGGGCGGTTTCGTGATTTCAGAGCACCCCCTGTCGACCCTGGTGCCGGTGGAGAACGCGGCGATGGCCGACCGCACCGTCATCCAGTGGGACAAGGACGATCTGGATGCCACCGGCCTGATGAAGGTCGACTGCCTGGCGCTGGGCATGCTCACCGCCATCCGCAAGTGCCTGGCGATGCTGCAGCAGCATGGCCTGCACAGCGGGCGCATGGATGCGATCCCCGACGAAGACACCCCCACCTACGACATGATCAGCGCTGCCGACACCATCGGCGTGTTCCAGATCGAGTCGCGCGCACAGATGGCGATGCTGCCGCGCATGCAGCCGCGCAACTTCTATGACCTGGTGATCGAAGTGGCAATCGTGCGCCCCGGCCCGATCCAGGGCGACATGGTGCACCCCTACCTGGAGCGGCGCCGGCTGCTGCGCGAGCAAGGCCCGCAGGCGTTGGACAACCTGGAGGAACCGCTGTACCCGCCGCAGCTGGAGCGCGTGTTCGCGCGCACCCTGGGCGTGCCGCTGTTCCAGGAACAGGTAATGCAGCTGGCAGTGGATGCGGCCGGCTACACCCCGGGCGAGGCCGATGCCCTGCGCCGTTCGATGGCGGCCTGGAAGCGCCGTGGAGGCCTGGAGCCGCACCGCGAAAAGCTGCTGTCCGGCATGCTGAAGAACGGCTTCAACCGCGAATATGGCGAACACCTGTTCGAGCAGATCAAGGGTTTCGGCGATTACGGCTTCCCGGAAAGCCACGCCGCCAGCTTCGCCCTGCTGACCTATGCCAGCTGCTGGCTGAAGTGCCATCATCCCGCCGCGTTCACTGCCAGCCTGATCAACAGCCAGCCGCTGGGCTTCTACAGCCCCGACCAGCTGCTGCAGGACGCGCGCCGGCATGGCATCGGCGTGCTGCCGGTGGACGTGCGCCACAGCGACTGGGACTGCACGCTGGATTTCGGCAAGGGGCCGGCGGCGATCCGGCTCGGCCTGCGCCTGGTCGAAGGCTGCAACGAAGCGGCGGTACAGGCCATCATGCGCGAACGTGCGCGTCGCCCGTTCGACGATGTCGGCGACCTGTGCCAGCGCACCTCACTGGACCGCCGCCAGCAGGGCCTGCTGGCCGATGCCGGTGCACTGCGTGGACTCAGCGGCCATCGCCATCGTGCACGCTGGGATATCTCCGGCGTGGAGAACCGGCTGCCGCTGTTCGACCAGGCCCGCGCCACCGCCGAAGCCCGCGTTCCACTGCCCCTGCCCAGCGCCTGGGAAGACATGCAGGCCGACTACCGCAGCACCGGCACCACCCTCGGCCGGCACCCGGTCTCGTTCCTGCGCACGCAACTGCGCAGCCGTGGCTGCCTGGATGCCGCGCAGCTGGCGGGCCATGGCCATGGCCGTCGCGTGCGCATCGCCGGCCTGGTACGCATGCGCCAGCGCCCGCAGACCGCCAGCGGCGTCACCTTCCTCACCCTCGAAGATGAGACCGGCATGGTCAACGCCGTGGTCTGGCGGCACCTGGCCGATCGCCAGCACCGGGTACTGGTCGACACCCAGCTGATGCAGATCGACGGCCGCCTGGAACGCGTCGATGGCGTGCAGCATGTCATCGTGCAACGCATGCACTGCCTGGATGAACTGCTGCAGGGGCTGCGCAGCCACAGCCGCGATTTCCATTGACGATACACGCCGTCACACAACGAACTGGTCATCAGTCCCCCGCATCCGCTATCGTCGCTGCATCCAGGGAAGGACGATACGATGCCCCGCGCACTGCTGCTGACCACGCTGGTGGTCTCCATACTCGCCCTGCTGGTTTCCGGCTGGACCGCCTGGAGCCTGCATCGCAGCCAATCGCCACAGCGCATCATCGAAGCGCGCGGGCTGATCATCCACGACGGCACTGGCCAACCCCGGGTGATCCTCGGCGCGCCGGTGCCCGATCCACTCAGCCGGGGCCGTACCCAGGGGCCGCGCGCCACCGCCCTGTCCGGCCTGATCCTGCTCGGCCCGGATGGCTCCGAACGCGGGGGCTATGGCACCAGCGATCGCGGCGGTGAAGCCGTGCTGACCCTGGATGATGCCAATGGCACCACGGAAGTATTCAAGGTGGTGGCCAACCCGGACCGCGGCGCCAGCCTGATGGTCAAGCACCAGAACAACACCGGCGCCATGCTCACCTCCTGGCAGGGCAAGCCGGAACTGATGTTCGTCGATGACAGCGGCCAGTCCTACTACGTGCGCCCCGGCGCCAACGCTGCGCCCTGATCTGCTTTTGTAGCGTCGAGCCATGCTCGACTGCTTCTACCAACAGCAGCCGAGCATGGCTCGGCTCTACAAAGGCGAAGCAAAGTCGAGCATGGCTCGACGCTACAGACCGCACACCGCCGCCAGGTCATCGGCCAGCTGCCGCAGCTGCGCCGCGCCCAGCGCCGCGCAGGTGATGCGCAGGCCATGCCCCGGCGCCGCCACCGCGAACACCTCGCCAGCGCGCACATGCCATCCGCGCGCGGCCAGCGCCAGCACCTGCGGATGACTGTCGCCCGGCAACGGCAGCCACAGGTTCAGCCCCTCCATCGGCAACGGCGTCGGCAGGCCACGCGCGCGCAGCAGTTCCTGCAACGACTGCAGCCGCTGCTGGTAACGCTCGCCCGCCGAGGCGATCTTCGCCCGCTGCGTTGCCGACCCCAGCACCGAGGTCGCTGCATCCTGCAGCAGGTGACTGACCCAGCCCGTGCCGGACGCCAACCGCAGCCGCAACCGCGACGCGGTCTCGTCATCACAGGCCAGCCAGGCCAGCCGCAGATCCGGGCCGAGCGGCTTGGACAGCGAACGCAGCAGCGCCCAGCGCCGGCCATCCAGCGGCAGTACCGAGTGGTAGGCCTGCTGCGAAAGCAGCGCGTAGTGATCGTCGATCAGCACCGCCACCTGCGGATACACCGCCAACAATTGCCGCAACGCCCGTGCCCGCTTCGCATCCAGGCTGGCCCCGGTCGGGTTGTGCGCGCGCGGGGTCAGCAACACCGCACGTGCACCGGCCTCCAGTGCCTGCCGCAGCGATTCGACCTGCATGCCATGCGCGTCCACCGCCACCGGCAACGGCGCATGGCCCACAGCATTGAGCACATTGAGGCTGCCCAGAAAGCACGGATCCTCCACTGCAATGCGATCCCCCGGCAGCAGCCACGCCGCCAGCAGGCGTTCGATGCCATCGACCGCGCCATGGGTCAGCTCCAGCGCGTACCCCTCGGGGCAGTCCGCATCCAGCGAGGCGCGTGCCAGCGCCTGCAACCTCGGGTCGACCGTGCCCACGCCATACAGCCGTGGCGCCGCCGGGGCCAGGCGCAGATTCGGCAGCAGGCGCGGATCCGGGTTGCCACCGGCCAGGTCCTGCAGCGCCAGCCCCGGCGTGCTGCCCTCACGCGCCAGCGTCGGCGGCAATCCGCGCACCACCGTGCCACGACGGCCCGCCGTGCTGGCCAGGCCCGCCGCATCCAATCGCTTGTAGGCAGCGGCCACCGTATTGCGGTTCACGCCCAGTTGCTCGGCCAGCTCACGCACCGGCGGCAGCACGCTGCCAGCCAGCAGACGGCCCTTGCCGATGCCCTCGCGGATGCTGTCGAAGATCGACTCGGCGCTATGCCCGGTGATTTTCATTTTGTCCTATGCCAAAATATCTCTTGTCCTGTGCCAGTGTATCCCACCCTGGCCGCCCTGCATTGGAGGTGCCCGCATGCCCCTTGCCGCTGCCGACTGGCCCGTCGCCCAGTCCGTTGAACAGATCGCCGCCAACCTGGTCACGGTGCGCCAACGCATCGCCGCGGCCTGCGCCCGTGCCGGTCGTGCCCCGGCCAGCGTGCGCCTGCTGCCGGTCAGCAAGACCGTCGATGACGCCCGCATCCGCATGGCGGTGGCCGCCGGTTGCCACGAGCTGGGCGAGAACAAAGTGCAGGAGGCGCAACGCAAGGCCGAGACGATGGCCGATCTGGGCGTGTACTGGTCGGTGATCGGTCACCTGCAGACCAACAAGGCGCGCTACGTGGCGCGCTTCGCCAGCGAGTTCCAGGCGCTGGACAGCCTGCGCGTGGCCGAGGCCCTGCAGCAGCGCCTGCAACTGGAAGATCGCACGCTGGATGTGTTCGTGCAGGTCAACACCTCGGCCGAGCCCAGCAAGTACGGGCTGGAACCGGAAGCCGTCGAAGCCTTCGTGCAGCAGCTTCCCGCATTCGACCGGCTGCGCGTGCGCGGCCTGATGACACTGGCCATCTTCACCCCGGAGGTCGAGCGCGTGCGCGCCTGCTTCGTGCGCCTGCGCGAGCTGCGCGACCAGTTGCAACGCACCGCCCCATCGGGCATCGACCTGTCGCAGCTGTCGATGGGCATGTCCGGCGACTTCGAAGTGGCCATCGAGGAAGGCGCCACCGTGGTCCGCGTCGGCCAGGCCATCTTCGGTGCCCGTGCCACCCCGGACAGCTTCTACTGGCCGAACAGCGGAGCCCCGGCATGAAGCGCGCGGTCGTTCTGCAACACGTCGCCTTTGAAGACCTCGGCACCCTGCAACCGTTGCTGCTGGCGCAGGGCTGGCAGCTGCAGGTGCTGCAGGCCGGTGTCGACGCCCTCGACTCCGCCGAAACCGCCGACCTGCTGGTAGTGCTGGGCGGTCCGATCAGCGTCAATGACACAGAGACCTATCCCTTCGTCACCGACAGCATCGCCTTGCTGCAGCGCCGGCTGCAGCAGCAACAGCCGACCCTGGGCATCTGCCTCGGCGCGCAGTTGATGGCCCGTGCGCTCGGTGCCGACGTCGCCGCCAGTGGGGGCAAGGAGATCGGCTTTGCACCGTTGCTGCTGACCGATGAAGGCCAGCGTTCACCGCTGCAGGCCCTGCAAGGCATTCCCGTACTGCATTGGCATGGCGAAGCGTTCGAACTTCCAACCGGTGCCAAACGCCTGGCCAGCACGCCGGCCTGCCGCCACCAGGCCTTCGCCATCGGCCACCATGCGCTGGCCCTGCAATGCCATCCGGAGCTGGACGCCCGCCAGTTCGAACGCTGGCTGATCGGCCACACCCTGGAGCTGGCGCAGGCCGGCATCGATCCGAACGATCTTCGCGCCCAGGCGCGTCGTTACGGTGCACCGCTGGCGGCGGCGGCCACCGCGATGTTCGACCACTGGCTGCAGGGCCTGCCGGAGATGCCGCGATGAACTACCGATTGCAGATCCACCGCAATGGCGCCTGCTGGGGCCACTTCGACTGCAGCGGCCCCGATGCGCTGCAGCGCATGGATGCCATCGCCGCGCAGCTGCCTGCCGACCAGGGCTTCCAGTTGACGCGACAGAAGGGGGTTGGCGAAGAACGCATCCTGTCCAGCAATGCTGACGGCCTGCGCGTACTGGCGTCGCAGATCCAGTACCGCGACCTCTGACCCGACGATGGTGGTGCCGGCCGCTGGCCGGCACCCGAATCTGCCGGCCAGCGGCCGGCACTACCCCGGCTGTTCGCCCGCATGCGAAGCTTCACGCATGCTGACCCTGCACCGCGACAGCCGCCACGGACTGCGTATCGCCCCGCGCTGGCCCTCCCGCCATATCCAGATCGACGCAGAGGTGCTGCAACGCCTGCTCGACGCACAGGCGCTGCTGCCTGCCGAACTGCGCCTGCTGCTCACCCGGGGCTTCGAGCCCCGCCACAGCCGCCTCGGTGGCTTCCGGCGCCTGGTGCGGCGGCTCGGCATCACCCTCTTCCGCACCTGCTATCCGCAGCGCCACGATGAAGTCGATGCCATCTTCGGCGCCAACGGCCACGATATCGATGGCCGTCATATCGATGTCTCACTGGTACTGCACGGCAAGCGGCTGAGGCTGCTGCCGCTGGGCGTGTTCACCCCGCCGCGCTGGCAGGATCGTCGCGTCGCCCGTCATGCCGAAGCGGTCGTGCGGGTGAAGCACAGCCTGCAGCACTGCGGCTTCGAACTGCACCACAACCCCACCGAAGCCCTGCAGATCCACTGCGATTATCGCCCGCGCTGATCCCGCGTTCGGGCAGGTGTGCCATGCCCATCTATAGATGCAAATGATTCTCTTTTGCTGTAAGGTGCAGCCGCTGCCCTTGCCGCCGCGGGCTGTTCCCTTTCCCAGTTGTCGCCCGCCCCGTGTCCACGCCTGTCGAACCGACGGATGTCGCGCAGCTGTGCGCGGCCCATTACCGGCCGCTGCACGCCCATGTCCGCCGCAAACTCCCGCAACGCTGCGACGCCGATGACGTCGTCCAGGAAACCTGGCTGCGCGTCGTCAAGGTCGCCGCCAGCGGCCTGCTGAGCAACGGCCGTGCCTACCTGTACCGCGTCGCCCACAATCTGATCGCTGATCACTACCGGCAACGCCAGCGCCGTCGTGAGGAAGCGCTGGATGACGCGCAACTGCACGCCCTCGCCGATCCTGCACCGCTGCCGGAGCAGCACCTGCTGGACGCCGAACAGCTGCGCCATCTCGATGCGATCATCGCCGCGCTGCCACCGCGCTCGCGCCAGGTATTCCTGCTGGCCCGGGTGGAGCAGATGGCACTGGCCGAGATCGGCCGCCAGCTCGGCATCAGCCGGCAGACCGCGCACGGCCATCTGCTGCGTGCGCTGGTGGCGCTGCAGCAGGTACCCGGCGCATGAGCCAGGATGCGATCGCGCGCGAGGCCGCGCGTTGGTGGCTGGACGGCCACGAAGGCGGCCGCGACGAGCGCGCCTTCAACCAGTGGTACCACGCCGATTGCCGCCACGCCGCGCAGTACCAGCACCTGCAGGCGCTCTGGCAGGCCGGTGACGCGACGCCCAGCCTGCAGCGGCACCAGCGCAAGCGGCAGCGCCGGCGCCTGCGCGACGCCGGCACTGCCGTGCTGCTGCTCTGTGCCTTGGGCCTGTATACCCGCCAGGCCGCGCCACCCGCCGCCCAGGTGATGCGCACCGCGGCAGGCGAGATCCGCGAAGAAGTCCTGCCGGATGGTTCCCACGTGCTGCTCTCGCCCGGCAGCGAAGTCCATGTCCGCATCGATGCACAGCGCCGGCAGCTGCAGCTGCAGCACGGCCAGGCCTGGTTCAAGGTAGCCGCCGATGTGCAGCACCCGTTCCAGGTGCATACGACGCACGGCACGGTCACTGCGCTCGGCACGGCCTTCGACCTTGCCGTGCAGGACAACGACAGCGTGGTCACCGTCACCGAGCATCGCGTCCGCGTGGACAGCGGCAGCCGCAGTGAGCAGGCCATCGAAGGGCAGCAGCTGCGCTTCGATGGACAGGCAGCGACCGTCAGCCAGGCTGCCAGCCACAGTGCGCTGGCCTGGCGCGAACGTCGCCTGCATTGGATCTCCACGCCCCTGGCCGAAGTCACCCAGGACCTGGATCGCTGGCATGGCGGCCATACCTGGATCATCGGCGCACACCTGCGCCAGCAGCCGGTCACCCTGCTCGGCAGCGCCGACGGTGCGGCGCGCAGCCGTGACCAGCTGGCCACGCAGCTGCATGTGCGCGTGCTCCGCCTGGGCGCGGGCGTGCAGGTGTGGCTGCCACCACGCAAGGGACATCGCGATGCACCCTGACATCGGCCCTGTCGCTGCGTCTACCCAGGATGACGACGCACTGCGTCAGCCCCTGGAGCCCCCGATGCTGTTTCACCGCCCCCTTGTCCTCGCCCTGTCACTGGCCTGCGCCAGTCCGCTTCCGTTGTTGTCCGCCAGCGCACACGCGCAGGCCGCCACCCGCCACTTCGATCTTCCTGCACAACCGCTGGCCAGCGCACTGGACGCCTACAGCCGGTTGACCGGTGTCGACCTGGTGATCGGTGCGGCACTGCCGGGCGGCCAGACGGCGCCAGCGCTGCGCGGACAGTTCGACGACGCTCAGGCCCTGTCGCGCCTGCTGGCCGGCAGCGGCCTGCGCCCCCGCTTCATCGACGCACGCCGCGCCACCCTGGAACCGGCGCCGGCCGAACCCGCCGATGGCAGCCGTCGAACCGGCCCGCTGCGCGTGCAGGGCGATACCGCGCAGGGTCATTCTCCCGGTGCAGGCGCCAGCCAGTATGTGCCGGCCACGCGCGATGGCTTCGCGCCGGCGGTCCGCAGCGAGCGCGTGGCGATGGCCGAACGCCAGGACGGCAACAGCCTGCTGCGTTCGATGCCCGGCACCCACAGTTTCCATTCGCGCAGCCAGCCTGGCCTGCAGGTCAACATCCGCGGCATGACCGGCGCCGGCCGGGTCAACACCATGATCGATGGTGTCACCCAGACCTTCCGCAACAACGCGGGCCATGGCTCAGGCGGGCCGTTCGCCTATGTCGATCCGTTCCTGCTGGCCGGCGTGGACGTGCAGCGCGGCGCGGTCGCCGGTGGTGATGGCGCCGGCACGCTGACCGGCAGTGCCAATTTCCGCACGCTCGACATCGACGATCTGCTTGGCGAAGGTCGTGACTGGGGCCTGCGCGCGGGCTACCGTCATGGCAACAACGGCTACGGCAATGGCCGCACCTTCGCCGGCGCGTGGCGCCACAGCGAAGACGGTGGTGACCGCCAGTTCGGCCTGCTGGCCGCCGCCAGCAGCAGTCGCAGCGGCGAGTACGCCACGGCACGCGGGCAGAAGAACAATGCCGACCCCGGCAGCCAGCAACCCAGCAGCTGGCTGTTGAAAGCACGCCTGCAGCCCAGTGACCAGCATCGGCTGGACCTGAGCCACATGCGTTACGAAAACGACTTCTACCACAACTACCCGTGGCAGATTTCCGCGCGCAACCAGCGTGCCAGCTACCACTACACGCCCTACACGCCGTGGATCGACCTGCGTGCGACCTTCGCCAGCAACAAGACCCGGCTGTTCTATCCGCCGGTGGAGGACTCCAGCTACATCGGCCGCCGCACCCACAGCAGCCTGAGCAGCTGGACACTCGACAACACCAGCCGCTTCGACATCGGCGCGCTGCAGGCACGCTGGAACACCGGCATCAAGCACCAGTCGGACATCTACGTGGCCGACACTCCGACCCTGCGCGGCGCCAACCCCCAGGGTCGCAGCCAGCTGGACAGTGTGTTCAGCACGCTGGAACTGCAGTACGACGTCTACGCGCTGACCGCAGGCCTGCGCCAGGATCGCTATGGCATCCGTGGCCACGTCCCGGTGTGCTCGGATGTCCCCGGCCAGTGCGCGGAGATCAACGGCGGCGGCATCGACGTGCGCCGCACCCAGCACGCGCTCAGCCCCAGCCTGGCGGTTTCGTGGCAGGCCACCGACTGGCTGCAGCTGTTCACCGAAGCCTCGCGCACATCGCGCCCGCCGCGCGTGCAGGAGATGTTCTTCGAAAAAATCCCGCTGGAAGGCATGAGCGATGCCGACGGCGTGGGCGCCAACCCGTTCCTGCGCCGTGAGCGCTCGCGCAACCTGCAGTTCGGCGCCAACCTCAGCACCGACTCGCTGCTGGTTGACGGCGACCTGGCCCAGCTGCGCGTCACCCGCTTCGACAACCGCATCCGCGACTACATCAAGCCGCAATACCTGCTGATCGTGCATCCGCCGGAAGTGGAGCCCTTCGTGGTACCGATCGACAGCGATCCGCAGCTCACTGCCTGGACCGATGCGCTGGACGTGGACGATTTCAGCACCACCACGCGCTGGATGAACCACCCGGGCGTGGTGCGCATGCGCGGTATCGAACTGGAAGCGCACTACGCCAGCGAGCACTACCACGCCACGCTGAGCTGGACACGTTCACACACCAGCGCGCCCGCCATCGAATTCGTCAACCTGGAAGACATCACCGCCCTGCCCGACCGCTACTGGACGCTGGACGTGGGCGGCCGCTGGTGGCAGCAGCGCGTGCAGGCCGGCCTGCGCGCCGAATACTCCGGGCCCACCGAAGAAGGCTACGACTTCTTCCAGACTCGCAAGACCGGCGGTACCGGTGTACTGCTCGACTTCTACGCCAGCTTCAAGCCCCAGCCCAACACCACGCTGTGGCTGAACATCGAAAACCTGCAGAACAAGGCCTATGACAACAATGCCTCGATCGACAGCATCTTCAGCCCGATCCTGGACCGCGGCAACGGCCGTGGCCGCACCGTCTCGATGGGCGTCAATGTGGCGTTCTAGCCGTCGCTGGCTGCCGCTATGCCTGCTTGCACTGGCCGCAATGGCCAGCGCGCAGCCGATGCCCGGCACGGTGCTCGACCTCGCCAGCGGCCAGACCCTGGACGAAGCTGCGTTCGTGAAGCGCGCAGCGAACGCCCCGCGACTGCTGCTGGGCGAACGCCACGACCTGGCCGGAGACCACGCCGCCCAGCGCTGGCTGCTGCACGTGCTGCAGCAGCAACGACCACAAGGCGCACTGGTGCTGGAGATGATTGCCAGCGAACGCCAGCCGCGCCTGCAGCGGGTGCAGCGCTGGCTGGCCAATGGCAACCATGCCGGCGGTGCGCGCCTGCAGGAGCTGCTGGGCTGGGATACACGATGGCCGTGGACCGCCTACGGCGGGCTGGTGCAGGACGCCACCGCTGCCGGCATCCCCTTGTTCGGCGGCAATCTCGCGCGCGCCGAGGTCAACGCGCGCCTTGCGTCCGCGGATGCAGTGCGGTTCCCGGTGCCCGCTGCCCAGCAACGCCTGTCGGCCGTGGTGCTGGCCCAGCATGCGGACGCAGCACCGATGCTGGAAGGGATGCTGGCCGTGCAACAGGCCCGCGACACGCGCATGGCACAAGTGCTGACCGCAGCACCCGCGCCCTCGCTGCTGGTGGCTGGTCGCTGGCATGTACTGCGCGGTACCGGCGTGCCGGGCTACCTGCCAGCGGATACACCAGCGCTGGTGATCGCACTGGCCTCGCCGGGTGAAACCGTCGAGGCGGCCGACGCCGACCTGCTATGGGTGCTGGACGATGAGTGAGCGCGGCCAACACTGGCAGGCGATCGCCATCAGCATCGGCCTGCACCTGTTGCCCCTGCTGCTGTTGATGCATTGGGTGGCCACGCCGCCGTTGCTGCCGCCGCCTGAGCAGGACGTGCGCATCAGCCTGCGCCTGCTGGCGCCGGCGACGCCGCCCCAGCCAGTGGAAGAGCGCCAGGCCGACACCCCCAGCCAGGCGCAGCAGGCGCGCGCATCGCAACCAACGAAGTCGCCCCCTCCACCGAAGCCCACCGCCGCACGCGAGGGCGAGGTGGCCGCCAGCGAACGCGGTGGCCCTGGCCGGCAAGCCCTGCCGGTCGCCCCGCCTGCGGCCGTGACCAATGCAAGTCCCGCACCGGCATCGATCACGGCCGCGCCGCCCGCTCCCGACGCACCACCGGCGGACTTCCAGGCCGGCGCCGCCAGCGACCAGTGGGAAGCCCGCCTGATGGCGCGGCTGGAGCGTTACCGCTACTACCCCGCCGCCGCGCGCTCGCGCCGGCAGCAGGGGACCGCCTGGGTCAGGGCCAGCATCGATCGCGAGGGACGCCTGCTGGCGCTGCGGTTGGAGCAGTCCAGTGGCCAACCGATGCTCGACGACGCCGCGCTGCAGACGTTCCGCCGCGCGCAGCCGCTGCCGCCCATTCCCGTGGAAATGAAGGCACCGCAGGAACTGGTGGTGCCGGTGGAGTACTACCTGCGCTAGGCGGCGTAGGCCTCCGCCTCGATCTCGAACAGCATGCCGTCCAGCGCCAGCCGCGGCACGGGAATCAGGGTGCAGGTCGGCGCCGCGCGGTTAGGCCAACGCCGCCGCACCTGACGGGCGATGATGCCCAGCCGGTCCTCGTCGTGGTCGACCACCAGGATGCGCAACCGTGCGACATCGGCCAGGCTGGCCTGCGCCGAACCCAATGCAATCTGCAGGTTGTCCAGCGCCTGCTCGACCTGTTCCTCGAAACCGGGGGAGAGATGGCCATCGGCATCCTCACCGCCCTGCCCGGCGATATGGATGACCCGGGCGGGAAGGCGCACCACGGCCACGTGCGAGTAGCCATTGGCCGAAGGGTCGTAAAGCCCCGCAGGATTGAACAGTTCCAGCAGGCCGTGGCCGAGGTCGGGGGTGGTCAGCAGGTTCATGCCGCATGCCTCGTTGGGGATGCGAGTGAGTCTGCAACCTGAACATGAGTTGAGGTCAAACAACGCCCGTGCAACAGATCGATTCGCCACGCGCAACGATCACGTCCACGCCGGATCCGCCGTGAAATCGATGGTCAACCAGAAGGTACTGCCCCGCGCATCCAGCCGCACCGCGATCTCGTCGCGCATCGCGTCGACTTCGCCCACCGACCCCAGCGGCATGGCCGGGTCAGCCAGCACATGGATCTCGATGAAGCGCATCCGCCCCATCTTCGCCACGTGGCTGGTGAAACCGGCATAGCCACGCTCGGCCACGAACGCCTGCATCACCTGCTGCACGCGCCGGTCCAGATCATCGGGTGCCACCTGCAGCACTTCGCGCATGGCCTTCCACGCGCTGCGCGCCGGCACCGGCAGCACTGCCAGGCTGATCAACGCCAGCACGATCGAATCCAGGTACGGCACCCAGTGGTGCCACTCACCGCCGTGCAGGACCAGCGCCAGCACGAAGGCCAGCACCACCGCCAGGCTCATCAATCCGCCCAGCAGCCAGCCGCGCACGTCCAGCCACAACAGGGCGGAGCGCAGGTGCCGCGCACGCTGTGCGACGAATGCCGCCATCGCCAGATTGCTGGCACTCAGCAGTGCCGCCCACCACAGCGCGGGCCCGAACTTCACCTCGTGCCCGCCCGTGGTCAATCCGATCACGGCGTTGGCCAGCGCATACACGCAGGCCAGCGACAGGATCACACCGCCCAGCGCCTCGACCATCGGCTCCAGGTGCCAGTAGCCGTACTGGAAGCGCGGGCTCTGCTCCCGCGCCACCAGCCGCAGCACCGACAACGACACCAGGGTCAGGGCGACGTCGACCAGGCTGTACACGCCGTCGAACAGGATGGCCTGCGATCCCACCAGCAGGCCACCACTGAAACCGACCGCGCTCACCGCCAGGGTGACCCCGATCGAGAACTTCAGGATGCGTTGCTCGCGCGCGGTATCCATCGTTCGCCGAAGGGCCGACCGTTGCGGGTCAGGCCTTCAGCACCTCCACCTTGTACGAAACCACATCCCCCTCCTGCTCGATGATGAGCCCGTGCACGTCCGACTCGAAGCCAGGGAAACGGGCGTTCTGCTCGCGGGCGATGCGCAGCGACTGGATGATCGGCTCGTCGCTGTCGCCGAAGCGCTCGCCGGGCATGATGGTCGGGATGCCCGGCGGGTACGGCACCAGCATGGTCGCCGCAATGCGGCCACTGATCTGCTCGATGTCGACCCGCTCGATCTCGCCCTTGACCAGGTGGTTGTAGGCATCGGCCGGGGTCATCACCGGCGTCGGCAGATCCACGTACATCTCGCGCATCACCTTGGCCACGGCGAATTCCTGGTTGAACGCATGCAGCGCGTCGCACAGGTCACGCAGGCCCCAACCGGCGTAGGCATTCGGATAATCGGCAGCCAGGGTCGGCAGTGCCTGGCTCAGCGGCGCATTGCGGTCGTACAGCTCCTTGAACGCCATCAGCTCGGTCACCAAGGTGCTCCACTTGCCCTTGGTGATGCCCATCGAGAACAGGAACAGCACCGAGTACAGGTTGGTCTTCTCCACGGTGATGCCGCGGCCCCATAGGAACTTGCTCAGCACCGCCGCCGGGATGCCCAGCTTGCCCATGCTGCCGTCCATCGCCAGGCCCGGCGTCAGCAGGGTCACCTTGATCGGGTCGATCAGCACATAGTCGTCGACCAGGTTCTCGAAGCCATGCCAGTGCGCATCCGGCTGCAGGTACCACTCCTCGCGCTTGGCCACCAGCGGCGCCGGCGTATCGCCCTTGTCCAGGCTGCGCTCGACCTGGGTCGGCTGCCACACGCTGAACCACCAGTCATCGCGACCGAGATCATCGCGGACATGCAGCATCGCGCGGCGGAAGGCGATGGCCTCGTCATGCATTTCCTGCACCAGCGAACGGCCGGCATCGCCTTCCATCATCTTCGAGGCCACGTCGCAGGCCGCGATCACCCCGTAGTGCGGGCTGGTCGAGGTATGCATCATGAACGACTCGTTGAAGCGCTCGGCATCCAGGTTGCGCTGCGCAGAATTGCGTACGTGGATCATCGACGCCTGCGAGAACGCCGCCAGCAGCTTGTGGGTGGAATGCGTAGTGAAGATGATCGCATCCTGCTCACGCGGCTTGCCCTTGGCCATGCCGTAGTGGTTCTCGTAGAACGGATGGAACGCCGCGTAGGCGTACCACGCTTCGTCGAAGTGCAGGAAATCGACCGCGCTGCCGATCTCGTCAGCGATCTTCTCGGCGTTGTAGCACAGGCCGTCGTAGGTCGAGTTGGTGACCACCGCAATGCGTGGCTTGGAACCGGCCTTGTAGGCCTGGCTGGCCAGCGGGTTGGCGGCGATGCGCTGCTGCAGCGACTCCGGCGTGAACTGGTCCAGGCTGATCGGGCCGATGATGCCGTGCGCGTTGCGGCTGGGCGTGAAGTACACCGGCACTGCACCGGTCATGATCAGCGCGTGCAGCAGCGACTTGTGGCAGTTGCGATCGACGAACACCACGTCGCCGCGCGCCACCGTGCCATGCCACACGATCTTGTTGGCGGTGGAAGTGCCATTTGTGACGAAGAAGGTATGGTCGGCACCGAAGTTGCGCGCCGCCTCGTTCTCGGCATCCTTGATCGGGCCGGTGTGGTCGAGCAGCGAGCCCAGCTCCGGCACCGAGATCGACAGATCGCTGCGCAGCGTGTTCTCGCCGTAGAACTGGTGGAATGCACGGCCGACCGGCGACTTGGTGAACGCCACGCCGCCGGCGTGGCCCGGCGTGTGCCAGGAATAGTTCGACTCGGCCGCATGATGGATCAGTGCCTTGAAGAACGGCGGCAGCAGATTCTTCATGTAGTCTTCGGCCGCGCGCATCACCTGCCGCGAGATGAAGCTCTTGGTGTCTTCAAACAGGAAGATGAAGCCGTGGATGTACTTGAGCAGCTTACTCGGCACCTTCTCGATGGTGCGGCGCTCGCCGTACAGGAACACCGGCAGGTTGGCGCGGCGCGCGCTCTGCTCGCGCAGGAAGGCAGTCAGGCGCTGGAACTCGCCATCCACCTCTTCGCTGCCGTCGATCGAGATCAGCACCGCCGAGGCCGCCACATAGGTGCGGGCACCGGCGCGGGCATCATCCAGGTTCAGGCCGCACAGCACGCGCTGGTCGTTGCTGCGCAGTTCTTCCACCAGGGCGCGGATCAGGATGCCGCCGATGCGCGGCGACTCGTAGTCGTTGTCGATGACAATGACCGGATAGTCCAGGGACTTGAAGTACACGTTGATTCTCCTTGTCGAACTCAGGAACGCTGGGCGCCGGCGCTGATGGCCGATGCCTCGCGGGCGCGCTGCCGCTGCTGGCGGCGCTCCTCGCTGAAGAAGGGATAGAACACGGTGATGAACAGCACGAACAGGAAGGCGTACTGCACGATGGTTCCCGACGAGCCGTAGATCGCCCACAGGCAGTACACGACGGTCAGGCTGGTCAGGGTCCAGAACGCACCGGTGTGGACCAGGGTGTGCGAGCGCTCGACCACGAAGTAGCAGGCCACGCACGAGTAGATGTAGGGCAACAGGGTCAGCACCACCGCCGCCGACGTGATCACGTCGAACTGCGCCGACGCGGTTTCCGAGGTGGAGGTGACCAGCACCGCCAGGGTCATCAGCACCGCCACGATCAGCACGCCCTTGACCGGCACGTCATCCTTGTTGGTCTTGCTGAAGATGCTCGGGAACAGGCCATCATCGGAAGCCGCCTTGGCGCTCTGTGCGGTCAGCAGGATCCAGCCGCCCAGCGAACCGGCAGCACCGATGAAGGCGCACAGGCTGACCAGCGCACCGCCCCAGCCCCCCACCGCCTTGGCCGCGGCCAGTGCGAACGGCGCATCGGACACCTGCAGTTCCGAGTTCGGCACCATGCCCATGATCACCGAGGAGCTGGCGATGTAGGCGATGGCGGCCAGGAACACACCGGCCAGCGTGGCACGGGCCACGTTCTTTTCCGGGTTTTCCACCACGCCGGCGGTCACCGAAGCCGACTCCACGCCGATGAAGGCCCACAGGGTGAGCGCCGCAGCGCTGGAAATCGCGCCGAAGTTGGATTCACCCGACACGTTGTAGGCGCCCTTGAAGATGTCGGCATCGAAGAAGAACCAGCCGAAGATCGCGATGCCCAGGATCGGCACCAGCGCGAAGCTGGTGGTGACCGTCTGCACGCGGCTGACGAAGGCCGGACCGATCATGTTGGCGAAGCTCAGCGCCCACACCAGCACCAGCACCGCGATGCAGCGCACCAGCGGCTCGGACAGGATCGGGAAGAAGTAGCTGAAGTAGCCCACCGCCGCGATCGGGATGGCGACGTTGCCGATCCAGTTGGCGAACCAGTAGATGGTGTTGGTCTGGAAGCCCATATACGGCCCGAACCAGTCACGCGCGTAGGCATAGGGACCGCCCGCCTTGGGTGCCAGCTTGCCCAGCTTGGCGAACACGAAGGCCAGCAGCAGCGCACCGGCGGTGGTGATCAGCCAGCCCCAGATCGAGGCGGTACCGATCTTGGCCAGGCTGGACGGCAACAGGAACACGCCTGAGCCCATCATGTTGCCGGCGACGAGGAAGGTGGCTCCGACCACCCCGATTTTCTTTGCTTCTGCCATGACAATCTCCTGTACTGGCATGAGCCCGGTGCAGCCGGGCGTGGGGACGGGTTACGCTGGCATACGACCGCTGGCGCCTATTTGATGAAGTTGTATTGCAGGCTGCCCTGCACCCGGACCGTGTCGCCGCGCGCGCCGCCCTGCTGTTCCAGGCGGCCGTACAGCAGCTCCATGCCCATCGTCCACGAAGGCGCCGGGCTCCAGATCAGGTTGAACACGCCGTAGCGGCTCTGCCGGAATGCGTCGGCCGCCAGTGCGGCATTCCGCTCCAGGGTCAGCTGGCCGAAGATCAGGTTCGAACGCCACAGCTCGGACCAGTAATGGGTGTAGCCAACAAAACCGCCGTGCAGGTCCAGCGCGTCGAGGCGGCCATCGGCACCGACCACCGCATCCAGCCCGGAGCCGGTCAGGTCGGCGGTGTAGCGACTGAGGCCGCGCCCGCCGAGTACGCCGAACAGCAGCAGGTCGCGCTCGCCCACTGAGGCCGAGCCGCTCAGCTGCAGGCCACCGGCCATGCGCCGGTCGCGCTCGCCATCGCCGTCGTAGGCCAGGCTGCGTGCCACCGCGCCCAGCTGCAGGTGGCCCCAGTCGCGCTCCATGCGCGCGGTCACCGTCACATCGGGCAGGCGATTGACTGCCGCGCGGGCGTCGCTGGCGCCGGCAAGCTCTGTCTTCGGGTCTTCAGCGGCGACGGTCAGGGTGTTGCCCTTGCCCATCGCAAAGCTGTGATGGATGCCGGCCACCAGCAGGTAACCGGCGCCACCAGGGCCGGCGAAGTCCAACGTGTCGGGCAGGCTGTCCGGATCCATGAAGCTGGAATAGCCGTAGCCGGCATACGTATTGCCGAGCTGGCCATAGGCATGGCGCAGGCGGAACTCGTAGCCATCGCTGCTGCCGAAGAAATCATTCTCCAGGTAGAAGCGCAGGTTGCCGTGCGTGGTCGGGCGCCGCGCCTCGAAACTGAAGCGGGTCTGCTTGGCGTGGATGTTGAAGTTGGAGACATCGCGATGACTGCCACCCACCGGCATCGACGAGGGAATGAACTGATCCTCGTCACCGGCCGCACGCGAATCGGCAATCGCATCGAGCTTGGCGTAGCCGCCGATGCGGATCACCGTATCGGTGCCGGGAATGGCAAAGAAGCCCTTCAGATCCGGGTCGGTCGGCCCAGCGGCGCTGTCGGGACGCGAGGCCGCCGTTGAGGGGTCGGCCACGGATTCGCGCTGCGGCAGCACCGGCTGCGCCACGCCCGGCACCTGGGTGGCATGCAGCAGGTTGGCGCCGCTGGCGGCCGCGACCATCGGCGCCGGCACCTGCGGCGTGGCCGCTTCGGCTCCCTCTCGCTGCTCAAGCCGATCCAGGCGCTGCTGCATGCCTTCCAGCGCCTGGCGCATGGCAGCGATTTCCTGGCGCAACGCCTGCGCATCTTCCTGGCCATCCTGCTGCGCATACGCTGGCGTGATCGCCAGCGCGGTCAGACAGGCCAGACTCAGTACCGCCAAGCGCATTGCATCCTCCCTGGACAAACACTCGCAACGCGCTGGCCGGACACAGGCGCACAGCGCCCTGGCCTCGCGTTGCCGTTGCTGGAAATGCGGATACTGCGTTGACGACACCGGCCAGCCTGCATCCGGCAGGCAACAGGACGATGACACTGCCCTGCCCGCACCGGTGTCGAGCCCATCAAGGCCGCGCTGCCAGAGAGGTGGCGACCGCAGCGGTCTGGGTAACAATCGGGGGGTGAGAGTGTCGTGAATGGCTGTGCCGACCGCCCCGGTTCAGGGCATGTCTGGCGCGGCATCCATGGCGCGTTGACGCTGTATTCCATGCGTCACAGGCTAATCCGCCTGTCGTTTTTGACCTTGATTGGGATCAAGGCGCGATGCTTGATGTCAGTCACGATTCAGACGTGACGACGAACAGCTGCTGCGCAGCCCCACAGCGTCTGCAGGAGCGACGAAAAGCAACAGGCCCGCATGCTGCCATGCGGGCCTGTGGGTTACATCACGACGTTGGCGGCGATCAGCGTGGGCCCAACACCGTCTGCAGGTCGGCGCCCTGCGGCAGGCCCGCGCGACGCTGCACCTGGCCCTGTGCGTCCTGGAACAGGATGCCCGGCGTGCCCTGGAACCCCATCTCGATCATCAGCACCTGGTTGGCGTCGAGCTTGCCGGCGATCTCGCGGCTGATGCTCGGCAGGGCCTTGATGCCACCACGGTCGAACTGGTGTTCGTTTTCCAGCAATGCCGCACTCGGGTCACGCGCGGACAGGATGGCGGCGGCCTTGGCCGGGCTGTCCTCGCGGATCACGCCAACCATGATGTGGCGCAGCTGGACCTTGCCCGCGTCGACCCACGGGCGGGCCGCTTCCCAGAACTTGTGGCAGTACGGGCAGTTGGCATCACTGAAGGTGTAGACCACGCGCGGCGCATCGGCCTTGCCGTCACGCACCCAGGCACTGGCTTCCAGCTTGGTCCACATCTTGGCCGACATCGGTGCAGCGACCAGCTTCTCCACCGCCTCGGCGGCCACATCGTTGCCTTCGGCGTCGAACAGGCTGCCTACCAGCACGTGCTTGCCGTCGGCGGTGACGTAGGCCGCAGCCGGCTGCTGCCCGCCCACCACGCCAGCGAAGCCGCGCAGACCACCCGGTGCATCGAACTCGGCAACGACTTCGAAGCCGTGCTTCTCGATGCCTTTCAGCACTGCGGGGCGGTCACCCTTGGCCGCAGTTGCCGGAGCGCTGGCCGCCGGTGCTGCGGCCGTCTTGCCCGGCGGGGTCTGGGCCTGGCTGCAGGCGGCCAATGCCAGCATGACCGGCAGCAACAGCACCGCCGGAGCGATGCGCAGGGAAGTCGACAACATGGGAACTCCGTAGTGAGATGCCCGCGCAGGCTACCGCAGCCGACGCAGTTTGTGTTCAAGGCCCGCCACAGTCAGTTCGCCAAGGTGCAGTTCACGCAGGCGCCCTTCGGCGTCGAAAAACAGCGTCGACGGATAGGCCTGCACACCCAGTGCGGTTGACGCGGAGGCGGTATCGTCCAGCAGCACATTGCCCAGCCGAAGCCGCTCGGACGCGATGAAACCTTCTACTTCGCCCAGCGTTTCCCCCTGGTTGAGGAACACGAACTGCACGTCAGTATGGGTCTGCTGTGCGGATGCCAGCACCGGCATCTCGCGCCGGCAGGGCCCACACCAGCTGGCCCAGAGATTCAGCACCAGCGGTTTGCCCCGGAACTGCTGCAGGTCGATCACGCGCCCCTGCAGATCGGTCACCTGCACCGCCGGCAGCGGCATGCGCAGCTCCTGCCATGCTGCCAACAGGTGGCTGCCCGCCGCCCACAGCACCACGCCCACCAGCGCCCCCGCCAGCACCGGGGCACGCAAGGCGCGCCATAGCCTCAGCCGCCAAACACCCCAGGCGAGGCCTGCAGCCAGCACGACCGAGAGGTGATACCCACCATCGGCGATCTGCAGGATGCTCCAGGGGGCCTCACGATAGAGCGCGAAGTTCAAGGCCACGAAGCTGATGCGCCCGCACAGCAGGCCGATCAGCAACATGTCCAGGACCATGCTTGCCGCGGAAGGCACTGCCATCCCGTCCTTCCGACGCGGCCACAGGTGTGCCACGGCCATGGCCAGCAGCACGCACATCAGGATCAACACCACCGGCATCGGCACCGGCCCAACACTCGACATCAGCCCACCTGTCCCATCATCCGTTGCCTGCATGGTCAAAGCGTCGCGTCCAGGTTGCAAGCGCGACGCCCACCGCAGGCATCAGGCGGCGCTGCGCGGCATCTGCATGCCAGGCACCGGTTGCAACCCGCGCAGGCTGCCCGCCACCGATGACAACAGCGGCCGCTCGCGTCGCTTGTTGTTGACCAGCCGGCGATAGTTGGCCGGCGTCATTCCGACAATGCGCAGGAACAGGCGACGGAAAGCACTCTGATCGGCGTAACCCACGCCCCAGGCCACTTCATCGATACCCGCGCCCTGCTGCAGCAGCGTCTGCGCCTTGGCGATACGCAACCGCTGGCAATACTCGATCGGGCGCAGGCCGGTGGCCTTCAGGAAGCGCCGCTGCAGGGTCCGCGGCTCCAGCCCGGAAATCTCACAGATCGCGCCGAGCGTGGCGCCGCGCGCAGCGGTGGTATGCAGCCAGCGTTGCGCCTTCAGTACGTCGCGATCGCCATGGGCGAAGTTGGCACTGAAGCGCTCGAGATCCTGCTGGATGGCCGCCGGCACCGTGATCCCCAGCTGCTGCGCAACGGAACTCGCCACGCCCTGACCGTGCAGCCGGTACAGCAGGCGCAGGGCGAGGAAGCGCCAGGCCTGGGAACCGGCCACCGTCAGCAGGTCGCCGTCATCGACCAGCGCGCGCTCACTGGGCACCCAGCTGGCCGACTGCCCCTGCAGACCCGGGTGGCGCCCGAGGTCCGGGCCACTGACCGTGCGCCCGGCCAGCAGACCGGCGCGCGCGAGCATGCTGACACCATCGCTGGCCGCCGCCAGCAGACTGCCACCGTCGTAGTGCGCGCGCAGCCAATCCAGCAGCACCTCATCGGCGCGCAGGCAGACGCCCTGGCTGATCTGGCCAGGCACGGCGATCACGGCCGGAATGTCCGCCTCGAGCATCTCCGCGCCGGCAATGCGATGCACGCCGGTCTGGCTGGCCGGCACGATCCAGCGGGTCACCAGGACACGCTTGAACGGACGGCGCTGCTGCTGGGCAAGCCGGTTGGCGACATGTGCCATCTCGGTCAGCACGGAGGCGGCCGACGGGTCACCTCCCGGGTACTCGACCACCGCGACCTCGACGAATCCTTCGTTCCTGAATCCTTCCACAGACCATCTCCTCGGTTCGTTGCAGGCCATCCAGCGGCCGGTTCAGGCGCAGGGTAGGAACTGCCACGACGGTGGGGCTATGAAGAAAGTTGCAAAGTGCGCTGAATGCGCCGCCAGCGACGGGACCTTGACCCTGGACCAGACTCAAGGCTTCACAATGAGCGGCAGCATCCGCAGGAATCCGCCATGAACATTGGTCAACTGGCACGCCAGGCCGGCGTGCCGATCGATACGGTGCGCTACTACGAGCGCCAGCAGCTGCTGCCCACGGCGGCACGCTCGGCCGGGGGTTACCGCATCTTCGGCGAGCAGGACCTGCGCAGGCTGCGCTTCATCCGCCGCGCCAAGACGCTGGGCTTCAGCCTGGAAGAAATCGCCGAACTGCTGGCACTCAGTGACCGCCACTCGCAGGACATGGGCAGCGTGCGCGACACGGCGCAGGCCCGACTGCACGACATCGCGCAGCGCATGGCCGAACTGCAGCGCATGCACACCGCGCTTTCGCAGCTGGTCGACGCCTGCCCCGGCCACGGCACACTGGATCAATGCCCGATCCTGGCGGCGCTGACTGATGACACACCGTGAGTCCGGGCGACTGACATTCACCTCGCAACGCGCGTGAAGAAAAGTGCAACAAATGCTTGCCAACCCCCTGGGGCAAGGCTATTATTTCGCTCCTCAGCGACGTGGGGCCATAGCTCAGCTGGGAGAGCGCCTGCATGGCATGCAGGAGGTCAGCGGTTCGATCCCGCTTGGCTCCACCAATCTTTCGGCATTAGGCCGTCGAAAGGTCGCTAAAGAACATTGATGAGAATTGCGTCCCCATCGTCTAGAGGCCTAGGACATCACCCTTTCACGGTGGCGACCGGGGTTCGAATCCCCGTGGGGACGCCACTCATCACGAACAACGAGGACCCGGCCGATAACCGGGTCTTTTTTGTTCACCGCCTACCGGCATTCAGGTTGTGGCGTTGCGGTTCCCCTGCCCTCGTGGCTGCGGTTGAACCGGAACGAAAAAAGTTCAAAAAAGACTTCCACAAACGTGAACACGCAGGTATGATAGGCGGCTCGGTAACACGGGGCCATAGCTCAGCTGGGAGAGCGCCTGCATGGCATGCAGGAGGTCAGCGGTTCGATCCCGCTTGGCTCCACCACTTTCGACATTAGGCCGTCGAAGGTTCTACAACTTGAAGTTTTTCGTGCGTCCCCATCGTCTAGAGGCCTAGGACATCACCCTTTCACGGTGGCGACCGGGGTTCGAATCCCCGTGGGGACGCCAGTTTCAAAACGGACTCTGCTCCCGGCAGATCATCCGGAGTTTCATGGGGCCATAGCTCAGCTGGGAGAGCGCCTGCATGGCATGCAGGAGGTCAGCGGTTCGATCCCGCTTGGCTCCACCACTTCGACATTAGGCCGTCGAAGGATCTACAACTTGAAGTTTTCGTGCGTCCCCATCGTCTAGAGGCCTAGGACATCACCCTTTCACGGTGGCGACCGGGGTTCGAATCCCCGTGGGGACGCCAATTCTTGAAAACCCCGGCTTCGGCCGGGGTTTTTCTTTGCCTGCGATTCCTGGGAAAGCCCTATCCACGCGTGGCGTGGATCTACTGCAGGGCCCGGGTAGATCCACGCCATGCGTGGATGGCTTCACCCCACTCACGGCTCAGAACCGCCGATACATCCCGATCGATGCCGGTGCCGTGGGCGCGAAACCAAACTGTGCGTACAACCGATGCGCCTCGCCATCGGCCAGCAGGCTGACATACGCCGATGGCGGCAGGTTGGCCTGCATCCAGCCATCCAGGCGCCGCATCACCTCCTTGCCCAGCCCCTGCCCCTGCAGCCGCGGCAGCACCGCGATGTCACAGACCTGCAGGTGGCAGCCGCCATCGCCGACGATACGCCCCATCGCCACCAGTTCAGCGCCTTGGTAGGCGCACACGCCGAACAGGGTGTTGGGCAGCGCACGCATGGCCGCTTCCGGGCTCTTGGCACTGAGGCCTGCGAGCACACGCAACCGGCAGTAGTCCTCGACCGTGGGCACGGCTTCGCGGAACTGGCAGGTGGAATCATTCATGCGGCATCTCCAGATGGGTCGGGCTATCCTGCCGCATCCACGTCGCAGCCGTTGCGACCCAGGTCCCCAGAGTCCCATGTGCTATTCCGCCCTGATCCGCGCTGACTACGCCAAGCTGGTACGCGAGTTCGGCGCCATCCTGTCGCTGGAGGAGTTCGCCGACCTGTACGCACACGATCCGGGCAAGAAGCGGCCGAAGACCCCGAAGGCGATGGATGACGGATTCGCCGGTGCACGGACCGAACAGGGCCGCGACATCGTGGCGAAGATCCAGCAATGGCATGCGCAGGAGCAGCAGGCACTGGAGGCCGAACTGGCCCGGCAGCGCGAAAGACGCGATATCGCCCATGCCACGCTGGCCACCCGGCCCACGCAGAAGGCACGCAATGACCTGCGCGTGGCCGGCAACCGCATCGAGCGAGCGCACGCCCGATTGGAAGACCTGCATCGGGTACAGCTGCTGCCGCGCGACAACCGCATTTTTCCCGGCACCTACGCACCGGTGATGGTCAGCGAGAACGGCCAGCGCGTGATCAAGCCGATGCGCTACCAGTGCCGGCTGCCGGACACGCCGGCGCGCAACGACGTGCTGTACCCCGGTACCTACAATGCGCGGCGTGACACCCTGGAAGGCTATTGGCGGGGTGCGTTCGGACTGCGCCACGGCGTGGTGGTGGTGCAGGCGTTCTACGAGCACGTGCCACGCCACGCCATCGCCGGCCGCACCCTCGGTGACGATGAAAAGGAACAGGACGTGGTGCTCGAATTCCGTCCCGATCCGCCCCGCGACCTGCTGCTGGCCTGCCTCTGGGCGGAATGGGAAGGACCGGAAGGCCGCCTGCTGTCGTTTGCCACGATCACCGACGCCCCTCCCAGCGACGTCGCCGCTGCCGGGCATGACCGCGGCGTGGTACCGATCCGCATGGAACACCTCGATGCCTGGCTCAATCCCGATACGGATGACCTGGCGCGCCAGTACCGCATCCTCGATGACCGCGAGGAGATCCGTTACGTGTACCAGGAAGCAGGCTGAGCGCTACGTGCAATGGAAAAACCCCGCCTGGGCGGGGTTCCTGGATCCGGGGTTGCCGCCGCACATCGTAGACGTGAGCATTCAGGCCCCGGCAGCATACCCCTGCCGGTCCGCAGTGGACGGCTCAGGCCTTGGCGCTGGAGCGGCCGACCGCACGCGCCAGCGCCCGCGACAGATCCGCCGACAGGTACGGCTTGACCAGCAGCAGACCGGCCAACATCGGTGCCGGCAGCTGCTCGGCCAGCATCCCGGTGGCCAGCACGAACGGAATGCCACGTGCCGAAAGCGCTGCGGCCACCGGCTCACTGGTCTCGTTGCGGGCCAGCCGGTAATCCAGCAGGGCCACGTCCGGGGCGCTCTTTTCCAGCAGCTGCAGGGCCTCGGACACGCTCGCTGCGAGCCCGACCACGGTCGCACCGGCATGCACCAGCTGCATCTGCAGCAGGGCCGCACTCATTTCGTCGTTCTCGACCACCAGTACCCTCAGGTCCTGCAACACTGTCATCAGCTACCGCTCCTGGAGGCAATTGCACGCTGGGAGTATAGCTACCAAGGAGCCAATGCCGACAGGAACCGCCCTGATAGGCCCTCCTACTATGCATCTCCCGCCGACCTCGGTTACACTCGCACGCTGCCTGCCGGTGTGGCGGAATGGTATACGCAGCTGACTCAAAATCAGCCGGGGGTGACCCCATGAAGGTTCGAGTCCTTTCACCGGCACCACTGCATCAAAGGCCAGGTCCATGACCTGGCCTTTTGCATTTCCCGGGCCTGTGCACCGACACTGGCGACGATGCCCGAGCATGCTCCTCCCACGCTTGCCGACACCCTGCCCGCGCGGTTGCGCCCTCTGCGGGCGTCCGATGCCGCCGCCTGGTCCCACTACCTCTCGCTGCCAGGCGTAATCGAGCACACCAGCTGGGGCGACGTTTCCGAACGGGCGCTGGCGCAGCAGATCACCCGCTATCTGGCTGATGCATCCGATCAGCGCTGGGCGATGGTGGACGCCGACGACCAGCTGATCGGCACTGTTGGCCTGAACGGCGTCGACCCGTGGCATGGCCGCGGCGAACTCGCCTATGACCTCGATCCGCGCTGGCAGGGACAGGGCCTGGCCACGCATGCAGCGCGAGCCGTGCTTGACTGGGCACATGGCACCTGTGGGCTGGTCCGCATCCAGGCCACCGTTCTGGACAGCAATGCCCGTTCGATCGCCCTGCTGGAACGCCTCGGCATGCAGCGCGAGGGGCGGCTGCGCGCCTATCGCCACGTGCGGGGACAGCCCCGCGACTTCTGGATGTACGCCCACATCAACGGCGTCGTGCCACCCCGCTGAAACGCAAATGTGACAACCAACAAGGTTGCGAATAGAACTGGCTCACACTTTTCTTGCCAGCCTCACGTACTTCTGCCTATCGTGATCCCAGCCGGATCTGGGGGCGGGGGAATGCATGACGTTGCGTGCGGCACTGTTTTTCATGGTCACGCACACGCTCGTCATTGCCTTGATCGGACCGCAGGACCCGGTTGGCTCCTACCTGATGCTGATCACCGCCCCCCTTCTGGCGGCACTGGCCTGCGTGCGACGCGCGCGCGACAGCCACGCGGCCTGCAAATGGCGAACGCTGGGCGCTGCCGTTGGCCTGTTCTCTCTGGCCCTGCTGGCCCTGCTGTATCGCAATGTGGCCGGCCTCAGCCCTGCGCAGATGACCGCCTCGTCGCTGATCCTGTACGTGTTCTACCGGATTCCGCTGACCTACGTGGCCGCCAGCCCGGGCGGCGGCAACCGCTGCATCCGTGCGGTGGACCTGGCGGTCATCGCGCTGCTGTGGTTGCTGTACTTCGTGCATACGCGGGCGATGGCACACCTCAACACCGCATTGTGGACGCAATGCCTGCACACCATGAGCAACGTGCAGAACAGCCTGGTGTTCTGCTTCGCGCTGATCCGCTTCCTGGCCGAGGACAATGCCGACCGCCGCGACTTCTTCCGCACGTTGACCCTCTACGCGCTGGGCTACTTCCTGCTGGCGTTCTACATCAATACCTGGCAGCCGCAGGTACCCGATGGTGGCTGGGGCGACCTGCTGATCAGCGGGCTGTTCGTGCTGCTGGCGGTGCTGGCCGGCAGCACGTATCGCCCACCGGCGGTGGCTGTGCCGCGCAACCTCCGCCGCATCGTCGATGCCGGCGTGCCGCTGATGCTGCCGTTGCTGCTGATGATGGTGGCGCTTCTGGTGGCACGCCTGCAGCCGACCCTGGCCACCGTGGGGTTCATCGGCGCCATGCTCGGCTATGCCCTGCGCAGCGTGCTGACCCAGGTGCAGATCCAGCGCGAGCGCGACGAACTGGCGCTGCTGGCCCGGCGCGATCCGCTGACCGGGCTGGGCAACCGGCGCAACTTCGATGAATCACTCGGCAGCGCGCACGGCCGCGCCCGTCGCCAGGGCCTGGGGCTGGCGGTGCTGATGATCGACATCGACCACTTCAAGCGACTCAACGACACCTACGGGCATCCGGAAGGCGATCGCCGCCTGCAGGCGGTCGCCGCGATCCTCGACGGCTGCCTGCAACGCGGTGATGACCTACTGGCCCGCTACGGCGGCGAGGAGTTCATCGCCGCCCTGCCCGCGCCCGACGCCGCCCACGCCCTGGGCCTGGGCGAGCGCCTGCGCGCCGCCGTGGAAGCCGCCGCCCTGCCCGCCGCCGAGGCCCACGTGACCATCAGCATCGGCGTGGCCTGGCAGGCCGCGCATGAGCAGGCCGACCCACGAGGCCTGGTCGATCGGGCCGACCAGGCCCTGTACCGGGCCAAGCATGCCGGCCGCAACTGCGTGCATGCTGCCCCGGCCATCGAGGCCGGGGAGCACCACTCCGACCGCCGGGCCTAGACCGCGCGCAGCACCGTCGCGCCATGCAGGTGCCCCACCCCACCCTGCACACGGAAGCTGGCCACGGTCTGCAGCAGCTGCGCTGACTGCTCTTCCATGCTGCGCGCCGCGGCCGAGGCTTCCTCGACCAGCGCGGCGTTCTGCTGGGTACCCTGGTCGATCAGATCGACGGCATGGTTCATCTGCTGGATGTCGTCGCTCTGCTGCTGTGCGGCCGTGCTGATCTCGGACATCAGGTCACTGACCCGGCGCACGTTGACCACGATCTCGTCCATGGTGCGGCCGGCGCTCTCAACCTGTGCAGTACCGGCGCCGACATTGGCCACCGACGCATCGATCAGCTGCTTGATCTCCTTGGCGGCACTGGCCGAGCGCTGCGACAGTTCGCGGATCTCGGTGGCGACCACGGCGAAGCCACGCCCGTGCTCGCCCGCGCGCGCGGCTTCCACCGCGGCGTTCAAGGCAAGGATGTTGGTCTGGAAGGCGATGCCGTCGATCACGCCGATGATGTCGACGATGCGCCGCGAGGACGCGTTGATCACCGCCATGGTCTCGACCACTTCGTGCACCACGTTGCCACCGCGCGCGGCGACGTCGGCGGCGCCACCGGCCAGCTGGCTGGCCTGCCGTGCATTGGTCGCGGTGCGCTGCACGGTCTCGGCCAGGCCCTTCATCGACACCGCGGTCTCCTCCAGCGACGCTGCCTGCTGCTCGGTGCGCTGCGACAGATCGCTGTTGCCCTGCGCGATCTCGGTTGCGCCGACGGCGATGGTGTCGGCGGCGAACTTGATCTGGCCGATGATCGCGGCCATCGCCTCGACCAGCGAATTCACGCCTTCGCACAGCTCGGCGATCGGCCCGTTCTTGTCGGCGGTGGCCACGCGCCGGGTCAGGTCGCCCTCCTTGGCGGCCGCCACCACTTCACGGGTCTGCGCCACGGCGCGCTGCATGGCCTGGTTTTCATGCACCTGCGCGGTGATGTCGGTGGCGTACTTGACGACCTTGAACGGCTTTCCGTTGAGGTCCAGGATCGGGTTGTAGGACGCCTGGATCCAGACCTCGCGCCCGCCCTTGCCGAGGCGCCGGTACTGGCCGGCATCGTATTCGCCACGACCCAGCTTCTCCCAGAACTGCCGATACTCGGCACTGCCGCGATGCTCGGGTTCGACGAACAGCGAATGGTGCTGGCCACGCACGTCGTCCAGGCTGTAGCCGGTGGCGGCCAGGAAGTTGTCGTTGGCCGACAGGATGCGGCCGTCCATGCTGAACTCGATCACCGCCTGCGACTTGTCGATGGCCGCCAGCTGCCCGGCCGAGTCGGCCGCCTGCAGCTTCTGCGCGGTGATGTCGGTGGCGAACTTGACCACCTTGTACGGACGCCCCTGCCGGTCCAGCACCGGGTTGTAAGAGGCCTGGATCCAGATCTCGCGCTGGCCCTTGCCGAAACGCCGGTACTGGCCAGCGTCATATTCGCCACGTCCCAGCCGCGCCCAGAAGTCACGGTATTCGGCGCTGCGCGCCTGCTCGGGATCGACGAACAGGGAATGGTGCTTTCCCTGGATCTCCTCCAGCCGGTAGCCCATCGCCTGCAGGAAGTTGTCGTTGGCCTGCAGGATGGTGCCGTCGAGGGCGAACTCGATGACCGCCTGGACCCGGTGCAGCGCAGCGACCTGCGCCTCGAGTTCGGTACGGCCATCGGCCGCCGCTTCGACGCCGGTGCGGTGCTGGGGTGCCAGCGCGCCCAGCAGGGCACGCCACGGCGACCAACGGGTATGCAGCTCGGCCGGCGCCTGCGCGCCTGCCGTGAAGCCTGGAATGAGCATTGTCTGATCCTCGGTGTCCGGTAAGCGGTTGCGACCCGACGGGCGGGATGCCCGGCGGCAACTTCAGTTGCTTGGGACTACAGGTACCGGCAGGCACCCCTCGAGCGGCTGGCAAGAACGTCTGGTGCGGG
Organism: Stenotrophomonas sp. AG209; assembly: GCF_003550055.1. NCBI lineage: Bacteria > Pseudomonadati > Pseudomonadota > Gammaproteobacteria > Lysobacterales > Lysobacteraceae > Stenotrophomonas > Stenotrophomonas sp. AG209. The sequence goes on from NZ_QXDB01000001.1 coordinate 741,807, forward strand.
TGCGATCGGCAGGGGGAGCGGCGGAACACACAGCGCGGGCCGCCCGTCGGGGGCAGCCTGGGGTCCTGCAGCGGGCGACTGGAGCGGGATCCAGAGGGAATATCGGCGATGCGATCGGTGGCTTTAGCCGGATTCCGCGACGCCCGTCGCAACTTCAGATGCTGCTGCAGGGATGCGGTAGACAATCGCGGTGTACTTCACATTCTGCTCACGCGCGACGGGGATGCCGCCGAGCGATTCCGCCAGGCGCCGGCTGGGCAGGTTCTGCTCGGCCACCGGGTAGCAGAATGCGGCCCGGTCCAGCCGCCGGGATGCGAGCGCACGCACCGCCGCCACGGCTTCACGGCCATAGCCATGCCCGTGCATCGCCTCGGCGATCCAGATGCCGAGTTCGGGTTCCGCATCGGCGGTGCGATGCAGGCCGGCCAGGCCGAGGAACGCACCATCCGCGTGTCGGCGGATCACGAACGTAAGGTCGGTGCCATCGGCGATGGTGGGCAACCACGTCGACCAGACAGCGGCGAAAGCCTGCTCCGACGCAGGGGGATCAAACGCCATGTAGCGGGTCAGCCCCGGCGTGATCGCGGCAAACGCCTCGCCGGCGTCCTCCGGCGTGAAGGGCCGGAGCTGCAGCCGCCGGCTGTCGATGGTCCAGTCGTCGGGGGACATGTCGCGCGTCGTTGCTGTCATTGGGCATAGCCTCGTCCGGGACGCCGATGCAGTTCAAGCCGAAAAGGTTTGCATGACCAACGGGAGATCTCGTGGCAGATGAAAATGGCCAGCATGCAGCGAACCGCAGGACGCTCACTGACACGGAGATCGCATGTTCCCACGCTTGGCCAGTTTCCTGATCCTGGGCCTGTGCAGCGGCGGCGCCCTCGCTGCCGATGCCACCTATCGCCCCAGCTTCCACCCCGACCAGCTGAAGGGCCCGCCTGCCGGGCGCCCGAACGAAGTGCTGGTACTGGGCACCACCCACTTGTCCGGCCTGCCCAAGTCCTTCAAGCCCGCCTTGCTTGAACCGTTGCTGCAGCGACTGGTCGCCTGGAAGCCCGAACTGATCGCCACCGAAGACCTGTCAGGCCTGCAGTGCGATTTCATGCGTCGCTACCCGGCACGCTATGCAGAGAGCGTGGCCACCTACTGCTTCGATACCACCGCTGCGCAGGCTGCGACCGGACTGGACGTACCCACCGCGAACACCCAGGTCGAGCGCCTGCTTGCAACCTGGCCGAAGGATCCGGCGCCCGCCCAGCGTCGTCGGCTCGCTGCATTGTTCCTGGCAGCGGGCGAACGCGGCTCGGCGCAGGTGCAGTGGCTGCGCCTGCCTGCGTCCGAGCGCAAAGACGGTGATGGATTGACCCCCGCCCTGGTCGAGATCCTCGACAAAGGCATGGTTCGCCGCAATGAAACCAACCTGATCGCCGCCGAAGTCGCCGCCCGCCTAGGGCATGAACGGCTGTGGGCGGTGGACGACCATACAGCCGATTCCCCCACGCCCGCTGAGGATGAAGCGGCGGCCAGCGCGGCCATCACCGGTGCCTGGAACAATGCGCATTCGCGCGCGCGCCGGGAGGCCGACGAACGGCTCGTGGCCGACCTGGACAAGCCCGGCGGCGTCATCGCGCTGTATCGGGACTACAACAGTCCGGCGGCACCGATGGCCGCGTACCAGAGCGACTTCGGCGCGACGCTCGTCGAGCCATCCTCCAAGGCCTTCGGCCGGATGTATGTCGGCTACTGGGAAACCCGCAACCTGCGCATGGTCGCCAACATGCGCGACGTGCTGGGCCAGCACCCCGGCAGCCGCATGCTGACCATCGTCGGTGCCTCGCACAAGGGCTACTACGAGGCCTACCTCAACCAGATGCACGATGTGCAGCTGGTCTCGGCGGACGAAGTATTGCGTTGACGGTGGATAGTGCCGGCCCGACGCCGGCACTATCCTACGGGGCCCGCTTTGCAGGTGCCGACATGCTGAAGGTGATCGCCGAAGACTTCATTCACCCGGAGGCCCTGGCCACCGTCCTTCCGCTGTACCGCGAGCTGGTCGCCTGCACGCAGCGCGAGCCACTGTGCATCAGCTACGAACTGTTCGTCGACGAGAAGGATCCCGGGCACCTCGTCTTCATCGAGCTATGGCCCGACCACGCCGCACTCGACGCCCACTGCGCCAGCGAGCACTTCCAGCGTCTGGTGCCGCAGATCAATGCCTACCAACGCGCACCCTGCCGGTTCGTACTGATGAAGGCCGCTGCGCTGTAGATCATCCGGCGGGGGTCCGGCGCGGTGGCCGGCGGGCACGCCACAGCACCGCGCTTGCTGCCAACGTGCAGGCCAGCGTCAGCACCACCAGCGTCACCGCGCCGCCGTGCAGCACCGGCAGCAACGCCTTCGCATGCAGGTCGTCACGCAGTTGTTCCAGGCGCAACCAGCTGGCCAGCGCCAGGCACCAGCCGACCATGGCCGGCGCATAGGCGGCCACGGCGTTTCGATTCCAGGCCATCATCGTCAGCTCTCTCGTCCGGGGGGAGCGCCAATTGTTCCGCCCCGTCCTCTCACAGGCTGAGACCGCCTCCCGCCGCTACTGCGACCATCCGCCGCCGAGCGCCGCCATCAGCGCCGCACTCGCCTGCAGCTGCCGGCTCTGGATGTCCTGCAGGCCGAGTTGCGCCTGGCGGGCATCGGTCTGCGCGCTGACCACGTCCAGATAGCTCACCGCACCGCCGGTGTAGCGGTCATGCGCGATCTGCTCCGCACGCCGCGCGGCCTGCACGGCCTCCTGCTCGTGGCCACGCTGGGCATCGAGCTGGCGCAGCAGGGTCAGCTGGTCCTCCACCTGGCGGATCGCCGCCAGCACGGTGGCCCGGTACTGCGCCGACGCAGCATCGAATTCGGCCTCGGCCCCGGCCTTGGCAGCCTTGCGGCGGCCGCCATCGAACACCGGCAGTGCAGCCAACGGGCCGAGTGCCCAATAACGGTTGCCCGTATCCAGCAGGGCGCTGCCACCCGAGGTCTGGCCACCCAGCAACCCGGTCAGGCTGAGCTGCGGGAACCACGCGGCGCGCGCCACACCGATGCCGGCATTGGCGGCGAATACCCGCCGCTCGGCGGCAGCGATGTCCGGCCGTCGCTGCAGCAGGTTGCTGGGCAGATCGGCCGGCACCGTCGGCAATGCCGGCAGGCCTGCAGTGGCGACGACGAAGCCTGTGGCGGGGGCACCGACCAGCTCGGCAATGGCATGCCGCAGCAGGTCGTGGCGCGCATCGAGCGCATCCAGATCGGCCTGTGCGCTCGCCAGCTGATGCCGTGCACGGGACACATCCAGCTCCGAAGCGATCTCGCCACGGAATCGGTCTTCGGTCAGCGCCAGCGCCTGCTGGTAGTCCTCGATGCTCGCGCGCAGGATCAGCTGCTGTGCCTCGGCGCCCCTCAGCTGCAGGTAGAGCCCGGCCAGCTGCTGCGACAGGCTCAGCCGCGCGGCGGCCAGGTCATCGCCACTCGCATCGGCGCGCGCCCTGCCGGCGGCCGCCGCGTTGCGCAGCCGCCCCCACAGGTCAAGATCGAACGACAGCGAAAACGTGGCGCTATTGCTGTCATAGATGGCCGGCTGGGTCGCGCTGCGCAGCGGCTTGTCATCGGACTGGCGCTGGCGCACCGGGCCCGTGCTGAAGCCGATCTGCGGTGCGCGCGCAGATGCCACTTCGCCCGCAGCGGCGCGTGCAGCATCGTAGTGCGCCACGGCCAGTGCCAGCGTCGGATTGGCCTGCTCCAGCTGTTGCTGCAGCTGGTCCAGCACCGGGTCATCAAAGGCCTGCCACCACGCCGGTGCCATCGGTGCAGTGGCCACCGCCGCCTCGACCTGCTCGTAGGTCGCCGGCATCGCCACCGACGGCACCTGGTAGGCCGGCGCCAGCGAACAGCCGCCCAGCAGCAGCGTCGCCAGCGCAAGCGCAGCGACACGCTCAGCCGCGGGCATGCGCGGGCTCCTGCTCACCGGCCACCACACGCACATGGTCACCTTCGCGCAACGCATCGGGCGGATTGGGAATGACCCGGTCGCCCGCCTTCAAGCCGCGGTCAATGCGCAACGTGCTGCCCAGATCACTGACGATATGGATGTCGCGCAGATGCACGATGTCCTGGGCGTCGACCACTGCCGCCTGCGTACCCTTGGCACGGAAGATCAGCACCTCGGCCGGCACGCTCACGCCGGCACCGCCGTCCTGCAGCGGCAGGGTCACTTCCGCATAGCTGCCGGGCAGCAGTGCGCCGTCGGCGTTGTCGACCACGAACTGCGCCAGCAGGGTGCCCGAGCTGCGATCGATCGCACTGGAATCCCCATGCAGCGTGGCGGTGAAATGGCGCCCTTCCTGGCCTGGCACCTGCAGCGTGGCTTGCAGCCCGGAGCGGATGCTGGCCGCGCTGTTCTGCGGCACCGGCACCATCAGGCGCAAGCGGCGGGTGTCAGCAATGTTGAACAGCTCGCGGCCGCTGTCATCGGCGCGGATCAGCTGGCCGACGTCGGTCTGGCGCGAAGTAACGGTGCCATCGAAGGGCGCGCGCAACGTACGGTAGCGGCCGAGCTCCTGCAGCCGTGCGTAGTCGGCCTGGGCCGCTTCCACGCTGGCCTGTGCGGCCACCGCATTCGCCTGCTTCTCGTCGGCTTCCTGGCGCGACACCGAATGGCTGCCAAGCATGCCCTGCCAGCGCTCGGCGCTGACCTTGGCCAACGCTGCGTCTGCCTGTACCTGCAGCAGGTGGGCGTGGGCCTGGGCGATCTGCTGGTCCAGTTCCGGGCTGTCGATCACCGCCAGCACCTGGCCGGCCTTGACCGCCTGGCCGATGTCGGCACTCCACGATTTCAGGTAGCCGCCCACGCGGGCATGGATCGGCGCCTCGGTCCAGGCACTCAGGTGTGCCGGCAGGGTCATGGTTCCTGCAGCGCCCTGCCCGCCAGCGATCACCACCTGCACGGACGGGACCGCCTGGCGCTCGGTCCACTCGACCACGGCGTGTGCCTGCTGCGCGCGCAGGGCAAGACCACCGGCCACCAGGACGAGCGCAACAGCCGCGGCCAGGAGCAAGGGACGGCGCAGCGAACGCTGCGGCAGCGAAGACTCAGACATGCAGGGGTTCTCCGGCAGGAGCAGTACGGGTTTTGCGGGAGTGGGCCAATGCGAACACCACCGGAACGAACAACAACGTGGCGCAGGTCGCCAGCAGCAGGCCACCGATCACTGCGCGGCCGAGTGGCGCGTTCTGTTCAGTGGACAGTGCGGTCGGCAGCATGCCCAGGATCATCGCCAGCGCTGTCATGCAGACTGGGCGGAACCGGGTGAATCCTGCTTCAAGCGCGGCCTTGGCCGCGTCACCATGCTCGGCCAGGCGCTCGCGGCAGAAGCTGACCACCAGGATCGAATTGGCCGTGGCCACGCCCATGCACAGGATGGCGCCGGTCAACGCGGGTACCGACAACGTGGTGTGGGTCAGGAACAGCATCCAGACTACGCCGGCCAGGCCCGCCGGCAATGCGGTGATGATCACGAACGGATCGGTCCAGGACTGGAAATTGATGACGATCAGCAGGTAGATCAGCACGATCGCCGCCAGCAGGCCGTAACCGAGGCCGGTGAACGCGACGTGCAGCGCATCGATCTGCCCATGCAGGCCGACCTCGGTACCCCGGGGGCGCTGGCCGGCCATGCCATCGATGACCTTCTGCACATCGGCTGCGACCGCGCCGAGGTCCCGATCCTGCACGCTGGCGTACAGATCCAGCGTGGGCTGCACGTTGTAGTGGGTGACCACTGCGGAACTGGCGCCGCGCTGGATGTCAGCCAGGCCGCCCAGCACCTGCGGCGTGCCACTGCTGCCGGTCACCGGCAGCGCCTGCAACGCGGCCAGGCTGTCCATGCGGTATTGCGGCGTGGCCGCCACGACGCTGTAGGAAATGCCATTCTTCGGGCTCAGCCAGAACGTCGGAGCAACCTGGCCGCTGCCGGCCAGCGACGCCACCATGCTGTTGGTGACATCGCGTTCTGTGATGCCCAGGCCATTGGCGCGCAGGCGGTCAACATCCACCTTCAGGGTCGGATAGCCATCAGGCTGCTGCAGGCGCAGGTCGACCAGGCCCGGCACGTGGCGCAGGCGACGCTGCAGCTCCTGGGCGTAGGCGCGGTTGCCGGCGGCATCCGGCCCGGCGATGCGCACGTCCAGCGGTGCCGGCAAACCGAAGTTGAGGATCTGGCTGCTGGTATCGGCGGGCAGGAACGCGAAGCTGACGCCCGGGAAGGCGGCCGGCAGCACCTCCCGCAGGCGCCGCGCATACTCGGCCGCATCGCCGTGGCCCGGCTTCAGTGACACCTGGATGTCGCCATCCTGCGGGCCGATGGTGCCGCTGGCGCTGTAGGCCATGTTGATGCCGGTCATTGGCAGGCCCAGATTGTCGACGATGGCGTCGATCTCATGCGCCGGCACTTCCTGGCGGATGCGCGATTCGATGCGATCGAACGCCGCCGCGGTTTCCTCGATGCGGGTGCCCAGCGGCAGGCGTACGTGCAGCGACAACGCGCTGGCTTCGGTGGCCGGGAAGAAGTCCTGGCCCAGTGCCGGCAGCAGCGCGAAGGACACCAGCACGCAAGCCATGAAGCCGATCAGGAAGCGGCCGCGATGTGCCAGCGCCAGACCGAGCAGTGCGTGGTAGCGGTCTCGGGTGGCGGAGAAGCCGGCCTCGAAACGCTGCTGCCAGCGCACCAGCGTGGCCGTCAGGCGTGCACGGCGCGGCCGCGGATGATCACCTTCATGATGGTTGAGGAACGCGTCCTCGGGATGATGCCCAACCCCGCCTTCCACGCGATGCGGCCGCAGCAGGTACAGCGCCATGGTCGGCACCAGGGTGCGCGAGAGTATGAAGGAGCTGCCCATGGCGAAGATGACCGCCAGCGCCATCGGCCGGAACAGGTAACCGGCGATGCCATCAAGCAGGAACATCGGCACGAACACGATGCAGATGCACAGCAGCGATACGAACGCCGGGCCGACGATCTGCGCGGCGCCATCGAGGATCGCCTCGCGCACGCCCTTGCCCTGCTCCAGGTGCCAGTTGACGTTCTCGATGGTGACCGTGGCATCGTCGACCAGGATGCCCACGGCCAGCGCCAGGCCGCCCAGCGTCATCACGTTGAGGGTCTGCCCGGCGGCCGACAGCAGCGCGATGGCCGACAGCACCGCCAGCGGGATCGAGGCGGCAATGATGACGGTCGAACGCCAGCTGCCAAGGAACACCAGGATCATCACACTGGTCAGCAGCGCGGCGATGATGCCCTCGCGGGCGACGCTGCTGATCGATTCGCGCACGAAGGTGGACGCATCGCCCAGCAACGAGATCTTCAGCGACGGCGGCAGCGACTCCCCGATCTGCGGCAGCATCGCGCGGATGCGGCTGACGAGCGTGAGCGTGGATGCATCGCCGTTCTTCAACGCGGCCATCAGCACCGAATGGCCGCCGTTGACCCGCACGATGTTGGTCTGCGGCGGCGAGCCGTCGCGCACGTGGGCCACCTGGCCGATGGTGACCACCGCACCATTGACGGTGCGGATCGGCAGGTCATTGAGCGCTTCGATCTCGTTGGGGCTGTTGTTGAGCAGCACGGTGAATTCATTGCTGCCCAGCTTGGCGGTACCGACCGGGGTGATCTGGTTCTGCGCCGCCAGGGCGTTGCCCACGTCCTGGGCCGACAAGCCCTTGGCGGCCATCGCCTGCGGGTCCAGGTCGAGGGTGATCTGGCGCTGCTTGCCGCCGTAGGGGGCGGGAATGGCCAGGCCCGGAATCGAGGTCAATGGCGGGCGCACCGTGTTCTGCGCAAGGTCGCGGATCTGCGACTCGCCCAGCGTCGGGCTGGAGAACGCCATCTGCAGCACCGGCACGGTGGAGGCGCTGTAGTTGAGGATCAGAGGCGGCGTCATGCCGGCCGGCATCTGCTTGACCATGGTCTGCGAGATCGCGGTGATCTGCGCATTGGCGGTGCGGATGTCCACGCCGGGCTGGAAGAACACCTTCACCACGCCCATGCCGGCCAGCGACTGCGATTCGATGTGCGCGATGTCGTTGACGGTGGTGCTGAGCGCACGCTCGTATGGCGAGATCACCCGCCCGGCCATCGCATCGGGCGACAGGCCGGTGTACTGCCAGACCACGGCGACAACCGGGATGCCGATATCGGGAAACACGTCAGTGGGGGTGCGCAGCGCGCTGAGCGGACCGACGATGCAGATGAAAATGGCCATCACCACGAAGGTGTAAGGCTTGTTGAGCGCGGTCCTGACCAACCCGAGCATGCGGCTCTCCAACGGTGCCACTGCCCACCGCGGGCAGCGCAGGTCGGCAAGTATCCGCGTTGCCAGCTAAAACAAGGCTGTGCCGCAGATGAAACATATTTCATGAAGGGGTTTTGTTGCAGGGCTGCGCCCTGCACCTGCTTCAAACCAGAGCAACGTCAAATGCCAGAGCGGCATTCCGTGGGATTGCGGGGCACTGTGGGTTTGCGGGGACGCCGTAAACCCGTCCATGGGGGCTTGGTCGCGGCATCCATGCCGCTCACACCCCGCAAACCCACAGTTCCCCGCCTTCGACAGATTCCGGCGGCTGTTGGTAGGTGTCGACCTTGGTCGACACATCCGTCAGATATCGAATGAAATTCCGGGGTCAGATCCGTTTTCCTCCGGAAAACGGATCTGACCCCACGAGCTGTTCCAACAGATCGCAGAAAACTGTCGAAGGCGGGGTGGGTCCGGTTGCGGGGGCGTGAGCCGCATGGATGCGGCGACCGAGCCCCCATGGACGTATTTACGGCGTCCCCCGCAGCCGGGCCCACCCCGCCCCCCCCACGGAATGCCAGCTTCTGCCTTTGACGTTGACGTTGATTGCAGCAGGTGCAGGGCTGCAAACCCTGCAAAAAAAGAACACTCTCTACAGCAGCTGCGGTCGGCACAGCAGGCTGAAGCGGGCGCCGCCCAGCGTGGACTGCGCCACCTGCAGGCGGAACCCGTGCAGGCCGGCGATGGCTGCCACGATCGACAGGCCCAGACCGAATCCTCCGCCCTTGCTGGCCTCCGCGCGATGGAAACGCTGGAACACCAGGCTGCGTTCGGCGTGCGGTATGCCCGGGCCCGAATCCTCCACCACGATGCTGGTAGCTCCCTCCTCCACCTGTGCCGACAGCTGTACGCGGCCGCCCTCCGGTGCGAACCGGATCGCGTTGTCGAGCAGGTTGCCGATCGCCTCGAACAGCAGGCCGCGGTCGCCCACCACGCCCGACAGGCCAGCGGCCAGTTCCAGCTGCAGCCACTGGCCCTTCTCCTCCGCCAGCGGCGCGTAGAACGCGTGGATCTCCTGCAGCAACGCTTCCGGCGCCAGCGTGTCGAACCCGGAGCGGCGCTGGTGGTCCTCCAGCTCGGAGATCCGCAGCAGCGCGCGGAAACGCACCATCAGTGTGTCGGTTTCTTCCAGCACCTGCTCCAGTGGCAGCGCCTGCGGATCACCGTCCTGTACCTGCTGCCGCATGCGGTACAGCTGCGCACGCACGCGCGTCAGTGGCGTGCGCAGATCGTGGGCGATGTTGTCGCATACCCCTTTGACCTCGGTCATCAACTGCTCGATGCGGTCGAGCATGGCGTTGACGATGGACGCCAGCATGTCCAGTTCGTCGCGGCGGTTGGCCAACGGCAGGCGCTGGCCCAGGTCGCCTGCAACGATCCGCGCAGTGGCCTGCTCGATGGCCTGGATGCGGCGCAGCGGCCGCCGCCGCAGCAGGTGCCAGCCAAGCAGCCCCGGCAGCAGGGTCAACGACACACCCCACAGCAGGGCGTCGAGGATCAGGTGATTGACCTCGTTCAATGGCCCGCTGTAGCGCACCAGCACCAGGATGCGGCCGTCGCGGGTCGGCATCGCCAGGCCGAAGCCGCGCTTGCCACGTGCGTTCACATCGGCAATCGGCAGGCCGGACACCGGATGCGCGCTGCCATCGAGCGGCAGCTGCGCCGGCAACGACTTCAGCATGCCGGCAATCGGCTGGCCCTCGGGGGTGAACAACCCGTAGGCATCGATGCCATGCAGGTCATAGCGGCGGTTTTCGCGCAGTGCTGCGGTCAGGCCATCACCGGTGAAGTGCTCAAACAGGTGCGCACGTTGCAGCACCGCTGACTGTGCCAGCTCGTCCAGGTACAGCGACACCCTCCAGTACAGCACCCCCAGCAGCACGCACGACCAGGCCACGAACAGCAGGCTGTACAAGCCCAGCAGGCGACTGCTGGACGAGCGCCAGCCGTCAGACAGTTTCGCTGAGGACATAGCCGCTGCCACGCACGGTACGGATCAGCGACGGCGCGTCGGCCTGGTCCAGCTTGCGCCGCAGGCGGCCGATGTGCACGTCGATCAGGTTGGTGCCCGGGTCGAAGTGATAGCCCCACACTTCCTCGAACAGCATCATCCGGGTCAGTACCTGGCCGGCGTTGCGCATCAGGTATTCCAGCAGCTTGAACTCGGTCGGCAGCAGGCTCAGGCTGCGCCCGCCGCGGTGGGCGGTACGCGCCAGCAGGTCCAGCTGCAGATCCCCCACGCACAGCAGGGTCTCGTTGCCCGCCGGGCGCTGGCGGCGACGCAGCAGCACCTCCACCCGCGCGGCCATCTCGTCGGAGGCGAACGGCTTGGTCAGGTAGTCATCGCCGCCGGCACGCAGGCCGCGCACCCGCTCATCGACATCCGACAGCGCACTGAGCATCAGCACCGGCGTATCGATGCCGATCCGGCGCAGGGTGGTGACGATGGCCAGGCCATCCAGCCCGGGCAGCATGCGATCCAGCGTGATTGCGTCGTAGTCGCCACTGGCCGCGCGCACCAGGCCTTCGCGGCCGTCGGCCACCCAGTCCACCTGCAGGCCATGGCTGCCCAGCTCCGCCACAATTTCCTGGGCCGTGATGGCGTCATCCTCGATGGTCAATACGCGCGACATGGGCACCGCTGAAGTCCAGACTGGCCCATGCTCGCCAAATCAGCCGGCGCGGGCAAATGAAACATCCTTCATCCATCCCGGCGGTGCGGGCCGGTTCAGCCTGGTTCGCCGTCGTCACCCGGAAGCTCGGACAGCTCGCCCTGCACCTGCACGTTGTTGCGGCCCATCGCCTTGGCCCGGTAGCACTGGGCATCGGCCGCAGCCACCGCCTGGTCCACGCTCATGCCGCCGGCCAGCGGCGCGATACCGATGCTGGCACCGATCCGCAGCCGGTCCTGGTCCCAGGGAATGGACAGGGAGGCCAGCGTATGCAGCAGTTCACCGCCGATGCGGGCCGCACGACGTGGCGTACAACCGGACAGGATCACCGCGAATTCATCACCGCCCAGCCGCGCCACCACGTCCGAATCGCGCACGCCATGGCGCAGCACGCTGGCCACCGCCCACAGCACGGCATCGCCGGCCAGATGGCCCCAGGTGTCGTTGACCGGCTTGAAGCGGTCCAGATCGATGTACATCAGCGAGGCGGCCTGGCCGGTGCGCTCGACGCGGGTGATCGCCTGCTGCAGGTGCACCTCCAAGCCGCGACGGTTGCTCAGCTCGGTCAACGGGTCGATCTCGGCCAGGTGGCGGGCCTCGCGCTGGCGCGCACGCTGCTGGGTGTCGTCGCGCAGCACCCAGACCGCGCCGCGCACATGGCCTTCGTCATCGCGCAGCCAGGCGCGGGTCAGGTCCACCGGCACCGTTGCCGCGCCCAGCCGCAGCAGCAGGTCGGCGTGCAGGTCCACTGCATTGCTCTCCGGGTCCAGCAGCACCGACACATCCAGTACCGAGCCGGGCGCGTACTCGGTGGTCAGCGCCAGCACGTCCTGCACCTTGTGCCCGGCCAGCGACAATGCGCCATCTCCGGCCAGGGTGCGCACCGCGGCCGCGTTGGCGTAGTCGATGCGGCCATCAAGGCTGACGCTGAGCACCAGGTCGGCCACCGCATCCAGGGTGATGCGGCTGCGTTGTTCGCTCTCGAACAGGCGCTGCTCGCTGCTGCGCTGGGCGGTGATGTCCTGGATCTGCGACACGAAATGCAGCGGTTCGCCGTGCTCGTTGCGCACCAGCGACACCGACAGCCGCGCCCAGATGATGCGGCCGTCGCGGTCGAGATAGCGCTTTTCCAGGTGGTAGTGGCTGCGTCGCCCGGCCAGCAGGTCCTGCACCAGGGCCAGGTCGGTCTGCAGGTCATCGGGATGGGTCAGACGCTGGAAATCCACCTGCAGCAGCTCTTCGCGCGGGTAGCCCAGGATCCGGCACAGCGCGTCGTTGACATCCAGCCAGCGCCCCTCCAGCGAGACCAGGGCCATGCCCAGCGCGGCGGAGGTGAACGCGCCAGCGAACTTCTCCGCCGACAGTCGTGCTTCGGCGCGCGCCTGCAGGATCTCGGTGATGTCGATGGCCATGCCGACGTAGCCGATGCGCGCGCCCTCGGCACTCTCCATGCGGCTGATCGACAGGCGCACCTGGCGTGACTGGCCATCCTTGCGCAGCAGCGTCCACTGCCGCGAGTAGGTCTGCCCGTCGGCACGCGCGCTCAGCGCCTCGAACACGCCGGGAAGATTGCCATCAGCATCGGCCAGCGGTCGCATCCAGGCCTTCAGCTCATCCGGATCGTGGAAGGCATCAAGCCGGCGCTGGCCGACCACCTCCGCCGCGCTGTAGCCCAGCAGGTGCTCCGCCCCCGTGTTGAACAGGGTGATGGTGCCATCGGTATCGGTGGCGATCACCGCCACCTCATCGGACGCATCGACCACGGCCTGCAGGCGTTGCCGGGTCTCGGCCGCGTCCTGCCTCGCCTGCTGCAGCTCGGTGACGTCGGCATGCGCGCCGGCCATCCACAACGGCTTGCCCTGCCCGTCCCATTCGAACACCCGCCCACGGTCCTGGATCCAGATCCACTGCCCGTTCTTGTGGCGCATGCGCAGCAGGCAGGCGTAGTTGTCGGTGCGGCCTTCGAAATGCTCATCCAGCGCCGCATCGGACAGCGCGATGTCATCGGGATGGACCAGCTTCAGGAACGTCTTCTGGCAGATCGGTTCCAGCTCATCCAGGCGGTAACCGACAATCTCGGCCCAGCGCGCATTGACCCGCATCTCGCCGGTCTGCACGTTCCATTCCCAGGTTCCCGCAGCGGTACCGTCGATGATCATCGCCAGCCGGCGACGCTCTTCCGCCAACTCCTGCAGGCGGCGCTCCAGCAGTCCATTGCCGTGGGTGCCCTGGCCCGGCATCACTCCGGTCCCCTGCCGGCACGGGCAGGCGCCGACCGCAGCGCAACGCTGCGGCCTGCGACGAAGACGGCGGGTCGTGCTGGCGTCATGGCCCTCCCCAGCGACAGCGGGGAGGCCAAACGCCCCCCTCAGGCGCAAGTGTGCGCAATCACGGGGAAAACCGACAAGTCCCCCGCCCCGGATCAACCGTGACGGGGGGCACGATCCTCAGCTGCGCTTGGCCCGGGCAAAGGCCTCGGCCAGGGCATTGTTGGCCGGCGGCGCAGACTGGGCAGGACGGCCACCAGAGCCCTGGCCGCGGTTCGGTCCACGGTTCTGGCCGCCAGCGTCACGGCGCGGCCCCTGGCCCTGGCCGCGCTCATCGCGCTGGCCCGGGCGGCTGGTGGCCTGGCCCGGGGTATCGTCCAGGCGCCGGGTCAGGGCGATGCGCTTGCGCGCCACATCCACCTCCAGCACCTTCACCTTGACGATGTCACCGGCCTTGACCACGTCGCGCGGGTCCTTCACGAAGGTATCGGAGAGCGCCGAGATGTGGATCAGGCCGTCCTGGTGCACGCCGATATCGACGAAGGCTCCGAAGGCGGCCACGTTGCTGACCACGCCCTCCAGCACCATGCCCTCGCGCAGGTCCTTGATGTCCTCCACGCCCTCGGCGAAGCGCGCCGCCTTGAACTCCGGGCGCGGGTCACGGCCCGGCTTCTCCAGCTCCTTGAGGATGTCGCGCACGGTCGGCACGCCGAAGGTGGCATCGGTGAACTGCTCGGCCTTCAGGCCACGCAGGAAGCTGCCATCGCCGATCAGCGCCTTGATCGGGCGCGCGGTGCTGGCCACGATGCGCTCAACCACCGGATAGGCTTCGGGGTGTACCGCCGAGGCGTCCAGCGGCTGGTCACCATCGGCGATACGCAGGAAGCCGGCACACTGCTCGAAGGTCTTCTCGCCCAGGCGCGCGACCTTGAGCAGATCCTTGCGACGCTTGAACGGGCCGTTGTCGTCACGATGGCGCACGATGTTCTCGGCCACGGTGGAAGACAGGCCAGACACCCGCGACAGCAGCGCAGCCGACGCGGTGTTCACGTACACGCCGACCGCGTTCACGCAGTCCTCCACGCGCGCATCCAGCGCCCGGGCCAGGCGGTACTGATCCACGTCGTGCTGGTACTGGCCGACCCCGATCGCCTTGGGCTCGATCTTCACCAGTTCGGCCAGCGGATCCTGCAGGCGGCGCGCGATCGACACCGCGCCACGCAGCGACACGTCCAGCCCCGGGAATTCCTTCGCCGCGAACTCGGACGCCGAGTACACCGACGCACCCGCCTCGCTGACCACCACCTTCTGCAGCTTCGGGTTGGCGACAGCCTTGATCGCTTCGCCGGCCAGCTTGTCGGTTTCGCGGCTGGCGGTGCCGTTGCCGATCGCGATCAGTTCCACGTTGTGCTTGGCGCACAGCTGCTTGATCGTCTGCAGCGACTGCTCCCACTGGCGACGCGGCTCATGCGGGTAGATGGTGTCGGTGGCGACCAGCTTGCCGGTGGCATCGACCACGGCAATCTTGCAGCCGGTGCGGATGCCCGGGTCCAGCCCGAGTACGGTCTTCGGGCCGGCCGGTGCGGCCAGCAGCAGGTCCTTCAGGTTGTCGCCGAACACCGCAATGGCTTCGGCCTCGGCCTTCTCGCGGGCCTGGTTGAACAGGTCCAGCAGCAGATGGGTGTGCAGCTTGGCGCGCCAGGTCAGGCGGCAGGCATCCAGCAGCCAGCGGTCGGCGGCACGGCCCTGATCGGCGATGCCGGCCTTGCGCGCCACGCGTCCTTCGGCGTACTGATGGCCGGCTTCGGCATCGCTGCCCGGGTCCAGTTCCAGGAACAGGATCTCCTCGCGGCGCGCACGGAACAGTGCCAGCAAGCGGTGCGATGGAATCTTCGCCAGCGCCTCCGCATGCTCGAAATAATCGCGGTACTTGGCGCCTTCGGTTTCCTTGCCCTCGGCCACGCGGGCGCGGATCACGCCGGTCTCGCCCAGCCAGGTGCGCAGCTCGCCAACCAGCGCGGCATCTTCGCCCCAGCGCTCCATCAGGATCGCGCGGGCGCCTTCCAGCGCGGCCTTGGTGTCGGCCACGCCCTTGTCGGTGTCGACGAAACCAGCGGCAAAGACCTGCGGGTCCTGCGTCGGGTCGGCCAGCAGGCCATCGGCCAGCGGCTCCAGGCCGGCCTCGCGGGCGATCTGGGCGCGGGTACGGCGCTTGGGCTTGTACGGCAGGTACAGGTCTTCCAGCCGGCTCTTGGTATCGGCGGCCAGGATGTCGTTGCGCAGTTCGTCGCTGAGCTTGCCCTGCTCGCCGATGCTGGCCAGCACCGCCGCGCGCCGGTCTTCCAGTTCGCGCAGGTAAGTCAGGCGCACTTCGAGGTTGCGCAGCTGGGTGTCGTCCAGGCCCCCGGTCACTTCCTTGCGGTAGCGCGCGATGAACGGAACGCTGGCGCCCTCGTCGAGCAGGCCGACGGCGGCACGTACCTGGGCGGACTGGGCACCGATCTCGTCGGCGATGGTCTGGGCGATCTGCTGGGCGAGCGCGCTCTGGGCGTTCTTGGCGTCGTGCATTGCTTCAGGTCTGTGCCGCGTTTCGAGAAGACCCCATTCTGGCAATCCACAACGGAGCCGGACAAGGCATTGACAGGGGGCGAGGTTCAGCGGCGGGGCCGGAGTGGACGCCGGCATCCTGGCGAAGAGAGGGCTCGGACTGGCCCTGGGCTGGGATGCCGGCGCGGGCGCACGATGGTGGGCGCGCCCTGCCGCGTGTTGCGAAGGTCAGCGGTAGTGGCGGGCGGCGCGCTGCATGACGATGTCGTCACGCATGCTTTCCAGGGCCATCAGGCGGACCTTGCCGACACCCTGCAGTTCCATGAACCGCTCCGTGTAGAACTCCGGCCCCAGCGCGGTGTCGGCGCGGGATTTGCTGAAGCCGTAGGGCACCACGCCCTTCTCGCCATCCTTGCTACCACCGACATAAAGAACGATTGCCATGTGATGTATTCCTCCAAATTGCTACTGCGTACTGCACTCGATGAGCGATGCTGCGAGCTCATCGAGGGAGAGCTTACCGCGTCGAACCTGACTGGAACGTCACGAAGGCTAATGACGATCGGTTGCATGCAGATGACTGCGGGATCGCAGCAGAATGCTTACGGATCTTTAACTTCCGGCTAACGAATACGCAGGGGATTCCCGCCAACGGCGCAGCCCCTCGTGGGTGGTTTGGTTGGTCGCGGAAAGCCGGTTTCCTGTGGGCTGGCCGGGAGGGTGGGTAGGCCGGGGACGCCGTGAACCCATCCATGGGGGCTTGGCCGCGGCATCCATGCCGCGGACACCCCGGCCTACCCACCCTCCCGACCGCTGACAGATTTCGGTGGCCTGCCACCCACGGAGAAGAAAAAAGAAGATCAAAAGCAATGGCAGCCTGGCTGGCCGCTTTTTGTAAAGTCGAGCCCACGCTCGGCTGCTTTCAGGCCAGTCCGCGAAGCCGAGCGCAGGCTCGGCTCTACACGAGCAAGCGCAGCGCGCGACCCGCTTCTGCTGTTCCTTTTCTTCTCCGTGGCTGGACGCGCACGGAAACTGTCAGGGGTCGGGCGGGGTGGGTTCGCGGGACCGTTGGCGCCATGGATGGCGCCATCGAGCCCCCAGGGACGGGTTTACGGCGTGTCCCGCGAACCCACCCCGCCCGACCCAATCACATGAAACATATTCCGCGACCAAGCCACGAGGGGCTGCGCCGTTGGCTGGAACCTACGGCCACCAGCCACGCCCGAACCGGGCGAAATGATCCGCCGCGCGCTCGAACGGGTTGCGCGCACTCACGCCACCACACAGCAGGTATACCGGCAGGTACAGCGGCCCCAGCACCATGTACTGGTACACGTGCGCGCGCTCGTGGTCGTCCAGCCGGATCAGCGGCTCCACGCCCCACCCGGCCTGGTGCGCATAGGTGCGGCAGGAAATGCCCAGGTCATGGCCGGTATGCAGGATCACATTGCCCAGCGTGATCGCCCCGCCCGGCCCCCACGGCCAGCGGTCGAACACCAGGGCGCAGTCCCGCCCGCTCCAGCGCAGCGTCGCGCCGCCGAGCATGCCGGCCAGGCCACCGATCAGGCCGAGCAGGGAATTGGGGGACGCCCATGCCGCGCCCAGCACCTGCAGCGCGCGCAGCCAGACCGGCCAGGGCTCCGGAGCAGTCTTCAATCGGCCTCGTTCGGCATCAGCAGCCACAGGATCAGGTAGACCAGGATGCCGGGGAAAGCCGCCGAGCCGATCGAGACCAGCACGAACACGATCCGCACCAGCGTGGGGTTCCAGCCAAAGCGGTGGGCGATTCCGCCCATCACGCCGGCAATCATGCGGTCGTTCAGCGAGCGCGACAGCGTCTTGGGCGTGGTGTTCATGGCGGCGTCTCCTCGGCTTGCGGGCAGAACCAGTCGAGCATGGCTCGACTCTACACCCGGGCCGTGTCTACGGCGTGCGGTGACGCAATGCCTGCAGGCGTGCACCGAACCAGGCCGCTGCCGTCTGTTCAGGCTGCCCCGGGCACTGGATGCGATAGGGCTTGCCGCTCATGCTGCTCTGGCTGGCGGCGCGCTCGATGAACTGCTCGGCGCTGTCCACCATGTCCTTCTTCAGCAGGTAGTCGTACTTGCGCTGCAGGTGCGCGCGCGCATCGCTGCCGTCGTACCAGCTGCCATTGCGCTGGAACCGGCATTGGGAGCCGTCCAGGCTGGAGATCAGCTGGGCGATTTCTCTTCGCGCATCCGCGCTGGGGGCGGCCTGGGCAAGGGGCGCTGCCAGCAGCAGCGTGGCAAGCAGCTGCGAAATCCTTTGCGACATCATCATTCTCCATGCAGTCGAGCATGGCTCGACGCTACAAAAACCGAAGCAGCCTTTACGCGTCGCGCGCCTTCAACCAGCCATCGATCGTGGCCGGCACTTCGCGCTGTGCGCGGCCGGACACGTAGATGCCGATATGGCCGCCGCGGAAACTGGATTCGGTGTAGTCGTCCGTACCCAGGCGTCCACGCATTGCGCGCGAGGCATCCGGCGGCACCAGATGGTCCTGCTCGGCATAGATGTTCAGCACCGGCAGGGTCACCTGCGACAGATCCACCGCTTCCTCGCCGATCCGCACCGTGCCGTTCACCAGCCCGTTACCCTGGTAGAACTGCTTGATGAAGTCGCGGAACGCCTCGCCCGCCAGGTCCGGTGAATCGAAGATCCACTTCTCCATGCGCAGGAAATCCTCCAGCGCTGCCTTGTCATCGAGGATGTCGAGCAGGCCGACGTACTTCTGCACGTTCAGGCGGAACGGCTTGAGCATCAGGTAACTGGCATTCATCAGGTCGGCCGGGATGTTGCCCAGCGTGTCGACCAGCAGGTCCACGTCCACCTGCCGCGCCCAGTGCGAGAGCATGTTGTCGGCGGTCTGGAAATCAACCGGGGTGACCATGGTGATCAGCTTGCCCAGCTTCTGCCGGCGCAGTGCGGCGTAACACAGCGCGAACACGCCGCCCTGGCAGATGCCGAGCAGGTCGACCGGGCCACCACTGCGCGCGCGCAGCGCATCCACGGCGCCATCGATGTAGCGCAGCAGGTAGTCCTCCAGGGTCTGGAAGCGCTCCGAGCGATCCGGGTAGCCCCAGTCCAGTACGTAGACGTCCTGGCCCAGCGCCAGCAGCTTCTGCACCAGCGATCGGTCGGCCTGCAGGTCGACCATGTACGGCCGGTTGACCAGCGCGTAGACGATCAGCAGCGGCGTGCGCCGGGTCGGTGCCTGCTCGCCGACGAAGCGGTACAGCACCACCTTGCCGTCGCGCCAGACTTCCTCGCGCGCGGTCACGCCATAGTCCACGTCTTCCACCTGCGGCAGCAGCTTCAGCCCTTCCATCAGCTTGCGCTGCATGGCCAGGGTTTCCTGCATCAGGTCATCGGCGTTGAAGCCCAGCGGTCCTTTCATCGGTCACGCGCCCGCGTGGAAGTGCGAGGTGCAGCCTTTTTCGCGGGCGCCTTCTTCGCAGACACCTTTTTCGCAGACGCCTTCTTTGCCGGCGCGGCCTTCTTCGCGGCCTTGCGCGCGGCAGGCTTCACCTTCGCCGGTGCCGGCTGCGCCACCGGATCGACCTCGCCCGTACCGGCCATGGCCACCACCTGCGCCTGCAGGCGGCGCAGGCTGCGCTCCAACTCGGCGATGCGGCGGTGTGCTGCGTCCATCTCGCTGCGGGTCGGCAGGCCGATCCGTTCACTCATCTGTTCCACCTCGCGCTGCAGGCCGGCGCGCAGCCGCATCTGTGCGTTGCCCAGCGCGGCGTATACCTGCTGGAACGGCTCGGACATGGCGACCTTGGCGTAGGCTTCCTCCGCCACTTCAATCCACAGGTCGAACATCGCGCGGGCGCTGGTCAGCTGGCTGCCGGGCTGCTCGTGCTCGGCCAGCCGCTGCTCGAACAGTGCGAAGGCCTCGTCCAGCGCCTGCTTGATCTGATCGACGTAGGCGCGCGAATGCTGCTGGTATTCCTCCTGCGCACGCAGCAGGGCCTGCCACCGCGCCTGATGCTCGCGGCCAGGCCCGAACGCCGGGCTCTGCAGCCACGGGCCGGCCTGCAGCTGGAACTGCTGCAGCCAGGCGGCGAATTCCGGCACCGCGGCACCGGCGTGGGTGCTGCCACGCGCGCCCTGCAGCATCCATTGCAGCATGCCGTCACCCTGCCCCTGCACCGCTTCGCGCCAGGCCTGGGCGACGTCGGCACTGCTGGCGTCGCGGCCGGCAAACCGGGCGGCGACTTCCTGCATGGTGCCGTACCAGCTGCCCGCCTGTTCGCGGAACCGGCGCATGGCATCTTCCGGCGCGCCGTGCGCCTGTTCGGGCAGCAGCTGGCCCCACCAGTCGAACAACCGCTGCCAGCTGCCGGGATCGTCACCGGCCGGGGCGCCGGGCGTGCTCGCATGGCGCAGGGCATCGCCCCAGGCGCCGAAGTACTGCCGGGCCAGGGCTTCGAAATCACTGCTGCCGGTGTCGTGGGCAGAGCTGGTCATCGCAGGCCTCCGCAGGGCTGGCTCATGGCTTGGGGATACGCAGGGTCTTGCTGATCATCAGCGACCCGGACAGGGCGAACAACAGCACCATCGGGTGCAGCTGCCACGGGCCGATCTGCCACTGGCCGAACCAGATGTTCTGGCCGATGGCATCGGTACCGGCGGCGATCGCCAGCACGATCACCAGCAGCAGGCTGGTCGGGATCGGGGTGCCCTCGAAATACGCGACCTTGCCCTCGTCGCCGGCCAGCGCCTCGGCGGTGACGTTGTAGCGTGCCAGGCGGCTGACACCACAGCAGACGAAGTAGCTCAGTACCAGCCAGTCCCAGCCGCCCTGCATGCCGCAGGCATACGCCAGCGCTGCCGGTGCCACGCCGAAGGAGATCACGTCGGACAGCGAGTCCAGTTCGCGGCCGAGGGTGGAGCTGGACTTGCGCCAGCGCGCGATGCGCCCGTCGAGGGCGTCGAAGATGAAGGCCAGCGGGATCAGCGCCATGCCGAACAGCAGGTAGCCGCGCTCGCCGTCCTGCAGGAA
This sequence comes from Stenotrophomonas sp. AG209, assembly GCF_003550055.1. Classification (NCBI taxonomy): domain Bacteria; kingdom Pseudomonadati; phylum Pseudomonadota; class Gammaproteobacteria; order Lysobacterales; family Lysobacteraceae; genus Stenotrophomonas; species Stenotrophomonas sp. AG209. Next base: position 762,701 of record NZ_QXDB01000001.1, read on the forward strand.
GCGCATCGCGGCAAACACCGCACCGGTGCCGCAGAAAGCATTGGCCAGGGTGAACCAGTCGGCCAGCTGGAATTCGCGCAGCATCGAGAAGTGACGTTTCATGGGGTCTCACGGAGCATCAAGGCCCACAGGTTACCGCGAGCGCCGCCGCTGGCGACAGCGCTGGCAGGGCCACTCCTTCACCGCTCCCTCACCCGTCGTCACCGGCGGTGAATTTTTCGCCACCCATCTTGACAGCCTAGGGGGGTGGCGCCTGTCGCGGCTTATCCACAAAGTTGCCCACGCGTAATCCACACCCCCTGTGGACAACCAGATCTCACCGACTGCGACGGTGGACATTTCCTCATCACCCTTCCGCGGGGTTTCCCTACTTCCCAAGCGGCAGAGTCGGCGCTATGGTCATCGGCGGGCCCGCCGCCGCCACGTCCGAAACCCACCGACGGACGACGATGACGATGCTGGATGCCTCCTCCCTGGCCGCGCAGCTGCGGCAGCCCCATGGCGACGCCGCACTGGCGGTGGCCGATTCAATGAATCGCAGCAACGGCGCGCTCAACCGCGCGGCGATCGGCCTGCTGGCGGTGTCGGCAGGCGAACGCATCCTGGAGATCGGTCCCGGCAACGCCGCCTTCGCGCCCGCGCTTCTGCAGGCCGCGGACAGCCAGTACCTGGGGATCGAACTGTCCGCTGCCATGGTCGAGGCCGGCAATCAGCGCCTGAGCGCCGCCGGGCTGAGCGACCGTGCCACGATGCGCCTCGGCGACGCCCATGCCCTGCCAGTCAGCGATGCCTCGATGGATGCGGCGCTGGCGGTCAATACCCTGTACTTCTGGCCAAACCTGGCCCCGGTGCTGGACGAGCTGGCGCGGGTGCTGCGCCGGGGCGGCCGCTTGTGCCTGGCGTTTGGCGATGCGGCCTTCATGCGCAGCCTGCCGTTCGCCGCCGATTTCCAGCTGCATGAACTGGACGCGGTGGAGCTGGCCCTGCGGGTATCCGGCTTCCGCGTCTCGGCCTGGCGCAGCCACCGCGAAACCGCAAGCGGCAATGACGGCCAGACCCGCGAAAAGCACTTCCACCTGCTGCTGGCACAGCGGCGCTGAAGTGGTAGAGCCGGCCGCTGGCCGGCTGCCCCGACCGCTGGCCGGCTGCCCCGACCGTTCCGGGTTGCCGGCCAGAGGCCGGCACTACCCAGCCTGCACCCGACGCCAACGCGCGAAACAGAACACCTGCATCACCAGCATCGCCAGCAACCCCAGCGGCCACGCCCACCACACGCCGGCCAGCCCATGCCGCGCCTGCAACCACATCGCCAGCGGCAGCTCCAGCAGCAGTACCGCCGCCATGCCCAGCAACGCGGGCAGCAAAACCGTTCCGCTGCCGCGCATCACCCCGACCAGCACAGTGCTGCCTCCCATCGCCAGCACGCCCCACGCTACTGTGCGCAACTGCAGCGTGGCCAGTTCGCGCGCTTCGGTCGTCACCAGGATCAGCCCAGTCAGCCAGGGCGCCAGCACCATCACCAGCAGCACCACCGCGCTCAGCATCGCCAGTCCAAGCAGCACGCCGGCGCGGGCGATGGCGGGCAGCCGCGCCGTACGCCCCGCGCCCATCGCATGCGCCGCGAGGATGGTGGCGGTAATGCCCAGTGACATCGCCGGCAGCTGCACCCAGCTCATCAACTGGTTGACCGCACCATAGGCGGCCGTGGCCGTGTAGCCGTAGCGGTTGATCCAGCCCAGCAACACGATCTCGGCAATGGCCAGGCTGAGCATCTGCAACGAAGACGGCACGCCGATGCGCAGCATCTCGCGGATGATCGCGCCGTCGAAACGGATGGCGCGCAGCAGGTCACGGCCCGGCGCCAGCGGATGCCGCACCCGATGCCAGCGCCACAGCAACCAGGCCAGGGCCAGCAGCGACGCGAACGCCGCGGATACGGCCGCACTGGCCGAACCCAGCTGCGGCAGGCCTGCCCCGCCCAGGATCAGCAGCGGCGTGCACAGCAGACCGACCGCCGTGGCCAGCAGCAGCGCATGCAGCGGCGACGTCGCATCGCCCACTGCACGGCTCACGGCAGTGGCCAGCCACAGCAGGAAGAACGCCGGGGCCGCCAGCAGCAGCACGCGCGCATAGACAATGGACTCACTGAGGACCGCTGCCGGCGTACCCAGCGCCGCCAGCAGCTGTGGCGCGAAACCGCCGCCCAAGGCCATCACCAGCACCGACAACAGCAGGATCAGCGCCACCGCGCTGCCAGCCACCGCGCGTGCCTGCTGCGGGCGACCCGCGCCCCAGGCCTGGCCGATCAACACCATTGCGCCCGTGGCCAGGCCCATCACCAGGGCCAGCAGCAGGAAGAAGACCGGGAAGAACGCGGCGGCCGCAGCCACCGCCTGTGTGCCAAGCAGGTGGCCGAGATAGATGTTGTCCAGCGTGCCTGCGGCCAGCTGCAGCGCATTGGTCAGCAACATCGGCAGCAGCAGCGTCAGGTAGGTGCGCCAAAGCGGGGGTGCTGCCGGAGGTATCGGATGTACAGGGGTGCTCATGGGGTTCTCTGGGCAAGGCGCCGCCCTGCCCGGCGTTTCCGCCAGCAAAGCAAGCACAGGGGAAGCGGGCCGCGGCCCGCGATCAGATGACGCCGTCGCTCAGCAACGGCGCGATGGCTCAGCCGTCAGCGTCTTCGAAGGCCAGGCGCAGGGCGTGGTCACGCACGTCCTCGGGCCAGGAATGCAGCGCCGCTTCCAGGCCCGCGCGGTCGTGCGCGAACAGCACGCGGATGGCCTCCTCGAAGCCCGGCAGGTCACCGGCGATGGCCTGCAGGAAGTGATAGGCACGCTCGCTGTGGCGGCGCTGCCGGTCCTTGTCGGCACCGGCACGGCTGGCCGCTTCCACCAGCCTGCGCAGTACCACGGAAGCCCCACCCGGCTGTTCGGCCAGCCACGCCCAATGGCGCGGCAACAGCGTCACTTCGCGGGCGACCACGCCCAGCTTGGGGCGGCCACGGCCACGCGGGGTTGCGGGTGCATCTTCGGCAGTGGCATCGGCCTCCGCCTCCATGGCGGCGGGAAACGCTTCGGTCACCCGCGCCAGCAGTTCTGCGTCGCTGCCGCGCGTGTCGAAATCGCGGGTTCGGCCGCTGGCGTTGTCGAATACCAGCAGCGGACCGGCGGCGTTGTCGGCACGCAGCTGTTTCAACGCCAGCGCAGCCACTTCAGGGGTACCGGAAGCGACCAGGCGATGGCCGTCGAAACAGCTGAAGGGAGGAAGTCGGGACGCAGGCATGGCAATGGCATCAGAGGTGACGCGCCAATATTGCCCGGGTAATTTACGGGAGTCAATATTGCCCGGGTATTAATTAACCAGGGGAGCGTGCCAACCAAGGTTGGCACCCACCCGAAAGGTTGGCGCCCACCCGATTCTTCGGGTCACAGACGACTGTAGGACCAGCTGACCATGCGGCCGTCCTTGTACGGCATCACCCCATGGAACGGGCGCGGGTCGGCGTCGAACACCAGCGGCAGGAAGTTGCGGTCGCCCTCCCACATCGGCAGCGTGTCCAGCTTGTCCAGGTCCACCCACTCCAGCGTGCCCTCGTGGTTGCCGCCGTGCGGGGTGCCCTCGAATCCATCGATGACGAACACGAAGCCCAGCCAGTCCTCGCCGTGCTTGCCGAAGCCCGGCCAGCTGATGGTGCCGCGCAGGTGCATGTCGGTGCAGAGGATGCCGGCTTCCTCGGCGATCTCGCGGCGCATGCTGGCCGCCACATCCTCGTCCGCTTCGATCTTGCCGCCCAGCCCGTTGTACTTGCCCAGGTGGTGGTCACCGGGACGGGTGTTGCGGTGGATCATCAACACCTGGCGACGATCGGGCGACAGCACATAGCCCAGGGTGGCGACGATCGGGGTATACGGCATGGGGCAGCATCCAGCGGCAGGTCAGCCGTGGATTATGGCCGATCAGCGCACCAGCGACAGGCGGCGCTCGGCGGGCGTGCCGGCGCCGTCGGGATCGCGGCGCAGGGTGGCGACACCGTGGCCACGCTCGGCCAGGTATTCCAGCCACTTGCCGAGGAAGGTGTTCATCCGCATGCGGTGGCTGATCAGCTCCGCCGGCGGCGGGTACAGGCCCATGGTGTCCTGCCAGCGACGACCGACGTAGCAGTGGGTGGTCTCGGCCTGGCGCGCGTCACGGTAAAGGCGCACATATGCCGAGGGATCCGGCTCACCGGTGACCGGGTCGGCCAGGTCGTAGGTCAGGCGCAGTTCCACCGTGTAGCGGTGGCACTCGATCACGTCCAGGCGGACATCCAGGCCGTCGCCGATCGAGGAAATGTAGCTGCCCGCCACCAGTCCGGCCGGTTCGAACAGGCGCACCAGGTGGCGGTAGTTTTCCGCGTACAGGCCCATGAGCCAGCTGAGCCGGCTCAGGCGGGGAATGCGTTCGGTGCGGGGCGAGGCTTGGGCCATGGGTCGATCCTACACGTTGGTGCTTCAACGTGGGGGCGCACACGTGCAAGCCAACCCCTGGGTAGTGCCGGCCGCTGGCCGGCAGCCCTGCATCGCAGCCGAGGGTTCATCGGCCAGCCGGCCAGCGGCCGGCTCTACTAGGTGAGGATCAATACAGCTCGCGCTGCAGACCCAGCGTGGCCAGCACCTTGCTGGAAATCTCCTCGATCGAGGTATGCGTGGTGCTCAGGGTCGGGATCCGCTCCATGCGGAACATGGTCTCGGCCGCGGCCACCTCGCGCTTGCAGGTGTCCAGGTTGGCGTAGCGCGAGTTCGGGCGACGCTCCTGGCGGATCTGCTGCAGACGATCCGGGTCGATGGTCAGGCCGAACAGCTTGCGCCGGTAGGCACGCAGCCGCGGCGGCAGGCGGTCACTTTCCAGGTCTTCGTCGGTCAGCGGGTAGTTGGCCGCGCGCACCCCGTAATGCAGGGCCAGGTAGATGCAGGTGGGCGTCTTGCCGGCGCGCGACACCGCCACCAGGATCACGTCGGCATCGTCGTAGTTCACCGCGATCCCATCGTCATGGGTCAGGGCGAAGTTCATCGCGTTGATGCGGCGGTGGTAGGTGTCGAAATCGACCATGCCGTGGGCCTGGCCGACCCGCGCCAGGCGCGGACTGGCCAGTTCACGCTCCAGCGGCTCGATGAACGGCGCGAACACATCCAGCATCAGCGCCCCGCTGTCGGCCAGGATCAGGCTCAGGCTCTGGTCCACGCAGGAGTTCACCACGATCGGCCGGACCTGGTACCGCTCCCCCGCCGCCTGGATCCGGGCACAGGCTTCACGCGCTTTTTCGGGGTCGTCGACAAACGACATGCGGTCGGTAATGAAGCTGAACCCGGAGAACTGGGTAAGCAGGCTATGCCCAATGGTTTCAGCGGTGATACCGGTTCCATCGGAAACGTAGAACACCGGACGGATGGTCGACATGCGCGCTTTTACCCCCTACGAAGCTTAAAAAGGCCGCCAGCACAAGCTTGTGCCGACGGTGCTCTGCCCGGCATCATATCGGCTTCTTCCTACGGACGCGGCCACTCAGCCCGCCTCGGGCGATGGCCAAACGGAGCATCGCGCTTGAACGAGAACATCCTGTGGTTGCACGAACTGCGTCTGGCCGATCTGGCCCGCGTAGGCGGCAAGAATTCGTCGCTGGGCGAGATGATCGGCAACCTCGCCGGTCTGGGCGTTTCGGTGCCGGGCGGTTATGCCACCACCGCTGAAGCCTTCAAGGACTTCATCGCGCACAACGATCTGTCCAAGCGCATCTTCGACAAGCTGGCCACGCTGGACGTCGAGGACGTCAACGCACTGACCGCCGCCGGCAAGGAAATCCGCACCTGGGTGATCGATGCGCCACTGCAGCCGCAGCTGGACCAGGACATCCGCACCGCCTACGCCCAGCTGAGCGCCGACAATGGCGGCGGCGACGTGGCCGTGGCCGTGCGTTCCTCGGCCACCGCCGAGGATCTGCCGGATGCCTCCTTCGCCGGCCAGCAGGAAACCTTCCTCAACGTCACCGGTGCCGACGACGTCGTGCACAAGGTCAAGGAAGTGTTCGCCTCGCTGTACAACGACCGCGCCATCGCCTACCGCGTGCACCACGGCTTCAAGCATGAGGACGTGTTCCTGTCCGCCGGCGTGCAGCTGATGGTGCGTTCGGGCGTCGGTTCCTCCGGCGTGCTGTTCACCCTGGACACCGAGTCCGGCTTCCGCGACGTGGTGTTCGTCACCTCGTCCTTCGGCCTGGGCGAAATGGTCGTGCAGGGCGCGGTCAACCCGGACGAGTACTACGTCTACAAGCCCACCCTGCAGGCCGGCAAGCCGGCGATCCTGCGCCGTTCGCTCGGCAGCAAGGCGATCCGCATGGTGTACTCGGATGTCCCGGGTGAGCGCGTCAGGATCGAGGACACCCCGGTCGAACTGCGCAACACCTTCTCGATCAGCGACGAGGACGTGCAGGAACTGTCCAAGCAGGCGCTGGTCATCGAAAAGCACTACGGCCGCCCGATGGACATCGAGTGGGCCAAGGACGGTGTCAGCGGCAAGCTGTTCATCGTGCAGGCCCGCCCGGAAACGGTGAAGTCGCGCAGCCATGCCACCCAGATCGAGCGCTTCGCGCTGACTGAAAAGGGCGGCAACGTGCTGGCCGAAGGTCGTGCCGTCGGTGCCAAGATCGGCTCGGGCGTGGCCCGCGTGGTGAAGACGCTGGATGACATGAACCGCGTGCAGCCGGGCGACGTGCTGATCGCCGACATGACCGATCCCGATTGGGAGCCGGTGATGAAGCGCGCTTCGGCCATCGTCACCAACCGTGGCGGCCGTACCTGCCACGCCGCGATCATCGCGCGCGAGCTGGGCGTGCCGGCCGTGGTCGGTTCGGGCAACGCCACCAAGGTGATCGAAGATGGCCAGCTGGTCACCGTCAGCTGCGCTGAAGGCGATACCGGCTTCATCTACGAAGGCAAGCTCGGCTTCGAGCGCACCACCACCGATCTGGGCAACATGCCGCCGGCACCGCTGAAGATCATGATGAACGTGGCCAACCCGGAACGTGCCTTCGACTTCGGCCAGCTGCCGAACGCCGGCATTGGCCTGGCCCGCCTGGAAATGATCATCGCCAGCCACATCGGCATCCACCCGAACGCGCTGCTGGAATACGACCGCCAGGACGCAGCGACGAAGAAGAAGATCGACGAGAAGATCGCCGGCTATGGTGATCCGGTCAGCTTCTACGTGGATCGCCTGGCCGAAGGCATCGCCACCCTCACCGCCTCGGTCGCCCCGAACGCCGTGATCGTGCGCCTGTCGGACTTCAAGTCCAACGAGTACGCCAACCTGATCGGCGGCAGCAACTACGAGCCGCACGAAGAGAACCCGATGATCGGCTTCCGCGGCGCCAGCCGTTACGTCGACCCGAGCTTCTCGGCCGCCTTCGCGCTGGAGTGCAAGGCCGTGCTGCGCGTGCGCAACGAAATGGGCCTGGACAACCTGTGGGTCATGATTCCGTTCGTGCGCACCCTGGAAGAAGGCCGCAAGGTCATCGAGGTGCTGGAACAGAACGGCCTGAAGCAGGGCGAGAACGGCCTGAAGATCATCATGATGTGCGAAGTGCCGTCCAACGCACTGCTCGCCGATGAGTTCCTGGAAATCTTCGACGGCTTCTCGATCGGCTCCAACGACCTGACCCAGCTCAGCCTGGGCCTGGACCGTGACTCGTCGATCGTCGCGCACCTGTTCGACGAACGTAACCCGGCAGTGAAGAAGCTGCTGTCGATGGCGATCAAGTCGGCACGTGCCAAGGGCAAGTACGTTGGCATCTGCGGCCAGGGCCCGTCCGATCATCCGGATCTGGCCGAATGGCTGATGCAGGAAGGCATCGAGTCGGTGTCGCTGAACCCGGACACCGTGGTCGATACCTGGCTGCGCCTGGCCAAGCTGAAGGCCAACGGCTGATGCCATGATGGGCTGACGTCGTGTTCATCGGCGTCCGCCCATACTGCTGCTGCACGCAAGCCCCGCCTCTGCGGGGCTTCGTGTTTCTGGCGTCCACGTACGCCCTGCCCCACGCAGACTTCCCCCGCAGCAAAGGATTTCCGCATGATCGTCGCCGCCGCACCCGCTCCCGCCGCAACGCCCTGGTTCCACTCGCTCGATTGGGAACGCCTGCTGGAGACCTACGGCGTGCCATTGCTGGCCGCGATCGTGGTGCTGCTGGTCGGCATGTGGGTGGCACGACGCCTGTCCAACGCGATGCCACGCGCCACCGCGCGCATGGGCGTGGACCCGATGCTGGGCAATTTCCTGCGCAACGTGGTGTACGCCGCGTCGCTGGTGATCGTGGTGGTGCTGGCGATCGGCACGCTGGGCGTGCAGATCACCCCGCTGCTGGCCGTACTTGGCACCGCCGGCCTGGCGGTAGGCCTGGCGCTGAAGGATTCGCTGTCCAACATCGCCTCGGGCGTGATGCTGGTGACGCTGCGCCCGTTCCGCGTCGGTGATGTGGTGACGGTGGCCGGACAGACCGGCACGGTGCGCGAAGTGCGCATCTTCCAGACCGTCATCACCGGTGCCGACAACCAGCACACCACCATTCCGAACACGTTGATCACCGCCGCGCCGATCATCAACCTGACCGCCGAGCCGACCCGCCGCGTCGAACTGGTGGTGGGCATCGGCTATGAAGACAACATCCAGCTGGCGCGCGACACCGCGCTGGCGCTGATGAAGGCCGACCCGCGCGTGTTGCAGACGCCGGCACCGGACGTGGTGGTGTACGAGCTGGGCGCGCACGCGATCAATCTTGGCATCCGCTGCTACGTGAAGTCGGCCGACTGGTTCGGTACCAAGGTCACGCTGCTGGAACAGCTCAAGCTGGGCTTCGACAAGGCCGGCATCAACATCCCGTATCCGCAGCAGGACATGCACCTGTACCTGCATGGCAAGGATGGCGGCGTGGTCGAGGCCGACGCGCTGGTGCGCGACAAGCCCTGATCCGACACAGAAATGCCGGCCAGCGGCCGGCACTACCCTGCCCCGCGCGCCCCGGTAGTGCCGGCCGCTGGCCGGCAGCCTCCAGGATCAGGCCGCGACGCTCTCTTCCAGCGTCGCGTAATCGGTGAACCCGACCGCACCACCGCCGAAGAACGTCGCCCGATCCGGCGGATTCAATTCCGCACCCAGACGCAGGCGCTCCGGCAGGTCCGGGTTGGCGATGAACGGGCGACCGAAGCCGATCAGGTCGGCCCAGCCTTCCGCCAGTGCCTGCTCGGCGCGCTCGGCGGTGTACTTGCCGGCGTAGATCAGGGTGCCCGGGTAGACCATGCGCAGCGCCTGCTTGAAGGCCACCGGCATCGGCGGTGCATCGTCCCAGTCGGCTTCGGCGATGTGCAGGTAGCCCACGCCCAGCGCACCCAGCAGGTGCGCCGCGGCCAGGTAGGTAGCCTGCGGCGTATCGTCCACCGCGCCCTGCAGCGTCGTCAGCGGCGCCAGGCGCACGCCCACACGATCACCGCCCGTCACCGCGGTCACCGCCTCCACGACCTCGCGCAGGAAACGCAGCCGGTTCTGCAGCGAGCCGCCATAGCCGTCGCTGCGCTGGTTGGCCTGCGAGTCGATGAACTGGTTGATCAGGTAGCCATTGGCCCCGTGCAGCTCGACGCCATCGAAGCCGGCGGCCAGTGCATTGCGGGCGGCCTGGGCATAGTCGGCGATGATGCCCGGAATCTCGTCCTCGGCCAGCGCGCGCGGCATCGAGTGCTGGATCATTTCACCCACGCCCGCTTCCGGGCCTGCGCCGGTGGGGTCGACAAATACCTTCGCGCCCTCGGCCAGCAGCGCCGACGACGACACCGGCGCGGCGCCGCCGGGCTGCAGGGCCACGTGCGAGACCCGGCCCACATGCCACAGCTGGGCGTAGATGCGGCCGCCAGCGGCGTGCACCGCATCGGTCACCCGGCGCCAGCCCTGCACCTGTTCCGGGCTGTGGATGCCCGGGGTCCAGGCATAACCCTGGCCCTGCGGGCTGATCTGGGTGCCTTCGCTGACGATCAGGCCGGCACTTGCGCGCTGCGCGTAATACGCGGCCATATCCGCGGTGGCGACGTTGCCGTGCGCTGCACGCGAGCGTGTCATCGGCGGCATCACGATGCGGTTGGGCAACGTCAGCGCGCCCAGGCGGTGGGGGGTGAACATCATGGCGGCAATCTCTTGCGGGGGGGAGTGCCGCAAAGGATGGGGATGCCGACTGCCATGCAACAGGCATGCGCCGGCAAAACAATTGTTCCCCCGAGGCAAGGATGGCCGCCCAGGGGTCAGAGCCCCTTCCTGCGGAACGGGATCCGACCCCGCGCGCAACCGGGGTCGGATCCCATTGCAACGCAAAGGACTCTGACCCCAGTACCGATTACAGCGTCGGCTCAATCTTGACCGCGCCATGTGCCACGCGGTCATAGCAGCTGCGCACCACGTCTTCCCCGTACTTGAGCTCCAGCCGACGCACAATGAAGTGGCCGCGCGCCATGTCCTGGTAGTAATCGGTGAACATGGTATTCAGTGTTGCACCTGCGGCCGCACCGACGATCGGCACCGCCTGCGCGGCGAATTTCTCGGTAACCACTACGCCAAAGCGCGCCGCCACCTTCTCCACCATCTTCGCCAGCAGCTTGCCAGCTTCCTTCGGCGCCACGCCCAGGGTCAGGTCGCGGCCGGTCACCACGCGCCCGGCCAGTTCGGCCGACAGATGGCGCATCACGTCGGTGGTGAAGCCGCGGGCCAGGTAGTAGCCGGTCTCGCTGGCATCATCGCGCGGCGAGTTGCCGCCCAGCGCGAACACCTCCAGGCAGGCCTGGCGGGTGCTGAATTCGGACAGGTCGAAACCCTCGCTGCGGGCCACGTCCGCCACCGCGCGCATCATGATGGTGGTCGACACCGGCAGCTCGATGAACAAGGCCGCGAAGCCGAAGGCCCCGCCGACCGCACCCGAGGTGGCTGCCGCCAGCTTGTGCCAGCGGGTGGACGCTCCCTTGCCAGGTGAGTTGTCCATGCTCCACAGGGCCGCCTGCGCCGACTTGGACAGCGCCGCCTGCACCGCCCCGTGGATGCGGCCGGAGACCGCCTTGGGCAGCGCCTTCACCGCGAACTCCAGCGGCGTGCCGACCAGGTTGGCCATGCGCGCGGTCAGGGTCGGCGCTTCAAGCAAGGCCACCGCCCGCTGCAGGTCGGACCAGTCGCGGGCGTCGTGGGCAATGTCGCGGGGAAGCAGGATGGGCTCGTTCATGGCGCTGATCTTAGCGCCGGATGGTTGAACGGTTCGTCGCGGGAGTCAGGGCCCTTTCCGCTGGAAAGGGGGCCGCCCCCGTGGGATTGCCGGCCAGCGGCCGGCGCTACCGGTCAAGAGGTCGGCAGGCCCGACAGCGCGCCCATGAACTGGCGGTAGTGGCGCAGCTCGGCGATCGAATCGTGCACGTCGCTCAGCGCGGTGTGATTGCTGTTCTTGCCGACGCCAGCGGCCACGTTCGGCGCCCAGCGCTTGGCCAGTTCCTTCACCGTGGACACGTCCAGGTTACGGTAGTGGAAGTACTTCTCCAGGCGCGGCATCTGGCGGTGCAGGAAGCGGCGGTCCTGGCAGATGGAGTTGCCGCACATCGGCGACAGGCCGGCCGGAATCCACTGCGCCAGGAAGTTCACTGTCTGTGCCTCGGCCTGGCCGAGGGTGGTGGTGCTGTCCACCACGCGCTGCCACAGGCCTGAACGGCGATGCTGGTTGCGGTTCCACTCATCCATCGCTTCCAGGGTTTCAAGCGGGTGGTGGATGGCGAACTCCGGACCTTCGGCCAATACGTTCAGCTGGGCATCGGTGACCACGGTGGCGATCTCGATGATCGAATCGTTGTCGGTATCCAGCCCGGTCATTTCCAGGTCGATCCAGATCAGTCGTTCGTTGGCCGCGCCGTTGTCCGCCATGTGTCGCCTCGTTGCTGGGCAGGCGCGCGGCCTACCGGTGAAGGAAAGAGGCGCCCATCATACCCGTTCGCCCCTCAGGCCTCGCCGGCATGGTCTTCCAGCAGCAGCGGCGGCTTGCCACGCTTGGCACGGAAATAGTTGGTCAGGCGCATGCTGGCCTCCTTGGCCAGCACCCCGCCGTGGATCTCGACGCGGTGGTTGTGGCGGGTATCGCCGAGCAGGTCGAACACGCTGCCGCAGGCCCCGGTCTTGGGGTCGCTGGCGCCGTAGACCAGGCGCGAGACGCGTGCATGCACGATCGCCATCGCGCACATCGCACAGGGCTCCAGGGTCACGTACAGGGTGCTGCCAAGCAACCGGTGGTTGGCCAGCAACCTGCCACCGGCGCGCATGGCTACGATCTCGGCATGCGCACTGGGGTCGTGCGAGGCGATGTTGAGGTTCCAGCCCTCGCCCAGCAGCTGGCCATCGGCGCTCACCAGTACCGCACCGACCGGGATCTCGTCGAACTCGCGCTGCGCACGCTCGGCCAGCGCCAGCGCATGGCGCATCCAGCGTTCATCGGCGTCGTGCACCGGTACACCCAGGGCATCGGTCATGGCGGTTCTCGCGTGTCTACAGGGCCAGGATGGCCGCCGGGGCCGCATTGTACGCCCGGGGCCGTGCAGGCGCCGCTAACGCGCGTCGAAGCGCTCGCGGGCGGCGTCCAGCGCCGGGAAATTGTGCTCTGCCCAACGGTCCAGCGCGGTCAGGGTGTCTACCAGGCTGCGCGCAACCTCGGTCAACCGGTATTCGACATGCAGCGGCTTGCTCCCCAGATCGCAGCGCTCCACCAGGCCGTTGCGCTCCAGCTGCCGCAGGGTCTGCGTCAGCACCTTCTGCGAGATGCCTTCGATCTTCCGCAGCAGTGCGCCGTTGCGTTGCGGGCCCTGCGCCAACGCTGGCAACAGCAGCATCACCCACTTGCCGGAGATCAGCGCCAGCGCATCGCGTGCCGAGCAATCGGCGGCATAGACATCGCCCGGATAGGCCATGGTTACCTCAAGGTGCGTAATTGCCGGGGCACTCCGGCATCGCGAGGATGGTCGCACACTCCCCCAACACCTCGCCCCATGCGCGCCCTGATCCTGCTTGCCCATCCCGAACCCCGCTCGTTCAACGCCCATCTGGCCGCGCAGGCCGCCGAGCAGCTGCGGCGTGACGGTGTGCAGGTGGAGGCAATCGATCTGTATGCGGAAGGCTTCGATCCATTGGAAGCCGCATACCACCATCCTCAGCGCCTGCAGCGCGAACGCTTCGATGCCCAGCGCGAACAACGCCACAGCGCCGAGCATGATCTTCTGCCCACCGACGTGCGCCGCCACCTGCAGCTGCTGCAGGCCACTGACCTGCTGATCCTGCAGTTCCCGCTGTGGTGGTTCGCGGCACCGGCCATCCTCAAGGGCTGGCTGGACCGCGTGCTGGTCTACGGGCCGATGTACAACAGCCGCCAGCGCCACGAGCACGGCGTGATGCGCGGCAAGCGCGCGTTGCTGAGCATCACCACCGGCTCATCGGCACGGGCCTGCGCCGTCGACGGCCGCGAGGGTGATACCCGGTTGTTGCTGTGGCCGTTGATGTACAGCCTGCGCTACGTCGGCTTCGACGTGATGGAACCGCATGTGGTGCATGGTGTGCGTTCCGGGCTGGCACCGGAGCGCGTGCAGGCGCACGACGAGGCATTGGCTGCGGCCGCCGATTGCTACTGCGAACGACTCGCGCAATGGCCGCAGTGGCCCACCGTGCCTTTCAACGACAGCGGAGATTTCGAGGACGGCGTGGTGCTGCGCGCAGAGGCCACAGCCTACAGCCCCTTCATCCGCCATCGCCACACCGGGTGAATCCACTTCTGCAGGCGCCGCCGGAAAACTTCATACTGCGCATTCCTGTCAAGCACCTTGGTGAACCCATGACCACCCTGCGCCCCTCGCGCGCCGACGACGGCACCGCCCTCGTCGACCTCTGGCGCCGCGCCGTCGACGCCACCCACGATTTCCTCAGCGCCGAAGACCGTCAGGCCATCGATGCCGAAGTGGCTGCCTTCCTGCCACAGGCGCCGATGACCGTTGCCGTCGATGCGCAGGATCGGCCCTTGGGCTTCATGCTGATCGACGGCACACACATGGAAGCGCTGTTCATCGATCCCGACGTGCGCGGCACTGGTATCGGTCGGCAGCTGTTGCAGCACGCACTCGCCCTGCATCCGCAGCTGAGTACCGACGTCAACGAACAGAACGCGCAGGCCGTTGGCTTCTACGTCCGCATGGGCTTCGTCGAAACCGGCCGCTCACCGCTCGATTCGCAGGGCCGTCCGTATCCCCTGATCCATCTCCGGTACAACGCCTGACATCCATCGGCAGCAGCCACGTGCTAGCGTGGCTGCTTTCGGAGAGGAGTGCCGTGCATGGACGGTGGCAGAGCCCTGCTGACCCTGTTCGCGCTGGGAATCAGTCTGGTATGGATCCTGGTGCCGTTCGCGATCTTCGCGGTGCGCAATCTGCTGCGCGAGCTGTTGGCCGAGCAGCGTCGCACCAATGAACTGCTTGAACACATCGGCGGCTACCGCATTCCCAAGCCGCAACCCGAGCCCACCGTCTGGCGTGCGCCCTGACCTCCCGCATGCTCAGGCGGTGGCTTCAAAGGCCGTGGAATAGCTCACCTCGCCCTGCGCCATCGGCGGCCGCAGGCACAGCGCCTGGAAGTACTCTGGCGGAACACCCGGCAGCACCAGGCCCGGCTCGGCGCGGAACCCGAACCGTCCGTAATACGCGGGCTCCCCCAGCAAGACACAGCCCTGCGCACCCTGCTCACGCAATGCGTCGAGCGCCGCGTGCATCAGCGCCGCGCCAATGCCCTGCCCCTGCCATCCGGGCAGCACCGAGATGGGCCCCAGGCCAAACCAGCCGGTGCTGCCATCGCTGATCGTCACCGGCGACAGCGCGATGTGGCCGACCACCTGCCCTTGCCGCTCGGCGACCAGCGAAATGCTCAGCTCTCCGCGTGCACGCAGCGCGTCGACGATGAACTGCTCGGTGTGGCTGCTGTGCGGGGCTTCGCGGAAGGCCGCCTCGGTGAGTGCATGGATGACCGCGTGGTCTTCGCGGGTTTCGGGGCGGATCGTGCAGTTCAAGGAGAACGCCTTTGATGAAGTGATGGACATGTGAATGATCGGTTTCCGTCACGGATTCAGCTACGAACCTGCGTCCGGCAGCAGAGCCAACGCGACGATGGGATGCCCTGTGCGGCAAGCGATCTGCCGGCGCGGCTCGCCCTGGGCGCGTCAAAAATCCGTCTCGAGGGGTGGCACAGGGCTCCCGGCACGCTCCATAATCGAGAAACCTGCCACCCAGGAAGGATATATGGACATGGACGCACGATGCAGGATCGGGCCATGGGTGTAGCACACCGCGCACACAGGGGACGGCCATTGCTGGCATTGCTCACCCTCCTCCCGTTGGCGGCGTGCTCGCCGTACGCCGATGCCGAGCGTGACGTCGACGCGGGTGGACGCGGCCTGGCCAAGCTCAACCCGGCCCCGAAGCAGGCCTATGAGCTGGTGCTGACACTGAAGAACGCACCGGGCCCGTTCGCGATTGTTGAGGGCGTGGCCCAGTATGACGCCAGCAACTACGCAGATTGTGGGCGGATCTTACCCGCGACAAGCACTGCGGGCCGCATCACCAGCCAAGAGCCCGTCACGCTGCGCAAGATCGGCGAGAACGAGTATCGCGGCACGTTCTACTTCGACCGTATGCAGGACGAGGACTACTACGGGCGTGGCGTCTGCCATTGGTCGCTGACGGGTGTTGGCACGATGCTGCGCGCCACGACCGGCAAGGCGGATACGCGATTCCTGACGTATTTCAGAAAGGAACGCATGAACGCCGAATCGCCATTGACTCTCTACTATCCGAAGGCTGCCTATCCTCGCGCCGAACTTGCTGCCAACTATCCTGCAAGTGGCAAGGAAGATCCGTCAGCGTACAAAGAAGAGCTGCGCGACGCGCTGTTCTCGACCACCACCACTGTGCAGAAGCTCGCGCCATGAACTGCCAGTGTCACATTTACCTCTATCCCCAAGGAGGCCGACATTGCGCCACAAGATGATTCCGTGCCTTGCTCTGCTTCTGTTGACCGCCTGCCATCCGGAGACCGCCATGAACCAGGAACGTGCCGCTGCTGAAGCCGATGTCGCCCAGGGTGGGCGCGGGCTCGCAAAGCTCAACCCCAGCCCGCGCAAGGCCTATGAACTGGTGCTGCGCCTGAAGGATGCCCCCGGCGATTTCGCTCTGGTCAAGGGCGTGGCTCAGTACGACGTCACCAACGAAGACCAGTGCGGCCACATCGAGCCAGCCACCGGTACGGCTGCTCGCATTACCAGCCAGGAGCCAGTGGAGCTGCGCAAGGTCGCCGATGGCGAGTACCGGGGCACGCTGTATGTGGACCGCATGCTGGATGAAGACTACTACGGTCGTGGCGTGTGCAAGTGGGAGTTCACCGGTGCCGGGGCAATGCTGAAGGCAACGGGCGCTGAAGAAGAGACCCGCTTCCTCACCTTCGTTGACGCCAAGCCGCTGACCGAAGGTGGCGCGCATACGCTCTACTATCCGGATCTGGTCTATCCGAAGGCAGATCGCGTTCCGAATTTCCCCGCCAGCGGCGAGCCCGATCGCAGCAATTACGCCCCTGATCTTCAGGACAAGCTGTTTACGATCACCCTCTCCGCAAGTGAGGTGGCGCCGTGACCATCACCTCCCAGGATTACGCCGCGTTATCTGATGACGCCTACAAGGATCGGGCCGTCGGCCGACGTGAACCCGGCCAGGAAGAGAAGGTCACGTTAAACGGCCATGAGTACAAGATACTTGAGCATGTCAACAATCGTCTCAACGGCTATCAAGGTACTGTCTATCAGCGCGTAGACAGCAAAGAGATCGTCATTGCGCATCGTGGCACCGAGCAGATAGCTCGCGATGCGATTCTGACCGATGGCGGCATGGTGGTTGCGCGCACCAACGTGCAGGCGCCCGACGCGATTGCCTTGACACAGAGGACGCTTGAAGGCGTCGCGCTTCAATCGCGCTTGAACGGTGTACCCGCCCCCCAGGTCACCGTCACCGGCCACTCTCTCGGCGGCGCCCTGGCCCAGATCACCTCGCACCACTTCAACGTCAAGGGCGAGACCTTCAACGCCTATGGCGCGGTCAGCCTCAGCTACCGCATCCCGGAAGGCGGCAACACCATGATCAACCACGTCATGGCCTCCGATCCGGTCAGCTCGGCCTCGCCGCACTTCGGCCAGGTGCGCATCTATGCCAAGCCGGATGAGATCAAGACACTCGCCGCAAACGGCTTCAGCAATCACCCGATGCGCGCCCTCATCCCGGACAGCCCGCTCGTCGCGGCGGGAAGCTCGTTCGGCGCGCACAAGCTGGGCAACTTCCTCGGCGACGGCTCAGTGCTGAAACATCCGGAAACGCAGAAGCTGGCAAAAGACAACGCCAGGATGATCGAGGAGTACCGCGACGATGTCGAATCACTGCGTCGTGGTGTCACCCGCGCGGCACGCGGCATTCCGGGCGGCGCCGTCGATCTGTACGACCATATCCGCGGCCCGCTGCAGCCCGGTGAGCCGGCACGCCGCGAAGCAGAGAAGAACGGCCATCACACCAGCATGCTGCGCATGGACGATGCCAACCATCTTGGCAATCCCTTGTTCAACGATGCGATCCGCGGCGTGCACGCGCAGGACGTGCGCGTCGGACGCGTGCCGGACGTAATGAGCACGCAGCTGGCAGGCAGCCTGGCTGCCGAAATGCACGCGGCAGGCGGTAAGCGCATCGACGACGTGGTGATGAATGCCGATGCCTCGCGCAGCTTCGCCGTGCAGGGCCAGGGCGGTGATCCCGCCCACCTGCGCGTGTCGGTGGATACGGCGGTAGCAATGAACACACCGCTGGAACAGAGCAGCCAGCGCATCGACCAGCAGGCCGCAGGCCAGCGCCTTGAACTGGAGCGCGACCAACAGCTGGAGCAGCAGCAGAATCAGACTCGCAGCCTGCAGGCCTGACGGACAGCACGGGAGCCGGTCATTCCGGCTCCCGCTTCAGCTCGACACCGCGCCTCAGGGGCTGGAGGCTGCGATCGCTCCAGACCCATTGGCGGTCACGAACAGATCCGGCCCGGAATCCGGGAATCCACCACAGGCGCGATCGCCTGGTGCCACCGGATCGCAGGGCCATTGCGCACGCGCCACCTTCTCTCGCAGCTCGAAGCGATCACCGGTCCAGACCACGAACGCGATGTGCTCGCGGTTCCAGTCGCTGTAGGCACGCGGACTGCCCTTCTGCGCCGACTCGGGGTACTGCACGAACCAGCGCATGGCCGGACCGTACTGCAACTTGCTGTGGTCCAGGCTGATCCGGCCCTCGCGCGACAGCTGGCGCGCACGTTCAGCCTCCGTCACCTGGGGCATGGCCGGCATGGCATCGGCGGTCACATCCCTCGGCGCGGCGTCCCCACGCACCTGGTACACGCGCTGGGCCATATAGGCCTCGCGGCAGTCACCCGCTGGCACACGTACCGGCTCCGCGCCGTACTCATCGGGGTTGGCGACCCGGTCGCTGCAGGTGAACGGCGCTGACACCAGATAGAACGTGCTGTCGGCGTCGCGCCCTTCCAGCGAACGCACCCAGATGTCACCCATCCGCACGATGAAGTCCGGGCGCTGGCCGTAGCCCGGCACGGCCTTGAACCAGGCCTTCTGCTGTACCTCTCGCTCGCGCCAGCTGCGCGGCAGGTGGATGTCCTGCTGGGGCAGCGCGACCAGCATCGCAGCCAGATGCGCCGGCATCGTGCCCTGGCAGGCGCCGATCAGCAGGTCGCCCTGGGTCGCCAGGCGCCCGGCCAGATCCACCGGGCAGCGGGCACCAAGCGCACGCTCGGTCGCCTGCTCGGGCGGCAACGGCACGATGGCCAATGCAGGCGGTGCCGGCGCTACCGCCGGGACCGTTGGTTCGACGACGGCAGGCGATGCAGCCACAGGCGCCGCCGCTGCGGGCGGAACGGGCGCAGGCGCCGGTTCCGCAGTCGGCGCCGGTTGCGCGTCCACCACAGGTGTCGCAGGAGGTGTCACGGCAACCGGTACTTCGGGAGCCGGTGCCACGACCACAGCTTCGGCCGCCATGGGTGCTGCAACGGGCGCCGCCCCTGCAGGCGCGTCAACGGTTGCCTCTGCAGCGAGGGGCGTCTCCACGGCGGGTGCCGCCGCCTCCTGAGCCTGTGCCGACGCTGCGGCAAGTCCAAGTGACAGCAGCCAGAGCGGCGGCAGGCGGCGCATGGATGCATTGCAGCGGGCAGCGGCGTGCCGGGCATTCGAGGGAACGATTCGCATGTGGTGTCCTTACAAGTGGGTTTCCATGTCGGCGCCACGGGGGCGCCACGCGTCGTACGTAGATCGCCAGCGGGCACCCCGCCCGCCGGCGTCAGGTGTTACAGGGATCGCGAACGCTGCTCGTGCTCGCGGGCAAGCGCAGCCGCCGGGTCCTGCTGCGCAACGCTGGCGGCCAACTGCTGGCTGCTCTGCGCCAGCGGCTGCTGCGCCGCCTGTTCGCGATCGACCGATGCGCGCAACATGGCCGGATCGCCCAGCGCGCCCTGCACCGCAAACAGCGTGCGGCCATCATTGCCGGCCAGGAGGTGATCGATGCGCAACATCCCGGCCTTCTGCGCGCTCAGCGCCAGTGCGCCGGCGGCATTGTCAAGCTCCTGCCCACTGCGCAATCCGCTCTGCGGTCCCATCTGCTGCAGGTGCTGGCGCGCCCCCTGGAACAGGCCGTGTCCCGGCTCGCCCGGCTGCGACATGTCGCGCACGGTGGCCTGCTGGGCCGGCGCCCCGACTTCGCCCCGCTCCAGCCGCGCCATCACATCAGGCGTCAGCTTCTGCTGCCACACATCGAATCTCTGCTGGCGGGCCTCGATACCGTTCAGGCCGCCGTTGATCGCACGCGTCGCTTCGCGCACATCCTCGCGCGCCGCCTCGGGTACCCGCGTCTGCCACTGCCAGACCGCAATACGGCCTGCGTGCTCGGGCTGCGCAGCCAGTTCCGGCTGATTCACCAGGTCCAGATCCAGCGCCTTGCCGGCACGCTCGTAATTCTCCTTGCCGACCAGCGGCAGATAGCCACGTCCGTGATACTTCAGTGCGTCACCGGGCGCGTCATTGCCCATGCGCCCGCCATACATCAGTTCGGCCAGGTTCTCCGGCCGCCCACGCAGCGCCTCCTGGCGGGCGCTCTCAAGCGCGCCATTGCCATTGCGCCACGCCGCTTCCACCGGGATCTGCGAGATACCCCGGGTGAAGTTGAAACTTTCATTGAGCCGGCTCAGGCCACGGGACTCGTGCCCGGCCTGCGCCATGAAGTTGGCCAGTTCCCGGGACGAGGTCATGCCGGCCTCCGTGGCCTGCCGCAACAGCTGCGACTCTCTATCCTGCGACACGGTGCAACTCCTGAATCTTCATCAGCGCGGATTCCCTTCCGCCGGTTGGAGCTTTGCTCATGGAAGCGACACCTCGGCGACACTGGACGGGTCGAAGTCCTCGAACCGCACCCTGCCCAGCTCCGCCACCGAGTAATCACGGACATTGGTCGCTTCGGTCTCGATATCCACGACCTTGCATCTCACCCCGTCCACCCAGCAGGCCTTGTCCGCGGGCGCATAGCGGAACCGGTAGGTGCTGCTCCAGCGCTCGCGGCTACCGCCGTTGGTGATCACGCTGAAGGTGCCTTCCTCGACCATTGCATACGCAAAAGGATCGCCGGCCAGGCCACCTCGGGTGGAACACGGCACCAGCTTGTCGTTGCGCGCAGCCAGCTGCCAGCGCCCGCGCCCGTCACCGCGCAGCAACAGCAGCACCCGGTTGGGTCCGTGCTGGCCAGGCACCAGCCCTTCCGGCGTCGGCTGATCGATGACCAGCAGCTGATACTCGATGCCATCGCCGTTGAGCTCGCCCCTGACGGCTTCCAGCAGGTTCGCACCGGACGGAACAAATGCCAGGGCATCGTCCATGTGTGCGCCAGCCCTGTCTTCCATCCCCTCCCACTCCTTCAATATCGTCTCGCCGATGCTCGCGTCGTAGGCAGGCATAGTGGCGTTGCCCAGTCGCGCCAGTCACCCTGCAGATGCGGATGATAGCTCCGGGAGCACCGTGGCAGCGACGGTGGCAAGCGTCACCCATTGAGCGGGGGGACAGGGTCCTCATGGACGGGAAAGCTCCTGCAATCGGTAGCGCCGAAGCGTCATTTTTCTGACGCCAAGAGAGCTTAGCGCGAGGAGGTCGCTTGCGTCGAAGATCGAAAGCTTGAAATGGCGCTACCAGTCACAAAATTCGGGGCTGCATCCACGAAGCAAGACGGTCGAAGGCGGCGCAACGCCCCCAAATCGCCTGTAGCCTCACGTGCAGTTGTTGAGTAGCAGAGAACAGGCTTTCGCATCGGCATCGATACATTCTCCCACTGCCTTTTCCTCCGCCTCGGGCAGTGTCCCGGCCACTGCAGAATAGGTCTGCTCAACGTCACTGCCACTACTGCGGGCACGGACCACTGCGGCGCACTGGCCAAGCGTGACAGCAGCCACCACTTTGCAGTCACCTGCTCCGCACTGACTGACCGCGGTGTCACGTGCATCACGCTCGTTCAACCCCAAATGGATCGCGGAGCCCTTCGGCGCACTGCCAGCGGCGATCGCGCTCCAAGAGTGGGCGATATTGGCCACCATGCGACTGTTCTTTTCTTTGCGGTGCGGCGTCTGGCTGAGGCCACTCGTGCAATCAGGCGCGCAGCCTGTCTGGCGACTGCCGATGCAGGACCGCTGCCATGCTCGGGAGATTCGTGCTCGGCTGACCGCTTGGGGCACTCAGGCAACGCATTGACTCGACCGGCGCGCGCGTCTCCTGGTATGCCATTGCTCTGATATTCCTTGCCGCACGCCCTTGGTCAAAATTCATCAAACAATGGCTTGGTACAGTTCGAATAGAACACTTCACATCGTCCTGCGCGATCATTGCGGCACATTGCTTCCGACGCGACATGCGCCAACTCGGGGGTAGCCCCTGTCCCAAGTCCCGCACGCCCGGCACCGGATCGCCCACTTGGAATGACCCAGGAAATACACTGATTGAAATAGCTCATGCTGACTGTGCAGTCTCGGGCACCTGAAGCCCCACACTTTGAAACTGCTTCGCGCTCAGCCTCATTCTTGGATCGCAACCCTGTTGAAACCCCGGCATCCTGAGTGCTCTTCGACTCCGCAATTGCCCCCCAGGTCTTGGTCCATTTGCCAGTCGGAGTTGCGAGACGGATCTCAGAGGGGGCAGCGCTTCCAGCGGCACCTCCCGGAATCGGCGCACATCCGCGCGCGCCCTGACCGCCAATAGGGTAATACCCGGGCGGACAATTGCCTTCAGCGAACGCAACTTCGGTCAACAAGAAGAGAAGAAAGAAGAAAAGAATAACCCACCGCTTTGCTCCATTCATAAAACTGTTCTCACTCCCTTCTCACTGGACCAGCCAGACGGTACCGCGATTGACATTTCCTCCATCTCATAGATCGGCTTAGAACAAGCGGAGCAGGCCACTTTACATTGCGCTCCATCAGAGCGCATAGCGAGCCCTGGAACACATATTAAAACCCCTTAGCCCGCCATGGCGATTCTTCGCCCGCCAAATGGGAAATTACTACTTACAATCGCGCCTGCCGCAGAGATTCGACACCCATGATGTGAGCACTAAAAGCACCCACCGCACGAATTTGGCTCCGAATCAGAGGACCTGAATGCCCCCAATTGAACCCAAAGACGCTGGCAACTCCAGTCGCCCGATGACGCACACACGGCGCTGCCGCTTGAGTCCTAACGCGGTACAGCACCCCACGTGGCGCCCCTCGCGTCCTATCGCTCGTAGAAGGCGAATCGCTAATAGCGCCCACCAGCGGCTATTCGGCGTTGCAATCTCCAAGGCTATCAATTAACTATTGAAGAGAACTAGAACTCCTCAAAAATCGGTTTCGTGCAGCTGGCATAGAACTCCACACATTTTCCTGGCTGATCATTCTTGCACATTAACTGGGCCGCAAATAGCGCTCGCTCCGGCGTGGGCCCACCGCCCACGCCCGACTGCCCGCCCCCAGAACGCCCACTTGGAACGACCCAAGAAGCGCACTGATTGAAGTAGGCCAAATCGACCTTGCAGTCACGCGCGCCTCCCGATGCACACTTGGAAAGAGCCTCTTGCTCCTTGACTCTCTTTCCCGTCGACACTCCTGCATCTTGAGTGTTCTTGGAAGACGCTATCGCCCCCCCAGGTTCGCACCCACTTGCCAGTAGGACTGGCAAGCTGAATCTCCGCTGTGGTACCACCTCCACTGGCGGCCCCGGGCATCGGCGCACACCCACGTGCCCCTTGCCCCCCAATCGGGTAGTAACCAGGAGGGCAATTACCTTCGGCAAAGGATTGATACGCTACGCCCAAGATCAAAGAACTGGCGAGAATCGCTTGCGATACAAGAATTTTCATCGCCCGCCACCTCGATCTTTATCATGCATATCGAACTCGCTATGCAGCGCTGCCATTCGCATTTCCTCTAAGCCCAGACGATGGTGGCGGAGAGTCAAAGGCACCCTGCAATCTCGGAGTGACTGCAGAGCCTATACCCATCGATTGAGATTCGTGAGTCGCCGGTGCGTTCGGCTTGTATTGCCCGCAGCCCGTCGAACCCGGCGGCTGACCATTCGGGCCCGGCGATGCTGGCACTGTACTACCGCCTATCTGCGGATATGCCATGAAGCTGCCCAATGTTCCCTAGAAGAACATCGCCGCCGATGGGGCACAGTCAGATCAGCGTGATCAGGATCAAGCCCATGCCGCCTTGCTGCAGTGCCATGCCCGACATACCTTCGCAGAAATTCTCGCCCATCAGCGTACCCGTCAACGTGCTCCCCCAAAAGGCGAACGCAACCTTGGACACCATCCTCATCGCGATGCCGGTCACATCAATGAACCGAAATATCAGGGCTCGACATAAGCCTGCAACTTAGAATTCATCAAATATCGGCTTACTGCAGTCCGAATAGATCTCTTCGCAATATCCCGGCTGATCATTTTTGCACATGGCTTGCGCGTTGAATTTGGCCCTTTCGGGCGTGGGACCAGCTCCAATCCCAGCACGGCCCGCGCCAGAACGCCCCCTTGGAATGACCCACGAGACACACTGATTTTGATACGTGAAGCTAACCGAACAATCAGCAGCACCAGCTGATCTGCATTTTGAGATTGCCTCACGAGAAGCCTCCCCCTTGGATCGCTTACCGACAGAGGTGCCCGCGTCCTGAGTTGCTTTCGATTCAGCAATCGCCCCCCATGTCTTGGTCCATCGCCCAGTAGGAGAGTTTGCGGGCAATTCGGAAATCCCGCCACTCGATGTGCTACTCGGTGCGCCACTTGGAATGGGAGCACAACCTCGGGCGCCCTGACCTCCAATTGGGTAGTACCCTGGCGGACAATTGCCTTCAGCGAACGCAACTTCGGTCAATGAGACGAGAAGAAAGAAGAGAAGAATCACCCATTGCTTTGCTCCATTCATAAAACTGTTCTCACTCCCTTCTCATTGGACCAGCTAGACGGCACCGGAATTCGCATTCCCCCTAAGACCAGAGGCTGACGGCACCGAATCGCCTGCGCCATGCAATCGTGGACTGACCACCTGCCCCACACCACCAGCATCAGCTTGCGTCACAGAAGGCGAACTCGGTTTATAGCTCTGCCCGCCCGTCGAACCCGGCGGCTGACCATTCGGGCCCGGCGATGCCGGCACCGCACTACCGCCTATCTGCGAATATGCCATGAAGCTGCCCAATGTTCCCTGGAAGAACATCGCCGCCATTGGGGGCGCAGTCAGGATCAGAGTGGTCAGGATCAGGCCCATGCCGCCTTGCTGCAGCGCCATGCTCGACATACCTTCGCTGAAATTCTCACCCATCAGCGTACCCGTCAACGTGCTTCCCCAAAAGGCGAACGCAACCTTGGACACCATTTTCATCGCAATGCCGGTCATGGCTGCCAGAACCGCCATGGAGAACATCGTGCCTATGCCGTAGAGCAGCCACTTCTGGAACAGCTGCTTGGTCTGGTCAAACAGCAAGCACAGGATGAACAGTGGCCCCAGGCCGATGAACAACGCCAGCGCGACCTCGTACAGCAGAAGCATTGAGCCAGCCGTGACTGCCGGACCACCCGTGCCCATACCAATGAACCACATGGCACGGGTCTTCGCGTTGTCCAGCGTCACGTCACTCATCACGTCCAGCGCGTCAACGCTGGATAGCGCCAGCTGCATGTACCCCAGGTTCTCATCGATCAGATCCTCCGGTGAGTCCTTCTTCCCGGTCACGACGTAAGTGATCTCGTTCTTCACGTCATTGATGAGAAAGCCATGCATCTCGCGACCGAACATACCCATGGTCGTGGCAACCGACACGATCAGCGCAGCCTTGGCCATGTTGGTCACGAGCACCATCATCGAATCGCGGCTGCGACCGGTGGCGATCCGGAAACCCTGAATCAGCACCCAGAGCGTCATGAGAGTCAGTGCAATGCCACCGACCCACGCCATCATGCGTCCAAGCAGCTTGACGCCGTACTCCGCGATTTCCTTATGCAGGTAATCGAGGATAAGCCGGAAGAACACAAAGTCCCCAATTGAGGATGACGCGTGCAGATTCTGCAGCATGTGCAGGGGGCCTTGCCCCAAGATGCCATCCATCAGCCCAAGATCCATAACTTCACCTAGAATGTGATTGCAGCTCGACCGGAGCAGCGTCTAATCAGTTGGAGAGCGCTGCCTTCAGTGCCGCGGCCTTCACTACGGTACCGAGAGGTGACTGGCCGGTACCCTTCAATGCGCGCTGCGCAAGAATCTGCTGCATCTTGGTCAGCGCCTGAATCTGCTTGTCATACCCTTCAGTCTTCTTTTCCCAGGTCGCAAAATCTGCCTGCATATAGGCATCAGAAACGACTGCATTCGCGGAGGCCTCTGCCATCGCACCCTCGCCGCTCCACAGATCACGGATATCCTTGATCCTGTCCAGCACCCTGCGCATGTCGGGCATCGTCTTCTGCACAACTTCCACGGTCTCGTTGTACTTCTGATTCTCCATGACCTGGATTGCAGCGCAGATGTTGCGCTGCTGGGCCACGATGTCCCCACCCGGGCTCAAGTCCAACGCAGTGAGGATACCGCTCAGGCTCATGATATTGCCGGCGCCGCAGCGCTCGGCGACATTCCACTCAAGCGGAACCGGCTCCAGCTTCACGCCTTGAGGCATCAGTGGCGAGGCGATGATCTGATTGAACTTCGCCAGCTTCTGCGCCCAGTTCTGAGTTGTTTCCAGAAACCGTTGCGCCTGGGTACTGTACTCGAGCAAGGCTTCCCCCTGAGCGGCAAGCGTATGGACCTCAGTCAGCGTGCTGTTGAAGGTATTCAAGCCAACCTCAACCACCGGGATGGTGTATCCCTTCACGGGGAAGCTGAGCAATGCGGCGACGGAAATCGCCATGGCGGTGGAACGGAGCCGGGAGACTGCACTCGGCGTCTTGGCAGTACGGGCAGTGGTTTCCATGTTCTTCTCCATCGAATTCAAAGGGCTTGCTGCGTTCACGTCTGTTGCGACAGTCATGCTGCAACCTCCTTGCTGTTGGATGCGGGCTTTCCGGAGCCCTTGCGGTTCTTGTAGAAATCTTCCAGCCACTGTTCCGGCGTCAGCTCATCCACCGTCACACGTGCACGCACGGCGGCGGTCTGCAGGACACGATGCATGATGTCGATGTTGTCGGTCGACGCCGAGATCACCGACAGGATGTCGTCCATGCCGCGCAGGTTGAGCTGGCAGACACTGGACGCATGACCCTGCTTGACCAGGAAGCAACGCGAGCGCTCGTCCAAGGCGGTAACCACATTGAACTCGGCCTCGGTCAGCTTCAGGCCATCCATGTAGTCGCTCTTGCTGGCGTTCGGGTTCGGCAGCAGGATCAGCGTGGCGGTCTGTTCGATCAGGGCGGCGGAGATATCGCTCTTCAGCGCATCCTCCGGGCTCTGCGTAGCGAAGATGCCCAGACCATTCTGCTTACGGATGGTCTTCTGCTTGTTCTTAGCGAACTCCTTCAGGCCACCTTCGCCGTCCAGGATCTTCCAGAATTCGTCCATCACGTAGATCAGCGGACGGCCGTCGATCAGCGACTCCAGGCGGTGCAGCAGGTAGTTGATGACCGGCACGCGGACTTCTGGGTTGTCGATGATGTCGGTGTAGTCGAAACCGATGATGTTGGCCTTGCTCAGGTCAACGGTATCGATCGGATTATCGAATACCCAGCCCAGCGAATTGCCCGAGGTCCAGCGGCGCATGCGCGCGTAGAGGCCATCGTCACCCATGTTGGGCAGGCTCTTCTGGAAGTTGGTCATGCTGCGCAGGTGCATCGGCGTATCGAGCATGCTTTCCACCGCGCGATAGATGTCTTCTTCCTCGCGGGCGCTGTACTCACGCTTGCCGGCCAAGACCTTGATCAGGTCGGCCAGGAACTGCACGTTGGCTTCGTTGTTCTCGCACTGGAACGGGTTGAAGCCGGTCGGCGCGCCGTTCTCCAGGGCCAGGTAGTTGCCTCCGCAGGCACGCACGAAGATCTCCGCGCCGCGATCCTTGTCGAAGAAGAAGATGGTCGGCGACGGCTCGTACTTCTGCACCTGGCTGAGCAGGAAGTTGATCAGCGCGGTCTTACCGGTACCGGACTTGCCGATCACCATGGTGTTGGCGATCGCCTTCTCGCCCAGCGAGTTTTCCGACGGATGGGTCGCGTGGAAATTGAAGTAGTACGGCTGGCCGTTGGTGGTCTGCAACGTGGTGACGCAGTCGCCCCACGGATTGTTGTGCTGCTTGCCGGTGGCGAAGTTGTGCAGCGGCGACAGGCCCAGGAAGTTCAGCGAACTGACATTGGCCAGGCGAGTGCGGTAGCGCCAGTTACCCGGCAGCTGCGAATAGAAGGACGAGGTAACCGCCAGGTCTTCCTTGGTCGACACAAAACCGGCGTTGGACAGCTCGGCACGGGTCGAGGCGACGTTCTGCGAAAGCTTGGCCTGCGTGTCGCCGTAGACCGCCATGATGAAGTGGTATTCACCCAGCACGAAGTTGCCCGACGACAGCTGATCCATGGCCTGGTCCAGCTCGACGATCTGGCTGACCGCCTTGTCGCCGGAGGAGATCATCATGCCCTTGGTGCGGTCGAGCACCTTCAGCGCATCCTGACGCCCCATCGGGCTGAACGAATGGGTGATGACGTACTCGTAATCCAGGTACTTCAGGCCGTTGAGGATGCCCGGGTAGGTCCCCTCGGCATACTCCTTGATGTTCAGGATGGCGCCAAAATGGTTGGCGCCATTGGGGGTGTTGATCGCAAAATCGCCGGTCTTGGCCGAGAACATGTGGCGGCTGACAGGCAGGTAATCCTTGATCGGCGCCGACAGCACCGGCACCGGCTCATCGATGCGATTGATCAGGTAGCCGAACAGCTCCAGCGTTTCCGAGAACACCACACCGTTCTTGGCTTCGTACATGCCCAGGCGATACGGCGCGTAGTCGCGGATCACGGCCTCGACGTTGCCGGCCAGTTCCATCAGCTTCTCGACCGCCTGTTCCTGCTCGGCGCGCAGCTTGTCTACGTTCGCCGACTTTTCGACAAAGCGCTTACCGGCCACCACCGGGCGGTAGATCATGGTCAGGTACAGCTCGTTCTGCATGATGCGCTGCGAGGACAACATGCCCATGTACTGGTCGGACACGTCCTGGTTGAAGCGCTGCTTGTAGCTGCTCTTGCCCTTCAGCGTGCGGCGGCGACGGATGTCGTGCACCCAGAAAGCGACGTTGACGAAGTCCGGTGCGCGCAGGGTCTGCAGCAGGCGGTTGAACGTGTTGTGGCGATGCTCGAGCTCCCACTCCTCACGGCCGACGAACGGCAGTCCTTCCAGATGCCAGGTCATCAGGTAGTCGCCGCCCGTGGTCTTGACCACGTTCGGAGCGACATGCGACGACAACGGGATGAACTCACTGATGGAGGTGTCAGGGCTGAACATACGACTGCTTCCAAAGAGGTACTGCCAAGGAGTTTCAAGAGACCTGGCGGGCGAGAACGCCCGCCAGGCCGGATCCGGACCTCAATCCATTCGGGCCGGCTTGTTGCGGTAGTGATTGGGGTTGAACACCCACATGCCATCGTGTTCCGGCACGTTGCGCACCTTCAGCTTGAACATCAGGCGCAGGCCCAGCAACCGGAAGATCATTTCGTCACGCTTGGCCATGTGCCGCATGATGAAGATCGCCACCGGAATGGTGAGCAGGAACCAGAAGTTCGTGTACACGCTGAGGAGCAACAGCCCGCCCGCCACCATGAAAAATGGCAGGTAGGGCACGCCCAGGAACATCGCTGGACGCGTGCAACCGCGGAACAGGACGTTCTTATGCACTGTAGTACTGGATCGCGTTGTTGATCAGGTAGTACGTCGTGCTGCCGCCGGTGCACTTGCCGTCGCTGCCCTCGCCCAGCAGCATGCGCGCGATCTGGCCAGCGGCACCGATCAGCACGCCACCGATCAGGATCGGCGCGACGTCACCGATGCGCTTGTGCGCGAAGGCGATCTGGTAGCCGGCGAAGATCACCGCGATGGTCACCACGGCGATCGAGGCCATGTTCAGCAGGCCGTTGATGTTGGAGAAGAAACCGCAGACCTTCTTGTCGGTGCCGCCGAAGTCGGTGCCGGTGGCGAACACCTGCGGGGCGAACAGTGCGCCAACGAAGATCGTGGCCATCAGCAGGGTCTTCAGCGTGCGCTGGGCCTGGACGAGGTCGAGATTGGATCGCTTCATGGATTGATTTCCTTGTTGATGGACTAACACAACTGAATCGACCAGCCGGGGGACTGGCCGCACCACGACTTCGTCAGAACACGAAGGCCGCATCCCCTGCGGGAATCTGCTGCGCCGGCGCAGCCTGCACCGGTGCGTTGAATGAATTGTCGCCACCGGCGACAGGCTGGTTGCGCTCGCTCCAGGGCCGCAGCATCACGGGCCCCTCATTGCCGGCGCCGGCAGCGCCTGGCAACTGCTGCGGCATGGCCATCGCCTGCGCAGCACCCTGCTGAGGCAGTTGCTGCGGCATGCCACTGGCCTGTTGCTGCGGATAGGCGGCCCCTTGGGTGGGCTGCGCCTGCGGCTGCATCATCCGGTCCACCGAACCCAGCACTACCTTGGACAGTGCCTGGTCGGCGATGTTCAGCAGGCTGCCCCGCGCCATCGCACCGGTGGAGGGATACACGACATACGCGCGTGCCGGGTCTTCCGACGGCACGTACACCGGACCATTGGACTGCGCAACGATGCGGGCCTGCGCCGGAGATGCCAACTGCGGATGATGCTCGACCTTCATGCTGCGGCGTTCACCGCGACTCACCACGTCGATCGGCGCAACACCATTGCTGGCAAGCTGCTGCCCGCGGCGCATCGAGTCATAGACTTTCTGCACGTAGCCGTGACGGAAGCCGGTCTCGAAATTACCCGAGTAGTAGCAGCTGAACGACTTGCCCCAGTCACCGCCGGAGCGCTTGTAGCACTCGGCGAGAATGCGCGAACCCGCCTGCAGGTTCGGGCACTGCTGGAAGGCCTTCTCGTAGGAATCCAGGCCGTACTTGCCGAGGTTGTAGCGATTGACCTGGGCCAGCCCGATGGAGAAGTTGTAGCCCTTCTCTTCCAGCATGCGCACCGTCGCCAGCGCTTCATCCAAGGCCTTGGGCTGGCGCACCAGTGCGCCGCCGACCACGCCGATGGCGTAGGGATTGCGCGACGATTCGACGTTGATGACGTGCTGCATCACATCCATCGAGACGGCCATCTCCGGGCACGCCATCATTTCCAGTCCTGGCAGCATCCTTCAGCCCTCCTGCCCCTGGGCACGCCCAGGATTGAAGTCGATGCCGGTGATGTAGCGCGAACCGGCATGCGCCTTGATATGCACGACGATGTCGATGGTCATCATCAACAGTCGCTTGATCACGTTGAATTCGAGGCCCGAACCTTCGGTCGAGGCCTTCACCATCAATGCCAGCTGGTCCCAGGTCTGCTCCGGGCTGCCCGCGTGGCAACTGGTGATCGAACCCGGGTGGCCCGATGCGCAGTTGCGGATGAAGTAGAACGCTTCATCACCTCGCAGCTCTGCCAGGATGATGCGTTCGGGCTTCATGCGCAGGCACGCTTCCATGCAGCTCTTGGCGCTGACATTGCTGGTGCTTTGTCCACCCTTGGAATACAGCAGGTGCACGACATTGGGTTGGGTCAGAAACAGTTCGCGCGCGTCCTCGATCGTGACCAGGCGCTCGCTGTCCGGGATATGATTGACCAGCGCTTTCATGAAGGTGGTCTTGCCGCTACCGGTCGCACCGGATACCACGATGTTCTTGCGGTACATCACCGCACGCCGGAAGAACTCGGCGTACTCGCGCGAATGGCGCAGCTCCAGCAGTTCGCGATCCTGCTCGCTGATGCTGCCATCGCTTTCCAGGATCTGATTGAAGAAGCCGTCTTCGTGATACTGGCTGAGCGACTTGGTGTGCTTGGACGGCAGACGGATGGTGATCGACACCTTGCCAGCGTCACATGCGGGCGGAATCACGAACTGCGCACGCTGGCCGGTGGGGAACGTGAGCGACACGACCGGATCGGCATCGGTGATGCGCTGGCCGGTGTTGCTCTCGTTCACCACCGCCGTGCAGAACTGCCGGGCCCGCTCGAAGGTCAGGCTCGGCACGTCTACCCGCTGCCACCCCGCCCGGGTTTCCAGGTACAGCTCACCGGGACGATTGATGCAGATTTCCGTCACTTCCGGGGACGTCATGTACTCGGCGATGCCCAGCACTTCGTACTGATAGCGCAGGAAATCGCTGGAGACGAGGGCGAGGGGTGACACTTCGGCGTCCATGATCGTTCGTTGGGTTACCGGCGGGGGTGGAGCACGTTGGTGAAGTCGACGTCCTTGGCAACGTAGACGTTCACGATCGTGCCCTGGTTGATGGTGACGGTCGGCGGACGGCGGTTGCTGCTGAGTGCCTCGTTGGCCAGGCGCTCCATCGTGCGTGCGGTAGCACTCTCATAGGGCGACTGCACCGTCATGCCGTTGTTGGCGATGGTGGTCGTCTCCGGACCGTGTTCGGCGGCTGCGTACTTGAAGGCATCGGAAATCAGGCTGATCATCAGCGCCGAGGCGATACGACTGCCCCAGTGCGCGCTGTACTGGCCCGGATGACCGGCGCCACCCAGCTGATCCACGCCCGGGCTGGACATCGCAACGTCGATGCCATTGGGAGTGGTGATGCGATCCCAGATCACTTCCACGCGCTTGCCCATCGGACCGCCGCCGTAAGCGCCATAGATCTTGGAGCCCTTCGGCAGCAGCAGGTTGCGACCATTGATCGAGTACACCGGCTCGGTCAGCAGGCACGAGGTATAGCCGGCGAGATCGGTGATGATGCGGGTTTCCAGCACGCAACGCAGGTAGGTGCCACGCACCAGCAGCGCATCGGGGCTCTGGATGTAGGTGGCACTGGAGACGTCTTCCACGTCCGGCCCACGGCGGATCTTCTGCTGCCCCTGCTGGTTGGGCATCATGTTCGCAAGCAGCGCCTGGCGGGTCTGCTCGTCGATCGCACTGCGCTGCGGTTGCGCGCGATTGCCTGCCGCAAGCGCGGCATCATCCACGCCGGCCATCCGGCGCTCGACCAGCGTCGGCCCACGGGGTTCCATGGCTTCCGGCCGGGACGCGATGGGCACCAGCTTCGGACCTTCGTCCTGCGACATCGGCGGAAGCATCGGAATCGGTTCGGCGGCAGTCGGCGGCGCCTGCGGAGGCGGCGCAACGTCCGGCAGTGTCGGCGTGCTGGCACGTGCGACATCCGGCACCTTCTGCGCGGCGTCATCGCCCTCCTGGCCCTTGCGGAACAGCAGGAAGCCCATGGCCACCAGCAGCAGCACGATGCCACCGAGGAACATCAGCGCCTTGCGGTTCAGCCGCTGCTCTTCGGCCGAGCGCAGCTGCGGTGCGGCCGCATCCAGATCCGGCGCAGGCTCGGCCTGGGTCGTGCCGAAGTACGGGTTCGACTGCGCGTCCGGGGCACCCTGTGCGCCGTACGGGCTCTGGCTCTCGTCGCGTCCGTTGTTCGGGTCGTTTCCGGGAGTGTTCTGCTGGCTCATTTCTTCACGTTCCTTCGCAGGCCGACGACGAAGTCGCCGTGGCGGATGACCAGGTACGGGTGCGTCCCGTGCACGATCAGCGTATTGCCTTCAACCGTGGTGTTGACCACGAAGTCTTCACCGTATTCCGTTTCGCGACCGAACACCGCCGGGAAGATGCCGGTCTTGTACTCCGGCGAATTCGGCAGTTTCAGGTAGGTGAAACGACCATCGTCATAGGCGTTGACCGGGATCAGCCACCCCATCTTCTTCGCCTTGCTGGTCGAATAGGAGTAGTTGAAGTTGTACTGGCGGTCCTTGGCCAGTTCAGAGCTCAACAACGGCTTGGCCTCTTCCTCGACCGCCTCCTGGGCGACGCCGAACACGGTGTCGTTCGGATAGACGAAGGCGATCTTGTACTGCACGCCTGCACGACGGGCCTGTTCCAGCTGGCGCCAGTCGGTGGCCACCACTTTCAGCTCGAAGATGTAGGAATGGGTCTCGGTGCGCACCATCATGTTGGTGTCGACGTCGACGTTCTTCGGCTTGATGTAGAACACGTTCTCGCGGCGGGTCAGTTCCCAGCCGCTGCTGAAGCCGGTGCTGTAGTCGAGGATCTTCTCGTTCGGGCTCAACTCGATCTGGGTGGTCAGACCCAGGCCGGTGCGAACCGGATAGATACGGTCCTTCTCGTACTCGTAATGGTCAACCGCCTGC
This sequence comes from Stenotrophomonas sp. AG209, assembly GCF_003550055.1. NCBI lineage: Bacteria > Pseudomonadati > Pseudomonadota > Gammaproteobacteria > Lysobacterales > Lysobacteraceae > Stenotrophomonas > Stenotrophomonas sp. AG209. The sequence continues at coordinate 796,740 of NZ_QXDB01000001.1, forward strand.
GCCATTGCCGCTGCTGAGAACAGCAACGACAACATCGACAGCAGCGCCAGTGCGCTTCCCCTGATATTTCGACTACTCATCGGTTGCTTGCTCCATCAGCAGTTCCGGTGGAATTGTTCTGCGCCGGCCTCATGGCCGGCTGTCCGGGCATGACCTGCCCCGGCATTGCTTGCCCCTGCACCGGCTGACCCGGCATGGGTTGCCCCTGTACGGGCTGACCCTGCATCGGCTGGCCCGGCACCTGGCCGTTGGCCGGAACCGCGACCGGCTGGCCGGTAGCCGGATCGATCATCGTGGCCGCGGCCGGATTGTTCGGATCGTAGACGCCCTGCGCCTGCTGCGCGGCCTGCTGCGCCTGCGCCTGCATGGCGCCGTCATCCGGCACTGGCACGCCACGCGAGTAGTCGTTGTCGACGCGGTACTCGGTGACCTGGAACGCCAGCGGGTTGAGGATGCGATCCTGTTCGGACAGCGCCAGGTTCTGGTTGTAGCCGAAGCGCATCGTCACCAGCTGGTTGTCCAGGTAGGTGGCGACGCCAGTGCGCTTGTCCAGCAGGCTGCGCTGGATGCGCACCGAAGCGCCGCGGAAGCTGCCGTTCGGCTCGGCGCCCAGCGGCGTGATGCTGAGGATCTTGACCCGGATGGCGCGCTCGCGGCCATACATCACGAACGGGTTCTGCGGGTTGTTGCCGGCATAGCGCACGCGCATGGACTGCGCCACCGGATCGGTGGACATCACGAACACCAGTTCCCAGTCGCGCAGGCCCATCACCGCCGAGTCGTACGATTCGCGCGCGAGCACGTACTGGGCGACATTGCTGCGATTGATCGCTTCGTTGGTGGTGATCGTCTCGCCCTGGAAGGTGCCACTCAGGCGCGCGACGGTCGCGGTGCCGGTGTAGGCATCGGCCATCACCAGGAACGGCACCTTCTCCTTCAGCGGCAGCATGTAGTAGTAGCCGCCCGCGAGGGCGAGCGACATCAGCAATGAGCCTGTGGCAACCCACCACGCACGTCGCTCGCTGCGGCGTGCCATGTCGGCCACGGTGATCTCGTAGCTGACCGCCTTGGCGACCGACTGCTCGACCTTGGGACTATTGCCGGGATCCTTCTTGCGGAACATGGATTCTTCCGTACTGCTGAAACATCAATGGGCGTGGCACCCCTGCGACAGGCGCGGGGAGCGGCACGTTCGATGATTTCGAGGTGGACTCAGGTGCCGCTGCTGGACTCAGCGCCCTGCGCCGACGCGGTCGGCGTCGAGCCTGCGCTCTGCACAACGATCTGGTTGCCAACGATGGAGACGGAGATGCCCTGCGCTGCATAGGCTGCGGTCAGATCGATCACGGCCTGCTGTGCATTGGTGGTGTCGATGTTCGAGACCGCGCCGAACAGGGTGAAGTCCGAGCTGAGGCGGTAGTCCAGCGTGCGTCCGGAATCCTTGGCCCAGCGCTCGAGCATGGCTTTGAGCGTGCCATCCATCGGCGAGGCCTGGTAGACGTAGCTGGAGTACAGCGGGATTTCGGTCGTTGCCGCAGCAAAGCGGTTGACCGGCTTCCAACGGCCTCCGAAATCGGGAGCGGACTTGGTGGCACAACCTGCCACCATCAGCGCCGCCACTGCGGCGATGGACATTTTTGCGATAAACGCCTGATTCATACGGGCTTCACTTTGACGTACGAAAAAGCAGTTCCGAGCGTTGGATCCCTGGTCGTCCGGCGCTGCATGGCGCACGCCGGAAACGGGGAGACGCGCTGGATTGCAGCACACCTGCCCCGGCTCCCCTGCAGCCTTGCGGCTGCCAACCAGGTTGCAGGCCGAGCGACGGACTTCAGCCGCCACGCACCTGCACACCCTTACCAACGTCGAAACCATCCTTGTTTCCATGGCACAAACTCCTGGCCACCCTACTGCTGAAACTTTGACACCCGGCACATATTTCCGGACCTCAAACATAGGGTCGCACAACCACGCGTCAATTCCATGTCAGGAAAACCTGAAAATCTATCTCTCCGTGCTATTTTTTTGACGAAGCTCACCAATTCACGTTACTGAATACGAATGAAGTTCACATTTTTACATCTGTGAATTCAGACTTTGAGCATCGGAACGTCCACCTTCGGCAGCAGTCTCGAAGTGAAGTAACGGTCCTTGTAGTACCGGATCTTGTCGCACTTCACCGGATGCGGTATGCCCTCGTACAGGAACACCTCCATGTCCGGCCCCATCGCCTTCAGCTCCTGCGGCAGCATCAGCGCGCGCCGTTCCTCGGTGAAGTTGTGGGTCTTCTCGCGGGCATGGGTGACGTTCTTCTTGCGCACCGTGGTGTAGCCCAGCATGTCCGAGTAGTCGTTGGCATCCTGCTGTTCGCGCGGCGCGTACAGGATCTGCAGGGCGTGGTTGGTGATGATCGTGCGCGAGACTTCCCGGCCGTAGGTGGCATCGAGCTGCGACATGCTCTGGATGATCGGCAGCAGGCGGATGTTATAGCCCGCCATGTAGGACACCGCCGAGGCGATGATCTCCACTTTGCCGATCGAGGTGAATTCGTCCATCAGCAGCAGGCACTGGTACTTCAGGTCCGGGTTGGACTTGGGCAGTTCCTTGGTGTTGAGGTTGATCAGCTGGCTGAAGAACAGGTTGATGATCAGCCGGCTCTCGGCCAGCTTGTTCGGCTGGATGCCGATATAGATGGTCATCTTCTTCTTGCGGACGTCGGTCAGCAGGAAGTCGTTGCAGCTGGTGGCCTTGTCCAGCACCGGATTGATCCAGGGGTTCAGCGGCTCCTTGAAGGTGCCCAGGATCGAGGCGAAGGTCTCATCGGCCTGCGACAGCATGTTGGCGAACGCCGAACGTGCGTTGGCACTGAGGAACGATCGCTCCGACAGGGTCTTGAGGTACTTCTTCAGTTCGGTGCCGTCACCAGAGGACAACCGGTACACCGCGCCCAGCGTGGGCGTGCCCGAGCCGCCCGGGAAGCCACTGCTGCGCTCGTCGTCCCAGTTCTCGAACAGGTACAGGGTGAAGGCCATGAACGCGTTGCGTGCCTGGCTGACCCAGAATTTCTGGTCCTCGGCCCCGTCCGGATACAGCATCGCAGCGATGCTCATCAGGTCCGAGACGCGGAAGGCCGGATCGTCGGAGACGTAGCTGAGCGGGTTCCAGCGGTGCGTGCGCCGATCCTCGGCGAAGGGATTGAACAGGTAGATCTCCTGGCCCTGGCTGGCGCGCCAGCCGCTGGTCAGGTCGAAGTTCTCCTGCTTGATGTCCAGCACCACCAGTGATTCGCCGTACTCCAGCAGGTTCGGGATGACCACGCCCACGCCCTTGCCCGAGCGGGTCGGCGCGGCCAGGATCACGAACTGCTGGCCATCGAGGCGCACCAGCTTGCCGCCATGGCTGCCGACCACGATGCTCTGGCCGGTCTTCTTGAACATGCCGTGCTTGGCCAGGTCGGCACCGGTGGCGAAGCGCGCGTCGCCGTGCAGCGAGCGCTTGTCCTTCTTCATCAGCAGCACCAGGCCGGTCACCAGCAGCACCAGCAGGGGCAGGCCGAAGCCCACGTAGCCTGCCCATTTGATCTTGCCCACGAAGGGCGCAACCTGCGGCTGGCCGATGGCGTGGACGTACTGGTAGTAGGTGTTCCAGGTGAACAGCTGGGTGTCCAGCCCCAGGAACAGCAGGGTCAGGTAACCGGAAAACACGAAACCAAGCAGCAGGGTCGCCAGCGTGATGATGGCGATGAGCAGATACTTCTTACTGGGCAACACCCGAATCCTCCATGATGCGCACGCGGCGCGACGGCCTAGCGGTGGCGCCAGCGCGACGCCTTCTTCCGCAGGTGGTTCTCATTCTCCAGCCCGGGCTCCTCGCCCTCCTCACGCACCAGTTGCAACAAGCGTTGGCGCGCTTCGGCCAGTGATATCAGGTCGGTCAGACGATCCCCATCGTCGGCGACGACCGCATGGCCGACCACATCGCCCGGAGCGTACACCGGCGCGTAGGACACCGCTACCAGCTGATAGCGCCCGCGCGACTCCAGCACGTGCCTGAACTCCTGCATCGATCCGCCTCCTTGTTTGAGCAACGCCACAGTCCCCTGGCCCCCCATCATGCCCGCTGGCATGTCGTCTGCGCATGCACACCGGCGGCACGGATCGGCGGCCCCTCCCGCAGCGGAGGCGGCATTACCACCGATCAAACACTGATTTACCCCCAGCGTGGCTGCCCCTGCTGCGGTGCAGCAGTACAATGGCCGGCTCCCCGCCCCCATCGCGCCCCCGCATGAGCCCCAACTCTTCCCTGGCTGCGCGGCTGACGCCCCGTCAGCGCACCCTGATCATCCTCGCCCTGTCGCTGGGTGGCTTCGCCATCGGTACCAGCGAGTTCGCCAGCATGGGCCTGATGCTGGAGATCAGCCGCGGCCTGTCGATCTCCGAAACCCAGGTCGGCCATCTGATCAGCGCCTACGCCATCGGCGTGGTGGTCGGCGCCCCGATCCTCGCCTTCGTCGGCGCCAGCTTCCCACGCCGCAAGCTGCTGCTGGCGCTGATGGGCTTCTATGCCATTGGCAACCTGGCCAGCGCGCTGGCGCCGAACTACGGCACGATGCTGGTGGCACGCTTCGTTGCCGGCCTGCCGCATGGCGCCTACTTCGGCGTGGCGATGCTGGTGGCTGCGGCGATCAGTCCCGCCGGCCAGCGCGGCCAGGCGATGTCGCGCGTGCTGCTGGGCCTGTCGATCGCGATCCTGGTCGGCAACCCGCTGACCACCTGGCTGGGCCAGCAGCTGAGCTGGCGCACCGCCTTTGCTCTGGTCAGCGTGCTGGCCATCGCCACCGTGGCGATGATCGCGCGCTTCCTGCTGCCGGACCCGGATGAAGTGCGTACCTCGCCGATGCGCGAGCTGCGCGCCTTCAACACCACCCAGGTGTGGCTGGCGCTGGCGATCGGTGCGGTCGGCTTCGCCGGCATGTTCTGTGTGTTCACCTACCTGGCACCGACCCTGGTGCAGGTCACCGGCGTGGCCGAATCGTGGATGCCGCTGGCGGTGGGCGTGTTCGGCATCGGCGCGATCATCGGCAACATCGCCGGCGGCTGGCTGGTGGACAAGTTCCACTTCAAGGCCGCCGCCGTGGTGCTGCCGTGGTCGATCGTGATGCTGCTGCTGTATCCGCTGGCGGCACAGTCGGTGTGGACCATCGGCCCGATGATCATCACCGTCGGCACCATGGGCGCGCTGGCGGCGGTGCTGCAGACCCGCCTGATGGACGTGGCCGGTGAAGCGCAGACGCTGGCAGCGGCCTCCAACCACGCCGCGTTCAATACCGCCAATGCGCTCGGCCCGTGGCTGGGCGGCATGGCGATCAGCGCCGGCTTCAGCCCGGCCAGTACCGGCTATGTCGGTGCAGCCACCGCGATCGGCGGCCTGCTGCTGTGGTGCGTGGCAGTGACGCTGGACAAGAAGCGCAAGACTGCCGTCGCCGGCAGCCACTGAAGAAACCGCGCCGGGTCGTCAGCCGCTGCCCAAGCGGCGGCGGCGATCCGGACGCAGCAACGCGGTATCGCCGGCCGCAAGGGTCGGCCGCGCCAGCTCGCCGCGCTTCACGCGGTCCAGCACCCGCCGCGAATTGGCTGCACAGTCGATGCCGTCCGGCCGTGCCTGGATGTCCTCGATCAGGGCCAGCAGGTGCGCCCGGCTCTCTGCCAACCGCAGCTGCAATGCCTCGATGTCGGCCACCTTCTGCTGCAGCATCGTGATCAACGCATCGTGCTGCCACTGGCCCATGTCCGGCGGCAGCAGGGCGCGGATCTCTTCCAGGCTGAAGCCTGCACGCTGCGCGCCCGTGATCAGCTCCAGCAGCAGCACTGCCTGTTCCGGGTAGTCACGGTAGCCATTGGCCTGGCGCTGCACCACCAGCAGCCCCGCGTCTTCATAGAAGCGGATGCGCGACGCCGCGAGGCCCGTGAGGCGGGCCAGCTCACCGATCTTCATCTGTATGAATCCTCGACATCGGAGCCTGTTGACCTTCAATCAAACTTGAAGGTTAGCGTAGCGCCATTCCCCTGTCCTGGAGCTGTCCGATGTCGCTGTTCTCGCCCCTGGCACTGCCCTCCGGTGCCGTCATCCGCAACCGCATCGCCAAGGCGGCGATGGAGGAAAACATGGCCGACGCCGACCACGCGCCTTCCGATGCGCTGCTGCAGCTGTACCAGCGTTGGGCCGACGGCGGCGCAGGGTTGATCATCACCGGTAACGTGATGGTCGATGGCCGCGCCATGACCGGTCCCGGCGGGGTGGTGCTGGAAGACGATCGCCACCTTGACCGCTTCATCGCCTGGGCCGAAACGGTACGCTCGCGGGGCGCGCAGATGTGGATGCAGATCAACCATCCCGGGCGGCAGATGCCGGCCGCGCTCGGCCAACCCACCCTCGCGCCGTCAGCCGTCGCCCTGGAGATGGGCGCGCTGTCCAGGCAGTTCGCACCGCCGCGGGCGATGACCGAGGCGGACATCGAAGAGGTGATCGCCCGCTTCATCCGCAGCGCCGAGCTGGCCGAGCGCGCCGGGTTCAGTGGCGTGGAGATCCATGCCGCGCACGGCTACCTGCTCAGCCAGTTCCTGTCGCCCCTGTCGAACCGCCGCGACGACCGCTGGGGTGGCAGCCTGCACAACCGTGCACGCCTGCTGCGGGAGATCGTGCAGGGCGTGCGCGCCACCGTGTCACCCACGTTTGTGGTGGCCGTGAAGCTCAACTCCGCCGACTTCCAGCGCGGCGGCTTCTCGCCCGAGGATGCGCGCGAAGTGGTGGAAATGCTGGCGCCCCTCGGCCTGGACCTGGTCGAGCTGTCCGGTGGAAGCTACGAAGCGCCGGCCATGACCGGTGCCGCGCGTGACCAACGCAGCCTGGCCCGCGAGGCCTACTTCCTGGAGTTCGCGCGTGAGATCGCCACGGTGGCGACGATGCCGCTGATGGTCACCGGCGGTATCCGCCGTCGCGCCGTGGCCGAGCAGGTACGGGACAGCGGTGTGGCCATGGTCGGCATCGCCACCGCGCTGGCGATCGAGCCGGATCTGCCGCAACACTGGCAGCAGGGACGCGATCCGGTGCCGACACTGCGCACCATCGACTGGCGCAGCAAGCCGTTGGCCGCCAGCGCACACATGGCAGCGGTGAAGTACCAGCTGGGGCGGCTGAGCCGGCGCCGCCCCACCGCGCCGGGTGTCTCACCGGTGTGGGCGCTGCTGTTGGCACAGGCCGCCGGAAAATGCCGGACCCGCCGCTACCGGCGCTGGATCGGTGCACGCGCAGGCGGATACTGAGCGGGCAGGCTTCTCATCGCTGAAGCGATGCTCCACCATCTGCATGATCGGCGGCAGCCCGTCGCCGGTCGCAACAGGCAGAAGGAACCCCCGTGGCAGCAGGACCAACCAGGAACCGCGAAAAGCTGCTCGATGACCTGCTCTCGCTGGGCCGCAACTGGGCGCTGGCCATCGCCATCGCAGGCGCCGGGGCCGCGGTCCATTACAGCGAGTCGGTATACGAAGCAGGAATGTGGCGCGGCCTGCTGCCCACGCTCTGCTTCCTGGTCGCCATCGTCTGGATCGTGCTCAGCATCATCCGCTTCGACCTGACCATCCAGCAGCACTTCGAGCGGAAACTGTCGCGCTGGCTCAGCCGCCTGCTGTATGTCGTGCTGCTTGGCACCGGCATCACCGCCGTGTTCTTCGTCACCGAACTGGCAGAGAACAACCACATCGCGCGGATGTGCGACTCGGTGGCCAACGAACCCGGCAGCCGCATCCACAGGTCGGCCGAATGCCAGCGCCTGTACCAGCATCGCGCAGCGTACCGGCAGCGTCTGGAATCGGCCGAGGGTGAGTTCGACTGAACGGGCTTCATCGCGGTCTTCGCGCGCGATGAACACATTTCGTGGATGTGCATTTCGGCACAGTGCAGCCGACGCCGCGCTCTCGGCCCGCACCGGACCCGCAATGCACCACCACCGCGCACCTGCCCGCCATGATGCCATCGCCCTGCAGGCCGGCATGCTGGGCAGCGTGTTGGGCGTGGCGTTGTTCAAGGCCATCGCCTTGTCTGCGTTGGCAGCCGGTTCGATGATGGGCATCGGGCTATGGATGGCAGCCTGCGCGCTGCTGGCGGCCTGGGCGCTCGCAGCCTATCTGGCCTGCCTGGCACTGAGCCGACGCGTGTTCGTGCTGATGTTGGTGCTGTGCACGGTACTGATGATCTGCATTGCCTGATCTGGCAAGGGCCGGACTATCGCGTAACTGTTACAAAATAACAAGTGCAGTTGGTCCGATTGTGCGTGCCCGGTGTCGCGGATTTGAATTCCATGGCCATCCCGGCATCACCCGAGACCACCCCATGGACCTGCAGCTCCCACTCCGCGCCACTCTCATTGCCATCTCCCTGGCGTCGCTCAGCGCCTGCGCCACCTATGACGACAGCAACATGCATCAGGCCTGCCAGGAGTCGCCCCAGCTGAAGGACCTGCCACGCGAGGTCGCTGCCCGCGAGAGCCGCTGCAACAAGGGCATGGAAGTGTGGTCGAGCGAGCGCAAGGGCAGTGACAAGCCGATCGACCTGAGCGGCAAGAAGAAGGATCTGTAACCGGGATCGGCGCAGCCGGCGTCGGCTGCGCCGCTGTCACCCGGGTCAACCCGCGGCCGCCGGACCGAACCATCGCTGCAGGGCTTCACGCAGCCCGGCCTCGGTGTCACCGGCATTGCAGGCCCAGGCGACGATGCCATCCGGGCGCACCAGCATTGCAGCCAGGCCCAACGGACTGTCTTCGGCCGCCATTACGCTGGCAACGCACCGTCGCCAGCCTTCGGTGACGGCACCCGAGGAAGCGGCCGGGCCGAACTGCAGCAACACGCCCTGCCCCGTCCGCAGTGCTTCACCCACGCGACGACCATCGGCCAGCCGGACGTCGGGCGTGCTGCGCCCGACCAGTGGATGGATGCCGCCCAGGTCCACCTGCTGCACAACGCCCCAGACCCGCTCGGCCAGATACGTGGCACCGTCAGGGGTGTCGGCCAGTTCGGCGATCACCGCCGCCAATGCGCGCGAGCCGGCGCCCGGCCGCATCAACGCAACCTGTGCACGCGACCAGTCCAGCACTTTCGCACCGATCGGGTGCCGCTCGGCCGTGTAGCTGTCAAGCAGTCCATCATCGGCGGTACCGCGCACCACCGCCGCCAGTTTCCAGCCAAGATTCATCGCATCGCCGATGCCAAGATTGAGTCCCTGGCCGCCCAGCGGCGAGTGCACATGCGCCGCATCCCCGGCCAGCATCACGCGGCCGATGCGATAGGTCTCCGCCTGACGCGCGCCATCGGTCCAGGTGCTCGACAGCTGCAGCGCGGTGATCGCTACGTCGCGACCAGAGACGCGCCGCAACAGCGCCTGTGCGGCCTCCTGGTCGAGTGGCGTGCGATGGCCCGCGCCACCGTCGAAGTCGGCCAGTGCCACCACGCCCGGTGGATTGAAATTGCACATGCCTTGATCGGTGTATTGCCGACCTGGCGTCAGCATCGTCGGATCGTCCAGCTCGACCAACAACGAGTGCCCGGTGAATTCAGGGGCAGTGCCGACGAAGCTGAAACCGCACTGCTTGCGCACGGTGCTGCGGCCGCCGTCGCAGCCCACCAGCCAGCGTCCTCGAACCGTTGCTCCCGCAGTCTCGACGGCCACCTCCATTTCACCGGGGTGGACCGCCTGTACCGCACAGCCGCGCTCGATGCGCACACCCAGTGCGATCGCACGCTCGACCAACACGGCTTCCAGCGCCTGCAGTTCCACCGCCATCTGGATGGGCACCGGCGTCGGCAGGCGATGGCGCCAGCGTGCACTGTCCACGTTGTCCAGGGCGAAAGGAATGCCGGCGAAGTGACCGCCCAGCGGTCGCGGTTGCGCCAGCCAATGGGCGGTGCCCGGCGGCGGTGCGCCCTTGTCCGGCTTCAGCACCTGGAGCGAGGCCACCGCGTCCAGCAGGCCGCGTCGATCCAGTGCCTCCAGGGTGGGCGCGTTCAAGCCGCGCAGGCCAAAGGGCAGGCGCTTCAACGGTGTCTCGGGAGATGCTGCCTGCTCCAGCACCATGACCGAACAGCCGGCCTGGGCCAGCTCGCAGGACAGGAACAGACCCACCGGGCCGGCCCCGGCAATGACGACGTCGTACAGCATGAGGATTCCCTGTGAGCACCGGGTCGGCACTCTGGCGACACCAATGTTACACTCGGTGTACGTTTCCACAAGTGAACCACCCATGACCCCGCCACCGGGCCGCCGCGAGCAGCGCAAGACCGAGACCCGACAGACCATTTCGGACGTCGCCACCGAGCTGATCATCCGTCGTGGCTTCGAGTCGGTGTCCATGTCCGAGATCGCCGATGCAGCCGGGGTCTCGCGCAAAACGGTCTTCAATTACTTCGCCAGCAAGGAAGACCTGGTGTTCGACCGCGATGAGGAGGCCCGCACCCTGCTCCGCGAGGGCATGACGGCGCGCCGCGGCATGACCCCGCTGGCCGCGTTTCAATCGCTGGTACGGCAGCTGCTCGCCAGCGGCCATCCCCTGCTGCGGATCAATGCCGGTGCGGCGGCCTTCTGGTCAACGGTGGCCGACAGCCCTGTGCTGGTGGCGCACGCGCGACGGCTGCAGGCGCAACTGGCCGACGACCTGGCGCAGCTGATGGCAGACGCCGTCGGCCGACCGGCGCACGACGCGGAGGCACGCCTGGGCGCAGCCATGCTGCTCGCGTCGATGGTGGCCGCCTATGAGAAAGGGCTGGCCAGCCAGCGGCAGGGCGACGATCCACGCGAGGCCATGCTGCAGCTGATCCTGCGGGGTGGCACCGGTGTGCTGGTGGCTTTGGCGGGAACCCCCTATACCGACCCGGGCCTGCGTCCATAGCGCATTCGGGGAATAGGTCACGAAGTATTACAAATGGTAATCTTTCTCATTTGCAGCCGACCGTGACCGCTCATGCCCCTTCCTCCCCCTCTGAAGCCCGCGCTCTGCTTGGCGCTGTCCCTTTCCCTGGCTCCGCCTGCACTGTCTTCCGAGGCCCCCGCTGACGCCCCGAAGGATCTGGACAAGGTCGAAGTCCGCGGCCGCGCGCAGACCCTGTACCGCGCCAGCGATGCGGCCGTCGGCACCCGCACCGATACCCCGCTGGAACTGGTACCGCAGTCGATCCAGGTCGTGCCGCGCGAGCTGATCGACGACCAGGCTGCGCGCCAGGTCACCGATCTGTACCGCAGCATCAGCGGCATCAGTTTCTTCAGCTATGCCGGCGTCACCCTGCGCGGTTTCCGCCAGGAGAACGTGCTGTACGACGGTCTGCGCGGTGATCCCTATGCAGGCTTCTCGGTGCCACAGCTGTTCAACATCGAACGCGTGGAAGTGCTGAAGGGGCCAGCCGGTGCGCTGTATGGCGGTGGTGATGCCGGCGGTGTCATCAACTACGTGACACGCAAACCCAAGGCCACCGCCGAACGCCGCATCGAGTTCCAGGTGGGCGACAAGGACTTCCGCGCCGGATCGATCGAAGGCATCGGCCCCGTGAATGCCACCGGCAGCATTCGCTATCGCGCCGGCCTGTATGCCGACGGCGAGCAGGGCCTGCGCTGGAATGCCGACAGCGAAAGCGTGATCGGCGATGCATCGCTGGCCTTCGACGTTGGCCAGACCGGCGAACTGGTGCTGCAGTTCACCGACATCACCCAGAACCTGGGCGGCAACCGCCTGCGCGGCGTGCCGGTGAACGACGCCGGCAGCTTCCTGACCGACCGCCGCTGGAACCACAACGAAGCCAGTGATTTCCTCGACATGCGCGCCAGGGTGGCGCTGGCGCAGTACCGCTTCGCACCGCGCGACAACCTGGACGTGGACATTGCCGCGCGCTGGTTCAGCAACAACGAGCACCAGATGTACCACGAGCCGATGGGGCTGATTGATCGTGACCGTGACGGCGTGGCCGAGTGGATGACGCGCCAGCTGCGCAACCAGATCCGTGACAACGAGGCCTTCACCGCCAGCGGCAATGCCATATGGCGGATCAACACCGGCCGTATCGAACACAAGGTGCTGTTCGGTGCCGACGTGTATCAGCTCGACGCCGAATTCACCGCGCAGACCGCCAACAGCGCCGACCTGGCACGCGGCGCCGGCCCGGTGCGCGGCATCGATCTGTTCAACCCGATCTATGGCGCAAGCACCTGGCACGACTACAACCTGGCGACGCTGCCCTGGCGCAGCACCTCCACCCGCAGCAAGCGCTACGGCGGCTATCTGCAGGATGAGCTGGCACTGGGCACGCGCTGGCACGTGCTGGCCGGACTGCGCTGGGACGGCTTCAAGGATGAGGACCGCATGGGTGGCAGCAGCGTGGACGGCAACGATCTCAGCTGGCGCCTGGGCACCACCTTTACCGTGCGGGACGGCCTGAACCTGTATGCCAACGTCGCCAGCGGTTTCGTGCCGCAGAGTGCCGCCAACCAGAACCCCGCGGCCGGTGGACCGTTCGATGCCGAGCGCAGCAGGCAGTGGGAAGTCGGCATGAAATCCCTGCTGGCCGACCGCGTGACCTTGAACATGGCGGCCTACCGCATCGACCGAAGCAACATCGTGCAGGCCACCGGTGAAGTACGGAACGGCGTGAACCAGCTGGCCGCGCTGGGCCTGGTACGCAGTACGGGCATGGAACTGGACCTGCTGGCCGACATCACCGAGCGCTGGGTGGTGAACCTGACCTACGCCTACAACGACGCACGGGTGAAGGATGCTGGACCGAATGGCATCACCAATGCCTCCGGCGACCGCTTCGCAAATGCGCCACGCAACAAGCTCGGCCTGTGGACGCGCTACGACCTGCCATCGATCAACTCTGCCATCGGCTTCGGCGCCGATCATGTCGGCGAGCGTGTCAGCCTGGATGGGCAGGCGGTGAAGGCCTATACCGTGTTCGACATGAGCTGGAAAACCACGTGGAAGCAGTGGCAGTTCCAGGCCAACGTCAAGAACCTGTTCGACAAGGTATATGCGGCCAGCGGCTTCATCGAACGCAACGGGCATTTCCCGGGTGAGCCGCGGCGGGTGTATGTGCAGGCAGCCTACAGCTTCTGACGCTGCGCGGCAGAGCGCGCCAAGGGGAGGTGCAACCCACCTCCCCTGCCCGCGTCAGTGTGAGCAGGACACCAGCATCGAGCGGGTGGCCATCTGGGTGGAGGTGAACCCGTTTTTGTTGCCCACGGCGATGGCATTGCCGTCGTCGCCATCCTTGCTGAAGACCACATAGCCGCTTGGGCACATCTGCCCGGCCTTCTCGTAGCAGCCACTCCAGGAGCTGGAGCCGCTGCAGTCGATGGAAACGCCACGGCGTCCATCGGGGGTGACGGTCATCTTGGCGGTGGTGCAGCCACTCAGCGCGGCAACGAACAACAGCGGGACGAACAACTTCATGGGCACTCCAGGGGTTGGGGATAAGCGGACGAGCGCCAAGGCTGGAGTGCCCGGATTGCGCGAACCTTGCGCCGGGTGGTCCGCGCCGCAGCGGTGTTGCGGCGTCACCGGCAGGGCTCGAAGGCACGCCATGTTCACGCAATGTTCCTGTAATACGGTGCCGGCGCGTTCAGACGCCCCCTGAGTTCCCTTCCCGCCCGATTCCCGCCGATGCACATCCTGCTGATCGAAGACGAAGCCGAACTGGCCGCCACCTTGAAGTCTGCCCTGCAGCGCGAGCGCTACGTGGTGGATCTGGCCAGCACCGTGGCCCTGGCCCGCGAGGCTGCTCTCTCCGGATCGCACGACCTGGTGCTGCTGGACCGCACCCTGCCCGATGGTGACGGTCTGGGGCTCATTCCCGTGCTGCGCGGACGCAATCCCGGAGTGCCGATCATCGTGCTCAGCGCGCTGGGGCAGTTGCCGGACCGCATCGCCGGCCTGGATGAAGGCGCCGACGACTACCTGGCCAAGCCCTTCGCGCTGGAAGAACTGTTCGCGCGGATCCGCGCGGCCGGGCGCCGTCCGAGCGGCATGCAGGTGGAGCCGGTGAGCATCGGCCGGCTGCTGTTCGACCCCACCTCGGGCGAGGCCAGCGTGGGCGGACAGCGGCTGGAGCTTCCGCGCCGCGAGATCCGAGTGTTGGCGGCCCTCGCCCGCCGGCTGGGCCGCACCGTGCTGCGCGAATCCATCGAGATGGCGGTGTACGGCTTCGACGACGGCATCCATTCCAATACGCTGGACTCGCATGTCTCACGCCTGCGGCGCAAGCTGGCCGACGCCGATGCGGGAGTGGAAATCCATGCCATCCGTGGTGTCGGCTATCTGATGCGGGAAACGAAGTAATGGCGCGTCGTCCCTCACTGAAGCGCCCGCTGATCGTCAAAACGCTGATCTACCAGCTGCTCGCACTGCTGGTGGCGTTCTTCGCATTGCTGATGGTGCTGGTGCGTGTCGACAGCGGCGGCTACTACACCATCCAGACCTTCGCCCCGGTGGCGGCAGAGGCCGTTCACCGCGACAGCAAGGGCGAACTGTATGTGCAACACACGCCGGAGCTGGCCGAGCTGCTGAAGATCGTCCCCGACGCGTGGTTCATCGCCGAAGATGAGCAGGGCCACCATGTGACGTTCGGCCACGTTCCGCCCGCCTACGCATCGCTGGTCGGCGCCCTCGACGGCATTCCCTATGGCGACCTGCGCGGACGCGGCCGCAACGATGGCCTGGCCGTGGTGATACGCCAGCACAGCGGCCCGGCCGGCAAGCTGACCATCATGGCGCATGGCGAAACCGATTCGCTGACCTGGCAGATGGCGCTGGCCGCACACATCATCACCCTGCCGATCTTCCTGCTGCTGGGCCTGGCCACCATCATCCTGACCCCGATCATCGTGCGTCGCGCCCTGGCCGGCGTCGAACGCATCGCACAGGAAGCCCGCAACATCTCCGCCAGCCGTCGCGGCATCCGCCTGACAGAGACCGCCGTACCGGTAGAGATCGCCCCCCTGGTGACCGCGGTGAACGAAGCGCTGGACCGCCTGGACGAAGGGCACGAACGGCAGCGCCGCTTCATTGCCGCCGCCGCCCACGAGTTGCGTACGCCCATCGCCATCCTGCGGGTGAAGATCGATGCCACCGACGATTCCACCTCGCGCAGCCTGGCCGTGGAAGTCGCTCGGCTGGCAACGCTGGCCGAGCAGCTGCTGGACCTGCATCGCATGGAAGCCGATGGGCCCAAGGACTCCCTCAACCTGGCGCGCGTGGCCAAGCGGGTCGTCGCCGATCTGGCCCCCCTGCTGATCCAGTCCGACAAGACGGTCGCCGTGGTGGTGGAACCGAACTTCCCGGTGCTGGGCGAGTCCGGCGCCATCGAACGGGTGCTGTCCAACCTGGTGCTGAATGCCGCCGAGCACGGTGGACGCCACATCATCGTGCGCGTACAGGGCAGCTGCCTTGAGGTGGAAGACGATGGCCCCGGCATTCCGGTCGACCAGCGCGAACGCGTGTTCGAACCCTTCCAGCGCCTGCGCCCCCGGCAGACCGGCGCCGGATTGGGCTTGAACCTGGTGCGGCAGGTGATCGACCGCCACGGCGGCCACGTCACGATTCTGGATGCGCCCGGTGGCGGCGCCCTGATCCGCGTCGAGTTCCCCCTGCATCCAGGCGTCACCAGCACGTCGGCGCCGGCGAACTGAGCGCATCCCCTCCCCGTGGATGACTACCGGCTGTCCACGCACAGCGATCGCGATTGATGCGCAAGGTTGCGGCAATGTTCGCTGCCCAGCATCCAGGTGAGCAGCACCGCTGAAGGTACTGCGTCCGGATCTGACAGGAAGCCTGCATGTGACACAGGGAGCTTCTCCACCGCCCTCTTCCACACCCACCCCGCCTCCACGGAATGCGCCCAGCCTGACCGCCGCAGCGTGGAACTGTCGGGCGCATGCAGGCCGCGCGCGTGGGCTGGAACACTGGCCGCACTGGCTGCGGATGATTCCCGAACGCGAGCGGGCAGGCGTGCTGATCCGCCTGTTCGCCGCGCTGTTCCTGCTGCTCCCAGGCCTTGCGCTGGTGGCTTCCGCGTATCGGCACGCGCACGCAACGGCCACCGCCGTGGTGGTGTTCGTCGCCGTGCATGCCGCACTGCACATGCTGGCAGTGTGGCGGGGGGCTGCACCGCGCCCGGTTCCCCCGCTGCTGCGGTCCCTCGATACGCATGCGGCCGCCGTGATGCTTGCTGCAACGCTGATGATCATCGCGATCATCGCCGCCACCGCAACGCTGCCCGTTGCGGTCTGCGCCGTGCTGCTGGTCGGCGCGTTGTGCCAGCTTTCGACCCTGCCCACGGCAGCGCAACGCCTCCGCCACGTGCAGTTGGCGCTCGGCAGCATGCTCCAGTTCATCGCGATGGCACTGCTCACGCAGGGCGCCGCCTACTGAAACGCCCGCACCTCCGCAAGGTTCACGCAATCTGGCGCACTGAGACTCGACGGCCATCCCCGCCTGCCCTGCCGGCGTGCACTCCCATCTGTCGCGAGGACTCACGATGCCCTGTCTTTCCTGGATGCTGTGCCGATGAGCGCCGCACCGCGCAACCGCCGCCGCGTGCTGATCATTGCGGCCGCAGCCCTCTGCACCCTGTTGGCGCTCTTCGCCTGGCTTCGGCCCGCACCACCACCGCAACTACAGCTGGCACCGGTCACCCGCGGCAACATCGAACAGGTCGTGGAGGCCACCGGAACACTGAAGCCCTCGCGGCTGGTGAGCGTGGGCGCGCAGGTCTCCGGCCGCATCGAAACCCTGCATGTGAAGTTGGGGGACAAGGTAAAGGCGGGCGATCCGATTGCCGATATCGATTCGCGCACCCAGCGCAACGCGTTGTTGAGTGCGCAGGCGGCACATCGCACCGCGCGCGCCAACCGCGATGCGCTGGCCACCGACCTCCGCCAGTACCAGCTGACCCTGCAACGCCAGCAGGCGCTGGTTTCAAGGCAACTGGTCGCGCGCGCAGACTACGATGCGGCCAAGGCCAAGGTCGATGCCACCCGTGAACAGATCGCCGCGCTCGATGGCGAGGTGGTGCAGCGGCAGACCGATGTGGATGTGGCGCAGACCAACCTGGGCTACACCCGCATCACCGCGCCCACCGATGGCACCGTGCTGGCCGTGGTCGCTCGCCAGGGCCAGACCGTCAACGCGGTACAGAGTGCACCGACCATCGTGATGCTCGGCAACCAGGACGTGATGACCGTCTACGCCGAGATCTCCGAGGCCGACGTGGTCCACACCGCACTGGGACAGGAGGCGTTCTTCACCATCCTGGGTGACAGTGACCGACGTTACAGCAGCACGCTGCGCGACATCGCACCGGCACCCGAGTCGATCACCAACGAAGACACCTCCGGCTTCGCGCCCGGCAGCGCTTCGGCGGGCGCCAGCCGTACGGCCATGTACTACAACGGCCAGTTCGACGTGGACAACGCCGATGGCCGCCTGCGCAGCTACATGACGGCGCAGGTACGCATCGTGCTGGGGCGTGCCAGGGGCGTGCTGACCATTCCCTCGGCCGCGCTGGGTGCGCGTGCCGCCGACGGCAGCTACAGCGTGCGGGTCCGCGGCGCGGATGGCCACCCTGCCCCGCGACGCATCACCACCGGGCTGGACGACCAGATCAACGTGGAAGTACGCAGTGGCCTGCAGGAAGGCGAGCAGGTGGTACTGGCCCAGACCGGCGATGCCGTCGCCGCCGCAGCCGCAGCCGCCGCACAGCCATGATGGACACAGAGAAGGACACGCCGCTGCTGCGCGTGCGCGGCATCCGTCGCGAATTCGCAGCGGGCGAACAGACCCTGGTCGTGCTCGATGGCATCGACCTGGATATCCGCGCAGGTGAGCTGGTGGCCATCGTCGGCCAATCCGGCTCGGGCAAATCCACCCTGATGAACATTCTGGGCTGCCTGGACAGGCCCTCGTCCGGCGCGTATCAGATCGCCGGTCGCGAGACCGCGCAGATGTCGCCGGACGAGCTGGCCGAGCTGCGCCGCGAGCACTTCGGGTTCATCTTCCAGCGCTACCACCTGCTGACCGACCTGACCGCGCTGGGCAACGTGGAAGTGCCGGCCATCTACGCCGGCCAACCCAGCGCCGAGCGCCATGCCCGCGCCCAAGCCCTGCTTCAGCGATTGGGCCTGGGCGAACGCATGCTGCATCTGCCCGGCGAGCTGTCCGGCGGGCAGCAGCAGCGCGTGTCGATCGCGCGCGCGCTGATGAACGGCGGTGCGGTGATCTTCGCCGATGAGCCCACCGGCGCGCTGGACACCCAGTCCGGCAAGGAGGTGATGAAGATCCTGGGCGAACTGCACGCCGAAGGCCATACGGTGGTGCTGGTCACCCATGACATGGCCGTGGCCGAGCATGCGCAGCGCATCATCGAGATCCGCGATGGACGCATCGTCGACGATCGCCCCACCGCTGCCGCGACTGGCCTCGCCAGCAGCATCGCAGCCACCCTGCAGCCGCGCAGTGAAGGCACCGGCTGGCAGGCCCTGCGCGACCGCTTCAGCGAAGCCTTCCGCATGGCCCTGCGCGCGATGAACGCGCACCGCATGCGCACCTTCCTGACCATGCTCGGCATCATCATCGGCATTGCGTCGGTGGTCTCGGTGGTCGCACTGGGTACCGGCGCGCGCCAGGCCATCCTGTCCAACATCGCTTCGCTGGGCACCACCACCATCGAGGTCTATCCGGGCTCCGGCTTCGGCGATGTGCACGCTGCACAAGTCGAGACCTTGACGCCCGGCGACAGCGCGGCGCTGGCCGGGCAACCGTTCGTGGACAGCGCCACGCCCGGCGTCGCCAGCAGCGGCACTGCGCAGCGTGGCAACCGCTCGGCCAACGTGCAGATGCAGGGCGTGAGTGAGCAGTACTTCCGCGTGCATGGCCTGAAGCTGGGGCAAGGCCGCTTCTTTGGCCAGCCCGCCGTCGCCGGCTACCAGCAGGTGGTGGTGATCGATGCCAACACGCGTGCACGGTTCTTCGCCGCGCAAGAAGACCCGATCGGCCAGACCCTGCTGCTGGGCAATGTCCCGGTGCGGGTGGTGGGCGTGGTGAAGAAGGAAGCCGGCGCCGTCGGCGATGCCTCGCTGCTGCAGGTCTGGGTGCCCTACACCACCGCCATGGCGCGCATGCTGGGGCAGAGCCATGTGTCCAGCATCACCGTGCGGGTGTCCGACACCGTGGGCATGCAGGCCGCGGAGGCCGCCATCCGCCGGCTGCTGGAGCGACGCCACGGGCGGCAGGACTTCTACATGAGCAACAACGCGCAGATCCGCACGTCGATCGAGCAGACCACCCGCATCCTGACGCTGATGATCAGTTCCATTGCCGCCATCGCGCTGGTGGTGGGCGGTATCGGGGTGATGAACATCATGCTGGTGTCGGTGACCGAGCGCACCCGCGAGATCGGCGTGCGCATGGCCGTGGGCGCGCGCCGCAGCGACATCCTGCAGCAGTTCCTGATCGAGTCGGTACTGGTCTGCCTGCTCGGTGGCGTGCTCGGCATCGGCGTGGCGCTGGCGCTGGGGGCAGTGCTGGCACTGGCCGACATCGGCTTCTCGCTGGTGTTCTCGACAACCTCGATCCTGGCCGCGTTCGCCTGCAGCAGCCTGATCGGCATCGGCTTTGGTTTCCTGCCGGCGCGCCGTGCGGCGCAGCTGGACCCGGTGGAGGCGCTGGTGCGCTGAACGAGAGGCGGCCAGCGCAGACGACTACAGGTTCGCGCAATGTCCGAGCGCTGTACTGGCACGACCGACACAGCCGCACAGGAGCGGAACGATGTTTCAGAAGACAGGACGTACAGCGTTGCTGCTGGGTGCCGCACTGCAACTGCTGGTGCTGCTGCCCTACGCGGGCCAGGCTCACGCACAGTACCGCGATGGTTACCGCTCCGGCTGGGACCAGGGCTACCAGGTCCGCCAGCGCGAAGACTGGGAGCGCCGCGAGCGCGAGCGTGAGCGCGACCGGCGCGACGATGCCAAGGCCAAGCGCGTGGTGGTGGGCGTGGTCGGCGCAGCGGTGGTGGCTGGCGTGATCGCCGCCGCGGCCAAGCGCGAGCGCGAGACCCGCGAGCGCGCCGACTACTGCATGAACCGCTACGGCAACTACGACCGCCGCAACGACACCTACCGCGGTTCGGATGGCTACAGCCATCCCTGCCGCTGACCTGCCCTGCATCCCGAAGGAACCGACCGCATGAACAAGACGCTACTCATCATCGCCCTGTGCGCCGCACCGCTGATCGGCCACGCCGCCAGCGACGACCCGAAACAGGCCTATATCGACTCCAGCTTCGCCGTCATGGACAGCAACGGCGATGGCCACATCGACAAGGCCGAGTACGCGAAGTACCAGCAAGCACGCTTCAACAGGCAGGCAGATTCCATCGACGCCGCGTTCAAGGAAATGGATGCCGACAAAGACGGGAAGATCAGCAGGAAGGAAGCCGCAGTGGTGCCGGAAATCGCGAAGTATTTCGCGGGGCTGGATACTGATGGCGATGGCTATCTGTCGCTGAAGGAGATGCAGCAGGCCATGGTGGCCGCACAGACCGCGGATGCCCCGGCGAAGTAGCCCCCCGGTACCGGATGCCACGTCGCATCGCTTTGGCAGGTGCCCCCCCCTGGTGGGCACGGCTCCGTCACCGCGCGCGAGGGCCAGGATGCCCACCAAGGTGGGCATCTACCCGCCAGCGCGCGGCGCTCAACGCACCTTGTACAGCACCGCCGCACCCGGGCGCGGCTCGAACGCCGGAACCGTCTGCTGGGAGAGGGCCGTGCCCTTGGCATCCCACACCAGCGTTTCCACCGGGTACTCATCCTTGCGGGTCATCTGGTCGATCTTGGCGACAACCACCGTCGCAGCCGCTGGCACCTCCGGATTCCAGCCAAATACACCCACGCGGCCGTAGAACACTGCGGGTGCAGAGGCATCCAGACGGCGGTCCGGGCACATCACCAGGCCACGGTCGAGCATGACGCGCAGCGCGCCCACCGGTACCTTCTTCACCGTAGGCGCCGTGCGCTCGGTGCTGTGGCCTGGGCAGACGTTGGCGGCGCGGGTGACCATGTCTTCGGCCACCTGCCGGTCGGATTGGGCGAAGGCCAGGGCCGGGGCCAGGCAGAGGCCCAGCAGGACAAGCGGGGACGTCCGGGTCATTGCAGGTTCCTGTGAGGGATGCCAAGCGAACTTAGCAATGCCCGCGCACCGAGTTGCAAAGACCGCGTGAGGCAGGGGCTACGGCAAGCCCGGACCCTAGCCCATGCGCATGGCCGGGGTGTCGCGTGCCTGCACATCGATTTCCTGCTGATGGCGCTGCGCATGTGCCTGTTCACGATCCGCACCGACGGCCTGCAGCGCCTGCAGTGACTGCTCGACTGGTGTCTGCACTGCCCGGTCCGTGGGCATGGAGGCCCGCAGATGCGCCGGATCATTCAACTCGCCCTGCACCACGAACACGTTGCGGCCGGCCGGGTGATCGGCGGTCTGCGC
Organism: Stenotrophomonas sp. AG209; assembly: GCF_003550055.1. Taxonomy (NCBI): domain Bacteria; kingdom Pseudomonadati; phylum Pseudomonadota; class Gammaproteobacteria; order Lysobacterales; family Lysobacteraceae; genus Stenotrophomonas; species Stenotrophomonas sp. AG209. Next base: position 818,308 of record NZ_QXDB01000001.1, read on the forward strand.
GCTCAGCAGCACATGGTCGGCACGTTCGAGCTGGTTGCGGCGCGCCAATGCCATGACGCTCGCCACGAGGCGCTCGCTGTTCTCATCATGGGTTCGCCCAGCACTCGCATCGATCGCGGCCACGCCTTCGCGCACCTGCTGCATCAATGCGTACTCACGATGGCCGGGACCAATGTCGGCCAGACGGATCGGTGCCTGTGCGGGATCCGGCACGGCGTCCACCGCTGCGGTAAGCGGGCTGCGGGTAATGGTCCGGTACGGGTCGTCCGGGTGGAACTGGGTCCGCTTCTCCTGCCGCTCCAGACGAACCTCGCGGGCGTCGTTGAGTTCGGCGATACGGGCGGGATCGGTGATCTCGCGCAGCGACATGTGGCCGCCGCCTGCACTGACGCTGACCCACTTCCTGTCCGCTTCGAAGTACATCGCGTAGTAGCTGTTGCCACCGATGACGTTCGGATCGACCGCCGAGCGGCCCTCCAGTGCCTGGGTGGCTTCCAGCACGCTCAACCGGGTCAGGTACTGCCCGCCCTTCGCCCATCCCATCTGGCTGATGGCATCGACGCTGGTGTTGCCTACGCGCGGGCCCCCGGCGTAGTCATTGTTGAGCATGTTGGTCCAGATCTGCTCCAGCTTCTCGGGGCCGCTCTTGTCCGAGGCGGCTTGCAGGAGCACTCGAGGAGTCCAGCAATTGGGGTCCAGTCTGTGCTGCTCGAAAGCGCGGTCATGAGCGAGCATGACGTCAGCACCAGGCAGATTCAGCGCGAGATCCGCACGTCCGTTTCCCATCCACGCCTGTCGAAGCTCCAGATCTTCCCGCAGCAGTGTCCGGCCGAATGCCTCCCACTGGCGCTCGCTCAGCTCAGCATTTGGAAAGCGCGAACCTTCGTCATTCTGAGATCTGGCATGGCTTTGCGCGTAGGCATTGGCCACGCGTCCAGGCAAACTGTCATTACGTACCACACCTAGTGCCAGCGTACCGTAGCCGTCCGAACCCGGCAGTTGCGACAGGTAGTTCCAGTACAGCTCACGATTACCGGCATCCGCATAATCGATGAGGATTCTGATGTCCTTCTGGGTCAGGCCGCTCATTGCTTTCTCCTTGAGCCTCGTCGTTTAGCGTGTCCGTGCTGCAGCAAGAACATCGCGAACAGCATCTTCCATGCGCTTCCAGTCCTTCAAGAAAGCTCGCTTGTAATGCAGGGAGATGGATAGGCTGTCAGAGATATCGACAAAGTAGTGAACGCATCCGGCAGCCACAGGATCGTCCAGATCAATGACCTCATCATGCGTCAGGCGCACTCCGTCCCCCAGGAACGTTGCGCTATCGCACTTGATGAAGCTTGTCAGCCCCCCGGCACCGTCCCGTGCAACATACCAGTCGCGCTCGAATGCCGGATTGCGGACAGGCGGCTTCCCATACCGGGCCTCATACTTCTTCGCGTACAACACCATCTTCCCTTCATCGATTGCATAGGGCGTCAGGCCCAAGGTCTCCGGCTGTGCGACGCGTTGATCGAGACGGTCCCTGGGATCCTCCCTTTCCACAGAGCCTTCCTCCGTGATGGCTTCATTTGAGGAAAGCCTTGAAAGCGAAGTCTCAATTGGAATGCGATCAATGTAGTTGATACGGACAGCAATCTCCTTGCGGAAATCATTCGTACGAGGATTCGCCCGGGCACCCGGAGCCGTCGGCGTCATGTCTGGCCACTCGATGACCAGCGTCACGCCCTCACCGGGCCACGGTGCGATCTGGCTGTCCAGGTAGTTGGCCGGAATGCGGAAGGTGTTCGGCCCCAGCTTCACGTCCACGGGGGCATCGGTATAGGTGTGACCGTTGATCGTGCGGCCGGTCTGGATTGCGCCGGACATGGCGGGATTCCTTTCGTGTTCGGTGGACGGCGGACGTGCACACGCGCCGGCACTCACTACGACGGCAAGCGCGAGCGTCAGGCAACGGCCGGGAGACATCACGTGCATGGGCATTCCATTGCAGGGTTCCGGCGCCACTATAGGCAACCAGACGTCAACGGAACAGGAACCGCATCGCAGCCCTTCACGGCACCAGGCAACGTTCGACCTGCAGCGACAGCACCTGGCAGGCGTTGAACAGGCCCTCGACCACGGCTGCGGAGGGGCAGCAGGCAGGATCGTCGTTCTCACGTGCCACATGCGCGGTGTGCAGTACCGCGGTCAGCGCCGTGATGCCCGACGCGCTGCGGGTCGCCAGGGCCATGTCGAAGGCACGGCCGGGGCTCAGGCACATTTCACTCCAGGCCTCACCATCGGCGCGCAGGTTCCTGCCGTGGCCTTTCAGGTGTGCAAAGAATGCCGACGGCGTGACGAGATCGGCGGATTCGCGGAGCGCGTCCTCCAGCGTTTCGGCCAAGGCAGCAGGAAGATCGCGCACGGCGGCACCGAGCAGCGCGTGCAGGCGGGGATGTTCGGGAAGACGTTCGGGCATGACGGCAACCTCACGATGTGGCCACCTGCAGATGCAAGGTGGCGGACGGTGCGGGTTGGCGTGCCGGATACATGATGCAAGAAGCCGGCGGATCGAGAGATCCCCACGCACCGTCCGCCATGAACTGGCAGACGATGCATTGTCACGGTTGCAACTCTGGCTGCAACCGTGACGCCGCGCATCATGTACGTTCGGGACGCCAATCCCGGCCACGGCGAATGCCTTGGCGCGGCCATGGTTACCGCCCCGAACCGGCGATGGAAAGCAGGAAAATCCCCAGCGATCGCGCTGTTACGTTGGTTGCGTCAGCGGATGTCGAGTTGTCCATCGGCTGACGCGCTTCGCCAGCAGACGACTCCCGCCAGCGTGCACTGCCCGGGCGCCCTATCCGCCGTATACGACACACGTGCTGCCGCCACCAAAGACCCGTCGGTGGCCGTGCGCGTTCGCAAAACCGGGATGCGGCATGTGCAACGCCGCTCAGCCTTCAGCTATCGCCCTGGGTACTCTGATAGCCGCGGTAGGTTTCACCCCACTCGCGCATGGCCAGCAGCACCGGCACCAGCGTGCGTCCGAACTCGGACAGCTCGTATTCCACCTTCGGCGGCACTTCCGGGTACACGTGGCGGATCACCACGCCGTCGGCTTCCAGCTCACGCAGTTGGCTGGTCAGCATGGACTGGGTGGCGTTGGGCACCCGCCGCGTCAGTTCCATGAAACGCCGCTTGCCCGTCATCAGGTGAAAAAGAATGATCGGCTTCCACACGCCGCCGATCACCGACAGCGTGACTTCCACGGCACAACCGCTCTTGCCATCCCAACGCTTGCTACGCATGCATACTCCGGAAAACCATAGTACCTACGGAAAATCATCGTTCTTGTTGCGATAGAGGCGCGAGCCTAGCATGGCCTCATCCGGTGAATGTGAGCCCCTCCATGACGTTCAAAGCACTGCTCGCCTGCAAGACGAACAACCAGGTTTCGACCGAACTGGTCGATTTCGATGAGGCCGACCTGATGGACGGTGATGTCCTGGTGCAGGTCGAGTACTCCACGCTCAACTACAAGGATGCGCTTGCCCTCACCGGCAGGAGTCCGGTCATCCGGACGTTCCCGCTCATTCCCGGCATCGATCTGGCAGGCGTGGTGCTGGAATCCAGCAGGGCCGACTTCAAGCCAGGCGACCGCGTTGTGCTCAATGGCTGGGACCTGAGCATGGGCCACCACGGCGGCCTGGCACAGCGCGCCCGCGTGCGGGGCGAATGGCTCAACCGGATTCCCGGCAACCTGAGCACCCGCGACGCCATGGCCATCGGCACCGCTGGCTATACCGCCATGCTGTGCGTACTGGCCCTGGAACATGCTGGCGTGACGCCCGACAAGGGCGATGTGCTGGTGACCGGCGCCAACGGCGGTGTCGGCTCGATCGCAGTGGCGATCCTTTCAAAGCTGGGCTATCGCGTGGTGGCCGCTACCGGGCGCCCGGAGCATGCTGAGTATCTGCACAACCTGGGTGCAAGCGAAATCATCGACCGCGCGCAGCTTTCGGAACCGCGCGACCGGCCGGTGAGCGCCGAACGCTGGGCCGGCGTGGTGGATGTGGCCGGCGGCCCTACCCTCGTCAACGCCATCGCCGAGACCAAGTACCGCGGTGCCGTGGCCGCGTGCGGCCTGGCGCAGAGCGACGCGCTGCACGGCTCGGTGCTGCCTTTCATCCTGCGCAACGTGACACTTGCGGGCGTGGATTCGGTGAATGCACCGCAGGACGTTCGCCAGCGCGCATGGGATCGCCTCGCTACCGACCTGGACCCGCAGAAGCTGGAAAGCACGGTGCAATTGATCGGGCTTGCGGACGTGCTGGACGTGTACGAGAAGATCATCCCCGGTCAGGTGCGCGGCCGCATCGTTGTGGATGTAAATGCCTGAGCGGATGACCGCAACGGGGCTCGATGGATGGGTGTAGATGGAGGGCTGCAACGCGCCTTCCATGCTGCAGCGAATGGTGAACCTGCCGTGAAACATGCGGCGCGGCAGTGGTCTTCGGCCATCGCCGGTCGCATACGCTCAGGCTCCCACCGCCGCTGGACTCCCGACATGCCAATGACCGCATTCGCGCTTGCCGCCGCACTTTCGGGCCTGCCCGACATCGACTGGGAGCGCCAGCGCGCCGAGGACGCGCACCAGCTCATGCTGTGCCAGATCCATCGCGATGAGTTGCAGCAGGCCGAGGGAAAAGACGATGCCTACCAGCGCGCAAAAGCGGTCTGCGACCTGCTGGCGCGGGACTACAGGAACAGGTGGGATTTCGACGCACAGGATGCACTGGCGGCATCGGCGGTGGATCTGGATGAGCTGATCCGGCGTGGCGACGCGGTTGAAGTCCCCCCTGCAAAGCGGGATCGTGCCTACGAGTGATTCAGCAACTGCTGATTCAGCAACTGCCGCTGGCGCTGCCGGTTTCCGAACGCCTAAGGGATCCGGCCCGGCGCCCGTGCCAAACGCAGGATCCCATCCGGCGGAATGACGGTGCCATCATCCATCACGATCAGCATGTCGGAAACTTCGCCCTCGTGCCCTTGCTTCGCGGTGGTCACCAGGATCCTCAATGGATCCGTCCGGATATCGTAGCCACCACCGATGTGCTTCAAGGTTCCCACGCGGTCCCAGTCGATATCCATGGCCAGCTCCTGGATCCAGACGCTCCATGATGCCATGCGCCAGGCAATTGAGCGGGCAGCAATGGACGGCTCCCGCACTCACCCCGCCCGCGTGTGAAAGGCCACATGCAACGTCAAGGCCCCTTATCATGCGGGCTTAGGGGCTCTACATGCCCGGTTGACGCTTGCAAGGCAGTACCTGGATGTCTATGGAATGGCGCCCCTCGATCTGGGGCCAACGTGTGACTCGTTCGCCACACTGGTGGCTGCGGCTGGATGGCGAAAGCATCGAGCTGAACGTCGCCGGTCAGCAATACCGGCAACGCTTGGATGACGATCACAGCGTGCAGGTCATTCCAGGGCTTTTCTGGTCGCGGGTCGAGCTGAAGACAGAAGGCGCACTGAGGCTGTCGGTGGACGGGCTTGCCAACGCGCAGGCGTCCCGGCTTGCGGCGGCGCTGCAGCAGGTGCGCTTTGCGCGCACCACACGCGGGCGCAAGGCTCTGTTTGACACGATCTTGGCGCAGATCCAGGCGTGGTTGAGCGCCGCGGACGCCCTCATCGATCGCGGCCGTGCCGGCCGCCGCTGGATCACCCACGAACAGCAGCAGGCGCTGCTGGCCGAACGTTCCTCCCTGCCGCTGCAGCCGGCGGAGCTGGAGCAACTGTTCCTTGATGAAAGCGTGCATGGCGACCTGCATTCGCACAGCCATCGTGCTGCGCTGGATGCCCTGCACGACTGGCAGTTGGACTGGCCCGCCACCTGGGCCGAGGCCAACGCGACCATGGCAACGCGTGAGCGGGTGCTGGCCAAGGACTTCCTGGACCGGGTCGAGAGCAAACCGCTGACCGAGGAACAGGCCCGTGCCGTCATCTGCTTCGACAACCGGGTGCAGGTCGTGGCCGCGGCCGGCTCTGGCAAGACCTCCACGATGGTCGCCAAGGCCGCTTATGCCATCGATCGTGGCTTTGTCGAACCCGAACGGATCGTGATGCTCGCCTTCAACAAGGACGCCGCCAAGGAGCTGGAAGCGCGCGCACAGCGATGCTTCGACCGGCTCGGCATGGGCGATACCGTGGTTGAGGCCCGGACTTTCCACGCCCTCGGCCTGTCCATCATCGCCAAAGCCACAGGGCGCAAGCCCGATATCCCGGAATGGGCGGTCGACGCGACGCTGGGCTTCAACAAGCTGGCCGAACTGGTGGACGACCTGAAGGACCGCTCGACCCACTTCCGCACCCAGTGGGACATGTTCCGCCTGGTGTTCGGGCGCGACCTTCCGCCGTTCGGTGCCGACATGATGGCCGATGGCTACGACCGCGATGGCACGCCCTACATGCGTACCCTGCAGGGTGAGCGGGTGAAGAGCCTGGAAGAGTGCGTCATCGCCGACTGGCTGTTCTACAACGGCGTGGCGTACGACTACGAACGACGCTACGAGTTCGACACCGCGACAGATACCCACCGCCAGTATCGTCCGGACTTCTACTATCCAGACGCCCAGCTGTATCACGAGCACTTTGCGCTGGATGCCGATGGCCAGCCGCCGAAGCACTTTGCCAACTACAGCGAAGGCATGCACTGGAAGCGCCAGCAGCATGTGACGCGTGGCACCGCCCTGGTCGAGACGACGTCGTTTGGCCTGCGCAGTGGACATGCCCTGCAGGACCTTGCGGAGCGGCTTGGCGCGTCTGATGTCGAGCTGGACCCGAACCCGGACCGCGAACTGCCTGATCAGGGCGCCAAGCCGATGCCGGATGCGGACCTGATCGGCTTGATGCGCACCTTCATTGCCCATGCCAAGAGCAACTGCCTGACGCTGGACGATATGGCGGCGCGCCTGCGGCAGATGCCCGAGGATCAGTTCAAGGAACGCTACCGGCGCTTCCTGGAAATCGCCGGGCCGGTTTTCCAGGCCTGGGACAGCGCGCTGGCTGACGAGCGCAGCATCGACTTCGAGGACATGCTCAACATGGCGGCCGGGCTGCTGGAACAGGGCCACTATGAATCACCCTACGAACTGGTGATGGCCGACGAATTCCAGGACGCATCGCGCGCCCGTGCGCGCCTGTGCCGAGCGCTGGTCAGCCAACCGGGCCGCCATCTGTTCGCGGTGGGCGATGACTGGCAGTCGATCAATCGCTTCGCCGGTGCCGACGTTTCGGTGATGACCGGATTCCGCGAGTGGATGGGCCATGGCCAGGTGCTGAAACTGGAGCAGACGTTCCGTTGCCCGCAGGCACTGTGCGATGTGTCCAGCCGCTTCATCAGCCGCAACCCCACGCAGATCGCCAAAGCAGTTCGCTCAGCTGCGCCGGCAACGGGTCCAGTACTGCAGGCGTTCCAGATGAACCGGCGTGAGGAGGTGCAGGATGGTGTTCGCCAGTACCTCGCCAAGCTGCATCAGAAGCTGCTGTCCGGGGCCGTTCCACAGGGCCGCAACGGGCGTGTGACGGTCTTTGTCCTGGGGCGGTATCGCGCGGATCGCGGTGCAGTGCCTTCGGATTGGAAGGCGGCCTTCGGCAGCACGATGGACGTCGAGTTCCTGACCACACATCGATCGAAGGGGCGCGAGGCGGACTACGTGATCCTGCCGGGCATGATCAACCGCAGCTTCCCGAGCCTGCGCGCGGATGACCCGGTGCTTTCGCTGGCCATGCCGGATGGGGATACCTATCCGCTGAGCGAAGAACGGCGGTTGTTCTATGTCGCGCTGACGCGTGCGCGACGGTCGGTGGCGATGTTCACCCTGCAGGGCAAGCACTCGCCGTTCCTGGATGAGCTGGTGAAGGACGGCGCAGTGGAAGTGACCGCGGTTTCAGGCGCGGCCATCCACGAAGAGCGCTGCCCGGTGTGCAAGGTGGGCGTGTTCGTGGACCGGAATGGGCCGCACGGGGCTTTCCGGTCGTGCTCGAGTTATCCGTTGTGCCATAACAAGCCGAAGGGTGGGCGTCGTTAGTTTGTCGGATTCGTCCCGGAGGGCGAACGTCTACGTCGTGAGGTTCAGCGGCCGCCCTTACGTCGAATGCCTCAACGAGCGCAGTTTTCCCAAACTGCTGCATGCCCACGTCGAGCTCGAGATCTGGCGAGGGAAATACAACGAGGAGCGACCGGCGAAGCTCATGGGCGACCTGACACCGGCGGCCTATGCCCAACAGTTGGCGGCCAAAGCCACTACGAAGAAATCTGGACTCCAAAGGACCCCGCTACTGAAAGCGGGGAACGTCGGATGTTGGGAGCGGGGTCTATCTTCGTGATGAAGCACGACTCACAAAAGCCGGCTTTCTTGTGTTTTCCTCTCGCTTCGCTCGCAAGACGTCATAGAGATCAGGCCAGTACATGAGTGGCTCGCTGTCAAAGCCCCTCCAGATGAATAGCATCAGGGGCGTCCCCAGGAGCAAGAGGACAACCAGATAAGTCCAAATCCAACGGTCAGCCCACACTGAGAGTAGTGATTGGTCCGCCCAACACCAACTCGCAGCACTCAGTGCCATGCATGCAATGCTATTTCGCACCGTCACCAACCAAGCTCGCTCTTCCTCCCGGTGCTTTGCCAAGCAGGCCTCAAGTCTGGCTAACCATTGATGGTCCGGATGTACCATGAGGTGCTTCATTGCCTGAAATTGCGTGACGTATCCCATGGGCGGCGACGAATCATCCCGCTCGTCGACCGGAAGCCGCTCTTGGATCGCAAGAGCGATAGGAATGAGGCCGAACTGGACCACTATCTGCACCATCACTGCACCGACAGATAATGCAAGCCCGAAGACCACAATCAAAACGAGGGCAAGACCGGGGCGCTCCGTCAGCTCGCGCAGTGAAATCTCAACAATGCTCTTGTGCCAAATCATCGCTGACGCGAAGTCCGAAGCCAAGGCGAACGCGCTCATCCTGAGCACAAATGGGAAGTCGCTCAACTTTTCCAGAAGCGACCACTTCGAAAGATCCAGATTCAAACCCAACTCCTCGCTGATGACAGCTCTATTTACCGAAGTGGAGAAGCAATCGCACTTCTACCCAGAAATGCAGTAGTCGGCCTGGTCGCAGCGAACTTGATACCGCGTCCTTGAGTTCCATGGCTTTTCCAGCTCCTTGCCAGATCAGATCCGTCCAGACATCAATTCGTGTCGCAAGCAAACGGAACGCGATTTTTTCGAGATGTGGCAACGTTCTTTGCAACGGAGGCATCCTGAGCAATCGGGTAATCGAACGACGCCGCGATGGGTTTCCGATTCGACTGATGGGCCGCTGCGTGAGGGTATCGGCCAGCCGCTACTACGAGTGGGGTAAAGCACCCTGCGAGCGCCCGGCAAGTCGACAATGAGCGCCGCTCGTACGGATACGCGAACTACACGAAGGCAGCCGCGGCACGTTGGGGGCTGGCCGCATGTGCGAAGACCTGGCTGAAGAGGGCTAGACTGCCAGCCTCCAACGAATGGCGCGCCTGATGACAGCCAACGGCCTGCACGGCTGGCCTCGCACCCGCGTCGCGGGAGGCGTGCAGGTGCGGCCGTGACGCCGCCAGGCGTGAGTGATCTGATTGAGCGCAATGTTCTCGCACCGGAGCCGGCAACCAAGTGGACCGCGTGCGGCATGGCTGAAAGCGGACATAGACCGCTTCAGCGCCGAAACAACGAATCCACAGAATGCGGGCGAAAACATGGAACGAGCAACGTGGAACAAAAAACCCGCTGCAAACAGCGTCTTAGACATTGTCTTGGCGGAGAGAGTGGGATTCGAACCCACGGAAGGTTTAACCCTTCGCCGGTTTTCAAGACCGGTGCCTTAAACCGCTCGGCCATCTCTCCAATCGGGTCCCGGTCGCCCGGGCAGCGGCGTATTCTCGCACGTGAAGGGCATTTGCCCAAGACCACCTTGCTCCTGCCCTCCGCATCCGGCACGGTGGGGGCCTTCACCGCACTCGGAGCCGCCATGGCCCATCTCGATCTGGCCAACCTGCGCACCTGCCTGCTGGACGACACCCAGCTGGCCGCAGTGGCCCTGCACCGCACCTTCGCCGGGCACCTGCCGGTCAGCAGTGGGCAGCTGGTGGTCTGCGATCCGCTGGTCCAGGCCGAGGCGCCCGCGCTGGCCGACTACACCGCCCCGCTGGGCCGGCACCCGGTCGAGATCATCGTGCATAGCGGCCGCCCGGCGCTGGCCGTGGTCTGGTTCAAGCCGCGCCAGTTGCTCACCGCGTCCGCGCTGCACTGGCAGATGGCGCGCTGGACCACGCAGGACCTGACCGGCCTGGACGAGGACAGCTTCATCGGCTATCCGGTCGACGCCGGTATCGGTTGCTTCATGGACACCGACACCCAGCAGGCGCTGCTGGCCCTGATCGAACAGGCTGATGGCGACGAAGAGAGTGAATGGTCGGATGCACTGATCGACCACGATGGCCTGGATGAAGGCGCCGAGTACCGCCCCTGGGGCGAGGACTCGCCGCACGGCCTGGTGGTATTCACCAGCGGCTGGGGCGACGGTGTCTATCCCAGCTATTGGGCGCTGGATACGTCCGGCATTCCAGTCGCCCTGGTCACCGATTTCCTGTGCATCGAGGGCGGTGATGGGCGCGACGAGCGCGAGATTGCCGACCAGGCCTATCGCGACAACCTGCCGGCTGCGGAAGCCGAGGCGCTGGCGCGGCTGGTGGCCGCCGTGGAGCGCGATGACGCGGAGGCGCTGCGAGCCCTGCTGGTGGATGCGCCGCAGCGCGCCAACCAGATCGAACCGGGCTGTGGCGGCACCGCGCTCTTCGAGGCGATCCGCCTGGACCGTCCGCAGGCATTGCGTGTGCTGTTGCAGGGCGGCGCATTGCCGGCGATGCCCGAGCGCCTGCACATGAGCAAGGTGACCAGCTATCTGGACTATGCGCGCTTCCTGAAGAAGCCACGCAGCGCGGAGCTGATGGCGGTGCTGGAAGTGCCCGTCGTTGCAGCCGAACAGCCACCGGCCGCGCCGCGACGCCGTAGTTTCTGGGACCGGCTGTTCGGCCGGAACTGATCGGCGCCGGAATACAGCAACGCCGGGCATGGCCCGGCGTTGCCCTTCAGCGCTCTCAGCCGGCATCCACGGCCAGCGCACCCAGCGCGCTGGCCTTGATCCGCTCCTTGGCTTTTTCACAGGCGCCACCGCAATCCAGGCGCGAGGCCTCCAGCTGCGGCGGCAGGTGCTCGGCCAGGAAGTCGATGAACACGCGTACCGCCGGCAGCAGGCCGCGGCGCGAGGCGAACACGGCATGGCACACGCCCTGCGGCAGCGACCAGTCCGGCAGCACCACTTCCAGCTCGCCGTTGCGCACGGCGTCGGCGCAGACGGTTTCCGGCAGCATGGTGATGCCGAAGCCGTCCTTCACCATGCTCTGCAGCAGCGGGAAGTCGAAGCCGGCCACGCGCGGCTGCAGGTCGACCCGGCGCACTTCGCCTTCCGGGCCATGCAGCTCCCAGCGCTGGCGCGCTTCGTCTTCGCTGATGCTGAGGGTGACGTGCTGGGTCAGCTCTTCCGGGTCCTTGGGGCGGCCAGCGCGATCCAGGTACTTCGGGCTGGCCACCAGCAGTTCCTGCACCTGGCCGAAGCTGCGCATCACCAGGCTGCCGTCGTCGTCCAGGCGCGAACGCACGCGCAGGGCCACGTCGTAGCCTTCATTGATGATGTCCACGCGGCGGTTGCTGATGTTCAGCTGTAGCCGCACCTTCGGATACTGCTCGAGGAACTTGGGCAGCAGCTTGGGCAGCTGCATCTGTGCCAGCGACACCGGCACGCTGGCGCGCACCACACCGCGCGGTTCGGCGCTGAGGCGGTCCACCACTTCGCGTGCGGCCTGGGCCTCGGCCAGCATCGTCTGCGCATGGCGGTGCACGCTGGTGCCGACATCGGTGACCGCGAAACGGCGCGTGGAGCGCTGCAGCAGGCGCACGCCCAGGTCGGTTTCCAGCTGGCTGATGCGGCGGCTCAGTCGCGACTTGGGGATGCCCAAGGCGCGCTCGGCGGCGGCGAATCCGCCGTGGTCGACCACCATCGCGAAGTAGTACAGATCATTCAGGTCATGCATGCCCGAGTTCCATATCTAGAACAATACGTGGCATTCAACCACCTTTATCCCGCCTTTGCAACAACCTATCGTTCTCTCCGTCGGCGGGGCACCCCGCCCCTTCCTCCCAGAACATAGGTGACTGCCATGAAGCTTCTGCATCTCGACGCCAGCGTGCTTGGCGACAACTCCGTGTCCCGCCAGCTGTCGGCCGCCGTGGTCGCCCGCTTCACCGGCCAGATCGACGGCCTGCAGGTCGATTATCGCGATCTTGACGCCAATCCGGTACCGCATCTGCGCAGCAGCTCGCTGGCCAAGACCGATGCTGCCGAGGCGACCGATGCTGAACAGGTGATGCAGCAGTTCCTGGAGGCCGACATCGTGGTGATCGGCGCACCGATGTACAACTTCAGCATCCCTTCCACGCTGAAGGCCTGGATCGACCGCGTGGCCGTGGCCGGCCGCACCTTCAAGTACACCGAGAACGGCCCGGTGGGCCTGGCCGGTGGCAAGCGGGTGATCATCGCCAGCAGCCGCGGCGGCATCTACACCGACTCGCCGGCGGACTTCCAGGAGCCGTTCCTGCGCCAGGTGTTCGCCTTCATGGGCATCAACGAAGTCGAGTTCGTGCGCGCCGAAGGCATCGCCTACTCGCCGCAGCACCGTGAAGACGCCATTGCCGGCGCGCTTGCGGCACTCCCGTCGCACGAAGTGGCCGAAGCCGTCGCGGCGTAACGCGTTCCAACGTTCGGCGCCCCTCTCTCCTCGTCTGGGCGCTGAACGCGGGCCGGGATCCCCTCCCCCATCCCGGCCCACCCTGGCGGCCCCGCTTTGCGGGGCCGTTTTTTTGTGGGCGCGCTACGCTGGGGCCATGGACTACATCGTGACGGCTGCGCACCGCAGCGAATTTCCACATCCGATCACCCTGCGCCGCGGCCAGGCGCTGGTGGTGGGCGAACGCCATGAAGGCCCGGAGGGCTGGGACGACTGGTTTCTGTGCGAAGCCGAGGGGCAGCAGCCCGGTTTCGTGCCGGCGCCGGTGATCGGTCGCGATGCGCAGGGGGGCGCGTTTGCCACGGAGGATTACTGCGCGCGGGAGCTGGATGTGGATCCTGGGCAGGTGCTGCGCGGGGTGCGCACGCTCAATGGCTGGGCGTGGTGCTTGCCGGGAACCGGCAAACCGGGATGGGTGCCGTTGGAGAAGCTGCGGGCTGTGGAGTGATCGCGGTGGTTCATCCACGCATGGCGTGGATCTACCGGGTCATCGGTGAATTCATGCCGGGCCCGTGCAACACCCTTCGGTGAATTCATGCCGGGCGCGTGCAACATCCTCCAGTAGATCCACGCCATGCGTGGATGCGGTGCCATGCAGGCATGGCACCCACCCGATCAGGGAATCAGGCGATGGTTTCCAGGCCACCCATGTACGGGCGCAGGGCCTCCGGCACGGTGATGCTGCCGTCGGCGTTCTGGTAGTTCTCCATCACCGCGATCATCGCGCGGCCAACGGCCACGCCCGAGCCGTTCAGCGTGTGCGCCAGCTCCGGCTTGCCGGTGGCCGGGTTGCGCCAGCGGGCCTGCATGCGGCGGGCCTGGAAGTCACCACAGTTCGAGCACGAGGAGATCTCGCGGTAGGTCTCCTGCGACGGCAGCCAGACTTCCAGGTCGTAGGTCTTGATGGCCGAGAAGCCCATGTCGCCGGTGCACAGCAGCACCTTGCGGTACGGCAGGCCCAGCTTTTCCAGCACCACTTCGGCGCAGCGGGTCATGCGCTGGTGTTCGGCATCGCTGTCTTCCGGGCGGCTGATCGAGACCAGCTCGACCTTCTCGAACTGGTGTTGGCGGATCATGCCGCGCACGTCGCGGCCACCGCTGCCGGCCTCGGCGCGGAAGCACATCGAGTGGGCGGTCATGCGCAGCGGCAGGCGCTCGGCGTCAACGATCTCGTCGCGCACGATGTTGGTCAGCGGCACTTCCGAGGTCGGGATCAGGTAACGCGTGGAATCACCCACGGCGGTCTTGAACAGGTCGTCCTCGAACTTCGGCAGCTGGCTGGTACCGCGCAGCGAGTCTGCGTTGACCAGCAGCGGCACGTTGGTTTCCTCGTAGCCGTGCTCGCCGGTGTGCAGGTCGACCATGAACTGGGCCAGGGCGCGGTGCAGGCGCGCGATCGGGCCGCGCAGCACGGTGAAGCGCGAACCGGACAGCTTGGCCGCGGTCTCGCCGTCCAGCCAGCCGTTGCGGGCGCCCAGTTCAACGTGGTCGAGCACCTTGAAATCGAACTGGCGCGGGGTTCCCCAGCGCGCCTGCTCGACGTTGTCGTTCTCGTCGGCACCGGCCGGCACGTCTTCGGCCGGCAGGTTCGGAATGCCCATCGAGATCGCTTCGATCTTCTCGCGCAGCTCGTCCAGCGCCACTTCCGAAGCCTTCAGCTCGTCGGCGAAGGCAGCGACCTCGGCCATGATGGCCGAAACGTCCTCGCCCTTGGCCTTGGCCTGGCCGATGGCCTTGGAACGGCTGTTGCGCAGGCTCTGCAGCTCCTGGGTCCGCACCTGGATGCGCTTGCGATCAGCCTCCAAAGACTCCAGGGCAGACACGTCGAGCTCGAAGCCGCGGCTGGTGCGCAGGCGTTCGGCGAGGTCGGCGGGCTGGTGGCGGAGCAGGGCTGGATCAAGCATGGCAGGTGTCGTGGTGGGTATCAGGGATGGGATTATCGCTTGTTATACGGATTTCTGCCGCCCGGTTCATTCCTGGCGTGGCAGAATCGGGCTATTCCGTACTGGTCCGGTCCATGTCTGCACCCCGCTCGTCGTCCGCCAAGTCGTTCACTGTGCATATCCCGCGCAACGCCCTGAAGATCGCCGGCATCGCCTTCGGCGTGGGCGTGCTGCTGTTCGTGCTGGTCTGGTTGACCGGCCGCGACAAGGAGTTCTTCCGTGCCGACCCGGCCGCGCAGACCCCGCAGGAGACCGCGCAGGTGGAACCGCTGCCGGAACCGCTGGCCGCAGCCGCAGGCTCCAGCGACATGCCCGACGCCAAGCCGGCCCCGGTAGAGGACGACGCCCCGAAGCTGGTCGAAACCGCCCCGCCACCGCCCGCGCCCATCGCTGAACCGGCCCCGGCCGCGCCGACCCCTGCACCGGCCGCCACCGGCAACAGCCAGCCGATGCCGATTGCCGGCCAGTCGCCGCCGCCGGCTTACCCGGCCGCCGCGCTGCGCGCCGGCGAGACCGGCAGCGTGGTGGTGCGCGTGGACGTGGATGCCACCGGCTACCCGAACAATGCCACCGTGATCCAGCGCAGCGGATCACGCGAGCTCGACCGTGCCGCCACCGACGCCGTGCGCCGCTGGCGCTTCACCCCGGCACAGAGCAACGGCCAGGCCGTACCGGGCAGCATTGAAGTGCCGTTCGACTTCAAGACCCAGTAACTGAACGTTTCCCGGCAGGCAAACTGAACCCTGCCGGTCGCGTTGACGCAACGCTGACACTTCCCGCCACTGGCCCGCGCAACACTCTCCCCGTCGTCCATTGACGGAAGGAGTTTGCGATGACCGCCACCACCCACGAAGACCTTCATTCGCCGCAACTGCGGCAGGAAGCCAGCGAACAGCACAAGCCCACGTCGCCCTGGATGTGGATCGCGCTGATCGTGGCGATGTTTGCCGCCGCCCTGCTCTGGCTGCGTCATTCCAACCAGGAAGACGTGGCGCCGGCACCGGTCGGCGAGCGCATGCTGCCCGCCCCCGAGCAGGCGCCGGTCGCCGACGTGCAGGCGCCCGCTGCCCGCCAGGCCGCACCGGTCAGCAGCCAGCACAAAGCCGCCCCTGCGGTACGCAATCGCGAGGCGCGCCCGCTGGCAGGCAACAGCAAGCCGACCTACCCCGCTGCAGCGCTGCGCAACGGCGTGCAGGGCAGCGTGATCGCCAGCCTGAATGTCGATACCCGTGGCCAGGTGACCAATGCCGCGATTGTTTCGCGCAGCGGCGAGCGCAGCCGTGACCTGGATCGTGCGGTGCTGAGCGCCGTGCAGAACTGGAAGTTCCAGCCGGCGATGCATGAAGGCCGTGCAGTGGCCAGTGTGGTGCGGGTTCCGGTGGATTTCCGTACCGAACAGCGTTGATCGCGGACGAGGGGTTCGTGATGTTTAGACGGAGGCTTCGGCCTCCGTCCTTTTATGCGGAGACGCGTGCCAACCAAGGTTGGCACCTACCGGGTGATATGGGCCTGCCAACCAAGGTTGGCACCTACCGAGTTGCGTCATCCGCCGGGCGCGGCCTTTCAGGCCAGGTTGAATCCTGCGCTTCGGGCAAGGCCATCGAAGTCCGGGAAGGACGTGGCGACGTTGGCGATGTCGTTGATGCGCACCTCGCCGTCACTGATCTGGCCGGCGATGGCGAATGCCATGGCGATACGATGGTCACCGTGGCTTTCGATGGTGCCGCTGCCCAGGCGGACGCCGCCGTGCAGGGTGGCGCCGTCTTCGGTTTCGTCCACCTGCATGCCCAGCGCACGCAGGCCGGTGGCCATCGCCGCAAGGCGATCGGATTCCTTCACCCGCAGTTCGGCCGCACCGGTCACCACGGTCTGGCCTTCGGCGGCGGCGGCAGCCACGAACAGCGCCGGGAACTCGTCGATCATGTCCGGCACCAGTGCTTCCGGAATGCGCGCGCCCTTCAGCGGTGCGTAGCGCACCACCAGATCGGCCACCGGTTCACCGCCCTGCTCGGCCGGATTCTCTTCGGTGATGTCCGCCCCCATCAGGCGCAGCGCGTGCAGCAGGCCGGTGCGGCGCGGGTTCAGGCCAACCTGCTTCAGGCGCAGCTCGGAACCGGGAATGATGCTGGCGGCCACCAGATAGAACGCAGCCGAGGAGAAGTCAGCCGGCACCACGATATCCGTGGCACGCAGGCGCTGGCCACCACGCAGGCGCGCCTTGCCCGGCGAGAATTCGATGTCCACGCCGAACGCCGACAACATGCGTTCGGTGTAATCGCGGGTCGGGTGCGGTTCCAGCACGCTGGTTTCGCCCTGCGCATACAGGCCGGCCAGCAGCACCGCCGACTTGATCTGCGCGCTGGCCACCGGCGAGGCGAAGTCGATGCCGTGCAACGATTGCCCGCCATGCACGTGCAGCGGCGGCGTGCCATCGCTCTCCGTATCGATCTTCGCGCCCATCTGCGACAGCGGGCCGGTCACGCGGCGCATCGGGCGGCCGGACAGCGACTCGTCGCCGATCAGCGTGCAGTCGAACGCCTGGCCCGCCAGCAACCCGGCCAGCAGACGCATGCCGGTACCGGCATTGCCGCAGTCCAGCGGTGCATCCGGTGCTTTCAGGCCGTCCATACCCACACCATGCACGATGCGCTGCGACGGGCTGGGGGTCTCGATGCGCACGCCCAACTGGCTGAAGATGCGCGCGGTGGCACGAGTGTCTTCGCCTTCCAGGAAGCCTTCGATATGCGAGGTGCCATCGGCCAGCGCGGCGAACATCACCGAGCGGTGAGAGACCGACTTGTCGCCGGGAATGGTCAGGCTGCCCTGCAGCGGCTGGCCCTTGCGGGCGATCCAGTGTTGCGCGTTGCTCATCGTTCGATCGTTCCGTAAACGCCGGCAGCGCCGGCGATGCATCAGGGAGCGGCGGCCATGGCCGCCACAGCAGCACTCAGGGCACGGCCACCGGATAGGAGCCCAGCACCTTGATCTGCGCCGAGTGCGCTTCGAGTTCTGCCAGCGCGGCCTGCATCGGCGCGTCGTCGATGTGGCCGGCCAGATCGATGAAGAAGCCGTATTCCCACTTGCCGTGGTGCGACGGCCGCGACTCGATGCGGTTCATGCTGATGCCGTGGCGGGCGAACGGGCTGAGCACGTCGAACAGCGCACCGGGCTTGTCATGGATGAACACCAGCACCGAGGTGCGGTCGTGGCCGGAAGTCGGGAAGATGTTGCGGCCCACCACCAGGAAGCGGGTGGTGTTGTCGGCATCGTTCTGGATCGGCTTGGTGACCACCTTCTTCAGGCCGTACACATGGCCGGCGCTCTCGCCGCCGATGGCCGCTGCGTCATCGGCGTTGCGCGCACGACGTGCACCCTCGGCATTGCTCGAGACCGGAATCTTCTCGGCCTTCGGCAGGTTGGCGCGCAGCCATGCCGAGGTCTGCATGAACGACTGCGGATGCGCGTAGATGCGCTCGATGTCCTCGATGCGGCCGCTGCGCGACATCAGGTACTGCTGCACGCGCAGTTCCACTTCGCCACAGATCTTCAGGTTGGAGGTCAGGAACATGTCCAGGGTGATCTGGATGGTGCCCTGCCCCGAATTCTCCACCGGCACCACGCCGAAATCGGCGTTGCCCGCTTCCACTTCCTGGAACACTTCCTCGATGCTGGCCATCGGCAGGCCCAGCGCGGAGCGGCCGAAGTGCTTGAGCACCGCCTGCTGGCTGAAGGTGCCTTCCGGGCCGAGGTAGCCGATCTTCAGCGGTTCCTGCTGGGCCAGGCAGGCCGACATGATCTCGCGGTAGACGTGCACCAGCAGCTCATCGCTGAGCGGGCCTTCGTTGCGGTCCACCACCATGCGCAGCACCTGCGCTTCGCGCTCGGGGCGGTAGTAGTCGACGGCCGCGGCGAGCTTGCCCTTGGCCTTGCCGACCTGGTGGGCGAAACGCGCGCGCTCGGCGATCAGGCTCTGGATGTCGCGGTCGATCTGGTCGATCTTCGAGCGCACATCGGCCAGCGCCAGCGGCGCCAGGGTGGGTGCCGGGTTCGAGGCGGCCTTGGCCTTGCCCTTCGCCTTGGTGGGCGCGCTGCCCTTGGCCGGTTCGGCCTTCTTCGGCGCCTTCTTGCTGGATTTGCTGCTTGCCATCGGAATTCCTTGTTGCGGGGCCCGCACCCGACGGTGCGCGCCGTTCATTGCTCAACCGTGACGCTGCTGGAAATCGGCCATGAAGGCGACCAGCGCCTCGGCCCCGGCCAGCGGCATGGCGTTGTACAGCGAGGCACGGATGCCCCCGACCACCTTGTGCCCCTTCAGCGCCAGCAGGCCGGCGGCCTTGGCTTCGGCGACGAAGCGGGCATCAAGCTCGGCATCGGGCAGGAAGAACGGGATGTTCATCCGCGAACGGGCCGCGTGTGCGACCTCGTTGCGGTAGAAGCCGCCGGAACCATCGATGGCGCCGTATACCAGCGCGGCCTTGGCGGCATTGCGCCTGGCGAATTCGGCCACGCCGCCTTCGGCCAGCATCCACTTGAACACCAGGCCGGCCAGGTACCAGTTCCAGGTCGGCGGGGTGTTGAGCATCGAATCGCGGGCGACATGCGAGCGGTAATCGAAGATGTCCGCGCGTGGCTGGCCACTACGCTCGAGCAGGTCGCGGCGGATGATCATCACCGCGATGCCGACCGGGCCCAGGTTCTTCTGCGCGCCGGCATAGATCACACCGTAGCGGCGCACGTCCAGCGGCTCGCTGGCGATGGACGAGCTGAAGTCGGCGATCAGCGGGACGTTGCCAGTGTCGGGCACATCACGGAACTCGACGCCGTGGATGGTCTCGTTGGCGGTGATGTGCACGTAGGCGGCATCGGGTGACAGCTGCCAGTCGGCACGTGCCGGCAGCTCGCGGTAGCCATTGGCTTCGCTGCTGGCGGCAATGTTGACGTCCACGTAGACACCGGCCTGCTTGACCGCGGTCTTGCCCCAGTGGCCACTGACCACATAGTCGGCGCGCTGGCCGGGGGCGGCGAAGTTGAGCGGGATCAGCGCCTGCTGGGTGGTGGCACCACCGGACAGGAACAGCACCGCATAGTCTTCGGGGATGTCGAGGAGGCGACGCAGGTCGGCCTCGGCCTCGGCGGCCACGGACATGAATTCCGCACCGCGATGGCTCATTTCCACGATCGAGGCGCCGGTACCGTGCCAGTCCAGCATTTCCGCCTGCGCCTGGCGCAGGACCGATTCCGGCAAGGTCGCAGGGCCGGCACTGAAGTTGAACGCGCGCGTCATGTCACACCTGTGGGGCAAGACCCCTAGTATGCCGCAGTGCACCAGCCTTGCGGCCTAGTGCGGCAAGGGAAATTTGGTTTCATTGGAATCCATCGGCGACACGACGGGGGAGTGCCGGCCGCTGGCCGGCAACCTCAGCGATACAGGGCAGCGGCTGCCGGCCAGCGGCCGGCACTACCATCACCGCGCGGCCGTCAGCGCGCGCCGAACCAGAGCAGCAGGCTGAGCAGCGCGGCCAGCAGCAGTGCGCTGACCAGCAGCCACGGCCAGCGCCGGACCCTGCGGGGCGCGGTCGGCAGCACCGGCGCCTGCTCGGCCTCGTGGCTGGCGTCGTCCTCGGCGGGCAGCGGCCGCCGGCGCGGATCATGCGGCACTTCCAGCACGAACCGGTGCTGACCATCGAACACCACCTGGTCGCCGGCCTGCAGCCAGCAGTGGCGCACGGCCACGCCGTTGACCCGGGTACCGTCGGCACTGCCCAGGTCGCGCAGCAGCACGCGCTCGCCGTGCACTTCCACGCGGGCGTGCTGTTCGGCGAAGGCCGGGTCATCGATGGCGATGTCGGCCTCGTTGCCGCGGCCGATCAGGCGGGCCCGCGACAGGGTGAAGCTACGGCCATGGTGCAGGCCGCCGACGCCGCGCAGCAGTCGTTGCTGCTCGTCGCTGCCATCCTCGTTCTTCGGCGCAGGCGCCTGCAGCAGGCTCTCGACTTCGCCCTGCAGCACCATCTCCACGCCATCCACGTACACCGCGTCGCCCGCGCGCAGCAGGGCCATCCGGCGCACGGGGCGACCGTTGACGTGGATGCCGCGGATGCCATTGCCGACCTGCAGCCAGAGGCCGCGATCGTCCATGCAGAACTGGGCCAGCAACAGGGCGCCGTTGCCGGCATCGCCGAGCCGCACGCTGCCGTTGGCCTGGCGCACGATGCGCTGCACCCCGGGCCGCAGGGGCTGGTCGGGCTGTTGTTGTTGACTGAAGTGAACAAGCAGGTTCTGCACGCGGCGCAGCCTAGCAGGTTGGCCGCCAACGAAGAAGAACCTGCGATGAGTGCTTGGCGCGGCGGCCCGCGATGCGCACAATGCTCGCCCTCTTTGATCATCCCCGCCCTGCGCCAGGAGCCTGCATGTCCACCATCGATGTCCGCCACGCCCACGCCCTGCCCGACGCACAGGCGCGCGCCGCGATCGAACAGGTCGCTGCCAAGCTGTCCGAGCGCTTCGGCCTGAAGTCGTCCTGGACCGCCGACGTCCTGAACTTCTCCGGCAGCGGCGTGGACGGTGCGATCGAACTGCAGCCGGGCGCCGTGCGCGTGACCGCCAAGCTGGGGTTCCTGCTGTCGGCGATGAAGGGCATGGTCGAAGGCGAGATCCAGCGCGTGCTGAAGGAAAAGCTGGGCTGAACCCCGGCGGCGGCCGTCACGGCCGTGCAACGCCAACGCGCGCTACTCTCGGGTCAGGCCCAACTCCGACGGGAAGTGCGATGAACCACTACGAGAACGACGACCGCCGCAACGACGACGCCTCTTTCGGTGACCAGGCCGAGCGCTTCTCGCGCAAGCTCAGCGATTCGGCACAGCAGGTCTGGCTGGCCGGGCTGGGCGCTCTGGGCCGCGCGCAGGCCGAGGGCAGCCGCTTCTTCGACGGCCTGGTGAAGGAAGGCGAAGCCTGGGAAGCGCGCCGCCGTGAGCGCAATGGCGAACAGGGCCCGGGCTGGCGTGACAACGTCGAAACGTCGCTGGACGAGGCCCGCGAGAAAGCTTCCGGCACCTGGAACAAGGTCGAGAAGGCCTTTGATGACCAGGTGCAGGGCGTGCTCAAGCGCCTGCATGTCCCCACCGCTGACGAAGTGACCGCGCTGGAAGCCCGCATCGATGCCCTGCACGCGCGCCTGGCCAAGCTGGAAACGCGCGCCGCGTCCGGCACCGACGCCCCTGCGCCGGGCAGCCATCAATCGCCGGACAGCGTGCCCTGAGTCCAATTGTTGCAATGCAATAAAAATTGATTGACAATCGCGAGCAACCCGCCAATCGCTTCGGCTGCCGTTTGTTCCCTCCCCTCACGGCTTCAGGATTGGCGGGTTTTTCGTGCCCGCCGTGCGCCGATCTGCGCGCTCCATCACGCTTCCTGTCAGGAACATCCTGACCCAGCCGGGCACCGCGACCTTTACACTGTCGTTCTCCGCTTTCGCCCCTTCCGCCCTACTCCTGCATGCTCCCTTGGATCCTGGCCCTGCTGTCGGCCCTGCTTACCTGTTCCCTGGCCGTTGTCTATCTGTGGTGGATCAAGCGGCGGCAGAAGGAGATGCAACTCGGCCTGCAGGCTCTGGCCGGCATGCACTGGCGCGAATTCTCGGTACTGGTCAAGCGCATGCTGCGCGAACAGCGTGGCCTGCGTGAGCTGATCGATCCGACCGAAGATGCCCGCGAGCCGAGCAGCGACTTCTTGCTCAGCGATGGCCCCAATCAATGGCTGGTGTCGTGCAAGCACGGCCTGGCCTACCGCATCGGCACCGCCGCAGTGAACGAGCTGGGTGCGGCCGCGCGCCTGGCCGGCGCCAAGGGCGGCGTGCTGCTGACCGAAGGCCGGATCGAGCGCGACGGCCGTGGCGCCGCCGAAAAGCAGGCCGTTGAAGTGCTGGACGGCCCCCGCCTGTGGCCGCTGCTGCAGCCCTACCTGCCCGGCGATATCGAAGCGCGCGTGCGTGCCAGCGCCCGGCATGAGGCACTGCGCCGCACTGCCATCGCCGCACTGGGTTCGGTCACGCTGGGGCTGCTGGTCGGCCTGGGCCTGCAGGGCTTGCATGTGGAAGAGGCCGCGCCGGTTGCTGCGGCGCCGGTGGTGGCAGCACCTTCGGCCGCGCCAGCCGCCGAACCTGCCCCGATCGAAGCCGTCCCTGCGGCCGCCCCTGCTCCCGAAACTGCCGTCGCCCCGGCGGCCGACGCGCGCAGCAATCCCAACCCGGATGCCGCCACGCTGGAGCGCTTCCAGGCCGATCTGGCCCGCGCACTGGCCGGCAAGCCCGGCATCGCCAGCGGCGTCTGGCTGACCCGCCAGACCCTGGCGATCAACCGCACCGGCGAACTGGAAGCGGTGTGGCCGCGGGTCTGCGAGGAAGTGCTGCACTACCCCGCCCTGCGCAACGTGCGCATCCAGCTCAACGCCCGCCCCGGCGTGGATGAGCCCGTACGCTGGCGACAGTGCGCTACGTATTGATGAGGCAGCATCCACGCATGGCGTGGGTGTACCGGGGGTTCGCACGCATCGCGTAATCCCAACCGGGATTCAGTAGATCCACGCCACGCGTGGATGCCCCTGTAGCGTCGAGCCACGCTCGACTCATCGCGCAACGCGCGAGCAGCAGCCGAGCATGGGCTCGGCTCTACATGGCGCCTGCTCAGCCCAATGCAGCCAGATGGGCGATGTAGCTTGAACGCGATTCACCCGCCGCTCTGGCCTGCGCATCCAGCTTCGCCAGGATCCGGCGTGGCAGGCTGATGTTGACCCGCTCGATGGTGTCGTCCAACAGCGCCGGATCAATGCAGATGTAGGCGAGAATCCAGCGGGTGCCCTTTGATGCCTCGGCGGCGATTTTCTGGGGTGCGGAAGGCGTCGGAATCGAGCGTCCGTCATCCAGGGCCGCGTCGATCCAGGCGAGCGCCGCCTCTTCCGCAGCACTGAGCGCATCATCAAGCGTGTCGGCCGCCGAGAAGCACCCCGGCAGATCCGGAACGACGACGCCCCATGCGGTGCGTTCATCGCCTGCCTCGATCAAGACTGGATATCGCATGGGACCTCCTACGTCAGCCCTGCGAGCTTCCGCAACGCCAGCAGCAGCCCCTTCCCCAGATCCTTCCTTGGATGAGTCACGGTGATGATGTGAGGGCACTGCGGGTGCACGAATACATGATGGGATCCGCGAATCCGTCGACAGGTCCAACCCGCCGCTTCCAGTTCCCGGATGAGGTCCCTTCTCTTCATGCAGGGACGATACACATCGTACACACGCCCCGACAGAGTTCAAGGCGACAGTGCCTGCTGAGCGAACCGGCCCCTACCGCGCGCCCGGCGCGAAGCGCGCGACCAGGTCCCAGGCGTCGCCGAGGAACACCTGGCGCACGCGGGTAATGGGTTGCTCACCGCGCCAGGTCAGGCGCTCGATCACCAGGCAGGCGGTGCCGGGCTTCACGTCCAGCAGTTTGGCGGTGGCGGTGTCAGCACCCCAGGCACTGATGCGGTGCTGGGCACGGGTCCACGAGACATTCTGCAGCAGCCAGCTGCCCGGCGCGGTGGTACTGAAATCGACCTCCAGCACCTCGGGCACGCCCACCGGGCTGATCAGGCGATGCTCCAGTGCCAGCGGGCGACCGTCGGCCAGGTGCAGGCAGCGCATCGCCAGCAGCATTTCGCTGCCGGCCAGTTCGACTTCGCCAGCATTGCCGGCATCGGCCAGCCGCAGGTCGCGCTGCAGCAGGCGATACGCGTACTGATGACCGCGTGAGCCGACTTCCATCGCGATATCGGGAATCTCCAGCGCCACCTGCTCCAGGTGCGGGGGCTGCCGCGCCACGAACGAGCCGGCGCGACGGCGGCGCTCGATCATGCCGCTCTCGGCCAGTGCGGTCAGCACCTTGTTCACGGTCATCCGCGAGCAGCCGTACTGTTCCATCAGCTCGTGCTCGTACGGAATACGGAACCCCGGCGCCCACTCTCCGCTGAGGATGCGGCTTTCCAGATCGCTGCGGATACGCTGGTTGAGCGTGGCGGACTTGCTGGCCTTCACGTAATGGGGTCTCGATGGCGGGAGGCGATCAGCCCAGCACGCCGCGCAGGGCGGCAGCGAAGGCGCTGGTGATCGCCTCGCGCTGCAGGTGGCGGCCGTCGGCCACGCACTGGCGGCCATGACGCCAGACCGATCGCAGCGCGCCATTACGTGCGGCGAACACCCAGCTGTCAAGCCATGCGTCGTCCTGTCGCGCCTGCAACGCCGGGTGCGAAGCATCCAGCTCGACCAGGTCGGCACTGGCGCCGACCTGCAGGCCGGCAGCCACGCCCAGCGCCTGTGCGCCGCCCTGCAATGCACCTTCGAACAGGAAACGGCCGGTGCTGCGGGTGGCATCCGGGGCCAGCACATTGCGCCCGCGCAGAGTCAGCCGCTGACCGTACTCAAGCAGGCGCAGTTCTTCGGCCGCATCGATCAGCACATTGGAATCGGAACCGACACCGAAGCGACCGCCCTCGCGCGCGAACGCCTGCATCGGGAACAGGCCGTCGCCCAGGTTGGCCTCGGTGATCGGGCACAGGCCGGCCACGGCCCGGCTGGCCACAACGGCCGCGCGCTCGTCATCGGTGATGTGGGTGGCATGCACCAGGCACCAGCGCGCATCCACCGGCGCATGGTTGTACAGCCACTGCACCGGGCGCTGGCCGCTCCAGGCCAGGCAGGCCTCCACTTCGCGCACCTGTTCGGCGATGTGGATGTGCACCGGGCCGTCGGTCAGCGGCAGCAACGCACTCAGTTCCTCGCCGGTGACCGCACGCAGGCTGTGCGGTGCGATGCCGAGCACCGCATCGGGCAGCGCGGCCAATGACGGCTTGGCGGCGTCCAGCAGCTGCGCGAAGCCGTCCACGTCGTGGATCAGCCGTCGCTGCGCAGGGTTTGGCGCCGCCCCGCCGAAATCGGCATGCGCATAGAACACCGGCAGCAGGGTCAGGCCGATGCCGGTCTGGTCGGCCGCCGCCGCAACCCGCGCACTCATCTCGGCGCGGTTGGCATAGGCGCGGCCGTCGGCGTCGTGGTGCAGGTAATGGAACTCGCCGACGCGGGTGAAGCCGCTTTCCAGCATTTCCATGTAGGCCTGGGCGGCAATGGCCTGCACCGCGTCCGGGCGCAGGTGGGCCAGGAAGCGGTACATCAGCTCGCGCCAGCTCCAGAAGCTGTCACCGTCGCCGCCGCCGATCTCGGTCAGCCCGGCCATGCCGCGCTGGAAGGCATGGCTGTGCAGGTTGGGCAGGCCCGGCACCAGGATGCCAACGCGAGTGTCGCCCGCCTGCGCGCCCTGCCCCGTGCTGATCGCCGTGATGCGACCGTCCTGCACCTGCAGGCGGACATCGCGGGCCCAGCCGTCGGCCAGCAGGGCGTGGGCGGCATGGAAACAGTGCGGGGAACGCGAATCGGACATGGCTGGACAACCCGAAATGGACGCCTATATTGTATAGACATATAAGCACAGCCGCGTTGTGGATGCCATGCACGTCGATACCCTCTGGTCCAACGTCCACCTGATCACCCTCGACGGCGACGGCCTGGGCGTCATCCGCGATGGCGTGCTGGCCTGCGCCGACGGACGCATCGTCCACGTCGGCACCGCCGGCAGCGATGCCCACCTGCAACCGACCACCCGCATCGACGGCGAAGGCCGCTGGATCTCGCCGGGCCTGATCGACTGCCACACCCATCTGGTCTACGCCGGCAACCGCGCCAACGAATTCGAGCAGCGCCTGCAGGGCGTCAGTTATGCCGAGATCGCCCGTGCCGGCGGCGGCATCGTCTCCACTGTGCGCGCCACCCGCGCCGCCACACCGGAACAGCTGGCCCGTGAAAGCCGGCCGCGCCTGCTGGCGATGCGCGCCGAGGGCGTGACCACCCTCGAGATCAAGTCCGGCTACGGCCTGACCCTGCCCGACGAACGCAAGCAGCTGCAGGTGGCGCGTGCGCTGGGCGAGGAATGCCGGGTCAACGTGGTGACCACCTTCCTCGGTGCACACGCGATTCCACCGGGCCGCCAAGCACAGGAGTACACCGATGAGGTGTGCGAGGTGATGATTCCGGCCATCGCCGCCGAAGGCCTGGCCGAAGCGGTGGACGTGTTCTGCGAGAACATCGCGTTCTCGCCGGCACAGGCGCGGCAGGTCTTCGAAGCGGCACGCGCCAACGGGCTGGCGGTGAAGATCCACGCCGAGCAGCTGAGCAACCAGCATGGCGCCGAACTGGCCGCCAGCTTCGGTGCACTGTCGGCCGACCATATCGAACATCTGGACGATGCCGGCATTGCCGCGATGGCGGCGGCCGGCACCGTCGCCGTGCTGCTGCCCGGTGCCTTCTATTTCACCCGCGATACCACTCTGCCGCCGATTGCGGCGCTGCGCGCGGCCGGCGTGCCACTGGCGCTGGCCACCGACAGCAACCCCGGCACCTCACCACTGACCAGCCCGCTGCTGGCGATGAACATGGGCGCCACCCTGTTCCGCCTGACCGTGGACGAGTGCATCGCCGGCTTCACCCGTGAAGCGGCGCGCGCACTGGGCCATGGCGACCGAATCGGCCGCCTGGCCGTGGGCCTGGACTGCGACCTGGCGATCTGGGACATCGACGCCCCCGCCGACCTGGTCTATCGCATTGGATTCAACCCGCTGCACGCGCGCGTGGTGCGCGGGCAGCCCGACCTGCCTGCCTCCTGGAGCAACACATGAGCAACACCCTGGTTCTTCGCCCCGGCCATGTCACTCTCGCCCAGTGGCGGCAGGTCTATCGCGGTGCGCCGCTTGCACTGGACCCGGCCGCGTTGCCGGTGGTGCGCGCCAGTGCGGCGGCCGTCGCCGCCATCGTCGCCAAGGGCGCGCCGGTCTATGGCATCAACACCGGCTTCGGCAAGCTGGCCAGCGTGCGCATCGAGCGCGAAGACCTGACCACCCTGCAGCGGAACATCGTGCTCTCGCATGCTGCCGGAGTGGGCGAGCCGATGCCGGCCAGCGTAGTGCGCCTGATGATGGCGCTGAAGCTGGTCAGCCTGGCGCAGGGTGCTTCGGGCATCCGCGAGGAAACCCTGCTGCTGCTGGAAGCGATGCTGGTCAAGGGCGTGCTGCCGGTGGTGCCCGCGCAGGGCTCGGTGGGTGCCTCGGGTGACCTTGCGCCGCTCTCGCACCTGGCCAGCGTGATGCTGGGCGTGGGCGAAGCCTTCATCGGTGACGAGCGCCTGCCGGCGGTCGATGCGCTGGGACGTGCCGGCCTGCAACCGATCGAGCTGGGCGCGAAGGAAGGCCTGGCACTGCTCAACGGCACCCAGTTCTCCACCGCCTATGCGCTGGCGGGCCTGTTCGAGATCGAGACCGTGTTCCAGGCCGCGCTGGTCACCGGTGCGCTGTCGGTGGAAGCGGCCAAGGGCTCGGATACCCCGTTCGACCCGCGCATCCATGCCATCCGCGGCCAGCGCGGGCAGATCGCCACTGCGGCCACGCTGCGCACGTTGATGCAGGGCTCGGACATCCGCGAATCGCATCGTGACAACGACGTGCGCGTGCAGGACCCGTACTGCCTGCGCTGCCAGCCGCAGGTGATGGGCGCAGCGCTGGACATCCTGCGCCAGGCCGCGACCACGCTGGAAATCGAAGCCAACGGCGTGTCCGACAATCCGCTGGTGTTCACCGATACCGGCGAAGCACTGTCCGGCGGCAACTTCCACGCCGAGCCGGTGGCCTTCGCCGCCGACATGCTGGCGATGGCGGTGTGCGAGATCGGTTCGATCAGCGAGCGCCGCCTGGCGATGCTGGTGGACCCGGCGCTGTCCGGCCTGCCGGCGTTCCTGACCCCGCGCCCGGGCCTGAATTCCGGCTTCATGATCCCGCAGGTGACCGCCGCCGCGCTGGTCTCGGAAAACAAGCAGCGCGCCTACCCGGCCAGTGTCGATTCGATTCCGACCTCGGCCAACCAGGAAGACCATGTGTCGATGGCCGCGCACGGTGCGCGCCGCCTGATGCAGATGGCCGAGAACGCCGCCAACGTGATCGGAATCGAGCTGCTGGCCGCTGCGCAGGGCTGCGACTTCCACGCCCCGCTGCGCTCCAGCACCGCGCTGGAAGCCGTGCGCGCCACCCTGCGCGCGCAGGTGCCGACGCTGGAAGAAGACCGCTACTTCCATCCGGACATGGTGACCGCCACGAACCTGGTGCGCAGCGGCGCGCTGGCGCAGGGCCTTGCCGATCTGTTGCCGACTGTGGAACCACAGGCATGAAGACCCATCCCGAATGGCTGACGGTGCACGAAGGCGATGCCCCGTTGATCGTCAGCTTCCCGCATACCGGCAGCGAGCTGCCGCACGACCTGATCGGCGACTACCACTCGCCATGGCTGGCCCGTCGCGACGCCGACTGGTGGGTGCACGAACTGTACGATTTCGTGCGCGGCATGGGCGCGACCACGGTGCGCTCGGCGATCTCGCGCTCGGTGATCGACCTCAACCGCGATCCCAGCGGCGTGTCGCTGTACCCGGGCCAGAACACCACCGGCCTGTGCCCGCTGACCACCTTCGACAACCAGCCGCTGTACCATGCCGGGCGCGAACCGGATGACGCGGAAATCGCCCGTCGCCGCGACACGTATTTCCTGCCCTACCACGATGCGCTGGCTGCACAGATCGCGCGCCTGCGTGCGAAGTTCGGCACTGTCGTGGTGTACGACGCGCATTCGATCCGCTCGCACATTCCGCACCTGTTCGACGGTGAACTGCCGCAGTTCAACCTGGGCACCGCCGGTCCCTCCGGTGCGCCGGACACGTCCTGCGACAACGCGTTGAGCGATGTGGTGGAGAACCTGCTGAAGATCAGTGGCATGAGCCAGGTGCGCAACGGCCGCTTCAAGGGCGGCTGGATCACCCGCCACTACAGCAACGTGGCCGGCGGCGTGCACAGCCTGCAAATGGAACTGGCCTGCCGCGGCTACATGCACGAACCCCTGCCGGACCAGGTGGACGAACACAGCTGGCCCACCCCGCTCGACCCCGACCACGCCGCACCACTGCGCCACACCCTGGCGCAGGTGCTCAATGCCTGCCTTGAATTCGCAACGAACCGGAGCGCCGCATGACCCGCAACGACCCGCCCCGCACCATTGCCGCGCCGACCGGCACCACGCTCAACGCCAAGAGCTGGCTGACCGAAGCGCCGCTGCGCATGCTGATGAACAACCTGCACCCGGACGTGGCCGAACGGCCGCAGGAACTGGTGGTGTACGGCGGCATCGGCCGCGCCGCGCGCGACTGGGAAAGCTTCGATGCGATCGTCGAGACGCTCAAGCGCCTGGACGACGACCAGACCCTGCTGGTGCAGTCGGGCAAGCCGGTGGGCGTGTTCCGCACCCATGCCGATGCGCCGCGCGTGCTGATCGCCAATTCCAACCTGGTGCCGCGCTGGGCCAACTGGGACCACTTCAACGAACTGGATAGGAAGGGCCTGGCCATGTATGGCCAGATGACCGCCGGCAGCTGGATCTACATCGGTGCGCAGGGCATCGTGCAGGGCACCTACGAGACCTTCGTGGAGATGGGACGCCAGCACTTCGGTGGCGACCTGACCGGGAAGTGGCTGTTCACCGGCGGCCTCGGCGGCATGGGCGGCGCGCAGCCGCTGGCCGCCGTGATGGCCGGCGCCTCCTGCCTGGCCGTCGAGTGCCGCAAGAGCAGCATCGACATGCGCCTGCGCACCGGCTACCTGGATACCTGGACCGACAACCTGGACGAAGCGCTGCGCCTGATCGACGAGTCGTGCAAAGCGGGCACGCCGAAGTCGGTGGGCCTGCTCGGCAACGTTGCCGATGTGTTGGCTGAACTGCTCAAGCGCGGCGTGAAGCCGGACCTGCTGACCGACCAGACCTCCGCGCACGATCCGGTGAACGGCTACCTGCCGCAGGGCTGGACCGTCGAGCAGTGGGACGAGAAGCGTGTGAGTGCACCGAAGGAAGTGGAGAAGGCCGCGCGCGCGTCGATGGCCAACCATATCCGCGCCATGCTCGGCTTCCACGCGCTGGGCGTGCCGACCGTGGACTACGGCAACAACCTGCGGCAGATGGCACTGGAAGAAGGCGTGGAGAACGCGTTCGACTTCCCCGGTTTCGTACCGGCCTACATCCGCCCGCTGTTCTGCCGCGGCATCGGCCCGTTCCGCTGGGCCGCACTGAGCGGCGACCCGGAAGACATCGCCAAGACCGATGCCAAGGTGAAGGAACTGATTCCGGACAACCCGCACCTGCACCGCTGGCTGGACATGGCCGCCGAGAAGATCAAGTTCCAGGGCCTGCCGGCACGCATCTGTTGGGTCGGTCTGGGCGACCGCGATCGCCTGGGCCTGGCCTTCAATGAAATGGTGGCGAACGGTGAACTGAAGGCACCGGTGGTGATCGGCCGTGACCACCTGGACAGCGGCAGCGTGGCGTCGCCGAACCGCGAGACCGAGGCAATGGCCGATGGTTCCGATGCCGTGTCCGACTGGCCGCTGCTGAACGCCCTGCTCAACACCGCCAGCGGCGCGACCTGGGTGTCGCTGCACCACGGCGGCGGCGTCGGCATGGGCTTCTCGCAGCACGCCGGCATGGTGATCGTGTGCGATGGCACCGAGGCAGCGGCGAAGCGGATTGGCCGCGTGCTGTGGAACGACCCGGCCACCGGCGTGATGCGCCATGCCGATGCAGGCTATGAGATCGCGATTGATTGCGCGAAGGAAAAGGGGCTGGATCTACCGGGAATCCTGGGCTGACAGGTCAGCGACCAGCGCGCACATATTCCGGTGCCATCAGGGCAATGCGCGGTAGTGTCCCCGATTCACCGGCGCGCATGCCATGAGAGAGGCTTACGCCAGCTTCGGTGGCATCACACCTAAAGTTGCGCGCTGCCCTGCCGATACCGGAGGTCAACAAGGAATGTTGCCCTCCGGCCTGTTTACTCGGTCCAGTGCCCATATGGGCTCATTCCTTTCTGATGAACTCTTCTGCTGAAAGGAATCCACTGTATGGCTCACGAAATCACCATGGATCTTGCCACCAAGTTCGTCCTGCACAAGGACGTCGAACTTGCTGTCAGGAAAGATGGAAAGCTGCTCGGTACCGCCCTGATCAGCAAAGGCAACATCGAATGGGTGCCCGCAGGCAATTCGGTGAACAAGAAGCGGCTGAGCTGGGCCAGGTTCGCCGAGCTGATGCAGGACCAGGGCAAGGATGTGAAGATCAAGTAGATCGATCGCGGATTGCCACTTCGCCCTGCGACGGAGTCTCAGTGCCAGGACTTCGTCTGAATCCCGTTCTGCACCATCGAGATGTTCTCTCCAATGAGCGTTCTTCAACGTCTGCTACTTGTCGCCGCCTGCATTGCGGTCGCCGGGCCTGCGAGCGCAGCAAACCAGATCAGCACAAAGATCCCAAACGAGACCCGGATCAGCCCGCTCGTTATTCTGGATGCGAACAATGAGGGTTCCTGCGCACTGCCCTCGCCGGATGAGCGTCGCCGCACTCCCTACTTCCCTGATCTCAGGCAGCGTTGCAGCATCCTTGCACGAGCCCTGTTCGCATCACTCATTACCCGCGGCTTCGACGCGAAAATGGAATCCTTCACGCCTGATGCGCCCATCGGCTACAAGGAGTATTACGCCGCGTTCGCTGAGTGGAAGCAAGGCGTAATTGAAAAGTACCCCGATCGGTACGTGCTGACTTACCACGGACTGGTGGACGAGAGAAAACAAAGCTACCTGGTGATGAATCTGTCCGGACCAGGCGACGGCGAACGCCCGCTGCTTGGCACGATAGAGCTCAGCAAGGACCAGATGTGGACCGTTACCAAGCTCGGCGATATGAACTTCATTGGCCCGACCCCGTTGCCGCGCCTCATCGAGCTGCTGAGCAACACCCTGGAGGAGCGCTGTCCGACCCGCGGGTTCATGCGTAACTGCTATGGCCGTGGCTGGCTCATGGACAAGAACCCCAGGTAAGCCCTACGCCACCATCGATAGGGTGCCGGCCACCGACCGGCATCACCGCCATCAGGAAATACAGGAAACCACGCACAGCACGCCTTTCATGGCCGCTGCGGACCTGCATGCAACACTCGACTGCCGCCACACCCTCCATCCGGGTATACCCGCATGATCCCGTGCGGCACGAGGCCCATCTGCTCATGCATGCGTGGTCCATCGAACAGGGCCCGCTTGACCCCACCTGCAGCCGTGACCAACATGCGCCATCACCGCTGATGGATCACCGCGATGTACCGCACCCTTGCTGCCGCATTGCTCTGCGCCCTCTTCGCCGTTCCGATCGCTTCGGCGCGTGAGTCCCCCGGCGATCTTTCCAATCAGCTCGACACCCAACTGCAGGCCAACCGCGAGCGCTACGGCATCGCCGGCCAAGCGGTGCTGGTCGCGCACAATGGCCAGGTGCTCTACCAGGGCGCCAGCGGTGAGCGCGATCCGGCCACCCATGCACCGGCCACCGTCGATTCCATTTTCGCCGCGCAATCGATGGCCAAGCTGCTGACCAGCACGCTGGTGATGCAATTGGTGGACCAGGGCAAGGTGGATCTTGACGCGCCGGCCAGCCGTTATGTTCCGGACCTTCCGGCTGCTTGGCAGGCGATCCACGTACGCGATTTCCTCAACCACAGCTCGGGTATCGGCGAGTACTACAACCGGGTGGACAATCGCTGGGTGAGCAAGGGCTACACCGGTGTGGCGCCCGACCTTGCAGCTGCGCTGAAGGTGGCTGCGGCGGCGCCGACGCAGTTCGCCACCGGCAGCCGCGTGATGTACACGCAGGCCAACTACCTGGTGCTGACGGCGTTGCTGCAAGCGCACTACCGCAAGCCCTACCCGGCCATCGCGCGCGAACGCATTCTGCAACCGCTGAAGATGACCAGCACCTCATGGGGCGCAGCCAGCGTGCCGTCGCAGCGCGCAGCGGTGCCTTACATCGGCAAGGACGGCCAGCTGCAGCCGGCCAATGAAGACCCCTGGCCGGACTACGGCTGGGGCCACGCCGACCTGCAGACCACCGTGGGTGACATGAACCGTTTCCTGCAGGCGCTGGCGACCGGCAAGCTGCTGCGCACGGCGACCCTGGAAAAACTCTGGCAGCCGCAGAAACTGGCCGGCGGCGGCAGCAATTTCTTCTCCACGGGCTGGGACACCACCCGCAGCGACGGCTACACCCAGGTCGGCCACGATGGTGGCACCCGTGTACGTGCGCGGCTGGCGTACAAGGGCACCCTGGCCAGCGGCTACTGGGTGTTCGTGTACCTGACCAACGGCAGCGCCCGCAATGTGTGGTCGAGCACGCTGGTGGAGAGCACGATGGCGGTCGCCGCGCCGCAGGAGTTTCCGCATGCGGTGCTGTCCGAGCGGCTGATCGCCTATGCGCTGGATGACAGCGCTGGCGCGGCCGAAGCAGTGCATCGCTGGCTGCGCGACAGCAACAGGGTTGCTGCCAGTGAACTGGAACGCGCGATCAATGCCGATGGTTACGCGATCCGCGAAAGTCTCGGCGCACGCAAGGCAGTGAAGGTGTTCGCGCTCAACACCGAGCTGTATCCGGATTCGGCCAACGCGTGGGACAGCCTGGCCGAATGCCATGCAGCACTGGGTGAGAAGGAAGCAGCTGATCGGCTGTATGCGAAGGCCAAGGCGCTGGCGAAGCCCTCGCCATAGATATTGCTGTAGAGCCAAGCATGGGCTCGGCGCTACATGGATGTTGCGGGCAGCCCATACGCGGGCGGTGGGTGACGCGGGGCCGCCGAACTGTTAACTTGCGCGCCACTTTCGTGGTTTACAGCATTTCCGCATGTCGCTCTCGCCGTACCGCCCCACCCCGTCGCTGTTGTTCCTGGCCGTTTCCCTCGGCCTCGCCACTACCGCCCACGCCGCCCCGCAGGCCACCACCCTCGATGCGGTGCGGGTCACTGCTGCCGATGCCAGCGCCCAGGCGCGCGAGGCGCTGAAGCGCGTACCCGGCGCCAGCAACGTCATCGACGTGGCCAAGGCCGACAGCCGCTTGTCCAGCAGTGCCGATGTGCTGGCCTACCAACCGGGCATCAGCGCGCAGTCGCCGGGTAATGAGGGCACCAAGATTTCGATCCGTGGCTCGGGCATCAACCGGGGCCCGGGCGCGCATGCCTCGGGTATTGCGGTGTCGATCGACGGTTTGCCGCTGACCGGCCCGGGCGGTACGCCCTATGAGCTGCTGGAACCGCTGTGGCTGTCCCGCGTGGAAGTACTGCGCGGCGCCAACGGTTTCGAGCGTGGCGCGCTGGCGCTGGGCGGTGCCATCGACTACGTCAGCCGCAGCGGCCGTGATTCGGCGGGCGTGCAGCTGCACTACGAAGCCGGCAGCCGTGGCTACCAGAAGCGCGGCATCAGCTGGGGCGGCGTCAGTGGCGATGTCGATTACTTCCTGGCCTACACCGATACCGAGTTCGATGGCTATCAGCGCCATGCGCGCGGCGACGGCAAGGGCGCAATGGCCAACATCGGCTGGCAGATCACGCCCGACCTGCAGACGCGCTTCTTCGTGCGTTACCGCGAAACCAATCACGAAACACCCGGTCGCCTGACCCGCGACCAGATCCGCAACGACCCGCATGCGGCCAACCCGGCCAACCTGGCCATCGATGCACGTCGCCCGCAGCCCGGCAGCACGTGGGTGGGCAACGTCACCACGCTGCAGATCGATGAGGATTCCTCGCTGCAGGCGGGACTGGTCTATCACAAGTACCCGATGGACTTGAACGAGAGCCTGTACCGCCAGCAGCTGGACTACGCCAACCTCAACGCCACGCTGGACTACCGCCACCGGCACCGCCTGTTCGGCCTGGACAGCGAAACCGCGGTCGGCCTGCGCGTCACCCATGACCTGGATGCCGATGTGCGCGAGTCGCTGCGTTTTGCCAGCAACGGCTATGCCGCCGGCACGCGCACACGTGACTTCCGCCACCACGGCACCGACAGCACGCTGCACGTCAGCAATACCCTCGCCTTCAATGACCGCCTGCGCATGCAGACCGGGCTGGCACTGATCAACACCCGCCGCGATGTGCAGGTGACCTGGCCGAGCAGCGGCGGCCGCCTGCGCGACCACGACTGGGACTACGCGCCGCGACTGGGCTTCACTTGGCAGCACAGCGCGCAGACCCAGTGGTTCGGCAACCTCAGCCGTTCGGTGGAGGCGCCGCACCCGTGGTCGATGATCTGGGGCTCGAACCAGTACTTCGGGCCGGGCAATGGCCCGTCCAGCGGCCGCCAGCGCGCGCCGGTGCCGATGCAGAACCAGACCGCCACCACGCTGGAACTGGGCGCGCGCGGTGACGCGGCGCTGGGTCGCTGGGAACTGACCGGCTACTACGCGCACGTGAACCACGAACTGCTGAGCGTCGAACTGCAGCCGGTGCCGAACCTGTTCATCGCCGAGAACAACGCCAGCCCCACCGTTCACCGCGGCATCGAATCCGGCTTGGACAGCACGCTGTGGCAGTCTGCGCCGGGCCGCCTGTCGCTGCGCCAGGCGTACACCTTCAGCGACTTCCGTTATCGCCACGATGCGCGTTTCGGCAGCAACCGCCTGCCCGGCCTGCCGCGCCACGCCTACCAGGCCGAGCTGCGCTTCGATCACGCGTCCGGCCTGTACGCCGCGCTCAATACCGAATACGCCTCGCGCATCGCCGTCGACTACGCCAACAGCTACTGGGCCGACAGCCATGTGATCTTCGGCAGCCGCATCGGCTACGACGCACCCGGCGGTCGCTGGCAGGCCTGGGCGGAGATGCGCAACATCGGCAACCGCCACTACGCCGCCACGGTCACACCGGGCTACGACGATGCCGGCAGGGATGTCGCCCGCTCGACGCCGGGCGAAGGTCGTGGCGTCTACGCAGGTGTGCGCTGGCGCTTTGATTGATGGCCGCAGGCGGCGCCGGGCGTGATCCGGCGCCGCCGTTCCAGGGTTAGCCGATGCGCCAGGCAGGAAGGCGCTCGCTGCGCTTCCAGATGGAAGGCGCGAAGCCGATCAGCACCAGTGCCGCCAGCCACTTCGGCGACGTGCTCAGCAGCGTGGCACCGAGCGAGCCGTCGCCGGGTGCGAGCTGCTCCTGCCAGGGGTTGTAACCCAGGTAGAGGATGCTGCCGGCCCACCACAGCAACGCTGCGCCGATGCCCACCAGCAGCAGGGCCAGCGTGCGGCAGGTCCAGCGCTGCGAGGTGGTGCCCCATTCCCGCGACGCGGCAATCAGCAGGCCGACCACCAGCAGCGACACCAGTGCCACCAGGCCGATATCGACCTTGGGTCCAATGCGCTCATAGGTACAGGCGCGGCATTGCGCCTCTTCCGCGGCAGTGGCGGCTTCGGCGCCCTCGGCCTGCCCGGCTTCGGGCTGCGCCAGTGCTGCAAACGGCAACAACACCGCCAGCAGCGTCACCATGATCCAACGAAACAACGACCTGTTCCTGCGTGCAGCGACATCCATGCGCTCTTCCTCGTCAGTGGTTGTGTGTCCCAGCGGGCGTTCGGATATCCAGCGCCCCTGTTCCAGATGCAGTACGACAAGCTCCCGATAGGTGAAACCACCCGGACACGAATCCTGGGCGACCGCGATCATAGCCCACTGTCCATTGCCGCTGAAAACGGGCCGGGGCTGGCCATATGAAGTACGCACCCCAGCTACAGCGCTTGAATGACCTGCAGCAGATGGCTCGCACCTGGCGCGAGTTCCTGCGCGAGCCAGCCCAGCATCGCGAAGAACAGCAGCAGCCCGAGCAGCGGCCAGATCGTATGCGACACGCATACCCGCCACCACCCTTGCTGCTGCATGCCCTGCATGCGCCGGTACAGGCCTCCGGCGATGGCCGCGTCCACCAGCAGCTCAGCCATCAGCACCGGCGCCGACCACACCACCCACACGCTGGCCAGCAGGACGGTCGCCACCAGCGCGACGAGGCCCAGGATGGCCAGCAACGGCAGGCCCGCTTCGTCTTCGGCCAGCCCGGTCAACGGCAGCTCTCCGGCATCGCCGCCACCGGCCGGCACCGACTCATTCCACGACGCCGATGCACCACCACCGCCGGAACGCCCGCCGGCGCCGCTCCACGGGGATTCCATGGCACTACCGCGCGGCGATGCGCCACTACCGCCTACATCCGGCGACAGCCCATCCAGCACGTTGTCCCAACGCCAGCGGATCCAGACCCACATCAGCAGCAGGAACACGCCATAGGCCAGCAGCACGGCCATCGGGTAGCGAAGCAGCATCGCGTCGATACCGGCCAGGCGCAGCAGGTACGAGGCAAGGAAACCGGCCGCACCGGTCAGGGCGACGATCAGCGCCATCTGCAGGCGTGGCCAACCACGCTGCTGCAGGTGCCGGCGCGCACGCACGACTTCGCCGCCGCGGTTCACGGGCAATTTCAGCGGGCTGCGTGAAAAGTGGCGCGAGCGCTTCATGCAGCCGCCAGCGGGCGGGAG
Source organism: Stenotrophomonas sp. AG209 (assembly GCF_003550055.1). Lineage (NCBI taxonomy): Bacteria > Pseudomonadati > Pseudomonadota > Gammaproteobacteria > Lysobacterales > Lysobacteraceae > Stenotrophomonas > Stenotrophomonas sp. AG209. The sequence goes on from NZ_QXDB01000001.1 coordinate 856,722, forward strand.
GCATGGCGACCGGGAACGTCGGGAACCTGATACTGCATGCGGACATCCTTGCCGGGCACGCGTAAGCGGTGATGGGCGGATTCTACCGCGGGCAGGTCCGCTGTCCAGACGGCGGTTCCAAGCGGCCGATCCTCAGCTGCGGTCGGTGATCCGTTCGATGCGGCCACCAGCGAACACGAACTCGCTCTGGCCCTGCAGTTCCAGCTCGGTGCCCGCATGCGGTCCATCGGGAATATCCTGCGCGAACACGCCGCGCCAGCCAATCGTCGCCGTCGCCCGATCACCATCGAACACCAGCGCCAGCAAGCGCTGTTCGCGTTCCCGGAACAGGCGCGCAGACTGCCGTGCCAGTTCGCCAAAGGCATCGATGCCTTCGGTGACCATCGTCAGCTGGCCATTACTGTGGTTCTCGAAGCGCACGTTGTGCGCCAGCACCGCCAGCATGGCGTCGATGTCGAAGCGGTTGTAGGCCTGCAGGTAGTGCTCGATCAACTGACGGCGGTGCGGTTCGTCCATGGCGGCATCCAGTCGTGGGCTGCTGGCGAGTCTCGCCTGCCAGCACCGGCCGATCAAGGCCGCGCGGCAGCCTTCAGCAGCTGCGCGGCCACCTGATCGAACGGGGCGATGTCCTGCAGCGCGCGGCACATCGCCACCGCGCCTTCCACGCTGGCGATCACCAGGCTGGCCAGCTCACCCGCCGCTGCAGGGGCATGTCCTTCGGCGACGAATGCCGAGGCGAGGTGGCCCTGCCAGCGCGCGAACACCTCGGCGGCCGCCGCGCGGGCTTGACTGGGCGTGGCCTCCACCGGCTCCTCCACGGCAGCGGCCAGCACCGGGCAGCCGGCGCGGAAACCGGTGCGCAGCAGGCGCTCGCGCCACAGCGCCAGGAACTGCTGCAGGCCCTGCATCGCCCCACCCTTCAGCAGCTCCACCAGCAGCGCCTCCACCTTGTCGCCGGCCATGTGAGTGGCGCGCGCCAGCAGCTCCTGCTTGCCGCCGGGAAAGTGGTGGTAGGTGGAGCCCAGCGGCGCCTCGGCCAGCTTCGTCACTTCACGGATGCTGGTGGCATTGAGGCCCACGCGCGCCAGCATCTGTGCCGCAGCATCCATCACGCGTTGAGGCGCATCAGAGGGTCGCCGACTCACGGCAGGCTCCTTGCTAAGACAGTCGTCATAGATTAGCGTACCGGCCGTTCTATAACAGTCGTCATAGCCATGAATCTCTGGTTCCGCCTGCTCCATCTGCTGCTGTGCAGCCTGTTCCGGCCGAAGCTGGAGGCCCCGTTCGGGGTCTCGCGGCTGCAGTTCCGGGTACTGCCCAATGACCTGGACAGCAACCTGCACATGACCAACGGCCGCTACTGGAACATCTTCGACCTGGGCCGGCTGGACCTGATACTGCGCATGGGCCTGGGCCGGGTGGCGCTGCGCGAGAAGTGGGCACCGATCGTTGGTGCCGGCACCATCCAGTTCCGTCGCGAGCTCAAGCCGTTCCAGCGCTTCACCCTGGAGACGCGGCTGGTTGGCTGGGTCGGCTCCCGCGGCATCATGGAGCAGCGGGTGCTGATCGGTGCCGAGCAGAAGATCGCCACGCGCGCGCTGCTGGTCACCGGCATCTACGACCGCCGCGCGCGGCAGTTCCTCGGCATGCCGAAGATGATGGAAGCGATCGGCGTGGTCGCCCCGCCGTCGCCGCCGCTCAGTGCGGCCGCCGAAGCGCTGCTGGCCGCCGATGCGGCGTTGAAGCAGGACGATGCCTGAGCCTCAGGGAGCCGCCACCGGCATCGTGGGCTGTCCGCGCGATACGACCTGGGTACGCCCTCCCACGTGCAGCACGTACTCGAATGACTGCCGCATGCGGCTGTACGCGCCACCATCCGGTACGCCGTAGTTGGCGCCCACGCTGAGGGTATGCCGTCCCGGCGGCAACGGCTTGAGCATCACCCAATACCCATCGGCGGCAGCCAGCCGAGAGTGTTCGTCATCGGCATCCATGCGGAAGCAGCCTTCGCTGCGGACCCGATGCCTGCGCATGTCGCCCAGTGGCTGGCCGTCCAGCAGCACCACCGCACTGATCAGGTAATCGTTGTTGACCGCTGCCCCGGCCTGCAGCTCCTTGCAGGTCACACGCTCATCCACTTGGAAGTGCGCCATGTTGATGATCGGCAGCAACAGGTATTTGCCAGCCGGCACCACGCATTCGCGATGTGGCCGGAAACGGCCGTTGGTGCCGGCCAGGTTCCAGACCGGGCCTTCCTGGCCCACATCGCATACGCGGCCATCCGGGTCGAGATAGGGCGCGCCGCCCTGGCCATCGGCCCACCGCCACCACCGGGCGGTCCATTCGGCCAACGAAACGCCGCCCACCGGTTCACGCGTCAGCGGCGAAGGCGCCGCCGTGTCCGCACTGAACGCCGGCACGGCGGCCAGCAGCACTGCCATCGTTGCGCCGCCGCGGCGCAGCCAGCCCTGGATTCCCTTCCGCATCACCCACTCCATCGTCCCTGGCGGCCACCCTGCGTGGCCGGCTTCCGCGCCACTGTACCGTGACGGACTAGACCTTCGGTATGTTCTTGGTCACGCAATGGATGCCGCCACCGCCGCCGGCAATCGCATCGATATCCACCTGTTCGATCACGCGGCCCGGATACATGTCTTCCAGCAGTTCACGGCAGAAGCCGTCGGCTGCATCGTCACCGAACTGCGGCGCGACCACGGCGCCGTTGATCGGCAGGTAGTTGATGTAGCCCATGGCCAGATCGTCGTTGTCGCGGGTATGCACGTTGTCGCGCCCGTCCAGGGGTGGCGGCAGGGTGTGCACCTGCAGGCGACGGCCATCGGCATCGGTGGCCCCGCGCAGGATCTGCAGGTGTTCGCGGGTCAGATCGTAATCGTAGGACTCCGGATCGTTGTCCAGGTTGGCGATCACCACGCCCGGCCGCACGAAACGGGCATAGAAGTCCACGTGCGCATCGGTGATGTCCCTGCCGGCGATACCGGGCAGCCAGATCACCTTGCGCAGGCCGAGGTGGTGTTTCAGCTCGGCCTCGATATCGGCACGCGACCAGTCCGGATTGCGATTGCGGTTGACCCAGCAGCTTTCGGTAAGGATGGCCGTGCCATGGCCGTCGACTTCGATACCGCCGCCCTCGCCGACCAGATCGCTTTCCAGCAGCGTGGCACCGGTCACCTGCGCCAGCCACGGTGCCACCGCGCCATCGTTGCGCGCGCTCTGCTTGCCGCCCCAGCCATTGAAGTTGAAGTCGACCAGGCCCAGCCCGCCCTGGCCATCGGTGACGAAGCACCCGCCGTAGTCGCGCACCCAGATGTCATCCAGCGGCACCTCGAGGAACTCGATGTTGTCGCGGCCGCAGCGGTCCTGCGCCTGCTTCAACTGCGCCGGGCGGCACAGCACGCTGACCGGCTGGTGGCGGGCGATGGTACGGGCCAGCCGCGCCACGGCGGCGTTCACCGCATCGGCCTGCGCGCCCCACACCCGCGGCTGCGCGGCGAAGGCCAGAAACACGCGCTCCTGCGGGCCGTGCTCGTCCGGCATGCGCCAAGTCCCCGCACCTGGCCCTGCTGCGGATACGCGACCCGGCAGCCCGGCCAGGCCGAGCGCGGCCAGGCCACCAAGGCCGGCGACGCCCGCCAGTTGGGTGAGGAAGTGACGACGGTTGGTCATGACAGGCTCCATGGCCGGTGTGGGATGGGCGCTATGCTGCGCTTGCCCATCCATAAGAACAAACGATAGATTCAGCCATCAACTGAACAGTTTTCCTTATCAGAATGCTCAAGCACTGGCCCCCGCTGAACGCGCTGCGTGGTTTCGAGGCCGCCGCCCGCCTGGGCAGCTTCCACCGGGCGGCCGAGGAACTGCACCTGACCCAGTCGGCCATCAGCCAGCAGATCCGCGGGCTGGAGGCGTCGCTGCAACAACCACTGTTCTTCCGGCAAGGCCGCAGCGTCACCCTCACCGACGCCGGCATCGACCTGCTGGAAACCACCCAGTCACTGCTGCGGCAGCTGTCCAGCGGCATCCGCCGGCTCGATCAGTACCGCAAGCCGAATCAACTGATCGTCAACACCAGCCCGGCCTTCGCCCGACACTGGCTGGTGCCACGCCTGGCCAGCTTCCATCGGCTGCATCCCGACGCCGATCTGTGGCTGCTGACCAGCGAGGAAGCGCCGGACATGACCACGCAGACGCTGGACGTGGCGGTACGTGACGACCTCGACTCACAGGCGCAGTGCCAGCACCGCGTGCTGCTGCACGACCGCCTCTTTCCGGCCTGCCATCCCAAGCTGCTGGCCACGCCCGTGCACGAACGCCTGACCCTGCATGGCGAGCGCGAAATGGACTGGAGCCAGTGGCAGGTGCAGGGCGGCGCCGATGTCGGCCAGCGCCGCGAGGGCATGAACTTCTCCGAGCCCGGGCAGCTGCTGGATGCCGCGTGCCAAGGGCTCGGTATCGCGCTGGTCAGCGAGCTGCTGGCGGCACGCGCCTGCGAACAAGGCCTGCTGCAACCGCTGGATGATGCACGCGTGCGCGGCCCGCGCTGGAGCTGGCTGGTGCATGAGGACAGCGCGGCAGATCCGCTGGTGATCAGTTTCTGTGAGTGGCTGTTGGCGAACCTGCCCGCCCGAGCTACTTCTGCCGCAGCGCGCGCTTGACCGCCGCCTCGGCCAGCGGTGCCATCACCGCATAGCCCTTCGCCGTGGGATGCACGCCGTCGTCGGCCAACTGCGGGTCGAGCCCGCCGGCCGCATTGGCCATCGGCGTGTAGTAGTCCAGATAGACCAGCTGCTGCGCATCGGCATAGCGCTTCAATGCCGCGTTCAATGCACGCACCTTGGGCGCAGGTGCCGTGCCCGGCAGCCACGGGTAATCGCTGACCGGCAGCACCGATGCCAGCACCACACGAATGCCGTGTGCGCGGGCCAGGTCCACCATCGCGTGCAGGTTGTCTTCGATCATCGCCTGCGTGGACGGGCCGGTGTTGCCGGCGATGTCGTTGGTGCTGGCCAGGATCACCACCACCTGCGGCTTCAGTGCCAGCACGTCCTGTGGGAAGCGCACCAGCATCTGCGCCGTGGTCTGGCCACTGATACCGCGGTTGAGCCAACCCTTGCCGGGAAAGAACGCCGCACTGCCCTCCCTGCCCCAACCTTCGGTGATCGAGTCACCGAAGAGCACCACGCGCGGTTGCCCCGGTACGGCGGCAGGCAGACGTGCGTTGGCGTCGCGGTATCGCTGCAGTTCCGGCCAATCGGCCAGGCGCTGCTGCATGAAGCGCACCTCGTCCGGGCGCAGGCGCTCGACAGGTTCCACCAGCAACGGGTTGATGGCGGGCCCATCGGCGGCCACCCCATGGGCGCTCAGCGCGATACCGAGGGCAACCGCGGCCACACCGCCGGACAAGGAACGCATGGGGTCTCTCCCTGGAATGTCGGGGCCAGTCTAGCGCGCGGCCCCGCGCCTAGCGTGCCGCCGACCGTGCCGCCACACCGGTCACCTTTGCCGGCATCCACATGCCTGGCGTCCAGCCGCTGGCGGCGAGGATCGCCTTCGGATTGTCCTGCTGGATCAGCGCACGTACCGCATCGCGCTTGTCCCTGGCCTGCAGGTAATAGGCCTTGGCGATGCGGTAGCCCACCCAGTAGCCCAGGTCGTAAGGCTCCTGCGAGCCCGGCTTGTAGTTGTACAGCCACGGCGACAGATCGGTGCTGTCCACATCCAACGCGAAGGCGCTTTCGATATGCACCTCCCGGCCACGGGTCCAGGCGGCGTGCCGGCCGTTGCCGACGTTGCCGGAAATCAGTTCGGCGATGAACTCGGCAATGCCTTCGCCCAGCGAAACACGCAGCACCGTCGCATGCGGGTCGCCCGGCTCGAAATCGGTCAGGCCGGTCTGCTGGATGTGCACGTACTCGTGCGCGATCACGTGCACGAAGCGGTCCTGCACATTGGGATTCATGAAATCGGCTGCGCACAGCGCTTCCAGGCCGATGATCACGCCGCTCTTCGAGGTCAGCCCGACCGGCCGGCCACGGCCGACCGCGATGGTCACCGGCGGAAACGTGGCCTGCGGGTAGATCGCCTGCAGATTGGCGAACACCTGCACCAGGCGCTGCTTCACCGCCGGCAGCTCCGCAAGGCAAGCGCGGCCCTGCGCATACACTTCGGGCTGGCTGGCAATGGCCTCGGCAATACGCTCGGGCGTGACCCGTCGCGCCTTCGCCAATTCACCCAGGCCCGTACTGCCTTCGGCCAGGTAACCGGCCAACTGGGCGACGCTGGGCTTGCCGCCGGTACTGTCGTAGAGCGCGTAGAAGCGGCTGGCATCGGTGGTGAGGATCTGCGGCCCCGGCGGGGTACCCGCCGACGCCACGCCGACCGCCCCGGCACAGGCCAGGGCAAGCAGGCAACGCAGGAAACTGGACATCGCTCCGTCCTTGGTGGAGTGCATGCGAAGCGCGCAATCTACCACTCCGCCCCGGCCACCGCAGCGGGTACATGCAGGCCCTTCGAGGCTGTGCCAGACTCACTCAGGCACCTGCCATGGATGATGGAGCACCGCACGATGATGATCGTTCCCGCGTACTGGGCCGAAGCCCGCCTGCAGGCCCGTTTCCGTGGCCGGCCGGTGGTCGTGCGCCGCTTCGGCTGGTCCGACGAGGGACCTGCCCAAGCCCAGGCCCACGCCGACGCACGTGCCCATGAAGCCCTCAACGCCATCATCGCCGGGCAGGTGCTGCCGCGTCGCGAAGTGCGCAGCAACTACGGTGTGGAGGGCGTACCGATCCGCGAGCAGATCGTGCAGCGCGACGGCGATGTCATCATCACCCGCAACAGCTATGGCGCGCTGTGCCTCAACAGCCCCGACGTGCTGTTTGCCGACATCGACCATGCGCAGCCGCCGGCCGGATGCGTGATACCGGCCATCGTCGCTGCGGCCGTGCTGCTTGCCGGCGCCATCATCGGCACAGTGCTCTGGCATTGGCTGGTGGGCCTGGTACTGGGCGTGGCGGCAGTGCTGCTGGTCAACGCGGCACTGCTGATGCGGCGGAAGCAGCGCCTGGCCGCTGCCGGTGGTGCTGAAGGGCTTGCGCTGAAGCGCGTGGACGCCTTCAGCGAACAGCATCCCGATTGGCACCTGCGGGCCTACCGCACACCAGCGGGGCTGCGCGTGCTGGCGATGCATGCCACGTTCTCACCTGAGGACGAGCAGCTGCAGGCATTCTTCAAGGCACTGGGCACCGACACCCTGTACGCGCGCATGTGCCGGCTGCAGCATTGCTTCCGTGCGCGACTGACACCGAAGCCGTGGCGCGTTGGCCTGAAGTACCGCATCCGGCCGCCGGTGGCCGCGTGGTCAGCCGAACAGGCCAACAATCCGGATCGACTGGCCTGGATTGCCGAGTACGAAAAGAAGAGTGCCGGCTTCGCGGCCTGTGCCTATCTGCGCAGCTTCGGCGACACTTCCCGGGTGCATGCCAAGGCGGAGCATGTGCGCGAACTGCACGATCGCCTGTCGCACGCGCAGGACCGCCTACCGCTGGCGTGAGGGCGGATGCTCAGTCAGCGCCCTGCACGAACGGCTGCCCTGCCAGGGTAGTGCCCAGCCGCACCGCGATCTGCTGCCCGCCCTTCTCGAAGGTCGTTGCGCACTGCTTTCCGCCCTTCTGGCATCCGACTTCCGGAAAGCCCTCAAGTGACTCGGGGGCGCCCTGTGCGGGACTCGCCTGCCACCCTGCCGCATCCAGCAGGCGCTTGGCCTTGGCATAGGGCATGCCGGCGACGATGCCCAACTGTGCCAGTTCGGTGGGCAACGGCTGGGAATATGCAGTGGAGACCAGGGCCAACGACAGCATTGCAGCAAGGAGGATGGCTTTCATTGCACCGACCTGGAACGAGCACACGGCCTCAGCCTAGCCCATTTGCATGACGCGGGAATGTGCCGGTAACACGTCGTTACCGAGTCTCCACAGTTGATTGCAGAGCGCTTGCCTCTGTTTATATGCGAACAGGCAGCCAAGCATGGGCTCGGCTCTACCGGAGGCAGGAAGGCCGCCCTGCGGCGGCCTTCCCGTTGCCTTACTTGGCGTTCTTCACGTAGGTGTCGAACCAGTTCAGCATCTCCGACACCAGCTGCTCGTTCGATTCCAGCGCGGTGTACCAGTGCGGCTCGTTCGGCAGCATCACCAGACGCGTGGTACCACCGTTGCCGCGGATCGCCTGGTACAGCTTGCGCGACTGGAACGGTTCGGTGCCCGGGTTGGCGTCGTCCTCCCCGTGGACCAGCAGCAGCGGCAGCTTGATCTTGTCGGCATAGAAGAACGGCGAGGCCTTCAGGTACACGTCCTGCGCCTGCCACACCGAGCGACGCTCGTTCTGGAAGCCGAACGGCGTAAAGGTCTTGTTGTACGAACCACTGGTCGCCACACCGGCCTTGAACAGCTTCGTGTGCGCGATCAGGTTGGCGGTCATCAGGCCGCCATGGCTGTGGCCGGTCACGCCGATGCGGTTGCGGTCAACCACGCCCATGTCCACGGCCTTGTCCACTGCCGCCTTGGCGTCGGCTTCCAGCTGCTCCAGGTAGGTGTCGTAGGCGTTCTTCGGGTCACCCACGATCGGGAACGAGGCGTTGTCGATGATCGCGTAGCCGGCCAGCAGCATCAGGCGGTACGGCTGCAGGCGAGTGAAGGTCTGCTGCGAACCGGACACCTGCCCCGCCTGCGCGGCGTTGGCGAAGTCGGCCGGGTAGGCGTACAGGATCGCCGGCACGCGCTGGCCTTCCTTGTAGCCCGGCGGCGTGTACAGGGTGAACGACAGGTCCACGCCGTCGGCACGCTTGTAGGTCACCAGCTGCTTCTTGATCTGGCGCACTTCCGGGGTCGGGTCGACCAGCTTGGTCAGCGCGGTCGTGGTCGACGCGAACTGCGGCTCGCCGGCCTTCGCATCGGCCACTGCCTCACCCTGCTGGCGGATGAAGGCGTTCGGCGGATCGATCACCGACTGGTGCCAGGTCAGGTAGCGGCCCGGCGTGTTGCTGAAACCGAGGAACTGTTCGTAGGCATCGGCGCTGCTGCGGAACAGGCGCTCGCTCTTCAGCGTGCCCAGGTCCAGGCGGTCCAGGAACGGACGATCGCCCTGCGGCGAGGCGCCACGGCCGCTGAGGAACACGTGGTTGCCGTCCTGGCGCACGACCTGCGCGCCATTCGGCAGGCGGGTGAAGACCAGGTTGCCGGGGTTGCCGTACAGCTCATCGCTGGACATGTCCCACAGCAGGCGGCCTTCCTTCTTCGGCTGGTCCACATCGACGATGCGGGTCTGCATCCAGTGACGGTTCTCGTCGTTCTCGTACTGGAAGGCCACGGCCGGATCGGCGGTCCACGCGAAGCCTTCAAAGCGCTGCGCGGTGCGGGTGATTTCGGTCGGCTTGCCGTTGAACGGGGCCTTCAGCATCAGCACGCGATCGCGATGCGGCACATTGACCTTCCAGTCGCCCTTGTCCAGCGCTTCGGCGTAGACCAGGGTCGCCGGATCGGTGGCACGCCAGTCGAAACCGCGCGGGCCCTCCGGCACGCCGTGCACCGGCACGCGGTCGGCCAGCGGCAGGCTGGCGATCGGCGTGCTGCGCCCGTTGCTGATATCCAGCACTGCCACATCATTGGCGAAGCGCTGGTAAGTCACGGCATGCGAGTACGGTGCCTTGATCGATTCGGTCAGCACATGCACGCCATCGGGCGCGGCGCTGACCTCGTTGAACAGCGCCGGCTGCCCGACCGGGCGCACGCTGCCCGCGGCGGTGTCGACCACGGCCAACTGCGAGGCACCGTAGTAAGCGAACAGCTTTTCGTCATGCACGCTGGTCAGCGTGTCGCGGGCCTCGTAGGTGCTGCTTTCTCCGCTGCTGCCCAGCGACTCCTGCGCATCCGGACCGGTCGGCACACCACCATTGGACGGCGCCGGGCCCTGGTTGGCCGGCACCAGCTTCACCAGCAGGTTCTGGCTGCCACCCAGCCACTGCACGGTGTTGCCGAAGATCGGGTTCAGCTGCACGTTCGGCACCTGCTTCACCTGGCCGGTGGCGGCATCGCCCACCCACAGCTGCACGCTGGTATCGACCGCGTTCTGGAAGGCAAAGTGGCTGCCATCGGCCGACCACAGCGCGCCGGTGGCGCAGCCCTGCGGCAGGTTCACCTTGGTTTCCTTGCCACTGCCGATATCAACCAGAGTGAAATCGGCCACGCAGGCCGGAATGCCGTAGCCGCCGGGCGTGTCATGGCGGCTGCGGTTCTTCGGCTCCAGGCGCACGCCGGCCAGCTTCAGGTAAGGCTGGGCCACGCGGCTGATCGACGGGTAGGTCTGCGCGGTGGTCAGCAGCAGGCGCTGCCCACCCGGGGCCACGTTCGGTGCCGGCGGCGGCGGTGCCTTCAGCACCTTGAGCAGGTGTTCCGGCGGCTTCGCGTAATCAGCGAAGGCCGGGCCAGCGGCCAGCAGGCCGACGGTGGCAACGGCAACAGCCGCCGCCAGAGAGGTTCGACGGATCAGCATCCTTATCCCCTGGGTGTGAATGGGTACCCGGAATCGGGCATGGACCCGAATCTAGCACCGCAGGGGTTGGGGTGAATGGGCCGGAAGGGCTAGTGGCCGGATGGGGCAAAGTGGGACACGCCCGGAGAGGCCGGCGATGGGCCGGCATCTGCCAGGCGTGGTCTGTCATCACTGCTGGGCGTGCAGGTCCCAGGCCGTCAGGTAATCGGGGTCGACCACGATCATGCCGCTGTTGCGCATGCGGTATTCGCCTGGCTCGGCCCGCTGGTACTGGTCGAGCATGGGCGGCAGGTAGCGCTCGTGACCATCGTCTTCGTCGGCCAGCACCACGCCTTCGTCGGCACTGATGCGCAGCACGGTGCCCGCGTACTGCTCCAGACCCTGCACCTGGCCGTCGCCACCATAGCGGGTGACACCCACCAGCACGACCTTGCCGATCATTTCCTCGGCCTTCGCATCATCCAGTGGGGGCAGCATGGGATTGAATTCGTCGTTCATCGGAGCACCTCCAAAGCCTGTGGGGATAGCGTGGATTCGGCGGCCCACGTTGCCAGCGTCGACGGCAACGCAGGGATCTCTCTTGGGGCGCAAGTACCTGGATCGCAGGACCAACCGGGCAACGCCGGGGCGCGATGCGTGAAAGCTATCTGGGACTGCGGGGATCGCCATCTGCGCCGATGGCGTGACCGTGTCAGGTCAAGGTCAACACCACGCGTTGCGTTGCATACACGGTGAAGCGTGACAGCTGCACTGTAGCGGCATGAGGGCCTCCCGTTGAAGGTCACACGCGGGTGTACTGCTCCGTTGAAACGAATGCTGCCACTCTGCGCGGAAGGAACAAGTGAAGATTGCAGGCGACCTGTAAAAGGTGGTTCGCGCGGTACCCGTTCATTAAGCTGCCGCCCCACCCTAGTGCGGCACGCCTGCCCCGGATGCCACGCTAGAATGCGTCCATGCGCACCGTACATGCCCTCCGCTACATCACCCCCTTGCGGGAAGGTGGCTCCCTGCCGGCCGTGGTCGAGACCGACGACGACGGCATGGCCGTGCTGAAGTTCCGTGGCGCCGGCCAGGGCCCGAAGGCGCTGATCGCCGAGCTGATCGCCGGCGAGATGGCGCGCACGCTGGGCCTGCCGATTCCGGAAATCCTGTTCGTCGAGCTGGACCGCGAGTTCGCCCGCACCGAGCCCGACCCGGAGATCCAGGAGCTGATCCGCGCCAGCGAGGGCCTGAACCTGGGCCTGGACTACCTGCCCGGCGCGATCAACTACGACCCGGCAGCGATGCCGGTGGATGCCGACCTGGCCTCGCGCATCGTCTGGTTCGATGCGTTCACCAGCAACGTCGATCGCACCACGCGCAATCCCAACCTGATGGTGTGGCATCGAAAGCTGTACCTGATCGATCACGGCGCGGCGATGTACTTCCATCACGACTGGGCCAACGCCGGCGATGCCTGCGAGAAGCCCTTCGTGCTGATCCGCGACCACGTGCTGCTGTCGTTCGCCAGCCGCATCGCCGAGGTGGATGCCGAGCTGGCCGCCCGCCTGACCGATGCTGAGATCGAGCGCATCGTCGGCCTGGTGCCGGACAGCTGGCTGGTCAACGAGCCGGCATTCGACAGCCCGCAGGCCTATCGCCAGGGCTACATCGACTATCTCAAGCACCGCCTGAAAGTGCGTGCGGTGTTCGTGCAGGAGGCCATCCGTGCCCACGCTGCACACGTATGACTACGCGGTCATCCGCGTGGTACCGCGGGTGGAACGCGAGGAATTCATCAACGTCGGGGTGATCGTCTCCTGCCCCGGCGCACGCCATCTGGAAGCGGCCATCGAGATTGATCCGGCACGCCTGCACGCGTTCGCGCCGGCGCTGGACCAGGACGCATTGCAGCCGTGGCTGGATGCGATCGTGGCCATCTGCCGCGGCGACGCGACCGCCGGACCAATCGCGCAGCTGCCCGCGCGCGCGCGCTTCCATTTCCTCACCGCCAAGCGCAGCTCGGTCGTGCAGATGTCGAGCACGCATGTCGGCCGCACCGCCGATCCTGCGGGTGTGGTGGAACACCTGATGACGAAGATGGTGCGCGTGCCGGAATGACCGGCACGCGTCACGATCAAAGTGGCACCCGTCGCGCGATGTAATTGACCACATTGCCGATCGCATCCGGATCGACATTGGCCAGCCCGACAATCACATAGCCCTGCGCGGGCAGCACCACGATGGCACTGTTGGAGCCGGGCGCACCGCCTTCATGGCCGTACTGGTGCTCCCTGCCCTCGCCCTGCACCACGAAACCATAGCCGTACCAGCCCTTGTGGTTCTGCGCTGTGGTGGCCTGCTGCAGCAATGCAGGTGAGACCAGTTTTCCGCTTTGCAGCGCCTCGGCGAACTTCATCATGTCGCCTACCGTGCTGTAACCACCACCGGCCGACATGCCGCGCCAGGGCAGCGACTTCGTTTCGCGCATCCATTGCCCATCCTGCTTCGTGTAGGCGACGGCACGCTGTGGCACCGTCACTGTTTCCGGCTCGAAGCCGGTGCCGGCCATGCGGGCCGGACGCAGGATGTGCTCCTCCACATAGGCGTAGTACGACTGCCCGGAAACGGCCTCGATGATGCGCCCAAGCACGATGAAGCCATAGTTGGAATAGCTGTCCTGGCTGCCAGGCGTGAACTGCGGCGGATCCTTGGCGAAGCGCTGCACGTAGTCATCCAGCGTCTTCAGCGAGGCGGAATACTGGTCGAAATCATCCCCGAAGAAATCGCCCAGGCCGCTGGTATGGGTCAACAGCTGGCGAACGGTCACGGCGCCGGCAACGGCCTTGTTCGGATAGTCCGGCAGGTGCATGCCGATCGTATCGTCCAGCCCCAGCTTGCCGGTCTGTACCAGCTGCAGGATGCCCACCGAGGTGAACATCTTGTTGGACGAGGCCAGCCGGAAGCGCGTATCCGCATCCACCGGAATGCCGCCTTCGCGGTTCGCCTCGCCACCGCGCCAGTCCAGCAGCACCTCGCCGTTCCGCGCCACCAGCAGCGCTCCCGACAGCGCGTCCTGCGCCCGCAGCGCCTCCAGTTTTGCTGTGGCATCGGCCATCAGGACAGGCAATGCAACCCGTGCCGGCTTGTACTTGCCCGGCGTTTCAGTGCCCTCGATCTGGAACTGCTTCACGTGCGACGGGTTGTCCGGGTCCATGCCGGCCGTCACCCACATCGCACGTTCGTTCAGCTGACCCATCACCAGCAGCTTCGCCCGGTTGGGCGTGCTCTGGATTGTTTCCAGTACGCGCAGTGGGCCGGTACTCCCGCGGAATTCGAGATAGTCCCCTGGGCTGCTGCCCTCCTTCTTCCCGTAGGTATCGGCGAATGCCTGCAGATCCTCGAGGCTGCCAGCATTGAAGGCCGCCAGCCAGTCATCGATGGCGTCCTGCGCACGTGGATGTGCGCGCTCGGAAGAGGTTGCGCCTACTGCTGGAAAAACCGGGGTAGCCATCAGAACCGAACAGGCCAGCGCATTGCAGAGAAACAAACGTCCAACCGCCTTCATGGCCGTTCCTTTGCGGGATCCCTGGATGCATCCTAGACCAAGGCTGCGTCCGCCGCATCGGCGCTAGGGACTCTGCCGAAACACCTCAACCGTTACATTGAATGCCTCGATGCGATGCCATTCGCTCCGCGCGTGCGGCAGGGATTCCACGCCCATGCCGATCTGGTACCTCACTGCGTCCGGACCTTCGCGCCAGTAATAGGGTTCACCGCTGCTCCAACCACAGCAGACGTAACGCAACGCAGGCAGGCCGAACGTTGCGTGCAGGAAGGCTTCGACCTTCGCTGCCCCGGCACCCGCAACCCGATAGTGGGCTTCCATCGGCTTGATGTAGGACGCATCGTCCTGGCTGCAGCCGATGTATTCCAGTCCCGCTGGTTTCCGCCCCATTGCCTGCAGGAAGTCTTGGCAGACCATGTCAGGTCGGGCCAGGCCGTCGGCACGGCCGTGCGCCTCCCACTCCGCCAGTGCCTGTGCTGGACTTTCGGCAGCCAGCAAACCGGTGGTGAACAGCAATGCAGGCAGTACTGGCAGCATGAAACGCGCGAGACGTTCCGGCCATGGAGGCGACATGAGGATGCGATCCTTCGCGGTTGATGGAAACCATGCTAACCGATGGTCGCGCTATCGCCGTGCCATGGTCTGTTCGTTGAACCACGCCACGCAGAAGTCGAGGAAGCTGCGCAGCTTGGGTGTCAGCTGGCGATCGCGTGGATACACCAGGTTGATCCAGGTCGACACCGGCACGTACGCCGGCAGCACCTCCACCAGTTCACCACGCGCCATCGCTCCGGCCAGCATTTCGTGCGGTTGCAGGATCAGCCCCAGCCCTCCGATGGCGGCGGTCAGCAGCGGCTCGGCCTGATTGACCATGAAGCGGCTGGACACCGGCACGGTCAGCACGCTGCCATCGGTGTCGCGGAAACTCCAGCGCGTGCGGATGATCGAATGTGCGAATCCCAGGCACTCGTGTCGGCTCAGATCGGTCGGATGGGTAATGGCCGGACGTGCAGCGAGATAACCCGGCGACGCACACAGCGCCAGCGGATACGGCCCCAACCGTCGCGCCACCAACCCGCTGTCGGCCAGATCGCCGGTGCGGAACACCAGATCAAAGCCGTCCTCAACGATATCCACCAGGCTGTTGGACAGGTTCAGATCGACCTGCACGTCCGGGTACTGCTGCAGGTAGGCCACCACCGCCGGTCCCAGTGCATGCACGCCGAAGGTGACCGGTGCGCTGATGCGCAGGCGCCCCATCGGCCGCCCACGCGCCACTTCAGCCAGCTGCTCGGCCGCCTCCACTTCTTCCAGGATCACCCGCGCCCGCGCCAGGTAGGCCTGGCCGAAGTCGGTCAGGCTCTGCTTGCGCGTGGTACGGTTGAGCAGGCGTACGCCCAGGTGGTGTTCCAGCGACTGCACGTGTTTGCCGACCAGCTGCGGCGACAGGTCCAGCGCGTCGGCAGCAGCGGCGAAGGAGCCGACCTCGGCCACTTTGACGAACGTACGCAGGGGAGCGATCAGGTCCATTGCAAACAATTGTTTTTTAATGAAACGCCAGATTACCCCTTATTCTGGATGCAGGCCACGCGCACAGTAGCCCTCACCTTTCCGCCGGCCCCTGCGCCGGCCTTGTCCAGGAGCCCCCATGAGCCAGGTTGTCCGCATCCACGAATACGGCAATGCCGATGTACTGCGCATCGACGACATCGACGTTCCCGCCCCCGCCACCGACGAAGTCCAGATCCGGGTCAAGGCCATCGGCTTGAACCGCGCCGAGGTGATGTTCCGCAACGGCGCCTATCTGCAGGAGGCGCAGTTCCCCAGCCGGCTGGGCTACGAAGCGGCCGGCGTGGTCGAAGCCATCGGCAGTGCGGCGAGTGGATTCACCGTGGGCGATGCGGTCAGCGTGGTGCCGCCGCTGGATATCGCGCGCTGGGGCACCTATGGCGAGCTGGCCAACGTGCCGGCACGACTGGTGGTCAAGCACCCGCAGGCACTGGAATTTGAAACGGCCGCCGCAGTGTGGATGCAGTACGTCACCGCCTGGGGTGCGCTGCTGGAGCAGGCCCGCCTGTCCGCCGGGGATTTCGTCATCATCACCGCTGCCAGCAGTAGTGTCGGCCTGGCCGCGATCCAGATCGCCAACGCGGTGGGCGCCACGCCGATCGCGGTAACGCGTGGCCCGGGCAAGCGTCAGGCCCTGCTCGATGCTGGTGCCGCCCATGTCATCGCCACCGAGGAGCAGGACCTGTCAGCCGAAGTGGCGCGCATCACCGGCGGTGCCGGTGCCCGCGTGGTGTTCGATCCGATCGGTGGCCCGCAGTTCGTGCCGCTGACCGAGGCGATGGCGCGTGGCGGCATCCTGCTGGAGTACGGCGCGCTGAGCAACGAACCCACCCCGTTCCCGTTGTTCAACGTGCTGGGCAAGTCGCTGACGCTGAAGGGCTACCTGTACTCGGAAATCGTCTCCGACGATGCCGCACTGGCACGTGCCAAGGCGTTCATCGTCGATGGCCTGGACAAGGGCACGCTGGCACCGAAGATCGCCAGGGTGTTCCCGTTCGCGCAGATCCAGGACGCACACCGTTACCTGGAATCGAACGAGCAGATCGGCAAGGTGGTGGTGACGCTGTAATCCCCTGGGCGGCAGCGACAGGCCCACAACGGGCACGTCGCTGCCGCAGGCTCAGGCCATTGAAGGCCCGCGGCTCTCATGCTGGCGGCTGTCGAGGGCGAGCTGGTGCTCGCGCTGCCGGTTGTCACCGGCCAGATCATTCACGGTCTGCTCCATCGAGCGCGCGGGCTGCGCCGTATCCACGCTGGCGCGCTCACCTGGAATCAACCCGGCAACCCACAGGCGATCTCCGGCCATCATCACCCGGTCGACGCGCCCGGCATCGTCGATGCCATTGCGCTTGGATTCCAGCACCGCCTGCATCACGTGCTCGTCGCCGATGGTGCCAGGTGCCCCCTGGCGGATGCGCTCGAACAGCGCGGCGTCCCTGGGCGACAGCGATTCCACGCCATTGGGCTGCGGTGCGGGCTCCGGCGTGGCCGGACCAGCGACCGGTGGATTCGCCGCCGCCTGCTGCCGCGCCTGCACCTGCTCCGGCTGGAACTCCGCCCGCGTATAGGGCGGGCGCTGCGGCGGCCAGTTCTCCGCACGGTCGAACTCGGTGGTCGGCGCATGCTCGCGTGCGACGGCGGCATCATTCAACTGCCGGCGCGCATCCGCGTCGATGACGCCGCCGGGGCGCAGCGGCAGGCCATAGTCCTGCTGGAAGTTGCGCATGGCCGCCTGCATGCCGGTATCAAACGTGCGCGCATCGCGCTCGACACGTGGGTTCGGTTCGGTCAGGTACCCCAACGCCTCCAGCTGCCGGCGCATTTCGAACACCGGCTCGCCCTTCTCACCGGGCCCAAGGTTGCCGTCGGCCAGCGGGCCGGTCAGGTCGGTCACCGTCCGGCGCTTGAAGTCCGGATCGACCGCCAGCGTGTCGCTGCGCATGCGTTCCAGCAGCGCATCGTCGATGCGGCCATTGGCCGGGCTGATTCCCCGCTCGGTCTGGAAGCGGCGCACGGCCTGCTCGGTGGAGGCGCCAAAATCACCGTCGGGCTTGATCGCGGCATTGGCGTTGTTGCGGATGTCCAACCGCTGCAGGTACTGCTGCGCTTCCAACACCTGCTGGTTGGCGTCACCCCGGTGCAGGTCCATCGCCCCGACGGGCGCCTGGAAAGTCGGCACCGGCATCTGGAAGCCTGGCTGCTGCACACGCTGGACCAGGCCGGCGACCTGGGATTCCCATCCGGTGGCCAGCGTGGCGATGGCGTCCGGATAGGGACTGCCGTTGATCAGCTCACCGCCATTGACCGAGGCCCGCGCCTGCCGGTAGTCGGCATGGTTGGCGTTGACGTTGTCGGACAGCCGCGCACCGAACATGCCATCGCGCATCCCCACCACCAGCACCTTGGTGGCGATTTCCGCCTGGGCAGCCCGTTCCGGATGCTCGACCAGCTCGCGGCCCATCCCCAGTGCCTCGCCCAGCCGCTCGTAGTTGTTGACGTGGGTAAGGTGGGCAAAGCCCCGGCCGAAATACTCCTCGCCGCCGAAGTAGCGCAGATCCACCGCCTGCTTCCTGCCCCAGTCTTCCTCGGGCGCGGCGAAATCACGCGATTCGTGCTGCGCCGTGGCCAGCACATAGGCAATCTGCCGATGGTCGGTAATGCCGTTGTCGATGCAGGTGCGCACGATCATCTCGACCGACTGGTCCCGGGTCAGGCCGAAGCCCACCCCACCTTTTCCATAGCCTTCGCTCATCCTTCAGCTCTCCAGTTCCGGAACGCATCCGTTCGTCAGGGGACGGCCTACTTCAGCAGGTCCGATTCGGTAGGGGCCTCGCCCCTGCAGGTGTCATAGCGGCGCTGCAGCAGCGTGCGTGGCTCGGTTCCGCGCAGCTGGATGACCTTGTCCTCACGCTCGCACGGGCTGACCTTCGCACGCAGCACGAACCGCCCATTGTCGATATGGTCGATGTCGCGCCCACCGATGGCCGCTTCCAATGCCTTGGCACGCACATAGCGGTTGCCCTTGGCATCGAACAGATAGAACGCATGCACCGGTACGTTGTAGACACCGTTGTTGTCCTGCCATACCTGCAGGTCCGGCACGCCATCGCCATTGAAATCCGAAGCGGTCAGCAGCACGGCGGCCGCCCCCTGGGCATCGGCACCAGCGCGGGTCAGGCGCGGCTGCGCGCCCGTGACCGCCACGTTGCGCCCACCACGGGTCACGCTCATGCTGCGCACCCGGCAGGTCGTCACGTTGTCGGTGCCGCCGCAATCGGCCACCTGGAAAACCACCTGCAGTGCAGGCGTGATCCTGCCCTCGCCGGGCCGCAGGACGATCCTGCCCTGCTCGTCGGGTGCGGCATCGGCGGTGTGCACAGCGGCCTGCGCCGGCGCCGGGGCCGCCTTGGCTTCCGCCACCAGCGCCGCCGCACCACCGCCCTGCAACTGGCGGGCACGCAGCAGGGTCATGTGCGTGCGGCACTGCTGTGCATCCAGCTGGGCAACGGCCGTGCCACCCTCCGGGCAGCGGCTGTCGCGCTGGCGCAGCCATTGCCGCTGCAGGTCGCGCAGCACCTGCTGGTCACTGGCCGTCAGCGCGGAGCGCGCCGCGCTATAGGCGGCGTTGAGCGCATCGTCGTGCACCTTGAACTCAGCGTCGGCACAACGACGCCGGGCGTCCAGCGCGTTGCCCGCGGCCGCCATGCAGGGCGCATGGGCAGGGCTCAGATAGCGCGCATCGCCCGCGATCAGTTCGGCACCACTGGGCACCTTGCGTACGGCGGGCTGGGGTGACGCCTGCGCGCTTGCCCCCATGCACGGGCCAAGCAGAAGCAGTCCTGCCAGCAACCGGGTGGCGCGCCCCGGCAGGCGTTCAGAGTTCAGCATGCGATTCCTTCCCTGGGGGCTTTGACCGGCCCCGTCCTGTTCCGATGATGGATGCTGCCCGCTCACCAGCGCAACTTCAGCGACAGCGGTCACAGCCCCCGCATGCCGTGTTCAGGCCGGCAGCCGCTATTTCGGCAGGGCGAAGGCCATCACGTAATCGCCGTTCGGGGTTTCCATGAAATGGTGGCCGCCAGCCATGATCACCACGTACTGGCGCCCGCCCTGCGCGTATACCATCGGCGTGGCCTGGCCGCCGGCAGGCAACTTGGCGTGCCACAGCTCCTTGCCGGTCTTCAGGTCGATGGCACGCAGCAGGTCATCGGTCGCGGCGGCGATGAAGATCAGTCCGCTGGCAGTCACCACCGAACCGCCATTGTTCGGCGTGCCGATCTCGATCGGCAGGCCGGACCGGATGCCGAACGGCCCATTGCCGCGCGCACTGCCGAACGGCCGATCCCACAGCAGCTTGCCGGTGCGCAGATCGATGGCCCGGATGCCACCATAGGGCGGCTGCTTGCACAGCAGACCGGTGAACGGCAGGCGCCAACCGGCATTCACCTGGATGGCGTAGGGTGTGCCCACCTGGGGGTCGCCCGCGCCCTCAGCGCCGCCCTTGTCGAACCGGATCTTCTCGCGTGGCAGCCAGCCCAGCCGGTCGGCCTCGGCACGTGGCACCAGCCGGTTGTAGTTGGGCATGTCGTTGTAGTTGGCCACGATCACGCCGCGGCGCGTATCGATGGACACGCTGCCCCAGTCCGAGCCGCCGTTGTAGCCGGGGTATTCGATGGAATGGCGATCACTGCTCGGCGGCGTGTAGAAGCCTTCGTAGTAGGCCTTGCGGAACTGGATGCGGCAGATCAGCTGATCGATCGGGGTGATGCCCCACATGTCGCGCTCGGTCAGGTCATGCTCGCGGCGCAGCGTGTGGTACAGCGAGAACAACTGCGTGGGCGAGCGCTGTTCCGGTTCGACACCACCGACCGGCACCTTGCGCTCTTCGGCGGCGGTCAGCAGCTGGCCGTTGCGGCGGTCGAGGATATAGAGATCACCCTGCTTGGTCGGCAGCAGGAGCGCCGGCACCTTGCCCGCCGCCGTCGGGTAGTCGATCAGGCTGGCCTGCGAACCCAGGTCGTAATCCCACACATCCTTGCGCACGGCCTGGAAATGCCAGGCCGGCTTGCCGGTGGCCACATCGATCGCCACCAGCGACGTCGCATAGCGGTTCTGGTTTTCCGTGCGTGAGCCACTCCAGTAATCGCCCGCGGAATTGCCCAGCGGCAGATAGACCAGCCCCAGCGCCTCATCACCGGTCGCGGTGGTCCACATGTTCGGCGTGCCGCGCGTGTAGGTCTGCTCATGCGGCGGCAGGCCGCTGCGCTCGGGCTGGTCCATGTCCCATGCCCAGCGCAGCTTGCCGGTGATCGCGTCGTAGGCCTGGATCACGCCCGATGGCGCATCGCGGCACTGTCCATCCAGCACCTGGTGGCCGGTGACGATCACCCCGCGCACGATGGCCGGTGGCGAGGTGATCGACACGTATCCAGGGGGCACCTCGCCCATGCCCAGGGTGATGTCGACCTGGCCGTTGTTGCCGAAATTCGCGCACGGACGGCCGCTGTCCGCATCGACCGCGATGATGCGCCCGTCCAGCGTGCCTTCGATGATGCGCGCCCAGCATGCCGGACGACTGCCCGGTGCAGCACTGCGGGTGGTACTGGGTGGCGGTTCCGGCAACGCCAGATCAGCAGCGACATCGGCCAATGCCGCGTCGGCGAAGGTCGGTGTGGCCGGCTGCTCGTAGTAGCTCACGCCGCGACAGGCGGCAGTGTACGGAATCGAAGCGTCCTTCACCTTCGGATCGAACCGCCACACTTCCTTGCCGCTGGCCGCATCAAGTGCGATCAGGCGGTTGCGGGCGGTGCACAGGTACAGGCGGTCGCCGATCTTCAGCGGGGTGGTTTCCGCACCCCAGCGCTTCTTCGGCATATCGCCGGTGCGGAACTGCCAGGCCGGCTGCAGCGTGGCCACGTTGGCCGGGGTGATCTGCTGCAGCCGCGAATAGCGGGTGGCGGCATTGCTGCGGCCCCATGCGGGCCAGTCCCCCTCGGCGGGCTGGTCAGCGGGCTGCAGGCCCGTGGTGTCGCGCGTGGGTTCCAGCCCGGCGCTGGCCGCGCCTTCCGGGAACGGCTGGTGCCCGTCCACTTCGCCATGCGGCGCGAACGCCAATCCGAAGGCAGCGACGAACACCAGCATCAGCACGCCGGCCACGCTGCGCGACAGGCGCCGGGAGACCGGCTGGTGGAGGGTGGGCGCCAGCAGCGCCAGCACGATGCCAAGCGCGGTCACCAGCCCGAGCCGCGGTACCCAGCGCCAGTAGTCGCTGCCCGATTCCCACCAGGTCCACAGCAGCGTGCCGATGAACACCAGCGCGTACAGCAGCGCGCCGCTGCGGCGGTTGCCGAACAACAGGATGCCACTGACCAGCAGGCCGAGCCCGGCAATGGCGTAGTACGCCGAGCCGCCCAGGCTGAGCAGCCACGCGCCGAGCCCGCCGATGAGCAGGCCGAGCACGATCAGCAGCAGCGACAGCACGGTGACCAGGGGATGCCGGAAGGCGCGGACGGGAGCAGGAGCAGACGGCGGCGTGGCGGACATCGTCGATCTCCGGGGGCAGCATGCGCCGTTATCCCACCGCCGACGTGAAGCGCGCGCGTATGTGCAGCATCCGGATACGACGACGCCGGCACAGGGCCGGCGTCGTCGGGTACCTCAGGCTCGCGGCAGGATCACTCCTGTGCGGCGTCCTCGCTGCTGGCAGCCGCCGGGGCGCCATCGGTCGCGGTCGCGGTCGTGGCCGGGGCAGCCACAGCCACCTCGTCCTCGTCCTCGTCGATCGAGGCATCCATGCGCTCCACCGCCTGCAGCTTCTCGTCCTTGGACAGGCGGATCAGGGTCACGCCCTGGGTGTTGCGGCCGACGCGGCTGATTTCCGAGCCACGCGTACGCACCAGGGTGCCGCCATCGGAGATCAGCAGGACTTCGTCGCCCGACCCCATCAGCACTGCGGCGACCAGCTTGCCGTTGCGCTCGGTGGTCTGGATGCCGATCACGCCCTGCGTACCACGGCCCTTGCGCGGGTAGTCCGGCAGCGGGGTGCGCTTGCCGTAGCCGTTCTCGGTGGCGGTGAGGATGTACTGCACGCTGGCGTCATCGGCGCCGTCGATCACCGCATCGCCATTGGCGACGGCTTCCTCGACACCGTTGTCGTCCTCGTTCTCGTCCTCGATGCCACCGGCACTTTCGGCCACGATCAGGCTGACCACTTCCTCGCCGGCCGGCATCTTGATGCCGCGCACGCCGGTGGCGGTACGGCCCATCGAGCGGACCTTGTCTTCACCGAAGCGCACGGTCTTGCCGTTGGAGGCGAACAGCAGGATGTCACGCTCGCCATCGGTCAGGCCAACGCCGACCAGCGCATCGCCCTCGTCGAGGTTGATCGCGATCTTGCCGCGGGCCAGGCGGAAGGCGAACTCGCTCAGCGGGGTCTTCTTGACCGTACCGTTCTTCGTGGCGAAGAACACGAACTGGCCGTCGGCGTACTCACGCACCGGCAGCACGGCCTGCACGCGTTCGCCCGGCTCCAGCGGGATCCAGTTGATGATGGGACGGCCGCGGGCGTTGGAACCGGCTTCGGGCAGCTGGTAGACCGGCAGCCAGAACACCTTGCCCGAGCTGGTGAAGGTCAGCAGCGTATCGTGCGTGTTGACCAGCCACAGCTGTTCGATGAAATCCTCTTCCTTGGTCGCCGCCGCACTGCGGCCACGGCCACCACGGCGCTGTGCGCGGTACACGCTTACCGGCTGCCGCTTAACGTAGCCGGCATGCGACACGGTGACGACCACGTCTTCCGGCGCGATCAGGTCGAGGATGTCCAGGTCTTCTTCGCTGTGGCGGATTTCGGTACGACGTTCGTCGCCGAATTCGGCCTTGACGTTGACCAGCTCCTCGCGGATCACCTGCAGCAGGCGGTCGGGATCTTCCAGGATGTGGATCAGCCCGGCGATCACTTCCAGCAGCTGCTTGTACTCGTCGGTCAGGCGGTCCTGCTCCAGCCCGGTCAGGCGGTGCAGGCGCATCTCCAGGATCTGGGTGGCCTGGATCTCGGTCAGCTGGTAGCCGCCCTCGATCAGGCCCACGCCCTTGGGCAGGTCTTCCGGACGCGAGGCTTCGGCACCGGCCGCGCCCAGCATCGCACCGACCAGGCCCGGCTCCCACACGCGCGCCAGCATGCGCTCGCGGGCTTCGTTCGGGTTCGGCGAGGTCTTGATCAGTTCGATCATCTCGTCGATGTTGGCCAGCGCAACGGTCAGGCCTTCCAGCACGTGGGCACGGGCGCGCGCCTTGCGCAGCTCGAACACGGTGCGGCGGGTGACCACTTCGCGACGGTGGCGGACGAACGCCTCCAGCATCTGCTTGAGGTTCATCAACTGCGGGCGGCCATCGACCAGCGCCACCATGTTGATGCCGAACACCGATTCCATCTGCGTCTGCTGGTACAGGTTGTTCAGCACAACCTCGGCAGATTCACCGCGCTTGATCTCGATGTAGATGCGCATGCCGTCCTTGTCGGACTCATCGCGCAGCTCGCTGATGCCTTCGATCTTCTTTTCCTTGACCAGCTCGGCGATCTTCTCGATCAGACGCGCCTTGTTCACCTGGTAAGGAATTTCAGTGACGATGATCGATTCGCGGCCGTTGTTGGCCACTTCGATATCGGCCTTGGCACGGATGCGCACGCGGCCACGGCCGGTGCGGTAGCCGGCAACGATGCCGGCGGTGCCATTGATGATGCCGGCAGTCGGGAAGTCCGGGCCCGGGATGTACTCCATCAGGCCGTCGACATCGATGTCCGGGTTGTCGATCAGCGCGATGCAGGCGTTGATCGATTCACTCAGGTTGTGCGGCGGAATGTTGGTCGCCATGCCCACCGCGATACCGGCCGAACCATTGACCAGCAGGTTCGGGAACCGGGTCGGCATGACCGTCGGCTCCAGTTCCTTTTCATCGTAGTTGGGCTGGAAATCGACGGTTTCCTTGTCGATGTCCGCCATCAGCTCATGCGCCAGGCGCGACATGCGCGCCTCGGTGTATCGCATCGCTGCAGCGGAGTCGCCGTCGATCGAACCGAAGTTACCCTGGCCGTCGACCAGCATGTAGCGCAGCGAGAACGGCTGTGCCAGACGCACCAGCGTGTCGTACACCGACTGATCGCCATGCGGGTGGTACTTACCGATGACGTCACCGACGATACGCGCCGACTTGAAGTAGGGCTTGTTGCTGTGCGCGTTGAGTTCGTTCATCGCGTACAGCACGCGGCGATGCACCGGCTTGAGGCCGTCGCGCGCATCCGGCAGCGCGCGGCCCACGATCACGCTCATGGCGTAATCGAGGTAGCTCTTGCGCATCTCGTCTTCCAGGTTGACCTGGATGATTTCCTTGGCGGTTTCTGCCATTCGGGTTCCGTTGTCTGGTAGCGGTCCAGTCCGGCGCAGCCCTCTGCGGGAGGGGGTCGTGCCGGAACCTCGATTCAACCTGTGGATACTACCACAACAGGCCGTCTTCCGCCTCCCTTTACGGGGATTTTACCGGCACAAATCAGGAACTTAGGGGGTTGCCGGCCAGCGGCCGGCACTACCGGGGGCGGAGGTCACGCCGCCCCTCCCCTGCACTTCAACCGCCGAAGGCGGCGCGCATGTTCTCGGCGGTCGGGTTCAGGATGACCCCGCGCTCGGTCACGATGGCGTCGATCAGCTCGCCCGGGGTGACGTCGAACACCGGGTTCCAGGCGGCAATGCCCTCGGCGACGGTACGGGTGCCACCCACGCCGTACAGCTCACCCGGGTCGCGCTGCTCGATCTCGATCTGACTGCCGTCCACGGTCTCCATGTCCACGGTCGAGGACGGTGCCACCACCATGAACCTGACACCGTGGTGGCGGGCGGCGATGGCCAGCTGGTAGGTGCCGATCTTGTTGGCGGTATCGCCATTGGCGCAGATGCGGTCCGCACCCACGATCACCCATTGCACGGCACCGGTCTTCATCAGGTGCGAGGCGGCGGAATCGGCAATCAGGGTGGCATCGATGCCATCCTGTTGCAGCTCCCACACGGTCAGGCGTGCACCCTGCAGCCACGGCCGGGTCTCGCCGGCGAACACGCGGGCGATGCGATGCTGGGCCATGCCGGCGCGGATCACACCCAGCGCGGTACCGAAGCCTGCAGTGGCCAGCGAGCCGGTATTGCAGTGGGTCAGCACGCCGCTGCCGGCGTCGATCAGGCCCGCGCCCAGTGCGCCCATGTGGCGGTTGGCGGCCAGGTCTTCCTCGGCGATGGCCTGCGCTTCCGATTCCAGCAATGCCTTCCAGTCGGCGCCGGCGGCGTTCAGGCAACGGCGCATGCGTGCCAGCGCCCAGGCCAGGTTGACCGCAGTCGGGCGCGATGCGTTGAGGCGCTGCAGGGCCGGTTCCAGCTGCTGCAGGGCGTGCGCACCATCGACGGCCTGCACCGCGCGTGCGGCCAGCACGACACCCCAGGCAGCGGCAATGCCGATTGCCGGCGCGCCACGCACGGTCAACGCGTGGATCGCGCTGGCAACCTCGTCGCTGTCATGACAGACCACGTGCTCGACCACGAACGGCAGCTTGCGCTGGTCCAGCAGTTGCAGGGCATCGCCGGTCCACAGGATCGGGCGGATGTGGTCGTAACGGGCGTAGTCGATGTCAGAGGCAGTGTTCATGGCCCCATTGTAGGGCCACGCCCGGCAGGGTTGGAGACTGCCGGGGCTCAATTCACCGAGAATTCGGCGCGGCAGCCGCCGTCCACCCAGATCCCGTTGCGGTTCCAGCCCCAGGTGCTGCCTTCCTCGCAGGGCGTGCTGGACAGCTGCTCGGAGACCACGGCGCCAACGGAGATGCTGGCACCGCAAAAACGCCGCTTCTTCGACTTCGATTCGCAGGTCAGGCGGCGCGGCATGTCGACGAAGCGTCCGTCATCATCGGCCACCTCGAAATCGCCCTGGCAGCCACGGCTGGTCCAGACTTCATTGCGCTTGTAGCCCCAACCTTGCCCTTCCCGGCATGGCAGCACCGACAACTGGCGCAGCAGGCGCACCGGCGCGCCATCGAGCCGTACCGGGCAACTCTGCGGACGACCATTGGATTCACAGCGAACCACGCGGCGCACCAGGCGCTTGCCTTCGTTCGCTGCCGGTGAGGCACCCGCGGCACGGCGCGCGCGGAACTCGGCACGGCAGCCCAGGGTGACCCACACGCCACTACGGTCGGTCCCCCACTCGCTGCCGCGGATGCAGCTGTTGCTGGACAGCTGGCGCACCAGATCGACGCCGTTGGCGACCTCGATATCGCAGTGCACCCAGCCCATGTCGCGTGATTCGCAGGTCACCACTTCGTCGTCGTAGCCCACCTGCTGGGCCGACGCCGGCGACGGCAGCCAGGCACCCCAGAGCGCAATGGAGTACACCGGTGCAGCGACAACCGCGAACCACTTGACCAAAGCCTTCCCCAGCAGGAATGGATGAACTGCATGCCAGTGTCCGGCATTGGCCGTGATAAGAGCATCATCCTGCTTACCGACGCAAGCGCACAGAACCCGCGTTTCGTTCAGCCTGCGATGTTCAGCAACACGCGAGCGTCACGCGTGGGCGAAGTCATAGGCCAACACGTCGGCGATACGCGGCGTGCGGTTCATCGCCATCAGCAGCCTGTCCACGCCCACCGCCACACCCGCGCAGGCCGGCATCGAGGGCAGCGCAGCCAGCAATGCTTCGTCCAGCGCCGGCTGCACCTGGCCGCGTTCGTGTCGGCGCTGCAGGTCACGCTGAAAGCGCGTGCGCTGCTCCTGGGCGTCGTTCAGTTCGTGATAGCCGTTGGCCAGCTCCACCGCGCCCAGATACAGCTCGAAGCGCTCGGCCAGCGGCGGCGTGCCGGCACGGATGCGGGCCAGCGCGGCCTGGCTGGCCGGCCAGTCATGTACCACGGTCATGACCCCGTCATCGAACTGCGGCTGGATGTGGTGGGTCATCAACAGGTCCAGCCAGTCATCGCGGGTCAACCCGACCGGGTCGATGTGCACGTCGCCAAGCGCAGCACGCAGCGCGGCTTCGTCGGCCTCGAACGGATCCACGCCCACGTGCTGCTGGAACAGCTCGCGGTAACTCAGCACACGCAGCGTTGCACGGCGTCCGACCAGGGCCAGCGCCTGGCCGACCAGCTCGGCGGTCTCCTGCACCAACCGGTGGTGGTCCCAGCCGACCCGATACCACTCCAGCATGGTGAATTCCGGGTTGTGGCGGCCACCGGCCTCGCCGTTGCGGAACACTCTGCCCAGTTCGTAGCAATCGCCCACGCCGGCCGCCAGCAGGCGCTTGAGCGGATACTCCGGCGAGGTGCGCAGCCACCGACGACGGCCACCGGCATCGACATGGCCGGTGAAATCGGTATGGAAGCTGTCGATGTTCGGCTCGGTGTTGCCTGCCACCGACAGGATCGGCGTTTCCACCTCCAGTACGTCGCGCTCGGCGAAGAAGCGGCGTACCAGCGCATTGAGCGTGGCACGCTGCTGCAGCGCGCGCAGCAGGCCCTCGCTCACAGGATGCCCTCCGGGCGCGGATGGTCGAGCGGCAGGGTCAGCAGATCGCGCGTGTCGTCGATGTAGCCGCTGGCCAGGTACAGGCGGCGGGCCAGTTCGTTGTGGTGGTTCACTTCCAGGCGCAGTCGGCTGACGCCACGCCCGCGAGCGCGCTGTTCACAGATGGCCAGCGCCTGCTTGCCGCGACCACGACCGCGCGCGCGATGGCTCAGGTACAACTCGTCCAGCAGCATGAAATGGCCGCCCTGCTCCAGGCTGAAGCCCATCGCGATCACCGCGTAGCCAACCACCTCGCCCGCCTCGTCCAGCCACAGCAGCACTTCGCCATTGCGCGGATCGGCCAGCAGCGCATCCACGCCGCGACGCACGCGCGCGTCATCGAAGTCGATCCTGTCTTCGGCGTAGAACTCACGCATCAGCTCGATCAACAGTTCTTCGTCGGCACGGGTGGCCAGGCGGAAATCCAGCGGGGCGGTCTGCATCGGTGTTCCTTTGTGTTTCATGCCGGGCGCCAGGCACCCGGCGGGGTCATCATTCGTGTTCGGCGAGGTAGGCCAGCAGGCGGTCTTCGTCCCACACCGGCACGCCCAGCGATTGCGCCTTGTCCAGCTTGGAGCCGGCCTCGGTACCGGCCACCACGAAGCTGGTCTTCTTCGACACGCTGCCGGAAACCTTGGCACCCAGCGCTTCCAGGCGTTCCTTGGCGGCATCGCGGGTGAGCTGGGCCAGGGTGCCGGTCAGCACCACGGTCTGCCCATCCAGCGGTCCGGCCACGATCTCGGCCAGCGCCGGCGCCCTGATCAGGATCTGCTGCATCGCCTTCTCGGCCGCCAGCAGCATCGCGCCATGGCCATCGGCATCGAGCCACTCGGCCAGACCGCGCGCAGTGTCGTCCGGCAGGCCGGCGTTGACGAACTGGCCATGCTCGGCATCCAGCACCGCCTGAGCGCCCGGCAACGCAGCCGCCAGCTTCTCCGCACGCAGGCGGGTAATGCCGGGGATTTCCGATTCAACCAGCAGCTGCGCCAGATCCAGGCCTTCGCGCAGCTTGGCGCTGGGCGCGTGCACATCGCTGATGCGCACCTGCCCGACCTGCAGCAGGTCATCGATGGCCTGCTGGTTGCCCTGCTGCTCGAAGAAATGGCCGAGGGAACGCGCAACTTCGCCACCGATGTCCGGCACACGCTTGAACAACGGCCACGGCAGGTGGCGGATCAGCTCCAGGTCACCGAACCACTGCGCCAGCGCCTTGGCCGTGCTCTCGCCGACGTGCTCGATGCCAAGCGCGAACAGCAGGCGCTCCAGCGTGGCCGCACGACTGGCGTCGATTGCCGCGATCAGGTTGTCGGCCCACTTGGTGGCGATCTTCTTCGTGTTCCATTCGAAGCTGGCCGGCTGCGCCAGCGCCTGCGCGCGCCACGCCGGATCGTTGCCATCCAGCTTGAGCACCGCATTGAGCACCGCGCCGCTGCCTTCGGCCGGCAGGTGCAGCTTCAGCGCGGCGGCCAGTGCGGAAGGGTCCTCGGCATCCAGCACCAGCTTCAGGTGCAGCAGCTGGTCGCGGTTGAGCCGGTACAGATCGGCCACGCTCCTGACGATGCCGGCGTCGACCAGGGTTTCGATGTACTTGTCGCCGAGGCCGTCGATATCCATCGCACGACGCGAAGCGAAATGGGCAATCGCCTCCTTGCGCTGCGCCGGGCAGGACAGTTCACCAGAACAGCGCCATGCGGCGGCACCTTCCTCGCGCACGATTTCCGAGCCGCACACCGGGCAGCGCGTCGGCATCTGCCAGGGCGAGGTGCCCTGTGGGCGGCGGTCGAGGATGACGCTGACCACTTCCGGAATCACGTCGCCCGCACGTCGCACGATCACGCTGTCGCCCACGCGCACATCCAGGCGCGCGATCTGGTCGGCATTGTGCAACGTGGCGTTGGATACGATCACGCCGGCCACAGCCACCGGCGCCAGTCGCGCAACCGGCGTGGCGGCACCGGTGCGGCCGATCTGGATCTCGATCGCCTCCACCGTAGTGCTCTGTTCCTGCGCCGGGAATTTGTGCGCGATGGCCCAGCGCGGCGCGCGCGAAACGAAACCCATCGCCTGCTGGCCGGCGCGGTCATCCAGCTTGTACACCACGCCATCGATATCGAACGGCAGGCCATCACGGCGCTCACCGATGTCACGGTAGTAGCCGAGCAGGCCGTCGGTGCCTTCCACCACCTTGCACAACTCGCTGACCGGAAAGCCCCAGGCACCGAGCTGGGCCAGCGTGCCCGAATGGGTGTCCGGCAGCTCGCCGCCCTGCACTTCGCCGGTGCCGTAGGCGAAGAAACTCAGCCTGCGCTGCGCACTGATCTTCGGATCGAGCTGGCGCAGTGAACCGGCTGCCGCGTTGCGCGGGTTGGCCAGCACCTTGCCGCCCTGCTGGCGCGCACGCTCGTTGTAGGCCTCGAAGTCGGCGCGGGCCATGTAGACCTCGCCACGCACCTCCAGCACGTCGGGCCAGTCCTTGCCGTGCAGGCGCTTGGGTACGTCGCCGATCTCACGCAGGTTGGCGGTCACGTCCTCGCCGGTACTGCCATCACCGCGGGTTGCGCCGAGTACGAAATGACCGTCCTCGTAGCGCAGGCTGATCGCCAGGCCGTCCATCTTCGGCTCGGCCGAGAAGCGCAGGCTGCGACGGCCCAGGCGTTCATCGATGCGGCGCACGAAGTCGGCCACTTCCTCATCGCTGAAGGCATTGGACAGCGACAGCATCGGCACCGCGTGGCGCACTTCGGGGAAGCGACCGGACGGGCGCGCACCGACCTGCTGGGTCGGGCTGTCGGCACGGGCCAGTTCCGGGTGCTCGCGCTCCAGCGCTTCCAGTTCGCGCACCATCCGGTCGTAGTCGACGTCGGGGATCTCCGGCGCATCCAGCTCGTGGTAGGCGCGGTTGGCCTGGGCGATCTGCCGGCGAAGGTCTTCGGCGCGTTCGGCGGGGCTGGGGCTCATCGGGATCCGGTGGTTCTGGGATGGCCGGGGATTCTACCGCGCCCGGCCGTCAGGCCCTGTAACGCCGCCGCCTTTCGTAGCGTCGAGCTTGCTCGACTGGCACTCCCCCGCTCTGGTACGTGCCAACCACTTCCCCCGCCCTGGTAGGTGCCAACCTTGGTTGGCACATCTGCGGTCGAGCATGGTTCGACTCCACAAAAGGCGGGCTTGCCGCCCACCCCCGCCAGCGCTAGCGTGCGACGGTTGCCCCTCGGAATCCCACCCGTGCCCCTGCCCGCCTCCCGTCGACGCTTCCTGCAACTGGCCGGTGCCGGCCTCGCCGTCGCCAGCAGCGGCCTGCCGCAACTCGGCCAGGCCCAACCCGCGGCCGCCGTCGCCGCGCCCCCTGCCGAAGGCGCCGTACTACTGAACTTCAACGAATGCCCGTACGGTCCCTCCCCCGCCGCCCAGCAGGCGGCGCGCGACAGCATCGCCAGCTGCGGACGCTACCGCTTCGCCCTGGCGGCACAGGTACGCGATGCCTTCATCGAGCAGGCCCGCATCCCGGCCGACCATGTGCGGCTCTATCCGGGCTCCAGCGAACCGCTGAACCGCGCCGCCACGTTGTGGACCGGCCCGCAGGCGGGACTGGTGGTGGCCGACCCGACCTTCGAGACGCTGGGCGAGGTCGCTGCCGCGCATGGCGCGCACGTGCAGAAGGTGCCGCTGCGCAATGACGGCGCACACGACCTGCGTGCGATGGTCGCAGCCGCGCACGCGCGCCCGACCGGGCTGCTGTACGTGTGCAATCCGAACAACCCGACCGGCTCGATCAGCCCACCGGATGAGCTCGCCTGGCTGCTGGCCCACAAGCCCGCCTCCACCCGCGTGCTGGTCGACGAGGCCTACCTGCAGTACAGCGAGCAGCCCAGCCTGATCGAGCAGGTGACGCAGCGCGACGATCTGATCGTGCTGCGTACGTTCTCCAAGCTGTACGGCATGGCCGGCCTGCGCCTGGGCGTAGCGGCCGCACATCCCGAGCGTCTGCGCGAGCTGGCCAGCCTCGGCGACAACCCGCTGCCGGTTCCCGCGCTGGCGGCGGCGCTGGCCAGCCTGCACGATCCGCAGCTGATTCCGCAGCGTCGCCTGCAGAACGCCAAGGTGCGCCAGGCCACCATCGCATGGCTGGGCAAGCGCGGTTTCAGCTGCCTGCCGTCGGAGGCGAACTGCTTCGTGGTCGACGTGCAACGCGACGGCAGCACGTTCGCCAAGGCGATGGCCGACAACGGCGTGGTGATCGGGCGCAGCTGGCCGATCTGGCCGCAGCGCGTGCGCGTAACCGTCGGCAGCGAGGACGAGATGGCCGCGTTCCGCCGCGCGTTCGCGAAGGTGGCCGGCGTGCCGGCCTGACCCTGTTGGTGGGGGCGAACCTTGGTTCGCCCTATCCACGCATGGCGTGGATCTACTGTTGTGGGTGCCGACCGTTGGTCGGCACACCCCAAAAAATGCCTTTACCAGCGCGGGGTCTTGGTCAGCGGCGGGGCCTGGTGCTGGCGGTCGTAGGCGCGCAGCTCGTCACGGATGTGTGCGATGCGCTGGCGGCCCAGGGCGTTGCGGCTGTCATCCAGCACCACGCCATCCAGCAGTTCGGCCATGCGCTGCACGGTCGGCAGCATCTTCTCCCAGGCGTCCAGCGCGGTCAGCGGCGCCGGCAGGGTCAGGAAGAAGGCGATGGCCGGGGTTTCCATGGCACGGATGTTGGCCATGTCGAAGCTGCCCGGCTTCATGATGCTGGCCATCGAGAAGATCGGGCCGCGCTCGGGGTGGCCTTCCACCAAGCGGTGGAACACGTTCATGTGGCCGAACACCAGGCCGGTCTTCTCCGCCGCCACCACGATGTCTTCGCCGCGCAGCTGCTCGCCGGCCCGGGCGGCCACGAACAGCGAAACGATCTTGTCGAAATCCTGGGTGGCGCGCTTGCCGAGATCGCTGGCGCCCGGATCGGTATCGGCCAGGCCGAGTTCGGCCTGCTCGCCTTCCGTGCCCATGCCCGGTTCGACGCGGCCATCGGCCACGACAACGCCGTCCTCGCCCAGGACCGGTTCGCGGCGCTCGCCGCTGGTCGGTTCCGCGCTGTCCACGCGGCGCCCCTGGGGCTTCTTCTTCGGACGGCCAAACAGGAAGATCGCGGCGATCAACAGCAGGCCGGCGGCCAGGATGCCGATGCGCAACAGTGCCGTGTCGGACATTCGATAGGTTCTCCGGCTAGTTCATTCAGGTAACTAGGATGGCACGTCAGGCCGCGCCCGCCAATCGCGCGGCTTCTTCCAGATCCACGCTGACCAGGCGGCTGACGCCCGGTTCGCGCATCGTCACGCCCGACAGCTGGTGCGCGGCCTCCATCGTCGCCTTGTTGTGGCTGACGAACAGGAACTGCACCTTCTCGCTCATTTCCTTGACCATGTTGGCCAGCCGGCCGACGTTGGCTTCGTCCAGCGGCGCGTCCACCTCGTCCAGCAGGCAGAATGGCGCGGGGTTCAGCTGGAAGATGGCGAACACCAGCGCGACCGCGGTCATCGCCTTCTCGCCGCCGGACAGCAGCGAGATGCTGGACACGCGCTTGCCCGGCGGACGCGCCATGATGGTCACCCCGGTGTCGAGCAGGTCTTCACCGGTCAGTTCCAGGTAGGCGTGGCCGCCACCGAACAGGCGCGGGTACAGCGCCTGCACGCCGGCATTGACGCGGTCGAAGGTGTCCTTGAAGCGGCCGCGGGTCTCGCGGTCGATCTTGCGGATGGCATCCTCAAGGGTTTCCAGCGCCGTGGTCAGGTCGGTGTGCTGCGAATCCAGGTAGTCCGAACGCTGCGAGGCCTCGCCGTACTCGTGGATGGCGGCCAGGTTGACCGGCTCCAGCCGGCGCATGCGGCCGTCGATCTGGTGCACGGTCTGCTCCCAGTCGCCCAGGCGGGCGTCCTCGGGCAGTGCGTTGAGCACGTCCTGCAGCACGAAACCGGCCTTCTCCACCGCGCCCTGCAGGGTGTCCGCGCTGAGCACCAGCGCCTGCTGGTCCAGCTTGCGCTGCGAAATACGCTCGCGCTGGGCCAGCGCCTGTTCGTCGCGCTGGTGACGGGTCTGCTCGTAATTGCGCAGCTCGGCGTCGATGCCGTCCAACAACGTGCGCGCTTCGGTCAGCACGCGATCAGCCCGCACGCGCTCTTCCAGTGCATTCTGATGCTCGGCCTGCAGCGATTCGACCGGCGAATCACCTTCGTCCAGCTGTGAATGCAGCTCACCCAGTCGCGAATCCAACTGCCCTCGCTGGGTACCCATGCGCTCCAACGCCTGGCTCAGTGAAGCCAGCTGCGCACGCTGCGATTCCAGGGTCAGGGCCAGCGAATGCGAGCGCTCGCGCACCGCACGTGCGGCGTCGCGGGCCAGGTCGCGGGCCTCGGTCAGCTGGCGGCGCTCTCCCTCCAGCCCCTGCCGGGTCGATTCCAGGTCACCCATGCTGCTGACCGCGTTCTCCAACCGCGAGCGCGCTTCACGCGCCTGCTCGTTGTTGGCTTCCAGCGTTTCCTGCAGCTGCTTCAGTTCGCCTTCGATGCGGTCGATGCGGGTACGCGCCGCTTCCACCTTGCCCTGCTGGCCCTGCAGCTGGCCAGCCAGCTCGGACACCGCACGATGGGCCTGGTACAGCGCACGCTGCGCGTCTTCGCGCTGCTGTTCAGCCGCCTGCAACTGCTCGCGGAAACCACCCAGCTGTTCTTCCAGCTCGGCCTCGCGATCCTGCAGCTGTTCGATCTGCTCGCGCAGCTCGTTGATCTCGCGTTCGCGCAGCAGCGCGCCCTGCTGGGCTGCACCGGAGCGCGACACGCGCAGCCAGCCCTGACCCAGGCGTTCGCCACTCTGGGTGATGATCGAATCGCCTTCCGGAAGGCTGGCCTGCAGGGCCTTCGCCTCGGACAGGTCCTTGGCACCATGCAGGTGCGCCAGCAGGCGACGGATCGCGGCCGGGCCGCGCACGCGTGCCGCCAGCGAAGTCGGTGCAGCCTTGACGTCGGCACCCGCACTGGCGACCAGCGCAATGTGGCCGTCGCCGAGTTCGCCGAGGGCATCAACCAGGCTGCCCGGGTCATCGACCAGCACGCCTTCGATCAACTGGCCGAGCGCGCTTTCCACCGCATTTTCCCAGCCGGCATCGACGTCCAGGCGTTCGCCGACACGCGCCGCCGAATCCAGCCCGCGCGCCTTCAGCCACGCCACGGCCGCGCCCTGCTCCTGGCCCAGCGCGGCCTGCTGCAGGGTTTCCAGCGAAGCCAGGCGACCGCGCAGGCCGTTGGCCTGCTTGCGCAGTTCGGCCAGTTCGTTCTGGCCATTGCGCTGCTGTTCCTGCACTGCCGCCACGCCCTGCTTGCGCAGTTCGACGTCTTCGCTCAATTCATCCAGCGCGGTCTTCTGCGTGTCGTGCTGCAGGTGCAGCTGCTCGAAGGCTTCTTCCAGCGCGTCCACGTCCAGCCCGGCGCGCTCGGCGGCCAGAGCCTCGCGACGGCGGTCGGCATCGAGGATCTGCTTGTCCAGGTAGTCCACGCGCGTGCGCTCGACATCGCCGGCGCGCGAGGCCTCCGAACTCTGCGAGGTGTGCTGTTCCCAGCGCTGCTGCCAGCTGGCCAGCCGGTCTTCGGCCTCGCGCAGGCTTTCCTGCTTGATCTCGTTTTCTTCCTGCAGCTCCTCCAGCTGCGGGGTGGCGGCCTCGACCGCTTCGCGCAGCACCATCAGCTTGGCCTCGTCGCCGCTGATGTGCTGGCCCAGTTCGGCCAGTGCCTGGCGGGTTTCATCGCGTGCCTTGTGCAGGCGCTGCGACAGCTCGCGCTGGTGCTGGATCTGCTGTTCCAGGCGCGCCAGCGTGCTGCCGACCTGGTAGACCGCAGCCTGCGCGGTGTTGAGCGCGTCGGCGGCCTCTTCGCGTCGAACGCGCGAGGTCTCGATGCGGGCCTCGGCGTCACGCTGGTCGGCGATCAGCTGCTGCAGCTTCGTCTCTTCCTGCGACAGCCCTTCGCGCAGCTTGGACAGGCGACCGTCCAACCCGCGGAACTCCAGGGCCTTCCACTCGGCATCCTTGACCCGGCGCTCTTCCTGCAGCGCCTGGTACTGCTCGGCCTGCTTGGCCTGGCGCTTGAGGTGTTCGAGCTGCTTGCTGATCTCGTCGCGCAGGTCGCCCAGCCGGTCCAGGTTCTCGCGGGTGTGGCGGATGCGGGTCTCGGTCTCCTTGCGGCGCTCCTTGTACTTGGAGATGCCGGCTGCCTCTTCCAGGTACACACGCAGGTCTTCCGGCCGCGCCTCGATGATCTGGCTGATCATGCCCTGCTCGATGATCGAGTAGCTGCGCGGGCCCAGGCCGGTGCCGAGGAACAGGTCGGTGATGTCGCGGCGGCGGCACTTGGTACCGTTGAGGTAATAGTTGCTGGTGCCGTCGCGGCTGACCGTGCGCTTGACCGAGATCTCGTTGAACGAGGCGTACTCGCCCGAGATCGTGTGGTCCGAGTTGTCGAAGATCAGCTCGACGGTGGCCTGCGAGACCGGCTTGCGGGCATTGGAACCGGAGAAGATCACGTCGGTCAGCGAGTCGCCGCGCAGGCGGCTGGCCGAGCTCTCGCCCATGACCCAGCGCACGGCGTCGATGATGTTCGACTTGCCGCAGCCATTGGGCCCCACCACGCCGGTCATGTTGGTCGGCAGGTGCAGGGTGGTCGGATCGACGAACGACTTGAAGCCGGACAGCTTGATCGTGGAAAGACGCATAGGGGTTCCGGACTGGGGCCGGCAAGCGGCCTGCGTTTACCCTCCAAGTCATTGATCCTGTTGGGATCGATGCCCGTGGAACGGGTGTGACGCCCTGAGTATACCGATGTGGCCGTGTTCTACGAATGGGCGTGGAACATTGTCCAGCCCTACCCCGCCGGCCGGACGTGGCCCGACGCCACGAAACGGAGCCATAAAACAAAACGGGCACCCTTGCGGGCGCCCGTTCTGCGGTGATTCCAGGCCTTGCGGCGTGGGATCAGGCTTCGGCGACGACGACGACCTTGACGGTGGTCTCGACGTCGGCGTGCAGGTGGACCAGCACGTCGTATTCGCCGATGTTGCGGAAGGCGCCTTCGCCCAGGATGACTTCGCTCTTGCTGACCGGCAGGCCGGCAGCGGTGAAGGCATCGGCGATTTCGCGGGCGCCGACCGAGCCGTACAGCTTGCCTTCGGTCGAAGCGTTGGCCGGGATGGTCACGCTCGCGCCTTCCAGCTTGGCCTTGCGGGCGTCAGCGTCGGCGTGGATGGCCTGGGCCTTGGCTTCGTATTCGGCGCGCTTGGCTTCGAACTCGGCCTTGTTGCTCTCGGTGGCCGGAACGGCCTTGCCCTGCGGCACGAGGAAGTTACGGCCGTAGCCCGGCTTCACGTCGACCAGGTCGCCCAGGTTGCCGAGGTTGGTGACTTTCTGCAGGAGGATCAGCTGCATGGTATTGCTCCAGATGAGTTATTCGTTAGCGAGGCGATGCCCCGCAACAAAGGCTGTCCGAATAGCTGGCACAGCGGGGGCGGCACCGGGCCGCCCCGCCGGGCATCAGACGTCGTGGTTGTCGGTGTACGGGATCAGGGCCAGGAAGCGAGCGCGCTTGACGGCGGTCGCCAGCTGACGCTGGTACTTCGACTTGGTACCGGTGACGCGGCTCGGCACGATCTTGCCGTTCTCGGTCAGGTACTGGCGCAGGGTGTTGAGATCCTTGTAGTCGATCTCCTTCACACCTTCAGCCGTGAACTTGCAGAACTTGCGGCGACGGAAGAACTTGGACATGGGAAGGCTCCTTAGGCGGCGGAAGCGGCGTCGTCGCCGGCTTCGTTGTCAGCGGTGGTGGTGGACTCGCCTTCTTCGTCGTCACGACGACGGCGCTCACCGCGCTCCGGCTTGTCACCCTTCTCGTCCTTGCTCTTCATGATCAGCGACTGCTCGGTGTCAGCCTCGTCACGCTTGATGACCAGGTTGCGCAGCACGGCGTCGTTGAAGCGGAAGCTTTCGGTCAGTTCGTTCAGAACGGCCTGGTCGGCTTCGATGTTCATCAGCACGTAGTGGGCCTTCACCAGGTTCTGGATCGGGTACGCCAGCTGGCGGCGCCCCCAGTCTTCCAGACGGTGGATGGTGCCGTTGCCGTTCTCGACCAGCGACTTGTAGCGCTCGATCATGGCCGGGACCTGCTCGCTCTGGTCCGGGTGGACCATGAACACGATTTCGTAATGACGACTCATGTTTTTTCTACCTTTCGGATGTGGCCTTGCGGCCGGACAGCCCCCCGCCGTTGAGACCGCGGTGGGGCAAGGATTCCCGCCAGGAAGGCAGGAAGCCGCGCATTATGCGGCAAGCGGCGCCACCGGGCAACCGGGCGGGAACCGGGCAACCT
This sequence comes from Stenotrophomonas sp. AG209, assembly GCF_003550055.1. NCBI lineage: Bacteria > Pseudomonadati > Pseudomonadota > Gammaproteobacteria > Lysobacterales > Lysobacteraceae > Stenotrophomonas > Stenotrophomonas sp. AG209. The sequence goes on from NZ_QXDB01000001.1 coordinate 895,373, forward strand.
GAACGGGAGCGCCGCACCATGTCCGGCACGTGCTCATCCCAGATCGACGTGAAGGCGATGCTGGCCGCATTCCAGGCACTGGAACAGGCAGCCGACCATCATCCCGTCCCGGCTCAGATGCTCCAGCACCCACTCGGCGTCGCGCGGATTGATCTCGACCACGTCAGGCCGGACCTGGTCGAGGATCGGCAGCAGATCGTCGCTGCCGGCGTAGCCGAGGAAGGCGCAGGGCCGTTCGCAGTGGCTCAACCAGACCGATTGCTGCCAGGACGAGTAACCCGGGGTGCGCTCGCAGATCTCCAGCAGCAGCTCACGGGCGATGGTCGGCGGCGGATCGGCCGGATCCGGGGATACCCCCTCGATATCGCTCCAGCCGGTGAATTCACCCTCGTAACTGGCCGCTGCCCCGCCATCGGCGATACACCAGGGGCACAGGTAATCGGGACGCAGGCGCGTGTAGAACGGCCCCCGGTAACGAAGCGTCCGCGGTTGCCCGCAGCAGTCACAGACCCCGTCGACCTCTTCGAAGGAGAGGGCGTAGGCATTGGGGTGATAGGTGAAAGCCGGTCGTTCCATCCTCGGGATCCCTGCCGAGCCCAGCGTGCCGACCAAGGTCGGCACCTACCAGAGCACGCCTTGTCAGCGCAGGGCCATGCCCGGCGGCCGGCCCTCAGGCCTTGTCGGCGTCGGTGGTGAAGCTCTCGCCGCAGCCACACTCGGCGGTGGCGTTCGGGTTGCTGAACGTGAACGTCTCACTCAGGCCGTGCTTGCCGAAGTCGATCACGGTGCCGTCCACCAGCGCCAGGCTCTTGGCGTCGACGTAGATCTTCACGCCGTCCTGGTCGAACACGGTATCGCCCTCGCGCTCGTCGCGGGCCAGGTCGGTCACGTGGCCCCAGCCGGAGCAGCCGGTCTTGGTCACGCCGAAACGCAGGCCCAGCGCACCGGGGGTCTGGGCGACGAAGCGCTGCACGCGTTCGAAGGCAATGGGGGTCAGGCTGACGGCCATGGGGCTACTCCAGAGGTACGGGGACATTATAAGGAGCCGTTGCCACGAAAAATGCCTCGCAAGCAGAACGCTGCAACCGGTAAACTCCCGTGTTCACAGATCGAGTCGATCAGCAGAGGATTCAAGTCATGACGGTGGTCAGCGTTGAACATGCGCTTGCCGGGAAGATCCCGGAAGGCGGCGAAGTCACGGTACGCGGATGGGTGCGCACGGTGCGCGGTTCAGCGAATCTGGCCTTCGTGAATGTGAGCGACGGCTCCTGCTTCGCCCCGATCCAGGTCGTGGCCGGCGACAGCCTGGCCAACTTCGATGAGATCAAGCGCCTGACCAGCGGCTGCTCGGTCATCGCCACCGGCACGCTGGTGAAGTCGCAGGGCAAGGGCCAGTCGTTCGAGATCCAGGCCAGCGCGCTGGAGGTGGTCGGCTGGGTCGAAGACCCGCTCACCTACCCGATCCAGCCCAAGCCGATGTCGCCGGAGTTCCTGCGCGAAGTGGCGCACCTGCGCCCGCGCACCAACCTGTTCGGCGCGGTCACCCGCATCCGCAACTGCCTGGCCCAGGCCGTGCACCGCTTCTTCCACGAGAACGGCTTCAACTGGATCAGCACCCCGATCATCACCACCTCCGACGCCGAAGGCGCCGGCCAGATGTTCCGTGTGTCCACCCTGGACATGGTGAACCTGCCGCGCGACGAGAAGGGCGCGATCGATTTCAGCCGCGACTTCTTCGGCAAGGAAACGTTCCTGACCGTGTCCGGTCAGCTGAACGTCGAGGCGTACTGCCTGGCGCTGAGCAAGGTCTACACTTTCGGCCCGACCTTCCGCGCCGAGAACAGCCACACCACCCGCCACCTGGCGGAGTTCTGGATGATCGAGCCGGAAATCGCCTTCGCCGACCTGGCCGAAGACGCACGCCTGGCCGAAGAGTTCCTGAAGTACCTGTTCCGCGCGGTGTTGAACGAGCGCGGCGACGACCTGGCCTTCATCGCCGAGCGCGTGGACAAGAACGCGATCACCAAGCTGGAAGACTTCATCAACGCGCCGTTCGAGCGCATCGACTACACCGATGCGGTCAGCCTGCTGCAGAAGTCCGGCAAGAAGTTCGACTTCCCGGTCGAATGGGGCCTGGACCTGCAGACCGAGCACGAGCGCTGGCTGACCGAGGAGCACGTCGGCCGCCCGGTGGTGGTGACCAACTATCCGGAACACATCAAGGCCTTCTACATGCGCCTGAACGACGACGGCAGGACCGTCGCCGCGATGGACGTGCTGGCCCCGGGCATCGGCGAGATCATCGGCGGCAGCCAGCGCGAAGAGCGTCTGGACGTGCTGGACGCGCGCATGGCCCAGTTCGGCCTGGACCGTGAGCACTACAGTTGGTACCGCGATTTCCGCCGTTATGGTTCGGTGCCGCACGCCGGCTTCGGCCTGGGCTTCGAACGCCTGGTGGTGTACGTCTGCGGGCTGTCCAACATCCGCGATGCGATCCCCTACCCGCGCGCCCCGGGCAGCGCGGACTTCTAAGCCCCACACGACCACGGAGGTACCGCTCCCATGACCCTGTTCTTCGCCCTCTGTTTCGTCGGCGTTGCAGTGGCCGGGTTCAGTGCCTTCGTGATCTTCTGGCCGCTGACCCTGGTGCACGTACGCGACCGCCATCCGGCGCTCGCCGAGCGCTTCGGCAGCGGCGCCTTCCTCAAGCCCGATGCCCTGGCCTGGCTGTTGCGCCGCGACTATCGCCAACAGCCGGACCGTTCGCTGTCCGGGCTGGCGACGCCGGCCTGGGTATCGCTGCTGACCCTGCTGACCGGACTGGGCATGGCCGCCCTGCTCTGGCTGGCCTCGCTCTGGTAATACCTCCATGAATGACATCTCCGCCTCGCGCGACAGCTGGTGGCTGGCCAGCCTCGGCAACACCCTGATCTGGGCGCGCCTGCGCGTGCGCCCGGCCGGCACCGCCGAGGTGCTCGACAGCGATGGCAACACGCTGAGCTATGACAGCGAAGACACCGCGCGTTCGCAGCTGTTCGACGCCGAATTCGTCGAGTACGACGGCCTGGACGAGGAAGACGCGCTGGTGCGCGGCTTCAGCCTGCACGAAGTGCAGCCGCCGCAGGCCGACAGCGACGAGGGCCTGCGTGGTCGCATGATCCAGTCGCTGGGCGGGCGCGCCTGACCCTCGCATGTTCACCCCGCGCGCCTTCGCCGAGACCGACCTGCTCTGGCTGGACCGCCTGCTGGCGCGCGATCCATTCGTCACCGTGCTCACCGCCGGCAATGATGGCCTGCCGGAGCTGACCCGGATGCCGGTGCTGTACCGGCGTGATGGCGAGCGTATCGAGCTGCGCGGGCACTGGGCCCGCGCCAACCCGCAGTCGCGCCAGGGCGGCGCGGCCAAGGTACTGGTCGACGGCCCACGCGGTTACGTCTCGGCCAGCTGGTACCCGGACAAGGAGCCCGCCGCGCGGGTGCCGACCTGGAACTACGCTGCTGCCGAGCTGCGTGGCCAGCTGCAGACCTTCGACGAAACCGATGCGCTGGCCGAGCTGGTTGGTGCGATCAGCGACCACTTCGAAGCGAGTGTCGGCCAGGCCTGGCAGTTCGATGCCACGCGTGCCGAACATGGCCCGGAGCTGCGCGCCATCGTCGGTTTCCGCTTCCAGGTCGAACACGTGCAGCTGAAGCTCAAACTGAGCCAGAACCATCCCGATGCGAACCAGCGCGCGGTGATCGCCGAACTGGAACAGCTGGGCACCCCCGCTTCCACCGAGTTGGCGCAGTGGATGCGCTGGCACCGCGAACAGGCCGCCCGCAGCGACTGAACGCCCCAGATTCCCGCGACGACGCAGCCGGACGGCTGCGGCGAGCCCCCACCCGACGCCAGGGACCCGTACATGAAAGACATCCACAAGCTGCTGCAGAACAACCGCGACTGGGCCGACCGGATCGAGAAGGAAGACCCCGAGTTCTTCCACCAGCTGGCCAAGCAGCAGCACCCCGAGTACCTGTGGATCGGCTGTTCCGATTCGCGCGTGCCGGCCAACCAGATCATCGGCATGGCCCCGGGCGAAGTGTTCGTGCACCGCAACGTCGCCAACGTGGTCGCCCACACCGACCTGAACTGCCTGAGCGTGGTGCAGTACGCGGTGGACCAGTTGAAGGTGAAGCACATCCTGATCGTTGGCCATTATGGCTGCGGCGGCGTGCATGCCTGCCTGCACAACACCCGCGTCGGCCTGGCCGACAACTGGCTGCGCCACGTCGGTGACGTGATGCAGAAGCACACCGGCATCCTCGATGCGATCGAGACTGATGAGCTCAAGCACGCACGCCTGTGCGAACTGAACGTGATCGAGCAGGTCGCCAACCTGTGCCGCTCGACCATCGTGCAGGACGCCTGGGCCCGCGGCCAGAAGCTGATGGTGCACGGCTGGGTCTACAGCCTGAAGGACGGACGCGTGCGCGAGATGGGCATCGACGTCGGTTCGCAGGAAGAGCTGCAGCCGGCCTATGAAAAGGCCCTGTCCTACGTCCCGCGCAAGGGCAAGCGCGACTGATCCCTTACGGATGACCACCATGCTCGCTTCGCCGATCAACCTGCACGCCTGGATCGAAGAGAACCGCCACCTGCTGAAGCCGCCGGTGGGCAACAAGATGATCGACAACGGTGATTTCATCGTGATGGTGGTCGGCGGGCCGAATTCGCGCACCGACTACCACTACGACGAAGGTCCGGAGTGGTTCTACCAGCTCGAAGGCGAGATGGTCCTGAAGGTGCAGGAAAACGGCGCGGTGCGTGATATTCCGATCCGTGCCGGCGAGATCTTCCTGCTGCCGGCGAAAGTGCCGCACTCGCCGCGGCGCCCGCCCGGTGGCATCGGCCTGGTGGTCGAGCGCAAGCGCCTGCCGCACGAGATGGATGGCGTGATCTGGCATTGCGAGCGCTGCAACCACAAGCTGCACGAAGAGTATTTCCCGCTGCAGAACATCGAAACCGACCTGCCCAAGGTATTCGCGCGCTACCACGCCAGCCTGGAGCTGCGCACCTGCAGCCAGTGCGGGCACGTGGATCCGCTGCCGGTGCCAGCGGCGGGCTGAGCCATCGAACGGTAGATGTCCACCCTGGTGGGCGCTTGCTCGCTCCCGCTCTGGTAGTTGCCCACCTTGGTGGGCGCTTGCTTGTACGTGCGCCAACCAAGGTTGGCGACTACCGGGCCAAGCGGCACTAGCGTTGGGTTGGCAGCTACCGGGCCATGCCCCAGGCGCTACACTGGCGGTCCCGTTGCAGCCTGTTGCCCGACCATGTCCGACCTGCTCAGCCGCACCCACGCCATCGCCCTGGACGCCGCCGATCCGCTGCGCCCGCTGCGCAATGAATTCCTGATTCCGCGCCACGGTGGCGGCGAGCAGACCTACTTCGTCGGCAACTCGCTGGGCCTGCAGCCGCGCGGCGCGCAGGCGGCGGTGCAGGAAGTGATGAAGCAGTGGGGCGAACTGGCGGTGGAAGGCCACTTCACCGGCCCGACGCAGTGGCTGTCCTACCACCGCCTGGTGAGCGCGCAGCTGGCCCGCGTGGTCGGTGCGCTGCCCAGCGAAGTGGTGGCGATGAACACGCTGAGCGTGAACCTGCACCTGATGATGGTCAGCTTCTACCGGCCGACCGCCCAGCGCCCGGTGATCCTGATGGAAGCCGGCGCGTTCCCGACCGATCGCCACGCCGTGGAAGCTCAGATCCGCTTCCATGGCTTCGACCCGGCCGAATGTCTGGTGGAAGTGCAGCCGGACGAAGCCAACGGCACGATCTCGCTGAACGCCATCGAGCGCGCCATCACCGAACACGGCCCGCGCCTGGCGCTGGTGCTGTGGCCCGGCGTGCAGTACCGCACCGGCCAGGCCTTCGACCTCGATGCGATCACCCGCGCCGCACGCCTGCAGGGCGCACGCATCGGCTTCGACCTGGCGCACTCGGTCGGCAACCTGCCGCTGCGCCTGCATGACGTAGCCCCCGATTTCGCCGTGTGGTGCCATTACAAGTACCTCAACAGCGGCCCGGGGGCAGTCGCAGGCGCCTTCGTGCACGAGCGCCACCACCGCGACACCACCCTGCCGCGCTTCGCCGGCTGGTGGGGCCATGAGGAAGCCACCCGCTTCCAGATGGCGCCGCAGTTCACGCCCGCGATCGGCGCCGAGGGTTGGCAGCTGAGCAATCCACCGATTCTCGGCCTGGCACCGCTGCGTGCCTCGCTGGACCTGTTCGAGCGCGCCGGCATGGAAGCGCTGCGCAGCAAATCGCTGGCATTGACCGGCATGCTCGAGGCGCTGGTGCGCGCGCGCCTGCCGCAGGTGCTGGACATCATCACCCCGGCCGACCCCCAGCGCCGCGGCTGCCAGTTGTCGCTGCGCGTGATCGGTGGCCGCGAGCGTGGCCGCGCACTGTTCGAGCACCTGCGCGGCATCGGCGTGCTCGGTGACTGGCGCGAGCCCGACGTGATCCGCATCTCGCCCACCCCGCTCTACAACCGCTACCTGGACGTGCACCACTTCGTCGAGGAAGTGGAAGCCTGGGCTGGCCTTTAAGCCGGTCCCTCCCCTACTGCTGGACAGTTCGTTGATCGCACATGCTTCCCGCTCGTTGAGCATTATCGGTGCCGGCCTGGCCGGGTCCCTGCTGGCCATCCTGCTGTCACGGCAAGGCTGGCGCATCACCCTGTACGAACGCCGCGGTGATCCGCGCGTGGCCGACTACGAGAGTGGCCGCTCGATCAACCTGGCGTTGGCCGAGCGCGGGCGCAATGCGCTGCGCCAGGCGGGTGTGGAGGATGAAGTGATGGCACGCGCGGTGATGATGCGCGGCCGCATGGTGCACCCGCGCGACGGCGAACCGCAGCTGCAGCGCTATGGCCGTGATGACAGCGAAGTGATCTGGTCGATCCACCGCAGCGATCTGAACACCACGCTGCTGGAACTGGCCGAACAGGCCGGCGCCACCGTGCACTTCCATCGCCGCCTGCACACCGTTGATTTCGATGCCGGCCACGCGCGTTTCATCGATGACCGCGACGACAGCCCGCACGACATCCGCTTCGACACCCTGATCGGTGCCGACGGCGCCGGTTCGGCACTGCGCGCGGCGATGAACCGCCGTGCGCCGCTGGGCGAGGACATCGCCTTCCTCGACCACTCCTACAAGGAGCTGGAGATCCCGCCGGCCGCCGACGGCAGCTTCCGCATCGAGCGCAATGCGCTGCACATCTGGCCACGCGGCCATTACATGTGCATCGCCCTGCCCAACCACGAAGGCACCTTCACCGTCACCCTGTTCCTGCCCAACCTGGGCGATCCCAGCTTCGCCACGGTCAACACCGGCGCGCAGGCCGAGGCGCTGTTCGCACGCGAGTTCGCCGACACCCTGCCGTTGATCCCGAACCTGCGCGCGGACTGGGAACAGCACCCGCCGGGCCTGCTCGGCACGCTCACCCTGGAGCGCTGGCACCAGCACGGCCGCGCCGTGCTGATCGGCGATGCCGCGCATGCGATGGTGCCGTTCCACGGCCAGGGCATGAACTGCGCGTTCGAGGACTGCGTTGCGCTGGCCCGCCACCTGATGGAGGCCGATGACCTGGAAGGCGCGTTCGCCGCGTTCGAAGCCGAGCGCAAGCCGAATGCACGTGCCATCCAGCAGATGGCGCTGGAGAACTACCTGGAGATGCGCGACCGCGTCGCCGATCCTGCGTTCCTGCTGCAGCGCGAACTGGAGCAGGAACTGCAGCGGCGCTGGCCGACCCGTTTCGTACCGCACTACACGATGGTCACCTTCCTGCACACGCCCTACGCCGAGGCGCTGCGCCGCACCGAGCTGCAGCGCGACATGCTGGTGGCCGCCACCGCCGGTCACGATTCACTGGACAACATCGACTGGGCCGCACTGGAAGCGCAGATCCACGCGCAGCTGCCGGTCCTGGAGGGCGCGCACTGATGGCCGACAGCTTCCTGTTCTACGACCTGGAAACCTTCGGCCAGGACCCGCGGCGCACGCGCATCTCGCAGTACGCCGCGATCCGTACCGACGCTGACCTCAACGAAATCGACACCCCGGTCAGCTTCTTCGTGCGCCCGGCCGATGACCTGCTGCCCTCGCCGATGGCCACCCTGGTCACCGGCATCACCCCGCAGCAGGCCTTGGCCGAGGGCATCAGCGAGGCCGAGGCCTTCGACCGCATCAACGAGCAGCTGTCGCGCCCCGGCACCTGCGCGCTGGGCTACAACACGCTGCGCTTCGACGATGAATTCGTCCGCTACGGCCTGTTCCGCAACTTCCACGACCCGTACGAGCGCGAGTGGCGCAACGGCAATTCGCGCTGGGACCTGCTGGACATGCTGCGGCTGATGCGCGCGATGCGCCCGGACGGCATCCAGTGGCCGCTGCGCGAGGATGGCGCCACATCGTTCAAGCTCGAGCACCTGGCCGAGGCCAACAACGTGCGCGAGGGCGATGCGCACGAAGCGCTGTCCGACGTACGCGCCACCATCGGCATGGCACGCCTGTTCAAGCAGTCGCAGCCACGCCTGTGGGACTACGCGCTGAAGCTGCGTGACAAACGCTTCGTCGGCAGCCTGCTGGACGTGGCCGCGATGAAGCCGGTGCTGCACATTTCCATGCGCTACCCGGCCAGCCGCCTGTGTGCGGCCCCGGTGCTGCCGCTGGCCGTGCACCCGACCATCAACAACCGGGTGATCGTGTTCGACCTGGAAGGCGAGATTGACGACCTGCTGGAACTGCCGGCCGAGGTGATCGCGCAGCGCCTGTACATGCGCGCCAGCGAGCTGCCCGAAGGCGTGGCGCGGGTGCCGCTGAAGGAAGTACATCTGAACAAGGTGCCGGCGCTGATCGCCTGGAACCACCTGCGCGCCGATGACCACGCTCGTCTCGGCCTGGACGTGGCCGCGATCGAAGCCAAGGTGGAACGGCTGCGCGCGTTCGCCCCACAGCTGGCCGAGAAGGCCCGGCAGGTCTACAACCAGCCCCGCGCCGCCACCGTGGCCGACGTCGATGCCTCGCTGTACGACGGCTTCCTCGGCAACGGCGACAAGCCGTTGCTTGCGCTGGCACGCACCACCGCGCCGGAGCAGCTGGCTGCGCTGGAAGGCCGCTTCCGCGACCCGCGCCTGCCGGAGCTGCTGTTCCGCTACCGCGCACGCAACCACCCCGACAGCCTCGCGCCGGCGGAACGCCAGCGCTGGCAGGATTACCGCCGCCAGCGCCTGCTCGGCGACGGCGGGCTGGGCGAACTCAACCTGCCCCAATACCAGCAGCAGCTCGATGCACTGGCCGCCGAAGCGCCCGACGACGCGCGGCGCCAGGCCCTGCTGCAATCGCTGCGCGACTGGGGCCAGCACCTGCAGGAGACGCTGTGAGCACCTACTTCTCGGACGCCAGTTTCAAGTTCCTGCGCAGCCTGGCGCGGCATAACGACAAGGCCTGGTTCAACGACCACCGCCAGCAGTATGAAGACCACGTACGGCAGCCGTTCCTGCGCCTGCTGGGCGACCTGCAGCCGGCCCTGGCCGAGGTCAGCGACCATTTCCGCGCCGATACCCGCGGCGTGGGCGGCTCGCTGTTCCGCATCCATCGCGACGCGCGCTTCTCCAACGACAAGTCACCGTACAAGACCTGGCAGGGCGCGCGCCTGTTCCATGAGCGCCGCCGCGAAGTGGCCGCGCCTTCGTTCTACGTGCACCTGCAGCCCGGCGAGAGCTTCGTCGGTGCCGGCCTGTGGCATCCGGAGCCTGAAACCCAGCGTCGCGTGCGCCACTTCATCCTCGACAACCCGGGCAGCTGGAAGGCCGCCGCGCATGCGCCGGCCCTGCGCAAGCGCTTCGATTTCGAGGAGAGCGAGAAGCTGGTGCGGCCCCCGCGTGGCTTCCCGGCCGACTTCGAGTTCATCGACGACCTCAAGCACCGCAACTGGGTGATGTGGCGCTCGCTGGACGATGCCACCATGACCGGGCCGCGCCTGCTTTCCACGCTGGGCAAGGACCTGGCGGCGCTCGGCCCGTTCGTGGACTACCTGTGCGCCGCGCTGGACCTGGAGTTCTGATGTCTCAGCATCTTCCGCTGGCCCGCCAGCGGCGCGTGCTCGGCCGCACCGGCCTGGCCGTTTCACCGATCGGCCTGGGCTGCTCCGGCTTCTGGGGTCATCGCCGTTTCCCGGAGCATGAGGCGGCCGCCGTGGTCGAGCATGCGCTCGCCCATGGCGTGAACCTGCTCGATACTGGCCACAACTATTCCGGCTTCCATGCCGAGCCGCGCCTGGGCCGCATCCTGCGCCCGTTGCTGAAGCAGTACCCGCGCGACGCGCTGGTGATCTCCAGCAAAGGCGGCACGCTCACCGGCCAGGCCGGCATCAGCGGCGCCGAGCAGCGCGACTTCTCGCCCGCGGCCATCACCGCCAGCTGCGAGGCGTCGCTGCGCAACCTCGGCCTGGATCATCTGGATATCTACCAGTTGCATGGCGCCAGCGAACACGACATCAACGACGACCTGCTGGCCGCGCTGCAGCGCCTGCGCGAGCGTGGGTTGATCCGGCACACCGGCATCAACACCCACTCGGCATCGACCCTGCGCTGGATGATCGCCCAGCCCGACGCGTTCGATGTGGTGCTGCTGGACTACAACGCCCTGCAGCAGGACCGCGAACCGCTGATCGACCAGCTGCAGGCAGTGGGTATTGGCGTGCTGGCCGGCACCGTGCTGGCGCAAGGCCACCTGTTGCCCCCGCGTCCTCGCCTGCCACGGCTGGCCGATGGCTGGTACCTGGCGCGCGCCTGGCTGAAACCCAGCAGCCGCCAGCTGATGCGCAGCGCCCGCCAGATGCGGCGCGCCATGGGCACGATCCGCAGCCAACGCCCGGCCCAGACCGCCTTCGCCTATGCGCTGGGCCATCCCGGCGTGGCCAGCGGCATCCTCGGCACCACCCGTACCCGCAGCCTCGACGAGGTGCTGGCGACGCGGCTGGAAGCACTGACCCCGGCCGAACGGCAACAGCTGGTCGATGCCTTCGGTGACGGCCGTGGTTCGCCCAGTCATTGAGTCTTCACCCGGCACTGCCGCCATTGCGGCAGTCTGGTCGGCATGAAGAAACTCACCGCACTCATTGTGCTGCTGGTCCTGGCCGTCGCGGCCTGGTGGTTCGGCGGCCCCTACATGACCGTCAATGGCCTGTCCAAGGCCATCGAGCAGCGCGACACCGCTCGCCTGGAGCGCTACGTCGATTTCCCGCGCGTGCGCAGCAGCCTGCGTGCGCAACTCAATGACTACCTGGTGCGCCAGGCCGGCCCCGACGTGGCAGCCAGCCCGTTCGGCGCCCTGCTCTATGGGCTGGGCGACCAGCTTGGCGGTGCCGCGGTGGAGACCATGGTGACCCCGACCGGGATCGGCGCGATTTTGCAGGGCCACGTGCTGTGGAAGCGTGGCCGCAATGAGCTGCAGGGCGGCGATGCCTTCGGTGCGACCGAACCGGCGCGGCCGCTGAAGCATGCCGAGCACCATTTCGAGGCAATGGACCGCTTCGTGATCGATGTCGATCGCGGCCCCGGCCAGCCGCCGCTGAAGGTGGTGCTGGAACCGCAGGGCCTGCGCTGGAAGGTGGTGGACCTGCAGCTGGGGATGTCCGGCAGCCCGTGACGGGAGCGGCGCTCTCGTAGGTGCCCACCTTGGTGGGCACGGATGCATGGCAGTGCCAACCAACGGTTGGCACCCACCCGTCGTAGCCTCAGCTCTCGTTTGCGACACCATGTGGTACGTGGCCGGCAGCCACATGCTCGCGGGCACTGTCGATGTTGTGCTGCGAATCATCGAAGAAGATGTCGGCGCCGAACGCCTGCAGGAACGGTCCCTTGTGGCGGCCGCCGAGGAACAGCGCCTCGTCCAGGCGCACGCCCCACTCGCGCAGGGTGCGGATCACCCGCTCATGCGCCGGTGCCGATCGCGCGGTGACCAGTGCGGTGCGGATCGGCGCACTCTCGCCGGCCGGGAACACTTCCTGCAATGTATGCAGCGCCGACAGGAAACCCCGGAACGGACCGCCGCTGAGCGGCTCGCGGGCGCGTTCGCGCTCGTGGCGACCAAAGGCTTCCACGCCCTGCTCGCGCGAAATGCGCTCGCTCTCGTCACCGAAGATCACGGCGTCACCGTCGAAGGCGATGCGCAGCTGGCCGGCCGGGCGACCGGTATCGATCTGGTCGGCCGCCGCAGCGGCGGTCTCGCCAGGCGGCTTGGGCAGGATGGTCGCCGCCGCAATGCCATGGCGCAGCGCGCTGCGCACCGATTCCGGGTTGGCCGACAGGAACAGGTCGGTGCCGAACGGCTTCACGTACGGCCAGGTCGGCTCGCCGGCGGTGAACGTCGCACGGATGATGCCCAGGCCGTAGTGCTGGATCGAGTTGAAGATGCGCAGGCCGGTATCGGCCGAGTTGCGCGACAGCAGGATCACCTCGACGCGCGGGTTCTCCGGGCTGGCGCCCTGGTTCAGCGCCAGCAGCTTGCGCACCACCGGGAAGGCCACGCCGGGGCCGAGGATGTCGTCCTCGTGCTGGCGCTGGAATTCGGCATAGGCCGCCACGCCATCACTCTCGAACAGCGCATGGCTTTCCTCGAGGTCGAACAGGGCGCGCGAGGTCACCGCGACGGTCAGCAAACGGGGGGAGTTGTCGCCCATCGGTGGGGGTCCTTCAAGCGGTCGGCGGGGCCGGCCGCCCATTGTCCTCAAAAAACGAACTGTTCGCTCAGGATCCGGTCTTCCAGGTTGTGCTCCGGGTCGAACAGCAGGGTCACGCGGCGGTCCTTCGACTCGCGGATGGTCACCTCGACCACGTCGCGGGTCTCGTGCGAATCCGCCGTGACGCTGACCGGCCGCTTGTAGGGATCGAGCACGCGGAAGCGCACCTCGGTGTCGGCCTTGAGGATCGCCCCGCGCCAACGACGCGGCCGGTACGGGGCCAAGGGCGTCAGCGCGATGGTATGCGAACCCAGCGGCAACACCGGACCGTGCGCGGAATAGTTGTAGGCGGTGCTGCCGGCCGGGGTGGCCACCAGCACGCCGTCGCCGATCAGCTCCGCCACGCGTTCCTGGCCGTTGAGGTCGATGCCGATATGCGCGGCCTGCCGGGTCTGGCGCAGCAGCGACACATCGTTGTAGGCCAGCGAACCGGTACTGGTGCCCGACTCGGTCAGCGCCACCATTTCCAGCGGGCGCAGGTTGGCCGGTTCGGCACGGGCAATGCGGGCCTGCACGTCGTCGTCGCCACGGTACTGGTTCATCAGGAAGCCGACCGTGCCCAGTTTCATGCCGAATACCGGCTTGCCCAGGTGCCCATGCCGGTGCAGGGTCTGCAGCATGAAGCCATCGCCGCCCAGTGGGCACAGCACGTCGGCCTGTTCCGGCGCGTGGTCGCCATAGCGCGAGACCATCGCCGCGCGGGCCATCTGCGCGGGCTCGGTGGTGCTGGCCAGGAAAGCGATGCGGGGGGTGTCGCTCATCAGCGCGGCAGATCCGGAAGGGCTGGGCAAAGCATACCTCGCCCCCCGGGCAGCGCAACCGCAGGCTGGATCGGGCACCTCATTCGATTCAATGAGGGTTTCAGCGGTGCGGCAGGATCCAGCCCTCCCCGGCGACAGCAACGACATCTCGATATCGTCCGATAGGCTTCTCATACCACTCTCATGACCATTGATGTGCCGATCAGGTTCGCCTGGCACACCCAGCGTTGGCGCAGGCCCGCAGGGCACGTCGCTGATCGGCCGCCTATCCAAGAGAGAGCCCATGAGAATCCACCACCTCGCAATCGCCCTGGCGGCGTTGCTGCCAGCAGGCAACAGCCTCGCGCAGTCCGGTAGCGCCCACCTGACACCCAGCAGGATCAACCACCAGGAGCAACTACCTGACACATACACCCATGTGGATTTCACAGTAAGCGCCATGGACTGGATGGAGCGGGCACGACTGCCTTCACATCAGTCCCAGCCAGGGGAAATGTCCTTCTTGATCTCCAACTCCGCTGGCAAAGACCAGAACTTCGAACTCATCGGAAAGTTCTCGCATCTGCCGCCGGATGCCAACCGCATGATCATCCCTGCCTCGAAATGGGTGGACCTGGACAAGCGCGAACAGGGATGGGAAGTCATCGGCGACGTACGGGAGTTGATCCCTCACAATACCGAGCGCTGGTGGGTGCCCACCATGGGCCGCAAATTCATCACCAAAGTCTCGCTGTACGACGGCCAGTGGGCCGGCGAGATCGGGTTGCCCAGCCAGCCCAATCTTCCCTATGACACGATTACTGTCACCAACCATGCGACGTGGCCTACCCGGATCATGGGCAACAACACGCTGTTCCCCGATGCGCAGATGAAGCTGGGGACGGGTGATGTGCATCACTTCGTGTTCGATCCGAACCATCGCAAATGGAAGCTTGATTACGCGACCCTTGTTCCGGTCAGCATCGCCAGGCATATGGACAAGCCCGACGCGCCCCGAACGGTAGTTGAGATTACACCGGAAGATTCGTACAGGTCATTGCGTCTCCCTGACGTGGCCAGCGATCGGGATCGTCGCACCGTCTCCGTGCATCCGGCGCTCGATCGCGCCATAGCGCTGGCCGCACCAAACCTCTTCGATCACGCCAACGCCTACTGGGTGATCGAGCCTGGCCAGTCGATGGAACTGATCTATCTCGACGACGGCGGCGTGGGCAGCGGGCAATGGCATCCGCTGCGCTATCCAGTCCAGCACTTCGACGCTGACGCGCTGCCAAATGGTCGCCTCGACAAGGCCCAGACGATGTTTACCTCGATTACCAGCAACGGCAGGAACGTGAGCTTCCCCACGAACTCAGGCCGGATGACGGAGCACGCGCGTATCGAAGTGGTAAACACCCACCCCAATGCAAGCATCACGGTCACCGGCAACAGGGTCGATACTCTCAAGCGCCGCGAGCGGGCATCTTTCCGCTTGACGAGGGTCAACGGCCGGTTCGACTGGGTCCGCGAAACCGCCACCATCGACGTCACTCTGGTGGGCCCTCCAGGCCCAGGCCGGCCGGATGAGGACATCCTCGTATTGATGCGCGAGAGCCTCAGGAAGACCAACGTGGCGCTGCAGCACTCCGGCGCAACGTTTCGCCTGCGTGAAGCAGCCGCAATGAATTACAGGGTCCCCGCAGGAATTTCTACCCATGCCATTCCGGAATGGCTGGCACAACAGCCCGACTTCAACTACGTGACCAGGCCCTCGGACGGCCTTTACTACGGCGGTTTCGCCGAGGGCTGCGGCGGCTCCCATCATTCCGCCGCCAACAAGCGCTTCGTGGTTGCGACCAATGTGCTGTGCTCGACCGACGTCCTGCGCGAAGAAGTCGGCAAGGCCCTGGGCATGAAGATCAACGGCAAGCAGCCGGTACCGGTCATCGGCTCGGGCAACGTACTGCCCATGTATCCAACCAGCACCCGCATCCTGGAAGACGGCAGCCGCGCCATTAATCACGGTCAGCGCGATGAGGTGCTGCACATGAATGGTGTTGCCGCAGATGTGGCCCGATACAACGAAAGCCTCAGGCCGTAACTCCAACACCCGGCATTGATCCAAGCGGCAGTGCCGGCCGGTGGCCGGCACCACCAGACTCAGGCATGCGCCGCAAAACAGAACGGCCCCGCTTTCGCGGGGCCGTTCCGTTTCACTCATGCCAGGCATGGCCTGGCACTACTTCACTTACGCACCATGTGCGGCCAGCTGGCCCAGGCGCTGGACCGCGACCGAGACGGTCGGGTAGTCCAGGGTCTTCTGCTCGGCCAGTTCGGCCAGCATCGCCAGGGTGAAGCGCAGGCTGTTGTCGTCGCGGCCCATCCAGGCCGCCACCTTCGCCTCAGCACTGCTGCCCTTGGTGCCCAGCACCTGGCCCGCCAGGTTGCGGTGGTTGGCCGCCAGTTCGTCACGCAGCACGCCACGTGCCACGGCATGCCAACGGCCGTTGACCTCCAGCGCATCGACCTGCTCGAACAGCCACGGCAGCTGCAGGGCATCGCCCAGGCGGAAGTGGACCTTGGACACGTCCACCGGCTTCAGCTTGCGGGTACGGGCCAGTTCGATGATGTCGAACGCCGGCTCCAGGAAGTGCAGTTCGGCCAGCTGCTGCGCCAGCGCGGACGGCAGGCCCTTCTCCTTCCATTCAGCCACCAGGGCTTCATAGGTCGGACGCTGCGAATCCGGCAGCACACCCGAGGCAACGCGGATGTCGTTGAACGGACCCTGGTAGCGGTTGACCGCTTCGGTGATGCCCGGCATCGCGCCCGGGCGCGACAGCAGCCAGCGCACGAACGAGCGCTGCAGCTTCCAGATCACTTCCAGTGCGTCGATCTGCACCGACTCCGGCACCTTGCCGTCGAGGGCATCGATCTGTGCCCACAGCGCGCGTGCATCCAGCGTTTCACGGCTGATGGTGTAGGCCTTGGCGACCTCGGCGATGGAACGGCCGGTGTCTTCCTGCATGCGCATCAGGAAGGTGGCGCCCATGCGGTTGATGGTCTGGTTGGTCACGGCCGTGGCGATGATTTCGCGCTTCAGGCGGTGACGCTCCATCGCGTCGGCGTACTTCTTCTGCAGCGGGGTCGGGAAGTAGCGCTGCAGTTCCTTGGACAGGTAAGGATCTTCCGGGATGTCCGAATCCAGCAGCTGGGCGAACGCCACCAGCTTGGAGTAGGACAGCAGCACCGACAGTTCCGGACGGGTCAGGCCCTGGCCGCGTGCCTTGCGCTGCGACAGTTCGGCATCGGACGGCAGGAACTCGATCTGGCGATCAAGCAGGCCCTGCTGTTCCAGGGTACGGATGAAGTGCTGCTTGGAACCCAGGCGCTTGACCGCCATCCGCTCCATCAGGCTCAGCGCCTGGTTCTGGCGGTAGTTGTCGTTGAGCACCAGCTCGGCGACTTCATCGGTCATCGAAGCCAGCAGCTTGTTGCGCTGCTCGACGGTCAGCTTCTTGGCCCGCACCACATCGTTGAGCAGGATCTTGATATTGACTTCATGGTCGGAGGTGTCGACACCAGCCGAGTTGTCGATGAAGTCGGTGTTGAGCAGCACGCCGGCCTGCGCGGCTTCGATGCGGCCCAGCTGGGTCATGCCCAGGTTGCCACCCTCGCCCACCACCTTGCAGCGCAGCTCGCCACCGTTCACGCGCAGCGCGTTGTTGGCACGGTCGCCGACATCGCTGTGCTGCTCGCTGGCGGCCTTGACGTAGGTACCGATGCCGCCGTTCCACAGCAGGTCGACCGGCGCCTTCAGGATCGCGCTCATCAGGTCGTTCGGCGACAGCGCCTTGACGTTCTCGTCCAGGCCCAACGCTTCACGCACCTGCGGGGTGATCTCGATCGACTTCAGGGTACGCGGGTACACGCCGCCGCCCTTGCTGATCAGCTTGGCATCGTAGTCCGCCCAGCTCGAACGCGGCACGGTGAACAGGCGCTCACGTTCAACGAACGTGGTGGCCGCATCCGGGTTCGGGTCCAGGAAGATGTGGCGGTGATCGAACGCAGCGACCAGGCGGATGTGGCGCGACAGCAGCATGCCGTTGCCGAACACGTCGCCGGACATGTCGCCGACGCCGACCGCAGTGAAGTCCTGGCTCTGGCTGTCACGGCCCAGCGCACGGAAGTGGCGCTTGACCGACTCCCACGCACCGCGTGCGGTGATGCCCATGCCCTTGTGGTCGTAACCGACCGAACCACCGGAGGCGAACGCATCGCCCATCCAGAAGCCGTGCGCGATGGCCAGGCCGTTGGCGATGTCGGAGAAGGTCGCGGTGCCCTTGTCGGCGGCCACCACCAGGTACGGATCGTCCATGTCGTGGCGCACGACATCCACCGGCGGCACGATCTTGTTGTTGACGATGTTGTCGGTGATGTCCAGCAGGCCCTGGATGAACAGCTTGTAGCAGGCCACGCCGTTGGCGAAGATCGCATCACGGTCGCCGTTCACCGGCGGGGTCTTGGCGAAGAAGCCGCCCTTCGCGCCGACCGGCACGATGACGGTGTTCTTGACCATCTGTGCCTTGACCAGGCCCAGCACTTCGGTACGGAAGTCTTCACGACGGTCCGACCAGCGCAGGCCGCCACGGGCGACCGCGCCGAAGCGCAGGTGGGTGCCTTCCACGCGCGGGCCGTAGACGAAGATTTCGCGGTACGGGCGCGGCTTCGGCAGGTCCGGCACCAGCGCCGAATCGAACTTGAAGCTGATGACGTGGCCGTGCTGGCCGTTGGCATCGGTCTGGTAGTAGCTGGTGCGCAGGGTCGCGTCGATCACGCCCATGAACGAGCGCAGGATGCGGTCCTCGTCCAGGCTCGACACGCGGTCCATCAGCTTCAGCAGCGCATCGCGCGCGGCCTGCATCTGCGCGTCGCGGTCACCCTTGCGGGCGTCGACCACGGTCTTGAGCACCTTCAGGGTGGCGTCGTCGCCAGCAGCCAGCACGTCGAAGTGGGCCTTCAGCTGGGCCTGGCCAGCCGCGATGTCGTCCTTGCCTTCGTGGCCGGTGGCCGGATCGAAGCGGGCTTCGAACAGCTCGACCAGCAGGCGGGCCAGCAGCGGGTAGCGCGCGAAGGTGCCCTCCACGTAAGCCTGCGAGAACGGCACGCCGGTCTGCAGCAGGTACTTGCAGTAGCCACGCAGCATGGCGACCTGGCGCCAGTGCAGGCCCGCAGCCAGCACCAGGCGGTTGAAGCCGTCGTTCTCGGCATCGCCGTGCCAGACGCGGGCGAAGGTCTCACCGAAGGCTTCATCGACGCTGGCGGCATCGATCGCGCCGGCAGTCGACTCGACCTCGAAGTCCTGCACGTACACCGGGGCGTTGTCGACCGACAGGCGGTATGGACGCTCGGCGATCACGCGCAGGCCCATGTTTTCCATCATCGGCAGCGCGTCCGACAGCGGAATGTCGTCCAGCTGGCGATACAGCTTCAGGCGCAGGCCATCGCCGCTTTCGCGCGGCACGGCCTGCAGGCTCAGGCGCAGGTCGTCCGGGCCGGTCAGGGCGTCGAGCTGGCTGACATCGTTGGCGGCAACCGCGGTGCTGTTGTCTTCGATGTAGCCGGCCGGCAGCGCCTTGCCGATGCGGGCGGCGATGCGCAGGCCTTCGGTCTCGCCGTGGCGGGTCACCAGCGCTTCACGCAGGTCGTCCTGCCAGTTGCGCAGTACCTGGGCCAGCTTCTGCTCCAGTTCGGCGGTATCGACGTCGAGCATTTCGCCCGGCTTCGGGCGCACGATCAGGTGCACCTGGGCCAGCGGCGATTCGCCCAGCACCACCGAGCTGTCGACGTACTCGCCGTGCAGCGCTTCCTTCAGCATCGCTTCGATGCGCAGGCGCACGTCGGTGTTGAAGCGCTCACGCGGCAGGTAGACCAGCGCGGAGATGAAACGGCTGTACTTGTCGCGGCGCAGGAACAGGCGGCTGCGCACGCGCTCCTGCAGGCCCAGCACGCCCATCGCGGTGCGGAACAGCTCGTCCTCGCTGGACTGGAACAGTTCTTCGCGCGGCAGGGTTTCCAGGATGTGGCGCAGGGCCTTGCCACTGTGGCTGGCCGGGGCCAGGCCCGACTGCTTCATCACGTGCTCGTGGCGCTGGCGCACCAGCGGGATTTCCCACGGGCGACGGTTGTAGGCGCTGGAAGTGAACAGGCCGAGGAAGCGCTGCTCGCCGATGATCTTGCCCTTGGCGTCGAATTCCAGCACGCCGATGTAATCCATGTAGCCGGCGCGGTGCACGCGCGAACGGGCATTGGTCTTGGTCAGGATCAGCGCGTCCTTCAGACCGGACGTGGTGTTCAGGCCCTGCGCGGCCAGCGTCTTGACCGGACGGGCGGCGGACTTGTCCTTGCCGCGCATCAGGCCCAGGCCGGTGTCGTTCAGCGGCGCCAGCACTTCTTCCTTGCCCTGCTTCTCGACGCGGTACTCGCGGTAGCCGAAGAAGGTGAAGTGGTTGTCGGCGGCCCAGCGCAGGAACTCCTGTGCTTCCTTGCGCGACGCGTCGTCGACCGGCAGCTGGCGGCTCCCCAGGTCGTCGGCCAGCGCCAGCGCCTTGTCCTTCATCGGCTGCCAGTCGCGCACGATCGCACGCACTTCGTCCAGCGCCTTGTTGATGGCCTGCTCGATGGCAGCCATGGCTTCGGCCGGCTGGCGGTCGATTTCCAGCAGCATCACCGACTCGGTGTCACCTTCGCCGACCTTGACCAGCTTGCCGGCCTTGTCGCGGGTGAAGCGCAGCACCGGGTGGCCCAGTACGTGGACGCCCACGCCCTGCTCGGCCAGCGACATGGTGACGGTATCGACCAGGAACGGCATGTCGTCGTTGACGATCTGCAGCACGGTGTGCGGCGATTCCCAACCGTTGGCCTTCGCGGTCGGATTGAACACGCGGACGTTGGCCTTGCCGGCCTTGCGGGTCCGGGCGAATTCCAGCGTCTCAGCCGCGAGCGCGGCCCACTCTTCAGCGCTGTGGTGCGGGAACTCGTCCGACTCCATGCGCTTGTAGAAGTCAGTGGCGAAGGCCACCGCTTCGGCCTGTGCGGCCGCGGGGTAACGCTTGCGCAATGCCGTGTACACCGGCTCCAGGGAGAAACCAGCGGTCACTGCGACCTCCGACTCTGCTGGTTTGGTCTTGTTTTTCACGGTCTTGGCTGCGGTTTTTTGCGGTTTCATGGCAGAGCGATGCGCTTGCTCAGTTGGGAAAATGAAATTGTAGCCCTACCGCACGAAAAGGCCTTGCTGCAGGACGGAATAACCAGATTCGGGTTTGCTGCGGTTTAGACGCCTATTCAGTTCGCTCCGGTATGGAGCTGGCGCCTGCTTCAGCACTGCCGACAGGATCGGCAAAGCGTGTTACCGGAAGACACACGCGGCGACGCCGATTCGATTCCACAATCCTGAACTGGACGGTATAGTCCACCGCGTGAACCCGGCCTACCTCCCCGTTGCCCTCGACGCGCGCGATGAGCGCGTGTTCGATGCCGTGCGCGAACTGCTGGCCCAGCAGGGCATGCAGATGAGCATGGACGCGGTGGCCCAGCATGCCGGCTGCTCCAAGCAGACCCTGTACTCGCGCTACGGCAGCAAGCAGGAACTGCTGCGCCGGGTGATGCAGCGCCACGTCGGCCACGCCACCGGGGCCATGCTGCGTGCACTCCGCGGTGACGACCTGCGTGCCAGCCTGCTCCAGTTCGCCACCGACTTCCTGGAGCATTTCAACCAACCGCACGTAGGACAGGCCTGCCGGCTGATTGCAGCCGAGGCGGCCCAGTTTCCCGAAGAGGCGCGTACGCTGTACCGGCATGGTGCCGGCGCGCTGACGCTTCATCTTGCTGAATGGATTGAAACCGTTTGCATGCAAGGCCAGCTCCGGCATGACGACCCGCACTTCATGGCCGAACTGCTGCTGAGCATGATCGCCGGTCAGGATTTCGACAAACAGCGCTTCCATACCCCCCATCGTGATGACGCGCTCCTGCGTCGGCGCTGGGCAGAGTTCTCCGTCGACAGCTTCCTGCGCGCGTTCGCGCCACAGCCGTCGCCGGCCCCGTCTACAAACCAACCCCGGAGTTCCTCCTGATGACCGCCCCACTCCGCACCCTTGCCTTGACGTGCGCCGTTGCTGTCGCTCTGGCTGCCTGCAAGAAGCCGGAACAGCAGATGCCCCCGCCGCCGGAGGTGGGCGTGATCGACGCCAAGCCGCAGACCCTGCCGCTGCAGCGCGAGCTGGTCGGCCGCCTGTCGCCGTTCCGCAGCGCCGACGTCCGCGCACGCGTGCCCGGCGTGCTGCTCAAGCGCGTCTACCAGGAAGGCTCGCAGGTCAAGCAGGGCCAGACCCTGTTCCTGATCGACCCGGCGCCGCTGCGTGCCTCGCTCAACGCCTCCGAGGCGCAGCTCGCCTCGGCCCGCGCGACCTACGCCAACGCCAAGGTCGCCGCCGACCGCGCACGTTCGCTGGCCCCGCAGCAGTTCGTCTCCAAGGCCGACCTGGACAATGCCGAATCGGCCGAGCGCACCGCGCTGGCCGCGGTCAAGCAGGCCGAAGCATCGGTGACCTCCTCGCGCATCAGCCTGGGCTACACCGAAGTGACCGCACCGATCAGCGGCGTGGCCAACAAGCAGCAGGTCACCGAGGGCGCGCTGGTTGGCCAGGGCGATGTGACCCTGCTCACTACCGTCGACCAGCTCGACCCGCTGTACGTCAACTTCTCGCTGAGCGTGGATGAGCTGACCCAGCTGCGTGCGCAGCAGGCCAAGGGCGCGCTGGCGCTGTCCGGTGACGGCAAGGCTACGGTCAACGTCAAGCTGGCCGACGGCAGCACCTATGGTGAGCCCGGCACCCTGGACTTCTCCTCGACCACGGTCGACCCGGCCACCGGTGCGGTGTCGCTGCGTGCGCTGCTGCCGAACCCGCAGCAGATCCTGCTGCCGGGTGCCTTCGTCAGCTTCCAGGCCAACCTGGGCGAGCGCAACAACGCCTACCTGGTGCCGCAGCAGGCCCTGCTGCGCGACACCACCGGCGGCTACGTGATGGTGGTCGGTGCCGATGGCAAGGTCGTGCGCAAGAACGTGAAGACCGATGGCGCGCAGAACGGCAACTGGCTGGTCAGCGACGGCCTGGCCGCCGGTGACAAGGTGATCGTGGCCGGCGTGCAGAAGGTCAAGGAAGGTGCACCGGCGGTGGCCAAGCCGTGGACCCCGGGGCAGGACGCCAACGGCAAGCCTGCCGCAGGCGGCGCCGCTCCGGCGGGCGCAGCACCGGCCGCAGGCAAGGCACCGGCCGACGCGGCCAAGCCCGAGCAGGCCGATGCGGCCAAGCCGGCCGCCACCGATTCGAACAAGCAGTAACGGGAACCTTCCGTCATGCCTAAATTTTTCATCGAGCATCCAGTCTTCGCCTGGGTGGTTGCGATCCTGATCTCGCTCAGCGGCGTGATCGCGATCCTCAACCTGGGCGTGGAGTCCTATCCCAACATCGCCCCGCCGCAGGTCACCGTCTCGGCGACCTACCCGGGCGCCAGCGCGGACACCACCGAGAAATCGGTCACCCAGGTGATCGAGCAGCAGCTGACCGGTATCGATCACCTGCTGTACTTCAGTTCCTCGTCGGCCTCCAACGGCCGTGCGCAGATCACCCTGACCTTCGAGACCGGTACCGATCCGGACATCGCCCAGGTGCAGGTGCAGAACAAGGTCTCGCTGGCCACGCCACGCCTGCCTTCGGAAGTGACCCAGCAGGGCGTGGTGGTGGCCAAGGCCAACGCCGGCTTCCTGATGGTGATCGCGCTGCAGTCCGATACGCCGGCCATCAACCGTGATGCCCTGAACGACATCGTCGGTTCGCGCGTGCTCGACCAGGTCTCGCGTATCCCCGGCGTCGGCAGCACCCAGCAGTTCGGTTCCGAGTACGCCATGAACATCTGGCTGAACCCGGAAAAGATGCAGGGCTACGGCCTGTCGGCCAGCCAGGTGCTGGCCGCGGTGCGTGCGCAGAACGTGCAGTTCGCTGCCGGTGCGCTGGGTTCGGATCCGTCGCCGGAAGGCCAGCACTTCACCGCCACGGTCTCGGCCGAAGGCCGCTTCAGCTCGCCGCAGGAGTTCGAGAACATCATCCTGCGCGCCAACGCTGACGGTTCGCGCGTGCTGCTGAAGGACATCGCCCGCGTTGCCTTCGGTGCCAACAACTACGGCTTCGACACCCAGTACAACGGCAAGCCGACCGGCGCCTTCGCCATCCAGCTGCTGCCGGGCGCCAACGCCCTGAACGTGGCCGATGCGGTGCGCGCCAAGATGGACGAGCTGCAGCCCAGCTTCCCGTCCGGCGTGACCTGGTTCTCGCCGTACGACAGCACCACCTTCGTCAAGATCTCTATCCAGGAAGTGGTCAAGACACTGTTTGAAGCAGTGTTCCTGGTGTTCCTGGTGATGCTGATCTTCCTGCAGAACTTCCGCGCGACGCTGATCCCGACCCTGGTCATCCCGGTGGCCCTGCTCGGCACCTTCCTGGGCATGTGGATGATCGGCTTCACGATCAACCAGCTGACCCTGTTCGCGATGGTGCTGGCGATCGGCATCGTGGTCGATGACGCGATCGTGGTGATCGAGAACGTCGAACGCATCATGACCGAGGAAGGCCTGGCGCCGAAGCCGGCCACGCAGAAGGCGATGACCCAGATCACCGGCGCGGTGGTGGCGATCACCGTCGTGCTGGCCGCGGTGTTCATCCCGTCCGCCCTGCAGGGTGGTGCCGCCGGTGAGATCTACAAGCAGTTCGCGCTGACCATCGCCATCTCGATGGCGTTCTCGGCGTTCCTGGCCCTGGGCTTCACCCCGGCGCTGTGCGCGACCTTCCTCAAGCCGACGCACAACGACAACCCGAACATCGTCTACCGCACCTTCAACAAGTACTACGACAAGATCAGCCACACCTATGTGGGCCACATCACCTCGGCGGTGCGCCATGCGCCGCGCTGGATGATCCTGTTCGTGGTGCTGACCGCGCTGTGCGGCTTCCTGTTCACCCGCATGCCGGGCAGCTTCCTGCCGGAAGAAGACCAGGGCTATGCGCTGGCGATCGTGCAGCTGCCGCCGGGCTCGACCAAGGGCCAGACCAACGAAGTGTTCGCGCAGATGCGTGGCATCCTGGAAAAGCAGGATGGCTATGAAGGCATGCTGCAGGTGGCCGGCTTCAGCTTCGTCGGTTCCGGCGAGAATGTGGGCATGGGCTTCATCCGCCTGAAACCGTGGGAGGAACGCAAGTTCACCGCGCCCGAGTTCATCCAGAACATGAACGGCGCGTTCTACGGCATCAAGGAAGCGCAGATCTTCGTGGTCAACCTGCCCACCGTGCAGGGCCTCGGCCAGTTCGGCGGCTTCGACATGTGGCTGCAGGACCGCAGTGGTGCCGGCTACGAACAGCTGACCCAGGCGCGCAACATCCTGCTGGGCAAGGCTGCGCAGAAGCCCGAAGCACTGGTCGGCGTGCGCCCGAACGGACTGGAAAACGCCCCGCAGCTGCAGCTGCACGTGGACCGCGTGCAGGCGCAGTCGATGGGCATGTCGGTGTCGGACGTGTACAGCACCATCCAGCTGATGCTGGCCCCGGTGTACGTCAACGACTTCTTCTACGAAGGCCGCATCAAGCGCGTGACCATGCAGGCCGATGGCCCGTATCGCACCGGCCAGGAATCGCTGAAGAGCTTCTACAGCCCGTCCAGCCTGACCACGAATGCCGACGGCACCAACGCGATGATCCCGCTCAACACGGTGGTCAAGTCCGAATGGGTGTCGGCACCGCCGTCGCTGAGCCGCTACAACGGCTACTCGGCGATCAACATCGTCGGCTCGCAGGCCCCGGGCACCAGCTCGGGTGAAGCAATGCAGACCATGGAGAGCATCGTCAACGACGACCTGCCGGCCGGCTTCGGCTACGACTGGTCGGGCATGTCCTACCAGGAAATCCTGGCCGGCAATGCCGCGACGCTGCTGCTGGTGCTGTCCATCGTGGTGGTGTTCCTGTGCCTTGCAGCCCTGTATGAAAGCTGGTCGATCCCGGTGGCGGTGCTGCTGGTCGTGCCGCTGGGCGTGCTGGGCGCACTGGGCCTGTCGATGCTGCGAGGCCTGCCCAACGATCTGTTCTTCAAGATCGGCCTGATCACCGTGATCGGCCTGGCGGCGAAGAACGCGATCCTGATCGTGGAGTTCGCGGTGGAGCAGCGCGCAGCCGGCAGGAACCTGCGCGATGCCACCATCGAAGCGGCCCGCCTGCGTTTCCGCCCGATCCTGATGACCTCGTTCGCGTTCATCATGGGCGTGATCCCGATGGCGATCTCCACCGGTGCCGGCGCCAACTCCCGCCACGCCATCGGTACCGGCGTGATCGGCGGCATGCTGTTCGCCACCCTGCTCGGCCTGCTGATGATCCCGGTGTTCTTCGTGGTCGTGCGCCGCATGCTGGGTGACAAGCTGGATGAACCGTCCAAGGAGTTCATGGAACGCCAGCGCGACGCGGATGCTGCACACCGCCCGGATCGTTGATCCGGTGGTGCGCTGAAACGAAAAGGCCCCGGAGTGATCCGGGGCCTTTTTCTTTCCTGTCTGGTAGATGCCAACCTTGGTTGGCGCTCTTCGATTCGTGCCAACCAAGGTTGGCACCTACCAGAGCTGTAGGCGCTACGCCTCAGCGCAGCAGTGCGACCACCACGCACACCGCCACCAGAACCAGCGCGGCCCACTGCATCGGTACGAAGAAGAAATGATGGCGCGCAGCCTCGCCCTTCTGCCGGGGCGCACGGTTGAGCCACAGGCCAAGCAGCACGTTCACGGTTGCGCCGATACCCGCCCCCAGCAGCACCTGCTGCAGCGGAATATTGCCCTTGGGGGCGTCATGCGGGAAGAAGTACGCCAGCAGCAGGATCGCTGCAATCGGCGTCACCAGCGTCATGATTCCCCAACCGCGGTAGATCATCTGCACGTTCTCCGTGAAAGCGGATGGCATTGTAGTGGGAAGGCCAACGCTGTCGTGATCATCCAGTGCCGGCCAGCCACTTCAACGCTGCCAGACAGCGGCTGTCGGCTCGTGCCGGCTCGTCCAGGTCATCTGCGGCGATCGTTGACGCCTGCCAACACAGCCGAAGAAGGTGTGAACTGCCTCGCAACGCTGCTCGCGTGGCGACGCTATCCATGTCGCTCCTTCAATGGACTGTACAAGGAGCTCCCATGCCCGGCTTTCCTCGCAGTCAGCGGCTCGCCGCCTGCCTCCTGCTTGCAGCTGCCATCACCTCACCATCGCCCGCCCGTGCGGGTGGCGTCGTGCCCTGCAGCCCCTGCGCCGACCCGCGCTCGGCCGCACTCCAGTCCGGAGTGGGCCTGACGGTCGTGGTCGACCCGGACCAGCGTCGGCTCAATGGCTACACCGTGGAATATGACCGCGAGCTGCGGCGCTATCGTGCCGTTCCCACAGCGGTCCCGGCGGAAGTGACCGCGACGTTCAAGCGGATCCTTGCACTGCCGCAGGGCCACATTGCATCCGGGACACAGTTCGTCCCGCAGGCCTTCGGCAGCGGCGCCGTCGTCCCCATCCATCCCGACGACCCACAGAGCGCGAACGGGATCACCTTCCCGCCAGCAATGAAAGACCTCAACGCCTATGACGTGGTCCATTCGGCAACCTACCGCAGCCAGCTGGAACTCGCCATTGGCCAGGCCTTCAGCGGCGCCAACAGCGAACACGCGGCGTGGAACTCGCTGGCCACCACCCTCTCTTCGATCGTCCTGAGCTGGATCAG
The DNA here is from genome assembly GCF_003550055.1 of Stenotrophomonas sp. AG209. Classification (NCBI taxonomy): domain Bacteria; kingdom Pseudomonadati; phylum Pseudomonadota; class Gammaproteobacteria; order Lysobacterales; family Lysobacteraceae; genus Stenotrophomonas; species Stenotrophomonas sp. AG209. The sequence goes on from NZ_QXDB01000001.1 coordinate 922,737, forward strand.
CAAGCTGTTCGGGGTGCAGACGGTCACCTATGTCATCACCTGGCGCGATGGCTCCCGGACCAGGCTGGTGATCTCACCGGACTCCGTCGATAGAGCCCGATACGTTTCCGGCGAAAGCGTGGACGCCAGCGGCAACCGCATTCCCGATGGCGCGGCATCCAATGCCGAAACCGGCGAAGGCTACTCTGGCGCCTATCACTTCAATGACGAACAGAGCTACCAGAACTGGCTGGATTCAGCGCAGCTGTATGGCGTGCGGATCATCGTCAATCCGGGCGCAGCGCCGTCCGGCCCCATCTGCCGCTGGGATGGCAGGCAGCTCCAGTGCGATGTGCCGCGCTGACTCGCTGCCGGTGGGATGTCGTCATCCCTGCATGGCAGGGGGCCGCGCCGCCCTTGCAGCGGCGCGGCCATGCAACTCAGCGCAGCCCGGTCTCGTTGCGGGCGATCACCAGGCGCTGGATCTCCGAGGTGCCCTCGTAGATCTCGGTGATCTTGGCATCACGGAAGTAGCGCTCCAGGGGCATTTCCTTGGAATAGCCCATACCGCCGTGGATCTGCACGGCCTGGTGGGTGATCCACATCGCCGCTTCCGAAGCGGTCAGCTTGGCCACCGCTGCTTCGGTGCTGAAGCGCTTGCCCTGGCCCTTCACCCATGCCGCGCGCAGGGTCAGCAGCAGCGCTGCGTCCAGCTTGCACTTCATGTCGGCGATCTTGGCCTGGGTCATCTGGAAGGTACCGATGGCCGCGCCGAACGCCTTGCGCTCCTTCACGTACGCCAGGGTCGCTTCATAGGCAGCACGGGCGATGCCGATGGCCTGCGAGGCGATACCGATGCGGCCGGCATCGAGCACGCTCATCGCGATCTTGAAGCCCTCGCCTTCCTGGCCCAGCACGTCTTCGGCCTGTGCCACGTAATCGTTGAACTCGATCTCGCAGGTGGCCGAGGCACGGATGCCGAGCTTGGGCTCGGTCTTGCCACGACCGAAACCGGCCTTGTCAGTATCGATGATGAAGGCGGTGATGCCGCGCGCGCCCTTGTCCGGCTCGCTCATCGCGAACAGCACGATGTACTTGGCCACCGGGCCGGAGGTGATCCAGCTCTTCTTGCCATTGATGACGAAGGTGCCGTCGGCCTGCTTCACCGCGCGGCAGCGCATGGCGGTGGCATCGGAGCCGGACTGCGGCTCGGTCAGCGCAAACGCGCCGATGGCCGTGCCTTCGGCGATGGCACGCACGTAGGTCTGCTTCTGCTGCTCGGTACCATGGGTGAGGATGCCGTTGCAGAACAGCGAGTTGTTGACCGACATGATGGTCGAGTGGGCTGCGTCGGCGGCGGCGACCTCCACCATCGCCAGCACGTACGCAACCGGGTCCATGCCCGCACCGCCGTATTCGGTCGGCACTTCGATGCCCATCAGGCCGTTCTCGCCCAGCAGGCGGATGTTGTCCAGCGGGAACTCGCCGGTGCGGTCATGGTGCTCCGCGCTGGGGGCGATCTTTTCCTGCGCGATGCGCCGCGCCACGTCCTGCAGCATCAACTGCTCTTCGGTAAAGCTGAAATCCACAACACCCTCCCGGGTACATGAAGTTATGGGCCGCATACGGCGCGCCCAGGTGCCCCGATTGTACCGGGGCCCGGATGCTTCCGTACGCTGGCGACTTGACCGCGGCAGGCCTTCTCGGCGAATATATCTCTATATCGCGATAGGTAGATATTTATGGATCTGGAAGACTGGTCGACCCGCCTGAAGGTGTTCGCCGATGCCACCCGCGTGCGCCTGCTGGCGCTGCTGGAGCAGGAGGAACTGACCGTGGCCGAACTGTCGGCGATCACCCGGCTGGCGCAGCCGCGCGTGTCCACCCACTTGGCGCGCCTGAAGGAAGCCGGCCTGGTCCGCGACCGCCGTGCCGGCGTGTCGGCCTACTACCGCTTCGACGAGGCCCAGCTGGACCCGGCGCAGCGTGCATTGTGGCATGCCTTGAGCAACGGAAGCGACGACCCGTTGCTGCGGCAGGATGCCGAGCGGGTGGCTGCGGTACTGGCCCACCGCGCCTCGGACCAGAACTGGGCCGACAGCGTGGCCGGCGACATGGAACGCCACTACTCTCCGGGCCGTACCTGGGAGGCGCTGGCGCGCACCGCGTTGCCGTTGCTGGAGACCGGCGACGTGCTGGACATCGCCTCCGGTGACGGCGTGCTGGCCGAACTGGTCGCCCCCCACGCCAAGCGCTACATCTGCATCGATACCAGTGCGCGCGTAGTCGCCGCTGCCAGCGAGCGCCTGCGCCGGCTGCCCAATGTGGAGGTGCGCGAGGGCGACATGCATGCCCTGCCGTTCAAGGACGGCAGCTTCGACCTGGTGGTGCTGATGCACGCGCTGACCTACGCCAGCAAACCGGCGCAGGCGGTGACCGAAGCCGCGCGCGTGCTGCGCCCGGGCGGCCGCCTGCTGCTGTGCAGCCTGGCCCGCCACGAGCACAAGGCGGCGGTGGAGGCCTACGGCCACGTCAACCTCGGCTTCAGCGACAAGGAGCTGCGCAAGTTCGTCGACAAGGCCGGCCTGCAGGTGTCCAGCCTGGAGACGGTCACCCGCGAGAAGCGTCCGCCGCACTTCGAAGTGATTTCGCTGATCGCCAACAAGCCCTGAGCCCGAGACCGCCATGCCCGCCCTGCCCTGGTTGCATCCTGATCGTGCCAATGCCCTGCTCGACGCCCTGCGCGAGCGGATCCTGATCATCGACGGTGCGATGGGCACCATGATCCAGCGCCATGGCCTGCAGGAAGACGACTACCGCGGCGAGCGTTTCGCCGGTGGCTATGACCATGCGCACGGCCCCGGCTGCGACCACGGCGCGCCGGAAGGCCATGACCTGAAGGGCAACAACGATCTGCTGCTGTTGACCCGGCCGCAGGTCATCGCCGACATCCATACCGCCTACCTGGATGCCGGCGCGGATCTGGTCGAGACCAACACCTTCAACGCCACGTCGGTCAGCCAGGCCGACTACCACCTCGAACACCTGGTATACGAGCTGAACAAAGCCGGGGCCGCGGTCGCACGCACCTGCTGCGATGCCGTGGCCGCGACCACGCCGGGCAAACCGCGCTTCGTGATCGGGGTGATCGGCCCTACCAGCCGCACCGCCTCGATCAGCCCCGACGTCAATGATCCCGGCTTCCGCAACACCAGCTTCGACGAGCTTCGCGACACCTATCGCGAAGCCATCGAGGGCCTGATCGACGGCGGCGCCGACACCCTCATGGTCGAAACCATCTTCGATACCCTCAACGCGAAAGCCGCGCTGTATGCACTGGAGGAGGCCTTCGACGCCCGTGGCGCACGCCTGCCGGTGATGATCTCCGGCACCATCACCGATGCCTCCGGGCGCACGCTGTCCGGACAGACCGCCGAGGCCTTCCATGCGTCACTGGCGCATGCGCGCCCGCTGTCGATCGGCTTGAACTGCGCGTTGGGCGCCGATGCGATGCGCCCGCACGTGGAAACCCTCTCACAGGTCGCCGACTGCTACGTCAGTGCGCATCCCAACGCAGGCCTGCCCAATGCCTTCGGCGAGTACGACGAGACGCCCGAGGACATGGCCGGCACCCTGCGTGGTTTCGCCGAGGATGGCCTGTTGAACCTGGTCGGCGGCTGCTGCGGCTCCACACCCGACCACATCCGTGCGATCGCCCAGGCCGTGGCCGGGCTGCCGCCGCGCGCCCTGCCCGGTGTCCAGGAGCAGGCCGCATGAATGTCGCCGCCACCGTTCCGCACTTCCCGCCCTATTGCTGTTGAGCCGACGCCTGCCATGACGCCTGTCCGCCCTACCCGCCTGTCCGGCCTGGAACCCCTGGTCATCACTCCGGACCTGCTGTTCATCAACGTCGGCGAACGCACCAACGTCACTGGCAGCGCGCAGTTCCGCAAGCTCATCAAGGAAGGCCGCTACGAAGAAGCGGTGGACGTGGCCCGCCAGCAGGTCGCCAGCGGCGCGCAGATCCTCGACGTCAACATGGACGAGGGCCTGATCGATTCGGAAGCGGCGATGACCCGCTACCTCAACCTGATCATGTCCGAGCCGGATATCGCCCGCATCCCGGTCATGGTCGACTCCTCCAAGTGGAGCGTGATCGAAGCCGGCCTGAAGTGCCTGCAGGGCAAGAGCGTGGTCAATTCGATCTCGCTGAAGGAAGGCGAGGCGCTGTTCCGCGAGCACGCGCGCAAGGTGCTGCGCTACGGTGCCGCCGCGGTGGTGATGGCGTTCGACGAAAGCGGGCAGGCCGATACCTGTGCGCGCAAGGTCGAGATCTGCACCCGCGCCTACCGCATCCTGGTCGACGAGATCGGCTTCCCGCCGCAGGACATCATCTTCGACCCGAACATCTTCGCCGTCGCCACCGGCATCGAAGAGCACGACAACTATGCGGTGGACTTCATCGAAGCCACCCGCATCATCAAGCAGACGCTGCCGCACTGCCACGTCTCCGGCGGCGTCTCCAACGTCTCGTTCTCGTTCCGCGGCAACGAAACGGTGCGCCAGGCCATCCACTCGGTGTTCCTGTACCACGCCATCGCCGCCGGCATGGACATGGGCATCGTCAACGCCGGCGCCATGCCGATCTACGACGAGCTGGAGCCGGAGCTGCGCGAGCGCGTCGAGGACGTGATCCTCAACCGCCGCAGCGATGCCACCGAGCGACTGCTGGAAATCGCCGAGCGCTACAAGGGCAAGAAGGGCGCGGCGAAGACCGAAGACCTCGCCTGGCGCGAGAAGCCGGTCGCGCAGCGCCTGGCACATGCGCTGGTGCACGGCCTGGATGCCTATGTCGAGGAAGACACCGAGCTGGCCCGGCAGGCCTCCAGCCGCCCGCTGGACGTGATCGAGGGCCCGTTGATGGACGGCATGAACATCGTGGGCGACCTGTTCGGTGCCGGCAAGATGTTCCTGCCGCAGGTGGTGAAATCCGCGCGCGTGATGAAGAAGGCCGTGGCCTACCTCCTGCCGTACATCGAGGCGGAGAAAGCGCGCAGCGGTGACACCGCCAAGAGCAACGGCAAGATCATCATGGCCACGGTGAAGGGCGATGTGCATGACATCGGCAAGAACATCGTCGGCGTGGTCCTGGCCTGCAACAACTTCGAAGTGGTCGACCTCGGCGTGATGGTGCCGGCACAGAAGATCCTCGATGCCGCTCGCGAGCACAACGCCGATCTGATCGGCCTGTCCGGACTGATCACCCCGTCGCTGGAGGAGATGAGCCACGTCGCCCGCGAGATGGAGCGCCAGGGCTTCGACCTGCCGCTGCTGATCGGCGGCGCCACCACCTCGCGCGCGCACACTGCGCTGAAGATCGACCCCCACTACAAGGCACCCACGGTGTGGGTGAAGGATGCCTCGCGCGCGGTGGGCGTGGCGCAGTCGCTGATCTCGCGCGACCTGCGCGAGGCCTTCGTCGCCGCCAACGAAGCCGACTATGCCGAAATCCGCGCACGCCACCGCAACCGCGGCGACGCCAAGCGCCTGGTCACGCTGGAACATGCGCGCGGGCAGAAATTCCAGGGCGGCTGGGACAGCTACACGCCACCGGCACCGGACCAGCCCGGCCTGCACGTATTCGACGACTACCCGCTGGCCGAACTGGTCGACTACATCGACTGGACGCCGTTCTTCCAGGCCTGGGAGCTGGCCGGCAAGTTCCCGGCCATCCTCACCGACGAGATCGTCGGCACCCAGGCCAGCGAACTGTACGAGGACGCCCGCGCGATGCTCGAGCGCATCGTCGATGAGAAATGGCTGACCGCCAAGGCCGTGTTCGGCCTGTGGCCGGCCAACAGCATCGGCGACGACGTGCGCGTACAGCACCCGCAGGGCGAAACCACCCTGCACTTCCTGCGCCAGCAGGTGGACAAGCCGGCCGAGCGCCCGGATTTCTGCCTGGCCGATTTCATCGCGCCCGCCGACAGTGGCAAGCAGGACTGGATCGGCGCGTTCGCGGTCACTGCCGGTATCGGCATCGACGCGCACGTCGCGCGCTTCGAGGCCGAGCATGACGACTACAACGCGATCCTGCTGAAGGCCCTCGCCGACCGCTTCGCCGAGGCACTGGCCGAGCGCCTGCATCAGCGCGTGCGTACCGAGTTCTGGGGCCATGAGCGCGCCGAGACGCTGGACAACGAAGCCCTGATCGACGAGCAGTACCGTGGCATCCGCCCCGCGCCGGGCTATCCCGCCTGCCCGGAGCACAGCGAAAAACGCCGCCTGTTCGACCTGCTGCAGGCCGAAGCGAACGCCTGCATGGAACTGACCGAGAGCTTCGCGATGCTGCCCACGGCGGCCGTTTCGGGCTACTACTTCAGCCATCCGCAGAGCCAGTACTTCGTGGTCGGCCGCCTCAGCCGCGAACAGGTCAGCGACTACGCCCGCCGCAAGGGCGTGGACCGTGCCCAGGCCGAACGCTGGCTGGCCTCCAACCTCGACTACGACCCCGAATGACATGAAAACGGGACGGAGGGGATCAAGTCGTTTGTGCACAGACGACTTGATCCCCTCCGTCCCCTTTTTGCCTCATCATTCCGCGATGACCGTTCCCGTTGCCCGCCTTTCCAGCTTCTACCTGTTCTACTACGCGGCGCTGGGCGCGTTCACTCCGTACTGGAGCCTGTTCCTGACCGCGCGCGGCATGAGCGTGACCGCCATCAGCGTAATGATGGGCCTGTGGTACGCCACCCGGGTGATCGCGCCCAGCACCTGGACTTCGCTGGCGGCCGCATCAGCGCGACCGATCCGCTTGCTGCGCGTCGGCTGTGTGCTGACCCTGCTCAGCTTCGCCGCATTCCTGCTGCCACTGCCACAGCCGTGGATGTACCCGGCGATGGTGGTGTTCTGCTTCTTCTACAACGCTGTGATGCCGCAGTTCGAGTCGATCACACTCACCCACCTCGGCAGTGACAGCCATCGCTACGGGTTGATCCGGGTCTGGGGCTCGCTCGGCTTCATCGCCGTCGTGACCCTGTTCGGCTGGCTGATCGAAGGTGACGGCACGGCCAGCCGCGCCGGGCTGCTGCCGTGGATGATGCTGCCCCTGTTCGCGCTGCTGGTCGCCTCGGCCTTCAGCAACCACTACGCGCGCGGTATCGGCAAGACTGACGGCGACGCCAGCGGCTTCTGGCAGATCGTGCGCCGACCGCCGGTGCTGGCGTTCTTCCTGGCGGCCTTCATGGAGCAGCTGTCTTTCGGCCCGTACTACACGTTCTTCTCGGTCTACATGGACCATCATGGCTACCGCACCTCCACCCTGGGCCTGTTGTGGACCATCGGCGTGGTCTTCGAAGTAGGCGTGTTCTTCACCATCGGTCGCTTCTTCCGCCGCTATGACGCCAGCTGGATGCTGCTGATCGCGCTGGTCAGTTCCTGCCTGCGCTGGGCCGTGACCGCACTGTTCCCGGAAAACCTGCCGGTGATGCTGCTGGCGCAGACAGCGCACGCGCTGGGCTTTGCGGCGTTCTTCGCTGCAGCGATGCAGATGCTGGCGACCTACTTCCCCGGTCGCCTCAATGGGCATGGCCAGGGGCTGCTGTACGGATTCTCGTCCGGCGTCGGTGGCGTGCTGGGTGCGCTCATCGCCGGCCAGCTTTGGAAAATAGACGACGGTCGCACCGCATTCCTGGCCGGCAGTGGCTTCGCTCTGGTCGGTGCACTGCTGTGCTTCTTCGCGCTGAGCCTGCCGCTGATCCGCGCGCGCCGCAGCGCCGCGCACACCCCATAACGAAAACGCCGGAAAATGCCCGGCGTTTCGATCATCCTGCAGGCCCGTTTACCAGACCAGGTCGTCCGGCACCTGGTATTGCGGGTCTGCGTACGGATCTTCCTCGGCCGGCGCATCCGGATCGACCTTCAGTGCCACCGACGCGGCGAACACCGCTTCGGACTGCGCCAGCACCTCGGCGGTCACCAGCAGGTAGCGGCCATTGAGCTGGACCACACCCAGCTCGCCGGCGTTGAGCGCGGTCAGCTGTTCGGCGGTCACGTAGATGCGCTTGATCTTGCCGCCGTACGGGAAGTGGCGGGCAATGTCCGCCGATTCGGCATTCAGGCCCTTGTCCTTCAGCAGTTCTTCCAGCTTGGCCTTGGCCTCGCGGCGCACACGCGCTTCTTCCTGCTTCAGGCGCTCGGCCTCGATGCGCTCTTCCTTTTCCCGTTGCGCGCGGATGGCATAGGCCTTGGCCAGGTCCATCTCTTCGGCGCTGCGCGGCTTGCGCGGGCCCTGCTGGCCCGGGCCACGCGACTGGCCGGGCTTGCCCGGGCCGCCGTGGCCATGCCCACGACGCTCGCCGGGCTTGTGCTCGCCCTTGCCAGCGCCCTGCGGCTTTCCATTGCCGTTGCCACCCTTGCCCTGCGGGCGGCCATCACGGCGGGGGCCATCATTCTTGCGCTCGGGCTTGGGCGCAGGCTTGAAGCCCAGGCCCATCAGCTGGTCGCGGAGGGTATCGCTCATAGGATTCGGATCAGTAGTGCGGCGGCGGCGGTTCGCTCGCCGGATCGGAAGAATTCAGCGCGTTGCGGACCTTGCCCAGGTCTTCCAGCAGCACGCGCAGCACGTCGGCGTTGCGCATGCCCTGCATGCGGGCATCGGCCAGCGCATCGCTCAGTTCGGCCAGCGCCTGTTCCTGGAAGGACACGCGCATTTCCAGTTCGACCAGGCGCGCTTCCAGCGCCTGCTCGCGTTCGGTTGGCAGCAGATCAGACATGCAGCGAGCGCCCCCGGCCAATGCCATAATACGCCAGGCCCGCTGCTTCCACATCCGCCGGCTCGTACAGGTTGCGGCCGTCGAACACCACCGCGTCCTTCAGCTGCTCGCGCAGCTTCTGGAAATCGGGACTGCGGAACTGCTTCCACTCGGTCACCACGACCAGTGCATCGGCGCCCTGCAGCGCCTCGTTGGCATTGCTGCAGAACACCAGGTCATCGCGTTCGCCGAAGATGCGCTGCGACTCGTGCATCGCCTCCGGATCGTAGGCACGCACCGTCGCACCACCTTCCCACAGCTGCGCCAGCAGGCGACGGCTGGAGGCTTCGCGCATGTCGTCGGTGTTTGGCTTGAACGCCAGGCCCCACACGGCAAAGGTCTTGCCACGCACGCCTTCGTCCTCGCCCTTGTCGTAATGACGCTGGATCAAGGCGAACAGATGGCCCTTCTGCGCATCGTTGACCGCTTCCACCGCGTTCAGCAGTTTCGGCTCCAGGCCGGCCTGCTGCGCGGTGCGGGCCAGCGCCTGCACATCCTTGGGGAAGCACGAGCCGCCGTAGCCGGCACCCGGGTAGATGAAATGCCAGCCGATGCGCGGATCCGAGCCGATGCCCTGGCGGACCTGCTCGACATCGGCGCCGACACGCTCGGCGATGTTGGCGATTTCGTTCATGAACGAAATCTTGGTCGCCAGCATCGCGTTGGCGGCGTACTTGGTCAGTTCGGCCGAACGCACGTCCATTTCCACCACACGATCGTGGTTGCGGTTGAACGGTGCATACAGGCGCCGCATCACCGCCACCGACTCGGCACTGGTCGCACCGATGATGATTCGATCCGGGCGCATGCAGTCGGCAACGGCGTCGCCTTCCTTCAGGAATTCCGGGTTGGACACCACGTCGAAGGCGATGTCGGCGCCACGTGCCGCCAGCTCTGCGGCAATGGCGGCACGTACCTTGTCGGCGGTGCCCACCGGCACCGTCGACTTGTTGACCACCACGGTCGGCACGCTCATGTGCCGGCCGATGGTGCGGGCCACGGCCAGCACGTACTGCAGATCGGCGCTGCCATCCTCGTCCGGCGGCGTGCCGACGGCGATGAACACGACCTGGCCGTGGCCGATCGCGGCCGCGGCATCGGTGGTGAACGCCAGCCGCGACGCGGCGTGGTTGGCCTTCACCATCGGTTCCAGGCCCGGCTCATAGATCGGGATGATGCCCTGGTTGAGGCCATCGACCTTGGCCTGGTCGATATCGACGCAGACCACCTGGTGGCCGACGTCGGCCAGGCAGGTACCGGTCACCAGCCCTACATAACCGGTACCGAAAATCGCAACGCGCATGTCCGTGCAGGCTCCGTGGTCGCTTACGGCAGGACGCCCAGCAGCTCGACGTCGAACGTCAGAGTCGCGTTCGGGCCGATCGGGCCACCCGGGGTACCGTTCTCACCGTAGGCGAGCTCGCCCGGGATCCAGAAGCGGTACTTCGAACCGACCGGCATCAGCGCGACGCCTTCGGTCCAGCCCTTGATCACCTGGTCCAGGCCGAACTCGGCCGGCTGGCGACCGTAGGAGCTGTCGAACACGGTGCCGTTGAGCAGCTTGCCTTCGTAGTTCACGCGCACCTTGCTGCTCGGCAGCGGACGCTCGCCGCTACCCGGGCGGATGATCTGGTACTGCAGGCCCGACGGAGTGGTCACCACGCCCGGCTGGGTCTTGTTCTTGGCCAGGAACGCATTGCCTTCCTCGCGGTTGGTCTGCGCGGCGGCAGCTGCCTTGGCCTGCATTTCGGCCTGCTTGCTGCCCATGAAGGCCTGGATGGTGGCGGTCGCGTCAGCTTCCGTCATCTTCGGCTGCCCCTTGCTCAGGCCGGTGCTGATCGCGTCAAACAGCGAGGCGACGTCGATGTCGTCCTTCAGCTGTGCCAGCGACGGGCCGACCGAGTAGGAACCGATCATCTGCGACACTTTGACGCGATCGACCTTCGGCGGCTGCGAACCCGGCGCCATGCCCGGCACCTGCTGGCCGCTGCGGGCCATCACGACCTGGCGCAGCGCGGCATCGGTGGCCTTGGCCTGTTCCTGGGTGATCTGCGGCTGCAGGCCTTCGAACGAACGCTCCACGGCGGTGCGCAGCGCGGCCACATCGATCTCATCGGCGATCGGGGTGAACGACTTGGCGACATCCAGGCCGATGGCGTAGCCGAGCTTCTGCTTGGGGGAATTCAAGGTTGCGGTCTCCTTGGCGGCCGCGGGGGCAGCCGGTTGTTGCGACAGAGCGACACCCGAAGTGCCCATCGCCAGAATCAGAACCGACGCCGCGGCGCCGCGCATTCCCATCTTCATTCGCTGCATTCCTGGAAGTGTCTGGGCGCCGACGTCGGCGCGAAAAGAAACATTGTCGCACGCATGCCCGAGATGTCGAGGCATCCGTGCCGGATATCGATATCAATGCGTAGCGGCGGCGGCCAGCGCCTTGTCGATCGCCGCGGTCAGCTGTGGATCGTCCGGCGTCACCTTGCTGGCGAACTGGGCGATGACCTTGCCATCGCGGCCGACCAGGTACTTGTGGAAGTTCCAGCCCGGCGCCACGCCGGTGGCTGCGGTCAGCCGCTGGTACAGCGGCGTGGCCTCCGCACCGACGACGTGCACCTTCTCGAACATCGGGAACTTGACGCCATAGGTAAGCGTGCAGAAATCCTGGATCTGCTTCTCGTCACCCGGCTCCTGGCCCTTGAAATCGTTGGACGGGAAACCGAGCACGGCAAAGCCGCGGCCGGCATAGCGCTTCTGCAGCGCCTCCAGGCCTTCGTACTGAGGGGTATAGCCGCACTTGCTTGCGGTATTGACCACCAGCAGTACCTGCCCGTGGTAGCGCTGCTGCAGGTTGACCTGCTGCTTGCTGGCCAGCGGGCGGTACTCCAGGTCCAGCAGATCGGCCGCCAGCACATGGGCGGAACCGGTCAAGCCGGCCACCAGCAGGGTCAGCAGGGACAGGCCGCGCAGGCGGCGCGGGATAACGGTCGGCAGAGGCATCGAGAACAGTCCGCGGTAGCCATTCACAGGGCCGGCCGGTAGCGGCCGGGAATCGGCCGAACTATAGCACCGGGCTCCGTTCCCCCTTGTTGCGGCGAGCGCCACTGGCTTTGCGTGGCGTGGCCTTTCCCGGCAGGACCCACCAGCAACGGCGCAGGGATGACATAGCATGGACAACACTGAATGGAAGGCAGGGCTTGATCGGCCCGCACGACAATTTTATTTCCCTTTTCAATCAAAGAGATAAGGGGATATTTCAGCAACTTGACCACCCGTGCCATCAGTTGGGGACGGCAAGGGGTTGCACGTAGGCGTGCCGGTGTTATAGTTGCATACAACACCAGTCACCTGAGACAGGGGGAAGCCATGAACGCCCGGATCCGTCGCAACCTCACCGCACCCGCGGCCGCTGCAGTTTCGACCCTGATCGTGCTGGCCTGGCTGGCCATGCCAACCACCCCCGCCTCCGCCGACAGTGCGCAGGACGCGTCCGTTTCACCGGCCGGGAACGCCGATCCCTCCCCCCCTCCCCCGCGTCGGCTGCACAGCTCCCTGTCCATGCCGTATTTCTCGTTCGCACAGCCGCTGACCCCACGGAGCTGAATATGAGCGACATCCAGTGGAGCGACGGCGCTCCCATCTACCGTCAGTTGAAGGAGCGCGTGATCGCCATGATGCTCGACGGAATCCTCAAGCCGGGCGATGCCCTGCCTTCGGTGCGCCAGGTGGCCGCCGACTACCAGCTCAACCCCATCACCGTTTCGCGCGCTTACCAGGAACTGGCCGATGAAGGCCTGGTCGAGAAGCGCCGCGGCCTGGGCATGTTCATGACCGAGCAGGCGGCCACGCAGCTTCGCAGCAGCGAGCGCGAGCGCTTTCTCAACGAAGAATGGCCGGCGGTGCTGGAGCGTATCCAGCGCCTGGGCCTGAGCCTCGACGAATTGCTGCCCCAGGGGAAAGTCTGATGAATAGCACTGCAAGTGAACCGGTCATCACCGCCCGAGGCCTGCGCAAGGCCTACAAGACCACCGTTGCCCTCGACAATGCCAGCTTCAGCATTCCGAGCGGGCGCATCGTCGGCCTGATCGGGCCCAACGGCGCCGGCAAGACCACCGCGCTGAAGGCCATCCTCGGCCTGACTTCGGTGGAAGGTGAGCTGAGCGTGCTCGGCCGCGACCCGCGGCTGCACCGCGACGAGCTGATGAACGACATCTGCTTCATTGCCGACGTCGCCGTGCTGCCGCGCTGGCTGAAGGTCCGCGAGGCGATCGATTTCGTGGCCGGCGTGCACCCGCGCTTCGACCGCGCCCGCTGCGAGCGCTTCCTGGCCAACACCAAGCTGCAGCCGAAGCAGCGCGTGCGCGAACTGTCCAAGGGCATGATCGTGCAGCTGCACCTGGCGCTGGTGATGGCCATCGATGCCCGCATCCTGGTGCTGGACGAACCCACCCTGGGCCTGGACATCCTGTACCGCAAGGAGTTCTACCAGCGCCTGCTGGAAGACTATTTCGACGAACAGAAGACCATCATCGTCACCACCCACCAGGTGGAGGAGATCGAGCACATCCTCAGCGACGTCATGTTCATCCGTGATGGCCGCATCGTGCTCGATGCAGAAATGGACGATGTCGGCCAGCGCTACACCGAACTGCTGGTCAACGCCGACCAGCTGGAGACCGCGCGGGCGCTGAAGCCGATCGACGAGCGCAGCCTGACGTTCGGCAAGACCGTGATGCTGTTCGATGGCGTGCCGCGCACCCAGCTCTCCACCCTTGGCGAGACCCGCAGCCCGGGCCTGGCCGACCTGTTCGTCGCCATCATGAAGGGGACCTACGCATGAATGCCGTCAACCACCCCGTCAGCCCGATGGGCACCCTGCGCTGGCTGCTCAAGCGCGAGTACTGGGAGAACCGTGGCGGCTTCCTGTATGCGCCGCTGATCGCCGGTCTGATCTCGCTGGTGATGAGCACCGTCGGCATCGCCTTCGGTCTGTTTGCGCTGAACCGTGCAGCCCGCAACGGTGCACTGCATGTCGACGGCGAGAGCGTGAACATCAACGGCCTGGACCTGGCCCTGCTGACCCGCGACATCAGCGCCAAGGACCTGACCGACCTCGGCAACGGCCTCGACCTGACCCTGGTGCTCAGCTCGGCCTGGCCGTTCCTGGTGTTGGCCTTCGTGGTGTTCTTCTACTGCCTGGGCGCCTTGTACGACGACCGTCGCGACCGCAGCATCCTGTTCTGGAAGTCGCTGCCGCTGTCGGACACCCAGACCGTGCTGTCCAAGGTGATCAGCGCACTGGTCGTGGCCCCGCTGATCGCGGTGATCGCCGGCATCATCACCATGTTCGGCTTCATGCTGGTGATCAGCATCGTCGCGCTGATACACGGTGGCAGCCCGATGACCCTGATCTGGGGCCCGGCCAGCCCGCTGACCCTGGCCGCCGGTCACCTGGCCTGGATCCCGGTCTACGCCCTGTGGGCCCTGCCCACCGCCGGCTGGCTGCTGCTGTGCTCGGCCTGGGCCCGTACCAAGCCGTTCCTGTGGGCAGTGATGCTGCCGCTGTTCGCCGGCGTCATTGTCAGCACCACCAAGGTGATGCCGCTGATCGGCCTGACCACCGGCTGGTTCTGGCAGAACATCGTCGGCCGCCTGTTGCTGGGCGGCGTACCGGGCACCGACCTGGTGTATCGCCTCAGCGCCGAGGAAGGCACGCGTCGCGATCTTGAATCGGTGGTCAGCCTGATGTCGCCGGCCTCGCAGCTGAAATCGCTGGCGATGCCGGAGCTGTGGATCGGCGCCGCCGTCGGTGTCGTGTTCATCGTCCTTGCCATCCGCCTGCGCAAGCGCGCCGGCGAGATCTGATTCCATCCACCCGGAGGCACCACCCATGCGTTCCCTGCTCGCCTGTTCTGCGTTGTTGCTGTTGCCGCTGTCGGCGCTGGCCGCCGATGCTCCGAACTGCAAGTTCACCGCCGCCCGCACGCTGAAGCTGGATGTGGCCGGCGCCAAGGCGGTGGTGCTGGAGGTGAACCAGCATGACCTGAAGGTCGTCGCCAGCAAGGGCGGTGGCCAGCTCGATGGCCGCGCCTGTGCCTCCAGCCAGGAATGGCTGGACCAGCTGGTACTGGACCAGCGCAGGGAAGGCGACAAGCTGGTCGTCAGCCTGCGCCGCGACGGCCGCCACAGCGGCATCAGCCTGGGCAACAGCTATGCCTGGCTGGACATCCGCGGCAGCGTGCCGGACAACCTGCCACTGCAGCTCAAGGTCGGCTCCGGCGATGCCAGCGTGGACAACGCCCAGTCGCTGAGCGTGGACGTCGGCTCGGGCGACGCGATCGTTCGCGGCACCCGCGGCAGCATCCACGCAGCGGTGGGTTCGGGTGACCTGGACATCGACGGCGGCGGCTCGCTGAACCTGCTGTCGCTGGGTTCCGGCGACGTCAAGGCGCGCAACATCGGTGGCGATGCGGTCACCGGCACCGTCGGTTCGGGCGACCTGAAGATCAGCGATGTCCGCAGCAACGCGCGGCTGGACACCGTCGGTTCCGGCGATATCGGGTTCAAGCGCGTGCAGGGCAACGTCGAGGTCGGCGTGGTCGGCTCCGGTGATGTCGATCTGTCCGAGATCGGCGGCAACGTGCATGTGCGCAGCCATGGTTCGGGGGACATCCAGGTCGATGGCGTGCGCGGCAGCCTGACTGTCGACCACAGCGGCAGCGGCGATGTCGGCCACCGCAACGTCAGCGGCACGGTCACCCTGCCCCGCAACAAGTAACCGCCACCCGACCGATTCGAGGGAATTGCCATGAACCTGCTGCGCGTGCTGCCTGCCACCCTGCTGTGCCTGCCGCTGATCGCCTGCGGCGGCACTTCCTCCACGCCCGACAAGACCATCGGCAAGAGCGTCGCCGAGGCCACCAGCGGCGTCGGCCAGACCGTCAAGGAGGCCATGGACGATGCCCGCAAGGAAATCACCGAGGGCAACATCAAGATTTCCGCCTCCAACCAGCCACAGGCCGAGATCACCCCCGACGGCCGTCTGCTGATCGACGGCAAGGATGTACCGGCCGATGCCAACCAGCGCCGCCAGCTGCAGGCATACCGCAGCCAGGTGGTGGCCGTGGCGAATGAAGGCATGGAGATCGGCCTGGCCGGCGCCAAACTCGGCACCGATGCTGCCAGCGAAGCGCTGAAGGGCATCTTCAGTGGCGACAGCGATGGCATCGAGAAGCGGATCAACGCCAAGGCGGCGAAGATCGAGGCCCAGGCAAAGCGCATCTGCGAGCGCCTGCCGGCGATGCTGGCCAGCCAGCAGGCGCTGGCCGCATCGCTGCCCGCGTTCAAGCCCTACGCAACGATGGACCAGAGTGACGTCGACGACTGCGGCAAGGACACCGTGGTCCAGCGCTAGGCCTGTGACAGATCAGCGCACCCGGCCGGCAGTGGCGCCCTGCTGCCGGCCGCAGTGCGCCGACCGGCTTACAATGGCGGCCCCGGACGCCCCCGAACCGAATGCCATGAAGAAGTTGTTCCTGCTGCTGGCCGCCCTGCTCTGCCTGGGCCTGGTCGGCTGTGACAAGGATTACCGCAACCACCGCGCCGAGCGCGGCAAGCCCAAGATTTCCGTCAGCGAAGGCATGGTCACCGTGCGTCGCCCGCCGGCACCGAACATCATCATCCTCGGCGATGGCTCGATGAAGGTGGACGAGATCCAGATCCCGCTGGACGAGGCACAGAAGCAGATGCTGCAGACCATGTTCGGCAAGCTGCAGGTGCTGCGCCAGAACACCCTGGTCGCCGCCCCGGCCGATCCCAACATGCAGCCGGTGAAGATCCAGCCGCCGGAGGGCATGGAGGTGATCCCGGCCGACCTGATCCAGCGCATCCCGGAATTCAAGGATTACACCGACACCTTCGGCAACATCGTCGCCGACCGTCGCTGAAGAAAAACGCCGCCCAAGGGCGGCGTTCCTGCGTGTGGTGGGTGCGGACCTTGGTCCGCACGCCGTTCGATCAACCGCCGCCGCCACCGCCCCCCGCCTGGATGCCACCAGCAGTCAGCGCGGCCGGGTCCAGCAGGCGGCGCAGCTCGGCTTCGTCCAGGCCGCTGTCCTCCAGCGCGACGTCCAGCACCGGGCGCTGTTCCTTGTAGGCACGCTTGGCGATGGCCGCCGCCTTCTCGTAGCCGATGATCGGGTTCAGTGCAGTGACCAGGATCGGGTTGCGCGCCAGCGCCTCGGCTACACGGTCTTCGCGCACCTTCAGCCCGGCAATCGCGCTGTCGGCCAGCAGGCGGGACACATTGGCCAGCAGGCCGATGCCATCCAGCAGGTTCACCGCGATCAGCGGCAGGGTGACATTGAGCTGGAAGTTGCCGGTCTGCCCGGCCACGGTGATCGCGGTGTGGTGGCCGATCACCTGCGCGCAGGCCATCACCGTCGCCTCCGGAATCACCGGATTGACCTTGCCCGGCATGATCGAGCTGCCCGGCTGCAGCGCCGGCAATTCGATCTCGCCCAGCCCGGCCAGCGGACCGGCGTTCATCCAGCGAAGGTCATTGGCGATCTTGATCAGCGCCACGGCCAGTGCATTGAGCTGGCCCGACAGTTCCACGGCATCATCCTGCGCGGCCAGGCCTTCGAACTTGTTCTCGGCGCTGTCGAACTTGAAACCGGTCTGCTGCTTCAGCGCCTTGGCCACCTGCGCGCCGAAGCGCGGATCGGCATTGATGCCGGTACCGATGGCGGTGCCGCCGAGCGGCAGGCGACGCACGCGCTTGAGGCTGTCTTCGATGCGCTCCTGCGCCGAGGCCAGCTGTGCGGACCATGCGCCGAACTCCTGCTCGAAGGTCAGCGGCATCGCATCCATCAGGTGCGTGCGGCCGGTCTTGACCACCTTGCGCAGGCTGCGGCCCTTCTTGTCGAGGGTCTTGCGCAGGTGCACCAGCGCCGGCAGCAGCTGCTCATGCGCCGCCAGTACCGCCGATACGCGCAACGCGGTCGGGATCACGTCATTGGAGCTCTGCCCCTGGTTGACGTGGTCATTGGGGTGCACCGCGGTCTTGCCGGCCTTGCCGGCACGATTGGCCAGGGTGGCGATGACCTCGTTGGCATTCATGTTCGAGGAAGTGCCCGAACCAGTCTGGTAGACATCGATCGGGAACTGCGCGTCCCAGTTGCCGGCGGCCACTTCGGCGGCAGCGGTCTGGATGGCCTTGGCCACGGTCTTCGGCAGATGGCCCAGCTCGGCGTTGACGCCGGCAGCAGCGCCCTTGACCAGGCCCAGTGCACGGATGAAACCGCGCGGCATGCGCTGGCCCGACACCGGGAAATTCTGCACGGCACGCTGGGTCTGCGCGCCCCACAGGGCGTCGGCAGGCACCTGCAGTTCGCCCATGCTGTCATGTTCGATTCTGAAACCCTTGCTTGCAGCTTTGCTCATTGCATCAACTCCGCACTACTTCAGTTGGGGAAAGGGAAGCGGCGGCTGGCAGGGTGTCGCTTCCCGGGCTGGCGGCTGCGCCAACGATACTCCCTTGCCCGTAGCGTGGGATGACGAGGACGGGCCAGATCGTTCCGTCTGCACGGCCGTTCCGCACGCGCAAGGGGTAGTGCCGGCTGCTGGCCGGCACTCCATGGAATCGTGGGCCGGGCGTGGTAGCCGGCCAGCGGCCGGCACTACCTCACCGGCACGTCGTAGAATATCGGCCCCGCCGCTCGTCCCAGCCCTGCCGACATGTCCGATTCCGCCCTGCTCGCCCTGTCCCCGCTCGATGGCCGCTATGCCGGCAAGGTCGACGCCCTGCGCCCGATCTTCTCCGAGTACGGCCTGATCAAGGCCCGCATCACGGTCGAGGTGGAATGGCTGCTGGCCCTGGCCGCCGAGCCGGGCATCGTCGAACTGGCGCCGTTCTCCGACGCCGCCATCGCCCGCCTGCGCGCGCTGGCCGCCGGCTTCAGCCCGGCCCAGGCCGCGCGCGTGAAGGAGATCGAGCGCACCACCAACCATGACGTCAAGGCGGTGGAGTACTTCATCAAGGAACAGCTGAAGGACGACGCCGAGCTGGCCCCGGCGCTGGAATTCGTGCATTTCGCCTGCACCAGCGAAGACATCAACAACCTCAGCTACGGGCTGATGCTGGAACAGGCGCGCCGCGAGGTGCTGCTGCCGACCCTGGACGGCATCGCCAGCACCCTGCGCACCCTGGCCCACGCCCATGCCGGCCAGCCGATGCTGTCGCGCACCCACGGCCAGACCGCCTCGCCGACCACCCTGGGCAAGGAACTGGCCAACGTGGTCGCCCGCCTGGAGCGCCAGCGCAGGCAGATCGCCGCCGTCGAACTGACCGGCAAGATCAACGGCGCGGTCGGCAACTACAACGCCCACATCGCCAGCTACCCGGACGTGGACTGGCCGGCCTTCGCCGAGCGCTTCGTGACCGGCCTGGGCCTGGTGTTCAACCCGTACACCACCCAGATCGAGCCGCACGACAACATCGCCGAGATCGGCGATGCCGCACGCCGCGCCAACATCATCCTGATCGACCTGGCCCGTGACATCTGGGGCTACGTTTCGCTGGGCTACTTCAAGCAGCGCCTGAAGGAAGGCGAAGTCGGTTCGTCGACGATGCCGCACAAGGTCAACCCGATCGATTTCGAGAATGCGGAAGGCAACTTCGGCATCGCCAACGCGCTGTTCGAACACTTCAGCGCGAAGCTGCCGATCAGCCGCTGGCAGCGTGACCTGACCGACTCCACCGTGCTGCGTGCGCTGGGTACCGCGTTCGGCCACAGCCAGGTGGCACTGGATTCGCTGGCCAAGGGCCTGGGCAAGCTGGAAGTGAACCCGCAGCGCCTGGACGCCGATCTGGACGCGGCCTGGGAAGTGCTGGCCGAGGCCGTGCAGACGGTGATGCGCCGCCACGGCCTGCCGAATCCGTACGAGCAGCTGAAGGCGCTGACCCGCGGCCAGGGCATCACGGCCGAGTCGATGCGTGCGTTCGTGCAGGGGCTGGAGCTGCCGGCGGATGCGAAGCAGCGTCTGCTGGAGATGACCCCGGGCAGCTACACCGGCCTGGCCGAGTCGCTGGCGAAGAAGATTTAAGGGTTTCCTTTGCGGCGGCGGCCGCGGGCGCTGCCTGCGGCAGGCTTTACTGCAACGGCAACAGCAACTGCAACGTCAAAGGCGGCTCTGGGTTATGCCGTGCTTGGCGGGGCGGGTTGGGTTCGCGGGGGACGCCGTGAACCCGTCCCTGGGGGCTTGGCCGCGGCATCCATGCCGCGGACACCCCCGCGAACCCATCCCGCCCCACCTCTGACAGATTTCCGGTGACGGATCGAAGAGCATTGGGTTATCGAGATGGAATTTGAAAGAGGGACGCGGCTTCGCCGCGTCCCTCTTTTGTTTGTCCGATGGGGTCAGGAGCATGAGCAAGCGCAGCGCGCGACCCGCTGTTGCCTTTGATCTTCTTCCATTCCGTGGCGGGCCGCGCAGGAAACTGTCAGGGGACGGGCGGGTGGGCCATGCAGGGGCGTTGGCGCCATGGATGGCGCCATCGAGCTTACAGGGGTGAAGGCGCTTTGCTTGCGAAGCACTGCTTCGCAAGCGCCTGAACGCACAGCCGCCAGCGACTGGGCCGGGCCCCGGAGGGGGACTTGCAGCGTCCCCTGCATGGCCCACCCGCCCGGCCCAGCTCATGAAGACGGTCGACTAACAGTCGACCCTACCAAGATGTCGCCACAAGGGGCTCCGCCGTTGGCCGGACACCCCGCGACAAACCCGCGCACGTGCGCAATCCCCACGAACGGCGGACAATGGACATCTCAGGCGGTCCGCCACACCGCCCCTCCCGCTTTCCGCTGCAAGGATCCCCCCATGGCCGCCCGTAAATCCACCGCCCCCGTCATCGAAGTCACCGCCCGCCCCGGACAGCCGCTGGGCATGTCCCCGGCCGTGTTCCTGCGCGACTTCTGGCAGAAGCGCCCGCTGCTGATCCGCAATGCCTTCCCGGACTTCCAGACCCCGGTGCAGCCGGAAGACCTGGCCGGCCTGGCCTGCGAGGAAGGCGTGCTGGCGCGCCTGATCGAGCACGACAAGACGCAGGACAGCTGGCGCGTTCGCAGCGGCCCGTTCCAGGAAGACATCTTCCCCGCCCTGCCCGACCACGACTGGACCCTGCTGGTGCAGGATGTCGACAAGTGGGACAAGGACGTGCGCGCCCTGATCGAGCACTTCAGCTTCCTGCCGCGCTGGCGCATGGATGACGTGATGATCAGCTTTGCCGCCACCGGCGGCTCGGTCGGCGCCCACGTCGACCAGTACGACGTGTTCCTGCTGCAGGCCCATGGCCATCGCCGCTGGCAGATCGACGCCAGCGAATCGATCAAGGGCAAGCAGCCGCCGCTGGGCTTCCGCCCGGACGTCGAACTGAAGCTGCTGAAGGTGTTCAAGCCGACCCACGACTGGGTGCTGGCGCCGGGCGACATGCTGTACCTGCCGCCGAACGTGCCGCACCACGGTGTCGCCGAAGATCCCTGCCTGACCTTCTCGTTCGGCATGCGCGCACCGGCGTCGGCCGAGCTGATCAGCGACTACCTGGACACCCTGATCGCCGATGCCGACGAGAACATCCGCTACCAGGATGCCGACCTGAAGGTGCCGGCCGACCCGAACGAAATCGATACGGTGGCGATGGCACGGGTGATCACCGCCCTCAACGCCATCCGCATGAACGACCCGGACAAGCTGGGCGACTGGTTCGGCCGCTTCATCACCACCTACCGCGCCGCCGGCGAAGTGATGGCCCACCAGGCCGCACCGGCCGCGGAGGAAGTGGTCGAAGCGCTGGCCTCGGGCCTGCTGCTGCAGCGCCACCCGTGGGCCCGCCTGGCCTGGCGCCGGGCCAAGCGTGGCGCCAGCCTGTACGTCAGCGGCCAGGACTTCGCGCTGCCAGTGAAGGACGCGCAGCGCCTGGCTGGCGCCGAACAGCTCGATGCCGCCGCTTATCGCGGCCTGTCCGACAAGGGCCGGGCCGTGGTCCAGCAGCTGCTGGTCGGTGGTGTGTTCCAGCTGATCGACCCGAATGAGGTATACGAGGCCGAAGACGAGGAAGACGGCGAGGATGCCGTGGTGCTCGGCGAGGTCGTCGAAGGCCGCGACCGCGTGGATGCGATCGACGCCGATGCGGTGTCCGACGATGTCCACTCCGTGACCGTGCACGACGACGGTATCGAGGTCATCGTCAACTTCGAGGACGACGAAGAAGACGACAGCGCCGGCCGGGCCTGAGCCATCGCCATGATCCGGGTCCAGCAGGTCAGCCACGCCGATGCCCACGTCGCCATCCACGAGGTGCGCCAACGCGTGTTCGTGCAGGAACAGGGCATCGCCGCCGAGCTGGAACGCGATGCGCTGGACCCGGTCAGCGCCCATGTGCTGGCGCTGGACAGTGACGGCCAGCCGGTCGGCACCGGCCGGCTGGCCCCGGACGGTCGCATCGGCCGCATGGCCGTGCTGGCCAGCCATCGCAGCAACGGTGTCGGCGAGGCCCTGTTGGAGGCACTGGTCGAGGCTGGGCGCAGGCTCGGCCTGGCCGAACTGCACCTGCACGCCCAGCTGCCGGCCCGCGATTTCTATGCCCGCCAGGGCTTCCTGCCCGAGGGCGAGGTGTTCGAGGAGGCCGGCATCGGCCACCAGCAGATGCGCCGCCGGCTGGGCGCGGCCAGCGCCATCGACAGCTGCGCCGAGGCGGTGGCCATCACCACCGCCATCATCCACCGCGCCCGCCGCCAGCTGTGGCTGCACAGCCGCCAGCTGGACCCCGGACTGCTTGACGCACCGCCGGTGCAGGCCGCCCTGCGCCGCTTCGTCACCGCCCGTCACGACAAGCAGCTGCGGGTGATCGTGCACGACGCGGCCGCGATCGCCGCTGCCGGCGCGCCGCTGCTGGCGCTGGCCCAGCGCCTGCCCAGCGTGATCCAGTTCCGCGAGGTCAGCGACCCGATCGACCGCGCGCTGGCCTCGGCGTGCCTGCTCAACGATGCGGGCGACTTCTACTTTCGTCTGATCGGCCATCGCCTCGACGGCGAGGCCGGCATCGCGCTGCCTGCACGTTCGCAGCCGTTCGAGCAGCAATTGCAGCGCGTCTGGGACCGTTCGCGCGATTGCAGCGAACTGCGTGCGCTCGGCATCTGAGCGCGCGCCACCGCGCCAACCTGTCTGGGAGCGGCACCGGGGGACGCACGATGCCTCGGGTGGTGCCCCTTCGTGTCCGGTTGGGGGTACAATTTGGCTGTTTGAACGCGCCCGTGCATGGCTATTCATCTTCGTGCCGGGTCCTTCTGAAGCCATACCCCACAAAGCGAATCAACACCCTCCATCGTGGACAATCAACTGAAGCAGTTTGCGCAATCTTCGCAACTCGCCGGCGGCAACGCCTCCTATGTCGAGGACCTGTACGAGCAGTACCTGGTCTCCCCGGATAGTGTCGATCCCAAATGGAAAACCTACTTCGACGGCTTCAAGGGCCGCGAAGCAGGTGACATTCCGCACTCGGCCGTCATCTCCCACATCGCGGACGCGGCCAAGGATGCGCTGAAAGCCGGCACCGGCAATGGTGCGGGCGACGAGCGCGAGCGCAATGTCGGTCGTCTGATCACCGCCTACCGTTCGCGCGGCCACCTGGACGCCCGCCTCGATCCGCTGGGCCTGGCCGCGCCGGTCAACACCCCGGACCTGGGCCTGCCGTTCCACAGCCTGTCCGATGGCGACCTCAACAGCGAGTTCAGCACCGGCGGCGTCGGCGGCCAGCCGCGCATGAAGCTGCGCGACCTGCTGGCACGCCTGAAGGCGACCTACACCGGCTCGATCGGTGCGGAGTTCATGCACATCTCGGAGGTCGAGCAGCGCCAGTGGATCTACAAGAAGCTGGAAGCGGCCGGTGGCAACTACCAGCTGGACGCTGACACCCAGCGCCGCACCCTGGAGCGCCTGACCGCGGCCGAAGGCCTGGAGCGCTACCTGCACACCAAGTACGTCGGCCAGAAGCGCTTCTCGCTGGAAGGCGGCGACTCGCTGATCCCGATGATGGACACCATCATCCGCAGCGCCGGCAAGGATGGCGTCAAGGACGTGGTGATCGGCATGGCCCACCGCGGCCGCCTGAACGTGCTGGTCAACACCCTGGGCAAGAACCCGCGCAAGCTGTTCGACGAATTCGAAGGCAAGTTCGAACACGACGAGCACGCGTCGGCCGGTGACGTGAAGTACCACATGGGCTTCTCCGCCGACGTCGCCACCGACGGCGGCCCGGTGCACCTGGCGCTGGCGTTCAACCCGTCGCACCTGGAAATCGCCGACCCGGTCGTGGCCGGTTCCGTGCGTTCGCGCCAGGAGCGCCGCAAGGACACCGCACGCAAGCAGGTCATGCCGATCCTGATCCACGGCGACGCGGCCTTCTCCGGCCAGGGCGTGGTCATGGAACTGTTCCAGATGTCGCAGGCCCGCGGCTTCGCCGTCGGCGGCACCGTGCACATCGTGGTCAACAACCAGGTCGGCTTCACCACCTCCAACCCGCTGGATACGCGCTCCACGCGCTATGCCACCGACGTGGCGAAGATGATCGCCGCACCGGTGCTGCACGTGAATGGCGATGATCCGGAAGCCGTGGTGTTCGCCGCACAGCTGGCCTTCGAGTTCCGCCAGACGTTCGCCAAGGACGTGGTCATCGACCTGATGTGCTACCGCCGTTGGGGCCACAACGAGGCCGACGAACCGGCGATCACCCAGCCGCTGATGTACCAGGTGATCCGCAAGCACGCCACCACCCGCGAGATGTACGCCGAGCAGCTGGAAAAGGCGGGCGTGATCGCCGCCGGTGCCGGCAAGGCGATGGTCGATGCCTACCGTGAGAAGCTGGACGCCGGTGAAGTGACCACCGAGCTGGCCAAGGTCGAGAAGACTCCGCCGACCAGCCCGCTGTTCGTCGACTGGCCGAAGCTGCTGGAAGGCAAACTGTCCGATCCGGTCTCGACCAAGGTCGAGAAGAACAAGCTGGTCGAGCTGGCCAAGCTGATCAACACCATTCCGGACGAAGTGCAGCTGCATTCGCGCGTGGCCAAGGTCTACGACGACCGCCGCAAGATGGCCGCCGGCGAGATCCCGGGCGACTGGGGCTTTGCCGAGAACCTGGCGTACGCCACCCTGCTCGACGAAGGCAGTGCCCTGCGTCTGGTCGGCCAGGACGTCGGCCGCGGCACGTTCACGCACCGCCACGCGATCCTGCACGACCAGAAGACCGACAACTACTACATGCCGCTGCGGCAGCTGGTGGATTCGCCGGAGAAGGCCACCGTCATCGATTCGCTGCTGAGCGAAGAAGCGGTGATGGCCTATGAGTACGGCTTCTCCACCACCGATCCGAACACGCTGTGCATCTGGGAAGGCCAGTTCGGCGACTTCGCCAACGGTGCCCAGGTCGTCATCGACCAGTTCATCGCCGCCGGTGAAGCCAAGTGGGGCCGCATCTCCGGCCTGACCCTGCTGCTGCCGCATGGCTATGAAGGTCAGGGCCCGGAACACAGCTCGGCGCGCCTGGAGCGCTTCCTGCAGCTGTGCGCGCTGGAGAACATGCTGGTGGTCGTGCCGTCGACCCCGGCACAGGCCTTCCACATGCTGCGCCGCCAGCTGCACCTGACCACCCGCAAGCCGCTGGTGGTGATGTCGCCGAAGTCGCTGCTGCGCCACAAGCTGGCCGTGTCGACCCTGGACGAACTGGCCAACGGCGAGTTCCAGCACCTGATCGGCGACGCCAACGCGGACGCCAAGAAGGTCAAGCGCGTGGTGCTGTGCTCGGGCAAGGTCTACTACGACCTGCTGGAAGACCAGACCAAGCGTGGCCAGGACGACGTGGCGATCATCCGCGTGGAGCAGCTGTACCCGTTCCCGCGTGCGCTGCTGGCTGCCGAACTGAAGAAGTACGGCAAGGCCACCGACGTGGTGTGGACGCAGGAAGAACCGCAGAACCAGGGTGCGTGGTACCAGATCCGCCACCACCTGCAGTTCTGCCTGGCCGATGGCCAGAACCTGCACTACGCCGGTCGCGCACGTTCGGCTTCGCCGGCTGCCGGTCACATGGCTGACCACGTCCGCGAACAGCAGCAGCTGGTCGCCGATGCACTGGTCAACCCGTTCAACGACACGTTCGCTGAATAATCCTCCCCCTATTTAGAAGACAAACCAGGAAGCTCCCGCAATGGCCACCGAAGTCAAAGCCCCGGTACTGCCCGAATCCGTCGCCGACGGCACCATCGCCACCTGGCACAAGAAGGTGGGCGACGCCGTCAAGCGCGACGAAAACCTGCTTGACCTGGAAACCGACAAGGTCGTCCTGGAAGTGCCGTCGCCGGTCGACGGCGTGCTCAAGGAAATCAAGTTCGCCGAAGGCTCGACCGTGACCTCCAGCCAGGTCGTGGCGATCATCGAGGAAGGCGCCGTCGCTGCTGCCCCGGCTCCGGCCGCTGAAGCCGCTCCGGCTGCCGCTGCTGCCCCGGCCGCCGCGGCTCCGGCCGCTGCCGCCGCTCCGGCCCCGGCTGCCAAGTCGGCCGCCGACGCGCTGCCGCCGGGCGCCCGCTTCACCGCTATCACGGAAGGCGTGAACCCGGCCGACGTCGACGGCACCGGCCGTCGCGGCGCGGTGACCAAGGAAGACATCGTCAACTTCGCCCGCAACGGCGGCGCCGGCAAGGCCGGTGGCGCACGTCCGGAAGAACGCGTGCCGATGACCCGCATCCGCAAGCGCATCGCCGAGCGCCTGATGGAGTCGAAGAACTCCACCGCCATGCTGACCACCTTCAACGAAGTCGACCTGTCCAAGGTGTCGGCCGCGCGCAAGGAACTGCAGGACGAGTTCGTCAAGGCACACGACATCAAGCTGGGCTTCATGAGCTTCTTCGTGAAGGCCGCTGCCAACGCGCTGCAGCGCTTCCCGCTGGTCAACGCCTCGATCGACGGCGACGACATCATCTACCACGGCTACTCGGACATCTCGATCGCCGTGTCGACCGAGAAGGGCCTGGTCACGCCGGTGCTGCGCAACGTCGAACGCATGTCGTTCGCCGACATCGAGAAGACCATCGCCGACTACGCCAAGAAGGCGCGTGACGGCAAGCTGAGCCTGGAAGAACTGCAGGGCGGCACCTTCACCGTGACCAACGGCGGCACCTTCGGTTCGCTGCTGTCGACCCCGATCATCAACCCGCCGCAGAGCGCCATCCTGGGCATGCACGCCATCAAGGAGCGTCCGATCGCCCAGAACGGCCAGGTCGTGATCGCGCCGATGATGTACCTGGCGCTGTCGTACGACCACCGCATCATCGACGGCAAGGACTCGGTGCAGTTCCTGGTGGACATCAAGAACCAGCTGGAAAACCCGGGCCGCATGCTGTTCGGCCTGTAAGAAACCTCCCGCCCCTCCGCGCCTGCGCGGAGGGGTTCTGGTAATGCATCAAGGAATAATTCAATGGCTGAACAATTCGACGTCGTCGTCATCGGTGCCGGCCCGGCCGGTTACCACGCTGCCATCCGCGCGGCCCAGCTGGGCCTGAAGACCGCCTGCATCGACGCAGCGCTGGGCAAGGACGGCAAGCCGGCGCTGGGCGGCACCTGCCTGCGCGTGGGCTGCATCCCGTCCAAGGCGCTGCTGGATTCCTCGCGCCAGTTCTGGAACATGGGCCACATCTTTGGCGACCACGGCATCAGCTTCAAGGATGCCAAGATCGACGTCGAGGCGATGGTTGGCCGCAAGGACAAGATCGTCAAGCAGTTCACCGGCGGCATCGGCATGCTGTTCAAGGCCAACAAGGTCGCCGCCTACTACGGTTTTGGCGAACTGCAGCCGGGCAACGTGGTCAAGGTCACCCAGCATGACGGTTCCATCGTCGAGCTGAAGGGCACCAACGTCATCATCGCCGCCGGTTCGGATTCGATCGAACTGCCGTTCGCCAAGTTCGACGGCGAGACCATCGTCGACAACGTCGGCGGCCTGGACTTCACCGAAGTGCCGAACCGCCTGGCCGTGATCGGCGCCGGCGTGATCGGCCTGGAACTGGGCAGCGTGTGGAAGCGCCTGGGCGCTGAAGTCACCATCCTGGAAGCACTGCCGGAGTTCCTGGCCGTGGCCGACGCCGAAGTGGCCAAGACCGCTGCCAAGGAATTCAAGAAGCAGGGCCTGGACATCCGCCTCGGCGCCAAGGTCTCCAAGACCGAGATCACCGGCAAGGGCAAGAAGAAGGAAGTCGTTGTCACCTACACCGACAGCGAAGGCGAAAAGACCCTGACCGTGGACAAGCTGCTGGTGGCCGTTGGCCGTCGCGCCGCCACCAAGGGCCTGCTGGCCGAAGGCACCGGCGTCAAGATCAACGAGCGCGGCCAGATCGAAGTCGACGCGCACTGCCACACCGGCGTCAACGGCGTGTGGGCGGTCGGCGACTGCGTGCGCGGCCCGATGCTGGCGCACAAGGGCTTCGAGGAAGGCATCGCGGTGGCCGAGCTGATCGCCGGCCTGCCGGGCCACGTCAACTTCGACACCATCCCGTGGGTCATCTACACCGAGCCGGAACTGGCGTGGGTCGGCAAGACCGAAGCCCAGCTGAAGGCCGAAGGCATTCCGTACAAGGCCGGCAGCTTCCCGTTCGCCGCCAACGGCCGTGCCGTGGCGATGATCGAGCCGGCTGGCTTCGTGAAGATCCTGGCCCATGCCGAAACCGATCGCATCCTCGGCATGCACCTGGTCGGCGCCAACGTCTCCGAACTGGTGCACGAAGGCGTGCTGACCATGGAGTTCAGCGGCTCGGCCGATGACCTGGCCCGCATCTGCCACGCCCACCCGTCGCTGTCGGAAGTGATCCACGACGCGGCGATGGCGGTCAGCAAGCGCGCCATCCACAAGGCGAACTGATCTGCATCCGGGTAGGTGCCGACCGTTGGTCGGCACGCGCCTGCAAACAAAGAACCCCGCCTCGGCGGGGTTTTTTGTTGCCCGCACCCCTGCCGGGCAGCTGACGCCCCCGCGCTCGGGCTCCCCGCCGGTAGCGGGCTCACGCTGATCCAGACGCACTGCCCGCAACGGCCGTGGCCAGCTCCTGCATGAAGACCTGCGTTGCACGCGATGCGCGACCCGCCGGCGAACAGACCAGGCCAAACAATCGACGGATGGCCGGCTTCACCGGCAGCACGCGCAGGCCGTGGAGATCGTCCGGCAACGTCGATTCCGGCACCAGCGAGACGCCCAGTCCCTCGCGCGCCAGCACGCACGCGCTGGCCCAGTCGCGCACGGTCACCCGTACGTCGCTCAGCTGTAGACCAGCGTCCGCCATCAAGCGCTGACCGTTCACCGCACAGCCCCCTGTTGCGAGGATGAAGGGTTCGCCCGCCAGCTCGCTCAAGGCCACCCCGCTTTCCGTGGCGCGACGCCCCAGCGGATGCGCCTGCGGCAGCACCGCCATCCACCCATCGCTGCCCAGCATCAACGGGACGCGATCGGCAGCGGGGTTCATCACCACGCCGGCATCGACCGTGCCCGATTCGAGCCAGCGCTCGACCTCCTCGTCCGTACCCTCCACGATCACCACCTCGATGCCCGGGTGGCGGCGCTGGAAATCCCGCAGCAGCGCTGGCAGCACGCTGGAAACGAGTGACGGGAAGGTCGCCAGACGGATGCGTGCGCCACTGAACCCCTGGCTGTCATCGGCCAGCGCACGGATCGCCTGCAGGCCGCCCAGCATGATGCGTGCGTGTTCGATCACCCGCTGCCCGAGCGCAGTGATCTCCACCTGGCGCCGCTCGCGCACGAACACCGCAAACCCCAATGAGGATTCCAGCTGGGCCAGGGCCTGGCTGGCACCGGACTGGCTGATGCCGACCCGGTCAGCGCCGCGCGAGATGGTTCCCTCGTCAGCCACCGCAACCAGCAGGCGCCAATGGGCAAGATTCATCATGACTGGCAGTAGCCCAGCTTATGGCAAGAAAATCGAAGATTGATTTTACCGGATACCGCTCGCACAGCAGACTGCCTCGCATCGGCTGGCCCAGCCGTCCTTTCCCCCTCGAGACCGTCCATGAAGCTGTACTACGCGCCCTACACCTGCTCGCTGTCGCCCCATATCGTGCTGCGTGAGCTCGGCCTGCCCTTCGAGCTGATCAAGGTCGACAACGCCAGCAAGCAGACCGCCGATGGCCGCGATTTCCGCACCATCAACCGCAAAGGCTATGTCGCGGCGCTGGAACTGGATGACGGACAGGTGCTGACCGAAGGCCCGGCCATCGTCCAGTACCTGGCCGACCTGAAACCCGGATGCGCGCTGGCGCCGCCCGCCGGCAGCTGGGAGCGGGTGCGACTGCAGGAGTGGTTGAACTTCGTGACCAGCGAGATCCACGCCGGCTCGGCGCCGCTGTTCAACGCCGATCTGCCGGAAGCGGCCAAAGCCTTCTTCCGGCAGAAGCTGTTCAAGCGTTTCGACCTGCTGCAGGAGACGTTGGCAACGCAGGACTTCCTCATGGGGCCCGACTTCAGCGTGGTCGATGCCTACCTGTTTACGGTGCTGGGTTGGTGCCGCTTCTTCTCCATCGATCTGGCGCCGTGGCCGGCCCTGCCTGCCTATGTCCGCAGGATCAACGCACGACCGGCCGTGCAGGCGGCGCTGCGTGCCGAGGCAGCATGAGGTGGAGCCGAGCATGGGCTCGGCTCTACACCTTCCCAGTGGGCTTCTTCGGCGGATCCTCACAGACCCTGTGCTGCACAACCGTATCGCCGACCTTCCATTCCTTCGCGACCCTGCAGCGCTCCTTGGCCTTCTGCACAGAGACCGCTGCAGCGTTCGCCTCATCGGCAGCGGCGGTCTGCTGGCGTTCCAGCCACACCGAGGGCGGCGCTGGAGGTGCGGCCAGTACCGGGGCCGCCAACAGGGCCAGACCGACCAGCAGCACCCTCCTCATGCGGGAACCACCCGACCACCGAGCAACCGCGCCGGCAGCATGAACAGCGCGCGCAGGAAGGCGAACAGCGCCGAGAAGGTGATGCCGACCAGGCGGAACGGCAGGCTCAGCAGCCACACGAACGGCCAGGCGATCAGGGCGAGGATCGCCAGCGGCCAGCACAGCACGAACAGCAGGCACCACACACCGAGCGCGAACAGGGTCTTCATCACGGTCTCCTTGGGGCGGCACCCTGCCGCCTGCGGACACCTTGGCGCCCCGCCCAGGCCGCCCGCAAACGGTTTGCGACGAAACCCGGGCTGGGAGCGATGAAACCAGTGGTTAATGCGGTTGCCGGCCAGCGGCCGGCACTACCCGCCATCGATCAGGATCGGATTCACACCGGGACTGCGCCCGGGCGGCCGTGGGTCACCTGGAAACGCGCCGCTGTACGCACCGCCGCATCCGGGCGCAGCACGCTGTCGGCGAAGCGCAGCTCGGCGTCCATGGTCTGCCGGTTCAGCTGCAGCTTCCACCAGCCACGGCGGTCGCCGTCGAAATAGCGGATATGCGGATTCTGCGGAATCGACGGCCCGTAGTACGGGCCATAGGGCGTATCGTCGCCGCCACTGCTGATTGCCGGGGCGATGAATTCGGTGGCCACGACCGGCGCACTGGCCGCGTCGAAATCCAGCTTCAGATCGTTGACGAAAGAGGAATGCCAGTCACCGCCCAGCACGATGGCATTGCCCTGCCCGCCCGCCTGCATCGCCTGCAGCAACCGGTTGCGTGCGGCGGGATAGCCATCCCAGGCGTCGTTCCAGAAGCGCTCGCGTGGCGTGCCGCCGTCCAGCCGCAGCTGCGCCATCAACAGCTGCTGCACCACCACGTTCCAGCGCGTGCCTTGCGCGGCGGCCATCGACTGCGCGAACCACGCTTCCTGGCCCACGCCGAGCATGCTCATGCGCGGGTCCAGTGCGGCATCACAGCGTGGCGACTCGCCGACGCCACAGGGATTGGCCGGGCGGAACTGGCGGCAATCGAGCAGCGTCAGCTGTGCCAGGTCGCCATAGCGCAGGCGCCGGTGCACGCGCAGGCCGCCATTGCCCGCCGGCGAGCTGCGCATCGGCAGGTGTTCGTAGAACGCGCGATAGGCTGCCGCACGACGCACGATGAAATCTTCGGTCGATACGCCGGGCTTTTCCGGGTGGATGCCGGAGTAATCGTTCTGCACTTCATGGTCGTCCCAGATCACCGCGAACGCGTGTGCGGCGTGCGCGGCCTGTAGATCCGGATCGAGTTTGTACAGCGCGTACTGGTCACGGTAGCGCTCCAGGCTGACGGTCTCGCCGCTGAAGCGCTCGGCATCCAACGCGCGACCACGCGCGTTCTGCAGCGGGCTGTACTCGTACAGGTAGTCACCGGCATGCAGCACCAGGTCAACATCACTCTTCGCGATATCACGCAGGACCGGGTAGTAGCCACTGTTCCAGGCCTGGCAGGTGCACAGGGCCAGCCGCAGCTGCTGCAGTTGCGTGTCCAGCAGCGGCGCGGTGCGGAAGTGGCCGACCGCGCTTTCCTCATCGCCGTCGCAGGCAAAACGGTAGTAGTAGTCGCGGCCTGGGCGCAGTCCGTTGACCTCCACGTGCACCGAGTGGGCCAGCTCGGGCACCGCGGCCGCAGTCCCCCGCTGCACCAGCCGGCGCATGCCGGGGTCTTCGGCCACGAACCAGCGCACCGGCACCGCCCGCGACGGCATGCCGCCGCCATTGAGCGGGTCCGGTACCAGCCGCGTCCACAACACGGCCCCCTGTGGATCCGGATCACCGGCGGCGACACCGAGGGTGAACGGATCGCGCCCCAGCCGCGGCCGTGGGCCGGCCGTGGCCAGCCCCGGCATCGCCGCCAGCGCGATCGCCGCCCCCGTGCCCTGCCACGCCATGCGCAGCAGACGACGACGGCGTTCCGGATCGACAGGCCCGCGCATCAGAAGCGCACGGTGGCGGTAGCCATCACCTGGCGCGGCGCACCGACCTGCATGGTCGCCAGGCTGCGGGTCGGGTCGGCGGCGTAGGTGCCGTTGGTGTTGATCGAAGACAGGTAGCGCTTGTCGGTCAGGTTGGTCAGGTTCAACGCCACGGTCAGGTTCTGCGCCGGGCCGAGCTTGCCGAAGTCATAGGCCACCGAAGCGTTGACCAGCCAGTAGCTCGGCACCGATACATCATTGGTGTAGGTCACGTAGCGCTTGCCCACGTGGTTGGCCGACAGGCGCATGTCCCACGGGCCCGGGGTCCAGGCCAGGGTGCTGGCGAACATCCATTCCGGGGTGTCGACGGTCTTCTTGCCGCGGGTCGGCACCACGCCGTTGTTCACGTAGTCGTTGTCATAGGTGCTGTCATTCCAGGACAGCGCGTTGGACCACGACAGGTCCTGCATCGGCTTCAGCTGCAGCGTCGCCTCGGCGCCACGGCTGGTCACCGAACCCACGTTGGAGAACAGCGCCGGGCAACCGAGGATGCCCACGCACTGTGCGATCGCCAGCAGGCGGTTGTCGAACTTGACGTCGTACACCGCAACCGAGGCTTCATAGCCACGGCCGTAGCCACGCCAACCCAGCTCGATCGTGCGCGACTGTTCCGGCTTCAGGTTCTGCGCGCTGGCATCGAAGGCGGCCTGCGGCACGTTGAACGGACTGCCCACGCCCAGTGCATAGGCCGCGATGTTCTTGGCGAACGAACCAAAGATCTCGTTGCCTTCGTTGAGCTTGAAGTTGAAGCCGGCCTGCGGCAGGAAGCCCTTCTTCGAGGTCAGGCTGCTGTTGTTGGCATAGCTGCCCAGCGGCGTGCGCACGCTGGTGCGGGTGTGCGGCGACTTCGCACCGATGTCGATGGTCAGCCGGTCATCGAACAGGCGGAAGCGGTCCTGCACGTAGAACTGGCGGGTGATGGTGGTGTAGCGCTGGTGCCACACGCGCTGGTCCGGGTTGCGCAGGAAGAAGTCGTCGGTGATCGGGCCGTCGATGTAGTAGAAGTTGCGCTGCACGCTGTGGCCGTTGTCCTCGTACCAGAGACCGGCTTCCAGTTCGTGGCCGCCAACGTTCCAGGTGAACGCCGAGGTCACGCCGGTACGGTCGATCGCGTACTCGGTGGTGCGGATCGAGATCGGAATCTCGCGGCTGGTGCCCGGGTTGGACGGATTGGACGGGCTGAACCAGTGGCCCTGGCCACGGTTGCTGTGGTTGTAGACATTGACCTTCAACCGCATCGACTCGTTCAGGCCGAAATCGCCGGCGATGCTGGACAGGTCATCGTTGCGCAGGCCGTGGCCGGAGTAGTACGCATCCCACGGGCTGTTGACGCCGCCGCTGAATTTCCCGCGTGCCGCGGCGACGGCGCGATCCCAGTCCGGCGCGTAGTTGTCCCAGTCCCAGCCGAGGCGATCGATCATCTCCAGCGACAGGTCCTGGTAATCGGCCTCGACGCGGCGCGGAGCGTTGAACAACGCGGTGATCCTGCTGTCTGTTCCGAAGTTGTAGGTGGCCTTGCCGTTGAACTGCTTCAGCTCCTGCGAGCCCTTGCCCTTCCACTTGTCGCCTTCCGAATACACGCCGGACAGGTAGGCGGCGAAGCCCTGGTGCTCACCGGTCTCCAGGCGCGCATAGCTGCGGCGCGCACTGTCACTGCCGAAGCCCTGCGCCAGCACCACGCCGTACTCGGTGGACGGATCGATCGAATAGAACTGGAACACGCCACCGAGGTTGCTGGTGGACGGCGTGCCCAGCGCGCCGATGCCGGTGGACACTTCGGCACCGCCCAGATTCTCGCTGATCACCGCACGGCTGATGTGCAGGCCGTTGCTGTTGCCATAGGCCATGTTGCCCAGCGGGATGCCATCGAGGGTGTAGCCCAGGCGGTTCTGGTTGAAGCCACGCAGGCTGATGGTGGTGGACCATTCGTAGGCGCCGGTGGCATCGGCCGACTCGAAGTGCACGCCCGGCTTGCTGGCCAGCAACTTCAGCGGGTTGGCACCGGGCGGCAGGATCTTCATGTCCTCGGCGGTCACGCGCTGCACCTGGCGGGCTTCGCCGCGGCCGATCACCGAGATCGAATCGAGGGTGGTGGCCGACGGTGCGTCGGTGGCGGGGGCGGTTTCAGCGGCAGCCAGCGACGGCAGCGAAGCACAGACCAGCAGGGCCAGCAGATTGCGGCGAAGCGGAGCGTGGGACGGCATGGAGGCGGATTCCTTGGGCACGCTGGACGCCGAAGGGCGGCGTCGAAGGGCAGCAGCGGCGGAATCGTAGAAGCGTCGCGTTACATGTCATTTACACGCCACATACGGAATTTTGGCGTTTCGGATGGTTTACCGGCCGTGGGGTGGTTGCCGGCCAGCGGCCGGCACTACGGTTACTCGAACGAGCCGACCGAATCGTGGGCCAGGTTGTCGAAGCGGGTGTACTCGCCGAAGAACTTCAGCTTGCACGAACCGGTCGGGCCACCACGGTGCTTGCCGATGATGATCTCGGCCAGGCCCTTGTCCGGCGAGTTTTCCTTGTTGTAGTAGTCATCGCGGTAGATGAACACGATCATGTCCGCATCCTGCTCGATTGCGCCCGACTCACGAAGGTCAGCCATCACCGGGCGCTTGTCGGTACGCGTTTCCAGCGAGCGGTTGAGCTGTGACAGCGCGATCACCGGCACATTCAGTTCCTTGGCCAGGCCCTTCAGCGAACGCGAGATCTCCGAGATTTCGGTCGCGCGGTTCTCGCTGTTGCCCGGCACGCTCATCAGCTGCAGGTAGTCGATCACGATCAGGCCGAGATCATGCTCGCGCTTGAGGCGGCGGCACTTGGAGCGCAGCACTTCCGGCGACACGCCCGGCGTATCATCGATGAAGATCTTGGTTTCCTTCAGCATCTTGATCGCGCTGGTGACGCGGCTCCAGTCCTCGTCTTCCAGCTGGCCGGTGCGCAGGCGCTGCGCGTTGATGCGGCCATTGGAGGAAATCAGGCGCATCGCCAGCTGCGATGCCGACATTTCCATCGAGAACACCGCCACGCCCTTCTTCGACTTGATCGCCGCGTACTCGGCGATGTTCAGCGCGAAGGTGGTCTTGCCCATGGCCGGGCGCGCCGCGAGGATGATCAGGTCGGTCGGCTGCAGGCCGGCGGTCATCGCATCGAAATCGTTGTAACCGGTCGGCAGGCCGGTGATGTTGCCGCCGTTCTCGAAGCGGTTGCGCAGCTCCTCGAAGGCATCCTTCAGTGCACCCGGCATGGCCACGAAATCGGTACGGCCACGCGCGCCCTGTTCGGCGATGGCGAACACGCTCTTTTCCGCCGAGGCCAGCAGCTCGCTGCTGTCACGCCCTTCGGGCTGGAAACCGTCGTTGACGATGTCGGTGCCGACCTGGATCAGCTGCCGCAGCACCGCCTTGTCGCGCACGATCTCGGCGTAGGCCACGATATTGGCGGCCGACGGCGTGGTACTGGCCAGTTCGATCAGGTAGGCGCCGTCGCCAACGAGTTCCATCTTGCCCTGCGATTCAAACCACTCGCCCAGGGTCACCGCATCGAACGGCCGTTCGCGCTCGGACAGCTCGCGGATCGCCCGGTAGATCATCTGGTGATCGCGACGATAGAAGTCGCCTTCGGTCAGCTGGTCGTTGACCCGGTCATACGCCTCGGGCGCCAGCATCAGGCCACCCAGCACCGCCTGCTCGGCCTCCACCGAATGCGGCGGTACCCGCAACTGGTCGATGCGCGACTCGTCGCGATCGCGATCGAAGCCATCACCGCGCTCTCTGCGGTTGGAACGGAAGCCGGGACGAGCGGACATGCTGCGGTGTTTCCTGGAAAAGTGGGCCAGACGAGTGTAGGCATGCGCCGCCCCCGGCGGCCATGGACAAGCCTGTGGATAAGCCGTGGAGAAACGGGGGATATCCGCCGGCGCCTGGCCAGACTGGCGTGGGGGCGTCGCACTGCCTGCGACAGGCGCCATTGCGGCACCCGAGCGGAGCATTATCGCAGATCAGGCGCCCCGGGTCGGAACCCGTGCAACATACGGGCTCTGGCCCGCCCTGCTGGGCGTGGGGTCAGAACCCGCCACTGCGCGACGGGATCCGACCCCGGGCATGGCTGGGGTCGGATCCCTCTGCGAAGCAGAGGGCTCTGACCCCATCGGTCTCAATCGCCCTTCACGTGTACCGCGATCAGCGCCAGGAACCGGTCCACGTAGCCCTGCAGGAACTTCTGCGTGCCCTCGTTGTGGATCGTGCCGTCGGCATCGATCAGTCCATCCTTGAAGTGGATGAACGCCTCGGGCTGGCCCAGCACGTGCATGTCCAGGAAGGCCAGGCTGTTGCGCAGGTGCTGCTGGGCCACGGCGGTACCGATCTGGCCGATGGAGGCGCCGATCACCGCCGCC
This sequence comes from Stenotrophomonas sp. AG209, assembly GCF_003550055.1. Lineage (NCBI taxonomy): Bacteria > Pseudomonadati > Pseudomonadota > Gammaproteobacteria > Lysobacterales > Lysobacteraceae > Stenotrophomonas > Stenotrophomonas sp. AG209. The sequence continues at coordinate 959,917 of NZ_QXDB01000001.1, forward strand.
GGCTTGCCGGCAAACGCACTGTCACCGTAGGGGCGCGAGCCGATATCGATGGCGTTCTTGAGTACGCCCGGCACCGACCGGTTGTACTCGGGGGTCACGAACAGCACCGCGTCGGCGGCGCGCACCTGGTTCTTCAGCCGGGTACCCTGCGGCGGATAGTGCGCGTCGAAGTCCTGGTCGTACAGCGGCAGGTCGCCGATCTGCACGTACTGGAAGCGCGCGCGATCGCCGGCGATCTTCTCCAGCGCATGGGCCAGCTTGCGGTTGCAGGAGTCCTTGCGCAGGCTGCCGACGAACACGGCGATGGTGGGGACGGACATCGGGACATACTCCTCACGGTGCGGGAGGCCCAGCCTAGTCGCCGGGCCCGTGCAGGCCGGTGAAGATCAACCGCCCGTGACGGTCGCGCGCACCTGCCGCCAATGCGCCTGCCAGGCCTGGAACATCAGCACGTTCCACAGATGGGTATGCCACTTGCGCTGCCCTCCCAGGAACTGCTGCCACAACGGCTGCACCGCCGCCGCCGACAGCACGCCCTCACGCTCCAGCCGCGCCGGCTGCAGCAGGTCCTCGGCCCAGGGCCGCAGGTCACCCTTCAGCCAATCGCTGACCGGTGCGCCGAAACCGCGCTTGGGACGGTGCACCATCGAATGCGGCACGTAACGACCCAGCACGCGCTTGAGCAACACCTTGCTGGTCGTCTCACTGCGCTTGAAGCCCAGCGGCAGCGACCAGGCGAACTCGGCCACGCGCCAGTCCAACAGCGGTGCGCGCGCCTCCAGGCTGACTGCCATCGAGGTGCGGTCGACCTTGCACAACAGGTCATCCGGCAGGTAGGTCACGAAATCGGCCAGCATCATCGCGTCGGCCGGCGTCCCCGCGCCGTGCAGCGGATCGGCCAGGTCGTAGAAGCTGCCGGCGGCCTGCGCGCCGGGCACCGCCGCGGCCGGGTCGCGCCAGCGCGAGATGCGGTTGCGGTAGACGTCGCCGATGCCACGTGCGCCGGTCTCGGCCAGCAGCGCGGCCAGGCCACCGGTCCGCGAGGACTCGCCCTGCTGCGCGCGTGCGCCCATCCAGCGCCGCAACGGCCCCGGCACGCGGCCGAGCATCTGCCAGTTGCGCAGCGCGCGTACATACCGGGTGTAGCCGAAGAACAGCTCATCGCCACCGTCGCCGGACAGCGCCACGGTCACCCCCTGCCGTGCCAGCCGGGCGACCAGCGCGGTCGGCACCTGCGACGCATCGGCAAAAGGCTCGTCGAACATCGCCGGCAACTGCGGCACCACCGCCAACGCGTCGGCACCGCTGACGTACAGCTCGGTGTGATCACAGCCCAGGTGGGCCGCCAGCTCCCTGGCCAGCGGCGCTTCGTCATGCCCCGAGTCGGTGAAGCCGATGCTGAAACTGTGCACCGGCTGCCCGCTCTGCGCCTGCATCAGCGCCGCCACCAGCGATGAATCGGTGCCACCGGACAGGAACACGCCAACCGGCACGTCGGCCACCATGCGCAGCGCCACCGCGTCGCGCAGCAGCGTGTCCAGCTGCTCCTCGGCGTCCTCGATGCGGCCCTGGAACGGAGCGGCCAACGCCGCCTGCATGCGCGCGCGCGCATCCCAGTACGGGCGCTGTGCCTGTTCCGGGCGATGTGCTGCGGCACCTGCAGCCACAGCCGCCGCGTCCAGGCGCAGCACGCGGCCCGGCATCAGCTTGTAGCAGCGCTGGTGGATGCTGTGCGGCGCGGGAATGTAGTCGAGCCGCAGCAGCAATGTGAGCGCATCGCGGTCGATGTCGTTGTCGAACGCCGGGTGCTGCCAGAGCGCCTTCAGTTCCGAACCGAACACCAGCGTGTCGCCGGCCCAGCCGTAGTACAGCGGCTTCTTGCCGACGCGGTCGCGGGCCAGCCACAGGCAACGCTCCTGGCGGTCCCACAGCGCGATGGCGAACATGCCGTTGCAGCGCTGCAGGGTGTCTTCCACGCCCCATTGCAGGATCGCCGCCAGCAGTACTTCGGTGTCGGAATGGCCGCGGAAGGCATGCCCCAGCGGCTCCAGTTCCTCACGCAGGGCGGCGAAGTTGTAGACCTCGCCGTTGTAGGCCATCACGTAGCGGCCGTCGGCCGAGGCCATCGGCTGGTGGCCCAGCGGGGACAGGTCGAGGATGCTCAGGCGCCGATGCGCCAGCGCGATGCCCGCCTCGGCATCGACCCAGCTGCCGCCATCATCCGGCCCGCGGTGGTGCAGCGCCTGGCCCATGGCCAGGGCCTGCGCCTGCAGCGCCTCGGCCGACGCCAGCGGCGCCGGCAACAACATTCCCGCCAATCCACACATGCATCAGGGTTCCTGCGCCAGGTCGAGGGCGGCGCCAATCACCGCATTGTCGCTTGGAAGCCCGAACATTGCTGCCCCCGCCAGTGGCGTGTAGGTGTCGGCACCACAGACCCGGCGCAACGGCAGATGGCCGAACCCCGCCTCGACCAGCGCGGTGACCACGCCCTCCCCCACCCCGCCACTGTGGCGACCTTCGTCCAGCACCAGCACCCGCCGAGCGCTGGCAGCCTGGGCGGCGATGAAGCCGGCGTCCAGCGGCACCAGCCAGCGCAGGTCGACCACCCGTACCTGCCAGCCCAGCTGCTGCTCGAGCGCCCGCGATGCGCGCAATGCCATCGGCACGCCGTTGCCATAGGTATAGATCACGAGGTCGCCGGCCTCCGGCGCATAGACCCGGCCCTCGCCCGGCACCAGTGCCTGGCCCTGTGCCGGATAGTCAAACAGCCACTGGCCATCACCCGCTTCGTGCAGGTCCTTGCTCATGTACAGCGCGATCGGCTCCAGGAACACCGCCACGCGTCCATCCACCCGCGCCAGTGCGGCCAGCGTGCGCAGCATCATCACCGCATCGTCGCCACGCGACGGGCAGCCCACCACCAGCCCGGGGATGTCGCGCAGCGCGGTGATCGAGTTGTCGTTGTGGAAGTGGCCACCGAAGCCCTTCTGGTAGCCCAGCCCGGCCACCCGCACCAGCATCGGGTTGCGGTACTGATCGTTGGAGAAGAACTGCAGCGAACACGCTTCGCCGCGCACCTGGTCGATGGCGTTGTGCAGGTAGGCCAGGTACTGGATCTCCGGAATCGGCAGCATGCCCAGGTTGGCCAGACCCTGCGCCATGCCCAGGATCATGGTCTCGTCCAGCAGGGTGTTGAACACCCGGCGTGGGCCGAAGCGGCGCAGCAGGTCCTTGGTGACGGTGTAGACACCGCCCTTCTGTGCGACGTCCTCACCGAACAGCAGGCTCTGCGGATACTTCGCCAGCAGTTCCTGCAGGGCATGGTTGATCTGGATCGCCAAGTGGCGTGGCGCCTGCCGTTCGGGCAAGGCCTCCGCACCGCCATACAGCGCTTCGCGTGTCCCGGCGGGCACCTCGCGCCGTGCTTCGGCCTGCACCGCAGCCGGCGTATAGGGCGCAAGCGGCTCCATCACTTCGCGCAGCGATTGCAGCTTCGGGCGTCCTTCGGCATCGGCGGCGGCGGCCATGCAGCGCGCACGCATCGTCTCGTAGGCCACCTCGATGGCGGCCGCATCCATCCAGCCCGATTCCATCGCAATCTGTGCCGAGCGCAGCAGCGGGTCCTGCGCCTCGGCCGCACACAGCTCCGGCAACGCGCGCCATTCCACCTCGAAGTCGGTACCGGCGTGCCCCATCAGGCGCGTGGTGCGCAGATGCAGGAACGTCGGCCGCCGCGTACGCCGGCAGTGCTCCACCGCCGCCTGCACCTGGGCGTGTCCGGTGGCCAGGTCCAGACCATCGGCGAAGAAATAGTCCAGCCCCGGCTGGCGGCTGAAGCGTTCGGCAATCCAGCCTTCCGGCGTCTTCACCGAAATGCCCAGCCCGTTGTCCTCGCAGACGAACAGGATCGGCGCCGGCAGCTTCTGGTAGGCCGACCACATCGCGGTATTGAACGCGGTCTGCGCGGTGGCATGGTTGGCCGAGGCGTCGCCGAACGAGCACAGCACGATGCTGTCGGCCGGAATCGGCAGTTCCTGGCCCAGCCGCTTGCCGCTTTCGATGGCGAGCGCGGTGCCCAGCGCTTTCGGCAGATGCGAGGCGATGGTCGAGGTCTGCGGCAGCACCCACAACGGTTTGCTGCCCCACACCTTGTGGCGCCCCCCGCTGGCCGGGTCATCGGCGCTGGCAGCAAAGGACAGCGCGGCATCGCGCAGTGGGTCGATCCCCGGCACCTGGCGCGAACGCTCGGCCATGAAGGCTCCGGAGCGATAATGCAGGAATGCCGGGTCGGTATGCCGGCAGGCCCGCGCCAACAGCGCATTGCCTTCGTGGCCGGACGAACCGATGGTGTAGAAGACCTTGTTCTGCACGCGCAGCACGCGCGCCATCAGGTCCAGCTGGCGGCTGGCCAGCTGCGAATCGAACAGCTCGCCAAACGCGGCGGCAGTGAGCGTGCTGCCCGGCAGGATCGGCGCATCCGGCGCCGGGCGCGGACGCGGGGTACCGCGCCAGCCACGTACCGCGTCGAGGAAATTGGCATCGCACACGTCGGCGCGGTTGAGCACGCGCATGCGTGCGGGAATCGGATCTGGAACCACAGCGAACATCGAACACCCTCCGTGTCGTTGCTGCATTCCGCCCGGCGTTGGCCAGGCGCTACCCTGTGGGGGTCACCCTGGTGAGAGTCACGCGGCCTCGAAGCGTGCGCGCACCTCGGCGGTCACTGCCGGCATCGGCAGGAAGCGCGGTTGCCCGCGCACGCGTTGCAGCCAGGCACGCACCTCCGGGAATGGCTGCAGGCTGATTCCACCCTCGCCTGCGACGTCGGTATAGGCGAACAGCGCGATGTCGGCGATGCCGTACCCGCTGCCGGTGAACCATTGCGCTTCACGCAGATGTTGCTCCATCACCGCCAGCGCGGTGGCGGCGCGCTCGTGCAGGCGTGGCAGTTCTGCGCGGCGCGGCGACTCAGGCGGGGTCCAGCCGCGGATGAAGCGCGCGACCGCTACGCACGGCTCGTGCGTGTACTGCTCGAAGAACATCCAGCTCAGTGCCTGCGCACGGTCCCAGCCATCGGTGGGCAGGTAGGGCGTGCCCTCGGCCAGCCAGAACAGGATCGCGTTGGATTCAGTCAGCACGCGACCATCGTCGCGGACGATCAGCGGCACCTTCGCATTGGGATTGAGCGCGAGGAACTCAGGGGTGTGGGTCTGGCCATGGGCACTGTCCACTTCCACCCAGCGGTAGCGGCTGCCGAGCTGCTCCAGCAGCAGGCGGACCTTGTGGCAATTGCCTGACACCGACATGCCGTGCACCGTCAACGGGACGCGCTCTTCCACCATTGCCTGCTCCCTCGGATCCGGCCGGCGGCCGGCTGCATGCAGTCTGGCAAGCACGCCGGTGAATGCCAAGCGCGGGTGCAGCATGGCTACACCGTGGTGCCGGCCGCTGGCCGGCACTCGCATGAATCCTGCTGCAAAGAGATTGCCGGCCAGCGGCCGGCACTACCGGGCAGTGTTCAGCGTGTGCGCTGCCGCCACTGTTCGCGCGACTGGCCCCAGATCTGCATGGGCTTGTCGTTGTACGGCTCCGGCAACTCCCCCATGCGCAGCAGGGTACTGCCGAGCTTGCGTGCCACGGCCCGCGAGTTGTCGTTGTTCTCGGCGATGGTGTGGATCACCTCATCCCAGCCCAGCGTATCGAAGGCCCAGTCGATCGCCGCGACCGCCGCCTCCGGCGCATAGCCCCTGCCCCAACTGGCATGGCGGATGCCCCAACCGACCTCGGTACCCGGCCAGTCCTGCGGCTGCCACGGTCCCATCCGCCCGATCCAGTCGCCGCTGGATTTCTCGATCACGCTGAACATCGAGAAGCCGAACAGCTGCCAGGCGCCGGCAAGGCTGCAGAAACCGCGCCAGGCCACCGACGGCGGCTGCACGCCACCGAGAGTGCGCATCGTGTCCTCGTCGGCGCAGAACGCCAGGTACGGTTCGTAGTCCTCGCGCAGCAGCGGGCGCAGGATCAGCCGCTCGGTTTCGATGCGCAGGTCGAAGATGCTCATGCCGGCTCCATGTCGAAGGGGGCATCCATGATGGAGGATTGCTTCCCCGCGCGGATGAATATCGCAGGCCACAACGAAACGGGCCGGCATACGCCGGCCCGTCAGGTACTGCAGGCTGCGCCGGGATTACTGGCGCGTGGCTGCGGCAGTGGCACCGGCGGCAGCGGTCTGCGTGACCAGCTGGCCATCGACCACCGGCAGGCGATCGCTGGCCGGCTTGTTGTCCATGCGCACGGTCTTCTCGGCGCCGTCATAGCGGTAGGTCACGTTGTAGCCCTTGACCACATCGGTGTTGCCCATGGCGATGCGGGTGCCCGGCTTGCTGGCCATGCGCATGGTGCCGGTGGTGCCGTCCTCGTTGCGGTAGGTCACGTTGTAGCCGGTGACGCGGCTCGACTCGGAGGTGGCGGTCTCGGTATGGCACTGGCGTTCGGTACGGTTGACCACGCGGCCGCCCACGTGGCGCTTGTCGATCTGGTTGCCGATGAAGCCGCCGGCCACGGCACCGGCTGCGGTCGCGGCCTTCTTGCCGTTACCACCACCCACCTGGTTGCCGAGCAGGCCACCGACCACAGCGCCGACCACGGTGCCGCCGACATTGCCATCACGCTCCGGCAGGCGTTCCTGCACCGTCACGTCCTGGCAGACCTCGTGCGGGGTCTGGGTGGTGGAGGTCTCACGGACCGGATCGGTGCCGATCACGGTGGCATACGCCTTCTGCTTTTCGGTGATTGGATCGACCTTCAGCACATCGGCGTACTCCAGGCCGCGCGGTGCGGACGGGTCGAGCTTGTCACCACGCGCGCCATCGTCGGTGGCGCTGCCATCGACCAGGCGCGACTCGCCATTGGGGGTTGCGGCGCTGATGGAATCGGGCGATTTGTCGCCACTCTTCATGAAGGCGGCGGTGGCGATGCCACCGACCAGCAGCGCGCCCGCTGCGACCAGGACAGTTGTAGTTGTGCTTTTCATGACCTGCTCCTTGCGGACCATCCGCAACGTTCTCGGACCAGATTGCAGCATGCGCTGCCTGAACGGAATCTCCACATTTCCTGCTCATTGCTGTAACCCATTCAGCATCGGGAAATGCTGGGCCCGTGGTAGCGTTTGCATATTCCCCACGAGGATTCCCGCCATGGCCAACCCGATGCTGCTGCCGGTACTGCAATGGGCCCGCCGGCTGCGCTACCCGACCCTGTTCAAGCTCACCGCCGGCCTGTTCGTGCTGACGTTGTTCATCCCGGACCCGATTCCGTTCGTCGATGAGCTGGTGCTGGGCTTCGGCACCCTGCTGCTGGCCAACTGGAAGAGCCGCAACGCCATCACGCCCCCGCCGCTGGAACAGCGTTGAGCGTGCTGGTCGACAGCCACTGCCATCTGGACGCCAGCGAGTTCGACCGTGACCGCACCGCCGTGGTCGAGCGTGCGCAGGCGGCTGGTGTGCGCCTGCAGGTGGTACCGGCGGTGACCGCAGCCAGCTGGCCGAAGCTGCGCGAGGTCTGCCGGCAGGCACCGGGTCTGTACCCGGCCTACGGCCTGCATCCGATGTTCCTGGCCGAGCACCAGCCTGGGCACCTGCCGCTGCTGCGCGAGTGGATCGAGCGCGAACGCCCCTGCGCGATCGGCGAATGCGGCCTGGACTTCTTCGTCGAAGGACTGGATGCCGAGGCTCAGCAGGTGTATTTCATCGGCCAGCTGGAACTGGCCCGTGAATTCGAGCTGCCGGTGATCGTGCACGCGCGACGTGCGGTGGATGCGGTGATCGCCGCCATCCGCCGCATCGGCGGCCTGCGCGGCGTGGTGCACAGCTTTTCCGGCAGCCCCGAACAGGCCGCGCAACTGCACGGGCAGGGCTTCCTGCTCGGCCTCGGCGGCCCATTGACCTACGACCGCGCGCAACGACTGCAGCGGCTGGTACGTGAGATGCCGCTGGAACAGCTGCTGCTGGAAACCGACGCACCGGACCAGCCCGATGCCGGCATCCGCGGCCAGCGCAACGAACCGGCGCGGCTGGCGACCATTGCCCGCCATGTGGCCGCGCTGCGCGGGATGGAGCTGGATGCCGTGGCCCAGGCCACGACGGAGAATGCGCGGCGGCTGTTCACGCTGCCGGCGCTATAGCGGTAGTGCCGGCCGCTGGCCGGCATCTGCGCTGATTCAAGCATTCCGGCGTTGCCGGCCAGCGGCCGGCACTACCATCACGCGTCGGCGTGATCCTCGACCACTTCAGCCTTCACCTTCTTCGGCTCCAGCAGCATCTCCAGCGCCTTGCCCACCGCCGCGAAGGCGAACGCGCCGGTGATGTGGGTCGCCGCGCCCAGGCCGGCGCCACAGTCCAGCTTCAACGCCGCATCGGCGCCCAGGTTCGGGCGGAGGCCACACACACTGCCATCGGCCTGCGGGTACTTCACATTCTCCAGCGAATACACCGCCGGCACGCCGAAATAGCGCTTGGCGTTCTTCGGGAAGTTGAATTCGCTGCGCAGCTTCTTGCGGATCAGCGCCAGCATGGCGTCGTGCTCGGTGCGCGAGACATCGCGGATACGCACCAGGGTCGGGTCGGTACGGCCACCGGCTGCCCCCACGGTCAGCAACGGCAGTTTGCGGCGGCGGCACCAGGCGATCGTCTCGACCTTGACCCGGAAGCTGTCGCAGGCATCGATCACCAGATCGAACCCCCGGTCCAGCAGCTCGGCCATGTTGGACACGGTCAGGAACGCCTGCACGGCGTCGACCTCGATGTCCGGATTGATCGCACGGCAGCGCTCGGCCATTGCTTCGGCCTTGTTGCGGCCGTAGTTGCCTTCCATCGCCGGCAGCTGCCGGTTGGTGTTGGACACGCAGATATCGTCGGCATCGATCAGGGTCAGGTGGCCGACCGCCGAACGGGCCAGCGCCTCCACCACCCACGAGCCGACGCCGCCCATGCCCACCACCGCCACGCGGCTGCCCTGCAGGCGCTCGAGCGCGCCCACGCCATACAGCCGTTCGATGCCGGCGAAGCGTTGTTTGACCTGTTCGTTCATCGGGCTATTTTAACGTGCAGGTGCCGGCGCCCGCAGTACGCCGGCATCGAACCCACCGTTGCAAGCCCGGAGAGCCCGCATGAATGCCAGCCCGCCCCGCCGCCTGTCCACCGCCCATCGTTACCTGTTCGTGCTCTGCCTGGGCCTGCTGATCGGCCTGATCGCCACGGTGATGGTCAGCCGTGCCCTGCAGGCCCGCCGTGACCCGTTCCCGGACAGCCTCATGCAGGTGATGCAGCGGCAGTCGCAGCTGCTGCAGCAGGCCCAGCAGCAGAACCGCTGCAGCCTGGCCGACAGCGTGCCGCGCCTGCAGGCCATACGCCTGTTGTCCAACGATCTGGATCTGGCCTTTCCCGGGCTGAAGGACAGTGTGCAGTTCCAGCAGCACGCCAGCCAGCTGCGCGGCAACCTCAACACGGCGCTGGCCTCACCGCCAGGCGACTGCAAAGCCCTCGCCCAGGTGGTGGAAACACTGCAGGCGGACTGCCGTGCCTGCCACCAGGACTTCCGCTGACGCGCATTCATCCTGCAGCCGGTCAGGGCACGCACGGTTGGCGCGTTGTTCACGTTCGAAAGGAGAGGATTCGTCCACCCTGCTGCATGACGCAGTACCACCCAACGCACCCGCCTTCACGGCCAGGAGACGCCTCATGAAGATCCAGCTCATCGCTGCCAGTGCCATCGCAACCCTCGCCCTGGCCGGCTGTGCCACCTCGCCCGGTTACGGCGGCGGTGGTTACAACAACGGCTACAACAACGGCGGCTACGGCAACAATGGCGGTTACAACCAGGGCCGCTGCGCCGACTGCGGCATCGTCACCCGCATCAACACCGTGCCCTCGGGCCGCACCGCGCCCAGCGCGACCGGTGCGATCCTCGGCGGCATCGTCGGCGCCGTGGCCGGCCATGAAATCTCCGACCACACCGGTGGCAGCCGTGGCAACAAGAACATCGCCGCCGCTGCAGGCGCGGTCGGTGGCGCCCTGGCCGGCAACCAGATCCAGAAGAACGTCACCAGCGATACCTATGACATCAGCGTGCGCATGGATGATGGCCGTACCATCGTGGTCAACCAGCGCGATCTCGGCGGCATCCGCGAGAACACCTACGTGCGCGTGGTCAATGGCAAGGTCATCCTGCGCTGACCTGCACCGGGCCAACGGCAAAGAAAAAGGCCCGCTTGCGCGGGCCTTTTTCATGCCGACGGGCGGCGGGTATTACACCGGCTGCACCTTGTCAGCCTGCAGGCCCTTCTGGCCCTGCACGACTTCAAAGGTCACCGACTGGCCTTCCTTGAGGCTCTTGAAGCCCTGGGTCTCGATGGCGCGGAAGTGCACGAACACGTCCTCGCCATTCTGCCGGCTGATGAAGCCGAAGCCCTTCGCATCATTGAACCACTTTACGGTACCGGTCTCGCGCTCAGCCATCTCACTAACTCCCTTTGACTCTCTCTTGTTGTTGGAAACGCCCGGTGGGCGGCTGACAAGCAAGGGGGAAGCGAGGTGCATCGATGCAGCGGATCGGAAAGATCTTGCTTCATCAGGCCACGATCCACGGTGACCTTGCCAAGCTCAGCGACTGCAACTTAACCCGCCCAAAACGAAAAAGCAACTGGCAAAATCTTTCACTGTCAACCCCAAAACGGACACCATACGGGACAGCATGGGACTCTCATTCATCTTATATCTGCTAGCGGTCATTTTTGTCCTGATCGGCATCGCCGGCATCGTCCTGCCAGCCCTTCCGGGCATCCCGCTGGTATTCATCGGACTGCTGCTGGCGGCCTGGGCCGACGGCTTCGCCCATGTCGGCTGGCCCACCCTGGTCGCGCTGGGCGTACTGACCCTGCTTTCACTGCTGGTGGACGTGCTGGCCACCGTGGTTGGGGCACAGCGCGTCGGCGCCAGCCGCAAGGCCCTGTGGGGCACCTTCGTCGGCAGCATCGTCGGCCTGTTCTTCATGCCCATCGGCCTGTTTGCCGGCCCCCTGATCGGCGCCCTGCTCGGCGAGTACTGGCACACCCGCGAACTCGGCCGCTCGACCAAGGTCGGCCTGGCCACCTGGCTCGGCATCCTGCTCGGCCTGGCACTGAAACTGGCGGTGGTGATCGCGATGCTGGGCCTGTTCGCGTTCGCCTGGTTCTTCTGAGCCACCTGGCCTTCACGCCACGCGCACGCCGGGGCCGTGCATAAACCGTGGGGCTGGCCGCGATCCGTTGCAGCCGCCACACTGTGCGATTCCCGTATCCACCGAAGGGCCTGCTGCAATGACCCTCCCCACGCTGCTTCCCCGTCTGGCGCCGCTGGCGCTTGCCCTGGCCAGTGCACCGCTGGCCGCGCAGGAGTTCGTGCCCAGCACCGACACCTCGCCGGCCGCCTGCGCGGCGATCACCACCGACGCGGCGCGCCTGGCCTGCTATGACCGCCTGTTCGCGCACACCCCGCAGGCCACCGCCGCTGCCGACGCCGCTGCCGAGGCAGCCGCGCAGGCCCGCCGCGAAGAGCGCCAGACCGCACGTGTGAGCCAGGGCGAAGAGAAACTGCGCGAACGGGTCAGCGACCTGTTCCGCCCGGCGGCACCGGACAGCGCGCTGGCCAACGCCGGCCGCGGTTCGCTGCTGGACAGCCGCTGGGAGCTGGCCGAGGACTCCAAGCTGGGCCCGTTCCAGCTGCGCGCCTACAAGCCGGTGTACCTGCTGCCCGCGTTCTGGACCAGCGACCGCAACACCATGCCGCACTCGCCGAACCCGGCCAACAGCGTAACGACCCCGCAGGTGCTCGACAGTGCCGAACTGAAGTTCCAGATCAGCTTCAAGACCAAGATCGCCGAGAACCTGTTCGGCGACAACGGTGATATCTGGGCCGGCTACACCCAGAGTTCGCGCTGGCAGGCCTACAACAGCGAGGATTCGCGCCCGTTCCGCGAAACCAATTACGAACCGGAAGTGATGATGGTGTTCCGCAACGGCTACTCGATCGGTGGCTGGCGCGGGCGCATGACCGGCATCAGCCTCAACCACCAGTCCAACGGACGGGCCGATCCGCTCTCGCGCAGCTGGAACCGGGTCATGCTCAACATCGGCCTGGATCGCGAGAACTGGGCGCTGGTCCTCCGCCCGTGGTACCGCATCCCGGAAAGCCGCAGCGAAGACAACAATCCGGACATCGAGGACTACATGGGCCGCGGTGACGCGACCCTGATCTGGAACCGCAACGGGCATGAGGTCGCGCTGATGGCGCGCCATTCGCTGCGCACCGGCAGCCGCTCCCACGGTGCACTGCAGCTGGACTACGGCTTCCCGATCAGCAACCTGCTGCGTGGCCATGTGCAGATCTTCGACGGCTATGGCGAGAGCATGATCGACTACAACCACAAGGCCACCTATGTGGGCGTGGGCGTGTCGCTGCTGGAGTGGTTCTGATGGACGTGACGATCTGGCACAACCCGGCCTGCAGCAACTCGCGCGGCGCACTGAAGCTGATCCGCGATGCGGGCTTCGATCCGGTGGTCATCGAGTACCTGGGCAACCCACCCGACGCGGCCACGCTGCGCCAGGTGCTGGCCGAGTCGGCGCTGAACGCGCGCGATCTGGTGCGCAGCAAGGAAGCGCAGTTCGCCGAACTCGGGCTGGAAGATGCCGACGAGGCCACGCTGCTAGCCGCGATGGCCGAATACCCGCACTTGATCAACCGTCCGGTGGTGCGCACCCCCAAGGGCACGCGGCTGTGCCGCCCACCGGAAACGGTGCTGGAGATCCTCTAAGCCCGCCCTACTTTTGGTAGAGCCGAGCCATGCTCGGCTGCGGTTCGCGTGCTACCCATGAATGCAGCCGAGCATGGCTCGGCTCTACAGAACGGGTTACCGCCAGTCGGTGATGCCTTCGCGGCGGTACACCTCGGCGAACGCCGGGCGCGCCTTCATCGACGTGGCATGTGCCTTCAGCACCGGCCAGGTGTCGCTGGGCCTGGGCATGTTGCGCGACCAGCGCATCAGCATCACCAGCATGTAGTCGACCACGCAGGGCGTGGCACCCAGCAGGTACGGTCCGTGTGCCTGCAGGTGCGTGGCCACATGCTGCCAGGCCGCTTCCAGGCGCTGACGGGCCATCTCGCGAGTGGCCTCCACGTTTGCCTCGCCCGCCATCTCATACGGATAGAACCAGGCACGATAGGCCGGCTGCAGCGTATTGGCACACCAGAACATCCAGCGGTAGGCATCGGCGCGCTGCGGCGTACCCAGTGCCGGCAACAGGTTGGCTTCCGGATGGCGGTCAGCCAGATGCAGTGCGATCGCCGCCGCTTCGGTCAGTACCAATCCATCGATCAGCAGTGTCGGCACCACACCGGCCGGATTCAGCGCCAGGTATTCCGCCGACTTGTGCTCGCGCGTGTCGAAATCCAGCAGCACCAGTTCATGCTCGATGCCCAGCTCGATCAGCAGCCAGTGCACCACCAGCGCGGCGGTACTGGTTGAACCATACAGCGTGGTGCTCATGCGCGGCTCCTGTGTGAATGGATCCGCTGATTATGCGCCCGCGCGGGCGGTCGCTGCTCAGCCGCAGCGGCTCATGCAGGTATCGCGGCCTTCGCTACAGGACATGATCGGCGTGCGTATCGCGCAGTCGTGCGTCTTCAGTTCACAGGAACGGCGCAACTCGGGGTTGGCAACGTCCTTGCAGCGCTTGTCTGGCGCCGGCACCATCTGTTGTTCGCAGCTGAAGTCGTTGCTGCCGACACTGCCCCGCGCCATGCAGCTGCGATAGTCGGCCTGGCACTGCATGCGGCACTGCGAGGAGGCGGAGAAGTCCGCACATTCATAGGATGAGGTTGTACTGCAGCCGGCCAGGGCCAGCAGGATCGCAACGGCGATGAATCGATGCAGGCCCATGAACACGTCCTGTGTGAGGTCGCGCCGAGCCTAGCAGAGCAGATGCTGCAGGTTCGTTAACCCTCACCACACAACAACGGCGCCATACGGGCGCCGTTGCTTGAACCGGATGCGCGGCAGGGTTACTCCACCACCACCGGAATCTTGCCGATGCGGGCCTGCCACTCGCGCGGGCCGGTCTTGTGCACCGATTCGCCGGTGGAATCCACCGCCACGGTCACCGGCATGTCCTGCACGGTGAACTCGTAGATCGCCTCCATGCCCAGGTCGGCGAAACCGACCACCTTGGCCGCCTTGATCGCCTTGGACACCAGGTAGGCCGAACCACCGACGGCCATCAGGTAGGCCGACTTGTTGTCACGGATCGCTTCGATCGCCGCCGGACCGCGCTCGGCCTTGCCGACCATGCCCAGCAGGCCGGTCTGCTCCAGCACCTGGCGGGTGAACTTGTCCATGCGGGTCGCCGTGGTCGGGCCGGCCGGGCCCACTACTTCGTCACGCACCGGATCGACCGGTCCGACGTAGTAGATGAAGCGGCCCTTCAGATCGACCGGCAGCTGCTCGCCCTTGTTGAGCATGTCGACCATGCGCTTGTGCGCGGCGTCGCGGCCGGTCAGCAGCTTGCCGTTGAGCAGCAGGGTCTGGCCCGGCTTCCAGCTGGCCACGTCCTCCGGGGTGATCGTGTCCAGGTCCACGCGGGTGCCCTTGGACGAATCGTAGGTCAGCTTCGGCCAGTCCTCCAGCGACGGCGGGTCCAGCATCACCGGACCGCTGCCATCCAGGGTGAAGTGCGCATGGCGGGTGGCCGCGCAGTTCGGGATCATCGCCACCGGCAGGTTGGCCGCATGAGTCGGGTAATCGTTGATCTTGATGTCGAGCACAGTGGTCAGGCCACCCAGGCCCTGCGCGCCAATACCCAGTGCGTTGACCTTCTCGTACAGCTCCAGGCGCAGCTCTTCAATGCGGTTGGACGCACCACGGGCCTGCAGCTCGGTGATGTCGATCGGCTCCATCAGAGCTTCCTTGGCCAGCAGCATCGCCTTCTCGGCGGTGCCGCCGATGCCGATGCCGAGCATGCCCGGCGGGCACCAGCCGGCGCCCATGGTCGGCACGGTCTTCAGCACCCAGTCGACGATGGAATCGGACGGGTTGAGCATGGCGAACTTGGTCTTGGCTTCCGAACCACCACCCTTGGCGGCGACGATGACGTCGACGGTGTTGCCCGGCACCACCTTGACGTTGACCACGCCCGGGGTATTGTCCTTGGTGTTGATGCGCTTGCCGGCCGGATCAGCCAGCACCGAAGCGCGTAGCTTGTTGTCCGGGTGCATGTAGGCGCGGCGCACGCCTTCATTGGCCATGTCTTCCACGCCCATGGTGGCGTCGTCCCAACGCACGTCCATGCCGATTTCCAGGAACACGGTGACGATGCCTGTGTCCTGGCAGATCGGACGGTGGCCTTCGGCGCACATGCGCGAATTGATCAGGATCTGCGCCATCGCTTCCTTCGCGGCCGGCGACTCCTCGCGCTCGTAGGCGGCGGCAAGGTTCTTGATGTAGTCGACCGGGTGGTAGTACGAGATGTACTGCAGCGCGTCGGCGATGGACTGGATGAGGTCTTCCTGCTTGATCGATGTCACGACTTGCTCGCTTGCTGGAGGCTGGCGGGGGTAATCCCCCCATTTTACCCCCTCCCCCGGCCGCAGGATCACAATCTCGGGGTCGGATCCCCTGCAAGGGGCTCTGACCCCACACTCCCTGTCACGCGTGCTCCCTTCCCGGCGTCCTGGTCGACATGAACCCTGAAACCGCATTCCAGACCCACCGCCCGCGCCTGATGGCCCTGGCCTACCGCCTGCTCGGCAGCCGCGCCGACGCCGAAGACGTGGTCCAGGATGCCTGGCTGCGCTGGTCCGGCGCCGACCCGGCGGCCGTCCGCGACCCCGAAGCCTGGCTGGTCACCACCACCACCCGGCTCGGCCTGGACCGGCTGCGCGCGGCCAAGCGCGAGCGCGTGCACTACGTCGGCCCATGGCTGGCCGAACCGCTGGCGGTGACCCTGGAGCCCGACCCGGCACCCGGTCCGGCGCAGCTGCATGCGCTGGCCGACGATGTCTCGGTGGCCTTCCTGACCCTGCTCGAACAGCTCGGCCCTGAGGAACGCGCCGCGTTCCTGCTGAAGGAGGCCTTTGATCACGATTACCGCGAGATCGCCGACCTGCTCGGCCACAGCGAGGCCAACTGCCGGCAACTGGTGCACCGCGCGCGGCAGCGCCTGCAGGCCGGGCGGCCGCGCTTCAACGCCGATGCCAGCCAGCACCGGCAGCTGCTCGCACGCTTCATGGACGCTTCCCAGCGCGGCGACAGCGAAGCGATCCAGGCCCTGCTGCACGCCAACGCGGTACTGGTTTCCGACGGCGGTGGCGTGGTCACTGCGGCGGTGCGGCCCCTGCTCGGCGCCGAACGCATCGGCCGCCTGTTCTGGGCCATCGCCCGCCGCGGCGCGGTGCATCCGGCGCAATTGGGCTACGTCAATGGCGAACCGGCGATCCTGCGCTTCCAGGGCGATCGTCTGCACTCGGTCACCACCATCGAGGTGGTCGATGGCCGCATCGCCAACGTGTACAGCGTGTTGAACCCGGAAAAGCTGCCGGGAGTTGTCACGCGCGATGACGGTGCGGCGTCCTGGTAGTGAAAGGTGGCCATCGTGGCCGCCGTGGAGCCGAAAATGTCCGACCACGCCTCTCCCCGCGTTCCCTATACCCGCCTGGCCGCCGAGGCCTTCAAGGGCCTGCTGGCCACCAGCAAGGCGGTGCATGAAAGCTCGATTGATCCGCCCCTGATGGAACTGCTGTTCCTGCGCGTGTCGCAGCTCAACGGCTGCGGCTACTGCATGGACATGCATGGCACCGCGCTGCGCAAGGGCGGCATCGAGCCGCGCAAGCTGGACACCCTGCCCGCGTGGCACGAAAGCCGCTTCTTCGATGCGCGCGAACGCGCGGCGCTGGGCTGGGCCGAGGCACTGACCCGGCTGACCGACGGTGCGCCGTCGCAGGCAGCGTTCGACGCACTGGCACCGCACTTCGATGAGAAGGGCATCAGTGACCTGAGCATGGGCATTGCGGTGATCAATGCCTGGAACCGGTTGGGCGCGGGTTTGCTGCCGCCGCTGCCGTAACGGGGTCTGGCTGGGCGGGTTCCTGCAACGGTTGGTAGGTGTCGATCTTGGTCGACACGGTAGATCCACGCCATGCGTGGATGCGGCAGGGTCGGATCCCTTCGCCACGCGAAGGGCTCTGACTCGATCTGACCCCGGCGCGGCCACACGGCTGCACTGACCCCATCTGCACGCGTCAGGCGCGCACAATACGCGCATGCCTGCTACCCCCACCGCCGGCGCTGCCGCCGCGAAGAAGCCCAGCCTGCGCCAGCGCTTCAAGGCGATGCGCAACCTGCCGCCGTTCCTGCGCATGGTCTGGCAGACCAGCCCCGCGCTCACCCTGGCCAGCCTGGGGCTGCGCCTGATCCGTGCGCTGCTGCCGGTGGCAATGCTGTACGTCGGCAAGCTGATCATCGACAGCGCCCTGCACCTGAGCCAGCACGACGCTGGCTTCCCGCCGCTGGGCGAAGCGCTGTCCAGCGGCGTGCTGAATCCGTTGCTGGGCCTGCTCGCGCTGGAATTCGGCCTGGCCATCGCCTCGGATCTGCTCGGCCGGCTGGTCAGCTACGCCGATGCCCTGCTCTCGGAACTGTTCGCCAACGTCACCAGCATCCGGCTGATGGAACACGCCGCAACGCTGGATCTGGAGGACTTCGAAGACCCGGACCTGCAGGACAAGCTGGACCGTGCGCGACGCCAGACCATGGGCCGGATGAACCTGATGAGCCAGCTGTTCGGCCAGGTGCAGGACGCGATCACCGTGGCCAGCCTCGCCGTCGGCCTGCTGGTCTACGCGCCGTGGC
Organism: Stenotrophomonas sp. AG209; assembly: GCF_003550055.1. Taxonomy (NCBI): domain Bacteria; kingdom Pseudomonadati; phylum Pseudomonadota; class Gammaproteobacteria; order Lysobacterales; family Lysobacteraceae; genus Stenotrophomonas; species Stenotrophomonas sp. AG209. The sequence goes on from NZ_QXDB01000001.1 coordinate 977,857, forward strand.
TGATCCTGCTGCTGGCGCTGGCACTGGTGCCGGCCTTCATCGGCGAATCGCACTTCAACGCGGCCGGCTACAGCCTCAACTTCCAGTGGACGCCCGAGCGCCGCCAGCTCGACTACCTGCGCCAGCTCGGTGCCAGCGTGGAAACGGCCAAGGAAGTGAAGATCTACAACCTGCACCGCTTCCTGGTGGAGCGCTATCGCAGGTTGTCTGTAGCACTCTTCCAGGCCAACCGTGCCCTGGCCCGGCGCCGCGCGTTCTGGGGCACGCTGCTGGCTGCGCTCGGCACGCTGGGCTACTACACCGCCTATGCCTACATCGCGTGGCGCACGGTGCGCGGCGACTTCTCGATCGGCGACCTGACCTTCCTCGCCGGCAGCTTCCTGCGCCTGCGCCAGCTGCTGGAGGGCCTGTTGATCGGGTTCTCGCAGGTGGCCAGCCAGGCACTTTATCTGGACGACCTGTTCTCGTTCTTCCAGATCCAGCCGGAAATCCACTCGCGCGAAGGTGCGGTGCGCGTGCCGCAGCCGATCCGCCAGGGCTTCGTGTTCGAGAACGTCGGCTTCCGCTACCCGGATGCCGAGCAATGGGCCGTGCGCCACCTCGATTTCCAGCTGCAGGCCGGCGAAGTGCTGGCCCTGGTCGGTGAGAACGGCGCCGGCAAGACCACGCTGGTGAAGCTGCTGGCGCGGCTGTACGAACCGGACGAGGGCCGCATCCTGCTCGATGGGCGCGACCTGCGCGACTACGACCTGGACGACCTGCGCGCCAACCTCGGGGTGATCTTCCAGGACTTCGTGCGCTACAACCTCAGCGCCGGCGAGAACATCGGCGTCGGCCAGGTCGAGGCGATGGACGACCAGGCGCGCATCGCCGACGCCGCACGGCGCGGCATGGCCGAGGAAGTGATCGACGACCTGCCCGGCGGCTACGACCAGCTGATCGGCCGCCGCTTCAAGCAGGGCGTGGACCTGTCCGGTGGCCAGTGGCAGAAGATCGCCATCGCCCGCGCATGGATGCGCAATGCGCAGGTGATGATCCTGGATGAGCCAACGGCGGCGCTGGATGCACGCAGTGAGTTCGAGGTGTTCCAGCGGTTCAGGGAACTGGCGGATAATCGCACCGCAGTGCTGATTTCCCACCGTTTCTCCTCGGTCCGCATGGCCGATCGCATCCTGGTGCTGGCCGATGGCCGGATCGAGGCCAGTGGCACCCATGAGCAGCTGATGGCCCAGGGAGGCCGCTACGCCGAGCTGTTCGAGCTGCAGGCGGCCGGTTACCGCTGAGAACGCCTCTCGTTCCGCCTAATGAGAACCTGTCTCATTTGAGATAGAATCACCCCCGACGACTTCCGATAGATACGCCCATGTCCTCCGCTTTTGGCGCCGAAACGGTGCTTGAGGTCCGTCACTGGACCGATGCCTACTTCAGCTTCACCCTCACCCGCGACAGCGGTTTCCGCTTCGAGAACGGCCAGTTCGTGATGATCGGCCTGGAAACCGAGGCGCGGCCGCTGCTGCGCGCGTACTCCATCGCCAGCGCCAACTGGGAAGAGCACCTGGAGTTCTTCAGCATCAAGGTGCAGGACGGCCCGCTGACCTCGCGCCTGCAGCACATCAAGCCGGGCGACAAGGTGCTGGTCGGCAAGAAGCCCACCGGCACCCTGCTGATCAGCGACCTGCACCCGGGCAAGAACCTGTACCTGTTGGGCACGGGCACCGGCATGGCGCCGTGGCTGTCGGTCATCAAGGACCCGGAAACCTACGAGCGCTTCGAGAAGGTGATCCTGTGCCACGGCGTGCGCTACGAGAAGGACCTGGCCTACCGCGATTACTTCGAGAAGGAACTGCGAGAGCACGAGTTCCTGGGCGAGATGATCGGCGACAAGCTGCTGTACTACCCGGCCGTCACCCGCGAGCCGTTCGCCAACCAGGGCCGCCTGACCTCGCTGATGGAAAGCGGCGAGATGCAGCGCACGCTCGGCCTGCCGGAGCTGAGCCCGGAAAACGACCGCGCGATGATCTGTGGCAGCCCGCAGATGCTGGCCGACCTGCGCGCTGTGCTCGATGCCCGCGGTTTCCAGGTTTCGCCGCGCATTGGCCAGCCGGGCCATTACGTGTTCGAGCGCGCGTTCGTCGAGAAATAAGCAGAAAGGGGACGGAGGGGATTAAGTCGTTTGTGCACAAACGACTTAATCCCCTCCGTCCCCTTTTTCGGTTCATCTCACAGCAGCGCTTCGATCTCGTCGCGCAGCTGCTCCGGCCTGGTGGTGGGCGCATGTCGCGACGCCACCCGCCCCTGGCGGTCGACCAGGAACTTGCTGAAATTCCACTTGATGCGGGCACTGCCGAGCAGGCCACGCTTCTCGCGCGCGAGCCACGCCCACAGCGGGTCGGCACCGTCGCCGTTGACCTCGATCTTTTCCGACAGCGGGAAGCTGACCGGATAGTCCAGCGAACAGAACTGGCGGATCTGCGCGGCATCACCCGGCTCCTGCGCGCCGAACTGGTTGCACGGGAAGCCGATCACCACCAGGCCGCGTTCGCGGTACTCCTGCCACAGCTGCTCCAGCCCGGTGTATTGAGGGGTGAAGCCACAACGGCTGGCGACGTTCACCAGCAGCAACGGATGGCCCTGGTACCGGGCCAGCGCCTGCGGCTGGCCGTCGAGGTCACGGAAGCTGAAATCGTAGGCGGTTGTCATGATGGCGGGCCGTGGGCGGTGAATGCATGGTACCCGCGCCCGGCCCAGGCAACATGCCTTTTGACACAAGTGCAGGCGCCGCCGGCCGGGTTACCCTCGGGCCCTTGTTTGCCTTACCGGAGCTTCTACCTTGACCACTCGACTTGCCCTTGCCGTGGCCATGTCCCTCGGCCTTGCCCTGCCCGCCTTCTCGGCCGGCGCCGCCACCCCGGCTGCCAGCACCAATGCCCAGCAGGCCAACCCGTTCTTCGCCGAAAGCCCGCTGCCGCTGCACTTCCCGCAGTTCGACAAGATCAAGGACAGCGACTTCGCCCCGGCCTTCGACGCCGGCATGGCGCAGCAGCTGAAGGAAGTGGAGGCGATCGCCAACAACAAGGCCAAGCCGACCTTCGACAACACCATCATCGCCCTGGAAAAGAGCGGTGACATCCTCGACCGTGCGACCACCGTGTTCTTCAGCCTGGTCGGCGCCGATACCAACGACACCCGCAAGAAGCTGCAGGCCGACTACTCGGCGAAGTTCGCCGCGCACAGCGATGCGATCGCGCTGAACGGCAAACTGTTCGCCCGCATCCAGGCGCTGTACGACACCCGCAGCCAGCTGGGCCTGGACGCCGAAGGCGTGCGCCTGGTCGAGAAGTACTACGACAACTACGTGCGCGCCGGCGCCAAGCTGTCCGAGGCCGACAAGGCCAAGCTGAAGGCGATGAACGCCGAGCTGGCCAACCTGGGCACCAAGTTCAGCCAGAACGTGCAGTCGGAAGTGAACGCTTCGGCGATCACCGTCGACGACGTCAAGGAGCTGGCCGGCCTGTCCAAGGAGCAGATCGCCGCCGCCGCCGAAGCCGCCAAGGCCCGTGGCCTGGAAGGCAAGTACGTGATCACCCTGCTCAACACCACCGGCCAGCCGCCGCTGACCAACCTGGCCAACCGCGCCCTGCGCCAGAAGATCTACGAAGCCTCGACCACCCGCGGCAGCCGCGGCGGTGAGTTCGACAACACCGCGCTGGTCTCGCGCATCATGCAGCTGCGTGCCGACAAGGCCAAGCTGATGGGCTTCCCGAACTTCGCCGCCTACAACCTGACCAACCAGACCGCCAAGACCCCGGAAGCGGTCAACGCGATGCTGGGCAAGCTGGCCCCGGCCGCGGTGGCCAATGCCAAGCGCGAAGCCGCCGACCTGCAGGCGATGATCGACAAGGAGCAGAAGGCCGCGCGCAAGCCGACCTTCCAGCTGGAACCGTGGGACTGGGCCTTCTACAGCGAGAAGGTGCGCCAGGCCAAGTACAACTTCGACGAGTCGCAGCTGAAGCCGTACTTCGAACTGAAGAACGTGCTGGAAAACGGCGTGTTCTACGCTGCCGGCCAGGAATTCGGCCTGACCTTCAAGCAGCGCACCGACCTGCCGGTCTACCACGATGACGTCACCGTCTACGACGTGTTCGACGCCGATGGCAGCCAGCTGGCGATCTTCATCTTCGATCCGTATGCGCGCGCCTCCAAGCGTGGCGGTGCGTGGATGAACTCCTACGTCTCGCAGTCCAAGCTGACCGGCTTCAAGCCGGTGGTCGCCAACCACCTGAACATCCCGAAGCCGCCGGCCGGCCAGCCGACCCTGCTGACCTGGGATGAGGTGAACACCACCTTCCACGAGTTCGGCCACGCCCTGCACGGCATGTTCTCCAACGTGAAGTACCCGTACTTCTCGGGCACCTCGGTGCCGCGTGACTTCGTCGAGTTCCCGTCGCAGGTCAACGAAATGTGGTCGGACAACCCGGTCATCCTGAAGAACTACGCCAAGCACTACCAGAACGGCTCGGCGATGCCGCAGGCGCTGCTGGACAAGGTGATTGCCGCATCGAAGTTCAACCAGGGCTTTGCCACCACCGAATACCTGGGTGCGGCGATGCTGGACCAGAACTGGCACCAGATCGGCCCGGACCAGGTGCCGGCGGCCAAGGACGTGATGGCCTTCGAGCGCGCCGCGCTGGAGAAGGACGGCATCTACTATGCGCCGGTTCCGCCGCGCTACAAGACTCCGTACTTCAGCCACATCATGGGCGGCTACTCGGCCGGCTACTACGCCTACATCTGGTCGGAAGTGCTCGACGCCAACACCCAGAAGTGGTTCAAGGACAACGGCGGCCTGAGCCGCAAGAACGGCGACCACTTCCGCGCCACCCTGCTGTCCAAGGGCGGCAGCGTCGACGCGATGCAGCTGTTCCGCGATTTCGCCGGCCACGAGCCGCAGATCGAACCGCTGCTGGAAAAGCGTGGCCTGACCGGCGCCGGCAACTGATCGCCAGCGCGGTAGCGTGAAACGAAAACCGCCCGGGAGACCGGGCGGTTTTTTGTTGTGATTGGGGTCAGAGCCCTTCTCTGCGAAAAGGGATCTGACCCCGGGGTCGGATCCCTTTCCACGGAAAGGGCTCCGACCCCGCTCTGGCTTCATCGCGGTGCCACGTACCCACCGGGCACGCCCTCCGGCGACAGCACCAGCTGCCACAGCTGCGCGTGCCGGCAGCGGAAGGTGGCCATCGACCCGGCCAGGTAGAAACGCCACATGCGCCGGAAGTGCTCGTCGTAGTGCGCATCCAGCTGCGGCCACGCCGCTTCCACGTTGCGTCGCCACGCCTGCAGGGTCAGGTCGTAGTCGGTGCCGAAGTTGTGCCAGTCCTCCAGCACGAAACGGCCTTCGAACGCCCTGGTGATCTGCACCGCCGATGGCAGCATCGAGTTGGGGAAGATGTAGCGCGCAATCCACGGATCGGTGCGATGCCGGGAGATGTTGGTGCCGATGCTGTGCAACAGCAGCAGGCCGCGCGGTGACAGGCAGCGCTTGGCCACCTCGAAGAAACTGCTGTAGTTCTTGTCACCGACGTGCTCGAACATGCCGATCGAGAAGATCGCATCGAACGGTTCGTCCAGCTCGCGGTAGTCCTGCAGGCGGATCTCGATCGGCAGGCCCGCACACAGTTCGCGGGCGAACTCGGCCTGCTCCTGCGAAATCGTCACGCCGACGCCACTGACACCGTAGCGCTCGGCGGCGAACTTCAGGGCTTCACCCCAACCACAGCCGATGTCCAGCACGCGCTGGCCCGGGCGCAGGCCCAGCTTGCGGCAGACCAGGTCGAGCTTGGCCTCCTGCGCTGCATCAAGGTCATCAGCGTTGCGCCAATAGCCGCAGCTGTAGACCAGGCGCTGGCCGAGCATGGCCTGGTAGAGATCATTGCCCAGGTCGTAATGGCGACGACCGACTTCGTAGCTGCCCTGCCCCACCTGCAGGTTGAACAGGCGCGCCTTCAGCGCGTCCGCCACTTCGCGCCAGCCGTGCACCCGCTCATCCAGATGCGCCTGCATCAGGTGGACGAGGAATTCATCCAGGACGTTGGCATCCCACCAACCTTCCATGTAGCTCTCGCCCAGGCCGAGCGAGCCGTGGCCCATGACCCGCGCGAAAAAACGCGGGTCATGCACCTGGATGTCCTGTGGCTGGGTGCCGCCGATGCGGACCCCGGCTTCGTGGAGCAGGCCGGCGACCCGCTCCTGCAACCCTGTATCCACGCCACCTCCTCGACTGCGGTCAACCGCGTGCGAACAGCTCCACGTAGTCCCTGGCCACGTGCGGCAACAGCACCGCCGCCGGTACATCGGCGGTCTGGGTGCCGTCCGAGTATGGACCCACCTGGTACGGCGGGAAAACAAAGCGCAGCGCGGTGATCTGCCCCTTGTCGTCGGTCAGCGGCTGGAACTGGCTGAAATTGTCGGCCTGCGGGCCGGTGCCGTCGGCGATCATGCGCGATGCGTTGCGCAGCGATTCCTGCAGCTGGGCCGGATCCATGTCCTCGCCGCTGAGGCGCGTGGCCACGCGTTCGCGCAGCTGGTCGGCGACGAAATCGCTGATCGCCTTCCAGCCCTTGGCATCAGCCACCAGCTTTTCGGCGCTGAGCATCTGCTGGTGCTGCGGCAGCCACACGAAGCGGGCCACCAGCGGCTCGCCGTGGGCGCCACCGGTGTAGCGGCTGCCATCGGCACTGATCACCACCAGCTGCGGGGTTTCCAGCAGCTTCTCGAAGCTCAGCGACAGCTCGTACGGCATGGTCGGCTTGTCGTTGCCCAGCCCGTCCAGCGCCTGCTGCAGGTCGCTGCGCGCACTCGTCGCATAGCTCTGCAGCGCGCGGGCCAGGCCCGGATAACGGTCGATACCGGCCGGGTAGCTGATGCCCACCACCTCGCGCTCGTTGTTCTCGATCACGTCGCGCAGGTCCAGCGGCGCTTCCGTGGCCGGCGTTTCGCCTGCGGCGGTGGCTTCGGCGGCGGGCGCCGCGTCGGTCGCCGGTGCCGGCTCGCTTTCACGCTGGCAACCGGCCAGCAACAGCACGCCCACCACGCCGGCCAGCACGCTGCCGTGCAGTGGCCGGTTGTTTCCAATCTTCATCGGGATCCCCTGTTCATGTTTGTACATCATCGCCTGCCATGGCTGAAGCGTGGCCCGCTGGCATTCAGCCAACGAGCAGGTCGTGGTACTCCTCGTGCCGCTGCAGGAAGGCCTCGGCGTAGGAACATGCCGGCACCACCTTGTACTTCTGCTCGCGGGCGAAACGCAGCGCCACACGGGTCAGCTCACCGGCGATGCCACGGCCCGCGATCGGCTCGGGTACCTCGGTGTGGGTGATGACCATGCGCTTGCGCTTGATCTGGTAGTCCAGCACCGCCAGCTGTCCTCGCACACGGGCGGTGAAGCGGTGGTTGGCCAGGTCGTGTTCGACCTCGTAGGCCAGACCGGGGGGCGTGACCGAAGCCATGGAACTGTCTCCTGCAGCGACTGCGTGGATGGTGCGCAGCCGGGCGCCATGATCGCGTGAAGCCTGAACAGGGGCAAGTCCAGTCCATTCACGTCAGTTTTCGCCCCTCAAGCTGGAGGCGGGCCGGCCGCTATCGCCTATGGAGGGGTACGGCCAGGCTGGCACGACCCTTGCGACCGTTGACCATGCGCACCACCGTGGAGGCCCCCATGCACGCCAGCAATTCCCATTCCGATACCGACCGCGCCCTGCTGGAGGGCCTGCTGCAACTGGCGGTGGAAGGGCAGACCGAGGATCAGGATTTCCAGCGCATCGGCGAGGAAGTGTTCGCCCGCCTGCTGGATACCTACGGCCAGCAGACCGCGGCCTGACCCGGCCGGGGCGGATCGGACCCGATCCGCCCCGCTACCTGCATCAACCGCCGCCGAGGCGGAAGGTCGGGTTGGAGAGCTCGCGCAGGAAGTGGTTGAAGATGCTCGGCTGCATGGCCAGCATGAAGATCACGCCAAACGCCGCGCCTGCCAGGTGCGCGCTGTGGTTGATGCGGTCGCCGCCGCGCTTGTCCATCCAGATGCTGTAGCCGACGTAGAACGCGGCATAGATGATCGCCGGTGCCGGAATGAAGAACACCAGGATGATCGACCACGGCTTGATCAGGATGAAGGCGAACAGCACCGCCGACACCGCCCCGGACGCCCCGAGGCTGAGGTAGTTCGGGTTCTTCTGGTTCTTCAGGTAGCTGGGCAGGATCGAGACCAGCAGCGCGCCGATATAGAACGCCGGGTAGGTCAGGTAGCTGCCGGTCAGCTGCACCATCACGCTCTCGATGAATCCCCCGAAGAAGAACAGGGTGATCATGTTGAAGATCAGGTGCGACCAGTCGGCATGGATGAAGCCATAGGTCACCAGCCGGTCGTACTGGCGGTGACGGTCGATGGCCGGCGGCCACAGGATCAGGCGGTCGGCCAGCTTGCGGTTGTTGAACGCCATCCACGACAGGATGGCGGTGATGGCGATCAACAGCAGATTGACGGGGGTCATGTCAGGCTCAGGCGCTACGGTAGTTGTCGACCATACGATAGCGTTTCGCGTACCAACCGAAGGCCAACGCCGCGACGAAGGCGAAGCCGGCGAAGAAGAACATCAGGAACGCCGCCTCGCTCAGGCCCGTGCCGGCGATCTGGTGGGTCACCGTGTCGTTGCGCACCGCCGCATTGGACAGCAGCACCCACAGGTTGCCGATGGTGGTGGTCAGGTTCCAGAAGCTCATCACCACGCCCTTCATCGCCTGCGGCGCCTGGCTGTAGGCGAACTCCAGGCCGGTGGCCGAGACCAGCACCTCACCGAAGGTCAGCAGCGCGTACGGCAGCATCTGCCAGAAGATCGACATGGCGTTGCCGCCGTCCATCACCACCTGGATGCCACCCACCACGATCCAGGCCAGGCCACTGAAGGCGATGCCGGCGGTCATGCGGCGCAGCGCGGTCGGCTCGAAGCCGAAGCGGCGCAGGGCCGGGTACAGCACCAGGTTGTTGAACGGAATCAGGATCATCACCAGCAGCGGGTTCAGCGCCTGCATCTGCGAGGCGGTGAACCAGCTCGGCATCTGCATCTGCTGGCCCTGCAGGACCCAGGTCGAGGCCTTCTGGTCGAACAGCGAGAAGAACGGCGTGGTCAGCGCGAAGATCACCAGCACGCGCAGTACCGAGCGCACGCCTTCCACGGCTTCGGCCGGATGCTGGCCACGGGCGCGGTCCAGCTGCAGCCAGGTGCCACCACCGATGCCGGCAAGGATGGCCACCAGCGCCAGGCACAGGCAGATCACGATGCCCAGCGAACCGACCAGGCCGAACGAGGCCACCGCCAGCACCAGGCCAAGCACGGCGATCACCAGGCCCGGACGGCCCTGGCCGGCCACGCGCGCGGTCAGCGCGGTGCGCACCACGTTGGCGAACGAGTGCGGATCCTTCGGCGGCAGCGGCACCAGCACGTAGCGCTTGCGGCCCAGCCAGAACACGAAGGTAGCGATGAACATCAGGATACCCGGGATGCCGAACGCCCACTGCGGGCCCCAGTTCTTCAGCACCAGCGGAATCAGCAGCGAGGCGAACAGCGAGCCGAAATTGATGATCCAGTAGAAGGCGTCGAAGACGATCTTGGCCAGGTGCTTGTTGCTCTGGTCGAACTGGTCGCCCATGAACGAGGCCACCAGCGGCTTGATGCCACCGGCGCCGAGCGCGATCAGGCCCAGGCCGAGGAAGAAGCCCTCGCGGCTGTTCTCGAACAGCGCCAGGCACAGGTGGCCGGCGCAGTAGACCAGGCTGAACCAGAGGATGGTGTGGTATTTGCCGAAGAACCTGTCGGCCAGCCAGCCACCGAGCAGCGGGAAGAAATACACGCCGATCATGAAGCTGTGCATGATGTCCTTGGCTTCACCGGCACGGCCTTCTGCAGTGATTTCCTGCAGCAGCAGCGAGGTGATCAGGAACTGCACCAGGATGTTGCGCATCCCGTAGAAACTGAACCGTTCGCAGGCCTCATTGCCGATGATGTACGGAATCTGGCGCGGCATCTTTCCTTGGCCGGCGATGGGGGCGACTGCGTCGTGGCTCATCCTGTAAGGCATTCCTGCAAAGCGAAAGGCGCAAGGTTACCGGAACCGGGGCTTGCGAAGCACGCTGCAGGGCTGCATGACAACGGTGCCAATCCGTGGCAGGCCATCCCGGCCGTGCCGGAAGTCACGGCACCTGCACGACAAAAGCGTAAACTTATCGTTATGCGCCCCCTCGCCCACGCCCGCCTCCTGCTCAGCTGTCTCTTGCTGCTGCTGGCGTTGCAGGCACAGGCCCGCCCGCAGGCGCCGACCGCCGCCGCCAGCGAGAGCGAGCCCCGGCAACTGACCGTGGCCGCGCTGGAACTGCCCAGCCGCGATGACGCGCAATGGAAGCAGCGCCGCGAGCAGGTCGCACAGCTGCTGACCGAGCTGCAACCGGACGTGATCTCGGTGCAGCAGGTGCTGCAGCAGCAGGGCCGCAACCCGGCCTGCTGGCTGGCCAGCCGGCTGCGCTACAGCTGCGACTTCGTTACCGCCGATCCGCCCAGCCAGCCGCTGCGGCATGGCAACGCCATGCTGACCCGGCTGCCGGTCAGCGAGGACGGCGTGACCCTGCTGCATCCTCCCGGCACCTTCAGCGCGGCCGGCATGATGCGGCTGAAGCTGGGCGAGGCGCTGGTCAACATCTATGTGGCGCGGCTGCGTCCGGACCCGGACGAGGCCACCGCCCGCCAGCACCAGACCAGCGACCTGATGACCTGGATCGGCGCCACCGCCGAAGGCATGCCCAGCCTGATTGCCGGCGATTTCTCGGCCAACACGGTGGAACTGGTGCGCAGCACGCCGGGTTTCCAGCCGGCCCGGCGCAATCCCGGCGGCCGCGCCGAAGCGCCGGCCGCCAGTGGCGGTGGCAGCAGCGGCCACGGCCTGGATGTGCTGTTCCAGGTCAAGCACTTCGGCGGCATCCGCCAGCAGCCGATCCTGCTGCCGGCCGACGGCGACCTGCCCGGCCTGCGCCTGGGCGTGTTGGCCACCCTTCGCCTGCAGGGCATCACGGCGACGGCCGAATAGCCCCGCCTTCGGCACCCACCAGGTCCTGCCCGGCGTCCAGACGCTGGCAAACAAAAAAGGCCGGGGTCTCCCCCGGCCTCTTCAGTTCATCCCGCTACCGCGATCAGGCGATCGCTTCCTGGTAACGGCGCTCGACTTCGTTCCAGTCGATGACGTTGAAGAACGCGCCGATGTATTCCGGGCGGCGGTTCTGGTACTTCAGGTAGTACGCGTGTTCCCACACGTCCAGGCCGAGGATGGGGGTGTTGCCTTCCATCAGCGGGCTGTCCTGGTTGCCGGTGCTCTCGACCACGACCTTCTTGTCCGGGGTCACGCTCAGCCACGCCCAGCCGCTGCCGAAACGGGTCAGCGCTGCCTTGGTGAAGGCATCCTTGAACTTGTCGAAGCCGCCCAGGTCCTTGTCGATGGCCTTGGCCACGCCGCCCACCGGGTTGCCGCCGGCATTCGGGGCCATCACGGTCCAGAACAGCGAGTGGTTGGCATGGCCACCACCGTTGTTGCGCACCGGGCCCTGCAGGTTCTCCGGCAGCGACTTGAGCTTCTTCACCAGCTCTTCGACCGGCAGGTCAGCGTACTCGGTGCCTTCCAGCGCCGCGTTGACGTTGTTGATGTAGGTCTGGTGATGCTTGGTGTGATGGATTTCCATCGTCGCCGCATCGATATGCGGTTCCAGCGCGTCGTAGGCGTAGGACAGCTTGGGCAGGGTGTAGGCCATGATGCATCTCCTGATTGCGAGGGCACCCGACGGTGTCGGGCGGTGCGCGGTGAATGATGGGGACAGACCGCCAGATTACCAAGGGGGATGTAAAGGAAATTGCGTCCTGCCAGTGAGCACGACGGCAATTGTTACGCAGCAGTGACGCAGCGCTCTCCTCATGCACCGTGCAGCGCACAGGCGCTACAGTGCGTGCACCACCCTCGCCCGCCCCTGCCCATGCGCAACCCCCGGCTGCTGATCACCGCCATCGCCCTGCTGCTGCTCGGCCTGGTCGCCAACCATTTCCTGCAGCGGCCGCCGGCGCCGCAGTTCGCGCCCGACCTGCAGGGCACGCCCGCCGCACGCGCGCCGGCCACCGCCTCGCCCGGCAAGGACAGCGGACTTCCCGCGTTCCTGCCCGCCGAAGCGCGCGCGACCATCGCCCTGATCCAGCGTGGCGGTCCGTTCCCGCACCGCCAGGACGGCAGCACCTTCGGCAACCGCGAGCAGCAACTGCCGCAGCGCGCACGCGGCTATTACCGCGAATACACCGTCGATACCCCCGGCGCGCGTACCCGCGGCACGCGCCGCATCGTCACCGGCGGCGATCCGCCGGAAGCGTGGTACTACACCGACGACCACTACGCGTCATTCCGCAGCTTCACCGTACCGGCCCAGGGAGCGCAGTGATGAGCCACGATGATTTCGGCCTCGGCCTGCACGACATCAACAATGCCGGCGTCTACGCGATCGACAGCGACGACATCGGCGCACTGGCCGCGGCGATGCGCGATGCCGGCCTGAAGGTGATCCGCATCGATCTGGAGGGCGTCGCGGACAAGCGCACCCTGCTCGCCCGGCTGGCCGCACAGCTGGATTTCCCGGCCGGCTTCGGCGGCAACTGGGATGCGCTGTCGGACAACCTGCGCGACCTGCAATGGCTGCCGGCCAATGGCTACGCGCTGTTTCTGGCCGACGTGGACGCGCTGCGCACCGGTGCGCAGAAGGACTTCGACACCCTGCTGGACGTGATGGACGAGACCAGCCGTGACTGGGTCGGCCGCGACGTACCGTTCTGGGTGTTCCTGTCGCAGAGCGCGTAAGAGCACTGCCCTGGTGGATGCCGACCCTGGTCGGCATGGGCGTGTCCCCGCATGGATCATCCACGCATGGCGTGGATCTACCCGGCGCAGCTGGATGCACAGTAGATCCACGCCATGCGTGGATGCGCCGTCCTAGCGGCTCCCGTTATCTTCCTGCAGCTCTTTCTTGAACGGGATGTCCGGCGGCGGTCGTGCCACGGCCGGCTGGTCCTGCATGTTGGGGTTGGTCAGGCCACAGCCGCCACCGGCCTGCAGGATCGAAATGACGCAGGAGATCCTCGTGTTGGTGCCCGGCAATGGAATCTCCATCGCCTTGACGCCCTTGCGCACCCATTCGGCCAGCAGCGATTCCTGCGGCACCCAGTATTTGTCGAACGAGGTCGGTGTGTAGTCGTACGGCGGGCGTTTCAGCCAGGTGCCGGACTGCGCGATGCGCTCCTTGCTCCAGCCATCGTTGGCACCACCGGGCGCACCGCGCTCGGCATGGCCATCTCCTTCCTGGCCCGGCACGCGCACGCTGCCATCGGCATTGAACAGGCCGCTGCCCTTGCCGGCAGTGCTGGCCTGGCGGGCACCACTGCTGGCACCGTCACGGTTGCGGCTGGAAGACCCCCAGTCATCGCCCTTGGCAGGTGTCGCCCAGTTGCCTGGATCGGGCGCCGGGCGCGCTCCTGCGTTCGCCGGTGTATTGCTGGACGCTGACGGACGCGTGCTGCTGCTCGCCTGCGTCGCGCTGCCCTGGGCCGCAGTTGCAGGCGCCGCCGTGGCACTGCCACTGGAAGATGCCGGTACTGCCACCGGTGCCGAGGCCACCTCCCGTTCGCGCACCTGCACGTCGCGGCCGGTGGGCGCGCGTACGGCGGGCTCACGTCCGGCCACCGCCGCCATCCGCACCTGCGGATCGGCCACGGCCTGCACTTCACGTTCGCGCACCTGCACGTCCTGCTGCGGCACGCGCACCTGCATTTCCGCGCTACGCAACGGTTGTGGCGCGACCGGCGCATCGACCGTACTGACTTCGCGTTCGCGCACCTGGATGTCACGCACCTGCGGCGTGCGCACGGCCAGTTCCGGGGTGCGCACCTGGCTTGGTGTCGGCGGCGCCTGCACCGGCTGCACGCTGCGCTCGCGCACAACGGGTGTGCTGTCACGCGGCACGACGCTCACTTCGGTACGCGGCACGCTGACCGGCGGCACCACGAAATCGGTGCTGGCCTGCGCCACTTCGGTGGCCTGGACAGGCGAAGGCGGCGGCGCGGCAACCGGCGCCGGCTCCGCTTCGGCCGGCGATGGTGGAACGCTGACGGTCGGCGCGGATGCCGGGGATGAGGCGGCGGCTTCGGCAGCGACCGGACGTGGTGCAGGGGCCGTGGCAGCGCCCGCTTCCTGGCCCGTCGCAACCCGACCCGCCGCCGCAGCCGCAGCCGCTTCGGCGCCCGGTTGATCGCCACCGCCTTGCTGGGTGGCGCGGCCGACGAACTCCACCTGCACGCGCTCGCCCTCGGCGCCCTCTTCGTCCGGCGCGGTGGTACGGATCACCGCCACCCACAGCAGCAGCATGAAGAACAGCAGGTGCAGCAGTGCACTGACCAGTGCCGAGGTCCAGCGCATCCAGCGCTGGTCGCGCGGCGCGGCGTCCCAGTCCTGCCAGAACAAACGGCGCAGCGCCTGCCACGGCGACAACCGCGGCGACTGTCCGGGCGGGCCCGGCAGCGGGCGCGGCAGGAAAACTGCGATCACGTCGCGGGCATGGAACGGCCGCGGCAGCGGCCCCAGCGAGCGCAGCCACAGCGCCCAACCGTAGGGCAGGCGCGTGGACTTCTCGAGGACGGCGCGGGGCTGCTGGCGCGCCAGCAGCAGGTCAATGAGTTGCTCGGCCCGGGTCAGAGGCACGCGTCAGCGATCAGGCGACGTTGCCGCGCGGAATGTACGGCGCATGGCCGCTGTCGTGGTCGGTCGCGTCGCGCACGGCGGTCACGCCGGGCACGCGGCCCATCAGGGTCTTTTCGATGCCCTGCTTGAGCGTCACGTCGGCCATGCCGCAGCCCTGGCAGCCACCGCCGAAGCGCAGCAGCACCACGCCGTCGGACGAGACTTCCTGCACGGCCACCTTGCCGCCATGCGAGGCCAGCTGCGGATTGACTTCGTTCTCCACCACCCAGTGCACGCGCTCGACCAGCGAGGCGGCATCACCGGGCGCTTCACCCTTGATGCGCGGCGCCTTGATGGTCAGCTGCTGGGCACCGGCGGTGCCGGCGACGATGTCGATCTCGGCACCATCGAGCCAGCCAACGCTGCCGGCGTCGACATAGAGGGTGAAACCATCGCAGTCCACCGCCCACTCGTCACCGAGCAGGTCGGTCGGTTCGGCGAATTCCAGCCGGGCATCGGCGCGCGGGGTACCGGGGTCGACCGCGCTCAGGCGCACGCCCATGCCGGGCACGCCCTCGCGTTCGATCAACTTGCGGAAATGGGTCTGGGCAGTGTCGGAGATCTGGATCATCAGGCTATTCTAGCCAAGTAAGCGTCAGCCGCTCATTCGGTTTATACACCGTCCGGCGCATTGTTCAGTCAACACGAGGTGGAGATTCCCATGGCCGACCTGATTCCACTGGCCCAGGCCCGTTGCGTGCCACGCAAAGGCAGCGACCACAAGCTCGGCGAAGCCCGCTTGGCCGAACTGCTGCCGCAGATTCCCGGCTGGGAGCTGAGCGAGGGTGGCCAGGCCCTGTTGCGCACCTTCCGCTTCAAGGATTACTACGCCACCATGGCCTTCGTGAACGCGCTGGCCTGGATTGCCCACCGCGAGGACCACCATCCGGACCTGGGCGTGCACTACGACCGCGCGGTCGTGCGCTTCTCCACCCACGACGTGGGCGGCCTGAGCGAGAACGACTTCATCTGCGCGGCAAAGACTTCGGCCCTGACGGAGCAACTGCCATGAACGTACGCTTGCTGAGCCTGTCCCTGATCGCTGCGACCGGCCTGGCCGGCTGCGGCACGTCCGAACCGCCGGCACCGCCACCGCCGCCGCCGACCGAAGTGGCCGCGGTGAAGACGCCGCCGCCGCAGTATCCGCTGGAACTGGCCTGCATGGGCGTGGGTGGCACCAGCACCTTCAAGGTGACCATCGGCACCGACGGCAAGCCGAGCGAGGTCGCCCTGCTCACCGGCGCCGGCAACCCGCAGCTGGACGAGCTGGCCAAGACCGCCGTGCAGGGCTGGCAGTTCAATGCCGCCACCCGCAACGGCCAGCCGGTGCCGGCCACCATCCAGGTACCGGTCAGCTTCAACCCGCCACAGCCGAAGCCGGACCAGTGCTTCGCCATCGAAGAACGCCTGCGCCGCGGCGGCTGATCGCGCGCACCCCGACGAGGCCAGCCGACGCCCGCCTCGCCCTCGCCGCCCCGGCACTGCCCGGGGCGGTTGTCTGTTGACCAGGACTGCGTCGGTAGATGCTGCAGATTCCCCCCGAAAACATCTGGATCGCGCTGGCGGTCACCCTTGCGGCCGGCCTCGCCACCGCGATCGGCAGCCTGCTGGTGCTGTTCTCGCGCCGGCCCAATCCGCGCCTGCTGGCCTTTGGCCTGGCCTTCGCCGGCGGCGCGATGGTGTATGTGTCGCTGTCGGAGATCCTCAACAAGTCCATTGCGTCGTTCGCCCTGGCCTATGGCGAGCGCACCGGCTTCACCTACGGCACCCTGGCCTTCCTGCTGGGCGTGATCGTGATCGTGCTGATCGACCACTTCATTCCCAACCCGCATGACAGCCTGGACAAGCAGGACCCGGCATTCCGCGAGAACAGCCGCGAGTACCTGAAGCGCGTCGCCCTGCTGACCTCGATCGCAATCACCGCGCACAATTTCCCGGAAGGGCTGGCAACCTTCTTCGCGACGCTGGAGAGCCCGTCGGTGGGCATGCCGCTGGCCTTCGCCATCGCCATCCACAACATCCCCGAGGGCATCGCCATTGCGGTGCCGGTGTACTTCGCCACCCAGAACAAGTTCTACGCGTTCAGCGCCAGTCTGCTGTCGGGCCTGGCCGAACCGGTAGGCGCGGCGCTGGGCTACTGGCTGCTGTCCGGATCGCTGTCGCACGCCACGTTCGGCTGGGTGTTCGGGCTGATCGCCGGCGTGATGGTGTTCCTGGCGCTGGACGAGCTGCTGCCGGCGGCCAAGCGCTATGCGAAGGGCCACGAGACGGTTTATGGACTGGTCGCAGGCATGGGCACGCTGGCGATCAGCCTGGTGCTGTTCAAGTGGTGAGGGGTTTGCGGCCAGCGGGCTGAGCCCCCTCGCGGCTGGCTATCGAGGGCATCGGTCGAGGTCACGGGCGGGGCCGGCTTGCAGGGGACGCCGTGAACCCATCCATGGGGGCTTGTCCGCGGCATCCATGCCGCAGACACCCCTGCAAGCCGCCCCCGCCCGTGCCCCGTCATTTTTCCGTGCACGCCAGCCGCGCGATGAAAAGATTGAAGAGCGAAGCGCGCGCTGCGCGCGTGAGTCGAGCGTGGCTCGACTCTACAAGGGTTCCGTGTATGCCCCCTTTCGGGTTACTTCAAGCGGTCCAGCGCCTCGACCAGCTCGTCCGCCAGCGGCGCGTTCAGCACGTACGGGCTCTTGCCGTCGTCCAGCGCGAACTCCAGCGAGGCCGCGTGCAGGAACAGGCGCTTCAGCCCGATCTGCTCACGAAGCCGCTTGTTGACCGCAGGATCGCCGTATTTGTCGTCACCGGCCACCGGATGCCCCAGGTGCTGGGCATGCACGCGGATCTGGTGGGTACGGCCGGTCTCGATGCGCACCTCGCAGTAGGAATGACCACCGCGACGCTCCAGCACCCGGAAGTGGCTGATCGATTCCTTGCCGATCGCATTGACCTGCACATGGCGCTCGCCGCCCTGGCGCAGGCCCACGTGCAGCGGCGCGTCGACCGTCATCACACCGTCGGGCATGCGCCCGGCCAGCAGGGTCAGGTAGCGCTTGCGGATGCCGGCGCCATGGTCTTCACGTAGCAGCGCCTGTAGCTCGCTCAGCGCCGAGCGCTTCTTGGCGACGATCAGCAGACCCGACGTGTCGCGATCCAACCGGTGGACCAGCTCCAGGGTCTGGCCCGGGCGCAGGGCACGCAGGGTTTCGATGGCACCGAAACTGATGCCGCTGCCGCCGTGGCTGGCCACGCCGGTCGGCTTGTTCAGGGCCAGCAGGCGGGCATCCTCGAAGACGATGGCCTGCTCCAGGCGGCGCATGAACGCCTCCGGCGGACCGGCCTTGTCTCCCTCTTCGGTGAGACGAACCGGCGGCACACGCACCTCATCACCCGCCTCAAGCTTGCGTTCGGCCTTGGCGCGGCCACCATTCACCCGTACCTGGCCGCTGCGCACCAGCTTGTAGACCAGGCTGCGCGGGGCCCCCTTCAGCTGGCCGAGCAGGAAGTTGTCCAGGCGCTGGCCGGCGCGGTCGGCGGGAACGGTGATCATGCGCACGGAAGGCTTGTCGCCAGCGGGTTTGGTGGGGTCTTGGGCAGTCATCAGGCTGTTTATTCTGTTACACTCGGGGGGCGAGATAAGGGATTGATTTCGTTGGAAGTTACTCAGGGCCAGAAGCCCAGCTTCCGACGAATCCGGCACAGTGCGCGACCACCGCCCGCGGGGCGGCCATGTTAGCGGCTCACCGGCCTTCCCGGCCATCGCCGGATGCCTGACACGCAACCGTGCTGAACATGTCCCGCGTGGCGCTCCAGCCTGGCTGACAGCTGCCTGCGGCCTGTAACACCCCAAAACCCATAAGAGTGAAGCGCTCCCGCGGCCTGCCGTGGTGTCGTAGCGCTGGAAACCCAAGCCGCCCTCCCCGCGCTTGCGCGAATGGGCGGCGAACCGTGTCCAGAGGCGAAACCCCATGGCGTTCCGCGCGGTAGCCGCTTGCGAGGAACGCAACAATGAAGCGAATGCTGATCAACGCCACGCAGGCTGAAGAGCTGCGTGTTGCCATCGTGGATGGCCAGTCGTTGTATGACATCGACATCGAACAGCCGTCGAAGGAACAGAAGAAGTCCAACATCTACAAGGGCCGGATCTTCCGCATCGAGCCCTCGCTGGAAGCCGCCTTCGTCGAGTACGGCGGTGGCCGCCATGGCTTCCTGCCGCTGAAGGAAATCTCCCGCGACTACTTCCAGGCCGGTGTCGACCACAACAAGGCCGGCATCCGCGAGCTGCTGAAGGAAGGCCAGGAGATCGTCGTCCAGGTGGACAAGGAAGAGCGTGGCAACAAGGGCGCCGCCCTGACCACGTTCATCTCGCTGGCCGGCCGCTACATGGTGCTGATGCCGAACTCGCCCAGCGCCGGCGGTGTCTCCCGTCGCATCGAGGGCGAAGACCGGGCCGCGCTGAAGGACGCCCTGGACAAGCTGAACATCCCCGACGACATGGGCGTGATCATCCGTACCGCCGGCGTCGGCCGCGATGCGGAAGAGCTGCAGTGGGACCTGGACTACCTGCTCAACGTCTGGCGCGCCATCGCCGAAGCCGCGTTGAGCAAGCCGGCCCCGTTCCTGATCTACCAGGAATCGCGCCTGATCGTGCGCGCCCTGCGTGACTACCTGCGCGCCGACATCGGCGAGATCCTGGTGGACACCGAGGAGATGTACGAGCACGCCCGCGAGTTCATGCAGCAGGTGATGCCGCAGACCCTGCGCAAGCTCAAGCACTACAAGGACGACATCCCGCTGTTCAACCGCTTCCAGATCGAATCGCAGATCGAAGGTGCCTACGAGCGCAACGTGCGCCTGCCGTCGGGCGGCTCGATCGTGGTCGACCAGACCGAAGCGCTGACCGCGGTCGACGTGAACTCCTCGCGCGCCACCAAGGGCAGCGACATCGAGGACACCGCGTTCCAGACCAACCTGGAAGCGGCCGAGGAAGTGGCCCGCCAGCTGCGCCTGCGCGACCTGGGCGGCCTGGTGGTGATCGACTTCATCGACATGGCCTCCAACAAGCACCAGCGCGAAGTCGAGAACCGCCTCGCCAACGCGCTGAAGTACGACCGTGCCCGCGTCCAGGTCGGCCGCATCTCGCGCTTCGGTCTGCTGGAAATGAGCCGCCAGCGCCTGCGCCCGAGCCTGGGTGAATCCAGCCAGATCGTCTGCCCGCGCTGCGACGGCCACGGCCGCATGCGCAGCGTCGAGTCGCTGTCGCTGTCGATCATCCGCGTTGCCGAAGAGCATGCGATGAAGGAGAACACCGGGCAGGTGCTGGTGCAGGCCCCGGTGGAGATCGCCAATTACCTGCTGAACGAAAAGCGCAGCGCCCTGCGCGAGATCGAACAGCGCCACGAGGCGCCGATCGTGATCGTCGCCGACGAGCAGCTGCACACCCCGCACTACAACGTGACCCGCCTGCGCGAGAACGAGCTGGGTGAAGACAGCAACAAGCCGAGCTACCAGCGTGGCACCCCGCGCAAGCTGCCGGTGCACGCCCTGACCAAGGGCCAGCTGAACATCCCGCCGCCGGCCGTGACCCAGGTCAAGCACACTGCACCGGCCCCGGTGCGTGCCGAAGCCGAACCGGTGACCGCTCCGGCCCCGGCACCGGTCGCCGCTGCCCCGGCACCGGCCGCCAGTGGTGGCGTGGTCGGCTGGCTGAAGCGCATCTTCGGTGGCGAGCCGGCTCCGGCCCCCGCTCCGGCCCCGGCAGCCCGCCAGCCGCAGCAGGATGGCGGCCGCAAGGACCGCAACAAGGATCGCAACAAGGATCGCAAGGACCGTCGCGACGACAGCCGTGGCAACGGCGGCAACGGCAATGCCCAGCAGCAGAAGGACGGCGGCAACCGCAAGGACCGTGGTGAGCAGCGCAAGGACGGTCGCCAGGGCGGCAACAACGGCAATGCCCAGCAGCAGCCGCAGCAGGGCAAGCAGAAGGAACCGCAGCAGAAGGACGGCCAGCAGCCGCAGCAGCAGAACAAGCCGCGCAACGAGCAGCAGGGCCAGAACCAGCAGCAGCCGAAGCTGAAGCAGCCCAAGCAGCCGCGCCAGCAGCAGGACGGTGACAAGCCGGCCGAGAAGCCGCAGCGCAGCGCCGCCGAGGCACCGGCCGAGGCCGTGACCGCGGCTGCCGCCGTGGCCGCCACGGCGGTCGCCGCCAACGTGGTGACCGCTCAGGAAGCGACCGCGCCGGTGGCGCCGGTTGCACCGTTGGCTGCCGCTTCGCCTGAGGCCGCCGCACCGGCCGACACCACTGCCAACGCCGGCAACGAGGCCGAGGCGATTGCCGTGACCGGTGAAGAGGCTGCCCTCGACGCCAACGGCGAGCAGGCCGGTGAAGGCGCGACCCGCCGCCGCCGTGGCCGTCGTGGTGGCCGTCGCCGTCGTCGCGGTGGCGCCGAGAACGCTGTCGGCAACGACGGCCTGGGCGATGACCAGGACGACGGTGACGAAGGCGATGACAATGACAGCGCCGACCAGGCTGCCGACACTGCCGCCGAGGCCGCTCCGGCCGCCGCCGCGCCGCCGTCGCGCTCGCAGCCGGAGTTCGATTTCGATGACGAAGTCGAGCCGGTGGCCGTGGAAGCTGAAAAGCCCGTCCGTGCACCGGTCGCTGTTGCCGCTGCCGCCCCGGTGGTTGCCGTGAGCAGCGCCGTGGTCGAAGCAGTCGCTCCGCAGGAAGCGGCGGCCCCGGCACCGGTCATCAAGGCCGAGCCGGCCCCGCAGCCGGTGCAGACCAGCATGCTGGACCAGATCGACGCCGCAACCCCGGCCCAGCCGGAAGCACCGGTCGCTCCGGCGGCTGAAGCCAAGCCGGTGGTCGAAGAGGCCGCCGTAGTGGCCGCGCCGGCACCGGTGGTCGTCGAAGCCGCTCCGGTGGTGGAAGTGGCTCCGGTCGTCGAAGCCAAGCCGGTGATTGCTGAAGCCGCCCCGGTGGTTGAAGCCGCTCCGGTCGTGGCCGATGTCGCTCCGGTGGTGGAAGCGAAGCCGGTCATCGAGGCCGCCCCGGTGGTCGAAACCGCACCGGTCGTCGAGCAGCCGGCAGCGCCGGTGGCCGTCGAAGCCGCGCCGATCGAAGCTGCCGCACCGGTGGCCGAAGCCGTGGTGACGCCGTCGATCGATCCGGTTGCCGATGGCCATGCCGATTCGGCCAGCCAGGCCGCGGATGCCCAGGCATCGGACGAAGACGAAGAAGCCGCCAAGCGCACGCCACCGGCGAACTGATCGTTCTTTGATCGGGTAGAACGAAACGGCGGGGATCGATGATCCCCGCCGTTTTTGTTTGTGCGGACAGCGCGTGCAGCGCTCTGGTAGAGGCCAACCTTGATTGGCGCCGTTGATTCAATGCACGTGGACACGCCCGTGCCAACCAAGGTTGGCACCTACCAGAGCATGAGGCCCCGCAGCGTCAGCGCGCCGGGGCGAACTGCAGGCGGGTCCAGACCCCGTAATGATCCGACGCCCAGCGACCGCTGTCATCGGGCTGGTCGAACAGAAGCTTCGCTTCGCGCGCGACCATCCGGTCCTGCTGGAAGAAGATGTGGTCGATGCGCGAGGGCGCCTGGTAATAGTGCCGGTTCAAGGTGCTGACGCCGGCCAGGTCGGTGTTGACGTGCACGCTGCCGTAGCTGTCGCCGTAATGGCTGCGCAGCTCGCTCAGGTCGCCTGCGTCCACCAGCGCGTTGAAGTCGCCGGCGATCACGACCGGCGCGCCGGCCGAGGTAGCGGTGATGAAGCGCAGCAGGTCCTCGACCTGGCTGCGACGAATGCGCTGACCACTCTCGTCGTTGCGCTCGTTGAGATGCGTGGCGTAGACGTTCACCGGCGTGCCGTCGACGTCGATGCGCAGGTGGGCCACCGTGCGGTAATCATTCAATGGCTGCAGCAGATGATCCCCCTGGGCGAGTATCGGCCGCCGGGTCAGCAACGCATTGCCGTAGCGCTTCGGTGCGCCCACCGGATCGGTGGACACGAACACGTACTTGTAGCCGAGCTGGCTGGCCAGCCATTGCGCCTGGTTGCGCACGTTGCGACGCTGGATCACCTCCTGCAGGGCAACCGCATCCGGCTGCAGGCGCTTGAGCTCGGCCAGGATGGTGCGGCGCCGGCTCGGCCAGTCTTCGCGGTCATGATGCAGGTTGAAGGTCACCATGCTCATGCCTGGCGCGCTGGCGACGTCGGACGCCGCGGTCGTGGCAGCCGGTTCGGCCGCCATCATCACGCCCGGCAATGCCAATGCAATGGCCAGCCCCAGGGCGCGCACCGTCGCGCGCACCCCTGCCCCCTGTTGCTTCATCGTTACTGCCCCTTGCGTTCGGCGCGGCGCACCGCGCTCGGTACGTCGATCTCGACCCGCGCCGGCAGCTGGTGCACGTGCAGTTCCTTGTTGACCCACTCGGCCGCTTCGCCGTTGATGGTCGCCTCGCCCGGATCGCCCGCATACGGCCACGGCAGCACCACGCCACCGACCGGTGGCACCAGGCCCGGCTGCACCTCCAGCACCAGCTGCTTGTCGCTGCGCTGCAGGCGGTAGTTGAGCTGGCCCTGCGGCGTGCGCAGGCCCTGCACGGCGATGCCCTCGCCCTGAAGCCAGGCGGTCGGAATGCCGGCGGCAAGCACCAGTGCATCGTCCATGTCTCGGCTGTAGGCGAACATGTCCAAGGCCGAGCGCACGAAGTCCGAGGCCACCCAGGCATGCGGCAGGTCACCGACGAAGAACGGCTTGCGTGGCGTGCGTGAAACCACTTCGGCCCACTGGTTCCAGGCCTGCGGCGCACGGTCCTTGAAGAAGAACTCGGTCGCCTGCCAGGCGCGATCACGCCAGCCCAGGCGGACGAAGGCAGCAACGTTGCGCCACTCGTAGGGCGTGTAGTCCTTCCACTCGCGCTTGCCATCGCGACGGGCCACGAATTCCTTCCAGTAGCGCTCGAAGGTTGCGTCCAACGCCTGCTGCGGAAGGCGCCCCTGCTCACCGCCCGGGGCCAGCGCGATGGTGGTCGAGGTCGCATCGAAATCGCCCAGCTCGGCCGAGCCTGGCAGGTAATCGATGTTGTGCTGCTGCATCGCCGACAGCAGCGAAGCCTGCAGGTCATCACGGAACTGGTCACGCGATTCGGCGATCTGCATCGCCTCGACCTTGCCCAGCTGGGCCGCCAGCGATGCCGCGTCCTTGTAGCCGCGCAACGCCCAGAAATTATCCCAGTACGAATGCATCGGCTTGGCCGAATAGCCTTCGTGGCTGATCGAGGCCGGCATCATCCCGTAGAACGCCGGATTGCGCGCACGATTCTCGTCCGTGCGCTCGCTGGCGCGCAGCTGCTCCATGTAGCTGTAGGCGCTCTGCACATGCGGCCACATCAGCTCGGCGAAGGTGCTGTCACCGATATAACGCCCATATTCGGCAATGCTGTAGATCAGCTCGCCATGGCTGTCGTTCTCCGGCACCGGGTCGCTGCCACGTGCATCGACACAGCACGGCACCTTGCCGTTCTCGAATTGGTACGGCGCATACCAGTTGATGTAGTCACGCACGGCATCGCTGCGCCCCATGCGCAGCAGGCCTTCGGAAATCATCGCGCCATCGCGGATCCAGCTGCGCGCGTACGAGCGCGTGCCCGGCTGCAGGCGTGGGCCAACCCGCGAGATCAGCATGTGCGCCACTGCGGTGCGCAGGGTGTCGACCAGTGCCTGGCCCGCCGCCGGCACCTGCAACGAGACCACGCCCAGCTTCTGCCGCCACTGCTCGGCCACCTGCGCCTGCGCCTTGGCCACGTCCAGCGCCTGTGGCGCCCAGCCGCCGGTCTGCGGCAGCACCACCGCCACTTCGCGGCTCTGGCCGGGTTCCAGCTTGATCGTATACAGCAGCGCGCCGGACGCCATGCCGGTGCTGTCCTTCACCGCCGTGCTGGCCGGGTACTTTCCGGACGCCAGATGCATCGCATCGAGCTTGCCATCGAACGTGCTGGCGAAGCGGGCATCCGGCACCTGCAGCGGGTAGATGCGCGGCTCGCCGTTGATGCGCACCAGCTGTTCGCCCACATCCAGCGCATCGATGCGGCTGAAGCCGCCAACGGTGTTGAGGAACTGGGTCGGCGGGTTGACCTGCCACGGGCGGATCGCCAGCGCCAGGGTGTATTCGTGCGCCACCTTGTCCGGATTGCTCAGCCGGTAGCGGCCGATCAGCTGCGCGCGCTCCGGCGTGCCCTGCACGAAGCTGGTCACCGCCAGGCCGGCCTTCTCGTGCACCCAGTCGACGTTGGCGATCGGCAGGTAGTGATCCTGCAGCGACTGGGTGATGGCCACCTTCGACCAGTCCAGCAGCTTGCCGTCGAGGCGGATGAACGGCTCGATGCTGAAGCTGCCCTTGGCCGGCTCCAGCGCGCCATCCTCGCTGATCAGCGCCTGTTCCTGGCCGCCATCGAGGCCGAGCAGGGTCCAGTACGGCTGTTCGCCCACATAGGCACGCGGCAACGACCCGCGCGGCAGATCGGCCGCCACCGAAGACAGGAACGCATTCGGCGTGGCGGCGAAGGCCAGCGGCTTGAGCGCGATGTCACGGATGCCATAGCGCCAGTTCGGGCCATCGAGCAGGTCGAAGCGCACGTAGCGTGCATCGGTATCCGGCAGTGCCAGCCAGTCACGACCGCCCGCGCCGCCGGTCACCTCGCGCACAGTGCGCCAGTCCCGGCCATCCTCGGAGGTCCGCACGGTGTAACGGTTGGCTTCCAGGTTCGGCAGCCAGTCGATCACCGCACCACCGATCTCGCGGCTCTTGTGCAGATCCAGGCTGATGGTCTGCTGCTTGACCCCGCCACTGATCCAGAACGTGTCGCCCTTGCCATCGATCATGCGGTCCTGCAGCGCGGTGGCGGTGTCGGCGATCACCGATGGCACCAGCGCCGAATCATCCTGCGGCGGCAGGCCCTGCAGGGTCAGCTTGTCGAAGCACACCGTGCCGCGGCCACCGACCTTGCTGTAGATCGTGAACTCGACCGCGACGCTGCGTGCCATCTCCTTCTCGGGCGACGGCCCCCACGCCTTGTCGATCTGGCGACGCCGGTACTCGACCGGCGTCCACGCCTTGGGGAAGCTGTAGCCCGGGCGGTTGACCCACCAGACGTTGTCGCCGCTGGCGTCGATCAGCTTGAACTGCAGGTCGTTGGCCGGCGAATCACCGCGCAGCTGGAAGCCGAAACGGTAGTTGACCGGGTACTCGATGTTCAGCGCGCGGCGGATGCCGACGTAGCCGGAGACCTTGTGGAAATCGTAGTCCAGGCACAGCGCGCGGCCACCGCCGGCGCCGCTGACCGGCCGCAGCGAACCACTGACCTGGTCGGACAGCACCAGTTTCCAGGCGCCGATATCGTCGAAGTCGTCCAGCACTTTCGGCGCCGGCAGTGCCGGTGGTGCGGCGATCGCCAGGGAGGTCCACAACAGTCCCAGTCCAACGGCGATCGCTCGCTTCATCCCTTGACGCTCCCCAGCAACAGACCTTGGATGTAGTACCGCTGCAGCACCAGGAACAGCGCCAGCACCGGAACCACGGTGACCACCGCGCCGGCCATCATCATTTCCACGTCCATGATGTGTTCGCGCGAGAGGGTGGCCAGCGCCACCGGCAAAGTGTAGTGCTCCTGATCGGTCAACACGATCAGCGGCCACATGAAATCGTTCCATGCGCCCATGAAGGTGAAGATCGCCAGGGTCACCAGCACCGGCTTGAGCATCGGCAGCACGATCTGGAAGAAGATGCGCAGCTCCCCTGCCCCGTCGATGCGGGCCGCTTCAAGCAGTTCATCCGGGATCGAACGCGCGTACTGGCGTACCAGGAAGATGCCGAACACGCTGGCCAGCGCCGGCACGATCACGCCACCGAAGCTGTTGACCAGCCCCAGCTGCTTCATCAGCAGGAACAGCGGCAGCATCGCCACCTGCGCCGGAATCACCAGCGCCGCCATCAGTACCTGGAACAGGCGCTCGCGGCCGACGAAATTCAGCTTGGCGAACGCATAACCGGCCATGGTGTTGAGCAGCAACGAACCGATCGTGATGCCCAGCGACACCAGCAGGCTGTTGGCGAAGTTGCCGCCCATGCCGGTGCGCGCGAACAGCTCATGGTAGTTGTGCGTGGTGATGCTCGACGGCAGCAGCGGCGGCGGGAAATGACTGGCCTCGCCCTGCGGCATGAACGAGACCGAGAGCATCCACAGCAGCGGCGCCAGGCTGACCAGGGCCAGCACCAGCAACGCACCATTGATCAACCACGGGTACCAGCGCGACTGGCCGATTTCACGACTCATACCAACTGCCTCTTGCGGCCGAAACGCAGCATCACGGTGGTCACCGCCAGGATGATCAGGAACAGCAGGAACGCCACCGCGGAGGCGCGCCCCAGGTTCCACCACTTGAAGCCTTCCTCGAACATGAAATACAGCACGCTGACGGTGCTCTGCAGTGGGTCGCCGCGGGTCATCACGTAGGGTTCGGCGAACAGCTGGAAGTAGCCGGACACGGTAATCACGCCGACCACCAGCAGCACCGGGCCGAGCATCGGCAGGGTGATGTGCAGGAACTGCTTCCAGCGCGAGGCACCGTCGATGCGCGCCGCTTCGTACAGGTCATGCGGGATCGCCTGCAGGCCGGCCAGGAAGATCACCATGTTGTAGCCGAAGTTCTTCCACACCGCGAACAGCATGATGGTCGGCATCGCCCAGTTGGGATCACCCAGCCAGTCGATCGGGCTGATGCCCAGATGGCCCAGGCCGTAGTTCACCAGGCCATAGCTGGTATGGAACAGATAGCGCCAGATCACCGCCACCGCCACCAGCGTGGTCACCACCGGCGCAAACAGGGCCGTGCGGAACAGGGCCTTGAAGCGCGCGGCCGGCGCATTGAGCAGCATCGCCGCGCCCAGCGACACGCCGATCGACAACGGCACGCCGATCAGCACGAAGTAGGTGGTGTTCCACAGCGACTTCCAGAACATCGGCGTCTGCAGCAGGTCGATGTAGTTGCCCAGGCCGACGAAGCGCAGGTTGCTGCTGTCGGCCAGCGCATAGAGGTCGAAGTCGGTCACGCTCAGCGCGAGCGCCGAAGCGACCGGCAGGCCGAAGAACACGCCCAGCACGATCAGCGAGGGGCCGGCGAAGATCCAGCCGGCCAGCGAAGTACGTTTCATTGCGCGCTCCCGGCGGCCACGGCGCTGCTTGATTGCGGCGACGGCGCGCGCTCCTGCAGGCGTTGTTGTTCATGCATCCAGCGGCGCTTGGCCAGCACCTTGTCCACGCGCTGGTCCAGCTCTTCCACGGCCTTGTCCTGCGCCAGGCCACCACGCACCACCTTCTCGGTGACGATGCGCATTTCCTGCACGATGCGCTCCCATTCGAGCACCTTCGGCGTCGGCTTGACCCGCTCCAGCTGATCGCGGAACGCGGCCGCCAGCGGATCATTGGCCAGCGAAGGCGCGCTCCAGGCACTGCGGCGCGGCGGCAGGTCGCCGATGATGGAATGGAAGCGCGCCTGGATCTCTGGCCGCGACAGGAACTCGATCAGCTTCCAGGACGCCTCCTTCTGCTGCGACTTGCGGAAGATCACCAGGCTGGTACCACCAGCGATGCCCGCGCCCGGGCCGTCCGGCCCCGGCAGCGCGGCGGTGCCCCACTGTCCTTCCAGTTCCTTCGGCTGCAGTTTCTTGAACTCGCGGATGTTCCAGGGGCCGGAGATGTAGAACACGTTGAAGCCGCGGAAGAATTCGTCCCAGACGTTGGAGATCTGCGTTTCGGACATCTTCGGCGCCCAGCCCTGCTCGAACATGTTGGCGTAGAAGGCCAGCGTGCGGCGGAACCCCGGGCTGGCGAAATTGCCGCGGGTGTCGTCGTCGCGCAGCAGCGGGTCGGGCTGCTGCA
Organism: Stenotrophomonas sp. AG209; assembly: GCF_003550055.1. Lineage (NCBI taxonomy): Bacteria > Pseudomonadati > Pseudomonadota > Gammaproteobacteria > Lysobacterales > Lysobacteraceae > Stenotrophomonas > Stenotrophomonas sp. AG209. Next base: position 1,006,665 of record NZ_QXDB01000001.1, read on the forward strand.
ATGCCAGCGACAGCTGCTGCTCGAATTCGTTGATCGGCATCAGCACCGCATAGCGGTTCGGGCCCTGCATGCGCTTGATCGCCGCCATCTGCTCCTCCCATTCCTGCCACGTACGCGGCGGGTGGTCGTAGCCGGCCTTGGCCAGCAGGTCCTTGCGGTAGTAGATCAGGCGCGTATCGACGTACCACGGCACGCCGACCAGCTCGCCGTGGATCACGTTGGTATCCCAGATGCCCTGGAAGTAGTCCTTCGGGTCGACCACGGCGGAGCGCTGCACGAACGGCTGCAGCGGGGTCAGCGCGTCGAGTTCGGCGAACTCCGGCACCCAGGTGTTGCCCAGCTGGCACACGTCCGGCAGGCCGTCGGCGGCGAACGCGGTCAGCAGCTTCTCGTGCGCGGCGGTCCACGGGATGTTCTGCACATCCACCTTGATGCCCGGGTTTTCGGCCTCGAATTCGTGGATCAGTTCGCTGACCACCTCGGCTTCGCGGCCCATCGCCCAGAAGCGCACGGTGGTGGTGCCCGGTTCGGTACGGGCGCAGCCGGCCACGGCCAGTGCGGCCAGGGCAGGCAGCGCCCAGCGGCGCAGGCGGTCGATCCAGTTCGGCATCGGGTTACTTGCCCTGGCCTGTGGTGCGGTTGGCATTGTTCTTCTGTTCCTGCGCGGCAGCCGCGCGTGATTCGGCGATACCCACCGCGCGTGCCGCCGCGGCCTTTGCGTCCTTCTGCAGTTCCAGCGGCTGGAACGAGCCTTCCGGCGCCAGCCAGCCACCGCTGAACCCGGCCCGCTCCAGGCCCTTGCGGATGTACGGGTTCTTCTTCATCACTTCCCAGACGAAGTCATCGCGGTAGTTGGCGATCATGGTCAGGATCGGCCCCTGGTCGATGGCGATGTAGTCGCTGGCGACCCAGCCGCGATCCGGAACCAGGCGCCCGGTCTTGATCGGGATGTCGTAGTTGAAGCTGGGGTTGAACGAATCCAGGAAGCCGTAGCTGGAATAGATGTAATCGCCAAAGCGCTTGTGCATCTCCAGCGTGGCCGGGATCACCTGCTCGGGGGCGAACACCACCGAGGCGATCGCGGCGGTAGGGGCAATGGTGCCGTCATCGAAGTTCTCGCGCAGGCCGGCGCCGCGCGAAGAGTAGTGGCGGAACTGGCGCTGCTCGCCACGGTAGTCCTGCGTGGTGTTCTGCGGACCATCGCTGGCGGTCAGGCCCCACACGTTCTCGCCATACTCCTTCCATTGCATCGGGTTGGCGATGGCGTACTCGCGCTGGGCCAGCGCGGCCGAGCGGCTGTTGAGGAAATAGGTGCTGCCGCGCTCGCGCATGTACGCGTCCTGGATGTCGCGGAAGTCGATCCAGACGTGGCTGTACTGGTGGCCGAACAGCGGGCCGAAGGACAGGTATTCCTGCCCCTGGTAGACGCCCCAGTCGTTGTCGTAGGTACGCGTCCACACCGTCCACGCATCCGGGCTGACCGGGTGCGTCGGCGAGCCCAGGGCGAGGATGTAGACCATCATCGCCTCGTTGTAGCCCATCCAGTCATGGTCGATGAAACCGCTCTCCGGGAACCAGCCCATCGAGATCAGCGGTGCACGCTGCTGCAGCCACGGCCAGTCGACCTTCTTGTACAACGTATCGGCGATCTGGCGGATTTCCTTCTCGCGCGGATCGTCGCCGTCGTAGTAAGACTGCGCGAACAGCACGCCCATCATCAGCAGCGCGGTATCCACCGAGGACAGCTCGACCCAGCTGTCGTAGCGACGGCCTTCCTGCATGTCCAGGAAGTGGTAGTAGAAGCCCTTGTAACCGGCCTTGCCGGTGCGCTGCGGGCCCATCGGCACGTCGCGGAAGAACTTCAGCGTGGTCAGTGTGCGGTCGATCGCCTGGTTGCGGCTGACCCAGCCGTTCTCGATGCCGATCGGATAGGCGGTCAGCGCGAAGCCGACCGAGGCGATGCTGGCGAACGGCCGCGACGGATAGCGGTCCGGGGTCAGCCCATTGATCTCGTTGGTGGTATCCCAGAAGAACTGGAAGGTGCGGCGCTCGATGTCATCGAACAGCGGCGGCAGCTCCGGCTTCATCGGCCGCGGCGGTGCGTCGGCCTCGATCAGGATCACCGGCGGGCGAGGCTTGGCAGGCTCCTGCTGGGCCGGCTGGCAGGCAGCAACGGCCAGGCTCAACGCCGCGGCGGACAACAGATGGCGTGCCTGCATGGCGCGATTCCTCCGGTGGTCTGATCGATGGGAAAGCATAACGTCCAATGATCTGAAATCGTTTACAAGGTGCGTCCTGAAAAAACCACGAAAAACGTGGTTTGACACCGCGATCATTGCCCACGCCGCTGCCCCCTGCCCGGCAGCGGCGTGGGCAATGGACCGGCGCGGGGCCGGCCATTGCCGTTTTCACGCGCCCGATGCCGCCGGCGGACCGGCGGCATCGGGGTACTGCATCAGGCGGCTCCGCTTAGAAGCGGAAGCCCACCTCCGCCTTGACCTGGCGCGGCGTGCCGACGATGTCGCCGGTCTCGTTGTAGCTCGCGGTCAACTTGCCGTTCTTGTAGTAGTTGTAGTTCGAGAAGTTGTCGAAATTGAACACGTTGATGATGTCGATACGGGCATACAGCTCGGTATCACCCGGCATCTTGAACGTCTTCGTGGCCTGCAGGTCGACCGAGCGGTAACCGAAGATCTTGCCACCCAGCAGGAACCGGCCGTTGCCACCCGGAACCGCCGCCATCGGGGTCGGCAGATCGAAGCCGTTGGCCTGCGGCACACCGTACCAGTCGTTGATCGCAGTCGGGGTAGCCAGGGTGATCTTGCCGCCGAAGGTGATGCCCCAGAAGCCCGCGTACGAACCGGTCACCACCAGGCGGTGGCGCGGTGCGCCGTTGGAGCGGATGGTCGGGTAGTCACCGATCACGCCACGATCGAATGCGTAGTGCTCGTTGATGTCACGGTTGTGGCGGGCGGTGGTCCAGGTATAGGCGATCGAGGTGCCCCAACCGCTTTCCTGGGTGAACGGCTTCTGCGCCGACAGCAGGATCTGGGTCGCACGGGTCTTGATGCCCTGCTGGCCGATGATCAGGCTGCCGAAGCCCGGCACGTTGCAGCTCCAGGCCTGGCTCAGGCCGGCTTCGGTGCCGCCGCACAGGCGCGGGTCATCGAAGAAATTGCCGGTCGGGTAACGGTTGCCCAGGGTGAAGGCGAAGCCATCGTAGGTGAGCGTGCGCGAAATGGTGGCGTCGGTCAGCCAGTCGCCGATCTGGTTGCTCATGCCCAGGCTGAACTGGTCAGCATAGGGAACCTTCAGGTTGTTGTTCAGCAGGTCGACTTCCAGGCCGGCATTGCTGGTCGAACCGACCAGGCTCTGCAGGTTGCCGATGCCGTTGAGCAGGTTCGGGTTCCAGTCATAGCACGCGGCGTTGCCCTGGAAGCACTGGCCGGTGGCCGGATTGCGGAAGTAGATGGTCGGCTGCGGCAGGGCCAGCTTGGTGGTTTCCAGCTGCAGGTAGTCGAACAGGTCGCGGTCGTAGGAACGGCCGGCACCGCCGTGGATCACGTGCTGCTCGTCGGCGTTGATGTCATACGAGAAGCCCAGGCGCGGCTGCCAGGCATTCTTGAACGCCTTGCGGTTGTGGCCGTTGCTGATGTAGTCGTTGATATTCAGACCGCTCAACGCCAGCGTATCGGCGTAGCTCTGGCCAGCGGCGGCACGCGGATCCTGCGCGAACAGCGCATTGACCACTTCCGGCGGCGTCACGAAGTCCAGGTAGGACGGGTTCTTTTCGTAGTCCCAACGCAGGCCGAGGTTCAGCTGCAGGTGGTCGTTGACCTGCCAGTCGTCCTGGATGAACAGCCCGATCTGCTTCACCTTCGAGCGCACTTCACCGGACACGCCGGACACGCCGGTGACCGGCTTCACGAACTGTGCCTTGTACGGGATGCTGTCCGGGAAGGCCGGATTGTCGATGGTGTAGTAGAACTGCGGATTGATCTGCGCCGCGTCGGAAGCGTACAGATCGATCTGCTTGTACTTGGCACCCATCTTGATGGTGTGGTCACCCGCCCACTCGATGCCGTCCAGGGTCAGGTTGTCTTCGATCGACCAACCCTTCTGGCCCTTCACCTGCGACGACATCGCCGACGAGCCGCCGATCGAGACAATGGCGCGCTCCTCGCTCTTGCCGTCCGGTGCGGTGTAGTTGAAACCGTTACCCATGCTCAGCGGCTTGGGGTTGTTGAACGAATCCTCGTGGGTGACCATCAGCTCGTTGTAGTAACGCTCACCGCTGTGGTTCCAGCGCAGCGCGTAACGACGGTCAGTGTTCTTGGTTTCCTTGCCGTGCATCGGCGCGGTCTGGTCCGAGAACTGCTGCTGGGTTTCGTCACGATCCTGGAAGGTCAGCTCCAGGCGGTCGTTGTCGGTCGGCTCGAAGTCGACCTTGGCGAAAATCAGGTCCTGCTGGAACGGCTGGCTGGCCGGGCCCAGGCCGGCCTGCGCATCGGCCGGAACGCGGTCGGCCTTGCTGGTCACCGCGCCATGCGGGGCGATGGTCACCGGCAGGTCGAAGCGCTTGGCCTCATAGGTGACGAAGAAATGGGCCTTGTCCTGGATGATCGGACCACCCAGGGCGAAGCCGTATTCCTTCTCGGCCGAATCTTCCTTGCCCTTGCCCGGCTGGCGCTCGGCCGGGGTCATCGCGCGCATGCTGTCGTTGGTGTAACGGTAGAAGGTTTCACCCTTGAACTCGTTGGTACCCGACTTGGTCGCCGCGGTGACTGCAGCACTGGACACCTGGCCATACTCGGCCTTGTAGTTGCCGGTGATGACCTTGTACTCGCCGATGGCCAGCTGCGGGAACGGGTTGCCGGCGCTGCCGGACTGACCGGCCACGCCGCCTCCCTTGACGTAGCTCTTCTGGCCCACGCCGTCGATGTAGACGTTGGTACCGTCAGAGTTGGTGGCGCCGCCGCGCAGCGAAGTGTTGCCCTTGGCGTCGCGGGTGAAGATCATGCCCGGCACCGCGTCGGCGAACTCCAGGAAGTTGCGCGAGACCTGCGGGGTGGTCTGGATCTGCTGCAGGCTGACGGTCTTGCCGACTTCGGAGGTACGCACTTCCTGCAGCAGGGTCGGCGCGACGACGTTGACGGTGTCCAGGTTGGTCGCCGCGGTCGCACCCGGGGTGCTGCTGGCCGCGCCGGCGAAGTTCAGGGTCGCGGTCGAGGCCACGGTGACGGTGACTTTCTGCGACTGGCCGTTGGCGACCACGTCATAGGTGCCCGGGTCCAGGCCCATCAGCGAGTAGCTGCCATCGGCACGGACGGTGCCGCGACGGACGGTGCCGGTGGCCACGTTGGTGGCGGTGACTTCGGCGCCGGCCTGGGCGCCGGAAACCTGGCCGCGCAGGCTGGCATTGGCCGACTGCGCCATGACGTTCGGAGCAGCAGCCAGCATCAGGCAGCTGACCAGCGCGGTGCTCAGCAGCCGGCGTGCCGGCGTGCGGAAGGTGGTATGCATCATCAACTCAATCTCCGGGTGGCGGTAACCGCTTGCGCGGTCCCTGCGATCAATCAAAAAAGAAGGAACGCCTCTGGCTTCAACGGCCCGATGGCGGAGTGGTGGAATCGCGAACTATCAAGCGGGGAACCAGGGTCTGCTTGTCCCCTGTCCCATCCGTGGAGGTGCCGTCCATCAACTGCAGCAGGCGCGTCATGGCCCGGTCGCCGAGCTCGGCGATGCTGACCTGCATGGTGGTCAGCGACGGGTGGACGAAACGCGCCAGTGGAATGTCATCGAAACCCGCCAGGGCCACATCGGCCGGGACACGGACCCCTGCCTGCGTGAACGCATACAGGCAGCCAAGGGCCATCATGTCGTTGGCGGCGAACACGGCATCGGGCAGCGCTCCGGCTGCCAGCAACTCCTGACCGGCGCGATGGCCGGAAGCTTCGTCGAAATCACCGGGCAGCTCGATGCCCTCGGCGCCACTGCCAAACGCCACCAGCGCGTCACGGAAGCCGCGCAGGCGCTCGCGCGCGTCGAAGTTGAGGTCCGGGCCAGAAATGAAGGCAATGCGGCGATGGCCGGCGTCCAGCAGGTGGCGGGTCATCGCCATCGCACCGGCGTGGTCGTCGATGCTCAGCACCGGATGGTCCTGCCCGGGCAGATAGGTGTTGATCAACACCGTCGGCAACGACTGCGGCAGGTTGTCGGTCAGGAAGCCCGGGCTCTCGGCATAGGGCGAGAGCACCAGCAGGCCATCGACGCGGCCGCGCATGGCACGCAGGGCCGCGCCCTGCTGTTCCTGGTCACCGTGGTAGCTGGACACCAGCAGGTGCTGGCGGCGGTTGCGGGCCACCCCGTCGATGCCGCGCATCAGTTCGGAGAAGAATTCGCCGTACAGGTCAGGCAGCACCACGCCCACCGTATTGGTGCGGCGGCTGCTCAGGCTGCGGGCGGCGGCGTGCGGGGTGTAACGCAGCCGTGCGGCCACCTCCAGCACGAGCTGGCGGACCGGTTCGGCGACATTTTCATGCCCGTTGAGCGCGCGGGAAACCGTGGCCACGGAGACCCGGGCTTCGCGTGCGACGTCTTTGATTGTGATAGCTGCCTTGTTCACGAAGCCGCCCTCCACGGCTTGGACCTACCAGCATTGGCGCGGAATGTAAGCGTTTCCATCTGGGCTTGTAAACAGTCCGTTAGGCGAATGTCCCGAAATGGACATGAAAATCTGTCCGTGGCGAGGCCCGTGCGGACCGGCCAGGACAGTGCGGGACAAGGGCTCAGCCCTGTTCTGACGGGGTATGTGCGCGGATGGACAGCGCGTGGATATCGGTGTCCATCATCGACCCCAGCGCGGCATAGACCGCGCGATGCCGGGCCAGTGGAGCCAATCCGGCGAAGCGTTCACTCACCACATGCACGTTGAAATGGCCGCGCCCGTCGCGGGCACCGGCATGGCCGGCATGGCGATGGCTGTCATCCTCGATCTCCAGCACGCTGGGCGCCAGCGCCTGTTGCAGCGCATCACGGATCCGCTCGATCCGTTCCGCGTTCACGGCAGGACCTTGCGGAACGGGCGCACCTGAATGCGGGTGTAGACGCCGGCAGCCACGTACGGGTCGGCATCGGCCCAGGCCTGGGCCTGCGGCAGCGACTCGAACTGCGCGATCACCACCGAGCCGCTGAAACCGGCCGGGCCCGGGTCTTCACTGTCCACCGCCGGGCACGGCCCGGCCAGCAGCAGGCGTCCCTCGTCGCGCAGCGCGTGCAGCCGCGCCAGGTGTTCCGGCCGCGCCTGCAGCCGCTGCGCCAGCACATCCTGGCCGTCATACCCTTCGATCACATACCACACCGGCATTTCCTCGCTTGCGTTGTCGGGTCCGCAGATTCTAGCCAATGCCGACCCTGTCCCGGCCCCGGCTGGACACTGGCGCGGCAAAGGCTTACCCTAGACTCCATTGCACGTGGCTGGATGCAGCAGCCCGTCGGTTTTTGCGGCCAACGCAGCCCCCGACGACCGTCCCGCTGCTTCAAACCGGACCACCCGGCCGGGCCACGTAGACGACCTCCCCGTAGTTCTGTCGCTGCCGTTTACTGCGGCGCGTCCTGCTGTTTGATATGTGTGGAATCGCGCCGATCCCGGCGTGTCTGGTGCCCTGGGGCTCCGTGGCGTTGGCCCGGCGAACCCGGTGCCGCGACTGGTCCGTTGCAATCCTGATCTCCATTAGATGACTTCCGAACTCGCGCTCGACGCGAACCCGCCAACCCGGCCGCCCGCCCCCCAGCAGCAGGAAATGCCGCTGGCCGTGGTGCATGGGCAACCGGTCCTGCAGATTCCGCAGGACCTGTACATTCCGCCGGACGCGCTGGAAGTCATCCTGGATGCCTTCGAAGGCCCGCTGGACCTGCTGCTGTACCTGATCCGCCGCCAGAACCTGGATGTACTGGACATTCCCGTCGCCGAAATCACCCGGCAGTACGTGGAATACATCACCGTGATGCGTGAGCTGCGCTTCGAGCTGGCGGCCGAATACCTGGTGATGGCCGCGATCCTGGCCGAGGTGAAGTCGCGGATGCTGCTGCCGCGCCCGGTCAGCGAGGAAGGCGACGAGGCCGACCCGCGCGCCGAGCTGGTGCGCCGGCTGCAGGAGTACGAACGATTCAAGCAGGCCGCCGAGGACATCGACGCCCTGCCCCGCCAGGACCGCGATACCAGCCTGGCACACGCCTTCATGCCCGAACGCGCCACGGTGAAGCTGCCGCCGCCGGTGGACCTGAAGGAAATGCTGCTGGCCCTGCACGACGTGCTCAAGCGCGCCGAGCTGTTCAGCGGCCACGCCATCAAGCGTGAGGCACTGAGCGTGCGGCAACGCATGGGCGAAGTGCTGGGACGCCTGGAAGACGGCAAGTTCTATCGTTTTGAAGGTTTGTTCACGGCGGAAGAAGGCAAGCTGGGCGTGCTGGTCACGTTCCTGGCGGTGCTGGAACTGGCCAAGGAACAGCTGCTGGACATCGTCCAGGAAGAACCGCTGGCGCCGATCTACGTGAAGTCGCTGGCGGCCGGCAACACCAACGCCCCGCTGCAGTTCAGCAGCGAGTTCGACGACAACGACGCCGCCAATGCAGACGAGTGAGCGCTGACTGCCGATGGATCAATCGCTGATCAACCGCATTGTCGAGGGTGCCCTGCTGGCTTCCAGCCAGCCGCTCACTCTGGCCCAGCTGAAGGACCTGTTCCCGGAAGAGGAACCGGCACCGCCAGGCAGCATCGAACGCGCGCTGGAACGCCTGCGCGAAGCCTGCGAAGGCCGCGGCGTGGAACTGGTCGAGGTCGCCTCCGGCTTCCGCTACCAGGTCACCGGCGAAGTGCATGGCTGGATCAGCCGGCTGTGGACCGAGCGCAAGACCCGCTACACCCGTGCCACCCTGGAAACCCTGGCGCTGATCGCCTACCGGCAACCGATCACCCGCGGCGAGATCGAACAGGTGCGCGGCGTGGCGGTCAGCAGCAACATCATCCAGGCGCTGGAAGAACGCGAATGGATCCGCGTGGTCGGCCACCGCGACGTGCCTGGCAAGCCGGCGCTGTTCGGCACCACCAAGGGCTTCCTGGATTATTTCGGCCTGAAGCGATTGGATGAGCTGCCGCCACTGTCGGAACTGAAGGACCTGGGCGAGCTGGAACCGCAGCTGTCCCTGGACCGCGATGCACCGGCGGCCGCCAGTGCCGACGGTCCGGACATCTCGGCCGGCGCCGATGGCGCTGCCGCGAACGATGACGCCGGCCTGGCCGGCAGTGACACCCCCGATTCCGTCGATGCAGCCCCTGCGTCGGCCTCCGATGAGCAAGCACCTTCGCCCCTCGATGATGGGCACCCCGATTCCGCGCCGGGCGAGCGCGCGGTGCCAGTGAACGAACGCGAAGACAACGCCGTCGCGATGACGACCGTGGCTGTTGACCAAGCCGATTCCGAACCAGAGGCCGACCTCGAAACCGTCGGCCGGAGCAAAACTGATGAGTGACACCCCCCGTAACAAGCTCTCGCTGAAGCGCGAAGCCACCTCCGAACAGTTCAAGCTGGAAGAGCGCCTGCACAAGGTGCTGGCCCAGGCCGGCCTCGGCTCGCGCCGCGCGCTGGAACAGCGCATCGCCGAAGGCCTGGTCAAGGTCAACGGTGAAGTCGCGCAGACCGGCATGTCGGTCAAGAGCGGCGACAAGATCGAACTGGATGGCCGTGGCTTCGTCGCCACCGCCCTGGCCGAGCCGTCGCGCGTGCTGGTCTACAACAAGCCGGAAGGCGAAGTGACCACCCGCGATGATCCGGAAGGCCGCCCGACCGTGTTCGAGTCGCTGCCGCCGCTGAAGGGCGCGCGCTGGATCGCCATCGGCCGCCTGGACATCAACACCACCGGCCTGCTGCTGGCCACCACCGACGGTGAGCTGGCCAACGCCATGATGCACCCGTCGTTCGAGGTCGAGCGCGAGTACGTGGTGCGCGTGCGGGCGCCGGAAGGCGAGGAAAAGGTTTCCGACGCCATCGTCGACCGCCTCACCCGTGGCGTCGCGCTGGAAGACGGCCCGGCCAAGTTCGATGAGATCGAACGCATCGGCGGCACCGATTCGCACGACTGGTTCCGCGTCGTGGTGAAGGAAGGCCGCAACCGCGAAGTGCGCCGCCTGTGGGAATCGCAGGGCTGCCAGGTCAGCCGCCTGAAGCGCACCCGCTATGGCAAGGTGAGCCTGCCGCGCGAACTGGCCCGTGGCCATTCGGTGGAACTGGGCACCGCACAGGTTGAAGCCCTGCGCGCGCAGCTGAAGCTGGAAGAAGGCGCACCGTCGGCACTGACGCTGCAGCCGGTGATCGGCCAGCGCCGCGCCGCCAAGACCACCGTGCGCGTGCGCGAAGGTGGCCGTGGCAACGCCTACGTCAACGGCCACAACACCGCTGACGAAGGCCGCGAGCTGCGTCGTTTCGACAACGTCCGCGAAGACCGCGGCCGTGGTCGCGGCGGCAAGGGTGGCGGCTTCAAGGACGGCCTGACGGTCAGCGGTGAAGCGGCAGCCAAGCAGTCGCAGAAGCCGTTCAAGCAGCGCGCCCAGAAGAATGATCGCTCGCTGCCGGAAGGCAACCCGGCGGCGTTCCGCACCTGGTACGTGCCGGATGGCGTGAGCACCGGCCCGAGCGGCCATCGCAACGCCGGTCCGGGCGCACGCGGCCCCGGTGCCCGTGGTCCGGGTGCAGGCGGCCAGGGCCGTCCGTACGGCAAGCCAAAGGGTCCGGGCGCTGGCGCCGGTGGCGGCCAGGGCCGTGGCGGTTTCGGTGGTGAAGGCCGTGGCGGCGCAGGCGGCCAGGGCCGTCCGGCCGGTGCCGGCAACCGCTCGCAGGGCCAGGGCAACAAGCACCCGTACGGCCATCCGGGCAACGCCCCGAGCTTCCCGTCCGACCACGCCACGCCGGGCTTCAACCCGTATGGCAGCCCGAAGCCGGCACAGGGCGCCCGTCCGGGCGGTCGCGGCCCGGGCGGTGGCAACAACCGTGGCCCGGGCGGTAACCGTGGTCCCGGTGGTCCGGGTGGCAACCGTGGCCCAGGCGGCCCCGGTGGCAACCGCGGTCCGGGCGGCCCGCGCCGCAGCGGCCCGCGCGGCGGCTGATCGCTGGCCACGCTGAAATGAAAAACCCCGGCTCCGGCCGGGGTTTTTCTTTGGAAAAGGGGACGGAGGGGATTAAGTCGTTTTTGCCTCAAAGGGGCGAAAGCGACTTAATCCCCTCCGTCCCCTTTTGCATGGCGCTGGAAGGCGGCGGGCGTGGTGCCGGTCATGCTGCGGAAAAAGGCGATGAACGGGCTCTCGGCGGAAAAGCCGGTGTCCTGCGCCACATGCGCAACGCGATGGCCCAGCAGCAGCAACTCCATGGCCCGCATCAGTCGCCATTGCTGGCGCCAAGCCTGGTAGCCCATGCCGGTATCACGCTGCATCAACCGGCCAACGGTGCGCACGCTCAAGCCCGCACGCTCGGCCAGCTCGCCCAGTTCGGGCGGCAACTGCTCGGCCACTGGCAGGCAGCGCGCGATCCGTGGGTCGCGTGGCAGCGGCAGGTCCATCGGGGCCACCGGGGCGGCTGCGATCTCCAGCATGCACAACGCCAGTTGGTGGTGCGCACGCGGCACCCGCCAGTCATGGTCGAACGGCGCCTGCGCGATTGGCTCCAGCAATGCCTGCAGCAGGGGACCCACACCGACGATCGCCGGCTGCTGCGGCAACTGGGCCGACAGGGTGGCCTCGAAGTACAACGAACGGTAGTCGACCGCTTGGCGCATCTGCGCGCGATGGCGCAGCCCACCCGGAATCCACGCCGCGCGCGCGGGCGGCAGCAGGCTGATGCGGTCACCGTAGGTCAGGCGCGTACAGCCTTGCCGGGTGTACAGCAACTGCGCGCGTGCATGCTGGTGCCAACCCGAGTCGTGATCCGCCAGTGAGGCCGCGATCCCCAACACCGGCGCGCTCCAGGCATCGGCATCGAAGTGCGCATCCGGCTGCAACCAGGCCATGTCTGATTTCATCCATTCAATGACAGGATAGACAGGGTGCGCCATCAGGAACGCGACCACAATGCGCGGCCCTGTTCCTGGAGCGCCCGCATGTCGCGCCGCCTGTTGTTGCTCACCATCGCGCTGCTGATGTTCCCCCAGCTTGCGCAGACCCTGTACAGCCCTGCCCTGGCCGATCTGGCCGGGCGCTTCGCATTGCCCCCCAGCGCCGCCAGCCAGGCCATGAGCCTGTACCTGTTCGGTTTCGCCGCCGGTGTCCTGCTATGGGGGCGGCTGGCCGACCATATCGGCCGTCGCCCTGCCCTGCTCTGCGGCCTGGCCGTGTTCGCACTGGCGGCCTGCGGCGGGCTGCTGGCCAGCACGTTCGGCCAGGTCCTGCTGGCCCAGGCACTGGCCGCGCTGGGTGCAGCGACGGCCTCGGTGGTCACCCAGACCGTACTGCGCGACCACCTGAAGGGACCCGCGTTGGCGCAGGCGTTCTCGTGGATCGGCATGGCGTTGGCCCTGAGCCCGGCGATCGGGCTGGCACTGGGGGCATTGCTGGTTGCCAACCACGGCTATGCCGGCGTGCAGGCCGGCCTGCTGCTGATTGTCATCCTGCTGATGCTCGGATGCGCATCCGGCCTGCAGGAGAGCCGCCCTGCCGAAGTCGCGCACACGCCCCTGCTGCCACTGCTGCGACAACTGCTGCGTGATCGCTGGATCTGGTCACAAGCGCTGTTGGTGATGGCGTTCAACGTGGCCATGTACAGCTGGTACGCGCTGGGCCCGTTCGTGTTCGAACGCCTGCACTGGCCGCTGGCCTGGTTCGGCGCAAGCGGCGCGGTGCTGGCGTTGGGTTCGGCGCTGGGCGCATGGGGCAATGGTCGCCTGCTGCGCGCAGGCATTGCCTCCGCCACGCGCATCCGGCTCGCCGCAGGACTGGTGCTGGCCGGCGGGCTGTTGGCTGCATTGCTGCGCAATCAACCGGCACTGGTCGCGGCGATGGTACCGGTGGTGGCCGGGTTTGGCCTAGCCATCCCCAATGTGCTGGGCCAGGCCCTGCGCGGATATCCGCACTGCCTGGGCAGCGCGGGCGCCCTGTTCGGACTGCTCTACTACCTCTTGATCGGCGTGGCGATGGCGGTGGTCGGTACACTGCAACTGCTGGCACCGACACTCATCGTGTGCGGCCTGCTTGCATTGTGGTTGCAGCGGCCGCGCCCGGTTACGGTCTAGGAATTGCTGCAAAGACCGCGCACTGTGCGCTGCTTCCGGAATCAACGCCACTGCGCTGGCTATCGTGCGCGTTCTCCCCAACGAGGCAGATGCCCATGGTCACCATTACCGCCGAACAGGCGCGCGCCAACGCCGATGCCGCTACGCGTCCCATCGACCAGTACTACCGCGATCTCGACACGTCGATCCGGGCCGGCTCGGAGAATGGTCGCCGCTACATCGTGTTCGGCTTCAGCCAGGCACTGGCCAGCGAGCGGCTCGTCGAGGGCGTCGTCGCGCAGTTGCTGAACAATGGCTTCGAGGTCAAACAACTGCCCAGCGACGCCGAGCAGCATTACATCCGCATCAGCTGGGAAGGGACCCAGCCGGCCCCACTCAACGCCGGCTGATGGTGAAGGCGGCGCCATCCACGCCCAGGTCCCAGCCCTTGCCGGTGCCGGACAGGGCCAGCGAGATGTCGCCCTTGGTCATCACCTGCGCATTGCTGGACTTCACTGCGCCCGCATGTGCGCCCACCGAGGCATAGGTACCCAGCAGCTCGTTGACGCTCACGGCACCAGTGAAGCTGCCACGGCCATTGGTGATCTTCGACTTGCCCACGGTCAGGCCGCCGCCCTTCACTTCGATGCGCACCGGCAGGCTGGTGCCGTTGCTGCAGCTGACCGTGCCATTGCCGGAGGCGGTCTTGTAGATCAGTGACCAACCGGACAGGTTGTAGCGCAGCTGGCAATCGAGGTTGCCGGCAGCGTGCGCGGCCGGGGCCAGCGTTGCAGCGGACAGGGCCAGCAGCAGGGCGAAGGGCTTGTTCATGGCGGGACTTCCAGTTCGGTCGGACTGCCGGCGAATCTAGCAGCGCGCGCGTGCACGTTGGATGCAGGCGCGCGCGCTGGTGCGGCAGTGTTCAGGCCGTCGCTCAGGCCTGTTCGTCCAGGTGGAAGGCATCGGCATCGAGCATCGCCGGGAAACGCGCGCGGTGCGCGGCCAGCGCCTCGGCCGAGATGGTGGTGGTGACTACCTGTTCGCGCTCGCGGATCTCCACCTGCGGCTGGCCAAGGAAATCCAGCACTGCGCTGTCGCCGGCGTAGTGCAGCTGGTTGCCGTCCACGCCAATGCGGTTCACCGCCGCGACGAAGCACAGGTTCTCGATCGCCCGCGCACGCAGCAGGGTCTTCCACGCATAGGCGCGCGCCGACGGCCAGTTGGCGACGAAGATCTGCAGGTCGAAATCCAGCTGCTGCGGACGCTCCACGTTGTAGCGATTGCGGCAGAACACCGGGAAACGCAGGTCGTAGCAGACCTGCGGATTGATCCGCCAGCCCTTCCATTCCACGCTCAGGCGCTCACGGCCGGCGGCATAGCGTTCGTGCTCACCGCCGTAGCGGAACAGGTGGCGCTTGTCGTAGTACTGCAGGTCGCCATCGGGGGTGGCGAACAGCAGGCGGTTGTAGACGCCGTCGCCCTCGCGCAGCTGCACGCTGCCGATCACCGCCGCGTTCAAGCCCTTGGCCTGTTCACGCACCCAGGCCACGGTCGGACCGTCCATGCCTTCGGCCTGGGCGATGGCGTCGTTGGAGAAGCCACTGGTGAAGGTCTCCGGCAGGATCACCAGGTCGGTGGTGCCGGCCAGCGGTGCCAGCAACGCACCGTAGTAGGCGCGGTTGCCCGCCGGGTCATGCCAGCGGGTGTCGCCCTGGACGAGGGAAATGCGCAGGTCCTGCATGTCCGTGTCTCCGCTCACAGCAGACGCAGGCGTTCGATCGCCGCGTCCATGGTCGCTTCGTTCTTGGCAAAGCACAGCCGCACCAGGCGCTGGCCGGCCGGCGGGTTCTCGTAGAACGGCGACAGCGGAATGGCGGTGACGCCCTTCTCGATGGTCAGCCACTTCACGAACTCATGGTCCGGCAGGTCGCTGATGGCCGAGTAGTCGACCAGCTGGAAGTAACCGCCCGGCACCGGCAGTGCTTTCAGCCGGGTGCCGGTCAGCTGCTCGCGGAAGCGGTCGCGCTTGGCCTGGTAGAACGCGCCCAGCTCCAGGTGGTGTTCGGGCTCGTCGCGGATCATCGCGGCGAAGCCATACTGCGCCGGACCGAAGCTGGTGAAGGTGTTGTACTGGTGCACCTTGCGGAACTCGGCGGTCAGCGCCGGCGGGGCGATCGCATAGCCGATCTTCCAGCCGGTGCAGTGGTAGGTCTTGCCGAAGCTGGAGATGACGAACGCGCGCTCGCGCAGTTCCGGGTAGCGCAGCGCCGATTCGTGGCGGCGTCCGTCGTAGATGATGTGTTCGTACACCTCATCGGAGATCAGGTAGATCTGCGTGCCGCGCAGCAGCTCGGCCAGCGCCTGCATGTCCTGCGCGGACAGCATCGCGCCGGACGGGTTGTGCGGGGTGTTGACGATCAGCATGCGGGTGCGCGGGGTGATCGCTGCACGCACGCGATCCCAGTCGACCGCGAACGTCTGCGGATCGAGCGATACATGCACGGCCTTGGCGCCAGCCAGGTCGATCGCCGGTTCGTAGCAGTCATACGCCGGGTCGAGCACGATCACTTCCTCGCCGGCACGCACCACGGCATGGATGGCGTTGAAGATGGCCTCCGTGCCGCCGCTGGTGACGGTGATCTCGCTGTCCGCATCGACCTGTGCGCCGTAGCAGTCCAGCGCCTTCTGTGCGATGGCCTGGCGCAGCGGCGCCACGCCGGTCATCGGCGGGTACTGGTTCAGCCCGGCGGCCATCGCCCTGGCGGTCTCGTCGATCAGGCGCTGCGGCGCCGAGAAGTCGGGGAAACCCTGGCCCAGGTTGACCGCGCCGTGTTCGGCGGCGAGCTGGGACATCACGGTGAAGATCGTGGTACCGACCTTGGGCAGCTTGGTGGTGGGTTGCATCGGCCTGGGCTGTGGGGGAACAAGGGATCCGAGTTTACGCAATCCGCGCGACGGTGGTGCCGGCCGCTGGCCGGCAACGCCGGCCCACGCGACTGGCACCCTGGGGAATTGCCGGCCAGCGGCCGGCACTACCGCAGGCATTCACCGCTACAATTGCCGCCGCACTCCGGCATGAAGACCTTTGCCCCTTGAACACCCCTGCATTGCTGGCCGCCAGCGGCCTGAGCTTCTCCCGCAATGACGAGCCGGTGTTCGGCCCGCTGGACTTCCATGTGGACGCCGGCGAAGCCCTGCTGGTGCAGGGCGGCAATGGCGCTGGCAAGACCACCCTGCTGCGCGTGCTGGCCGGCCTGGCCCGGCCCGGTGCTGGCCAGGTGCGGATCGACGGCAAGCCGGCCAGCAATGCCGAGCGCGCGCGGTATGTCGCCTACCTCAGCCACCTGCCGGCCCTGAAACCAGACCTCGGCACGCTGGAAAACCTGCATTTCCTGTGTGGCCTGCACGGACGGCGTGCGCGGCAGATGCCCGGCAACGCGCTGGCCATCGTCGGCTTGGCCGGTTATGAGGACACCCTGGTACGGCATCTGTCGGCCGGACAGAAGCGGCGGCTGGCACTGGCGCGCATCTGGCTGTCGCCGGCGCCGCTGTGGCTGCTGGACGAACCCTATGCCAACCTCGACCTGGAGGGCATCACCCTGGTCAACCGGATGATTTCGGCACACCTGCGCGCCGGAGGCGCTGCGCTGGTCACCACCCATGGCGCCTATGCCGCACCGCCGGTGCGTACCCGCCAGCTCGACCTCGGCGGTGCCGCATGATCGCGCCGGGTACGGAGCCGGGCCTGTGGCAGACCGCGGGCGCCCTGCTCAAGCGCGACCTGCGCCTGCTCTGGCGCCGCCGCGGCGATGCGCTGCAGCCGCTGCTGTTCGCGGTGCTGGTGGTGGTGCTGTTCGCGTTGGCCCAGGGCCGCGAACCACAGCTGCTGGCCGCCACCGCCGGCGCGGTGCTGTGGCTGGCCGTGCTGCTGGCGGGGCAGCTGTCGCTGGATTCGCTGTTCCGTTCCGACGCCGAGGACGGCTCGCTGGAACAATGGCTGCTGGCGCCGGTACCGCTGGCCTGGCTGGTGCTGGTGCGCGTGCTGCTGCATTGGGCCACCACTGCGCTGCCGCTGATCGTGGTCAGCCCGCTGCTGGCCGAAATGCTGCATCTGCCGCATGACCAGCTGCCGATGTTGCTGGCATCGTTGCTGCTGGGAACACCATTGTTGAGCCTGATCGGTGGCGTGGTCGCCGCGCTGACCGTAGGCATCCGACGCTCTGGTATTCTCGTGGCGCTGCTGTCGTTGCCGCTGTACGTGCCGGTGCTGGTGTTCGGTGCAGGCAGCCTGGCGGCAGCCGGACGCGGGCAGGATCCGGTCGGTGCGCTGCTGATGCTGGGCGCTGGCCTGCTGGTCGCGCTGGTGCTGGCGCCGCTGGCCACTGCCGCTGCAATACGTATTTCTCTGAGTTGACCGAGCTGAGAGCCAATCCACCCCTGCTGGATAGCCGCCACGCATGAATCCGATTGTCCGCTGGTTCCACCAACTCGGTTCGCCCCCCACGTTCGACCGTTTCGCTGCCCGCTGGTCGCGGGTGTTCTACCTCGCGGCGGTGCCGGTGCTGCTGGTCGGCATGTGGCAGGCGCTGCTGGTGGTACCGCCGGAAGCCAAGCAGCTGGACAGCTTCCGCATCCTCTACATCCACGTGCCCAGTGCCTGGATGAGCCTGTTCGTGTTCGCGTTGATGGCGCTGTATGCGGCCATCGCGCTGATCTGGCGGATCAAGGTCTGCGAGATCCTGGCCATGGCCTGTGCGCCGATGGGCGCCGGCTTCACCCTGATCACCCTGTTGACCGGCAGCATCTGGGGCAAGGGCACCTGGGGCACCTGGTGGGACTGGGACCCGCGCATGACCAGCGAGCTGGTGCTGCTGTTCCTGTACTTGGGCGTGATCGGCCTGTACCACGCCATCGAGGACCGCCGCAGCGCCGCGCGCGCGGCCGGGCTGCTGGCCATCGTCGGCGTCAGCCTGCTGCCGGTGATCCGCTACTCGGTGGACTGGTGGGGCGGCCTGCACCAGCGCCAGTCGATCAGCGTGTTCGGTGAATCGGCGATCAGCAGCGCGATGATCGCGCCGCTGTGGTGGATGGTGATCGGCACCAAGTTCTGGTTCGCCGGTTCGGTGCTGGCCAAGGCCCGCGCCGACAATCTCGACCGCGAGGCCGGCAAAGCCTGGGTCGGTGGCCGCGTCGATGCCGAACGCCCGGCCCGGGAGGCCCAGCCATGACCCACCTGCCCTATGTGATCGGCGCCTACGCCGTGTTCGTGCTGGTGCTCAGCGCCGATGCCGTCGGTTCGTGGCTGCGCCTGCGCGTGGCGCGCCGGCTGGCACTGGCCCGGCAGCAACGGCAACAGACCCGCGCCGGCAGGCAGGACGCAGCGGCGCCGTTGTCGACGGAGCTGGAACGATGACCCCGGTACAGCGTCGCCGCCTGGTGTGGGTGCTGCTGGCCCTGCTCGCCTCCGGCCTGGCCACTGCGCTGGTGGCGATGGCACTGGAGCGCAACATCGCCTACCTGTACACGCCTTCGGAAGTGCTGCGCGGCGATGTCGATGCGCAATCGCGCTTCCGCCTCGGCGGCATGGTGGTGAAAGGCTCCTTCAACCGACCGGTCGGCTCGCTGGAGGCACGATTTGAAGTGACCGACGGCGACGCGCAACTGGCGGTGACCACGTCGCGGATCCTGCCGGACATGTTCGCCGAAGGCACGGCGGTGGTCGCCAGCGGCCGACTGCAGGACGGCACCTTCGTCGCCGACGAGGTGCTTGCGAAGCACGATGAGAAGTACGTGCCGAAGGAAGTGGCCGACAAGATGGGCGACGCCCATCGCAAGCACGACGTGCCGGTGACGGCACCCGAGGTGCGCTGAGTGTTGCCCGAACTGGGTCAGATCCTGCTGCTGTGCGCGTTGCTGGCCTCGCTGCTGCAGGCCGGCCTGCCGCTGGTCGGCGCGCAGCGCAACAACACCGCGTGGATGGCGGTGGCACGACCTGCCGCGTTCGCGCAGCTGCTGCTGGTCGCCGGCGCGTTCGCCGTGCTGACCGCCGCGTTCGTGCAGCAGGACTTCTCGGTGCGCTACGTGGCCGAGAACTCCAATTCGCTGCTGCCGATGGTCTACCGCTACTCGGCGGTCTGGGGCGCGCACGAGGGCTCGCTGCTGATGTGGGCGCTGGTGCTGGCGCTGTGGACCGGCGCGGTGGCGCTGTTCTCGCGGCACCTGCCGGCGCCGGTGCAGGCGCGCGTACTGGCGGTGATGGGCGTGGTCAGCGTCGGCTTCCTCGCCTTCCTGATCTTCACCTCCAACCCGTTCCTGCGCCTGAACCCGGCGCCGCTGGAAGGCCGCGACCTCAATCCGCTGCTGCAGGACCCGGGGCTGATCATCCATCCGCCGATGCTGTACCTGGGCTATGTCGGCTTCGCGGTGCCATTCGCGTTCGCGGTGGCCGCACTGCTGGAAGGCCGCGTCGATGCACGCTGGCTGCGCTGGACGCGGCCATGGACCAACGTCGCCTGGGGCTTCCTGACCCTGGGTATCGCGCTGGGCAGCTGGTGGGCCTATTACGAGCTGGGCTGGGGCGGCTGGTGGTTCTGGGACCCGGTGGAGAACGCCAGCTTCATGCCATGGCTGGTCGGTGCGGCATTGATCCATTCGCAGGCCGCCACCGAAAAGCTTGGCACCTTCGGCAGCTGGACCCTGCTGCTGGCGATCGCCGCCTTCGCGCTGTCGCTGCTGGGGACGTTCCTGGTGCGCTCAGGCGTGCTGACCAGCGTGCATTCGTTCGCCGCGGATCCCTCGCGCGGCCTGTTCATCCTGGTGTTCCTGTCGGTGCTGGTGGGCGGCAGCCTGCTGCTGTATGCGCTGCGTGCCAGCCAGCTGAGCGTGGACGCCGACGATCCGCGCCGTGGCTTCACCGCCACCTCGCGCGAGACCCTGCTGCTGGCCAACAACCTGCTGCTGGCCACCGCCTGCGCGATGGTGCTGCTCGGCACGCTGTACCCGCTGCTGGCCGATGCGCTGTCGCTGGGCAAGATCTCGGTCGGCCCGCCCTACTTCGGCAGCCTGTTCCTGCTGCTGATGGCGCCGATGATCCTGCTGCTGCCGTTCGGCCCGCTGGTGAAGTGGCAACGCGACCAGCCCTCGCGCGCGTTCGCGCTGCTGGCACCGTGGCTGGGCCTGGCGCTGCTGCTGGGCGCGCTGGCGTGGTGGCAGGCGCCGCAGAACGGCTGGAAGGCCGGCATCGGCGTAGCCGCTGCGGCGTGGGTCGGGCTGGGTACCGCGCGCTTCGTCTGGCAGCGCCTGCGCGGCAATGGCCGCTTCACCGCCGAAATGCTCGGCATGATCGTCGCCCATGCCGGCATCGCCGTGTTCCTGGCCGGCGCACTGCTGGTGGAAGCGTTGAACGTGCAGCGCGAGGTGGCACTGGCACCGGGCCAGCAGCTGGTAGTCGGCCGCCATGAAGTGCGCTTCGAGGGCGTGGACCATCGCGAAGGGCCGAATTTCATCGCCGACCGTGGGCACCTGCGCGTGTTCCGCAACGGCCGCGAGCTGGCGCTGCTGCACCCGGAGAAGCGCCAGTACGCCAGCGGTGGCCAGGTGATGACCGAGGCCGGCATCGATGCACGCTTCGATGGTGATGTCTACGTGGCATTGGGCGAGCCGCTGGGCAACAATGCATGGGCGGTCCGGGTGCACATCAAGCCGTTCGTGCGCTGGATCTGGCTGGGCGCGCTGCTGATGGCCCTGGGCGGATTCATCACCGCCGCCGACCGCCGTTTCCGTCGTCCGTAGGAGTTCCCATGTCCGAGTCCCCCGCCCCGCGCCCCTCCCGCCCGCTGCCGCCGGTAGCCATCGTGATCGGCGTGCTGTTCTTCTTTGGCCTGCTCGGGCTGATGATCTACGGGGTGATGAAATCGGGTGATCCGCAGCGCGACGTACTGCCGTCGGCGCTGATCGACAAGCCGGCGCCGGCCTTCGCCCTGCCGGTGCTGCACGACCCGGAAATGATCGTGCACAGCGATGACCTGCGCGGCGCGCCCTACCTGCTGAACGTGTGGGGCAGCTGGTGCGCGGCCTGCCGCGAGGAACACCCGGTGCTGACCCGGTTCGCCGAGAGCAAGCGCGTGCGCGTGATCGGCTACAACTGGAAGGACGACCCGACCGACGCGCTGCACTGGCTGGAACAGCTGGGCAACCCGTTCATGGTGGTGCTCAGCGACGTTGAAGGCCGCACCGCGATCGACTGGGGCGTGACCGCAGCACCGGAGACCTTCCTGGTCGATGGCAGCGGCATCGTGCGCTGGAAGTACAGTGGCGCGATGACCCAGCGCGTGGTGGACGAGAAACTGATCCCGGCGCTGCAGAAGATCGAGAAGGCCCAGGCCAGTGCCGGCAACACCCTGCATACGGCGCCCTGAGCCCATGCGCTGGCTGCTGGCGCTGCTGCTCCTGATGCTGCCGCTGGCCGTGCTGGCCCAGCAGCCGCTGCACGATCCGCAGCCGCTGCAGTTCCGCGATGGCGCCGAAGAGCGCCGCTTCCATGACCTGGCTGCGCAGCTGCGCTGCGTGCAGTGCCAGAACCAGTCGTTGGCCGACTCGAACGCGCAGATCGCCCAGGACCTGCGCCGCGAGGTGCTGCAGCTGATGCAGCAGGGCCACGACGACGCGCAGATCAAGCAGTTCCTGGTCGCCCGCTACGGCGAGTTCGTGCTCTACCAGCCACCGTTGCAGCCGGGTACCTGGCTGCTGTGGGGTGGCCCGCTGCTGGTGCTCGGCGCCGGCGCACTAGTGGTGCTGGGCATCGTCCGCCGCCGTGGCCGCGCGGTCGCCGCCGTGCCGGCCAGCAAGGCCGATGAGGGAGATGGATGGTGAGCCATTGGCTGCCGATGCTGGCTGGGCTGGTGGCCGCGCTGATGGCGGCGCTGGTGCTGTGGCCACTGCGCCAGCAGGGGCGCCGCGGTTTCGTGGTGGGCGTGCTCGCGCTGGGGGTGGCCGGTGCCTGCCTGTATCTGCTGGTCGGTGATCCGCGTGCAGCACAGGTACAACCGACGCCATCGGTAGCCACCCTGCGCGATGGCGTGCAGGCCCTGCAGGATGCACTGAAGCGCGACCCGCAGCGGGCTGATGGCTGGGCGCTGCTGGGCCGATCACAGGCCGAGCTGGGCAATGTCTCGGCCGCGGCAGACGCCTTCGCGAGGGCCGCCGCATTGGCACCGGATGATCCGGGCGTGCTGGTGGAGGCCGCGCAGGCGCGCGCGCAGGCCGATGCCGGCAAGCAGTTCGATGACACCGCGATGGCCTGGTTGCACCAGGCCCGTGCACAGGCACCCGATGCCGAGCGCGCCAGCTGGTTGCTGGGCATCGCCCTGCGCCAGCGCGGAAAGAATGCCGAGGCCGCGGATGTGTGGAGTGGCCTGCTGCCACGGCTGGAACCCGTCGCCGCGCAGGCGCTGCAGGCGCAGATCGCCATCGCCCGTGAAGCCGCCGGCCAGGCGCCCGATGCTGCCGCTGCGGCGCCAGAGGCGCTGCTGCAGGTGCGTGTGCAGCTGCCTGCGCTGAACAACACCGAATGGCCCGCCAGCACCCAGGTGTTCGTACTGGCCCGCGCCGTAGGCGGACCGCCGATGCCGGTGGCCGCGCGCAAGCTGCCCCTGGCCGGTTTCCCGGCCATGGTCGGGCTGGGCGACGGTGACAGCCCGATGCCGACCGCACCGCTGTCGGCCCATCGTGAGGTGGAAGTGCTGGCACGCATCTCGCGCAGCGGCAGCGCCAACCGCAGCGAGGATGACCTGCAGAGCGTTCCGGTGAAGGTGAGCCTGCCGCATGAAGGCGTGGTGGAACTGCGGTTCCCTTGACGCTCCGCAGGTAGTGCCGGCCGCTGGCGGGCAGCCACGCGGGCGCATCACGGTTCATGAGGTTGCCGGCCAGCGGCCGGCACCACCGGGTGCATCGCCGATGGAAACCAGCGTGTCGCCAGCTCCACATGCGGCCCCGCTAGAATGACTGCATGACCGAATTCATCCCGCCCGGCACCCGCTTCCACGCGCTGCCCTCGCCATTCCCGTTCAAGCGCGGTGGCGCCCTGCATGGCGCACGCGTGGCCTATGAAACCTGGGGAACGCTGGCGGCGGACGCCAGCAATGCGATCCTGATCGTGACCGGCCTGTCGCCGGACGCGCATGCAGCGGCCAACGAGGCCAACCCGGCACCGGGCTGGTGGGAAGGCATGGTCGGCCCCGGCAAGCCGATCGATACCGATCGCTGGTTCGTGGTGTGCGTGAACTCGCTGGGCAGCTGCAAGGGCTCGACCGGCCCCGCTTCGCTCAACCCGGCGAGCGGTGAGCCCTATCGCCTGGACTTCCCCGAGCTGTCGATCGAAGACGGCGCACGCGCCGCGATCGAAGTCGTGCGTGCACTGCGCATCGAACAGCTGGCCTGCGTGGTCGGCAATTCAATGGGCGGCATGACCGCACTGGCGGTACTGATGCTGCACCCGGGCATCGCGCGCAGCCACGTCAACATTTCCGGCAGTGCGCAGGCACTGCCGTTCTCGATCGCGATCCGCTCGCTGCAGCGCGAGGCGATCCGTCTCGATCCGCGCTGGAATGGCGGTCGCTACGACGATGCCGAGTACCCGGAGTCCGGCATGCGCATGGCGCGCAAGCTGGGCGTGATCACCTACCGCTCGGCCCTGGAATGGGATGGCCGTTTCGGCCGAGTGCGGCTGGATTCGGACCAGGCCGACGACGATCCGTTCGGCCTCGAATTCCAGGTGGAAAGCTATCTGGAAGGCCACGCACGGCGCTTCGTGCGCTTCTTCGATCCGAACTGCTATCTGTACCTGAGCCGCTCGATGGACTGGTTCGACCTGGCCGAGTACGCCGACGGCGACGTGCTGGCCGGGCTGGCGAAGATCCGGGTGGAGAAGGCACTGGCGATCGGCGCCAACACCGACATCCTGTTCCCGGTGCAGCAGCAGCAACAGGTCGCCGACGGCCTGCGTGCCGGCGGTGCCGATGCGCGCTTCGTCGGACTGGAATCGCCGCAGGGCCATGACGCCTTCCTCGTCGATTTCGAGCGTTTCGGCCCGGCCGTGCGCGGCTTCCTCGACGCGCTGTAAGTGGCATGGCGGCGTAATCTCGCGTTGGCCGCATTCGGCGCGCTGGCCGCCTTGATGATCAGCGGAGTGCTGCCTCTGTGGCTGGGTGGCTGGTGCCTGCTGGCCAGCGCGGTGTCCTTCGGGCTGTATGGCCACGACAAGCGCGCGGCACAGCGAAAGCAATGGCGGATTCCCGAGCGCACCCTGCAGCTGCTGGCCTTCGCCGGCGGTTGGCCCGGCGCGCTGCTGGGCCAGGCGCTGTTCCGCCACAAGCACCGCAAAACCGGATTCCAGTGGGTGTTCTGGCTGTGCGTGCTGGCCAACGTCGCCTCGATCGCGGTGATGCTGCGCGAGTTCTCGCGGTAACCCTCGCAATCGGTAGTGCCGGCCGCTGGCCGGCAATCAGGTATCCGCGTGAAACGCCATGAGGTTGCCGGCCAGCGGCCGGCACTACCGGGATGTTTTCACGCTTCGCGCTCCAACACCCCATCACGCAACCGGTACTGCACATCGACCACGCCGTCGGGCAGGTCGTCGTGGGTGATCATCAGCAGGCTGCGCCCGTCCAGCAACCCGGAAAGGTCCTGCAACAGCGCGCGTGCGGTATCCACGTCCAGGCCTTCGGTCGGTTCGTCCAGCAGCAGGATCGGCGCATCGCGCAACAGCGCGCGCGCCAGCGCCAGCCGTCGCGCCTGGCCTGCCGACATCGTCGCGCCGTTCTCGCCGACCCAGGCCTGCAGGCCACCGTTGTGCTCGGCCCAGTCACCCAGGCGAACGCGGCGCAGCACCGCCCACAACGCGGCATCGCTGGCGTCGGGATCACCCAGCCGCAGGTTCTCGGCCACCGTGCCGGCAAACACCGGTGCGTTCTGCGGCAGCCAGGCCAGCTGGCGGTGCCACTCGGCCTGGGCGACGTCGCGCAGGTCGCGTCCACCATAGGTGATTCGCCCCTGCTGCGGATCCCACAGCCGCAGCAGCAGGCTGGACAGCGTGGTCTTGCCACTGCCGCTGTCGCCGCGAATCGCGATGCGTTCGCCCGGCGCCAGGGTCAGCTGCAGGCCGGACAGCACCGGCCGCGCGGCACCCGGCCACTGGAAATGCACGTCATCCCAATGCACGCGCGCCGC
The DNA here is from genome assembly GCF_003550055.1 of Stenotrophomonas sp. AG209. Classification (NCBI taxonomy): domain Bacteria; kingdom Pseudomonadati; phylum Pseudomonadota; class Gammaproteobacteria; order Lysobacterales; family Lysobacteraceae; genus Stenotrophomonas; species Stenotrophomonas sp. AG209. The sequence goes on from NZ_QXDB01000001.1 coordinate 1,032,144, forward strand.
CTGCGGCACCGGCTGCGGCGCCTGCGGATCCTGCACCGTCGGCGGTTGTTCGACGATGGCCTGCAGGCGATCGGCCGCAATGCGCCCGGACTGCAGCGACTGCCAGGCCAGGCCCATGCCGGCCCACAGTTCGATCAGCGCCACGGTCAGGAACACGAGGCCCGCGGCCATTTCCGGCGCGATGTGCTGCTGTTCGGCGGCGTGCAGCGCCAACGCCAGCATCGCCACCAGCCCCAGCCCGGCGACCAGGCCGTGCAGGGTCGAGGCCGCGATCAGGCGCCAGCGCCGACGACGATCACGCGAGGCCAGCTGCTTGGCAGCCACGCGCACCTTCAGCTGCCAGGCCGCATCGGCATGCAGCGCGGCCAGATCACCGGCACCTTCCAGCCCTTCGAATGCGGCGGTACGCAATGCGGCACGATGCGCGGCACGATCGGCCTCTTCGTCGTCATGGCCACGCACGCCCAGCCACGGCACGCCGAAGGCGATCAGCAGCGCCAGCACCGCCAGCAGTACCGCTGCCGAGGGCAGGATCAGCGCTGCCGAGGCGACCGCCACCAGTGACAGCGCACCCAGCGCCACCAGCGGCCCGATCGCACGCACCAGCAGTCCATCCACTTCGCCGATGTCCCCCAGCAGCCGCGCCAGCAGCTCGCCGGTACGCGTGGCCCCCAACCGTGCCGGGGCAAGTGGCAGCGCGCGGCGGAAGAACCACACGCGCAGGTCGCGGGCGATGCGCAGCGTGGCATCGTGGCCGACCAGCTTTTCGAAGTAGCGCGACACGATGCGCGCCATGGTCAGGCCACGGATGCCGGCCGAGGGTGAGAAGAAATTGAAGCCCTGGCCGAGGCCGGCCGCACCGGCCAGCGCAGCCGCCGTGAGGAAACCACCGGACAGGCCGAGCAGCGCCGTGCCGGCCAGCATCGTGATCCACAGCAGCAGCATGGTCAGCAACAGGCGCGGCCGGTGGCGCAGGAACACCGCGCGCAGCGAATCAGGCGAACGGCTCATGCGCGCACCGCCTGTGCCGGTTCCACCAGGCGGCCTTCCGGCAACAGCAGGCAACGGTCAGCCCACGCGATCACCGCCGGGCTGTGGGTGGCGACCACCACGCTGCGCCCGCGTGCATACGCGGCCAGGCTGCGCAGCAGGGCCGCTTCGGTATCGGCATCGAGGAATGCGGTGGGCTCGTCCAGCAGCAGCACCTGCGGATCACGCAGCAACAGGCGGGCCAGGCCGATGCGGCGGGCTTCGCCACCGGACAGTCCGAAGCCGCGCTCGCCGATCACCGTGTCCAGCCCCTGCGGCAGGCGTTGGGCAAACTGCAGGACCTGCGAGGCCTCGGCCACCGCGCGCAGCCGCGCATCGCTGGCACCGGGATCGGCCAGCCGCAGGTTGTCGGCGATGCTGCCGTGGAACAGGTACGGTCGCTGGCTGGCATAGGCCACCTGCACGCCGGGCCGCAACTGCAGCTTGCCGGCGCGCGGCGGCAACCAGCCGGCCAGCGCCTCCAGCAGCGTGCTTTTGCCGGACCCGCTGGGACCGACCAGGGCCAGGCGCTGGCCCGGCTCCAGCAGCAGGTCCAAATCCTGCAACACATCCTGCGGCGCGCCCAGCGGGCGCAACACCAGCCCCTGTGCCTGCAGCGGCGGCAAGGCGGCCTCGGCCGGCTCCACCGCCAGCGGTGCAACCTCGTTCTCGATCAGGCCCTGCTCGTCCGGCAGCGACTGCAGCAGGCGCTCCACTTCGGCGGCGGCGGCCAGTGCATTGGCGCGATCGTGGTAGTGCGCGGCCAGCCGTCGCAGCGGCGCATAGAACTCCGGCGCCAGCAACAGGCAGAACAGGCCCGCACCCAGCGTCGGCACCGCTGCATGCAGCGACATCATGCCCAGATAGCTCAGGCCCAGGTACAACGCGACCATCGCCACGCTGACCGAGGCGAAGAATTCCAGCACCGTGGACGACAGGAACGCGATGCGCAGCACCTTCAGCGTGCGCACGCGCACGCCTTCGGCGGCGGCCTCGATGCCCTCCAGCTCGGCGTCACCGCGGCCATACAGGCGCAGCAGGCCCAGGCCCTTGATCCGGTCGGCGAAATGGCCGCTCATGCGCGCCAGTTCACCCAGCTGCGCGCGCCCGGCGGCTTCGGCGCCCCAGCCCACCAGCATCATGAAGAACGGCACCAGCGGCGCGGTGAACAGCAGGATCAGCGCCACCACCCAGTCCACCCAGGCCACCGCGGCCAGGATCAGCAGCGGCACCACCACCACTTCGGTGCGCACCGGCAGGAAGCCGCTGTAATAGCTCTCGATCGCATCACCGTGATGCAGCATCAGTTCGCCCAGTTCACCGGTGCGGCGCTGCCGCAGCCACAGCGGGCCATGGCCCAGCAGGCGCGCGAACACGCGTTCGCGCAGTGCCAGGCGGGCGGCGTCGGCCACATCGCCGGCAGCGGCCTGGGTGGCGCTGCCCAGCAAGGTGCGCAGCACCAGGATCACCGCCAGTCCCGCCAGCACCGGCAGCCCCGAGGCCAGCGGCGCGTGCTCCACCAGCACCTGCTGCACCAGCCAGGCGATGGCGGCGGCCTGGCCGATCAACAGCGCGCCGGAGAGGCTGATGCACAGCGCGGCCAGACGCTGGCGGCCGCGGGCGGAGCGTGCCAGATCGGCCAGCCAGGCCGTGCGCACACGCCGCTGGCGGGCGGTTTCAGCTTCCGGGGACAGGCCGTCAGGGGTCGTTTCGGCAGCGCTCAAGAGGTCTTCACGGGCAACGGGGGAGACACGGCATTGTAGGCACAGGCAATAGCCGGCCCCTGCGGCCGGCGGTCGCAGTCTTCATCAGGTTCGCATACGATCCCTTCGCACACCTGTTCATACATTGATCTGGATCAAGGCTGTTTGAAGTAGTCGGTCACATCATTCGCGTCGTAGACCACCCTTCCCGCCACCTGCAACGGCACTATCCACGAGGTAGCCAGGCCATGATTGATCAGACAGTCGTAGAACTGTCGCGGCTGCAATTCGCGCTGACCGCGATGTACCACTTCCTATTCGTACCGCTCACCCTCGGCCTGTCCTTCATGGTGGCCATCATGGAGAGCGTGTACGTGATGACCGGCAAGGAGATCTGGCGCAGGATGACCCTGTTCTGGGGCGTCCTGTTCGGCATCAACTTCGCCATGGGCGTCGCCACCGGCATCGTCATGGAATTCCAGTTCGGCATGAACTGGTCCTATTACAGCCACTACGTGGGTGACATCTTCGGTGCGCCGCTGGCCATCGAAGGCCTGATGGCGTTCTTCCTGGAAGCCACCTTCGTCGGCCTGTTCTTCTTCGGCTGGAACCGCCTGACCAAGGTCAAGCACCTGATGGTGACCTGGCTGATGGCGCTGGGCACCAACCTGTCGGCGATCTGGATCCTGATCGCCAACGGCTGGATGCAGAACCCGACGGGTGCGGTGTTCAACCCGGAAACCATGCGCATGGAAGTCGTCGACTTCATGGCCGTGGTGTTCAACCCGGTGGCGCAGGCCAAGTTCGTGCACACCGTCAGTGCCGGTTACGTGACCGGTGCGGTGTTCGTGATGGCGATCAGCGCCCTCTTCCTGCTGCGCAACAAGCACAAGGACCTGGCCCGCCGTTCGTTCGCGGTGGCCGCAGCCTTCGGCCTGCTGTCGTCGCTGTCGGTGGTGGTGCTGGGTGACGAGAGCGGTTACGCCGCCAGCGAACACCAGAAGATGAAGCTGGCCGCGATCGAAGCGATGTGGGAGACCGAGCGTGCACCGGCCGACTTCACCGCCTTCGGCATCCCGAACCAGGAAACCCACCAGAACGACTACGCGGTGAAGATCCCGTACCTGATGGGCCTGATCGCCACCCGTTCGTTGAACCAGCCGATCCCGGGCATCCTGGAACTGGTCGATCGTGCCGAGCACCGCGTGCGCGGTGGCCAGCTGGCCTACGGTGCACTGGAACGCCTGCGCGCCAACAAGAACGACGTTGAGGCGCGCGAGATGTTCGACCGCCATTGGCAGGACCTGGGCCATGGCCTGCTGCTCAAGCGCTACCGCGATGACATCCTCAACGCCACCCCGCAGGAAATCTCGCAGGCGGCGATGGACACCGTGCCGCGCGTGATGCCGCTGTTCTGGACCTTCCGCGTGATGGCCGGCCTGGGCTTCTACCTGATCGCCTTCTTCGCGCTGGCCTTCTACTACTCCTGCCGCAACAACTTCCAGGACAAGCGCTGGTTCCTCAAGCTGGCCCTGTGGACGCTGCCGGCACCGTGGATCGCGATCGAATGTGGCTGGTTCGTGGCCGAATACGGTCGCCAGCCGTGGGCGGTCGACGGCGTGCTGCCGACCTTCTATGCGGCATCGGGCCTGGCCCTGCATGAAATCGTGCTGACCCTGGCGGGCTTCACCGCGATCTACACCGCGCTGATCGTGGTCGAGATCAAGCTGATGCTCAAGGCGATCCGCAAGGGTCCGGACGAGGTGCTGCCGTCGCTGCAGTCGCCCCAGCCGCATGCTTCCCACAATGCCTCGGCGCCGGCCGCCGGCCAGGCCTGAGGCAGGAGAACCAAGATGGATTTCATTCTTCTGGACTACACCACGCTGCGCGTGATCTGGTGGCTGCTGCTCGGCATCCTGCTGATCGGTTTCGCCGTGATGGATGGTTTCGACCTGGGCGTGGGCACCCTGCTGCCCTTCGTCGCCCGCAACGATGCCGAGCGCCGGCTGGTGATCAACACCATCGGCCCGGTTTGGGAAGGCAACCAGGTATGGCTGGTGCTCGGTGGCGGTGCGATCTTCGCCGCCTGGCCGCCGCTGTATGCGGTCAGCTTCTCCGGGTTCTACCTGGCGATGTTCGTGATCCTGTTCGCCCTGATCCTGCGTCCGGTCGGCTTCAAGTTCCGCAGCAAGATGCCCAGCGAACGCTGGCGCAACACCTGGGACTGGGCGCTGTTCATCGGTGGCTTCATCCCGGCGCTGATCATGGGCGTGGCGGTGGGCAACGTGGTGCTGGGCGTGCCGTTCCACTTCGATGACAGCATGCGCATCTTCTACACCGGCTCATTCTTCGGCCTGCTGATGCCCTTCGCGCTGCTGGCCGGCCTGCTCAGCGTGTCGATGCTGGTCGCCCACGGTGCCGCCATGCTGGTGCTGAAGACCGATGGCCCGGTGGCCGAGCGTGCGGCCCGCTTCGGCAGCATCGCCGCGATCATCGCCTTCGTGCTGTTCGCGGTCGGTGGCGCCTGGGTGGCCTTCGGCCTGCCGGGTTACCAGATCACCTCGCAGGTGGTCACCGATGGCGCCACCAATCCGCTGCTGAAGACCGCCGAACTCGGCGCCGCCGGTGGCTGGATGCGCAACTACAGCACGATGCCGGCCACGATCCTGGCCCCGCTGCTCGGCCTGGCCGGCCTGCTGGCCAGTGCGGTGCTGCTGCGTGCCCGTCGCGGCGGCCTGGCCTTCATTGCCTCCGGTGCGGCCATCGCCGGCATCATCCTGACCGTCGGCTTCGCCATCTTCCCGTTCCTGCTGCCGTCCTCGAGCCAGCCCACCTCCAGCCTGACCGTGTGGGATGCCTCGTCCAGCCACCTGACCCTGTGGATCATGCTGCTGGCCACGGCGGTGTTCCTGCCGATCATCATCGGTTACACCACCTGGGTGTACCGCGTGCTGAAGGGCAAGACCACCACTGAAGAAATGGGCAACAACCCGAACGCGTATTGATCGCCTGCACGTGTGCCGACCAACGGTCGGCACCTACCCGGAATGAAGGAGACTGATCATGTGGTATTTCGCCTGGATTCTCGGCGCCGGCCTCGCCTCGACGGTGGCCATCCTCAACGGCATGTGGTTCGAAGCCCGCGAGCAGAACCGCATCGAGAAAGAAAATCGTCGCTGAGCTGTAAAAAAACCTTGCCGCCCTGGCCTTCACACGGTATCTTAGGCGGCTCCTTCGGGGTGTAGCTCAGTCTGGTAGAGCGCTACGTTCGGGACGTAGAGGTCGCAGGTTCGAATCCTGTCTCCCCGACCACTTCGGTGGTCGCATTGAAGCCTGGGGAAGTCGTCCAGGCTTTTTTGTTCCCTGAAGTGGCACTGCTTCGGTAGTGTGAAGAAAACGGCATTTACCCCTTGCCGCCATCGGGGTAAATCGCTAGAATAGGCGGCTCCCTTCGGGGTGTAGCTCAGTCTGGTAGAGCGCTACGTTCGGGACGTAGAGGTCGCAGGTTCGAATCCTGTCTCCCCGACCACTTCGGTGGTCACCAAGAAGCCTGGAAGACATCACTGTCCTCCGGGTTTTTTTGTATCAGGCACCCGGCCGCCCGCATGACGGGACCTTGCCGGAGCCCGCACGTACAATGGCCGCGCTGCCGGCCCGCCAGCAGCCCCTCCCCCACCTGCCGCTTCGGCGTAGACCGATGCCGGCGCTGCATGCCATTGCCCCGGCGTGCGACACCTGCAAGGACCACCGATGAGTTCCTCCACTTCCGATTCGCCGTCGCTGCTGCACGGGCGCGTCCTCGCGTTCGCTGCGATCCTGCTGGCAGCGATCAACCTGCGCACCGCGGTCACCTCGATCACCCCGCTGCTGGACGTGCTCGGCCAGCAGTTCGGCTTCGGCACCACCATGACCGGCGTGCTGGGCATGCTGCCGACCGCCTCGTTCGCGCTGTTCGGCGTCGCCACGCCGGCACTGGCGCGGCGCCTCGGGCTGGAGCGCACCACGCTGCTGGCGATGGTGATGGCGATGGCCGGCCTGCTGCTGCGCTCCAGCGCCGGCAACGTCGGCACGCTGCTGTTGGGTTCGGTGGTGGCACTGGCCGGCATGGGCATCGGCAACGTGGTGGTGCCACCGCTGGTGAAGCGCTATTTCGCCAACAAGGTCGGCACCATGAGCACGCTCTACATCAGCGTGCTGCAGCTGGGCACGATGCTGCCGGCGCTGCTGGCGGTGCCGGTGGCCAACGCCGCAGGCTGGCGCGTCTCGCTGGGCATGTGGGCGCTGCTGGCGCTGGCTGCCGCACTGCCGTGGCTGGTGCTGGCCACGCGCGCGCCGAAGCCGCAGACCGACGCGTCCGATCCGACCGCGCAGCCGCACGGCAAGGTCTGGCGCACGTCGCTGGGCTGGAGCATGACGCTGATGTTCGGCATGACCTCGCTGATGACCTACTCGATGTTCACCTGGCTGCCGCGCATCGTGGTCGAGGCCGGTGGCACGCCCGCGTTCGGTGGCGTGATGGTCGCCGTGTTCTCGGCGCTGGGCCTGCTGCCGTCGCTGGTCATTCCATCGATGGCGGTGCGTCTGCAGAACCCGTTCCCGCTGGTGCTGATCGGCTTCTTCTCGTTCGTGATCGCCTTCACCGGCCTGCTGCTGGCACCGATGAAGGCGCCACTGCTGTGGGCCTGCCTGCTCGGTGTCGGCCCGTCCACCTTCCCGCTGGCACTGACGCTGATCAACCTGCGCACGCGCACCCCGACCGGCTCGGCGGCGCTGTCCGGCTTCATGCAGGGCGTGGGCTACAGCTTCAGCTGCCTGGGCCCGTTCCTGGTGGGCTGGCTGCACACGGTCAGCGACGGCTGGACCCTCCCGTTCAGCTTCCTGTTCGGCTGCGCCACCCTGATGCTGTGCGCCTCGTGGGTGGCCTGCAAGCCGCGCAAGCTGGAAGATCTCTGGTAAGCGGCCGGGGCCGCCTGCCGGCCTCGTCGACCCGCCATCCGTCTTCACACGCATCTTGACGCTGGACTGACAATTCCGGGCGGATAGTGCCGGTGAATGCCCATCCTTGCCGCGTGCCGGCATCGGGCATGGGGGCGGCGTCGCCGCCCGGAACACCACTCGGTGTGCGGGGGACTTTCGTTTCAGACAAGACATTGCAGGTCGCTGTCCGGGTTGTACCCGCCCTTGCTGGGCGGCATGCACGAAGGGAGTGACGCAGGCCACGGCCATCCCAGAATCTGGCATGTGATGTGCGTCACATTTTCACAGGTTGTCTGGTTCGGAAGCCAAGGGGGTCCCCAATGGTTGTCCACAGCCGGCTGGCGCTCTGCGTCGGCCTTGCCTGCACCGCCCTGGCCTGGGCCAGCAGCGCTGCCCCGCCCGACCGCGACGCGGCGTTGGCCGAGATCGGCCGCTATCGAGACCAGGCGCGTTGGCTGGACGCCCTGGGCGCGATCGAGCGCGCCAGCCAGCAGCAACCCAACGACGACCTGCTGTTCAAGCTGCGCGTATTGACGCTGGGCGACATCGGCAACGCCTGGCGCGCGTGGGAGCTGTACCAGCAGCGCCCGCAACTCTTCGACGATGCACAGAAACAGCGCCTTGAAGGCGACTACCTGGCCAAGCTGGTGGTCTGGAGCCTGGCCTACAGCAGCAGCGAGGACAGCCGCCTGGAAGAGGCCGAATCGACCTTGGCCCGCATGCAGCGCTACCTTGGCGGCGAAGGCACGCCGCCCGCGCAGGCACCGCTGCGGATCCGCATGGACCGCCTGATCCTGCTCAACCGGCTGGGCCGCCATGCACAGGTCCGCGAGGAAGCCCGGGCACTGCAGGCCGAAGGCCACACCCTGCCCGACTACGTGCTGCCCGCAGTGGGCGATTCGTTGATGGGCACCCTGCACCCGGAGGAAGCCATTCCGGTGCTGCAGGCCGCCGTGGCCGGCGACCCGACACGCGACGCCTCGCATTCGGAGCTGGCCTACGCCTACCTGGAAAGCGAGCAGCAGGAAAAGGCCATCGACCTGCTGCAGGCATGGCGTGACAAGGAGCCGGCCTGGCGCTGGAGCAACGGCAAGTCGCCCTACGCGAACTGGTCGCGCTACGAGGCCGACCTCAACCTGGCGATGGTGCGCGCCTACAGCGGTGACCTGCACACCGCGCAGCACGACCTGGAGTCGATGGTCGAGATCGCACCCGGCAACGGCGGGCTGCAGAGTGCGCTGGGCAGCGTCTACATGATGCGCGGCTGGCCACGCAGGGCGCTGCAGCGCCAGCAGATGGCGCACGCGCTGGACCCGCGTGACATCGAACCGCGACTGGGCATGGAAGAAGCCTACGTTGCCCTGCAGCGCGACGACCTGGCGCGACCGCTGCACGATGACCTGGTCGCGCGCTATCCCACCCAGCCGGCGGTCGAACGCATGGACCAGGCCTGGCGTGCGCATCGCGGCTGGCAGCTGAAGGCATGGACCGACATCGGCCACAGCTCCGGGGGCGGTGGCACCTCGCCACTGGGCAACAACGATCGCCACTACGGCGTGGAAGTGGAGACGCCGATCCTTGATGACCGCTGGCGGTTGTTCGCCCTCGCCGACCGGCGTTCGACCGACTTCCAGGACCAGCGCATTGATCCGTTGTGGCTGGGCGCGGGCGTGCGTTACCGCTTCGGGCGGCTGGACGCAGAAGCAGCCGTACTGCGCGCCAACGACCACATCGGCGATACCGGCCTGCGCGCCGGTGTCGGCTGGCAGTTCAACGATTACTGGCATGCCGGCGTGGTGGCCGCGCGCAATGATCCGGACGCCTCGATGCAGGCGCGCGCGGCCGGCATCACCGCCGACAGCGTGAGCGCACAGGTGGACTACCGGCGCAGCGAGCTCACCCACTGGATGTTCGGCGCCAGCCGCTTCCGCTATGACGATGGCAACCATCGCGAGCTGTTCAGCACCAGCCTGGAACAGCGCCTGCTGACCCGCCCCCGCTGGCTGATCGATGGCCTGGCCAGCGCCTACACCAGTCGTGGCAGCCGCGACGATGCGCCCTACTTCAACCCGAAACGCGACCGCATGGTCGAGATCGGCCTGCGCATCGACCAGCAGCTGTGGCGGCATTACGAGCGCCACTTCCGGCACCGGCTGACCGTCTCGCTGGGCGACTACTGGCAGGACGGCTTCGGCAGCGCACTGGTGCCGTCGGTGTCCTACATGCATGAGTGGCAGCTGGGCCCCGGCCGCGTGTTCGAGTACGGCGTGCGCTGGTCACGGCCGGTCTACGACGGCCATCGCGAACGCCATATCGGCTTCGAAGCCGCATTGCGCTGGGGAGACTGACATGGCCCGCATCCTGCGACTGATCGTGCTCCTGCTGCTGGCCAGCGTGCCGCCGGCGTTCGCGCAGCAACCCCTGCATCTTGATGCGATCGACAACGGCCTGCTGATCCTCAGCTACCACGACATCCGCGACCAGGTGGCCGCCAAGGGCGATGCCGATACCTATGCGGTGAGCACGCAGAACTTCGCCGCGCACCTGGACTGGCTGGGCGCGCATGGCTATCACCCGGTCTCGCTGTCGCAGGTGATCGAAGCCTCGCAGGGCCGTGCCACGCTGCCGCCGAAACCGGTGCTGCTGACCTTCGACGATGGCCTGCGCAGCGTCTACGACAAGGCCTTCCCGCTGCTGCAGGCCTACCATTACCCGGCCCTGGTGGCGGTGATCACCGACTACGTGGACATGGCACCGGGCCGCACCATCGACTACGGCTACCGCCCGTTCGGCCACGATGATTTCGTCACCTGGGCGCAGCTGAAGCAGATGCACGACAGCGGCCTGATCGAAGTGGCCAGCCATACCGACGACCTGCACCACGGCGTGATTGCCAACCCACAGGGCAATTCCACGCCCGCCGTGGTCACCCGCATCTACACCCCCGCCACGCACAGCTACGAAAGCGAGGCGCAGTATGAGCAGCGCCTGCGCACCGACCTCACACGCAGCGCGCAGCGCATCGAACAGCATCTCGGCGTACGTCCGCGCGCGATCGTCTGGCCGTACGCGGCCTACAACCAGTTGAGCAACGACATCGCCGAGCAGCTGGGCATGCCGGTCTCGTTCGACCTGGAAGGCCGCAGCACCACGGTGGCCAGCGACCTGCACGGGCTGGCGCGATTGCTGGTGAGCGACAACCCGACGGTGGAAGGCCTGGCCTATGAGCTGCGCCGTGATATCGCGCTCGATGGCATCCGCGCCCTGCAGATCGACCTGGACGATGTATATGACCCGGATCCGGCGCAGCAGGCACGCAATCTCGATGCATTGATCGAGCGGGTCAAGCGCATCGCGCCGACCCATGTCTATCTGCAGGCCTTCGCCGACCCGGACGGCAACAACACCGCCGATGCGCTGTATTTCCCGAACCGGCACATGCCGATGCGGGCGGACCTGTTCAGCCGCGTCGCCTGGCAGCTGAAATCCCGCGCCGGGGTGAAGGTCTACGCGTGGCTGCCGGTGCTCGGCTTCGAGCTGCCCGACCCGGTGCAGCGCAAGGCGCTGGCGATCCGAAATGGTGATGCCGACGGCATGTACCGGTTGGATTTCACCAACCCGAAGGCCAGGCAGATCATGCTCGACATCTACGAGGATCTGGCGGTCAATTCCTACTTCGAAGGCCTGCTGTTCCATGACGACGGTTACCTGCGCGACACCGAGCTGCCCGCGCTGGCGGCCGGCGAGGATGGCAGCGCACGTACCCAGGCACTGATCGACTTCACCCTGGCCCTGCGCGACAGCGCGCAGCGCTGGCGGCCGAAACTGGCAACGGTGCGCAACCTGTATGCCGAGCCGGTACTCCGCCCGCAGAGCGAAGCCTGGTTCGCGCAGCGCCTGGACCTGTTCAACAAGGCCTACGACCAGACGGCGCTGATGGCGATGCCGTGGATGGAAGGCAGCAAGCACCCCGAGCGCTGGCTCGATCAGTTGCTGGCCGCGGTACGCACACACGACCCGCAGCTTCAGCACACGCTGTTCGAGCTGCAGACCGTCGATTGGCGCAGCGGGCAGCCGATTCCCGCCGAGCGCCTGCGTGCGCAGATCCGCCAGCTGCAGGCGCAGGGCGTGCACCACTTCGCCTGGTACCCGGATGACTTCATCGCCGACCAGCCCTCCACCCGCGATGCCCGCGCGGCGATGTCCGCCGGCAACTTCCCGTACCCGGAGAAGTGACATGGACATGCATCCGCTGCTGCAGGTCCTGTTCCAGTTCGCCTTCTACTACCCGATGGTGATGGCGTTCTTCTGGATGTCCGGTGGCCTCTACTACTACTTCCGGCGCGAGCGGCATTCGCGGCCACGCAACGATCCACCGCTGATGATCGATCCACCGTTCGCCACCCTGCTGATTCCCTGCCACAACGAAGCGGAGAACCTGGGCGACACGCTTGGTGCGGCATTGGCACAGCGCTATCCGGCCGATTACGAGGTAATCGCCATCGACGATGGCAGCAGCGACGACACCGGTGCCCGCCTGGATGCGCTGGCCGCGAAGTACCCGCGGCTGCGCGTGCTGCACCTGGATCGCAACCTGGGCAAGGCCAACGCCCTGCGCATGGGCGCGCTGGCGGCACGCTCGGAATATCTTGTGTGCATCGACGGCGATGCAATGCTGGAAGAACACGCGCTGCACTGGATGATCTGGCACCTGGTCAGTGGCAACCGGGTCGGCGCGGTCACCGGCAACCCGCGCATCCGCAACCGCTCCACCCTGCTCGGGCGCCTGCAGGTGGCCGAGTTCTCCTCGATCATCGGCATGATCAAGCGGGCGCAGCGGGTGTACGGGCGCATCTTCACCATCTCCGGCGTGATCGCCGGTTTCCGCCGCACCGCCCTGCACCAGGTCGGCTGGTGGTCGGATGACATGGTGACCGAGGACATCGACATCAGCTGGCGCCTGCAGCGCGCGCACTGGGATATCCGCTACGAACCCAACGCGCTGTGCTTCATCCTGATGCCGGAAACGCTCAAGGGGCTGTGGCGGCAGCGCCTGCGCTGGGCCCAGGGTGGCGTGGAGGTGATGCTGCGCCACGCGCGCTCGCTGCTGCACTGGAAAGAGCGCCGCATGTGGGGCGTGTTGCTGGAGTACGTGCTGAGCGTGGTGTGGGCCTACACCATGCTGTTCATCGTGCTGCTGTGGGCACTCGGCAAGTTCATCGAGCTGCCGCCGCAGCTGCATATCGCCAGCCTGCTGCCGGAGTGGCATGGCGTGATCCTGGCACTGGTCTGCCTGCTGCAGTTCGCCAGCAGCCTGATCATCGACCGGCGTTACGAGACACAGATTGGACGCAATTACTTCTGGGTCATCTGGTACCCGATGGCGTACTGGCTGATCAGCCTTTCCACCACCCTGGTGGCGCTGCCGAAGACGCTGCTGCGCCGTCGCAGCAAGCGGGCCACCTGGACCAGCCCTGACCGGGGGATCCGATGAACGCGCAACGCCCGTCCAACCGTTTCGACTCGCGGATGATCCGCAAGCCGCACCGCCAGCCACGCTTCCAGCGCACTGCCTGGGGCTTCGTCACCCTGGCGTTCTGGGGCTTCTACTTCTACCTGTGGGCGCCCCTGGTGACCCTGCTCTCGTGGCTGATCGGTGGCCAGCTGGCCTGGCGGCAACTGTACGAACGGCAGAACCAGTTCGACCCGTACGTGCTGGTCGCGCTGCCATTGATGCTGCTGTGCGCCAGCGTGCTGCTGATCGGCTGGGCCGAGTACAACCGCGCCCGTTTCCGTGGCCGCGAGCGCCGCCTGCCGCGGCCGCTGGCCAGCCTCAACGAGGTGGCCGCCGACCTGGGCGCCAGCACCGGGCTGGCCGAACGCCTGCTGGGCTGCAAGGCCGCAACGCTGCACATGGACGATCACGCGCGGCCGATCGGCATCCGCCGCGAGGTGGTGTAGACCGATGCCAACTTTGGTCGGCGTTCTCTCTGGTGGGTGCCGACCTTGGTCGGCACCGGGGTCTACCGCGAAGAGCATCCACGCATGGCGTGGATCTACTTGCGCGTCTGCCCTTCCCCGCGCACGACAAATCGTTCGACGGTGAGCGCTTCCAGCCCCATCGGGCCGTAGGCGTGCAGGCGCGTGGTGGAAATGCCGATCTCGCTGCCCAGGCCCAGCTGGCCACCGTCGGAGAAACGCGACGAAGCGTTGACCATCACCACCGCCGAGCGCAGTGCAGTGACGAAGCGCTCGGCGTTGCCCGCGTCTTCGGTGGCGATCACTTCGGTATGGTCGGAGGTGTAGGTACGGATGTGCGCGATGGCAGCGTCGAGATCGTCAACCACGCGCACCGCCAGCACAAGATCAAGGAACTCGGCGGCATAGTCGTCTTCGGTGGCCAATATGCTGCCCGGCAGTAGCGGCTGCGCCAGTGCATCGGCACGCAGCTGCACGCCGCGCTCGCCGAGCGCCTGCGCCACGCGCGGCAGGAACGCTTCGGCCACATCACGATGCACCAGCAGCGTCTCCAGTGAATTGCAGGCCGCAGGACGGCTGCACTTGCCGTCCACCAGCAGGTCGATGGCCTTGCCGAGGTTGGCACTGGCATCCACGAACAGGTGACAGACGCCCTTGTAATGCTTGATCACCGGCACGCGCGCATGCTCGGCAACGAAGCGGATCAGTCCTTCGCCACCGCGCGGAATGGCCAGGTCGATCAGCTCATGCAGCTGCAGCAGTTCGAGCATCGCTTCACGGCGCAGGTCGGTCAGCACGGTCACCGCCGCCGGCGGTACGCCGTTGGCCTTCAATGCACCGGCCAGCGCCTGGGCGATGGCGGTGTTGGAGTGGATCGCTTCGGAACCACCGCGCAGGATCACGCCATTGCCCGCCTTCAGGCACAGCGCGGCCGCTTCGGCGGTCACGTTCGGGCGGGCTTCGTAGATCATCGCGATCACCCCCAGCGGAACGCGTACCTTCTGCACCCGGATGCCGTTCGGACGTACCTCGTCGCGGGTGACCTGGCCGACCGGATCGGGCAGTGCCGCCACTTCGCGTACCGCTTCGGCCATCGCGAACAGGCGCGCCGGGTCCAACGCCAGGCGATCGAGCATGGCACTGCCAACGCCCTTGTCACGCGCGGCGGCGAGGTCCCGCGCGTTGCCGGCCAGGATCAGCCCTGCATTCACTTCCAGTGCCTGCGCCATCGCCAGCAGCAGCGTGCGCCGCGCCGCGCTGTCCAGGCCGGCAACGATCTGCGCCGCATCGCGGCAGGCGCGCACCTGCGCTTCGATTTCGCTCATCGGGGTGTCCTTCAAACCGTTCATGGCAGCACCAGGTCGTCGCGATGGACGACGCTGCCGCCGTAGTTGTAGCCGAGCACGGCCTGGATGTCGCGCGAATGGTGGCCGGCGATCCGGCGCACGTCATCGGCGGCGTACTGGCTGACGCCGCGGGCGACACAGACACGCCCCTGCGGCGCGATCCAGCACACCTGCACCATGTCACCGCGGCGGAACGCGCCCTCAGCACCGGTGATGCCACCGGGCAGCAGCGAGGCGCCCTTCTCGCGCATCGCCTGTGCCGCACCGGTATCGATGATGATCGCGCCCTCGGCCAGCGGCGCGTGCCGCAACCAGTGCTTGCGGGCGGCCTCGCGGCTGCGTGCGGCATGGATGCGGGTGCCGAACAGGCGGTCCTGCGCCAGCGCGCGCACCACGTCGCTGCTGCGGCCGTTGAACAGGTAGGTCTCGATGCCAAGACGGCCCGCCTTGGCCGCCGCCTCCAGCTTGGTCCGCATGCCGCCGGTACCGGCGCGCGAGCCAGCGCCACCGGCCATCGCCAGCACATCGTCACTCAGTTCCGGTACGTCGTGCAGGGGCCGCGCGTCGGCCACGGTGCGCGGGTCGGCGCTGTACAGGCCGTCGATGTCGGTGGCGATGAACAGCGCATCGGCATCGACCAGTGCGGCCACGGTCGCGGCAAGGTTGTCGTTGTCGCCGAGCTTGAGTTCGTCCACCGACACGGTGTCGTTCTCGTTGACCACCGGCAGCGCACCCAGGCGCAGCAGTTCGCTCAGCGTAGCGCGTGCGTTGAGGTAGCGGCGGCGGTTGCGCAGGTCGTCGTGGGTCAGCAGCACCTGCGCCACCGGGCGCTCGAAGAATCGCTGCCAGAGCCCGATCAGCTGCGCCTGGCCGAGCGCGGCCAGGGCCTGCCGCGCCGCCATCGCCGCACCGGGTTCATCGGCCCGCGGCAGGATCGCGCGCCCCGCCGCAACCGCACCGGAGGAGACGATCACCACCTCGCGCCCGGCCAGTACGTTGGCGGAAACAAACTGGGCCAGGCCCAGCGCGTGGCGTGGCGACAGGCCGCCACCATCGGCCGCCAGCAGGCTGCTGCCGACCTTCAGCACTGCACGCCGCCACGGCGGCAGCGCCTGTTGCGGGAACGGCGAGGCGACGTTGGCGGCGTGCAGGGTCATCGGTCAGGGCCTCAGCGGGTATTCCATTCGTGCACGGTCAGCTCGGAAGCGTGCATCGTCACCAGCGGATCGGTAGCGACGATGGCCTGCGCCTGTTCCAGGCTCTCGACGTTGCACAGCACATAGGCACCACCGCTGCCATCGGCGAAACCACCGGTCAGCTGCAGCTTGCCCTGTGCCTGCAACGCATCGAGGAAATCACGGTGCGGCTGCACCGCCGCGGCGTTGAAGTCGGGGCGGCGCATCGCCAGCACCAGATACACCGTGGCCGCCATCAGGACAACGCCTGCCAGCGTGCACGCAGTTCATCCAGGCGCAGATCAGCGGCCGAACCCGGCGACACGCGTGCGACCAGGCTGCCTTCCGGCGTGCGTCCCTGCCCTGCGCTGTCGGCGCCCGCCGCGGCGGCCTTGTAGGCCTCGCGGAACGGCACGCCGGCCACGGCCGCTTCCACGGCCACGTCGGTGGCATACATGCCCGAATCGATCGCCGCACGCAGCCTGTCGTCGCGCCATTCCAGGTTGGCCAGCAGCGCCGGCAGCAGCTCCAGCGCGGCCAGGCCACGGCCGAAGCCGTGGAAGATGGCACCCTTGGACGACTGCAGGTCACGGTGATAGCCGGACGGCAGCGACAGCAGCTGCTCGATCTCGGTGCGTGCGGCGGCGACGCTGGCGTGGGTCGCACGCATCAGTTCGATCACGTCCGGGTTGCGCTTGTTGGGCATGATCGAGCTGCCGGTGGTGTACTGCGCCGGCAATGCCACGAAACCAAATTCGGCGCTGGTGAACAGCGACAGGTCCCACGCGATGCGGCGCAGGTCCAGCGTGGCGCCTCCCAGCGCTTCCAGCGCGGCCAGCTCGAACTTGCCGCGCGACAGCTGCGCGTAGATCGGCGAGACCTGCATGCGCGCGAAGCCCAGCGCCGCCGTGGTGTGCTCGCGGTCCAGCGGCAGGTTCACACCGTAACCGGCGGCGGTGCCAAGCGGATTGGCATCCACCAGCGCATGCGTGTCGCGGGCGCGGATGGCGTTGTCGATGAAGGCCTCGGCCCAGCCGGCCCACCACATGCCGGCCGAGGAGACCACGGCGCGCTGGATGTGGGTATAGCCAGGAATCGGCAGGTCCTTCTCGGCCTGCGCACGGTCCAGCGCGACCTTGGCCACGTCGGCGCTGAGCTGGGCCACGCGCAGCAGCTTCTCCTTCAGCCACAGGCGGGTGGCGACCAGGATCTGGTCATTGCGGCTGCGGCCGGTGTGGATCTTGCGGCCGGCATCGCCGAGGCGTTCGGTCAAACGCGCTTCGATCGCCGAGTGACCGTCTTCGTACTGCGTGTCCAGCACGAAGCGGCCTTCACGGAAATCCTGCGCCAGCACGTCGAGCTCGCGCAGCAGGCCGGCCAGCTCGTCGGCGCTGAGGATGCCGATGTGCTGCAGGCCCTGTGCATGCGCGGCGCTGGCGGCGATGTCATGCAGGAAGAACTCGCGGTCGAGGATCACGTCGTCGCCGGCGAGGAAGGTCTGGATCTGGGCGTCGACAGCGACGCCGGGCTTCTGCCAAAGAAGGTCTGCCATGGGGGCTCCGGAATGCGTGTTCAGTGCGGGATCGACGTCAGTTCGTCGATGCCCAGCGCGAGGTTGAGGTTCTGCATGGCCTGGGTGGCCGCGCCCTTGAGCAGGTTGTCCAGGGTCGCCACCACCACCACCCGCTTGCCGCCCGGGGCCAGGGTGAAGCCGCCGACCTGGGCACCGTGGCGGCCGGCAATGCGGCTGACCCACGGCGCTTCATCCACCACCTCGATCAGCGGTTCGCCGGCATAGGCCTGCTGGAAGCGCTCGACGATCTGCTCGCGGGTCTGCACGCGGTTCAGCCACAGGTTGGCGGTGAGCGTGATGCCACGGAAATGCGGCGCGACGTGCGGCATGAACTCGACCGCCACGCCCAGCTGCACCGACACCTCGCGCTCGTGCACGTGGTTGGTCAGCGCATACGGCATCAGGTTGTCGGCCAGCAGTTCGACGTTGTTCTTGTCCGACGGCGTGGTGCCGGCACCGGAGTAGCCTGACACACCGAAGCACTGCGGCGGGCCGGCCAGCAGGTCCAGCAGCGGATGCACCGCCAGCTGCATCGCCGTGGCATAGCAGCCCGGGTTGCTGATGTGCTTCTGGCCGTTGTAACGGCCGCGGGTCAGCTCCGGCAGGCCGTAGTACCAGCTGTTGTCGAAACGGTAGTCGGCCGACAGGTCGACGATGACAGTGTCCGGCTTCACCGCTTCCAGTGCCGCCACGAATGGAGCGGCCAGGCCGTTGGGCAGGGCCAGGATCACCGCGTCCACGCCCTTGGCGGCCACCGCGTCGGCGTCCAGGTTCTCGTATTGCAGCTCACCCTGGAATTCCGGGTGATGGTCGGACAGGCGCTGCCCGGCACGCTCGCGCGAGGAGACGAAGGCCAGTTTCAGGCGCGGATGCGCGGCCACCAGCTTGATCAGCTCGGCGCCGGTATGGCCACGGGCCCCGACGATGCCCAGGGTGAAAGTCGAATCGTTCATGCGTGACTGTCCAGGCGGTACTGCAGGTGGCGCTTCACGCCCTGCCATTCCGCATCGATGATGGAGAAGATGACGGTGTCGCGCGGCGTGCCGTCGGCGTGCCGCTTGTGGTTGCGCAGCACGCCATCCTGCTTGGCGCCGAGGCGGGCGATGGCGGTGCGCGAGGTGAAGTTGAACCAGCTGGTTTCCAGCACCAGGCTGATGCAGCCCATGGTTTCGAAGGCGTGCTGCAGCAGCAACAGCTTGGTTTCGGTGTTGACGCCGGTACGCTGCACGCGCGGTGCATACCAGGTGTAGCCCAGGCTGAGCTTGGGCACGCCGGCATCCAGGTCGTAGAAGCGGGTGGTACCCACGATGTCACCCGCCGCATCAAGGATCACGAACGGCAACACCTTGCCTTCCGCCTGCGCCTGCAGCGCGGCCTGCACATAGTGTTCGACCCGCTCCGGCGAAGGCACCTGGGTGTACCAGAGCTGGTCCAGGCCGCTGCCCTCCACGGCGGCGCGCAGGCCAGGCACATGCTCGGGCTGCAGCGGCTGCAGTGTCACGTGTTGGCCGCGCAGAGTGGGAATCGTAGTCCAGTGATCGGAATGGTCCATCATTCAGTCCTGCAGGCTCGGTGCGCGCTGGGCGCAATGGTCGACATAGGTGCTGATCCGGTCGATGCCATCGGCACCGAACCAGAACACTTTCCAGTGGTCCTGCTTGTAGCAGCCGTCGGATTCAGCGTAATAGAAGTGGTTGATCGGGTTGCCGTGGCGCGAACGCCAGAACAGCTGCGGTGTTTCCTCCAGCATCACGTTCCAGACCGCGCGGCCCAGGCCCTCGCCCTGCGCATCGTCGAGCACGGCGAACTTGTCCAGGTACACGCCCTCCGCCTCGTCGGTGAGGATCACCGCGGTGCGGTAGTTCTCGCTGACATAGGCACGCAGCAGCTTCGTCTTTTCGAAGTACTTCGGCACCAGGGTGCGGCCGAAGCTGGATTCGATCAGGCCCTTCAGGCGCGGCAGGTCCAGCTCGCTCCAGGCAGTGGCGCGCAGCACCTTTTCGCCCTTGCGCACCAGCGTGCCCGAGCCCTTGTGGGTGAACAGTTCCTTGGCCAGGTCGGCCGGGCGCGTGATCGACACCGACGACTCCAGCGGCAGGCGGTCGAGCAGATCCTTGATCTGTTCAATCTTCACCTTCATGCCGCCGTGGATCCACGGCTGCGCGATCAGGTGGTCGTACTCGGTGGACAGGTTGATCGAATCGATCACGTTGCCCTGCTCGTCCAGCAGGCCGCCGGTGCCGGTCAGGAAGATGATCTTGTACGGTTGCAGCTCCTGTACGAGCTCGTTGGCGGCGAAGTCGGCGTTGACGTTGAGGATCTGGCCGCCCGCGGTTTCGCCCAGGCTGGTGATGACCGGGATCGACCCGGCACGCAGGCTGGCCTCGATCGGTGCCAGGTTGACCTTCTTCACCTCGCCGACCAGGCCGTAGGTGTCCACGTCCAGGTACTCGGCCTCGAACACGCCGCCGGTGATCGAGGTGGCGCGCGCGCCGTTCTGCTGCAGCGCCTCGACCAGGCGCAGGTTGGACTGCTGGAACACCCGGCGCACGATCGCCAGCGCTTCCGGCGAAGTCACGCGCAGGCCGTTGACGGTCTGCTTCTCGATGCCGGCGGCGGACAGTTCGGCATCCAGCTGCGGGCCGGCGCCGTGCAGCACGATCGGGGTCAGCCCGACTTCCTGCAGGAACGACAGCGAGGAGGTCAGCGCGTCGAGGTCGTCGCGCAGCACCGCGCCGCCAACCTTGACCACGGCGAAACGCTTGGCGTCCAGCTGCGAGAAGCGCTTGAGGTACTGGCTGATCTCCTTCGCGCTGGCCATGCTGGAAAGCAGGCGCACGATGGTCTGGCGGGTCTGGCGGTGGGGCTGGAGGGCAGGAGACATTTCGGTTTCGTCACAGGCGGCGGTCGCCGCGTTGCAGTTCCACCCGGCAGGGCCGGGCGGCGTTGTGGGGTCGATCAGGCGCCGGCGGCGATGATGCGATGCACGGCGTCGGTGTAGCGCTGCAGCTGCTCCAGCGTCACGAACTCATCGGCGGTGTGGGCCTGGGCGATGTCGCCCGGACCGAACACCAGCGTGGTGTAGCCACCGGCCGAGAACAACGAAGCCTCGGTCCAGAAATCCACCGCGTTGCCGATCGGCAGCTCCAGCGCATCGGCCACATCGCGCGCCAGCAGGCGGCGGTTCTCGGCCTCGGCGATGTCACCGGCCGGCAGGCTGGGGCCACGGAAGGTTTCAGTGAACAATGCGGCTTCCGGCTCGGCGAAACCGGCGAAGGTTGCCAGCAACCCGTCGATGTCCATCGACGGCAGCGGCCGGAACCCGAAGCGCACCTCGGCAGCCGGCGCGATCATGTTGGCCTTGATCCCGCCTTCGACGCGGCCGATGTTGAAACGCAGGCCGGTCAGTCCGCCAAAGCGGGCCGAGGCCAGCGATTCCACATGGTCCAGCGCGCGGTTGCCCCAGCGCATGGCCTGGTGCAGCGCACTGGCGGCCGCATCCTGCTTGCCGGACGCATGGCCGGCGCGGCCGGCGAACTGCATCAGCACCGAACTGATGCCACGATGCGCCAGCACCGCTTCGCTCATGGTCGGCTCGGCCACCAGCACCGCTTCATACGGCAGGCCACGCGCCAGGAACGCGGCGATGCAGCGCGGATCGTTGGCTTCCTCGTCGCTGGAGAACAGGAAGGCGGCATCGCCATCGCTGGCGTTGGCCGCCGCCACCAGTGCAGCGGCGGCGCCCTTGATGTCACACACGCCCAGGCCGACCACGCGGTCGTCCAGGCGCCGCATCACGTGCGGGTCGGCACTCCAGTGCGGCGAATCCGGCACGGTGTCCAGATGCACGTTGAACAGGTACTTCGGCGTGCCGCGCACGGCGTACAGGCTGACCGCACCGGCGCCATGGTCGATCACCTCGACGTTGAAGCCGGGCAGGTTCGCGCGCAGGTAATCGAAGATGCCACCGGTGGTGATCGCACGCGGCGGGTTGCGGGTGTCGAAGGACACCAGCGCCTGCAGATGCGAGATCGTCTGTTCAAGCATGAATCAAAGATCCTGTGGAATTCCGCCGGGCATGGCCCGGCGCTACCGTAATGCGTCTGGTGGAGAGCCCCCTTCTTGTTGAAGGGGGCGCGCCGAAGGCGCAGGGTTAAGGTGAAATGCGCGGGCTCGTGCTCAAGTCAACCACGGTTGACTTGAGCAAAGAGCGTCGAGCTCATGCCGAACAGCTTGATGAAGCCCTCAGCCTCCTCCACGCCCCAGTCGGCCGACTGCGCGTAGGTGGCGCCCTTGGCGTTGAGCAGGTGCGGCGACTTCACCGCCACTGCATCGACGCGGCCGCCGCGGGTTTCCAGCACCACTTCACCATTGACCTTGGCCTGCGAGGACTTCAGGAATGCCTCGATGTCGGTCTTCAGCGGGTCGTGGTAGAAGCCTTCGTACACCAGCTCCACCCACTTGCGTGCGACGTCCGGCTTGAAGCGGTTCTGCTGCTTGGTCAGCACGGCATCTTCCAGCGCGCGGTGCGCGGCCAGCAGCGAGACCAGGCCCGGGGCCTCGAACACGATGCGGCCCTTCAGGCCGATCACGGTGTCGCCGGTGTAGACGCCGCGGCCAACGCCGTACGGGGCGAACAGCTTGTTGAGCTGGGCCAGGATCTGGTCGCCCGGCAGCGCCTTGCCGTCCAGTTCGACGGCTTCGCCTTCAACGAACTTCAGGGTCACGGTCAGCGCCTGTTCCGGCCATTCGCTGCGCGGCGAGCACCAGCCACGCGCGCCTTCACCCGGGGCTTCCCAACGGTCGATCTCGCCGCCGGACATGGTCACACCCAGCAGGTTCTCGTTGATGGTGTAGGCCTGCTGCTTGGCGCGCACGCCAAAGCCGCGCTCTTCCAGGTACTTCTGCTCGTAGGCGCGGGTCTGGGTGTGTTCCTTCTGGATCTCGCGGATCGGCGCGATGATCTGGTAGTCGCCCAGTGCCTTCACGGCCAGGTCGAAGCGGACCTGATCGTTGCCCATGCCGGTGCAGCCATGGGCAATGATGTTGGTGCCCAGCTCGGCAGCACGCTTCAGCGCGGCATCGACGATCAGGTAGCGATCCGAGACCAGCAGCGGGTACTGGCCCTGGTAGCCCTCACCGGCCCACACGAACGGCTTGACGAAGCCTTCCCAGATGGCCGGGCCACCGTTGACGGTGACGTGACTGGTCACGCCCAGCTCGGCGGCGCGCTTCTCGATGAAATCACGCTCTTCATCATCCACGCCGCCGGTGTCGGCGAACACGGTGTGCACGTTGTAGCCGCGCTCCTGCAGGTACGGCACGCAGAAGCTGGTATCCAGGCCGCCGGAGAAGGCGAGAACGACGTCTTTGTTGCTCATGGGGATCAGGTCCACTTGGGGGATGGGAATTCGGTAGAGCCGACCGCTGGTCGGCTGAAATGTTGGATGCGCCGCTGCGGGAGCAGCCGACCAACGGTCGGCTCTACCCCTTGTTTGATTCAGCGCCCGGCAACCGCGGCCATGATCGCCTTCTGCACGTGCAGGCGGTTCTCGGCTTCGTTGATGGCGATGCACTGCGGCGAATCCATCACCGCATCGGTGGCCTTCACGTTGCGGCGCAGCGGCAGGCAGTGGCTGAACACACCGTTGTTGGTCAGCGCCATCTTCCGTTCGTCGACGATGAAGTGCTTGAACTGGTCGCGGATCGGCTTTTCCGGTTCCCAGTTGCCGAAGAACGGCAGCGCGCCCCAGCTCTTGGCGTAGACCACGTCGGCGCCGGCGTAGGCGCTGTCGATGTCATGGCTGATCTTCAGCGAGCCACCGCTCTCGGCCACGTTCTGCTCGGCCCAGCCCATGTAGCGGTCGTCGAGGATGTAGTCGGCGGTCGGGCACAGCAGGGTCACGTCCATGCCCATGCGGGTGGCGATGGTCAGCGCCGAATTGGCAACGGCGGTGTTCAGCGGCTTGGGGTGGTAGGTCCAGGTCAGCACGTACTTCTTGCCGCGCAGGTCCTGGGTGCCGAAGTGCTCCTGCAGGGCCATGATGTGGGCCAGCTCCTGGCACGGATGGGTGATGGTCTCCATGTTGATGACCGGCACCGGCGAGTACTTGGCGAAGCTGTTGAGGACGATGTCCTGGCGGTCGTAGGCCCAGTCGATGAACTTGGGGAACGCGCGCACGGCGATGATGTCGCAGTAACGGCCCAGCACCTTGGCCACTTCAGCGATGTGCTCTTCGGTATCGCCGTCCATCACCGTGCCGAGGTTGAACTCGATCGGCCACGCATCCTTGCCCGGCTGCAGCACCACCGCGTGGGCGCCGAGCTGGAACGCGCCCAGTTCGAAGCTGGTGCGGGTGCGCATGGACGGGTTGAAGAACACCAGCGCGATCGACTTGCCCTTGAGCTGGTCGCCGAGCTTGTTGCGCTTGAACAGCGCGGCCTGGGTCAGCAGCGCGTCGAGATCGCTGCGGCTCCAGTCCTGGGTGTTCAGGAAGTGCTTGGGGGACATCATCTTTCCTTGCGTGGCGGCGCCGGGTTCGACGCAGTGGAAGGGAAAAGCAGGAACCAAAGGTGGAGCGAAAAGGTTGCAGTTGCAGCTTTCAGAACGCAGAAACGAAAAAACCCAGCCGGCGGGCTGGGTTTTTTTCGGACGAACAGCAAAAAGCTCCGGTTACCCAGCGAGGATGTGGGGTTCCGGTCGACGCGCACGCGAGGTCATGCCAGACGCCTGTCGGGCTGCGCTGCTGTCGTGCTGGAAGTCGGTGAGCTTCATGGTCAAATATCTTTGCATGCGCCCGGGGCCGGCGCAAGGGGCCGGGGTCGCAGAATCAGGGATTGCTGGCAGTACCCTGCTCGGGGCCGACCCAGGGAGTGATCGACACCCGGATCTTGAGCCGGTTGCCGGGGTCTTCCGGCAGCCGCGAGCGGTACTTGGTGCCCTTGTAGACGTAATCCACGTCGTAGGCGATGGGCCGGCGGAATTCACGCCCCACCGGCACAATGCGGCAGTCGCGGGTCAGCATCGGGCCCGTGTTGGCCGGCGCCGGGGCCGGCGTCTCGGCTCCGGTCTCCTCAACGGCTTCCTCGTCGCTGCGCTTGAACATCGAGCGCACCGAGTCCCAGAAGCGGCTGATCCGGCCCTTGTCCTCGACCGGCTCCTCGCCCGTCACGTTGACCGGGGCCAGGGTCCGGGTCGACACCGGCTCGCAGTGCTCTTCGGTGCGGGTCGCACGCAGGGTCTGGAACACCGGCTCGACGTTCAGGACCTGGGCATAGTCGAACTTCACGTTCTCCACGATCACCACCCGGTTGCGGGGCTCGGCCTCCTGCGCCAGCACCACGGCGGGCAGCGCCGACAGGCAGGCCAGGGTCAGCAACGCGGTGGATTTCATTGGCGACGGGAGCAAGGACACGGCAATAGTGTAGGCAGTGGCGAGCGCAAGGGGCTGAACATTACCCGTCCACGCCGCTCCTGCCCACCCCACCCTGGGTGACCCCGGCGTCCACCGGTGGCAACGGGTGCCCCCAAAGGGGGCCGACACGTTCTAAAATCACAGGCTTGTCCCCCAGCCACAGCCCCATGACCCTGCGCCTGCACAACAACCTGACTCGCCAGCTCGAACCGTTCACCCCGCTCGATCCGGCCTGTCCGACCCTGTATGTGTGCGGCCCGACGGTCTACAACTACGTGCACATCGGCAACGCCCGTGGCCCGGTGGTGTTCGGGGTGCTGGCCGACCTGCTGCGACGCCGTTTCGGCGCGCTGCGCTACGCCCGCAACATCACCGACGTGGACGACAAGATCAACACCGCCGCGCGTGAGCAGGGCGTGCCGATCAGCACCATCACCAACAAGTTCGCCGCCGCCTACCGTGAAGACATGGCCGCGCTGGGCGTGGTGCCACCGGACATCGAGCCGGAAGTGACCGCGCACATTCCGCAGATCATCACCATGATCGAGCAGCTGATCGCCAGCAATCATGCTTACGCCGCCGAGGGCCACGTGCTGTTCGCGGTGGCCAGCTTCGACGGCTACGGCAAGCTCTCGCGCCGCGATCCGGACGAAATGCTGGCCGGTGCCCGCGTCGACGTCGCCCCGTACAAGCGTGACCCGGGTGATTTCGTGCTGTGGAAGCCGTCGAGTGACGACCTGCCCGGCTGGGAATCGCCGTGGGGCCGGGGCCGGCCTGGCTGGCACATCGAGTGCTCGGCGATGGCTGCCGCCCACCTGGGCGAGACCATCGACATCCACGCCGGCGGCGTCGACCTGCAGTTCCCGCACCACGAGAACGAGCTGGCGCAGAGCGAATGCGCCCATGGCGGCAAGATCTTCGCCCGTTTCTGGCTGCACAACGGCATGCTCAATTTCGGCGGCGCCAAGATGAGCAAGTCGCTGGGCAACATCGAGCGCGTGCACGATCTGGTCCGCCAACACCCGCCGGAAGCGCTGCGCCTGGCCCTGCTGTCGGCCCACTACCGGCAGCCGCTGGACTGGTCCGATGGCCTGATCGAACAGTCGGTGCGCACCTTGGACCGCCTGTACGGCACTCTGCGCGAGCTGGCATCGGTCGAGGCCACTGCAGTGATTCCGGCCACGGTCGAAGCGACCCTGGACGACGATCTCAACACCCCGCAGGCGCTGGCTGAAGTGGCCCGCATCGCCGCCGATGCGCGTCGTGCCACCGACCCGGCCGAGCAGGCGCGCCTGAAGGGTGAACTGCTCGGCGCCGGCCTGGCACTGGGCCTGCTGCAGGCCGATCCGGCGCAGTGGTTCGGCACCGCGGCCAGCGAAGACGGCGACGATGCCCGCATCCAGGGCCTGATCGATGAGCGTGCCGCTGCCAAGAAGGCGCGCGACTTCGCCCGTTCCGACGCCATCCGCGACCAGCTGGCCGCCGAAGGCATCGTGCTGGAAGACACCCCGCAGGGCGTGCGCTGGTCGCGCAAGCGCGGCTGACCCGCCCTGCCCCGTGGCCGGCACGCCGGCCACGCCCCCACCGTAGAGACTGTTGTGACCGACTCCCCGTTCCCGCTTGAACCCACCGCCGCCGAGGCCCAGACCGCCATCGCCGAGGAATTCGGCTTCTTCGGCGACTGGTCCGAGCGCTACCAGTACCTGATCGACCTTGGCCGCAAGCTGCCGGCCTTCCCGGAAGAGTGGAAGACCGAAGAGCATCGCCTGCTCGGCTGCCAGTCGATGGTCTGGATCGTGCCCGAAGGCAACGCGCAGTCGCTGCGCTTCCACGCCATCAGTGATTCGGCCATCGTCTCCGGACTGATCTTCCTGGCCCTGCGCGTGTACTCCGGGCGCTCGGCGCAGGAGATCCTGGCCACCGAACCGAGCTACATCCAGGACATCGGCCTGGCCCGCCACCTCTCGCCGACCCGCAGCAACGGCGTGGCGGCCATGCTGGCCTTCATCCGCGAGACCGCGCAGGCGCAGCTGCAGCGCGACCCGTCGTGAGCGAACCTGCCACAGCCGAAGACAGCGCGCTGGGCCTGCTGTCCCGGCCCGGATTCGCCAGGCTGCTGGCGTACCGCATCTTCGCGATGCTGTCCTACCAGGTGGTCGCGGTCACCGTCGGCTGGCACATCTACGAAGTCACCCGCAATCCGTTCTCGCTGGGCCTGATCGGCCTGGCCGAGGTCGTGCCGTTCTTCTGCGTGGCGCCGTTTGCCGGTTACCTGGTGGACCATCTGCCGCGCCGCCGGCTCGGCATGGTCGCCTGTTGCGGACTGGTCGCCACCGCACTGGTATTGACCAGCGTGGCCATGGGCTGGCTGCCGATCGACGGCGTGTGGCCGATCTATGCAGCCATCGCGCTGACCGGCATGGTCCGCGCCTTCCTGTCGCCGATCTACAACGCCCTGTTCGCCCGCGTACTGGCCCGTGACCAGTTCGCGCGGGGCGCCGGCCTGGGCGCGGTGGTATTCCAGGCCGGCATGATCGCCGGCCCGGCACTGGGCGGTGTGCTGGTGGGTTTCGGCGGCAAGGGCCTGTCCTACGCGGTGGCCACCGTCTTCGCACTGGTGGCGATGGCCTGCCTGGCCACGCTGAAGGTGGAAGAACCGGTGCATACCGGCCCGGCCGCCCCGATCTTCAAGAGCATCGCTGAAGGCGCGCGCTTCGTGGTCGGCAACCGGATCATGGTCGGGGCGATGGCGCTGGACATGTTCTCGGTGCTGCTGGGCGGCGTGGTGGCGATGCTGCCGGCGTTCCTGCACGAGATCCTGCACCACGGGCCGGAAGGCCTGGGCATCCTGCGCGCAATGCCGGCGCTGGGCTCGGTCTGCGTGGGCCTGTGGCTGGCCCGCCACCCGCTGCACCGCAATGCCGGCCGCGTGCTGCTGTTCGCGGTGGCCGGGTTCGGCCTGTGCGTGATCAGCTTCGGGCTGTCGCAGCACTTCTGGCTGTCGGCGCTGATCCTGCTGTTCTACGGGGCCTTCGATGGCGTCTCGGTGGTGATCCGCTCGACCATCCTGCAGCTGGCCACGCCTGAGGAAATGCGCGGCCGGGTGTCGTCGATCAACGGCATCTTCATCAGTTCGTCCAACGAACTGGGCGCGTTCTATGCCGGCACGATGGCGAAGCTGCTCGGCCTGGTGCCGGCAGTAGTGCTGGGTGGGTTCGCGGTGCTGAGCGTGGCCGGGATCACCGCGTGGAAGAACCCGACGTTGCGGAAACTGAATCTGCGTGATCTGCAGTGACCCCGCGGAGAGCGCGTTCGGCGGCGCCGGGCGTTTGACTGGCCACGTCACTTTCCCTCGATGAATGGGTTTGTCACTTTCTTTGCGCGCGCAAAGAAAGTAACCAAAGAAACGCGCCGCCATCCGCGAGCCGGCGCTGCGCGCCGGTGCCCTGTGCTCCTCGGTGAATCAGGGGGCGGCGCCGAACTCGCTGCGCTCAAACAGCGGCGCCTCTTCGCCCCTGATTCCCCTGCGGTGCTCGGCTCGCTACAAGGCGGACCCAACAGCCGCGAGCGCACGGATGACCGCCCTTGGTAGAGCCAAGCCATGCTTGGCTGCTTTTGCTTTTGCTCTTCCTTGCCCTCTGGCTTCGGCCTGAGCCGAGCATGGGCTCGGCTTTACAGCAACCGCGCACGCAGGAAACCGTCGAGAGCCTGCGGGTGGGTCCGATACCCGGAAGGCGCCGTTCTACCCAGCCAACCACCTCCCAACAAAAAACCCGGCCGAGGCCGGGTTTTTCGCATGACATCACAACGATCGGGAATCAGTCGCCCTGCTGCTTCTGCAGGTGCTCCCAACGCTCCTGGGCGTCGATGGTGCGCTCAGCGGTCAGGCGCGCTTCCAGGCGCTCCAGGCCGATTTCTTCGCCGGTGTCGACGCAGTAACCGTAGTCGCCGGCTTCCAGGCGCTTCAGGGTGCTGTCGATCTTGCCGATCAGCTTGCGGTAGCGGTCGCGGGTACGCAGTTCCAGCGAATTCTCGGTCTCGCGGGTCGCGCGCTCGGCTTCGTCGCCGATGTCACGCACTTCCTCGCGCAGGTTCTCGATGGTCTGCTTGGACTCTTCCACCAGGTCCGCGCGCCAGTTCTGCAGGCGCTGGCGGAAGTATTCCTGCTGCAGCGGGCTCATGTATTCCTCTTCCGAGGACGGCTTGTAGCCAGCCGGCAGGATCGGGCGGCCAGTGGCCTCGTCGGTCTTGTACTCGACCACCTTGTACTTGCTGCGCGGGGCCGGTGCCGCCGAACGGGCGGCGACGGCCACGGCAACCTTGCCGACAGGGCGCGACACGGTCTTCGGGGCGGAATCGGATTTCACGGCGGTTTTGGCAGGCGATTTCGAAACGGGCACGGGATTCTTGGATTGCGGGGCCTTCGAGGCGGCAGGAGCGGCGGCCGGGGCCGGCTTGGAGGCCGGTTGGGCTGCTGCCACTGCCACGGTCTTGGCCGGGACAGGCTTGGCCGGAGCCGGCTTGGCAGCAGGCTTCGGTGCGGACTTCACTACTGGGGCCGGGGTCGGCTTTACGGCCGGCGCGGCAACATTCTTGGCAACCTTCTTTACAGCGGCAGGCGTGGCGACCGGCTTGGCCGCAGCGACCTTCTTTGCCGCCGGTTTTGCGACCGGCTTGGCTGCAGCCTTCTTCACCACCGCCTTCGGCGCTGGCTTGGCTGCTGCCTTCTTCGCTACCGGCTTGGCGGCGGCCTTTTTCACCGGCGCAGCCTTGCTGGCAGCCTTCTTCACCACCGGCGCCTTCTTGCTGGCGGCGGCTGGCTTGGCCTTGGCGGGCGCAGCGGCCTTCTTCGCTACCGGCTTGGTCGCCTTGACCGGCGTTTTCTTTGCGGTGGCCTTCCTGGCCGCCGGTTGCGAGGACGCTGCCTTGGTCGCCGGCTTGCTGGCCGGCTTCCTGGCAACGGGCTTTGCCGCCAACTTCTTCACAACAGGCTTGGCGGTTTTCTTGGCGGCCGTTGCGGCCTTCTTTGCAGTTTTTTTAGCAGCCACGAAACGCTCTTCCTTGGATTCCCCGGGGCCCGGGAAAGCGGGCCTTTATAGCCTACCCGACCCGCAGCAGCAACCTCGGCACCCTGCTCCATTCAGTCCTGGAGTCAAGGCGCCCAAGGGGCAGTCCGACGAACACGGACCGCCTTGCGCGGTACGGAACCTGGCCAGCACCCGAAGGTGCTGGTACCGGTCGCAGGCCATCGGCGACATGCGACCAACGGCCCATCCTGCACAAATGCGGCCTTCATGCCAACTGGCATAAGATGACTGGGTGATCTCGCGCCTGCTCATCGCCCTGCTGCGCTTCTACAAGCGCTTCATCAGCCCCCTGCTGGGGCCACGCTGCCGTTTCGTGCCGAGCTGTTCTGAATACGCGATGGAGGCCATCTCGCGGCACGGCCCGCTGCGCGGCAGCTGGCTGGCTGCGCGCAGGCTGGGCCGCTGCCACCCGTTCCATCCCGGCGGCTTCGACCCCGTGCCCGAGTCCCCCAACGCCCCCTCTTGCCGTTGCACAGGAAAACACTGACATGTCCTCCACTCTCATCACCAACGCCCGCATGGTCAACGAAGGCCGCACCTTCGACGGCGACCTGCGCATCGAGAACGGCCGCATCGCGCAGATCGGCAGCGGGCTGGCGCCGCGCGACGGCGAGCAGGTGGTGGACGCAGCCGGGCGCTGGCTGCTGCCCGGCATGATCGACGACCAGGTGCACTTCCGCGAGCCGGGCCTGACCCACAAGGGCGACATCGCCAGCGAATCGGCCGCGGCCGTGGCCGGTGGCCTGACCAGCTTCATGGACATGCCCAACACCAACCCGCCGACGCTGGATTCGACCATCCTGGAAGCCAAGTACGAGCTCGCGCGCGGCCGCGCCTGGGCCAACTACGGCTTCTACCACGGCGCCAGCAATGACAACCTGGACGCGATCCGTGCGCTGGACCCGAAGAAGGCGCCCGGCGTGAAGGTGTTCATGGGTGCTTCGACCGGCAACATGCTGGTCGACAACCCGGAAACGCTGGACGCGATCTTCCGCGAATGCCCGACCCCGATCATCACGCACTGCGAAGACACGCCGATGATCGATGCCAACCTGAAGGCCTTCCAGGAGAAGTACGGCGACGCGCTGACCCCGGACATGCACCCGGACATCCGCTCGCGCGAGGCCTGCATCAAGTCGACCCGCCTGGCGATGTCGCTGGCGCGCAAGCACGGCACCCGCCTGCACGTGCTGCACATTTCCACAGCCGACGAACTGGCGCTGTTCGAGAAGGGCCCGCTGATCCGCGCCGACGGCAGCCGCAAGCAGATCACCGCCGAAACCTGCGTGCACTTCCTGCACTTCGCGCGCCCGGACTATGCGACCAAGGGCAACCTGATCAAGTGCAACCCAGCGATCAAGGAAGTGTCCGACCGCGAGGCGATCACCGCCGCGCTGGCCGATGACGTGCTGGACGTGCTGGCCACCGACCACGCACCGCACACCTGGGAAGAGAAACAGAAGCCCTACGCGCAGGCGCCGTCGGGCCTGCCGCTGGTGCAGTACGCGCTGGTGGCCGCGCTGGAGCGCGTGCACGAAGGCAAGCTGACCCGCGAGCAGGTGGTGCAGAAGTTCGCCCACGCCCCGGCGCAGCTGTTCGACGTGGAAGAGCGCGGCTTCCTGCGCGAGGGTTACTTCGCCGATCTGGTCCTGGTCGAGGACGTGCCGTTCACGGTCAAGCGCGAGGATGTGCTGTCCAAGTGCGGCTGGTCGCCGTTCGAAGGCACCACCTTCCGTTCGCGCATCGCCTCCACCTGGGTCAACGGCCAGCAGGTGTGGGACGGCAGCAAGCTGGTGGGCGAACCCGCCGGCCAGCGCATGACCTACGACCGCTGATGCGCTCCGCACTTCTGATCGGGGCGCTGCTGGCCGCGCCCCTGTTTTCCTCATCCCCGGCGCAGGCGCAGGATGGCATCGGCAGCCTGATCGACAGCCGCGTGGTGTTCCCGGCCAGCGCGTCGCAGGGCGCGCTGGTGATCGGCAAGGTACCCGCCGGCAGCCGCGTGCAGTACGCCGGCCGCCAGCTGCGGGTGAGCGGCTACGGCAGCGTGGTGTTCGGCATCGGCCGTGACGAGAAGGGCCCGCTGCGCGTGCAGGTGCAGCGCCCCGATGGTGGCAGCGAGACCGCGACCATTGCGGTGACGCCGCGCGACTGGCCGACCGAGCGGGTCAACGGCGTGCCGCCGAAGACGGTCAATCCGCCGTCGGCGATTGCCGAGCGGATCAAGCGCGAACAGGCGCAGGTGACCGCCGCACGCGCCCGCGATGACGACCGCACCGACTTCACCCAGACCTTCATCTGGCCGGTGCAGGGCCGCATCAGCGGCCGCTTCGGCAATGCGCGCGTGTACAACGGGCAGCCCGGCGCCGGTCATTCCGGCATGGATATCGCGGTGCCGACCGGCACGCCGGTGAAAGCACCGGCTGCCGGCATCGTCACCTTCGCCGGCCCGGACCTGTACCTGACCGGCGGCACGCTGCTGCTCGACCACGGTTTCGGGGTCAGCTCCAACTTCCTGCACCTGTCGCGCATCGACGTAAAGGTCGGCGACCGAGTGGAACAGGGCCAGGTGATCGCCGCGGTCGGCGCCACCGGCCGTGCCACCGGCCCGCACCTGCACTGGGGCATGAACTGGTTCGATACCCGTATCGACCCGCTGCTGGTGCTGGAACGCAAATAACGCGCGTAATGCGCTTTGGTGGGTGCCGACCTTGGTCGGCACAATCCCTCAGAGCGTGCGGACCAAGGTCCGCACCCACCAGAAGCAGTCAGCAGGGCCGATCGATCAACCGCGCGCGGCCCACCATACGCGCAGCAGGGTGCGCACCGGCGTGGCTTCGATCGGCTTGCCTGCGGCCTGCGCTGCAACGCGCGCACGCGCCAGACTGGACCACACGCGGCGCGGGCGCGGGCCGGGCACGCGGGTGCCCCACCCCTTCAACAGATGCTGCGCCCAGCGCTGTGCGGCATTGCTGGCGTCTTCGTCCAGCAGGCTGCGCGGCACACCGGCCACGCCCGCATCCTGCAGGCGCTGGGCCAGGGTCTGCAGCTGCACCGCACGGCCGGCGCCGGTACGCGGCTTGTCGGCGAACAAGGCCGCCTCCACCGCGGCCACGGCCTCGGCGTAATTCGCCAGCGCGCGCTCGGCACCGGCCGCATCCAGCGCGACCGTGCGCGCTTCAACCAGGTCCGGAAGTGCTTCAGCCAACTGTGCCCACGGCGCACGCACCGGCTCCAGCAGGCGACCCAGCGGATGGCGCGAACGATGTGCGGCCCAGCTGCGCAGCTCCTCGCCCCACCATGCCAGCTTGGCGTCGGCCGGCAACGGGTCGCCGCTGGTGTTGAGCATGTCGTCGA
The DNA here is from genome assembly GCF_003550055.1 of Stenotrophomonas sp. AG209. NCBI lineage: Bacteria > Pseudomonadati > Pseudomonadota > Gammaproteobacteria > Lysobacterales > Lysobacteraceae > Stenotrophomonas > Stenotrophomonas sp. AG209. The sequence goes on from NZ_QXDB01000001.1 coordinate 1,065,785, forward strand.
ATTCCTGCAGCAGCGCGAACCACGCCACTGCAAGCTCGCGTTGCGATTCGGCCACGAACGGGGCGGCCACCGACCATTCCGGCCAACGGCTGCGCCACTTGTCGAGGAAACTGTCCAGCGCGGTACTGCTCACTACGTGATTCCTTACGGCTGGGCCGGGGCTGCCGGCCGGGTCGGCCACAGACTGGCCAGTTGCAGAAGTTCGGCGTTCTCGACCAGCACGTCAGCCTGCCAGGCCAGCGGGTCGTCGCTGTGCAGGCGGTAGCCCCACAGCGCCGCCACCGACGGCATCGCCGCGGCGCGCGCAGCAATGATGTCGCGCTCGTCGTCGCCCACGTACACGCAGTCTTCGGCGGCAACGGCAATCGCCTGCGCGGCGTGCAGCAGCGGCAGCGGGTGCGGCTTGCGCTCGGCCAGGCTGTCACCGCCAACCAGTACCGCGCAGCGCTGCTGCCAGCCGTGCTGCGGCAGGATCAAGCGCGCCAGGTACTCAGGCTTGTTGGTGACGATGCCCCACACGGTGCCGGCATCATCCAGCGCGGCAAGCATGCCGGCCACGCCATCGAACAGTACCGCGTGCTGGCCGATCAACGCTTCGTAGCGCTGCAGGAACTCCGGAATCAGCGCATCGCGTGCGGCAACATCCAGTTCCGGGAAGGCGGCGCTCACCATTGCACGCGAACCCTTGGAGACCACCGGCCGCAACATTGCCGGATCGATCGGCGCGCGACCGCGCTCGGCCAGCATCGCGTCGCAGGTGGCGACGAAGTCCGGTGCGCTGTCCAGCAGCGTGCCATCCAGGTCGAACAGCACCGCGCGCGGAAAGCGGGCCGCGGTCATGCCGGCTTGACCGCGTAGGCCAGGTAGTTGATGTCGGTACGGCTGCTCAGGCGGGCATGGTTGCGCCACGGCTCGTAGGCCATGCCGCTGACATCCACCAGCTGCATGTCGGCCTCGCGCAGCCAGCGCGCCAGCTCGGCCGGCTTGATGAATTCCTGGTAGTGATGGGTGCCCTTGGGCAGCAGCCGCGCCACGTACTCGGCGCCGACAATCGCCACCGCGAAGGCGGCAGCGGTGCGGTTGATGGTCGACAGGAACAGGTGGCCGCCCGGCTTCAGCAGGCGCTTGCAGGCCTCGATGATCGCGCCCGGGTCCGGCACGTGTTCGAGCATTTCCATGCAGGTGACCACGTCGAAGCTGCCCGGCTGCTCGGCGGCCAGGTCCTCGGCGGCCTGCACCCGGTAGTCGACCTTGGCACCGCTTTCCAGCGCATGCAGGCGCGCGACCTTGACCAGTTCCGGGGCCAGGTCGATGGCGGTCACGTCGGCACCGGCCTGCGCCAGCGCTTCGCTCAACAGGCCGCCACCGCAGCCGATGTCGAGCACGCGTGCGCCGCGCAGCGGCACGCGGTCGGCCACGTACTGCAGGCGTACCGGGTTCAGCGCATGCAGCGGCTTCTGCGGGCCGTCAGCGTCCCACCAGCGGTTGGCCAGCGCGGCGAACTTGTCCAGCTCGGCCTGATCGAAATTGGAGGAAGCGTGGGGGGCAGTCATGAGGGAGTCCTTGCGGCGCCGGGGTTCAGGCGCGGATATGACGGATGCGCTCGCGCCACTGGCGCGCGTTGGCGATGATGCCCGGCAGGTCCATGCCGACCAGCTCGCGCTGCACCAGCTTCGGCTTGCCGGCGATCCAGACGTCGCTGACCTGCTGGCGGCCGGTGGCGTACACCAGCTGCGACAGTACGTTGTGCAGCGGCTGGGTTTCCAGCGCGGACAGGTCGACGCAGACCAGGTCGGCCTGCTTGCCGACTTCGATCGAGCCGATGCGGTCGCCGAAGCCCAGCGCGCGCGCGCCACCCAGCGTGGACGCACGCAACGTGGTCGCCGCGTCCAGTGCAGTGGCATCGTCGGCCACGGCCTTGGCCAGGATCGCCGCGGTGCGGTTCTCGCTGAACATGTCCAGGTCGTTGTTGCTGGCGCAGCCATCGGTACCGATCGCCAGGTTCACGCCGGCACGCTGCAGGGCGCAGGCCGGGCAGAAACCGGAGGCCAGCTTCAGGTTCGATTCCGGGCAATGCACCACGCTGACGCCACGTTCGGCGCACAGGTGGATTTCCGCATCGGTCAGCTGGGTCATGTGCACCGCGATCAGGCGGTCATTGACCAGGCCGAGCCGGTCCAGCCGCGCCAGCGGGCGCTGGCCGTGCAGCTTGATCGAATCGTTGATCTCCTGCGCGGTCTCGTGGGTATGCAGGTGCACCTGCATGTCGAGCTGGTCGGACAGCATCCGCACCCGCTCGAAGTTGGCATCGTTGACCGTGTACGGCGCATGCGGCGCGAACGCGGTGCCGATCAGCGGATCAGTGCGCCACTGGTCGTGCAGTTCACCGGCCTTGGCGAAGTACTCGTCGTCGGTCTTGGCCCAGGCGGTGGGGAAATCGATGATGACCGCGCCGACCAGCGCGCGGAAACCATGCTTCTTGTAGACCGCGGCCTGCACGTCGCCGAAGAAGTAGTTCTCGTTGGCGCAGGTGGTGCCGCCGCGCAGCATCTCGGCGATGGCCAAGGTGGTGCCGTCGGCAACGAATTCGGGGCCGATCACCGCCGCTTCCACCGGCCAGATGTGCTGCTGCAGCCAGGTCATCAGCGGCAGGTCGTCGGCAACGCCGCGCAGCAGGGTCATCGGGTTGTGCGTGTGCGCGTTGACCAGGCCCGGCATCAGCGCAGCCTCGGGGCGGCTCACCACCTGGGTGGCGCGGAACCGTGCGCGCGCCTCGGCACGCGGCAGGATGGCCACGATCTCGCTGCCACGCACGGCAACGGCATGGTCTTCCAGCACCACCGCGTGCGGCTCGATCGGAACGACGTAACCGGCTTCGATGAGCAGGTCGCAGGCTTCGGGGAGGTGCGGGCTATCGCTCATGCGGGCTCACTGGCTGGGGGGCGGCGAGATACTTCTGGGGGACACGCCCCTGAGTCAGGGGCTGCCGCGAAGCGGCGGGGTCTGGGGACCCGTGAAGCGGGGCCCATGATCTGCCGAAGCAGATCATGGGAGCGCCAGCGCGAATGCGATGGCGCGTACCCGGCCAGCGGCCGGCACTACCGTAATCCGGCTGCGCCGGATTACTTGACGCGTGCGGAGTATTCGCCCGAACGGGTGTCGACGCGGATCACTTCTTCCTGGTTGACGAACAGCGGCACCCGGACCACGGCGCCGGTTTCCAGGGTGGCCGGCTTGCCGCCGCCGCCCGAGGTGTCGCCACGGACGCCCGGATCGGTTTCGGTGATCTTCAGTTCGACGAAGTTCGGCGGCTGCACGAAGATCGGCTCACCGTTCCACAGGGTGACCACGCAGGACTCTTCGCCCTTCAGCCACTTTTCGGCGCCGCCCATGCCGGCCTTGGTGGCCTGGACCTGCTCGAAGGACTCCGGGTCCATGAAGTGCCAGTACTCGCCGTCGCTGTACATGAAGTTCATGTCGGTATCGACGACGTCGGCTGCATCCAGCGAGTCGGTCGACTTCATGGTGACTTCCTGGGTACGGCCGTCCTTGATCAGGCGGTACTTCACGCGGGTGAAGGCCTGGCCCTTGCCCGGCTTGACGTATTCGGTGTCGATGATGACGGCCGGTTGGTTGTTGACCAGGATCTTCATCCCGTTCTTGACGTCGTTCATGCCGTAGCTGGCCATGCGTAAACTCCTGAGTGGCAAAAACGCCGCGGGTGCGGCGAGCCGTTAGAATGGAAAGCCCACCGGATGCCGGTGGGCGACTGTTTTTCTGCCCCCATGATAACCGCAGGCCCCCTCTCCATGCAGCTTTCCGCCTTCCCCCGGCCCCAGTCGCCAGGCGCGCCCGCGCGCTGGCAGCAGCTCTGGCGCCAGGCGCTGCGCGACCCGCACGCCCTGCTGGCCCGGCTGCAGCTGGACCCGGCCGCGCTGGGCGTCTCGGAGACGGCTATCGCCCAGTTCGCGCTGCGCGTGCCCGAGGGCTTCGTGGCGCGCATGCGCGTGGGCGATGCGGCCGACCCGCTGCTGCGTCAGGTGCTGCCGATCGACGAGGAAATGCGCCCGGCACCCGGGTTCAGCTTCGATGCGGTGGGCGATGGCGCCGCCAGGAAGGCCACCGGGGTCATCCAGAAATACCGCGGTCGCGCCCTGCTGGTCGCCACCGGCAGCTGCGCGATCAACTGCCGCTACTGTTTCCGCCGCCACTTCGACTATGGCGCGGAAAACGCCGCCAAGGGCGGCTGGCAGGAGGCCGTAGCCGCCATCGCGGCCGATCCGGACATCGACGAGGTGATCCTGTCCGGCGGCGACCCGCTGTCGCTGGCCACCCACAAGCTGGTCGAGCTGACCGATGCCCTGCGCGCGATCCCGCATGTCCGCCGACTGCGCATCCATACCCGCCTGCCAATCGTGCTGCCGGAGCGCGTGGACGATGAACTGGTCTCCTGGCTGGACAGCCTGCCCTGGCCGCTGGCGATCGTGGTCCACGCAAATCACGCCAACGAATTCGACGCCAGCGTGGACGCAGCGATGGCTCGCCTGCGCGGCATCGGCGCCCAGCTACTGAACCAGGCCGTCCTGCTGCGCGGGGTCAACGACAGCGTGCAGGCCCTGCAGGACCTGAGCGAGCGCAGCTTCGCCGCCGGCGTGCTGCCCTACTACCTGCACCAGCTGGACCGGGTCGAGGGCGTGGCCCACTTCGAAGTGGAAGATAGCCAGGCCAAGGCACTGATTGCTGGCCTGACCGCACGCCTGTCCGGCTACCTGATCCCCAAGCTGGTGCGCGAACTGCCCGGCGACCCGAGCAAGCGCCCGGTGTAACGCGGCGCCGTGGTAGATCCACGCCATTCGTGGATGCTTCGGCTAGGAAAGCCCATCCACGCATGGCGTGGATCTACTGGACTTCCCATCCACGCATGGCGTGGATCTACTGGACTTCCCATCCACGCATGGCGTGATCTACAGTCAGACGCCCGATTCGATCATCCGCACCACTTCGGTGGCGGTCACCGGATGGCTCAGCCAGTAGCCCTGGCCGAGGTCGCAACCACGCTGGGCCAGCAGCTCGAACTGTGCCTGCTGCTCGATGCCTTCGGCCACCACCGTGATGCCCAGCGCGTGGGCCATGGCGATGATCGCCGTGGTCAGTGCCAGATCATCGGGATCGCGCTGCATGTCGGCCACGAAGCTCTTGTCGATCTTCACCCCGTCCACCGGCACCTGGCGCAGGTGGCTGAGACCGGAGAAGCCGGTGCCGAAATCGTCCAGCCAGACCTTCACGCCGGTGCGGTGCAGCTTGTCCAGCAGCTGCGCGGCGACCATCTCGTCGCCGATCACCGCGGTTTCGGTCAGTTCCAGGTGCAGGCGCGAGGCCGGCAGCCCGGACTCGTGCAGGCACTGCGCAACCAGCGCCGGCAGCTCGCCGCCGCGCAGCTGCCGCGGCGATACGTTCACCGACACGAACAGATCGTCGCCGCCCGCACCCCGTGGCCACTGCGAGGCTTCCATGCAGGCCGCACGCAGCACCTTCGGGCCGATGATCTCGATCAGCCCACTCTGCTCGGCCACTTCGATGAATACCGACGGCGGAATCGTGCCCAGGGTCGGGTGCTGCCAGCGCAGCAGCACTTCGACGCCGACCATGCGGCGGTCGCGCATGCGGAAGATCGGCTGGTAGGCCAGGCGCAGCTCGCCGCGCTCCCACGCCCCGCGCAGCTCCTGCTCCATGTGCACGCGGCGCTCGACCGCATGGTCCATCGCCCGGCTGTAGTAGCGATAGCAGTTCTTGCCGGCCATCTTCGCCTGGTACATGGCGATGTCGCCGTTCTTCAGCAGCGTGGTCGCATCGGCGGCATCGTCCGGGAACAGGGTCACGCCGATCGAGGTCCCGAGGAACAGTTCCCTGCCCTGCACCACCAGCGGCTTGCCCAGTTCGCGCACCAGCACCTCGGCCAGCAGCCGCGCATTCGCGGCCACGTCGCCATCACCGACCAGGATCACGAACTCGTCGCCGCCGAATCGGGCCAGCAGCGCCTCATCGCCGCCCGCCTCGGTAACCGCGCGCCCGATGCGCTGCGCGAACTGCAACAGCGCCTCGTCACCGGCCTCATGACCGAGGGTGTCGTTGACGCGCTTGAAATCGTCGATATCGGCGAACAGCAGGCCCAGCCGATGATTGGATGCGCGCGCCGCCATCAGGCGATGGTCCAGCGCTTCCCGGAACGCCAGCCGGTTGGTCAACCCGGTCAGCGCATCGGTATAGGCCATGCGCCGTACCTCGCGGTCATGGCGGGCGATGGAATCGCGCATGCGGGCGAAGCCGCGCACCAGCTCGCCGACCTCGTCGTCACGGGTGTTCTCGGCCAGCGGCGCCTGGTAGTCACCGGCCTCGATGCGGCGCGCCGCGGCGGCCAGGTCACGGATCGGCGCCACCAGGGTGCGCTGCACGTACAGGATCACCACCACGCCGATCACCACCAGCAGGCCCAGCATCAGCAGCAGCCAGCCCAGGTGGCGGCTGCCGACCTGCTGCAGGCGCTCGCCGAGCGTAGCATTGGCGGCCTGTTCGCGCTGCTGCACCTCGTCCAGCGCCATGCCGACGCGGACGCCGCCGATGCGCTGGTTGCCGACCATGATCGGCATGGTGTTATCGAGCACCTTGGGCGATTCCTGCACCACCAGCGCCTGCGCCACGGCGGCCTTGGGCGCCAACGGATCGGCCATCGGCTGGCCGAAACCGGACACCTCGATCGAGCCGTCATGCACCAGCCGGCCACGTTCGTCGAACACCAGTACATAGCGCACGACCGGCTGCCGTGCGGTGCTGCGCACCAGCGCACCAACCTGGTCCAGGTCGCGGTAGTACAACGGGTTGGCCAGCGCGTCGGACAGCTCGCGCGCCATCGCTTCGCCGCGGCTGCGCACGCTGCGGTCGAACAGTTCATGGATGACGCCACCACTGAGGTTGCGCACTTCGCCCTGCATTGCCGCCTGACGCCCCAGCAACACCGCCAGGATCGCCACCACTACGACCATCGCCCCGCCCATCGCGAGCAGGAACCGGGCCTGCATTCCCGAGCCGAGCCACTTCATTCCACTTCCATCCGCACGCGCGTCAATCCTTGTTTCAATTCATCCAGCCGCTGCTGCGCATGCGCATCGACGCGGTGGAAACCGGAAGTGCCGAAAAACCGATGCAACGCCCCCTGCGCCTGCGGGTCACTGGCCGCCTGCAGCAGGACTTCCTGCAGCCGGTCACGCACCCGCGGGTCGAGGTCGGCGCGCACCATCTCCACCGCCCGCGGGTAGGGCTCGGTGCGCAGCAGCTCGCGGAAGTCGCGCCGGAATGCCGCCGGCACCCGTCGCTCGTCGTTCCAGTCCACGCTGCTCACCGCCCCCACCTCGACCACGCCCTTGTGCACGAACGTAGCGATGTTCAACTCGCTGCGCGCGAACACATACCCCACGCTGTCCCGGCCCGGCATGTCCCACGTACCCGCCAGGATCTGCGGCGACAACCCTTCCTGCAGCAGCGTCATCACCGGCACCAGGTAGGCACTGGTGGACGCCGTGTTCTGCAGGGCCAGGCGATGCCCGCGCAGGTCCTGGATCCGCTGGATTGGACTGTCGCGGCGCACGAAGAACACGGTCTGGTACTCGCGCACGCCGTTGCGCTCGGTCAGCAGCAGCGGCCGCGCGCCACTGCGCTGGCCCAGCGCCACCGCCGTGCCCGACGTTTCCGTGACCCAGTCGACCCGCCCCCGCCGCAGATAGCTGGCCATCTGCTGCGGGTCGCGCGCCATCAGGATCCGCCCCTCCTTGATGCCGACGTCATGCATGCGTGCCACCACATAGTCCAGCAACGGCTGCAGCTGCTCGTAATGGGCCTTGGGATCATCGCTGATCCGGCCCAGCACCAGCACCGGGTCCGGTGCTGCATGCACCGTCCCGGCCAGCAGGATCATGACCAGGCTCAGCAGTCCCCTCTGCACTGCCCTTCGCAGACCCGACACAGGCTTCATCCCCCCTGGGTATCCAGACAGACTACCCGAAAAAATGAGAACGTCGTCAGCTGTCCTTGTTGCCCGCTTGTGCCAGTCGCGCCATGCGCTGGGTGTCGGCCAGGATGCCGCGCAGCAGGCGCACTTCCTGCTCGCTCGGCTCGCTGCGCAGGAACAGGCGGCGCAGCTTGCGCATCGCCGATTCCGGCGCGCGGCCCTTGTGGAAATCGATCTCGTCCAACGTGTCGCCGAGCTGGGCGAAGAAGCTCTCCATCTGCTCGTGGCTGGCCGCCTGTTCGCGGAAACCCGGTTCGGCGTCGGCGGCCGGCTGCGCGCCCAGCAGCTGCATGCGCGTTTCATAGGCCAGCACCTGCACCGCGGCAGCCAGGTTGAGCGAGCTGAACTCCGGGTCGGACGGGATATGCACCGCCGCGTGGCAGAGCTGCAGTTCCTCGTTGGTCAGGCCGGTACGCTCACGGCCGAACACCAGCGCCACCTCGGCCCCTTCGCCGGCCTTGGCCACCGCACGGGCGGCGGCATCGGCCGGCAGGTACTCCTCCAGCTGGACGCGGCGGGCGCGGGCGGTGCAGCCCAGCACCAGACGGCAATCGGCCACGGCCTCGGCCAGGGTGGCCACCACCGGGGCGTCCCCCAGCACGTCTTCGGCACCGGCCGAGCGGCGGAAAGCCTCCTCGTCCAGCGGTTTTTCGGGGGCGACCAGCACCAGGCGGGCCAGGCCCATGGTCTTCAGGGCACGGGCGGCAGCGCCCATGTTGCCGGGGTGCTGGGTACCGACCAGGACGAATCGGAGGCGGGTGGCGGCGGGAAACTGGGACATGAACAGGGAAAAGGTCGAGCTGGACGATGACCAATGGTAAACTGTGCGGCCGGCCACTGCGCCGGACCCGCTCTTTTCCCCCGCCAGTCCATCTCTTCTGCCTTTCCGGGAGCCCACGCCATGCAGAAACCCGCCGTAACCGTCATGGTCAAGGCCGCCCGCCTCGCCGGCAACGTCCTGTTGCGCAACATCAACAAGCTCGAGGCACTGAACGTGGTGCAGAAGGGCCGGATGGACTACGCCAGCGAAGTGGATGCGGACGCGGAAAAGGTCATCGTCAAGGAACTCAAGCGCGCTTACCCGGACTACGGCATCTTCGGCGAAGAAGGTGGCGTGCAGGGCGAGCGCCGCCAGATGTGGGTCATCGACCCGCTGGACGGCACCAGCAATTACCTGCGCGGCGTGCCGCACTACTGCGTGTCGATCGCCCTGGTCGAGAATGGCGAGCCGACCGATGCGGTCATCTTCGACCCGCTGCGCAATGAACTGTTCACCGCCAGCCGTGGCGCCGGCGCCGTGCTGAACGACCGCCGCATCCGCGTGGCCGACCGCAAGGATCTGGAAGGCACGATGATCCACACCGGCTTCGCCCCGCGCGAGCGCAGCCGTGCCAGCGCCCAGCTGAAGGCGGTCGACGCCCTGCTGGTGCACGGCGAGGACATCCGCCGCACCGGTTCGGCAGCACTGGACCTGGCCTACGTGGCCTGCGGCCGCGCCGACGCCTACTTCGAAGCCGGCGTGAAGGCGTGGGACATCGCCGCCGGCCTGCTGCTGGTCCGCGAGGCCGGTGGCAAGGTCTGCGACTTCAAGGGCGCGACCCTGGGCCGCATGGACAACCGTGGCCCGGAGACCCACCAGATCGTGGCCGGCAACCTGAAGGTGGCCGAGTCGCTGCAGAAGGTGCTGGTGAACACCGGCTACGCTGCCGAGTTCGACGCGAAGTTCTGAGATCTCGTGTAAAGCGGTTCATGGAGACGGCACCTGCGAGGGTGCCGTTTTCGTTTGTGCGCACGGAGATTCGTTTCCGCGACCGCGGAGGGGTGTCACTTTCTTTGCTCGTGCACCGCGCTGCAGGAGCAGCGTGGAACGGCGTAGCCGGCCCGTAGGGTGGCGCACATGGATGTGCGCCATCAAGAAAGTAACCAAAGAAACACGCCGCCAGGGCGCGAGCCGTCGCTACGCGACGGTTCCCTGCGCTCCTCGGCCCGTCGAGGGACGGTACGGGAACTCGCTGCGCTCAGACACCCGCACCTCTTCGCCCTCGCCGGACCTGCGGTGCTCGGCTCGCTCAAGGCGGACTGGAAAATCAAGATCAAGGGCAACAGCATCCACGCATGGCGTGGATCTACTGGGTGCAGCTGTGGCAATTGACCTTGGGTCCGCCTAGAGCGAGCCGAGCATCGCAGGGGAATCAGGGGCGAAGAGGCGCCGATGTTTGAGCGAAGCGAGTTCGGCGCCGCCCCCTGATTCACCGAGAAGCGCAGGGAACCGTCGCGTAGCGACGGCTCGCGCCCTGGCGGCGTGTTTCTTTGGTTACTTTCTTTGCACGAGCAAAGAAAGTGACACCCCTCCGCGGTCGCGGAAATGACTCTCGCCGGGTCGTACCCGGCGCCACCCATGCGCGGGCACGCAAACAAAAACGCCCGGCGCGAGGCCAGGCGTTCCTGCACTACCGTGGAAGTACGGAGGCTTACGCCACCGTCGACGCCCGCAGCGCGGCGATGCGCTCTTCCAGCGGCGGGTGGCTCATGAACAGCTTCTTCGCCGTCGAACCGGCAATACCGAACGCCGCAATCTGGGTCGGCAGCGTGCTCTGGCCGTGGTTGAGCTGCAGGCGCTCCAGCGCGGCGATCATCTTCTGGCGGCCCGCCAGCGAGGCACCACCCGCATCGGCACGGAATTCGCGGTGGCGCGAGAACCACATCGAGATCATGGTGGCGAACAGGCCGAACACCATCTCCAGCACGAACACGATGATGTAGTAGGCGAAGCCGCGGCCGCCGCCTTCGCGGTTGCCCGACAGCGCGCTGTCGATGATGCCGCCGACCACACGGGCCAGCACGATCACGAAGGTGTTCAACACGCCCTGCAGCAGTGCCATGGTGATCATGTCACCGTTGGCGACGTGGGCGATCTCGTGGCCCAGCACCGCTTCGGCCTCGTCTTCGCTCATGTTGTGCAGCAGGCCGGTGGACACTGCCACCAGCGCGTTGTTGCGGTTGGCGCCGGTGGCGAAGGCATTGATTTCCGGGCCGTCATAGACCGCCACTTCGGGCATGCCGATGCCGGCCGCCTTGGCCTGGCGCTCGACCGTGGCCAGCAGCCAGCGCTCGGTCTGGTTGCGCGGCTCGGTGATCACCACCGCACCGGTGGAGCGCTTGGCCATCCACTTGGACAGCAGCAGCGAGATGAAGGAGCCACCGAAGCCGAAGATCGCAGCCATGACCAGCAGGCCGCTCATCTGGCTCGGATTGACCCCCAGCAACGACATCACGATGCTGGCGAGGATCAGGACCGCGAAGTTGGTCGCCAGGAACAGGGCAATGCGGGTAAACATGGGAAAATCCGGCTTGGAAGGGGTCGATACCGGTCAATTTGCGGTGTGGTCAGCTTGAATTCAAGCGCCAACCTGACCGACGATTCAGCCAGCATGACCTCCCCCATTCCCTGCGGCCGCTTCGCGCCCTCACCGACCGGCCTGCTCCACCCCGGATCCCTGCTTGCCGCCTTCGGCAGCTGGCTGCTCGCCCGCCATCATGGCGGCCTGTGGCGGCTGCGCGTTGAAGATGTCGATCCGCCGCGCACCGTGCCCGGCGCAGCGGATGCGCAACTTCAAGCACTGGCCGCGTTCGGCCTGGTCCACGACGGCCCGATCCTCTGGCAGAGTTCGCGCGGCGAGGCCTACCAGGCGGCCCTGGACGTGCTGCTGGCCAGCGACCTGGCCTTCGTCTGCCACTGCAGCCGCAGCGAACTGGCCGCCAGCGGCGGCATCCACCACCGCTGCGTTGCGCGACAGCCACGACCGGACCCTGCCGTCCGCTTCCGCGTGCCGCGCGGCAGCATCGTGCACTTCAATGATGGCCTGCGCGGGCCGCAGCACCAGGACGTGCATGCCGAGGTTGGCGACTTCGTGTTGCGCCGTGCGGATGGCTGCTGGGCCTACCAGTTGGCCGTGGTGGTCGATGACGCCGCACAGGGCGTGACTGAAGTGGTGCGCGGCGCCGACCTGCTCGATTCCACCGCGCGGCAGATCCTGCTGCAGCAGGCGCTGGGCCTGGCGGTGCCACGCTACTGGCATCTGCCGCTGCTGCTCGATGCCCCGGGCCACAAACTGTCCAAGTCGCTGGCGGCGCTGCCGGTGGACAGCTCGCGCCCGCTGCCCGTGCTGCGCCAGCTCTGGCAGCTGCTCGGCCAAGCCCCTGAGGCGCTGGCGCAGGCACACGATCTGGACGCGCTGCTGGCCGCCGCTCGACAGGCCTTCGACCCGGCGCGGCTGCCGCGTGCCGACATCCTGTTGCCAGCCGGCGCACTTTCCGCGCCGATGTTGCAGAATCCCCCTTCCCCCACCTGATACCCGGACAGCATTCCATGACATCTCGCGTCGCACTGGTCACCGGCGGAACCGGCGGCATCGGTACCGCCATCTGCCAACGCCTGGCCGACCAGGGCCACCGGGTCGCCACCAATTACCGCGACGAGGCCAAGGCCCGCGCCTGGCAGCAGGCGATGACCGAACGCGGCTACAGCGTGTCGATCTTCCCGGGCGATGTCTCCGATCCGGACAGCGCCGAAGCGCTGGTGCGCGCCGTCGAGGCCGAGCTGGGCCCGGTCGAGATCCTGGTCAACAACGCCGGCATCACCCGGGACACCACCTTCCACCGCATGCGCGCGGACCAGTGGCACGATGTGATCAACACCAACCTCAACTCGGTATTCAACGTCACCCGGCCGGTCATCGAAGGCATGCGCCGCCGCGGTTGGGGCCGGGTCATCCAGATCAGCTCCATCAACGGCCTGAAGGGCCAGTACGGCCAGGCCAACTACGCCGCGGCCAAGGCCGGCATGCACGGTTTCACCATCTCGCTGGCGCGCGAGAACGCAGGCTTCGGCATCACCGTGAACACCATTTCGCCCGGCTACGTCGCCACCGACATGGTGATGGCGGTTCCGGAGGACGTGCGCGCCAAGATCATCGCCGACATCCCCACCGGACGCCTCGGCAAACCGGAGGAAATCGCCTATGGCGTGTCCTTCCTGGTGGCCGAGGAAGCCTCGTGGATCACCGGCAGCAACCTGGACATCAACGGCGGCCACCACATGGGCTGGTGAGCCGCGCAGGGGGCGCTGCGGCGATCACCGCCGGCCCCTGCCAAGAGTCATGTTGCGCAGCACGCAAACCCTTGTTGCGCAACATGATCGCCCCTGAAAGCCAAGCCTGGCGGGGGCTGGGGCGGTTGCAACCGCTGCTGCACTGCGCCATGCTGCGCGTCTACTGTGACGAGTACCGCTTCATGGCTGCGACCCGCATCATCAAGAAGTATCCGAACCGCCGTCTCTACGACACCGAGATCTCCAGCTACATCACCATCGAGGACGTGCGCCAGCTGATCCTGGACGGTGAAGACTTCGAAGTCCGCGACGCCAAGAGCGGCGACGACCTCACTCGATCGGTCCTGCTGCAGATCATCGCCGACCAGGAACAGGACGGCGAACCGATGCTGTCCACCCAGCTGCTGAGCCAGCTGATCCGCTTCTACGGCGATTCCCTGCAGGGCTTCATGGGCAACTACCTGGAGCGCAGCATGCAGGTCTTCCTCGACCAGCAGCAGCAGTTCCGCCAGCAGATGGGCAACCTGCTGGGCCAGACCCCGTGGGCGATGATGAACCAGCTGACCGAGCGCAACCTGGAGCTGTGGCAGGAATTCCAGCGCAGCATGGGCAGCGGTTTCGGTGGCCCGCGCCCGGGCGGCACCGGAACGGGCACCGGCACCGGCAACAAGCCCGGCGAACCGGGCACCGGCACCGGCGGCAAGACCCGCCGCTGAGCGGCAGCTACGGCTGATACGAAAACGGCGCGCCCCTGGCGCGCCGTTTTGCTTGGCATCGCGCCAACGATGCGTCAGCGTTTCGCCTTGCACCCCGTGCACACGCGCTCGACCTTGTAGCCCTTGGCCTTCAACTTCTCGACCACGCCATCACTGCCCAGCAGGTGCAGCGTGCCGACCACCACCAGCGTACCGCCCTGCCCGGCCTGCAGGTACGGCTGCAGCTTCGGTACCCAGGCATCGTTGCGCCCGGTGTTGATGCGCTGATACAGCTGCGGATACTGCTGGCGCATCTCCGCCGCCATCTTGGTCCACAGCAGGCGTTCGTCGCCGCGGCGCCATGCATCATGCAGCAGCCGCGCCTGCTCATCGGCCTTGCCGGCCTGGTCCAGCGCTTCGGCCAGCATCTGCCGCTGTTCCTGCACCGTCATCCCGTCAAGCATGCCGATCTGGGTATCGATGTCCTCCAGGCCAGCGGTCTTGCGGCCGGTCTTCTGCGCGCGCTCCATGAAGTGGCGGTCCAGGCCCAGCGCCGGGTCCAGGCCCAGCTTCTGCATCTGCCCGACCGAAATGCTCAGGCCGACGAACCAGGCCTTCATGCCCTGCATCTGTGCCAGCGGCAGCTTGTTCTCGGTGGCAAAGGCCTGCAGCTTCTGCCAGGTCGCCGCATCGAGATCACGCTTGAGCTCGCTGCCATCGGTGCGGGTCGCGGCCTGCACCATGCGGCTGGCCAGCTGTGGCGACTGCATGTCTTCCGGCGAGAGTTCGAACACCACCCGCTGCGAGGCTTCGAACGCCTGTTCGACATCGGGCGACAGCGGGTAGTCCTGCGGTTTCAGCAGATGGAACGATCCCAGCAGGTACACGCGTGCATCGCCCGGGCCGGTGACTTTCCACAACAGCGGTACGGGCGGCTTGGCCGCCGCGGCGGTCGCGGCCGCAGCCGTGGTGCCCGGCGCGTCACGGGCAGTGGCCAGTGGCGCCATCGCGCACGCCGCCATCAGCAGCGCGGCGCGGAACAGATGTTTGATCGGCATGGTCAGCCTTCTCCTTCAGGCAGGTGGTAAGCCTTCTCGCCCGCTTCCACGCGCAGGTCCAGCCGGTTTTCCGGTGGCGCCAGCGGACAGGTGGCGTAGGCGGTGAACGCGCACGGCGGGTTGTAGGCATGGTTGAAATCGATGCGCACGGTGCCGTCTGCGGCGGGCGCATCGGTGTCCAGGTAGCGCCCGGCCGGATAGCTGCCGCGGCCGCTGGTGCGGTCGGCGAAGATCAGGAACAGCGGCTGCCCGGGCGCACCGATCGCTTCCAGCCGCCAGCTGCGGCCGTCGCGCTCGAACTCGACCGCGCCGGCATTGGGCATCTCGGTGGTCAGGCCGGTGATGTCGACGATCGGCAGGGTCTTGCCCGGCGGGTGCGCGATGAAGCGCGCCTGCACCTGCCAGTCCGCGCCGCCCGGCCAGTACTGCAGGCCAGCGAAATCACGCCGCGCAGGCGCATCGGCATGCTTGACCCGCAGCGCGTCACGCGGCCCCCGGCGGATGATGCTGAGCTGCCCCTTGCCGCCATCGAAGGCCAGCAGCGTCGGCTGCGCGTCCTTGTCGGTGTCGACGCGGATGCGGCCGCGCACCGGCTGGCCATCATGACTGACATCGACACCGGCTTCAGGCGTGAACCACCACTGCGTCCCTTCGCGACGCAGCAGGCCCAGCTTGTCCGGGCCAACCGTCAGGCGGATGCCGTTGGTGGCGCCGCTGCCAACGAAATGGGATCTGTTCTGCAGCCAGTGCAGGCCGACCAGGGCCGTCCAGCCATCGGGCCGGGTCAGGTCCTGGTAGCGCGCCACACGCCATTGCTGCTGCGCGGCCGCGTAGGCCGGATCTTCAGCGACCGTCGGTGCCGGCGGTGTTGCCGGGCTGCAGGCGGCCAACACCACGGCGGCCAGCAGGCCCGCCATTCCCCGATAACGCATCGATGCTCCCCTCAACGTCCGCGCAGGAACCAGCGGTCGATCTCCGCCAGCGAAAAACGGGCCCAGGTCGGTCGGCCGTGGTTGCACTGGCCGGACCGTTCGGTGATTTCCATGTCGCGCAGCAGCGCGTTCATTTCCGGCACGGTCAGGCGCCGGTTGGCACGCACCGCGCCATGGCAGGCCATGGTCGACAGCAGTTCGTCACGTGCACTGGCCACGCGGCGGCTCTGGCCATGCTCGCGCAGGTCGGTCAGCACGTCGCGCAGCAGCCCTTCCGGTTCGGCATGCGCCAGCAGTGCCGGAATGCTGCGCACGTGCAGCGAACCGGGGCCAGCACGGGTCACCTCGAAGCCGAGCGCCGCCAGGGTTTCGGCTTCGCTTTCGGCGGTATCGGCCTCGCGCTCGCCCACCGCCAGCGTGATCGGCACCAGCAGCGGCTGCGACTGCAGGCCGATGCCATCGTGCGCGTTCTTCAGGCGCTCGTAGCCGATGCGTTCGTGTGCCGCATGCATGTCGACCACGATCAGGCCTTCGGCATTCTCGGCCAGGATGTAGATGCCGTGCAGCTGCGCGATCGCGTAGCCCAGCGGTGGCACGCCCGCGTCGGCGCTGGTCACCGGCAGCCCGTTCTCGGTCGGCATCGGTGGCAGTGCCACCCCGCGTTCGGCACCGGCCGGCGCGGCATACAGCGCAGCGTAGGCTGCCGGTGCATCGGCTACCTGCAGGCCCAGTGGCTGCTGCGGTCGCCACCCGGAGAATCCACCACCACCGCCGGAGCCGGCACCGGGTGCCGGACCGCGCACCAGCCCGAAACCGGAGGCGCCCGCGCTCGATGCCGTGGCTGCAGCCACGGCATCCGCCGGATGCACCGGGCCAGCACCGATCTCCTGCGCCGACATGCCGGCACGGGTATCAGCCAGCGCATCCTTCAGCGTGCGGTAGACGAAATCATGGACCAGCCGCGAATCACGGAAGCGCACCTCGTGCTTGGCCGGATGCACGTTGACGTCGACGCGGGTCGGGTCCAGTTCGAGGAACAGCACATAGGCCGGCTGGCGGCCGTGGTACAGCACATCGCCGTAGGCCATCTTCACTGCGTGTGCAACGCTGCGGTCACGCACCGAACGTCCATTGACGTACAGGTACTGCTGGTCCGCGCTGGCACGCGAATAATGCGGCTGCGCGATCCAGCCATGCAGGCGCAGGCCGGCACCGCTGTGGTCCACGCGCACGGCCTGGTTGGCGAAATCCTCGCCCAGCGTTTCGGCAAGGCGCGCATCGGAGTACAGATCGCCCGGCTTGTAGCGGCGCGAGGCCTTGCCGTTGTGCGATACGCGCAGCTCGACATCCGGCCGTGCCAGCGCCAGCGAACGCAGCCACTCTTCGATATGGCCCAGTTCGGTACGCTCGGCGCGCAGGAACTTGCGCCGCGCCGGCACGTTGTAGAACAGCTCGCGCACTTCCACCGTGGTACCCGGCGCATGCGCGCGCGGGGTCACCTCGCCGATCTTGCCGCCTTCGATATGCAGCGCCGAACCGTGCTCGTCGTGCGCGCGGCGCGAGGACAGGGTGAAGCGGCTGACCGACGCGATCGACGGCAGCGCCTCACCCCGGAAACCAAGGGTGGCCACCGATTCGAGATCGTCCAGATCGGCGATCTTGCTGGTCGCATGCCGCGACACCGCCAGGGGCAACTGTTCGGGCGCGATGCCACTGCCGTTGTCGCGGATGCGGATCAGGCGTACACCGCCTTCTTCCAGGTCGATGTCGACGCGGCTGGCGCCGGCATCGATCGCGTTCTCGACCAGTTCCTTGACCACCGACGCGGGCCGTTCGACCACTTCGCCAGCGGCGATCTGGTTGATCAGGATGTCCGGCAACGGCCGGATCGGACGCGGACCGGGCGCGCTCATGGGAGGTGATGGGCAGCAGACTTCATGGGTCGATGATAGCGGAGCAGCCCGTCGTCCGCCGGGCATGGATCATGCCGCGTGCCCAGCAGCAGGGTCCGCGCGCATGGCGATGCGTTCATCAGAAGGGCGCCCATCGGTCATGGGGCGCGGCTCGACTCTACAGAAAACGGCAATCCAGCTTGGGCGGGTTATTTGCTGCCGCCGGCCATGGTGCCGGCCGCGTCGATCTCGGCCTGGGCGCGGGCGGCATACAACGTACCCGGCGGCGGCTGGCGGCTGAAGAAGGTGTGCACGCCATCCAGCACGGCACCAGCGATCTTGCGCTGGTACGCCGGATCCATCAGGCGGCGCTCTTCATCCGGATTGGAGATGAACGCGGTTTCCACCAGCATCGCCGGCATGTCCGAGGTGCGCAGCACCGCGAAGTTGGCGCGCTCGATGTTCGGCTTGTGGTTGTTGCCGATCCGCTTCAGGCCGCCCAGCACGTGGCCGGCCGCGTCTTCAGACGCCTTCATGTAGCCACTCTGCGCCAGGTCCAGCAGCACGTTGGCCAGGGTGCCTTCGGTCTGCTGCAGGCGCACGCCACCCACCAGGTCGGCCGCGTTTTCCTTGTCCGCCAGCCAGCGGGCGCGCTGCGAAGAGGCACCCTTGGTCGACAGCACGTAGACCGACGAACCGGTGGCCGAACGGTTTTCGGCCGCGTCGGCATGGATCGAGATGAAGATGTCCGCCTTGTTCGCACGCGCCTTCTGCGCACGCATCGGCAGCGGAATGAACACGTCGCTGTCGCGCGTCAGGTAGGCCTTCAGGCCCGGCGTGGCGTTGACCTGGCGGGCCAGCTCGCGCGCCACTGCCAAGGTGACGTCCTTCTCGCGCT
The DNA here is from genome assembly GCF_003550055.1 of Stenotrophomonas sp. AG209. Taxonomy (NCBI): domain Bacteria; kingdom Pseudomonadati; phylum Pseudomonadota; class Gammaproteobacteria; order Lysobacterales; family Lysobacteraceae; genus Stenotrophomonas; species Stenotrophomonas sp. AG209. The sequence goes on from NZ_QXDB01000001.1 coordinate 1,084,432, forward strand.
TGCCGGTCGGGCCGATCGCACCCGGATCCTGGCCGCCATGACCGGGATCGATCGCCACCACCAGGTGGCGCATGCCGGCCTGCATGCGGATACGCGACGCATCGCTGGGCATGGCCGGACGCGGCGGCTCCGCCGGCGTTGGTGCCGGTGTGGGCACGGTGGCCGGCGGCGTGGTCACCACCGCTGCGGTGCGCTGGCCGGCGAGGATCGCGGCCGGCGAGGACGAAGACGAGCTGGTGGCGGTGACGCCGGCCGCAGCAACCTGGGCCGGTGCGGTGGTCGGTGCCGGGGTTGGCGTGGCCGGTGCGGCGGCAGTGGCGCTGGCCTGCTGCTGTACCTGTGCGGTCAGCAAGGCCGTGGCACGCGCGGCATCGGTGCGCGACTGCGCGCTCTCGGCCGGCGTGGGCGCAGGCGAGGCACCCGCAGCGGGTGCCTGCGGCTGCGCGGCCGGCGGCGTCGCCGGGCGGCTGGCGGCCACGGCCGGGCCATCACCCGGCCATTCGATCACCAGCTTGGATTCATTGCCCTCGCGCTGCATCTGCGGGCGGAACGGCGCCACCGATTCCGCGAGGTCGAAAACGACACGGAACGTACCCGGGACCGGCTGTCCGGTACGCACCGCCGTGACCACGCCCTGCGCGGCCGGCATCTTCAGGTTGCGTATGGCGCTGGAGTCGGGGAAATCGACCACCAGCCGGTTCGGGCCGGCCAGCGACAAGGTCTTGTAGCCGCCACTGCCGACCAGCGAGATCTCGGCACGGGTGCCGGTCGCGCCGGTATTCAGCAGGACCTGGCGGACTTCACCCGCCCACGCACTGACGCTCGCCAGACCCAGTCCGACGGCGGCACAGATGGCGATGAGACGGTTCCCCGGGCGCATGGCTCAGGATTCAATCACCGCGCTGAACGGAATGCAACACCTTTTTCCTTAATAATCCGTAACCTGCCGGTGTTTGTTCTCGTCAGCCGACAGAAATGGCCTGCAAGTCGCCCCCTTGGGGCAGCCGTTCCAGCCATTCATGTCCTGCGTCGCTGGCCCCAGTGAGACGGACGCGACGCCCCTGCCCCTCGATCTCCAGCGCCACCACCAGGTCGGTGGGCGGCAGCGCGCCGGCGCCCCGTTCCGGCCATTCCACCAGCCACAGCACCGCACTGCCCTCGTCCAGACCGAGGAAATCCAGCTCGCCGGCCTGGCCGATGCGGTACAGGTCCAGGTGCCACGCCTCACCGCCACTGGCCAGCGGATAGCGCTCGACCAGGGTGTAGGTGGGGCTGCGGATCGCGCCCTGCACGCCCAGCGCACGCAGCAGCGCACGGGCCGTGGTGGACTTGCCGGCACCCAGGTCGCCGCGCAGTTCGATCAGCGCCTGCGGCGGCCGGGTGGCCGCCAGCCATTGCCCGAGCAGTTCGGTGGCGTCGCTGTCGGCAAGGAAGAATTCGGTCATGGGGAGAGGTCCGGGTTGGCCAGTCGCCGCAGCGGCACCAGCAGATCAGTAGGAAGCAGGCCGCGCGCGCCATCGGCGGCAGCCACGTCGCCGGCCAGCGCGTGCAGCAACGCACCCGCGGCCGCGGCATCGAAGGCCATCAGGCCCTGCGCGCGCAGGCTGGCGATGATGCCGGTGAGCAGGTCGCCCATGCCACCCACGGCCATCCCGGGATTGCCGGCGGCGATCAACCGCGGCGTTTGCCCAGGCGCCGCCACGATGCTGCCGGCGCCCTTCAGTACCACTACGGCGTGGAAACGTTCGGCCAGCCTCTGCGCGCAGGCATAGCGATCGGCCTGGATTTCAGCCGTGCTGCAGCCGAGCAGGCGTGCGGCCTCGCCCGGGTGCGGGGTGAGAATGGCATCGGGCAAGGCTCGCGGATCCTGCGCCAGCAGGTTCAGGGCATCGGCATCGACCACCAATGGTTTGGCGCTGGCCAGCACCCGCGCAAACAAGGCGCGTGCCCATTCGTCCTGGCCCAGCCCGGGTCCGATCGCCACCACCTTCGCCTTGTCCAGCAGCGCCGGCAGCACATCGCCGTCTTCCAGTGCATGGGTCATGGCCTCGGGCAACCGGGCCAGCAGTGGACCGACGTGGTCGCGGCGGGTGCCCAGGCTCAACAGCCCCGCACCTGCGCGCAAGGCGGCTTCGGCCGCCATCGCGATGGCACCGCCGCTGCCGTGGTTGCCGCCGACGCACAGCACGTGCCCGGATTCGCCCTTGTGGGTATTGGCGCGGCGTGGTGGCAACAGGGCCCGCAACCGCACCTGCGTCCAGTGCTCCGCAGCGGGTACCACGCCTTGCCAGGCCGTCGCGGGCAACTGCAGGGGCGCCAGGACCTTCCGCCCGCAATGATCCAGCGCATCGCCGGAATACAGCCCGCGATGCGCCACGATGAACTGCAGGGTCAGCGTGGCACGCACCGCCTCGCCCGGCACCGCCCCACGGTCGGCATCGACACCACTGGGAACATCCAGCGCCAGCACCGGCGCTGTCTGCGCGTTGAGCGCGGCAATCAGCGCCTGCGCCGTACCCTCCGGCGCGCGATCGAAGCCCAGCCCGAACAGGGCATCGACCCAGATGTCAGCCCCGGGCAGCGCGCCGTCGAACTCGGCGATGGCGCCGCCTGCGGACCTGAACTCCAGCGCCGCACGCTGTGCCAGCGCGGTCGAAGGCGGCCTGCCCGGCAGGGCGATCACCGTCACCTCGCACCCGGCCTGCAGCGCATGACGGGCCAGCACATGGCCGTCGCCCCCATTGTTGCCAGCGCCGACCACCACGCCGATCCGCCGCGCCTGCGGCCAATGCTGCAACAGGCACTGCCAGGCGGCCTGGCCGGCCTGCGCCATCAGGCCCCAGCCGCCGTCGGCGGCCAGCGCCGAAGCCTGCGCATCAAGCGCACGCGCGGCAGCGGAATCGAACAGATCGGCAAGGTTGGCCATGCAGGGATTTTATACTGGTGCACATGTCCCCCGCCCTCACCCCTGTCGATCCGGCCCAGGCCGTGCAGCGCATCCGCGAACTGGCGCGTGCGCATGGCTTCCAGCGCTGCGGCATCGCCGGTATCGAACTGGGCGAGGATGAAGCGCACCTGGCCGACTGGCTGGGCCAGGGCCTGTACGGCACGATGGACTGGATGGCGCGCCACGGCACGCTGCGCGCGCGCCCGGCCGAGCTGCTGCCCGGCACCGTGCGCGTGATTTCAGTGGGCATGGACTACAGTCACAAGGACGATACCGAAGCCTGGGCGACCCTGGCCGATCCGGGCCGCGCTTACGTGGCCCGCTACGCGTTGGGCCGCGACTATCACAAGCTGATGCGCAACCGCCTGCAGAAGCTGGCCACGCAGATCAATGATGAAGTGGCACCGCTGGGCTATCGCGTGTTCGTCGATTCCGCCCCCGTGCTGGAACGTGCACTGGCACGCAATGCCGGCCTCGGATGGATCGGCAAGCACACCTGCCTGATCGACCGCCATGGTGGTTCCTGGTTCTTCATCGGCGAGATCTACATCGATATCCCGCTGCCGATCGATACGCCAGCCACGGCGCACTGCGGCACCTGCACGCGCTGCATCGATGTCTGCCCGACCCAGGCCATCATCGGCCCGCAGCGGCTGGATGCGCGGCGCTGCATTTCCTACCTGACCATCGAGCACGACGGCGCCATTCCCGAAGACATGCGGCCACTGATGGGCAACCGCATCTACGGCTGCGACGACTGCCAGCTGGTCTGCCCCTGGAACAAATTCGCCAAGCGCACCGACGAAGCCGATTTCCGCGCCCGCAACAATCTGGATACGGCGCGCCTGGACCAGCTGTTCGCCTGGAACGAGGCCGAATTCCTGCGCCGCACCGAGGGCAGCCCGATCCGCCGCAGCGGGCATGAGCGCTGGCTGCGCAACATCGCCGTGGCGCTGGGCAATGCACCGTCCTCGGCCGAAGCACTGGCCGCCCTGCACAGCCGCGTCGACGATCCCTCGCCGCTGGTGCGTGAACACGTGCAATGGGCGCTGGGCCAGCACACGGCGCGCTGACGTGCGATCCTGAGCTCCCGTTCCGCCCGCCGCACGCTGTTCCATGCAACCACGCAACAACGACATCCTGACCCCCAGCCAGCTCAATACCCTGGCCCGCGACCTGCTGGAAGGCAGCTTCCCGGCGATCTGGGTCGAGGCCGAGCTGGGCAGCGTGGCGCGCCCTGCCTCCGGGCACCTCTACTTCACCCTGAAGGACGCGCGCGCGCAGCTGCGTGCGGCCATGTTCCGGATGAAGGCGCAGTACCTGAAATTCGTGCCGCGCGAAGGCATGCGCGTACTGGTGCGCGGCAAGGTGACCCTGTACGACGCCCGTGGTGAGTACCAGATGGTGCTGGACCACATGGAGGAAGCCGGCGAAGGCGCACTGCGCCGCGCCTTCGAGGAATTGAAGGCACGGCTGGAGGCCGAGGGCCTGTTCGACCCGGCGCGCAAACGGCCACTGCCGGCGCACGTACAGCGCCTGGCAGTGATCACCTCGCCAACCGGCGCCGCCGTGCGCGACGTGCTGAGCGTGCTCGGCCGCCGCTTCCCGCTGCTGGAAGTGGACCTGCTGCCGACCCTGGTACAGGGCAGCAGCGCCGCCGCGCAGATCACCCGCCTGCTGCAGGCGGCCGATGCCAGTGGCCGCTACGACGTGATCCTGCTGACCCGCGGTGGCGGTTCGCTGGAGGACCTGTGGGCCTTCAACGACGAAGCCCTGGCCCGTGCGATCGCCGCCAGCCGCACCCCGGTGGTTTCGGCGGTCGGCCATGAAACCGACTTCAGCCTCAGCGATTTCGCCGCCGACCTGCGCGCGCCGACGCCTTCGGTGGCCGCTGAACTGCTGGTACCCGACCAGCGCGAACTGGCGCTGCGCCTGCGCCGCACGGCCGCGCGCATGGTGCAGCTGCAACGACATGCGATGCAGCAGGCCATGCAGCGCGCCGACCGCGCCCTGCTGCGCCTGAACGCCCAGAGCCCGCAGGCACGGCTGGACCTGCTGCGCCGACGCCAGCTGGATCTGGGCCGGCGCCTGCATGCCGCCTTCAACCAGCAGCAGGAACGCCGTGCCGCGCGCCTGCGCCATGCCGCGGCGGTGCTGCGCGGGCACCATCCGCAGCGCCAGCTCGATGCGATGCAGCGTCGTCTGGCTGCCCTGCGCGGGCGGCCGCAGGCAGCGATACAGCGTCTGCTGGAGCGCGATGGACTGCGCCTGCGCGGGCTGGCGCGTTCACTTGAAGCAGTCAGCCCGCTGGCGACCGTGGCCCGTGGCTACAGCATCCTGACCCGCAGCGATGACGGTACCCTGGTGCGGAAGGTCGACCAGGTACAGCCCGGTGACGCCCTGCAGGCCCGCGTCGGCGACGGCGTGATCGACGTGCAGGTCAAGTAAAAGGGGGGGTCGGCAGGGCGGCGCCCTGCACCTGCAGAGGCTTCAAGCCAAGGCAAAGTCAACGTCAAAAGCATGCATTCCGTGGGATGGCGGGGCGGTGTCGGAGTGCGGGGACGCCGTTAACCCGTCCCTGGGGGCTTGGCAGCCGCTTGCTCGTGTGCGCAGTCCTGCGCACACGGCAAGACCGGGGTTGGGCGTCCTGCCCAACCCGCCCGAGGCATGCCTCGGGCCCATGCGGCTGACACCCCGCACTCCGACACCGCCCCACCTCTGACAGATTCCGGAGGCTGTTGGTAGGTGTCGACCTTGGTCGACACGGTAGATCTACGCCATGCGTGGATGAATCTCTGTCAGATATCGAATCAATTCGGGGTCAGATCCGTTTTCCTACGGAAAACGGATCTGACCCCGCTCCATTCCGACAGATCGCAGAAATCTGTCGAAGGCGGGGTGGGTCCGGTTGCGGGGGCGTGAGCCGCATGGATGCGGCGACCGAGCTTACATGGACGTACTTGCAGCGCCCCCCGCAACCGGACCCACCCCGCCATCCCGCGGAATGCACGCTGTTGCTGTTGCTGTTGCTCTGGCTTCGGCAGGTGCAGGGCGCAGCCCTGCCGCCCCCCCCCCTACTTTGCCTGCTCGCAGAATTTCTGCCGGTACTCGAGCGCCTTCGGCATCAGCGCCTGCAGGTTCTGGATGCGGGTACCCGGATTCGGGTGGGTGGAGGCGAACTCCGGCGGCGACTGCCCCCCACTGGCCTGGCCCATGCGCTGCCACAGCGGCACCGCCTCGCGGGGATCGAAGCACGCCGCTGCGGCCAGCATCAGTCCCACTTCATCCGCCTGCGTCTCGTGGCTGCGCGCGTAGGGCAGCAGGTAGCCGTAACCCATCGCCGACATCATCATCTGTTGCTGCTGCGCGTCCATGCCGCTGGCGGCGCCGGCCATCTGCCCGATCTGGGTCAGCTTCTGCTGCGCCATCCGCTGTGCACCATGGCGCAGCAGTGCATGGGCGATCTCGTGGCCCATCACCACCGCCATCGCATCACGCGTACGCGCCACCGGCACCAGGCCGGTGTAGACGGCCATCTTGCCCCCCGGCAGGCAGAACGCATTGGCCTGTTCGGACGGGATCACGTTCACTTCCCACTGGAAATCCCGTGCGAAATGCGCCGGCTGCACGCCGTGCTCCTGCGCCAGCGCGGTCTCCACCACGTCGACCTTGGCAATCAGCCGCTGGGCGATGTCGCGTACATCGCGCGCGATCGGTGCATTCGGATCCATCGGCCGTTCCTGCGACAGGATCTGCTGGTAGGCCTGCAGCCCCAGCGCGGTTTCCTGGCGCGCATCCAGGCTGCTGTCGATCATCACCTTCTCGCCGGTATACGGATCGACCGTGCGGTTGGAAAACCAGTAGAACACCGCATAGCCGGCCGCCAGCAGCAGCACCCACCAACGGATGTTGCCGAACAGGCCGCGCCGTTGCGGGCCTTGCGGCGAGCGGGAGAAGGGATCGTTGCGCATCAGGCGGTCTTCCGGCAGGTCCCGCCGGCTGGCGGGCACGGCGCAATCTTAGTGCGCCGATGCCCGCAGCGGGTGAAGCCGGGGCCGCTCAGATGCCGCGCACCAGGCGGAAGCCGATGCGCGCGTTGGTGGTATCCGAATCCTGCGATTGCCGCCAGGCCGCACGGGTCTGCTCGGGCGCGTTGGCCCAGTTGCCACCCCGGATCACCCGTGACCGGCAGCCCGGGTTGAACCAGGCGACACCATCGGAGGGCGCACGCCGGTAGCTGGCATGCCAGCAGTCGGCCACCCATTCACTGAGATTGCCGGCCATGTCGTGCAGGCCGAAGGCATTTGCCTGGAAACTGGCCACCGGTGCCGGTCCCCACCAGCCATCGCCATAGCCGATGAAGGCGTTGTGCCAGTGCCGTCCCGAAGGCGAAACATCCTTGCTGCCGGTAAAGTTGCCGGTGCCGGGCGGCGGCGTGCCGGCGTCGCCCCATGGATAGCGGCCGCTGCTGCCAGCGCGCAGCGCATATTCGAATTCGGCCTCGCTGGGCAGCCGGTAGCTGCGTCCTGTCTGCTCGGACAGCCACGCCGCGTAGTTTTCGGCATCACGCACGCTCACATGCATCACCGGCGAATTGCCCAGTGCGCGCGCGCCATCGTAGTCGGAACGCCAGTCCACACCGCTGCGGCGGATGAAATTGCCGCTGCGCTCGTCATACACCACCGAGTGGCCGCGCCGGGTTGCCCGCGGCCGCGCATTGGTCGACTTCACATAGCGCTCGAAATCGCCGACGGTGACCTCGGTGATCGCCATCGCAAACCCGCGGTCGAAGCGCACGTAATGCGAGGGCCGCTCGGCGTCGGTGGCACCGGGCTCGGCATCACCCGCGCCCATCTGGAAGCCGCCATGCGGCACCACCACCATCTGCGGACCGCGCCCACCATCGCGCATCGCGTCGCTGAACACCTGCCCGGGACGGAAGCTGCCGTAATGCGTGGCCAGGTCGATGCGTTCGCGCAACTGGGCCACCACCGCGTCCCCGGGCAAGGCGATGCGCAGGGCCTCGGCCAGCTTTTCACGCGCCGGCTTCAGGCCCTGCGGCGTCGCCAGCTCGCGCAGGCCATCGTCGCGCAGCTGCAGCAGTGCCGCCGCGCGGATCTGTTCGATGCGCTCGAAGGCATCGGCAATGGTCGGTGACGAGTCGCGGACCTTGCTGGCTTCGGCCAGCCAGGTGCCCGCGCTGGCGAAGTCGCGCACCCGCGCCGCATCCTCGGCACGGCGGATCAGGCCACTCTCAGCCGCCGCCAGGCCCTGCCGTGCCCGGCTGTTGTGTTCATCCAGGGCCAGCGCTTCACGGAAGTTGCCGATCGCACCGTCACCGTCCTCACCGATCCGCCCCGAACGCAGGTCTTCCTCACCGGCACGGTTGTAGGCCACCACGCGCTGGGCGAGCTCCACCCGGCCCTGCAGCGCGCGCACCTTCTCATCCTTCGGCGCCAGGGTCAGCAGCACCAGTGCCTGGCGGCTGGCCTCGGCCAGCGCCTCGCGCTGCTGCAGCGGCCGGACCAGCAGGGCATCGGCCTGCTGCTGCAGGCGCTGGCGTGCACGCTGCAGGCCGTTGCGGGCCTGGCGGTCATCCGGGTCTTCCTCCTGCACCGCCAGCCACAGCGGAACCGCCGCGTCGGCGTCTTCGTACAGGTGCCCTTCGCTGAACGCCTTCTCGGCCGCGCGACGCAGCTGGGCCAGGCTGCGCCCCTGCCGATCGACCCGCGGTGGCGTCCACCGCTGCACATCCTCGGCGGCATCCTCACCGGCGATGGTGACGCTGCCCTGCCCTGCCTCCGGCGTCGCGTCCGCCTGCGAACCCTGCTGCGGCCGTGCGTCTTCGCCAGCAGCCGATCCCGGCTCCGGCGTCGCCGAGGGCGACGGCGTGCAGCCGGCCAGGGCCACGGCCAGGGCGGTGCACAGCGCGGACGACAGCGGAAAACGCAAGCAGGATCTCCTTCAGCACGGATGCGGACCGACGTTAGGCTATTCTCCCCTGCCTGAGCAAACCCGAGTAGTAGGCCCTGACCCGTGGCAACCTGGATCACCACCCCCGCCGAGCTGGATGCATACTTCCAGCAGCGCCCGGCCCGCATTGGCCTGGACACCGAATTCATCCGTGAACGCACCTTCTGGCCGCAGCTGGCCCTGGTGCAGATGGCGGTCGGGCAGGACATCCTGCTGATCGACCCGCTGATTCCCGGCATGACCGAGGCCCTGGCGCCCTGGCTGACCGATGAATCGATCATCAAGGTGATGCACAGCGCCAGCGAAGACCTGGTCGCCTTCAAGTGGGCCTGCGGCGTGTTGCCGCGACCGCTGTTCGACACCCAGATCGGCGCCTCGCTGGCCGGCATCGGTGGCGGCATGGGCTACCAGAAGCTGGTTGCGGAAATCACCGGCGTGGCACTGGCCAAGGGCGAAACCCGCTCGGACTGGATGCGCCGTCCACTCTCGGAGTCGCAGCTGCAGTACGCCGCCGACGACGTCGAGCACCTGTTCGCGCTGCACGACGCCATCGATGCCAGGCTGCAGGCGTTGGGCCGCCAGCAGTGGCTGCACGACGACGGCGAGCGCCTGCTGGCCAGCGTCGCCAACGACGAAGACCGTTGGCCGCACCTGGCGATGCGCTCGGCGCAGTTCCTCGATGCCGCCGCACAGCACCGCCTGCTGCGCCTGCTGCGTTGGCGCGATGTGCAGGCGCGCAGCAGCGACCGCCCGCGCAGCTGGATCCTGGACAACGAACTGGCCGCCACGCTGGCACGCACGCCACCGGCCGATGCCGCCGCACTGGGCAAGCTGTTCGAACAGTTCCCGAAGGCTCCGCGAAAGCTCGCGGGCGCTGTGTGGCAGGCGCTGGATACGCCGCTGGCCGATGAGGCCGAGGCACCGCTGGCGCTGCCGGCCAACGACAGCAACAAGAAGGCACTGAAGAAGCTGCAGGACGCCGTCGCCGAGCGCAGCCGCGAACTGGGCCTGCCGGATGGCGTGCTGGCCTCGCGCAAGCATCTGGAAAGTTATCTGGAACGCCGCCAGTGGCCGGCCGCACTGGCCGGCTGGCGCCAGCAGGAGCTGGAATCTCGGTTGCAGGCTCTGCTGCCCGCGGCCTGATATCACCGGGCGCCGGGGCATTGCCTCGGCCGCCGCGGCGTCGGAATGAGCATCTGCCACGCTTGCCGACACGGGCGCGGGCCTGTCCAATAGCGGCCCCGCAACTGTTGGATGGCTTCAGATGACAAATGGAATTGCGAAGGACGGTCTCTCCGTCGAAGACCTGGCCTGGCGCACGCAGGCGCGCACCGCGCTGCAGGAACACGACCATGCAGCGCTGGATGCACTGCTGGCGCCCCACGAACAAGCGTGGCTGGACGGGGCGCGGGCGCTGCCCGGCATCCGCTGGCGCCTGCGCAACGTGCAGGACAAGGCCCTGACCCTGGATGAGCGCCTGCAGCAGGCACAGCGCTGGGTCGCCGCCGCACCACGCAGCTACTACGCCTGGCTGCGCCTGGGTGCGTGCTGGCAGGACGCTGCCAGCGAACTGCGCAGCGCCGACGTGGCCGCGCTGGTGGAGGACAGCCAATGGCTGGCCGCGCAGCTGGCCAGCGACCACGCCGTGTACGCCTACCTGCAGGCGATCCCGCTGTCGTCGCGGCCGGCACTGGCGCTGGATGGCATCAAGCGCATCACCAGCTACCTGCGCGAGCCGAACTGGTTGCGCGCGCTGCAGGCCGGGCAGCCAGCGCAGTCCGACGAGGCCGCATTGGCTGAACACTATCCGCAGGCGTGGCCGCAGGCACTGCAGCTTCTGTCGCGCTTCGGAACACCGCTGCAGGAACTGCCCGACAGCCTGCCGCCGCTGCTGCGCGGCCGCAGCCAGGACGACTTCGATGCGCCGCTGGCGTACTGGATGCGCCTGGTGCTGGAACAGCGCCCCGACGACCTGAGCACGCTGGAAGACACCCTGTACTTCCTGTACCCGCGCTGGGGCGGCAGCCACGAGGCGATGGAAGACTTCATCGAAGGCAGCTGGTGCCGCGGCCTCGATCTGGCGCAGAGCAATGCGCTGCGCTGGCGCAAGGCACAGGACTGGCTGGCCGAGTCGCCACAGCGCGATGACAGCGAAACCGTAGCCGCGCACGAGCGCGCATACGCACAGATTCTCGACTGGCACCTGGACCGCAACCTGCGCGCGGAGGTGCTGACCCAGCGTGCTGGACTGCGCTATCGGCTCGGCCGCATCGAAGAGGTCGAAGACGATGTGCAGTGGGATGCGCAGCACATGCTGGCGGTGTTCGAGGACCTGCAGCAGGCCTGGGCACTGGACCGCGACATGGTCCTGCACGAAGGCCTCAGCAATCTCGAGGCCTGCACCTGGTTTGCCCGCGTCGATGGTGCCGAAGCGCTGTTCGCCCAGGTGGTGGACTACGCCGCGCGCGAAGGTGATTCAGCGATCGGCCTGCTCTGGGCCGCGACGGCCATCGAGCATGGGCTGCTTGGCCAGAACGCCGATCCGGTACGCGCTGCGCCCCTGCTGCAGCGCGCATTGAAACTGGCACCACAGGAGAACACGTCGGCAGTCACGTTCGCGGCCAACCTGTTCTGTGATGTCTCGCAGGCTGCCGGCCTGTCGCTGCTGCAGCGCATGGCTGAAGCGGGCGATGCAGGTGCAATGTCTGCATTGTGCGACCTGTACAAGGGCCGCCTCGGCGGCCGTGACCAACCGCAGTTCGTTGATGCAGGGAAGGCCGCGTACTGGCAGGAGCGTGCGGTGGAAGGCGGCGACCTGATCGCCACCTACAATCTCGGCGTACGCCTGGTCGCTGCGGGCGGCGCAGAGAATGAAGCACGTGCGCGCGAGCTGTACCTGCGCTGCCTGGCTGAAGCCGAGGCCGGTGAGCGCGTATGGGGTCCGACCTGCCGCAACCTGGCCTGCCTGGCACTGGATGGCCAGAACGATGCGCACAAGCGCGAAGCGGTCGAACGCGCACTGATTCCACTGTGGTGGCGCGGCGACGACGACGACAAGCTGTGGGCCGCCGGCTACCTGGCCGACATCTACCACGTCGGCAACGGCGTGCCGGCCAATGCATTCCTCGCCCTGACCTGGCTGCAGCGTGCCAGCGAGATCGATCCGGAGTACGTGGACGTGGTGCGCATGGCGCCGCTGATCAACGGCGAGGGTCGCTGGTTCGGTGCCAGTCGCGCACGCAAGCAGCAGGAACAGGACCGCCAGCAGGTGGACAGCGCGACCTGGGCCCTGACCTTCGGCCAGCGCAGCCAGGACAGCGACCTCACCGCGGTCTGAAGCAACGAAAAGGGCGGCCCGGTAATCCGGGCCGCCCTTTGCATTCCAGCAGCGCGATGGCGGGACGACCCGCCACCGCGACAGCGCATTACCAGTTCATGTTCAGCGAGACACCCACGGTGCGCGGCTCGTTGTAGACCGCGGCCATGTAGTTCTCGATCACACCCTTGAGGTTCTTCTCGTTGGTGATGTTGCGCGCGAACAGCGCCACTTCGTAGGCACCGTAGTTGCCCGAGTAGCCGATCTTCAGGCCGCCCTCGAAGTCACCCTTGGAGTTGAACTCCTTGCTGTCGTACAGAACGAAGCTGGTGTAGCCCTGCTTGTTCCAGTCGGTGGAGACGAACATGGTGCCGGCGTCGCTGACCGGGAAGTCGTAGCGTGCTGCGAGGTTGACGTTGTACTTCGGCGCGTTCGGCAGCGGGTTGCCGTCGATCTGCGCGAAGGTGTTGGCACCGACCTTGATGGTCGGGTCATTCACGGTGCACACCACCTGGCCGTTGAGGCCGCAGACCTGCGCGTAGACGCGCTTGTCCTTGATCTCGCTGTGCAGCAGGCTCAGGCCGGCGCTCAGGGTCAGGTTCGGGATCGGGCGCAGTTCCATGTCCGCTTCGAAACCGTAGGCCTTGGCCTTGTCAGCGTTGAACAGCACGCCGTTGCCGTCCGAATCGTTGCCGTTGAGCTGGATGTCATTGACGGTGTAGGTGAACGCGGTGGCGTTCAGGCGCAGGCGGTTGTCCCACAGGCTGCTCTTCACGCCCGCTTCCCAGGACAGGATCGTCTCGGAATCGGCGGTGGTGAAGTCGGCATTGAACACGGCCGAACGGCCCTGGATGGTCGGGCCGCGGAAGCCGCGGGCGACCTTGGCGTAGACGCTCACGTCCGGCGTGATCTGATACATCGCGCTCAGATCCCAGCTCGGGGTGGTGTCGGACATCTTGACGTCGGTGCGGCCCTTGTAGGTGACCACGCCAGCGGCAGTGTCAGCCGTCTTCAGCAGGCGGGTGTGCTTCTCGTCCTTGGTCTGGCGCAGGCCGGCAGTGACGGTGAACTTGTCGGTGAAGGCGTAGCTCAGCTGGCCGAAACCGGCCCACGAGGTGTTCTTGTTGCGCAGGCGCACCCAGTTGTTCGGGTTGCGGGCCGCGCCCTGCAGGAACCATGCGCGCTGGTAGAAGTCGGTGGTGTCGCTGCCGTTGAAGTAGAACGCACCGGCCTGCCACTGCAGCGCGCTGTCGTCATGGCTGGCCAGGCGGAATTCCTGGGTCCACTGGTCCAGATCACGGATGCGGCCCATCGACTGGCCGTAGCCATTCGGCACGCCGTTCACTGGGAAGTTCACCGCGGCGCCGCCGTCGGTGTCGCCACGGCTGTAGCCGGAGGTGGTTTCGTAGGCGGTGATCGAGGTGAAGTCGATCGCACCGAAGTCGTAACGCGCCTTCACCGAACCGCCGTAGGTCTTGTAGGCCTGCGGGTTGTTGTCGGCTTCGTCGTAGGCGACCTTGTCGCGCGGCACGTCGGTCTTGTTCGAGCCCTTGGTCAGCGCACCGCGCAGGAACAGGGTCGAGGTGCCTTCGTAGTCACGGGCATGGGCCGAGGCAAGGATCGAGAACTGGTCGCTCGGGGTCAGCAGCAGCTGCGCGCGCACGTTGCGGTCATCGAAGCCGCCCATGGCGTTCTTCTTCGGGCTGACCGTGCCGTCGGCACTCGGGCCCTTGTAGGTGTTGTCGACATAGTCGTCGCGGTGCTGGTACAGGGCCGACACGCGGAACGAGGCGATGTCGTTGATCGGGCCACCGAAGCCGCCGTCGATCGACACGCTGTTGTAGGTCGCGTAGCTGGCGCTGACGCGGCCGGTGTAGTCCTGGGTCGGCTTCAGGGTGTCGAACTTGATGATGCCGGCGGTGGTGTTGCGGCCGAACAGCGAGCCCTGCGGGCCGCGCAGCACTTCCACCTGGTCCACGTCATAGACCGGGTTGGACTTCAGCACCACGTGTTCCAGCACCACGTCGTCCTGGATGATCGACACCGGCTGCGAGGCACCGAGGTAGAAGTCGATGTTGCCCAGGCCGCGGATGTAGAAGCGCGGGAAGATGCGGCCGGTGGTGGTTTCCGCATACAGGCTCGGCACGCGGCCGGACAGCGCCAGCAGGGTGTCGTCGCCGCCGGCGGTGAAGTCGCGCATGCGCTCGCCCTGCACCACGCCGACCGAGACCGGCACTTCCTGCAGGTTCTGCTCGCGGTGCTCGGCGGTCACGGTGATGGTGTCCAGCCCGGTCGGGGTCGGCGCGCTGTCCTGCGCGGCGGCGCCGAAGCTGCCGACCAGGGCCAGGCCAGCACAGGCCAGGGCCAGCGGGTGGCGGCGGAAGGAAACGAAGGAAGACGACATACCCGACAGGCGGCGGGAATCGGAATGGGAGGGCATGGAATGCTCTGAGGAGGCGTCCGTGCGGCCTGCGCGAGCCGGGCGGCAAATAGGAGGAATACTGCGCAAGCCGCCATTATCCCCCAAATTGTTACGATTTCGTTGCGCGGCGCTCACGCCCGGTGAAACAGGCGGTTTCGGCACAGTTGTGCACTAACGCGCCACGTCTTCCGGCACGAAATCCTGGATCGGCTTGGCAAGGAGCAGCTGCTTGGCTAAACTGAAGCCCTGCCGTGGGGCCATAGCTCAGCTGGGAGAGCGCGTCGTTCGCAATGACGAGGTCAGGAGTTCGATCCTCCTTGGCTCCACCACTATTCAGAAGAACCCGTAGATCTCCGCGATCTGCGGGTTTTTTCTTTTCCGGGTTCCGCCTCAGGCCGGCTCCTCACCGCCGTCCTTGCGCCGTGGGCTCCGTGAGTGCGCATCACGCACCTGTTGATCGCGCTGACCTGGCCGCTGCCTGGCCACGTCGTCCTGCTTCCTGTCCTGGCGGCTTTCCTGCACCCCCTGCTTCGGATCACCCTGGTCGTTGTCTCGCTCACTCATCGAATACTCCTTCGCCGGTGGAGTCCGACGCTGACGCCACGCTAGAACGCAACGGGTAAGCCGCAGGTCAGTCCGGCGCGAACACGGTGTGCAGCCAGCGGCTTGCAGCCATCGATGAGGTACATCCAGAATCCGATGCAAACCGCATATCGGTACGCCATGCCCTCAACGTCCAAGCGCGTCGCATCATTCGTGCCGATGAACTTCAATCCGACCGACGGCAGCATCCAGCTTGGCAACCTGCCGGCACTGATCTGCCCCACCCTCTCGCAGGACGAGGCGCGCATCGCCTTCGCCACGCTGATGCATGGCGAGCGCGATGTCGGCACCGGCTACCACTGGCTCAGCCTGCACCGGCTCAGCCTGGGCGGTGCGCCCGCTGGCATCAGCCTGTGCTTCCACGGGCAACGGCTCGACATGGTGACGATGAGCGTCGATCTGCCCGGTGCAACACTGGAAGACGGCTGGCCGACCCAGGCAGCAATCGATGCCGAAGTCGCTTTCATGCGCCGCACCTTGGCTACGGCACTCGGGCGCAAACTGGCCGGCGGCCACGCCCGCTTCGGCTGGGGCGAGGCCTGGGCCCGGTTCGACCCGAAAGGCTTCATGGCCAGCAGCGGCATCCGCTACGCGCCACGCACGTGACCGCGCTCAGGTACGGGTGATCGACACCCCTCCCTCCACGCGCATCGCGCTGCCGGTAACGAAACTGCTCTCATCGCTGGCCAGGAACAACGCCGCGTTGGCGATCTCCTCCGGCTCGGCCATGCGCTTGAGTGCGTGCAGCGAGCGCACGAAGTCGCGGGCATCGCCGGACGGTGCAGCCTGCCGGCCCATTTCGGTATCGGTGCCCCCGGGCAGCAGCACGTTGCTGCGCACGCCGCGCGCCCCGTACTCGGCAGCGATCACCTGGCTCAGGCCGATCAGCCCGGCCTTGCTCGACGCATAGGCCGCCATACCCGGGAATCCCACGGTATGGCCGACGAAGGTGCCGACGAACACCAGCGAGCCACCGCCGCGTGCCAGCAATGCCGGCAACTGCGCGCGTGCGGCATGGAAGGCGGCATCCAGATTGGTGGCCATCACCTCGCGCCAGGCATCCACCGGGAACTCCGCTGCCGGTACACCGGGGCCGAGCAGGCCGGCGTTGTTGAGCGCGATGTCCAGGCCACCGAAGGACTGCTGGGCCAGATCGACCAGCGCCTGCGCCGTGCCCGGGGCGGCCACGTCGGCGGCATGCACCACCACCTCGCCACCGGCGGCGCGGATCTGCTCGGCCAGCGCCTGCAGCGGCTCCAGCCGCCGCGCGTTGAGCACCAGCTTTGCGCCTTCGGCAGCGAAGCGCAGCGCGCTGGCGCGGCCAATGCCAGCGCTGGCGCCGGTGATGAGAGCGATCTTGTTGTTCAGGCGCATGGTGGCGGTATCGGTTGTGAAGTCGCTGCCACGATGCCGCGCCTTCGGCCCGCCAACACTCCGTTTCCGGGCCTCACAGATGGGTGCAGGAAACGGAGTTTCCGCAGCACCGGCACGTGCCAGAATCCGGCCATGGACAGTACCGCCACCACCGCCCTCGATGCCCGCGTCGAACGCGTCTGCCGCCACCTTCAGGCCAGCCTCGACGAACCCTCGCTGCAGGAGCTGGCCGACATCGCCGGCTGCAGCCCGACGCGCCTGCATCGCCTGTTCAAGCAGGCGACCGGGCTGACCCCCAAGCAGTACGCCGCTGCGCTGCGCGCCGACCGCCTGCGCACCGGGCTTCAGCAGCAGGAACGCATCACCGATGCCTTCCACGACGCCGGCTTCGGTTCCAGCGGGCGCTTCTACGAGAACGCACCGAAGTTGCTGGGTATGACGCCCAAGCAATGGCGCGCAGGTGGCCGCGGCGAAGTCATCCACTTCGCCATCGCCGAAAGTTCACTGGGCAGCGTGCTGGTGGCCAGCAGCGGTACCGGTGTGGTTGCGATCCTGCTCGGTGATGATCCGGAGACGCTGTTGCAGTCGCTGCAGCAGCGCTTCCGCCAGGCCGAACTGGTCGGCGCCGACCAGGGTTATGAACAACTGGTGGCACAGGTGGTGGGCCTGGTCGAGGATCCCTCGCGAGGCGCCAGCCTGCCGCTGGATATCCGAGGCACCGCCTTCCAGCAACGGGTATGGCAGGCGCTGCAGCAGATCCCGCGCGGCCAGACCGCCTCGTATGCCGATATCGCCGCACGTATCGGCGCGCCGCGATCAAGCCGCGCGGTGGCACGCGCCTGTGCAAGCAATTCGCTTGCCGTGGCGGTGCCCTGCCACCGGGTGGTGCGCCGCGATGGCGACCTGTCCGGTTACGCCTGGGGCGTGGCACGCAAGCGCGAACTGCTGCGCCGGGAAAAGGCCTCGACTGCCTGACGTAGGTACCGACCTTGGTCGGCACGCCCAGCTTCCAGTAGGTGCCGACCTTGGTCGGCACACCGCCAGGCCCTCAATCCAGCTTCACCACCAGCTTGCCGAAGTTGTGCCCCTTCAGCAGCCCGAAGAACGCCTCCGGCGCCTTCTCCAGCCCTTCCACCACATCCTCGCGGTACTGGATGCGGCCTTCGCGCAGCCACTGCGGCATCTCGCGTTCGAAGTCCGGCCACAGGTGGTTGAAGTCGTGCACGATGAAACCACGCACGGTCAGGCGCTGGCGCAGGATCTGGCTGAACAGTGCGGGTAAGCGGTCCGGGCCGGGCTGCTCGACGCCCCGCTCGTTGTAGGTGGCGATGGTGCCGCACACCGGAATGCGGGCGAAGTCGTTGAGCAGCGGCAGCACTGCATCCAGCACGTGCCCGCCCACGTTCTCGAAATACACGTCGATACCCGTGGGCACCGCCGCGCGCAGCTGGGCGGCAAAATCAGCCGCGCGATGGTCCAGCGCCACGTCCACGCCCAGCGTCTGCAGATAGGCGCGCTTGGTCTCGCCACCGGCGATGGCGACCACGCGCGCGCCCTGCAGCTTGGCCAGCTGCGCCACGGTCGCGCCCACCGGCCCGGTCGCGGCAGCCACCACCAGCGTCTCGCCCGGCTTCAGGCGTGCGATTTCATGCAGGCTGGAATAGGCGGTGAAACCCGGCATGCCATACACACCCAGCGCCGTACTCAGCGGCAGTCCGGCCGGATCCAGACGACGCCCCAGCGCTCTGGCCGGCAGCACCGCGTGGGTCTGCCAGCCACCCGGCGCCAGCACCAGCTCACCTGCGGTTACGCCCTCGGCCTTGGATTGCAGCACCTCGGCCACGGTCTGCCCTTCCATCACCGCGCCCACCGCCACCGGGGCAGCGTACGACGGGCCCTCGTCCATGCGTCCACGCATGTACGGGTCCAACGACAGGTAGCGGTTGCGCAGCAGCACTTCGCCATCCGCCAATGCCGGCAACGCAACCTTTTCCAGGCGGAAGTTGGCCGCACTCGGCGCCCCCTGCGGACGCGACGCCAGCACGATGCGGGAGGTGGTAGAGGAATCGGACATGGTCGGGTCTCTGCTGTTGCCAGCGTCGGGAAAGGACTGCCGACACTACGCCGCAGCCATCCCCGATGGCGGCCACGAAAACAGCGTTCCATTGCCCGGACCGGCGCGGGTCCAGCGCAGCCCTTGCCCTTGCAGCTTTGGCGATCGCGGCGACCTGCTGATTTCCACCGCAGACGATGATCGACTGGTCACGCCCCGCCCACGACGGAGGATCAAGCACTTGCGAGCGCGCAGACGGCAATGTGAAGAAATCTTGGCAAAACGCTTGCCGAAGGCAGCCGACCTCCGTAATATACGCGTCCTTGGCAGCGACCTCGCTGCAACGAAACATGTGGCCGAGTAGCTCAGTTGGTAGAGCAGGGGATTGAAAATCCCCGTGTCGGCGGTTCGATTCCGTCTTCGGCCACCACTTTCGAAGGCCTGCAGAAATGCGGGTCTTTTTTTTCCGGAAACCGCATTCACCGCGGTCGCCACACAATTTGGCCGAGTAGCTCAGTTGGTAGAGCAGGGGATTGAAAATCCCCGTGTCGGCGGTTCGATTCCGTCTTCGGCCACCATCTTCAGAGACCTGCAGAAATGCAGGTCTTTTTTTGTTCGCGCTTCGCGCAAGCGGCGGCCACCGCCGCCCGGTTGACGAAACATTTACACCGGCATGCGCGGCGGCACCTACGCTCCAGACTCCTGCCTGGAGCCTGCCGATGCCTCTGCGCCCCGCCCTGCTCGCCTGCCTGCTGCTGGCCGCCTTCCCGGTGATCGCCGCCGAACCGGTGCGCGCGGTCGAAACGCTGGACATCGACCGCTACGCAGGCCAATGGCACGAAATCGCGCACCTGCCGGTGTCGTTCCAGAAGCAGTGCGTGGGCGAGATCACTGCCAACTACGGGCTGCGCCGCGACGGCCGCATCAGCGTCACCAATGCCTGCCGCAATGGCGAGGGCGAACGCGTGGTCGCCGAAGGCGTGGCACGCCTGGTGGCCGGACACCCCGGCCAACTGCAGGTGCGCTTCGTGCCCGACTGGCTGAGCTGGGTCCCCCTGGTCTGGGCCGACTACTGGGTGCTGGCGCTGGACCCGGACTATCAGTGGGCGCTGGTTGGTGAACCGGACCGCAAGTACCTGTGGATCCTCTCGCGGCTGCCGGAAATGGATCGCGCCCGGTTCGAACAGTTGAAAGCCAAGGCCGAGGCCATGGGCTACGACCTCGGCCCGCTGCGGCTGATGGCACCGTTGCGCGATACGCCCGCCGACTGAACCGCCCCGCATCGGGCGCATTCCGCGCGCCCGATCCAGCGTTGCGCACGCCCGGCCGCCATCTTCACGCGCTACCCTCTGCGACGGGTCGCCACAGGCGATCCACAAAACCATACGCCGTAGTATGCTTACCCCAACGCACCCCCTCCAGAGGACTTGCGCCCATGCTCCACCGTTTCCGTACCGCCTTGATCGTCCTGTGCACCCTCGCCCTTGTTGCCTGCAACAACGGCATCGTCAAGCGTGTTTCGGAACCGGCAGCCAGCCTGCAGCAGCTGACCGTGCGTGCCGACGGCAACTGGACCGTGGCCCTGCGCCTGCAGAACTTCAGCTCGATGCCGATGACCTTCGATGACGTCGCGCTGGCGCTGACCGTCGGCGACAACGACGCTGGCACCCTGCAGGTCAAGCCCGGCATCTCCATCGGCGGCACCTCCGCCGACGTCATCAATGTCGAACTCGTGCCCAGCTCGGCCGCGCGCCTGGTGGTGGCCGACGCGCTGGCCAGCAACCGCACCCTGGCCTATGGCCTGAAGGGAACGGTGGCGGCCACACCGCAGGAAAAGAAGCAGCGCAGCTTCGACATCAGCAGCCGCAGCACCCTCAACCAGGCCCCCGGCCTGCCCGGCGTGCTGCGCTGAACCCGCCTTTCGTCGCGGCGCCCGGCGCCGCTCTCCCCCTGCCCTGATCAAATCGAGACGTACCGATGAGCAGCTACACCGCCCCGCTTTCCGACCTCCGTTTCGCCCTGCACGACGTGCTCAAGGTCGAACCCCTGTTCGCCCGCCTGGGCTTCACCGACGCCACCGCCGACGTGGTCGATGCCGTGCTGGAAGAAGCCGGCCGCTTCAGCGCCACCGTGCTGGCCCCGCTCAACAGCGTCGGCGACGAGATCGGCTGCGTGCTCGACCAGGCCACCGGTGAAGTGACCACCCCGCCCGGCTTCAAGCAGGCCTACGACCAGTTCGTCGATGGCGGCTGGACCGGCCTGACCGCCTCGCCGGAGCTGGGCGGCCAGGGCCTGCCGCACACCCTGGGCGTGCCGCTCAACGAAATGATCAACGCCGCCAACCTGGCGTGGGGCAACTTCCCGCTGCTCTCGCATGGCGCCATCGAAGCGCTGAAGCAGCACGGCGAGGCCTGGCAGCACGAGGCCTTCCTCAAGCCGCTGATCGAAGGCCGCTGGACCGGCACCATGTGCCTGACCGAACCGCACTGCGGCACCGACCTGGGCCTGCTCAAGACCAAGGCCGAGCCGAACGCCGATGGCAGCTATTCGATCACCGGCACCAAGATCTTCATCACTGCCGGCGAGCATGACCTGACCGGCAACATCGTGCACCTGGTGCTGGCCAAGCTGCCCGACGCCCCTCCGGGCGCCAAGGGCATCTCGCTGTTCGTCACCCCGAAGTTCAAGGTCGACCGCGAGGGCAACGTCGGTGAGCGCAACGCACTGCGCTGTGGCTCGATCGAGCACAAGATGGGCATCAAGGGGTCGGTCACCTGCGTGATGAACTTCGATGGTGCGCAGGGCTACCTCGTCGGCCAGCCGCACAAGGGCCTGCAGGCGATGTTCACCATGATGAACACCGCGCGCCTGGGCGTCGGCCTGCAGGGCATCGGCCTGTCCGAGCGCGCCTACCAGAACGCATTGAAGTACAGCCGTGAGCGCCTGCAGTCGCGCGCCCTGAGCGGCGCCAAGTTCCCGGACAAGCCGGCCGACCCGATCCTGGTCCACCCGGATGTGCGGCGCATGCTGCTGACGGTGAAGTCGCTGGTCGAAGGCAGCCGCCTGCTGGCGCTGCACGCCGCCACCCTGATCGACGTCGCCCACCACGCCGAGGATGCCGCCGAGCGCGAGCGCGCCGACACCCTGGTGAGCTTCCTGACCCCGATCTCCAAGGCCTGCCAGACCGAATGGGGCATCGAGAACACCTACAACGCCCTGCAGTGCTTCGGTGGCCACGGCTACATCCGCGAACACGGCATGGAGCAGCTGGCCCGCGATGCACGCATCACCACGCTGTATGAAGGCACCACCGGCATCCAGGCGCTGGACCTGATCGGCCGCAAGACCGCGTCCAGCCAGGGCGCCGGCCTGAAGCTGATGCTGGCCGAGATCGAAGCCTTCGCCAAGGAACACGAGGGCAACGAAGCGCTGGCCGAGTTCATCGGCCCGCTGCGCGCCAAGGCCGCCGAATGGGGCAAGCTGACCCTGGACGTGCTGCAGCGCGCGGCCGCCAACCCCGACGAACTGGGTGCGGCCAGCTACGACTACCTGTTCTATTCGGGTTACGTGGTACTGGCCTACTGGTGGGCCCGCAGCGTCGCCGCCGCCGACGCCAGCGCGCACGGCGCCGCCTTCGCCCAGGGCAAGCGCGAAACCGCTCGCTTCTACTTCGCCCGCGTGCTGCCTCGCACACTCAGCCACGCCGCCGCGATCCAGGCCGGCGCCGCCCCGCTGATGGCCATGGACGACGAGCGCTTCGGCGCCTGAGCCGGGCTGCGCCCGGCACCCGCGGTAGTGCCGGCCGCTGGCCGGCAACCGCAACAGCAACAGCTGCATCCCGATGAATGGCTGGGCGGCGTGGGCTGGCAGGACACGCCGTAAACCCCGCTCCGCGGTCCGGCCCAGCCGCTGGCGACTGTGCGTTCGGGCGCTTGCGAAGCAGTGCTTCGCAAGCAAAGCGCCCTCACCCATGGGGGCTCGATGGCGCCATCCATGGCGCCAACGGTCCTGCCACCCCACCGCCCGGGCCTCTGACAGGTTCACTCGGCTGATGGCAGGTGTCGACCTTGGTCGACACGGCAGATCCACGCCACGCGTGGATGGAAACCACCGGGATCTCTCTGGAGAAGAGCCCCCCTTTGTTAAGGGGGGCGCGCCAACGGCGCGGGGGCTAGGAGGGATGCGTGGGCATCCCAACCCGTCGACGGCGGGCTGGGATGCCGAATGCGCGGACCTGAATCGTTGCGATTTGCGTATCGCCGACAGGCGATACACAAATCGTCAACATTCAGGTATAAGCTGTTCTCCCGATGGAGACAGACACTACACGCTTGGGTCTGATCGAAGCCGGAGCTCCGTTTTCTGCTCCGGGCGCCGAAGCATCGCCCAACGCCACGACGCTGCATCGCCCCGGTTCGGTCCGGCTGCTCTCGCTTGATGCCCACGGACGCGTACTGGACTGGATCACCTGGCAGGATGCGGCGTGCCTCTACGCACGCGAAGCGGTGGCCTGGACGCTCGGCGACCCCTGCCTGCACATCCATGGCGGCACCAACCGCTTCAGCGGACTGCAGAGCGGCATGGACCTGCACCCGATCATCGCCGCCCGCGGCCACGCTCGCTCGCGCGCAATCGACCCGACGCCGAACCTGACCAACCAGGCCCTGTTCGCCCGCGACGCCCATCTGTGCATGTACTGCGGCCAGCAGTTCAGCCGCCCCACGCTCACCCGCGACCACGTCATGCCGCTGTCCAAGGGCGGCCTGGACTGCTGGGAAAACGTGGTCACCGCCTGCTTCCACTGCAATTCGCGCAAGAGCGACCGTACCCCGCAGCAGGCCGGCATGCCCCTGCTGGCGGTGCCCTACCGGCCCAGCTGGATCGAGCACCTGATCCTGTCCAACCGCAACATCCTGGCCGACCAGATGGCCTT
The DNA here is from genome assembly GCF_003550055.1 of Stenotrophomonas sp. AG209. Taxonomy (NCBI): domain Bacteria; kingdom Pseudomonadati; phylum Pseudomonadota; class Gammaproteobacteria; order Lysobacterales; family Lysobacteraceae; genus Stenotrophomonas; species Stenotrophomonas sp. AG209. The sequence goes on from NZ_QXDB01000001.1 coordinate 1,108,053, forward strand.
CCTGAAGGCGCAATTGCCCAAGCGGTCGAAACTGAGCACCTGAACGCCCGAAAATGCAACCCTCACCGTCCTGTCACGGGCGGCGGCGTTTGCTTGCCCCACCCCCGTTTGAGGGCGAAAATGGGCGTTCAGAAAAAGTGCGAACATGATGATCGACTCTGCCCGCTATCCCCGCCTCGCGCGCATCCAGACGCCGGATGACCTGCGCACGTTCGACGAATCCGAATTGAGGGCGGTTGCTGACGAACTGCGCGCCTACCTCATCGAATCGGTGGGCAAGAGCGGCGGCCACTTCGCCGCCGGCCTGGGCGTGATCGAGCTCACCGTGGCCCTTCACTACCTGTACCAGACGCCGCACGACCAGCTGGTCTGGGACGTCGGCCATCAGACCTACCCGCACAAGATCCTCACCGGCCGCCGCGACGAGATCCACACCGTCAAGCAGAAGGACGGCGTCGCGCCGTTCCCGAAGCGCGAGGAAAGTGAGTACGACACCTTCGGCGTCGGCCACTCCTCGACCTCGATCTCGGCCGCACTCGGCATGGCCATCGCCCGCCAGTCCGAAGGCGACGACCGCAAGGTCGTGGCGGTGATCGGCGACGGCGCGATGACCGCCGGCATGGCGTTCGAAGCGCTGATGCATGCCGGCGGCATGGAGCCGGAACCGAACCTGCTGGTGATCCTCAACGACAACAACATGTCGATCTCCGAGGCCGTGGGCGGCCTGACCAAGATGCTGGGACGCGCCACCGGCAGCCGCACGCTCAACGCACTGCGCGAAGGCGGCAAGAAGATCCTCGGTGACAAGAAGAACAACCCGGCGCGCTTCGTGAAGCGCTGGGAAGAACACTGGAAGGGCATGTTCGTGCCCTCCACGATGTTCGAGGAAATGGGCTTCCACTACACCGGCCCGATCGACGGCCACGACATGCCTGCCCTGCTGTCCACGCTGAAGACGCTGCGCGCCTCCAAGGGCCCGAAGCTGCTGCATGTGATGACCACCAAGGGCAAGGGCTACGAGCCGGCCGAAGGCGACCAGATCGGTTACCACGCCGTGGGCCCGTTCGATCCGGACAAGGGCCTGGTGGCCAAAGCCGGGGCCAAGAAGCCGACCTATACCGATGTATTCAGCGACTGGCTGTGTGATGCCGCCGCCGCCGAGCCGCGCCTGTACGGCATCACCCCGGCAATGCGCGAAGGCTCAGGCCTGGTGCGCTTCAGCAAGGAATACCCGCAGCGCTACTTCGACGTGGCGATCGCCGAGCAGCACGCGGTCACCCTCGCCGCCGGCATGGCCACCCAGGGTGGCAAGCCGGTGGTGGCGATCTATTCCACCTTCCTGCAGCGCGCGTACGACCAGCTGGTGCACGACGTGGCGATCCAGGACCTGGACGTGCTGTTTGCGATCGATCGCGCCGGCGTGGTCGGCCCGGACGGCGCAACCCACGCCGGCAACCTCGACCTGAGCTTCCTGCGCTGCGTGCCGAACCTGGTGGTGATGGCACCGTCCAATGAAGCCGAGTGCCGGCAGATGCTCAGCACCGGCCTGCAGCACCCGGGCCCGGCCGCCGTACGCTACCCGCGTGGCACCGGCACCGGCGTTGCGGCCGGTACCGACCTGTCGACCCTGCCGATCGGAAAGGGCGAGCTGCGCCTGCAGGGCAGCCGCATCGCCCTGCTCGCCTTCGGCAGCACCGTGGCCGCCGCTGAGCAGGTCGGCCGCGAACTGGGCCTGAGCGTGGTCAACATGCGCTTCATCAAGCCACTGGATCGCGAGCTGGTGCTGGCCATGGCCGCCCAGCACGAGGGCTTGGTCACGATCGAAGACAACGTGGTGGCCGGTGGCGCCGGTTCCGGCGTCGGTGAACTGCTCAATGCCGAAGGCGTGCTGCGTCCGATCCTGCACCTGGGCCTGCCCGACAGCTATCAGCACCACGCCAGCCGCGAGGACCTGCTGGCCGAAGCCGGCATCGACGCGGCCGGCATCCGCGCTGCTGTGCTCAAGCGCTGGCCGCAGCTGGCCGCAGGTATCCCGCCGCTCAGCGCGGCAGGCTGAGGCCGATCGCCACCCGGTAGATTCACACAGGGCGCAATGGGCGCGGACAGAGTCCGCACCCTTCAGGCTCGAAACGCGTAGATCCACGCCATGCGTGGATGGCGGAACTCCGCAGGCCTGCCTCGGCAGGCACCCGCCTTCAGCCGTAACTGACCGCTTCGACGAATGCGCCGCTGGCTTCCACGCGCACGGCCGCACGCTGACCGGTGTCGACAAAGTGCAGGCGGGCCAGGGTCTCGGCGAAGTCATAGGCACGGGCGCCATCGCGGAACTCGATCGGCTCCGGCCGGTCCGGATGCAGCACGCGCCACTGGCGCTGTTCGCATTGCAGGCGGATCAACATGCAGCTCACTCCTTGAGGCAGCGTATCGATGGCGGCGCGATGCCCATGCCGGCTACGGCACACGGCATCGCTGGGATTCAGGGCACGCAACGTGCCCTGATCGCAGACAATACGGCGTTCAAAATGTGAGCTGTATCAGATTATTCTGATTTTCACGGGACAGAGCGCGGAATGCTCAGTTCACCTGGAACTGCGCCCGGCAGCCATCGCTGACCCAGATGCCACGGCGATCCCAGCCCCAGCTCTGGCCTTCGATACAGGCGCTGCGCGAGTCCTGGCGGATCAGGCGTACACCCCGGCGGATGCGGGCATCGCAGTACTCCTGGCGATGACCATTGGAGTGGCAGGTGACGACATCGCCGCCGCCCCACCCATTGCCATTACCCCAGCCACCGCCATTGCCGCCCCAGCCGCCACCGCGGCGGTACTCACCCACGAATTCGGCACGGCACCCCTGTGTGACCCAGACGCCATTGCGCGACTGGCCCCAGGTTTCGCCTTCCACACAGGGCGAACCGGACAGCTGGCGGATCAACCGCGCGCGGCCGTCCAGGCGGCACTCATTGCTGCGGTTCTTGAACGACTCGCAGCGCACGATGCCACTGCCATCGCGGCCGCCATAGCGGTCGTCGTCATAGCCGTAGCCATAGCTCTGCGCCTGGGCGCCACCGGCAGCCGCCAGCATCGGCAACAGGGTGCAGGCCAGGGTGCGCCAGGTGAGTGCCTTGCCCATCGAGATCTCCAGATGAATACGATGGCGCAAGCATCCGGGATTCACGGCCCGCCGCACAGAGGGGGGCGCAACGGCAGTTTTTCCCCATTCAAACAACGCAACCGGACCTGACTGGACCGCTGTGAGCTCATGGGCTCCCGTTTGCTGCCCCACTGGCCATGCCACCGGCATTGCCCAGGCGTTCCTCGAACGCATAGGCGAACAGCTCGGCATCATTGCTGATGCCCAGTTTCCTCATCGCCGAAATGCGTTGCCGGCTGATGGTACTGACGGTGCGCCGCAGCTGCCCGGCGATCTCTGTGATCGAAGGCCCCGACACATACAGCCGCAGAACTTCCAGCTCCTTGGGCGACAACACCGAAAGCGATCGCTCGCGCCCACCCTCCTGCAGGCAGTGCGCCAACTGGGGGTCCAGGTAGATCCCCCCGCTCAACACGGTATCGACCGCCTTGCGGGTGCCATCCACGCAACTGCACTTCCACACCAGTCCGCGCACACCGGTACGCATGGCCATGTTCAAGGTGGTGGCATTGGTGACCATCGTGACCAGGATCACCGGCACCTTGGGGTAATTGCGACTCAACGCCTGCAGCATCGCCTGGCCGTCCGAGCGGCCGACATCCGGCATCGAAAAATCAGTCACCACCAGATCCACCGGCTCTTCGGCCAGGATGGCCAGCAGGCTTTCTGCACATCGCGCCTCCGCCACCACGCGATGGTGCCCACCGGCCTCGATCACGATGCGCGTGCCAAGCAGGACCAGTGGATGATCATCCGCGATGGCAATTCGAGTGAGCATGCTGATTACCCGTCAATAGTCACGCCGCAGTGCGCAGTGGAGACGCTAGTAATCATTCCAGGTTACGTCAACTTAATAATCGCTCGCTGCAATTGATTTCATCGAAGCATAAACATCCGGCCAATTCCATTTGTTGCAGAGAGCATCAAAAACACGAATGGCACTGCAGCTTTCCCAATAGTTTCATTCCAGAAAGCTAGGAGGACCGCTTACAAAGTCACCTCCGATCACTCGCTGCCCTGGACATCCCATGGTCCGTTTCCGTCGTCAACCGTTTGAGGATCTGCAAGAGCCCTTTGAAGCAGAGCCCCTGGCGCCGGCCGCATTGCCAACTGCCGCATTGCCGTTCGTACAGCAGTTGCGCCTGCACCTGGCAAGCGATGGCGCGCTGCCACGGCGTTCGGCCCATGCCGCGATCATTCATGACGGGGCCACCGTGTGCTGGCTGGACGCCAGGAACGACCGGATGATGACCACCGCACCCGCGCCGATCACGCTGACACTGCTGCAGAGACTACTGGGCGACGCAGACCCTCGGCTGAGCCTGGTACCGGTGACACAGGAGGTCTTCGTGCAGCGTGCAACGGTGTGCAGCAATGTTCCGCTGCGCTTGACGCTATGGAACGTTGCCCTGGTCACGGACGGCCGCGGCGTGCCGATCCCGCCCCTGCAGGACGGCACGAAGTTGCGCCTCCGGCGTTGGCCAGACTTCCGCATCCTCGCCCATCGTCCCGACCACTTCCGACTGTGCGCGCTGCTGATCAAGCAGGGCGCGTCCGTGCGGGCATGCTGCGACATCCTCGATCTGCCACGCCAAATCGTGCAGTCGTTCTTCAACGCAGCGTTCCTCACCGCCTATGCCTTTCCCGTTGTGGGCGAGGACGCACCCGTGCGCTCCTCGCCCGCCGACGGCCTCGTCAATCTGTGGCGACAACTTCGCATCCGCTGGAGTGCATGACCGTGCGTGAGCACAAGATCGTAGTGATGGGCCCACTCGGCGCGGGCAAGTCCACCCTCGTGCAGACCCTGACCCGGGGCACGGCCGTGGTGACGGAAGCCCGCAATACCGACCCTACCGTGGGCAAGCAATACACCACCGTGGCGATGGACTATGGCGACATCGACCTGCCAGGCGGCGACCGCCTGCGCCTGTACGGATCGCCGGGGCAGGAACGCTTCTCCTACATCTGGCCGATCCTGCTGGCCGGTGCAGAAGGTGCCATCGTCCTGATCGATGGCAGCGCCAGCGTGGGCGCCACGCTGGCCGGGCGGCATCTGAGAGCCATCGCCGACAGCGCACCGGGCCTGCCCGTGGTCATCGGCTTCACCCGATGCGGCAGCACCGATGATCCGGTACAGCCGCACTGGCAGGACTGGTTGCAGGACCATGCGCCACACCTGCCGGCATTGCCGCTGGACCCACGCGACATGGCACAGGCCATCATTGCGATGGACCTGCTGATGAGCCAGATCGAATGCAGCGCCATGGCGGCCGCCCATGAATGACATCGACCGCACATCGGCACTCGACGCGCTGGTACACGATGTCACCGGTATCCAGGCGCTCGTCGTTGCCAGCACTGATGGTTTCGCACTGGCCCAGGCCGGCCCGAAGAGTCATGTCGCCGATCGCCTGGCCGCGATGACCAGCTCGATGCTCGGCCTGGCCAGTGCGCTGGGTCGCGAACTGCACTTCGGCGAACTCGACACACTCATCCTCGATGCCGCCAACGGCAAGGTACTGATGCTCGCCATTCCAGGGAAGCAACCGCGCCTGCTGATGACGGCGTGCGACCACAGCTGCGTCATCGGCAACGTGCTGTGGCATGCCAAGCAGTGCGTGCGCGCATTGGCCAACACCCCGACCTGATACATGCCCCTCTCAGTACTCAGACGCCTCTTCACCCCCTCACACCCGCAACGGACCACTGAAATGAATATCGCCATCAACAAATGCCTGGACACGCTCATGCAGATCAACGGCGCGCAAGCCGTCGCCCTGGTCGACTTCGAAAGCGGCATGCTGCTGGGTGACGCCGGCTCGGGCGTGGACATGGAACTGGCGGCAGCCGGAAACACCGAGGTGCTGCGCGCCAAGATGAAGACGGCCGAAGCGCTGAACCTCAACGACAACATCGAAGACGTGCTGATCACTCTGGGTCGGGCGTACCACGTGCTGCGCCCGGTGTCGGCCAAGAAGGGCCTGTTCTTCTATGTGGTACTGGACCGGCAGAAGGCCAATCTTGCCCTCGCCCGGCGCATCGTACTGGACGTGGAAAGTTCGCTGGCGCTGTAACGCGAGGCAACGATAGACAGGGGATCGGAATGCCGGGGCTGCTCTGGGGAGAGCGGCCCCGGCCTGCAGTTGCGCCGCGCGCCCTTCTCAACCGCAGGAGCTGCCGTCCATGCGCCCTCGATCAACCACCCAGCCGACACATCACCCGCGGCACTACCGACGATGGACTTTGGTCAGCATCGTCGCCGGACTGACAGCCATCTACGCACTACTGCTGTGTGCGCCCCGCCTGGATGACGATGCCAGCCGAACCCGGCTTCGCGATGCGGCCAACGTGCTGGGCGGCGCCATCGCCGCCGTGGAAAACAGCTACGCCGAAGGTGATCTCACCGTGACCGACCCGCACCTCGGCCTGCCTGCCAGCGCCGCACACTGCGCGCGCCTGCGTGCATCGCTGCCCGATACCGGCCGCGCAGTACTGACCTGTGATCTACACCAGGAGGGCAGCGTGCGATGGCGGCGAACCCCTGCGGGCGAATGGAGATGCACTGCAAGCACGGCCGATGTGCATGCAGTGCCGACGCCGTGCCCCACGGAGCTACGGCGTACTTTCTGATTAATTGCAAAACAATCGTGCAGTTACTCAACAGGTTCGACTTTACCAGTTCTTGAATATACCCACTGCTGCACACGTGATTTTCTATGGCTGCGCCGCGAATGATCGCTTCGTGGCCGAACCCAGGAAACCGCCATGTCACAGAGGATTATCATGAATACCGTACCCGGCCCGACACCCCGCGCAGGCACAGGCCCATCCCGGCAGAAGGGTTTTTCCCTTGTTGAGCTCATGGTGGTGGTGGCGATCATCGGGATTCTCGCGATGATTGCCCTGCCGCAGTATCAGCGGTTCTCGGCCAAGGCAAAGCTGGCTGGCGCGCTCGCGGAGGTCGCCGGCGGGAAAGTTGGCGTCGAATCCCTATTGGCTGAGGGCAGCGATATCACAACGCCTGCATCGATTGGCCTGCCCGAGACCAGTTCCCGCTGCGATGCGATTGCGGTAACGACCGATGTCACCAACGGAGCTACGAGCATCAACTGCGAGCTCAAGAACGACGCTGCAATCGGCAGTGGCAACCTGACCTTGGATCGCGACTCGGAGGGCGTCTGGCTCTGCAGGAGCGACATCTCGGACCAGAGCCTGCTTCCCCAGGGCTGCCAGGCCTGATCACGGGCGCATGCCACTGCGCGGGCTGCTCAACCTGCCCACAGTCGCATGCGCCTTTCCATTGCGTGCGCCATCCACGATTCAACGTTGATTTCCTGATGCAGGAACCGATGAAAAAGAAAATATCAAAGGCTGGCTGCGGATCGAATCACGCACACCACCAGCGCGGATTCTCTCTGATCGAACTCATGGTGGTCCTGGCCATCATCATGATTCTCTCGCTGATCGCAGTCCCGCAATACAAGAAGTTCTCTACCCGATCCAAGCTGGCGGCGGCCCTGGCCGAACTGGCCGGCGGGAAGGCGGGAGTAGAGGCGTGGCTGGCCGAACGGGGTGATCTCTATGGCTCAGACAACCGCAAGCTGGGACTACCGGAGAGCAGTGAGCGCTGTGAAACCATCGCAACACGTATTCGTGCGGATGGCGGCCTCGAGATCGATTGCCTGCTGCGATTCGACACTGGCTACAACGTGGGGACATGGCGAAACAACCTGGTGCTGATCAGGGACTCGGGCAGCCATGAATGGCGCTGCTGGACTGCCATCCCCTATTACGACCTCCTGCCCAAAGGCTGTGGCCCCGACAATCCGTAGCCTGCATGCACACACTTCAAGCTGTTGACGCTTCGCCACTCCATTCAGGCAGCGGCGCCTGCGAAAGCCGGTCAGCCCCGGCCCCCACCCTCGTCATCGCCGATGCAAATCCCTGGGTCCGACGCGAACTGATACACAGCGCCCTCCCCTACCTGGGCGGTAAAGCCCTCGGCGAAGCACGCTCGCCCGCAGAGGTCCTGACCCAGATCGCCAGCCCGCGATGCAAGGCACTGATCATCGATCCCTGCATGCCGACTGTGGGCCAGGTCGACGGCATGCCACTGCTACGCCGCATCTGCTGCCTGCGCAGGGATCTGCTCATCCTCGTCCTGGCCCAACAACCCTTGCGCGTATTGCAGGATCGCGCCCTGCCGGCGCAGATCGGTCATGTCTATGCCAAGACGGTCAATCCATCGTGGCTGAGCCATTTCGTAAGCCAGGCAGTGCGCGAGGGATCATCTGGCGTTACGCCACCGGCGCAGGATTCAGCCCGATAGCCGGCCCGGAGGCAATCGCCAACGCCTCGAAGTGCACGGCATCCACGCTGCTGCCCAGCGCCTCCACGCGCACCGTGCTGCGCTGGCCGGTCCGGCGATGGTGGGCGCTGGCCCGGCCAACCGCGGCGTCGAACGCTGCGGCGCCGGTGTTGAATGCTTCGGCCAGGCCCGCAGCGGGGTCCAACAGGGACCACTGCGCGGCACTGCACTTGACGGTAATGACCATGGGAGGCTCCTTGTGGGAAAAGGCGCAGGGCGCTTGCCCTTCTGCTGATGACGTCACCCTAGCCAGCCCATCAGGGTGGTCCCATCAGATAAGTACGAAAAACCCGCGCCAGTGCGTCAGAACCCCACCCTCGTCACATCCCTGAGCCCGTTTAGCCCGTTCATTTCGTGATCCTTGTCACGGAGTCAGCCTGACTTCACACTATCGTCATCAACAGGGGCCCCTTCCACATGCGCACCTTCTTCTCACAGCAGCGCTGGACGTTGCTGAAGTTCTATTTCGTGGCCAGCTATCTGATCCTGATCGAAGAGCTGGTCCGCGCCGCCGTGCACTGAGCGCTTGCCGCTAGGGTATTTGCGACACAAACTGTCGCTTTAGGCACGGAGCCCGCCCGATGAAAGCGCTATTTCTGATTCCCGCCCTGCTGGTGCTGTCCGCCTGTGCCAGCCCGGACAAGGCGGCGACCGCGCGTGCCGATGCCAACGCGACGTCGACGGCCACGCCCGTGGTGGGTGGTGATCGCGATGCGCATGGCTGCATCGGTTCAGCCGGCTACCAGTGGTGCGAGCACAGCCAGCGCTGCGAGCGTCCCTGGGAGCTGGCACAGGCACAGGGCCTGGCCAACACCGCCGAGGCCATCGACGCGTACTGCGCCACGCCGGCCAGCCCGGCGCGCAAGTGAGCACGCTCCGTCATGGCTGAATTGAGTCCCCTGCCCGACCTCGCCCGTGGCCGGTATCGCCACTTCAAGGGCGGCGAGTACGAAGTAATCGACATCGTCCGCAGCAGCGAGACACTGGAACCGCTGGTGCTGTACCGCGCCCTGTATGGCGAAGGCGGCCTGTGGGTGCGCCCCTACCCGATGTTCATCGAACAGGTGCCCGGCGAGCACGGCCCACAGCCCCGCTTCGCACGCGTCGACGGTTGAATCCACGCTGCCGGCCCGGGTCGGCAGCCACGGCGCGGTGGCAGGCCTGCGCTACAATCGTACCGTCCAGTCGGTTTCTTCCCGCCCATGTCCGCATCCCCTTCCCGTTCGCGCCGCAAGGCGCCCGACAGCGTGCGCCAGTCATTGCTGCAGGCCACCATCACAGTGATCGGCCAGCATGGACTGGCGGCACTGACCGTACAGGATGTCGCGCGCGCGGCCGGGGTCAGCAAAGGCGCGTTGTTCCACCATTTCAGCAGCAAGCAGGTGCTGGTCGATGAAGCCATCGCCACACTCATCGCCGACTTCGAAGCGCAGGTGCGCGGCCTGATGGAAGGCAGCCCCCGCCATGGCTGCTTCAGCCGCGCCTACGTACGAGCCAACTTCGATCACCTGCTGCAGCAGGAGCGGGACAACGACATCGGCCTGACCCTGGGCAACATGCTCGAACCCGCCCTGCTTGCCCAGTGGGGCGCATGGCTGCGACGCATGCTGGCTGAATTCCCTGATGAAGCCTCCGACCCGCGCCTGTATGCGGCGCGCTGCGTGGCCGACGGCTACTGGGCCACCGCCTACGGTCGTCCGCTGGATGAAGAAGAACGCCTCAATGCACTGGCCATGGCCGAGCAGGCCCTGAAACTGTGCGACCCGCTGTGAGCCGGAGCCTGCGATGAATCCCTACGTCTATCTCGCCGCCGCGATCGTGCTGGAAGTGATCGCCACATCACTGCTGAAGGCGTCCGACGGCATGAGCCGACTGGCACCGACGCTGGGCGCGCTGGTCGGCTACGGACTGTGCTTCTACCTGCTGTCGGTGACCATGAAATCGATACCGACCGGCATTGCCTATGCCATCTGGTCCGGCGTCGGCATCGTGCTGATCTCGCTGATCGGCCTGGTGGTGTTCAAGCAGCGCCTGGACGCACCGGCGCTGATCGGCATCGGCCTGATCTGTGCCGGCGTACTGGTGATCAACCTGTTCTCGCGCAGCAGCGCGCACTGAACCCGCTGCTGCGCGACAGGCGCTAGCTGACCTTCTTGGCCACGCTCATGCCGATCAGGAACAGCACCACGGCGATGATGATGCCGGCCCAGAACAGGAACTTGGCTATGCCCACGGCGGCACCGGCAATGCCGCCGAAGCCCAGCACGCCCGCGATGATGCCGATGATGGCAAAGATGATGGCCCACTTGATCATGTCAGTCCTTTCCCCGCAGGGAATGCAAACGGTGTGATCAGGCTAGGCCGCCGCCGATGCGGCAGTCGTGAACAGGCCGCGTGCGCGGCGTGAATCAGCGCGGCCGGAAGCGCAGCAGGGCCACTGCGAAGGCCAGGAACACGCTCCCCACCAGCCGCTCGAACCAGCGCCGTGCGAAGGGTTTGGCCAACCAACGGCGCAGGCCATGGCCACCGGCGGCATACATCACGTACCAGAACAGTTCGCAGGTCGCGAAGGTCGCTACCAGCACGCTGTACTGCACGGCCTGGCTGCGCGACGGGTCGACGAACTGCGGCAGGAACGCTGCCGCGAACAACAACAACTTGGGATTGCTCAGGCCAACCCACAGGCCGCCGCGGAACACCTTCCCCGCGCCGTGCACCGGCGCCAGCACGACCTCTGCATCGTTGGTCACCGGCGGTGCCGGCCGGGTGCTGTCACGCCACGCCTTGATGCCCAGCCAGGCCAGGTAGGCCACGCCGAGATAGCGCAGCACCTCGAACAGCATCGGCGAAGAATGCAGCAATGCGCTCAGGCCCGCAGCGGATGCGGCCAGCACCAGCAGCATCGCCAGCAGGCAGCCGGCCATCGCCGGCACGCTGCCACGAAACCCCAGCCCGACGCTGCGGCCAAGGATATGCAGCATGTTCGGCCCGGGCGTCCCGCACAGCACGAAGACCGTGGCCAGGAACCACCACCAGGTATGCAGGGCCATGCCGGTTTCCACTTCAGAAGACGGCACCAGCATAGGGCACCCATGCAGGATGCGGCACATACAGCGTGCGGTGGATGCAACGGTTACAGATGCCGGCGCCCGTGCACGGCATTGCCATGGCCATCTGTGCTGCAATGGCCCCCTCTGGCATGGAGCAGTGCATGAAGACCCTCGGCCTGATCGGCGGCATGAGCTGGGAAAGCTCGGCGCAGTACTACCGGCTCATCAACGAGGCGGTGCGGCAGCGCCTCGGTGGCGCGCACTCGGCACAGCTCCTGCTGTGGTCGGTGAACTTCGCCCCGATCAAGCAGTTGCAGCATGACGGCGACTGGGATGCGCTGGGCGACCATATGGCCGACGCCGCACGACGCCTGCAGGCCGGTGGCGCTGAGCTGCTGGTGATCTGCACCAACACCATGCACACGCTGGCCGGCCGGATCGAAGCCGAGTGCCCGTTGCCTCTGCTGCATATCGCCGACCCGACCGCCGCTGCGATCCTCCAGGCTGGCATCCGCAAGGTGGGGCTGCTCGGCACTGCCTTCACCATGGAGCAGGCGTTCTACCGCGACCGGCTGCAGGAGCGTTTCGGGCTGCAGGTACTGGTTCCGGAGGCCGATGATCGCCGTAGCGTGCACGACATCATCTACCAGGAGCTGATCGCCGGCGTGGTCAGTGAACACTCGCGGCAGGTCTATGCAGGCGTGATCGCGCGCCTGGTCGCGCGCGGTGCCGAGGCCATCATCCTCGGTTGTACCGAGATCATGCTGCTGGTGCGCCCCGAAGACAGTGCGGTGCCGCTGTTCGACACCACCACCCTGCACGCGCTTGCGGCGGTGGACGCAGCGCTGGCCTGACCCTGCGCGCGGTCAGCCCTCGCCCTGCACTTCCAGTGCGGTGATCAGCCAATCGACCACCGCCTGTGAATCACACAGGAAGAAGATGGCATCGCCCGAACGCGCTTCGGTCAGCAGCCGATAGACGGTGATCGCCACCGCCGACTGGTTGGCGATGAACACTTCCGGGCTGCGCGGCCCCTCGCTGTGGCCGGCCACGGCATGCAGCGCCTTGCGCGCAGCCACGGTGGCGGCGGGGTCTGCGCTGCGGGTCAGTTCCGGCCCGCGCAGGCCCCACGCAATGAACACATGCTTGCCCTTGAACGTGGTGTCCAGGACACGCACCTGCCCGGCCTCTGCGCCAGCCGAGCGATGAATGACGGTACTGCTGATCAACGCAACCCCCTGTGGTCGTCGTGGTCCGCGCATCCTCCTCCACAAGCCGGCTGCACGCCAGTGACGGCAACCACAGGCGGTGCCGGCAAGCGTGGGAGACATGTAAGAAGGTGTAAGCCGATGCGATCGGATGTGCAGCGATGATAAGGGATGTAAGGCCCTGCATGGGCCCGTGCGCACTACTAAATCCCCACTGAGCCAGCGCCGGAACGATCCGTTCCGACAGCCTCGGGCTGGTCCATTCTTGCGGCCCGTTCCCCTGCCGAGGCTCTCCATGACCCATCGCCTGCTGCTGCCGATCGCCGCCTCTTCCCTGGCCCTGCTGCTGGCCGCCACCACGGTGGCCGCCCAGGATTACGACAGCGATCACATTCCGCCGCTGCGCTGCGAGTCGCAGTTCAACAAGACCCAGCAGTGCCCGATCGAAGGCCGCATGCGCCTGGCCAGGCAGCTGTCGGTCACCCGCTGCGTCGAGGACAGGAACTGGGGCCAGAGCCGCCGCATGCTCTGGGTCACCGACGGCTGTCGCGCCGAGTTCGTGGCCGACGAACATGGACGCGGCCGCTGGCCGGGGCGCGGCCGGGATGGTGACCGCGACGACGACGGCGAGCGCCTGGTCTGCGAGTCCTACGAGCAGAAGGACAAGGAATGCCGCATCCGCGTGCGTCGCGAGGTGCGCCTGGTCAAGCAGAAATCGGTGACCCCCTGCATCGAGGACCGCAACTGGGGCTGGGACCGACGCGGCGTGTGGGTCAGCGATGGCTGCCGTGCAGAGTTCCGTGTGTATTGACTGCCGTCCACACGCTGGCTGCGGCGGATCGGCAGGCACGGCCGAGGTGATCGATAGACTGGGCGCACCCACCCCAGGAGCCTTCGATGGTGCCGCCCGATCCCTCCGCGACAATGCTGCACATCCGCAAGGCAATGCTCGCCGATGTTCCCGCGTTGATCGCACTCGACAGCGCTGCGGCCCGTGATCCGCAACGCGCACGGCAGATCAGCGACTGGCAGGCCAGCGGTGGCATGCACGTGGCAGAACGCGCCGGCCAGCTGGCCGGTTACCTGGTCATCCATCGTCACTTCTTCGGCGAAGCCTTCGTCGAGATGCTGATGGTGGCGCGCGAACATCGCAGCCAGGGCGTCGGCGCCGCCCTGCTGCGCCATGCCATCGCGCTGCAGGGCCAGGGCAAGCTGTTCACTTCGACCAATGCCTCCAATGCCGGTATGCAACGCCTGCTCGCCGCCTCGGGCTTCATCGACAGCGGCATCGTGCATGGCCTGGACGAAGGCGATCCGGAGCTGATCTACCGCTTTGCCGGCAGCTGATCCAGATACGTAGTTACCTTGGCGTCCAGCAGGTCCATCAACAGCGGATCCATGCAGCGATAGTCGTCGGGGATGTCCAGGCAATGCAGGCGCTTGTGTTCCAGCAGGCGCGCGTACGCGGCCTGCAGGCGATGCTGGTGCTTGGCCTCCATCACGAAGATGACATCGGCCCAGCGGATGTCCGCCGGGCCGATGGGGCGTCGCGCATGCGGGCTGGTGCCGGCCGACAGCGCGGCGAAGCCGGGCCGCCGTCGCCACATGGCTTCGGCGGTCGGGCTGCGCAGCTGGTTGCGGCTGCAGACGAACAGCAGGTTGATCATTCCTGTTCCTGCAGTTGGCGGGCGCTGAGCACCGGATAGGTGAAGCCTAGCTGGCGTGCACGCGCGAGCTTGGCATCGCGCGTATACAGCAGCTTCCAGTTCTTTTCGGGCTTGTAGCTGTAGGCGGTCGTGGCGCGGTCGCCACCGCGGTTGCGGGCCTGGCTGCGACGCCAGGCACGGTTTCTTGCAGATTCCATGATGTGTTCTCGTAAGTACCGGGTTCAGCAGCCGCGGTAGTACGAGTGGCGCGCAGCATACACCGCACGCACAAAAAAGCCCACGCATCGCTGCGCAGGCTTCTTGATTCATCACAGTGGTCGGGACGGCCGGATTCGAACCGACGACCCTCTGCCCCCCAGGCAGATGCGCTACCAGGCTGCGCTACGCCCCGACTGATGCTGCGATGTGCCCGCCAGTGCGGCGGGCCGTGAAGTATAGCGGATTACGATGGAAATGGGATCAGCGGCGCAGCAACTGCAGCACTTCTTCCAGCTCCATGCGCACCTGCTTGATGATCTGGTTGCTCAGTGCCGATTCCTCGCGGGCATCGGGACCGTCCAGACGCAGGCGTGCACCACCGATGGTGTAGCCCTGTTCGTACAGCAGGCTGCGGATCTGCCGCACCATCAGCACGTCGTGGCGCTGGTAGTAGCGGCGGTTGCCTCGGCGCTTGGCCGGCTCAAGGCTGGGAAACTCGGTTTCCCAGTAGCGCAGCACGTGCGGCTTGACGTCGCACAGCTCGCTGACCTCACCGATGGTGAAGTAGCGCTTGGCCGGGATCGGCGGTAGTTCGCGGTTACTGCCCGGATCCAGCATAAGCTTCCACCCTCTCCTTGAGCTTCTGGCCCGGACGGAAGGTGACCACCGTACGGGCGGAAATCGGAATTTCCTCGCCGGTCTTGGGGTTGCGACCCGGGCGCTGGTTCTTGCGCCGCAGATCGAAATTACCGAAGCCCGACAGCTTCACCTGACGTCCCTGTTCCAATGCTTCACGCAGCACATCGAAAAACGCGTCGACGAATTCCTTGGCTTCCCGCTTGTTCAGACCGACTTCGTCGAACAGCTTTTCCGCCATCTCCGCCTTGGTCAATGCCATTGCCTGCTACCCCCGAGTGCTGCCCGCTCAGCCGCGGATCCGGGCGTGGTGTTCACGCTCGATGGCAGTGACCGCCTCGGCCACCACCGCATCCACGTCGCGGTCCGTCAGAGTGCGCGACTTGTCCTGCAAAATCAAGCCCATAGCGAGACTCTTGAATCCCGGCTCGACGCCCTGGCCGACATAGCGGTCGAACAGGTTCAGGTCGCGCAGCAGCGGCCCGGCGGCCTGGCGTACGGTGGCCGCCAGATCGGCCCAGGCCACCTGTTCAGGCACCAGGAACGCCAGGTCGCGGCGCACCGCCGGGAAGCGCGACAGTTCGCCGGCACGCGGCAGGCGGCGGGCGGTCAGCGGCTCCAGGTCCAGCTCGAAGGCATAGACGTCCGCTTCGATCTCCATCGCCTTGGCCAGGCGCGGGTGGATCTGGCCGATCCAGCCGATCGACACGCCATCGCGGAACACCTCGGCCGAACGCGCCGGGTGGCCGTAGGCGCGCGCCGACGGGCGGAACTCCAGCTGCGCGCCACTGGCGGCCGCCAGCGATTCCAGGTCGCCCTTCAGGTCATGGAAATCGACCTTGCGGGTCGGCAGGCCCCACTGCACCGCCTGCGCGTCACCACAGACCGCAGCGGCCACGCGCGGGGTCTCCAGCGGCGCCGGTTGGCCGTCTCCGGCCTGCTGGGCGAACACGCGGCCCAGCTCGAACAGGCGCACGCGGCCGAGCTGGCGGGCAGCGTTGCGGCCCAACGTGGCGACCAGGCCCGGCAGCAGCGACGGGCGCATCACCGCCAGTTCGGCCGACAGCGGGTTGGCCAGCGGCACCAGGCCGTCGCGCAGCTGCCACTGGGTCAGCAGCGCATCGTCGACGAAGGCGAAATTGACGGTTTCCTGCTGGTCACGGGCGATCAGCTGGCGGCGCACGCTCAGCGCGTCCAGCTGGGTCTCGCTCGGCATCGCCACGCGCGAGGCACCGCCCGGCAGCGTGGTCGGGATCTGCTCGTAACCGTGGATGCGGGCCAGCTCCTCGATCAGGTCTTCTTCGATGGCGATGTCGAAGCGGCGGCTCGGCGCGGCCACCTGCCAGCCATCGGTGGTGGCGACCACGTCCATGCCCAGCGCGCGCAGGATGCGCTCGACTTCCGCATCGTCGATGGTGATGCCGAGCACGCGGGTGATGCGGGCGCGGCGCAGCACGATGGTTGCCGGCTGCGGCAGATCGGCTTCACGCACGGCCTCGGTGACCGGCGCCGGGGTACCCCCAGCCAGGTCCAGCACCAGGCGGGTGGCGTACTCGATCGCGGTACGCGGCAGCGCCGGATCAACGCCGCGCTCGAAGCGGTGGCCGGCATCGGTGTGCAGGCCCAGCTTGCGGCCACGGCCCATGATCGCGGCCGGCGCGAAGTGCGCAGCTTCCAGGAACACTGCAGTGGTGGCGTCGGTGACACGGGTGTCGAAACCGCCCATCAGGCCGGCCAGGCCGACCGCACGATCGGCGTCGGTGACCACCAGGAAGCTGTCGTCCAGCGCGGCATCGCGGCCGTCCAGCAGCTTCAGGCTCTCGCCAGCGCGCGAACGGCGCACGGCGATGCTGCCCTGCAGGGTGCCGAGGTCGTAGGCGTGCATCGGCTGGCCCAGTTCCAACATCACATACTGGGTGATGTCGACCAGCAGCGAGACCGGGCGCACGCCGCTGCGGCGCAGGCGTTCGGCCATCCACAACGGGGTCTTGGCAGCGGCGTTGACGCCTTCGATGACACGGCCCAGGTAACGCGGCGCTTCGGCGCCGGCGTCGAGCTGGATGCTCAGCTCACGGCTGCCGGCCGCCGGAATGGCGTCGGCGGCGAACGCCAGCACTTCGCTGCGGGTGGCGGCGGCGACGTCGTAGGCGATGCCGCGCAGGCTGAAGCAGTCGGCGCGGTTCGGGGTCAGCTTGATCTCGATGCTGGCGTCCGGCAGGCCCAGGTAGTCGACCAGGGCCTGGCCGACCGGGGCGTCATCGGGCAGTTCCAGCAGGCCGGAGGCATCGTTGTCCAGGCCCAGCTCCTTGGCCGAGCACAGCATGCCGTTGGACTCGACGCCGCGCAGCTTGGCCGGCTTGATCTTCAGTTCGCCGATCTGCGCACCGACCATTGCCAGCGGCGCGACCAGGCCCGGGCGCGCATTCGGCGCACCGCAGACGATCTGCAGCAGCTCCCCCTGCCCGGCATCGACCCTGCACACCTGCAGGCGGTCGGCTTCCGGATGGCGTACAGCTTCGACGATGCGTGCCACGACCACGTGCTCGAGGCCCTCGCCCAGCGCGGTCACTTCTTCCACTTCCAGGCCAATGGCGGTCAGCACCGCGCTCAGTTCATCGCGCGAGGCGCCGGTCGGGACATGGCTGCGCAGCCAGTTTTCGGAGAATTTCATGGTGTCACCCTGGTGGGAGGCGTGCCTCCCGTTGCGGTTTTTGTGGTCGCCCAGCGCATGCGCAGGGAGGCGTCCATCCAGAAAAGCAGCCGAGCATGGCTCGGCCCTACACGGTTGCGGCTTACGCGAACTGTTTCAGGAACCGCACGTCGTTCTCGAAGAACGCGCGCAGATCGTTGACGCCGTAGCGCAGCATCGCGAAGCGCTCCACGCCCATGCCGAAGGCGAAGCCGGTGTAGCGCTCCGGATCGATGCCGACGTTGCGCAGCACGTTCGGATGGACCATGCCGCAGCCGAGCACTTCCAGCCAGCGGGTGCTGCCATCGGGCTGCTGCCAGGCGATGTCCACTTCCGCGCCCGGTTCAACGAACGGGAAGTAGCTGGGGCGGAAGCGCATCTCGAAGTCGCGCTCGAAGAACGCACGCACGAACTCGGCCAGCGTGCCCTTCAGGTCGGCGAAGGTCGAATGCTCGTCCACCAGCAGGCCTTCCACCTGGTGGAACATCGGCGAATGGGTCTGGTCGCTGTCGCTGCGGTACACCTTGCCGGCGGCGATCATGCGCAGCGGCGGCGCGTGGTCGCCCATGTAGCGCACCTGCACGCCCGAGGTGTGCGTGCGCAGCAGGCGGCCGTCGCCGAAGTAGAAGGTGTCGTGCATGGCGCGCGCCGGGTGGTGCGGCGGGAAGTTCAGCGCCTCGAAGTTGTGCCAGTCGTCCTCGATCTCCGGCCCTTCAGAGAGCTCGTAGCCCAGCCGGCCGAAGATGCCGGTGATGCGCTCCAGGGTGCGGGTGATCGGATGCAGGCCGGCACGGTCGCCGTTGCGGCCCGGCAGGGTGATGTCGATGGTTTCGGCGGCCAGGCGCGCATCCAGTGCCGCGTCTTCCAGCAGCGCCTTGCGCTCGCCCAGCGCGCGGGTCAGCGCGTCGCGGGCCTGGTTGATCGCTTCACCGGCGGCCTTGCGCTCGTCGGCCGGCAGGGCGCCGAGCTGCTTGAGCTGCGAGGTGATGCTGCCACTCTTGCCAAGCAGGGCCACGCGCAGCTGTTCCAGCACGTCGGGGCTCTGGGCGGCGGCCACATCGGCCAGCGCCTGGGTGGTGAGGGATTGGATGTCGCTCATGGGGGGGCCGGAACTCCAGTCGATCTGCCATCGCGATGCGCGAAGGGCCGACCCCTGTCGCCACCGCCGTCCCCGCGCTGCCGCTGTGGCCTCGCCGGGACCCAAAAAAGAATGGGGAAGGACTTGCGCCCTTCCCCATGCATTGCCTTGACCTGACACCGTTCCGAGTGAACGGTTACGGCATCGGGAAGGACTTATGCCGCCAGCGCGCCCTTGGCCTTTTCGGCCAGCGCAGCAAAACCAGCTGCGTCGTGCACGGCGATGTCAGCCAGGACCTTGCGATCCAGGGTGATGCCGGCCTTCAGCAGACCGTTCATGAAGCGGCTGTAGCTCAGGCCGTTGATGCGGGCAGCCGCATTGATACGGGTGATCCACAGCGAACGGAAGTTGCGCTTCTTCTGCTTACGGCCGATGTAGGCGTACTGCTGTGCCTTGATGACCGCCTGCTTGGCGACGCGGAAGACCTTGCGACGGGCGTTGTAATAGCCCTTGGCGAGATCCAGAATCTTCTTGTGGCGGCGACGCGCCTGTACGCCACGCTTAACTCGTGCCATTTTTCAGTTCCTCAGAGGTAAGGGAGCATGCGGTCCAGACGGCCGGCGTCTTCTGCACGGACATGGCCCGTCTGACGCAGATTACGCTTACGCTTGGTCGCTTTCTTCGTGAGGATGTGGCTACGGTTGGCGTGGCCGCACTTGTACTTGCCCGAGGCGGTCTTGCGGAAACGCTTGGCCGCTGCCCGGTTGGTCTTGATCTTGGGCATTGCAATGTCCTTGATGGGATATGACCCTGGTTTCTGACTGATCTGGCGGCGGCCTGGGCCGCTCTTTCCGTCCTGCCATGATCGGCGTACGACCCGTCCTGGGTGGGTCGAGCCGGGCATGATACAGGCAAAACCGCCCTGCCACCAGCCCCTGCAACCCTTTCGCCGGCAATTCACCGGCTTCCTGCAAAAGCAAAGGGACGCCCATGGCGTCCCTTTACCCTGAACCATTCAGCCAGGCGCCCCGGAAGGCGGCCCGTCAGGCCTCAGGTCTTCTTCTTCGGCGCGATCATCATGACCATCTGACGCCCTTCCAGGCGCGGACGGGATTCAATGACGATGTCCTCACCCAGATCGGTCTCGATCCGGTTGGCCATTTCGCGACCCAGTTCCTGGTGGCTCATTTCACGGCCACGGAAACGGATGTTGACCTTGATCTTGTCACCATCTTCAAGGAACCCGCGCATCTTGCGCAGCTTGATCTGGTAGTCGCCCTCGTCCGTGACCGGACGGAACTTCACTTCCTTGATCTCGACCTGCTTGGTCTTCTTCTTGGCCTCGCTGGCCTTCTTCTGCGCTTCGAACTTGAACTTGCCGAAGTCCATGATCTTGCAGACCGGCGGATCGGCCTGCGGCTGGATTTCGACCAGGTCCAGGCCTTCATCTTCGGCCATGGACAGCGCTTCGTCGCGCGACAACACGCCGATCATTTCTCCGTCACTGCCGATCACGCGGACGCGCGGCACACGGATTTCCTGATTCTTGCGGTTCTGTTTGTTGTCAGGGGTGCTGATATTACGTTCTCCCAAGGGTATCGAACCGGTCCGGGTGCCTGTGCCCCCGGACCGGACCTTTGCTTACGCGCCCTCGGCGTGGAGCCGCTCGATGAAGGCCTGCAGGCTCATGCTGCCCAGGTCTTCGCCAGAACGCGTACGCACCGCTACAGCGCCGTTTTCCTTCTCGCGGTCACCAATGACCAGCAGGTACGGCACGCGCTGCAACGTATGCTCGCGGATTTTATAGCCGATCTTCTCGTTACGCAAATCCGAGCTGACGCGGAAGCCTTGCTCCGCAAGGGTTTTGGTCACGCCCGAGACGTATTCAGCCTGAGCGTCGGTGATGTTGGCCACCACCACCTGGGTCGGCGCCAGCCAGGCCGGGAACTGGCCGGCGTGGTGCTCGATCAGGATGCCCAGGAAGCGCTCCATCGAGCCGACGATGGCCCGGTGCAGCATGACCGGGTGCTTCTTCTGGCTGTTTTCGTCCACGTACTCGGCACCCAAGCGGCCCGGCATCATGAAGTCGACCTGCATGGTGCCCAGCTGCCAGGTGCGGCCGATGGCGTCCTTCAGGTGGTACTCGATCTTCGGGCCATAGAAGGCGCCCTCGCCCGGCAGCTCCTGCCATTCCACGCCACAGCTGGACAGCGCCGAGCGCAGCGCGCCCTCGGCCTTGTCCCAGGTGGCGTCGTCGCCCAGACGCGATTCCGGGCGCAGCGCGATCTTGATCTGGATCTCATCGAAGCCGAAGTGCTGGTAGACCGCCAGCGCCTGCTGGTGGAACGCGGTCACTTCCGACTCGATCTGGCTCTCGGTGCAGAACACATGGCCGTCGTCCTGGGTGAAACCACGCACGCGCAGGATGCCGTGCAGCGCGCCGGACGGCTCGTTGCGGTGGCAGGAACCGAACTCACCGTAGCGGATCGGCAGGTCGCGATAGCTGTGCAGGCCCTGGTTGAACACCTGCACATGGCCCGGGCAGTTCATCGGCTTGACCGCGTAGGTACGCTTCTCCGACTCGGTGAAGAACATGTTGTCCTGGTAGTTGTCCCAGTGGCCGGACTTCTTCCACAGGCTCACGTCCAGGATCTGCGGGCAACGCACTTCGCCATAGCCGCTGCTGCGGTAGACCTTGCGCATGTACTGCTCGACCACCTGCCACAGCGCCCAGCCCTTCGGGTGCCAGAACACCAGGCCCGGGGCCTCTTCCTGCAGGTGGAACAGGTCCTGCTGCTTGCCGATGCGGCGGTGGTCGCGCATCTCGGCTTCCTCGATGCGCTTGATGTACGCCTCGAGTTGCTTCTTGTCGGCCCAGGCGGTGCCATAGATGCGCTGCAGCTGCTCGTTCTGCGCGTCGCCGCGCCAGTAGGCGCCGGAGATGCGGGTCAGCTTGAAGGCCTTCAGGAAGCGCGTGTTCGGCACGTGCGGGCCGCGGCACATGTCCACGTATTCCTGGTGGTAGTACATGCCCATCGCCTGGATGTCGTCGGACATATCCTCGATCAGGCGCAGCTTGTA
Organism: Stenotrophomonas sp. AG209; assembly: GCF_003550055.1. Lineage (NCBI taxonomy): Bacteria > Pseudomonadati > Pseudomonadota > Gammaproteobacteria > Lysobacterales > Lysobacteraceae > Stenotrophomonas > Stenotrophomonas sp. AG209. The sequence continues at coordinate 1,130,181 of NZ_QXDB01000001.1, forward strand.
GTCCTCGCCACGGGCCTTGAAGATCTCGATCACTTCGGCGCGCGGCGTCACCTTCTTGATGACGTCGTAGTCCTGGGCGATCAGCTCACCCATGCGCTTCTCGATCGCGGCCATGTCGTCCGGGGTGAACGGGCGCTCGGAGTAGATGTCGTAGTAGAAGCCCTCGGCGATCACCGGGCCGATCACCATCTTCACGTCCGGGTACAGCTGCTTGACGGCGTGGCCAACCAGGTGGGCGCAGGAGTGGCGGATGATCTCCACGCCCTCCTCGTCCTTGGCGGTGATGATGCGCAGGCTGGCATCGTGGTCGATGACGTCACTGGCATCGACCAGCACGCCATCGACCGAACCGGCGATGGTGGCCTTGGCCAGGCCGGCACCGATCGACTGGGCGACGTCCATGACGCTGACGGGATTTTCGAACTCGCGGCGGCTGCCGTCGGGAAGGGTAATGTTGATCATCGCATTGGCTTCGTGCGGGGCCCGCGGGGCGGGCTGGAAAGCGTTCCCGGGCCATTGCCCGGGCAATAAAAAAGCGCCGCGAGGGCGCCTGGAACACAGGGCCTTCGGGGGCAGGTCAACAGTGGGCGGTGGTAGTGCTCATGTCGCACGCTCGGCCGGCGCTGGGCGCGGGCCACCTTGTTCCAGTCAGGGTTCTGCGACGATCTTAAACCAGCGCACCGGAAAGCCCAAGGGCTACCGTACGGTCCGCTGAATGGCCAGCGCTGGCGGCGTGAAAACGCAATGATTACCATGTCCGCGCAGCCCGCCCCGTGCCAGCCTGCCCGCTTCCCCCAGGACCTCGTGATGCGCCACCCGCTCCGACCGGCTCCCGCCGGCCCCGCCCGTGTCCCGCGTTCGCCGGCCCGCTGCCAAGGCGGCCGCCCGCAATGATCACCGTCGGCCTTTCCACGCTGGGCTTCTGCAGCCTGGGCATGCTGGCGGCGATGTTCTCGGTGCTGGCGTTCTATGCCGCCTCGCCGCACTGCCGCTGGCCGCGCCTGCGCCGCGCCGGCCGCCTCGGCCGCCAGATCGGCCTGGTCGCCGCCGCTGCCGCGTTGTGGCTGTGGATGGCCGAACTGGGCTTTGCTGCTGGCCTGGTGGCGATGCTGTGCACCTGGATGCTGGCCGCGATGCTGCTGCCAGCCCTGGCCGCCTGGCATCGCCCGGGCACGGAGTCGCCCTGATGTGGCCGCGCGCCTTCGCCGGCATCGTGGCCGGCTTCTTCCTGGCCGCTGCCGTGACCGGGCTGGTGACCTGGCTGCCGCCAGGCCCCTGGCAGAACGCGCTGGTGCCCAGCCTGATCACGTTCATCCCGCTGTGGATGCTGGCTGCCCTGTGGGCGTTCAGCTTCCGCAGCGCGCTGCGCGCCTGGGTGACTCTGGCCGGCAGCGCTGCGGCCGGCTTTGCCGTGCTGACGCTGCTGCGCCTGACCGGCGCGGTGCAATGAGACCCACCCCATGAAGTTCAGCTCGCAGACCCTGCGTACGTTCACCACCCTGCACACCTGGGTCGGCCTGGTTGCCGGCTTCGGCCTGTTCGTGGCTTTCTACGCGGGTGCGCTGACCCTGTTCCACCACGACCTGCCGCTGTGGCAGACGCCCGGTGCAGCCACCGCGTTGCCGGCGGGCCTGGACGACGCGCAGTACCTGCTGGAAGACGTGCTGGCGACACACCCGGAAGCCCGCCGCCACGTCGGCATGACTTTCCCCGGCGCCGAGCATCCACAACCACTGGCCTACTGGCAGGCCGATGACGGCAGCTGGCGCTATGCCTGGCCGGGTCAGATCGCCGGCAGCCCGACGCCGCCACAGACCGGGCTGGCCGAACTGGTCAACGAACTGCATTACAGCCTCGGACTGCCGGTGGCCGGTATCTACGTGATGGGCATCGTCAGCCTGCTGTATGGCATGGCGCTGCTGAGCGGCCTGGTGATCCACCTGCCGAAGCTGTTCGGCGACCTGTTCGCGCTGCGCCCGGGCCGCAACCTGAAGCAACTATGGCAGGACGCGCACAACGTGATCGGCGTGCTCAGCCTGCCCTTCCATCTCATGTTCGCGGTCACTGGCGCCCTGCTCTGCCTGGTGTTCGTGCAGATGGCCCTGCTCAACCCGCTGATCTACGACGGCAAGGCCCTGCAGGCGGTACCGACCGCAATGGACACCGCGCCGGTGCGCGACGCCAGCGGCATCCCGGCACCGCCGGGCAGCCTGCGCCTGCTGCATGCGCGCGCGCTTGACGTGGCCCGCGCACAGGGCGTGGCCAACTTCGAACCGGCCTACCTGAAGCTGGCCAACGCCGGCGATGCCAACGCCACGATCGAGATCACTGGTGAATCCACCGGCACACTCGGGCCGCTCGGTTCGGTGGCCCTGGACGTGGCCACCGGCAACGTTCTGGCCTCCCAGCTGCCGGGCCAGCGCGATGCCAACCACGCCACGCTCAGCGCCGCCTATGCCCTGCACTTCGGCGAGTTCGGCAACGGCGTGGTGGTCTGGCTGTACTTCCTGCTCGGCCTCGGCGGTGCGTTCCTGTTCTACTCCGGCAACCTGTTGTGGATCGAGTCGCGGCGCAAGCGTCGCCAGCCGCAACAGCCGCGTGCCGGGGTGAACATGGCGCGGGCCACGGTCGGCGTGTGCATCGGCCTGTGCGTGGCGATCTCGGTCGCGTTCGTCACCGCACTGGTGCTGGAGCGGCTGGCACCGTCGGCGGTCGACCACGGCATCCGCTGGGCCTGCTTCGGCAGCTGGGCAGCCTGTGCGCTGTGGGCTGCACTGCGCCGACCCGCGCAGGCCGCGCGCGAGCTGCTGTGGGCCGCAGCAATCAGCACTGCACTGGTGCCGGTCCTGCACGGTGCACTCAATGGTGACTGGCTGTGGCGCGCCGCCGCGCGTGGCCAGTGGCCGCTGTTCTGGGTCGATGCCATCGCGCTGGCCATGGCCTTCGGCTTCGCCCGCCTGGCCGTCGCCAGCCAGCGCCGCGCCCGCAGCGGCGACCCCAACAGTGTCTGGGCCAACTGAGTCTTCGCCGGGCATCGCCCGGCGCTACCGCTGCGGGTGTTCTTCGCCCGGGTAACGACTCACTTCGATCAGGTTGCCATCCGGGTCGCGGAAGTACACCGATTCGATCGGCCCCAGCGCGCCAGTACGTGCGACCGGCCCCTCCTCAACTGCAACGGACTGCGCCTGCAGGTGGGCCAGCACAGTGGTCGTCGCCGTGCGCGTGACCAGGCACAGATCGGCGCTGCCCGGCATGGGCCGCAGCGCATGCGGTTGCAGCGGGGCGCTGGCCGGATGCAGGTTGATCTTCTGCTGGCCGAACTGCAGCGCGGTACGACCGGCGCCGAAGCGCACGACCTGCATGCCGAGCACGCGCTGGTAGAAATCACAGCTGCGGTCGATGTCGGCGACGGTGAGGACCAGGTGGTCCAAGCGTTCGAGATGGATCATGCCCGCAGCGTAACGCTGCGGGCATGGACATGCTGTGCGGCGTTCGGCCGATGGCGTTGCGTCGTTGCGCCGGACATCGCCTGATACAGCTCAATCGCCGATGCGCGCCTTCTGCCAGGGGCCCAGCATGGCGTTGAGCAGGCTGGCCTGCTCGTCGTCGCCGGTCAGCTCCCACATGAACACCCCGGCCAGGCCCTGCTCGCGGGCGAACTGCGCACGCAGGCCGATCGAGCGCGGGTCTTCATAGCTGATGAAGATCTTCTGCCCGGCGTTGTACAGCCACGGGCTCTGCGCTTGCGGCTGCCAGTGCTTCGTCCAGCCCGGCTGGTCGAGATAGCGTGCCTTGATCACCCGCCAGTCGCCGGCGTCGGCCGGTGCGCTGTAGGGCTGGTACAGGCCATCCGGCGCATCGCCGGTGACCTTGAAGCCGCGCCCGTAGAACGGCACACCCAGCACCAGCTTGTCGGCCGGCACACCGTGCTCGCGGTAGTACTGCACCGCGCCGGCGACGTTGTTCCAGCGCCGCAGTTCCGGCGCCAGCGGATCGGCTGGCACTTCATGCAGGGGCGCATTGAACGTCGATACCGCCGAGAAGCCGGTGCCCATGTCGTAGCTCATCAGGTTGATGAAATCGAACACCCTGGCCAGCGCCGGCAGGTCATAGCTTGCGGCTGGATCGTAGGGGCCATCGGTCTGCAGGCGACCGGCGGCCAGTGCGGCAGTCAGCAGCATTGGCTGCCCCACCTTGCGACCGCGCGCATCGAGTGCCTGTCGGAAGCCCTGCGCGAGCTTGGTCAGATTGGCGCGATCCTGCGGGCGATGTGCCAGCTCCTTCGGTCCGCCACTGACCGGAAATTCCCAGTCGATGTCCACGCCGTCGAAGCTGCCGGCATGACGCTCGAAGAACAGCGCCATGCATGAGTCGACGAGGCGCTTGCGGCTGGCCTCGGTCAGCGCTGCATCGGAGAAACCGCCCGCGCCCCAGCCACCGATCGAGATCAGCGTGCGCAGGTGCGGGTGGGCCTTTTTCAGCTCAGCCAGTGCAGCGAGATTCTTTTGTGCTTCAGCGCCGATGGTGCAGCGGCCGTCCTCGATGGTGGAGAACGCATAGAACAGATGGGTGAGGCGCTCGGCGGGAATGCTCGACACCGGATAGCGCTCGGCCGAGCTGCCGGGGTAGTAGGCACCGAAGATCGGCGGCTGCGCCGGAGCGGCGTGCGCAGCGATGGGCAAGGCACCGGCAATCAGCACGGCAAGGACGGCCACGGTCTGGCGGAACATGGGATCTCCCGGTTCGAAGGCGCAGCCACGTTAGCAAACGGATGGGGCTGTGGGACGGTTGTCGTGGCATGTCGTCCAGTGGACAGGTGCGATCCGCGCAACCGTGACAGAACGATGGCCACGTGGCGGCGCTCACGCACTGCGGCAGGACATGCAGCGACCCGGATGAACGGCTCTTCATGACATCGAGGCAAAGAAAAAGCGGGCCGAAGCCCGCTTTCTCATTTGCGAAAGCGTGAGGACCAACGGTCCTCACCCACCGCACAATCAGCAGTACCGATTACTCGGCGCTGACGGCGTCGCCTTCTTCCACGGCCTTCATCGACAGGCGGATACGGCCCTGCTTGTCGACTTCCAGCACCTTGACCTTGACCACATCGCCTTCCTTCAGCACGTCGCCGACCTTCTCGACGCGATCGCTGGAGATCTGCGACACGTGGACCAGACCGTCCTTGCCCGGCAGGATCGTGACGAACGCACCGAAGTCCATGATCTTGGCGACCTTGCCTTCGTAGATGCGGCCCGGCTCGACGTCCGAGGTGATCTGCTCGATGCGGGCCTTGGCGGCCTGGGCAGCGATGGCATTGACCGACGCGATGACGATGGTGCCGTCGTCCTGGATGTCGATCTGGGTGCCGGTTTCCTTGGTGATGGCCTGGATGGTCGAGCCACCCTTGCCGATCACTTCGCGGATCTTGTCCGGGTGGATCTTGATGGTCAGCAGGCGCGGCGCGTAGTCCGACAGCTCTTCACGCGGAGCGGTCAGGCCGTGGGCCATCTCGCCCAGGATGTGCAGACGGCCAGCCTTGGCCTGCTGCAGAGCCTGCTTCATGATCTCTTCGGTGATGCCTTCGATCTTGATGTCCATCTGCAGGGCGGAAATGCCCTCAGCGGTACCGGCCACCTTGAAGTCCATGTCGCCCAGGTGATCTTCGTCACCCAGGATGTCGGACAGGACGACGAAGCGCTCGCCTTCCTTGACCAGGCCCATGGCGATACCGGCCACCGGCGCCTTCACCGGCACGCCGGCGTCCATCAGGGCCAGCGACGAGCCGCAGACCGAGGCCATCGACGAGGAACCGTTCGACTCGGTGATTTCCGAGACGACGCGAATGGTGTACGGGAAGGATTCCAGCGACGGCATGACAGCCAGCACGCCGCGCTTGGCCAGGCGGCCGTGGCCGATTTCGCGGCGCTTCGGGCCCATCATGCGGCCGCACTCACCCACCGAGAACGGAGGGAAGTTGTAGTGGAACAGGAAGTTTTCCTTGTACTCACCGGCAACGGCATCGATGACCTGGCCATCACGGGCGGTGCCCAGGGTGATGGTCACGATGGCCTGGGTTTCGCCACGGGTGAACAGCGAGGAACCGTGGGTACGCGGCAGCACGCCGGTCTTCACGGCGATCGGGCGGACAGTGTCCAGCGCACGGCCGTCGATACGGACCTTGGTGTCCAGCACGGAGTCACGCATGGTGCGGTATTCCAGCTCGCCGAATTCCTTCGACAGCTCGGCCGGGTTCCAGCCTTCAGCGGCCACGCGGCCAGCCAGGGTTTCAACCACGTCCTTCTTGATCGCCGAGATGGCATCGCGGCGCTGCAGCTTGTCACGCACCTGGAAGGCTTCGCCCAGGCGCGGGCCGATGGCTTCCTTCAGGGCAGAGATCAGCGCGTCGTTCTTGGCCGGGGCTTCCCAGGTCGACGGCTTGGTGCCGGCTTCGACGGTCAGCTCGTTGATCGCGTTGATGACCTTCTGCATTTCGCGGTGACCGAAGGTCACGGCGCCCAGCATCACTTCTTCGGACAGCAGCGCGGCTTCGGATTCAACCATCAGCACGGCGTTGGAGGTACCGGCGACGACCAGCTCCAGCTGCGAGTCAGCCAGTTCGCTGACGGTCGGGTTCAGGATGTACTCGCCGTTCTTGTAACCGACCTTGGCCGCGCCGATCGGACCCATGAACGGGGTGCCAGCCAGGGCCAGGGCAGCCGAAGCACCGATCAGGGCCGGGATGTCACCGTCCACGTCCGGGTTCAGCGACATCACCGTGGCGATGATCTGCACTTCGTTCTTGTAGTCTTCCGGGAACAGCGGGCGGATCGGACGGTCGATCAGACGCGAGATCAGGGTTTCCTTCTCGGTCGCACGGCCTTCGCGCTTGAAGAAACCACCCGGGATACGGCCGCCGGCGTAGAACTTTTCCTGATAATCGACGGTCAGCGGGAAGAAGTCCTGGCCTTCGCGCGCGCTCTTGGCGGCGACGGCGGTGACCAGCAGTACGGTGTCGTCCATCTTGACGATGACGGCGCCGCTGGCCTGGCGGGCGACTTCGCCGGTCTCAAGCGTGACGGTGTGCTTGCCGTACTGGAAGGTTTTGGTGATTTTTGCCACGGAGGGTGTCCTTGGGGATGCTGTCTGCGAATTTGGACCGTCGGCGACCCATGCCGCCAGCGGGTGGCCGGATCGTTCCGGCCTGAATCGGGGATTGCGGTGCTACAAAACAAAACCGCGGCGCATCGCTGCGCCGCGGGGGATTCGTTGCTTAGCGACGCAGGCCAAGCTTCTCGATCAGGGCCTTGTAACGCTCGACGTCCTTCTTCTTCAGGTAGTCGAGCAGGCTGCGACGGCGGTTGACCATCTGCAGCAGGCCGCGGCGGCTGTGGTGGTCCTTCTTGTGGGTCTTGAAGTGGCCGGTCAGCAGTTCGATGCGGGCGGTCAGCAGTGCAACCTGGACTTCCGGGGAGCCGGTGTCAGCCGAGCTGCGCTTGTTGTCTTCAATGACCTTCTGGGTGTCGATCGACATTTCTTTTTTCTCTGTGATGCGTGGCCGGCAGGAACGCGCTTCGCGCACCGCCAGGCTCGCCGTGGACTACGAGGATGAAACCTGCGCGAGGCAGGTTGCCGGAAAACGGCCGCGAAATTGTAACGGTCGGGGGCTTCCGGGACAAGGACCGGGGCTGAACCGGCAGGCCCCGGTCAGAGGTTGAAACGGCGCTGCGGGGCCAGCAGGCCGCTGTCGTCGACCTGGCCGAGGCCCTGGACAGCGTCGTCCGGACCGAACACGGCCACCAGGCCCCGCGGCCAGGACAGGTCGCGCTGGCGCTGACCGACGCAGAACCGATGGGCCTGGTCGGCGCCCAGGTCGACCCTCGGGTATTCAGCCAGACCGGCCGCCAGCGGCAGCAGCAACGCGTCCATACCGGCCTCGTCACCGGCCTCGACCATCGCCCTCAGCTGGTCCAGCGTGACCATGGCAGGCTCGCGGAACGGCTCGACCCAGAGCCGGCGCAGCGCGCTGATGTGGGCACCACAACCCAGGCTTTCGCCGAGGTCGCGGGCCAGGCTGCGGATATAGGTGCCGGAACCACAGGTCACGCGCAGCCGCAGCCGTTCCGGCTGCTGCTCCAGCACCTCGATGGCGTGCACCTGCACCTCGCGCTCAGGCGCTTCGATGACGTCACCGCGGCGGGCCTTCACATACAGCGGTTCCCCACCCTGCTTCAGTGCCGAATAGATCGGGGCACGCTGGCGGATGTTGCCGGTCAACGGCGCCAGCGCAGCCTGCAGGGCCTCGGCACTGATCGCCGGCACCGGGCGCTGCAGCAGCACCTGGCCTTCGGCATCGTCGGTATCGGTGGTCTGGCCGAGCACGATCTCGGCGTCGTAGGCCTTGGCCGAACCCAGCAGCAGGCCGGCGATCTTGGTGGCCTCACCGAAACACAGCGGCAGCAGGCCGGTGGCCAGCGGGTCGAGGCTGCCGGTATGGCCCCCCTTCTCGGCGCGGAACAGGCGGCGCGCCACCTGCAGGGCAGCGTTGGAGCTCATGCCGGTCGACTTGTCGAGCAGCAGGATGCCATCCAGGCGGCGGAACTGAATTCGGGTCATGACAGGAGTGTGTAGAGCCGGGCCATGCTCGGCTGCCGCAGCGCGGCCCGCAGGGGCTTCGCGTTGCCGGAATGGAAAGACGCCGGGCATGGGCCCGGCGCTACCTTATTCTTCGTCGCTCTCGCGACGCTTCTCGGCGGCCAGCGTATCGGGCAGGTCGCGCAGGATGTTGTCGATGTGCTCACCACGGTCGACCGAGTCGTCGTAGTGGAAGTGCAGCTCCGGCACGTGGCGCAGCTTCATCGCACGGGCCAGGTCCATGCGCAGGCGGTAGCCCAGCTCCTTCAGGCCGGCCACGGCTTCAGCCGAACGTTCCGGCATCAGCGCGGTGACGAACACCTTGGCGTGGGCCATGTCGCGGGTAATTTCCACGTCGGACACGCTCACCGAGGGCAACCCGTGCTCGCGCACGGCGTTGTGCACCAGGGTGCCGAGTTCACGGCGCAGCTGGGCGGAGACACGGTCGGTTCGATGGAAAGTCTTGGGCACGAGGAGCTCTTGGTTCAGTTGTCGCCCGACCAACGGTCGGGCGCTACATCTACATGGTACCCGACCGTGGGTCGGGCTTTGCATGCCGGTAGGGCCCGACCGTTGGTCGGGCCGCCACGCAGCATTACAGGGTGCGCGGCACTTCGATACGCTCGAAGCACTCGATCTGGTCACCCGGCTTGACGTCGTTGTAGGCCTTCACCGCGATACCGCATTCGGTACCGTTGCGGACTTCCTCGACGTTCTCCTTGAAGCGACGCAGCGATTCCAGCTCGCCCTCGAAGATCACCACGCTGTCGCGCAGCACGCGGATCGGCTTGTTGCGCTTGACCACGCCCTCGATGACCATCGAGCCGGCGACGGCGCCCAGCTTGGAGCTGCGGAAGACGTCGCGGACCTCGGCGATACCGATGATCTCTTCGCGGATCTCCACGCCCAACAGACCGGAGGCCACCTGCTTCACCTGGTCGATCACGTCATAGATGATCGAGAAGTAACGCAGGTCCACGCCGTTGGATTCGATGATGCGACGGGCCGAAGCGTCCGCACGCACGTTGAAGCCGATGACGGTGGCCTTCGAAGCGGCCGCCGAGTTGGCGTCCGACTCGGTGATGCCGCCCACGCCGGAGTGGATCACGTTGATGCGGATATCTTCGTTGGACAGCGCGACCAGTGCCTGGCTCAGCGCCTGCACCGAGCCCTGCACGTCGGCCTTGATGACCAGGTTGAGGACCTGCTGGCCCTCGCCCTTGCCCAGGGTCGCCATGATGTCTTCCATGCGGCTGCCCGCGGTGGCGACCAGGCGCGACTCACGGCGCTTGGTCTCACGCTGCTGGGCAACGTCCTTGGCCAGGCGCTCGTCCTCGACCACCACGAAGTCGTCACCGGCTTCCGGCACGCCGGACAGGCCCAGGACCTGCACCGGGATGGACGGGCCAGCGAACTCCGGCTGCTTGCCGGTCTCGTCGAACAGCGCACGCACGCGGCCGTACTGGATGCCACACACCAGGTAGTCGCCCTTCTTCAGGCGGCCCTGCTGCACCAGCACGGTCGCGACCGGGCCGCGGCCCTTGTCCAGCGACGATTCGATCACCACGCCCGAGGCGCGGCCTTCGTCGACGGCCTTCAGTTCCAGCAGTTCGGCCTGGATCGAGATGGCGTCCAGCAGGTCGTCGATGCCCAGGCCGGTCTTGGCCGAGATCTCCACCATCTGGGTGTCACCACCGAAGTCTTCGGCCACGACCTGCTCGGACAGCAGTTCGTTCTTGACCCGCATCGGATCGGCATCGGACTTGTCGATCTTGTTGATCGCCACGATCAGCGGCACACCCGCCGAACGGGCGTGTTGGATCGCTTCCTTGGTCTGCGGCATGACACCGTCATCGGCGGCCACGACCAGCACCACGATATCGGTCAGCTTGGCACCGCGCGCACGCATCGAGGTGAAGGCAGCATGGCCCGGGGTATCCAGGAAGCTGATCACGCCCTTCGGCGTATCGACGTGGTAAGCGCCGATGTGCTGGGTGATGCCGCCAGCTTCGCCGGTGGCGACCTTGGTACGGCGGATGTAATCCAGCAGCGAGGTCTTGCCGTGGTCGACGTGACCCATGATGGTGACCACCGGCGGACGCTGGGTGGCTTCGCCCTGGTTTTCACCGGTCGAGGCCAGCAGTGCGTCTTCGGCGTCGTTGTCGTTGGCACGGATCGCCTTGTGGCCGAGTTCTTCGGTCACCAGCGCGGCGGTGTCATGGTCGATGGACTGGGTGATGGTGGCCATCACGCCCATCTTGAACAGCGCCTTGACCACCTCGCCGCCCTTCAGCGCGAGCTTCTGCGCCAGGTCGGCCACGGTGATCGTGTCGCCGATCGCCACTTCACGCACCACCGGTGCGGTCGGACGCTCGAAGGCGTGCGGACCGGCATTGTTGCCACCACGCGACATGTCGCGACGGCCACCGGACTGGTTGCGACCACCCGGACGTCCACGGGAATTGCTGTTGTTGCTGTTGCCACGACGCGCACGGTCGGCAGCCGACAGGTGCATCTGGCCGGCGAAGCGATCGCCCGGGCCACGCTCGTTGCGCGGCGCGCTGCGGTTGTTGCGGTCGTCGCTGCGCGGCGGCGGCGGAGCACCACGCGGTGCAGCCGGGGCTGCGGCCGGGGCGCGCGGCGGACGCGGCGCGGTTTCGTCGATCGGAGCACGCTTGGGCTTGCTGGCAGCCAGCGCCTCGGCCGCCTTGGCGGCAGCCGCAGCTTCCTCGGCCGCCTTCTTCTCGGCTTCGGCACGCTCCTTGGCGGCAACCTCCTCCTCACGGGCGCGGACGATGGCCTCGTCGCGCAGACGATCCTTCTCGGCCAGGGCCTGCTGTTCGGCAAGGTTGCGGGCACGCGACTCTTCCAGCTTGCGCAGGATGTCGGCGCGCTCTTCGTCCGGGGTCATGGCGCGAGCACCATCCTTGACGTAGGTGCGCTTCTGGCGCACCTCGACATTCACGGTCGTCTTGCTGCGACCGGAATTGACCGTCACTTCCTGCTGCTTCCGGCGGTTGAGCGTGATCTTCTTTGCAGACTGATCGGTCTCTTCCGGGGCCTGCTCGGGCTTGCCATGCGAACGACGAAGGAAGCCCAGGAGCTTTACCTTCTCGGAGCTGGTCACGACCTGGTCGGGACCGCTGAACTTCATGCCGGCACCGGCCAGCTGTTCCAGCAGTTTTTCGACCGGCGTGTTGACCAGTTCGGCAAGCTTGCGGATGGTGGTTTGCTGCGACATTCGGATCCTATGATCTTGTGGGCGCCCCCCCGCATCTGGAGGTGGCGCGGATTCTACGCCCTGAGCGGCTCAGGGCCCTGTTCATTGCCGGCTCATTCGCCGCGTTCCAGTCGGGCGATCTCCTCGGCACGGGCGGCCAGGATCAGCGCAGCGGCGCGCGCCTGATCCAGTCCTTCGATGCCGAAGTCCATGACCTCGTCGGCGGCCAGGTCGGACAGGTCCTCGCTGGTACGCACGCCGTGGCCGGCCAGCGCATATGCGGTGGCTTCGTCCATGCCCTTCAGGGACAGCAGGTCCTGCGCCGGCTGGCCGTCTTCAAGGCCTTCCTCGACTGCCAGGGCCTCATTGAGCAGCGCATCGCGGGCACGGGCGCGCAGCTCTTCGACGATGTCCTCGTCGAAACCTTCCACGGCCAGCAGTTCGCCGACCGGGACATAGGCGATTTCCTCGACGGTGCCGAAGCCTTCGCTGACCAGGATGCCGGCGATTTCCTCGTCCACTTCCAGCTTGTCCATGAACAGCTGGCGGGCCGAAGCCTGCTCGGCTTCCGACTTGGCGGTGACCTGGTCCTGGGTCATCACGTTGAGCTGCCAGCCGGTCAGGCGGCTGGCCAGACGCACGTTCTGGCCGCCCTTGCCGATCGCCTGGGCCAGGCGGTCTTCAGCAACAGCCAGGTCCATCGAATGCTTGTCTTCATCGACGATGATCGACTGCACTTCGGCCGGCGCCATCGCGTTGATGACGAAGTTGGCCGGGTTGTCGTTCCACAGCACGATGTCCACGCGCTCGCCATTGAGCTCGTTGGACACGGCCTGCACGCGCGAACCGCGCATGCCGATGCAGGCACCGATCGGATCGGTGCGCTGGTCGTGGGCCAGCACGGCGATCTTGGCGCGGTCGCCCGGATCGCGGGCGCAGGCCTTGATTTCCACCAGGCCCTGGCCGACTTCCGGCACTTCCAGCTTGAACAGCTCGATCATGAATTCCGGGGCGGCGCGGCTGATGAACAGCTGCGGGCCACGCGGCTCCGAGCGCACTTCGGCCAGGTAGCCGCGCACACGGTCACCGGCGCGCAGCACGTCGCGCGGAATGCCCTTGTCCTTCGGGATGAAGCCTTCGGCGTTGCCACCGAGGTCGACATAGATGTTGCCGCGCTCGGCGCGCTTGACCACGCCGGTGATCAGCTCACCCACGCGATCCTTCCACGCATCCACGACCTGCTGGCGCTCGGCTTCGCGCACGCGCTGGACGATGACCTGCTTGGCGGCCTGGGCAGCAATGCGGCCGAAGTCCGGGTTCTCGATCTGCTCTTCGATGTAGTCGCCGACGTCCACGCCTTCGGCTTCATCGACGGCGTCCATCAGGCGGATCTGACGGTCCGGCGATTCCATGACCACGTCATCGGCCACCACTTCCCAGCGGCGGAAGGTTTCGTAGCTGCCGTCCTTGTGGTCGATGACCACGCGGGTCAGCACTTCCTCGTCGGGATAGCGCTTCTTCGCTGCCGAGGCCAGGGCGGCCTCGATGGCATCGAAGATCACTTCACGCGGCACGCCCTTCTCGTTGGCGACTGCGTCGACTACCAGCAACAGTTCCTTGCTCATTGGCTCACTCCGCGCGCGGCTTCTTTGCCGCCGGCTCGTTGGAAGAAGAATTCTTGTTCGGCTTCGGACGCTTCGGTGCCGGACCGGTCGGCTTGCTCGGGGCCAGCCCCAGCGCCACCCAGTCGGGCATGATCCGTGCCTTGTCGATGTTGTCGGCCGACACGACCACTTCGGCCTTGTCGACGATGAAGGTGATGGTGTCCGCGGCCTCGTCGATCGCTTCGATGCGGCCCTGCAGGCGACGACGGTTGTCCTGCGGCAGCTTCAGCGTGACCTTGGCCATTTCGCCGAGGTGACGGCCGAACTGCTCCAGGTTGAACAGCGGACGGTCGACGCCCGGCGAAGACACTTCCAGCGTGTAGTTGCCGCTGATCGGGTCTTCGACGTCCATCTGCGCCGACACTTCGCGGCTGACGCGCTCGCAGTCGTCGACATTGATGATGCGCTCGGGCTGTTCAGCCAGCGGCACGTCGATGTAAAGGCGCAGGGTCGCACCGCCGGGGGCCGGCAGATACTCAACGCCCAGCAGCTCCAGGCCCAGCGACACAACGGTCGGGGCGAGCAGATTCGCGATGTCGGTTGCCTTGTCGCTCACAGCCTGCCTTGATCTCTATGGTTGGGTGCCGGCCTTGGCCGGCGTGGAAACATGACGCCCCGGAAACGACAAAGGGCCCGTTGGGCCCCTTTTCCGGAAAGACTCCGGTGACTGGATTCCGGTTGCAACCTGCATTGCCTGCCGGTTGCGGCCCTCCTTCCGGGTCCGGACTCCCGCTGGGAGGCCGCCTTCAGGGGTACTGCTAGGCCGCTGATGATAGCGACTGCACCGCGCTGGTGCAAGGTGCGGACCCGGGGTCAGGTCCCTTTTCCACGGGAAAAGGGACCTGACCCCAATCACGCAGAAACGACGCAGACCCCAAAGAAAAACGCCTTCGAAGCAGAACTTCGAAGGCGATTTCTTTACTTGGTAGCGGGGGCAGGATTTGAACCTGCGACCTTCGGGTTATGAGCCCGACGAGCTGCCAGACTGCTCCACCCCGCATCAGAAGCGGAATTATGAGCGAATGCTTCAAAACATGCAAGCCTTCCCTCATTCATCAAACCGGTTGGCGCCGATATGAAGTTGGTAGCGGGGGCAGGATTTGAACCTGCGACCTTCGGGTTATGAGCCCGACGAGCTGCCAGACTGCTCCACCCCGCACCGGAAGTGTTTGAACTGCTGCCCTGCTCTTTCGAGGAGGGCTACCGCAACGATGTTCTGGCTGAACCGCTGCAGTGACAACTCAGGCTGCGCATATTACACGAATCGCGCAGCTTTGTGTCAACTTTTATGCAAGATGCGCAAATGCCTGCTGGCACCAGACCATGATCGGGTTCCAGGCCAGGCCCAGGGCCAGCAGTGCCAGCGCGTTCACGCCCAGCACCACGCCCAGCACGCGGTCGTTGCTGCGCGGCATGGCCTCGCCCACCGGCTCATCGAAGTACATGACCTTGATGACACGCAGGTAGTAGAAGCAGCCGACCACGGCGCACAGCACGCCGAGGATGGCCAGCCACAGCAGGCCGCCGTTGACGGCCGCGCCCAGCACCGCCAGCTTGGTCCAGAAGCCCAGGAACGGCGGGATGCCGGCCAGCGACGCCATGATGCACAGCACCAGGCCGGCCATCCACGGGTTGCGGGCATTCAGGCCCTTGAAGTCTTCGATGTTCTCGGCTTCGAAGCCGGCACGCGACAGCGCGATGATCGCACCGAAGGCGGCGGTCGACATGATGGCGTAGGCCAGTGCGTAGAACAGTGCGGCGGCATAGCCCTGCGAACCGCCACCTGCGATGCCCATCAGCAGGAAGCCGATGTGCGAGACGGTGGAGAACGCCAGCATGCGCTTGAGGTTGCTCTGCGCGATGGCCATCAGGTTGCCGATGACCAGCGAGACCGCGGCCAGGCCGGCGATCAGCAGCTGCAGTTCGGTCGACAGCGGGCCCACGCCCATTTCCAGCAGGCGGTACGCCATGCCAAAGGCGGCCAGCTTCGGCGCCGAGCTGATGAACAGTGCGATCGGTGCCGGGGCACCCTGGTACACGTCCGGCAGCCACATGTGGAACGGCGCGGCACCCAGCTTGAAGGCGACGCCGGCAATCATGAACACCGC
This sequence comes from Stenotrophomonas sp. AG209, assembly GCF_003550055.1. NCBI lineage: Bacteria > Pseudomonadati > Pseudomonadota > Gammaproteobacteria > Lysobacterales > Lysobacteraceae > Stenotrophomonas > Stenotrophomonas sp. AG209. Next base: position 1,145,804 of record NZ_QXDB01000001.1, read on the forward strand.
ACCGGTGATCAGCAGCACGCGCTCTTCGGAGTGCGGGATGGCCTCGCGGATGACGTCCAGGTGCAGGCTGCCGGTGGCGCCGTAGATCAGCGACATGCCGTACAGCAGCAGGCCGGACGCCAGCGAACCCAGCACGATGTACTTCATCGCCGCTTCCGAGGCCAGGCCGTTTTCGCGGTTGCTGGCGACCAGAGCGTAGGAGCACAGCGCCAGCAGTTCCAGGCCCAGGTAGACCATCAGCAGGCTGCCGGCCGAGACCAGGATCATCATGCCGGCGGTGCCGAACAGGATCAGCACCGGGATCTCGCCCTGGAACAGGTTGCGGTCACGCAGGTAGCGCCAGCCGTAGATCAGGGTCAGGCCGCTGAGCAGCACAATCCCGGTCTTCATCACGTCCGCGGCGGTATCGCGCACGAACATGCCATGGAAGACCTCCCCCTGCCCGCCCACGCCGGTGGCCAGCATGAACAGCACCACGGCCAGCGCAGCGAGCGAGAACAGGTGGGTGACGATCTTGTTCCGGTTGCTGACGAACAGGTCGAGGATCATCAGGGCGAAGGCGCTGCCGATCAGCACCAGCTCGGGAGCGAGCGGTGGCAGGTCAGCGGCGGTCAATGGCAGCAGCGGCGAGGTGGTCATCATCAAATCCTGGAATTACAGCAGCTTGCTGGATGCGATCTGCATCGCCAGCTTCGCGATCGAGGGCTCCATCAGGTCGGTCAGCGGCTTGGGATAGATGCCCAGCGCCAGCACGCCAATGGCGAACACGCCCAGCACCAGCCATTCGCGGCCGTTGATGTCCTTCAGTTCGGCAACATGGCTGTTGGCCACTTCACCGAAGAAGATGCGCTTGTACAGCCACAGGGTGTAGGCGGCGCCGATGATCAGGGTGGTGGCCGCGCCCAGTGCGATCCACGGATTACGCTGGAAGGCCGACAGGATGACCATGAACTCGCCAACGAAACCGCTGGTACCCGGCAGGCCCGCGTTGGCCATGAAGAACAGCATGGCGAAGGTGGCAAACCACGGCATCACGTTGACCACGCCGCCGTAATCGGCGATGCGGCGGCTGTGCATGCGGTCGTACAGCACGCCGACGCAGGAGAACATCGCGCCGGACACGAAGCCGTGCGAGATCATCTGCACCATGGCGCCCTGCAGGCCCAGGCGGGCGGCATCGGCGTTACCGGCTTCACGCACCAGCCACAGGGCGATGAAGGTGCCCAGGGTGACGAAGCCCATGTGCGCGATCGACGAATAGGCGATCAGCTTCTTCATGTCGTCCTGAACCAGGGCGACCAGGCCGACGTAGATCACCGCGATCAGCGACAGCGCGATCACCAGCCAGGCCCATTCCTGCGATGCGTCCGGGACGATCGGCAGGTTGAAGCGCAGGAAGCCGTAGCCACCGATCTTCAGGGCGATGGCGGCCAGGATCACCGAACCGGCGGTCGGTGCTTCCACGTGGGCATCCGGCAGCCAGGTGTGGACCGGGAACATCGGCACCTTGACCGCGAAGGCGATCAGGAAGGCGAAGAAGATCCAGGTCTGTTCCTTGGCCGACAGCGGCAGCGCGTACAGGTCGGCCAGCTGGAAGCTGCCGCCCTTCAGGTACAGGTAGATCAGCGCCACCAGCATCAGCACCGAGCCGAGGAAGGTGTACAGGAAGAACTTCAGCGCGGCGTAGATGCGGCGCGGGCCACCCCAGACACCGATGATCAGGAACATCGGGATCAGCATCGCCTCGAAGAACACGTAGAACAGCATCGCGTCCGTGGCCGAGAAGATACCGACCGTGACGCCTTCCAGGATCAGGAAGGCCGCCACGTACTGGTTCACGCGCTTGTCGATGGCGCTCCAGGCGCCGATCAGGGCAAGCACGCTGACCAGGGTGGTCAGCAGGATCAGCGCCACGGCAATGCCGTCCACGCCCAGGTTGTAGCCGATCTTGTACGCCGGGATCCAGGCATGGGTCTCGACGAACTGCAGACCGTCGATGCCCGCGTTGTAGCCGCTCAGCAGCGAGAGGCTCGCCACGAACGTCAGCACCGCTACGCCCAGCGACGCCCAGCGGGCGGTCTGCGCATCACGGATCGCAAGGATCAGGGCGCCACCGAGGATCGGCAGCCAGATGAGGACACTGAGTAGAGGCCAGTTCGACACGTCTTCTTATTCCGTACAGGTCATCAACGCAGGTAATGCATCAGCACGCCCAGCAGGGCAATCAGGCCGATGATCATCGCGAAGGCGTAGTGATAGAGGAAACCGGATTGGGTACGACGCAGCACGCCGGCTGCGACGTCCACAACACGTGCCGAGAGATTGACCACGCCGTCGACGATGTTGCTGTCGATCCAGCGCGAGACCTTGCCCAGCTTGACGCTGCCACCGGCAAAGCCATCGATCCACAGCTTGTCGAAGCCGTACTTGTTTTCCAGCACCGACACCAGCGGAGCGAAGGTCTTGCGAGCCTTGCCCGACAGGTCCGGCTTCCACAGGTAGAACAGCGCGGCCAGCAGGAAGCCCGCAACGGTCAGCATGAACGCCGGAGCCATCATGCCGTGCAGCGCGAAGGCGACCGGGCCGTGGAACTCTTCACCCAGGAAACCGATGGTGTTCTTGGCCGGATCGTAGAAGTCGACCACGCCGGTGAAGAACGTATGCGCCTGGCCCTTGATGGCATCGTGCGCATGGTTGCCGGCCCAGTCGGTGCCGTACAGCATCGGACCGATGCTGAAGAAACCGATGGCGATCGACGGGATGGCCAGCAGGATCAGCGGCAGGGTCACCACCCACGGGGTTTCGTGCGGCTCGTGCGGACCGTGGCCATGGCCGTGGTCGTCGTGATGCGCATCGCCGTGGTGGGCGTCGGCGGCGTGGTGATCGTCATGGCCGTGACCATGATCGTCATGATGCGCGTCGCGGAAACGCTCCTTGCCGTGGAAGGTCAGGAACAGCAGGCGGAAGCTGTAGAAGCTGGTGACGATCACGCCACCCAGCACCGCCCAGTAGCCATAGGTGGCCACCCAGTTGTTGGACAGGTGCGCGTGCAGCTCGGCGGCCTCGATGATGGTGTCCTTCGAGTAGAAGCCGGAGAAGAACGGCGTACCGACCAGCGCCAGGGTACCGATCCACATGGTGATGAAGGTGATCGGCATGTACTTGCGCAGGCCGCCCATCTTGCGCATGTCCTGCTCGTGGTGCATCGCGATGATGACCGAGCCGGCGCCCAGGAACAGCAGGGCCTTGAAGAACGCATGCGTCATCAGGTGGAACACGGCGGCCGAATAGGCCGACACGCCCAGGGCGACGGTCATATAGCCCAGCTGCGACAGGGTCGAGTACGCGACCACGCGCTTGATGTCGTTCTGCACGATGCCGATCAGGCCGGTGAAGAACGCGGTGGTGGCACCGATGAACAGCACGAAGTTCAGCGCGGTCTGCGACAGCTCGAACAGCGGCGACATGCGGGTGACCATGAAGATACCGGCGGTCACCATCGTCGCGGCGTGGATCAGTGCCGAGATCGGGGTCGGGCCTTCCATCGAATCCGGCAGCCACACGTGCAGCGGGACCTGGGCCGACTTGCCCATGGCACCGATGAACAGGCAGATGCACATGACGGTGGCGATCGACCAGATCACCGGCTCGTTCAGCAGCTGCATGCCCAGGATCGTGCCGTCCCAGATCTGCAGCTGGGCGCGCGGGTCAGCCAGCATGCCGGCCTGCGAGAACACCTGCGAGTAGTCCAGGGTGCCGAACACCCACAGCACGCCGGCGATGCCCAGCAGGAAGCCGAAGTCACCGACGCGGTTGACCAGGAACGCCTTCATGTTGGCGAAGATCGCGGTCGGGCGCTTGAACCAGAACCCGATCAGCAGGTACGACACCAGGCCCACCGCTTCCCAGCCGAAGAACAGCTGCAGGAAGTTGTTGCTCATCACCAGGGTGAGCATCGAGAAGGTGAACAGCGAGATGTAGCTGAAGAACCGCTGGTAGCCCGGATCGTCCTGCATGTAGCCGATCGTGTAGATGTGGACCAGCAGCGACACGAAGGTCACCACCACCATCATCATCGCGGTCAGCTTGTCGACCATGAAACCGACGTGGGCCGAGTACTGGCCGACTTCGAAGAACGTGTAGATGTTCTGGTTGAACGGCTGCGCCCCGCCCCACAGCAGCTGGTAGAGCGTGTACATCGACAGGCCACAGGCAACCGCGACGCCGAGGATGGTGATGGTCTGCGCGCCGAAGCGCTTGACCTGGCGACCGAACAGGCCGGCGATGATGCTGCCGAACAGCGGTGCAAGCACCACTGCGATCAACAGACTCTTGGAGAGAGTGATTTCCATCTGTGGATCAGCCCTTCAACGAATCGACTTCGCCGACATTGATCGTGCGGCGGGTACGGAACAGGGTCACCAGGATCGCCAGGCCGATGGCGGCTTCCGCGGCGGCGACGGTCAGGATGAAGAACACGAACAGCTGGCCGGACGGATCGCCCAGCTGACGCGAGAAGCCGACGAAATTGATGTTCACCGACAGCAGCATCAGTTCGATCGACATCAGCAGGACGATGACGTTCTTCCGGTTGAGGAAGATGCCGGCCAGGCTGATGGCGAACAGCACCGCGCCGAGCGCAAGCATGTGGCCAAGGGTAATCACGGCTGGGTCTCCTCGCCGGCGGCCGGCTTGCTGTTGCTGTGCACGACCGGTGCTTCGGCGCCCATCTTCACCATGCGCAGGCGCTGGCCGGCCTTGACCATGGTCTGCTCACCCGGGTTCTGGCTCTTCACGCCGGTACGGCGGCGCAGGGTCAGCATCACCGCGGCAACCACGGCCACGGTCAGGATGACGGCGGCGAACTCGAACGGCAGCAGGTACTCGGTGAACAGCGTGCGCGCCAGCCAGGTGACGTTGGAGCTGTCGGCGGCGACCGCTGCAGCGTTGTCGGCCGGGAACGGCGTGACCGAGCGGGCCTTGACGCCGATCAGGATCAGCATCTGCGCCAGCATCGCCACCGCGACGATGAGGCCGACCGGCAGGTAGCGCACCCAGCCCTCACGCAGCTTGGTGGGGTCGATGTCCAGCATCATCACCACGAACAGGAACAGCACCATCACTGCGCCGACGTAGACCAGCACCAGCGCCACGCCGAGGAACTCGGCGCCCACCAGCAGCCACACGCAGGCGATGGAGAAGAAGGTCAGCACCAGGCAGAGCACGGCGTGAACCGGGTTGCGCACGCTGATCACCGCACCGGCCGAAACCGTTGCCGCGATGGCGAACACCCAGAAAGCGATATTTACCCAATCCATCTCTCGACCTCAGCGGTAAGCGGCATCGGCGGCGCGACGCTCGGCGATCTCGTTTTCGAGACGGTCGCCCAGGGCCAGCAGCTGCGGCTTGGTAACGATGTTTTCGCCACGATTCTCGAAGTGGTACTCGAGGATGTGGGTTTCGACGATCGAGTCCACCGGGCAGCTTTCTTCGCAGAAGCCACAGAAGATGCACTTGAACAGGTCGATGTCGTAGCGCGTGGTACGGCGGGTGCCGTCTTCGCGCTTGGCCGAGTCGATGGTGATGGCCAGCGCCGGGCACACCGCTTCGCACAGCTTGCAGGCGATGCAGCGCTCTTCACCGTTGGGATAACGGCGCAGAGCGTGCAGGCCACGGAAGCGCGGCGACTGCGGGAACTTCTCCATCGGGTACATCATCGTGTACTTCGGCTTGAAGCTGTACTTCAGCGTCAGCCAGAGACCGGCCAGCAGTTCGAGCAGCAGCAGGCTCTTGAAGTAATGGGTAATCCTGTTCATCACTTTAGACGCCCTTTTGAATCACGCCGAAGAACACCATGACGGCGGTAACCGCGATCCACAGAATGGCCAGCGGAATGAAGACCTTCCAGCCCAGGCGCATGATCTGGTCATAGCGGAAGCGCGGGAAGCTGGCACGGAACCAGATGTAGGCACTGGCGAAGAAGAACACCTTGACGAACAGCCACGGCGCCCCCCCCTTCCAGATCCAGTCGACCAGCGGCGAGACGTCGCCGAAGTTGACCCAGCCCTGCACCGGGCTCAGCCAGCCGCCGAGGAAGAAGATCGAGATCAGGAAGCTGATCAGGATCATGTTCGCGTATTCGGCCAGGAAGAACAGGGCGAATGCACCGCCGGAGTATTCGACCATGTGGCCGGCGACGATTTCCGATTCGCCTTCCACGACGTCGAACGGCGCGCGGTTGGTTTCAGCCACGCCCGACACCCAGTAGATGACGAACAGCGGGAACAGCGGCAGCAGGAACCAGTCGAAGAAGCCGGAGCTGCCGGCCTGCGCCATCACGATGTTGCTCAGGTTCAAGCTGCCCGACGCGATCATCACGCCGACCAGGGCGAAGCCCATGGCGATTTCGTAGCTGATCATCTGCGCCGAGGCGCGCATCGCACCCAGGAACGCATACTTCGAGTTGGACGCCCAACCGGCCAGGATGATGCCGTAGATGCCCAGCGAGGTCATCGCCAGCAGGTACAGCAGGCCGGCGTTGGCATTGGACAGCACGATCTGCGAATCGAAGGGCACCACCGACCAGGCCGCAAAGGCCGGGGCCAGCGTGATCAGCGGGGCCAGCAGGTAGATCGCCTTGTTGGCGCTGCTTGGCTGGACCACTTCCTTGAACAGCAGCTTGAAGACGTCGGCGAAGGCCTGGAAGATGCCCATGCCCACGTACATCGGGCCGTGGCGGACGTGCATCCAGCCGATCAGCTTGCGTTCCCAGACCACGTAGAAGGCCACCGAGATGATCACCGGCACGGTGATCACCAGGATCTTCAGGATGATCCAGATCAGCGCGCCGATGTCACCGAGGCCAAGCAGCCACTGGTGCAGCGGGTCGACCGCGTTCAACAGCAATTCGTTCATGCAGCCACCACCGTTACGCGAGCGGCACCCAGCGGCGCGGTCGCGCCGTGGCCCGATTCAATCCAGACCGAACCCGCAGCGACGCGGGCGTCGACCACCACCGGCAGGGTGGCCTTGCCGGCATCGGTGCCGACCTTGGCCATCTGCCCTTCCTGCAGCTGCAGGCGAGCGGCATCTTCAGCGTTCAGCACGATGCGCGGGGCGTTGTTGAGCGGATGCGACTGCAACGCCGGGGCGCGACGGACCACCGCATCGGTGCGGTAGATCGCGGCGGTCGAAGCCACTTCCAGGCCTTCGCCGGCAACCGCCGGCTGTGCCGAGGCGGCAACGGTGACCGACACCGGGGCCAGGCTGGCGCGCAGGCCGGCCAGGTCGGTGAAGTCGAAACCGGCCACAGCCAGGTCGCCGCCCAGGGCGCGCAGCACGCGCCAGCCTTCACGGGCCTCGCCCGGCAGCTTGCCGCCGGCGCGGGCCGACTGCTCGCGACCATCGAGGTTGGTCAGGGTGGCGTCGATTTCCGGCAGCGCGCCGATCGGCAGGATCACGTCGGCGACGTCGCGGGTCGAAGCACAGGCGAACTGGCTGAAGGCCACCACCTGGGCACCGGCCAGCGCCTTGCGCGCGGCGGGAGCGTCGGCGAAGTCCAGGCCCGGCTCCAGGCCGTACACCACGTAGGCCTGGCGCGGCTGCGCCAGCATCGCGGCGACGTCCTTGCCGGCCGGCAGCACGCCGGCGCGGGTCAGGCCAACGGCGTTGGCGCCCTGCGGGATGCGGCACAGCTTGGCACCGGTGGCGGCAGCGAAGTCACGCGCGGCAGCGCGGATCGCGGCAGCCTGCGGGTGGTTTTCGGCAATGCCACCGACGATCAGCACGGTGTTGTTGCCGCCCTGCACCGCCGAACGCAGCTCGGCGTTGGCCAGCGCGTCGACGAACTTCGACGGCGCGACGATCTGCTTGCCGGCGATGCTGAAGGCGAAGTCGAAGTCCACCGGGTTGACGACGTGGATCTTCGCGCCGTTGGTGGTCTGCGCCTTGCGCAGGCGGGCGTGCAGCAGCGGCAGTTCGTGGCGGATGTTGCTGCCCAGAACGACGATGCGGTCAGCGCCTTCGATCTCAGCCAGCGGCAGGCCGAACACTTCGGCGGTTGCAGCGTCGGAGAAATCGCGGTTGTTGATGCGGTGGTCGATGTTGCTCGAGCCCAGGCCCTTGGCCAGGCGGGCCAGCAGCGCGCCTTCCTCGTTCGAGGTCGACGGGTGCACCAGCACGCCCAGGTTGTCGCCCTGGTTGGCCTTGAGGATCTCGGCGGCCGCGGCCAGGCCTTCGGCCCAGCTCACTTCCTTCCACTCGCCATTGACCTTGCGCAGCGGCTTGACCGCACGGTCTTCGCTGTACAGGCCCTGGTGCGAGTAGCGGTCACGGTCGGACAGCCAGCACTCGTTCACGGCTTCGTTGTCGCGCGGCACGGTGCGCAGCACTTCGCCGCGACGCACGTGCAGGAACAGGTTCGAACCCATCGCGTCGTGGTAACCCAGCGATTCGCGCGCGGTCAGTTCCCACGGGCGGGCGCGGAACTGGAACACCTTGTTGGTCAGCGCGCCGACCGGGCAGACGTCGACGACGTTGCCGGACAGCTCGGTGGTCAGCGGCTTGCCGTCGAAGGTACCGATCTGCAGGTTCTCACCACGGTACATGCCACCCAGTTCATAGGTACCGGCAACGTCGGCGGTGAAGCGGACGCAGCGGGTGCACTGGATGCAACGGGTCATCTCGGTGGCGACCAGAGGGCCCATATCCTCGTCCGGCACCACGCGCTTGCGCTCGTTGAAGCGGCTGACCGAACGGCCATAGCCCAGCGACACGTCCTGCAGCTCGCACTCGCCGCCCTGATCGCAGATCGGGCAGTCCAGCGGGTGGTTGATGAGCAGGAACTCCATCACCGAGCGCTGGAACTTCAGTGCCTTCTCGCTGCGGGTGGCGACCTTCATGCCATCCATCACCGGGGTGGCGCAGGCCGGCGCCGGCTTCGGCGACTTTTCCACGTCCACCAGGCACATGCGGCAGTTGGCGGCGATCGGCAGCTTCTCGTGGTAGCAGAAGCGCGGAATCGAAATGCCGGCCTTGTCGGCCGCCTGGATGATCATCGAACCCTTGGGCACGACCAGCGACTTGCCATCGATCTCGATGGTCACGTGGTCCGGTGGCACGTTCGGGTTTACGGGTTGCGCGCTCATGCGGCGGCTGCCTCCACCTTCTTGCCGTCAACCATCGAATGACCGTTGACGATGTAGTACTCGAATTCGTCCCAGAACTGGCGCAGGAAGCCCTGGATGGGCCATGCAGCCGCTTCACCGAACGCACAGATGGTGTGGCCTTCGATCTGGCCGGCCACCGCCTTCAGCTGGTGCAGGTCTTCCATCGTGGCCTTGCCGGCGACGATGCGCTCCAGCACGCGGTGCATCCAGCCGGTGCCTTCACGGCACGGGGTGCACTGGCCGCACGATTCCTTGTGGAAGAACTGGCTGATGCGGCAGGCGAACTTGACGCAGCAGACGCTGTCGTCGAGCACCACGATCGCACCCGAACCCAGGCCGGAGCCCAGCGCACGGATGGTGTCGTAGTCCATCGGCAGGTCCTTCAGCTCGGCCGCGGTCAGCACTGGCATCGACACGCCGCCCGGGATCGCGCCCTTCAGCGTGCGGCCCGGACGCAGGCCACCGGCCATTTCCAGCAGGTCGTGGAATTTGGTGCCGAGCGGCACTTCGAAGTTGCCGCCGTTCTGCACGCAGCCGGACACCGAGAAGCACTTCGGACCGCCGTTGGCGGTCAGGCTCAGGCCCTTGAACCACTCCGGACCGTTGCGGATGATCGCCGGCACCGAACCGTAGGTTTCGGTGTTGTTGATCGTCGACGGCTTGCCGTACAGGCCGAAGTTGGCCGGGAACGGCGGCTTGTAGCGCGGCTGGCCCTTCTTGCCTTCCAGCGATTCCATCAGGGCGGTTTCTTCGCCGCAGATGTACGCGCCGGCGCCCAGCGCACCGTAGATGTCGATGTCCACGCCCGAGCCCATCACGTTCTTGCCCAGCCAGCCATTTGCATAGGCGTCGGCCAGGGCCTGCTCGAAGTGCTCGAACGGCTCGTGATGGAACTCACCGCGCAGGTAGTTGTAACCCACTGTCGAACCGGTGGCGTAGCAGGCGATCGCCATGCCTTCCACCACCGAATGCGGGTTGTAGCGCAGGATGTCGCGGTCCTTGCAGGTGCCCGGCTCGGATTCGTCCGAGTTGCAGAGGATGTACTTCTGCATGTTGCCCTTGGGCATGAAGGACCACTTCAGGCCGGTCGGGAAGCCCGCGCCACCGCGGCCGCGCAGGCCCGAGGCCTTGACCATCTCGATGACCTGCTCCGGCGGGATCTTCTCTTCGAGGATCTTGCGCAGGGCGGCGTAGCCACCGGTCTTCAGGTAGCTTTCGTACGACCACGGGGTGTCGTAATGCAAGGTGGTGTAGACCACCTGGTGCGGCAGCGGCGCGGGGCCGACCGGACCCTTGGATTCGTGGTGATGTGCCATGCCCTTACTCCAGCCCGTCCAGCAGCTCGTCGACCTTTTCCAGGGTCAGACGCTCATGGTAGTGACCGTTGATGACCATCATCGGCGCGCCACCGCAGCCGGCCAGGCACTCTTCCTCGCGCTTGAGGTAGACGCGACCGTCCGGGGTCGATTCACCGTGCTTGATGCCCAGCTTCTTCTCGCAATGGCGGACGATGTCCTCGGCGCCATTGAGCCAGCAGCTGATGTTGGTGCAGATGGCCACGTTGTTGCGGCCCACCTTCTCGGTCTCGAACATCGAGTAGAAGCTGGCGACCTCGTAGGCCCACACCGGCGGCAGATCAAGGTACTTGGCCACGCCGGCGATCAGCTCGTCGGTCAGCCAACCCTCGTTCTGCTCCTGGGCCGCATGCAGGCCCTGCAGCACGGCAGAGCGCTTGCGGTCCGGCGGGAACTTGGACAGCCAGTGATCGATGTGAGCGCGGGTCTTGTCGCTCAGCACCACCATCGGGTCGACGTCGCGCGCCGCCTCGAAATTACCTGTCGCCTTCATCGGCCGACCTCAGCGAAATGCATAACGTGAAATTCCAGAAACTGCGGCGCCGGCTTGCGCCGGCTGCCTGCAGCGGGCGTTGGCGTGGCGGACGGCATTACCGGTCAACCTCGCCGAACACCAGGTCGTAGGTACCGATCATCGCCACCACGTCGGCCAGCATGTGGCCGCGCACGATCGAATCGATCGAGGACAGGTGGGCGAAGCCCGGTGCGCGCAGGTGCACGCGGAAGGGCTTGTTGGCGCCATCGGAGACCAGGTAGCAGCCGAACTCGCCCTTGGGCGCTTCCACTGCCGCGTAGGTTTCGCCGGCCGGCACGCAATAGCCTTCGCTGAACAGCTTGAAGTGGTGGATCAGCGCTTCCATGTCGTCCTTCATGTCCTCGCGCTTGGGCGGAGCGACCTTGAAGTTCTTGACCATGACCGGGCCGGGGTTGGCCTTCAGCCACGCCACGCACTGCTTGATGATGCGGTTGGACTCGCGCATTTCGGCAACGCGGACCAGGTAGCGGTCGTAGCAGTCGCCTTCCTTGCCCAGCGGGATGTCGAAATCGACGGCATCGTACTTGGCGTACGGACGCTTCTTGCGCAGGTCCCAGGCGATGCCCGAGCCGCGCAGCATCACGCCGGTCATGCCCCACTGGTGGGCCAGTTCCGGAGTGACCACGCCGATGCCGACGGTACGCTGCTTCCAGATACGGTTGTCGGTCAGCAGGGTTTCGTATTCGTCGATGCGCTTGGGGAACTCGACGGTGAAGTTCTCCAGGAAGTCCAGCAGCGAGCCTTCGCGCGAAGCATTGAGCTGCTTCAGCGCCTTGCCCTTGTGCCAGCGCGATTCCTTGTACTTCGGCATGTGGTCCGGCAGGTCGCGGTAGACACCGCCCGGACGGTAGTACGCCGCGTGCATGCGCGCGCCGGAGACCGCTTCGTAGCAGTCCATCAGCTCTTCGCGCTCGCGGAAGGCGTACAGCATCACCGCCATCGCACCCAGGTCGAGCGCGTTGGAACCCAGCCACATCAGGTGGTTGAGGATGCGGGTGATTTCGTCGTACATGGTGCGGATGTACTGCGCACGCTCCGGCGCCTCGATGCCCATCAGGGTCTCGATCGCGCGCACGTAGGCGTGCTCGTTGCACATCATCGACACGTAGTCCAGGCGATCCATGTAGCCGATCGACTGGTTGAACGGCTTGGACTCGGCCAGCTTCTCGGTACCACGGTGCAGCAGACCCACGTGCGGGTCGGCGCGCATGATGGTCTCGCCGTCCATTTCCAGGATCAGGCGCAGCACACCGTGAGCGGCCGGATGCTGCGGGCCGAAGTTCATGGTGTAGTTGCGGATTTCCTGCCGGCTTTCGGCGGCGTTGCTGGCGAATGCTTCGCCGGCCTGGTGTACGTGGCTCACTTCACTGCCTCCTGCGCGCGCTCACCTTCTGCGGTCTGCAGACGGGCGTCGTCGCGGATCACGCGCGGCACGCCGACGCGCGGCTCCACCGAGGTGACCGGTTCGTAGATCACGCGCTTCTTTTCTTCGTCGTAGCGGACTTCGACATTGCCGATCAGCGGGAAGTCCTTGCGGAACGGATGGCCGACGAAACCGTAGTCGGTCAGGATCCGGCGCAGGTCCGGGTGGCCTTCGAAGATCACGCCGTACAGGTCGAACGCTTCGCGCTCGAACCAGTTCAGGCCCGGCCAGATGCCGGTCAGCGAGGACACCACCGGCAGTGCTTCGTCAGGGGCGAAGCAGCGCAGGTGCATCATCAGGTTGTGCTGGTACGAACGCAGCTGGGCGACCACGGCGAAACGCTGGGTCGGCATGTGCTGCGGGCGGGCACCGTCGGCACCGTTTTCCTCGGTGGGGAACTCGCCCCACGCGAAACGGCCCTGGGCCTTGCCTTCGACGCCACGGCTGAAGCCCTGCGAGGACACGTCGGCGGTGTCCCATTCGTCGGAGCCATAACCGAGGTAGTCGACGCCGCAGAGATCCACGGCCTGCTCGAAACCAAACTCGTCACGCAGCGCCAGGGCGGTGGCGTGCCACTCGGCGGCAGGCACTTCCAGCGTCACTTCGCCGCGGGGTTCGACCACGATGACCTTCGCACCTGCGAAACGTGCGGAGAGTCGGTCGATGAAGGATGCTTGCTCTGCCATGGGGGCTTGGCGCGCTCTTGTCAGGTGAAGGGGTCAGCGGGCGATGGTCTGTGTACGCCAGATCTTCTTCTGCAGCTGCAGGATCCCGTACACCAGCGCCTCGGCGGTCGGCGGGCAGCCCGGGACGTAGACGTCCACCGGCACCACGCGATCACAGCCGCGCACGACAGAATAGGAGTAGTGGTAATAGCCACCGCCGTTGGCGCAGCTACCCATCGAGATGACCCACTTCGGGTCCGGCATCTGGTCGTAGACCTTGCGCAGCGCCGGGGCCATCTTGTTGACCAGGGTACCGGCCACGATCATCACGTCGGACTGACGCGGCGACGGGCGGAACACCACGCCGTAGCGGTCAAGGTCCAGGCGCGCGGCGCCGGCGTGCATCATCTCGACCGCGCAGCAGGCCAGGCCGAAGGTCATCGGCCACATCGAGCCGGTGCGCGCCCAGTTCAGCAGTGCGTCGACGCTGGTGGTGACGAAGCCCTTTTCCAGCAGCGGGTTGTCGCCTTCCGGCCGCAGGATGTCATCAACCCGGCCTTCCGGCGACGGGTTGTTCATGAGGCCATCGAGAGTCTGAATCACTCCCATTCCAGCGCTCCCTTCTTCCAGACGTAAATGAAACCGAGGAACAGCATGCCGACGAACAGGCCCATGGTGATGAGCGAACGGGCGCCCAGTTCCATGAAGACCTGGGTCCACGGCACGATGAAGATGATTTCCAGGTCGAAGACGATGAACTGGATCGCGATCAGGTAGTAGCGCACGTCGAACTTCATGCGCGCGTCTTCGAAGGCCTCGAAGCCGCACTCGTACGGCGACAGCTTTTCCAGATCGGGGCGGCGGGGACCGAGGAATCGACCAACCAGCATCAGCGTAATGCCGATACCGGTGGCAACGATCAGAAACAGCAGAGACGGCAAATATTCGGCCAGCACAGCGATTCTCTCTTGCCTCTGCCGCTGCGCCTGCAGGCGCTTTGGCATGGGGGAGTGGACGGGAATCTGCCTGGCGCCTTGCGCGCCAGACGAACCCGCTTTACTTACAAATGGTGCCCAAGAGGGGACTCGAACCCCTACGACTTGCGTCGCTACCACCTCAAGGTAGTGCGTCTACCAATTCCGCCACCTGGGCAAACGATCACATCAGACTATGTTCCCGATGCGCCGCGTATTGTAACCGGCTTCAGTCTTTCTGGGAGCCTTCCGAAGGCTTTTCTTCACCAGAAACCGAAGATTCCGCCTTAGCCGGCACATTCGCGGCCGGAACCGGGGCGGCCGGGACCGCATCGGCCTTCGGAACGGCCGGCAGTTCGCCCGCCGGAGCCGCCGGAGCGGTCGCCGCCGGGGCGGACATCAGACCCAGATCCTGGTCGGCCGCCGGGCGGGTGCCGTGACCGGCATACCAGGCCATGAAGAGGCTGATGCCAAAGAACACGACAGCCAGCCACTTGGTCGACTTGGACAGGAAGTTCGAGGCGCCGCGCGCACCGAACACCGTACCCGAGGCACCGGCGCCAAAGCCCGAACCCGCCGCCGCACCCGAGCCACGCTGCATCAGAATCAGCGCGATCATGGCCACAGCGACCAGCACGTAGACGACATTGAGGATCAACATCAGCATTGGAAACCGCCCTCGGACAATACTTCTAGGATTAGTTCGCGGCCGCCGCCCGTGCGATGGCCAGGAAGTCCGCGGCCACCAGGGAGGCGCCGCCGACCAGCCCACCATCGACATCCGGCTGCGCGAACAGTTCCCCGGCATTGTCGGGCTTCACGCTACCGCCGTAAACAATGGGCAGTGAATCAGCGATTCTAGCATCGATACGCGCGACTTCGCCACGGATGAACGCGTGCACCTGCTGCGCCTGCTCCTTGCTGGCGGTCCGGCCGGTGCCGATGGCCCAGACCGGCTCGTAGGCAACCACGGCCTTGGCGAAACCGGCCGCGCCGACCAGCTCCAGCACCGGCGCCAGCTGGCTGGCGATGACCGTTTCGGTCTGCCCGGCCTCGCGCTGCTCCAGGGTCTCGCCCACGCACAGCACCGGCACCAGGCCGGCATGCTGGGCGGCGGCGAACTTGCGCGCGACCAGCTCGCTGCTTTCATGGTGGTACTGGCGGCGCTCGGAGTGGCCGACCAGGCCATAGCGGGCCCCGACCTCGACCAGCATGGCCGCGCAGACCTCGCCGGTATAGGCGCCCTTCTCGTTGCTGCTCACGTCCTGCGCGCCGAAGGCCAGGCCGGTCTCGCCGAAGTCCTCGACCAGCTCGCCCAGGTACGGCAGCGGCGGCAGGATCACCACGTCCACCCCCTCCAGCGGCAGCCCGGCGGCCACCTGCCCCAGCAGTTCATTGGCGAATTGACGGCTGCCATGCAGCTTCCAGTTTCCGGCGACGATCTTGCGGCGCATGAGCGGGTGGCTCCTGTGTGAAGTCAGCCGGTCATGATACCCGCTACGGCAAAAATCCGTTTCCGTGTAAGCGGTTACATGGATTTTCAGCCAACGGCGCAGCCCCTCGTGGCGGGGCGGGGGTGGTTGGTCGCAGAGAGCCCGGTCGGATTTGGGGGACTGGCCGGGTGGGTGGCGATGGCGGGGGACGCCGTAAACCCCCAGGCCGGCCCAGCCGCTGGCGGCTGTGCGTTCGGACGCTTGCGAAGCAGTGCTTCGCAAGCAAAGCGCCCTCACCCCTGGGGGCTTGGCCGCGGCATCCATGCCGCGGACTGATCAGACACCCCGCCATTCCCACCCGCCCGGCCTCTGACACATTCCGGCGGTTCCGCCCGCCACGGAAAAAAAAAGAAAATCAAAAGCAAAAGCGGCATTGCGGGTAGCTGCCGGGGTCAGATCCCTTTTCCTGCGGAAAAGGGATCTGACCCCTACCCCACACGCATGGGGTGGATCTACCGTGTCGACCAAGGTCGACACCTACCGGAAATCCCGATTTACCCCCCGCCACCGGGAAACTGTCGAAGGCGGGGAGGTGTCGGATGGCGGGGTGTCCGCGGCATGGATGCCGCGGCCAAGCCCCCAGGGACGGGTTCACGGCGTCCCCGCCATCCGACACCTCCCCGCCTCCCTACGGGACACCCCAGAGCCGCTTTGGCTTTGGCTTTGGCTTCGGCCTCTGCGGGTGCAGGGCGCAGCCCTGCAAAGGAAAAGGCCGCCTTTCGGCGGCCTTCACTTCTTATTACTTCAGCTTGATCTCGCGCAGGCGTTCCTCGAGGAAGCCGTGGGCGGTGATCGCCTCCGGGTACCGGCTCGGGTTCTCCGCGGTGATGCACGAGGGCAGCACGTCGATCAGGAAGTCCGGGTTCGGGTGCAGGAAGAACGGCACCGAGTAGCGCGGCTGGCGCGCCAGGTCACCCGGGGGGTTGACCACGCGGTGGATGGTCGACGGATACACGTGGTTGGTCAGGCGCTGCAGCATGTCGCCGATGTTGACCACGATGGTGTCCGCGTCCGAGGTGAACGGCACCCATTCGCCCTCGTGCGACTGCACTTCCAGGCCCGCGGCACTGGCGCCGACCAGCAGGGTGATGAAGTTGATGTCGCCGTGGGCACCGGCACGCACGTTCGGAATGTCGTCGGTGGTGATCGGCGGGTAGTGGATCGGGCGCAGGATCGAGTTGCCGAAGTTGGTCTTGTCGGCGAAGAAGTCCTCCGGCAGGCCGATGTGCAGGGCCAGCGCGGACAGTACGCGCGACCCCAGGTTGTCCAGCGCCTGATACAGGCCGTAACCGCGCTCACGGAAACCTTCGACCTCGGTCGGCCACAGGTTCGGCGCCATCACGTCCCGGTACTTGGAATCGTCGGCGATTTCACGACCGATGTGCCAGAACTCCTTCAGGTCGAAATGCTTGGAGCCCTTGGCGGTCTCCACGCCGAACGGGGTATAGCCGCGGGCGCCGCCGCTGCCGGCCACGTGGTACTTGCGCTTGACCTCTTCCGGCAGGGCGAAGAAGGCCTTGAAGGCATCGTAGGCCGCGTCGATGTCGGCCTGCGGGATGCCGTGGTTGCGGATGCCCGCGAATCCCCATTGGCGGTAGGCCGCGCCCAGCTCGGCCACGAAGGCCTCGCGGTCGCTGTCGAAACGGGTGATATCGAGGGTGGGGATCTGGCTCACAGCGGTTCCTGGCTTGTCGTTGGGTCTGAGGGGGCCAACGCATTCATGGCCCGCCTGAACATTGTGACAGATCGCCCGGGGGACGCCACTCGATACAAGGAAACAAACCGATACAATGCGCGACCCGCGCGCGGAGTAACGCTTCCGTCACGTTGGCCCCGCCCCTCTCCCGCACCCCCTGAACCTGCCCCGCCATGCCCGCAGCTGCCCCTGCCGCCCCCGCCATTGAAGGTTCCGCCCGGCGCTGGCGCCGGCTGGCCTGGTGGTCGCTGTTCATCGCCGGCAATGCGGTACTGGCCGCGGCGATCGCGCTGGGCAATGTACCGCTGCGTGACAATCCGGGCGGCGGCGCCGGCCTGGTCTATCTGGTGGTCGCCCTGCCCGGCCACCTGCTCGCATTCGGTGCGCTGGCCGGCCTGCTGCCATTGCTGCTGGGCCTGTGGCCGCGCAGTGCGCGTACGCTGAGCATCAGCGCGGTCGTGCTGCAGGGCCTGTGGCTGTGCCTGCTGCTGGTCGACGCCAAGGTCTTCACCCTGTACCGCTTCCACCTCAATGCCATGGTCGTGAACATGGTGTTCGGCGGCGCCCTGCAGGACCAGGTTGCCCTGTCCTGGAAGACCTGGCTGCAGGTCGGCCTGCTGGTTGCCGCAGTGTTCACCGCCGAGGGCCTGCTGGCCTGGGCGTGCTGGAAACTGCTGCCGGCCGCGCCGCGCCGTCGACGGGTGCTGCAGGCCTGGGCGCTGGTCGCGCTGCTGATGGGCGGCGGCCAGGTCGCCACGGCCTACTACGACGCCCGCGGCGACCGCGATGTGATCGCGCAGTGGAACTACCTGCCGTGGGCACAGCCGATCACGGCCAAGAGCTTCATGCGGCGCCTGGGCGTGGTCAGCCAGCAGCATGCCGGCCTGCCCGACCCGCGCCATGCGCAGCTGCTGTACCCGCTGCATCCGCTGCGCTGCCAGAGCCCACATCGCCCCAATGTACTGATGGTGGTACTGGAGTCGCTGCGCCACGATGTGCTGACACCGCAGCTTATGCCCAACGCGTCGGCGCTGGCGCAGGATGCGCGCGTGTTCGACCACCATTTCAGCACCGGCAATGCCACCCGCTACGGCCTGTTCGGGCTGCTCTACGGCCTGCCCGGCGGCTATTGGCCAAGCATGCTTGACGAGCAGCGTGGCTCGCAGCTGTTCCAGGTGCTGGGCCAGCAGGGCTACGACCTGCACCTGTACGGCAGCGCGCCGATGTACAGCCCGGAATTCGACCGCACCGTGTTCGCCGATGTGCGCGACCAGCTGCACCAGGGGCCGTCGGCGCTGAAGTCCGACGGCCGCGACCGCGCCATCATCAGTGCACTGCAGCAGGACATCCGCGCCAGCCAGGCCGCGCAGCGCCCGTGGTTCGGCTTCGTGTTCCTCGACTCCACCCATGCGCCCTACCACATGCCCGACGGCTACCCGCCGGTGGCGACGCCAATGGCCGCGGACATCGACTTCCTCAAGTTCGGCCCGGAGCATGATCCGACGCCGGAACTCAACCGCTACCGCACCGCCGTGCACTATGCCGACAGCCTGATCGGGACGCTGCTCGACGACCTCCGTGCACAGGGCCTGGCCGAGGACACCATCGTGCTGGTCACCGGTGACCATGCCGAAGAGTTCAACGACCTGAAGCTGAATTACTGGGGCCACAACGGCAACTTCTCCGACTACCAGCTGCAGGTCCCGTTCGTGCTGCATTGGCCGGGCAAGGCCGCTGGCCACGACGCACGCACCAGCTCGCACGAAGACTGGGTGCCGACACTGATGCGCCACGCACTGGGCTGCGAGAACGCGCTGGGCGACTACAGCACCGGCCAGGACCTGCTGGCCGAGCCGCAGGGCCAGCGCGCCCTGGTGGTCGAAAGCTGGTCGCAGCGTGCGATACGCCATGGCGACGCCATCTACGTGTTCGACAAATTCGGCAACGCCACCGCCCTGGACCTGCACTACCGCCCGCTGCCGCAGCAGGCGCCGGACGCAGCCGCCGTACGCACTGCATGGGAAGCGCTGACCCGCTTCCGCAACCGCTGACCCTCAAGGATCGATCCCGCATGAACCGTCCGCTGCGCATCCTGCACACCGAAGCCGCCAAGGGAATGGGCGGGCAGGAGATCTACATCTTCCGCCACATGCAGGTGATGCGCGCGCGTGGCCACGAGGTGGCGCTGCTGTGCCAGCCCGAGGCGCGACTGGCCCAGCTTGCACGCGATGATGGCTTCACCGTGCACACCCTGCGCATGGGCGGCCTGCCGCGCCTGCTGCGCGGCATCTGGTCGGTCTCGCGACTGGTGCGCCGCGAGCGCTATGACGTGGTCAACACCACCAGCCGCCGTGATGCGCTGATCGCCGCGGCCGGTGCACGCCTCGGCGGCACACCGCTGGTGGTGCGCTCGCGCCACCTGATGAGCCCGGTCAACTCACTGCTGACCTATACCGGCCTGCCGCACCGGATCATCACCGTCAGCGACTTCGTCAAGCGGCTGCTGGTCGACCGTGGCATCGCCGCAGAGCGTATCGGCATCGTGCCGCCGATGGCGACGCCGCCACGCTGGGACGGCGCCGAGCAGAGCGATCCCTGGACAAGACTGCAGGACACCCGTGCACAGGTGCGTGCCGAACTCGGTTTCGCCGAGCGCGACATCGTGGTCGGCTGCGTGGCCGTGCTGCGCGAAGCCAAGGGCCATGCCGAACTGCTGCATGCCATTGCACCCTTGTGCAGGGCCAACCCTGATCTTCACCTGTGCGTGATAGGCGACGGCGAGCCGGTGATGGGCCGCCTGCAGGCCCTGCGCAGCGAACTCGGCCTGGAGCAGCAGGTGCATCTGCTCGGCTTCCGCAGCGACGCCCACCGGCTGATGGCCGGTTTCGACGTCTTCGCCCTGGCCACACACAAGGAGGCTTCGGGCACGGTGTTCCTCGAAGCCGCGCAGGCAGCGCTGCCGATCGTCTCGCACCGCGTCGGCGGCGTGCCTGAAATGCTGGTGGAAGGTAGCAATGCCATCCTCACCCGGCTGGGCGATGACGCCGCCCTCACCGGCGCATTGCGCCTGCTGGTGGACGATCCGGAACGTCGGCGGCAGATGGGCCGTGCCGGTTGGGACTGGATCCGCAGCACTGCGCGGTTCAGCGCGGCCGGCCATGGCGAGGCCACCGAAAATTATTACCTCCAATGGTTGAAGGAGCTGGGTCATGGCTAATGCCAGAACCGTACCGGTGCTGATGCACCACCATGTCAGCAACTCGCCGGGCATGATCACCGTATCCCCGGAGAACTTCGAGAGCCAGATCGCCTGGCTGGCACGTACCGGCTGGACATCGCTGACGCTGGATCAGTACGCCGACTTCCTTGCCGGCAAGCCGGTACCGCGCAAGTCGATCGTGATCACCTTCGATGATGGCTACCTGGACAACTGGGTCTACGCCCACCCGATCCTGCAGAAGTACGGCATGCATGCGGTGGTGTTCGTGGTCACCGGCTGGATGCACGAAGGCCCGGTGCGCCCGCACGCCGGCATCGAAGGCGCCGAGCTGCCGGTTACGCCGGAGCACCGTGCCTGCGAAGACCTGATCTACAAGCAGGGCCGAAGCGACGAAGTGATGATGCGCTGGAGCGAAGCGCGCGCGGCGATCGAAGCGGGCACGTTCGAGGTCCACTGCCACACCCACAGCCACACCCGCTGGCTGAAGCGTGACGACCTGGATCGTGCACAGCGCCGCGAAGGCATCAGCGGTGACCTGGCGATGGCCAGGCAGACGCTGCTGGAAAAGCTCGGCGAAGTCTCCGACACCCTGTGCTGGCCCTACGGCGACTTCGACGATGACTACATCGAAGTGGCGCGCGAACAGGGCTTCCGCTACCTGCATACCACCCATCCGTTCGGCCGCAACGTGGTGGGTGGAGATCCTGAGCGCATCTACCGTTTCGCGATCCGCAACCGCCCGGCCAGCTGGCTGCGCAAACGCATCGCCTGGAGCTACAACCCGCTGATCGCGCCGATCTTCAACGGCTTCAAGGCCCGGCAGAAGAAGATGGTGCCGGGCCCTTAAACGGCGCAGAGGCGCCCATCCCTGTGATCGGCAGCACCCGATTCTTGAATGGATTCGAAGGAACAGTGAAGGCAATGAACGTACTGGTGACCGGCGGCGCTGGCTATATCGGCTCGCATGCATGCGTCGAGCTGCTGCAGCAGGGACACGACGTCGTCATCGTGGACTCGCTGTGCAACAGCGACGCCAGCGTCGTCGAGCGTATCGGACGGATCACCGGCACGGCACCGGTGTTCGTGCAGGCTGACATCCGTGATCGACTGCGCATGGCCGCCCTGATGCAGCAGCATGCGATCGATGCCGTGCTGCACTTCGCGGCGCTCAAATCCGTGGGCGAATCGCAGAAGGTGCCCCTGCGGTACTTCGACAGCAACATCAGCGGCACGATCGCCCTGCTCGGTGCGATGCAGGATGCGGGGGTGACGCTGCTGGTCTTCAGCTCCTCCGCCACCGTGTACGGCAACCAGGAGCACTGCCCGGTGGCCGAGTCCGCTTCAACCTGTGCAATGACGCCCTACGGCCGTACCAAGCTGGTGGTGGAGCAACTGCTCGCGGACCTGGTCGCGACGGGCCAGGACCTGCACGTGGCGACGCTGCGCTACTTCAATCCGGTCGGCGCACATGACACGGCATTGATCGGTGAGCTGCCGCACGGCACGCCGAGCAACCTGATGCCCTACATCGCGCAGGTCGCTGCTGGCCTGCTGCCGGAAGTCCAGGTCTTCGGTGATGACTATCCGACCCATGACGGCACCGGCGTACGCGACTACATCCATGTGCAGGATGTGGCCAACGCCCACGTGCTGGCCCTGCAGTTCCTGCGCGACCAGCGGCGCAGCATCACGCTCAACCTCGGCACCGGCCAGGGCCACAGCGTGCTGGAACTGATCCAGGCCTTCGAGCAGGTCACCGGGATCCGGATTCCGTTCCGCATCGTCCCGCGACGCAATGGCGACATCGCGGTCAGTTTCGCCGACGCCTCGCTGGCGCTGCGCGAGCTGGGCTGGAAGGCCCGTCACACGCTGGCCGACATGTGTCGTGACACCTGGAAGTGGCAGCGGGCAATGCCGACCCAAGCGCCACCGACACACCCGTGAACGAACTACTGCACCTGCCTGCGCCGTGACGCAGGCAGGTTCGTTCAGTCAGAAGAATCGTCCGTAGACGACCTGCACGATCTCGCCGTTGCCCGTGTTGATCAGCAGCGCATCGGGACCGTAGCGAACCCATTCGTAGCCCATCGGCGGCATGTCCAGGCCGAACAGCCAGAAGTCGTTGAGGATGTAGTCTCCGACCCAGTAGGGGCGCGGCAGGATCTGACCGTAATGCCAACGCTGGTAGGCGTAGCCGACCGGCGGATGGTACGGGCCGATGCGGAAGGCATGGTCGGCACGGAAATTGTGCCGGTAGTCTTCACGGAATGCCGGGCGCGCATTACCCAGTTCGCGCGGGCGCTCCATCCGCGGATATCCCCACGGCGCCCGCAGGGGCTCTTCGCGTGGCGCGGACATGTGCGGCTCCCCTTCGGGCCGGCGCTCGGCACTGGCAATGGAGACACCGCCCAGCAACGGCAGCACCAGCAGCGCACCTGCCAGCAGGCGGCGGCTGTAGCGCAGTAAGGTGTTCATGGTCATGGTCCTTGCAACGAAGGAAGTAGGATGGAGCGTGGTCCGCTCCGACCGGGTCCCCGCCGGCGCATCGCGTGCGTCGATGCAGGGATCCTGATGCCGGGGATACGCCGCGCATCGTTCAAAGCGCGTCACAAAGCGCACAGCCGCAGCTGAACGTGATCACGGGTCGCAATCGGTTCAGTCAGTGGTGCTGGAAAGCGACATGGCCGCAGAAGCGGCCATGTCGGGGTGCCAGGTTGTACCGTCGCCAGCCTCAGGCGGCGGCGTCGCGCACCGCGGCGGACAGGCGGTCGAGCGTGTCCTGCATCAGCGTTGCATCATCGGCCTCGACCGTGACCCGCACCACCGGCTCGGTACCGGACGGGCGCAGGAATGCACGACCACGGCCGGCCACCGATTGCTGCGCGACGGCCAGCGCGGCCTGCACGCTGTCGGCCTGCACCGTGGCCTTGGCCGAGACATTGCCCAGCCGCACGTTGACCGTCTTCTGCGGCACCCGCACCAGCCCCTTCAGCGCCTGACGCAGGGTCTGCCCGCTGTTGCGCAGCGCCACCAGTACCTGCAGCGCGCTGACGATGCCGTCACCGGTGGTGGCCCGGTCCAGGCACAGCAGGTGGCCGGACGCTTCGCCGCCGAGCACGCCGCCGCCTTCCATCAGCGCCTGGTGCACGTAGCGATCGCCGACATTGCTGCGCACGAACGGAATCTGCAGGTCGGCGAATGCCTTCTCCACACCGTAGTTGCTCATCAGCGTGCCGACCACCGGGCCGCGCAGGCGGCCTTCGGCCTTCCAGGCGCGTGCCAGGATGTACAGCAGGTCATCGCCGTCGACCGGATTGCCCTGGTCGTCGGCCATCAGCACGCGGTCACCATCGCCATCGAAGGCGATGCCGAGATCGGCGCGGGTTTCGCGGACCTTGGCCGCCAGGTTGTCGATATGGGTGGAACCCACGCCGGCGTTGATGTTGACGCCGTTGGGCTCGGCACCAATGCCGATCACCTCGGCGCCCAGTTCGCGGAACAGCAACGGTGCGATCTGGTAGGTGGCGCCGTGCGCGCAATCCAGCACCAGGCGTACGCCACGCAGGTCGAACGCGCGCGGCACGCTGGCCTTGCAGAACTCGATGTAGCGGCCGACCGCCTCGCGCGCACGCGACGCCTTGCCCAGCTTTTCCGATTCGGCGGTGGTGAACGGAACGTCCAGCGCCGCTTCCAGGGCCAGCTCGGTGGCATCGTCGAGCTTCTCGCCCTGGGCGGAAAAGAACTTGATGCCGTTGTCGTAGTGCGGGTTGTGCGAGGCGCTGATGACGATGCCGGCATCCACGCCCAGCGTGCGGGTCAGGAACGCCACCGCCGGGGTCGGCATCGGCCCCAGCAGCTGTACGTCGGCGCCGGCGGCGACCAGGCCGGCTTCCAGTGCCGCTTCGAACATGTAGCCGGAAATGCGGGTGTCCTTGCCGATCACCACGATCGGCCGGCGCCCGTCCTGGCCGCGCTGCGCGACCAGGACACGGCCCAGGGCGTTGCCCAGGCGCAGCACGAAGTCGGCCGAGATCACGCCCTGGCCGACCCGCCCACGGATGCCATCAGTACCGAAGTACTTGCGGCCTCCCATCAAGCCACCTCCGGCGCCGGCTGACGGCCCAGCATTGCCAGCAGATCGGACAGGCGGTCGCGCATTTCGCGGCGGTCGCAGATCTGGTCGATGGCACCGTGCTCCAGCAGGAACTCCGAGCGCTGGAAGCCTTCCGGCAGCTTTTCGCGCACGGTCTGCTCGATCACGCGCGGGCCGGCGAAGCCGATCAGCGCCTGCGGCTCGGCGATGTTGATGTCGCCCAGCATCGCGAACGAGGCCGACACGCCGCCGGTGGTCGGATGGGTCAGCACCGAGATGTACGGCAGGCCGGCTTCACGCAGCTTGCCCAGCGCAGCCGAGGTCTTGGCCATCTGCATCAGCGAGAACAGGCCTTCCTGCATGCGCGCGCCACCGCTCTGCGAGAAGCACACGTAGGGCGCACCGATCTCGACCGCGGTTTCCGCGGCCAGTGCGAAACGCTCGCCGACCACCGAGCCCATCGAGCCGCCCATGAAGGCGAAGTCGAACGACGAGGCCACCAGCGCACGGCCCTTGAGCAGGCCGCGCATGGCGATCAGCGCGTCGTACTCGCCGGTATTCTTCTGCGCGATCTTGATGCGCTCGCTGTACTTCTTCTGGTCCTTGAACTTGAGCAGGTCGGTCGGGCCCAGGCGCGCACCGATCTCGGTGGTGCTGTCGGCATCGAACAGGGCAGCCAGGCGCGCACGCGCACGGATCGCCATGTGATGGCCGCACTTCGGGCAGACTTCCAGGTTCTCTTCCAGTTCCGGACGGTACAACGCGCTGCCGCAGTTGCTGCACTTTTCCCACAGGCCCTCGGGGACACTGCGCTTCTTGCTGGGGGTATTGTCGGTGCGGATGCCGGACGGCATCAACTTGCTGAGCCAACTCATGCGGGAGGACACTTCCGTTCAGGGCGGCCCAGGGGCCGCAAAGGCGGACAGTCTAGCTCCGCTTTCCCCGCCCGTGCACCCCCTTGCCAGCCACGGGGCCGCCGGAAAAAACCATGCTGGGACGTACGTTTAGGTGTGGGGTAGTGCCGGCCGCTGGCCGGCGACCCTTGTGTTTGGACCGATGGGTAGTGCCGGCCGCTGGCCGGCAGCCCCTGCGCGCAGGCGGGTACGGAGGATGCCGGCCAGTGGCCGGCACCACCGTTACGCGTCCAGCGCCTGCCGCAGTGGGGCGAGGAAGGCCCGGGCGCGCTGCGCGGCCTCTTCCGCCGAGCCCGCTTCGGCCAGCGCCGCCACCAGCGCGCTGCCCACCACCACGCCATCGGCCTGGCGGGCCATGGCCGCGGCACTGTCGGCATCCTTGATGCCGAAGCCCGCCACCACCGGCACCGACGCACGCGCGCGCAACGCCTGCAGGCGGGCACTGGCGGCATCGCTGTCAAGGCGCTCGGACGCACCGGTGACACCGGCAAAGCTGACGTAGTAGAGATAGCCACGGGCCAACGCCAGCAGCTTGTCGGCGCGCACCTCGCTGGTGGTCGGCGACGCCAGCAGGACCAGCGCCAGGCCGGCTGCGTCGAACGCCTGCAGCGCCTCGCCCGCTTCTTCCGGCGGCAGGTCGACCAGCAGCACGCCATCCACGCCGGCGTCCACGGCGGCCTTGGCGAAGGCCGCGTAACCGTGGATCTCCACCGGGTTCAGGTAGCCCATCAGCACCACCGGGGTCTGCGCATCGCGCTCGCGGAACTGCGCCACGGCCTGCAGCACGTAGCGGCTGCCAGCACCGCGCGCCAGCGCGCGCTCGGAGCTGCGCTGGATGGTCGGGCCATCGGCCATCGGGTCGGAGAACGGCACGCCCAGTTCGATCACGTCGGCGCCGGCATCGACCAGTGCGTGCATGACCGGCACGGTGGCTTCCAGCGAGGGATCACCGGCCGTGACGAAGGGGATCAGCGCCTTGCGCTGCTGCTCGCGCAGACGCTGGAAACAGGCATCGAGTCGGGATACGGACATTTCAGGCACATCCTTCAATCAGTTCAATCGCATCGCTGGTTCCCCAGTACATCTGGGTGACCCTCCCTTCAAACAGTTCCACGCGGATACCCAGGTCCGAACCCGGGTCCTGCCAGGTGAGGTACTCGCCCTGGTCACCGTCGTAGGCATGCGGGCTGGATACCGGCGGCTTCGGGAACTGGGCCATGGCCTGGGCGCGGGTCATGCCGACACGCAGGCCGAACGGACCGGGCTGCTGGGTCGGCGCCCCGCTCTCCGGATCCAGGCCGAGATCGAAACGGACGACGCGATCTTCATCGGTCATCATCGACACGCCGGGCGGCAGCCCCTTGCCGTCGTAGTACTCGCAACTGCCGCCGATGGCTTCGACCGCCCCTTGCGCGGTCCACGGCCCGAGTGCCTTCAGATCGGTCATATGCTGGCCGATCAGCACCTCGCCGGCATGGTCCAGCGCCACCGAGACCACTGCAGGCGCGCCATCGCTGTCCGTATCTTCCATGGACGGCGGATCGACAATCGGCGCACGCGCCATCGGGTCGAGGTCATCGTTGGCGGCCGGCTGCTGTGCCGGCTGCGTGGTGCCCTTGGCGGCCGGTGCCAGCACCGGCGGCTCCGGCGGCTGGCATGCGGCCAACCCCAGCGCCAGCAGCAGCACGCCACTGTTGCGCAGCAGCGCGCTCACAGCACCAGCCCTTCGCGCGCGGCGATGGTATGCACGTCCTTGTCGCCACGGCCGGACAGATTGCACAGCACGATCTGGTCACGCGGACGCTCACGCGCCAGCTTGATCGCCTGTGCCAGCGCATGGCTGGACTCCAGCGCCGGCAGGATGCCCTCGGTGTGCGCCAGCAGGTGGAAGGCCTGCAGCGCTTCTTCATCGGTGATGCCGAGGTAGCGTGCACGGCCGGTGTCGGCCAGGAATGCGTGCTCGGGGCCGACGCCCGGATAGTCCAGGCCGGCCGACACCGAATGGGTCTCGATGATCTGGCCGTCGTCGTCGCACAGCACATAGGTGCGGTTGCCATGCAGCACGCCGGGACGACCGGCGGCGATCGACGCGGCGTGGCGGCCGGTGCTGATGCCATCACCTGCGGCTTCGGCGCCGACGATCTCGACCTGGCGATCGTTGAGGAAGGCATGGAACAGGCCGATGGCATTGCTGCCGCCACCGACGCAGGCGGTGATCGCATCGGGCAGGCGGCCGTACTCGGCCAGCATCTGCTCGCGTGCTTCGCGGCCGACGATGGCGTTGAAGTCGCGCACCATGCGCGGATAGGGATCCGGGCCGGCGACCGTACCGATGATGTAGAAGGTGTCCTGCACATTGGTCACCCAGTCGCGCATCGCTTCGTTGAGCGCGTCCTTCAGGGTGGCCGAGCCGGAGGTGACCGGCACCACCGTCGCGCCGAGCAGCTTCATGCGGTAGACGTTGATCTTCTGCCGCTCGATGTCGGTGGCGCCCATGTACACCACGCATTCCAGGCCCAGCCGCGCGGCAACGGTGGCGCTGGCCACGCCGTGCTGGCCGGCACCGGTCTCAGCGATGATGCGCTTCTTGCCCATCCGCGCCGCCAGCAGCGCCTGGCCGATGGTGTTGTTGATCTTGTGCGCGCCGGTGTGGTTCAGGTCTTCGCGCTTGAGCAGGATCTGCGCACCGCCGACATGGTCGCTCAGGCGCTGGGCGTGGTAGATCGGGCTCGGCCGGCCGACGTAATGGGCCAGGTCGCGATCGTAGGCGGCCTGGAATGCCGGGTCCTGGCGGGCCTGGTCATAGGCCTGGGCCAGTTCCTGCAGCGGGCCGACCAGGGTTTCGGCAACGAAGCTGCCGCCGTAGCGGCCGAAATGGCCCTGGGCATCCGGGAAGGCGTGGTAGTCGGCAATGGGGGAGGCAGACATGGAAGCGACCGCTGGTTCGAGACAGGTGGATACTCTAGCGCACGGGTCGTGACCGGAAAATGGATATTATCTGGCGCATATTGTCAGGAAATCTCACATGAGCCGTTCCCTGCTGCCACCCCTCAATGCGCTGCGCGCGTTCGAGGCCACCGCCCGCCTGGGCGGGGTTGGCCGCGCCGCGCAGGACCTGCACGTCACCCACGGTGCGGTCAGCCGGCAGCTGAAGCTGCTGGAAGACCACCTCGGCCTGGCGCTGTTCCAGCGGGCCGGTCGCGGCCTGCGCCTGACCGCTGCGGGCACGCGCCTGCAGGCCGCGTGCAGCGAGGCCTTCGGCGGCATCGAAGACTGCGTGCGCGAACTGCGGCGGCCGGCGGCGGCTCCGGCGCTGGTGCTGGGTTGCAGCGGCAGCGTGCTGGCGCGCTGGATGATCCCGCGCCTGCCCGCACTGCAGGCCGCCCTGCCCGGCGTACGCCTGCAGTGGTCGGCGCTGGATGGCAGCTTCACCGAGGCGCAGGCCGCACTGGATGCGGTGCTGCTGCTGGCGCAGGGGCCGTGGCCCCGGGGCTGGCAGGTGCGTGAGCTGGCGCCGGAACGGGTCGGCGTGGTGGTGGCCCCCTCGCATCCGGCCGCGCAGCGCCTGCGGCATGTACCGCCCTCGGCGCTGCTGCAGGAGACGCTGCTGCACACCAGTTCACGGCCGCAGGCGTGGCCGGCGTGGGCGCAGGCACACGCTCTGGACACCTCGAAGCTGCAGTTGGGCACGGCCTTCGAGCATCTGTACTACCTGCTGGAGGCAGCAGTGGCCGGGCTGGGCCCGGCGATCGCACCCGAGCCGCTGGTGGCCGAGGACCTGGCCGCCGGGCGACTGGTCGCGCCGTGGGGGTTTGCCGCCACCGGTGGTTTCTGGGTGCTGGCGCGACCGGACGGACCGGCCGATGCGCGCGTGGATGCGCTGGCCGACTGGCTGGGCCAGCAACTCCGTTGACAACAAAAAGGGGACGGAGGGGATTAAGTCGCAAGTGGCACAAACGACTTAATTCCCTCCGTCCCCTTTTTTCAGCTGGCGGTCGGTGTGGCCAGGCGCTGCTGCAGGTCTTCGCGCAGGCGCGACAGCTCGACTTCGGCCTGCTGCCGCTGCTGCATGCCTTCGCGATGGATGCTGCGCACTTCCTCTACCGTGGCGATCAACTGGTCGTGCACGTGGCGCAGCGTGGCCACGTCGATCACGCCGCGCTGGTTGCTGCGCGCGGTATCCACCGAGGCCTGACGCAGCAGATCGGCATTGCGGCGCATCAGCTCGTTGGTGGCATCGTCGATGGCGGTGGACAGCTCGACCGCGGCCTTCTGCTCACCCAGCGAAAGCTGGATCGCGAACTGGCGCTTCCACGACGGGATGGTGATCTCGCGCACCGTGTTGAACTTCTCGATCAGCTGCAGCGCATTGGCCTGGATCAGGCGGATCATCGGCAGCGACTGATCGGCCGCATGCTGCATCAGCTGCAGGTCGGACACGCGCTTTTCGATCAGGCGGATCGCGTTGTCGACTTCGCCCTGGCGGATGCGCTGCTGCGGATCCTCGCTGCCCTGCCCGGCCTGCTGCTCGGCCTGCAGTTCGGCCAGGCGCTGCTTGCCGGCGGCAGCATACAGGCCCAGCGCATGGCGTTCTTCGCGGACGATGTCATGCATGCGGTCGAACTCGCCCACGCGCTTGCCCATCAACGCCTGCTGCACACCGACATCGCCCAGCAGCTGCTCGATCTGCGCGTTGGTGTCGCTGAACTTCTGCACCAGCTCACCCTTGGATACGCGCAGGCGGTCGATCAGGCCACCGATCACCGGCACCTTCGACCGCTGGGCGAAGCCGTCCAGCTTCAGGCTGCGCGCGATGCGCACCACTTCGCCCAGTTTCTCGCCACTGGCATCCAGGTCACGATTGCGCACCTGGTCGAGCAACTGGCTGGAGAACGCTGCGGTGCGCGTGGCCGCTTCGCGACCGAACACCTGCAGGTTGCCCGGGCGCAGGTCATCCAGCTCCAGACGGATCTCGGCGATGCGCGGCAGATCCTCGCGGACCAGGCCGAGCGCCTGCAATGCGCCGTCATCGAGCGGAGTGGCGGTGGTCGTGCCGGGCACGAGGGCACCGGGGGTCTGGCTGTCCTGGGTCATCGGGCAGTCTCCTTGCAGTTGGGTAAGCGGCAGCGGCGGCCGGCTCAAGGCAGTCTAGCCTGAGCCGCCGCGACCTCGTCATCGATCTGTGCGTGCAGCGTGGCGGCCTTCGCCGCCAGTGTGGCGCCGGCCGCGGCCTGGCCCGCCACGGCGGCCTGCCGCCAGGCCGGCAGCAGGACGTCATGGATGCGCGCGAAGCGTTGCAGCAGCACGTTGTCCTGGTCCTGCAGCAGCTGCCACTGGCCGGCCTCGAGACGGCGCAGCATGGCCAGCCGGCGCAGATGATCGAGCCGTTGCGACAGCGCGGCCTGGCCGGCGATATCCAGCGACGCCAGCCGCGCCGCAGCCAGCTCGACCCAGGCGTCCAGTGCCGTGGCTGCCTCTGAATGCTCGATGATGGCCCTGGCCCGCCGCTGCAGGTGCTGCTGCAGGTGCTGGGCCTGCTCGCGCGCCTGCAGGGCCAGCACGCCCAGCTGCGACTGCAGCGCACGTCCCTCCGCCTCGCGATCGACATCGCGCCCCAGCAGGCGGCCCCACCAGCCCTCCTGCTGCCGGATCTGCGCCGGGTTGGCGGCCTGCAGGGCCAGCGCGATGCGTGCCAGTGCGGCCACCAGGCCGTCGCCCGCACCCGGCGGCAACGGTGTTTCGCGCCGCGCCAGTGCCTGCAGCAACGGCGCACCATAGTTGGCCAGCACGGCGACATCGGCCGTGTCCGGCAAGCTCGGTGGCGGCAGTGGCGCCTGCGTGGTCACGGCAGCGGCGGCGGCTTCGGTGTCGTTGCCGGAATCTCCTCGCTGTCGTCCGGCGGCAACGACTCGCCATAGAAGTGGCGCATCAGGGCTTCATCCAGCGCGCGCTCCTCCGGCGTCGTGGCACGGCGCACACGCGCTCGCTGCGCCACCGCACTGTTCGGCACGCCACGCTCGACCTGCTGCCGCGCCCAGCCGGCGAACGCGGCCAGGGTCTGCGACACCTGTGCCTGCTGCGCCTGCGATGCCGCCAACAATTCCACCAATGGCGCCAGGCCCGCCTGCAGGTCGTCGGCCAGGACCGTGGCCGGCACACTGGGGGCCGCCACGACCGGCTCCGGCGCTGCGGCGGCGGGACGTGTCTCAGAAAGGCGATGCAGGGCCTCCAGCAATGCCGACCACGGTGCCGGGTCGGCAACGGCAATTGCTTCCGGCGCCGGCGGTGGCAGCTGCAGGGCGGTGGCGATGTCGGCCAGCTGCGCGACCACGCGCCCGCCGACATCGCTGTCGTCAGCACCCATGGCCTTGTTGCGCAGGAAATCGCGCTTGATCTGCGTCCAGCGCTGCGCCTGCGTGTCGTCCAGCACGCCGCGCAGCTCGGCCAGCTTCAACAGGTTTTCTTCGGCACCAGTGGTCAGCAGCTGTGCCTCGCCCAGGTAGTGGTCGGAGATCAGCTGCTGCAGCTCGTCCTCGTTCATCACCGGCGAGATTTTCTCGGCCAGCTTGTTCATGTTGCGGTAGCTGCCCTGCAGCCGGAACGGCGGCTCGGTACGGTAGCGATCGTCCTGTGCGGCACTGGCGATGTACTGCTGGTTGACCCGGTAGACCACGTCGCGCACGCGCAGCATGCGCTGCAGGGTGGCGGTGATCTCGTTGATCTCCGCGCTGCTGTAGGCGTGGCTGAGGCCGTTGGTCGAGACCTCCTTGCCCATCGCACGGTCGACCAGTACGTACAGGTCAGCCATGTCGCGCGTGGCCAGCGGCGCCAGCACCGGGTTGGAGGTCAGGCTGTTCTCGATGTAGCTGAGGGTAAAGGCCGCCTCCATGCCACCGAGCACATCACCGAGGTTGTAGATGTCGGCACGGTTGGCCAGCATGTCGGGAATCTTGAACACCTCGCCGGACTCGGTGTACGGGTTGCCAGCCATCACCACGCAGAACTTCTTGCCGCGCATGTCGTAGGTGCGGGTGCGGCCGCGCCACACGCCCTCGATACGGCGGGTGCCATCGCACAGCGAGATGAACTTCTGCAGGAACTCGGGATGGGTGTGCTGGATGTCGTCCACATACAGCATGGTGTTGTTGCCCATTTCCAGCGCGAGGTTGAGCTTCTCCAGCTCCTGCCGCGAGGTCGCGTCCGGCGCCTGGGCCGGGTCCAGCGAGCGCACCTCGTGACCCAGCGCCGGGCCGTTGATCTTCATGAAGACCAGGCCCAGGCGGTGCGCCACGTATTCCATCAGCGTGGTCTTGCCGTAGCCCGGCGGCGAAATCATCATCAGCAGGCCCATCAGGTCGCTGCGCTTGTTCTCGCCGACCGTGCCCATCTGCTTGGCCAGGTTGTCACCGATCACGCCCAGGTAGACATCGTTGATCAGCTTGTTGCGCACGAACGAGGACAGCGGCCGTGCCTTGAACTCGGAAAGCCGCAGGGTCTCGCGCTCGCGCCCGATGATGCCCTGGCGCAGCGCCTGGTAGGCGTGGAACGCCGGCACGAAATGACGCAGGTGCTGCGTCAGGCGCTCCAGGAAATCATCCAGCGATACCACCAGCGTGCCGTTGCTGATGCGTGCGTGTTCACCCAGCAGGCCATTGACCTCCGCCTGCAACGCGGCGTCGCTGGCACGGGTACGCAGCTGGCGCTGCACCAGCAGCAGTGCCGCAGCCTCGTCGACGTAGCCGGCATGCAGGGCATGCGCCGGCATCCGCGCCAGCGCCCGCAGCCACTGCCCGGCCAGCGCCCAGCGCGTGGCCAGCGGATCCTGGCTGCGCTGCAGGGCGCGTTCGACCGCCTCGCGCTGCCCGGCCTGTTCCAGCTGCTGCGCCAGCGCATCCAGCAGCGCTAGCGCATGGCGACTGCTGCTGAACACCGGCTCGCCGGTCGCCAGCTCTTCGCCCAGATAGGCGGCCGCGGCCTCTGCGGCATCGGCATCGAACGGCAACGCGTGGGATTGCGCATACGCCAGCAGTGCCTCGGCCATTTCCGCACGCAACGCCAGTCGCCCTTCGTCGGACCCCAGCAGGCGTGCCAGCGCTTCGGCACCCATCTGCCGGCCCGGCCATTGCGCCACCGCTTCGCGCCGCTGCTCGGCGGCCCAGAACAGCAGTGCCAGCGCACGCACCCGCGGTGCATGGCGCAGGCTGCCGGCCGCCTGCTGCAAGGGCAGCAATGCACGCAGGATCAGCGCGGCATCATGGTCATGGATGCCGCGCTCGTAGCCTTCGCGGTAGCGCGGTGCGGCGAACGCACGCACGCGCTGGTCCAGTGCTTCGGGCGTGGCGACGTCGTGCTGCAGCGTGGCCAGGTCAAGGCCGTCGCTCCCCTCCTGCGCGGCCATCAGCAGGCTGCCGGCCAGATACTCACCGCGATACAACGCAGGTGATTCCGAGTCCAGGGTGACCGGCCAGAACGGCTTCAGCGCATCCAGCTCCGGATCGTGCAGGGTCTCCAGGAAGTCGGTGCCGGTCAGATGGATCGCCAGCGTGTCACCACGCGGCAGCAGGGTCAGGTCCAGCGCCTGGGTGTTGACGCTGAAGCGATGGCGCGGCCCCAGCCGCACCACGTTGCCGCCCGCTTCGTACAGATCACTGCGGTCGCGCAGCTGGCGTACCGCCTGGTCACGCACGCCCTTCAGGCGCGCCTCGATGTCGTCGGCCTTGACGTTGTCATGCAGCGCGCGCAGGCGTTCGGCCAGCTCACGCAGCTTGAGGATCAGCGGATCGCCGGCAAAGAACGCATTGAGCTCATCGGCGGTGGCGAAGCGCTCGGTGCGCTTGGCGAGGCCATCGAGGATGCGGTTGGCCGCATCCAGCACCGAACGTGCCTTGCGCTGGCGATCATCCAGCAGTGCCTGCTTGTGCGTTTCGAAGGCTTCCACCAGCTCTTCGCGCTTGCTCAGGATGTCGCCAAGGAACTGCTCGTGTTCGCCGAACTGGCTCTCCAGCTCCTCCAGCTGCACCAGCAGGCGCGACAGCTGCTCGTCGGCGCGTTCCGGATCGGTGGCCAGCGCCAGCGCGCTGGTGATCGACTGCGAGAACAGCGCGAACTGCGCGGCGAACTGCGCCACGGCCTCGGCCGAACCCAGCGACCGGCGACGCTGATCAGCACGCGCACGGGCCTGGTTGAGGCGGCCGTACAGCACCGAGATCGACTCGACCACGCGGGTGCGGGCGGTGGCATCGTCCACCTTCAGGCCGGCCATCAGCTCGGACAACATGTCCAGGTCGGCTGCCATGCCACGCAGCCCCTCCAGCTGCTCGTCCAGCTGGCGGGCACTCTGTGCCTGCTGGGCTGCTTCATCCAGCGCCTGCAGGCGCGAGGTCAGCGGCGCCAGCGCGGCTTCGTCCGCAAGGAACTCGCCAGTGGCGGCGCCGACGCGGTCCTGCGCTTCTACCAGCTCGGCCGCCATCACTTCGATGCGCGCGGTGTCGATGTAGCGCAGCTCACGGATGGTCAGCAGCCGTCCACGCAATGCGGTGATCGCATTGAGCGCCTCGACGAAGGCCTGCACCTCGTTCCAGTTCTGCGGCTGCAGCCGCCCCAGCAGCGCCTTGTGCGCGGCCTCGGCCTCGACCATCGCCTGCGCCGACTGCTGGCGGATCGACTGCACCTTCTCGTATTCGTCCAGCACCGATTCGCCGGTGGCGCTGATCTGCCGCAGCAGCGCCTCGGCGCCATCGCAGGCCGCGTCGCCCAGCCAGTGGTGGGCATCGAACAGGCGCCGGGTGTCGGCCACCAGGCGCTGGTAGCGCTGCACCGACACGTCCTGGCCTTCGATCTCGCGCGCCAGGTTGAACAGGTTGGAAATGCCGCGCACCAGCTCGGCGTTGCCGATGCGGCCCATGAAGGTGTTGCCGGGCGGTCGGCTGGCTGCAAACTCGTCACTGCTGAACGGGGTCTGCCAGACCTGCATCGGATGGATGCGGGTCGGTTCGCTGCCTTCGGCATGGAACAGCACCATGCGCCCGTCCTGCATCAAGGCGTAGCCATGGCCGAACACCGGGTTCTGCAGCACGCGCTGGATGGTGTTGTAGACGAACAGCGCCGAGCGTCCGCCTTCGCGCTCGTAGAAGATGTACAGCACGTCCTCGCCGTTCGGCGAACGGATGCTGCGCTTGAACTGCATGCCGGCCATCGAGGCGTCGAATGCCTTGTGCTCGCCGCCCTGCAGGTAATACCCACCCGGGAAGATCACGCCGTGGTCTTCGGGCAGCTGCACGCAGGCCTGCACGATCGCATCGTTGCGCACGATGCCGCCGGTCAGCGTGTTGTAGATCAGGCCGCGCCACTCCGTCTCGCGGTACGGCAGCACCTTCAGCAGCACCAGCGAGCCGACCCGGGCGAATTCGAACTGGGCGTCGTCCAGCGACTGCGTGCTGTCCTCCACCGGTTCGCTGTAGATGCCCTGCCCGGTCTCGGTATTGTTCTCGACCTTGATGGTGAGGTCGCCGCCGGTGGTCTCCACGAACAGGGTGTCGAGGATGTTCAGGTGCGAATGGCGTCCATTGACTGCCAGGTCGCGGGTCGCCCTGGTCCATTCGAAGTCGAACGGCGGCGGCAGTGCGATATCGCGCTCGCCGCGCGCATCCAGATAGGTCAGTTCGCCATCGCGCGACAGCGCCCAGCGGAACACGCGCACGTCGCTGCTGCGCTCGCCGATCTGGAACGAGGCCAGCAGCTTGTCGCCCACCACGATCAGCTGCAGCAGGCGTGCGTGCTTGTAGTACGCGTACAGCTCATTGAAGTCGTGCACGAAGCCGGGCTGGTCGAGGAAGCTGCCCTTCAGCTCCAGCGCGGCCACGTCGTAGCCGTCGCTGCCCTGCACCAGCCGGTACAGGCCGAACACGTCCTCGATGCGGGTCTGGGTCTTCAGCCCGATGAACACGTTGTAGCCGAACAGCAGGCGGTCCGGGCCGACCTGCACGATGTCACGGCCGACGCAGTTGTTCTCGCTGCGGATGCGGAAGCGCCCGACCACCTCCAGGCGGCTGTCGCCGAACTCGGCCAGGCGCTGGCGGTTGAGCGTCTCGGCCAGGCCCTGCAGGCGCTGGCCCTGCTCGGCCAGGCGGCGGCGCAGGACTTCGTAGGCGCCGCCCTGGGCAACGGCCTGGTCGACGGTGGTGCCGCCGGCCTCCGGTGCAGTGGATTCGGCGGACGGATGGGTATCAGACATCAGCAGGCTTCCGGCTCACGGGCGGACGGCCGCGGTTGCGGCCGGCGCGGGCGGGCGATGGCCGCAGCAGCCATCGCCCGATGCATCAACGGGCGCTGTCGACCACGGTGGCCGACACGGTCGGCACCGCTTCGGCATCCTCGGCGATCTGGCGCGGTGCCGGTTCGGCCACGGCCACGCCCAGGTAGCGCTGCATCAGCTCCTGCACGATCGGGCTCTTGCCGGCGAAGCCTTCGATCGACTTGCCCAGCGACACCGCCTTGACCAGGTTCTCGAACATGCCGCCGTCGCCACCGACCAGGTCGATGTCGGCGTTGCGCAGCGCGCTGGCGATGACATTGGCGTTCTCGCGCGAGACTTCCTTGCCGGCTTCGATCGAGGCCAGCGCCTGCTTCAGGCTGTTGTCCAGCATCATGCGGAACTCTTCGTGGCCACGCGCCTGGTCGCTCAGCGAGGCGATGGCTTCGAACTTGCGCACCAGGCCCTCGGCCTCGGCCAGCAGCTTCTTCTGCACCACGCCGGCTTCGGCGTTGCCCAGCGATTCGGTGGCGGTGGCACGGGCCAGGCCCATCTTCTCCTCACCCTGCGCCTGCGCCTGCAGGGTCTCGGCCAGCACGCGGGCTTCGTTGCTGCCCTGCTTCAGGCTGGCTTCGGCCTTGGCTTCGATCACGCGGGCCTCGGCGATGCCGACCTTCTCGATGGCCAGTGCCGAAGCTTCACGCACCTGCGCTTCGGCCAGGCCAGGAGCGGCCTGTTCGGCGCGCAGCGCGTCGGCCAGCAGGCGCTTGGCTTCGGCCTGTTTGCCGGCTGCTTCGTGCTCGGCCTGGGCCAGCGTGGTCAGTTCCACCGCACGATGCTTGGAGGCGGTTTCGCGCGCCTGCGCTTCCTTCACTTCGCGCACCAGCGATTCCTGCGCCTTGGCTTCGGCTTCCAGGATCAGCACCTGCTTCTGGCGGTCGGCCTCGGAGACCTCACGCACTTCCTTGATGCGCTCTTCTTCCTGCGCCACGGTCTTGTCGATGGAGATGCGTTCGCGGGTAATGTTGGCCACGTCCATCTTGCCCTGCTCGACCACCTTGTCGCGCTCCACGCCCTGCAACTGCACTTCGCGGTCGGTGGTGACCTGCTCCAGCTGGCGTGCACGCTCCACGCGCTCGGCCTCGATGGCCACGGCACGCTGGCGGTTCTGCTCGGCCACTTCCACTTCGCGCAGACGGTTCTGGTCGCGGATCTCGATCAGCTGCTGTGCTTCGATGCGGGCATTCTCGGACAGCTGGCGCTGCTCTTCCTGCACCTTGGCGGTCTCGGCCTCCTCGCGCGCGCGGATGGTCTCGATCTCGCGCTTCTGGCGTGCTTCGGCTTCGGCCTGCTGGCGTTCCAGCGCCAGCAGCGCTTCACGCGCTTCCACGTTCTTCTTGGTGATGGCGAGCTTCTCGTTCTGCTCCAGCTCGTTGGTCACCACGTTCTGCGCGGCGGTCAGCTCGGTGATCTTGCGGATGCCCTGCGCGTCGAGGATGTTGAACTGGTCCAGCAGCGACTTCGGGGTCTGCTCCAGGTAATCGATCGCCACGTCTTCCAGCACATAGCCGTTGAGGTCGTTGCCGATCACCGCGATGATCTCGTCGCGGAACTCCTGGCGCTTCTCGAACAGTTCGGTGAAGTCGAACTTCTTGCCGACCGTCTTCAGCGCTTCGGAGAACTTGGCGTTGAACAGCTCATCGACGGCATGCTTGTCCGACGCACGGTCGGCACCGATGGCCTTGGCCACGCGCAGCACATCGGCCTGGGTCTCGTTCACCCGCAGGTAGAAGGCCACGGCGATGTCGGCACGCATGTTGTCGCGGCAGATCAGGCCTTCCTTGCCGCGGCGGTCGATCTGCAGGGTGATCAGGCTGATCCGCATCAGCTCGGCGCGGTACAGCACCGGGATGATCAGCGCACCGGTGAAGTGCACCTTGGGCGTGGAGCTCATGTCGTTGACGATCAGGGCCACGCCCTGGTCGACCTTGCGATAGAAGGCCTTGAACAGCCCGGCCACGCCCAGCAGCAGGACGAGCAGGCCGCCGGCGACGGCCAGGATCGGTAAGAGGGATGCCAACGTCATTGATGATTCTCCTTGTTGCCCGGAAGCAGGTTGTCCTGGAAATCGAGGGCGATCGCATCGGCGCGGACCACCCGGTAAAAGTGTTGTTCGGCCATGTGCTCGACCAGCACGATGCGCTCGCCACGCTGCAGTTCGATGTCGCTGCGGATCTGCAGCACCAGCCCGGCGCCGCCATCATCGACAGTGGCATGACCGCTGCGTGCGTCCACCTTCGGCGATGCGACCACGCCGATCCGGCCCAGCAGCGATGCCTGCGGCACCGGACGCAGACGCAGCAGGAAGCGCCGGACCGGGCGCAGGATCAGCGCGACGACCGGTACCGCAGGCAGCGGTGCCAGCACCGCCACGAGCGTACCCAGGCCCCAGCGCAGCAGGTCCGGCAGCGGCAGCAGTACGAACAGATGGATGAAATAGGTGATGAGCCAGCCGAACAGGCCCAGCAGGGTGACCACCACCATGATCGGGACGCCGCCCAGGCCCCAGCGCGCCAGCATGGCCGACAGGCCACTGAGGTCGGTCCCCGTCTCGAGCGCGCCATCGGCGCCGAGATCGCCAAAACCGTCATCGACCAGGCCGAACGCCGCAACCGCCCAATACATCACCGACACCAACAGCAGAATGCTGTACGGCAGCGTCGGGTAACCGAGTACGACGGTGAGAAACTCCTGCATCGCTTGCCTTCCTGGGCTATGGGCGGCGGCCGCCCGTTCGGGGCGCGCCGAGCGCGTCCCGTCGATCCCCGCGCCAGCCCTCATGGCAGGCGCGCTTGGGACCATCCTATGTGAAGAATGCGTGCAGGCTCAAATCGGGGCGCTGATCAGGGTAAATAGTGACGCGAATCACTCGAGAACCGTGCAATCGGCGCGGCGCACTTCCTCGACGAAGGTGCGCATCTTGTAGCCGTCCTTGATGCCCGGCTCCAGTTCGATGCCGCTGGAGACATCCACGCCCCACGGCAGGGTGGCCAGCACCGCGTCGTAGACGTTTTCCGGGTTCAGGCCACCGGCCAGCAGGAACGGGCGATGCAGGCCGGTCGGGATCCGGCCCCAGTCGAAGGCCACGCCGGTGCCGCCACCGCCGCCCGGCGCATGACTGTCGAACAGGAAGCCGGCGGCGCTGGGATAGCGCAGCTGCAGGGTGCGGGCGTTGATCTCTTCACGCCCGCCCATGGCGATCGCCTTCAGGTACGGCATGTTGAAGCTGCGGCAGAAGCTCTCGTCTTCCTCGCCATGGAACTGCAGCAGGGTCGGTCGTACCGTGCGCAGCACCTCGCGCACCTCTTCCTTGCTGTTGTTGCGGAACAGCGCCACCACGTCGACCATCGGCGCGATCGCCTGGCGCATCGCGCGTGCCTCGGCCGGGGCGACCCGGCGGCTGCTTTCACGGGCGAAGATGAAACCCACCGCGTCCACACCCAGTTCACCGGCCAGGCGGACGTCGCCGGCCCGGGTCATGCCACAGAACTTGATGCGCGTGCGGTAGTAGGAGCGGCTCATAGCGTGACCTCGGCGGGCAGATGCCAGTTGTCGGGGTACAGGGGCCCAAGGAACACCAGGCCCTGCGGCGGTGCGGTGGGACCGGCTACGGTGCGATCGCGCCCGGCCAGCAGTTCGGCGATCCATTCCACCGGTTTTTCGCCGCTGCCCACCAGGATCAGCGATCCGACGATATTGCGGACCATGTGATGAAGGAATGCATTGCCCTGCACGGCGACCTCGATCACCTCGCCCTGGCGGCTGACCTGCAGTGACTGCAGTTCACGCCGTGCATGCAGCGCCTGGCACTGCACCGAGCGGAACGCACTGAAGTCGTTCTCGCCGAGCAGGGCCTGGCCGGCGGCATGCATCAGGGTCTCGTCCAGCGCCCGGCGCTCCCAGCTGAGGGTCTGCCGCTGCAGCGCCGGCCGCACTTCGCGGTTGAGCAGGCGGTAGCGGTAGCGGCGCGCACGCGCCGAGAAGCGGGCGTGGAAATCATCGGCCACCGGCACGCACCAGCGCACCGCGATCGAGCGCGGCAGGCGGGTGGTGGTGCCCAGCATCCAGGCGCGCGGATCGCGCACCACGTCGGTATCGAAGTGGACGACCTGGCATTGGCCATGCACACCGGCATCGGTGCGACCGGCACAGACCACCTGCAGCGGCGCATCGGCCACCGACGACAGGGCCTGCTCAAGGCTGGCCTGCACGCTGGGGCCGCCCTCGCCCAGGTTCTGCCAGCCCCTGAAATCGCTGCCGTCGTATTCGACGCCAAGCGCGTAACGCATGTGCTACCTCGATGTTGCGGGTGGGGCGGCGCTCAGGCCGGATCGCGTTCGGACCAGACTGCCAGTTCGTTGCCACCGGGCTCGACGAACTGGAAGCGGCTGCCGCCAGGGAAAGAGAACACCGGCCGCACGACCTCACCGCCAGCGTTGCGCACCGCCGCTTCGATCGGCGCCAGCTGGTCGGCATACAGGACCAGCAGCGGCGCACCGCTGTCGCTGGCCCGTTGCGGCTGGCCGCGGAAGAAGCCGCCCTGCAGGCGGCCATCGTCGAAGGCGGTGTAGTCGCTGCCATAGTCGACGAACGACCAGCCGAACACCTTTTCGAAGAAGGCGCGGCTGGCGGCCGGGTCACTGGAGGCGAATTCAACGTAGTCGATGCGGCGCTCGCGGCTCATGGCACGGTCCTTGTCGGCGGGTTCGGTCACGGCAGGCGGGCCAGCAGTTCGCGAGCCTGGGCCTGGCAATGCAGGTCGCCGCCCTCGGCCACTTCCTGCAGCAAGGTACGGGCGGTCTGGGCATCGCCCAGATCGAGGTAGGCGATGGCCAGCTCCAGGCGCTCCTGCCCGGCGCGCGGCGCCCAGCCGGCATCGCTGGCCGGTGCCGCGGTGCCTTCTTCATGCGCGGCCTCGGCCAGCGCGTCGTGCGGCACCGCGTTTGAATCCCCGCTGTCATGGTGATCGGCCGGCAGGTCGAACACGCCGCGGAACTGCGGCTGCTGTTCGGCGTGCAGCGCGTAGTCCGGCACTGCGATCTCGTCAGGGACTGCCTGCGCGACCGGCTCATCCTGCACAGCTTCCGGCACAGGGGTGTCCTGCGTAGTCACTGGCTCGTCCCAGCGCGGCAGGTCGGTCACGGCCTCGGGCAGCTGCACCACTTCGTCATCGCGCAGCGTCTGCGCCTGCCAGTCAGCCTGGGCGGCGACGTCGGCGACCGGTCCGGCAGCCACGTCATCCTGCACCTCGGTTTCGCTCGCCCAGGCCGGCATCGCCGGCTCCTGGCGGCCACTGTCGGACACCGCCGTCGACCACGAAGACTGCTCGGCCAGCGTATCCAGCGCCGCGCCCGCCGGTACCGCAGCGGCCAGGCCTGCGGCATCGCCTTCCTCGCGCAGCGGCGGCAGTGGCGACGGCTTGCGACGACGCAGCAGCCAGGCCGCGCCGGCCGCCAGCAACATCACCGGCAGACCCAGCCAGTACCACGGCGTGGCCGCATCGCGGGCATCCGGTGCCTGCGCCAGGCGCTGCTGCGCGGCGGCCAGGTCGTTGTCCTTCATCGCGATCAGCGACTGCTGCTGTTCCTTGAGTTTTTCCAGGTCGGCCACGCGCTGCTTCAGCTCGCCGATCTCGGCATCGCGGGTCGCGATGTCCTCGCGTGCCTGGCGCAGTTGTTCGTTGCCCAGCATGTCACCCTCGCTGCCGGCTCCAGTGCCGGTGGTTGTGCCCGCGTGCGCGGCGTCGGAGGCCAGCGCCGGAGCGATTTCAAGTCGTGCCCCATTGGCCGCAGCCGGGGAAGAAGCGTTCGTGGTTGCCGCCGTGGCGACCGGGGCCACGGTACCCGCCGGTTGCGGCACGGTGCGTGCCTGCCGCCACTGTGCGGCATGCTCACGCACCAGCGCTGCGGCCTCGGCGGCATCGACCGCCGCCAGTGCATCGCTGCCGGGCATGCGCAGCACGGCGCCCTGCTTGAGCAGGTTGACGTTGCCGCGGATGAAGGCCTCCGGGTTGGCGCGCAGCAGCGCAATCATTGCGCGGTCGCGGCTGACCTGGTTGCCGCGGGCCACCGCGCTGGCGATCTGCGACAGGGTCTGCCCACGCTGGACGGTGACGCTGCCATCGGCTGCCGGCGCGGCAGCGGGTGCGGCCACTGCACGCGGGCGAGCCGGTGCGGGTGCCGGCGTGGCGGCGGTGGACGGTGCAGGCGCGCTCGCGCTCTCCGCAGCGGCGGGCGCCGGGGCGGCCTCACGGGCGATGGTGTTGGAGAGCGTGCCTGCGGGTGCAACGATTTCCGGCTCGGCCACGGCCACTGCGCTGGACGGTGCATCGACCAGCGCCGAGTACTCGCGCACCAGGCGGCCCTGGCCCCAGTCGGCCTCGATCAGGAAGCTGAGCGACGGGGTCTCGACCGGCGTCTGCGAGGTTACCCGCACCACCGCCCTGCCCTGCGCATTGCGGGTCAGTTCGAACTGCAGTTCGCCGACCAGCCCGGTCGGCCGCTGCAGGCCGACGCGCTCGAAGGTGACCGGTGAGGCCAACGCGACACGCAGGTTCTCCAGCTCGGACGGATCGGCGGAGACCACCGGGATTTCGGCCAACAGGGGCTGGCCCGGCTTGGACAGGACACGGATGTCGCCCAGACCCAGGGCAAGCGCCGAACTACTGGCCAGGGCCAGCAGCGCGGTGGAAAGATAGAGGAGCGGGCGCTTTGCGCCCCTGGCCCGTTTATTCATGGGCGACACTATAAAGCGTGCGGACCGGGGTCCGCACCCACCGGAAAGACCCTTGAGGGAGTGCCGGCCGCTGGCCAGCATGCACTCCGGCGCATGGATCACGGCAATGCCGGCCAGCGGCCGGCACGACCGGTGAGGCAACCGCAGTGATCAGCGCTGCTCGGCGGCGACCAGCTCGGCCAGCTGCACGGCATTCAGGGCAGCACCCTTGCGCACATTGTCCGACACGATCCACAGGTTCAGGCCGCGCGGGTGCGACAGGTCCTCACGGATGCGGCCGACATACACCGCGTCGGTGCCCGAGGCGTGGGTGACCGGGGTCGGGTAACCACCGGCCTCGTGGCGGTCGACCACTTCGATGCCCGGCGACTGCTCCAGCAGCGCGCGTGCTTCGGCCACGGTGACCTTGTCACGGGTCTCGATCGCCACTGATTCGGAGTGGCCGTAGAACACCGGCACGCGCACCGCAGTCGGGTTCACCAGGATGCTGTCGTCGCCGAGGATCTTGCGGGTTTCCCAGATCAGCTTCATCTCTTCCTTGGTGAAGCCGTTGTCCTGGAAGTCGTCGATGTGCGGGATCAGGTTGAAGGCGATCTGCACCGGGAAGCGCTGCGGATCGATCTCCTGGAAGCTCAGCAGCTGGCCGGTCTGCTTGCCCAGCTCCTCGGTGGCCGAACGACCACCGCCGGACACCGACTGGTAGGTGGAGACGTTGATGCGCTCGATGCCGTACTTGCGGTGCAGCGGCGCCAGCGCCACCAGCATCTGCATGGTCGAGCAGTTGGGGTTGGCGATGATGCCGCGCGGACGGTTGGCGACCTGTTCCGGGTTGACCTCGGACACCACCAGCGGCACGTCATCGTCGTAACGGAAGGCCGAGGAGTTGTCGATCACCACCGCACCAGCGGCGGCGAACTTCGGCGCGTATTCCTTGGACACGCTGCCGCCGGCCGAGAACAGCGCGATCTCGACGCCGGTCGGATCGAAGGTGGCCAGGTCCTGGACCGTGACCTTCTGGCCGTTGAACTCGATCTCGCCGCCGGCCGAACGCTCG
This sequence comes from Stenotrophomonas sp. AG209, assembly GCF_003550055.1. Lineage (NCBI taxonomy): Bacteria > Pseudomonadati > Pseudomonadota > Gammaproteobacteria > Lysobacterales > Lysobacteraceae > Stenotrophomonas > Stenotrophomonas sp. AG209. Next base: position 1,190,439 of record NZ_QXDB01000001.1, read on the forward strand.
GAGGCGAGGACGCTCAGGGTGCCGACCGGGAAGTCACGCTCGGCCAGGATCGACAACATGGTCTCGCCGACGGCGCCGGTGGCACCAACGACGGCGACGTGGAAACTGCGCTGTGCATTGCTCATGGGGGAAACTCTCACGAAAACGGGGATGGGGAAAAATCACGCACGACAGCTGGGTTCGGGGAACCTCCTCAAGCGGGGCGCGCGGAGGTTCCCTATCGTTTCCCGGTTTTTTTGCCCAGAGTCACGCGCGCGGCCATCGCCGCGTCAGCGTTGATCGCGCTCGGCATGCGCGACGGGCCGCCGTCCAGGCCGAGCCCGGCGACCAGATTATCGACGGCCAGCTGTACCATCGCCGTGCGCGTAGCCAGCGAGGCACTGCCGATGTGCGGAGTGAGCACCACGTTGCGCAGCGCCAGCAGTTCGGGGCGTACTTTTGGCTCGCCTTCGTACACATCCAGGCCCGCTGCTGCAAGGCGACCGTTGGCCAGCGCATCGGCCAGCGCGATCTCATCGACCAGGCCGCCGCGGGCGATGTTCACCAGCGTCGCCGACGGCTTCATCTTCGCCAGCGCGGCGGCATCGATCAGATGGTGCGAGGCCGGGGTATACGGCAGCACCAGCAGCAGGTGGTCGGACTGCGCGAGCAGCGTATCCAGGTCCACATAGGTGGCGCCCACTTCCGCCTCGGTCGCGGCCGGCAGCTGCGATCGGTTGTGGTACAGCACCTTCATGCCGAAACCGTGCGCGCCGCGGCGGGCGATACCCTGGCCGATGCGGCCCATGCCGAGGATGCCCAGCGTGCTGCCGTGGATGTCGGCACCGAGCATGGTCTGGAACGACCACTGCTGCCACTGGCCTTCGCGCAGCCAGCGCTCGGATTCAGTGATGCGGCGCGCGGTCGCCATCAACAGGGCGAAACCGAGATCGGCGGTGGTTTCAGTGAGGACGTCCGGGGTATTGCTGGCGAGGATGCCGGCCGCGCTGAGCGCGTCGACGTCCAGGTTGTTGTAGCCCACCCCGACATTGGCGATCACCTGCAGCTGCGCGGCGCCGGACACCTGGGCCGCACCGATGCGCTCGTTGAGGGTGATGATCGCGCCATCGGCGCTGGCCAGCTGTTCGGCTATCTGGTCCGGCGACCAGGCGGTGACCGTGTCGGTGCTGCGCAGCTGCACGCGATCGCGCAGCGGCGCGATGGCCGCGTCGATCAGCGGCTGGCTCACCCACACGGTCGGCCGCGTGTCAGCCATCGATCTGCCCGGGAATGCGCGGGGTGATCGTGCCGACATCGCCGCACTGCGCGCGGTGGCGCAGCGCCTGGTCCATCAGCACCATCGCCACCATCGCCTCGGCGATCGGGGTGGCACGGATGCCGACGCAGGGGTCGTGACGACCGGTGGTGACCACCTCGACCACGTTGCCGGCGGTATCCAGCGACGGGCCCGGCAGGCGCAGGCTGGAGGTCGGCTTCAGGGCGATCGAGGCGACCACCGGCTGGCCGGTGGAAATGCCACCGAGGATGCCGCCGGCATGGTTGCTGGCGAAGCCCTGCGGGGTCAGCAGGTCGCGGTGTTCGGTGCCCTTCTGTGCGGCGCTGGCGAAACCGTCGCCGATTTCCACGCCCTTCACCGCGTTGATGCTCATCAGCGCGGCAGCGAGTTCGCCATCAAGCTTGCCGTAGATCGGCTCGCCCCAGCCCGGCGGCACGTTGTCGGCGACCACGTCCACGCGCGCACCGACCGAATCACCGGACTTGCGCAGCGCATCCATGTACGCCTCCAGCTCGGGCACCTGTGCGGCGTGCGGCCAGAAGAACGGGTTGTCTTCCACCGCCGACCAGTCGAAACCGGCCGGGGTGATGTCGCCCAGCTGCGACAGGTAGCCACGCACGGTGACGCCGAAGCGCTCGGCCAGCCACTTCTTGGCGACCACGCCGGCGGCCACGCGCATGGTGGTCTCGCGTGCCGAGGAACGGCCGCCACCGCGCGGGTCGCGGATGCCGTACTTGTGCCAGTAACTGTAATCGGCGTGGCCCGGGCGGAACTGCTGGCCGATGTTGGCGTAATCCTTGCTGCGCTGGTCGGTGTTGCGGATCAGCAGCGCGATCGGGGTGCCGGTGGTCAGGCCCTCATACACGCCGGACAGGATCTCGACCTCATCGGCCTCGCGCCGCGCCGAGGTGTGCCGGCTCTTGCCGGTGGCGCGGCGCTGCAGGTCGTGGGCGAATTCGGCCGCGTCCAGCGCCAGCCCCGGCGGGCAGCCATCGATCACGCAGCCGATGGCCGGCCCGTGCGACTCGCCGAACGTGGTGACGGTGAACAGCTTGCCGAACGAATTGGAGCTCACGGGCGCTGCGCCGCCAGTTCGGTGATGCGGGCGCTGTGGGCGATCAGCTCGCGGCATTCGACCGCGAAGATGCCCATCTGGCCGACCTTGAACTCGATCCAGGCGAAATCGACTTCCGGCAGCAGCTTGATCAGATGCTGTTCGGACTCGCCCACTTCACAGATCAGCAGGCCGTCTTCGCTCAGGTGCAGCGGCGCGTCACGCAGGATCTTCAGCACCAGGTCCAGGCCGTCGTCGCCGGCACGCAGGCCCATTTCCGGCTCGTAGGAGTATTCCTTCGGCAGCGCATCGGTCTCGTCGTTGGTGACGTACGGCGGATTGGTGACGATCAGGTCGTAGTGGCGGCCGGACAGGCCGTTGAACAGGTCCGACTTGATCAGGTTGACGTTGTACGCCTGCAGCCGCTCCCGGTTTTCTTCAGCCAGCGACAGCGCGTCGTCGCTCAGGTCGACGCCGTCCACCTGCCAGTTCGGGTAGTAGTGCCCCATGGCGATGGCGATGCAGCCCGAACCGGTGCACAGGTCCAGCGCACGGTACACGTCGCGGCCGGCCAGCCAGGGCTCGAAGCCGCACTCGATCAGTTCGGCGATCGGCGAGCGCGGCACCAAGGCGCGCTTGTCGCTCTTGAAGCTCAGGCCGGCAAACCAGGCTTCACCGGTCAGGTAGGCGGCCGGGATGCGTTCGTCGATGCGGCGCTGGAACAGCTCCAGCACGCGCAGCTTCTCGGCCTGCAGCAGGCGCGCCTGGCCGTAGGCCGGGCCGAGGTCGTGCGGCAGGTGCAGGCTGTGCAGCACCAGCTGGGTGGCCTCGTCCAGCGCGTTGTCGTAGCTGTGCCCGAAGGTCAGCCCGGCTTCGTTGAAACGGCTGGTGCCGTAGCGGATCAGATCGATGATCGTGTGGAGTTCGGCGGCCGTTTCAGCGGTCATGGCGGTACTGCGGGCAAAGTGGCCCCCGATTATAGGGGCTGGCGCCCGCGGCGGCATCCGTTGCGGCGGAAACGATCGGGCCGCAGCCGGTATGATGGAGCCCATTTCGCGCGGGAGCCCCCATGTTCAATCGCAACGCCGGCATCATCCTGCTGATCGCCCTGGCGGCGGGGCTCGGCCTGCTGGCCGCCCAGCAGGTGTTCGCGCCGAAGCCGCCGGCCAACGCCCCGGCCACCGAAGCGATCACGCTGTACCCGCAACCGCGTGAACTGCCCGACTTCAACCTGGCCCAGTCCGATGGCACCCGCCTGATCCCGGGCGAACTGAAGGGCCACTGGACCCTGGTGTTCCTGGGCTTCACCTTCTGCCCCGACGTCTGCCCGACCACGCTGGCCGAGCTGGCCGGCGCGCAGAACCAGTGGGAGGCTCTGCCCGATGGCCTGCGCCCGCGCGTGCTGTTCATCTCGGTCGACCCGGACCGCGACAGCGCCACCCGCCTAGGCGAGTACGTGCACGGCTTCCACAAGGACACCCTGGCCGCCACCGCCGATATCCCCTCGCTGGAGCGCTTCGCCACCTCGCTGGGCTTCGTGTTCCAGAAAGTGCCGGGCAAGCATTTCGACGAGAACCCCGAGGACTACACCGTCGAGCATTCGGCCAGCCTGGCCGTGCTCGACCCGCAGGGCCGTCTTGCCGGCCTGGTGCGCCCCCCGTTCAATGCGCCGGCGATTGCCCGCGACCTGCAGAAGCTGACCGAGAAAACTGCCCCATGAGCCTCACCACCGCCCTGACGTACGCCCTGCCCCACCGCCTGCTGTCCTCGATGGCGCGTTCGCTGGCGTACTCGGACGATCCGCGCGTGTCGCGCTGGCTGATCGACACGGTCACCCGCAAGTTCAACGTCAACCTGGACGAAGCGGCCAACCCGGACCCGCGCAGCTACGCGACCTTCAACCAGTTCTTCACCCGTGCACTGAAGCCGGGCGCGCGCGTGGCCGATGCCGATCCGCGCAGCCTGGTGATGCCCGCCGACGGCCGCATCAGCCAGCTCGGCAGGATCGAGGCCGGCCGCATTTTCCAGGCCAAGGGCCAGTCGTTCACCGCCGCCGAGCTGCTGGGCAGTGACGAGGATGCCAAGCCGTACAACGATGGCCTGTACGCCACCGTGTATCTGTCCCCGCGCGATTACCACCGCGTGCACATGCCGTGGACCGGCACCCTGCGCGAGACGGTACACGTGCCGGGGCGCCTGTTCAGCGTCGGCCCGGCCGCCGTCAACGGCGTACCGCGCCTGTTCGCGCGCAACGAGCGCCTGGTCTGCCACTTCGACACCAGCTTCGGCCCGATGGTCAGTGTGATGGTCGGTGCGCTGCTGGTTTCCGGCGTGGAAACCGTGTGGAGCGGCGAGGAGATCCCGGCCTACGGTGATCGCATCACCCGCAAGGACTACCGCGGCCAGGGCATCAAGCTGGAGCGTTTCGCCGAAATGGCACGCTTCAACTACGGCTCGACCGTGATCGTGCTGCTGCCGCCCGGCGTGGCCGAGTTCGCCCCGCAACTGGGCGCCGAAAGCCCGGTGCAGCTGGGCCAGGCCCTGGCGAAACTGCGCTGACCAAAAGGGGACGGAGGGGATTAAGTCGTTTATGCATAAACGACTTAATCCCCTCCGTCCCCTTTTTGGCGTTACTGCAGGGCCGGGGCGGGGCCGACGTCCATGCCGTCGTAGTCTTCCACGCCCTTCTCCGCGGCCAGCGCCGCGAATTCCTGGTTGCGGCGGTCCAGCGAGGCTTCGTCGTGGATCTCCACGCGCTCCACGTGCAGCACGTGGAACGGCGCGTCGCCCTCTTCCGGCTCCTGCTCGAACAGTTCCACGAAGGCATAGCCCTGCGCCTGCAGGTGGTCCGCCAGTGCCTGCAGCGGCTCGGCGCTGGAGTGGACGAAGAAGTACCCCCACAGCAACGGGCCGTTGATGTCCCAGTCGGTGTTTTCGCGGAGGTTGGCGAACAGGTTGCGGGTGGCTTCGAGGTCCATGCGGGTTCCAGGGGTCGGGGGGATTACTTGTCGCAGCCCTGCAGCTTCAGCGTCTGGCCGTGGCGCAGGCTGTAGGCAGGGCCCTTCAGGCCATTGGCACGGGCCAGGGTCGGCACGTCGCACTGGAACTTCGCCGCGATGGCGCTCAGGGTCTCGCCCTTGCCCACCTTGTGGCTGCGCACCGGCTTCGGACGCGCGGCCGGCGTCGGGCGGGGCGTCGCCACCGCCGCCACCGGCGTGGTCGGCACGCTGGTGGATGCAGCCGCGTCGGCCACCGGTACCACACCGCCCACCGCCACGCTGCCGGTGTAGCTGGCCGCGGTTGGGCGCTTGATCGCTGCGTTCAGATCGGCGGTGATCAGGGTGCGGGCCAGGTCGGCACGCGGGCCACTGACGCAGTTGCGCTGGTACAGCCCGGCGATGCGGGTGGTGGCGTTGATCAGCGTGCCGGCCGGAATCCAGCCATCGGCTTCATAGCGCGGGTTGAGGTTGCGCAGCGCACGCATGTAGCCATCGCGCGTACCGTGGCTGCCCAGGCAGATGGTCAGTTCGTAGATGGTGGTGGACTTGGCCAGGCGCAGCGTGGCCGGCTGGGCGCTGATCTTCGGGAACTCCACGCCGTACTGCTGCGGGTGCAGGAAGATCCAGGCCGCGGCGATCACCATCGGCACATAGTCCTTGGTCTCGCCCGGGAACTGGTTGTAGACGCTGTCGGTCCAGAAGCTCTGGCCGGCGCTCTGCTTGAACACGCGTGCGGCACGGCCTTCGCCACCGTTGTAGGCGGCCACCGACATTTCCACGTTGTTGTTCAGTTCCCGCAGGCGCTCGTTGAGGTAGCTGGCGCTGGCCTCGGCCGCGCTGCGCGCGTCGAAACGGGTATCGAAGCCGGTGCCGTCCGGGCCGAGGCCGAAGCGGCGGCCGGTGGCCGGCATGAACTGCATCAGGCCGGCGGCACCGGCACGCGAGGAGGCATGTACGCGACCGTTGGATTCCTTGGCCATGATGCCGAACAGCAGTGCCTCGGGCAGGCCACGCTTCTCCCACTCCGGCCACATCACCGCGCGCAGGTTCTGGTAATTCTCGTAGCTGGTCAGCAGCGCCGGGCGCATGTCGGTCAGCCAGCGACGGATGCCGGCCTGCACTGCCGGGTTGTACTCGACCATGCTGTCGAAGGCGTGCCGCTTGTCGTTCAGCAGCGCGGCAGCGCGCGCGGCCTCGGGCACGTCCGCGGTCAGCGGGCCGATGTGGTCGGGGTCGGCTTCCAGGCGATCACCGCCCTCGTCGGCCACGTCATCGCTGGCGGCCGCATCGGCGTCATGCTTGAGCAGGCGCTTGTAGCTGGCCAGCAGGGTGCCCATCTGGCAACCCTTCTGCTTCACGCAGTCGTTGAGGACATCTTCCATGTCCTCCAGCGCGGCATCGGCCTCGTTGCTGCCCTTGGGATCCGCATTGGCGACCAGCAGCAGAGCGTCGCTGTAGCGCTTTTCGGCGGCGGTCATGCGCTGCTGCAGCGCATCCACCTTCACCTTGTCCCGGGCCGAAACCCGCTGTGCATGGGCGTCGGGCGCCAGGGAAACCAGGCCGGCCAGGGCCAGCAGCGGCCAACCACGGGAAATCAGGACAGGAACGGGCATTGATGGCACTGTGTGCGAAACAGGCAGGCAGAGTAGCGGCGCCGCCAAGGTCCGGGCAAGCCGACCTTCGGACCGTCACTGCCGGCGGTTAACATTGGGCTATTCATCACAAGGGCTGGACCATGGATCCGATTCTGCTCGGCAAAGGCATTACCGACGATATTGCCGTCACCCTGCTGCCGAAACTTGGCAACCGCCACGGCCTGGTGGCCGGCGCCACCGGTACCGGCAAGACCGTGACCCTGATGACGCTGGCCGAGGGCTTCTCGCGACTGGGCGTGCCGGTGTTCCTGGCCGATGTGAAGGGCGATGTCTCCGGCCTGGCCGTGCCCGGCAGCGGCGCCGAGAACCTGCTCCAGCGCGCCGCCGAGATCGGCGTGGCCGACTATGCGCCCGCCGCCAGCCCCACCCTCTTCTGGGACCTGTACGGCAAGCTGGGCCACCCGGTGCGCACCACCGTCAGCGAAATGGGCCCGACCCTGCTGTCGCGCATCCTCGAATTGAACGACACCCAGGCCGGGGTGCTCGACATCGTGTTCAAGCTGGCCGACGACCGCGGCCTGCTGCTGCTGGACATGGACGACCTGCGCGCCCTGCTCGGCCTCGTCGCCGAGGAGCGCAAGGACATCTCCACCGAGTACGGCCTGGTCAGCGCGCAGTCGATCGCCGCGATCCAGCGCTCGGTGCTGCGCCTGGCGCAGGACGGTGGCGAGAACTTCTTCGGCGAACCGGCGCTGGAACTGGCCGACATCATGCGGGTCAACCACGACGGCCGCGGCATGATCGGCATCCTCGCCGCCGACCAGCTGGTGCTCAAGCCCAAGCTGTACTCCACCTTCCTGCTGTGGCTGCTGTCGGAGCTGTTCGAGCAGCTGCCGGAAGTGGGCGACCTGGACAAGCCGAAGCTGGTCTTCATCTTCGACGAGGCGCACCTGCTGTTCGACGATGCACCGCCATCGCTGGTGCAGCGCATCGAGCAGGTGGTGCGCCTGATCCGTTCCAAGGGCGTGGGCGTGTATTTCTGCTCGCAGTTCCCCGACGACGTGCCGGGCAACATCCTCGGCCAGCTCGGCAACCGCGTGCAGCATGCGCTGCGTGCGTTCACCCCGCGCGACCAGAAGGCGGTGAAGACCGCGGCCGAGACGTTCGTGCCGAACCCAAAGCTGGACGTGGCCAAGGTACTGAGCCAGCTCGGCACGGGCGAGGCCCTGGTCTCCACGCTGCAGGACAAGGGCGTACCGATGCCGGTACAGCAGACGATGATCGCGCCGCCGCGCTGCCGGATGGGGCCGATCACCGACGCCGAGCGCGCCCAGGTGCGTGCCGGCAGCCCGGTCGGCAGCCGCTACGACACCGCGATCAACCGCGAATCGGCCGCCGAGCTGCTGGCCCAGCGCGCACAGAAGACCGTCGAACAGGCGCAGGCGCCGGCCGCGCGCAGCCGCGAGCAGGACGAAGCACAGGAAGGTGGTTTCGGCCAGGCGATCAAGGACGCGATTTTCGGCACCAAGCGCCGCCAGGGCATGATCGAAACCATGGCCAAGCAGACCACGCGCACCGTCGGCACCAAGCTGGGCAACCAGATCGTGCGCGGCATCCTCGGTGGCATCTTCGGCGGCAAGCGCTAGCTGCCCCTGCTGGGGTCGGATCCCTTTCCGCTGGAAAGGGATTCGACCCCACTCACCCATCGCTTCCCCTCGAAAAGAAGTCGTATTGCATGTCGCGTTGGCGTCCCCCCGCAGAAAAAAGCACGGCCCTGATCACCGCCTCTGGGCATGCCCGACTGAAGGCCGAACTGGATGAGCTGTGGCGTGTGCGCCGCCCGGAGGTGGTGAAGGCGCTGGCCGCCGCTGCCGCGGAAGGCGACCGCTCCGAGAACGCCGAGTACACCTATCGCAAGAAGCAGCTGGGCGAGATCGATCGCCGCGTGCGCTACCTGACCAAGCGGCTGGAATCGCTGCGCGTGGTCGATACCACGCCGACCGATCCGCAGGCGGTGTTCTTCGGCGCATGGGTGGAGCTGGAGAACGTGGACAGCGGCGACACCAGCCGCTACCGCATTGTCGGGCCGGATGAGACCGATGCCGGCCTGGGCTGGATCAGCATCGATTCCCCCCTGGCGCGTGCACTGCTGAAAAAGCGGCTGGACGACGAGTTCTCGGTGGAGCTGCCCGGCGGGCAGTTCACCTTTGCGGTGATCGGGGTGGAGTACGCGCCTGTGTAGCGTCGAGTCATGCTCGAACTCGCTGTACATGTAGAGCCGCGCCCATGCTCGGCTGATGGGCAAACGCAGCCGAGCATGGGCTCGGCTCTACAACGGCAGCGGCGGCAACGGCGGCGGGTACGCGCGTTCTGCACGCAGCGGGCGGAAGTAGTCGGCATTGCGATAGAAGGCGGAATCCTGCACGTCGTGCCAGCCGGGAATCCCGGCCAATGGCAGGGGCCGCAGCTGCAGCGGATCGGTCACCGCCCTGCCCTCGGCAATGGCCTCGGTCACCGCGTCAATGCAGGCAGCATCGGCATCACCCTGCACCACCACGCACTTGCCCACCAGCAATCGCCCTGGCAGCAACGCCTGTTCCATCAGCGCATGCCCGAATACCGCGGCAATGGCGATGTCACCCCCCTGCCAGCGCGTTGGCTCGAACAACGCAGGCCAGTCATGCCCATCCCACGCACGCAGCAATGTGTCATCGCGCACACGCACGATCACGCCGGTTTCGTCGAACTGGGTCAAGGCGGCCTGCGCGCGGTTGCGCTGGCCGGGTGGCATGGCCTCGATATGCCGGCATTGCTGCGCGTTCAGTGCACGCTTCAGCTGCGGATGGGAGGCCCACACCAGTGCATTGAACAGGTCATGCCAGTTGTCGGCACGGGTGGCGATGCGCCCCTGCGCGATGCGCGCCTCGTAATGCAGGCCGTCGGCCAGCAGCGCGGCATCCTGTTCCACCAGCTGCCAACCCGGCAGGGACAGGCGTGCGTCAAGTGCCGCGATGGACGGCCAGTGGGGGCCAACCAGAAGATCACGGACGTCCTGCAGCCCGGCAAACAGCGGGTGCCCGAACACCTGCGGATCGACCGCCGCACGTGGCGGCGGTACGAAGCGGCGGACGCCGCTGCCGTCACCGGCGGCGGCCGTCGCTGCGGTCACAGCATCTTGAGGTCGAATGCCGGGCGGGTAGCGGCGGGCAGCGCGTCACCGTACAGGTCGTGCTCGTCGCTCTCGGTGATCTCCACGTCGACGAATTCGCCCACGCGCAGCGGAACCTGGTCCGCATTCTGGATGTGCACCAGGCCGTCGATCTCCGGGGCATCGGCCTTGGAGCGGGCCACGGCGATGTCGCCTTCGATGGCGTCGACCAGGCACTGCTGCACGGTGCCGATCTTGGCCTCCAGGCGCGCGGCGGAGATCTGTGCCTGCTTCTCCATGAAGCGGGCCAGACGCTCCTGCTTCACTTCCTCCGGCACAGCATCGGGCAGATCGTTGGCGGTCGCCCCCTCAACCGGCGAATAGGCGAATGCGCCCACGCGGTCCAGCTGCGCTTCGTCGAGGAACGACAGCAGTTCTTCGAACTCGGACTCGGTCTCGCCCGGGAAGCCGACGATGAAGGTCGAACGCACGGTGATGTCCGGCGCAATGCGGCGCCAGTTCTGCACGCGTTCCAGGGTCTTCTCGACCGCGCCGGGGCGCTTCATCAAGCGCAGGATGCGCGGGCTCGCGTGCTGGAACGGGATGTCCAGGTACGGCAGGATCCGGTTCTCCGCCATCAGCGGCACCACCTCGTCCACGTGCGGATACGGGTAGACGTAGTGCATGCGCACCCACGCATCCAGCTCGGACAGGCCTTCGCACAGCGCCTTCAGGCGGGTCTGGTAGGCCTTGTCGCGCCACATCTTCTCGGCGTACTTCACGTCCACGCCGTAGGCCGAGGTGTCCTGCGACACCACCAGCAGTTCACGCACGCCACCACGCACCAGGCGCTCGGCTTCACGCAGCACCTCGTCGACCGGGCGCGAGACGAGCTTCCCGCGCATCGACGGAATGATGCAGAAGCTGCACTTGTGGTTGCAGCCTTCGGAAATCTTCAGGTAAGCGTAGTGCCGTGGGGTCAGCTTGATGCCGTAGTCGGGTACCAGGTCCACGAACGGATCGTGCTTGGGCGGCAGCGCTTCGTGCACCGCTTCCATCACGCTCTGGTAGTCCTGCGGGCCGGACACCGCCAGCACGTTGGGGTACGCCTCGCGGATCTGCTCCGGGCGCTTGCCCAGGCAGCCGGTGACGATGACCTTGCCGTTCTGGTTCATCGCCTCGCCAATGGCATCCAGCGACTCGGTCACCGCCGAATCGATGAAGCCACAGGTGTTGACCACCACCACGTCGGCCGAATCGTAGGACGGGACGATGTCGTATCCCTCCGAGCGGAGCTGGGTGAGGATGCGCTCGGAATCGACGAGGGCCTTCGGGCAGCCAAGGCTGACGAAGCCGACTTTGGGGTTCAGCTGGGACATGGAATCGCGGGACTCTGGGGGCCTGGGCCCCTGCCGGCATGGCAGGGGGTCCTGGGGGCCGGGGCCTGAAAGGGCGCCAGTATACCGGGGTTCGGGGCGGGGCCCTGAATCGCTGCTCCCGCCGGCGGACCCTGGCCCGTGAAGGGTCAGTACCCGGTCACGTCCAGCACCACCGCGACCGCCCGGTCTCAGCCAGCGGCTGATTCAATGGGCAGCGCTTCTTCCACCTCGATCGCCTCGAACCGGTACAGCGCGCCAAACTTCAAGGCGTACGCATCCAGCGGCGATACCGGGATCACCATCTGCGGAAGAAGGTTGTCGCCCTCCGGCCGGAAATGCAGATTGACCACCCCCGACTGCTCCACAGCGCGGGTCAGCAGGACGAGACGTGCGTTGAACTTCATGTTGGATCTCCAAAAAAAATGGGCCGCATCCACCGGCGGCCCGAACGGTTTTCATGCAAGGCACTCACCGCGACGGGCAGGCGCGCGGTTCACCACACGCCCATGCGCACACGCAGGCGTCCGGCTTCGTCATAGACCCGCCAGTTGCCATCGCTGTACTCGGTGCGGCGCCCGCCACCGGGCGCACTGACACTGAACGCATCCGCCACCACATCGAAACGCGAGACCTGGCCACTGGACGCCAGCTGCACGCCGCCTACCCGGCCGTCGGCACGAACGTTCACCGACCATTGCGCGGAAGACTCGGTGCCTCCGGCCGACCAGGTGGGGGGGACGGTGGCCGACGCATCCACCTGGCTCAGCATTGGGCGGAACATCCAGAAGTACGGCGTGTCTCCACCGGTACCGATCACGATCACGCGGAAGCGAGCGAAGGACGCTGTGGCGGGCGCTTTGGTGATCAGGAACGTCCGCGTCAAGCGGTCGAGCGTGATCGGCGTTCCGGTATCGCTCCTCACGCCAGGGCTGTGCACCAGCCCCAGATGGTTGCCGGCCGCATCGAAGAACGTCATCTCCAGCTTGGCTTCCACGCGATGAGTGTTGATCCAGGCGGACGCGCAATAGGTCTTGCCGCCCTCGATGGCGATGTCGTACTCGGTTCCCCACCACGCCATTTCGCCTGCCGCGACGACGCCGGGTGTCACCGCGCCCAGTCCGAATATCCCCTTCGGATGCCAGCTGTCATTGCCGGTGGGGTTGCCCAGCTCGGACCAGCGGGCGTTCGGGTTGCTTCCCCACCCCCACCCCGAGCGCTGCCAGAAGGGGAATGTGGTGTTCATCAGCAGGTTGCCGCCTGCGCCGAGGTTCTTGACCTGCGCCTGCATGCTGGTCACCACGGCAGCGTCCGCCTTGCCGCCCAGTGAGGCCTGCACGCCGTCGACCCGCCCGGACAGTGCGGTCAGCTGCGTACCCTGCTGGCTCACCTGGCTCTTCAGCTGCGAGAAGCCGCTGGCCGAGACGTCGCCCACCTGGGTCTTGAGCTGGGTCAGGTCACGCGCCGTGGTGTCCAGCTTGCTGCCCTGCTGGCCTACCGAGGTGCTCAGCCCACTGATGGCCGAGGCATTGGCATCGTTGGCCACCTGGTCGGTGATGTCATAGACCTGGACGCTGTCCACCCGTACCTGGCCGTTGTCGGGGTGAGCATAGATGTTCAAACGCCAGGCATCGATGCCGCTGTTGAAGGCATCGAAGTCGAACGACCGGGTCTCGAACGCCTCTACTGCGAACACCGCACGCAGATCCTGGTAGGACTGCTGGCCGGCCGCATTCTTGCGATAGATCCGCACCAGCAGATTGTTGGCACCGCCGGCACCGCAGGCGCGGACGATCACCCGCAGGCGGCGCGCGCCGTTGATCGGCACCCATTTGCCACCATTGGCCTGCAGGGTCGGATTCACGTTCGTGTAGCGGTTGAGCAGCACACCTGGGCGTCCATCACCGTTGACCGTGCTCCACACCGCGCCATTGGCGGCCGCCGATGCCGTCCAGCCACCCAGCCCTTCGGCGAAGTCGGGATTGGGCAGCAGGCCGCTGCCGGTGTTGAGTACGCCCTTCAGCCCACTGGACAGGTCGGTGATCTGCTGAGCCTGCGCATCGACCTTCGTCCCCTGCTGATCAACCTTGGTGGTCAGCGCGGTCACTGCAGTGGCCGTTGCAGCGGCGCTCTGCTGCGCGGCGTAGGCGTCGGTGACATCGATCATGCGGATGTCGTCCACCTGCACGCGCACGCCCACTTCGCGCGCACCGCTTCCTCCCGGGATGCTGACCAGCATCCGCCACTTCGCCGCAGACGCGGCGGTATTCATGTAGCCGCTGACCTTGGTCCAGCCGTCCTTGCGCAGGGAGGCCAGTGCGTAAGCCTGCAAGGGCCACGAATTCTCCGCGTTGGCTTCGTTCGTGGTCTGCCAGCCCACCCGGATCGAGCCACTGGTCGGCTGGATGCTGTCTGGATGCAGGCGTGCGTAGTACTCCACGTAGATGCGGCGATTGCCGGTGATGGGGGTCCACTGGCCGAAGTACATGTCCGCATTGGTGTTGGGGCTGGTGTTGGCCGCAACGTTCACATCCAGACCACGCTCACCGGTCCGGCGAGCATCGGCGCGGGCGGTGTAGATCGTGCCCGCCGCACTGCCCAGCAGCTGGCCGTCCTGGAACGTTTCGAACCCACCCAGCGGGAACAGGCTGTCGCTGCCATTGAGGACCGATTGCACGTCCGACTGCAGCTTGACCACATTGGACGCACTACTGGTGACACGATCGCCAAGCTGCACCACGTCGCTGCGCAGGTTGGCGATGGCCGTCGCGTTGCCGGCGATGTCCTGCGCATCGGTGATGTCGTAGAGCTCGACCCGGTCGAACAGCACCTTGCCGCCCGCGTTGGTCAGATGCACCTGCGGCATGATCTCGTTGCGATCCTGCGCGGCAGACCATTCGGCCGTGTAGGTTTTCCAGGCTGCATCGGACAGGTTCAGCGTCACGTCGGCATGGCTTTCGCCCCCTCCGCTGGTCCGCACGCGCAGCCGGCAGACCAGGGTGGCCGTCGCATTGTCGAAGGCGCGGGCGATCATCACCAGGCGGTACCGCCGCGACCTGCCGGCAACCACCGGCAACCACCGCGCATCATTGGCCGTGATGAAGGGGTTCTGCCCGGCCTGGGGACCATGCGTCATCAACAGTGCGTCACCACTCTGGCCCGATGCCTTCACCCACTCCACGGTGTTGGCCGACACGGTGCGGGTCAACGTCCACCAGGCGGCACTGCCAGCGAAGGAGCTGTTGCGCAGCACGTTGTCGCTGCTGGTCACCGAGGTCTCCACACGCGCGGCCAGGCTGGTCAGGCTGTCGGCGGCGGACACCAGGTCGGTACCGAGCTTGCTGACGTCGGTGCGCAGCCCGGTCAATGCTTCCGCATTGCTCCGCGCCGCGCGATCGAGCATCGACGAATCCTGCGTTCCGGTCGGCACGCCATTCAGCACGGTGACGGTCATTTCCACCCACATGCCGGTACGGCCGGTCTCCGGCAAGGGCGACAGGATCTGCCTGCCACCGCCGGCCCCGCTCCTGCGCCGCCCGATCATCACCAGCATCCGCGACCCCGACAGGGCCGCCAGGTTCTCCTGTGACAGGCCCGCATCCAACAGGCGGGTGCGCAGGCCGCCGGTGTCAGCGTTGCTGGCGCTGCTGATCGCCCCGACTGCGTCGGATGTGTAGGCAATGAAGTACTGGTTGTCCTTCAGCGTCTGGTCGTACCAGGTGTTGAAACGGGCCGACTCGCTCTGCAGGTTGCCATGGGTATCGAACACCGCCGTATCGGTGATGCTGTTGTCCGCATTGATGATGCCGACCCGTAGCCCCCGGTTGGCGCCCATGCCCGGCACGATACTGCCATTGGCGCGGTATACACCCGATGCGCGGGGGCCACCTGTAGGCGAGGAAGCGATATGTGCGTTGGCGATGATGTTGTAAGCCACCATGTTGCCAATGCCCGAGGCCAGCCGCGTGACGTTCTCAGCGGCACTGGCCAGCTTGCCATCGATCTGTTCCACCTTGGTCGACAGGCCGCTGACCGCCGCAGCGTTCGCGTCGACATCGGTTACATCCTCCACCCACAGATCGTCCAGCCACAACGTGCCGGCCGTGCCATTGCGATTGATCGTGACCTTGATGCCCTGCACCGTTCCCGTGGGCGGCAACGTCACAAAGGTCTCGGTCTTGACCCAGTCGGCCGATTTCGGGAACGACTGCGTTGCGCCGCCCATCAGGTTGCCGTTGTGGTCGGCGACGCGCAGCTTGGTGTTGTCGGCGGTGCCGTCGAAGTCCTCGCTGGTCCGCGTCCAGCACGACACGCGATAGCGACGGCCGGCGGTCAGGGTGATGACGCGCCCCTCATTGACTGCGGCGCTGACCACCGTATTGCTTCCCGCTGCGTAGGGCTCCGCCTTCCAGCACAGGCTGTTGCCGCGCCCCTCGCGCACCACCGATGCTGCGGTGGTGTTGAAGAACGTCCAGCCGGTGCCAGCGCCCAGGTTGAAGTCGCCATTGAGCGCGAGGTTGCTGCCCGCGCCCATCACCGCTTCCATGCGACTCTTCAGTTGCACCAGATCCTGGCTGCTGCTGGTAACCCTGCCATCGAGCTGCCCGACTTCGGTCTTCAACGCATTGAAGGCGCTGGATCCGATCTTGTCCCCCATCGTGGCATCGAGGCTGTCCACGCGCCGCCCCAGTGCCGTGTCAGCGGTCACCATCGCCTGCTGCAGGCTGCTGACACTGGCACTGGTGGCCAGCGCGCCGGTGCCTGCCGGCATGCGTGCCTGGAGTGCCTGGATCGACTGCGCGTTGACCTGGTCACCACTCAACCGTGCGGTCTTCTCCGCCGCAATCAGGCCCTGGCTGACCCCCGCCAGGTCACCGCCCTCGTAGCTGCCCCGCATCTGCACGGCCAGCGATTCGCGCCGGCCCGCTTCGCTGCTGTCTGCCGCGACGCGTGCAGTGGCTTCGTCCTGCAGCATGGCCACCGACGCACCCGGCGTCGGGCGACCGATCGCCACCCAGTCCAGCAGGAAGTAGTGGGCGTCGGTCTGCGCCTTGGACAGGTCCAGGCGGATCTGGTCGACGACGGTCCCGTTCCACGGAATGTTGTCCACATCCAGCGTCGCGATGCCGTTGCTGTCATAGCTTGGCTCCGCGAACTGCACCATGCGTGCGTTGTCCCACGACTGGCCGGGACCGTTCCACAGCAGGCGCCCGTCCCAGGCAGGACTGCCCACCTTGCGGATGCGCAGCTTGACGAAGCGATGCGCCGCGCCTTGGACATCCTGGCCGCGCGGGCTCGTCACGAAGGCATCGCTGGCATGGTTGGCCGGGCGCAGCCAGCCCTCCACCAGCGTTGGACTGCCACCGTTTGCCCCCCACCCTTCGACGCTGCTGTCGAAGTACCAGATGCGCTTGCTGTCGAACTGCACGCCACTGCCCGCCGACAGCTGGCTTACCATGCGGGTGAGGTTCTCCACATCCGACCGGCGTTCGCTGGTTTCGCGGGTCACCGCTGTAGTCAGCTCGGTGCGGGTATTCAGGTCGCCGGCGGCACGATCCAGCACTTCGCGTGCCAGGCCATCGGTGTTGGCCTTGAGCGCCTGCGCCTGCTGGTCCAGCCGTTCGGCCTGGCCGGCAAGCCGTTGGGCGCTGGCGGTGATCTGATCCTGCAGGCGCAGCGATTCGCTACGCAGCGCCTCGGCGGCACGGGTGGCGGCGGCCAGGTCGCTGTCGATGCGGGCGTTGATTTCCTTGCCCAGGTCCTGCTTGACCGATTCAAACACACCGCCGATTCCCTCCAGCGCCTGCCCGGTATTGCGCCCCAGCGAGCGCCGCAGGTAGCGGGCACCGACGGACAGCACGCCAGCGGTGTTGCGACTGCGGCAGGCAAACGTCCAGCTGCCCGCCGCTGGCAGTACGGCTTCGATTGCGGAGGTGAAGAAGCCACCGGCATCGCCCAGCGGGGTCATGTGCTCCCACAGCGGATTGTCGATGCTGCCGGCGGTATAGCGGATCTCCACGCCAGCGAAATCAGCCGACTGCACGGTGTCGCTGGAGAAGCCCCACACATAGCGGCGCACGCCACCGCTGAGCTCTTCGATGTCGAACAGATCGACCAGCACCGGCGGCGCATCAGCGCCCAGCGTGGTGTACTGGGTAGACACGGCAACGCCGGCACGGCCATCGGGGCTGTATGGACGAACGACCACCGGATAGGTGCCCGCTCCGGGAATCGCCCAGCTCGCCGACCGCGTGCTGGTGCGTGCCACTTCCTCCAGCGCAGCATTGCCGTCTGGATCGGACAGGACCCGCGTTTCGCCGGCCGGGCCACTGATATCGAAGCTGGCCTGCAGTTCGGTGTGCATGCTGCCACCGCGGCTGACCTGGCGCTCGACCACCTTCAGATTGCTGGCCACCGGCCGGGTCTGCAGCGAGGATTCATTCGACGGCGGCACATATTGGCCGGTCCGCACGTAGTGCCAGAACTCGGGCCCCTCCTGCACCACCTCCACGGCAGCGCCCTTCAGGTCGCCCTCCGGGCGTATGCCGGTCACCCGCACGCGGGTACCCGGCGTCTGCTTGAAGTCGTAGATCCAGATCGTGTCGTGTGCAGGATTGCCGTCGTCGTGGCCCGGCAGCGGTGCATCTGCCGGCCACGGATCGGCCAGCACCAGCCTGTCACTCGGCTCCGTGCCCGGAACCACGCGCAGTACGCGGTAGACACGCTCGCCCGGAATGCGCAGGCCGATGAACGCACTGCCCAGCGAGGGTGCCGGGACCGTCTCGTCCAGTTGCAGCGTGGCAACGCCTGCAGCGTCGACCGCGGCACCGATCAGGCGGCCACCGAAGCCCCACTGGGTCAGGTCGTGCTGCAACGCCAGCACCGACAACCGCGAGTAGGCCAGGTGCTCGATGTCGGTGCTGTAGCTGATCGACTTGTACTGATAGACGCTCTGCGCCAGATGCCAACGCGCCAGCATCGCGGCATGGGCTTCGGAACTGACGCCCTCACCGGTGATCTTGGCCGGATTGAGCATCACCTCCACGCCCGGTGCCGGCACGCGCAGCGTCGCCGCCTTCCAGGTTCGGCGGTCCAGGTAGCTGTACTCGATGCCGTCGGCAGCGTTGGCCAGGGTGTAGTCAACCTGGAACTGGCCCTTCTTGATCGTGGCCATGTTGACCACGCCGGAAAGGGGTTGCTCGTCGGCCGCCCAGGCCACGCCCAGCCGGCCCTTGGCCCAGGTCACCTGGCCGAAGCCGGCCAGCGCGATGGCGTCGAGCACGGCCTGGTGCCACTTCACGGGCGAACAGCGCCCGCTGCACCTGCATCACCAGGTCGGCGCAGTCGTACGCCGCTTCGTCATAGGGGATGCCCACCCATCGCTCGACGTCGACCAGGCGCATCAGAAGATTCCCGGCAACGTGAATGGATTGGCATGCAGCAGCACGGCCTGCTGGCGCATCAGGAAGTCGACACCACACTGGGCACTGACCGTGCGCGTGTTGACCGACACCTGGGTCATCGGCAGGTCGTACTCGGCCTCGATGGCATCCGGATCGGCGCGATCGGTCAGCATCAACCGTGCGGTCACCATCTCTCCGGGGGCCAGCCCTTCCAGGTCCTCGGTGAGTGCGCGGCCGATGTTGTCGATCACCAGCTGCGCGCGCGGTGCCTGTCCACTGACATCGTCGGGAAGCTGGAAGCCGAACGGTGCGGCAATGAACTCCCTGCCGTTGCTGGTCCAGTTGACGTTGTCGTTGACGATCCGCAGCACCTCCGGCATCGACGGTGCCGACACTTCCAGCAGCATCAGCGGTCCCTGGGTGTCGGCCAGGCGCTGGCGGCGCTCATGGAACGAACTCATCGCATGTACTCCAGTACAAGATCACGCTTGGAGAAACGGAACCGGGTGTTCAGTGGCACCAGGCGGCCGATGCCCTGCGGGAAGCGGGCACTGATCGGCTGCCCGGTCCGCGGGTGCTCCATCGTGAACCAGCCGACGCGACCGACATCGTGCAGGTACCACTCTTCGAATGCCTCGGCGTCAGCCGCGGTGCGGAACTGCACCGAGGCGTATACGTTCTTCATCACCCGGCTGTTGAGCGCGCGCATCTTGCTGGGGCCGCGCTCCATCTCGGTCCGCTCTTCCGAGGCAACGATCTCCTCGCCGTAATCCGCAAAGCGGATTTCTGCATACTCTGGCCAACTGCTCATCCCACTGCCTCCGTCCATCCGTATCGGGCCCGTCCAATGGCGCCCAGCTCACCACCGTTGAGGCTGTCGCCCACGATGTCGATCACCAGTCGCCGCACTTCGCTGCCATCGGGCATGCGCTGCCGCTCTTCCCGGGTATTGACCCGGCTTTCGCCGTAGTTGTTGATTTCCACATTCATCCCACCCTCGCCGGCGTGGGCGATCGGCACCTGCACATAGCCCCCGCTGTCACCACCGGACAGGCCATTGCCGGTTCGCAGCGAAGCGCGCAGGGCAAAGAATGCCGATGGGCCGCCGAGCGCGGCCATGTCTTCCTGGCTGAGCACGCCCTCGCCTTTGTGGACGATGCCGGCCGGCTCGTACTTGCCCCCCGGGCCGGTGTAGCCGCCGATGGAAAAGCCGGTGATCTTCGGCCCGAACATCTGCCCGATCGAACTGATCAGCCCACTGACCATCTGTTTGGCTGCCACGCGCGCCAGATCGGCGATGATCGAGTCGGCGAGGTCGGAGAAGGACAGCTTTCCGGTCTGGGCAAACTTGACCAGACTGTCTTCCAACCCGCCCAGTGCATTGCTGAAGACGCCGTGGCTCAACTCGGCGGCATTGGCTGCGGCATCGGCATAGTCCTCGAACGCCCGCATCGCGCCGTTCTTCCAATCGGACTGGTATGCCTTCTTGTTTTCCTGGAACTCGGCCTCGCGTTGCAGTGACTGTTCATGGAATGCATCGAGCTCGGCCAGCTGGGCCCTGTAGCGCTCCGACTCGATGACCTTGCCGTCTTCACCACGTGACTCGTCGTCCAGCGCACGCTTTCGATTGTCCCGGTCCTCATCCAGTGCGGAACGGCGCTGCATGCGATCCACGCTCGCTGCGCCATGGCCGATGGCGAACAGCTCCTGGTCGTGTCCGCGCTGCTGTGCCTGCGCCGCCTGCTGGAGCTCCCGCTGCAGCTTGAACAGGTCCTGCTGGGCTTTCTTCGACGCTTCAGCGGCCGCCGCCTCCTTGGCCAGGGCCACCGCGGCGTCCAGCGAGGCCTTCACCCGCAGTTGTTTCTGCTCGCCGAGCTTCTTCTCGGCATGCTCCATCTCGTCAAGGAGGGTGACCTGCAGCTTTTCCGCCTCTGTCATCCCCTCCTTCAGCTTCTGGCGCACCCGGTCCTGGGCGATCTGCTTCTCGATGCGATCCATCAGCCCGGCGTACGCATCAGCCTGCTCGTTCAGGCCCCTGACCGACTGCTGGGCGGCCTGCTGCTGTTCGCGGAACTGGGCCTTGCGTTCGATGTCGGCCTTCTTGCGCGCGGCGTCCCTGTTGAACTCGGCACGCTGGGCCGGGTCCATCTTGTCCGGGCCACCTCTGGCGTTGATCTCCGCGCCGCGTTCGGCCATCCAGGCGGCATATTCGCCACGGGTCAGCCGGATCCACTCGACTTCGTCCCGCCACGCTTCTCCGCGCATGGCGCCCAGCATGCCGTTGAAGGCATCGGTTGCCTTCAATGCGTTCCATTCCGTCGCACCCAGAGACGCGATGAGCTGGTCAAGCGTCTGGTTGTCCACGTTCTGGATGGCCGTGGCAATCGCATTGAACAACTTCTCGTCAAGGGAGCCCCGGATCGTTTCTTTCAGGCCCCGGAACTTCTCCTGGACCGGCGCGACCTCCGCCTGGAACGCTTCCAGGTTCGCCCTGGCCTTCTCCAGCTCAGCGTAATCCGAGGCCGCACTCAGGCCCGCACCTTCGCGTCCCGATCGCTGGCCATTACTCACTCGACCTTCCCAATGGACGACCGAGCCCTGCAACGCCTTCTCGCGCGCCTCCAGCTCGCGCAGCGCCTTGGCCTGCTCATGCAGCGTGGCGACCGCCTGCTCCAGGGGCAGCGTGCCCGCCCCCATGCCGAGGCCGGCCTGGTCCATCGAGAACGACATCTGCTGCAGCGACTGCATCTGCTCCTTGTACTCGGCGCGCGCACGTTCGGACGCCTTGACCATGTCCACGTACGCTTCGCCCAGCTTCTGCACCGACGCGATGGCGATGCCCCATGGGCCACCGGCGGCCGTCAGCAGGCCGCTGCCCAGCTCCTTCAAGCCGCTGCCGAGCACATCGCCGCCGACGTTGGCCTTTGCCTTTGTCCCGGCCTTGCCCGTTGCGCCCTCCGGTGCCGCATGCACGCGCGCCAGCGCGGCGGCCGTCCGCTCGGCCTCCGCGCGCAGTGTCTTGAGATTCTGCGTCGCCAGGCGACTGGCCTCCGCCATTGCGGTACGGAAGCCCGTCGTATTGACCCGCAGTACTACGTCTAGATTCTGGTTAGTGGACGCCATACGCGTTCCTCCAAGAATGATGAGGGGCCCCGCAGGGCCCCAGGTTCGATTGCATGCCACACATCGGAGAAGCACTGCCCTGCCCCGCCCGGAATCACGCCGCAGCGTTGCGTCGCGATGCGCTGCCGAACAGTTCAAGCAGCTGCTGCGAGCGCTCCTTTGCCGCCTTCTCGGGCGAAGTGCGGGGACGCACCAGCAGGAAGTCTTCGGCAGTGGTCGTATTGCCGTGCACCTGCGCCAGCACGCTGGTCAGCTGGGCGAGCATCCCCTGCAGGGGCTGGTCCAACGGCTCCAGGCGTGCGAACGCGTACATCTCCGAGAGCTGGCGGGAAGTCACTCCCGCCAGCAGGTGGTCCGGATGCGGGAGGCCCAGCCTCCACGCGATCCGGAACTGAAGCCGGCGCTCAGGCCGGCGGATCAGTTTTTTTCCAGCTCTCCCACGGCCGCATCGCCGAGCGCATTGAGCGTCTGTGCGACACGGAACACGCGATCCAGCGCCGCGGCCGATTTGGTGCCCAGCTGGGCCACCTCATGGTCGGAGAACAGGCGCTCGCCCATTTCATCGACCAGGCACAGGCCGACGAATCGCGCACGGAAGTCATCCACCTTGGGCGTGTCGCCGCCATAGGTCTCCTGCTCCCAGCGATCACGGTCGCGGGCCGACATCATCGCCACGCGCACGTTGCCGCCCCATTCGGGTACGGCGACGTCCTCGTGCCGGCGATCCTGTGCGTCCAGGATCTGCTGCTTGCCCAACAGCATCACGGGGTGCCGCCAGCGGCCACGGTGACCAGCGCGAACTCACGCGGCAGCAGGTCCGCAGTGAAGGTCAGCACCTGGTTGGTACCCGGGGCCACGTTGAAGGCGGCGACCTTGGCGACGAAGGTGGCCGCATCGCCGGTGGGCAGCACCATCAGGAAATGCAGGTCGGCATCCGGATCGGCGTCGCGCAGGATCTCCTGGCCTGCCGAGCTGCCGACCGGCCAGCGGTGGCCGGACACCTGCACGGCCTGGCCGCCGGACAGGCCCGCGATGTTCTCCATCTGCTTCGAACGCAGGTTGGTGGCATCGAGGGTGTTGGCCTGGCCGCGGCCGAACGGGAAGGCAGTCAGGCCGTCGATTTCGGTATAGCCGGCCGGATTGTTCGGCGCGGTCGGGGCGGTGCCGGCCTTCACGTACAGCGCGGAGTCCTGGGCGGAAATGGCTTGATTGATGGACATGGTGTTGAATCTCCTGGAAATGAAAAAGCCGCCTTGCGGCGGCTGGGGTTCGGGGTGATCAGGCTCGGGGCTGCCTGCAGTGGGTCATCGTGGCTGGCCCGTCACAGCCACCGGTTGCGTGTTGCGATCGGCAACACGCGGACAACAAAAAAGCCCCCGGCTCGCGCCGGAGGCTTGTATGTCATCGTGGCTGAAAGCTTAGGCTGCGGGTGTGCACCGGTCAATGCAGAAACAGCCCTCTGCACCGCCTTGGGAACGCACTGCCGCACGCCCGCAGCCGCCCGATCCGGCACAGCCGCTGACGCCGCGCTAACCGGCGCAGCACCGACAATGCAGCTCTGTTCCCAGCAACGAGGAAGATGACGATGGCCGAGTGGATCACCCTGGATACGCATCACGGCCCGGTACGGGCCTGGCAGGCCCTGCCGGAAGGCACCGCGCGCGGCGGCCTGGTGGTGGTGCAGGAAATTTTCGGCGCCAATCCGCACATCCGCAGCGTGGCCGAGCGCTTCGCGGCTGAAGGCTATGCGGTGCTGGCGCCCTCGTTCTTCGACCTGCTCGACGGCCCCGACGCCGATCCGGACGCGTTGCCCTACGACGCCGAAGGCGTGAAACAGGGCCTGGAACGGGTTGGCGCGCTGGGCATGGAACGGGCGCTGGAGGTGGTGCGGGCCGCGGCAACCCGGCTGGCACCGCAGGGCAAGGTCGGCACCGTCGGCTACTGCTGGGGTGGCACGGTGGCGATGCTGTCCGCAGTGCGCCTGGGGCTGCCGTCGGTCAGCTACTACGGTGCGCGCAACGTGCAGTTCCTCGACGAAACGCCCAAGGCCCCGGTGATCTTCCACTTCGGTGCCCAGGACCGCAGCATCCCGCCGGAAGCGGTCCAGGCCCACCGTGAGAAGCTGCCGCAGATGGCCACCTATGTCTATCCGGCCGATCACGCCTTCAACCGGGAGGTCGGACATGCGTATGATCCAGACAGCGCCGCCCTGGCGCTGCAACGCACCCTGGACTTCTTCTCGGAGCATCTTGGATGAGCGAATTCGAACTCGATTCACGCCTGGCCACCGATAGCGTGCTGGTGGCGGAAGGACCGTTGTCGCAAGTGCGGCTGATGAACGACGAACGATTCCCCTGGCTGGTACTGGTACCGCGCCTGGCCGGGGTGACCGAGTGGATCGAGCTGGACGGCGAGCAGCAGGACAAGCTGCGCACCGAGCTCAACCGCGCCTGCAAGGCCCTGAAGGGCTCCGACGGGGTGGAAAAGATCAACATCGGGGCGCTGGGCAACATCGTGCGCCAGCTGCACTTCCATGTGATCGGCCGCCATGACGGTGATCCGGCCTGGCCGGGCCCGGTCTGGGGCAGCGGCCCGGCGCACCGTTACGAGCCGGCGGCGCTGGACCAGCATGTCGCCTACTGGAAGGAACGGCTAGGATATCCGGCCCAGTCCTGAGCCTTCGCCGACCCGATGCGATTCAACCTCGTTGCCGCCGTCCTGCTGATCCTGATCGGCCTGTTCATGCTCGCCAGCAATCTCGGCTGGACGCACCTGAACCTGTCCAAGCTGCTGCTGACCTGGTGGCCGGTGGCCCTGGTGGGTGTCGGCATCGCGATGCTGTTCGGTCGCGGCAAATAAGCAAAGGCGGCGCAAGCGCCGCCTTCGCCCATGCAGAGCCGAGCCTTGCTCGGCTCCAGAACAACTCAGGTCCGCGGCAGGGTCACGCCGGTCTGGCCCTGGTACTTGCCGCCGCGATCGCGGTACGACGTCTCGCAGACGTCATCGGCGGCCGCCTGGAAGAACAGCATCTGCGCCACGCCTTCGTTGGCATAGATGCGCGCCGGCAGCGGCGTGGTGTTGCTGAATTCCAGGGTGACGTGGCCTTCCCATTCCGGCTCCAGCGGCGTCACGTTGACGATGATGCCGCAGCGCGCGTAGGTGCTCTTGCCCAGGCACACCACCAGCGTATCGCGCGGAATGCGGAAGTACTCGACGGTACGCGCCAGCGCGAAGCTGTTCGGCGGGATGATGCACTCGTCGGCGGTGATGTCGACGAAGCTGCCCGAGTCGAAATGCTTGGGGTCGACAATCGTCGAGTTGATGTTGGTGAACACCTTGAACTCGCGCGAGCAGCGCACGTCGTAGCCATAGCTGGACGTGCCATAGCTGACGATGCGCTGGCCGTTGGCCTGCTTCACCTGCCCGGCCTCGAACGGCTCGATCATGCCGTGCTGCTCGGACATGCGGCGGATCCAACGGTCACTCTTGATGCTCATGCTTTGTCCTGGGGGTACGAGGGGGCGCGAGGATTCTAGCAGGGGCCCGGCCTGCGCCGGCGGCCCCTGCACCCGCACTTACAGCAGCGACGACAGGATCGGGATCGAGGCCCGTGGGCGCTTGCCGACTTCCTCGATCAGGCGCTGTGCGGCATGGCGGTAGGCCTGGGCCGGCGCCGAATCCGGCTGGGCGACGGTGATCGGGGTGCCTGCATCGCCCTGTTCACGGATGCCGATCTGCAGCGGCAGCGAACCCAGCAGCGGCACGCCGTACTGCGCGGCCATGCGCTCGCCACCGCCCTCGCCGAACAGGTGCTCGATGTGCCCGCAGCTGCTGCAGGTGTGCACCGCCATGTTCTCCACGATGCCCAGCACCGGCACCTCGACCTTCTCGAACATCTTCAACGCCTTCTTCGCATCCAGCGTGGCGATGTCCTGCGGCGTGGTGACGATCACTGCACCGGCCAGCGGAATCTTCTGGGTCAGGGTCAGCTGGATGTCACCGGTGCCCGGCGGCAGGTCGATCAGCAGGAAATCCAGGTCGTCCCACAGGGTATCGTTGAACAGCTGCGTCATCGCCGAGGTGGCCATCGGGCCACGCCAGATCATCGGCGTGTCCTCTTCGATCAGGTAGCCGATCGACATGGTCTCCACGCCGAACGCACGCAGCGGCTCGATGCTCTTGTTGTCCGGGCTTTCCGGGCGGCCGGACAGGCCCAGCATGGCCGGCACGCTGGGGCCATAGATGTCGGCGTCGAGCACGCCCACGCGCGCGCCAAGCTGCTGCAGCGCCACGGCCAGGTTCACCGAGGTGGTGGACTTGCCGACGCCGCCCTTGCCCGAACCGACCGCGATCACGTTGCGGATGCGGGCATGCGGCGTAAGTCCCTTCTGGACCTGGCTGACATGGGGACGGCGGGGAGAACTGTTCACAACGAGCACCGGCGGGGTCAGGGGGATAACCCGACATCATACAAGCTGGACGTAACCTGACTGAAATTCAGGATTGCGACAGATTCGTGCACAGATTGTTAAGTTCATGTTACGTTCGATAAGCACTGTTTTGAGCTGTGGAGCCGGTTGTTCCGGCCCGCGCGATGGCGCATGCGCAGTGCCGTTTTTGTTTTTGCTCTCCAATGGAACTACATGAAACACGTCAGCAATACCGCACGTCGCAACACGCTCACCCTCGCCCTGATTTCCGCTCTGATGGCCGCCGCCCCGGCAATGGCTCAGGACAAGGCGACCAACCTGGACAAGATCACCGTCACCGGTTCGCTGATCCCGCAGACCCAGGTTGAAACCCAGACCCCGGTGATGTCCATCACCGCCGAAGACATCCAGACCCGCGGCTTCAGCAGCGTTGCTGAAGTGCTGCAGCAGTCGTCGCTGACCACCGGCGGCCTGCAGGGTGGCCAGACCTCGGGTGCGTTCACCCAGGGCGCCGAAGCCGCCGGCATGTTCGGCCTGAACCCGGGCTACACCAAGTACCTGATCAACGGCCGCCCGATGCTCTCGTATCCGGCGCTGTACAACGGCAGCGAGTCGTTCAACAACATCAGCGGCATCCCGATCGACATCGTCGAGCGCATCGAAGTCCTGCCGGGCGGCCAGTCGTCGCTGTACGGTTCGGACGCGATCGCCGGCGTGGTCAACATCATCCTGAAGGAACGCATGGACGGCGGCACGATGTCGATCCGTGGCGGCACCTACACCGAAGGTGGTGGCAGCAACATCCGCTTCAGCGCCGCCAAGGGCTTCAACGCGTTCGACGACCGCTTCCACGCGCTGGTCAACGTGCAGATCGAAAACGGCAGCCCGATCTGGGGCTACCAGCGTGACATCACCAAGCAGAACAACCCGGTCGGTTACACCGCGCAGCTGCCGTCGAACGACTTTGCCGTCATCGGCAACGCCGACAACAAGCTGTACATGATGGACCCGACCCGCTGCGCCAACGTGGCAGGCCTGTACGACGGCACCACCACCGTCGGCAAGCGTGCATCGGGCGAATCGTGCGGCTCGGTGTACAGCGCCGGCTACAAGACCCTGAAGAACGGCAAGAACAGCGGCCAGTTCTACTCGTCGATGACCTTCGACGTGAACGACAATTTCCAGCTGTTCGCCGACGTGCTGTACAGCAAGGAAAAGACCGAGTTCACCTCTGGCTCCAGCGCCCTGTGGTGGGGCACCAAGTCGGTGATGGGCGGCTTCTACGACCAGGGCCTGGGCAAGGTCGTGAACCTGCAGCGCGCGTTCGCACCGGAAGAAATCGGCCCGGGCCACTACAACAACATCCTGAACTCCGATGAGAGCCGTTCCTACCAGGTCACCCTGGGCGGCAAGGGCATGGTCGGCGACTGGGACTACAGCGCCAGCTTCACCCGCGGCGAATACCGCCTGGACCAGAACCGCTTCGCGCGCTGGAAGGACAAGATCGAAGGCTTCTTCGGCGACACCGTGCTGGGCCCGCGCCTGGGCACCACCGCCGATGGTTTCGGCATCTACAACCCGAACTACGCCGCGTTCTATTCGCCGATCACCCCGGACCAGTTCGCCAGTTTCACCGGCTATGGCACCCACCGCAGCAAGACCTGGCAGAACCTGGGTCGCGTGCAGGTGACCAACGGTTCGCTGTTCTCCCTGCCGGGCGGCGACGCCGGCCTGGCCGTCGTGCTGGAAGGCGGCAGCGAAGGTTGGGACTACTCGCCCGACCAGGCCTTCATCGATGGCAACGCCTGGGGCGCCAGCGCCGTGGCCGGTGCCGGCCACCGCAGCAACTACGCGGTGACCAGCGAACTGCGCATGCCGGTGTTCGAGTCGCTGACCATCAGCGCCTCGGGCCGCTATGACGCCTTCAAGATCGCCGACAAGACCGTCGACAAGGCCACCTACAGCATCGGCCTGGAATACCGCCCGGTTGAAAGCCTGCTGCTGCGCGGCAAGTACGGCACCGCGTTCCGCGCGCCGACCCTGTCCGATGCCTTCCAGGGCATGAGCGGCTCGTTCGCCTCCGGCCAGAACGATTACTACCGCTGCAGCCAGATGGGTTACGCCCTGCGTGACGAAGCCTGCTCGTTCTACAAGACCACCTCGGTGTACAGCGAAAAGTCCGGCAACCCGGACCTGAAGCCGATCACCGCCGACGTGTGGAGCGCAGGCGTGGTGTGGGCCCCGGTGAGCAACTTCTCGCTGTCGGTCGACTACTACAACTGGAAGATCAAGAACGAGGTCAAGACGCTGAGCACCGACCAGCTGCTGCTGGCCGAGTACCAGTGCCACAACGGCCTGCCGAACAACACCTCGGCCAGCTGCCAGAACGTGACCGACTGGGTGACCCGCGACGCCGGTGGCAACCTGACCCGCGTGTACACCCCGAAGCTCAACGTGGCCAGCCAGAACCTGGAAGCGGTGACCGTCGGTGCCAAGTACCAGCAGGATCTGGGCCGCTTCGGTTCGCTGATGTTCTCCGGCAACTACACCAACATGCTGAAGCGTGAAGTGGTGGCCCTGCCGGGTGCGCAGAAGCTGGACCTGCTGAGCGATCCGTACAACATGTGGTACTACGACAACTTCGCCAAGGTCCGTGGCGACGTGTCGGTGGGCTGGGCCATCTCCAAGTTCACCACCACCGTGTACGCCAACTACGTCGGCAGCACCCCGAACTACCTGGCCTACACCGGCCGCAGCTATGACTATGTCCACTCCTCCGGCGCCAAGGCCGGCAAGTGGGGCTCGTACACCACGTACAACATGAGCCTGAACTACCAGGCGCAGGACGATCTGACCCTGTCGCTGATGGTCAACAACGTGTTCAACAAGCTGCCGGAAGGCCAGCGCTACAACTACCCGGGCAACGAATCGACCCCGTTCAACGACGGCTTCTACAGCGTCTACGGCCGTCAGATCTCGGCCCAGGTCAAGTACGACTTCTAATCCCCGTCGTATTCCGGACTCCGTGTCTGGACCAGGCCCCGCTTCGGCGGGGCCTTTTTTTTTGGAGCGCTGAACGCCTCGACCGGCCTGCAGCAAAAAGCGTGATCGACACCGCACAAACATCTGCGTTCAAGGGAACGCCGGTGGATCACAACGCATTGATTCTGAAGGGACATTCGCAACGTCGACATGCTCCCTTGCACGTCGCCATCTTTTGAAACATGCCAAAACAAATCACCTTACCCATTGATTCAGAAGCTTTTTTCCGCTCTACGGACGCACGTGGATGTGACAGGCCCGTGTTGGCAACGTTAACGACGTGTTACGGTCGACCTGAATGGAATCACACTGAACGAATCATTAATGCGCAGGGAGTGCGCCGCCAAGACATTGCTCACTACGGGGATCCACCATGTCTCGCCAACGTTCCACGCTGTCGCGCCACCCTCTGACCCTCGCCCTGCTCGGCACCCTCCTGGCCTCTGGTACCGCCCTGGCCCAGGACGGCAATGCGCCGACCCAGCTTGACCGTGTGACCGTCACCGGATCGCTGATTCCGCAGACCGAGATCGAGAACCACACGCCGGTCCTGACCGTCACCGCCGAGGATATCCAGACCCGCGGTTTCACCAGCGTCGCCGATGTCCTGCAGCAGTCCTCGCTGTCCACCGGCGGCCTGCAGGGCGGCCAGACCTCCGCATCCTTCACCCAGGGCGCCGAAGCGGCCGGCATGTTCGGCCTCAGCCCGGGCTACACCAAGTACCTGATCAACGGCCGCCCGATGCTCTCGTATCCGGCGCTGTACAACGGCGGCGATACCTTCAACAACATCAGCGGCATCCCGATCGACATCGTCGAGCGCATCGAGATCCTGCCGGGCGGCCAGTCCTCGCTGTACGGTTCGGACGCGATCGCCGGCGTGGTCAACATCATCCTCAAGGAGCGCATGGATGGCGGCGTGCTCAATGTGCGTGGTGGCGCCTACAGCGAAGGCGGCGGCAACAGTTTCCGCCTCAGCGGTGCACGCGGCTTCAATTCGAAGGACGACCGCTTCCATGCACTGGTCAACGTGCAGTATGAAAAGACCAGCCCGATCTGGGGTTACCAGCGTGACCTGACCAAGGTCAACAACCCCGACGGCTACAGCCCGCAGTACGTCTCCAATGATTTCCTGGTTCTGCTGCCGGCCGCCAACAACCGCTACGCGATGATGGACCCGAACCTGTGCGCCAACGTGGCGGGCCAGTTCGACGGCACCACCGTGCTCGGCACCCGGCCGACCGGCCAGGCCTGCGGCTCGGTCTACGGCACCGGTTACAAGACCATCAAGAACGGCAAGGAAAGCGGGCAGATCTACAGCTCGGCCACCTTCGACGTGAACGACAATTTCCAGCTGTTCGGCGATGCGCTGTACAGCCTGGAAGAGGTCAAGTACGCAACCGGTTCCGGCTACACCTGGTGGGGCACCTCCTCGGGGTGGGGCCGCTTCTATGACCAGGCCAGCGGCCAGTACATGAACCTGCAGCGCGTGTTCGCGCCAGAGGACATCGGTGGCGGTGGTTACCGCGACATCATGAACACCGACCGCAACAAGGCCTACCAGGTCACCCTCGGCGGCCGCGGGACCGCAGGCAACTGGGACTACAGCCTCAGCTTCACCCGTGGCGAGTACAAGCTGACCGAGCGCAATTTCGTGCGCTGGAACGACCCGATCAACGATTACTTCGAGCAGCGCGTGCTGGGCCCGGTACTGGGCACCACCAGCACCGGCTATGACATCTACAGCCCGAACTGGGAAGCGTTCTATGCGCCGCTGCCCGCCGGCGACTTCCAGAGCTTCACCGGCTACAGCTACAGCGAAAGCCGCACCTGGCAGAACCTGGCCCGTGCCCAGGTCACCAATGGCTCGCTGTTCAAGCTGCCCGGTGGCGATGCCGGCTTCGCCGTGGTTGTCGAAGGTGGCAGCGAAGGCTGGGATTACACGCCCGACCCGGGCCTGATGGACGGCAGCGTGTGGGGCACCACCGCCGTGTCCGGTGCCGGCCATCGCAGCAACTACGCGGTGACCACCGAACTGCGCATGCCGCTGCTGGAAACGCTGACCGTCACCGGTTCCGGCCGCTATGACGCCTTCAAGATCGGCAGCAACACCGTCGACAAGGCCACCTACAGCGTCGGCATCGAGTTCCGTCCGATCGAAAGCCTGTTGTTCCGCGGCAAGTACGGCACCGCCTTCCGCGCACCGACCCTCTCCGATGCCTTCCAGGGTCGCAGTGGTTACTACGCCAACGGCTCCACCGACTACTACCGCTGCGGCCAGCTGGGCTACGACCCGGCCAACACCACCGGCTGCCCGTACGACAGCGTCTCGGTGTTCGGCACCCGCTCGGGCAACCCGGACCTGGAGCCGATCACCGCCGATGTCTGGAACGCAGGCGTGGTCTGGGCACCGATCAACAACCTGTCGCTGTCGGTCGACTACTACAACTGGAAGATCAAGAACGAGGTCGACACGCTCAGCTCCGACCAGCTGCTGCTGGCCGAGTACTACTGCCGCAACGGCCAGTCCAACAACACCTCGGCCAGCTGCCAGAACGTCAGTGACTGGATCACCCGTGATGCATCGGGCGTGCTCGATGAGATCTACACGCCGAAGATGAACGTCGCCCGCCAGAACCTGGAAGCGCTGACCGCCAGCTTCAAGTACGTGCAGGACATCGGTCGCTTCGGCTCGCTGCAGTTCTCGGCCAACTACACCGACAT
The DNA here is from genome assembly GCF_003550055.1 of Stenotrophomonas sp. AG209. Taxonomy (NCBI): domain Bacteria; kingdom Pseudomonadati; phylum Pseudomonadota; class Gammaproteobacteria; order Lysobacterales; family Lysobacteraceae; genus Stenotrophomonas; species Stenotrophomonas sp. AG209. The sequence goes on from NZ_QXDB01000001.1 coordinate 1,222,609, forward strand.
GCTCAAGCGCAAGCTGCAGCCGCAGCCGGGTGACGAGTACCTGGACCTGCTGCACGACCCATACGCGATGTGGGTGTACGACTCGTACGCCAAGGTGCGCGCGGACGGCTCGATCGGCTGGGCCAAGGACAACTGGACCACCACCCTGTACGCCAACTACATCGGCAAGACGCCGAACTACATGGCTTACGTGGGCAATGGTTATGACTACGTCCACAGCTCCGGCTACAAGGCTGGCAAGTGGGGCTCCTACACCACCTACAACCTGAGCGTGAACTACCGCGCGATGGAGAACCTGACCCTGTCGCTGATGGTCAACAACGTGTTCAACAAGATGCCGGACAACCAGCGCTACAGCTACGCCGGCACCAGCGGCCAGCCGTACAACAACTACCTGTACAACGCCTACGGGCGCGCGATCTACGTGCAGGCCAAGTACGCGTTCGGCGTGAAGTAATCCAGCAACCGTAGCAACGGAAAAGCCCCGCCATGGCGGGGCTTTTTCGTGTCCAGCATGACCGTTCGGAAGAACAGGCCCTGGTACACCAGGGCCTGCCGATTTCCGGCCCTTCCGCTCAGCGGAAGCTGTAGCGCAGGCTGGCCATGTAGCGACGGCCCAGCGCGTCCAGCACGTACGGGAACGGACCGATGTCGTCGGACAGGTTCAGCACCGACAGGTTCACGCGTGCGTTGTCGGTCAGGCGGTAGCTGACATTGGCATCCCAGGTCGTCCAGCTGTCACGCTTGAAGTACTGCCGGCTTTCCGGGGTTGCAGTCAGGCTGAACTGCGAGCCGCTGGTGTAGTTGGACGTCACGCCATAGCTCCACTTGCCGATGGCATGCTGCGCCGTCCAGCGGAACTGGCGCTTGGGCTCGTCGAACGTACCCACGCGCTCCACGAACGGCACATCCGCGTTGGCGGCCTGGCCACGGTTCTTCGGCATGTAGCCGTAGAAGCCCAGTGCCACCTGGCCGAATCGGCCCATGTCCCAGTTGTAGTCCACTTCGGCCGTCCAGCCGCGGAACATCAGCACCGGGCCATTGCCGTACTCGGTACGGATATCGGTGGCCGCACCACTCAGCGGATTACGCGTCACCAGGCTGCAGAAGCGGTTGGCGTTGGGCACGTCGGAGGCATTGAAGTCCGGGTTGTCGAAGCAGCCGGTGATGATGTCGGTCGGGCTGAGGCTGGTGATCACATCGGTGATCTTGATGTCATACCAGTCGGCCGCGACCCGCAGGCCCTTCGCCCAGTCCGGTGCGAACACGATGCCCGCTGTCCAGGACTTTGCCTTCTCGTTCTTCAGGCCGGTATAGCCGTTGACCGAGCCGAGGGTGTTGGTCGGCGACGCCTGGAACGTTGCCGGGTCCGCACCCGGGTAGGCCTGGAAGAAGGCTTCGCAGTTGCGGCGGCGAATCGCGGGATTGGTGCCGCCGTTGATGGCCGACACCGAGCACACTTCCGGGATGTTGTAGTACGCAGGCTGCAGCGAGGTGTAGAGCTCGGCAATCGAAGGTGCACGCAGCGACTGGGTCTTGCTGCCGCGCAGCTGGATTCCCGCGAACGGCTCGTACTGGATGCCATAGGTGTACGCATTGAAGCCACCGGCCACCGAGTTGACCACACGGCGGCCCTTCAGGGTCACGTCCAGGCGGTGCAGGCCCGGCAGATCCCAGTCGGGATTGAACAGCGGTGCAAGGAACTCGGCGAAGATTTCATTGGTGTGATAGTCGCCCTTGGCGCCCTGGATCGGCACCGAACGCCCCTGCCCCAGCCGCTGGTACTCGCTCGGAGTAAATGAACCTTCTTCGCGACGATGCTCCACGCCTGCGGCGAAGGAGAACTCGCCGCCCGGCAGGTCGAACAGGCCACCGGTCACCGACGCGTTGAACACAGTCTGGCGCGTCCGTGCCTTGGCCAGGGTCGGCGTCGACACATAGGCCAGTGCTTCAGGCGATGCCTGGTTCTCGCCGAACAGGTTCAGCGGGCGGCAGTTCGGATCGGCAGTGGTGCCCGGGGCGGATGCATCACAGACGATGTTGCCGCTGGCATCGCGCTTCACGTTGAGCGCATTGATGAAGTTCTGCTGGATCAGGCCGGTTCCCTTGTAGTCGAAGTCGCCTCGACCGTGGGTCACGCTGGTTTCCCAGTTGAAGCGGCGCTCGCCGATATCGAAGAAGCCGTCCAGGCCGAGCACGATGCGGCTCAGGCGCGTATCGGTGCTGGCGTTGTTCATGCTCAGGTCGCGCGAGGAGCGCGACAGGCGGAACGAGGTGATGCCGTTCTCAGCCAGGATGCGGCGCGACTCGGCACTGAGGAACGGATTGTTCGCGCTGAACAGCATCGCGCCGCTCTGGTCACCACTGCCATCGGGGTTTGCGGCACCAAAGCCGGCGGCGTTGTAGACGTTCTGGTCCAACGTCTCGCGCGCGGTGGCGCTGTAGTGCGACAGTTCGAAGAAGCCACGCACGTTGTCGTTGAAGTCGAAGCTGCCGGTCGAATAGACCGTACGGCGTTCGAGGTCAGCGATCAGCGGGACGGTCTCATTGAGGTTGAGGCCATCGCCACCGGACGCATTGCCGCTGGGATAGGAGATGCCCGGATCGAAGGCAACCAGGTCGCCCTTGTTGTTGAAGTGCCAGAGCTTGTTGTTCGGGCCGAAGCCGTTCAACTCACCCGTGGCATTACGCTGGTAGCTGCGCCGCACCTGGATGTCCGATGGCATGATCAAGCCACCGAAGGTCATGCTGGAGATGCGCCGGTTGCGGATCCAGACCTGGTCGGCGATGCCGTCAGCCGGCCCGGTATTGAACGGGATGCTGGGATCGATGCGGCCGTCATTGCCCGGGGTACGCCATGGTTGGAAGCGCGCCACGTTCGCTGCCGTCGGATTGGTCTGCAGGCTGTAGCCGTTGCGGTAGAAGTCGCGCTGGAGCGCGTTCACGCCTTCGCTGTTGTCCAGTTCGGCAGCGATGGTGAAGTGGCCACGACCATCGGCGAAACCGCTGCCGAAAATGGCGGACCACGAGTAACGGTCATTGTCGTTCTTGGTGGTCCTGCCAAAGCCGATCTCAACTTCAGCGCCTTCAAACTTGTCACGCAGGATGATGTTGTTCACGCCGGAGATGGCGTCGGAACCATACGTGGGGGCGCCACCGATGCTCAGACTTTCCACACGCTCGACCATCACGGTCGGGATCGAGTTCATGTCGACCTGGATGCCCGAGCCACCGCCCGCACCGAACACGGTTGGCGGTGCGGAGGTCACGAAGCGGCGACCGTTGACCAGGGTCAGCAGGCGGTTGCTGCCGAGACCGAAGCGGCTGGCGAAGTTCACGCCTGCGCCGAAGCCGGCCTGATCACCGCGCGAGGAGACGCCGGCAGAAACACCGGGAATCTTGGTCAGCGCATCGATCAGGTTGGTGTGCCCGTACGCCTCGATGTCCTGGCGGGACACCACGGCGGCCGGTTCCAGGGTGTCATAGCCGGCGCGGTAGATGTGCGAGCCCGTTACCGTGATGCGGTCCAGCTGGGTGGCCGCGGCTTCATTGGAAGCCTTCTTCGCGCTCTCGGCAGTCTCCTTGGCAGCCTCTCCCTCCTGCGCGAAGGCAGGCAGGGCGACGGCAAGCAGGATGGCCGAGGTGAGCGCGAGACTCAACGGATTACGGGGTAGTGGGCGAGTCTTCTCCATGTCTCTCTCTCTGAAAGTGAAGGCATAAAAAGCTCTGCATCGGCAAGACAGAGGAAAAGTAGTCAGCAACTGTTCACGTGCCGATAACGGAATTCATACACAGATCGACACGAAACGGCAACATTCAGCAAAAGTTCAATTTCATATGACACACCGTGGAATAGAGCATGAGGGCGTGAGCTGGCCCGAGGATTTCTCCAATAATCCTTTCCAATCAGCACCTTGAGTCGACACCACCAGAACCCGCGGCAACCATCGCACGCCCTGGACAGGGTTCCGGACACGTCCTGTCCCGGCAGCCATCCAGCGCCTGCATCCTCGGCAACTGCGAACACGGATTCATAATCAATTCACCCAATGCAACTGGAGAGGGCCGGCCTTCGTTCGGCGCTTCGGCGGAGCCTGGGGTGCCCTTCTGCGCCGCCCTTCTGGCGTCTGTGCGCCCCTTGCGCAGGGGCATGACCTTCGACACCCTTGCAGGTCTGGCCGGCGGCGTATCGTTCGGCCCACGGTCGCACCTGCGGCCACTCCCTGACTCACTCGGCCTGGAGGCCATTCAAGTGACCCGTACTCCCAAGATCGTGCTGCTGACCCTGGCCGTTTCGGCCGCGCTGGTTGGCTGCGGCAAGACTGAAACCCCGGCCAAGGACGCCGCCGCCTCCGCCCCGGCCACCGCCGAAGCCACCAACTACACCTTGGACGACAGCAAGCTGCCGGCCTACAACGCCTTCCAGCCGAGCGACCTGGACACCACCAAGGACGCCTGCACCGCCTTCGGCGACTACGTCAACAGCAAGTGGCTGGCCGCCAACGAAATCCCGGGCGACCGCACCAGCTGGGGCGCGTTCACCATCCTCGACGAGCGCTCGGTGGCCGTGCAGCACCAGCTGGCCGAACAGGTCGCGCAGGTCAAGAATCCGAACCACATCGAGAAGATCGTCGGTGACCTGTGGGCCACCGGCATGGACGAGGCAAAGATCAATGCCCAGGGCATCGAGCCGCTGAAGGCCGACCTGGCTGCGATCGACGGCCTGCAGGACAAGGCGGCCATCGCCAACTACCTGCGCACCAGCGCCGCCAAGGGTGACAACATCCTGTTCGGCTTCGGCGCCGAAGCGGACTTCAAGAACTCCGCCATGAACATGGCCTATGCCAGCCAGGGCGGCCTGGGCCTGCCGGATACCACCTACTACACCGATGCCAAGAACGCCGACAAGCTGAAGGCCTACCAGGCGCACGTCGCCAAGGTGCTGGAGCTGTCCGGCGTGGCCGCGGCCGATGCGGCCAAGCAGGCCGAGGACGTGGTCAAGTTCGAAACCCGCCTGGCCAAGGCCTCCAAGTCGCGCGTGGAGCTGTCGCGCAACGTCGAGCTGTACTACAACCCGGTCACCCTGGCCGACGCCGACAAGCTGACCCCGAACTTCAGCTGGACCGAGTTCTTCAAGTCGCAGGGCGTGGCCGCGCCGGAGAAGTTCTCGCTGGCCATGCCGGCCTTCCATGAGGAAGTGAGCAAGTCGCTGGCCGACACCGATCCGTCGGTGTGGCGCGCCTACCTGCGCTTCCACACCGTGGACAGCGCCTCGCCGTACCTGGCCGATGCCTTCGTGCAGGAGAACTACGAGTTCTACGGCAAGACCCTCAACGGCCAGAAGGAACAGAAGCCGCGCTGGAAGCGCGTGCTGGGCACCATCGAGAATGATGCCGGTGAAGCCTTCGGCCAGCTGTACGTGAAGGTTGCCTTCTCGCCGGAAGCCAAGGCGAAGATGGAAGAACTGGTGAAGAACCTCGCCGCCTCGCTGAAGGACCGCATCCAGGGCCTGAGCTGGATGAGCGAAGAAACCAAGGCCAAGGCCATCGCCAAGTGGGAAACCTTCACCCCGAAGATCGGTTACCCGGACAAGTGGCGTGACTGGGCGGGCCTGCAGACCCAGCGCGACAGCTTCCTGGGCAACGTGCGCGCGGCCAACGAGTTCAACTACAAGTTCAACCTGTCCAAGATCGGCAAGCCGGTGGACAAGACCGAGTGGGGCATGACCCCGCAGACCGTCAACGCCTACTACAACCCGCTGCAGAACGAGATCGTGTTCCCGGCCGCCATCCTGCAGCCGCCGTTCTTCGACCCGAAGGCCGACGACGCGCTGAACTACGGCGGCATCGGTGCGGTGATCGGCCATGAAATGACCCACGGTTACGACGACCAGGGCGCACGCTTCGGGCCGACCGGCAACATGGAAGACTGGTGGACCCCAGCCGACAAGAAGAACTTCGAAGGCCTCACCGGCAAGCTGGTCAAGCAGTTCGACCAGTACAAGGTCGACGGCCAGGCAGTGAACGGCCACCTGACCCTGGGCGAGAACATCGCCGACCTGGGCGGCCTGGCCACCGCCTACGACGCCCTGCAGAAGGCCACCGCCGGCAAGGAAGATGCGAAGGTCGACGGCTTCACCCGCGACCAGCGCTTCTTCTTCAACTGGGCCACCGTGTGGCGCACCAAGTACACCCCGGAAAACGCCAAGGTCCGCCTGGCCACCGACCCGCACGCCCCGGCGCAGTTCCGCGCCATGGGTGCGCCGTCGAACCTGCCGACCTTCGCTGCCGCGTTCCAGTGCAAGGCCGGTTCGCCGATGGCCCGCACCGGCGAGCAGCAGGTGGTGATCTGGTAAGCCACGGCTGACGCTGCGGCAGACCTGCAAAGGCCCGGGAATTCCCGGGCCTTTGTTTTTCCGGGGTGTTTTTCATCCACGCATGGCGTGGATCTACTGATCTCGGCACTCCCCGGTAGCGGCCGACCTTGGTCGGCGAAAGCAGCGTGATGCGTGCATGCCGCGCCCATGCCCGGCTTGCTATAGTGCGCGCGCCCTCAATCCATCACGGATTCGTTCCACATGCCCAATTTCCGTCCGCTTGCCATCGCCCTGGGCATCAGCCTGGCGACCCTGGTCCCGACCCACGATGCGTTCGCCGCCGCCAAGAAGAAGGCCGCGCGCGCCCCGGCCGTCAGCGCCCAGTGCAGCGACTTCTACGACGCCACCAATGCAGGCTGGCTGAAGGCCAACCCGGTGCCGCAGACCGGTGCCACCACCGCGCTCGGCCAGCTGGTCGACCGCAGCCGCCAGCAGCAGCGTGAACTGCTCGACGCCGCAATGAAGTCGCCGCAGGGCAACGTGCAGAAGCTGCTGGGCGACTTCTGGGCCAGCGGCCTGGACGAAGCCGCCGTGGAAGCGGACGGTTCCAACCCGATCGCGCCGCTGCTGACCCGCATCAACGCCATCAAGAAGGCCAAGGATGTGCCGGCCTCGATCGCCGCGCTGCACCAGATCGGCATCCCGGTCGCCTTCAACTTCGGCCCGGACGTCGACCTGAAGGCACTGGACCGCCACATCGGTTACTTCATGCAGGGCGGCATGGGCCTGCCGGATCCGGCGTTCTATACCCGCACCGACGCCGACACCGTGGCGCTGATGGGCCGCTACCGCAACTACGTCAAGCAGATCCTGGCGCTGACCGGCACCCCGGCGGCCAAGCTGGATGCAGAATCGCAGTCGGTCATCGCGCTGGAGACCGAGCTGGCGCGCAATGCGCAGTCGCTGGCCGGCATCAACAACCCGTTCAACAACTACGCGCCGATCTCCACCAAGGAGCTCAACAGCCGTTACCGCAACCTGCAGCTGGACGCGTTCCTGAAGGCACAGGGCGTGGACGACGACCTGGTCTCGCTGGCCGACCCGGGCCTGTTCAAGCAGCTCGATGGCATGGTCACCAAGCTCAAGCCGGACCAGTGGAAGGCCTACCTGCGCTGGCGCGTGGGCGACTCGATGGCGCCGTACCTGTCCAAGGCCTACCGCGACGCAGAGTTTGAGTTCCGTGGCGGCGTGCTGCGTGGCGAAACCCTGCCGCCGCAGCGCTGGGAAGACGTGCTGGACGCGATCAACGTGGCCGCCGGCCCGATGGTCGGCCGCGAGTATGCGGCCCGTTACCTGTCGGCCGAAGACCGTCGCCAGGCGGCGTGGATCGTCGACAAGCTGCGCGAAGTGCAGATCGAGGCGGTCAAGAACAACAGCTGGATGAGCGCCGAAGCCAAGACCGAAGCGCAGGCCAAGCTGGCCGCGCTGAAGATCGAGATCGGCACCCCGCTGCGCGACCTCGACTACAGCGTGCAGCCGATGGGCCGCGGCTCGTTCGGCGGCAACATGCTGATCGCTTCGACCTGGCGCCACCGCGAGGAAATGAAGCGCATCGGCAAGGGCAACGCCGACCGCCGTTGGGATGTGCTGCCGCAGCAGCCGTCGCTGGCCTACGACCTGGCACAGAACCGCCTGATCGTCACCGCCGCGATCCTGCAGGGCCCGGTGTTCAACGCCAAGGCCGACGCCGCCGACAAGTTCGGCAGCTTCGGTGGTCTGGTCGGCCATGAGCTGACCCGTGCGATCGACGCCAAGGGCGCGCTGGTCGACGCCAAGGGCGAACTGCGCAGCTGGTGGACCCCGGCCGACAAGACCGCCTGGACCCTGCTCGGCAACCGCGTGGCCGCGCAGTACAGCGCCTACGACTTCCCGGGCGTGAAGGGTGCCAAGGTCAACGGCACGCTCACCCAGGAAGAGAACCTGGCCGACATCGCCGGCCTGGAGCTGGCCTGGGCGGCCTATACCGCGCAGGAGCCGAAGGCCAAGCAGGCGCAGCAGCAGGGCTTCTTCCGCGCCTGGTCGACCCTGTGGGCACAGCAGCTGTCGCCGAACGAAGCGGTGCGCCGCCTGACCGCCGACATCCGCGCGCCGGGCCTGTGGCGCAGCAATGGCACGCTGGCCAATCTGCCGGCCTTCGGTGCCACCTTCAGCTGCAAGGCCGGCCAGCCGATGCAGCGCAGCGAAGCCGACCAGATCAAGGTCTGGCGCTGAGCCAACCGCCGTACCCGTAATACAGAGGGCGCCTTCGGGCGCCCTTTTTTTGCGGGTGCAGCACGATCCCGGGTTAACACCGCGCATGCTATCGCTGCGCCTTCGTCCATCGCGGAGCCCCGACATGGCACACAAGAACACGATCTGTGTCTGGTACGACAACGGCGCGCTCGAGGCCGCCACCTTCTACGCCAGCATCCTGCCCGACAGTGCGGTGACCGCCGTGCATCACGCCCCCGGTGACTTTCCGGACGGCAGGGAAGGCAACGTGCTGACAGTCGAGTTCACGGTCTGCGGCATTCCCTGCGTCGGCCTCAACGGCGGCACCGCGTTCAAGCACAGCGAAGCGTTCTCCTTCCAGATCCAGACCGAGGACCAGGCCGAAACCGACCGCCTGTGGAATGCGATCGTCGGCAACGGTGGCCAGGAGAGCCAATGCGGCTGGTGCAAGGATCGCTGGGGCATCTCCTGGCAGATCAGCCCACGCATGCTGATCGAAGCGGTGACCAGCAAGGACAAGGCATTGGCCAAGCGCGCCTTCAACGCGATGATGCCGATGAAGAAGATCGACATCGCCACCATCGAAGCGGCAATCAAAAAAGGGGACGGAGGGGATTAAGTCGTTTCTCCCCATCCCTGTGCGCAGATGCAGATTGCGACTTAATCCCCTCCGTCCCCTTTTTGCGAGGTGCTGATGACCTGGGATGCGATCGTCGTTGGTGGTGGCCACAACGGCCTGGTCTGCGCGGCCTATCTGGCGCGCGCTGGAAAGAAGGTGCTGGTGCTGGAACGTCGTGGCGTTCTCGGCGGTGCCGCAGTCACCGAGGAGTTCCATCCCGGCTTCCGCAACTCGGTGGCGTCGTACACGGTGTCATTGCTGCAGCCAAAGGTGATCGACGACCTGCAGCTGCATGCGCATGGGCTGCGCATCGTCAATCGTCCGGCCAACAACTTCCTGCCGCTGGAGGATGGTCGTTACCTGCTGTCGGCCCCGGGCCGCACCCAGGCCGAGGTCGCGAAGTTCTCCGAGCGGGATGCGCAGCGGCTACCCGAATACGAAGCGCGCCTGGAGATCTTCGCCGACGTGCTGCGCGCGTGGGCTCTGCGCGCGCCACCGGATGTCGGCGTTGCCGGTGGTTGGCGCGCGCTGCCTGCGCTGTGGCAGATGGGCCGTCTCGGTCGTGAACTGGCGACGCTGGATGCCTCGCTTCGGCAAGAACTGCTGGACCTGTTCACGCTGTCGGCCGCCGAGTACCTGGACCGCTGGTTCGAGAACGAGCCGATCAAGGCGCTGTTCGGCTTCGATGGCATCGTCGGCAACTACGCAAGCCCGTATACACCGGGCAGTGCCTACGTACTGCTGCACCACGTATTCGGCCAGTGCAATGGCGTGAAAGGTGCATGGGGCCACGCGATCGGCGGCATGGGCGCAATCAGCCAGGCGATTGCGGCCTCGGCACGCGAGGCCGGTGCGGAACTGCGCGTGGAGGCCGGGGTGCAGCGCGTGCGGATTGAACAGGGCCGCGCGGTGGGTGTGGAACTGGCCAACGGCGAGATCCTGCGCGCACGCGCGGTGGTCGCCAACGTCAATCCGAAGCTGCTGTACGAACAATTGCTGGAACCGGCACAGGTACCCAACGCAACGCGCGAACGCATGGCGAACTGGCGCTGCGGTTCGGGCACGTTCCGGATGAACGTGGCGCTGTCGCGGCTGCCGGATTTCAGCGCCCTGCCCGGCCCCGGCGATCACCTCAGCGCCGGCATCATCATGGCACCCAGCCTGGACTACATGGACCGCGCCTGGCTGGACGCGCGCCGCGACGGCTGGTCGCGCGAACCGATCGTGGAGATGCTGATCCCCAGCACGCTGGACGATTCGCTGGCGCCGCCCGGGCAGCATGTGGCCAGCCTGTTCTGCCAACACGTGGCGCCGGTGTTGCCTGAAGGCCGCCATTGGGATGATCACCGGGAGACCGTGGCCGACCTGATGATCGCCACCGTCGAACGGCATGCGCCCGGCTTCACCGCCAGCGTGCTCGGTCGGCAGGTGCTGTCGCCGCTGGATCTGGAACGCACCTTCGGCCTGGTCGGCGGCGACATCTTCCACGGCGCACTGAGTGCCAACCAGTTGTTCTCGGCGCGGCCGATGGTCGGCCAGGCCGGCTATCGCGGCGCCCTGCCCGGGCTGTACCTGTGCGGTTCGGGCACCCATCCGGGCGGCGGCGTCACCGGCGCACCGGGGCACAATGCCGCGCAGGTGGTGTTGCAGGATGGGTAGGTGCCAACCTTGGTTGGCACAGAGCGGCAGAGCGAACGCCAACCAAGGTTGGCACCTACCGCGTCAAATGATCCTTCGGATCATTTGACGCTGCGCAGATGGTTCGGGCGCTTCGGTGGGCCGGGCGGGCGGCGCTTGTTGAACGGCGACTGCCCCCGCCAGTAGCGGATCAGCAACCAGCCGAACAGCATGCCGCCCAGGTGCGCGAAGTGGGCCACGCCCGGCTGCCAGCCGGTCATGCCCAGCACCAGCTCACCCACGCCGAACAGGATCACAAAGGTCCGTGCCTTCATCGGGATCGGCGGGAACAGCAGCATCACCCGCTGGTTGGGGAACAGCATGCCGTAGGCCAGCAGCAGGCCGAACACGCCGCCGGAAGCGCCCAGCACCGTGGCCGGGTTTTCCAGCAGCGTCCCCACCAGCAGCTGGCAGACACCGGCACCGGCCACGCACACCAGGTAGTACAGCAGGAAGCGCTTCTCGCCCCAGGTCTGCTCCAGCGGCGCGCCAAACATGAAGACCGCCAGCATGTTGAAGAACAGATGGCCGAAGCTGCCATGCAGGAAGCCGTAGGTCAGCAGCTGCCAGGGCTGGAAGTTGCCGCCCGGCGAGAATGCGTCGAAGCCCTGCTGCAACGGTTGCAGCATGAAGGGCTCGAAGGTCTGCATGCCGAGCAGGAACGGCTGCTGCAGCAGGAACAGGATCGCGTTGGCGATCAGCAGGGCCTTGGTGACGGTTGGCAGTCGCGGGAACATGGGAGCACCGGCATGGAACGGCCTCCATCATAGCCGCAGCATCGTGTCTTGTTGGCGACCCGCAGGTCCGGCCTGTTCAGTCGCCAGCGATGCTCAGCCCGGGCCCCACACGGCCGCGTCCAGCGCCGCCGCCGGATCGGTCGCCGGCATCCGCACCCGGCCGTTCTCCACCACCACGCCCTCGGCGCGCAACCGCTGTGACTGCTCGCGCCAGCCGGCCGACCCTTCTTCCATGGCAATGCGCCCATCCGAGCGCAGCACGCGGTGCCAGGGCAGGTCCGGGTCGTCGTTCTGGCCAAGGATGCGCGCGGTCAGGCGTGCACGCCCGGGCAGGCCTGCACGCATCGCCACCTGGCCGTAGCCCATCACCTGCCCCGCCGGGATCGCGCGGATCACCGCCAGGATGCGCGCACGCGCCTGCTCCGGCGTCAGCGCCGCAGGCGGGTCACCAGCAGAACGCCGATCAGCACCAGCACGGTGCCGGCGATCTGCGCCGGCCCCATCGGTTCGTCGAGCAGCCATAGGCTCATCACGATCGTGGAAACAGGGCCCAGCATACCGACCTGCGCGGCCAGCGACGAACCCACGCGCTGCACCGCCAGCATGATCGCCAGCACCGGCAGCACCGTGCACACGGTGGCATTGACCAGCGACAGCCACTGCACCGGTGCCGGTGCCTGCCACAGCAGTGGCAGCGGATGGGTCACCGCGAAATGCAGCAGCACCAGCACGCTGGCCACGCAGCTGGCATAGGCGGTCAGCCGCACCGCCCCGATGCGCGCGACCACCTGCCCACTGCCGAACAGGTACAGCGCATAGCTGAGCGCGCTGCCCAGCACCAGCAGGCTGCCGACGATGATCTGCCCACCCTCGCGCTGCAGGTCATGGCCGAAGGCCAGCAGCACGCCCAGGTAGCTCAGCACCAGCGCGCCGATCTGCCAGCGGCCCGGTCGCTGGCGCGCCAGCAGCACGTTGATCAGCAGCACCAGGGTCGGGTTCAAGTACAGGATCAGCCGTTCCAGGGTCACGCTGATGTACTGCAGCCCCTGGAAGTCGAGCAGGCTGGACAGGTAGTAGCCGGTGAAGCCCAGCCACAGCACGCGGGTACGGTCAGCCCAGGACAGCGGCTCGGCCCGGCGCGCGGCCCACACGGCCATCAACGCGAACAGGGGCAGCGCCATCAGCATGCGTAGCGCGAGCAGCGTGGTGGCATCCACGCCATGGCGCAGCCCGAGCTTGACGATGATCGCCTTGCCGGAAGCAGCGATGGCGCCGATCGCGGCCAGGCCGATACCCCCCAGCGCGATGCGAGGGGAGGCGGTAGCGATACGGGAAGCGGTGTTGGACATCAGGACGACGGCGGGCCGCGTGGAGCGGCTGGGAAAAGCGTGGGGGCGGCCATTGTCGCATGGGGGCGTCCGGTGCCCGCCCCGGTAGCGCTGAGCGTGCCCGAATGCCGCCTTCTGTAGAGTCGAGCCATGCTCGACTGCTTTCGCACGGCAGTCGAGCATGGCTCGACTCTACAACCGCAGGTCAGCGCATCAGCACCACTTCCTCGGCCGAGGTCGGGTGGATCGCCACGGTGTCGTCGAACTGGGCCTTGGTCGCGCCCATCTTCACCGCCACCGCGAAGCCCTGCAGGATCTCGTCGGCCGCTTCACCCAGCAGGTGGATGCCCACTACCCGTTCGTCCGGGCCGGCGCAGACCATCTTGAACAGGCTGCGCTGGGTGCCGTTGGCCAGCGCCTGCAGCATCGGACGGAAGCGGCTGTGGTACACGCTCACCTGCTCGAAACGCGCGCGCGCTTCCTCTTCGCTCATGCCCACCGCGCCGAGCGGCGGATGCGAGAACACCACGCTGGCCACATTCCCGTAATCCATCTTCGACTGCGGGCGCCCCCCGAACAGCCGATCCATCAGCCGCCGCGATGCGGCTACAGCCACCGGCGTCAATCCGACCTTGCCGGCGATGTCACCCACCGCATGCACGCTCGGCACGCTTGTGGTCTGCCATTCGTCCACCTGCACCTGCTGGTGTTCGCCGATGCCGATGCCGAGCGCTTCCAGGCCAAGGTCACGACTGTTGCCGCGGCGGCCGGTCGCGAAGAACACGGCATCGAACACGTTGTCGAGCGGGCCGTCGTTGCCGAACGCGCGCACGCGTTCGCCATCGCGCTGCAGCTCGCGCAGGCGGTAGTCGAAATAGATGCGCACGCCCTGCTGCTTCAGGTTCTCGGCCAACTGGTCGGTCAGCTCGTAGTCGAAGCGCTCCAGCAGCCGCTTGCCGCGCACCAGCAGGCTCACGCGGCTGCCGAGTGCCTGCAGCAGGCCAGCCAGTTCCACCGCGATGTAGCCACCGCCGATGATCGCCACCTCGGCCGGCGCTGCACGCAGGTCGAAGAAATCATCGGAGACCAGGCCAAGTTCGGCACCGGGAATGTCGGGGCGCAGCGGATGCGCGCCGGTGGCGATCAGGATGTGCTCGGCGCTGTAGCGCACGCCATCGCTGCAGGCCACGGTATGCGCATCAAGCAGATGACCACGTGCCGGAATGCGCACCACGCCGGTTTCGTCCAGGCGCTTGTGGTAGCTGGTATGGATGTTGCTGATGTAGGCCTGGCGATGGATCACCAGTTCCTTCCACGACAGCGCCGGGCGCGCTTGAACATCGAACCCCATCGCGCTGGCCAGGCCGATGCGCTCATGCAGGTCAGCCGCCAGCCACATCGCCTTCTTCGGCACGCAGCCAACATTGACGCAGGTCCCGCCCAGCTCACCGGGTTCCAGCATTGCCACGCGCTTGCCGTGCTGCGCGGCGCGGATCGCACCGGCCAGGCCGGCGGAGCCGCCACCAAGGACGATCAGGTCGTAATCATAGGATGCAGTGCTCATCGGAATCGCTCGGGTCGGTAAGGGGCAGGATCGATCGCTGGCGTGCGGCCGCAGACGAGATCGGCGATCAGCTGGCCGGTGCCGGCGCTCATGCTGATGCCGAGCATGCCATGCCCCGCTGCAAGCCAGACGTGAGGATGCGCGGGCGCGCGGCCGATCAGCGGCACGTCGTCCACGCTCATGGGGCGCCACCCGCACCACTGCTCCTGCAGCTGCGCACCGCGCGGCGCGCGCAGGTAGTGGTCGGCGGCCTGCTGCAGGGCCTGCAGGCGACGCGTGCGCAGCTGCGGGTCGGCGCCGGCGAACTCCATGGTGCCGCCCAGGCGCAGCGCGTCGCGCCAGGCAATCACGAACACGGAATGATCCTTCAGCACGACCGGACGCTGCGGCACCTGCTCCGGTCGTGACCAGGTCAGCGAATAGCCCTTGCCGGGCTGGATCGGCACGCGCAGGTCCAGCTGCCGTGCCCAGTCGCGCGACCACGGGCCGGTGGCCAGCACCAGCTCACGCGCCCGCACGGTCTGCTGGCCGGCCTGCACGCGTACGCCCTGCGCATCGTCACTGAATCCCTGCACGTCCACCTGTTCGTCGATCACTACGCCCTGCGCGCGCAGCACGCGCGCCAGCTCAGCGGTGTAGCGGTCCGGACGCAGCTGCGCATCGCCAGGAAAGTGGATCGCACCGGCGAGGCGATCATGGAACGCGGGATTGTCGCGCGCATAGTCGCCGCCATCGATGCAGGCCGTGACAATGCCCTGCGCGTTCAGCGCCTCGCACTCGGCCGCATGATGGTCGAAGTTGCGGGCGTCACCGAACACATAGTCCAGCCCGCGCGCAGCGAATTCGCAGTCCAGCGCATGCGTCTGCACCCAATGGGCCAGGCGCAGCCGTGAATCATTCAACAACGCGCCGCGTGCCCGTGTGGAGTGCAGCCAGTCGCGCGCATTGCAGCGCGCCCCGAACTGCAGCAACCAACGCCACAGCGTCGGATCCAGCCGCGTACGCACGTACAACGGCGCACGCGGATCGAGCATCCAGCGCAGCGCACGCAACGGCACGCCGGGGGCCGCCAGCGGTGGCGCATGGCTGGGCGTGACGGTGCCGCAGTTGCCATGCGACGTCGCACCGCCGACGCGCCCACGGTCGATCACCCGCACCTGCCGCCCCTGCGCACGCAGCGCGAGCGCGGCGGCCAGTCCAATGGCACCGGCGCCGACCACGATCACGTCCTCGTGTGCGCCCTGCATCGATCAGCCCTGCGCGGCCCCACGCCGCATCGGTGGCCATTGCCGATAGGTCATCGCACGCCATACCCACTCGATCGGGCCGAAGCGGAAATGACGCAGCCACAGGTGCGAAATCACCACCTGGGCGGCAAACAGCAGCAGCGCGAACAGCAGCTGCACGCTGCGCGGCATCATCTCGAACCTGCCCAGCCCATAGTGGTAGAAGGTCCAGGTACACAGCAGCGACTGGCCAAGATAGTGGGTCAACGCCATGCGCCCCACCGGCGCCAGCCACGCCAGCCGCGTGCGCCAGTGCACGATCCACGCCAGGTAGCCCAGGCACATCGGCAGCCCGCCAACCGTGACCAGGGCCATCGCCGCCGTCACTGGCAGGTTGTACGCGCCGGGGGCCAGGTAGGGTTTCCAGGCGACCCCCAGCAGCGTGACCAGCAGGCCCAGCGGCAGTGCGATCCAGCGCAGCGACGCGTACAGCCGCGGGAAGCGCTCCGGCGTCGCCAGCGCACCACTCCTGGCGAACCAGCTACCGATCAGGAACATGCCCAGCACTTCCGGGCCGGTGATCAGCAGCGCGCCCATCGAGGTGCCGAACTCGCTCAGGCGCTGCACGGTGGCCTGCGCCCAGCTGCCCTGCCCGTACACCTGCCGCTGCAGGTCGATGCTCTGCTGCGCCTCGGCAAGCATGCCCCGCACCTCTTCGGCCGAAGCCATCGACACCATCGCGCCCACCAGCAGCATCATCGCTACACCGCCGAGGTAGACGATCACGCCCATCCACGGCAGCCAGCTGCGCGGCGCCTCGCGGCAGGCCAGCAGCGGCAGCGAGATCAGTGCATACATCACCAGGATGTCACCGGACCAGACCAGCAGTGCATGGCACAGGCCGATCAGCAGCAGGCCGGCGCTGCGGCGCAGGTAGAACGGGGTGAAGTCGCGCCCGGCCACCTCGGCGCGTTGCGCCATCACCGCAAAGCCGGCGCCGAACAGCAGCGAGAACAGGGTGAAGAACTTCCCCTGCACGAACACGTAGACGAAGGCGTCGGCCCAGTAGTCGATGCCCCGCCAGTGCACGTCGATGCCGGTGAAGGCCAGATCCAGCGGGCCACTGAAGGCCTCGATGTTCATCAGCAGGATGCCCAGCAACGCGGCACCGCGCAGCACGTCCAGCACGGCGATGCGTTCGCCGGAAGCCACCGGCTGCAGGGAAGGAAAAGCGGCGTTCACGGGGGGTCCGTCGGACAGGTCCGCCATTATGCCGCCGGCCCGTGCACCATGGATGGCCGCGCCGTGTTCCACATACGCAACGGCCCGCCGAAGCGGGCCGTTGCTGCCATCACGATCGCACTGCGATCAGTGCTGGTGGCCGCCGTCACCGTGGACGTGGCCGTGGTCCAGCTCTTCCTTGCCGGCTTCGCGCACGTCGACGATTTCGACGTCGAAGTGCAGGTCCTTGCCGGCCATCGGATGGTTCAGGTCAACGTCGACGACGCTCATGCCGACCTTCTGCACGGTCACCGCACGCGGGCCGAAGTTGGTCTGCAGCACGACCTGCTGGCCCGGAGCCAGCTTGGTGTTGCCGAAGTGCTTCTTCGGCACGCGCTGGGACAGGCCTTCACGACGCTCGCCGTAGGCATCGGCCGCCTTGACGTCGACGTTGAAGGTCGCGCCGGCTTCCTTGTCCATCATGGCGTTTTCCAGGCCCGGGATGATGTTGCCGTGACCGATCAGGATCGCCAGCGGCTCGCCGCGGTCCTTGGACGATTCGATCGGCTCCTGGCCGACTTCGGAAACGGTGTAGTGGAAGCGGACAACGCGGTCTTTTTCGATCTTCATGCGCAACTCTGTCTGGATCTGCCGGAGGCAGGCGGGTTGGGGCGGGTTGTCGCCCGACGGGGACGCCGCCATCATGACGGCCAATCCAAGGTGGCGCATTATCCGGAGATCATGCACATCACGCCAGTTTCGTCCGGCCTGCGCCGGTTCCTCGCCCCGGCCCTGCTGCTGGCCCTGCCCCTGTTGATGACCGCCTGTGGCGGTGGCAAGGCCACCCGCCCGGCGCCGCCCCCGCCCACGGCGAACTGGCCAAAGACCGTGCCGGACAACCCCGAGGCTGCCAACTCGGTGCTGATGCGCGCCATCAGCCTGGTCGGCACGCCCTACCGCTACGGCGGCAACACCCCGGATTCGGGCTTCGACTGCAGCGGCCTGGTCGCCTATGTCTATCGCGAGATGCTGGACCTGCGGCTGCCGCGCACCTCGCGCGACCTGGCGGCGGTACAGGGCCCGAAGATCGACCCGCAGCGCCTGGCCACCGGCGACCTGGTGTTCTTCGGCAGCCGCGGCAGCGTCACCCATGTCGGCATCTATGTAGGTGAAGGGCGTTTCGTGCATGCGCCGAGCACCGGCGGCACCGTGCGCCTGGACTCGCTCAGCGGCCCCTACTGGAAGGACCACTACACCGGCGCGAAACGTGTCCTTCGCTAAAATGAACAGGCGATATGTTCAAAACTGTGACGCACATCACCCTGAAACTAACGGTTTACTAACGGAATTTTTAACTTATTGCCGCTTTTACAGGGCATGATGCCCCATCGTTTTTTTCCTGTGACCGACGCGTGACGACTGACGACCTGAAAAGCGAAGGCCAGACTTCCGTATCTTCACGTAGTGCCCGCCCGCTGTTGCTTGGCCTGGCACTGTGTCTGACCAGCCTTCCGGCCTGGTCGCAGACTGCTCCGAACCGTTCCGATGTGACCCCGGCCCCGGTGGCCGAGAGCACCGCCCGACCGGCCGCCAAGGCCGAGGCTGCCGCTCCGCAGCGCAGCCGCGTCGATGCCGCCGCCAGTGCCACGCTGGCCGCCCTGCTGCCGCACCTGGCCGCCAACGACACCATTCCGCTGATGGACCGCTCGGCCGTGGTGGCCGGTGATCTCAGCCGCCTGCTCGCCAACTACGACACCAGCAGCGCCGCCAATGGCAGCGTTGTCGGTACCGCCGCCGACAACGGCAAGGTGCAGTCGCTGCTGCGCCGCGCGATGACCCTGCTGGGCACCCCGTACCGTTGGGGTGGCAGCAACCCGGACAGCGGTTTCGACTGCAGCGGCCTGGTCGGCTATGTGTTCCGTTCGGCCCTGGGTATCGAGCTGCCGCGCGTCTCGCGCGAGATGGCCCACGATGACAACGCCGAACTGATCAACGACCGCACCGCGCTGGCTGCCGGTGACCTGGTGTTCTTCGGCCGCAAGGGCCGTGTTGACCACGTCGGCATCTATGTCGGCGACGGCCGCTTCCTGCACGCACCGAGCTCAGGCAAGGACGTCCGCGTGGACACCCTGCTCAGCGGCTACTGGGGCAACAAGTTCATGCAGGCCCGCCGGGTCGATCTCTGATCTGAGCGGTTGGCGCTACCGCGCCGCCTGACACGAGAAAAGCCGCTGCCTTGCAGCGGCTTTTTTGTTGGGCCCACAATGACGGATGGGCGCCGGTCGGCCCCGGTGGGTGCCATCCACGCATGGCGTGGATCTACTGACCTCTGGTGGGTGCCGACCGTTGGTCGGCACTGCCGCCATCCACGCATGGCGTGGATCCACCAGGTGCCCGCCTCGGCCGGTACCGCGTCGGCCATCTCCCAAACAAAAGGCCCGCCGGTCAGGGCGGGCCTTTCGTCTCCACGCAACCTCAGCCGCGTGGCGGTGTCGGGTCAGGATCGTCCACACCCACATTGCTGGACGGGTTGTCATACACCGCCTGGTCGAGCAGCCCGGTTTCCTTGGCCACGATCACCGGCACCAGCATCTGGCCGGTCACATTGGTCATCGTGCGCATCATGTCCAGGATGCGGTCGATGGCATACAGGTAGCCGATGGTCTCCAGCGGCAGGTTGGCTGCGCTCAGCACCACCGTGGCCATGATCACCGCGGTACCCGGCACGCCGGCCGTACCGAAGCTGCCCAGCACCGACGCGATCAGCACCACCACGTACTGCTCCGGGGTCAGCGGCACACCGCTGTACTGCGCGATGAACACTGCGCACAGCGCCGGATAGATCGCACCGCAGCCGTCCATCTTGATGCTGGCGCCCAGCGGCACCGCGAACGAACCGTAGTCCTTGTTCACGCCCAGGTTGTGGGTGATCGAACGCAGCGCCACCGGCATCGCGGCGAAGCTGGACGAGCTGACGAAGGCGACCTGCATGCCCGGCGCCGCGCCACGGAAGAACTTCAGCGGGTTCAGTCCGTGCGCCAGCAGCAGTGCGCTGTAGACCACCACGATGTGCAGGGCGCAGGCCACGTACAGCGCCAGCACGAAATGCCCCAGCGGCAGCAGCTTCTCGAACCCGTAGCTGCCGACCAGGCCGGCGATCAGGCCGAAGGTACCGATCGGGGTGACTTCCAGCACGAAGCGGGTCACCTGGATCATGATGTCGCTCATCTGGCCGACCAGCTTGCGCGCCTCGGTCACCTTCTCGCCCAGCTTGACGATGGCAAAGCCCACCAGGCCGGCGAAGAAGATCACCGGCAGGATCGAGCCGCGACCGGCAGCCAGCACGGTTTCACCGGCCGCATTGACCTTGGTGCCGATGCCGGACAGCGCATAGAAGACATTGGCCGGCACCACGTCCAGCAGCACCTGCACCACGCTGGGCACTTCACGCGGCACGTAGTTGCTGGCCATCGACAGCTGCAGGCCACCGGCGCCGGGCTGCAGCACGGTGCCCACGCCCAGGCCCACGCACACCGCCAACGCAGCGGTGATCACGAACCACAGGAAGGTGCGGCCACTGAGCGCAGCGACCGACTTCTGTCCGTGCAGCGACGAGATCGCGTTGATGACCGCGAAGAACACCAGCGGCACCGCAATCATCTTGATCAGGGTGACGTACAGTTCACCGAGCGGGCCGAACCACGTTTCCGCGGCCGGGCCAAGCGCCCAGCCGGCCAGCGCGCCGAGCACGAAGCCGCCGACCACGCGCTGCCAGAATGGAATCCGCAGCCAGGCAGAGACCAGCTTCATAGGCAATCCAGAGGGGAAGGAAGGGATGCTGGCACGATAGCCCAAGGCGGCCCGCAGAACGACCGCCCGGCCGGCAAATCAGTGTGTCATCGGCGTGCCTTGCAGGGGCGGGCATAATGAACGTCCCGTTACAGTTTGTGAGATCCCAGCGTCCATGCGCCGTTCCGTCTCCCTGTTGGCCGCCTGCGCCACCACCCTGCTGCTGGGCGCCTGCGCCAGCACCGCCCCCGCGTCCGCCCCGGCCGGCCTGAAGGTCGCCGTCGATCCCGTCGCCCATCCGGCCGGCGAGACCCCGCAGTGGTGGTACCGCAGCGGCGCCGCCCAGGCCGCCGCCAACGGTGCGATGTCCGGCAAGGCCAAGAACGTCATCCTGTTCCTCGGCGACGGCATGAGCCTGACCACCGTGGCGGCCTCGCGCATCTACGAAGGCCAGCAGAAGGGTGGCTCGGGCGAGGAGAACCTGCTGTCCTGGGAGCGCTTCCCGGCCACGGCGTTCAGCAAGACCTACAACACCGATTCGCAGACCCCGGATTCGGCCGGCACCATGACCGCCATCACCACCGGCGTGAAGACCCACATGGGCGCGATCGGCGTCAGCGCCGGCAGCCGCACCGACTGCGCCGACAGCCTGTCCAAGGGCCTGCTGACCTGGCTGCAGCTGGCCGACAGCGCCGGCCTGGCCACCGGCGTGGTGTCCACCGCGCGCCTGACCCATGCCACCCCGGCCGCCACCTATGCGCACTCGCCCGAACGCAACTGGGAAAACGATACCGACCTGACTGAAGCGGCCAAGGCTGCAGGCTGCAAGGACATCGCCCAGCAGCTGCTGTCGACCTCGCGCTACGGGCGCGGCCCGCTGGTCGCCCTCGGCGGCGGTCGCGGTGAATTCACCACCGTGGAAGAGCGCGATCCGGAATACGACGACAAGGTCGGCCAGCGCCTGGATGGCCGCAGCCTGGTGCAGGAATGGCAGCAGGCGCACCCGCAGGGTGCCTACGTGTGGAACAGCAAGCAGCTGGCCGCCGCCGCCAACGCGCCGGCCATCCTTGGCCTGTTCGAACCGGACCACATGCGCTACGAGTACGAGCGCCCGCAGGATCCGGGCGGTGAGCCGAGCCTGGCCGAACTGACGGCCGCAGCGATCAAGAATCTGGCCAAGCACCAGGAAGGCTACGTGCTGATGATCGAAGGCGCGCGCATCGACCACGCCAACCACAGCGGCAACGCCTACCGTGCCCTGACCGAGACCGTGGCGCTGTCCGACGCGGTGCGCGTGGCCAACGAGCTGACCTCGGCCGACGACACCCTGATCATCGTCACCGCCGACCACTCGCACACGCTGAACTTCGTCGGCTACCCGGCACGCGGCAACCCGATCCTGGGCAAGGTGAAGGACAAGGGTGGCGAAGACGGCGCCGGCAAGCTGGACTACGCGCTGGACGGCAGCGGCCAGCCGTACACCACCCTGACCTACGCCAATGGCCCGGGACATACCGGCGCCAGCAACCAGCAACCGGCCGGCGCCAAGCGCTACCCGCACAACCCGAGCAGCTTCGAGCCTGCCAACGGCCGCCCGAACCTGCGCGAGGTCGACACCGAGCATCCGGACTACATGCAGGAAGCGCTGGTGCCGATGAAGGCCGAATCGCACGGCGGTGAAGACGTCGGCATCTGGGCGCGCGGCCCGGGCAGCAAGGCGATCCGCGGCACGCTGGAACAGAACGCGATCTACCACATGATCGTGCAGGCCACCCCGGCGCTGCGCGAGCGCCTGTGCCAGGCCGGCACCTGCGATGACAAGGGCGTGCCGGTGCAGCTGCCGGCACCGACGGCCTTCGAACGCAAGGCCGAGGCCAAGTGATCGTGCAGCAGGCCCACCCTGCCCCCGCCCGCGGCCGTTTCGCACGGTCGCTGGCCCTGCTCGGCGCGCTGGCCAGTTCCAGCGCGCTGGCGCAGGCACCGGCCTGCAAGCTGCTGACCGACGAACACGGGTTGTGGCCGCTGCCCAACTGCGAGGTGGTCGATCACCGGCCGAAGATCAGCGCCGACACGCTGAAGGACCTGAACTACGACGACCACGGCCTGGCCGTGGTGTATGCCGACCAGGGCTTCCACTACGTCGACCGCAAGGGCCGCAGCCTGCCGGTGCTGACCTGGGACAACGGCCCGGAAACGCCGCAGGAAGGCCTGCTGCGCGCCCGCGTCGGCCACCGCGTCGGCTACTTCGACCTGAAGTTCCGCCAGGTGGTGCCCGGCACCTTCGATTTCGGCTGGCCGTTCCAGGATGGCGTGGCCGAGGTCTGCAACGGCTGCCGGCGCGGCACGCCGGATGCCGATGGCCACACGCCGATGGAAGGCGGAGAGCGGTTCCGGATCGACCGCTCGGGCCGTCGGGTGAAGTAGGTTTTTCGGCAGGGCTGCGCCCTGCACCTGCTACAAGCCAGAGCAACAGCAACAGCCAAAGCGGCTCTGGATTTCCGTTGGTTGGGCGGGGCGGTGTGGGTGGGCAGGACACGCCGTAAACCCGTCCATGGGGGCTCGATGACGCCATCCATGGCGCCAACGGTCCTGCCCACCCACACCGCCCCACCCCCGACAGATTTCCGGTGACGGTTGGATCATCCACGCCATGCGTGGATGAAATCTGTCAGATATCGAATTGAATCCGGGGTCAGATCCGTTTTCCTGCGGAAAACGGATCTGACCCCAAGAGCATTTCCGACAGATCGCGAATATCTGTCGAAGGCGGGGTGGGTCCGGTTGCGGGAGTGTCCGCGGCATGGATGCCGCGGCCAAGCCCCCATGGACGGGTTTACGGCGTCTCCCGCAACCGGACCCACCCCGCCAACCCTCAGGAAACCAGCTTCTGCTGTTGCTGTTGCTGTTGCTCTGGATCGTAGCAGGTGCAGGGCGCAGCCCTGCCGAGCAACCCTATACTTGCCCCGTGACTGCCTTCCCTGCCCTCGTTCCGCTGGATGCGCCGCTGCTGGTGGGCTACAGCGGCGGTGTCGACTCGACCGTGCTGCTGCACTGGCTGTGGCGCTGCGCCCAGGCTTCCGGCACTGCGTTGCGTGCGGTGCATATACACCATGGCCTGCAACCCGATGCGGACGGCTGGGTGCTGCATTGCCAGCAGCAATGCGCAGCACGGGGCATCGAACTGGCCGTGCATCGCGTGCAGGTCGACAACAGCGCGGGCCTTGGCCTTGAAGGTGCGGCACGGCAGGCGCGACGCGCCGCGTTCGCCGCCGAACTGCGCGACGGCGAAACGCTGGCGCTGGCGCAGCACCTGGACGACCAGGCCGAGACCTTCCTGCTGCGGGTCCTGCGCGGATCCGGCGTCGATGGCCTTGCCGCGATGTCCGCGCACAGCTGCCTTGGCGAACAGCCTCTATGGCGGCCGCTGCTGGCGGTGCCACGCAGTGCACTGCTCGACTACGCACGCCAGCACGCGCTGCGCTGGATCGAAGACCCCAGCAACGCCGACGATCACGCCGATCGCAACTTCCTGCGTCTGCAGGTGCTGCCGTTGCTGCGCCAGCGCTGGCCGCATGCCGCCGCGGCACTGGCGGGCAGCGCCCTGCATTGCCGGCAGACCCGCGAGCTGCTGGACGAGGAAGACGCCGAGCTGATCGCGCACCTGGAGGTGGCACCGCGCGTGCTGTCGCTGCAGCTGCTGCGCCAGGTGTCACCGGGCCGCGCGGCGCGCGTGCTCCGTGCCTGGGTGATCGGCCATGGGGCCGCGCCACTGCCGGCCACCGTGCTGCAGCAGGCACTGGACGAGCTGCTGCCGGCCGGCAACGATCGCCAGGCGCGGGTACGCTGGCACGATCATGCGATCCAGCAATGGCGCGATCATGCCTATCTCCTGCCCGCGCAGCTGCCGGCGCTTCCCCATGATTGGCAGGCCGGATGGGATGGACGCGCGCCATTGGCGCTGCCCGATGGCGGTCAGCTGCGCCTGCAGGGCGCCGTGGCCTTCGAACGCCCGCTCCAGGTGCGTGCGCGTGTGGGCGGCGAACGCATCCTGCTGCCCGGTCGCCAGCATTCGCATGCGCTGAAGGACTGCCTGCAACGCGAACACCTCGCGCCCTGGCGACGCGCCCAGCTACCGCTGGTCTTCGATGGACCACAGCTGCTCGCCGCCGCCGACGTGGTCATCGCAGCTCCCCTGCAGGCCTGGTTGCAGGCCCACGACGCGCAGCTGCAGTGGCGTCCGGGCGGCTGGTGAATTGACCCCCGCGCGCAGCCCGTCCACACTTGCCGCATGGCCAAGAAGTCCCCCGAAAACGCCTCCCCGGTCGCCCAGTTCGAGCAGTCGCTCGAATCGCTGGAGCAGCTGGTGGAGCAGATGGAAACCGGCGAGCTGAGCCTGGAAGCGTCGCTCAGTGCTTACGAACGTGGCGTCGGTCTGTACCGCCAGTGCCAGCAGGCGCTGGAGCAGGCAGAACTGCGTGTCCGCCTGCTCAGCGATCCGGCCCAGCCGGAAACGGCCGAGCCTTTCGATCCGCCCAGCCATGACGGCTGAGGTTCTGTTCGCGCGCTGGCGCGACCGTATCGAAAGCCAGCTCGACGCTGCCCTGCCCTCGCCTGCCGAAGCCCCGCAGGGCCTGCACCAGGCCATGCGCTATTCCGTGCTGGGTGGCGGCAAGCGCATGCGCCCGCTGCTGGTGTACGCCAGTGGCCACCTGTTCGGCGCACTGCCTGAAAACCTGGATGCGGCGGCGATGGCTGTCGAGCTCATCCACGCCTATTCGCTGGTGCATGACGACCTGCCGGCGATGGACGATGACGCCCTCCGACGCGGCAAGCCGACCACCCACATCGCCTTCGACGAAGCCACCGCGATCCTGGCCGGCGACGCCCTGCAGACCCGTGCCTTCGGCCTGCTGGCCGATGCGCCGCTGCCGGCCACGCTGCGCGTAGCCTGCCTGCAGACCCTGGCCCACGCGTCCGGTGCCTCCGGCATGTGTGGCGGCCAGGCGCTGGACATCGATGCCACCGGCCAGCAGCAGACCCTGGCGGCACTGACCCGCATGCATGCACTGAAGACCGGCGCGCTGATCCGTGCAGCGGTGCGCATGGGGGCGCTGTGTGGCCAGGCCCACGAACCGCAGCTGGCCCAGCTGGACGGCTTCGCCGACGCGCTCGGCCTGGCCTTCCAGGTGCGCGACGACATCCTCGATGTCGAAGCCAGTTCCGAACAGCTGGGCAAGACCGCCGGCAAGGACCAGGCGCAGGACAAGAGCACCTTCCCCGCGCTGCTCGGCATGGACGGTGCGAAGGCGCAGCTGCGCGAACTGGCGGCACGCATGCAGGCCACGTTGGCCGGCTATGGCGAAGAGGCCGATGCGCTGCGCGCACTGGCGACGCTGGCGGTGGAACGCGATCATTGAATCCACCCGCCGGACAGGGCCCGGCCCTGCCATCCAACAAAAACGCCCGGCACTGCCGGGCGTTTTCGTATCCGCATGTGGCCGGTCTTACTTGACCAGGCGCAGCGCGAACGGGTAGCGGTAGGCTTCGCCGTTGTTGGCCTTGACTGCGGCAATGATGCAGAACACCAGGTTCAGGATGCCGACGATCGGGGCCAGGATGCCGCCGATGATCACGATGGTCAGCACGATGCAGATCAGCATCGCGATGGTGATGGTGATCTGGAAGTTCAGCGCTTCCTTGGCCTGGTCGGTCACGAAAGCCTTGCTGGCGTCATCCTTGTTGATCAGCCAGATGATCAGCGGACCGATGAACCAGGTGAAGATGCCCAGCAGGTGCGCAGCCAGCGCCATGGTGCGCTGGTCGGCCGGAGCCTCGGTGGTGGCCGGCGGCGGCGGGACGTTATCGAATTCACTCACGACAAAACTCCTTTTCATTGGGTGGTCTTGACCCACCAGCACCAAGCTGGTTGCGTCAGGCGCGCATAGCTTACGCCATCAATGCCATCAATCATTACCGGCGATGGTCATCCGCCCCAGCAGGATCGAACCGGTCCGGATGTGCGAGCGCGGGTCGACGTCGCTGCCGACCGCCTCGATGCTGCTGAACATCTCGCGCAGGTTGCCGGCGATGGTGATGCCATCCACCGGGTACAGGATCTCGCCGTTCTCGACACGGAAGCCGCCCGCGCCCCGCGAGTAATCGCCGGTCACCCCGTTCACGCCCTGCCCCATCAGCTCGGTCACCAGCAGGCCATCGCCCATCTGCCGGGCGATCTCCTCCAGCGGGCCGGCATTGGCCGCCAGCTGCAGGTTGTGCACGCCGCCGGCATTGGCGGTGGTCTGCAGGCCCAGCTTGCGCGCCGAATAGCTGCCCAGCACGTAGCGCTGCAGCACGCCGTCACGGACCAGCGCCGAAGCACGGGTGGCCACGCCATCGCCGTCGAACGCGGCCGAGCGCAGGCCGCGACGCAGGTGCGGCAGTTCGTCGATCTGCATCCATTCCGGGAACAGGCGCTGGCCGACGCTGTCCAGCAGGAAGCTGGCCTGGCGGTACAAGGCGCCGCCGGACACCGCCGACAGCAGGTGGCCGACCAGGCTGCGTGCCACTTCCGGGGCGAACAGCACCGGCATGCTGCCGGTGGCCAGCGAACGCGGCTGCAGGCGGGCCACGGTGCGCTCGGCGGCGCGACGGCCGACCAGGCCCACGTCTTCCAGGTCCTCCCGGGCCAGCGCGCTGGTGTACCAGCCATCGCGCTGCATGCCATCGCCCTGCCCGGCGATCAGCGCGCAGCCGACCGAATGGTGGGTGCCGCGCTCACGGCCGAAGAAGCCGTGCGAATTGGCGTACACCGACAGGCTCTGCATGCTCGACACCGAAGCGCCATCGGAATTGCGGATCTGCGCATCGGCCTCGCGGCCGGCGACCTCGCACGCCAGGGCCAGGTCCACTGCCTCATCGGCCTGCAGCGCCCACGGGTGCCAACCGTCCAGCTCCGGGAAGTCGGTGGCCATCAGTGCGGCCTCGGCCAGGCCGGCAGCCGGGTCATCCTCGGTATGCCGGGCAATCGCGCAGGCCTGCTCGACCGTAGCGGTCAGGCTCGCCTCGTTCAGGTCACCGGTGCTGGCACTGCCCTTGCGCTGGCCGAAATAGACGGTCACGGCGATGCCGCGGTCACGCGTGGACTGCACGGTCTCGACCTCGCCGAGGCGGACATTGACCTCCAGGCCGCGGTCCTCGCTGCAGCTGACCTCGGCCTGGCTGGCGCCCAGCGCGCGGGCGCGGTCGAGCAGCTGCTGGGAGAGGTCGGCCAGCCGTTCCAGCCGGGCCGGGCTGTCGTCGCCGACGGCCACTTCAGGGGCGATCACGTTCAATGCTTTATCCTGTACGGGTTGGGCCCGGCATCACGCCGGGCGACTTTTTTTGAGATCAGGTAGGGACGATGCGCGGACGCGACGAAGAAACCGGTGAATTCCACGACAAGAGCCGCAGCCAGAACCGGCGCGACGCACTCGACGTGCTGGCCCTGGGCGAGAAGCTGGTGTCGCTGACCCCGGCCCAGCTGGCGCGCCTGCCGATTCCGGAAGACCTGCTGCCGCACATCGCCGAGTGCAAGCGCATCACCGCCCATATCGCCCACAAGCGCCAGCTGGCGTTCCTGGCCAAGCACATGCGCCGCGAGGAAGACGCCACGCTGGACGCGATCCGCGATGCGCTGGACGCCAACAGCGAAACCGGCCGCCGCGAAGTGGCGATGATGCACCGCGTGGAAGACTGGCGCGACCGCCTGCTGGCCGAGGGTGACAAGGCGCTGGCCGCCCTGCTCGACGACTACCCGCAGGCCGACCGCCAGCAGCTGCGCACCCTGCTGCGCAACGCGCAGACCGAGAAGGCGAAGAACAAGCCGCCGCGCGCCTACCGCGAGATCTTCCAGGTGCTGCGTACGCTGATGCTGCCGGCGGCGCTGGGCCTGAAGACGGCGGGCGACGAACACGCCGGCGATCCGGTCGACGAGGCCGACGAGGACTGAGTCCGCGCCGGCCAGGGCGGTGGCCGCGGCCATCGCCATGCTCAGGCTTGGGTACCGCCGACGGTGATGCCCTCGATCAACAGCGAGGGCTGGCCGACACCCACGGGCACACTCTGCCCGTCCTTGCCGCAGATGCCCACGCCCTCGTCCAGGGCCAGGTCGTTGCCGACCATGCGCACCTTCTGCATGGTTTCCGGGCCGTTGCCGATCAGCGTCGCGCCCTTCACCGGCGTGGTGATGCGGCCATCCTCGATCAGGTAGGCCTCGGTGGCCGAGAACACGTACTTGCCGCTGGTGATGTCGACCTGGCCACCACCGAAGTTGACTGCGTACAGGCCCTTCTTCACCGAGCGGATCATCTCCTGCGGGTCATGCTGGCCGGCGCGCATGTAGGTATTGGTCATGCGCGGCATGGTCAGGTGCGCGAAGGATTCGCGGCGCCCGTTGCCGGTCGGCGCCATGCCCATCAGCCGCGCATTGAGGCTGTCCTGCATGTAGCCGACCAGGATGCCGTCCTCGATCAGCGTGGTGCACTGGCTCGGGTGGCCTTCGTCGTCGATGTTCAACGAACCACGGCGTCCGTCCAGCGTGCCGTCATCGACGATGGTCACGCCCGGGGCGGCAACGCGCTCGCCGATGCGGCCCGCGTAGACGCTGGTGCCCTTGCGGTTGAAGTCGCCTTCCAGGCCATGGCCGACCGCTTCATGCAGCAGCACGCCGGGCCAGCCCGGACCAAGCACCACCGGCATCATGCCGGCCGGCGCCGGCACCGCTTCCAGGTTCACCAGCGCTTGGCGCAGCGCTTCCTGGGCGAGCGCTTCGGGGCGGCCGCTGGCAAACAGGTCTTCGTAGCCATAGCGGCCACCGCCACCGGCATAGCCGGACTCGCGACGGCCGTTGTGCTCGACGATCACCTGCACGTTCAGGCGCACCAACGGGCGCACGTCGGCCACCAGCACGCCGTCGCTGCGGGCGATCAACACCGTGTCGACGCCGCCGGACAGGCTGACCATCACCTGCTTCACGCGGGGATCGGCGGCACGCAGGTAGCCATCCAGGCGCTTGAGCACCTCGACCTTGGCCTCGTTGCCGATGCCGTCGATCGGGTCCAGCGCCGGGTACAGCGCGCGCGCATTGCCGCGCAGCAGCGATCGCCCGGACTGGGCGCCGCCCTCGCGCGAGATCGCGCGCGCCGACTGCGCCGCCGCCAGCAGCGCGTCGGCATGGATGTCATCGGAGTAGGCGAAGCCGGTCTTCTCGCCGGAGATCGCCCGCACGCCCACGCCTTGCTCGATGGAATGGGCGCCGTCCTTGACGATGCCGTCTTCCACGCTCCAGCTCTCGCGGCGGGCGTGCTGGAAATAAAGGTCGCCGAAGTCGACACCGGGGCCGAGCAGCTGGCCGAAGGTGCGCTCCAGGCCAGCGGTATCCAGGCCGCCGGGGCGCAGCAGGCGATCTTGGGCAAGCGTCAGGGCGATATCAGTCATGGTCTCGATCTGGGGGTGCGGGGGCGCTCAGGCAAGCCCCGTTAACAGGGAAACGCGCTCAGCGCGAGCGCGGCAGGTCGGTGACGGTCGGCGGAATGGCCGGTGCAGGTGCCGGCACGGGCGGTGATGGGGTCTTGTCGCGGCTGCGCTCGATCACTTCCACCTTCGGCTCCTTCCATGGACCGGTCACCTTGTAGGTACGGGCGCCGATCTCGCCCAGCGGCTTGGACAATACCGCATTGGTGGCCGCACCCAGCGCGGCGCCCACCGGGCCACCGGCCACCGCACCGACCACGGTCAGCAGGTTGCCCGCGCGCGGGTTGACGTCGATGGTCTGGTCGAACTGCTGGTTGCGCAGGTCGGCCTGGCCACGGATGGTGATGTTGGCCGCGGGGCCTTCGATCAGCACCTTGTCGGTGCGCGCCATGCCCTGGCCGAACTGCATGCTGCCGTCGATCTGGTTGAACGCGAAGCCCTTGGAGAAGAAGTCGCGGAAGTCGAACATCAGCCGCCGCGGCAGCTGCGCGACGCTGAGCAGGCCCAGCACGCGGCCGGCGCCCGGATCCAGCTCCAGCAGCTGGCCATTGCGCGCGTGCAGGTCGAGGCTGCCCTGCAGGTTGCCCAGCTGGAAGTCCGACGGACCACCGCTCCACGAGGCCTGCAGCTGCGCCTGGCCGGAACCGCCACGCAGCTGGCCACCGTAATCGAGGTTCTGCATCAACCCGCCCAGGTCTTCGCTGCGCACCTGCGCGGTCAGCTCGGTACGGGCACCACCGGTACGGCCCAGCCAGCGGCCGCTGATGTCGATCTCCTGGTCCGGCGCACGGAAACGCAGCTCGTCCACGTTCAGGCCATTGGCCAGCGGTCGCGTGCGCAGTACCGCCTGGCCCAGCACCACCTTGCCGAACTTCAGGTCGGCAATGTCCAGCGCGAACGGCGGCAGCTTGGCCGGATCCATGTCATTGGCACCGGCCTGCACCCGCGCCGGTGCGGCCGGCGCACCCGGTGCCGCCGGCAGTGACTGCCAGTGCACGCGGTCAAGCTGGCCACTGATCGTGCCACCCTCGGCATTGGGGACGGTCAGGCGCCCGGCCAGCGACGGGCCGTCCAGGCGCACATCCAGTGCCTGCGGGCCCGGATGCAGCTGCAGCCGGGTCTGCTCGAACACCCCGCCGATCAGCTTCAGCTGGCCGACCTGCACATCCACCGCACGCAGCGGCATGGCATCGTCGTCACCGCCGCCGCGCGCCAGGCTGATCCACTCCAGCGCATCCAGGGTCGGGCTGCGGCCATTGACCGACAGTCCGTTCGGTGGCGGCTCACGGTCGACATGATCGCTGCCCAGGGTGACCTGCACACCGGTCTGGTTGTTGTGGCTGCGTGCGGCCAGGGCCAGGCGCTGGCCGAAGGCCACATCGATGCGGCCGGCCCCCATCGGCAGCTGCGCGGCCACCGTGGTCGCCAGCGGCTCGGAGGCCGGCTTGTCCAGCGGCGCCGGCAGGTCCAGCCGGGTGCCGACCAGGTCCGAACTCAATCGCAGCTCGCTCGGCGGCGCCGGCGCGCCGGGGGCCACCTTGGGCAGGTTGACCGCGATGGTCCACGCCGAATTGCCGGAGATGTAAGGCTTGAGCCAGGCCATTTCCGGTGCACGGTCGATCAGTACGCCGGCATCAAGATGGGCCGTCAGCTGCGACTCGAAGGCCCGCGTGCTGTCGTGCACGTAGCCGCCGGCACGCAGGCTCAGGCGGCCGTCCTGGCCGAGGTGGCGCACCGCCAGGTCCTCGGCGCCGAAGCCGCCGTTGCTGTAGCGCGCCTGCCCATGCATGTTGTCGAAGGTCAGCTGGAAGCGCTTGTCGACCAGCTTCACGCCGGCCAGGTCGACCGTGCCCTGCAGGTGGCCCTCGCCTTCATCCAGGTGCAGCGGCTGCAGCAGGTCGAAGGTCACATGCGCCGGACCGCTGGCGACCAGGTTGTCCAGGGTGTCGCCGTAGTCCTTGTGCAACGGGCTCTGGCGCAGCATCGCCAGCAGCTTGCCGGCCTCGCTCGGCGCATCGGCGCGCACGTACAGCGGCTGGTGGCCGAAGTCCGGAATGCCGGCTTCGAACTTCTGCACCGCCACGCCCGCCAGGTCGCCCCGTCCACGCATGTCGAAGCCAGGGCCGATGAAGGCGATATCGGCATCGACCTGGCTCATCAGCGGCCAGTCGTGCTGGAACCGGATGTCGCCATTGGTGATGTGGCCGGTCGCCTCGAAGCGGCCATCGTTGTTGTCGAACGGCCAGTCGTCCAGGTCACCGGTGACCAGGCCGACGCCGCCGCGTACCTGGCCGCCGGCCAGCGCCATGTCCAGCCAGTCGGTGGCGCCCTTGCTCATCTTGGAGTGGATCCAGAAGCGCTTGGCCGCCGTCATCGGCACGTCGTCCAGCTTCGCGGCCAGCTGCAGCCACGGCCGCGTGCCATCGCCCTGGAACCAGACCCCGCCACGCACGTCGGCCGCGTAGTCGGTGCCTTCCACGCGCATGGCCGGCGTTCCGATCCGCCAACCGCCACCCTCGTCGCGCCAGCCCACGATCTGTCCGGCCAGGTGCAGGTCATGGCGCACGCCGAAGCCGGTCGGCCAATCGAACTGCAGCTGGCGTTGCGGCAGCAGCTGCAGGTTGAAGCCATCGGCATCGCCTTCGAAACGCCCGCCCAGGCCGCGCAGGCCCGGGGAATCGCCGACGCTGGCAAAGCCCAGCGACTGCAGCTCGCCCTGTGCCCACAACGGGCCATCGCGTTTGCCTGCCAGCTGCAGCTCGCGAATGTCCAACTGTGGCTTGGACAGGAACAGCCAGTGCCGCAGCCCCGGCTCAAGGAGACTGCTCAGGGCCAGTCCGCGCAGCGCGGTTCCGGCCTGCACCGCACCGGCGTTCACCCGCAGCTGCTGGCCGACCTGGAGCTGCAGGCCATCGAGCTGCTGTTCGCCGTCTTCGGTCTTCAGTTGCAGGCGCGGCACCAGCAGCGCCCAGCCATCGGCCTGGCGCTGCCAGCGCAGGCGGGCCTGCAACCGTTGCAGCTGCAGCTGGGGTGCCGCCACGCCGGGCATCGGGGCGCCGTCGATACGCACGTCCCGCAGGTCCGAATCGGTGGTCAACGCCACCGGCGCGAAATCACGCAGGGTCAGCCACAGGTTGAGCTCGCCCTTGCCCTCGCGCAGGCGCACACCGCCGGCCGCCAGCAAGGGCGACCAGGCATGGAAATCGACCGGGTCGGCACCCAGCCAGGCCTGGCCGTTGCCGCGCATGCGGTCCACGTCCAGTACCGCGGTCAGCGGCAGCGCTTCGGCCTGCGCCCAGGCGCGTACACCCACGCGCAGGCGATCGCCATTGACCCGCATGCGCAGGTCGATGCGCGGCAGCGTGGTGTCGATGCCCAGCGCTGGCGCGTGCACGCCCAGGTGGCCCCCGATCACCTGCAGCTCGCCCAGCCGGCGCAATGCATCCAGCGGATCACCGCCGTTGTCGGACTGCGGCAGCCCCCGCACCGTCCAGCGTCCGTCCTCGCCCTGCTGCAGGTCCAGCGCCAGGCCACGCAGGCGCAGCTCGGTCAGCGAGCGCCCGGGCAGCAGCCCGCTGTACATCGATACCAGCACCTCGGCCTCGCCGATCGCCAGACCCTGCCCGGTGCCGATGCGCAGGCCCTTCAGCTGCAGCAGCGGGCCACGACGGGTCCAGGCTGTCTGCAGCTGGTCGAAACGCACCGGTTGGCCGGCACGCTCACTCAGCCAGGCGGCAATCCTGTCGGGATGTCGCTCGGCCAGCGGCAGCAGCTGGCTGAGCGTGCCCACCAGCAGTGCAAGCCCGACCAGGCCCACCGCACAGGCGGCAATGAAATGACGGCGGATCCTTCGCAGTCGCAGGCGCGGCGGCGCGCTCATCGGCCACCGCCGGCCTGCAGCCGGCGAGGATCAGAGCAGAACGACATCGAATTGCTCCTGCAGGTACTGCTCGTCCGCCTGGAAGCGGATGCTCTTGCCGAGGAACTCTTCCAGCTCGGCCACCGCCGAGGATTCCTCATCGGTGATGCGCGCGACCACCTTGGTCGATGCGATCACCAGCAGGCGCGCAGCATCGAACTGACGCACGGCACGGGTGATCTCGCGGAAGATCTCGTAGGTCACCGTCTCGGTGGTCTTGATGCTGCCGCGGCCGCTGCACTGCGGGCAGGTCTCCGACAGCTGGCGTTCCAGGCTTTCCACCGTGCGCTTGCGGGTCATCTCCACCAGGCCCAGCGGCGAGAAATCATAGACCGTGGTCTTGGCATGGTCGCGGGCCAGCGCCTTTTCCAGCGTGCGCAGCACCTGGCGGCGATGCTCCGCATCATCCATGTCGATGAAGTCGATGATGATGATGCCGCCCAGATTGCGCAGCCGCAGCTGCCGCGCCACCGCCTGCGCCGCTTCCAGGTTGGTGCGGAACACCGTTTCTTCCAGGTTGCGCTGGCCGAGGAACGAACCGGTGTTGACGTCGATGGTGGTCATCGCCTCGGTCTGGTCGATCACCAGGTAGCCACCGGATTTCAGCGGCACCTGCTTGTCCAGCGCGCGGCCGATCTCGTCCTCCACGCCGAACATGTCGAAGATCGGGCGGTCACCGGAATACAGCTCCAGCTTCTCGGCCAGCACCGGCATGTACTTGGCGACGAAGGCCTGCAGCTGGCCGAAGGTCTCCTTCGAGTCCACCTTCACCTTGTCCACGTCCTTGCGGATCAGGTCGCGCACCGACCGCAGCGGCAGGCTCAGGTCTTCATAGATGATGCTGCACGACGGCGCTTCGCGGCCGCGGCGTTCGACCACGTTCCATACGCGCGACAGGTAGGCGATGTCCTCGGCGATGGCCTCGGCCGGCTGGCCTTCGGCGTTGGTGCGCACGATGTAACCGTAGCCACCATGCTGCGCCGACAGTTCAGTCACCAGCGCCTTCAGGCGGGCGCGCTCGGTTTCGTCCTCGATGCGCGCCGACACGCCCACCACCTTCGACTGCGGCAGCAGCACCATGTAGCGCGAGGGAATGCTGATCTGCGTGGTCAGGCGTGCGCCCTTGGTGCCGATCGGGTCCTTCACCACCTGCACCACGATGTCCTGGCCGTCACGCAGCAGCTCGACGATCGGCACGCTGGCCGGCGGCGGCAGGGTGGTGTTCTCGGTGTCGGCGCTGGCCACCGGTGCCGGGCGCACCACGTCGTTGGCGTGCAGGAATGCGGCGCGCTCCAGGCCGACTTCGACGAAGGCGGCCTGCATGCCGGGCATGACCCGCTGTACCTTGCCCTTGTAGATGTTGCCGACCACGCCACGGCGCCAACCGCGCTCGATGTGCAGTTCCTGCAGCATGCCATTTTCGATCACCGCAACCCGGGTCTCGCGCGGGGTCACATTGACCAGGATTTCCTCAGACATCGGCAGCCTCCCTGGCGGCATCGGCAGTGGGGGCCGGCACGCCGCAGCGCGCCAGCAGACGATCGGTGTGCAGCAGCGGCAACCCCATGACGCCGGAGTAGCTGCCGGAAAGGTGTTCGATCCAGCGTTCGGCCCCGCCCTGGATGGCGTAGGCACCGGCCTTGTCCAGCGGCTCGCCGGTGGCGACATAGGCAGCGATGTCGGTGGCGTCGATCGGGGCGAAGGTCACCTCGGATATGACCAGCTCGCTGTCCAGGCCGGTGGCATCGACCACCACCACCGCGGTCATCACCTGGTGGGTGCGCCCGGCCAGTCGCGCCAGCATCGCCCGCGCGTCGGCGGCATCGGCCGGCTTGCCGAAGACCTCGCCCTCCAGCACCACCTCGGTGTCCGACCCGAGCACGCGTGCCTGCGGGTCGTCGGCCAGCACCTGGGCCAGGCCGGCGCGCGCCTTGTCGGCGGCGACCCGGCACACGTACTGCTCGGCACTTTCAGTCGCCGCGCGCTGCTCGACGACCTCCAGGTCAAGGGCCTGGAAGGGGCGTCCGAGTCGGGCCAGCAGCTGGTTGCGTCGGGGGGAGCGGGAAGCAAGATAGAGCATCGGCACAGCATAACCTGAGGCCGCCACCTGAATCGTCGGCAACCCGTTACGGAACGCGTACAACCCCGAACAGGCTCACAGCGCGTTCATCGCTACGACACCACCCTCACTGCCACAACAAGGAGATCCCATGCGCCTGACCGCCACCCCGCTGCTGCTTGCCCTGTCCCTTGCCCTTGGAACCTCGATGACCGCCCATGCCGCTCCGTCGTCGCCGTCGATCGCCGCCGCGGCCGAAGGCACCCTGCTGAACATTTCGGCCAACGCCGAGGCGACCCGCGTGCCGGACGTCGCCACCCTGTCGGCCGGCGTGGTCACCCAGGCCGCCGACGGCAACAGCGCCATGCGCCAGAACGCCCAGCAGATGGACAAGGTGCTGGCCGCGATCAAGGCCGCCGGCATCGCCGAGCGCGATGTGCAGACCAGCGGCGTCAGCCTCAACCCGCAGTACCGCTATGCCGACAATGAGGCACCGAAGATCACCGGCTACCAGGCCAGCAACACGGTCAGCCTGAAGGTCCGCGACATCGCCAAGCTCGGCAAGGTACTCGATGCGCTGGCCGCGCAGGGCGCCAACCAGATCAACGGCCCCAGCTTCGAGATCGACCAGCCGGAACCGGTCTATGACGAAGCCCGCCTGGCTGCCCTGAAGAAGGCCCAGGCCCGTGCCCAGACCTATGCCAAGTCGCTGGGCCTGCAGGTGCGCCGCATCGTCAGCATTTCCGAGAACAGCAACGGCGGTTTCCGCCCGATGCCGATGATGCGCACCATGGCCGCCGGTGCGGCGATGGACAAGGCCACCCCGGTCGCACCGGGTGAATCGACCGTCTCGGTCAACCTGGACGTGGTGTTCGAACTGGGCCGCTGATCGCGTCCACCACGGCCGGCACAGGCGGGTCCCGCAGGGGGCCCGCCTTTTTCATGCGCGGTGCCGGCGCTGGCTGAAGGCCAGCCCAACGATCATGCCCCTGCCTCTAGGCAGTGGCCGCCATGCCGCGCTACTGATGGACTGCCAGCCGCGTGCGGCAACCCCGCCACGGGCCCTGGTGCGTTGAGGACTTCGTCACTGGCATGGAGGTGGATCATGGTTCGTACGTATCCCGTTGCATCCCCGCACTTCGACCCCGCCCGCGTAGCCGCCTGGAGTGCGGCGATCGCCCTGCATCTGCTGGCCTTCCTGTTGTTGCTCATCCCTGCGACCTACCAGGCCGTGCAGGCCCCGCGTGACAAGACCCCGATCCGGCTGATCGAGAAGATCCCGCCGCCGCCGACACCGCCGGTTCCGGTCCCGCCGAAAGAGATCGTCCAGGTGGTGCCTAAACCGCGGACGCAGCCGGTGGTACCGCCACTGCCCGCCCCCACCGCGACCGTGGAAGAGACGCAGGGCATCGCGTTGCCGGCCGCCGAACCGGCCCCGCCGCAGCTGGCGCCCAGCATCGACACCTCCACCCCATTGGCCGGCGCCCAGCTGCAGTACCGCAGCGCCCCGCCGCCGAGCTACCCGATCCAGTCCCTGCGCAATCACGAACAGGGCACGGTGCTGTTGCGGGTGGAAGTGGACATCCAGGGTCAGCCCGTGGCCGTCAGCGTCGAGCGCAGCAGCGGCTCGCGCAACCTGGACCAGGCCGCCCGCCAGCAGGTGCTCAAGCACTGGCGCTTCGAGCCTGCCCAGCGTGACGGCGTGGCGGTTCCGGCCATCGGCATGGTGCCGGTGCAGTTCTCGCTGCCGGACTGAGCGACCCCACCGGCCCGGCCTCGCGCCGGGCCGGCCCCTGCCGCAGCCGTGGGGAATGCGGACAGACGGGGACCAAGCGTTACCGATTAAGCAAAAATTCACGACTTCGTCACCTGTTGGAAACCTAGATTGGCGCGTCCCGGTATCAATCCGGCGACAGCCCTCAACGCTACGGTTTTCCAGTTAGGAGAGAAGCTGTGAAACACCCGATCCAACGGCCCGCCAGCCGCCGCCGCACCACCCTGGCATCGTCAATCACCCACATCCTCACCGGCGGCGCCCTGCTGCTGGCCGGCGCCGTCGCTTCCTCCTCCGCCTTCGCGCAGGAAAAAGCCACCAACCTCGACCGCATCACGGTCACCGGCTCCAACATTCCCCGCACCAACACCGAGACGCCGTCGCCGGTGCAGGTGGTGAGCCGCCAGGAGATCGACCGCAGCGGCAAGACCACGCTGGCCGAGTACCTGCAGACCATCACCGCCGATGGCGCGGGCTCCATTCCCAAGACCTTCGGCAATGGCTTCGCCGGTGGCGGCGCCGGCATCTCGCTG
The DNA here is from genome assembly GCF_003550055.1 of Stenotrophomonas sp. AG209. Lineage (NCBI taxonomy): Bacteria > Pseudomonadati > Pseudomonadota > Gammaproteobacteria > Lysobacterales > Lysobacteraceae > Stenotrophomonas > Stenotrophomonas sp. AG209. The sequence goes on from NZ_QXDB01000001.1 coordinate 1,261,152, forward strand.
CGCGGCCTCGGCGCCGGCTCGACGCTGGTGCTGTTGAATGGCCGACGCATGGCGACCTACGGCCTGGCCGACGACGGCCAGAAGGTGTTCACCGACCTCAGCACCATTCCGCTCGATGCCGTCGAACGCGTGGAAGTGCTGAAGGACGGCGCCTCGGCGATCTACGGCTCCGACGCCATCGCCGGCGTGGTCAACATCATCCTGCGTAGCGACTTCGAGGGTGCGATCCTGCGCGCGTCCTACGGCTTGTCCGGTGACAGCGACGGCGATACCAAGAAGGCCACCCTGACCGCCGGTACCGGCGACCTGTCCAAGGATGGCTGGAACGCATTCTTCAGCCTGGATGTCGGCAAGTCCGACGCGATCAAGATCAGCGACCGCAAGAACCGCAAGTGGATCGGTACCGGCGATACGCGCCCGTGGGGCTATGACGCCACCGATGCGCAGTTCCTCGGCGGCGCCTACCTCAGCGGCCGTACCAACGGCGGCGTCGGCCCGAACGGCTCGGTGTTCAACAATGATGCGCCGTCGCCGCACCTGGTCGCCCTGCCGGGCTGCGCCAACCTGAGCACCATTCCGGGCCAGACCGAAGCCTCTTCGGCGGCCCAGGGCTGCCTGTGGGATCCAGCGCAGCAGTATCGCGACCTGACCCCGGAAGAGAAGTACATCAACGTGTTCGGCCGCGCCACGTTCGCCTTCGGCGAAGGCGGCGAGATCTACACCGAGATCGGCTACTCGAAGAAGGAAACCATCTTCAGTAATACCCCTTCCGGCGTGTCCGGTGGCTGGGGCTTCCCCGGCGGCCCGAAGAACGCCAGCAGCGGTGACGGCGCGACGATGCTCTATGCCGGGCATCCGGACAACCCGCTGCCGTATGCGGCGCGCCTGCGCTACAGCGCGTGGGACGTCGGCCCGCGCGTGACCGACAACACCAATGAGTTCAACCGCTTCCTGGTCGGCGTCAAGGGCAACTGGGGCGACTGGAGCTACGACACCGCCTACCTGCATTCGGGCACCGACCTGGTCAACAAGCGCACCGGCTTCCTGCGTTACAGCTCCGTGCTGTGCGCGCTGGGCAATCCGAACTGCGCCGGCGGTACATGGCGCATCGGCGACAACGCCAACCTGAACTCGCAGGCACTGTACGACTACATCTCGCCAACCATCAGCGCGCGTGCCAAGTCCAGCCTGGACATGTTCGACTTCACCGTGTCACGCAGCCTGGCCGACCTCAAGGGTGGCCCGCTGGGCCTGGCCATCGGTACCGAGTGGCGCAAGACCAGCAACAGCCTGACCCCGCAGACCTACACCGACCAGGGTGACATCATCGGCCTGGGCTACTCGGCCTACGACGGCACCCAGAACGTGTACGCCGGCTACGTCGAGTTGTCCGCGCCGGTGCTGGAACAGCTGGAACTCTCCGGCGCGGTGCGTTACGACAAGTACGAAAGTGGTGAAGGCAAGGCCACACCGAAGCTGGGCGTGAAGTGGACCCCGGCCGACTGGATCGCCCTGCGCGCCAGCTACGCCGAAGGCTTCCGCGCGCCGAACCCGGCCGAGAACGGTGACGGTGGCCTGGCCGCCTTCTCCAATGCCCGCGATCCGGTGCGCTGTGCCATCGATGCAGACGAGTGCACGCCGCGCTCGATTGCGATCATCACCCGCCCGAACAAGGACCTGAAGCCGGAGGAGTCCAAGAGTTACTCGGTGGGCCTGGTGCTGCAGCCGACCTCGACCACCTCGATGACCGTCGATGCCTGGCAGATCAAGCGCACCAACGAGATCGTGCAGGGCAACACTGCGGCCGCCATCCTCGCCGGCAACGTGCTGCGTGACTCCAACAACATCGGTGGCGTGCCCAATTCCGGCAGCATCCTGGCCGTCAACACCGGCTACGTGAATGCCAGCTCGTCGCGGGTCCGCGGTATCGATACCGATATCCGCCAGACCTTCGATATCGGCCCGGGCCAGCTGGAGCTGGACCTGCAGTGGAGCCACATCCTGAAGTTCGAGCGCACCGAGGACGGTGAGACCGTCGACTATGCCGGCACGCACGGCAACTGCGACGTGACCAACTGCATCGGTACGCCGAAGGACAAGATCAACTTCGGCACCACCTGGAAGCAGGGTGCGTGGAGCGTCAGCGGTGTTGCCAACTACATCAGCAAGATGGACAACACCGACAAGCGCGGCGGCGACTACCAGGCGTCCTACGAGGATGGCACGCCGGTGACGAAGATCTCTTCGTTCACCACCTTCGATCTGTCCGGCCGCTGGAACATCACTGATTCCTTCGAGCTCAATGCCTCGGTGGCCAACGTGTTCGACCGCATCGCACCGCTCGACCCGACCACCTACGGTGCGGTGAACTACAACCCGATGCACTTCTCCGGTGCGCTGGGCCGTTACTTCACCGTGGGCGCCAAGTACACCTTCCGCTGATCCATCGCGGCGCGTCACCTGCAAAGGCCCGGGTTCACCCCCGGGCCTTTGCTTTTGCGCACACGCGGCAACGGCGATGATGCAGTCCCTGACCAGAGTTCCATCCATGCCCGCTTCCAACCAACGTCTCGGCCTGCCCGCGTTGACTGCACTGGTAGTCGGCTCGATGGTCGGCGCCGGCATCTTTTCACTGCCGCAGAACGTCGCGCGCAGCGCCGGCCCGGCCGCCGCCTTGATCGGCTGGGCGGTCAGTGGCGCCGGCATGCTGATGCTGGCCTTCGTGTTCCAGGCCCTGGCCAATCGTCGCCCCGACCTGGATACCGGCATCTACGCCTATGCGCGCGAGGGCTTCGGCAACTACATCGGCTTCTCTGCGGCGTGGGGCTACTGGGTGGCGTCGGTGCTCGGCAACGCCAGCTTCTTCGTGCTGATCTTCAGTGGCCTCGGCCACTTCATACCGGTCTTCGGTGAAGGCAATACACCCGCCGCCGTGGCCGCTTCATCACTGCTGCTGTGGACCGTGCACCTGCTGGTGCTGCGCGGCCTGCGCACGGCCGCCATCGTCAACGGCCTGGTGACCGTGGCCAAGCTGCTGCCGATCGCGCTGTTCCTGATCCTGGCGGCAGGCGCGTTCCGCATGGACGTGTTCCGTGCCGATTTCCTCGGCAGGCCCGCACTCGGCGACCTCGGCCAGCAGCTGCGCGGCATGATGCTGGTGACCGTGTGGGTGTTCATCGGCATCGAAGGCGCCAGCATCTATTCGCGGCGTGCCGCGCGACGTGCCGACGTCGGCCGTGCCACGGTAATCGGTTTCCTGGGGGTCTGGCTGCTGCTGGTACTGGTCAGCCTGCTGTCGATGGGCGTGCTGTCGCAGGCAGAACTGGCCGGGCTGCCCAATCCGTCGATGGCCTATGTGCTGCGCGCCATCGTCGGCGAATGGGGCGCAACGGTGATCATCATCGGTTCGATCATTTCAGTACTCGGTGCACTGCTGGCGTGGGTGCTGCTGTGCGCCGAAGTGCTGTACGCCGCGGCCGGCGACGGCACCATGCCGGCCTTCCTCGGCCGCGAGAATGCGCGCGGCGTGCCGGCCAATGCGCTCTGGCTGAGCAACGGCCTGATCCAGCTGTTCCTGCTGCTGGTGCTGGTCAATTCGGGCAGCTACACCGGGTTGGTGTTGCTGGCCGCGTCGATGAGCCTGGTGCCCTACTTCCTGTCCACCGCGTTCGGCGTGCAACTGGCCTGGCGTGGGCAGGCCTATGCCGGGGAACCAGGCGTGCGCTGGCGCGATTTCGTGGTCGCACTGCTGGCCAGCGCCTATGCGCTGTGGCTGGTGTATGCCGGCGGCCTGGACAACCTGCTGCTGTCGGTACTGCTGTACGTGCCCGGCGTGGTGTTGTTCGCATTGACCCGGCGCCAGCGCGGCGAGCAGGTGTTCACGCGCTGGGAGTGGGTCCTGTTCGGCGCGATCCTGGCGGTGGCGATCGCCACGCTGGTGGCGTTCTGCAAGGGTGACCTGAAACTGTAGCGCGGGGCCTACGTTCGGCTCTACAAGGACCTGGGCAACATGCCGATATCCTGCATCCAGCGCTCGGCCAGCCGCGGCCACGCCGCGACCGGTGCATCCTTCAGGCGCAGCCCGAACGCGTGGCCGCCGCGTGCGAACAGATGCATTTCCACCGGCACGCCCGCGTCGACCAGGGCACGGTAATAGGCCAGTGATTCGCGCACGTCGTCGGTGCGATCGTCGGTGGCCTGCGCGATGAACGTCGGCGGTACCTTGTCATCCACGGTGATGTCCCTGACCAGCGACAATCCCTTTCCGTGCCCCGCCCACAGGTGCCCGGAATACATCACCATCGCGAAATCGGGGCGGCTCGGCTGCTCATCCGCCGCATCGACCGGCGCGTAGCTGCGCAGCGCGTGCGTGCTCAGTCCCGCCACCACGTGACCACCGGCGGAAAAGCCGATCACCCCGATCCGCTTCGGATTGATTGACCAGCGCCCGGCCTGTGCGCGCAGCAGGCCCATTGCACGCTGTGCATCCTGCAGGGCCATCGGCACCTTTGGAATGTCGCGGCAGTTGCACTCGGGGTCCCAGTTCGGGCCTGAGGCTGGCACCCGGTACTTCAGCAATGCACAGGTGATGCCCTGTGCGACCAGCCAGTCGCAGATCTCGCTGCCTTCCAGGTCCATCGCCAGCACCCGGTAGCCTCCGCCAGGCACCACCATCACCGCGGTGCCGGTGGCCGGCCCCTTCGGCGGAAACACGGTGAGGGTCGGCACAGCGACGTTCTGCAGCATCATCCAGTGTTCGCCACTGGCTTCGGAGGTCACTTCGCTGACCTGCTCGGGCCCCTTCAACTTCGGCGGCGCGCTCACCGTGCCCTGCGGCCACAATGGAAGCTCGGTAGTGCCCTGTGGTGGATGCCAGGTGGAAGGCGCGGCCTTCGTTGTGGCGAACGGCACCATCGCAAGCAGCAGGGAACCCATGAGCAGGCGTGCGCGCACAATCAACATCCGTAGTCGATGACGCTGCATTGTAGAGTCGAGCCATGCTCGACTGACGCAGCGCGATGCTACAACACGGCAAAAAAAAACCTGCATCTCGCGATGCAGGTTTTTCAAGGTGGCGCCCGAAGTTGGACTCGAACCAACGACCCCCTGATTAACAGTCAAGTGCTCTAACCGGCTGAGCTATTCGGGCAGACGACTAGTATAACCACTCTTCACGCGCGATGGTAGGGGTGATTGGCAATCATTGCGGCGGCCCGATACAACTGCTCGGCCACCACCAGGCGCACCAGCATGTGCGGCAGCGTCAGAGGTCCGATCGACCACTTCTCATCGGCCAGCGCGGACACCTCCGGCGAATGCCCTTCCGGGCCACCAATCAGGAACGCCAGGTCGCGGCCCTGCCCGCGCCAATGCTCCAGCCGCTGTGCCAGCTGTTCGGAACTCAGCTGCCGCCCCGGCACATCCAGTGCCACCACATAGGCGTTCTTCGGCAGCGCAGAGATGACCCGCCTGCCTTCATCTTCAGTGGCGCGGCGCGGATCACGCCCCTTGCCGCGCAGGCCGGGCTCGATTTCCACCAGCTCGAACGGCAGCCAGTGCGACAGCCGCTTCTGGTACTCGGCGAAGCCCTGCGCGACCCAGCTGGGTGCGCGTTCACCGGTGGCGATCAGGCGGGCTTTCATCTACACGGTCCTCCAAAACGTCGACGGCGCCATCGGCGCCGTCGAAGGGATGCATCAACGTGCGGCTCAGGCCACTTCGTCGTCGCTGGACGGCGGCTGGTCGCCAACGGTCCACAGGCGCTCGAGGGCGTAGAACTCACGCACGCGCGGCAGCATCACGTGAACGATCACGTCGCCCAGGTCGACCAGCACCCACTCGGCTTCGCGCTCGCCTTCAACACCCAGCGGCATCACGTCGATGTTCTTGGCGAAGCGCACGACTTCATCGGCGATCGACTTGACGTGGCGGGTCGAGGTGCCCGAAACGACGATCATGTAGTCGGCAACGCTGGACCGGCCGCGCACGTCGATCTCGACCAGGTCCTTGGCCTTCAGGTCTTCGGTGGCTTGGCGGACGCTGGCCAGCAGTTCCGGCACGGACGGCGGCGGGCTGGGCAGATCGACCTTGATGGTCTGGGGCTGGGTCTGGTTGCTCAAAGTGGATCGACTCGATAAACGTGGAGGCGATTATACGGGGATGGCGCGGCCGCGCCATTCACGCTGTGGCCGGGCGGTACAGCCCGTGTGCAGCGACGTAGTCCGCGACGGCCGGCGGCAGCAGGGCGCGCCAGGGGCCACCGGCGGCGATCTGCGAGCGCACGGCGCTGGCCGACTCCTCGCGCAGCGGGTGGTGCAGGCGCAGGATGCGCCCGGCTGGGCTGGCGAACAGGGCCTGCTCATTGTCGGCCCAGCGCCCCTGCAGGGCACGCCCCAGTTCGCCGTCGATCGACGCCTGCAGCGGACTGCCCGGCCGTTCGGCCACCACGAAGTGGGCCAGCCCGAACAGGGCCTCCCATTCGTGCCAGCCGGACAGGCCCAGCAGGCTGTCGGCGCCCACCAGCCAGGCCAGCGGCCGGCTCGGGCCCAGCTCGCCACGCAGCTCGCGCAGGGTATCGACGGTGTAGGACGGACGACCGGGATAGCGCGTGGCACGGTCCAGTTCACGGCGGTCCAGCAGCAGGCCCGGCTCGTCGCCGATGGCCAGCGACAACATGGTGCAGCGCTGCTCGGCGGTGGCGCCGGGCACCGCACGGTGCGGCGGATCGCCTGCCGGCAACATGCGCACGGCCACCTGCAGTTCGTCCCGGGCGGCCCGCGCGATTGCCAGGTGCCCCAGGTGCACCGGATCGAAGGTGCCCCCGTAATAGATCCGCAGGCTCATCGCTCAGGCCCGCGCCAGCAGGCGCACGGCACGCGGTTCGGCCACGGCCACCAGCAGGCGCTCCAGCGCCAGCCAGGCATCGCCGTCGGCCCGCCCCTTGGCGATGCGGTCGACCAGACCGGCTTCGGCCACGAAGCGTTCCCAGCGCTTGCCTTCCGGGTGCCGCTGCAGCGCGCGCTTGTAGGGCGCCTGCCGCGATTCCCAGATACCACGCGATTTCATTTCGGCGGCCAGGTTGCCGCCACGGGCCTGCACCCGGGCCAGGCCGGCACCGGCCAGCAGTTCACGGATCACGATCGGCATCAGTGCGGCCACTGCCTCGCCTTCACCGCGCAGGCCAGCCAGCATGCGCAGCACGGCTGGCGGCTGGCCGGAGAACGTCGCCTCCACCAGCCGGAACACGTCGTAGCGGGCAGCATCAGCCACCAGCGATTCCATCCGCTCCACATCCAGCGGCTGGCCATCGGCCAACAGCGCCAGCTTGTCGATTTCCTGGGCGGCGGCCAGCAGGTTGCCCTCCACCCGCTCGGCCAGGCGCTGCACGGCGGCCGGGTCGGCACGCAGGCCCTTGCCGCGCAGGCGGCGCTCGATCCAGTCCGGCAGTTCGTGCGGCTTGATCGCCCAGGCCACCGACAGCACGCCGATGCGGCTGACCGCCTCGGCCCACTTGCCCTGATGGGCCTTGCTCCATTCATTGGCGGTGATCATCAGCACCACGTCCGGCGCCGGATTGGCGCAGAACTGGCTGATCACCTCGGCGCCGTCCTTGCCGGGCTTGCCGCTGGGCAGGCGCACCTCGACCAGGCGGCGGGCGCTGAACAGGCTGGGCGCATTGAAGCTGGCGTCGAGCTGGTTCCAGTCGAAATCTCGCCCGTCGGCGTCGAACACCTCGCGTTCGCCGATGCCCGCGGCGCGCGCGCGCGCGCGGATGGCATCTGCCGCCTCCAGCACGCGCAGCGTTTCCGGGCCTGCGATCAGGTAAACCGGCGCCAACGGGGTATCAGCGCCCTGGCTGGCCAGCTGCTCCGGACGCAGTTCCATCGTCGCTGCCGCTCAGTGCTTGACGGCAGCGGCCGGCGCGGCCGGCACCGCACCCTCGATCGGCTTGGCCTTCGGCGCGGACAGGCTGCCACCCTTCTCGATCTCAGCACGGACCACGCTGTCGATACGGCGGATGATCGAGGCGGACATTTCCCGGCGCAGCTCCGTGGCCAGGATTTCGCGTTCGGTGGTGGTACCGGTGGCGTCGGTCGGCGGCGACACATAGTCGCGCGACAGTTCGATCACCTGCTGCGGCACCAGTTCGCTGCCATCCTCGCGGCGGAAGATGAAGATCACGGCGTAGCGCAGGCTGTATTCCTGTGCACGGCCCTGCGAGTCGATGGCGATCGGCAGGTCACCCCAGCGCTCGGACAGCACCTGCAGCTGGGCGCTGGGTTCCTTGCTGTCCTCATCGGCCAGCTTGGCACCGGAGGCCAGCAGGCTGCGGTTGAGCAGCTTGACCAGTTCACTGTACGGAGCGGTGGAGACCACCTTCACCGGGGCGGTGTCGGTCGGCAGCATCAGCTTGTTGCGCAGATGGAAACCGCAGCCGGCGAGGCCGAGGACAAGAACGAGGGCAAGCAGGATTCGGGTCATGGAGACAGTCTGGCGGAGCCGGGCGATCACGGCAACACACAGCGTGCCCGAAGCCGCGTGAATGCAGGGCCATCAGGCACCCGGCCCTGCTTCTGGAAAGGCACCGGCCACCGCGCGGGTGACCGGTGCGGGGACATCAGGCAGCGACGATGTTCACGATCTTGCCGGGGACGATGATGATCTTGCGCACCGTCAGGCCTTCCATGAACTTGGCCGCGTTGGGCTCGGCCAGGGCCAGCGCCTCGACCTGCTCGCGCGCGGCATCGGCCGCCACCTCGATAGTGCCACGCAGCTTGCCGTTGACCTGTACCGCCAGGGTCAGCGCATCGCGCACCAGCGCGCTGCTGTCGGCCTGCGGGAACGGCTGGTCTTCCAGCAGCGTCTCGCCATGGCCCAGTACCTGCCACAGGGCGTGGCTGGCATGCGGGGTGATCGGGTTGAGCAGCAGCACGATGGCCTGCAGCGCTTCCTGGCGCACCGCGCGGCCCTGCTCGCTGCCGTCCTCGAACTTGGCCAGCGCGTTCATCAGCTCCATCACCGCGGCGATCGCGGTGTTGAAGCTGTGGCGGCGGCCATAGTCGTCACCGACCTTGCCGATGGTTTCGTGGGTCTTGCGGCGCAGCGCCTTCTGGTTGGCATCCAGCACCGCGGCATCCAGTGCCGGGGCGGCACCGTCGGCGGCGTGCTTCTGCACCTGGGCCCACAGGCGGCGCAGGAAGCGGGCCATGCCGTCCACGCCGGCTTCGTTCCATTCCAGCGACTGTTCCGGCGGCGCGGCGAACATCGAGAACAGGCGCACGGTGTCGGCGCCGTACTTGCCGACCATCGCCTGCGGGTCCACGCCGTTGTTCTTCGACTTGGACATCTTCTCGGTGCCACCGACCACCACCGGCTGGCCGTCGGCGATCAGGGTGGCGCCGGTGATGCGGCCGCGCTCGTCGCGCTGCACTTCCACGTCGGCCGGGTTGATCCAGTCCTTCGAGCCGTCCGGGTTCGGGCGGTAATAGGTTTCGGCGATCACCATGCCCTGGCACAGCAGGTTGCGCGCCGGCTCGTTGCTGTCCACCATCCGCGCGTCGCGCAGCAGCTTGTGGTAGAAGCGGAAATACATCAGGTGCAGGATCGCGTGCTCGATGCCACCGATGTACTGGTCGACCGGCAGCCAGTAGTTGCCGCGCTTGTCGACCGCATCACGGGCACCCGGCGAGGTGTAGCGGGCGTAGTACCAGCTCGACTCCATGAAGGTGTCGAAGGTGTCGGTCTCGCGCTCGGCCGCGCCGCCGCAGTCCGGGCAGGTGGTCTTGCGCCATTCCGGGTCGGTCTTGATCGGCGAGCCGGTACCGGCGAAGGCCACGTCTTCCGGCAGCACCACCGGCAGCTGTTCTTCCGGCACCGGCACCGCGCCGCACTTGGCGCAGTAGATCACCGGAATCGGGCAGCCCCAGTAGCGCTGGCGGCTCACACCCCAGTCGCGAAGGCGGTAGTTGACGCGGCGCTGGCCCTGGGCCTTGCGCTCGAAACGTTCGGCCAGGGCTTCGAAAGCGCCCTGGAAATCCAGCCCGTCGAACTCGGCCGAATTCACCAGCTCGAAGGCACGGCTCTTGTCGCTGTACCAGTCCTGCCAGCGGCTGCCGTCCCAGCTGCGCTCCTCTTCGGTGCGCGCATCCTTCAGGGCGATGACCTGCTTGATCGGCAGGCCGTACTTGTTGGCCACTTCATTGTCGCGCTGGTCATGGCCCGGAACGGCCATCACCGCGCCGGTGCCGTAGCCCATCAGCACGAAGTTGGCGACCCACACCGGCACCGGCTCGCCGGTGACCGGGTGCAGCGCGCGCAGGCCGGTGTCCATGCCGCGCTTTTCCTGGGTTTCCAGTTCAGCCTCGGACACGCCGCCCTGCCTCAGGTCGGCCAGCATCGCCGCCAGCTCCGGGTTGTTCTTCGCCGCATGCAGCGCCAGCGGATGCTCGGCGGCGATCGACACGAAGGTCACGCCCATCACCGTGTCCGGGCGGGTGGTGAACACGCGCAGCGGGTCCAGCGCGCTGCCATCGACATCGCGCACGTCGAACTGGATCTCCAGGCCTTCGGAACGGCCGATCCAGTTGCGCTGCATGGTCTTGACCGATTCCGGCCAGCCCTCCAGCTCATCCAGGCCGTCCAGCAGTTCCTGGGCGTAGTCGGTGATGCGCAGGAACCACTGCGGGATCTCGCGCTTCTCCACCAGCGCACCGGAGCGCCAGCCGCGGCCGTCGATGACCTGCTCGTTGGCCAGCACGGTCTGGTCGACCGGGTCCCAGTTCACCACCGCGTTGCGGCGATAGGCCAGGCCCTTGCGCATCAGGCGGGTGAACATGCGCTGCTCGTGGACGTAATAGTCCGGGCGGCAGGTGGCGAACTCGCGCGACCAGTCGATCGCGTAGCCCAGCGACTTCAGCTGGCTGCGCATGTGGTCGATGTTCTTGTAGGTCCACGCCGCCGGCGCGGTCTTGTTCTTGATCGCAGCGTTTTCCGCCGGCAGGCCGAACGCGTCCCAGCCCATCGGCTGCAGCACGTTGTGGCCGGTCATGCGCTTGTAGCGGCTGATCACGTCGCCGATCGTGTAATTGCGCACGTGGCCCATGTGCAGCGCACCGGACGGGTACGGAAGCATCGACAGGCAGTAGTACTTCGGCTTGTCCGAAGTCTCGTCGACCTCGAAGGCACGGGTGGCGTCCCAGTACTGCTGGGCGGCGGATTCAACCTGCTGCGGGTCGTAGGCGTTGGTTTCAGCGCTGGTCATGGAACACGCGGATGCGGCGGCAAAGCGGTACAGCGTACCGCAGTGCGGCAAATGGCTCCAATCCTGCCTGCCGGACGCCGGCGCCGCGGCGCTCGGGCAGGCGTCTCAGCGCGGTCGCGACAGCGGCAGGGCCGCCGCCAGCCAGACCAGCCAGCAGGCGAAGGCGAGCCGTTGTGCCATCGGCGCCGGCAGCGTGCCCTGCAGGGCAAACGCCGCCAGCGCGGCCAGCACGCCGCAGCCCAGGGCCACTGTGCCCAAGGCCCGGCCATGCGCCTGGCGCAGATGGGACACGCCCAGCAGCACGGTGCCGGCGACGAAACCCAGCACCCAGATCATCCAGGCGCTCGCATGCAGCTGGCTGGCGGGCCCGTGCAGGTCATCCACGTCCAGTGGCAGCAGCCCCATCGCGGCAAAGGCCAGACCGGCCAGCAGCAGCATCTGGCTGCCGACCCGCGGCGCCCAGCCGGCGGTCGTGGGCAGGCCGCGGCGCAAGCGCTCAGCCACCACCACGGCTAGCACGCCGGGCAGCACGAAACCCAGCAGATTGAAGGGCAGCGCATGCGGCACACCGCGCGCGCCCAGCAACGCCACCGGGTGGCGGGCCTGCGCATAACCCTCCAGGCCGGCACCGAAGCCGGCCACAGCCAGGACGAATACGACGGCCGCAAGCAGCCCCAACCAACGATCAAGCCGGACCACGGACATTGCGCGCAATCACCCGGAAAGGAATGGATCACCGCATTGTCGCGGCAGCGACGCGATGCGCCAAGCGCCGCGCATTTCAGATCATTTCGATATCCGCGCGCGCCTCCTCCAACGATGCTCGCGGAGTGGCAGTTCTGCCATGCAGGGAATTCCCCCATGATCCGACGCATCCTCGCCGCCGCGCTCAGCCTGGGCCTGGCCAGTGCTGCCCAGGCAGCCGAGTTCAGCTGCTTCGCCAGGGTCGGCCCGCCCAGCGCCGGCCAGAACAGCAGCATCCTGATGGGCAGCGTCAGCGCCGGCGGCCTGCAGGCGGCCGAGGCCGAGTACCACCGGCGCACCTCGACCAGCAAGCCGGTCAGCGCGGGCAGGTGGGTGATCCACGAGCTGTACTGCATGCCGCGCTCATGAGGGTGTCACGGCGGGCCTGCGGGCCCGCCAACACCACCTCGAGGGCGTACTCCGTGATGGCAGGGTTGAGACCGACATCGATCGTCACCATAGAATCGGTCTCCAGATGCCAAGCGATGCCTCCCCCATGACCGAGACGACCTACGTATTCGACGCCACCACTGCGACCTTCGAGGCCGAAGTCCTGCAGAAGTCGCTGCAGACGCCGGTGCTGGTCGACTTCTGGGCCACCTGGTGCGGGCCGTGCAAGACCCTGGGCCCGATGCTGGAAAAGCTGGCTGCCGAGTACAACGGTGCCTTCGAGCTGGCCAAGGTCGATGTCGACAAGGAACAGCAGATCGCTGCGGCCTTCCAGATCCGCTCGGTGCCGACCGTGTTCCTGGTCAAGGGCGGCCAGCTGGTGGATGGCTTCCCCGGTGCCATTCCGGAAGGCCAGCTGCGTGAGTTCCTGGCCCAGCACGGCATCGTGCCGGCCGATGTCGGCGATGCGGCCCCCGAAGATGACGCCCCGCTGGACCCGCAGGCGCAGGTCGACGTACTGCGCGCGCAGATCGCCGCCGAGCCGGACAAGGATGAGCTGAAACTCGACCTGGCCCTGGCCCTGCTGCAGATCGGCGGCGTGGACGAGGCCGGCACCCTGATCGACGGCCTGCCGGCCAATCTGGCAACCGACGACCGCGCCGTGCGCGCCCGCGCCCGCCTGGCCTTCGCCGCCGCGCTGAAGGATGCCCCGGCGGCCGAGGTGCTGGAAGCCCGCATCGCCGCCGATGGCAAGGATCTCAAGGCCCGCCACCTGCGCGGCGTGCAGCTGCTGCTCGGCGGCCATGACGAGGCCGCACTGGCGCAGTTCCTGGAAATGCTGCGGATCGACCGTGGATTCGAGGAAGGCCTGCCACGCAAAGCCCTGATCGACGCCTTCAATGTGATCTCCGACGAGGACCTGGTGGGCCAGTACCGCCGCAGGATGGCGTCGCTGCTGTTCTGAACGGGAGCCCGCTCCGTTCAGAATCCCTGCACTGAACGCGGGCAATAATGCGCGCGCTGGCGGCCTTGCGGTCGCCGCGATCCGTTCGGGGGGATGAGGTCGGGGCCATGGGGTCTTGCAGCTGCACCCCCGCATTGCCGGGATTGCAAACTGTGACCGTCGTCCGCTCTCTGTCGTTCGCCATGCGTTTAACGGGCGCCCTGCTCTGCGCCCTCTTCCTGCTGCCTGCCATCGCCGGCGCCCAGGACTGGAACTACCGGGTCCGGCCCGGCGACACCCTGTGGGACCTGGGTGGGCTGTACCTGAAACCCTCGGTACGCTGGCAGCAGCTGCAGCAGCACAACCGCATCGACAACCCCTACCAGTTGCCGCCGGGCCAGCTGCTGCGCTTCCCGATCAGCTGGCTGCGCACCGAACCGGCGCCGGCCCGGGTGCTGTCCGTGCGCGGCAAGGTCGAGCTGTCCGGTGCCGATGGCACCGCGACCCGTGCCATCCAGGCCGGCGAGCAGCTGCATATCGGTGACACCGTGGAAACCGAAGGCGATTCCAGCATCACTCTGGAATTCGCCGATGCCTCGCGCCTGCAGCTGCGCGAATACTCGCGCCTGCGCCTGGACCAGCTGAGCCGCTACGGCCACACCGGCATGGTCGACACCCGCCTGCGCCTGCAGCAGGGGCGTGCCAGCAACCGGGTAACGCCAGCGCGCGGTCCGGCCTCGCGTTACATCATCGATGCGCCCACCGCGACCAGCAGCGTGCGCGGCACGGTGTTCCGGGTCAGCGCCGGGGATACCGGGCACGTCGGCGCCACCGAGGTCCTGCAGGGCAAGGTGCAGGTCGGCAACCCCCATGGCCAGCGCCTGGTCCGGCCGGGCCAGGCCACCCGCAGCAGCAGCGCCGATGCGGCTCCCGCCGCGGTCTCGGCCCTGCTGCCGGCGCCGGCGCTGCGCAATGACGCGCTGCGCCTGGCGCCGCTGCCGACCCTGCTTGCTTGGGAACCGGTCGCTGGCGCCGATCACTACCGGGTGGAAGTGGTGCAGGCGGCAACGCCGGAGATCCTGCTGTTCGCCGCCACCACCGCCGACACCCGGCTGGCGATCGGCGACCTGCCGCCCGGCCAGCTGCGCATCCTGTTGCGCGCGGTCGACGCACAGGGCGTCGAAGGCCTGGATGAGAGCGCCGATTTCGAACTCAGCGACCAGCCACCGCCGCCGCTGACCGTATCGCCGCTGCATGGGCAGACGATCAGCAGCGACCGCCCGCGGTTCCGCTGGAGCCAGGCCCCCGGTGCGCGCAGCAGCATGCTGCAGATCGCCGCTGAACCCGGCTTCCAGCAGCCATTGCAGGAGCAGGCCACCCATGCGACCGACCTGCGCCTGGCGCAACCGCTGCCGCCCGGCCAGTACTACTGGCGCGTGGCCTCGCGCGATGCCGAAGGCCGCCAGGGCCGCTACGGCCAGGCGCTGCCGCTGCAGCTGAGCAATGAACCGGTGGACCCGGCGCTGCAGCCGCCCGAGGCCGCGCATGGCGAGCTCACCCTGCGCTGGCAGGCTGGCAGCGAAGGCCAGCGCTACCGGGTGCAGGTGGATCGCCGCGGCGACTTCAAGGCCCCGTTGGTCGACGAGACCGTGGCCCAGCCGCAGGTGAGCTTCAAGCGCCCGTGGAGCGGCACCCTGCACGTACGCGTGCAGTACGTCGACGATGACGGCCACGCCGGCGAGTTCTCCCCGGCCCAACAGATCCCGCTGCCATGCCGCCTGTGCTACGGCGCCGGTGGCGGTGCGCTGCTGCTCTGGCTGTTGTTGTGAGGCGTTCGCCGCTGCCATGGTCGAAGCGGATCCTGCTGGCCCTGCTTGCCGGCGTGCTGACCGTCGTGGCCAGCCAGGGCCAATGGCTGTGGCGGCAGGACGAGGCGGCCTATGACGCGCTGGTCGGCAACTGGGACTACCGCCCCGACCCCAGCGTGCTGATCGTGGCCATCGACGAAGGCAGCCTGCAGCGTATCGGCCAGTGGCCCTGGCCGCGCTCGGTGCACGCCCGCCTGCTGGACCGCCTGACCGATGCCGGCGCCGAACGCGTTGCGCTGGACCTGATGCTGTCCGAACCCGACCGTCGCGACAGCCGCCAGGATGACGAGCTGGCGGCGGCGATCCGACGCAATGGCCGGGTGGTGCTGCCGGTGCTGGCGGCACCGGCGGCCGGCGACCGCATGGCCGAGGAAATGCTGCCGATCCCGCAGATCGCCGCCAGTGCCGCCGCGATCGGCCACACCGATGTCGAGGTGGATGGCGACGGCGTCGCCCGCGGCGTCTATCTGCACGCCGGCATCGGCCAACCACATTGGCCGGCACTGGGCCTGGCACTGGCCGACCTGCCTGCGGGTGCGGTACGCGGCCTGCCCGACCCCGACCCGGCGCTGGGCTCGCCCTATCAGTGGCGTCGCGACGATTACGTACGCGTGCGCTACGCCGGCCCGCCCGAGCGGTTGCCGCAGGTGTCCTATGCGGACGTGCTCGATGGCCACGTGGACATGGCGATGCTGCATGGCCGCCGCATCGTGGTCGGCATGACGGCGAGCGGCATCGCCCCCCGCCTGCTGACCCCGACCACCCGCGAATTCTGGATGAGCGGCAGCGAATACCAGGCCAACATCACCTCGATGCTGCTGCAGCACAAGCAGATCGATGTGCTGCCGCACGCGTGGCAGCACGCCATCAGCGGCGTGCTGGTGGCGCTGTGCGTGATCCTGCTCGGCCTGCGCCTGCCCTGGCTGGCCGCGCTGTGTTCATTGCCGATGCCACCGCTGCTGAGCTGGCTGCTGCTGCGCACGGGAGACCTGTGGTGGGCACCGGCCAGCGCGATGCTGGGCGTGGTGCTGGCACTGCTGGTCTGGGCGGTGTGGCGGATCTCGGCCTGGCACCGCCTGGCCAACCGCGATGCCCTCACCGGCCTGGGCAACCGCCTGCGCTTCGAGCAGTCACTGCAGCAGGAATGCGATGCCGCGCGGCGCAGTGGCAAGCCATTGAGCCTGGCGTTGATCGACGTCGACCATTTCAAGCGCCACAACGACCGCCATGGCCACCAGGTCGGTGACCGCGTGCTGCGTGATGTCGCCCGCCTGATCGGCGCGCATGCCCGTCGCCCGCGCGACATGGCGGCGCGCTACGGTGGCGACGAATTCGCACTGGTGCTGCCGGATACGCCGGCCGAGGGCGCGCGCCGCGTGATCGAGGACCTGATTGTCTGCGTGCGTGCACTGCCGGCGCCGGGCGATGGCAGCGATGACGGCGTCACGCTCACCATCGGTGTATTCACCCGCGTGCCCGACGGTGACCTGCAACCGCACCATTTCGTGGAGGGCGCCGACACCGCCCTGTACCAGGCCAAGGCCAACGGCCGCGACGGGTACATGATCGACGGCGGGACGTGACCCCGGGGTGCAACATACGCATGCGAATGGTTAGACTGGGCGCCTCGCCTCGCGCCCCGGACCCGCATGAACGCCCGCCTGTTCCGCTTCGGCATCAACCTCTGGCCGCCGTTCCTGTTCACCGGCATCCACGTCACCCGGATCACGCCCGATTACCGGCAGATCGACGTGGCGCTGCGGATGCGGCCCTGGAACCGCAATTACGTGGGCACGCATTTCGGCGGCAGCCTGTTCGCGATGACCGATCCGTTCTGGATGCTTGGCCTGCTGCACATCCTGGGCCGTGACTACTATGTGTGGGACCGGGCCGGTGCGATCGATTTCCTCAAGCCTGGCCGGGGCACGGTGCGCACCTCTTTCCGCATCGACGATGCATTGCTGGCTGAACTGCGTGCCGAAGCGGCCGGCGGTGAGAAGGTGCTGCGCTGGTTCAGCAACGATGTCGTCGACGAAAGCGGCGAGGTGGTCGCCCAGGTACGCAAGCAGGTCTACCTGCGGTTGAAGCCGCACGCACGCTGATCCAGTACGCGGGCGCTATCCTCTGCCTCCCTGCCATGGAGGCTCCGATGCGCCCGTATGCTCTCGCCACACTGCTGACCACCCTGCCCTTCGCCGCCCACGCCTTGGACCTGCCGCCGGTGCGGTATCCGACGCTGCCGGCCCAGGCGGCCACTGCCGCCGGTTTCGTACCCCAGGGCTGGACACTTGAATCGAGTATCGAAGGCGATCTCGACCAGGATGGCCGCGCGGACCTGGTGCTGGTGCTGCGCCAGCAGGAGCCACGCAACGTCATCGAGCACGATGGCTTCGGCCCCTCGCCGTACGACAGCAACCCGCGCATTCTCGCCGTGGCGTGGTCGCGCCCATCCGGCTATGTGCTGGCGGTGCAGGACCACCAGCTGATACCGCGCCCGGACAATCCGGTGATGAGCGATCCGCTCGAAGACGGCAACGTCAGCATCCAGCGCGGCACCCTGAAGGTCGCGCTGTTTTCATTCGCCAGCGCGGGAAGCTGGTCAATGGGAACGACCGCCTTCACCTTCCGCTGGCAGGACGATGCCTTTGTGCTGATCGGCTACGACCAGAATTCGGTGATGCGCAATTCCGGGCAGACCGAATCAGTGAGCGTGAATTTCTCCACCCGCAAGGTAAAGCGGAGCGAGGGCAGCATCGAGGACGACAAGGACAGCGTGCGCTGGGAGCCCCTGCGCAGCAGCCGCCGCTGGACGCTGCAGACCGTCGGTGATGGCTGGGCATTCGATCCGCTGGCGGGCAGCAACTGAGAGGCTACTCAGTCGCGCGCAGCGGCGGCCGGGGCGCCCTCCATCACCAGCGGCACCGACAGCCATGGGCTCTCGTCGCTGCTGCGCGACGGTGAACGCCGCGGCACCTGCAGACGGCGGCCATCGGCCGACAGCTGCGGTGCCCGCACCGGCGAGCGGAACTGGGCGGGCAGGCGCTGCAGCGCATCCACCGGGTCCTCCGCCTGCTGCCGCAGCCAGCGCTGCGCGCCGATCAGCCGCACCATCGCGGCGGCATCCTGGGTCCGTGACGAATAGGCGGGATAGACCGGGCGGGCGATATCGGTCAGCACGCAGCCCATGATGTTCGATAGGCAGCCGAAGTCATGCTGCGGCGGTGCCGGAACCGGCAGCGGGCGATCCGCTTCCAGCGCGGCCATCGCCGCCGCGCCGCAGGCCCAGCCCAGATTGCCCGCCGCACGCGCCAGGGTGCTGCTGCGATCGAGTACCAGCACCCCGCCGAATTCCTGCGCCGAGGTTTCGATCGCGGCCCGGCTCATCGCGTACTCACCCTGCATCGCACGGCACAGGCTCTGTTCGGCGGCCAGCATCGGCTGCATCGCCTGCTCGCATTCCGCTGGCAGCGGATGGTCGGCCGGCAGCTCGACCAGCATGTCGGCCAGCAGCTGGGCATTGGCCTGCACCAGGCTGGTACCGATGATGCTCTCCACCAGGTAGCTGCCGCCCGTCACCAGCCGGCGGCCCAGTTGCAGCCCACGGCAACTGCCACGCAGCGCGCCATCGATATCGCCCTGCACATAGGCCAGCGCGCGCGCGCTGGTGGCATCGATCATCAGGCCATAGGTCGGCAGCGGCACCAGGATGCCCTCGCCCTTGGGCTGGAACGGCGATGCGAAGTGGTCCGCATCGGCCAGCTGGTCCAGGCGCACATGCAGCTGCTGGTGGCCAGCGTGGGCATCCATGAAGCGCTGCGGGTCGGCGCGCACCTGGCCCAGGCAGTCGCTGGCGGTCGGTCCACAGCTGGCCGCCGGTCGTGATCGCAGCTCGTCATGGCCCTCCGCCAGCTGCGGTCCGGCGCCGCCATTGCCGCGCGGATCCGCCTCCCAACGCTGCACATCCGCGGCCAACGCCTGTTCGCGCTGGCCTGTGTCGAGATCATCGAACGCGAGCGTCCACAGCAGCGCGAAGCCGTTGTGGCCGTGGACGGGCAGGCGGGCCTGCAAGCGCTGCTGGGCCTGCAGCCGCGATTCCGGCACCGGCCACATGCGCGAGGCGCACCACACCACGATGGCCAGCACCAGCAGGCCTGCCAGGGTCCAACCCAGTCCGCGCAGAATCTTCAACACAGCTTCCCTTCCATGTGCCGTTGCCGCAGTCGATTCCCCAGCGTAATCGACCGGCCGTGACCGCTACAATGCGCACATGTCGCTCGAAGCCCCCGCCCTGGTCCCCCGCCCCTCCCTGCAGCGCCTGTTCCTGACCGGCCTGCTCACCCTGCTGCCGATCTGGCTGACCTGGGTCGTGGTCAAGTTCGTGTTCGTGCTGCTGTCGGGCATCTCCAGCCCGTTGGTGGTGCCGCTTTCCGAGCAGATCGCGACAAGCTTCCCGCATTACCTCGGCTGGGTCCGTGCCGAGTGGATCCAGGACACCATCGCCCTGCTGGCCACCCTGCTGGTGATCCTGGCGGTGGGCGTGGCCAGCCGCCGCGTGCTGGGCCAGCGCCTGCTGCGCTGGGTGGGCGCGGTCATCAAGCGCATTCCGCTGGCCAGCATCATCTATGACAGCGCCAAGAAACTGCTGGACATGTTGCAGACCGAACCGGGCAGCACCCAGCGCGTGGTGCTGATCGACTTCCCGCACCGCGACATGAAGTCGGTCGGGCTGGTCACCCGCGTGATCAAGGAACACGGCACCGACCGTGAACTGGCCGCGGTGTACGTGCCAACCACGCCGAACCCGACTTCGGGTTACCTGGAAATCGTGCCGGTGGAGCTGCTGACCCCGACCGACTGGACCGTCGACCAGGCCATGAGCTTCATCATTTCCGGCGGCGCCGTCGCGCCGTCCAGCGTTCCGTTCACGCGCGCCGGCGATCGCAGCGAATGACCGCGGCGCCGATCGAGCGCCCGCTGCAGGACCGCGCGGTCCTGCTGTTCATCGTGTTGGCCGCGTTCTTCTGCGGCAACGCGGTGCTGGCCGAACTGATCGGGGTGAAGATCTTCGCGCTGGAAGACACCCTGGGCATCGATCCGTTGAACTGGAACCTGTTCGGCCAGACCGGCTCGCTCAGCTTCACCGCCGGCACCCTGCTGTGGCCGGTGGTGTTCATCATGACCGACACCATCAACGAGTTTTTCGGCAAGCGCGGCGTGCGCTTCATCTCGTGGCTGGCCGTGGTGCTGATCGCCTATGGCTTCCTGTTCGCCTTCGCGGCGATATCGCTGGCGCCGGCCAGCTGGTGGGTCACCTCGATGGACGGCCACGGCGTGCCGGACTACCAGGCCGCATTCGCAGCGGTGTTCGGCCAGGGCATGTGGACCATCGCCGGTTCACTGGTGGCCTTCCTGCTCGGCCAGTTGATCGACGTGGCGGTATTCCATCGCATCCGCCAGGCCACCGGCGAGCGCCACGTGTGGTTGCGTGCGACCGGGTCCACCGCGATCTCGCAGGTGGTGGACAGCTTCGTGGTGATCTGGATCGCCTTCGTGCTCGGCCCGCAGCACTGGCCGACCTCGCTGTTCCTGGCCGTCAGCAGCGTCAACTACATCTACAAGATGGGCTTTGCGATTGCCTTGATTCCGCTGCTGTACCTGATGCGGCGCGCGATCACCCGCTATCTGGGCGCAGACAGGGCCGCTGCGTTGCGCGCTGCTGCGGCGGCTGACTGAAGCCCCAGCGGCGGCAAGCTGACTGCGCCTTCACGCTGGCCGTACGCGGCCGGATCGTGCAAGCTCCACGGTCTGTGTTCCACGGAAGCTCCTGATGCCGCATCCCACCCGCGCCCTGGCCGCCGCCATCGCCGCGTTGTTCCTGTTCAGTGCCGTGCCGTCGGCCGAAGCAGCGAAGAAGAAGGCCAGCCGCCCTGCCGCCGCGCAGACCCGCCAGGCTGCCAAGCCCAAGGCCAAGCCCGCCCGCGCCACCGCGCCGGCGCGTGGCAGCTCGGCACGCCGCGCCGCGCCGCGCCCGGTCGCACCGGCCCGTGCCGTACCCAAGCAGGTACAGCTGGAACGCCTGTACGACGAATACTGGGATGCCTCGATGCGGTTGAACCCGCTGCAGGCCACCTTCCAGGGCGAACCCCGCTACAACGACCAGCTGCCCAACATCCTCTCCGCCGCCTGGCGCCAGCAGTCGCACGACTTCACCACGCAATGGCTGGGCAAGGTCGAGAAGCTCGGCAGTGACGGTCTGCAGGGCCAGGACCTGCTCAGCTACGAGATCTTCGTGCGCGACGCACGCGCCTCGCTGGCCGCCGAGCGCTACCCGAGCTGGATGATGCCGATCAGCCAGTACTACAACATCGGCAGCATCATGGCGATCCTCGGTGCCGGCGCCGGCGCGCAGCCGTTCAACACCGTGCAGGACTACGACACCTGGTCGCGCCGTTCGCTGGGCATTCCCGAGCTGTTCGACCAGGCCATCGACAACATGCGCCAGGGCATGAAGGCCGGCGTGGTACAGCCGCGCGACCTGATGGAAAAAGTGCTGCCGCAGCTGGATGCAGTGATCAAGCCGACCGCCGAGGAAAGCATCTTCTGGTCGCCGATCCGCACCATGCCGAACACCATCCCGGCTGAGGACAAGGCGCGCATCAGCGCCGAGTACAAGCGCATGATCGAACTGCGCATCATGCCGGCCTACCGCGCCCTGCGCGGCTTCATCGCCACCGAATACCTGCCCGCCACCCGCGCCAGCAGCGGCCTGGGCGCACTGCCCGATGGCCAGGCCTGGTACGCCAACCTGATCGTGCAGACCACCGCCAGCGACCAGACCGCCGCGCAGCTGCACGCGCTGGGCGAACAACGCGTGCAGGAACTGCAGGCCCAGATCGCCACGGTGATGAAGGATGCCAAGCTGCGCGGTACCCCCACCAAGCTGCTGCGCAGCATGCGCAACGACCGCCAGTTCCAGTACGGCGATGCCAACGCGCTGATCAACCGCTACCGCCAGGTGCAGCAGCAGGTCAACGCACGCCTGCCGCAGGTGCTGGATACGATGCCGAAGGCGCCGCTGGACGTACGCGCGGTGGAACCGGAGCGCGCACTGACCGCCGCTGCCGCGGCCTACCAGCCGGCACTGCCCGGGCAATCCGCGGTGCTGTACGTGAACACCCGCGACCTGCCCAGCCGCAAGCGCTGGAACGTGCCGGTGCAGTACCTGCATGAAGCGATCCCAGGCCACCACGTGCAGCTGGGCCTGCAGCAGGAGCTGGCCAAGCTGCCGCGCTTCCGCCGCCTCGGTGGCGATCTTGCCTTCGTCGAAGGCTGGGGCCTGTACGCCGAAACGCTGGGCGAAGACCTGGGCATCTACACCGATCCCTACGACCGCATCGGCTACCTGTACTCGCGCCTGCTGCGCGCCGCCCGCGTGGTGGCCGATACCGGCGTGAACGCACAGGGCTGGAGCAAGCAGCAGGCCGTCACCTACCTGCAGAAGACCGTGGACATGAGCAGCGACGATGCCAACGCCGAAGTCGAGCGGATCATGGCCCAGCCCGGCCAGGCGCTGTCCAACGTGGCTGGCCTGACCACCATTGTTGCCCTGCGCGACAAGGCCAAGGCACGCCAGGGCGCCGCCTTCGACCTGCGCCGCTTCCATGCCGAACTGCTGAAGGACGGCTCGATGCCGCTGGATGTGCTGGACCGCAAGATGGAGCGCTGGATGGTTCAGCCCGCCAGCGCCACGCCCGCCCCGTCACCCTGACCCTTCCGGAGCCGCCATGCGTCCTGCCGTCGCCCTGTTCGCCGTCGTGCTGGGCCTGCTGCCGCTGGGCACCTCCGCCGCTCCGGTGCCGACCCCACCGGATGCGGGCATCGACGGCCTGATGCAGGCCTACGACGGCCAGGTGCCCGGCGCCGCCGTACTGGTGCTGCATGACGGAAAGCCGGTATTCCGCCGCGGCTATGGCCTGGCGGTGGTCGAGGACGGCACCGCGGTCACCGCGGCCAGCAACTTCCGGCTGGCCTCGGTCAGCAAGCAGTTCACCGCTGCGGCGGTACTGCTGCTGGTGGAAGATGGCCGGCTCGGGCTGGATCAACCTGCCCGGCAATGGCTGCCCGAACTGCCACCGGCTGCCGCCGCCATCACCATCCGCCAGCTGCTCTCGCACACCGGTGGCCTGCTCGACTACGAAGACCTGATGGACCCGGCCGACAGCCGCCAGGTGCACGACGCCGATGTACTGACCCTGCTGTCGCACCAGGACCGGCTGAACTTCGCGCCCGGCACGCAGTACCACTACAGCAACAGCGGCTATGCGCTGCTGGCACTGATCGTCGGACGTGCCTCCGGCCAGGATTTCGCAGCCTTCCTGCAGCAGCGCATCTTCCGCCCACTGGGCATGGCGCACACCGTGGCCCACCAGGACGGCGTCGATACCATCGCCGCACGCGCCTATGGCTACAGCTGGATCGATGGCCGTTGGCAACGCACGGACCAGAGCACCACCAGTGCCGTGCTCGGCGATGGCGGCATCTATTCCTCGCTGGACGACCTGGCCCGCTGGGATGCGGTGCTGTACGACGACCGCCTGCTGTCGAAGGCCTCGCGCCGCGCGATGTTCAGCCCGGCCACGGCAACACCCGAACCGGACGTACCGCACTACGGCTTCGGCTGGCGCCTGAATGGCCCGGTGCAATGGCACAGCGGCGAGAGCATCGGCTTCCGCAACGTGATCGTGCGCCACCCGGAGAAGCACCTGACCGTGATCGTGCTGACCAACCGCAACGACCCCGAACCCTATCCGCTGGCGCTGAAGATCGCCCAGCGCTGGCTGGACACCCTGCAATGACCCGCGATGCCGACGCCCTGCTGGGCATCCACCACGCCGCACTGATCTGCAGCGACTACGCACGCTCGAAGGACTTCTACGTGCGCATCCTCGGCCTGCGCGTGCTGGCCGAGAACCACCGCAGCGCGCGCGATTCCTGGAAGCTGGACCTGGCCCTGCCCGACGGCGGGCAGCTGGAACTGTTCTCCTTCCCCTCCCCGCCGCCCCGGCCCAGCCGCCCGGAAGCCCAGGGCCTGCGCCACCTCGCGTTCCGCGTGGCCGCGCTGGAGCCATTCATCCAGCGCCTGGCCGCGCATGGCGTGGCGTGCGAGCCGATCCGCGTGGACGAGTACACCGGCCGCCGCTTCACCTTCTTCGCCGACCCCGACGACCTGCCGCTGGAGCTGTACGAAGTCGGTTGACGCCCCCGGGGGTCAGATCCCTTTTCCGTCGGAAAAGGGATCTGACCCCATCGCCGTCACCGGAAACGCCATCCACGCATGGCGTGGATCTACCGTGTCGACCAAGGTCGACACCTACCCACAGCACACGGAACCTGTCGAAGGCGGGGTGGGTCCGGTTGCGGGGGTGTCCGCGGCATGGATGCCGCGGCCAAGCCCCCAGGGACGGGTTCACGGCGTCCCCCGCAACCGGACCCACCCCGCCATACCGCGGAATGCTGGCTGTTGCTGTTGAGGTTGCCGGCCAGCGGCCGGCACTACCGCGGGTGCAGGGCGCAGCCCTGCAAAGCCCCCCTTTCCCATACCCCGCCGAATGGGTATACAGTCGACCCATGCCGGCAGCGTGCCGGAATGAACCCTGGGAGGGGACCATGCGCAACACCTTCAAGACCCTGCTGCTGGCACTGCCGCTGTGCCTGGCCGCCCTGTCGGCCCAGGCCGCCGACGGCGCCGCCGGCCGCTGGAAGACCATCGACGACAAGACCGGCAAGGTGAAGTCGATCGTCGAGATCACCGAGGCCGCCAACGGCACGCTGACCGGCAAGGTGGTCGACATCCTGCACTCGGACAAGGGCCCCAACCCGGTCTGCGATGGATGTGAAGGCGCCAACAAGAACAAGCCGGTGAAGGGCATGACCATCCTCTGGAACCTGAAGGCCGACGGCGCCAACAAGTGGTCCGGCGGCACCATCCTCGACCCGGCCAACGGCAAGACCTACAAGTCGAAGATGGAGCTGCAGCCGGGTGGCACCAAGCTGGACGTGTCCGGCTGCATCGCCTTCATCTGCCGCGCGCAGACCTGGCAGCGCGAATAAGCGCCCCCGTTCCCGCTTCATCCCCGTGACCCGGCCCCGGCCGGGTCACCTCGTTGCGGGCATGCGATACTCTGCGGTTCCCCTCGGCTTCACCCCGCGACCATGACCCGTACCGCGCTCGTCACCACCGCCCTGCCCTACGCCAACGGCCCGCTGCATCTGGGCCACCTGGTCGGCTACATCCAGGCCGACATCTGGGTGCGTGCGCGGCGAATGAGCGGCGGCAAGGCCTGGTTCGTCTGCGCCGACGACACCCACGGCACGCCGATCATGCTGGCTGCGGAAAAGGCCGGGGTCACCCCGGAAACCTTCATCGCCAACATCCAGGCCAGCCACGAACGTGACTTCGCCGCCTTCGGCGTGGCCTTCGACCATTACGACTCGACCAACTCGGCGGCCAACCAGGCGCTGACCGAGCAGTTCTACCTGAAGCTGGAAGCGGCCGGCCACATCAGCCGCCGTTCGGTGGCGCAGTTCTACGACCCGGCCAAGGGCATGTTCCTGCCCGACCGCTACGTCAAGGGCATCTGCCCGAACTGCGGCAGCCCCGACCAGTACGGCGACAACTGCGAAGTCTGCGGCGCCACCTATGCGCCGACCGACCTGAAGGAGCCGCGTTCGGTCATCTCCGGTGCCACGCCGGAAATGCGCGATTCGGAGCACTTCTTCTTCGAGGTGGGCCACTTCGATGCGTTCCTGCGCGAATGGCTGGCCGGCGATGTCGCCCTGCCGGGCGTGAAGGCCAAGCTCGGTGAGTGGCTCAATGCCGAAGGTGGCCTGCGCGCGTGGGACATCTCGCGCGATGCACCGTACTTCGGTTTCCAGATTCCCGGCCAGCCGGGCAAGTACTTCTACGTCTGGCTGGATGCGCCCATCGGCTACCTGTCCAGCTTCCAGACCCTGTGCGGCAAGCTCGGCGAGGACTTCGAAGCGCACCTGCGTGCCGGCACCAGCACCGAGCTGCACCACTTCATCGGCAAGGACATCGTCAACTTCCACGGCCTGTTCTGGCCGGCGGTGCTGCACGGTACCGGCCACCGCGCGCCGACCCGCCTGCACGTCAACGGCTACCTGACCGTGGACGGCGCCAAGATGAGCAAGTCGCGTGGCACCTTCGTGATGGCCCGTACCTTCCTCGATGCCGGCCTGGAGCCGGAAGCGCTGCGCTATTACTACGCCGCCAAGTCCGGCGGCGGCGTCGACGATCTCGACCTGAACCTGGGTGACTTCATCGCCCGCGTCAACGCCGATCTGGTCGGCAAGTTCGTCAACCTGGCCAGCCGCTGCGCCGGCTTCATCAGCAAGCGCTTCGACGGCCTGTTGGCCGCGCAGCTGCCCGATGCGGCGCAATACCAGCGCTTCGTCGATGGCCTGGCGCCGATCCGTGAAGCCTACGAGCGCAATGACCCGGCCGCGGCGATCCGCCTGACCATGACCCTGGCTGACGAAGCCAACCGCTACATCGACGACGTCAAGCCGTGGGTCATCGCCAAGCAGGAAGGTGCCGACGCACAGCTGCAGGCCGTATGCAGCCAGGGCCTGAACCTGTTCCGCGTGCTGGTCACCGCACTGAAGCCGGTGCTGCCGGCCACCGCCGCGCAGGCCGAGGCCTTCCTGGCCGCGCCGGCAAACGACTGGACCGACCTGGTGCAGCCGCTGCTGGGCCACCGCATCACTGACTACACCCCGCTGTTCACCCGTATCGACCCGAAGAAGATTGACGCCATGATCGACGCCTCCAAGGACACCCTGCAGCCGGCCGCCGCTGCCGCCCCCGCCGCCAAGACCGATGCGGTCAAGCCGGCCGCACCGGCACCGGCCAAGGAAGAAGCCAAGAGCACCGACGCCCCGGCCTACATCGGCATCGACGATTTCGCCAAGCTCGACCTGCGCATCGGCAAGGTGCTGGTGTGCGAGTTCGTGGAAGGCTCGGACAAGCTGCTGCGCTTCGAACTGGACGCCGGCGAACTGGGCAAGCGCCAGATCTTCTCCGGCATCCGTGGCAGCTACGGCGAGCCGGAAGCCCTGGTCGGCCGCAGCGTGGTGTTCATCGCCAACCTGGCCCCGCGCAAGATGCGCTTCGGCCTGAGCGAAGGCATGATCCTGTCGGCCGGTTTCGACGGCGGCGCGCTGGCGCTGCTGGACGCCGACAGCGGCGCACAGCCGGGCATGCCGGTCCGCTGATGCCCGCAGCGGACGCGGTTATCGCCGCGCCCGCCGGCAGCACCGGCCACCGGACGCAACGCGATGGGAAGCAACGGAATGGAACTGGCGCTGTTCGACTTCGACCACACCGTGACCACCTGCGATACCTATGGCCGTTTCCTGCGCCGCGTGGCCACGGCCGAACAGCTGGCGCAGGCGTGGTGGAAGGTCGGCCCGTGGCTGGCCGCGTACAAGCTGAAACTGATCTCGGCCGAACGCATCCGTGCACGCGTCACCCGCCTGACCTTCAGCGACCGCCACAGCGATGACATCGCCACGCTGGCGGCCGGCTTCTCGCGTGAGTTCCTGCCCGAGGTTGTGCGCCCGGAGATGCTGGAACAGATCCGCTGGCACAAGGAACAGCAGCACACCGTGGTGATCGTGTCCGGCTCGCTGGACCTGTACCTGCGGCCGTGGTGCGAGCAGCTGGGCCTGCAGCTGATCTGCAACCGGCTGGAAAGCCAGGACGGCCGCCTGACCGGTCGTTATGCCGGCGGCGACTGCGGCCCGCGCAAGGTCGAGCACATCCGCCGCCAGTTCGATCTGTCGCGCTACGTGCGCATCCATGCCTACGGTGACAGTTCAGAAGACAAGCCGATGCTGGCGCTGGCGCACGAGCGCTGGTTCCGTGGCAAACCCCTGAAGTAATCCCAACGCGCAGCCTTCGCCACGCATGAGCCTGATCCCGCCCCTGACCGAACGCCTCGACCGCCTGCTGCCGCAGACCCAATGCGGGCAATGCGGCTACGACGGCTGCCGCCCGTACGCGCAGGCGATGGCGCGCGGCGAGGCGGGCGTGGACCGCTGCCCGCCGGGCGGCGATGCCGGCGCGCGCGCATTGGCGCAGGTACTGGGCGTACCCGCCGTTCCGTTTGATCGTTCGCGTGGCGAACACAAGGCGCCGCAGGTGGCGCTGATCGTGGAAGCCGACTGCATCGGCTGCACCAAGTGCATCCAGGCCTGCCCGGTGGACGCCATCGTCGGCGGCGCCAAGTACATGCACACGGTCATTGCCGATCTGTGCACCGGTTGCGAGCTGTGCATTCCACCGTGCCCGGTGGATTGCATCGAGATGGTGCCGGCATAGCCGGGGTCAGATCCCTTTTCCAACGGGAAAGGGATCTGACCCCGTTCAATGATTACGGCACCGCGGCCGTCACCACGATCTCGACCTTCCACTCGGCGTGGGCCAGCTTGGCTTCGAACGTTGCGCGGGCCGGGGTCGCACCCTCTACCACCCACTCGTCCCACGCCTTGTTCATGCCGTCGAAGTCGGCGATGTCGGCCAGGAACACTTCGGCGCGCAGCACGTGCTGGCGATCACTGGCGACCAGCGCCAGCAGCTTGTCGATCTCGGCCAGCACCTGCCGGGTCTGCCCGGTGATGTCCTGGCTGGTGTCTTCCGGAATCTGGCCGGAGAGATAGGCGACCTTGTTGTACACGGTCATTTCGGACATGCGCGGTCCGACGTCGTAACGCTCCATCATGGGCGTGGCTCCTGCGGGTGATCAGGCCTGCATTGTCCTCCAAACCGGTAAACGGTGGGTGCAGGGGGAACCTTCGCGCAACATCACTACCGGGCTCCGACACACCTGCTGGTCAAATGACCGCGACAGGCGCACGATGCGCCACGCCCCGCGTTGACACTGCCCTCGCCCCTCCTGACGCACCCTTGCGCCGATGACCCCAGCCACCGACCCCGCCACCGCTTCCTCCCCCCCGGCATGGAAGCGGGTCCTCACCATCGTCGTTCCCCTGCTGATCCTCTCGCTGGCCCTGCATGGCCTGGCCAGTGAATTCGATGAGCACGGCTACCGTGCCATCCGCCAGGCGTTCCGCCATCTCAGCGGCGCCCAGATTGCGCTCACCGTGGCACTCGGCCTGGCCAGCTACGCCTGCCTGATCGGCTTCGATGCCATCGGCCTGCGCCGCAGCGGCATCCGCGTGCATCCGGCGCGCATCGGCATCACCGCCTTCCTCGCGCACACGCTGGGCCAGACCGTGGGCTTTGCCGCGTTGACCGGTGGCGCAGTGCGCCTGCGCGGCTATCGCAGCGCCGGCCTCGACCTGGCGCAGATCGGCCAGGTGGTGCTGATGAGCACGCTCGGCTTCGTGTTCGGTGCGTGGCTGCTGATCAGCGTGGCGTTGTGCATGGAACCGGCGGCGGCGGCGTTGGCATTGCCATTGAATCCCGATGCCGTGCGCATCGTCGGCATCGTCGCCCTGCTCGCCTATCTGGGTACCGTGCTGCTGGTCGGCCGCGATGGCCGGCAGTTCAGCGTGTTCGGCCATGCGTTGTGGCTGCCCGACCGCCGCACCATGATCGGCGTCACCGTGCTCAGCGTGATCGAGCTGGTGCTGGCCAGTGCCGCCTTCTACGTGCTGCTGCCGGACTCCACGCCGACCGGCCTGCCCGGCTTCGTCGGCCTGTACCTGGTGGCGGTGCTGGCCGGCCTGGTCTCGACCGTGCCGGCCGGCCTGGGCGTGTTCGAGTGGAGCCTGCTGAAGCTGCTGCCACAGGTGGCACCGGCGGCGGTGCTGGCGGCGGCGCTGATCTACCGCGTTACCTACTACGTGCTGCCGCTGGTGCTGGCCACCCTGCTCGCCCTTGCGCCCGCCCTGCGGCAGCCGCTGCAGGCCAGCGCCGGCGCCACCCGCGCCGGCTGGAACGCGCTGCGCCCATGGCTGCCGCAGATCATCGCGCTGGCGGTGTTCAGCATCGGCGCGGCGCTGGTCATCGACGGCACGCTGCCGACGCCACGCCGTCACCTGGTGAACGCCTCGCTGCCGATCCTGGAAACCTCGCACCTGATCGGCAGCCTCAGTGGCGTCGCGCTGCTGCTGATCGGCCAGGGCCTGGCCCGGCGCAGCCACGCCGCGTGGATGCTGGCGATGGCGGTGTGCGTGATCACCCCGCTGCCGCTGTGGCTGCGTGGCGGCCAATGGCTGATCGCAGTTTCCGCAGTGCTGGCGGCGATGGCGCTGTGGGCCGCGCGCCGCGAGTTCTACCGCCAGGGCGCACTGCTGGATGAAGCCTGGTCGTGGCCGTGGCTGCGCAACCTCGGCCTGGTGCTGGTGGCGGTGACCTGGCTGCTGTTCTTCACCTACAGCCATGTCGAATACCAGAACGAGTTGTGGTGGCAGTTCGCGGTGTCGGGCAACGCACCGCGCGCGTTGCGTGCACTGCTGGTGGTGGCCATCGCGCTGGTGATGTTCGGCCTGGCGCGGTTGCTGCACAGCACGCGCAGCCCGCTGCAACCCGCCGACGAAGCCACGCTGCAATCGCTGGCGCCGGTACTGGCCGGTGCCACCGATACCCAGGCCTGCCTGGTGCTGACCGCCGACAAGGCGGTGCTACGCGATGATGCAAAGCAGGGCTTCGTGATGATGCAGCGCTACGGCGGTTCGCTGATCGCGATGGGCGATCCGGTCGGCCCGCCGGACGTCGCCCGCGCATTGATCTGGCGCTTCCGCGAGGAAGCCGACCGGCTCGGCCTGCGCCCGGTGTTCTACCAGGTCGGCGAGACCTACTGGCAGACCTATCTTGACCTCGGCCTGGGGCTGGTCAAGCTGGGCGAAGAAGCGATGGTGCCGCTGCACGACTTCGGCCTGGAAGGCCGCGAACGCGCCGACCTGCGCCAGGCCTGGAACCGCGGCAAGCGCAGCGGCCTGTCGTTCCGCGTGGCACAGGTGGAAGAAATTCCCAGCCTGCTGCCACGCCTGCACGCGATCTCCAACGCGTGGCTGGAAGACAAGGCCGGCGACGAAAAGGGCTTCTCGCTGGGCAGCTACGATCCGGACTACCTGGTGCGCTTCCCGGTGGCGCTGGTCGAGGCCGAAGGCCAGATCGTGGCGTTCGCCAACCTGTGGCAGGCACCGGCCGGTGCCGAGCTGTCGGTGGACCTGATGCGACACGTCAACGAGGCGCCAAAGGGCACGATGGACTTCCTCTTCATCGAGCTGTTCCTGTGGGGCCGCGCGCAGGGCTATGCACGCTTCTCGCTGGGCATGGCACCACTGTCCGGGCTGGCACAGCATCGCCTGGCCGGCCGCTGGAACCGCCTGGCCGGCCTGCTGGCGCGGCACGGCGAACGCTTCTACGGGTTCAGTGGCCTGCGCCGCTTCAAGTCGAAGTTCGACCCGCAGTGGCGGCCACGCTATCTCGCTGCGCCGGGTGGCATGCACCTGCCGGCGGCGCTGCTCGATGCCACGCGCCTGATCTCGCTGGACCCGCGGCGCAACTGAGGCCGCGGTAGCGTCGGGCATGGCTCGACGCTACCGCGGCTCGTTCTGGTGGGTGCGAACCGTTGGTTCGCACGCTCTCCGGTTCACGCCCCGCCCTTGAGGATCACTTCGGCCAGGCGGTCGTAATCACCATTGAAGTGGTGGTCGCCAGGCAGCTTCACCTTCTGCACGCCGTCGTTGGCCGGCAGGCCGGGGCACAGCGCGTCATCGTCGTCCTGGCCGTACACGCACAGCGTCTTGCCAGTCGGGAGTCTGGCCACTTCCGGCGCGATCGGCAGGCCGTCGCCGCCACCGCCCAGCCAGTTGCTGACGTGGAATTCGAAGTCGGCCTTCTTGCCTACCGACAGCAGCACGATACGGTCCAGCGCCGCACGGGTATCGGCATCGAGCTGGTTGATGGTCGCCGGCAGCACGTCGGCGCCCTGCGAGAAACCGATCAGCATCACCTTGTCGCGGTGCCACTGCTGGCGGTAGTGGTCGATGATCTTCTGCAGGTCAGCAGCGAAGCCCTTCGGCGTGCGCTCGCTCCAGAAGTAGCGCAGCGAGTCGATGCCGACCACGGCCACGCCATGCTCGTTGAGCGACGATGCCACGTCCTTGTCCAGGCCGGCCCAGCCACCATCGCCGGAAACGAACACGGCCAGCGTGTCGCCGTTGCCGGTCGCCGGTACTTCCACCACCGGCAGGCCCTTCAGCGCGGCCGGCGGCGGTGCCAGGCTGACGCCCGCCTGCGCACCCATCACCCGCGCGGCAGCCACCAGGCCCGGTGAGGCATCACCACGCGCGGTGCGCTTGAACTCGCGCGCCATCGCGACCTGCTGCACGAACCCGCTGGCCTCACCCACCTTGCAACCGTGATCACCCGCTGCACTCAACCATGGGAAGTTCAGTTCGGCGGGTTGCAGCGTGTTGCGCTTCACACCATCGCCGCAGACCATGCGCTCGTGGTTGTGGTCCGGGCAGAAGCCGGTGGTGAGCAGGCCGGCGAACACCTGGGTGTCGGCCTGCGCGGCCAGTGAGTAGGCCATTTCTGCACCTTCACCATCGCCGCCGACCAGCGGCAGGTGGTAGCCGGGCAGATGCAGGGAGGCCTGCAGCCAGCGCGAGAAGTTCTCGACGTCGCCGGAGCCGAACGAACAGGTGGGGTCGCCCTCACGCTTGAGCACCCCGCGCAGGTGCGCGATGTCCACGGCTGCGACCATCGCACCATCGGCACGCAGGGCCTCGATCGGCAGACGGCTGGTATCGCCACCGGCGGAAGGTTCATGGAACCAGATCACCACCCGCTGCGGCGTTCCCGATGGCATGTGCACCGGAATCTGTTCGAACCGCCCGTGGCTGAACTGCTGCACGGTCGCTGCCGCTGTTGCCGGCAGTGCGGCCAGCGCCAGCACCACACCCATTACCCTGACCAGCCCTGCACGCTTCATATCGCAGCCCCGATGGAATGCGCACACGATACGCTGCCTCCACGTGCACGGCACGTACCGGTGCAGGCTGTTGGGCTTTCAGCAGGCTGCGGCGCGACGACTGCGCCGATACAGCGCCAGCGCCAGATACAGCAGCCAGCCCACGATCGCCACGATCACCACTTTCTGCCCCAGCCCGCGCGGCGGCCCGCCACGCCACAGCACGTGCAGCCACAGCAGCACGAAGGCCAGCCAGGCCCAGCCCCAGAGCAGGCCGGCGGCAGATTGCCAGCCCGGTTCGCGGCGCAGGTACCAGGCCTGCAACAGCATGCCGACGCTGGCGCACAGGAACGCGGTGTTGGCCGCCAGCCCATGGATGAATGGTGCCAGCAGCGGCGTGGCTTCGGGCAGCCAACTGTCACCGATGGCGACCGTGGCCAGGCCCAGCGCCGAGACCGTGAACAGCAGCGGCGCTGCCGCGCTGCGCCGTGGGCCGATGCTGCCGCGATAAAGGGCGATGCCGAGCAGGGCGATCGCCAATGCCAGCAGGCAGTAGGCCGCGCGCAACGCCAGCCCCCACGGCCCATGCAGGTAGAGGCTGAGCGTGGCCCGCACCCAGTCCAGGTCGGTGCGTGCGAACTGCGTCCACAGCGCGGTGGCCAGGAACAGAACCAGGGCTGCCAGCGCCAACAGCGCCGCCGGACGCGCGCGGCTCATGCGGAGGCCTCCGGGTGCCGCGCCTGCCATTCGGCCAACGCCTTGCGGTAGCGCTGCAGCTCATCGGCATACAGATCCAGCACGCACAGCGGGCAACCGCTGCCGCAGCATTCGTTGGGACCGGGCTCTTCCGGCGGCAGCGGACGGGGATCGGGATCAGGGACGGACACGGTTGGAAGCGGCGATCGGTGGAAACAGGCCCCAGTGTACCGGGCTGGCTCAGTGGTCCAGCTGGCGGCGCAGGTTGTCGCGCGCGGCCGCGTCGAGGCGCTGGTGGAAGAATTCGCTGAGGAAGATGCGCGGTGCGCGCAGCAGGCCCTGCAGGAAACGGCGACGGCCGGCGCGATACAGGAAGCCCGGCACCACGCCCTTGTACTCCTCGGCCACGCCACGGTCATAGGCAGTGAACACCGGTTCCGGCGCGGCCAGGATCGCCATGTCGCAGTCCAGGAACAACGCGGCCTCGGCATCGACATCGTCCGGGCCGAGCGCGCCATGGCGGGCGGTCAGCAGGATCAGCTGCTCGACCCGGGCGGCATCGACGGCGGCGAGTTCCGGCGCCTGCGCGATCGCCTGCAGGGCCAGCTGCGCCGAACGCGCCTCGTTGTCCTTTCGCCCCGCCACGTAGATCGCATCGTGGTAGAGCACGGCCAGGTAGACCTCGGCCGGTTGCTGCCAGCCGGGGCCGTCGGCAACCTCCTGGCAGTGCTGCAGCACCGCGCGCACGTGGCCGAAGTGGTGGTAGGCCCGTGGCGGCGTTGCATAGCTGTCCTGCAGCGCCTGCCACTGCACTGGAGCGAGCGTCAGCGGGGAAAAGTCCATGCGCGGATCATCCCGCCTGCGCCGGTGGCGGGCAAGCTGTCACTTTTTTCACCACGCCCTCACAAGGCCCTTCGCACTAGGCCGCAGCACGGTTGTCCACAGCTTTGTCGAGCGCTGGTCCACACCGGTTGTGGATGAACCCGCGGACCGACCAGCGGTCGCTGCAGCGGTGCGCGCACAGGTCTACACTCGCCTCAGGCGGGAGCGCCCGCCGCTGCCGGGAGCCGTCATGTACCGTCCTGCCGCCCGATCCGTTCTGCTCGCACTGGCCGCATTGGCGGCACCGTCCGCGATCGCACTCAACCCTGCCGCGACCGAAGCCCCCGCGGTTGTTGCCAGCACCGCCGCGGCGACGATTCCGACGCCGCAGCAGGTGTTCGCAATTCCGCCGGCGATGCGCGACATGCTGCGCACGCAGGTGATCAATCGCAGTTACTCGCGCGAGCAGCGCCTGCAGGCGCTGGTGGAAATGATCTTCGACCGCCACGGCCTGGACCTGCAGTACGACGCCGATGCGACCCTCACCGTCAGCGAGATCTGGCAGCAGCGGCGCGCCAACTGCCTGGCCTTTACCCTGATGTTCGTCGCGCTGGCACGCGAAGCCGGCATCCAGGCACGCGTGCAGGAAGTCGGCCAGGTGGTGTCGTGGTACCAGGACCAGGCCCAGGGCCTGGTCTACAGCGTCGGCCACGTCAATGCCGGGGTCGGCTTCGCCGGCCGCTTCGCCACCGTCGATCTGGATCGCAACGTGCTGTACGACCGCCGCGGGCCGCTGCCGATCAGCCAGGCACGGGCATTGGCACACTTCTACAACAACCGCGGCGCCGAACGCATGGCCAGCGGCGATCTGGTGGGTGCACGCACCTTCTTCAATGCCGCGCTGGCACAGGACAACAGCTTCGCCGCCACCTGGAACAACCTGGGCGTGCTGGAAAACCGTACGGGCGATACCGCCGCCGCGCGCCGGACACTGGAAACGGCGCTGCGACTGGACGGCCGCCAGGACGCTGCACTGACCAACGCCAGTGCGTTGTACCGAAAGCTGGGCATGGTCGTGCAGGCGCAGGCGCTGGAGCAGCGGCTGCAGTCAGTGCAGCGCGAGGATCCGTTCGCGCAGTACATGCTCGGCGCCGAGGCCGAACGCGCCGGCCAACTGGATCAGGCGATCCGCTATTACCGGCAGGCCGTGCGCCTGTACGACACCGCACACCAGTTCCACTTCGGGCTGGCGCGGGCCTACTTTCTGGCCGGCCAGCTCAAGCGCGCCGATCGTGAACTGCTGCGCGCGCAGGAGCTGGGCGGTGCCCCGCAGCAGGCGCGCTACCAGGCCAAGCTGGACAGCCTGGCCCGCTGGCGCGCACAGCAGCAGGCCAGGCGTTGAAAGCCGCTCAGGCCTTCTTGAGGAAGCAGGTCTTCAGGACCAGGCCCTTGATCTTGTCCGAGTTGCCTTCGATGTGCTCGGCATCGTCCTCGACCAGGCGGATGTTGCGGATCACGGTGCCCTGCTTGAGCGGGATCGAGGAACCTTTCACCTTCAGGTCCTTGATCACGGTGACGGTGTCACCGGCCTGCAGGGTGTTGCCGTTGCTGTCACGCACGACCAGGGTCGAACCGGCACCCTCCTCGGCGGTCCATTCGAAGCCGCAGTCGGCGCAGATCCACAGCGCGCCATCGGCATAGGTGTTTTCCAGGGTGCACTGCGGGCAGGCGGGGGCAGAAGACATCAGCAAGTACCTCAAAGTGAATCAACAGCCGCCATTGTAACCGCCCGGCTCCCCTGCCCTTTTCCGGGCGGCACCCGGCGGACCGCATGACCCGATCCAGAACCCCGATCCGGATCGGGAGGCCGCAGGAACTTGCAGTCGGCGGCGAACTGCAGCAGAGTGCGCGGCCCCTGATCGCCCCCGGAACTCCCCATGCGCCTCGGCATCGACTTCGGTACCAGCAATTCCGCCGCCGCCATCGTGCATGAGGGGAAACTGCTGCCGATCCGCTTCGGCGACGCCGAGCAGTTCCGCACCAGCGTGTATTTCCCCGGCGTGGTACCCGACCCGGACGACTTCCAGCTCGACGACGGCCAGGAACACCAGCTGCAGCAGATGATCGACAGCGCCGCGCGCGCGGCGCGTGCCGCCGGCCAGGAACGCACGCCGCAGGCGCTGCGCCGCGAAGCCCTGCGCGCGCTGCGCCGGGAATGGATGGAAGCCCGCGCCGGCAAGGAACGCAGCGCCAACGACCTGCTGCAGAACGCGGTCTACGGCGACGAAGCGCTGGAAGCCTATTTCGAGGAACACGAAGGCAACCTGGTGCAGAGCCCGAAGTCGATGCTCGGCTACAACCTGCACCCGCGCGCGAAGCAGACCATCACCGGCATCGCCGCGCACATCCTCGAACACATCCGCCTGACCGCCAGCGCCCAGCTCGGCCAGCCGCTGCGCGCCGCCCTGCTCGGGCGTCCGGTGCAGTTCCGCAGTTCGATCGGCGCAGCCGGCAACGACCAGGCGCTGGACATCCTGCGCGAAGCGGCCACCCAGGCCGGCTTCGACCAGATCGATTTCCTCGAGGAACCGGCCGCGGCGGCCATGCACTACCACGCCGAAAGCCGCGAGCGGCACCAGGCGGTGATCGTCGATATCGGCGGCGGCACCACCGACATCGCCCATGCCGAGGTCGGCGGCAACGACGCTCCGCGCATCCACCGCGCCTGGGGTATCGCCCGCGGCGGTACCGATATCGACCTGGCGCTGAGCCTGTCCAGCTACATGCCGCTGTTCGGCCGCGGCATCACCCGCGTGCCCGCCCACCACTACGTGGAAGCCGCCACGGTGCAGGACATGACCCGCCAGCGCGACTTCCGCCTGCACAAGTACGACCATGTGGACGCGCCCTGGGGCGACCGCCTGCAGGCCCTGCAGGACACCGGCAACACCGCCCGCCTGTACCGCGATGTCGAACGCGCCAAGATCGCCCTCAGCGCTGCCAGCGAGCACCGCAGCACGCTGGACTACATCGCCCGCGACCTGCATGCCGACAGCAGCGCCGACGGCCTGGCCGCCGCCGCCCATGGCTACCTGGAGCAGATCCGGGAGCTGCTGGCCCAGGTCCGCAGTGACATCGGCGGCGACCCGGATGCGGTGTTCCTGACCGGTGGCATGTCCCGCGCCGGCTACCTGCGCCAGGCAGTGGCGGCCGCCTTCCCGGGCGCCCGCGTGGTCCACGGCGAGCCCTCGCTGGGGGTGGTCCAGGGCCTTGCGCTGGCGGCAGCCAGCCAGGATTAACAAAACGTTACGCGGTCTAAGTTACTCTTGGTCGGCTAGAACCCTGCTGCACCTTCCACCGGCCACGCCGGTGTGTGTCCACGGTGCAGCCTGGCCCGCCCAGCGGGCCTAGCGGCCATGCCTTCCTGGCTCGTTCATGGTCCGCGCAGCACCTGAGCCGCCATCGAGACCCGCTTTGGGCACCCGCCAGGCCCCTGAGGCCTTACAACCTGACACAGCACCTGCACCCATCGACTGCCGCCGTTGTGACGCGGTCTGTTGCCGGTTGCCCGTGCTGCTGCAGCCCGGCGACCACGTGCCCGGCCAGTTCCTGTCACGCGACACCCACGGCCGTGCCGTGATGGCGCGCAACGAGGAAGGCTGGTGCGCGGCGATCGATCCCTATCACCTGCGCTGCACGATCTATTCGCAGCGCCCGGCGATCTGCCGCCAGTTTTCGATGGGCGGCGATGACTGCCGCCGCGAGCGGCAGGACTACCTGCGCCAGGCCGACGCCTGGGCGCTTTCCTCCCCTTCCACCTGACAGGAGCAACCATGCCCCGCAAGGCAAAGACCCCCGCGAAGGCCAGCAACAGCATCCGCAGCGAACGCAAGGGCGCGGCCGCCAGCACCGTGGTCAGCAGCGATTCGATCGCTTCGGACCTGGCAGCGTTCCGCAAGGCCGGTGGCAAGATCGAAGTCCTCGGCACTACCTGGGCGCTGAAGAAAGCCAGCTGACCCAGCTCCGACCGCGGCGGCGCTGCCGCCGCGGCCTGCCGGATCGCGCTCAGCGATCCAGGCGTACCCGGACACTGCCCGAATGCGACTGGATGCGGATGTCACCGTCGCCATTGCCGAGCCGTGTATCGAGATGGCTGCCGGGGCCGTAGCGCGGCCGCTCCACCTGGCCGGCATCGCTGTTGATCGACCCGCTGAAGCTGTTCACCGACAGCTGCGCCGAGACCGTGCGCGGCAACCGCAGGTTGACCGACGCACTCACCGATTCGACATTGATACGGCCACCTGGTGCCAGCCCGGCCGCCGACAGGTCGATGCTGCCCGACACGGTTTCCACCGCCAGCCGCTGCACCCGCCCGGCATCGACCTCGACCCGGCCGGATACCGTCTGTGCACCGATGTCACCGGACACGCCGCCGCCAGCTTCGATGCGGCCACTGACCGTGTTCACGTCCAGCTTCGGCGTCTGCAGGCGCGCGATGACACCGCCGCTGACCGTATTGAGCTTGCTGTCGCCGCTGCGACCGGAGGCGCTCAGGCTGCCGCTGACCGTGTCGGCCTGCAGGCGGCGCACATCGATGCCGCTGATGTCCTGGCTGGCACTGACCGTGCTCAGCAGCAGTTCCACCGAGCGCGGCACGTTCAGCACCAGGGTGGCGCCACCGTTGTTGTTGCGACGCGGGTACTCGATCTCCCAGCGCACGCGGTTGGCACTCTTCTCCTGGCGCAGCTGCAGGCCATCGCTGAGCGTACCGGTGAGCTGCACGTCATTGCGGTCCCAGCCACGCACGGTCACTTTGCCGGCCACGTTGCTCAGTTCGATGCGGCCACCGGCGGCCAGGTTGTGGCGCTCGTCGATCTGGGTGTCAGCCAGGGCCACCGCCGGCAGCAGCAACAGCGCGGCGCAGCAGGTCATCAGGAATCGTGTCATCAGGGGTCTCCTCAGGTCGTCAGGCCGGACTCGGCGGCATAAGCCGCCTGCCGGGTCAATTCCAGCCGCAGCGCGTAGGTGCGCTTGAGCTGGCCAAGCAGATGCGGCGCACGCGGATCCTGCGCCAGCGCGGCCTGGATCTGTGCCGCGCTTTCATCGAGTTCGTGCAGCGCCGGCTGCCATTCCGGCGCCCGGCCTGCGGGCAACGAGGCCACTGCCTGCTGGTACTGCGCGGTCATCGCCGCGGCCTGCAGCTGCAGGGCAGAGGGCACCGGCGCGTCCGGCTGCGCATGGCGCCACGGCGCCACCGCGTAGAGCGCCAGGCTTGCGGCCAGTGCGGCCCCCACCGGCAACCACCAGCGCCGGCGCGAACGTGCAGGCATCGCCACAACGTTGTCGGCCGGCGCAGGCGCCGCCTGTGGTTCACGCGGCGGCAGCTGCGCCGCCAACCGCGCCCAGCCATCGGCGGGCAGGCTGCGTTCGGGCGGCAGCGCGCGCAGTCGGGCCGCCAGATCGTGGTCGGAATCGTGTTCGCGTGTACTCATGTCATGTCTCCCAGCCGTGCGCGCAACAGGCCGCGCGCACGATGCAACTGTGCCTTGGAACTGCCGACGGCCATCTGCAGCTGCTCGGCGATCTCGTGGTGTTTCCAGCCTTCGATGTCATGCAGCACCAGTACCGCGCGCGCCCGTGGTGGCAGCGTCGACAGCGCCCGTTCGAGGTCGCGTTCGGTGCCAGCACAACTGTCATGCACCGCCAGCTCCTGCAGTCCTCCGTCCACATCATCAAGACTGTCGTGGTCCTGCCCGGCGGCGCGCCCACGCAGTTCCATCAGCGCAGCGTTGACGCCCAGACGATGCAGCCAGGTCGACAGGCTGCTCTCGAAACGGAACCCGGGCAGCGCCTTCCACGCCTGCAGGAAGGCTTCCTGCAAGGCATCTTCGGCACGCGCCTGCTGGCCTCCGCACAGGCGCCACAGCACGGCGAACACGCGCGGCGCATGCCGCCGGTACAGTAGTTCATAGGCCGAGGTATCGCCGGCGGCCGCCGCCCGCACCAGGGCGGGTTCATCGACGGCGTCGTGGGCGGCAGGCGGCGCGGGCATGGTGGTGTCGAGCATATCGCTTGGATGCGGCGGCCCGGGAAAAGGTTTAGAGCCGGACGACGATCACTGCCGTGCAACCTTTTTGATGGCTGCTGCATCCATGGAAGGTCCTTCGCGAAATTGCCGTCCAGGAGTCCCTGCATGTCCAGCCCATCCTGCGCCGCCCTGCTGGTGATCGCCGCCTGTGTCGTGCTGCAGGCGCTGGGCCTGTCGCTGCACCTGCACCCCGACAACGGCCGCGCCTGCCTGCAGCAGCATCGCCAGGAGCTGGTCTGCCTGGCCTGGGTACCGGCGGTCGAAACCGGATCACACGCCGGGTAACATCGGGGGCCGTTTCCCCCTCCGTAGTCACCCCATGATGTTGTCGCTGAAGGATCACCTGCCGCCTTGGACCCACCCCTGGCTGAATGACGTGGGCATCGCCGTGAAGATCCTGCTGACCCTGCTGGCGGCCTGGCTGCTGCGGGTGCTGGCACGGCGCCTGATCCGCCGCTTCGCCGAGCACTACACGCTGCCACCGGAGATGGCGATGGGCGCGCGCCGGATCACCAGTTTCGTGGTCTATTTCAGTGCCCTGCTGTACATCCTCAGCCTGCTCGGCGCATCGCCATCGGTCCTGTGGACCGCCTTCACCGGCTTCGCGGCCGTGGGCGCGGTGGCCTTCTTCGCCGCCTGGAGCGTGCTGTCCAACATCTTCTGCACGCTGCTGATTTTCACCACCCGTCCGTTCCGCCTGCACGACTACATCGAGGTGCTGGAGAACGGCGAGAAGCCGGGCCTGAAGGGCCGGGTGATCGACGTGAACCTGATCTACACCACGCTGCAGGAGACCGGCGACGGCCACGAGGGCACGGTGCTGCAGCTGCCGAACAACCTGTTCTTCCAGCGCACGGTGCGCCGCTGGCGCGACCCGGCGCAGGCCCCCGGCGGCATCCAGGGCGACGGCTGAGGGTGGTTTTCGGCAGGGCTGCGCCCTGCACCTGCCGAAACAACGTCAACTTCAACATCAAGAACGGGCATTCCGTGGGATGGCGGGGTGGGTCCGGTTGAGGGGGGCGCCGTAAATACGTCCATGTAGGCTCGGTCGCCGCATCCATGCGGCTCACGCCCCCTCAACCGGACCCACCCCGCCCTCGACAGTTTCCCGCGATCTGCCGGAACGGCGTTCCGCTCTGGTGGGTGTCGACCTTGGTCGACACAGTAGAGCCACGCCATGCGTGGATGATTCATTCGATATCTGGCAGCAAAATCGTGTCGACCAAGGTCGACACCTACCAACAGCCGCGCGTTCCAACAGCCGCGTGAACCCGTCGAAGGTGGGGCGGTGTCGGAGTGCGGGGTGTCCGCGGCATGGATGCCGCGGCCAAGCCCCCATGGACGGGTTTACGGCGTCCCCGCGCTCCGACACCGCCCCGCCATCCCGCGGAATGCCAGCTTTTGCTTTTGCTGTTGATGTTGCCTTGG
The DNA here is from genome assembly GCF_003550055.1 of Stenotrophomonas sp. AG209. Lineage (NCBI taxonomy): Bacteria > Pseudomonadati > Pseudomonadota > Gammaproteobacteria > Lysobacterales > Lysobacteraceae > Stenotrophomonas > Stenotrophomonas sp. AG209. Next base: position 1,303,360 of record NZ_QXDB01000001.1, read on the forward strand.
CTTGAAGCATCTGCGGGTGCAGGGCGCAGCCCTGCCGAGCAACCTTCACCTCAACTGGCTGTCCTTGCTGCCGCGCCGGTTGTAACCGGCATGCGCCTGCGCTTCATCATCATGTGCCTGCTGGCACGCCACGCACAGCCGAACACCAGGCACGGCCTGGCGCCGCGCCAACGGGATCGGCGCGTCGCATTCCTCACAGTGTTCCAGACCCGGGCCCTCGCGCAGTTGGCGCCGCGCGCGGGCGATCGCATCGTCGACGGTGGCGTCGATCTGGTCCTGGACCGCGCCGTCTCCCGCCCAACCGGTGGCCATGGCCATCCTCCGCAGGTGTGTCGCCTGATATGGGGACGATACACCCACGCACAAAGGAACAGACCTGTGGCGAGCCGAGCCATGCCCGGCGGGCCTTCAGCAGGCCGAGCAGTAAAATGAACGGGTCCGATCAGGCCGATTACGGCTTAATCCCCTCCGTCCCCTTTTTGCTTACCAGACCAGGTCGTCCGGCACCTGGAACTGCGCGTAATAGGCGTCGTCCTCGGCGTTGCCGGTGGAGATCTCGGCGGTCGAGCCCGGCTGGCCGTGATCGACGATGATCGCCTCCGGCGCGCGCTCACGCACCTTCTCGGCGGCAGCACGCGGCAGCAGGGCGTAGCCCTCGCCATGGGCAACGATGACCAGCACGCCCACCGACAGCGCCTTGCGCAGCTTGGGGTCGATCAGCAGGGTACGGATCGCCGCGCCGTCGCTGAAGCGGTACTCGTCGTCGCCTTTGTGGGGTACGGCGTGGGCCGTGATGATCTGCCTGGCCTGGGCCTTCTGTTCAGCCTGCCTGGCCTGGGCATTGCGTTCGGCGGCCAGTGCGCGGTCGCGCTCGACCTTCTCGGCGCGGGCACGTTCAGCCTCCCGCTGGACCTCGGCCGAGGTCGATTCGGCCTTGCCCTGGCGGGCCTTGGCCTGGGCGCTCGCGGCGGCGCTGGCCTGCGACTTCTTGGCCAGGCCGGCCTTGAGCAATTGTTCCTGCAGCGCGTTGGGCTTTGCCATGGTCGGTGCGTACCGCGTGTAATCTTGGATGTCCCCATTCTACCGACGCCCCGCCGCCCCTGCATGGCAGTCCTGAAGTACCTCACCGGCTATCCCGAACCCCTGGTCGCCCAGGTCAGCGAACTGCTGGCGCAGGGCAAGCTGGGCCCCTGGCTGCAACAGCGCTACCCGGACCCGCACGAGGTGCGCAGCGACCGCCAGCTGTACGACTACACCCAGGAGCTGAAGGACCGTTACCTGCGCAAGTCGGTGCCGCTCAACAAGGTCTGCTACGACAACACACTGGAAGTGATCAAGCACGCGCTGGGCACCCATACCGCCATTTCCCGCGTGCACGGCGGCCGCCTGAAGGCCAGCCGCGAGATCCGCATCGCTACTGTGTTCCGCCAGGCGCCAGCGGCGTTCCTGCGCATGATCGTGGTGCATGAGCTCGCCCACCTGAAGGAAGCCGACCACAACAAGGCCTTCTACCAGCTGTGCCAACACATGGAACCCGATTACCTGCAGCTGGAGTTCGATACCCGCCTGTACCTGACCGAGCTGGCCAACCGCGGCCAGCGCTGACCGGCCGCAGCAGCTACACTGCGCGCCCCCTGCCCGACCTGCCTGCCATGGAACCGATCCGTCTCGACAAACGCCTGTCCGCCCTGCTCGGCATCCCGCGCGGCGAAGCGCGGCGCTACATCGAAGGCGGCTGGGTCACGGTCAACGGCGAAGTGGTGGAACAGCCGCAGCGCCCGGTCGATGACAGCGCGGTGATCGTGGTGGCCGAACAGGCCAGCGATGAAAAGGCCGAGCGGGTCAGCATGCTGCTGCACAAGCCGGCCGGTGTCGCCGCCGAAACCCTGTGTGCCCTGGTCAGCAGTGACAGCCGCAGCGAACTTGATGCCAGCGACATCCGCCCGCTGCAGCGTCACTTCCACGGCCTGCAGCTGGCCGCCTCGCTGCCGGCCAGCGACAGCGGGCTGGTGGTGGTCAGCCAGGATCCGGCCACGCTGGCCCACCTGCAGCGCAACCTGGGCCGCACCGAGCAGGAATACCTGATCGAAGTGGCCGAAGGCGGTCCCGAGCGCGGCCCCTGGCTGATGGCGCGGCTGCAGCAGGAATCGGGCGGCGCCAAGGTCAGCTGGCAGAGCGAGCAGCGCCTGCGTTTCGCCGGCAAGGGGCTGACTGCCAAGGGCCTGCGCGTGGCGGTCACCGCCGCCGGCCTGCAGGTCACGGCCGTGCGCCGCCTGCGCATCGGACGCGTGGCGCTGGGGCCGCTGCCGCCGGCGCAGTGGCGCTATCTGGGCAGCGACGAGCGGTTCTGACGCTTCATCCCTCGGGGTCGGATCCCTTTCTGCGGGAAAGGGCTCCGACCCCATCCACGCATGGCGTGCGTCTACGGCGATAGCTCTGCCGGCTTTCATCCACGCATGGCGTGGCTCTACCATCGGGGCATGAGCCTGCCCACACCCTTGTGGCGACGCCTGCTGCGCGTCGCTGCGATCGTCATCGCCGCATTGTTGCTGCTGGTCCTGTCCGGCCTGCTGCTGGCCGACCACCTCACGCCGCAGGCGCACGGCGCGCCCTCGCAGGTGCTGCCACTACAACCCGCGCAGACCCGTATCGACCAGCAGATCGTGCCATTGCAGGAGGCCCATCCCGGCCAGTCGGGCGTGGCGTTCCTCAGCGATGGCATGGATGCGTTCGCCGCGCGCGCGCTGATCACCACCCACGCCGGCCGCAGCCTGGACCTGCAGTACTACATCTGGCACGACGACCTGATCGGCCACCTGATGGCCAAGGCGCTGTATGACGCCGCCGAGCGCGGTGTGCGCGTGCGCATCCTGCTCGACGACATGAACGCCAAGGACAAGGACGCGTTGATGATGGCACTCGATGCGCACCCGAACATCGAGATCCGCCTGTACAACCCGTTCCGCAACCGCAGCGGCATCGCACGCACGCTGGAACTGGTGCAGCGCGCCTTCAGCGTGAACCACCGCATGCACAACAAGAGCTGGATCGCCGATGGCCGCGTCGCGATCGTCGGTGGCCGCAACATCGGCGAGGAGTACTTCAGCGCGCGCGACGATGTGAACTTCCAGGACCTGGACCTGGTGGTGGCCGGCCCCGCCGTGCAGCAGGCCAACCGGATCTTCGACGACTACTGGAACAGCAGCGCGGCGATCCCGATTTCCGCGCTGGCCTCGTACAGCGATGAACAGCTGCGGCAACTCGTGCGGCAGTCGGACCTGGATGCGATGCATGCCAAGGCGCAGCCCTACCTGCAGCGCGTTGCAGAGTCGCGCCGCCTGCAACGCCCCAGCCCGGAGCCGCTGCACTGGAGCGCGAACGTGCGCATCGCCTCCGATCCGCCGATGAAGCACCGCGACGATGATCGCCGCAACTGGCTGGTCAACACGCTCAGCGACGAGCTGGCAACCGCCCGTCGCAGCGCACTGCTGATCTCGCCCTACTTCGTCCCTGGCAGCGAAGGCGTTGAAGGCCTGTCGGCGCTGGCCGCGCGCGGTGCGCAGGTCGGGGTGGTGACCAACTCACTGGCCGCCAACGACGTGGCGGCAGTGCACGGCGGCTACATGGGTTACCGCGTTCCACTGCTGAAGGCCGGTGTACAGCTGTACGAACTGAAGGCGCACGGCCAGCTGGATACCAGCCTGTTCGGCAGCAGTGGCGCCAGCCTGCACACCAAGGCGTTCGTGGTCGATGATCGCCGCGGCTTCGTCGGCTCGTTCAACCTCGACCCGCGCTCGGCCTACCTCAACACCGAGATGGGCGTGCTGTTCGACGATCCGGTGCTGGGCGCGCAGCTGCGCGACGAGTACCTGCGCCTGGCCAGCCCGGATCACAGCTGGTGGCTGGCCCTGGGACGCGATGATGGGCTGCGCTGGCTGCAGCGGCAGCCGCCACCGCATTGGGTGGAGGCCGAACCCGGGGCGAGCCTGGGCAAGCGCTGGACCGCGCGGGTGATCAGCTGGCTGCCGGTGGAATCGCAGCTGTAGCGCTCAGGACGCCGGACTGGCCTCGTCCTGTCCGGCCTCATCCAGCGTTTCCACGTTGCGCCCATGCAGGCGCCGCCAGATCCAGCGCAATGCATGCGGCGGTGCCGAAGGCAGCTGCTCCAGCAGGGCCAGCATGCGGCTCTGGCTGGCATGCCCATGGCGGCACAACAGGCTGGCCGCTGCGGCCGCGCTGGCCAGGCGCAGGCTGTCGGCCAACGGTCCTTCCGCATCCACCGCCAATGCCTGGTGAACCGGCTCAGGCAACTCCCATGCGGCGGCGACCCGCTGCGCCAGCGGCAACGACCACTGCTGCAGCAGCTGCAGGGCCAGGGCCGGCTCCACGGCCTCGCCACGGGCCTGCGCCTCCTGCAGCAGCTGACGCATCACCAGTGCCGCACCCAGCCCCTGCACCAGGCCCAGCCACTGCGCGGCGAAGGCATCGCCGAAGGTGACCGTGCGTGCGTGGTCGGCTGCTGCACGCGATGCCAGCAGCGCGTGCTCCCAGATGATCGCGCTGAACTGCGGGAATACCTCGCATTGCACCTGCATCACCGGCTGCACCAGTACCGCACTGATGATCTGGCGCACGCCCTCGGTGCCGACCAGCGTCACCGCCCGTTGCAGGCTCTCTACCGGGCGCTCGTGGACCTTGTAGGCCGGGCTGTTGGCGATGCGCAGCAGGTTGCCGGTCAGCACCGGGTCCTGGCCGATGATCGCGGCCATCACCCGGGCCGAGGCGGCATCGTCGTTGACGGTCTGGATCAGCTGCGGCAGCAGCTGCGGCCGGCGGGGCAGCTGCCTGGCCGCCCAGTCGCGGTCCTGCAGCGCGCGTGCCACCGCCTCGCCCAGGCCGGGGTCCTGCACCGGCGTTGGCTCGCCGGCCAGCCGTGGGTACAAGGCAAGCGCATGCAGCCCGCGTTGCAGGTGAGCGGCGATCTCCGCCGAGGGCAGCGCCTCGCCCTGCAGGCTTGCGGCTGCGGCGGCCACCGCCTGGCGGGACGCGGCAACCAGCCGCGCCGGTGCCGTCCCGGTCGAACGTGTCAGCCAGCCGCGCAGCGAGCGCCACCAGGCCGCTGTCATCGCCGCCCGTCCTGTCGTTGTGATGCCCTTGCCGTCACTGACCGCCCTGCCTCTTCACGCCCATCCGGCCACCCGCCGTCGTCGCAGCATCGGCCGCACTTTCATCTTCTTTAACCGGACGGCCGCCAACGTCGACGGCACCGGCCGGGGGAATGGACTAGAATGGCGCCGCGCGACCCGTCCCCCAGCCATGACGACGTCGCTTTTTTTGTTTTGGGACCCTACCGTTCACTGGCCGTTCGCTGCAGTTCGCCGCTGTTCGCGCCATCGGAGACGCCATGCTATTCGAAACCCTCGCCACCACCGGCCACGAACAAGTGGTGTTCTGCCACAACCACGACGCCGGCCTGAAGGCGATCATCGCCATCCACAACACCACCCTGGGCCCGGCCCTGGGCGGCGTGCGCATGCGCCCCTACGCCAGCACCGACGAGGCACTGGCCGACGTGCTGCGGCTGAGCCGGACGATGACCTACAAGAATGCGCTGGCCGGCCTCAACGTCGGTGGCGGCAAGGCGGTGATCATCGGCGACCCGAAGGTGGACAAGACCGAGGTGCTGTTCCGCGCCTTCGGCCGTTACGTCGACTCGCTGGGCGGCCGCTACATCACCGCCGAAGACGTCGGCACCGACGTCAACGACATGGAGAACATCTACCTGGAGAGCCAGTTCGTGACCGGCGTGCACCAGGTCCATGGCGGCTCCGGCGATCCGGCCCCGTTCACCGCCTACGGTGCGCTGCAGGCGCTGATGGCAGCGATGCGCTTCAAGTTCGGCCATGAGGAAGTGGGCAAGACCAGCATCGCGGTGCAGGGCCTGGGCCACATCGGCATGGAGCTGGTGAAGCTGCTGCGCGACCGCGGTGCCAAGCTGTATGTCACCGACCTGGACAGCGCGCTGGTTGATCGCGCGGTCAGCGATTTCGGCGCCGAAGCGGTCAAGCCGGACGAGATCCACGAAGTGAACGCCGACGTGTTCGCACCGTGCGCGCTGGAAGGCGCCATCAACGCCGACACCCTGCCGCGGATCAAGGCGAAGATCATCTGCGGTACCGCCAACAACCAGCTGTCGAGCCTGGAAATCGGCGATGAACTGCACGCGCGCGGCATCCTGTATGCACCGGACTATGCGGTCAACGCCGGTGGCGTGATGAACGTGTCGCTGGAGATCGATGGCTACAACCGCGAACGCGCGATGCGCCTGATCCGCAGCATCTATCACAACCTCACCCGCATCTTCGAACTGTCGCAGCGCGAGAACATCGCGCCGCAGCGTGCGGCCGACCGCATCGCCGAAAGCCGCATCCTGTCGATCGGCAAGCTGAAGATGCCGCTGGGCCGCAGTACCCCGCGCCTGGGCAACCTGCGCGGCGGCTGAGCCTGCGATGTCGCGCCGGGGCTGACGTCCCGGCGCGACCAACCCCTCAGAACCCGGTGCTGTAGCGCAGCGCCGCCTGGCGCGCGCCCTCGCCACCGACGCGCTGGTCGAAGCCCAGGCTCAGGCGGCCATTACGGCCCCACCACGACTCCAGCGCCACGCCGAACAGCGCACTGCCGCGCGGCGCGTTCCAGCCCGCCAGCGGCGCCCAGGCATCGACACCGACGAAACTGGCCTGCCAATCCGCATCGGCACCATCGAGCCGCTGCTGCCACTCGGCATGCCCACGCAGGGTCCAGCGCCCCCAACCGCGTTCGCCGCGGATACCGGCCAGCATCTGGCTGCGCTGTACGCGGTTGGCATCGCCACGCAGGCCGAAACCGAAACCACCCAGCTCGTTGAAGGCATCGGTATCCACGCGCGTGGTGCTGGCGCCCAGGTACGGTGTCAACGACGCGCCCGCGCGGCCGAAACGATAGCCGCCTTCGACGCTGGCACTGCTGAAGCGTCCGCCGTAACGTGCGGAAACACCGTAGGCACCGGCGCCCAGCAGCAACTGCCGATCCAGCGCACGGGTGAACTGGCCGCTGCCGACCTGGGCCAGCGCATAGCCCCGGCCCAGGTTCCAGCCGGCGTACAGCTGCGCCTGCGCCTGGCGATCACGTCCACGATCACCGCCGAAGCTGCTGCCACCATTGCTGCGGGTCTCGCCAAAGGCCACGCCCATCAGCCCATTGCTGCCCAGCGGCAGGTCCTGACCGGCCATCCAACCGCGGCTGTCGGCGGCATTGCCTGCAAAACTGCCCTGCCCGGCCTCACCGAGCGCGCTCTGCCAGGCCCCGCGCAGGCGCGGCGCCGCCTGCACGCGATCGAAACGCTCGGCAATGGCACGGCGTGACATGTCGATGCTGTCGAAGGTGGCCGACTCGGCCCGCGCATGCGCCTGCCCGGACAGGCTCTGCAGGCTGGCTGCCAGGCCCTCGCTGCCACCGCCGGTCCACTGCAGCGCACCGGCCGCCGTACCGAAGGCCGAGCCCTGCAGGGCGGGACTGCCATCGAGCGCGCTGAACGCACCTTCCAGTCGTTGCGCAGCGGACTGCGCCGAGGCCGTGAGCCCGCTCGCCGCTGCCGTTACGCTGACCTGGGTCAGGTTCAACCACGCGTTGTTGCTGTCATAGCCATAGCTGCTCTGCAGCAGCGACAGGCCCTGCAGGCCGCTGGAGGTGGCCGGGCTGCTGAAGGTGCCGCTCAGGCCACCGCCGGCGTGGATCAGGTCCTGGCGGCTGCCGTTCTGCGGCACATAGCCGGAGACGAAGCCGTGCACGCGCACGCCACCATTGATCGAGGCGGTGCCGGTCACCTGCAGCGCATTGGCCCCGAGCGCGATCATCAGCTGTGCGCCGGCCTGCTGGGTGTAGTTGCCCTCGATGGTGCCGGTGGTGTTGCCGGTGGTCAGGAACACGCTGCTGCCGTTGACCACGTTGCCGATCACACGCGGCGTGCCACCATTGAACTGCAGGCCGGTCGAATCCGGATCGGGCTGGCCGAGGATGGTCACGTTGGAACGGATGACACCGCCGTTCTGCAGCGACAGGATGCCGCGCTCGATGCGGGTGGCGCCGCTGTAGCTGTTGTTGCCCGCGAGCACCAGGGTGCCCCCGCCCTGCTTGACCAGGCCACCGCTGCCGACGATGTCGTTGCTCCACAGCGAACCACTCGATGGCGCATCGACATTGGCCACCACATCGCCCCAGTCGAAGCGGCCCGGGCCCTTGATCGCCCGCGAGATGTCGAGCAGGCCGTAGCCGAACACCGCATCCACGCCGGGCGCGCCGATGTCCTTGGCGGTGCCCAGCAGGGTCTGCCGCACCAGGTTGTTGTCGAAGTACGGGTAGCGCTGCCAGACCAGCGCAGCGGCGCCGGAGATCAACGGGGCGGCGAAGGACGTCCCGTAGTTCCAGTAGTAGGTGCTGCCGTTGGCATCGGGATAGACCGCGCTGCCCGGCGCCGCCAGGCAGTAGCGCGCCGCCTGGCCGCAGGCATTGGCATAGCTGGCCAGCGTGCCCGGTGCATAGGGATCCACCGCAGTCGCCACCAGCCAGCCGCGCTCCAGGTCGGCCGCCGGCAACGAGCCGGCAACGCCCTGCTGGCTGGGCAGCGCGGCCAGGCTGCTCGGTTCGGTGCGCGCGTCGTTGCCGGCCGCGAACACCACCAGGCCGCCATGGTTGATGACGAACGGACGATATTCGGCCGCCACCTGCGCGGTGGTCGGCAGGTCGGTCCAGTACAGGCCGCCCCACGAATTGTTCATCACCTTCACGTTGTAGCTGATCAGGTCCTGGTGGACCTGCGCCACGCCCAGCGGGCCACTGAAGGAATTGCCCTTGCCGCTGCCGTCATCGACGGGCGGCTTGTCGGCGATGATCCGCGCCGAGACGATCTGCGCACCGGGGGCGATGCCGCCCGGCCAGGATCCCACCGACGCGCCGGCAGCCAGGCTGGCGACCGCCGTGCCGTGGCCCACCACGTCGTCCACCAGCAGGTTGTTGCGCGCCGGATCGATGTAGTTGAGGTTGCCCACCACCCGCCCGTTCAACGCCGCGGCGTTGCGCTGCACGCCCGAATCGACGATGCCGATGCGCACGCCCTGCCCGGTCAGGCCGGCGGCCTGTGCGGCACGCGCATTGGTCACTGACAGGTGCGCGTCAAAGGCCGGTTCCTGCGGCTTGGCCGGCGGCGGCGGCGTCGGAGGGGGCGTGGTCGGGGGTGTCGGGGTTGTCGGAGGGGGATCGATGCGGACATTGCCGCCGCCTCCGCCGCCGCCACATGCCGTCATTGCCATCGCCAGCGCCGTTGCCAGCGCGGACCTCACCATCATCGTGCGTTCCATCGATTCCTTCCCATGAACGTTGGCCTGCCTACATCCCGGCAGGCGTGCGGTGCCGCCCAGCGGCGGCCCTCCCCGACCCTCTATACTTGGGCCGACCCCCACGCAGTCTGCCGGGAAACCGGGGCGCTTCCAACGTCCTCGGTCTCCTTTCCGAACATTGCTTACGCATCAACGAGATTGCCATGTCCAACATCGTCATCGCCGCCGCCAAGCGCACCGCCATCGGCTCCTTCCTCGGCCAGTTCAACGGCGTGCCGACCCCCACCCTCGGCGCGGCCGCCATCGCTGCCGCCCTGGAACAGTCGGGCGTGCCGGCCAGCGACGTCTCCGAGGTCCTCATGGGCTGCGTGCTGCCGGCCAACCTCGGCCAGGCGCCCGCCCGCCAGGCGGCGATCGCCGCCGGCATTCCGGTGTCGACCGGTGCCACCACCCTCAACAAGGTGTGCGGCTCGGGCATGAAGACCATCATGCTCGGCCATGACCTGATCAAGGCCGGTTCGGCCAGCATCGTGGTCGCCGGTGGCATGGAATCGATGTCCAACGCCCCGCACCTGCTGCCGAACTCGCGTACGGGCAACCGCTTCGGCAACTTCCAGGCGATCGACCACATGGCCCACGACGGCCTGATCAACGCCTACGACGGCAAGGCCATGGGTGAATTCGCCGAATGCGCCGTGGACAAGTACCAGTTCAGCCGCGAGGAGCAGGACGCCTACGCGATCGAATCGGTCAAGCGCGCGCAGGCGGCACAGGCCAACGGTGCGTTCGCCGACGAGATCGTCGCGGTGAAGGTCGCCACCCGCAAGGGCGAGGTCGAGGTCGCCACCGACGAGCAGCCCGGCCGCTCCGACATTGCCAAGATCCCGACCCTGCGCCCGGCCTTCAAGAAGGACGGCAGCGTCACCGCCGCCAGTTCCTCCAGCATCTCCGACGGCGCCGCCGCGGTAGTCCTGCTGACCGAGGAAGACGCGGCCGCACGTGGCATCACCCCGCTGGCCCGCATCGTCGGCCACGCCACCCATTCGCAGGAACCGGAGTGGTTCACCACCGCCCCGATCGGCGCGATCCACGCGCTGCTGGCCAAGACCGGCTGGTCGCTGGACCAGATCGACCTGTTCGAAATCAACGAAGCCTTTGCCGTGGTGGCAATGGCGCCGATGCGTGAGCTGGGCATCCCGCACGACAAGCTCAACGTGAATGGCGGTGCCTGCGCGCTGGGTCATCCCATCGGTGCCTCCGGTGCACGTCTGGTGGTGACCCTGGTCAACGCGCTGCGCACGCGCGGTGGCAAGCGCGGCATTGCCACCCTGTGCATCGGTGGCGGCGAAGCAACGGCAATCGCCATCGAATTGATTTAAAAAGATTTAACGATGATTTCGCAAAAATGAATGCGGGATCGCTTGACACCCAATCTTGGCTTGTCATCATGTTGTCGGCGCGCAGCATGCGCGTTGCCTAATTCTAACGACGAGGATTTACACAATGAGCATCAACAAGCTGCTGGTCGCGATGTCCCTGGCTCTGGCCCTGGCCGCCTGCTCGAAGCAGGAAGCTGCCCAGGACGCCGCTGCTTCGGCCAACGAAGCCGCCACCGAAGCCCAGGCTGCTGCCGACCAGGCCGCTGCTGCCGGCGCCCAGACCGCCGACGCTGCCCAGCAGGCTGCCAACACCGCCGCCACCGCTGCTGACGCTGCGACCGACGCTGCTGCCAACACCGCTGCTGCTGCCACCGACGCTGCTGCCGGCGCTGCTGCCGACGCTGCCAAGGCTGCCGAAGGCACCGCCGAGAAGGCCAAGGACGCTGCTGAAGAAGCCAAGAAGTAATAACTTCTTTCTTCACGCTGTTCTGGAAAAGCCGCTGGTTCGCCAGCGGCTTTTTCTTTGCGCCGATGCCACCGCACAGCGCAGGCATCGCGACCCCGTCTTCACAACGGCATGAATAGGCTGGCGTCCCCATCCATTGCAGTACTGGAGACCGCCATGAAGATTCGCCCGATCACCACCACGCTGCTGGCCGCCTCCCTGCTGCTGGCCCTGGCCGCCTGCAAGGGCCCGGAAGCCGAACAGGCCAAGCAGGACGCGCAGCAGGCTGCCGACAGCGCCGGCGCGGCTGCCCGCGATGCCGTCGACAAGGCAGCGGAAGCCACCCGCGACGCCGCCGACAAGACCGCTGCAGCCTCCGAGCAGGCCGCCGCCGATACCCAGCAGGCACTGGACAAGGCCGCAGACGCCACCGCCAACGCCGCTGACAAGGCCAAGGTCGCCGCGACCGACGCCGCTGCTCACGCCAGCGACGCCACCGCCAACGCCGCGCAAAAGGTGGCCGACAAGGCCCGCGACGTCGCCAATGACGCGAAGGCGAACGCGGCCAAGGAAGAAGCCAAGCACTAAGGCGTACCGGCAGCCGGGCATGAGCCCGGCGCTACAGGAAAAGCCGCGGCACTGCCGCGGCTTTTCTGCATTTCGCTCTCCGCTCTTTGTGTTGATTCCGTGGTGGACGGCACGGAAACCGTCCAAGGCCGCGCGGGTGGGTTGCGCAGGGGCGTGAGCCGCATGGATGCGGCGACCGAGCTTACATGGACGTACTTGCAGCGCCCCCTGCGCAACCCACCCGCGCGGCCCGCTCACGAAGCAGACGCCGCGCCGCCCACCACGAGGGGCTCCGCCGTTGGCCGCCTCCTACGGCATCGCGCGCACCAGCATCGCCGACAGATCCACGCCCATCGGCAGGGTCCCGAACACCAGCCCATGCTCCCCTTGCAGCCGGCTGCGCACGAACGCCTCTGCCATCGGACTCCGCGCACGCAACAGCAGCGCGGCCTGCAACAACAGCGCAGTGCGCTCGCAGAACAGCCGCGCCTGCGACTCATCCGGTGGCGGCGCCGCTGCCCAACGCTGCAAAGCCGCTGCGTAGCGCGCATCACGATCAGCCACCGCCGCCAGCTCAGCGCGCAGCGCCGCCAGCGTCTCCGGTTCGCGCGCCAGCGCGCGCAGCACGTCCAGGCACTGGATGTTGCCGCTTCCTTCCCAGATCGAATTCAACGGTGCCTGCCGGTACAGCCGTGGCAGCATCGATTCCTCCACATAGCCCGCACCGCCCAGGCATTCCTGTGCTTCATTGACGAAGGCCGGCGCGCGCTTGCACAGCCAGTACTTGCCCAGCGCCGTCCCCACCCGTGCCAATGCAGCTTCGTTGGCATCCACGCCGGCCCGGTCCACCGCACGCGCGATGCGCATCGACAGCACCGTGGCCGCTTCCGACTCCAGTGCCAGGTCGGCCAGCACATTGGTCATCAACGGATGCTCGACCAGCAGCTTGCCGAACGTGCGGCGATGCCGTGCGTGATGCAGCGCCTGCGCAAGCGCCATGCGCATTTCCGCCGCCGCACCCAGCATGCAGTCCAGGCGGGTCATCATCACCATGCCGATGATGGTGGCCACGCCGCGTCCTTCCTCACCCACGCGCCACGCCTGCGCCCCGCAGAACTCGACTTCGCTGGAGGCATTGGCCCAATCGCCGAGCTTGTCCTTCAAGCGCATCAACCGGAAGGCGTTGCGGTCACCGTCGGCCAGCCGGCGCGGCATCAACAGGCAGGTCAGTCCTCCCGGCGCCTGCGCCAGTACCAGGAAGCCATCGCACATCGGTGCGGAAAAGAACCACTTGTGACCGACCAGGCGATAGCGCTCGCCATCGATCGGTTCGGCGCGCGTGCTGTTGGCGCGCACATCCGAGCCTCCCTGCTTTTCGGTCATGCCCATGCCCAACGTGATGCCGGCCTTGTCCGCCACCGGCACATCGCGCGGGTCATAGACCGGTGCTGCGGCCTTGCGTGCCCACTCGGCCAGGTGTGGCTGCGTGTGCAGCACCGCTACTGCCGCATGGGTCATCGTCAACGGGCAACTGGTGCCGGCCTCGGCCTGGTGGTGCAGGTAGCTCAACACCGCACGCGCGACATGCGCGCCGGGTTGCGGCTCGTGCCAGGACAACCCGGCGACGCCGTGCGATTTCGCCGTGCCCATCAACTGGTGATAGGCCGGATGGAACTCCACCGTATCGATGCGATGGCCCTGCGCATCATGCGTGCGCAGGCGCGGCCGATCGCGGTTGGCATCGAAGCCGAGCCGGTACAGCTCGTCACCCGCCAGCCCGCCATAGACCGCCAGCCGCGGCGCGAAGCTGCCAGCACCTTCGCGCTGCACCGCCTCCATCAGCGCCACGTCATCGGTCCACAACTGGCGCCCCGCGAATGGCGGCGGCTGGTTCAGCACCACGTGGGTTTCGTACGGCGCGCTGCTGCTGAAGCTGGGTCCACTCATCCGGTCCGTCCTGGCGGCAAGAGGTGTGCGGTTCGATTGTGCCGCATCGCCTGCCAAGCCCGTGTTCAGGCCGATTCTCACCCTGTGCACGAGCGGCCGGCCACAGTGACCGAATGGCAGTCAACGACGATCTGGTGGTCCTGCGCCCGGAAGGGCTGTACTGCGCCGCCGGTGATTTCCACATCGATCCCTGGCGACCGGTAGCGCGCGCGGTCATCACCCATGGCCACGGCGATCACGCACGCCCCGGCATGGGTGAATACCACTGCAGTGACGGCAGCCTGCCGATCCTGCGCTGGCGCCTGGGCGATGTGCCGGTGCAGGCGCATGCCGAGGGCGTACCGTTCCGCCTGGGCCAGGTGCAGGTGTCGCTGCATCCCGCCGGCCATGTGCTGGGGTCTTCGCAGGTGCGCATCGACGACGGGCGGCAGGTCTGGGTGGCGTCCGGCGACTACAAGCGCCAAGCTGACCCAACCTGTGCGCCATTCGAAGTGGTGTCCTGCGATACCTTCATCACCGAGGCCACCTTCGCCCTGCCGATCTACCGATGGCCGGACACGCCCGCCGTCGCTGCGGAGATCGTGGCGTGGCGCCGCGAATGCGAACAGCGCGGCGAAGCTGCCATCCTGCTGTGCTATGCACTGGGCAAGGCGCAACGGGTGCTGGCCGAACTGCTGCCGCTGGAGGACCGCCCGGCCTGGCTGCACGGTGCCATCGCCAATGGTGTGGAGGTGTACCGGCAGGCCAACGTACCAATGCTGGAGACGCTGGCGGTGGCCGAGCAGGGTCGCCAGCCGGATGCCGCCGGCCAGTTGATCCTCGCCCCGCCCTCGGCCGCCGGCACACCGTGGATGCGCCGCTTCGGTCGCCACCAGCTGGGCTTTGCATCCGGTTGGATGCAGCTGCGCGGCAACCGGCGGCGCCGCAACGTCGATCGCGGTTTCGTCATTTCCGATCACGCCGATTGGCCCGCACTGCTGCAGACCATCGAACAGACCGGCGCGCAGCGGGTGATCGCCACCCATGGCAATACCGATGCGTTGATTCCCTTCCTGCGCGAGCGCGGCGTAGCGGCTGAAGCCTTCCGTACCGATTTCGGGAGCGAGGAATGAAGGCCTTCGCGGCGCTCTACCAGCGGCTGGATCGCAGCACCGCCACGCTGGACAAGCGCGCAGCGCTGATCGATTACTTCCGCCAGGCAGGCGCGCATGATGCGGCGTGGGCGCTGTACCTGCTCAGCGGTGGCAAGGTGGGCGGCGCACGCCGCAAGATCGCCGCCAGCGGCGAACTGCGCGCCTGGATTGCTGAAGAATCCGGCTTGCCGCCATGGCTGGTGGAAGACAGCTATGCGCAGGTCGGTGACCTCGCCGAGACACTGACCCTGCTGCTGGATGATCCACCGCAGCCTTCGCCCGACCGCCCATTGGCCGAATGGATCGAACAGCATCTGCTGGCGGTGGCCAACCAGCCCGAAGCAGTGCGCCGCGCGGCGGTCGTCGCCGGCTGGCGGCAGCTGTGCAGCAGCGAACGCCTGGTATTCAACAAGCTGCTGACCGGCGCCCTGCGCGTTGGCGTCTCGCAGCGGCTGGTGCAGCAGGCACTGGCGGAGTGGTCCGGCCTGGACATCGCGCGCATCGCCCAGCGCATGCTGGGCGAGTGGGTGCCCTCGCCCGGACTGCTGGGCCAGCTGCTGTCGCCGGATGAACTACCACTGGACCGGCAGCAACCCTACCCGTTCTTCCTCGCCTCCCCCCTTGAAGGCGACCCTGCCGAACGCCTCGGCCCTGTCGAAGAGTGGCTGCTGGAATGGAAGTGGGATGGCATCCGCCTGCAGCTGCTGCGCCGGCGCGGCGAGGTCGCATTGTGGTCGCGCGGCGAAGAGCGGCTGGATGGCCGCTTCCCCGAAATCGAACAGGCGGCGATGGCGCTTCCCGATGGCTGCGTGCTGGACGGAGAGCTGCTGGCCTGGGACGAAGCCACGGACCTGCCGCGTGCCTTCACCGCGCTCCAGACCCGCATCCAGCGCCGCAAGCCCGGTGCGGCCACCCTGCGCAACACGCCGGTGCGCGTGCTCGCCTATGACCTGCTGGAACACGATGGCGCGGACCTGCGTGAGCTGCCGTTGCGGGAACGGCGTGCACGGCTTGCCGACATCGTCGGTGCCCTGGGTGATGCACGGATCCAGCTCTCACCCGGCGTTGCCGCCGAAGACTGGCCGCAGGCGGCAGCGATGCGTGACATGGCACGCGACCGCGGCGTGGAAGGGCTGATGCTGAAACGTCGTGCCTCGCCCTACCAGGCCGGGCGACGCCGCGGTGACTGGTGGAAATGGAAGGTCGATCCGCTCACCATCGATGCGGTACTCCTGTACGCGCAGGCCGGCCATGGGCGGCGCAGCACGCTGTATACCGACTACACCTTCGGCGTCTGGGACGGCGACACGCTGGTACCGGTAGCCAAGGCCTATTCGGGCCTGGATGACAAGGAAATCCTCGCGCTCGATCGCTGGATCCGCGCCAACACCCGCGAGCGCTTCGGCCCGGTGCGCAGCGTCCGCGCCGAACATGTCTTTGAACTGGGCTTCGAGGCGGTCAACCGCAGCAGCCGGCACAAGTCCGGTATCGCCGTACGCTTTCCACGCATCCTGCGCTGGCGCCACGACAAGCCGGCCAGCGAGGCCGATCAGCTGGCTACCCTGCAGGCGCTGGCGCGATGAACCGCAGCCAGGCACTACGCCGGCTGGAAGACTGGTTCGCGTCGAAAGGCTGGCGCTCGTTACCGTTCCAGCGCGCGATGTGGCGGCGCTATCTCGCCGGCGGATCCGGGTTGCTGCACACCCCCACGGGCAGCGGCAAGACACTGGCGATGTTCGGGGGACCGCTGCTGCAGGCCATGATCGACCCTCCGCCTTCGCCCCGCCGCGCCAGTGCGGTACGCCCGCTGCAGGTGCTGTGGGTGACGCCCTTGCGCGCATTGGCCAGCGACACCGCGCGCGCACTGCAGGCCGTGGTCGAGGGGCTCGGGCTTGGATGGCGTGTCGGCCTGCGCAGTGGTGACGCCAGCAACCGCGAACGACGGCAGGCGCGCGAGGGCCGCATCGACGTACTGGTCACCACGCCGGAATCACTGGCGCTGCTGCTGAGCTATGCGGATACGTTGCCGCGCATGCGCCAGCTGCGCTGCGTGGTGGTGGACGAATGGCATGAGCTGCTGGGCAACAAGCGCGGTGTGCTGCTGCAGTTGAACCTGGCGGTGTTGCGCGAAGCCTCGCCTGCAGTGCAGCTGTGGGCGCTGTCGGCCACGCTGGGCAATCTGGATGAGGCGCGCGACGTGCTGCTGCCCGGACAGCCCGACGCGCCGATCGTGCAGGGCGTGCGCCCGCGCGCGATCAGCGTGCGCAGCCTGCTGCCGGACCCTGGCGAACGTTTCCCCTGGGCGGGGCACCTGGGACTGGCGCAGCTGCCGCGCGTGCTGGATGCGTTGATGCGGGCGCGCAGCAGCCTGCTGTTCACCAACACCCGTGCGCAGGCAGAACTATGGCATCAGGCGCTTGCCGCGGTCTGGCCGGAAGACCAGGGCACGCTTGCGCTGCACCACGGCTCGCTGGATCCGGCGCTGCGCCAGCAGGTGGAAGACGGACTGCGCGCGGGCACGCTGCGCTGCGTGGTTGCCACCTCCAGCCTCGACCTCGGCGTGGACTTCCCAGAGGTTGAGCAGGTACTGCAGCTGGGCAGCCCGAAGGGCGTCGCCCGCCTGCGCCAACGCGCTGGACGTGCACGTCACCGCCCGGGCGCCAGCGGTTCCATCCTGTGCGTGCCCAGCCATGCACTGGAGCTGGCCGAATACGCCGCGGTACGCCGTGCGTTGGCCGAAGGCGTGGTCGAAGCACGCAGGCCGCCGACGCTGCCGCTGGATGTGCTGGCCCAGCATGCGGTCAGCCGCGCGCTGGCGGGCGGCTTCGACAGCGCCGCGCTGCTGGCGCAGGTACGGCGTACCCATGCCTTCGCGTCTCTCGGCGACGATCGATGGCAGGCCGTGCTCACGTTCATCGTGCAGGGCGGCCAGGCGCTGGCCCAGTACCCCGATTTCCACAAGGTCGTGCGTGATGCCGATGGCCGGTACCGCATGCACGACCGTCGCCAGGCGCTGCGTCATCGGCTGTCGATCGGCACCATCAGCAGCGATGGCAGCGTGCGCGTGCAGTTCCTGCGCGGCGGCAGCCTGGGCGCCGTAGAAGAACAGTTCGCCAGCCGCCTGCGCCGTGGCGATCGCTTCCAGTTCGCCGGGCGCCTGCTGGAGCTGGTGCAACTACGCGACATGACCGCCTTCGTGCGGCTGGCACGAGGGCGCGGTGATGGTGTGGTGCCACGCTGGCAGGGAGGCCAGTTGCCGCTGTCGATGCCGCTCGGCCGCGAGCTGGAGTGGGTCCTGTCCGGCGCCGACGACAGTGCCGAATCACGCTGGTTGTCCCCCTTGCTGGCACTGCAGCAGCAGTTGTCGGCGCTTCCCGGCCCAGAGCATCTGCTGGTCGAAGAGGTGCGGCGCCGCGAAGGCCAGTTCCTGTTCGTCTACCCTTTTGCCGGCCGTCACGTGCACGAGGCGCTGGCCGCCTTGCTGGCACTGCGCTGTACCCGCCGGCAGCGCAACAGCATCGGCTACGCAGTGAACGATCATGGCCTGGTGCTGGCACCGGCGCAGGCGATTGATCTGGATGCGGCGGAATGGAGGGCGCTGTTCACCACCGATCAGCTGCTGGACGACCTGCGTGCCGCAGTGAACCTGGGCGAGCTGGCGCGGCGCCAGTTCCGTGGCATCGCACGCGTAGCGGGCCTGCTGGTGCCCAGCCTGCCCGGCGGCATGCCGCGATCACTGCGCCAGTTGCAGGCCTCGGCAGGCCTGCTCTTCGACGTACTGCGCGAGCACGATCCTGACCATCTTCTGCTGGCGCTGGCCGAACGCGAGGTGCTGCACGACAGCCTCGATCTGGCCGGACTACAGCAGGTACTGGCAAGGATCGGCACACGGATTCTCTCGATGCAGCGTCCATCGTCACTCACGCCACTGGGCTTCCCGTTGTGGGCCGAACGCCTGCGTGGGCAGTTCAGCAACGAGGACTGGCGTACCCGCGTGCAACGCGCGGCCCTGCAGCTGGAGCGTCGCCATGGCCGATGAACTGCCGCTGCTGCGCGCGGGCGAATCGCTGATTCTGCTTGGCGCGCGTGCACTTTACTGGCCCGCGCGGCAGGCGTTGTTGATCGCCGACCTGCACCTGGGCAAAGCCGATGTATTCCGCCGCGCCGGCATCGCGCTGCCCGCCGGCGGCACCGGCGAAGACCTGCACCGCCTGCAGGGTCTGCTGGACAGGCATGCCTGCCGCGAGCTGTGGATCCTGGGCGACATCCTGCATGGGCCGGCGCATCGCGCCGCCTGGTACCAGCAATGGCTCGGCTGGCGCGAACGCAACATCGCACTGGACGTGCATGTCCTGCGCGGAAATCATGACCTGCAGCTGCCGCATGCCCAGCTGCAGGTACAGATCCACGACGAAGTACGGCTGCAGCCGTTCCTGCTCCGCCATGAGCCGATACCCGATGCAGACCTGCATGTGATCGCCGGACATCTGCATCCGCAGGTCGCCTTGACGCCATTGCGAAGGCGCTTCCCCGCATTCTGGCTGCGTGACAGGATGACGGTGCTGCCGGCCTTTTCCGCGTTCACCGCCGGACTCGTGCCTGTTCCCAACGGTGGCGAACAGATGGTCGCCTGCGTGGAAAACGGCCTGGTGGAACTGCCGGTGGCTTGAATCAAGCCGGACGAACGCCCAGCTGCGGCATCAACTGGAACTCAGGCGTGTCATCTTCACGTCGTCGCGGCAACGCCTGGACCGCCGCCAGCATTTCCTGCGCGCAGGTGCGGATGCGTGCGTGGTGCTCCGCTGGCGCATGACTGATCAGGCTGCCGACATGGAACTCGAACACATCCTCCAGTACGTCGGGCTGGTCCTCGTGCAGCATCTGCAACAGTCCGCGCAGCTTGCAGATTTCCGATTCCAGCTCCTCGACCGCGAACAACATGGCGTCCTCCTCTTCAACGACAGGCGGCACGTCCGGGCCGCAACAGGCCGCAACGGCAGCGCCTCCCGGGCCACGCGCGATATTGATCACGGAAAGGAAAACGGGCGACGCGCAATCGCGTGCAACCTACTTCTCGCATATCCGCGGTGAGGCAACCGTTAATTCACGTGACGGCGTACTTCACGCCGTTGCCGCAGCCACGTGTGCGCGAGGCGGTTCGGCCGCAGTGGCCAGCGCATCGATGAAGGCCGGATCCAGCACAAGCGAACCGAACCAGCCATGCTGGGTACCGCTGAGCACGCGCAGCATGTGGCCACGCCCACCCGGCAGGCGCCCCATCGGGCCGAGCAGCACGTCGCGCGCCTTCGCCCAGGCATCGCGGTCGGACTGGAACAGCGGCGTGAGCCAACGGCTCCAGCGCTGGTAGACCGCAACGTGCGCCCTGCGCTGCGCCTGGTAGGCCTGCAATGCAGCGGCACCACCGCCCTGCGCGCGTACGGCATCGCGCAATGCCAGCGCATCGAGCAGCGCCATGTTCACGCCCTGCCCCAGCTGCGGGCTCATCGCATGTGCGGCATCGCCGGCCAGCACCATGCGGCCGCAATGCCAACGCGTCATCACAGCGTCGCGGTAGACCGCGCGCGCGAGCTGGCCAGCGTCACGCAGATGCGCGAAGCGTGCACTGGCCTGCGGCCACAGGGTGTGCAGTTCGTCCAGCCAGGGCGTCATGCCCTCCGCCTGCCAACGTTCGAAGTCGGCGCGTGGCAGGCTCCAGAAGAAGCTCAGGCGCGGCGTGTCGTCACCGGGCCGCGTGCCGACCGGCAGCAGCCCGATCATCTTGCGCGCGGCCACGTAGCGCTGCCGCAGCTCCTGCAGGTGCGGCCAGTCTTCGGCCGGCAACAGGCACCACAGCGCACCCCATGGATACACGCGATCCAGCCCGGCACCGCCTTCGATCGTGCCGCGCAACGTCGAGGCCGCGCCATCGGCAGCCACCACCAGGTCGAATGGACCATGCATGCGCCCTTCGCTGTCGCGCAGGCGGCCCTGCTCGGCATCCACCGCGGCAATGGAGACGCCGGCATGCAGCTGGCCCGCACCTGCACGCGCTTGGTCCAGCAACGAGAACAACGCTCCGCGCTGCATGCCGAGGCCGTGCAGGCGCGCATCCAGGCCGTCGTAGCGCATGTCCATCACCGCGCGTTCGCACGGCGTATCGCCATACAGGCGGTGCACCGGCGCGGCATGCGCACGAACTGCATCGAGCAGGCCCATCTGCCACAGCACCTGCAGGCCGCTGGGTTGCAGCAGAAAACCGGCGCCAACCGGCCCCGGCGTGGGCACGCGTTCGAAGATCTCCACCTCGTGGCCATCACGGGTGAGCAGGATGGCCAATGCCTGGCCAGCAGTACCGTAGCCGATCACGGCGATGCGCAGTCGTTCCTTCATGGGCGCATTGTGCCCGAGCGCAAATCCGGATGACCACCCGGCATCCTGCCCATGGCGCTGCAATACCCGCCGCGGCGCAAAAAAAACCCCGCCGAAGCGGGGTTTTCAACGCACTGTCGAGTGGATCACTCGGCCGGCGTGATGTTCGAAGCCTGGGCACCCTTCGGGCCCTGGGTCACGTCATAGGTGACACGCTGGCCTTCCTGCAGGCTGCGGAAGCCCTTGGAGTTGATGGCGGAGAAGTGCGCGAACACGTCGGCGCTGCCATCCTCCGGCGAGATGAAGCCAAATCCCTTGGCGTCGTTGAACCACTTGACGGTACCGTTCGGCATGGTGATGCGAGACCTTATGCAATGAATGGGTGGTGTACGCTGAACCCGCGCACAAGCTGAGTATGCAAAGCTTGCTCGGGGAAGACAATCACCCCCGCGCCAATTCGCCCACCAGTTCCGGAAGTCCGTTGCTTGCCGCCTGCACATTGGCCAGCACTTCGGCCATCGTAATCTCCTCGCCATCACCGCAGCCGGCGGCCCAGTTGGCGATGATCGCCAGGCAGGCGTAATCCAGCCCCAGCTCGCGTGCCAGCGCGGCCTCCGGCATGCCGGTCATGCCCACCAGGTCGCAGCCGTCACGGCGCATGCGGGCGATTTCGGCGATGGTCTCCAGGCGCGGGCCCTGTGTTGCGCCATAGCAGCCACCGTCATGGACCGTGACACCGGTCACTTTGGCTGCCGCCAGGATCTTGCTGCGCAGCATCGGCGTGTAGGGATGGCCGAAATCGACGTGGACCACGTCGGTGCCCTCTTCTTCACAGATCGTGCTGATGCGGCCCCAGGTGTAGTCGATGATCTGGTCCGGGCAGGCCAGCACGCGCGGGCCGAAGTCTTCGGTGATGCCACCCACCGTGTTCAATGCCAGCACCCGCTGCGCGCCCAGCTGCTGCAGCGCGGCCAGGTTGGCACGGTAGTTGATCTTGTGCGGCGGCAGTGAATGCCCCTCGCCATGCCGCGCCAGGAACGCCACGCGATGGCCGAGCAGCGTGCCCACGCGCACCGGGCCGGACGGGCGGCCGAAGCGGGTGTCGACCTCGTGGGTCTGCACGTCGTCAAGCTTGGCCAGGTTGTAGACACCGGTACCGCCGATCACGGCCAGGGCGATCTGTTGCATTCGAAGCACTCCATGAAAAGACGAACGCCGGCACCCGAGGATGCCGGCGATGGAAGAAGACGCGCTGTGGGCGGCTGCGCCGTTATTCCTTCATTGCGTAGATGGCCGGCACGCAGCGCAGGGTCTCGTTGACGTCCATGCCGAAGCCGAACACGTAGCGGTCCGGCAGCTCGATGCCGGCGTAGTCGGCGGTCACGTCCGGCAATGCGCGGTCGTGCTTCTTCACGGTCATCGCGGCGATGCGCACGTCGGTCGCGCCCTGCTCCAGGCACCAGGTGCGCACGCCCTGCAGGGTGTAGCCCTCGTCGAGGATGTCGTCGATCAGCAGCACGCGGCGGCCGAACAGCGAGGTAGCCGGCTTGTGCTTCCAGACCAGGTCGCCGCCGGTGGTTTCACCGCGGTAGCGGGTCGCGTGCAGGTAATCGAACTGCACGTCCTGGCCGCGCGCGCCCAGTTCCAGCGCCAGCTGGCCGGCGAACGGCAGCGCACCATGCATGATCGACAGGAACAGCGGCACCTCGCCCTTGTAATCGCGCGCGATGGCGTCGGCGATACCAGCGATGGCCTTGTCGATGGTGGGGCGGTCGACCAGCAGGTCAGCCTGGGCCAGGGCCTGGGAAATGGTGAGGTTGGGCATCAGACGGTTCTTCCAAGGGTTTCAAGCAGACGGGATTGGGTGTCGCCATGGCGGGCATCGGCCAGCAGGCCGTCCCAGCCGAGCGCGCCGCGGCCCAGCAGGCCGAGCAGCGCAGCAGTATTGAGGGAGCGTCCCTGCACCGCGTGCAGGGCTTCATCGACCAGTTCCGGGTGGCAGACCAGCACCACGTCGCAGCCGGCATCCAGGTGCGCGTGCACGCGTGCCGGCACGCCACCGGCGCTGTGCGAGGCGGCCATGCCGATGTCATCGGAGAACACCACGCCGCGGAAGCCGAGCTCACCGCGCAGGATGTCCTGGATCCAGCGCGGCGAGTAGCCGGCCGGCTCCGGTGCCACCTGCGGATAGATCACGTGGGCCATCATCACTGCATCGGCACCGGCGGCCATGCCGGCCTGGAACGGCACCAGGTCCTGCGCGCGCAGTTCGTCCAGCGCGCGCGGATCGATCGCAGTATCGACGTGGGTGTCTTCCAGCACGGTGCCGTGGCCGGGGAAATGCTTGAGCGTGGCGGCCATGCCGACCGCATGCATGCCACGCACATAGGCCGCGGTGAACGCGGCTACCACCTGCGGGTCTTCACTGAAGGCGCGGTTGCCGATGGCGCGGTTGCCGCGGCCAAGGTCGACCACCGGCGCGAAGCTCAGGTCCAGGCCGCTGGCGCGCACTTCGCTGGCCATCAGCCAGGCGTGCTGCTCGGCCAGGGCCAGGGCCTGCTGCGGGTCGGTGGCGTACAGTGCACCGATGTCCTGCAGCGGCGGCAGCTCGCTGTAGCCTTCGCGGAAGCGCTGCACGCGACCGCCTTCCTGGTCCACGCAGATCAACTGCGGGCGCGGGGCAGCGGCACGGATCGCCGCGCTCAGATCGGTCACCTGCTGGCGCGAGGCGAAGTTGCGCTTGAACAGCACCACCCCGGCCACGGCATCGTGCTGCAGCCAGTCACGTTCCTGGGCGGTCAGTTCGGTGCCGGCAACGCCGATCAGCAGCATGGTCGATCTCCACAACGCGCGCCCGGATGGCGCAGTGCCGCATTGTCGCAGAACCGGCCGACAGGCGCAGTGGTCAAGGCAAAAGCGAGGTGTGGGGTCAGATCCCCACAGGGGCTCTGACCCCGATCTGCTCAGACCTTGCAGCCGTCCGGGCCGCAGGCCTCGTCGCCGTCAGCCGGGGTGGCCGGGGCGCCCTGTTCGGCCGCGATCTGCTGCAGGGCCTGGGCGAACGCTTCCGGCGGCTGGGCCCCGGAAATGGCCCACTTCCCATCGATGACGAAGGTCGGCACCGAGGAAATGCCCAATGCATGGGCCTGTGCAAGCTTGGCTTCGACCTCGGCCAGGCCGCGGTCGGAGGCCAGCATCTGCGCGATTTCACCACCGTCCAGGCCGCCCGCCACGCCGGCCTTCACCAGCACCGCGGTATCGGCCAGATTCTGGCCATGCTCGAAGTGGGCACGGAACAGTGCTTCGCCGACTGCATCCTGCACGCCGTGCTCGCCGGCCAGCCACAACACCCGATGCGCCGGCAGCGTGGTCACCCGCACCTGGCCCTGGCTGAAATCCATCGGCAGGCCCTCGCCCCGCGCGGTGGTCTGGGTCTGGCCGAGGATCTGCTCGGTGCGCTCGACGCCACCGAACTTGCGCACATAGGCCTCGCGCAGCGGCACCGGAGTGTCGTCCGCGTCCGGGTCCAGCTGGAACGGCTGCCAGTGGATATCGAGTTCAGGCGCGTTGGCGCCCAGCAACTGCACACCCTGCTGGAAGCGATGCTTGCCGATCCAGCACCAGGGGCAGACCACGTCGGAGTAGATGTCGATTCTCATCCCCACCACATGGGGCCCGCCTCCCTCGAAAAAAGGGGGCGGAGGGGATTAAGTCGTTTCCAGCACAGCTGGGGTAAAGACGACTTAATCCCCTCCGTCCCCTTTTTGGGGGCTTCACCACTGTGAATAGGGGTGACTGGCCAGCGCGACGTTGTAGTAGCGCGCATCGTCGGTGACTTCGGCACCCACCCAGTCCGGCAGGTCGATCGCCTGGTCGGCGCTGTCCAGCTCGACTTCGGCCACCACCAGGCCGGCGTTGTCGCCGAGGAACTCGTCCACTTCCCAGGTCAGGCCGGCGTGTTCGACCAGATGGCGGCGCTTGTCGATCAGGCCCCCCACGCACAACGCCAGCAGTGCGCGAGCATCGTCCACCGGGATCGGGTAGTCGAACTCCTGGCGGGTATGGCCGATGGTGCGCGACTTCAGGTTCAGCGCGGCGTGGTCGCCTTCGATGCGCACGCGTACCGAAGCATTCTGGGTGCCGCGGTCGAGCGCGCCCATGTCGTTGATGTAGCCCTGCGCCATCGGGATCACCCGGTGCGCGGCGGTGCGCCAGCCATCACTGCTGACGAGGAATTTGCGTTCGATTTCGATGCCCATCGCGCTATTATGCGCGATGGGCATGACAGCCGATCAGCGCTTCTCGAACACCGCGATGCTTTCCACGTGCGCGGTGTGCGGGAACATGTCCATGGCACCGGCGCTGACCAGGGTGAAGCCCTGTTCGTTGACCAGGTAGCCGGCATCGCGCGCCAGCGAGCCGGGGTGGCAGCTGACGTAGACGATGCGCTTGAACTGCTTCAGCGGCAGCTGCTGCAGCACTTCGATCGCACCCGAGCGCGGCGGGTCCAGCAGCAGCTTGTCGAAGCCCTGGCGCATCCACGGGGTGCTGCGCTGGTCCTGGGTCAGGTCGGCGCTGAAGAACTGCGCGTTGGCCAGGCCGTTGCGCTCGGCGTTCTCACGCGCACGCGCCACCAGGCCGGCATCGCCTTCCACGCCGACCACCTCGCGCACGCGGCGCGCCAGCGGCAGGGTGAAGTTGCCCAGACCGCAGAACAGGTCCAGCACGCGCTCGTCCTCGCCCGGTTCCAGCAGGTCCAGGGCGTGGGCGATCATCTTCTCGTTGAGCTTGGCATTGACCTGGATGAAGTCCAGCGGGCGGAACGCCAGCTCGACATCCCACGGCGCCAGACGGAACGACAGCGGCACGCCCTGCCCGTCCAGCGGCTGCACGGTGTCCACGCCGCCGGACTGCAGGTAGATCACGAAGCCATGCTGCTGGCCGAAGGCCGCCCAGGCCACGCGGTCGGCATCGCTGAGCGGCTGCAGGTGGCGCACGGTCAGGACCACGGCCTGGTCACCGGCGATGAATTCGATCTGCGGGATGTCACGCTTGCCATCGAGTGACTCGATGAAGGTGGACAGCGCCTCGACCTTGGTGCCGATCTCGGGGATCACGGTCAGGCACTGGCTGAGGTCGGCGACGAAGCGCGGATCCTGTTCACGGAAGCCGACCAGGGTCTTGTCCTTCTTCTCGACCCGGCGCACCGAGAAGCGGCCCTTGCGGCGGTAGCCCCAGCTCTCACCGACCAGCGGCGCCAGCACGGTGCCCGGCTTCACATGGCCGATCCGCTCCAGGTTGTCCATCAGCACGCGCTGCTTGGCGACGATCTGCTGGTCCTCGTCCAGGTGCTGCAGCACGCAACCGGCGCAGGTACCGAAATGGGGGCACTTGGGGGTCACCCGCTGCGGCGAGGCCTGCAGCACCTCCACGGTGCGCGCCTCGTCGAAATGGCGGCTGCGGGCGGTCTGTTCAGCCATCACCACCTCGCCGGGCAGGGCGCCACTGACGAAGGTGACCTTGCCGCCCTCGCCTTCACGGCGGGCGACACCGCGACCATCATGGCTGAGGTCGAGGATCTCGGTCTGGAATGGGGTACGGTCGGTGCGGGAACGGGATCGGGCCACGTGGCAACAGGCTGCGGGCAAAAATGGGGGCGTATTGTCGCAGATCCTGACCGGCGGGGCCCGGACCCGCTTGCGCCCGTGGCCGCCGTGCTTGATGATTGGGACAGCTGACATGGAGGCAGCCCTGATGCAGATGACCCCGCGGGCCGCACGGCCCCGCTTCCTGCTTGTCGAGGACGACATCATCAGCCGCGGTTTTTTCAAGGCGGCGTTGGAAACGTTACCGGCGGATGTGGATACCGCAGATTCGCTGGCCAGCGCCCTGGCCAGTGCCGAACCCGGCGCGCACGACCTGTGGCTGATCGACGTCAACCTGCCGGATGGCAATGGCGCGCAGCTGCTGCGTGAGCTGCGCCGTTCACACCCCGACACGCCGGCGCTGGCACATACCGCCGACGGCGATACCTCCATCCACGCCCGCCTGCGCGAAGCCGGTTTCAGCGACACCCTGGTCAAGCCACTGGGCCGCGACCAGCTGCTGAAGGCGGTGCGCCGTGCGCTGGTCAACAGCCCGGCGGGAATCTTCGTGGCACAGGCCCCGGCCGCGGTCGAGCTGGCCGTGCAGGACTGGGACGAGACCGCAGCCCTGGCCGCGCTCAATGGCCAGCGCAACCACCTGATCGCCCTGCGCGAGCTGTTCCTGGCCGAGTTGCCGGGCGTGCGTGATGCGGTGGAGCAGGCGGTGGACCAGCACGACGAGCGCCAGCTGCGCAGTCAGCTGCACCGGTTGCAGGCGAGCTGTGGCTTCGTGGGGGCGGCACGGTTGGGACGGGCGGTGCGCCAGCTGCATCATGCGCCCGAGTCCGGGCAGGCCCAGGATGGATTCCGCGCCGCGGTGGCTGCCCTGCTGCACTGAGGGTTGCTCGGCAGGGCTTGCAGCCCTGCACCTGCAGATGCTTCAAGCCAGGGCAACACCAAGGGCCAGAGCCAGAGCGGCTCTGGCTTTCTGCTTGTTGGGCGGGGCGGTGTGGATTGGCAGGACACGCCGTAAACCCCGCTCCGCGGTCCGGCCCAGCCGCTGGCGGCTGTGCGTTCGGGCGCTTGCGAAGCAGTGCTTCGCAAGCAAAGCGCCCTCACCCCTGGGGGCTCGATGGCGCCATCCATGGCGCCAACGGTCCTGCCAACCCACACCGCCCCACCCCCGACAGATTCCGTGTGACGGCTGGTAGATCCACGCCATGCGTGGATGAATCTCTGTCAGATATCGAACTCCAAATTGGGGTCGGATCCGTTTTCCTTCGGAAAACGGATCTGACCCCGTCGGCACGTCCAACAGCTCGCGAGAAACTGTCGAAGGCGGGGTCGGTCCGGTTGAGGGAGTGTCCGCGGCATGGATGCCGCGGCCAAGCCCCCATGGGTGAGGGCGCTTTGCTTGCGAAGCACTGCTTCGCAAGCGCCCGAACGCACAGCCGCCAGCGGCTGGGCCGGACCGCGGAGCGGGGTTTACGGCGTCTCCCGCAACCGGACCCACCCCGCCTACCCACAGATAGCCAGCTTTTGCAGTTGACGTTGACGTTGATTCAGCGGGTGCAGGGCTGCAAGCCCTGCCGAACACCCCTCAACGCCTGGGCGCGAGCTGCTCGAGCATTTCCCAGGACTTCAGGCCGCGCGGCCCCAGGTGATGGGCCAGCACCCGCCGCATCGGCAGGCGCAGGCTGGCCAGGTCGGCGGCATCCGGCTCTTCATCTGCCGCCAAAGCCAGCAGCGCCGAGCCAGTGGCCGCTGCCCGGCGTTCCCCGCCGCGCTCGCTCAGCAGGCGTTGCGCGCCCTCCTGCGGATCCAGTTCGTAGCGCGCCGCCGGGTCGATCGGCTGGCCATCGCTGGCACTGTCCAGCTCGAAGCCCAGGCCCAGCGCGGACAGCAGTTCGCGTTCGAAACGGCGCAGGGTCCAGGCCAGGCCGGCACCGACCGCCAGCCGCGCGCGCGCCTCACCATAGGCGAGGTACAGCTCCGGCAGCGGGTCCTGGCGCGGAGCCAGGCGCAGGGTCAGTTCACTCAGGTAGAAGCCGGCCAGCATCGCCTGGCCGACCAGGCGTGGCGCCGCATCCAATGCCTCTGCACCACGCAGCTGGGCCAGTTCACCCCGCTGCTGGGCACTGAAGCGGATCCACTGCAACGGCTGCAGGGCAGCACGCAGCACCTGACCCTTTGCGGTGGACACGCCACGCGCGAGCAGGCCGATACGACCATGCTGCGCGCTCAACACTTCGACCAGCAGGCTGGTCTCGCGGTAGGCCCGTGCGTGCAGCACGAAGCCGGTGTCGTCCTCGATCATCATCGAAGCGACCGCAACGCGTTACTCGTAACCGAAGGCCTTCAGCGCGGCCTCGTCGTCGGACCAGCCTTCACGCACGCGCACCCAGGTTTCCAGGAACACCTTGGCCCCGAACAGACGCTCCATCTGCAGGCGGGACTTGGCGCCGATCTCCTTCAGGCGGGCGCCGCCCTTGCCGATCACGATGGCCTTCTGGCCCTCGCGCTCGACCCAGATCACCGCACCGATGCGCAGCAGGTTGCCATCCTCGGTGAAGCGCTCGATCTCGACGGTGGTGGCGTACGGCAGTTCCTCGCCGAGCTGGCGCATGAGCTGCTCGCGCACCAGTTCACCAGCCAGGAAACGCTGGCTGCGGTCGGTGATCTCGTCCTCGCCGAACATCGGCGGGGCTTCCGGCAGCAGCTTCAGCACGTCGCGCACCAGCGCTTCCAGGCCGTTGCGCTTCTGCGCGGAGATCGGGTGCACGGCGGCGAAATCCCGACCTTCGGTCACCTGCTGCAGGAACGGCAGCAGCGCGCCCTTTTCCTTCAGGCGATCGATCTTGTTGACCACCAGAACGACCGGAATGCCGGCGTCACGCAGCACATTGAACGCCAGGCTGTCCTCTTCATCCCAGCGACCGGCTTCGATCACCAGCAGGCCGGCATCGACGCCTTCCAGCGAACCGCGCGCGGCGCGGTTCATCACCCGGTTCATCGCCCGCTTCTGCACCTTGTGCAGGCCGGGGGTGTCGACCAGCACCAGCTGGCCTTCCGGATAGGTGGCGATGCCCAGCAGGCGATGGCGCGTGGTCTGCGGGCGGTTGGAGACGATGCTGACCTTGGCGCCGACCAGGGCATTGGTCAGGGTCGACTTGCCCACGTTCGGGCGGCCGATGACGGCCACGCTGCCGCAATGATGGGGAGTTTGTTCGCTCACTTGGAATCCAGTTGTTCTAGGACGGCCGCAGCCGCCTGTTGTTCGGCAAGCCGCCGCGAGGCGCCTTCGCCCTCGGTGCTGGCGGCCGGGTCGGCTACGTTGCAGCGTACCCGGAAGTGCTTGGCGTGGTCGTCACCGGATTCTGACACCAGTTCATACTGCGGCAACGCCTTCTGTCGGGCCTGCAGCCATTCCTGCAGGCGGGTCTTAGGGTCCTTCTCGGGCCGGCCGGAGGCCGGCAGTGCCTCGATCGAAGCGCTGAACCAGGGCAGTACCACCGCCCGGCAGGCCTCGAAGCCGGCATCCAGGTAGATCGCAGCCACCACGGCTTCCACCGCGTCGGCCAGGATCGAATCACGACGATGGCCGCCGGACTTCATTTCGCCCGGGCCCAGGATCAGTCGATCGCCCAGTTCCAGGGTGCGCCCGATCACCGCCAGCGCGCCTTCACGCACCAGCTCGGCGCGGGCACGGGTCATCGCGCCTTCGTCAGCCTTGGGCCAGCGTTGGTACAATGCCTCGGCCGCCATCATGTTGACGATGCTGTCACCCAGGAACTCCAGGCGCTCGTTGTGTGGCGCACCGGCACTGCGATGCGTCAGCGCCTGCTTCAGCAGCGCCGGGTCGCGGAAGGGATGACCGATCAGGTCACCACGATGGAAAGGTTTATTCGGCACCGCTTCGGGTCAGGTCCTGGGATGAATCGAATTTGCCAACCACGTCCAGGTTGCCGACCAGCGGACGGCGCACTTCGTAGTTGACCTTGAGGGTCCAGCCATTGTCGCGACGGTCGAACTTCACGTTGGCCGGCTTCACGTTTTCCGAGTAGTTGATGTACAGGCGCTTGAAGAACAGATCCTGGATCCGGGCCGGCTCCATGCTGCCCACCCCGGGCTCCTTGGCCAGGCTCTTCATCGCCGAGCGCACCGCGTAATACTCCTGGTACATCGGGAACAGCTTCATGCCGATGTAAAGGAAGAAACCGACCACGATCAGGACCGCCAGGAACGAGGTCAGGGTCATGCCACGCTGCGTGTTCATCGTCTTCATTGCGTTCTCCCCAGATACGCGTTGGATGTGAAAATACTCGGTTGGTGCCCGATCAGTTGATGCTCGAGCCGATCCGCGACGGCTCGAAGCCATCCTTGCAGAACCAGCCCTGGCAGTTCAGCCAGATCAGGAAGGCCTTGCCGCGCAGGTTTTCTTCCGGCAGCAGGCCCCAGAAACGGCCGTCGTCGCTGTTGTCACGGTTGTCGCCCATCACCAGGTACTTGCCGGCCGGCACGGTCCACTGGCCCTGGCCACGCGGGTAGTCGGTCTCCAGCACGGTGTGGGTACGGCCCGGCAGGTGCTCGACCAGCAGGTTGGCGCCCTCGCCCTGGCCCTTGTGGCCGGCATAGATGCCCTTGTTGTCGTACTTCAGCGGTTCGCCGTTGAGGATCACGCCGTCGCCTTCGAAGACCACGGTGTCACCCGGCACGCCGATCACGCGCTTGATGAAGTTCTCGCCCTTGGCCGGGTCGTTGTCGCTGTGGCCGGGGAAGTGGAACACCACCACGTCACCGCGCGACGGCTCGCCGAACGGCACGATCTTGGTGTTGCTGATCGGCAGGCGCAGGCCGTAGGAGAACTTGTTGACCAGGATGAAATCGCCGATCAGCAGGTTCGGCATCATCGAGCTGGACGGGATCTTGTACGGCTCGGCGATGAAACTGCGCACGATCAGCACGATCGCCAGCACCGGGAAGAACGCACGCGAATAATCCACCAGCACCGGCTCGGAATCGAGCAGGCCCGCGCGCTGGGCGCGACGCTTGGCGAGATACAGCTTGTCCGCGAGCAGGATCAGGCCCGAGGCCAGGGTCAGCACGACCAGGAGGATCTCAAACAGTTTCATTCAGGGTCCTTTGCAACGTCACCAGACGACCGGCCCGCAGGGCCGGTGCGGGCTTACTTGTTGTCCATCTGCAGGACGGCCAGGAACGCTTCCTGCGGAATCTCCACGCGTCCGACCTGCTTCATGCGCTTCTTGCCTTCCTTCTGCTTTTCCAGAAGCTTCTTCTTGCGCGAAACGTCGCCACCATAGCACTTGGCCAGCACGTTCTTGCGCATGGCCTTGACCGTGGTGCGGGCGATGATCTGCGAGCCGACGGCGGCCTGGATGGCCACGTCGAACATCTGGCGCGGGATCAGGTCCTTCATCTTCTCGCACAGCTCGCGGCCGCGGCGATCGGCGTGGCTGCGGTGCACGATCAGCGACAGCGCATCGACCTTGTCGCCGTTGATCAGCACGTCCACGCGCACGAACGGGCCCGCGTCGAAGCGCACGAAGTGGTAGTCCAGCGAGGCATAGCCACGGCTGACCGACTTCAGCTTGTCGAAGAAGTCCAGCACCACCTCGGCCATCGGCAGCTCGTAGCTGATCTGCACCTGGCTGCCCAGGTAGTTGATGCCGATCTGGCTGCCGCGCTTTTCTTCGCACAGCTTGATGATGTTGCCGATGTACTCCTCGGGGGTGAGCACGTTGGCACGGATGATCGGCTCGCGGATCTCCTCGACCTGGTTCACCGGCGGCAGCTTGGCCGGGTTGTCCATGTTGATGATCGAGCCATCGGTCTTCAGGACTTCATACACCACCGTCGGCGCGGTGCTGATCAGGTCCAGGTTGTATTCGCGCTCCAGGCGCTCCTGCACGATTTCCATGTGCAGCATGCCAAGGAAGCCGCAACGGAAGCCGAAGCCCATCGCCTCGGAGCTTTCCGGCTCGAAACGCAGCGCGGCATCGTTCAGGCGCAGCTTGTCCAGCGCTTCGCGCAGGTCCGGGTAGTCTTCGGCATCAACCGGGAACAGGCCGGCGAACACGCGCGGCTGCATTTCCTGGAAGCCCGGCAGCGGCTTCGGCGCCGGGTCGCCGGCCAGGGTGAGGGTGTCGCCGACCGGCGCACCGTGCACGTCCTTGATGCTGGCGGTGACCCAGCCCACTTCACCGGCACGCAGCGCCGGCAGCACCTTGCGCTTCGGGGTGAACACGCCGACGTTGTCGACCTGGTGGTTGCGGCCGGTCGACATCACCTGCAGCTTGTCACCGGCCTTGATCTCGCCCTGCATCACGCGCACCAGCGAGACCACGCCCAGGTAGTTGTCGAACCACGAGTCGATGATCAGCGCCTGCAGCTTGTCGGTGTCGCGCGGTGCCGGCGGCGGGATGCGATGGACGATCGCTTCCAGCACGTCCTGCACGTTGAGGCCGGTCTTGGCGCTGACCGGCACGGCGTCGGAGGCGTCGATGCCGATCACGGCCTCGATCTCGGCCTTGGCGCGCTCGATATCGGCGGTGGGCAGGTCGATCTTGTTGATCACCGGCACCACTTCCAGGCCCTGCTCCACCGCGGTGTAGCAGTTGGCCACCGACTGCGCTTCCACGCCCTGGGCCGCGTCGACCACCAGCAGCGCGCCTTCGCAGGCGGCCAGCGAGCGGCTGACTTCATAGGAGAAGTCGACGTGGCCGGGGGTATCGATGAAGTTCAGGTGGTAGGTCTGCCCGTCCTTGGCCACGTACGGCAGTGACACCGACTGCGCCTTGATCGTGATGCCACGCTCGCGCTCGATCGGGTTGGAATCGAGCACCTGCGCTTCCATCTCGCGGGCCTGCAGGCCACCGCAGAGCTGGATGATGCGGTCGGCCAGCGTGGACTTGCCGTGGTCGACATGGGCGATGATGGAGAAGTTGCGGATGTTCCGCATCGAATCAGAAGACATAGGTGGCGGCGGCGCGCGGCGTCGTCAGGGTAACGGTCGATTATCGCACGCCCGGCGCCCAGCCGCGAAAACTGCCTCATCGGGCCGGACGCTGAACGACCGAAGCCCCGCCGGGGCGGGGCTTCGGGGGAGACGCAGGGGCCGCCGCAGCGACCCCGGCAGGCCTTACTGGCCGGCCTTGACCGCCACGAAGGCGCTGTTGCCATTGGCCGTGCGGACCAGCAGCATCACCACGTCGTCCTTCTTGAAGCTGGACAGCGCCCGGTTCAGGGCATCCACGCTGCCGACCGCGACGCGGCCGACCTGCAGGATCACCATGCCCGGCGACAGGCCGGCATCACGCGCCGCCTGGCCCTTGACCCCGGTGATGCGCACGCCTTCGTTGCCGTTGAGCCCGAACTGCTTGCGCTGGGCCGCGTTCAGATCGCTGACGTCCAGCCCCAGCAGGGCATTGGCGCCGGTCTGCGGAGCCGCCTCGGCACTGCCGGCCGACGGCCCGCGGGCATTGGCCTGCCCGTCTTCACTCAGGGCGGTCAGCGTGGCACTGAGGTCATGCGGCTTGCCGTCGCGGTACACCACCAGGTTCACCTTGCTGCCCGGTGCCATCGCACCGATCAGCGGCGGCAGGTCGGACCAGCTGTTGACCGCGCTGCCGTTGACCGAGCGGATGACATCGCCCACCTGCACTCCGGCCTTGGCGGCCGCACTGCCGGCCACGATCTGGTTGACCAGGGCGCCACGGCTGTCCGGCAGGCCCAGGCCCTGCGCCTTCAGCGAATCGATCGGCTCGACCACCGCGCCGAGCTGGCCGCGGGTGACCTTGCCGCTCTTCTTGATCTGCTCGACCGCGCTCATCGCCAGGTCGATCGGGATCGCGAAGCTGATGCCCATGTAGCCGCCGGAGGCGGAGAAGATCTGCGAGTTGATGCCGACCACTTCGCCGCGGGTGTTCAGCAGCGGGCCACCGGAATTGCCCTGGTTGATCGCCACGTCGGTCTGGATGAACGGCACGTAGCGCTGATCGGCACCGCCGGTGCTGCGGCCGAGCGCGCTGACGATACCGGCCGTGACCGAGTGGTCGAGGCCGAACGGCGAACCGATCGCGACAACCCACTGGCCCGGCTTCAGGGTGTTGGAGTCACCCACGCGCACGGTCGGCAGGTTCTTGCCGTCGATCTTCAGCAGAGCCACGTCGTACTGCTGGTCGCTGCCCACCACCTTGGCGGTGAACTCGCGGCTGTCGCCCAGCTTGACCTTCACGTCACTGGCGTCGGCCACCACGTGGTAGTTGGTCAGCACGTAGCCGTCGGGCGAGATGATGAAGCCCGAACCCATGCCACGGCCCTTGATGCTGGGACCGCCATCCTGCCCACCCGGCCCCTGCCCCGGCATCGGGAAGTCAGGGCCGAAGAAGCGGCGGAAGAACTCCGGCATGTCATCGTCGCCGCCCATCGGGCCCCGCGAGGCCTGGCGGTTGTTGCGGACGATGGTGGTGTCGACGTTGACCACGCCCGGGCCAACCTGTTCGACCAGGTTGGTGAAGTCGGGCAGGCCGCTGACCAGCGGCTGCGCGGGCGCCCGCGGTGCCGCAGCCGGCGCAGGCTGGGGCTGGGCGGCAGGCGCAGGCGCCTGCGCGCAGGCCATCAGGGGAAGGGTCAGGGCCAGCAGGCCAATGGCCTGCGTGCGGAGTCGGGGAGTCATCGGACGGCAACCTCCGGGTCGGATGGAAAGAGGAATATGGGCCCCGCCGACGGCGGGGCGTGAAGGCGCCCGGCTCAGTCGCGCGGGCGCGGCGGCACCGGCAGGTCGTCCTGCAGGCGCGGCTCGAACGGGTAGAACGCGGCACCACCGGCATGGGCCGGGAAGCTGGCATTGAGCGCACCACCGGCGGCGGGCGCCAGGCTGGAGCGCGGCCATGGCCGGGCCTGCAGCCCACCGACCTCACCAAACGGCAGGTTGCGGTTGGCGTTGGCCGGCACGGTCGGGGTCAATGGTGCCTGCGTGGATGCCACGGCACGCTGCGGAAGATCGTCACGCTGGGCGGCACGCGCGGCCTGCTGGCTGCGGGTGGCACTGGCGCGGCGGGCATCCTGGCGGCGGCTGGCCGCCATCGCCACGGCCGGCGCAGCCACCACGGCCATTGCCGCGGTATCCACCGATGCTTCGGTGACCGGCGCCGGCTGGGTCGGTGCCGGCGCCAGCCGGGCCTCGCTGGCGATCACCTGCGGTGCCAGCGGCTCGCCCGGCGTGGCTTCCTGCAGCTTCTCGCCGCCCATGAACAGCGCCACGGCCGCCACCGAGGCGGCCAGTGCGGCACCACCGCCCCAGGCCCGCCAACCGCTGCGCCGCACCTGGCGACGGGGCTCGGCCTGCGGCACGGGCTCAGCGGCAACTGCGGCGGCCACGGCGGCGCTGAAACCGGCCGGTGCCAATGCCGAGGCCTGCCCGCGCATCACGTCGCCCAGCAGCTGCCAGCGTTCCTGGCAGCCGGCCAGTTCGGGGTCGTGCTCCATCCGGCGCAGCAGGAAGCGCGCTTCATCGGCGCCCAGCTCGCCATCGACCAGGGCCGACAGCTGCTCGCGATGGCGCTGGTCCAGGCGCTGCCCGGCGGGCGATTGATGGTTCTGCGATTCGTTGAACGGATTACTGGTCATACGCGGCTCTTCTCACGGGTGGCGCTGCCGATGTCCAACAGCGGCCGGAGTTCGGTGTCGATCGCCTCGCGCGCCCGGAAGATCCGTGAACGCACGGTGCCGATCGGGCACCCCATCTTCTGCGCGATATCCTCGTAGCTCAGGCCTTCCACCTCGCGCAGGGTGATCGCCGACCGGAGTTCTTCCGGCAGCGCGTTGACGGCCTTCATGACCGTCTGTTCCAGCTCCTGGCGCATCAACTCGCGCTCGGGCGTGTCGGTGTCGCGCAGGCGGGTACCGCTGTCGAACTGCTCGGCGTCACCGATGTCGATGTCATCGGTCGGCGGACGTCGATTGTGTGAAGCCAGGTAGTTTTTGGCGGTATTCACGGCGATTCGATGCAACCAGGTTGAGAACTGGGCATCGCCACGGAAACTTCCGATCGCGCGGTAGGCACGGATGAAAGTGTCCTGGGCGACGTCCTGACATTCGCTCCAGTCGGCGATGTAGCGACCGACCAGGGCCACGACCCGATGCTGGTACTTGCGCACCAGGACATCGAACGCGGCACTCTCGCCGTGCTGCACGCGCCGGACCAGCTCCAGATCCAGCTCCTGAGGTGTATCAACATCGGCCATGAGGGGCCGCACTCCTGTCAGCCCAACCGACGTCGGGCAATGAGACTGCCAATCCCGGGAAAAGTTCAGTCGCCGATCACCTGGCGCCGCACCAGCTTTTAACCACCGTTCCGTTAGCGTCCCGGTCCACGGCCATGGATCCGGGGGCGCCACTCCCCTGCTATTGGGATTTGACGCGGGGGAAACAACCTCTGGATCATAGCCGCTTCTCCATACACAACCGGATGGAACGTCCATGCTCTCAGGCTTCGATGGTCTCCGCTTCAGCCACTGGCACCCCGAGATCCGCGACGACGGCGTGGTGGTTCTCTCCCTGGATCGTCAGGACAGCAGCGTCAACGCGATGTCGCAGGACGTGCTGCTGGAACTGGGCGACCTGCTTGAGCGCATCGCGCTGGACCCGCCCAAGGGAGTGGTGATCCAGTCGCTGAAGAAGGCCGGCTTCATCGCTGGCGCGGATCTGAAGGAGTTCCAGGAATTCGACCGTCGCGGCACCGTCAACGACGCGATCCGTCGTGGCCAGGCCACCTACCAGAAGCTGGCCGAGCTGCCCTGCCCCACCGTGGCGGCCATCCACGGCCACTGTCTGGGCGGCGGCACCGAGCTTGCCCTGGCCTGCCGCTATCGCGTGGCCTCCAATGACAGCAGCACCCGCATCGGCCTGCCGGAAACCCAGCTGGGCATCTTCCCGGGCTGGGGTGGCAGCGCCCGCCTGCCGCAGCTGGTCGGCGCACCGGCGGCGATGGACATGATGCTGACCGGCCGCACTCTGTCGGCCTCGGCCGCGCGTGGCATCGGCCTGGTCGACAAGGTGGTGGCACCGGCAGTGGTGCTCGACACTGCCGTCGCACTGGCGCTGTCCGGCACCACCCGCCCGTTCAAGCAGCGCGCGACGGCCTGGGCCACCAACAGCTGGCTGGCACGCACGCTGCTGGCACCGCAGATGGTCAAGCAGCTCGCCCGCAAGGCAAGGAAGGACCAGTACCCGGCGCCGTACGCGCTGATCAGCACCTGGCAGCGCAGCGGCGGCAAGCCGATCCAGGCACGCCTCGACGCCGAACGGCGGGCCGTGGTGAAGCTGGCCAGTACACCGACCGCGCGCAACCTGATCCGCATCTTCTTCCTGACCGAGCGCCTGAAGGGCCTCGGTGGTGGTGAGTCCGGCATCCGCCACGTGCACGTGGTCGGCGCCGGCGTGATGGGTGGCGACATCGCCGCGTGGGCCGCCTACAAGGGCTTCGAAGTGACCCTGCAGGACCGTGAGCAGCGCTTCATCGACCCGGCCATGGAACGCGCGCAGGCGCTGTTCGCCAAGAAGGTGCGCGACGAGAGCAAGCGCCCTGCCGTGGCCGCGCGCCTGCGTGCCGACCTGGAAGGCAACGGCGTGGCCGAGGCCGACCTGGTGATCGAGGCGATCATCGAGAACCCGGAAGCCAAGCGTGCGCTGTACCAGACGCTCGAACCGAAGATGAAGCTGGATGCGCTGCTGACCACCAACACCTCATCGATTCCGCTGGTGGAGCTGCGCGACCATATCCAGCGACCGGCACAGTTCGCCGGCCTGCACTACTTCAATCCGGTCGCGCAGATGCCGTTGGTGGAGATCATCCATCACGACGGCATGGCGCCGGAGACCGAGCGCCGCCTGGCCGCGTTCTGCAAGGCGCTGGGCAAGTTCCCGGTGCCGGTGGCCGGCAGCCCGGGCTTCCTGGTCAACCGCGTGCTGTTCCCGTACATGCTGGAAGCCGCCACTGCCTACGCCGAAGGCATCCCAGGCCCGGTGATCGACAAGGCCGCCGTGAAGTTCGGCATGCCGATGGGCCCGATCGAACTGATCGACACCGTCGGTCTGGACGTGGCCGCCGGTGTCGGCCGCGAACTGGCGCCGTTCCTGGGCCTGCAGATTCCGGCCGCGCTGCAGACGGTGGAACCGGACAAGCGTGGCAAGAAGGATGGCCAGGGCATCTACACCTGGGAGAACGGCAAGCCGAAGAAGCCGGACGTGGCCAGCGACTACCAGGCCCCGGCCGATCTGGAGGACCGCCTGATCCTGCCGCTGTTGAACGAAGCGGTGGCGTGCCTGCACGAAGGCGTGGTGGCGGATGCGGACCTGCTGGATGCCGGCGTGATCTTCGGCACCGGTTTTGCACCGTTCCGCGGCGGTCCCATCCAGCACATCCGCGCGGTGGGTGCCGATGCGATCGTCGAGCGGCTGAAGGCGCTGCAGCAGCGCCACGGCGACCGTTTCGCACCGCGCCCGGGCTGGGACAACCCCGCCCTGCGCGAACCGGTGGTGTGAGTTGATCGGCCGGGCCTGCGGCCCGGCACCCGCAGAGGCAACCGCCGAAGCAAAAGCCAGAGCCAGAGCCGGAGCCGGAGCAACAGCCGGCTCTGGCTTTTCTGTTTGTTGGGCGGGGCGGTGTGGGCAGGCAGGACACGCCGTAAACCCGTCCATGGGGGCTCGATGGCGCCATCCATGGCGCCAACGGTCCTGCCTGCCCACACCGCCCCACCCCTGACAGTTTCCCGGTGACGGTCGGTTAATCTCGATTCCGGTGTGGATCACTACGAACTGGTGGGTGGCTACCTTGGTCGACACGAGGAGCGAAGCGACCGGCGTTTGATTTTGATTTTCTTTTTTCTTCTCCGTGGCTGGACGCACACGGAAACTGTCAGAGGTCGGGCGGGTGGGTTGCGCAGGACCGTTGGCGCCATGGATGGCGCCATCGAGCCCCCATGGATGGGTTTACGGCGTGTCCTGCGCAA
Organism: Stenotrophomonas sp. AG209; assembly: GCF_003550055.1. Classification (NCBI taxonomy): domain Bacteria; kingdom Pseudomonadati; phylum Pseudomonadota; class Gammaproteobacteria; order Lysobacterales; family Lysobacteraceae; genus Stenotrophomonas; species Stenotrophomonas sp. AG209. Next base: position 1,343,187 of record NZ_QXDB01000001.1, read on the forward strand.
CCCACCCGCCCGGCCAAGCGCGGCTTTTGATCTTGCTTCCGCCTTCAGCGACCACCCCCACAGCCACGAGGGGCTGCGCCGTTGGCTGGAACAACCTGTTACCCATACGGGGCATGTCCCCGTCACAGCTGCATGCGATGCTGATCGCCTGATCCCTGCCAGCGAGAACGCCCGCATGACCACCATCATCGCCCCGCGCGTGCACGACATCGGCGGCCTCGAAGTCCGTCGCGCCGTACCCACCCTGCAGGCGCGCAGCATCGGTTCGTTCGTGTTCGTCGACCAGATGGGCCCGGCACTCATGCACCCCGGCACCGCCATCGACGTGCGCCCGCATCCGCATATCGGCCTGGCCACGGTCACCTACCTGTGGTCGGGCGCAATCGGCCACCGCGACACGCTGGGTTCGGATCAGGTGATCCGTCCCGGTGACGTCAACTGGATGACCGCCGGCCGCGGCATCGCCCATTCCGAGCGCACGCCACAGCCGGACCGCGACCATGACAACCCCATCCACGGCATGCAGACCTGGGTCGCGCTGCCGAAGTCGCACGAGGAAATCGAGCCGGCGTTCTACCACCACGCCGCTGCCACCCTGCCCGAGCAGCGCCGCAATGGTGCCTGGCTGCGGGTGATCGCCGGCCGCGCCTATGGCGAGGAATCGCCGGTGAAGGTGTTCGCCGACACGCTCAATGTGGCGATCGATCTCGACCCGGAGGCGGAGATCGATATCGACGACGGCCACCGCGAGCGCGCGTTGTACATCCTCGAAGGTGAGGCGCAGCTCGATGGCGTGGACATCCCCGCACAGCACCTGGTCATCCCCGAAGCCGGCGCACGTGGCCGCCTGCGTGCGAAGACGCCGGTGAAGGCGATGCTGTTCGGTGGCGAGCCGCTGGATGGCCCGCGCCACCTGTGGTGGAACTTCGTGTCCAGCTCGAAGGAGCGCATCGAGCAGGCCAAGCACGACTGGGAAGCCGGTCGCTTCGGCACCATTCCGGGCGACGACAAGGAGTTCATTCCCCTGCCCCAGTACTGAACATCGCGTGTTGCACACATCCCAAGGTGTATCCCTGCACCTGGCGTTGACGCTACAGTCACCCGCTGATCATTGAAATGTGACATAAATCACACTTTCGACGTCAAAGGAGTGCAACACATGAGCATGGGTAAACGCTTGTCCGCCGAGTTCCTCGGCACGTTCTGGCTGGTTCTGGGTGGCTGTGGCAGTGCGGTGCTGGCCGCCAAGTTCGGTGGCGACGGCAATCCGCTGGGTATCGGTTTCCTCGGCGTGGCGCTCGCCTTCGGCCTGACCGTGGTGACCGGCGCCTATGCGTTCGGCCATATCTCCGGCGCGCACTTCAATCCGGCGGTCAGCGTCGGGCTCTGGGCCGGTGGTCGTTTCCCGACCAGGGACCTGGTGCCGTACATCATCGCCCAGGTCGCCGGCGGCCTGCTGGCCGGCTTCATCCTGCTGCAGATCGCCTCCGGCGCCAGCGGCTTCGCCATCGATGGCAGCCAGGCCGGTGCGTTCGCCAGCAATGGCTATGGCGCGCTGTCGCCCGGTGGCTACAGCGTGGCGGCCGCCTTCCTGTGCGAAGTGGTGCTGACCGCGGTGTTCCTGATCGTGATCATGGGTTCCACCCACGGCAAGGCACCGGCCGGTTTCGCCCCGCTGGCGATCGGCCTGTCACTGACCCTGATCCACCTGATCAGCATTCCGGTCACCAACACCTCGGTGAACCCGGCCCGCTCCACCGCCGTGGCCTTCTTCGCCGGCAGTGGCGCGGTCAGCCAGCTGTGGCTGTTCTGGGTCGCCCCGCTGCTGGGCGGCGCGATCGGCGGCATCATCTACAAGTGGATCGGCAGCGACCGCTGATCCACGCGGCACCCATTGCGGCCGACCCTCGGCCGCAATGGTTACTTCTGTAACCGCGAATTGTGCGATCGCTCACGTTCCGTTAAGGTTGAGTTGACCGTCCGTGCACATGCCGGATGGGGCGGCATCCGGGGATGGGATGCCATGGCCGCCGGCCCTGCTGGCGGAGCCAAACAACTCATCACCTTGGGGGATGCATGAAGTTCGCGCCTGTCATGTTGTCGAGCCTGCTGTTCGCTGCGGCCCAGGCCGCCGCACAGGCACCGTCCGAATGTCCTTCGCTGCCAGCCAGCAGTGGCCTGCAGTGGCAGCAGCAGGTGCAGGCCGATTTCCTGGTCTGCCGCGCCAGCACCACGGATGGCCGCGAAGTGCTGAGCCTCATGCTCAGCGCGCGTGATCCCGCCATTCCGCTGAGCCGCTCGCTGCGCCAGGAAAAAGGCAGTTTCGGCGGTGAATCACTGTACTGGTACCAGCCCGACCTGGGCGGCCAGCAACCGCCGGGGTATGCCGAACGGCGCATCAGCGTGGTCAAGATCGACAAAGGGCGTTACGCGCAGATTTCGCTGTATCCGGACAGCGCGCAGGAGCTGGGCTCACTGCAACAACTGGCGCAGGGCATGAGCCTGACCCCGTCGGCCGTGGCCGCCGGGCGCTGACGGTGATGGGGATGACTGCCTGGCAGCGTCCCCGCAACGCGACCCGCCGATCCGACGGTAGTGCCGGCCGCTGGCCGGCACACCGATCCGCCTTCGTCCGAGGCTGCTGCCGGCCAGCGGCCGGCACTACCTCAGAACTTGCCTTCCTGGAAATCAACGAAGGCCTGCATCAGTTCCTGCCGCGTGTTCATCACGAACGGGCCGTGGCGCATCACCGGCTCACGCAGCGGACGGCCTGCTACAAGGATCAGCCGCGCGCCTTCGCCGCCGGCCGAAACATGCAGCTGTTCGCCGCCGCCCAGCACCGCCAGTTCCTGGCGCGCGACATCGCGCGCAGCATCCTGCTCACCCACCGTCAGCGCACCTTCGAAGACATAGGCGAAGGCGTTGTGGCCTTCCGGCAGCGTGTAGGTCCAGGCCCGGTCGGGCGCCAGCGTGATGTCCAGATAGAGCGGCTCGGTGGCCGGCTGGACGATCGGGCCGCGGGTGCCGTCGACCGTGCCGGCGATCACCTTCACTTCCACCCCGGCGTCCGGCTTCACCACCGGAATGCGCTCGGGCGCGAACTCCTGGTACTTCGGCTCGGTCATCTTCTCCTTCGCCGGCAGGTTCACCCACAGCTGGAAGCCGCGCATCTGCCCGCTTTCCTGCTCGGGCATCTCCGAATGCACCAGGCCGCGGCCGGCGGTCATCCACTGCACGCTGCCCGGGGTCAGCAGGCCTTCGTTGCCGTGGTTGTCGCGATGCCGCATGCGCCCGTCAAGCATGTAGGTGACGGTCTCGAAACCGCGGTGCGGATGCTCCGGGAAGCCTGCGATGTAGTCTTCGGCGCGGTCGGTACCGAACTCATCAAGCAGCAGGAACGGATCCAGGTCGGGCAGCGTGGGGCCGCCGATGACGCGGGTCAGGCGCACGCCGGCACCGTCGGAGGTGGGCATGCCACGGATGGTCCGCAGCACGCGGACCGGTTCGGGAAAGCTCATGGCGACTCCTGTTGGATGGATGCCAGTGAAGATGGACGCCACATGGCCGTACGCCAATGGATGGCACCGCAACCGATTGTTCCATCCCTGATGTTCGCTGCACGTCAGCGCAACCGCCGTACGACCAAAGTACTACCGCAGATTCGTCCTGTGCCAATTGACCCTGTCGTGGGCAAGCAGGACTCTTTGACTGTCTTTCCGGGAGAGAGCACCTCATGAAAGGGTTTTCCAAACTGGGCTGGGCGGCACTCGCCCTGCTCGGCGCATTCTGTCTGGGCACCGTGGCGCTGCGCCGCGGTGAACACATCAACGCACTGTGGATCGTGGTGGCAGCGGTTTCGCTGTACCTGGTCGCCTACCGCTTCTACAGCCTGTTCATCGCCAACAAGGTGATGCAGCTGGATCCGACCCGGGCCACCCCGGCGGTGATCAACAACGATGGCCTGGACTACGTGCCGACCAACAAGCACGTGCTGTTCGGCCACCACTTCGCCGCCATTGCCGGTGCCGGTCCGCTGGTCGGCCCGGTCCTGGCCGCGCAGATGGGCTACCTGCCCGGCCTGCTGTGGCTGGTGGTGGGTGTGGTACTGGCAGGTGCAGTACAGGACTTCATGGTGCTGTTCCTGTCCAGCCGCCGCAACGGCCGCTCGCTGGGTGACCTCGTCCGCGAGGAGATGGGCCAGGTGCCCGGCACCATCGCCCTGTTCGGTGCGTTCCTGATCATGATCATCATCCTGGCGGTGCTGGCGATGGTGGTGGTCAAGGCACTGGCCGAAAGCCCGTGGGGCATGTTCACGGTGATCGCGACGATGCCCATCGCGATCCTGATGGGCGTGTACATGCGCTACATCCGCCCCGGCAAGATCGGCGAGATCTCGGTGGTCGGCCTGATCCTGCTGCTGGCTGCGATCTGGTACGGCGGCAAGGTCGCCGCCGACCCGGTGTGGGGCCCGGCGTTCACCTTCACCGGCACCCAGATCACCTGGATGTTGATCGGCTACGGCTTCGTCGCCTCGGTGCTGCCGGTGTGGCTGCTGCTGGCTCCGCGCGACTACCTGTCGACCTTCCTCAAGATCGGCACCATCATCGCGCTGGCCATCGGCATCCTGGTGGTGATGCCGGAGCTGAAGATGCCGGCACTGACCCAGTTCGCCGCCAGCGGTGATGGCCCGGTGTGGAAGGGCGGCATGTTCCCGTTCCTGTTCATCACCATCGCCTGCGGTGCGGTCTCCGGTTTCCATGCACTGATCTCCTCCGGCACCACGCCGAAGCTGCTGGCCAATGAAGCGCACATGCGCTACATCGGCTACGGCGGCATGCTGATGGAATCGTTCGTGGCGGTGATGGCGCTGGTGGCGGCCTCGATCATCGATCCGGGCATCTACTTCGCGATGAACAGCCCGGCGGCGGTGATCGGTGCCGATGCGGCTTCCGCGGCGCACTACATCACCAACACCTGGGGCTTCACCATCACACCCGAGCAGCTGACCGCGACCGCGGCCGCCATCGGTGAACCGACCATCCTGCACCGCGCCGGTGGTGCACCGACGCTGGCGGTGGGCATCGCGCAGATCCTGCACGAAGCGATTCCCAGTGGCAGCGACGCGATGATGGCGTTCTGGTACCACTTCGCGATCCTGTTCGAAGCATTGTTCATCCTGACCGCGGTGGACGCCGGTACCCGTGCTGGGCGCTTCATGCTGCAGGACCTGCTGGGCAACTTCGTCCCGGCCCTGAAGAAGACCGAATCGTGGACCGCCAACATCATCGGTACCGCCGGCTGCGTGGCGCTGTGGGGCTACCTGCTCTACACCGGCGTGGTCGATCCATTCGGCGGCATCCAGACGCTGTGGCCGCTGTTCGGCATCTCCAACCAGATGCTGGCTGGCATCGCGCTGATGCTGGGCACGGTGGTGCTGTTCAAGATGAAGCGTGACCGCTATGCGTGGGTCACCGCGGTACCGGCGGTGTGGCTGCTGATCTGCACCACCTATGCCGGCTTCATCAAGATCTTCGACAGCAACCCGGCACAGGGTTTCCTGGCGCAGGCACACAAGTTCCAGGCTGCGCTCGCCAGCGATACGATCACCGCACCCGCCAAGTCGGTGGCGCAGATGAAGCAGATCGTGGTCAACGCCTACGTCAACACCGGCCTGACCGCGCTGTTCCTGCTGGTGGTGGGCGCGGTGCTGGTGTATTCGATCAAGACCATCCTGGCGGCACGCCGCAACCCGCAGCGTACCGACCGCGAGACCCCGTACGTGGCGCTGAAGCCACATGAAATGGTGGATCTGTGATGAGTACGCAACTGGTTCCCGCCGGCCAGTACCAGGCCCACCGCCGCATCTGGCGGCGCCTGGTGCAGACCGCACGACTGTGCTGTGGCATTCCTGATTACGACAACTACGTCCGGCACATGCTGGAAAAGCACCCGGACCAGGAGCCGATGGACTACAAGACGTTCTTCCGCGAGCGCCAGGAAGCGCGTTACGGCGGGCGCAACGGCGGCCGCTGCTGTTGAGGGTCGGGTTCAACAGCTCTCGAGTGACGTTGAGTAGATCCACGCCACGCGTGGATGAAACCTGGCAGATATCGAGTTGAATCCGGGGTCGGATCCGTTTCCTGCGGGAAACGGATCCGACCCCTTCCTTGTTCATGGAGACCCATGAAATGCATCCACGCATGGCGTGGATCTACGGAAGCATGACGCCAGGGCGGTCCGAACTCAGCCGATGGCCATCCACTTCAGGATCAAACCGGTGACGTAGGCCAGGCCGGTGCCGGTGGCATAGCCCACCGTGCCCAGCAGCACGCCCACCGGGGCCAGCGTCGGATGGAAGGCTGCGGCCACCACGGGGGCCGAGGCGGCCGCACCGATGTTGCCCTGCGAACCGATCGCGAAGAAGAACAGCGGCGCGCGCAGCAGCTTGGCCACCACCCACAGCACCAGCACATGCGTGGCCATCCAGATCGCGCCCAGCAGGAACAGCCACGGCCGATCCAGCAGCGACAGCAGGTTCATCTGCATACCGATGCAGGCGATCAGGAAGTACAGGAACACCGTGCCCAGCCGCGAAGCACCAGCCGCTTCCAGCCGGCGTGCACGGGTGAAGCTCAGGCCCAGGCCCATCGCCGTGGACAGCAGGATCACCCAGACGAACTGACTGTCGAGGCTGAACTGGCTGGCCCAGCTGACATTGGCCTTGAACCAGCCCGACAGCGGCGCGGCGATGGCGTGGGCCAGGCCGACGCCACCCAAGGCCACGCCAACGATCACCATCAGGTCGGTCATGCTGGGAATGCGCGCGTTCTGTGCCTCGTAGGCGCTGATGCGTGCCTTCATCTCATCGATGGCACGGGTGTCGGCACCGTTGCGGGTGTCGATCTGCTGCGCGCGGTTGGCCAGGAACAGCAGGATCGCCATCCACAGGCTGGCGCAGGCCACGTCGACCACCGCGAACTGGCCGAAGGTGGTGGCATCGGTGCCGAACACTTCGCGCATGGCGACCATGTTGGCGCCGCCGCCGATCCAGCTGCCGGCCAGCGCGGCCATGCCGGCCCAGGTATCACCGGCCACCGTCTCTGGATGGATCAGCTTCATCAGCTGGAACGACACGATGGCGCCGAGCATGATGCCAACGGTACCGGCACAGAACACGACCAGCAGCTTCGGGCCGAGCTTGATGACGCCCTTCAGGTCGATCGAAAGCGTCAGCAGGACCAGCGCGGCCGGCAGCAGCACGTCGCGCGCGACCGGGTTGTACAGCGAGGTGTTGTGGCCATCGATGACACCGGCGGTATTGTAGATGGCGGGGATGAAGTAGCACAGCAGCAGCGCCGGCACCCAGGCGAAGATCTTCTTCAACAACGGGGTCGGACCACTGGCAGCCCAGAAGATCAGGGCCAGGGTGGCGGCAATCAGGCCCAGTCCAACGATGTCGTTGCTGATCAGGGCAGTAGCGGGTTCGGTCGGCATGGGATCCTCTGTCGATCGAAAGAGCGGAGAAAAAAAAGCGCCGCTTAAAGCGGCGCAGATCGAGATTAACATTGTCTTCACGCCGGGTCATGCCGCAGCGCGAAGCAGGTTGGGACGCCGGTCAGGCCGGGCGCGAAGCGCCGAAGTCCAGGGTGACGCGTGTCCCGCGAGGCTCGCAGGGCTGCAGCTGCAGGGTCCAGCCGAGGTGCTCGCACAGCCGCGCGATCAGGTCCAGGCCGATGCCACCACCACGATCGGCGCGCTCGCCGCGGGCCATGCGCGCGTGGATGGCCGCGATCTCCTCCGGGCTCATGCCATGCCCAGGATCCTGCAGGGTCAGCACCGCCGACGAATCCAGCTGCAGCTCGATATGGCCGCGGCCGCTGTTCTCGATGGCATTGCGCAGCAGGTTGCCGATTGCTGCCTGCACCACCGCCATCGGCGCAACGATATCCACCGGCGCCGCCTGGATGCCGATGCTCAGGTCCTTGTCACCGAGCAGGTGGCGATGGTCGTCGACGATCTCCGGCAGCAGCTGGTCCAGGGCGATGCGCTCGGCACGCGCAGCCAGGCGCGCCGGATCACGCGCCAACACCAACAGCAGCTCGATCAGCTGCTCCACGCTCTGCGCCGTGCGCAACACCCGCTGCATCTGCTGGCGGGCACGCTCGGGCAGGCCCGGTTGCTCCAGCGCGAGCTCAGCGGCACCGGTCATCACCGCGATCGGCGTGCGCAGTTCGTGGCTGGCGGTGCTGATGAAGACCCGCTCGCGCTCGACGAACTGCTCGTTGCGGTCCAGGTAGTCGTTCAACGCACCGGCGATGGTATGCAGCTCTGAGCTGCCGCGCGGATCGACCTCGATACGCTGGCCCTGCACGCCCGGCCGCAGCCCGGCAATGTGCTGTGCCAGCAGGCTCAACGGACGCACCATCCGCTCCATGCCGAACGAGGCCATCAGCACGGTGACGAAGATCATGATCACCCCGGCCAGCATCACCCAACGTGTGGCGAACTGTTCCAGATCATGGAAATCGGAGATGTCCAGCGCCAGCGCCACCCGCCCCATCGAGCCGGTGTCACGCACCATCACCGCAGTCTGCCGATCCTTGATCGGCACGCCATCGTGCAGCCCGGGATGCAGCGTGCGCACGCTCTCGGGCATGTTGCCCTCGTCGAAGCGGAACAGGCTGAGCGTGTCCGAATCCTGCCAGCGGTAATGCGGCTCGTGCTCGGTGTGGTCGACAATGCTGTCCAGTTCGGAATTGAGCAGCGCGCGCCAGGCGGCGTGCTCGGCATGTTCGTGCACGTAGTTGCCGACGCTGAACACGGCAATCGACAGCAGAGCCAGGTAGCCCAGCAACCACCACACCACGCGCCGGTACAGCGGGCCCGGCTTACGCGCCTTCATCGTCTTCCCGGGTTGCGTCGCTGGCCGTGGTCACCGCCAGGCGATAACCGACCCGCGGCAGGGTGTGGATCAGCTTGTCGGCGAACGGACCATCAACGCTGCGGCGCAGCTCGTAGACATGCGAGCGCAGCAGGTCGCCATCCGGTGGCTCGTCGCCCCACAGGGCGAATTCCAGCTGCTGGCGGGTCACCGCCCCAGGGCTCGCGCGCATCAGCACTTCCAGCAGCTTGCGGCAGGCCGGGTACAGATGCAGCACCTGGCTGCCGCGCTGCGCCTCCAGGGTTGCCAGGTCCAGCACCAGGTCGCCCACCTGCAGGCGCTTGCGCGGATTGCGGCCCTGCGCACGCAGCAGCAGCGCCTCCAGCCGCACCTCCAGCTCGGGCAGGGCGAACGGCTTGGTCAGGTAGTCGTCGGCGCCGGCGCGGAAGCCGGCGATCTTGTCCGGCAGCTCGTCGCGCGCGGTCAGCATGATCACCGGCACCTCCGACGCGTGCTCGGCGCGCAGGCGACGCAGCACCTCCGGCCCCTCCATGCGCGGCAGCATCCAGTCCAGGATCACCGCATCGTAAGGGTGGCTGCCGGCCAGGTGCAGGCCGGTGATGCCATCCGGGGCCACGTCGAGCACGTGCCCGCGCGACTCGAAATAGTCGAACAGGTTGGCCACCAGCTGGCGGTTGTCCTCGATCACCAACAGACGCATGCACGAAAGATCCACGGAAGTTCGTACCATGGTAGCGCCGACCATGTCGGAATGCGGTCGCCGTGCGCCCGCTCCGACGCCTTTCCTACCCCAGCCACGTCAGAGTGGCCGTTTTGCTCCCGGAGCCTGCCGTGCCCGTAGCCCTGCCCCGTCATTGGCGCCTGCCCCTGTTGTGGCTGCTGATCATCGCTGCGTTGGCGGCCGGTATCGGCCTGCGCCAGCCGCAACCGCCGGACGAGCCGCGCTTCGTGCTGGCGGCCCGCACCATGGTCGAAAGCGGGGAATGGCTGCTGCCGCACCGGGGCGTGGAGCTGTACGCGGAGAAGCCGCCGGTCTTCATGTGGCTGCAGGCGGCCGCCTACGAGATCGTCGGCAGCTGGCAGTGGTCGTTCCTGCTGCCGTCGCTGCTGGGCGCCCTGCTCAGCCTGTGGCTGGTCTCGGACCTGGCACGCCGGCTGTGGTCACCGCGGCATTCCCTGTACGCCCTGGCGGCGCTGTTCTGCACCCTGCAGTTCGGCCTGATGGCCAAGCGCGCGCAGATCGACATGGTGCTGGTCGGCATGACCACGGTAGCCCTGTGGGGATTGATGCGCCACCTGTGCGAGCGCCGCAACCTGCCCGCGCTGTGGCTGGCCGGTTTCGCCGCTGGCCTCGGCACGGTGACCAAGGGCGTGGGTTTCCTGCCGCTGCTGATGGTGCTGCCGTGGTTCGGCTGGTGGCTGTACCAGCGCCGCCGCGGGCGCAGCGTGGACGGTCCGCACCCGGCAACGCTGCTGTGGCTGATCCCGGCCTTCCTGGTGGGCGTGGCGGTGTGGCTAGCCCCGCTGGGCTGGGCATTGCTGCATGAGCCCAGCGCGTCCCTGCAGTCCTATGCCCACGAACTGCTGTTCAAGCAGACCGGCACCCGCTATGCCAACGCCTGGCACCACCGCCAGCCGGCCTGGTACTACCTGCAGGTGATCCTGACCTTGTGGCTGCCGGGAAGCCTGTTGCTGCCGATGCTGTTCAAACCCTGGTGGCGCCGCATCCGCCGTGGCGACCGACGGCAGTGGCTGTTGCTGGGCTGGGCGCTGCTGGTGCTGGTGTTCTTCAGCGCCAGCCCCGGCAAGCGCGAGGTCTATGTGCTGCCGATGCTGCCGGCGATGGCGCTGGCGGTGGCCCCGCTGTTGCCGGGCCTGTTGCGCCGGCTGTGCGTTCGGCGCTACCTGTTCGGCTACAGCGTGGTGCTGATGCTGGCCACCGGCGTGCTCGGCGTGATGCTGATGACCGAGCATTCGTGGGCCGTGGCGCAGCTGGAACGGCGGGCGATGCCCGATTCGCTGCTGCCGGTGCTGGGGGATGGCTTGCTGACCTTTGCCATTGCCCTGGCCACGTTGATCGTGTGGCTGCGGGTGCGCCGTGCCGCAACGCTGGTGCTGCTGACCCACGGCATGCTGTGGATGCTCTACGGCCTGGTGCTGATCCCGGCACTGGATCCGTACGCGTCGGCGTCGGCGGTGATGCGCCGGGTGGGCGCGCGGATCGGCCCGGACGCCGAGCTGGCACTGGTCGCCTGGCGCGAACAGAACCTGCTGCAGGCAGATCGGCCGGTGCGCGAGTTCGGTTTCAAGCGCCCGTGGGCCGAGCAGTGGCATGACGCCGGCCCGTGGCTGGCCGAGGCACCGGGCAAGCGCTGGCTGCTGGTGCTGGACGATGCGATGAGCCCCTGCGTGGACCCGGCCAAGGTGATCGACATCGGCATTGCCAACAGGAATCGTTGGCAACTGCTTCCTGGTACGGCCTGGGACCCGGAGTGCCACGCCGAGCGGACAGGATCGACCGCCGAAGAAGACTGAACGTTGACATGTCCCGGGCAAACATTAACCCGGCACGAACGAGCGTCCGACCCTTCTCCGACATCCAGGTGACGAGCATGACTGCGGATTCCCGAACCGCCCCTTCCCAGCATGCCTGTTCGTCCCATTGATGCGGTAGCGCCGCTTGCGACATCACCACTGGCGTCAAGATTTGCCGTAACCCACCTTTGGCTGCCTGTCGCAATCGGTCTACCCGTGTTTACGCTGCTGATGGGCTTCGGCGGCGACCAATGGGTGGCCGATCACCTGTTCCGCCTTGAAGGTGGCCACTGGGCATTGCAGGACGCCTGGATCACCCGCACGGTGGTGCACAAGGTGGGCAAATGGCTGAGCACGGCAGCGGCGCTGGTGGCGATCCTGCTGTGCTTCCACCACTGGCGCAAGGGACGCGATCGCACCCTGCGATGGGCGTTGCTCTATGTCGTGATTGCCATGGCACTGGGCACCGGCGTGATCTCCCTGCTGAAGGCGCTGGTGCCGATGGAATGCCCGTGGGATCTGCTGCGCTACGGCGGCCATGAGCCCTTCATCGGGCTGTTCACGCTGCGCCCCGACGGTATGGCCCCTCGGGCCTGCTTCCCGGCCGGCCACGCCAGTGCGGGCTATGCCTGGCTGTGCCTGTACTATTTCGCCCTGCTGTGGCGCCCGTCGTGGCGCTGGGCCGGGTTGTGGATCGGCCTTGGCACCGGCCTGGTGTTCGGCATCAGCCAGCAGCTCCGGGGCGCGCATTTCCTTTCGCATGACGTTGCCACTGCATTGATATGTTGGCTGCTTTCGCTCGGCCTGTATGTCCTGATCCGCCGTCAGCTGGACCGTCCCAACCGCCAGGAGGCAAACGCATGAGTGCATCGGTCCAACGCCCCGCCCGCCTTCCCGCGTTGGCGAGTCTTCGCCGCTGGCGGCCGCAGCTGTCCACCGAAGCACTGATCGCACTGACCAGCCTGTTCTTCGCGGTGGCCGGCAACGGCCTGTTCTGGCACAGCGCGATGGCCAGCCATCCGGGCAGCCTCCGCTACGCGCTGTCGCTGCTGCTGTTGCTGCTGGGTGCGCACGGCGTGCTGCTGGGCATCCTGGTCTGGCGCTGGAACGCCAAGGTGGTGATCAGCCTGCTGCTGCTGGTAACCGCATTCGCCGCGCACTACATGAGCCGCTACCACATCTACCTGGATGCGGACATGCTGCGTAACGTGCTGGCGACCGACCCCAAGGAAAGCCGCGAGCTGATGACCGTGTCACTGCTGTGGCCGGTACTGCTGCTGGCGGTGCTGCCGATGATCGTGCTGTGGCGTGTGCAGCTGCGTCGGCGCAGCTGGGGCCGCAGCCTGTTGTGGCGGCTGGGCTTCCTGGTAGTGGCGGCGGTGACTGCCGTCGGCGGCGCGTTGATCTCGTTCCAGGATGTCTCGGCACTGATGCGCAACCAGCGCGAAGTGCGCTACCTGGCGACACCGGCCAACGTGCTGCTGGGCATGCCGCGTGCACTGCGCGGTGACAACCCGGTGCAGCGCGCGCCGAAGCTGCCGATCGGCACCGATGCCAAGGCCACCCCGCGCGCGCCGGCCAGCAAGCCCCGCCTGCTGGTGATCGTCATGGGCGAGACCGTGCGCGCGCAGAACTGGGGGCTCAACGGTGGCCGCAACACCACCCCGGAACTGGCGCAGGCCAGCGTGATCAATTTCCCGGACATGCACTCGTGCGGCACCAGCACCGAGGTTTCGCTGCCGTGCCTGTTCTCGCCATGGGGTCGCCACGACTACGACGAAAAGAAGATCCGCGCGCACCAGTCGCTGCTGCACGTCCTGAACCGCGCCGGCATCGCGCCGTTGTGGCGTGACAACCAGTCCGGCTGCAAGGGCGTGTGCGAAGGCCTGGACTTCCAATCGCTGTCCGATGCCACCACACCAGGTCTGTGTGCCGATGGCCGCTGCATGGATGAGATCCTGCTGCAGGACCTGGCCACCCAGGTACGTGCCAGGCCCGGTGACCGGGTGGTGGTGCTGCACCAGCTGGGCAACCACGGCCCGGCCTACTTCGAGCGCTATCCGCCCGCGTTCCGCCGCTTCACCCCGACCTGCGATACCCGTGACATCGGCCGTTGCTCGCGCGAAGAGATCACCAACAGTTACGACAACGCCGTGCTGTACACCGATCACTTCCTGACCAAGACCATCGGCACGCTGCAGGGCATGCAGGACTACGACACGGCGATGATCTACCTGTCCGACCACGGCGAGTCGCTGGGCGAGAAGGGCCTGTTCCTGCATGGCGTGCCCTACGCCATCGCCCCGGCCGAGCAGACCCGGGTACCGATGACGATGTGGTTCTCGCCGGGCTTCGCCAGCAGCCGCGGGCTGGACCTGCAGTGCGTGCGCAAGCGTTCGGCGGCCTACACCGACCATGACAACCTGTTCCCGTCGGTGCTGGGCCTGATGCAGGTGAAGACCTCGCTGTACGAGCGCGACCGCGACGTGTTCGCCAGCTGCGAAGGCTGAGGGTTGTTCGGCAGGGCTTGCAGCCCTGCACCTGCAAAGGCAACTGCAACCGCAACGGCAACGGCCGAAGCAACAGCAACAGCGTGCATTCCGAGGGATGGCGGGGTGGGTCCGGTTGCGGGGGACGCCGTAAATACATCCATGTAGGCTCGGTCGCCGCATCCATGCGGCTCACGCCCCCGCAACCGGACCCACCCCGCCTTCGACAGTTTTCCGCGATCGGTTGGAACGACCTTGGGGTCAGATCCGTTTTCCTCCGGAAAACGGATCTGACCCCATTTTGATTGTCGATACCTGACAGATGTGTCGACCAAGGTCGACACCTACCGACAGCACACGGAATCTGTCAGAGGTGGGGCGGTGTCGGAGTGCGGGGTGTCAGCCGCATGGATGCGGCTGCCAAGCCTACAGGGACGTACTTGCGGCGTCCCCGCAGTCCGACACCGCCCCGCCAAACCACGGGTAGTCCGCTGTTGCTGTTGCTTCGGCCTTTGCCGTTGCTTGAAGGCCTCTGCGGGTGCCGGGCGCCGCCCGGCCGACTTCCGCCACTTGCGGTGGCAGCCACTGCCCACTAGCCTTCGGCCGTCGTTCACCACCCAAGGACCGCCCGTGAAACACCGTCATCTCCTGCTGGCCTCGGCAATCGCCGCCGCCACGCTGGCCCTGGCCGCCTGCAAGAAGGAAGCTGCCCCAGGCACCGATACCGCCAGCAGCAGCGCCCCGGCCGGCGAAACCGCCGACCAGTTCGTGGCCCGCATCAATGCCGAATTCAAGGCCGCCTACCCGGAGATGACCTCGGCGCAGTGGCTGTCCTCCACCTACATCAACAGTGATTCGGAACGCATCGCGGCCAAGGCCAACGAGCGCTCGCTGACCCAGCTCAACAGCTGGATCGAACAGGCGGCCACGTTCGACGGCAAGCCGATGAGCGAGGACAGCAAGCGCGCGATCCACCTGCTGAAGCTGATGTCGTCGATGCCGGCACCGCGCGATCCGGCCAAGCTGGCCGAGCTGACCCAGATCGCCACGCGCATGGAAGGCAGCTACGGCGCCGGCAAGTACTGCACCGATGCCAACGATCCGAACTCCTGCCGCCAGTTGGGCGAGCTGGAGCAGGTGCTGGCACGCAGCCGCGACTACGACAAGCAGCTCGATGCCTGGCAGGGCTGGCACAGCACCACCAAGAGCATGCGCGGCGACTACCAGAAGTTCGTCGGCCTGGTGAACGAAGGCGCCAAGGGCATGGGTTTCACCGATGCCGGCCAGATGTGGCGCAGCGGCTATGACATGCCGCCGGAACAGATCGGTCCGGAAACCGACCGCCTGTGGGAACAGGTCAAGCCGATGTACGAGCAGCTGCACTGCTACGCACGCGGGAAGCTGGACAAGACCTACGGCAAGGACAAGGCCGAAGTGGGCAATGGCCTGATCGCCGCGCATCTGCTCGGCAACATGTGGCAGCAGGACTGGTCGAACCTGTGGGACCAGCTGGAACCGTACCCGGGTGCCGGCAGCCTGGACATCACCGCGGCGCTGGAAAAGCAGTACCAGACCAACCTGAGCGCAGCGCTGGCCAAGGCCGGCAAGGACGCCAACGTGGCCGCGCAGTACAAGGCGCAGCGCGAGGCCGAACTGCGTACCGCCAAGCAGATGACCGAACGGGCGCAGGACTTCTACGTGTCGCTGGGCATGCCGTCGCTGCCGCAGTCGTACTGGGAACGCACCCAGTTCATCAAGCCCGACGACCGCGACGTGGTCTGCCACGCCAGCGCCTGGGACATGAACATGGAAGGCGACGTGCGCACCAAGATGTGCATCAAGCCGAACGAAGAGAACTTCACCACCATCTACCACGAGCTGGGCCACATCTATTACGACCTGGCCTACAACCCGCTGCCGCCGCTGTTCCAGGGCGGTGCCAACGATGGCTTCCATGAAGCGATCGGCGACACCATCGTGCTGGCGATGACGCCCAAGTACCTCAGCTCGATCGGCCTGGTCGACGCGCCGACCGAGAGCCGCGAAGCGGTCATCAACAACCAGATGCGCATGGCGCTGTCGGGCGTGTCGTTCCTGCCGTTCGGGCTGATGATCGATCGCTGGCGCTGGGGCGTGTTCGATGGCTCGATCACCGCCGACAACTACAACAAGGCATGGTGGGACCTGAAGGCCAAGTACCAGGGCGTGGCGCCGGCCAGCACCCGTGGCGAAGAATTCTTCGACCCGGGCGCGAAGTACCACGTGCCGGGCAACACCCCGTACACGCGTTACTTCCTGGCGCGCATCCTGCAGTTCCAGTTCTACAAGGGCCTGTGCGACGCGGCCGGCTACAAGGGTCCGCTGCATGAGTGCACCTTCTACGGCAACAAGGAAGCCGGCCAGAAGTACTGGGCGATGCTGAGCAAGGGTGCCAGCCAGCCGTGGCAGGCCACGCTGAAGGAGCTGACCGGCACCGACAAGCTCGATGCCGGCCCGATGATCGAGTACTTCACCCCGGTCAACGAGTGGCTGAAGCAGCAGAACGAAGGCCAGATGTGTGGCTGGCAGGCCAACGCGGCACCGGCGGCGAAATGAAAAAAGGGGCGGATCCGCGAGGATCCGCCCCTTTCTGGTAGTGCCGGCCGCTGGCCGGCAACCACGCGATGAAGACCCAACGGGCAGCCGGCCAGCGGCCGGCTCTACCGAAGTGCCTGTCAGCTGTTCTTCTTCGCCGCCATCGCTGCAGCCAGCTCGGCCTTGAATTCCTCGAAGGTCTGGCCCTTCTCCTTCGCTTCGGCCTGCGCCGCATCACGCAGCGCGTCGGAGTACATCAGGCGCACCGGCGTGCCGTTGCGCTCGTGCAGCTCACCGGCCTGCATGATCAGCGCCAGCACCTGCGCAGCGCTCTCGCTGTGGCCCGCGATGCGGCCATCCATGCCCAGCACCCATTCGCCATCACGGCGCACGACACCGGCCAGCAGGGTGCGCTGCGCGTCGCGCAGTTCGGCATGCGGCTCCACCGGCGAGGCCTGGGCAGCGGCCTTGTTGGCGGCCTGCTTTTCCTGGCGACGGCGCTGGTCGCGGCGGGTCTTGGAGCTGGTGGACATGGTGCGGTACCGCTGCGAGGGGGGCGCAAGGATAGCGCACCCCGCCCGCAGCGCTGCTTCACGTCGCCTCAGTCCAGCACTTTGCCGTGGCGCCAGTACCCCATGAAGGTGATCGCGCGGCGGTCCAGCCCGCAGTCACGGACCAGATGGCGACGGATCGCCATCACGGCCCCGGCCTCACCTGCGACCCAGGCGTACAGCGGCCCCGCCACGCGGCTATCGGCCTGCTCCCAGAGGATCTGCGTATCGACGTCGATCTCCTCCAACGCATCGCCGGCAGCCACGCCCGAGGCCGCAGCCAACCTTGCCTGGACTGCCTGCAGCAGGGGCTGCCCGTACGCCGCCTGCCCGCGCGGCAACCAGACCAGCTCGGCCGTGGCCGGCGCCTTCAGGGGAACCGCATCACCGGCCTGCGCCACTTCCAGCAGGGCCAGCGTGCGCGGCGGATCCACCATGGCCGCCAGTTCCTCGAGAATCCCGGCCACTGCCGGCAACGCGGTCTCGTCAGCCACCAGCAGCACCTGGCCAACGCCCGTCGGCGGCTTCCATTCCCAGCCCTCGCTGCTGTCGGCGCAGTCGGCATCCGGGGCCAGCAGCACCACGCGGTCGCCCGGCCGGGCATGCATGGCCCAGCGCGAGGCGGGACCGGTCACGCCGTGGATGACGAAATCGACATCGACCTCGCCCTGCTCCGCACGCAGCTGGCGGATGGTGTAGGTGCGCATCGGCGGGCGCTGATCGTCCGGCAGGGCCCGGTAGCGTGGATACCAGTCGTCGCCCCTGGGGACCTGCGGCACCTCCTGGCCGGGCAAGGGGAAGAACACCTTGATGCGCTGGTCCGGCCCTTCGGTCTTCATCCGCGCCACGTCGGCACCGGTGAACACCATGCGGTCCAGGGAAGGGGAAAGAACGCGGCGCTCCTTCAGCGCCACCTCGAACAGGCGGTAGGTCTGCTGCGCAGCCATGGGGGAACCTCATGCAACGACATTGGATCGGCTGGCTGTCGTGCACCTGTGCACCGGCTGGCTGGAGTGCCCAGCCTAGTCCGGTGGTTTCCCGTCGCAAGCGCTGCGGGCGTCGCGGCCTGCCCTACCCCTGCACGCTGCTCAGTGACCCGTGCAGGCCGCCTGCGCCGTGCGTTCACGCTGGTGTTCCCAGTACCAGAACACGAAGCCGGCGCCGAAGAACGCGGCCTGGCCCAGCGCCAGGTGCAACGGGCTGGCGCTGAGCAGCGGCGACACCACGCCGGCCACCACGGTGCTGATCATCAGCTGCACGAACGCCTGCAGCGACGAGGCCAGGCCACGCTGGTGCGGGTACATGTCCAGCACCGCGAGCGCCAGGATCGGGAAGATCAATGCCATGCCCATGCCGCCCAGGAAGATCGGCAGCACCGCCCACGGCAGCACGAACTGCGGCGCCAGCGCCACGTAGCCAACGTTCAGCAGCACCGACAGCGCGCACAGGCCGAAACCGATGGCGACCTGGCGGGTGGGCGTGGTGTGCCCGGCCATGCGCCCGGACAGGAACGAGCCGGTGGTCATGCCGCCGATGGTGGGGATGAACAGCCAGGCGAAGCCGCCCTCGCCCAGGTGCAGGTGCTGCATCACGAACACCGGCGCCGAGGAGATGTACAGGAAGATGCCGCCGAAACCGATGCTGCCGGCCAGCGCCAGGCGCAGGAAACGCGGATTGAAACCGATGCGCACGTAGTCACGCATCAGCACGCGCGGCGACAGCGGCACCCGTGCCTCGACCGGATGGGTTTCCGGCAGGTAGCGCGCGGTCGCTGCCAGCAGGACCAGTGCGAACACCACCAGGAACCAGAAGATCAGCGGCCAGCCCGCGCCACTGAGCAGGATCCAGCCACCGATGATCGGTGCAATGGCCGGGGCGATGCCGAACAGCATCGACACCTGGCTCATCAGCCGCTGCGCGTCGTGGCCGTGGTACAGGTCGCGGATCACCGCGCGGCCGACGATCATGCCGACGCCCGCGGACAGGCCCTGCAGCGCGCGGAACGCCAGCAGCGTGGTCAGGTCGGTGGAAAGCGCACAGCCGACCGAGGCGCCGACGAACACCACCAGGCCGCCGAGGATCACCCGCTTGCGGCCCCAGGCATCGGACAGCGGGCCGTGTGCCAGGCTCATCAGGCCGTAGAACAGCAGGTACACGCTGATGGTCTGCTGCACCGCCACCTCGTCCACCGCCAGGCGCTGGGCCAGCTGCGGGAACGCCGGGAAGATGGTGTCGATCGAGAACGGACCGAACATGGCCAGGCCGGCGAGCAGCAGTGCCATGCGGCGGGTGGAAGGAGCAACAGCGGCGGTCATGGAGAAGGCGTCCGGCAGGGCCATGCGCGGCACGCACGGCGGGCGCCGGTCCCCTGCAGCAGGGACGGCGCCAGATGAATTCGGGTATTCGCCCATCATAGGTGGGGATTGCGCCTGACGCCATGCAGCAGTGCACAAAACGCACGGACGGGCCATCGGCCATTCAGGCGCCGCGGCCGGGCCCGGAGGCGGCTGGCGCGCCCGCAACGGGCTATAATCGGCGGGCAACACGGTGGGAGAAGCGGAACACCGCTGCCGAAGGCGCAACGCCCGTAATCGCTCAGGCCCGATACCACCCGTAACACAACTCTGGAGAGACCGGTTCGATCCGGCGCCGAAGGGGCACGAAGCCGCGGTTTTCCGCGCTTCCAAACTCTCAGGCAAAAGGACAGAGGGGCGCCCCGCAGACCGCCGACCGGCGGCTTGTGCCCGTGCGTGTGCCCTTTCCTGACGGATCCTTCGCCATGTCCCAGAACACCCCTTCCCTGCGTGAGCTCGAGCACCACAATGCGTTCGTCGAGCGCCACATCGGCCCCAACGATGCCGAGATCGCGCAGATGCTCGACGTCGTCGGCCACGCATCGCTGGATGCGATGACCGATGCCATCGTACCGGCCAAGATCAAGTCGCCGGCGCCGCTGGCACTGCCGGAATCGATGACCGAAGTGCAGGCACTGGCGAAGATCCGTGCGATCGCCGACAAGAACACCGTGCTGCGCAGCTTCATCGGCCAGGGCTACTACGGTACCCACACGCCGAACGTGATCCTGCGCAACATCCTGGAAAACCCGGCCTGGTACACCGCCTACACCCCGTACCAGGCGGAAATCTCGCAGGGCCGCATGGAAGCGCTGATCAACTTCCAGACCCTGTGCGCCGACCTCACCGGCATGGAAATCGCCAACGCCTCGCTGCTGGACGAAGCCACCGCCGCCGCTGAAGCGATGACCCTGGCCAAGCGTTCGGCCAAGTCGAAGTCGGACACCTTCTTCGTGCACGACGCCGTGCACCCGCAGACCCTGGAGCTGCTGCGCACCCGCGCCGAGCCCATGGGCATCGTGCTGCGCGTCGGCACCCCGGCCGAGGCACTGGAAGCGGAAGCCTTCGGCCTGCTGCTGCAGTACCCGGACACCTTCGGCCAGGTCGGCGACTACAAGGCGCTGGTCGATGCCGTGCACGCACGCGGCGGCCTGGTGGCCGTGGCCAGCGACCTGCTGGCGCTGACCCTGCTGGCCGCCCCGGGCGAATGGGGCGCGGACATCGTGGTCGGCAACAGCCAGCGTTTCGGCGTGCCATTCGGCTTCGGCGGCCCGCACGCCGCGTTCATGGCCTGCCGTGACGCCTACAAGCGCTCGATGCCAGGCCGCCTGATCGGCGTCTCGGTCGATGCGCAGGGCAACCCGGCCTACCGCCTGACCCTGCAGACCCGCGAGCAGCACATCCGCCGCGAGAAGGCCACCTCCAACATCTGTACCGCACAGGTGCTGCTGGCGGTGATGGCCTCGATGTATGCCGTCTACCACGGCCCGGAAGGCCTGACCCGCATCGCCCGTCGCACCCACCGCCTGGCCTCGATCCTGGCCGCGGCACTGCGCACGGCCGGCGTGCAGGTCGGTGGCGACTTCTTCGACACCCTGCATGTCACCGGCGTGCACGCCGATGAGATCCACGCCAAGGCCCGCGCCGCCGGTTACAACCTGCGCGCGATCGACAGCGACTCGGTCGGCATCAGCCTGGACGAGACCGCTACCCGCGCCGACGTGGTCGCGCTGGCCGCCGTGTTCGGTGCGCAGGCCGACGTCGACGCGCTGGATGCCAGCACCGCCGATGCGCTGCCGGCCGGCCTGCTGCGCCAGTCCGCGTTCCTGACCCACCCGGTGTTCAACACCCACCACAGCGAGCACGAACTGCTGCGCTACCTGCGCTCGCTGGCCGACAAGGACCTGGCGATGGACCGCACGATGATCCCGCTGGGCTCGTGCACCATGAAGCTCAACGCCACCGCCGAGATGATCCCGGTGACCTGGCCGGAGTTCTCGCAGATCCACCCGCTGGTGCCGGCCGACCAGGCGCTGGGCTACAAGGAACTGATCGACACGCTGGAAGCGATGCTGGTGGAATGCACCGGCTACGACGCGGTCAGCCTGCAGCCGAACTCCGGCGCACAGGGCGAGTACGCCGGCCTGCTGGCGATCCGCGCCTACCACCGCTCGCGCGGCGAAGACCACCGCGACATCTGCCTGATCCCGGACTCGGCGCACGGCACCAACCCGGCCTCGGCACAGATGTGCGGCATGAAGGTGGTGGTGACCAAGACCGATGCCAACGGCAACGTCGATGTCGAGGACATCCGCCTCAACGCCGAGAAGTACAGCGACCGCCTGGCCGCGATCATGATGACCTACCCGTCCACGCACGGCGTGTTCGAGGAAGAGGTGGTGGAGATCTGCGAGATCATCCACAAGCACGGCGGCCAGGTGTACACCGACGGTGCCAACATGAACGCCCTGGTCGGCGTGGCCAAGCCGGGCAAGTGGGGTTCGGATGTTTCGCACCTGAACCTGCACAAGACCTTCTGCATCCCGCACGGCGGTGGCGGCCCGGGCGTCGGCCCGTGCGCGGTCAAGGAGCACCTGGCCCCGTTCCTGCCGGGCAAGCTGGGTGACAACGGCCCGGTCGGCATGGTCAGCGCGGCCAGCTTCGGCAGCGCTTCGATCCTGCCGATCAGCTGGATGTACATCGCGATGATGGGCCGCGACGGTCTGCGCAAGGCCACCCAGGTCGCGCAGCTCAACGCCAACTACATCGCCAAGCGCCTGGCCCCGCACTTCAAGACCCTGTACACGGGCCGCAACGGTCTGGTGGCACACGAGTGCATCCTGGACGTGCGCCCGCTGGAGAAGACCAGCGGCATCGGTGCCGAGGACGTGGCCAAGCGCCTGATCGACTTCGGCTTCCATGCCCCGACGCTGAGCTTCCCGGTGGCCGGCACGCTGATGGTGGAGCCGACCGAGAGCGAATCGCTGCACGAACTGGATCGCTTCATCAACGCGATGATCCAGATCCGCGAAGAGATCACCGCGATCGAAGACGGCCGCCTGGACCGCGAGGACAACCCGCTGAAGAACGCGCCGCACACTGCCACCGCAGTGACCGCCAGCGAGTGGACCCACGCCTACCCGCGCGAACTGGCCGCCTTCCCGCTGGCCAGCCTGAAGCAGAGCAAGTACTGGCCGCCGGTGGCGCGTGTGGACAACGTGTACGGCGACAAGAACGTGATGTGCGCCTGCATCCCGGTCGATGCCTACAAGGATGATGAAGTCGAGGCTTGATTCCTCACTGCATCGGTAAAGAAAACGGCCCGCGCAAGCGGGCCGTTCTCATGAGGGCGTGTGGACCAAGGTCCACACCCACACACATCCGGTCACGGGTCCGGCATCTGCCCCAGGCTCAACTGCCACGACACGCCGAAGCGGTCCTGCACCCAGCCGTAGCGGTTGCTGAAGTCATAGTCGCCCACCGGCATCAACCAATGGCCGCCCTCGCCCAGTACGCGTGCGGCACGTTCGAACTGCTCGGCACCGGAACACTCGACGAACAGCGAAATCGACGGTGAGAAGGTGAAATCGTGCACGTCCAGGCTGTCGAAGCACAGGTAGTGGGTGCCACCGAGCAGGAAGATGGCCTGGCGGACCTGCCCGGGCACGCCGGCGCCGGCGCCCTCGGGGTGGCGTTGCAGGGCCAGCAGGCGGAAATCGGCAAAGGCTTCGGCGTACAGGGCCAGCGCGCCCTCGGCCTGGCCGGTGAACATCAGGAAAGGACGGCTGCGCAGCATGCGGTGCTCCTGGTCGACGGGCCGATGACAGCCCACGCGATCAGGATGGCACGGCGGATGTGCAGCCCCCGTGGTAGTGCCGGCCGCTGGCCGGCAGCTTCAATCAGGCCTCGCGCATGCGCCGTGCGATGGCGCTGCTGGCGGCGATCGTGGCGGTCAACGCCACCATCGACAGGAACTGCAGGCGGGTGTGCGACTCACTCAGCAGCAGGCCGAAGATCAGCGCCAGGATCGCCAGTGCACAGCAGGTCAGCCACGGGAAGCCGGCCATGCGGAACGGCAGTCGGGTACCCAGGCGATCCGCGCGACGGCGCAGCACCAGCTGCGAGACCAGCGACAGCGTCCACACCAGCAGGCAGGTGGAACCGACGATGTTCAGCAGCACCGGCAGCACACGGTCCGGGAACAGCAGTTCCATCACCGTGGCGGCAAAGCCGAACAGCACGCTGGCCAGCACGGCGATCACCGGCACCTGGCGCGGGTCGGTCCAGCCGAGCACGGCCGGCGCTTCGCGGCGCTGCGCCAGCGAATACATCATGCGCGAGGCGCCGTAGAGGTTGGCATTGAGTGCCGACAGCAGCGCGATCACGGCGATCAGGGTGATGGCGGTACCGGCGCCCGGGATGCGGGCGATGTCCAGCACCGCGGCGAACGGCGACTTCAGCGCCTCGCTGGTCCACGGCACCACGGCGATGATCACGCTCAGCGAGCCGATGTAGAACACCAGGATGCGCCAGGCCACGGTGCGGATGGCACGGGCAATGCTGCGCTCGGGATCTTCGGTTTCGGCCGCCGCCACGGCCACGATCTCGGTGCCACCGAAGGCAAAAACGACAACCAGCAGCGCTGCACCGATCCCGGCCAGGCCCTTCGGTGCGAAGCCACCGTGTTCGGTGAAGTTGCTCAGGCCCGGCGAGGTCACCTGCGGCAGCCATCCCATCAGCAGCGCCACGCCGATGGCGATGAAGGCCAGGATCGCCGCCACCTTGAGGATGGCGAACCAGAATTCGAACTCGCCGAAGTTCTTCACTCCGAGCAGGTTGATCGCGGTGAAGAACAGCATGAAGGCCAACGCCGCCATCGGTACCGGTATCGCCGGCCAGACCGTGGCCAGCAGCCCGGCTGCACCCACGGCTTCGGCGGCGATCACGATCACCAGCTGCACCCACCACAGCCAGCCCACGGTGGCACCGGCGGTAGCGCCCATGGCGTCGGCTGCATACACCGAGAACGCGCCACTGGTGGGCTTGGCCGCCGCCATCTCACCCAGCGCGTTCATCACGATGATCACCAGCGCGCCGGCCACCAGATACGACACCAGCACCGCCGGGCCGGCCGCCTGCACACCCACGCCCGAGCCGAGGAACAGGCCGGCGCCGATGGCGCTGCCCAGGCCCATCATGATCAGCTGGCGGGGCTTGAGCGAATGTCCGAGGCGGGACGGCGAAGCGGTCGGAATCGAGTTGGGCATCGGCGGGGCTGGCGGCGGGCTACAGGGGCGACACCTTACCCTGTCCCGTGCCCACGGGGATAGGCACAGCGCAGCAGGCGGCTCAGGCCAGCGC
Organism: Stenotrophomonas sp. AG209; assembly: GCF_003550055.1. NCBI lineage: Bacteria > Pseudomonadati > Pseudomonadota > Gammaproteobacteria > Lysobacterales > Lysobacteraceae > Stenotrophomonas > Stenotrophomonas sp. AG209. The sequence goes on from NZ_QXDB01000001.1 coordinate 1,367,953, forward strand.
CGGCTCGCCGACGTTCCCACCGATACGGGCACGATAGGCACGCGGCGAGAAACCGGTTTCAGCCTTGAACTTGCGGGTGAAGGCGCTCTGGTCGCTGAAACCGCAGGCCTGGCCGATGCAGGCGATGCTGTCGTCGCCATGCAGCAGGTGCATGGCCATCTGGATCCGCAGCCGGGTCAGCACCTGCTGCGGGGTCATCTGGAACACCTTGCGGAAGCTGCGCTCCAGCTTGGACAGCGAGAAACCGGTGATGTCCAGCAGGGTCTGCATGCGCACATTCTCGGCGTAGTGCGCATTGAGGTGGGCCAGCGCCAGCCGCAGCTGCTCGTACTGGGTGCCGAGGCTGTCCTTCTGGCCGAGGTCGCGGGAAATGCCGATCAGCCCCTCGATGGCCCCATCGACCACCAGCGGGCGCTTGCAGGTCAGGCACCAGCCCGGTTCGCGGTTGGCGAACAGGTGCAGCTCCATCAGGTTCTCGATCACCTCGCCGGACAGCACGCGGGCGTCCTGGTCGACGTAGTCCGCACTGAGGCCGGTCGGGTAGATCTCGGCCGCGGTACGCCCGATCACGTCCTTGCGCGCGCGCAGGCCCAGCCGCCGCAGCATGGTCTGGTTGACGTGGGTGTAACGCCCCTGGCGGTCCTTGATGAAGAACAGCACATCCGGGATGGCGTCGAACAGGGCTTCGATGTCGGCGGGCTCGACTCGCATGCCACAAGCATAGCCGAGGCCCCTTGCCGGTGCGATCACCCTTGCGGGACTTGCGCTTAGCGCCGCCAGGCCCACCGTGGGGGCCAGCCCCCACCGGAGAACCGGCCATGCCCCGCGGTGACAAGTCCGCCTATACCGAAAAGCAGAAGCGCCAGGCCGAGCACATCGAAGAGAGCGAGCGCGAACGCGGCGCCAGCGAAAGCACCGCAGAGCGCATCGCCTGGGCCACTGTGAACAAGCAGGATGGTGGCGGCAAGCGTAGTGGTAGCGGGCGCAAGGTGGCGAAGAAGGCGCCGGCCCGCACGACGGCCACGAAGAAGGCAGCAAAGAAGACGGTGGCCAAGAAACCCAGCACCACCGCCTCGCGTAGTGCTGCCGCGAAGAAGGCAGCGAAGACCCGTGCGGCGAAGAAGACCGTGCGCAAGGTGGCGGCGAAGAAAGCAGCACGTACCCGCGCGCGCGGCTGAATCCTTCGATCAGGGCGACAGCGTCCTCATCCACGCGGCAACTTCGGCTGCAGCTGCGTCGGCGCGCGCCTGCAGCAGCAGATGTGGCCCCTCCAACGACACATGGCGGGCATCGGGCAACAAGGCCTGCAGCTCGGCCACGCTGGGCGGCCACAGCAGGCGGTCCTGCCGGGCATGCAGGCACAGCGTCGGCACTTCGATTCCTGGCAGCAATGCGCGTACGTCGACCCGCAGCGTCGCCGCAGCACGCTGGCGCAGGGTTGCCGCTGGCACCTGCGTGATTGCCAGGCTCAGCTCGCGCAGGTTCGCACGCGTCCGCCATTGCCCCAGCAGCAACCGGGCCATCAACGCCAGTGGCGGCAACGGCCATGCCGGGGCCAGTATCCGTGCGCTCGCCGCAGGCAGCGGCACCGGCCGCCGTGCGAAGGTCGTACTCAGTACCAACCCATGCAATCCAGGTAGCCCGGCCACCGCCAGTTCGATGGCCAATGGTCCGGCGAACGACTCGGCCAGCAGCACAAAAGGAGATGCCGGAAGCTGCGGGCGCAGGATCGACGCCAACGTGGAGTAGTCCTGCGGCCCCTGCGCGGGCATCGGCAGTACCTGCATCTGCATGCCCCGCGCCTGCATTGCCTCTACGAAGTGCGCCGACAGCAGGCCGGTGCCATCCAGGCCTGGCAGCATCACGACCGGCAGCATCACGGCATTCATCACGTTGATCACCCTTCAGGTTTCTTCGCACGGCTCCCTGCCTGCAGCTTCACGCATTGGCTCGGCCCAAGGAAGTGCACGGCGGCACACGCGGCGCTACGCTGGTGGTCCCGACGGAACGGAGAAGGCGGCATGCGCAAGCCACGCTGGCTCAGCTGGACCGGCATCGCCGTATGCACACTCTATCTCGCGCTGACCACCTGGCTGGTGCTCGATGCCCAGGCCAACAGCGACCCCAAGGGCGCCTACATCCTCATGCAGCTGCCGGTGATGCTGCAGACCGCAGCACTCAACGTCATCGGCATGGGTGGGTGGCTTTCCGGAAAGACCTGGACGACCGTCTACCTGCTGGTGATGCCCCCTACCCTGGTCGTGCTGTATGCCGTGGGGGCCATGCTCGGCAGTGTTCTTGAACAATGATGGTGATGTGTCGGCCTGTCTGAGCAGGCAATGGGAATACGGCCGCCCAGGGCGGCCGTATTCCTGTCACGGGTTCAGCAGTCTGCTCAGGCTGCGCGACGCGGCACGGCCGAAGCCGCTGCGCCTTCCACCTTGAACACCGACACCGACGTGGTCAGTGCATGCGCCTGTTCTTCCAGCGCGCGGCTGGCCGCGGTGGCTTCTTCCACCAGCGCGGCGTTCTGCTGGGTCACCTGGTCCATCTGCACCACCACCTGGTTGACCTGCTCGATGCCGGCGGCCTGTTCCTTGCTGGCCGCTGCGATGTCGCTCATCAGCTGGGTCGTGCGCGAACTTGCCTGGGCCACACGCGCGATCGCGGCTTCCGATTCAACGGTCACCGCCAGGCCACTCTTCACCTTGGCGGCGGCGTCTTCGATCAGCTCCTTGATCTCCTTGGCGGCGACACCGGCACGCTGCGCGAGCGTGCGCACTTCGCTGGCGACCACGGCAAAACCGCGGCCCTGCTCGCCTGCACGTGCGGCTTCCACCGCCGCGTTCAGCGCCAGGATGTTGGTCTGGAACGCGATGCCGTCGATCACCGTGGAGATTTCCGAGATGCGTGCCGACGACTGGTCGATCTCACCCATCACCGAGGCCATCTGTGCCATCGCCTGCTCGGTCTCGCGCACGGCGGCGCCGGCCGCATGCGCTTCGCTGTCGGCCTGACGCGCCAGCTCGGCGTTCTGGCGCACGGTGGAGGTCAGCTCCTCCATCGATGCGGCGGCCTCTTCCAGGTTGGCCGCCTGCTGCTCGGTGCGGCGCGACAGGTCGTTGTTGCCGGCAGCCAGTTCCTGCGCCGCGTTGTTGATGCTGTCGGCAGCCACCTGGATGCCCCGCACGATGCCGGTCAGCTGTGCGGTGGTGGTGTTGGCATCGTCGCGCATACGGGCGAACACGCCGTCGTACTCGCCGTCCATGCGAGCGGTCAGGTCGCCGTGCGAGATCGCGCGCAGCACGTCGGAGACATCGGCGATGCTGGCCTGCGAACTGGCCATCATGCCGTTGAGGTGCTCGACCATCGCCTTGAACTGGTACTGGAACGCAGCGGCATCGCCACGCATGCTGAAATCACCGGCACGCGCGGCACGGGCCAGTTCATCGATCTGTGCGTTGATCGCCATCAGGCTCTGCTTCACTGCGGCCAAAGTACGGGTCAGCGTCCCCTTCTCGCCCGGGTAGTCCGGCAGGTTGCGGCTGAGGTCGCCGATGGCGTAGCGCTGCATCACCTCGGCCATCAGCAGTTCCACCTGCACGTGCGATTCGACCAGGCTGTTGGTCGCCTGCACCATGCGGCCGAAGTCACCCGGGAATGCACCGGCGTCCATGCGATAGCGGATCGCCCCCGCTTCGTGCTGCTCGGCCATCTGCAGCTGCGCGCCGATCGCCGCCTGCACGCTCTGCCGAACGCTGGCCATTGCCTCGCCCAGTTGGGTCAGTTCGTCACGGCCACCAAGACGGAACTCCTGGTCCAGCTGGCCCTTGGACAGGCGCTCGGCCAGGTTCACCGCGCGGGCCAGCGGGCCGGTCAGGCTGCGGCCGATCATCACCGAGGCACCGATGCCCACCAGCAGCGCGACGCCGCCCAGCACCAGCAGCTGCAGCAGGCTGCGCTCACCCAGGCGGATCGCCTCGGCGGCGGCCTTGCGGCTTTCCTTCTCCTCAAAGTCCACGCCATCGGACAGTGCCTTGTTCCAGCCGTTGGCCGCTTCCTGCACCGGGCCCAGGGTCAGCGCCACGGCGCCCGGGTAGTCGCCCTGCTCCATCAGTTCGCTGGTCTGCTTGTTGAGCGGGCGCGCGATGGCACGCTTGGCTGCGATGGTTTCCGCAATGGCCTTGCCCTCGGCGTCGCTGGGCAGCGCCTGGTAGGCGGTCCAGCTGGCCTCGTAGCGCTTGACCAGATCGGCGATGCGCTGCTCATCGTGGCCGCGGTCATCGCCCTGGCGGATCAGCATCTCGCGCCGCACCACCATCATCTGGTTGTTGGCATCGAGCATCTGCGACAGCAGGCGCACCTTGGCCACGCTGACGTCGACCACCTGCTGCATCGCGCGCTTCTGCACGACACTGGCGGTGGCGCCGGTGGCCACCACGGCGGCGACCAGCAGCAGCAACAGGCCAAAGCCCAGCCCAAGACGCCAGGCAACCCTGACGTTCCTCAAGTAGTTCATGGGGGTATCCAAAACGGGGGGATGAGGCCTTATCGGCGGCCCGGCACGCGATCTTGATCGCCGTCCATCGACGGCGTCGGCCACCGTTCACCTTGGTGAGCCTGCGGCCCAGCGGCACCTGCGCACTGGAAACGGCTGCGATGGCGATGGCTGCTCATGCCGGCATCAGATTCCTTTCACGACGGCTCGGCAGCGGCTGCGGGCAAGGTGGTGGCGTGACCTGCTGGAGATCCCAATGCCCTTGCCCGTGTCCCGATCCACCCTGCTCGCTCTCTCACTGCTGGCGTCGCCAGCCTTCGCACAGGCGCCGCCGCCCGAGCTGCCCGCCCCCATTGCCGAGAAAGCCGGGCCGGATGTGGCCCCACGCTCCGCGCTGCACGCCCAGGTGCTGCTGGATCGTGCGAATTTCTCTCCCGGCCAGATCGATGGCGAAGTGGGCAGCAACCAGCGACGCGCGGTGTCGGGCTTCCAGGCGGCGCATGGGCTGACCGTAACGGGTGAACTGGATGACGCCACCTGGAAGGCTCTGCAGGCCGATACGATCACGCCGCTGGCCAGCTACACGCTGACTGCTGAGGATGTTGCCGGTCCGTTCCAGGCCACACCCAAAGGGCCCGCCGCCCAGGCCAAGCTCAAATCGCTGGGATACGGCAGTGTGGAAGAGGCCCTGGGCGAGCGCTTCCATGCATCCCCTGAGCTGCTGAAGCTGCTCAATCCAGGCGTGGATCTTGCCAAGGCAGGCGGCCGCATCCAGGTACCCAACATCGCACCCGCCGCATTGCCAAAGGCGGCGAAGATCGTGGTCGATAAATCCGACTCCACCCTGCAGTTGCTGGATGCGCAGGGCAAGGTGATTGCACAGGTCCCGGTGTCGTCGGGCAGCCAGCACGACCCGTTACCGATCGGCGAATGGAAGATCCAGGGCGTGTACCGCGACCCGCCGTTCCACTACAACCCGAAGCTGTTCTGGGATGCCCGCAAGGGCGAAAAGAAGGCCACCCTGCCACCGGGCCCGAACAATCCGGTCGGGCGGGTCTGGATCGACCTGTCCAAACCGCATTACGGCCTGCACGGCACGTCTGAACCCGGCCACGTGGGCAAGACCGAATCGCATGGCTGCGTACGCATGACCAACTGGGATGCGCTGCGTGTGGCCGATGCGGTGGACACTTTGGTCCCCGTGGTGATGCAGGAGTGAGCCGATGCGCCTTCCGCAGCTGATCGTACTGGGCGTTCTGCTGGGACTGGGTGCAGGTTGGTGGCTGCGCCGCGACGCGAGTGAGCCGGTAGCCGCCTCGCTGCCGGCAGCGCCATCGACGTTGGCCGCCGCGCCGGTGACGGAACCAGTAGCGCCGCGCGCAACAACCCCACCCGCCGCCACCGCGCAGTCGGCCGCGCAGGCTGCGGATGCACCGTCCGGTCTGCTGCTGCCGCTGCAGGGCGTACTGCCCTCTCAGCTGCGCGACACCTTCACCGATGCGCGCAGCGAGGGCCGTGTGCACGATGCCATCGACATCATGGCCGATGCCGGTACCCCGGTACTCGCGGTGGCCGATGGCACGGTGGAAAAACTGTTCGACAGCGAGCGCGGCGGCTTGACGATCTACCAGTTCGAACCCAGCGGACGCTGGTGCTACTACTACGCGCATCTGCAGCGCTATGCCGATGGCCTGGCGGAAAAGCAGGTGATCAAACGCGGGGATGTGATCGGTTACGTCGGCAGCACCGGCAACGCCAGTGCCGACGCGCCGCATCTGCATTTCGAGGTGCATGTGCTGGGGCCGGAAAAACAGTGGTGGAAGGGAGAGTCCATCAATCCCTACCCCCTGCTGAAGTCGGCGGCGCTGATGCCCGGCGCTGCCAGCGCCGCAACACCAGAGTAAAGACAGCCAACGCAGCCCCTGGAATCAGCAGGAACAGCGCCGCCATCTTCCAGAAGAAGAACGGCCACAGCCAGATGTAGTCCAGGTCGGTCAGCTTCAGCAGGTCCAGCGGTGGCTGCAGCTCGATGTCTGCCGCGTGCCCGGCCAGGGCCGGGTCCACCTCCAGCACGGTTACCCGTAGCCATGAGCGGCCGCGTGGCAATGCGTCGCCGCGGCCGTAGCCAAAGTAGAACGCCGTGAGGCCGCTGGACTCAACCGAAGCCAGCGCGCGATTGATGCCCTGCCCGGCCACTCCCGAACGCTCCCCTGCACGGAAGTCTCCCTGATCGGTCGGAGTTTCGATGCGCAGCAGCACCTCGGGGTCAGCCTCCGTACCGTCCGCGGCATAGCGCAGGCGCAACCGCAGTTGGTCATCGATGAGGCGGTAGACGGTGATCTGGGCGGTTGCGCCAGGACTCAGCACCAGCGGCACCGTCTGCGTGCGCGACGCCAGGGCATTGGCGGCCGCACCCAGCAGCAGTACCAGGCAGGCGATGCCCCACAGGCTCCACAGCACCCACAGGGTGATCCGCACGATCGTCTCGCCCTTCACGCTGACATCCTGGTCATTGCGTCGCTTCCCCGCTGGCCTTGGCGACACAGTAACGAAAAAGCCCCGCTTGCGCGGGGCTTTTCCTGTCACCTACGCCGGGCAGCGCCCGGTGCTACCTCAGGCGAACGGATCCTGCAGGACCATGGTGTGGTCGCGGTCCGGGCCGGTGGAGACGATGCTGATCGGGCAGCCGGCCAGCTCTTCCAGCGAGCGCAGGTAGGCGCGCGCGGCCGGCGGCAGGTCATCCCAGTTGGTGATGCCGTGGGTGTTCTCGCTCCAGCCCGGGAACTCCAGGTACACCGGGGTGCAGTCTTCCCAGCCCTGCGCGTCCAGCGGCGCGTACTCGGTGCGCTTGCCGTTGTATTCGTAGGCGATGCAGACCTTCAGCTTTTCCATGCCATCCAGCACGTCCAGCTTGGTGATGCACAGGCCGCTGATGCCGTTGATGGCCACGGCGCGCTTCAGCGCGACGATGTCCATCCAGCCGCAACGACGCGGACGACCGGTCGAGGCACCGTACTCGGCGCCGCGGTCACGGATGCCCTGGCCGACTTCGTCGTCCAGCTCGGTCGGGAACGGGCCGCCGCCGACGCGGGTGGCGTAGGCCTTGGCGATACCCAGCACGTAATCGATCGAATCGGCGCCGACGCCGGAACCGGCCAGCGCACCACCGACGGTGGTGTTGGAGCTGGTGACGTACGGGTAGGTGCCGTGGTCGATGTCCAGCAGTGCGCCCTGCGCACCTTCGAACAGCACGCGCTTACCCTGCTTGCGCAGGTCGTGCAGGATGCCGGCCACGTCGGACTTCATCGGCTGCACGTACTCGCCGAAGGCCAGCGCTTCGTCGAAGGTCTTCTGGAAATCGACCGCATCGGTGTTCAGATACTTGGTCAGCACGAAGTTGTGGTAATCGAGCGCAGTACGCAGCAGCTCTTCCAGCTGCTTCGGGTAATGCAGGTCGGCGATGCGGATGCCGCGACGCGCCACCTTGTCTTCGTAGGCCGGGCCGATGCCACGGCCGGTGGTGCCGATCGCCTTGCCGCCGGCAGCGCGCTCGCGCGCCTGGTCCAGGGCGATGTGGTACGGCATGATCAGCGGCGCAGCCGGGGAGATCTTCAGGCGCGAGCGCACTTCCACGCCGGAGGCTTCCAGCTCGGCGATTTCCTTCTGCAGCGCGGCCGGCGAGATCACCACGCCGTTGCCGATCAGGCACAGCGCATCGTCACGCAGGATGCCCGACGGGATCAGATGCAGGACGGTCTTCTTACCGTTGATGACCAGGGTGTGGCCGGCATTGTGGCCGCCCTGGAAGCGCACGACGGCGCCGATTTCCTCAGTGAGCAGATCGACGATCTTGCCCTTGCCTTCATCGCCCCACTGGGCACCCAACACTACGACAGACTGACCCATGACGGGCTCCTCGATTTGTTGCGGCCATCGGGGCCGCGGACGGGTAAACCGTGGCAGGGCTGGCCAGCACCTGTAGGGCGGCTCCAAACGGGGAGCGGCCGGCGATGGAAGGCCCAGACACGGAAAAAGCCGAACGGGGGAGGCCCGTCCGGCTTTTGTGCATTATCCGGGTTTCCGGGGTCCGCTGCCACCTTTCCGACGGACGGCTTCACCGGCCGGTCAGGCGCCTCCCCGGTACTGCCGGCCGCTGGCCGGCAATCCCAGGTTGCCGGCCAGCGGCCGGCACTACCCTTTCAATGCCGCACCCACCACAGCAGGCTCAGGCCGGCCAACAGCACCAGTCCGCCGAAGCTGCGCAGGGCCGGGCTGGGCAGGTCCAGCAGGCGTTCGGCCATGCGCTTCCAGGCGAACGGGGCGGCGAACAGGAACAGGCCTTCCAGCACCGCCACCAGGCAGACGGCAGCGAACAGATCTTTCATGGGGGACTCCGGAAAAAGCACGGGGCCCGGCATCTGGCCGGGCCCCGTGGGGTACTGCCCTGCGACCTCAGCGGTCGTTCTTCAGGTACTGCAGGAACGGGTCGTTCTTGTCGAGCACGATCACGCCGTTGCCGTCGGTCATGGAGCCACGGTAGGCCTCCAGGCTGCGGTAGAACGCATAGAACGACGGGTCGGCCGAGCCGGCCTTGCCGTAGATGCGGGCCGCATCGGCATCGCCTTCACCACGCAGGCGCTGTGCATCACGCTCGGCTTCGGCGATCAGCACGGTGCTGTCACGGTCGGCCTGGGCGCGGATGGTCAGCGACTGCTCCTCGCCCTCCGCGCGCAGCTTCGCTGCTTCCTGCTTGCGCTGGGCGCGCATGCGCTCGTACACGTCGTTGATCACCTGGCTGTCGGTCGGCAGGTCCACCTGCTTGATGCGCAGGTCGATCATCTGCATGCCCAGCCCGGCCACGGCTTCGTTGATCCCCTTCAGCTGCTCGGCGATCAGCTCGCTGCGGTCGCCGGACACCAGCTGCTGCAGGGTGCGCGAGTTGATCTGGTTGCGCAGCGAGTCGGTGATGATCGGTGCCAGGCGGGCATTGGCGATGCGCGGATCGCCGCCGGTGGCACGGAAGTAGTCACCCACGTTGGAGATGTAGCCGATGGCGAAGAAGTCGACGCTGACGTCCTTCTGCTCGGCGGTGAAGTAACGCGCCGGCGCGGTGTCGAGCACCTGGAAGCGGCGGTCGAAGACCTTCACCGTTTCCACCACCGGCACCTTGAAGTGCAGGCCCGGCTTGATGTCCGAACGCACCACCTTGCCCAGGTTCAGCACCATGGCGGTCTGGTCCTCACGGACCACGTACACCGAGCCGAGCAGGCCCAGCACCACCGCCACGATCACGGCGATCCAGATAGGACTCTTCATCGGCTGCCCTCCTCACGGCCGCTCGGTCGCCCGGTCGGGCGGCCCACCGGCCGGCCCGGATCACGGGAAGCTTCCACCGCTGCACCCGGCAGCGACGGCATCACCACATCCGGGTTCGCCACTGCGGCCGGGGCCGAGGTGGTGGGACGGGTGTCGCCGGTCATCGGCACGTAGATCAGCTGGCGGCCATCGCCACCGATCACCTTGCGGTTCTCGCTCAGCACCTGCTGCACGGTCTCCAGCCACAGGCGCTTGCGGGTCACTTCCGGGGCGTCCTTGTACTGGGCCTGCAACAGGCTGAAGCGCTGCGCGTCACCCTCGGCCTTGGAGACCACGGCCTGCTTGTAGCCTTCGGCGGTGGTACGGGCGCGCGAGGCCTGGCCTCGGGCTTCCGGCACGACCTTGGCGGCGTAGGCCTGGGCTTCGTTGATCAGGCGTTCCTTGACCTGCTGGGCACCGTTGACCTCGTCGAAGGCCGGCTTCACTTCTTCCGGCGGACGGGCGTCCTGCAGGGTCAGGCCGGTCACGGTCAGGCCGGTCTTGAACGCCTTCAGCAGCGCCTGCAAGCGCTCCTCGGCAGCCACGGCCAGCGGGCCACGGTTGTTCAGCACGGCGTTGAGGTCGGCACGGCCGACTTCCTCGCGCACCGCGCTCTGCGCCGACTGCTCCAGCACCTGGTTGGCATCGACCGTGCCGAACAGGTACTGCTGCGGGTCGTCGATGCGGTACTGGACGTTCAGCGAGACGTTGACGATGTTCTCGTCGCGGGTCAGCACCGGCACCTGGATCGAGAAGGTCTTGATCTCGGTGGCGTTGACCTTGGTGACCGATTCGATCGGCCACGGCAGCTTGAAGTTCGGGCCGGGCTGCAGGATGCGCGAGAACTGGCCGAAGCGCAGCACCACGCCACGCTGCTGTTCGCCGATCAGCTGGAAGCTGGAGAACAGCACCAGCAGCACCACGGCTGCCACCACCCAACGCATGATGCCGCCGTCGAACAGGTCCTTCAGCGGCCCGGGCAGTCCGCCCCAGCCACCACCATTGCCACCGCCGCGCGACCCGAACGGCCCGCGTCGATTGTCCTCGGGGCCTTGTCCGCCCTTGTTGCCGCCGGGTGTATTCCAGGCCATGCACGCTCCATCAAGATGTGGGCTGCGGCGCGGGCCCTTCCCGCGGCGCCAGCCGTGAAACCATTACCGATCATACAAGATGGGGCGGATCGGCAGGATCGAAAGGGGGGCGACGGGGTAAGGTGGCGTTTTCCTCGAAGTCAGGCAACGCCGATGGCCCCCACCACCCCGTTCACCGCCTTCCGCATCGAAAACGACGACGCCGGCTACCGCAGCGGCCTGGCCCAGCTCAGGGTGGACGACCTCAACCCGGGACAGGTGCTGATCCGCGCCCACTGGTCCTCGGTCAACTACAAGGACGCCCTGGCCGGCACCGGCAAGGGGAAGATCCTGCGCCGCTTCCCGCTGGTGGGCGGCATCGACGTGGCCGGCATCGTGGTCGCCAGCACCGACCCGGACTGGCGTGAAGGCGATGCCGTGCTGGCCACCGGCTGCGGCCTCAGCGAGACCCGTGACGGCGGTTACAGCCAGTATGTGCGGCTGGAGTCGCGTGCGGTGATTGCCCAGCCGACCGGGCTGAGCCCGCGCGAGGCGATGGTGCTGGGCACCGCCGGCTTCACGGCGGCGCTGGCCCTGCTGCGCATGCAGGACAACCGGCAGACCCCGGATCTCGGCCCGCTGGCGGTCACCGGCGCCAGTGGTGGCGTCGGTGCGCTGGCGCTGTCGATCTTCAGCCGTGCCGGCTACACCGTGCACGCGGTCAGTGGCAAGCCGGAGCAGACCGACTTCCTGCGCGCCATCGGCGCCACCGAGGTGCTGCCGCGCAAGGCACTGAGCGACACCGGCCCGCTGCAGTCGGCGCGCTTCGGCGGGGGCCTCGACAATGCCGGCGGCGCCATGCTCGCCAGCCTGCTGGCGCAGACCGTGCCCTACGGCAGCGTGGTCAGCGCCGGCCTGGCGGCCAGCCCGACGCTGGACATGACGGTGATGCCCTTCATCCTGCGCGGTGTGTCGCTGCTCGGCGTGTCTTCGGCCAATGCACCGCGCCCGCTGCGCGAAGAGGTGTGGTCGCGCCTGGGCACTGAGTGGAAGCCGCAGCACCTGGACCGCATCTGCACCGCCGAGGTCGGCCTTGATGGCCTGCCGGCAGTGTTCGAGCGGATGCTGGGCGGTGGCTCGCTGGGCCGCACGGTAGTGCGGATCGACTGAACGTCGCAGGCAGGCGACGGACGGCAGATGCCCCCCTCCCGCCGGTAATGAGCCCGCACTACACTGCGGGCATTACATGGGGAACAACATGGCACGCATTCTGATCGTCGACGACTCACCGTCGCAGCTGTTGGGGATACAGCGCATCGTCGAGAAGCTCGGGCACCAGATCCTGACCGCCACCGATGGCGCCGCCGGGGTCGAAACCGCCAAGGCCGAGCTGCCCGACCTGGTCCTGATGGACGTGGTGATGCCCAACCTCAACGGCTTCCAGGCCACCCGTACCCTCGCCCGCGACGAGGCGACCCGGCATATCCCGGTGATCCTGGTGACCACCAAGGACCAGGACACCGACCGCATGTGGGGCATGCGCCAGGGCGCCAAGGCCTACATCACCAAGCCGTTCTCGGAAGACGAGCTGTCCGAGGTGCTGGAGCGCGTGTTCGCCGGGCAGGGCTGAGACGGCGCCTGGTAGTGCCGGCCGCTGGCCGGCAACCACGTATCACCGTCCCGGGTCATGAAATTGCCGGCCAGCGGCCGGCACTACCGGAAGGCGTGCGGACCAAGGTCCGCACCCACCAGAATCGGCCTCAGATTGACTCGCCGAACGCCTTGGCCAGGTTCCGGTACGCCTTCTTCTGCGCCTCGTCGGTCGCAGCCGGAGCCACGATCTCGATTTCGACGATCTGGTCGCCGTCCGGGCTGCCCGGCAGGCCACGGCCACGCAGGCGCAGCTTGCGACCTGCATCGGAATCGGCGGGAATCTTCAGCTCCACCGTGCCGCCCAGCGTCGGGACGCTCAGGCTGGTGCCCAGCGCGGCCTGCCACGGCGTGACCGGCAACGTATAGAGGATGTTGCGGCCATCGACCTCGAACTGCGGGTGGGCGGCGTACTCGACTTCCAGCAGCAGGTTGCCGCCATGGTTGCCCTGCCCGGCCAGGCGGATCACCTGGCCCGGACGGATGCCCTTGGGCACGCGCACGTCCAGCTGCTTGCCGTTGACGGTGATGCGCAGGCTGTCGCCGCTGTAGGCCGCTTCCAGCGGTACCGACAGCTTGGCCCGGGTGTCGCGGTTGGGCGCGTGGCCCTGGCTGCTGAAGCCCGGGCCCGGACCAGCGCCGCCACCGTCACGCTGGCGCGCGAACAGGCTTTCGAAGAAGTCGCTGAAGCCGCCGTTGGGTCCACCACCGCCGAACACTTCCTCGAAATTGAAACCACCGGCGCCACCGTAGTTCGGTGGCACGTTGAACTCCTCGCCCGGGCGATAGCCCTGCGCGCGCAGCTGGTCGTAGGCCGCGCGCTTTTCCGGATCGCGCAGCGCCTCGTAGGCCTCGTTGACCGCCTTGAACTTGTCTTCCGCCCCGGCCTCCTTGCTGACGTCCGGGTGGTACTTGCGTGCCAGCCGGCGGTAGGCGGTCTTGATCTCCGCCTCGCCCGCGCTCGGTTCCACCCCCAGGGTGGCGTAGTAATCCTTGAATTCCATCCAGCTACCTCGATCTGCTTCGGCCGCGCCGGTGGCGCCGCCCCGGGTTCATTCTACGCGCCGGCGATGCTACGCCGCCCCTCGTGCGGCCCCGGTGAGGCCGACTGATCCTGCGCAATGCGGCTGCCATCCCGATGCCCCAGGCTGTGGCTGGAAGCCCCCGCCGCAAAGCCTGAAGATGGGGCCTGCACACGGGTTTTCCAATGTCTTGACGCCCCTGTCCCATCCGGCCCACTAGCCTGCCCCAGCAAGGAGTTCCCCATGACCATCCATGTCGGCGACCGCATTCCGGAAGTGACCCTTAAGCGCATCCGCGAGGGCATCGAAACGCTCGATACGCATTCGCTGTTCGACGCGCGCAAAGTGGTGCTGTTCGCCGTGCCCGGCGCGTTCACCCCGACCTGCTCGGCGCGCCACCTGCCCGGCTACGTCGAGAAGTTCCAGGCGTTCCGCCAGCGCGGTATCGACGTCTACTGCATGGCCGTCAACGACCCGTTCGTGATGAAGGCCTGGGCTGCCGACCAGAGCGTGCCCGACGGCCTGCTGATGCTGTCCGACGGCAATGCCGAACTGACCCGCGCGCTCGGCCTGGAGCTCGACGCCAGCGCCTCGGGCATGGGCATCCGCTCACGCCGGTTCGCCCTGTACGTGGTGGATGGCGTGGTGCGTGCGGCCTGGATCGAGCAGCCGGGCCAGTTCGAGGTGTCTTCCGCCGAGTACGTGCTGGAGCACCTGCCTACCTGATTCCCCACCGCAAGAGGAAACGGCCAGCCATGTCCAGCAAGCCAGCCAAAGCCGCAAAGCCCGCCGCCAGGGTTCCCGGCTTCAGCGACCGCAAGACCCTGCGCGAACGCGCCCGGCGCAACATCGAAGACGGTGCGATCACCGACAGCTACAGCGCCGACCGCAAGGTGGTGATCAAGCTGCTCAACGATGCACTGGCCACCGAGTACGTATGCGTGCTGCGCTACTACCGGCATTACTTCATGGCCAAGGGCATGCTGGCCGACGCGGTCAAGGCCGAGTTCCTCGAGCATGCACAGCAGGAACAGGCGCACGCCGGCAAGCTGGCCGAGCGCATCGTCCAGCTTGGCGGCGAGCCCGACCTCAACCCGGATACGCTGACCGCACGCTCGCATGCCGAATACAAGGAAGGCAGCGACCTGCGCGACATGGTCCGCGAGAACCTGGTGGCCGAACGGATTGCCATCGACAGCTACCGCGAGATGATCAACTTCATCGGCGACCGCGACACCACCACCAAGCGCATCCTCGAAGAGATCCTGGCGCAGGAAGAGGAACACGCCGACGAGTTTGCCGACCTGCTGGATGGGTGGATCGGGGAATGAGCTGGTAGATGCCCACCTTGGTGGGCGCCTTTGCCGCGTGCCAACCAAGGTTGGCACCTACCAGAGCACGGCGGTGTCGTTGGCGTTGGGCCGCGCGCCGACCAAGGTTGGCATCTAGCGGAGGACGTTGAACCGCACCTGCGTCCACGCGCCGTCGGCCGCCAGCGCGGTCAGGGTGTGTGCGCCCGGTTCGGCGAATTCGCGCTGCATCAGCTGCGCGCCGTGGGTCTGCGCGATCCAGCGTCCATCCAGCAACCAGTCCACTGCCTGCTCGCTGCCCAGCGCGCGCAGCTGCAGGCGTACGCCATGTTCCGAATTCGGCGCGCGCGCCAGCGTGGCGCCATCATTGAGTCCGTCCACGTGCAGCGCGACGCTGGCCTCCCGCCCGTCGTCGCGGCAGTCCGGCGACAGCGCCGGCAGCTGCGAGGCCTCGCGCGTGGCCTTGGGCAGCCATGGGGACAACAACGCCGGCCAGCGCGCGATCTCCCGCGCGACTTCCTCATGCGGCAAACGGCAATCCGCGGATACACGCAGTCCGGTCCGCGCGTCGGCCAGGTAACGCTGCCGCCCCGGCTGCCAGCGCCGCGCCTCGCGCTCGGGGAAGGTCGGCGGTGCCGCGCCGTCCAGCAGATAGGCCGACATCCGCCGCTGGCACAGCGCCGCCGGCAGGCCCTCGGCGCGTTCGCCGGTGGGCCAGCAGATGTCTTCCTGGCTGACACTGGCCGGCATCGGTGCGGCCGCCGAATCGCCGCGCTGGCGCGGCAGGCTGTCCACCACCTCGAACATCAGCGGCAGTGCGGTGACCGCGCCATACTGGCCCGGCAACGGCGTGCCGTCCGGCCGACCCACCCACACGCCCACGGTGTAGTGGCGGGTACTGCCGATCGCCCACGCATCGCGATAGCCATAGCTGGTGCCGGTCTTCCACGCCACGCGCGGGCGGCCACCGACATCGAAGGTGCCGACGCTGTAGCCCGGACGCGGGTTCGATTCCAGCATCTCGCGCACGATCCAGCTGGCGCCCGGCGAGGCCAGGCGCCGCTCGATCATCGGCTCGTCATCGGTGTAGCGCACGCGGCCGGCGATGCCGTTGCGGTTGAGCGCGGCGAACGCACCGACCAGATCTTCCAGCCGCGCACCGGTGCCACCCAGGATCAGCGACAGGTTGGGCGTGCTGCCCGGTGGGAAGCGCAGCTGGATGCCGGCGTGCGACAGGCGCGCGGCGAAGCGCGCGGCCCCGACCCGCTGCAGCAGGTCCACCGAGGGCACATTGAGCGACAGCCGCAATGCGCTGGAAGCACCAATCGGCCCATTGAAGGCCATGTCGAAGTTGCCGGGGCGGTAGCTGCCGAAACTCTGCGGCGCATCGACCAGCAGGCTTTCCGAATGGATCAGGCCATCATCCAGCGCCATTGCATACAGGAACGGCTTGAGCGTGGAGCCCGGCGAACGCCAGGCCTGCACCATGTCCACGTGGCCCAGCCGCTGGCGGTCACCGAACGCCAAGGTGCCGACATAGGCACGCGCCTGCAGGGTCTGGTTGTCGACCACCAGCAAGGCGGCCGAGGTGCGCTCGGGCAGCGTCGAGAAATAGCTGGCCACGCGTTCTTCCAGCGTGCGTTGCAGGCCGATGTCGATGCTGCTCTGGATGCGTGCCTGGCCGGGGTACGCCGAGTGAAGTCGTTGCGCCAGCAGTGCGGCATGCAGTGGAGGCCGCAACGAGCGCGCCACCACGTTCTCGATGCGCGCGTCCTCCACCTCTTCCGGTGTCCACGCGCCCAGTTCGGCCATGCGTGACAGCACCTTGTCGCGTGCCTTCTGCGCGGCTTCCGGATGGCGGTCCGGGCGCAGCCGGCTCGGCGCCTGTGGCAGCACCGCCAGCAACGCGGCTTCGGCATGCGACAGCTGCGCCGCCGGCTTGCCCAGATAGGCCCAGCTGGCCGCTTCCACGCCCTCGATGGTTCCCCCGTAAGGCGCGCGCTCCAGGTACAGGGCCAGGATCTGCCGCTTGCTCAGGTGCACTTCCAGCTGCACCGCGCGCAGCATCTGCTTGAGCTTGCCCCACGGCGTGCGCGTGTGCGGGTCGAGGATGCGGGCGACCTGCATGGTCAGGGTCGAGCCACCGGAAACAATGCGGCCACCGCGCAGCAGCTGGCCGCTGGCACGCAGGATCGCCAGCGGGTTGATGCCCGGATGGCGCCAGAACCAGCGGTCCTCGTAGGTCAGCAGCGCCTGCAGATACAGCGGCGAGACGCTGTCGATCGATGCCGGATAGCGCCACACGCCCTCGGCATCGGCAAACGCGCGCAATGGCGTGCCGTCGGCAGCCACCACCAGGGTGCTGGTATCGCGCTGCTTCGGCAGCGGCGGCGGGAAGACGACATCCAGCACCAGCAGCAGCGCCAGCGTGGCGGCCGTGCCCCAGCGCAGCCACGGCCACAGCGGCCGCAGCCAGCGGCGCAGGGCCGCCAGCCGGGTCGTCATCGTGTTCTTCATTGCAGCGTGCCGGATTGGAGCTTGCCAGCGGGACGGGCCGCGCCGTCGCGGCCCGTCCGCGCGGTCACGGCTGCACCACCGTGATCGTGGTCGGGTTGCTGCGGCCGACGCCACGCAGCTGCGGCCGGTACATGTCCTCCACCAGCGGCGGCGGCACCGAGTAGGTTCCCGGCGTCACCGCACGCACCAGGTAGAACACGTTGGCCTTGCTGCCACGCGAGAGCTTCAGCGCGGCCACATAGCGATCGTCGCGGAACTCCTCATGCTTGGTATCGGCAGCTTCGCCGCGGTCGCTGATGGTGATGCCATCGACCACCACGTCGGCCCACTGCTTGGCGTCGCCCAGGTTGAAGTTCTCGATCTCCAGGCCGGCCGGCAGCAGGTCGGTCAGCAGTGCGTCCGGCATCGTAGTGTCGGCGGTGACGGTGACGCGCACGATCAGCGCTTCGCCTTCCTTCAGCGGGCGCGGCGACCACGGCTTGCCATCGGTGCCGTAGTAGCTGCGCTCAACGCCCAGCACGCTGTTGTCCGGTGCCGGTGCGCTGCGCGGGATGCCGGCCACGTCGATGCTGGCGAACATCGGCGGCTGGCCCTGCGGGGTGAAGCGTACGCCGCTGGCCAGTTCGCTGGCGCTGAAGTTGCGGCCGAACAGCTTGCGCTCGCCGATGGCTTCGGTGTTGCCACCAATCACCAGTTCACCGGCCACCAGCGCCTTCTGGTTGGCGGCGAGCGCCTTGCCGAGGCGGGCAATCGCCACCTGTTCCTGCGTGCTCAGCCACATCCAGCCGGCATTGCGGCGCGCATCCAGGCCACGGCCGAGATCCACCGCACGCGCATCCCAGGCCGGCTTGGCCAGCTTGTTTTCGTGGGTCAGCGCGATCATCAGCGCGTCATCACGGATGGCGCTGCCGTAGTCGCCGAAATAGGACGGGCGTTCGCTGCTGGACTTGGCGAAGGCCGCGGCCAGCGCGGCCTGGCCACGCTTGGCATCGCCCTGCAGCGAGAGCGCCACGCCCAGATGGACCAGCGACAGGCCACCGACCGCCTTGCTGCGCTCGTTGTCGTACAGCGTGCGCAGGGTACCCAGCGGCGCACGGTTGACCCGGGCCAGCACGTAGCCCGAATACGCCTGGTTGGCGAACTTCAGCTTCTCGCGGTCGTCCTGGCCGTAGAACTGGTTGCCACCGGACAGCAGGTCCTCGCTGAGCCGGTTCAGTGCCTTCTGCAGCACGTTGTCCGGCACCGCGAAACCGGCGTCCTTGGCATCGAGCAGGAACTCGGTGATGTACGGGGTCAGCCACGGGTTCACGTAGCCGTCGTCACCCCACATCGAGAAGTTGCCGTTGGCCACCTGCATCGACGCCAGGCGACCGAACGCGCCTTCCATGCGCTCGCGACGGGTCTTGGCATCCAGGCCGTCGGCACCGAGCATCGACGACGTCGCCTGGTCCAGGATCAGCGCGGCGTAGCCCTTGCTGGTGGTCTGCTCGGCACAGCCGTACGGGTAGTTCAGCGCGCCCTGCAGCGCACTGGCGAACGGAATCGGCGGCAGCGGGCTGACCAGCAGGCGGGCATTCACCGACTCGGACATCAGGCCATCGGTCAGGCTGTTATCGAGGCTGACCGCGGCCAGCGGATCCAGCGTACGCACCTGCGAACGCAATACCTGCGGCCACGCCGCACGCACCGGCAGGTCGTAGCGGCGATCAGCCTTGAAGCCGTTGCCATCCACGCGCACCCGCACCTTGGCCACGCTGTGGCCTTCGCGTGCCGACAATGGGAAGCTCAGCGTGGTCTTGGCATCGGCATTCAGCTGCACGCTGCGGCTGCCCTCGCCCAGGTTCAACGGGCCTTCGCTTTCCACCTTCACGTTGAACTGGCCCGGCTTGCCGGTGAAGTTCTGCACGTCCAGGGTCACGGTGCTGCGGTCGCCCGGGGCCAGCACGCGTGGCATGCTGGCTTCGGCCAGGATCGGCGCGCGCACGATGGTTTCCACATCACGCTTGCCATACTGGTCATCGCTGTAGACCAGCGCCGACACGCGCAGGGTGCCGTTGAAGTCCGGTACCTTCAGGCGGATGCGGGCATTGCCCTTGGCATCGAGCTGCACCGGGCCGGAGAACAGGTCCACGGTCTGCACGCGTGCCGTCGGGCGCTTGGCCTGCGGCAATGCCTGCAGCGCCATGTCACCACCGAACTTCAGCTTGCCGCTGCCACCATCGAAGCTCTCGATCACCCGGCTGTAGATGTCATAGGCATCGATGCCGAGGCGACGCTGGGCGAAGAAGTGCGCACCGGCGTCGGGCACCGGGAAACGGGTGATGTTGAGGATGCCCACGTCCACCGCCGAGACGGTCACGTGCGCGGTCTTGCCGGCCAGCTGCGGCGCACTGACCGTCACCGGCAGGTCCTGTTCCGGCCGCATCTGCTTGGGCGCGACCAGGCCGACGGCCACGGTGCGGCCCTTGCGGTCCATCGGCACATGCACCACGCCCACGGCGCGGGCCGGGGTGATCCTGCTCGGTGCACTGCCGCCACGGAACACCAGCGCGGTGATGTAGACGTCGTGGCGCTCCCAGTCGGCGGTGACCGGAATCTTGAAGGTCGAACCCGGCTTGGCCTCGATGTCCTGCACGTACAGCATGCGGTCGGTCTCGACCATCAGGATGCCCTTGCCGGCGTGCGGCGGGGTCACCGTCACCTCCAGGGTGTCACCGGCCTTGTAGCCGGTCTTGTCCAGGCCCAGCTTGACCTTGTCCGGGCGCGCGTCCAGGCCGCGGTTGTCGTCGCCCCAGCTCCAGCCGGCGCGGAACGGATAGCGGCTGGTCAGGCCGGTGGACGGATCGAACACGTCCACCCGGTACTCACCCCACTCCACCGGGAAGTCGAAGGCGACCGCGCTGCTGCCGGCATCGACGGTGCGGGTTTCCTTGTTCTCGAAACGGCGGGTGAAGTCGTAGTCCCAGCGGTTGTCGTTGAAGGTCCAGTGGTAGTCGCGCAGTTCGCGCACCAGGGTGATCTTCAGGCCCTTGGCTGGCTGCGGTGTGCCGGCGGCATCCACGCGCATCAGTTCGAAGCGTGCGTTGCCGTTGGAATCAGCGCCATCGTCGGGGTTGAACAGCGGCCGCACGCCGACCAGCGCGTTGGCCGGCCACATCACCCACTTCAGGGTACGGGTGACCGTGCGGCCACCGGTTTCATACAGGCTGCCGGACAGCACCACGGCGATCGGTGCCTTGGCCTTGGCCGCCTCTTCCGGCAACGCCACGTCCTCACGCAGCTGGCCATTGGCCGGCAGCGTGGTATCGATCACGTCCTTGGCCTCGCGCGGCAGCTGCAGGGTCGGGTCACCGAAGAAATAGCCCGGCAGGCCGTCCACCGGCTTCTGCTCGGCGGCCACCGCCATGCGCGCGGTGAAGCGGTTGCCATCGGCCGGCGCGCCATACAGATAGGCGCCATTGGCCTGCAGGCGCAGGTCCTCACCCGGCTTCAGCGTCTTCTGGGCGCTGTCCAGGTCCAGCTTCATGCGCTCGGGCAGGAACTCCTCGATGCGCAGGGTCATGCCCTGGATCGCTTCCTTGCTGGCCGGGTCGGTGCGGAACTCGACCTGCCAACGCCCGGTCGGCGCCTCGGCGGGGATCACCTGCTCGAAGTTGATGTAGCCCTGGTCACCCGGCTGCAGGCGGGTCTCGCGGAAGGTCTTGCCGTCGGGCTGCTTCAGGCGCAGGAACACCGGCTGGGCCTTGACCGGCTTGCCGTCGTTGTCGCGCAGCAGCGCGGACAGGCGCACGGTCTCGCCCGGGCGGTACAGGTCGCGCCCGGACCAGGCGTAGACGTCGAACCAGGCATTGTCACGGCCGGCCACGGCGAATTCGCTCAGGTCCAGCGCCGGCTGGTTGAACGGCAGGAAGCTGGTGTCCTTGCCACTGCTGGCGACCAGCACGTGGGTGGCATCCAGGGTGTAGTTCAGCAGCGCATTGCCGTTGCCGTCGGTGCTGCCCTTGAGCACCACCTCGCCCTTGGCATCCAGCACGCGCAGGTCGATGCCCTTCAGCGGCGCGCCGTCCTTGAGGCCGGCCGTGTGCACGAACAGCTTGTCCTTGTAGGCACGGGTATGCAGGCCGATGTCGCTGACCGAGAAGAACGCGGTATCGAACTCGCCTTCGTAGTCACCGGTGCGCTTGAGCAGGGCGAAGTACAGGCCCGGCTCCTGCAGTTCCTTGATGTCCTGGGTCGGCAGGTAGGTCAGCACCCGCTCGTTCTTCTTGCCCCCCAGGATGAATCGGTTGACGTAGACCGGCTCGGCCAGCTTGTTGATCGGGCTGCGCTCGTAGTCGCTGCTCAGCTCCCAGCTGCCACGGCGGCCGCCGCGCTGGTACTGGCTGAAGAAGGTCGGCAGGTCCTTCTCGCGCACGCGCAGGAACTCGACGTCGACTTCCGGCACGTTCACCGAGACCACGGGCAGGCCGCGGCTGTCCTTGGCCGGCAGCACGCTGCCCTGCGACGCGAAACCCACCACCGGCTTCAGCTCGCCGCTGAACACCTTCTGCTTCAGCTCCTTGCCCAGGCGGCTGCCATCGGCGGCCAGCAGGTCCGGCGAGACCACCAGGCTGAACTCCTTGCCGGCCTCGACGAACGGGTAACGCAGGGTCAGGCCGTCATCGGACAGCGTCCAGCTGCTGTCGTCGGTGCCGACCTTCTCTTCGAAGCGCACCAGCTTGTCGAAATCCTGGGTGCCGACCAGCGGGCGCGAGAACTCCAGCGCCAGCGACAGGCCGTCATTCTTCTGGTCCGGGTAGGCGCGCAGCAGGGTGAACTCCTTCACCTGCTCGGCCTTGGTGGTGATGGCTTCACCACTGGCCTTGGGCAGCTGCCCGCTGTCGTTGCGGCAGCCGGCCAGGCCCAGCAACAGGCCTCCTGCCAGTATCGCCGCCGCCCATCCCCACCGCTTCCGCCGTGCCGGACCGCTCATGTCGTCACTCCTTGATCGAGGCGGCCATTATAGGCAGGCCGCGTCAAGGTGTTGACGCGAATCCGGCAATTGCCCGGGACGGGTAGTGCCGGCCGCTGGCCGGCAGGACCGGTAGCCGCCAACCCTGGTTGGCGTCGGCCGTGCCAACCAGGGTACCCACCAACGTTCCCTACCCCGGCAGGTACAGGTCCACGTAGTCGGTCACCGGCATCGCCGCCAGCGCCACCGGGTCCAGCGAGGCGGCCAGGATGCGCTGCTGCTGGGCGGTCGGGAAGCGGTGGGCCAGGTGCCGCCGGAACTTGTCCATCAGCAGTGGAATGCCTTCCTCGCGGCGTCGAGCGTGGCCGAGCGGGTATTCCACCAACACCTCCGGTAGCTCGGTGCCATCAGCGAAGCGCACGCTCAGGCCATTGGCAATGCTGCGCTTGTCCGGGTCCAGGTAGTCGGCACTGAGCTGTGCGTCCTCATGGCAGGACATCTTCGCCCGCAACGCGTCGATGCGCGGGTCGGCGGCAACGTCATCCTCGTAGTCCTCGGCCACCAGCCGTCCATGCAGCAGCGCGATGGCGACCATGTACTGCACGCAGTGATCGCGGTCGGCCGGGTTGTGCAGCGGCCCCTGCTTGTCGATGATGCGGATGCAGGCTTCCTGGGTGCGGATCGCGATGTGCGCGATGTCCTCGACCCGCCGCCCCGTCGCACGCAGCTGCTGGTGCAGCACGATCGCTGCCTCCACTGCGGTCTGTCCGTGGAACTCGGCCGGGTAGCTGATCTTGAACAGCACGTTCTCCATCACGTAGCTGCCCAGCGGTCGCCCCAGCGTCAGCCTCTGGCCATGCATGGACACCGCCTCGAAGCCCCAGGTCGGCGCGCTCAGCACGCTGGGATAGCCCATCTCGCCGCTGGCCGCCATCAGCGCCAGGCGCACGCCACGGCTGGTCGCGTCGCCGGCCGCCCAGCTCTTGCGCGAGCCGGTGTTGGGCGCATGCCGGTAGGTGCGCAGCGCCTGGCCATCGACCCAGGCCAACGACAGCGCATTGAGCATGCGTTCGCGATCCAGCCCGAGCAACTGCGCGACCACCGCGGTGGTGGCCACCTTGACCAGCACCACGTGGTCCAGCCCAACCCGGTTGAAGGAATTCTGCAGGGCCAGCACGCCCTGGATCTCGTGTGCCTTGATCATCGCCAGCAGCACGTCATGCAGGGTCGGCGCCGGGCGGTGCAGGGCCTGCGCGTTGCGTCCCAGCCAATCGCAGACAGACAGGATGCCGCCCAGGTTGTCCGACGGGTGGCCCCATTCGGCGGCCAGCCAGGTGTCGTTGAAATCCAGCCAGCGCACCATCGCGCCGAGGTTGAAGGCCGCCTGCACCGGGTCCAGCACGTAGTGCGTACCCGGCACGCGCGCACCGTTGACCACGCTGATGCCCGGCACCAGTGGACCGAGCAGCTTGCTGCAGGCCGGGAAGGATAGCGCTTCCAAACCGCAGCCCAGCGTGTCGAGCAGGCAGTGGTGCGCGGTCTGGAACGCCAGGGGTGAGTCGATGCGCGCGTCGCGCACGTAGTCGACGATGTCCACCAGCAGCGCGTCCCACGCTGCACGCTCGTTGGAAGGGGTGTGGTTGTCGGACATCGTCGATCTCCTCGTTGCGGTGCACGGTTGCCCATGCACCCTGCCAACCAAGGTTGGCATCTACCAGAGCACTATTCGGCCGGTACCCGCACCTTGCCTTCCATCAGCACGCGGGCACTGCGGCTCATGATGGCCTTGGTCACCGTCCACTGGCCGTCAACGAGACCGGCCTGCGCGCCCACGCGCAGCGTGCCGGAGGGGTGGCCGAAGGTCACCGCTTCGCGTTCGCCGCCGCCGGCGGCACGGTTGACCAGGGTGCCCGGAATCGCTGCTGCGGTGCCGATCGCCACGGCGGCAGTTCCCATCATCGCGTGGTGCAGCTTGCCCATCGACAGCGCACGCGCATGCAGGTCGATCGCCGACGCCGGAATGGCCTTGCCGCTGGACGAAACGTAGTCCTGTGCCGGCGCCACGAAGGCCACCTTCGGCGTGTGCTGGCGGGTCGCTGCGTCTTCAAGTTTCGAGATCAGGCCCATGCGCATCGCGCCATGCGCGCGGATGGTCTCGAACTTCTGCAGTGCGGCCTTGTCCTCATTGATCGCCGGCTGCAGCTCGGTGCCGGTGTAGCCGAGGTCGGCGGCGTTGAGGAAGATGGTCGGGATGCCCGCGGTGATCATCGTCACCTCGAAACTGCCCACGCCGGGAACATCGAGGGTGTCGACCAGGTTGCCGGTCGGGAACATCGCGCCCGCATCGCCGTCATCGGACGGATCGATGAATTCCAGCTGGATCTCGGCGGCCGGGAAGGTCACGCCGTCCAGCTCGAAATCGCCGATCTCCTGCACTTCGCCATCGCGCATCGGCACGTGGGCGATGATGGTCTTTCCGATGTTGGCCTGCCAGATGCGCACGGTGCACAGGCCATCGCGCGGTACGCGGGCCGGATCGATCAGCCCATTGGCGATCGCGAACGGACCGACAGCGGTGCTGAGGTTGCCGCAGTTGCCGCTCCAGTCGACGAAGGCGGTGTCGATCGAGACCTGGCCGTACAGGTAGTCCACGTCGTGGTCAGGCACCGAGGCGGTGGAAATGATCACGCACTTGCTGGTGCTGGAGGTGGCGCCGCCCATGCCGTCGGTCTGCTTGCCATACGGATCGGGCGAACCGATCACGCGCATCAGCAGCGCATCGCGCGCGGCGCCGGGCACCTGCGCGGCTTCGGGCAGGTCCTGCAGGCGGAAGAACACGCCCTTGCTGGTGCCGCCGCGCATGTAGGTGGCGGGAATACGGAGTTGCGGAAGAAAATTCATCGTCGGATCCAAGCGTTTGGATTTCAGGAAATGTCTTGCATCAGTGCGTCAAGGCCACGATCAACGCACCACACTCGCATGACGTCCACGCGGTCCGGCAGATCGAGGTAGTAGACGAGATAGCGTTCGAAGCCCGGAACCTGCATGAAGCGCAAGAGTGCCGGCAACTGTGCGGCGAGGTCGGCATGGCGGACGGAACCTGACGCAGGGAATATCGCAATACGTTGAAGCGTGGCCTCCAGCTCGGCGAGAAAGCGCCGACCCAGTACCAGGCCACCCTGCCGTGCGAACCACAGCGCGGCGTCGGCTGCGTCGGCTTCGGCCCGGGGCCTCCATTCAATCGCCTTCACGCTCCATCCTTTCGGTCAGTTCGCGACGCATCCGCTCGAATGTGGCCGCAGTCACCGGAACGGCAGGCCCCGACGCCAGCCCCTCGGCTATCAACTGCTTGAGCAGCTCTTCAGCCTTGCTGCGCTGACGCTGGCGGATCAGGTCACGCACGTAGTCCGACGTACTGGAGTAGCCGCCTTCGCGCACTTCCTCGTCCACGAACTGCTTGAGCGGGTCAGTCAGCGAAATGTTCATGGTGGCCATGAAACTCTCCTTTGGCAGTTTTTGCCAAGTCAGTGTGCGCCCCGTCCTGGTATCGGACAAGCCCGCCCCCGGCGGCCGGGGGGCAGGCATTCAGCACGGCATCACGCCACCTTGGCGCCTTCCAGGAAGTCCTGGGCGAAGCGCTGCAGCACGCCACCGGCTTCGTAGATCGCCACTTCCTCGTCGCTGTCCAGCCGGCAGGTGACCGGCACGATTACGTCCTGGCCGTCGCGGCGGTGAATGACCAGGGTCAGGTCGGCGCGCGGGGTGCGCTCGCCGATCACATCGAAGGTCTCGGTGCCGTCAATGCCCAGGGTCAGGCGGGTGGTGCCCGGCTTGAACTCCAGCGGCAGCACGCCCATGCCGATCAGGTTGGTGCGGTGGATGCGCTCGAAGCCTTCGGCCACGATCGCCTCCACGCCAGCCAGGCGCACGCCCTTGGCGGCCCAGTCACGCGAGCTGCCCTGGCCATAGTCGGCACCGGCAATGATGATCAGTGGCTGCTTGCGATCCATGTAGGTCTCGATCGCTTCCCACATGCGCATCACCTTGCCTTCCGGCTCCACGCGCGCCAGCGAACCCTGCTTCACGCTGCCGTCGTCGTTGCGCACCATCTCGTTGAACAGCTTCGGGTTGGCGAAGGTGGCACGCTGCGCGGTCAGGTGGTCGCCGCGGTGGGTGGCGTAGGAATTGAAGTCCTCTTCCGGCAGGCCCATCTTCGCCAGGTACTCGCCGGCGGCACTGGACGCCAGGATGGCGTTGGACGGCGACAGGTGGTCGGTGGTGATGTTGTCCGGCAGCACCGCCAGCGCGCGCATGCCAGACAGCGTGCGCTCACCGGCCAGTGCGCCCTCCCAGTAAGGCGGACGGCGGATGTAGGTGCTCTGCGGGCGCCAGTCGTACAGCGGGCTGACCGCCGCACCGTGCTCCACGCGCACGTTGAACATCGGGTTGTAGACGCGGCGGAACTGCTCCGGCTTCACCGAGGCCTTCACCACCGCGTCGATCTCGGCGTCGCTCGGCCAGATGTCCTTCAGGCGCACCTCGTTGCCGTCGGCGTCCACGCCCAGCACGTCCTTCTCGATATCGAAGCGCACGGTGCCGGCGATGGCGTAGGCGATCACCAGCGGCGGCGAGGCCAGGAAGGCCTGCTTCGCATACGGGTGGATGCGGCCATCGAAGTTGCGGTTGCCCGACAACACGGCGGTGGAATACAGGTCACGGTCGATGATCTCCTGCTGGATCGCCGGATCCAGCGCGCCACTCATGCCGTTGCAGGTGGTGCAGGCGAAGGCGACGATGCCGAAGCCGAGCTTTTCCAGGTCCGGCAGCAGGCCCGCCTCTTCCAGGTACAGCTGCACCGCCTTCGAGCCCGGCGCCAGCGACGACTTCACCCACGGCTTGCGCAGCAGGCCACGCTCGTTGGCCTTGCGCGCCAGCAGTGCGGCGGCGATCACGTTGCGCGGATTGGACGTATTGGTGCAGCTGGTGATGGCGGCAATGATCACCGCGCCATCGGGCATCAGCCCCTGCGCCTGCTCGGCCTTGCCCGCTTCCAGCTTGGCTTCGTCGGCGATGCCGCGCTCGGCCAGCTCGGCGGTCGCCACGCGCTTGTGCGGGTTGGACGGGCCGGCCATGTTGCGCACCACGCTGGACAGGTCGAAGCGCAGCACGCGCTCGTACTGCGCGGTGGCCAGATCGTCAGCCCACAGGCCGGTGGTACGGGCGTAGTTCTCCACCAGCGCCACCTGCGATTCCTCGCGGCCGGTCAGGCGCAGGTAATCGATGGTCTGCCCGTCGATGTAGAACATCGCGGCGGTGGCGCCGTATTCGGGGCACATGTTGGAAATGGTGGCGCGGTCACCGATGGTCAGTGCCGCAGCACCCTCGCCGAAGAATTCAAGATACGCACCCACCACGCGTTCCTTGCGCAGGAACTCGGTCAGTGCCAGCACCACGTCGGTGGCGGTGATGCCCGGCTGCGGCCTGCCGGTCAGCTCGACGCCGATGATGTCCGGCAGGCGCATCCACGAGGCACGGCCCAGCATCACGTTCTCGGCTTCCAGGCCGCCAACACCAATCGCGATCACGCCCAGCGCATCCACGTGCGGGGTATGGCTGTCGGTACCCACGCAGGTATCCGGGAAGGCCACGCCGTCCTGCACGTAGACCACCGGCGACATCTTCTCCAGGTTGATCTGGTGCATGA
The DNA here is from genome assembly GCF_003550055.1 of Stenotrophomonas sp. AG209. Taxonomy (NCBI): domain Bacteria; kingdom Pseudomonadati; phylum Pseudomonadota; class Gammaproteobacteria; order Lysobacterales; family Lysobacteraceae; genus Stenotrophomonas; species Stenotrophomonas sp. AG209. The sequence goes on from NZ_QXDB01000001.1 coordinate 1,396,030, forward strand.
TGCCGTTGCCCGGCGGAATCACATCCACGTTCTCGAACGCCAGCTTGGTCCAGTCGATGAAGTGGAAGCGATCTTCGTTGCGGCGATCTTCGATGGCGCGGTTCTTCTCGAACGCCTGCGGATCGAAACCACCGCACTCCACCGCCAGCGAGTGATCGACGATCAGCTGCACCGGCACCACCGGATTCACCTTGGCCGGGTCACCGCCCTTGTCGGCGATCGCATCACGCAGGCCGGCCAGGTCAACCAGTGCGGTCTGGCCGAGGATGTCGTGGCACACAACGCGCGCCGGGAACCACGGGAAATCGAGGTCGCGGCGGCGCTCGATCAGCTGCTTCAGCGAATCGCCGAGCGTGGCCGGATCGCAGCGGCGCACCAGGTTCTCGGCCAGCACGCGCGAGGTGTACGGCAGGGTGGCATAGGCGCCGGGCTGGATCGCATCGACAGCGGCGCGCGCGTCGAAATAGTCCAGCGTGCTGCCGGGGAGGTTCTTGCGGTAATCGGTATTCATGGGCTGGCGGAGTGCTTGAGGCGGGCCGGGTGCCGGCGGTGCGGCGGCGAAAGCATCCGGCCGGCACGCGGCCGGCCGGATGGGTACAGCAGGTGGATCAGACGCGCTTGTCGATGGCGACGAAGTCGCGGTCTTCCGGACCGATGTAGTTGGCGCTCGGGCGGATGATCTTGCCGTCGATGCGCTGCTCGACGATGTGCGCGCTCCAGCCGGCGGTACGGGCGATCACGAACAGAGGAGTGAACATCGCGGTCGGCACGCCCATCATGTGGTAGCTGACGGCACTGAACCAGTCCAGGTTCGGGAACATCTTCTTGATGTCCCACATCACCGATTCCAGGCGCTCGGCGATGTCGTACATCTTCATGCTCGACTGCTCTTCGGACAGCTCGCGGGCCACATCCTTGATCACCTTGTTGCGCGGATCGGAGACGGTGTAGACCGGGTGGCCGAAACCGATCACCACTTCCTTGCGCTCAACGCGCGCCTTGATGTCTTCCTCGGCCTCATCCGGGTTGTCGTAGCGCTTCTGCACTTCGAACGCCACTTCGTTGGCGCCGCCATGCTTCGGGCCGCGCAGCGCGCCGATGCCACCGCAGATCGCGCTGTACATGTCGCTGCCGGTACCGGCGATGACACGGCAGGTGAAGGTCGAGGCGTTGAACTCGTGTTCGGCGTACAGGATCAGCGAGGTGTGCATCGCCTTCACCCACGACTCCTGCGGCTTCTCGCCGTGCAGCAGGTGCAGGAAGTGGCCACCGATCGAGTCGTCGTCGGTTTCCACGTCGATGGCGCGGCCGTTGTGGCTCCAGTGGTACCAGTACAGCAGCATCGAACCGAGGCAGGCCATCAGCTTGTCGGCGATGTCGCGCGCGCCCGGATGGTTGTGGTCGTCCTTCTCAGGCGCCACGCAGCCGAGCACGGACACGCCGGTGCGCATCACGTCCATCGGGTGCGCCGACGGCGGCAGTTCTTCCAGCGCCGCCTTCACCGCGGCCGGGATGCCACGCAGCGACTTCAGCTTGGCCTTGTAGGAAACCAGCTCGGCGCGGGTCGGCAGCTTGCCGTGCACCAGCAGGTAGGCGATTTCCTCGAACTCGCTGGTGTTGGCCAGGTCCAGGATGTCATAGCCACGGTAGTGCAGATCGTTGCCACTGCGGCCCACGCTGCACAGCGCGGTGTTGCCGGCAGCGGTGCCGGACAGGGCGACGGACTTCTTCGGCTTGAAGGTCGGGGTTGCGGTCGTATCGTTCATGTTTCCCTCCGAAAACTTGATGGTGCAGGGTACTGCTTATTTCTTGGCGGCGAACAGTGCATCGAGCTGCTGCTCGAACGCGTGGTAGCCGATGCGGTCGTAGAGTTCTTCGCGGGTCTGCATGGTCTCGACCACATTGCGCTGGTGGCCATCACGGCGCACCGCCTGGTAGACGTTCTCGGCGGCCTTGTTGGCGGCACGGAACGCCGACAGCGGGAACAGCTGGATGGCGACGCCGGCCGAGGCCAGTTCATCGCGGCTGAACAGCGGGGTGGCGCCGAATTCGGTGATGTTGGCCAGCACCGGCACCTTCACCGCGTCGACGAAGCGGCGGTAGGTATCCAGGTCGTAGGCAGCCTCGGCGAAGATGCCATCGGCACCGGCCTCGACACAGGCGATGGCGCGCTCGATGGCCTTGTCCACGCCGTCCACCTGGATGGCGTCGGTGCGTGCGATCAGGAAGAAGTCCGGATCGGTCTTGGCATCGGCGGCCGCCTTCACGCGGTCGACCATTTCGCCCTGCGAGACGATCTCCTTGCCCGGGCGGTGACCGCAGCGCTTGGCGCCGACCTGGTCCTCGATGTGGCAGGCGGCCGCGCCGGCCTTGATCAGCGACTTCACGGTGCGCGCGATGTTGAACGCGCTCGGGCCGAAGCCGGTGTCGATGTCAACCATCAGCGGCAGGTCGCAGACATCGGTGATGCGGCGCACGTCCACCAGCACGTCTTCCAGGGTGTTGATGCCCAGGTCCGGCAGGCCCAGCGAGCCCGCGGCAACGCCGCCGCCGGACAGGTAGATGGCACGGAAGCCGGCGCGCTTGGCCAGCAGGGCGTGGTTGGCGTTGATCGCGCCGATCACCTGCAGCGGCGATTCGGCAGCCAGCGCCTCACGGAAGCGGGCACCGGCGGAGAAAGGGGCGGAAGCAGTCATGCGGCAATCCAGGTTGAAGAACGGATGGGTAGGCGCAAGCACCATGCCAAGCTGCAAGCCGTTGATTTCACGGGGATGACCGGCATGCAACAACGAAACAAATGAAACATTGAAACAGATGTATCATGAAACACCTCGCCCGGACCCGCCGCCATGTATCTGCCCCGCTCACCGCTGCGCCATGCCGATGCCGACCCCGGCCGCCCGGTGATCTGGACGGTCAGCGTCTCGCGACTGACCGGCCTGCTCGGCGACGTCATTCCCGAGTTCGACCGCCGCGCGCGCATCGAGCAGATCAACCTCGGCTTCGAGGAAGCGGTGGAGGTGATCGGCCAGCGCCTGCGTCGCGAGCACTGCGATGTGGTGATCGCCGGTGGCTCCAACGCCGCCTGGCTGCGCGGCCGGCTGGAGCTGCCGCTGGTGCCGATCCAGGCCAACGGCTTCGACCTGATGGAGGCGCTGGCCCGCGCCCGCCGCATCGCCAGCCGCATCGGCCTGGTCACCCACGCCAGTGACGTACCGGTGTTCAGCAACTTCCAGCAGAGTTTCGGCCTGGATATCGAGCATCGCCGCTTCGTCACCCGCGAGGACGCACGCGACTGCATCGCCGACCTGCGCGCCAACGGCATCGAAGTGATCGTCGGCACTGGCATGGCCATCGACCACGCCGAGCAGGCCGGCCTGCCCGGGGTGCTGCTGTATTCGGCCGACTCGGTGCGGCAGGCGTTCGAACATGCGCTGGAACTGACCCAGACCCTGGCACGTTCCGGCAGCAACCGCCCTGCCCCGCGCCGGCGCCCAGCAACGCGTGCCGACGCGCATGAACTGCTCGGCGGCAGCGACGCGATGGCGCAGGTGCGCGCGCAGATCGCGCTCTACGCCCCACATGACAGCACCGTGCTGGTCAGCGGCGAAACCGGCACCGGCAAGGAACTGGTGGCGCGCCAGCTGCACGCCGCCAGCGGTCGTCGCGGACGCTTCGTGGCACTGAACTGCGGCGCGATCAGCGAATCGCTGCTGGAAGCGGAGCTGTTCGGCTACAGCGATGGCGCCTTTACCGGCGCACGCCGTGGTGGCCGCGTTGGCCTGGTTGAAGCCGCAGACGGCGGCACTCTGTTCCTGGACGAAATCGGCGAACTGCCGCTGCCGCTGCAGACCCGCCTGCTGCGCGTGCTGGAGGAACGTGAAGTGCTGCGCGTGGGTGCCACCGAACCGACGCCGGTGGACCTGCGAGTGGTCGCCGCCACCCTGCAGTCGCTGGAGCAGCGCGCGGCCGTCGGCAGCTTCCGCCGCGACCTCTACTATCGGCTGGCAGCACTGCGCATCGTGCTGCCGCCGCTGCGTGCACGGCGCAGTGACATTCCGCTGCTGGCGCAGCATTTCTTCCGCCAGCTGCGTGGCATCGACGCGCCATTGGAAGAGGATGCGCTGGCGGTGCTGACCGCCGCCAGTTGGCCAGGCAACGTGCGTGAGCTGCGTAATCTGGTGGATCGCCTGCGCATCCACTGGCAGCCGGGTGAAGGCCAGATTGATGCTGCGCGACTGCTGCAGTTGGCCCCCGAGCTTGCGAATGAAGGTGTCGCGGCATTGCCGGTGGAAAGCAACGGCAAGCGCCCGCCGCGTGCGCAGCTGGAGACGCTACTGCAGGAACATCGCAATGATCGCGAGGGGATGGCGCAGGCGCTGGGCGTCTCACGCACTACGCTGTGGCGCTGGCTGCGCGCGGAGGGGTTATAACCACTCGTTGCCTGGTGGGTGCGAACCTTGGTTCGCAACGCTCTTCCGTCAAGCATCTCATCCACGCATGGCGTGGATCTACCGGAACATACCAAATGCTACAGACGCGCTCCGGCTGCGTGCGGACGAGGAACGCTCACCGCGCCCAACGCGCCTCGATGGCGAACCGACCGCTTCCTACCGCCGCAACCCATAGCAGCAGCACCCCAAGCGGCACTTCGCTCAGGTAGAAGAACCAGCTCAGCCAATCGGGCACGCTCAATCCCGCCGGAATGCGCGCGATGCCATCAGTCATTGCGGCCACCGCACAGATGCCCGCCAGCAGCAGCGCCGAGGGGCGGCTCAACAGACCCAGCACCAGCAGGCCGCCGGCGATCCATTCGATCGCACCGAGCACCGGCGCACTGAATATCGGGAACGGGATGCCCGCATCAACCAGCGTATGCACCATGCGCTCGCGCCCTGCGTCGGTAAACACCTTGTTCCAGCCGGATACGCAGAACATCACGCCGGCGACGATGCGGGCAAGCAGCAGCAGGAAGGCTTCCATGCCGCGGCGTGGCGGCGGCACGGCAAACAGGCAACGCCAAGAGGGCATGGCGACTCCGGAAGTCGAGGGCATCCAGCCGAGTGTGCCGGTCGCTGGCCTGCTCGCAGATGAAGCGAACCCGTCGGTTCGCGACAATCTGCTCCTGTAGCGTCGCCAACCAAGGTTGGCGGCTACCGGGGCAGCTCGGCGTCCAACACCATGCGGAAATACACCACGCGCTCGGTTTCCTCGAAACCACACGCACGATGCGCGGCATGCGCCTGTACGTCTTCCACGCGACTGTCAGACGCCAGCTCGCTGCAGCCGGCCGTGCGCGTCCACGCCTGCACTGCCGCCAGCAGAGCGCGGCCCACGGCGTGGCCCTGCCACTGCGGCTGCACGTACCAGCCTTCCAGGAAGCCGACCGGCGAAGACTCGGTGCCATTCACGTAGTCGTGGCGCAGGCGCACTTCGGCGAACCCCACCGCTTCGCCACCGGCCAGACAGGCAAGGAATACCGCGCCTTCGGCATCGGCCAGCGACTCCGCCAGTTCCTCCAGCGGATCATCGGCATCGGGCCACAGGCCGAGACGCAACTGCGCCCACGCGGCCACATCGGCCGGCGTGGCCTGGCGGATCGTGGGCGCGCCGTCGATCACGGGTACAGCAGGCGCTTGCTCCAGCGCCCTTCGGCACCGGCTTCATAGCACCAGCGCTCGTGCAGGCGGAACTGCGCGCCGTACCAGAACTCGATGCGGTCAGGCACCACGCGCAGGCCGCTCCAGCCGTCCGGGCGCGGTACGTCCCTGCCCTCGAAACGGGCTTCGATTTCGGCCACGCGCGCGTCGAATTCCTCGCGGCTTGCCAGCGTCTTCGACTGTTGCGAGGCCCACGCACCGATCTGGCTCATGCGCGGGCGGCTGGCGAAATAGGCATCGGCCTCTGTGTCTGCCACCTGCTCGACACGGCCTTCGATGCGCACCTGGATGCCAGCCTCGCGCAGGCTGCGCCACAGGAACAGCAGTGCGGCCTGCGGATTGGCCTGCAGTTCCTGGCCCTTGTGGCTGTCCAGGTGGGTGTAGAAGACAAAGCCGCGCTCGTCGAAGGCCTTCAGCAGCACGGTACGCGCCGAGGGACGGCCCTGCGCATCGGCGGTGGCCACGGTCATCGCGTTCGGCTCGACCTCGCGGCTCTGTTTGGCCTCTTCGAACAGGCCGGCAAACGTGGACAGGGCTTCGGCGTACAGGTCGCTCATGATTGCGTTCTTCTCACACGGATTGGGCTATTGTGGCTGCATGGCCGCTGCTGCGTATATGCCCCAGGTGAAAGGATTCCCCGAAACATTGGCCGAACAGGCGCTGGACGATGCACTGGCCAGCGGTGCAGCGGTTCCAGTATTGGCGATCAGCGGCCTGCAGGGGAGCGGCAAATCGACGCTGGCTGCGCAGGTGGTGGCGCGCGCCCAGGCACGCGGCCTGAACGCGGCCACGCTGTCGATCGATGACGTCTACCTGACCCGCGCACAGCGCCAGCGACTGGCGCGCCAGGTGCACCCGCTGTTGATCACCCGCGGCCCGCCGGGCACCCATGACCTCCCGCTGGCCCACGCCGTGCTGGACGCGGTGGCCGCACGCCAGCCTTTCGCGATGCCGCGCTTCGACAAGCTGGCCGATGAACGCCTGCCCGAAGCGCAATGGCCGCAGCTGCAACAACCGCTGGACCTGCTGGTATTCGAAGGCTGGTTCCTGGGCACGCCTGCGCAGGATGACGACGCGCTGGACAGCCCGCTGAACGCGCTGGAGCGCGAGGCCGACACCGATGGCCGCTGGCGACGCTGGTGCAACCAGGCGCTGGCCCGCGACTACCCGGCGCTGTGGCAGCGCTGCGACCGCCTGTGGTTCCTGCAGCCACCGGACTTCTCGGTGGTGCCGCGCTGGCGCTGGCAGCAGGAGCAGAACCTGCAGGCCGCCCAGCCGGGCCGGCACGGCATGAGCCGGCCACAGCTGGAGCGCTTCGTGCAGTACTACGAGCGGGTCAGCCGGCAGGCACTGCGCGCCCTGCCCGCCTTGGCCGACCACGTGGTGGTGCTGGACAGCCAGCGCCAGGTGCAGGACGTGCGCTGAGCACGCCTATTCCACCAGGAAGGTCACCCGCAGGTTGACCCGCCATTCGGTGATCTCGCCGCTGCCGTTGGTGACCACCTTGGTCTCGTTCACCCAGGCGCCCTGGATGCCCTTGACCGTCTCGGAGACCTTCTTCAACCCGCTGCGCACGGCGTCTTCCACGCTTTTCGGCGAGGAGGCGGTGATTTCGATGACCTTGGCGACCGTCATGGCCTGTACTCCGGCTGGCGCGGGAGACCCCGCAGAACGCCTACCCTGACGTGAAGAACGTAAAGGCAAGGGCACGGAGGTGTTAGCATCAGAGGGCATGAATCCTGCTCCGAACCTGATCCTGATCGGCCCGATGGGCGCCGGCAAAACCTGCATCGGCCGCCGCCTGGCCGAGCGCTTCACGCTGGACTTCGTCGATGTCGACCAGGCCATCGTCGATGCCGCCGGCGCCAGCATTCCGACCATCTTCGAGCACTCCGGCGAAGCCGGCTTCCGCAGCCATGAACGCCAGGCGCTTGCGCGGGTGCTGGAAGGCCGCGGCCAGCTGGTCTCCACCGGTGGTGGCGCCGTACTGGATCCGGACAACCGCGCACTGATCGCCCGGCGCGGCTTCGTGGTCTATCTGCGGGTGAGCGTGGCCGAACAGCTCGAGCGCCTAGCCCGCGACAAGGGCCGGCCGCTGCTGCAGCGTCCGGACCGCGAGCAGGTGCTGCACGATCTGGCCGCACACCGCGACCCGCTGTACCGCGAACTGGCCGACCTCACCCTCGACACCGACCCGTATACCGCTGCCGATGCGACCGCCCAGCTGGTGGTCAAGCTGGCCACGCAATGGCAGCGCCAGGACCTGACCGCATGACCTCCCCCGCCCTGCTGCAGGTCGCCGTTGGCGGCGACCGCCCCTACTCCATCACCATCGGCGCCGGCGCCCAGGCCGACGGCACCGCGCTGGCCTCGCACGTGCGCGGCCGTCATGTGCTGCTGCTCAGCGACAGCGAAGTCGCCCCGCGCTATCTGGCATCGGTCAAACAGACGCTGCTGGCCGCACGCGCGGACCTGATCATCGGCGAGCACGTGCTGGCCGCCGGCGAGGCCTCCAAGACCCTGGCCGAGTTCGGCCGCGCGATCGAAGCGCTGGCCGCGCTCGGTGCCACCCGCGACGCCTGCGTGTTCGCCCTCGGCGGCGGCGTGGTCGGTGACCTTGCCGGTTTCGCTGCCGCCTGCTGGATGCGCGGCGTGGACTGCGTGCAGCTGCCGACCACCCTGCTGGCGATGGTCGATTCGTCGGTGGGCGGCAAGACCGCCGTCGACATCCCGGCCGGCAAGAACCTGGTCGGCGCCTTCCATCCGCCGCGTGCGGTCATCGCCGATACCCGCGTGCTGGCCACCCTGCCGCCTCGCGAGCTGCGCGCCGGCCTGGCCGAAGTGGTGAAGTACGGTGCATTGGGTGATGCGGTGTTCTTCGAGTGGCTGCAGCAGCATGCCGATGCGCTGCTGGCCGGCGAGGATGCGGTGCTGGCCGAGGCCATCGCGCGCAGCTGCCGGCACAAGGCCGCCATCGTCGAGCGCGACCCGTTCGAGAAGGGCGAGCGTGCCCTGCTCAACCTCGGCCACACCTTCGGCCACGCCATCGAGACCGAACAGGGCTATTCGGCCCCAGGCCGCGATGCGCTGAACCATGGCGAAGCGGTGGCGGTGGGCATGGTGCTGGCGGCGAAGCTGTCCACCGACCTGGGCCTGGCCGACGATGCCGACCGCGCACGCCTGCAGGCCCTGCTGGAACGCCTCGGCCTGCCGGTGGCGATCCCGGCCGGGCTGGACCCGCAGGCCCTGCTCGGCCGCATGCGCCTGGACAAGAAGAACGTGGCCGGCCGCCTGCGCCTGGTGCTGTGGCGTGGCATGGGCCGCGCTGAAGTGGTGCCGGACGTGGATGAAGCGGCGGTGCTGAAGGTGCTGTCGGCCCGGTAGTGCCGGCCGCTGGCCGGCAATCCTGCCGCGCAGCCTGGTAGTGCCGGCCGCTGGCCGGCTTCCCCGTTGATGACGTTGCTGGCCAGCGGCCGGCACCACCGCGTTGCGGCAGGGGTCACCCGTGCCCCGCTACAATCGGCGCCATGCACGTCTACCTGCAACATCCCGACGCCGGTGCGCAGGCACCGCGCTTCCTGCGCCTGAGCCTGCTGCCGGACCTGTTCGGCGGCTGGGAGCTGCTGCGCGAGAGCGGCCGCGTCGGCAGCCGCTCGCAGCTGCGGCGCGAGCTGTTCCTGCAGGCCGACGAAGCCCGCCACGCCTTCGAGAAGGCCCGCGATGCTGAACTGCATCGCGGCTTCCAGATCCTTTCGCACGGCGACTGACGCCGCTGCTCCTCCCGTCCAAGGAATGCCCATCGTGACCAGCCCTCTCCGCAACGATCGCCTGCTGCGCGCCCTGCGCCGCGAACCGGTGGACTGCACCCCCGTCTGGCTGATGCGCCAGGCCGGCCGCTACCTGCCGGAATACCGCGCGACCCGGGCCAAGGCCGGCAGTTTCCTGGCCATGGCCAAGACCCCGGAGATCGCCTGCGAAGTCACCCTGCAGCCGCTGCGCCGGTTCCCGCTGGACGCGGCCATCCTGTTCTCGGACATCCTCACCATTCCCGATGCGATGGGCCTGGAGCTGTACTTCGTCGAAGGCGAAGGCCCGAAGTTCCGCCATCCGGTGCGTGATGAAGCGGCCATCGCCAGGCTGGCGGTGCCGGACATGGAACAGGACCTGGGCTACGTGATGGATGCGGTACGCCTGATCCGCCGCGAGCTGGACGGCCAGGTGCCGCTGATCGGCTTCTCCGGCAGCCCGTGGACGCTGGCCTGCTACATGGTGGAAGGCGGCGGCAGCAAGGATTTCGCGCGCATCAAGGCGATGGCGCTGAACCATCCGCAGGCCCTGCACCGCCTGCTGGAAGTCACCACCGACGCGGTGATCGCCTACCTCGGCGCGCAGCGCGCGGCCGGCGCACAGGCGCTGCAGGTGTTCGACACCTGGGGCGGCGTGCTGTCGCCGGCGATGTACCGCGAGTTCTCGCTGCGTTACCTGCAGCGGATTGCGCATGGCCTGGACCGTGGCGGGGGCAGCGAGCGCACCCCGCTGATCCTGTTCGGCAAGGGCACCGGCCTGCACCTGGAAGCGCTGTCGCAGACCGGCGCCGATGCACTGGGCCTGGACTGGACGCTGGACCTGGACGAAGCGATGCGCCGCACCGGTGGCCGCGTCGCCCTGCAGGGCAACCTCGACCCGACCACGCTGTACGCCTCACCGGATGCGATCGCCGCGGCCGCCGCGCGCGTGCTCGACACCTATGCGGCCGGCAACGGCGGTTCGCGCGAGGGCCATGTGTTCAACCTCGGCCATGGCATGTCGCCGGACATGGACCCTGCGCATGTACAGGTGCTGGTCGACGCGGTGCACGCGCACAGCCAACGCTGAGCATTCCGCATGCAGGTACGGCGCGACCTTGATCGCGCCGTGACCCGCATTGCGCGATCATGGCGGCCCCCACGCTGCACCGGCCGCACGCCATGCCTACATCGTCATCGACCTACAACCGCCACCGCCCCCTGCTGTGGCTGGTGTCCTTGGCGATTTTCATGCAGATGCTGGACTCGACCATCGTCAACACGGCGTTGCCGGCGATGGCGGCCAGCCTGGGCGAGAGCCCGCTGCAGATGCAATCGGTGGTGTTCAGCTATGCGCTGGCGGTCGCCACCTTCATTCCCGCCTCGGGCTGGATCGCCGACCGCTATGGCACCCGGCGCACCTTCCTGGTGGCGATCATCCTGTTCACCCTCGGCTCGCTGGCCTGCGCGCTGGCCCAGCACCTGCACCAGCTGGTCGGTGCACGCGTGCTGCAGGGCATCGGCGGTGCGATGCTGCTGCCGGTCGGTCGGCTGGCGGTGATGCGTTCGGTGCCGCGCGAGGATTTCCTGCGCGCGATGAGCTTCATCGCCATCCCCGCGCTGGTCGGTCCGCTGATCGGCCCGACACTCGGCGGCTGGCTGGTCGAGATCGCCTCATGGCACTGGGTGTTCCTGATCAACCTGCCGATCGGCGTGATCGGTTTCATCGCCGCGATGAAGATCATGCCCGACCATTACGCCAGCCATCGCACCCGCTTCGACCTGCGCGGCTACATCATGCTGGCCTTCGCGATGGTGGTGCTGTCGCTGGCACTGGACGGCATCTCCGGGCTCGGCACGCCACACGCACTGGTGATGCTGATGACCGTGGCCGGCCTGGCCGCGCTGGTGGGCTACTGGCTGCACGCCGCCAATTCGACTGCGCCGTTGTTCTCGCTGGCACTGTTCCGCGTGCCCAGCTACCGCATCGGTATTCTCGGCAACCTGTTCTCGCGCATCGGCAGCAGCGCCATGCCGATGCTGATCCCGCTGCTGCTGCAGGTCGGCCTCGGCCTGGGCCCGATGCATGCCGGCCTGATGATGGTGCCGGTGGCGGCGGCCGGCATGGTCTCCAAGCAGCTGGCGGTGAAGCTGGTCGAACGCTACGGTTACCGCCGCGTGCTGATGGTCAACACCGTGCTGGTCGGCCTGGCGATGGCCAGCTTCATCCTGATGACACCCGGCCAGCACCTGGCCTGGCGCCTGGTACAGCTGGCGTTCTTCGGTGCGGTCAATTCCCTGCAGTTCACCGTGATGAACACCGTGACCCTGCGCGATCTCGATCGCGAATTCGCCAGTTCCGGCAACAGCCTGCTGTCGATGGTGATGATGCTGGCCGCCGGTTTCGGCGCCGCAGCCGCCGGCAGCCTGCTGGCCGCGTTCGGCACCCACCTGGACAGCACCGACGCCACTGCGGCGTTGCATGCCACGTTCCTGTGCGTGGGTGCGATCACGCTGACCTCGACAATGATCTTCTGGCAGCTGCCCGACACCAAGCCGGAGCCACGGCAGGTCGAGCACGTCGCGGAGTGAGGGGTTCGGCAGGGCTGCGCCCTGCACCTGCAGAGGCCGAAGCCGAAGCAACAGCAACAGCAACAGCAACAGCGAGCATTCCGTGGGTTGGCGAGGCGGTGTCGCAGCGCGGGGACGCCGCAAGTACGTCCCTGTAGGCTTGGCAGCCGCATCCATGCGGCTTACACCCCGCACTGCGACACCGCCCCACCACTGACAGATGGTCGCTGCTGTTGGTGGGTGTCGACCTTGGTCGACACATCTGTCAGATATCGAAATACATCTGGGGTCAGATCCGTTTTCCTTCAGAAAACGGATCTGACCCCGAGCGTCGTTCCGACAGATCGCGGAAAACTGTCGAAGGCGGGGTGGGTCCGGTTGCGGGAGTGTCCGCGGCATGGATGCCGCGGCCAAGCCCCCATGGATGGGTTTACGGCGTCTCCCGCAACCGGATCCACCCCGCCATCCCACAGGAATCCAGCTTTTGCTTCGGCTGTTGCTGTTGCTCCGGCTTGCAGCAGGTGCAGGGCCGCAGGCCCTGCCGAACCTACCTTCCCATCACCCTGGCAATCGCTTCCACCAGCAGTTCGCCGGTCACCGGCTTGCGCAGGAAGCCGCCGATGCCGGCCGCTTCCACCTGCTGCTGCAGGTCCGGATCGGTGCGTGCGGTCACCGCCAGCAACGGCAGCATGTAGCCCTGGTTGCGCAGGTGCTGGGCCAGTTCGAAGCCGCTCAGGCCCGGCAGATCCAGATCCAGCAGGCCGACGTCGAAATCGCCGGCACTGATCTCGCGCAGCGCCGCCAGCGCATGGCCGGCATGCACCACCTCGTGGCCGCGTGCACTCAGCAGCCCCCGCACCACATCGGCCACGGTGGCATCGTCCTCGACCAGCAGCACCCGCAGCGGTGGCATGTTCGCCGCCTCGTCGCGATGCCCTTCGGCGGACGCCTCGGCATCACTGTCCACCACCAGTGGCAACGGCAGGGTCACGCCAAAACAGGTGCCTCGGCCCAGCTGGCTCTCCACCTGGATCCGCCCCTGCATCGCATGTGCCAGCTCGCGGCAGATCGCCAGGCCGAGGCCGCTGCCACCGTACTGCGCAGCGGTACGTGCACCATCGGCCTGCTCGAAGCGGCGGAACAGGCGCTGCTGCTGTTCCTGGCTGATGCCGGGGCCGGTATCGCGCACTTCGAAATGCAGCGCGCGCAGCTCGCCATCGCAACGTGCGTGCAGGGTGATGGTGCCGCGGCTGGTGAATTTCACTGCGTTCGACAGCAGGTTGAGCAGGATCTGCCGCACGCGCATGGCGTCACCGGTCGCCTGCAGGCCCGGCGGCAGCTGGTTGTCGAGGGTGAAGCGCAGGCCCTTCTGGGCGGCCAGCGGGCCCATCAGCGCCGCCAGATCCTGCAACAGGCCATTCAACGCAAACGACTGCGACTGCAGTTCCAGGCGCCCGGACTCGATCCGCGCCAGGTCCAGCGCATCGTTGACCAGGTGCAGCAGGTGTTCGCCAGCATGCCGGATCGACTGCGTGTAGCCGCGCTGCTGCGGGTCCAGTGGCGAGGCCAGCAGCAGCTCGCTCATGCCCAGCACGCCGGTCATCGGCGTACGGATCTCATGCCCAAGGTTGGCCAGGAAGCGGGTCTTGGCCGCCGAGGCCTGCTCGGCCAGTTCCTGCTTGTGCAGCGCCAGCTGGTAGGCGTGGCGCCGCTGCAGGCGGCGTCGGTACAACCAGGCGAACCAGCTGGTCAGCAGCAACCCGACCGACGCCAGCACCAGCAGGCCGGACAGGCTGCGCCACCATGGCGGTTGCACGCGGAATTCCAGGCTCTGCACCCGCGACCACACATGGTCGGCCGAGCGTGCCTGCACTTCCAGCCGGTAGCTGCCGGGCGCCAGGCGCGAGAACAGGCGCTCGCCCGCCGGACCCACTTCGACCCAATCCGGGTCGTAGCCGGCCAGGCGGTAACGGTAGGTATTGGACGCCGAGTCGGCGAAGGACAGCAATCGCGCGACGATGCGCAGGTCGCGGTCGCCATCGGCGATCTGCAACGGTGCATCGTGGGTCATGTCCAGCACCTGCTCATTGCGGCGCACTTCCACCCGCTCGATCACCAGTGGCGCGCGGCGTACTGAAGGCCGCACCTGCTCCGGGTCGAACACCACTGCGCCTGCCGCCGTTCCGGCCACCAGGTGGCCATCGGCGGCTGCGATCAAGGTGTGTTCGCGGAATTCCTGGCTGGGCAGGCCGTCGTGCACGCCGTACAGGCGCACGCTCTGCCCATCGGCACTGACACGTACCAGGCCGCGTGCGCTGGTCGCCCAGGCCACGCCCTGCGCATCCACCACCAGGCCAGAGGCGGAGATCGCCGGATAGCCCTGTTCGGCACCGACCACCGCCTGCCGTTCCAGGCGCCCCTGGCTCCAGCGGTAACGCGACAGGCGCCCGTCCTCGGACAACCAGACCTGGCCATCGCGGCCCACGTGCAGCGCATGGATGGCCGTTGCCGGCGCACCCGGCACCGGCTGGAAGCGCTCGCTTTCCGGCAGCCACTGCAGCAGGCCACGGCTGCTGGCCAGCCAGATATGGTCCTGTGGACCGCATTCCACATCGAGGTTGAGCTGGCCCTGCTGCAGGCCACGCTGGCCATTGTCCAGCTCGCGCCGCACGCGCCCGTCGAGGTCGCGCTGCTGCAGGCCTGCGGGCAGCATCAACCAGAGGCTGTCGCCGTCGCAGGTCATCATCGCTTCGATGACACCTTCCATCGCTGCATCGGCACCGGCGTCACGCCCCCAGCGACGCAGCTCGCGCCGTTGCGGGTCGTAGCGCACCAGCGCATCGGTCGAGCCGATCCAGACCTGGCCACGCCGGTCCTCGCGCACCGACGACAGCCAGTGCATGCCGTTGACCCAGGTACGGTGCTGCTCGATCCTGCCGGTTTTCGGATCGAAGCGATCCAGCGCGCCATGGCTGCCCACCGTCCAGACGCCGCCATTGCTGGATGGGCTGGTGCCCAGCACGAGCGCATTGCGCAGCGAGCTGGGGTCGTCCTCCAGGCGCGACAGCACCGAGAACTGCCACCAGCGTGGCAGCAGGTGCCACAGCCCGGCATTGGTGCTGGCCAACCAGATGCCACCTTCGCGGTCCTCGTAGGCACCGGTCCAGTTCGGCCGCACCGGACCGCGCGCGATCGCGCTGTACAGCGGCACGGTCTGGTACTGGCCATCGACCGCACGCCCCAGCCCAGTGCGCGTGTCCAGCCAGTGCCCGCCCTGCTCGTCGCGCAGCATCATGCCCAGCACCTGCTCGCCCGGCGGCAGCTTCCACGGAGGGGCTTCGAAGCGCCCATCCGGACGGCGCACGGTGGCCCCGGCCATCGTGCTGATCCACAGGCTGCCATCCGGTTCGGCGGTCAGCCCGTTGATCAGCAGGCTGGGGATGATGTCCGTACCGACACGCTCGAAGTCGGTCCCGGTCCAGCGCGCCACGCCATGCTTGGTGCCGATCCACAGGCTGCCATCGGCCAGCGTGGCCAGGTAGGGCACCGACGACGAGGGCAGGCTGCGCGGATTGTTCGGCTCGGGCAGGAAGCGCTGCAGGCGGTCCTGGCTGTCCAGGCGGTACAGGCCGCCCTCATGGGTACCGAACCAGATCGAGCCATCAGGCGTGCTGGCCAGGCTCCAGACCGTGTTGGTGCCCATCAACGGCTGGCTGCTGCGGTCGTAGAAGTGCAGCTGCCGGCGGTCGGCGGACATCCGCACCAGGCCGGCATTCTCGGTGCCTATCCACAGCTGGTTGCGGGCATCGACCAGCACCGTCCAGATGCGGTTGTCACGCAGCCCGTCCTCCGAGCGCCACACCCGGTAGGTGCGACCGTCATAGCGGGCCAGGCCATCGTTGGTGGCGATCCACAGGTAGCCGTACCGGTCCTCGGCCATGCGGTTGACGGTATTGGACGGCAGGCCATCGAACACCGTCACCTGCCGCGGGCTCGGAGGCACCGGCTGTGCCGCAGCGGGCAACGCGCAGCACAGGAGGACCAGCAGCAGCATCGCCGCCCGCAGATACACCACCGATTGCCTCCTCACGCTGGTCCTGATGATTCCCGCGCTGCGGGCGTCGGCATGGTAAACCGAAAGTCGCGCCGTTCACGCCCGGCGCCGGCACAGTCACGCAGTCGCTTGCCGTTTCGCACGCGCCTGGGCGATGGCCGCCACCAGCAGATCGCCGGTCACCGGCTTGCGCAGGAAGCCATCGAAGCCTGCGGCCAGCACCTGGGTTTCAGCGTAGGCATCGGAACGGGCAGTCACTGCCACCAGCGGCAGTTCATAGCCCATGGTGCGCAGCTGGCGGGCGATGGCCGTACCGTCCAGCGCGGGCAGATCGAGATCGAGCAGGCCGACGTCGAAACCATCGGTGGCGATCTCCGACAGCGCGCCCAGGCCATGCAGCACGTGGACCACCTCATGCCCGCGCACCCGCAGCAGGCCGGCGATGACCTCGGCCACCGTGGCATCGTCCTCGACCAGCAGGATGCGCAGCGGCGGCAGTTCCGGCAGGGCCGCGACCTCGCCCGCGGTGCTGGCGGCCTGGCGCGTCCAGGGCAACGGCAGGCGCACGCGGAACCGCGCGCCCTTGCCCGGCTGGCTGTCTACTTCGATGCACCCGCCCATCGCCATCGCCAGCTCCTGGCAGATCGCCAGCCCCAGCCCGCTGCCCCCGTAGCGCGACGCGGTGCGCGGGCCGTCGGCCTGTTCAAAACGATGGAACAGGCGCTGCTGCTGTTCGGCATTGATGCCCGGGCCACTGTCATGCACTTCGAAACACAGCCCGCCCTTTTCTTCCAGGCGCACGGCCAGGCCGACGTGGCCACGCTCGGTGAACTTGATCGCGTTGCCGAGCAGGTTCAGCAGGATCTGGCGCACGCGCATCTCGTCGCCGCTGACACTCACCGGCCCGGGCGGATCTTCGCCGCGCTGGAACTCCAGCTGGCGCTGCTGCGCCATCGGCTGCATCAGGCCCTGCACCTGGTCGAGCAGCTCCCCCAGATCGAACGGACGCAGGTCCAGCTCCAGCCGCCCGGCTTCGATGCGGGCCAGGTCCAGCGCATCGTTGACCAGCCGCAGCAGATGACTACCGGCCTGCTGGATCGACCCCGCGTAGCCGCGCTGCACCGGATCCAGCGGGGTCGCCAGCAGCAGCTCGCTCATGCCCAGCACGCCAGTCATCGGCGTGCGCACTTCGTGGCCCAGCGTGGCCAGGAAACGGCTCTTGGCCTGCGAGGCCTGTTCGGCCAGCTGCTGCTTGTGCACCGTCAGCTGCCATTGCTGGCGACGGCGCAGCCGCGCGCGGACCGACCAGACCAGGACCACCAGCAGCAGCGACCCCAGCAGGATGTAGCCGAAGATCGCCATGCCGCTGCGCCACCACGGCGGCAGCACCTTCACCTGCAACTGCTGCGAAGGTGTCCACGCGCCCCGGGCGGTCGCTGCCTGCACCTCGATGACGTAGCTGCCGGTCGGCAGCCGCGACAGGGTGCGCTGACCATCGCCGCCCTGCTCCACCCAGTCCTGGTCGTAGCCCTGCACGCGGAAGCGGTAGCGGTTGCCCTGCGGGCTGGCATAGGACAGCAGCCGCGCATCGATCTGCAGATCGCGGTCATCCGGTCCCAGCAACAGGGTGCCGGTGAGCGGCAACGGTTGCCAGCCGCGCGCGTCGTCGCGGCGTACCCGCACTTCGGCGATCACCAGCGATGACGACGGCAGCACGGTGTCGTCGGCATTCACATCGAAGGCAACCAACCCGGTCTGGGTGACGGCCAGCACGCGGCCATCGGCATTCACTGCTGGTGGCCGGCCGGTGAACTCCGCATCGGACAGTCCATCGCGCTCGTTGAACTGCTGCAGGCGCCGCGTTTTAGGGTCCCAACGCAGCAGGCCGCGCGGCGTGGTGGCCCACAGCTGGCCATTGTCGGCCAGCGCCAGCCCACCCATGGTGACCGGCGGCACGCCTGCACTGCCGTCGATGCGCTGGATCAGGCGCAGGCTCATGCCATCCCACTGGTAGCGCTCGAAGGCGCCTTGGCGCGCCAGCCACAACTGCTGCGGATCGATCCACACCAGGTCGTAGATGGGCCCGCGCGAAACACCCGGCACTGCCTCGAAGCGTCCAGCCTGCTCGCGCCAGATGCCCATGTCGCCCATCACCCAGGGCCGGCCATGGGCGTCGAAGCGGATCTGCTCGATCGGCGCATCGGCGGTCCCGCGGAAATGCTCCAGCGGATAGCTGTGCAGCAGCCGGCCCTCTGCATTGCGCTGCTGCAGGTCCAGGCCCATCACCGACACCCACACCGTGCCGTCGGGCGCCTGCCGCATCAGGTCGATGCGCTGGCGCAGATCGGCACTGCCATCGATCCGCAGATCGCGCAGCGCGCCGGTGGCCGGATCGTAGACGGTGATGCGACCGCCGCGCCCCAGCCACAGGCGACCATCCGGGCGCGGCAGCACCGACCACACCACGCCGTTGCCCAGCTGCCGGTCGCTGGCCAGCAGGCGCAGGGTGCCCTGCGCATCCAGCTGATAGACCCCTCGCGCCGAGCCGACGTAGTAGTTCTTGCCGTCGCTGGCCGCGCTCAACAGGTACTGGCTGTCCAGCGGCTTGCCGTCGAGCTGGTTCCAGATCGAGAAGCGCCGCCAGTCCGGTGGCAGATAGGCCAGGCCCTGGGTCAGCAGCGCCACCCACAATCCGCCCTCGTGGTCCTGCAGCAGATCGAGCACACCGCTGTGCGCGGTCAGGAAGCCGCTGCCGCGGTCGCCCTCCAGCCGGCGCAGTGCCGCCGCATCCCCCCGCAACAAACCATCGGAGGTGCCGGCCCAGTAGCCCCCCTGGCGATCGGCCAGGACCAGGGCCGAGCGCAGCTGGGCGCTGTCGGCCCATCGCGGACGACTGACCCGGTCCTGCCCATCAATGCGGTACAGGCCATCGTTCTGGCTGCCCACCCAGATCGAACCCTCCGCGTCACGGCTCAACCGGAGCACGCTCAGCGTGCCCAGTTCCCGCGCGGCCACTGGCTCGAACCCGCTGCCGTTCCAACGCGCCACGCCGGCTTCGGTGCCCACCCACAGGCGGCCCCGCGTATCGACCAGGCTGGTGAAGATGCTGTTGCTGGGCAGGCCCCCCGGCTGCGCTGGATCATGGGTGTAGAGGCGCACGCTGCCGTCTTCGCCAAGCCGGCAGACGCCATGGTTGTTGGTCCCGATCCACAAGGCATCGTCGACATAGGCCAGTGCCCAGAACTGCCCCTGGCAGGTGGAATTGACCGTGTCGAAGGTCCGGAAGCGCTCGCGGTCGGCATCCAGGCGGGCCACGCCCTTGCCGTTGATGCCCACCCAGACCCGGTCCAGCGGATCGATCAGCAGGGTCTCGATCTCGTTGCCAGGCAGCGAGCCCGGCTGTTCCGGATCGTGCTCCCAGACTCGCAGGCTGTTGCCGTCATAACGGGCGAGCCCACCATCGGTGGCGGCCCAGATGTGGCCCTGGCGGTCCTCGGCCAGCGCCACCACCATGCGCGACGGCAAGCCTTCGGCGGCACCGAAGCGGCGCAGGCGCGGTGTTTCTGCCATGTCCAGGGTCGCAGCCGCCGTGGCCATCGCCATCAGCAGCAGTCCCATACCTGCGATGCCACGGCACCACCGGCGCCAGCCGCTCGTCATCCTGAACCCCCTGTCCTGGGCCGATTGTCACACAGGGCCGGGTTCATGGCTGCAACAGGCTGTTTCCAGCGGTGGCACCACCACGAACTGTTGCAGCCATGCACGCAACGTTGGCAGGGGGCTGTGCGTATGATCACAGCGTCCCCTTCCGGAGCCCGCCATCGATGCGTCCCTGCCTGGCCCTGCTGCCGATGCTGCTCGCCACCGCCCCTGCCTGGGCGGCCGCTGACACCTATCGCCTCGATCCGGTGCACACGCGGGTGCTGTTCTCCATCGACCACGCGGGCTACTCGCAGGCCATGGGCACGGTGTCCGGCAGCGAAGGCCGCGTGCTGTTCGATCCCGACAACTGGCGCGATGCCACCCTGGAAGTGGACATTCCTGTGTCGCGTCTGGACCTTGGCGAC
The DNA here is from genome assembly GCF_003550055.1 of Stenotrophomonas sp. AG209. Taxonomy (NCBI): domain Bacteria; kingdom Pseudomonadati; phylum Pseudomonadota; class Gammaproteobacteria; order Lysobacterales; family Lysobacteraceae; genus Stenotrophomonas; species Stenotrophomonas sp. AG209. Next base: position 1,416,167 of record NZ_QXDB01000001.1, read on the forward strand.
GCCAAGTGGAACCAGGCCACGCTGGCCCGCAGCCTGCTCGATGGCGAGCGATTCCCGACCGCGCGTTTTGTCTCCAGCCGGGTCGAACCGATCGACGCCAAGCATGCGCATGTGATCGGCACGCTGACCCTGCGCGGGGTCAGCCAGGAAGTCACCCTGGACGTGACCCTCAACGCGCTCAAGCGCTACCCGCTCCCTCCCTTCCGACGCACCGCCGGGTTTTCCGCCAGCACGACGCTGAGCCGGCGCGCGTTCGGCATCACCGCCTGGCCGGGCGTCATCGGTGATGCGGTACAGGTGCGGATCGAGGCTGAGGCCACCCTCGACCGCAGCGACGCCCCGGGAACTCCCGCTCCCGTTCCACACTCCGACCACACGACGGCCCCCAAGGACCCTTCATGACCGCCAAGAACACCCCCGCCGCCTGGGGGAGTGTCAGCCAGATCCTGCACTGGTTGATCGCACTGCTGATCCTCGCCTTGGGCGTGGTTGGCCTGACCATGGGCGAACTGCCCAAGACGCCCAAGTACTTCTGGGTCTACACCGCGCACAAGTCGATCGGCATCACCGTGCTGGCGCTGGTGCTGTTCCGTCTCGGCTGGCGCCTGTATGCCGGTGCACCGAAGCCGGTGCCGGGCGTGCCCAGCTGGCAGGAGCGCATCGCCAGTGCCACCCACGTGCTGCTGTATGTGCTGATGTTCGCCATCCCGCTGTCGGGCTGGCTGTACGATTCGGCCAGTGGCCTGCGCCCGTTCCGTTGGTTCGGCCTGGTCGACGTGCCCAAGCTGAGCGGCCCCGACCCGCAGGTCGTCGCGGTATCCCATGCCCTCCACGAGTACGGCTTCTGGCTGTTGATCGCGGTGGTGCTGGCCCATGCCGGCGCTGCTTTCTACCACCACCTGTTCCAGCGCGATGCAACGCTGTCCCGCATGTTGCCGCGCGGCTGGCTCGCCTCCCCTCAGAAGGACTGACCGATGAACCTGAAACTGACCACTCCGGCCGCCGTGGCCGCCGCCCTGGCCGGCATGCTGGCCACCGCCCCGGCGCTCGCTGCGGACTATGCGCAGGCCCCGGGTGCCGGCTCGATCCTGGTGTTCGCCACCAAGTACGACGGCGAAGTGTTCACCGGCAGCTTCCCGGGCTTCGCCACCAAGCTCAGCTTCGACCCGGCCAACCCGGCCGTCGGCTCGCTGGATGTGGTGATTCCGCTGGCAGGCGCCAAGAGCGGCAACAGCGACCGTGACTCGACCCTGCAGGGTGCCGACTTCTTCAATGTCGGCAAGTTCGCTACTGCGCGTTACACCGCCAAGGGCTTCCGCGCCGTGGGCAACGACCAGTTCGCCGCCGATGGCACCCTGGAACTGCGCGGTGTCAGCAAGCCGGTCACCCTCACCTTCACCTGGAAGCCGGGCACACAGCCGGTGCTGACCGGCAAGGCCACGGTCAAGCGTCTGGACTTCGGCGTCGGCGGCGGTGACTGGGCCGATACCAAGACCATTCCGGACGACACCGCGATCAGCACGATCGTGAAGTTCGACGCGAAATAAGACGCTTCCGGTAGTGCCGGCCGCTGGCCGGCATTAACGGATATCGGGTGGTTGCCGGCCAGCGGACGGCACTACCTGACCGCCTTCGGCCAACCACGCCTGCACCGTGGCCGCATCGAACGGCCAGTCCAGCTCGCGCTCGCCGCGCTCGTCGCGCAGCACCGGCACCCGCGCGCCATAGCGCGCTTCCAGCGCCGGCTGGTCATCCAGGAACACCGATTCGAACTCCGGCGCCCGCGCTTTGGCCAGTTCGGCCAGGGCCAGGTCGCACAGGTGGCAATCGTCACGCTGGATCAGGGTCAACACCAGTCAGGCTCCCGTGGTGGAAATGCTGCGCCGCAGCCATCGGATGGCCCGGCAAGCCGCTAGAATAGCCGCTTGTCCGGTACCCGCAGTTTGGCATCCATGGCTGTCAGCACGTTCGACGTTTTCAAGATCGGCATTGGTCCGAGTTCCTCGCACACCGTCGGGCCGATGAAGGCCGCCGAGCGATTCATCCATCGCTGGCTGCTCGATCCGGGCCGCCTGCACGAGGTCGCGCGCATCCGCTCCGATGTCTATGGCTCGCTGGCGCTGACCGGCCGCGGCCATGGCACCGACAAGGCGATCCTGCTGGGCCTGGAGGGCCAGCGGCCGAACCTGATCGACCCGGACATCATCCCGGCCACCCTGGAGCGCATCCGTAGCAGCAAGCGCATCCAGCTGATGGGCCAGCACGAGATCGCCTTCGACGAGAAGCGCGACCTCGGCATGAACAAGCGCCAGAAGCTGCCGTACCACACCAACGGCATGCGCTTCACCGCGTACAACGCCGACGATGAAGTGATCGCCACCCGCGATTACTACTCGGTCGGTGGCGGCTTCGTGGTCAACCAGGACGACGCGGCCGATGACCGCATCGTGCCCGACGAGACCCCGCTGCCCTACCCGTTCAAGAGCGGCGACGAGCTGCTGGCGCAGACCGCGCGCAGCGGCCTGAGCATCGCCCAGCTGATGTTCGAGAACGAGAAGTGCTGGCGCAGCGAAGACGAGATCCGCGCCAACCTGCGCGAGATCTGGAGCGCGATGCAGTCGTGCGTCGCGCGTGGCATCCGCGAGGAAGGCGTGCTGCCGGGTGGCCTGAAGGTCGGCCGTCGCGCACCGGCGCTGTACCGCGAACTGTCGTCGAAGCCGGAAGCGGCGATGCGCGACCCGCTGACCACGCTGGACTGGGTCAACCTGTACGCACTGGCGGTGAACGAAGAAAACGCCGCCGGTGGCCGCGTGGTGACCGCACCGACCAACGGCGCCGCCGGCGTGCTGCCGGCGGTGCTGCATTACTTCGACCGTTTCTGCCCCGGCGCCAACGAGCAGCGCGTGTTCGACTTCCTGCTGACCTCGGCGGCGATCGGCATCCTGTACAAGGAAAACGCTTCGATTTCCGGCGCCGAAGTCGGCTGCCAGGGCGAAGTGGGCGTGGCCTGCTCGATGGCGGCCGGTGGCCTGGTCGCGGCGCTGGGCGGCAATCCCAGCCAGATCGAGAACGCCGCGGAAATCGGCATGGAACACAACCTCGGCCTGACCTGCGACCCGATCGGCGGCCTGGTGCAGATCCCCTGCATCGAACGCAATGCGATGGGCGCGGTGAAGGCGATCAATGCCTCGCGCATGGCGATGCGTGGCGACGGCAAGCACAAGGTGTCGCTGGACAAGGTCATCAAGACCATGCGCGATACCGGCCGCGACATGCAGGACAAGTACAAGGAAACCAGCCGCGGTGGCCTGGCGGTGAACGTCATCGAGTGCTGAGTTGTGGAGCCGGGCCCCTGCTCGGCTCTACATCGGACGACACCGTCACCGCGTTCCGGTTAGGCTCGGGGCTACCCTGCCCCGGATTTGCCCCATGCGCGTGATCGCTGCTGCCCTGCTTGCCTGCCTGCCGCTGTCCGCGTTTGCCGCGCCGACCTATGGTCCGCGGCTGGAGGGCTTCGACTACGGCTATCCGGTGAAGATCTTCGCGCTGGAGTCGCAGCGGCAGCCACTGGAAATGGCCTACCTGGATGTCCTGCCCAAACGCCGCGCCATCGGCGTGGTGGTGCTGCTGCACGGCAAGAATTTCTGCGCAGCCACCTGGCAGCAGACCATCGCGCCGCTGTTGAACGCCGGCTACCGGGTGATCGCCCCGGACCAGGTGGGGTTCTGCAAGTCCAGCAAGCCGGAGCGCTATCAGTACACGTTCGCGCAGCTGGCCGCCAACACCCATGCGCTGTTGCAGCAACTGCAGCTGGGTGATGTACCGGTGCACCTGGTCGGGCACTCGATGGGTGGCATGCTGGCGGTGCGCTACGCGCTGATGTTCCCGCAGGACCTGCGCAGCCTGTCGCTGGTCAACCCGATCGGCCTGGAAGACTGGAAGGCGCTGGGCGTCCCCTGGCGCAGCGTCGACGCGTGGTACGCCGGCGAAATGAACATCAGCTATGACAGCATCCGCCGCTACCAGCTGGAGGTGTACTACGACGGCAAATGGAAGCCGGCCTACGAACCGTGGGCGCGGATGCAGTCGGGCATGTACGAAGGCCCGGGCAGGCAGGCCGTTGCATGGAGCCAGGCGCTGGCCTCGGACATGGTGTTCAACCAACCGGTGGTGTACGAACTGAAAAACCTGCAGGTGCCGACCACGCTGTTCATCGGCCAGAAGGACCGCACCGCGATCGGCCGTGACCAGGCACCGCCTGCGGTGAAGGCGGCGCTGGGCAACTATCCGGCACTCGGCAAGGCGGCGGCCGCAGCGATTCCCGGCGCGACGCTGGTCGAGTTCGCCGAACTGGGCCATTCGCCGCAGGTGCAGGACCCGAAGCAGTTCAATGCGGCGTTGCTGAAGGCATTGAAAGCGCATTGAACGGCAGCCCTCCCCTGTAGAGCCGAGCCCACGCTCGGCTCATCCGGCAGGAGGGGATTTTGCCAGCAGCAGCCGAGCGTAGGCTCGGCTCTACAGAAGCGGTGCGATCAACCCACGATCCGCAGCACGTCATCCAGCAACGCGGCCGCAGTGACTTCCGCGCCGGCGCCCGGCCCCTGGATCAACAACGGCTGGCGGCGGTAGCGATCGCTGTGGATGGCCACGCGGTTGTCGGTGCCCGCGCCCTGCGCCAAGGGATGATCGGCAGGCAGCTCGCGCAGGCCCACCTGCGCACCTTCGCCGTCAACACGGCCAACGAAACGCAGCACGCGACCGTTGTCACGTGCCTGCTGCCAACGCGCCTGCAGCGGCGCATCCAGCTGCTCCAAGGCAGCCACGGCATCTTCCAGTGGCAACGCCGCCAGCGCATCAGGCACCAGTGAATCCACCTGCACCTGCGAAGCATCCAGCGCCAGCCCGCTGCTGCGCGCCAGGATCAGCAGCTTACGGCGCACGTCCTCGCCGGACAGGTCCAGGCGCGGGTCCGGTTCGGTATAGCCGGCCGCCAGTGCCTCACGCACCGCAGCCGAAAACGGCGACTGGCCGTCATAGCGATGGAACAGCCACGCCAGCGAACCGGACAGCACGCCTTCGATGGCGTGGATGTGATCACCACCGGCCACCAGCGCGCGCAGGCTGCTCAGCAGCGGCAGGCCGGCGCCCACGGTGGCGCTGTCGCCATACCGCGCGCCACTGTCGGCACAGCTTTCGGCAATGGCCTGCGCGCGGGCGAGCTGCGCGCCTCGGCCCAGCTTGTTGGCGGTCACCACGTGCACGCCGCGCGCCAGCCATTGCACGTGGCGGGCGGCCACGTCTTCACTGGCCGTGGCATCGACCACCACGTCGCCACGCTCCAGTCCTTCGGCGCTGGCCCACGGCGGCGAGTTGAGGCCGCCACGCGGTGCACGGCGTGCCAGTTCCAGCGGCAACGCCAGGTCGCGATCGATCTCCAGCGCGGTGCGCGAGTTGGCCAGCCACTGCACGCTGGGCAGTTCCAACCCGCGTGCCTGCAGCGCCTGGTAGCGCTGCACGAAGGCCGAGCCGACCGTACCGGTACCGAGCAATGCCAGGCGTCCCGCGCCCAGCGCAGGAATGTCAGCGGCGAGTGCGCTCATGCGTCCACCACCTGTTTGCGACGTGCGGCGGCATCGATCACCGCTTCGGCGCGCTGCAGCGCGGCACCGAGATCGGCCAGCAGGTCACGTTCGGCCTCGATACCGACCGACAGGCGCAGCAGTCCTTCGCTGATGCCGGCCGCCGCGCGTGCTTCGGCCGTCATCGCTGCATGGGTCATGGTGGCCGGATGCGCGATCAGGCTTTCGACGCCGCCCAGCGATTCGGCCAGGGTGAAACAGCGCAGCCCGTCGACAAACGCACGCACTGCCGCGTGCGGATCATCGCCTTCGCAGTCGGCCAGTTCGAACGACAGCATCGCGCCGAAGCCATGTTGCTGGCGCGCGGCGATGGCGTGGCCCGGGTGATCGGCCAGGCCCGGGTAGTACACCGCACCGACCGCCGGATGCTGGTCCAGCAGGGCAACGATCGACGCCGTGTTTTCCTGGTGCACGCGCAGGCGCGCATCCAGCGTGCGCAGGCCGCGCAGGGTCAGGAACGCATCGAACGGCGAACCGGTCAGGCCCAGCGCGTTGCCCCACCACACCAGTTGCTCGTGCAGCGCCGGATCGCGCGCGACCACCGCACCGCCGACCACATCGCTGTGGCCATTGATGTACTTGGTGGTGGAATGCAGCACCAGGTCCGCACCAAACGACAGCGGCTGCTGCAGCGCCGGCGACAGGAAGGTGTTGTCGACCACCACGAGTGCACCGGCCTTGTGCGCGGCATCGATGACGAAGCGCAGGTCGGTGATGCGCAGCAGCGGGTTGGACGGGGTTTCCACCAGCACCAGCTTCGGCTGCGTGGCCAGCGCCTGCGCCAGCGCGCGCGGATCGGTCAGGTCGGCGGTGACCAGTTCGAAGTGGCCCTTCTTCGCCAGCGCATTGAACAGGCGCCAGCTGCCGCCGTAGGCATCGTGCGGCACCACCAGGGTGTCGCCCGGCTGCAGCAGCGCGTTCAGCACCAGATTGATCGCACCCATGCCCGTCGCGGTGATGACGCCGCCGGCGCCGCCCTCCAGTTCGGCCAGCGCTTCACCCAGCAGATCGCGGGTGGGGTTGCCACTGCGCGTGTAGTCGTACTGGCGCTTGTTGCCGAAGCCTTCAAAGCTGAAGTTCGACGACAGCACGATCGGCGGCGTGACTGCGCCATGCGCGGTGTCCCGATCGATGCCCGCACGGACGGCGGCAGTGGTACGACTACAGGACGGCTCGTTGGCGTGCAGGCTCATGTGGACTCTCCAGAAGTGCGGAAGGCGGTGGCGAGGATCGCGTCGATGCGATCGGTTTCTTTGAGGAAGGCGTCGTGGCCATAGGGCGAGCGCAGCACGCGCAGGCTGCCACGCGGGCCCAGCCCTTCGACCAGGCCGACCAGGTCGGCCAGCGGCACCAGGCGGTCGCCCTCCACGGCCACCACCACGGTCGGCGGCAGGATCGCGGTGGGGTCGACGCGGTGCAGGTCGATCGATTCGGACAGGCGCAGGTAGGCGGTCACCGGCGTGCGCGCGACGTACTGCGCACCGGCCGCATCGAGATAGTCTTCGGCGGCTACACGTACACGGCCATTGATGACCTCCGGCGCGGCATCGAAGCGCTCGCCGAACTCTTCCGGCGTGCGATAGCTGAGCATGGCGAACTGCCGGGCCAGGGCCAGGCCGTGGTCTTCGCCGCACTGCAGCTGGCCCAGCGCGACCGCGCGGCGCTGCAATGCGCGCCAGGCGGCGGCATACGGATGCGGGCGATGCGCACCGCTGGCCAGCACCAGTTGGCGCACGCGGGCACGATGCCGGATCGCGAACTGCTGGCCGACCAGCGCACCATACGAATAGCCGACGAAGGCCTTCAGCGCGCGGATACCGAGATGGTCCAGCAGCAGCGCCAAGGCATCGGCCTGGTCGGCGGTATCGATCGGCACATCCAGTGCACCGTCGGCACCGATGAAATCGAAGGCCAGCACGCGCAGCTGCTGCGGATCCAGCGCGCGGCCGCTGCCCACCAGGTCTTCGGCCCAGCCCTTCTCGCTGAACTGCGCGTTGGACGCCACGTGGCGATGGGCGGAAATGCCGCCGGCCAGCACCACCACCGGTGCGTTGGCCGGGCCGACCCACTCATAGCGCAGGCGCACCGGGCTGGGGCCGGCGTGGCGCATCGACAGCACCGCGGCGAACTCACCGCGCTCGGCATGCACGCGGTCTTCAACCGGCACGCTGACGGGGACAAAGGGTTCGGGGCGAAGCGCGGTACTGGCGGCGAAGCTCATGGCGGGATCCGGTTGGGGAATCGGCCATCGAGCCTTCGCGGGGCCCGCGTTCGAGATGCACGTGTGGTGCATGGTTCGAACCATCTTTCGGTGGACGCCACGGTCCCCGCAGGATTTGGCACCTACGCAGACGCTTGCGCGCCTGCGGGCTGCCCCGGCTTCAAAGGGCCTGTCCCTCTGCCGGTCTCGATGGTGGGGCCACGATGCCAGCCCTTTCCGGCACTGTCAATCCCTTCATGCGGATAAAGCGATGAATATTTTCAGATCCACTCTGCGAGGGCGGTCCCGGTCGCCCCGTTCAGGATCAGCTACAGTCCCGGCGGTCCTTTTCGCTGGAAACGCCGATGCCGCGCCTGCCCCTGTCCTGCCTGCTGCTGCCTCTGCTGGCGAGCGCGACCGCACACGCCGGCGACTGGCGCCAGGGCTGGGGACTGGTTGCCTCGCCTGCCTCGGCAACCCGCTCAGGCAGCGCCGGAGGCGCCGCCCCCATGGCCCAGTTGCGCCTGCAGCCGGTCGGTACGCAATGGCAGGCCCGGATCGACAACGGGCTGGCAGGGCCGCTGCAGATCCAGCTGCGCGCCGCCCCCGGACACCCGGTCGAAGGCCTCCCGGTCGAATCGCTGATCCAGGGCGACAGCAGCCTGGTGGTTGGCCACCTGACCGCCCCGATCGATGGCCGCACGCTGGACCTGCGTCTGCAGTCGGTGCCGGGCAACCCGGCCGCACAGGCCGAAGATGTCGCCTACCGCCTGCCTTTCGATGCGGCCCGCCTGCGCGTGGACCAGGCGCCGCAGGGACGCTTCAGCCATGACGACGAGGAGAACCGCGACGCGGTCGACTTCGCGCTGCCGGAGGGTACCCTGGTGCTGGCCGCGCGCGAGGGCACGGTGATGCAGATCCAGGATGGCTTCCGTGGCAACGGCCAGGACCGCGAACGCGATGGTGCCCGCGCCAACTTCATCCGCGTGCTGCACAGCGACGGCAGCATGGCCCTGTACGGCCACCTGCAGGCCGGCGGCATGCGCGTGCGCCGTGGCCAGGCAGTGGGCGCCGGGCAGCCGATCGGCCTGTCCGGCAACAGCGGCTACAGCAGTGCCCCACACCTGCACTTCGTGGTGCAGGTCAACCGCGGCATGGGCTTGCGCTCGGTGCCGGTGCGCATCTTTGCCGAGCAGGGCCAGTTGCAGTTCGCCCGCCAGGGCGAGGCCGACGGCGGTACCGGGCGCTGACCGCCCCTGGCCGGTATAATCGGGCGCTTATCTCTTTGAAAAGCGCCCCGGGCGGGCGCCACTGCCATGTCCGAAGTCGCCAACGAAGCGTCGCGTCGCCGCACCTTCGCCATCATTTCCCACCCTGACGCCGGCAAGACCACGCTGACCGAAAAGCTGCTGCTGTTCGGAGGCGCGATCCAGATGGCCGGTTCGGTCAAGGGCCGCAAGGCCGCCCGCCACGCCACGTCCGACTGGATGGCGCTGGAAAAGGAGCGCGGCATCTCCGTCACCTCCTCGGTGATGCAGTTCCCGTACGAAGGCAAGATCGTCAACCTGCTCGACACCCCCGGCCACGCCGACTTCGGCGAAGACACCTACCGCGTGCTGACCGCGGTGGACTCGGCGCTGATGGTGATCGACGTGGCCAAGGGCGTGGAAGAGCGCACCATCAAGCTGATGGAAGTCTGCCGCCTGCGCGACACCCCGATCATGACCTTCATCAACAAGCTCGACCGCGAGGGCAAGGACCCGATCGAGCTGCTGGATGAAGTGGAAACCGTGCTCGGCATCCAGTGCGCGCCGGTCACCTGGCCGATCGGCATGGGCCAGCGCCTGAAGGGCGTGGTGCACCTGCTGACCGGCGAAGTGCACCTGTACGAACCGGGCCGCAATTTCACCCGCCAGGACTCGACCATCTTCCCGTCCATCGATGCACCCGGCCTGGCCGAGAAGATCGGTGCACAGATGCTGGCCGACCTGCGCGACGAACTGGAACTGGTGCAGGGCGCCAGCCACCCGTTCGACCTGGACGCCTACCGCGCCGGCAAGCAGACCCCGGTGTTCTTCGGGTCCGGCGTGAACAATTTCGGCGTGCAGCCGCTGCTGGACTTCTTCGTCGAGCACGCACCGTCGCCGCAGGCGCGCTCCACCACCGGCCGCGAGATCGCCCCGGAAGAAAACAAGCTGACCGGCTTCGTGTTCAAGATCCAGGCCAACATGGACCCGCAGCACCGCGACCGCGTGGCCTTCATGCGGGTCTGCTCGGGCCGTTTCAGCGCTGGCATGAAGACCTTCCACGTGCGTACCGGCAAGGAAATGAAGCTGGCCAACGCGCTGACCTTCATGGCCAGCGACCGCGAGATCGCCGCCGAGGCGTGGCCGGGCGATGTGATCGGTATCCACAACCACGGCACCATCTCCATCGGCGACACCTTCACCGAAGGCGAAGCGGTGACCTTCACCGGCATCCCCAACTTCGCCCCGGAACTGTTCCGCCGCGCCCGCCTGCGCGATCCGCTCAAGCTCAAGCAGCTGCAGAAGGGCCTGGCCCAGCTGTCCGAGGAAGGCGCGACCCAGTTCTTCCGCCCGCTCACCAGCAACGACCTGATCCTGGGTGCCGTCGGCGTGCTGCAGTTCGACGTGGCCGCCTACCGCCTGAAGGATGAGTACGGTGTGGAAGCCACCTTCGAGCCGGTCAGCGTGACCACTGCGCGTTGGGTCCACTGCAGCAACGAGAAGAAGCTGGAAGAGTTCCGCGAGAAGAACGCGCTGAACCTGGCGCTGGATGCGGCCGGCCACCTGGTCTACCTGGCACCGACCCGGGTCAACCTGCAGCTGGCCCAGGAACGCTCGCCGGACGTGCGCTTCTCGGCCACCCGCGAAGCAGCGCATACCGTTTCGGTAGGCTGATGCCACGGGGTCGGATCCCTTTCCGGCAGGAAAGAGCTCTGACCCCAGCCGTCGCGGGCGGTTCATCCACGCAACACAGGGATTCACCGACCATACGGTGACGGGCGTGCACATGTCGCCCATCGCGGCGATGATAGGGGGGTGCGGGTCCCCCTCCCCGCGAACGATGCCTACGTCATGTCCACGACTTCCGTTGCTTCGATCCGCGAAGAAATCGCCAGCGCCCTGACCCACGGCCTCGGTGCCGTGTTCGCGCTGGGTGCCGGCGCGGTGCTGATCACCCTGGCCGCCATCTACAGCGATGGCTGGCAGCTGGCCGGTGCCATCGTGTTCGGCATCGCGCTGCTGCTGCTGTACACCGCCTCCACCCTCTACCACGCCATCCAGCACCCGGTCGCCAAGGGGCGGCTCAAGGTGTTCGACCACTGCGCGATCTACGTGCTGATCGCCGGCACCTACACCCCATTCACCCTGATCGGCCTGCGCGGCCCGTGGGGCTGGGGCCTGTTCGCCGCGATCTGGACCCTGGCCCTGGCCGGCGTGGTGTTCAAGCTGTTCTACACCGGCCGTTTCAAGCGCCTGTCCACCGCCATCTACGTGGCCATGGGCTGGCTGGTGATCGTGGCGGTCAAGCCGATGCTGGCCTCGATCGACGGCTGGACGCTGGGCTGGCTGCTGGCCGGCGGCCTGTCGTACACGCTGGGCACCTATTTCTACCACCGCGAATCGATCCCCTATTCGCATGCGATCTGGCACCTGTTCGTGATCGGTGGCAGCGTCTGCCACTTCGTCGCGGTCACCATGCAGGTGCTGTAGATCCCAGTCCATGTGTGCGTGCACACCGCGCACATGGACGCTTCGCGCCCCGTCCACGATGAGGGAGCAACCATGGCCGCGTGAATGCCGCCGCCTCCCCCGCCGCGCCGCGCACCTCGCGCTGGCGCCTCCGTCGACCCGGCCCACGTGGCCGACGCTGGCTGACCGCCCTGGTCTTTCTGCTGGCGGCGATCCTGGTGCTGATCGCCCTGTGGGACTGGAACTGGTTCAAGGGACCGGTCGAGCGTGCCGTGCAGGCGCGTACCGGCCGTGTGCTGCACATCGGGAACCTTGATGTCGACCTCGGCCGTACCAGTACGATCCGCGCCGATGCGATCACCTTCGCCAATGCAGGCTGGGCGAAGCAGCCGAACATGGCCAGCGCCGACCGCGTCGAGATCGACGTGCGGGTCTGGCCCCTGCTGCGCGGCAGCGTGCAGCTGCCCGAAGTGCGCCTGACCCGGCCGGACGTGCTGCTGGAAACCGCCCCGCGCAAGGGCGAACCGGGCAACTGGGATTTCCTCGGTGACAGCGCCGGCGGGGCAAGCCCGCAGCTCAAACGGCTGCGCATCGATGACGGCCGCCTGCAGTTCCTCGATGCGCTCGGCCGCACCGATATCCGCGTGGACGTGCGCAGCGGCCAGCCGAAGCAGGCCGACGCCGCACCGCCTCTGCTGGTGCAGGGTAAAGGGCACTGGCAGGGCAATCCGTTCACCCTTCGCGGCGGCACCGAATCTCCACTGCAGCTGACCGACAGCGACCACCCGTTCCGCATCCACCTCGACGGCCGCGCCGGCGCCACCCACGCCGTCGCCAGCGGCACATTGACCAACCCCTTCCAGCTGCGTGTGTTCGACCTGCAGTTCGCGCTCAGCGGCCAGGACCTGGCCGACCTCTACCCCTTGCTCGGCATCGCCATTCCGCCGTCCCCGCCCTATGCGTTGAACGGTCGGCTCAAGCGTGACCACAACCTCTGGCGTTATGAGCAGTTCACCGGCAAGGTCGGCGACAGCGACCTCGGCGGCAACCTGCAGTTCGAAGTGGGCGGCGCGCGCCCGCGACTGACGGCCACGCTGGAATCCAAACGCCTGGACTTCGATGACCTGGCCGGCTTCGTCGGTGCGCCACCGAAGACCGGCGGCGGCGAAACCGCCAATGCGCAGCAGAAGGCCGAGGCCGCACGGGTGGCTGCCCGTGCGCGCGTGCTGCCCGACACGCCATACAACCTCGGCAAGCTGCGTGCGATGGATGCCGACGTGCGCTGGAAGGCCCATCGCATCAACGCGCCCTCGTTGCCGCTTGACGACATGGATGCACACCTGTTGCTGGATGACGGCGTGCTGCGGCTGGACCCACTGAACTTCGGCGTCGCCGGCGGCGACATCCGCAGCACGATCCGCATGGACGCGCGCCAGCCGCAGATCAGTACCGCGCTGAAGGCCAGCGTGCGCGGCGTGCAGCTCGGCCAGTTGTTCCCCGACGCCAAGCTGGCCGAACAGGCCAAGGGCGGCATCGGCGGCGAGGTGGACCTGAGTGGCCGCGGCAATTCGATCGCCGCGATGCTCGGCAGCAGCAACGGCAAGGTCGGCCTGGCGATGGGCCGTGGCCATGTCGGCAACCTGGTGATGGAGCTGGCCGGCCTGGATATCACCGAGTCGCTGAAATTCCTGGTGACCGGCGACAAGCAGATCCCCCTGCGCTGCGCCTTCGCCGACTTCGGCGTGCGCGACGGCCTGATGACCAGCCAGGCGCTGGCGGTGGATACCACCGACACGATCATCATCGGCGAGGGTACGGTCAGCCTGCGCGATGAGACCCTGGACCTGCTGCTGAAACCGCGCCCGAAGGACAAAAGCATCCTGGTGCTGCGCTCGCCATTGCACATCGCCGGCACCTTCAAGGACCCGTCGTTCCGCCCGGACTTCAAGGCGCTGGGCATCCGCGGCGCGGTGGCTCTGGCACTGGGCAGCATCGCCCCGCCGGCGGCATTGCTGGCGACCATCGAACTGGGGCCGGGCAAGGATGCCGACTGCGGCGGGCAGTATGCGAAGTAGGAGCGGGTGTTCGCGGCGCCTCGTTTTTCCGCGCGTAGAGCCGGAGCAAGGCGACAGGCAGGACACGCCGTAAGTACGTCCCTGTAGGCTCGGTCGGCGCATCCATGCGCCTCACGGTCCTGCCTGCCGCCTTGCTCCGGCTCCGGACAGTTTCCAGCGCGCGGAACAAGAGCGGAAATTCAAAGTCAAAAGAAAAAAGCAAAGTCAAAAGCGGTTGCCAACCAAGGTTGGCAGCTACCAAAAGCAGATCGCCTGCGACAAAGCTCACCGCGCTCGCGGCAATGTATCCAGAGGCTGAGGGCATGGGCGTGCAGGACCGTTGGCGCCATGAATGGCGCCATCGAGCCTACAGGGATGTACTTGCGGCGTGTCCTGCACGCCCATGCCCTCAGCCTACCGACGTATCAGGAAGGCGCTGCTTTGGCTTTGGCTTTGAGCTTCAAAAAGCGGGCCGGCGGGCCGCAGGCCCGCCAGCGAACAACTCACCCTGCCACGATGTACTGCTGCAGCTGGTCCAGCTCGCGCCGCTGCGCATCGATCACCGACTTCACCAGATCGCCGATGGAGATCACCCCCAGCACCTGCGCGCCCTCGACCACCGGCAGGTGGCGGATGCGGTAGTCGGTCACCAGTTGCAGGCAGTGCTCCACCTTCTCGCCCGGCGACACGGTCACCACCTGCGCCGTCATGATCTCCGCCACCGCGGTATCGCGCGACGAACGATCACGCAGCACGATCTTGCGCGCGTAATCACGCTCGGACAGGATCCCGACCAGCCGCGGCCCGTCCATCACCAGCACCGCACCGATGCCCTTTTCCGCCATCAACCGGATCGCATCGATCACCGCCGCATCCGGCGCGACCGCATGTACTTCAGGAGACTTGCCGTCCAACAGTTGCCGTACCGTCGTCATCTGCCTGCCCTCCGAGGGTGGGTTGCAGGGCCGAGTCTGCCACGGCGGATGCTAGCCACGCGTCAACCAGGTACAACGGCCGCTGCTTGGACTCTTCGTACAGCCGCCCCAGGTACTCGCCGATCAGGCCCAGCGCGATCAGCTGCACCCCACCCAGGAACAGGATCACCGCCATCATCGTCGGCCAACCCGCCACCCGGTCGCCATACAGCGCCGCCTTCACGATCACCCACAGGCCGAACACGAACGCGACCGCTGCGGTTGCCAGGCCCAGGTAGGTGGCGGCTCGCAGCGGCACGGTCGAGAACCCGGTGATGCCTTCAAGGGCGAAATTCCACAGCCGCCACAGGCTGAATTTGCTGGTGCCGGCCACGCGCGCGTGGCGGTGATAGGGCACGGCAATCCGCTTGAAGCCTACCCAGCTGAAAAGCCCCTTCATGAAGCGGTGGCGCTCACGCATCCCGCGCAGGGCGCTCAGCGCGCGCGGCGACAGCAGGCGGAAATCTCCGGTATCAGCCGGAATCGGCGTACGCGACAGGCGGCCCATCACCCGATAGAACACCGCTGCCGTGGCGCGCTTGATCCAGGCCTCGCCATCGCGGGCCATGCGCGTGCCGTAGACATTGTCATGGCCCTCGCGCCAGCGCGCGACGAACTGCGGCACCAGCTCCGGCGGATCCTGGCCGTCGGCATCGAGGATCATCGCAGCACCCTCGTGCACCAGATCCAGGCCTGCGGTCAGCGCCGCCTCCTTGCCGAAGTTGCGCGACAGCTTCAGCGCCGAGACGCGCGCATCGGCCTGGGCCAGCCCGGCGATCACCTCCCAGGTGCGATCGTGGCTGCCGTCATCCACATAGAGGATGTGGCCGTCGATGTCGGGCAGGCCGTCCAGCACCGCGCACAACCGCGGATGCAGCAGCGGCAGTGCCAGGGCCTCGTTGTAGGCGGCGATGACAAAAGTGAGCCGTTCGCGGGTCATGCCCGGATTGTACGTTGCCCGCCGGGCGCACGGCCCGTCGCCTGTCGATCACGCCACGCCTGTCTCAGTCCTCCGACAGGTATGACGCGCCCCCCAGCTGGCGCGCCTGGCGCTGGATCCATGCGGCGCGCCGCTGCACATACGGCCCCGGTGCGGCCGCGTTGTAGCGTCGCGGTGCCGGCAGTACCGCCGCCAGTCGCGCGCTCTCGGCCGGGCTCAGCCGGGCCGCGTCCTTGCCCCAGTATTTCTGCGCTGCCGCCTGCGCGCCGTACACACCATCACCGAATTCGGCGATGTTGGCGTACATCTCCAGGATGCGCTCCTTCGGCCACAGCGCCTCGATCAGCACCGTGTACCAGACTTCCAGGCCCTTGCGGATCCAGCTGCGGCCCTGCCACAGGAACAGGTTCTTGGCCACCTGCTGGCTGATCGTGCTGGCGCCGCGCAGGCGCCCGCCCCTGGCGTTGTGGTCGCGGGCCTTTTCGATGGCCTGCAGGTCGAAGCCATTGTGGTCGGGGAAGCGCTGGTCCTCGGCCGCCACCAGCGAGATCGGCAGGCTCGGGGCCATCTGGTCGAGGTCGCGCCACTGGTAATGCAGCCGATAGGACCAGTCGGCCTCGCCCAGCGCCTCGCCATAGCGCCACAGCATCACCGTGGACACCGGCGGGTCGATGAACCGCAGCACCAGCACCTGCAGGCAGCTGAAGGCGGCCAGCAGCACCGGCAGCCACAGCAGCCGCTTCCAGCGCCAGCGTCGCCGGCGCGGCGCGGCCACCACCGCCTCTACCTTGTGCTGCTCTCCCGCTGCCCCCATTACTGGTGCATCCTTCTTCTGTCTGGTTGTCGGCGCATTATCCGGCAACCGCCCCCGTTTACGCGCGATGTGAGCCGATGACCGCCAACTCCGATTCCCTGATCCGTTTCCTGCTCCCCGACGCCGGCGTCCGCGGCGTGCATGTGCGCCTGCAGGCCACCTGGCAGGAAATCCTGTCCCACGCCGCGTACCCGGACGCCGCTGCCGAGCTGCTCGGCGAGGCCTGTGTCGCCTCGGCACTGTTCACCGGCCACACCAAGATCGACGGCCGCCTGTCGGTGCAGCTGCGCAGCAGCACCGCCCTGCGCACCCTGTTCGCCGAATGCACCGCCGCCGGCACCCTGCGCGGCATCGCCCAGCTCAGCGAAGGCGCCGACGCGCCGCGTGACCTGTCCAGCCTCGGCGAGGACGCCATCCTGGCCATCACCATCGAGAACCCCGGCCTGGACCCGCGCGAGCCGCAGCGCTACCAGAGCCTGGTCGCGCTGACCGCGCCGGAACTGGACGAGGCCTTCGAGGACTACTTCCGCCAGTCGGAGCAGCTGCCGACCCGCCTGCTGCTGGCGGCCGACCGCAACGGTGCCGCTGGCCTGCTGCTGCAGAAGCTGCCGGGCGACGAAGGCGACGAGGATGGCTGGGCCCGCGCCAGCGCCTTGTTCGAGACCCTGGGCAAGGCCGAGCTGCTGGCGACCCCGGCCGAGCAGCTGCTGCACCGCCTGTTCCACGAGGAGCGGCCGGAACTGCTGGGCGACAAGCCGCTGTCCTTCGCCTGCTCCTGCTCGCGCGAGCGGGTGGCCGGCATGCTGCAGTCGCTGGGGGAAGAGGAGGCCCGTGCGGCCGCCGAGGACACTGGCGCCGTCGAGGTGCGTTGCGAATTCTGCGGGCGCGAGTATCACTTTCCATTGACGGAGTTCGGCATACTGTTCCACGGCGCCCAGGGGGTTGTACCGGCGCCTGAACGACTTCAGTAAACGGCAGTCTTGTACCTGGGGAGGATCAAGGCTTGTTAAGAATTCATAAACACCCTAGGATCAGGTTCCCGTCCCCACGGGAACTTCCGTTGTCCGTCCCTGTCTGAACTGGTCCGATGCGTACCTACCTGCGTCTACCGCTGGCCCTGCTGATCGCCCTTGGCGCGATCACGGGCGTGCATGCGCAGAGCAAGGACACCCGCACCGTCCTGCCGGTATGGAACAAGGGCAGCGGCAAGGTCGAGGCGCTGCTGTACCTGGAACCGACCGGTGAACAGGCAGCCGGCGCCCGCTGGCATTTCGGCCGCAATTCGCTGGACGCGGCCTTTGGCCTGTCCTCCGGCGATTCGCTGGGCCTGCTCTGCAACAGCAGCAGCGGCACCAGCATCAGCGGCCTGGCCAGCCATTGCATGCTGGCCAGCCTGGGCGACGAGGATGATCTGAACAGCCGTCGTTTCAGCGGTACCGCCGCGCTGAACCGGGGCAACAGCCGCCTTGGCATCACCGCCGGCACCGGCCGTGAAACCCTGCCCGCCTGGTTGTCGGGCCCGAACAAGACACCCTCGCTGCGCGCCGAGCAGAACGATCTGACCGTGTTCGCGCAGAAGAACATCGGTCGCGAAGGCTTCGTCTCCATTGCCGGTACCTACGCCAAGGCGCGCCTGGTTCCGCTGGCCGACGCCTCGCCGGCCATCGTCGACCGCTGGGACAGCAAGAGCCTGAGCATCGGCGCCGGTTACGGCAACTTCACCGGCAGCATCATCGGCCGCGTGGTCGACGTCCCGGGCAAGCCCGGCAAGTGGGAAGGCCTGGGCATCGGCCTGACCTGGCGTACCCCGTGGTCCGGCCAGCTCACCGTCGGCGCCGAGAATGTGATCAGCCGCGGCAAGAATCCGTTCTCCCCGCGCAACGAAAGCAACGACGACGGCACCGTGCCGTATGTGCGTTACGAACAGGATCTCTGATCCCGGTAAACAGGCTCAGCAACGATATTCCCAAAGGCGCCGAAAGGCGCCTTTTGCATAAGCATGCCTGCTACGCACTTACGTAATCGGTATCGCCACTGGGCGATGAAACAGTGCGCATCGACATAGTGAGATACATTTCAATCGAAACTTTTTTCATCATTCTGCGTTAACAAACGAGGCAGAACGTCATGCCCATACCAGCAACCTTTTGATTGGCATGGAGAAAGCGCATTTTTACCAAAATCACAGACTTGATTAACACAGCTTTAATTCTTGGCGAACGCCCGTTACTATCGGGTCAGCCTCGCGATTTGGGAGCGCTTTTTCGCTCCCCCGCCGGGCATTAACCCCAGCCAAGATTTCTTGGAGAGAGAGAGCCAATGAAACTCAAGTCCAGCCAGCTGCGTGACGCAGTTGTGATCGCGCTTGTCGCCGGTGCCACCACCGCGACGGCCCACGCCCAGGAAGCCACCAATCTCGACCGTATCGAGGTCACCGGTTCGCGCATCCGTCAGGTCGATACCGAAACCGCCCAGCCCGTCCTGAGCATCAGCCGCGCTTCGATCGAGAAGAGCGGCTTCAAGACGGTTGCCGACGTCCTGCAGAACATCTCTGCCGCCGGCAGCCCGGCCATCAGCCGTTCCGAGCCGCTGTCCTCCGGTGAAGCCGTCGGTGGCTTCTACATCGACCTGCGCAACCTCGGTGCCGAACGCACGCTGGTGCTGGTCGACGGCAAGCGCCTCGGCGCCAGCGTCAGTGGCCTGCAGGACGTGTCGCAGATTCCGTCCTCCATCGTCGAACGCATCGACGTGCTGAAGGACGGCGCCTCGTCGATCTACGGCTCCGACGCGATTGCCGGCGTGATCAACATCATCACCCGCAAGAACTTCCAGGGCCTGGAAGCCAATGCCTACGTCGGCCAGTACGGCGAAGGCGATGGCCAGAAGAGCAGCTTCGACTTCGTGGCCGGCTTCACCGGTGATCGTGGTTCGGTCACCATCGGCGCCGAATACGCCGAAGAAAAGGCCGTCTGGGCCAAGGATCGCTGGTTCAGTAAGTCCCAGCGCACCAACCGCCACCCCGACCGCGGTTGGACCTCGGTCAGTCAGTGGGGCGCGCTCTATGATCTGAATGATGAAGAAGCACCGCTGCTGACGCTGAACCGTGGCGGAAATCCGTTCGATCCGAACGCCTATCACGAGACCGACCTCACCCCGATCACCGGTGACGTCAGCAACTCGAACGAGCAGATGCACCTGCTGACGCCGACCAAGCGTCGCTCGGTGTTCGCAAACGTGCAGTACGACCTGACCGACAACATCCGCTTCGTCTCCGACCTGCTGTACACCCGTCGCGAGTCGCAGGCCCAGGTCGCCGGTTATCCGCTGCAGTCGGCCGACTACGAGCGCCAGCTGGGTACCGTGCTCTCGCAGGACAGCTACTACAACCCGTTCGGCACCGACATGGGCTTCATCCGCCGTGGCTGGGAAGTGCCGCGCCTGTCGACCAACAAGCTGACCACCTTCCGCTTCACTGGCGCCCTGCAGGGCAGCTTCCAGTTCAATGACAAGTACTTCGACTGGGAAGCCGGCTACATCTACCAGAATTCGGAGAACCTGCAGACCCAGACCGGCAACTACAACATGCTGGCGGTCACCCAGGCCACCGGTGCGTCGTTCCTCAACCCGGCCACCGGCCGCGTCGAGTGCGGCACAGCCGCCGGCCTGGCCGCAGGCACCAACCCGATCTATGGCCCGGGCCCGGGCGGCTGCATTCCGTGGAATCCGGCCATTCCGTACGGACGTACCGGCGACGGCGGCCTGACCGGCAATCCTGCCCTGCAGCAGTTCCTGTTCCCGACCACCAAGAACACCGGTGAAGTCACCACCAAGACCTACTACGCGAACATCGCCGGCAGCCTGTTCACCCTGCCCGCCGGCGACCTGGGCTTCGCACTGGGTTACGAGTACCGCGAAGACAAGGGCACCTACGTTCCGGATGCGCTGTCGCAGTCGGGCTACTCGACCGATCTGGCCGCCGGCCCGACCGGTGGTGGCTACAACGTCAACGAAGTCTATCTGGAGCTGAACGTTCCGATCCTGGCTGACCTGCCGGGTGCCAAGGAACTGAGCTTCAACGCCGCATCGCGCTACTCGAAGTACAACACCTTCGGCAACACCACCAACAACAAGTTCGGCCTGAAGTGGAAGCCGATCGACCAGCTGCTGGTGCGTGCAACCTACGCCGAAGGCTTCCGCGCGCCGACCATCGACAACCTGTACGGCGGCAGCTCGCAGACCTTCGCCTACTTCACCGATCCGTGCGATACCGATTTCGGTCTGGCTGCCAGCGATCCGGCCACCGCCCAGCGTTGCGCCGCCGCCCTGGGCGCACTGGCCCCGAATTTCCGCCAGCTGAAGCAGGGTTACGTCCCGGCGGAAGGCCAGGATGAGCAGAGCCCGGTGCCGTTCAACGCCGTCTCCAACCCGAACCTGACTCCGGAAAAATCCAAGTCCAAGACCGTCGGCCTGGTGTGGAGCCCGACCTTCGCCCAGGGCCTGAACATGAGCCTGGACTGGTGGAACATCAAGATCACCAACACCATCGTCACCGACGATCCGACCACCCAGCTCAACGACTGCTACGTGCTCGGCATCGCCGACCGCTGCAACTCGTTCACCCGCGACGCAACCCGCGGCATCGTGACGAACCTGACGTACGCACCGCGTAATGCCGGTTACCAGGAAACCGAAGGCTTCGACTTCGATGTGGCCTATCGCTTCGAAACCAGCAGCTGGGGCAGCTTCAACGCCAACCTGCAGAACACCTACGTCAGCAAGAACGTGCTGAAGACCACCAATGCCGAGTCGGTTCCGGTGTCGGTGCTCAATGGCTTCAGCAGCAACTTCCGCCTGCGTTCGAACCTGGTGCTGGGCTGGGAATATGGCGATTGGGGCATCACCTGGGGTACCCGTTACTTCTCCAGCGTGAAGGAACAGTGCTACTTCTCGACCGAGTGCAGCCTGCCTGACTTCGGCTCGCCGGATCCGGCACGCAACCAGCCGATGAACCGCCGTGGCGCCACCACCTTCCACGACGTCCAGGTCTCCTGGAACGCACCGTGGAATGCAACCATCGCCGTGGGCGCGCGTAACGTGTTCGACCATTACGGCCCGCAGATGTACTCGGCACCGAACTCGCAGTACTCCTACTACGGTGGTTACGACATCGGTCGCTTCATGTACATGCAGTACAAGCAGAAGTTCTGATCGGCAGCCTGATCAGCTGATGCAGCAACGGCCCCGCAAGGGGCCGTTGTTCTTTGTGCCGCATGGAAACAGCTGGCCAGCGCGCAACAAAAAAGGCCGCGGCATCGCCGCGGCCTTGCTTCGACATCATTCCCTGGCGCTCATCCGTTCGGAATCAGCGTCTCGATCAGATGCTCGACGTACGCCTCGAAATCCTCGCGCGCCTGCTTGGGTTGCTGCAGCTGCAACGACAACTGCAGGAAGCCGACATAGGCGGCGTAGGCAAGACGTGCGCGATGACGCGCATCGGTCGAGCTGAGCCCGGCCTGGCGGAACGAGGCGACCAGATAATCAAGGCGGCGCTGCGAGACGCGGTCGATCACCGGCCGCACCATCGGATGATCCAGTGCCTTCAGCAGCTCGCTGTAGATGATGTGCGGCTGCACTTCATGCGCCACCATCTGGAACAGCTGGCGCAGGCGCACGCGCGGATCCGGCACGTCTTCCAGGCTGCCGAACACCTGTTCCTGTTCGAACAGTTCCCAGCGTTCCAGCGCCGCCTGCAGCAAGGCATCGCGCGAAGGGAAATGCCAATAGAAACTGCCCTTGGTGACGCCGAGCCGCCGTGCCAGCGGCTCCACCGCGACGGCGCCGACACCTTGTTCAGCAATCAGATCGAGGGCCGCCTGGGCCCAGTCTTCGGCACTCAGGCGGCTGTTGCGGCCGGCGCGCGGTTCGCCGGCGGAAGCGTCAGGTTGATTCATGGGCTGATTTAACCATACGCCGGGGTTCGTTGCAGTACGCGGTTGCGGTCGAAACCGTCGCAGATCCCTCGGGAGGGTCAATTCAGGCGCGTTCCGCAGCGCACCATACCGTGCAGTATTGACTTCCCCCCGAAGCGATCCATACTAGCAAGTATGGTTACGTCCCCACCTCCCGCTGCGTTCCATGACCTGCGCCTGGACGCCGCCCATGGCGCCCGCCTGGCAGCCACCGCCAGCGACCATGGCCGGCGCGGCCGGGTGCTGTTCGCGCATGGCTTCGGCCAGACCCGCCACGCCTGGAATGCCACCGCCCGCGCACTGAACGCGGCCGGCCTGCAGACGCTGGCCTATGACGCCCGCGGCCACGGCGATTCGGACTGGAATGCCGCCGACCTGCCCTATCACGGCGAACAGTTCGCCGATGACCTGATCGTGCTGGCCGGCGAGCAGCCGCGCCCGCCGGTACTGGTTGCAGCATCGATGGGCGGGCTGTTCGGCCTGCTGGCCGAATCACGCTGGCCGGGCCTGTTCTCGACGATGGTGCTGGTCGACATCACCCCGCGCTGGGACACGGCCGGCGTCGAGCGCATCCTGGCCTTCATGACCGCCCATCCCGACGGCTTCGCCTCGCTGACCCAGGCCGCCGACGTGATCTCGGCGTACATGCCGCACCGTCCGCGCAAATCCGAGCAGTCGCTGCGTGCCCTGCTGCGCGAGGACGGCCACGGCCGCTGGCGCTGGCATTGGGACCCGCGCCTGGTGGCCGAGCTGGCCCGCGACAGCGAACAGCACCAGGATGCGCTGGCCGAGGCCGCGCGCCAGGTGAAGTGCCCGCTGCTGCTGGTCAGCGGCGGACGCAGTGACCTGGTCACGCCGCAGACCGTGGCCGAATTCCTGGCGTTGGCGCCGCATGCGCGCCATGTACAGCTGCCGCAGGCCACGCACATGGTCGCCGGCGATGACAACGACGCCTTTACCGCTACTGTGTTGGACTATCTGGACGTGTTGCCCGCAGCGGACGCTGCGGCTTCGTCCGCCACAAACGAGCACGTCACCGGAGCACGCTCATGAGCATCGTTCTTCCCTTCCTCGCCCTGCTGCTGGCAGGCGCGTTCGTCGCCTACCACCGCATGCGGCTGGTTACCTGGACGCTGATCAGCGTGGCCCTGCTGGCCGCCTGCTGGTTCATTCCCTACGTCAACCAGACCGCCACGATCGTCGCGGCCGCTGTGTTGGCCGTCATCGCCGTGCCGCTGCTGCTGCCGTTCATCCGCAAGCCGCTGCTGACCGGCCCGATGATGAAGGTGTTCCGCAAGGTGCTGCCGCCGCTGTCGCAGACCGAGCGCATCGCGCTGGAAACCGGTTCGGTCGGTTTCGAGGGCGAACTGTTCACCGGTGATCCGGACTGGAACATCCTGCTGAACTATCCCAAGCCGCAGCTGACCGCCGAAGAACAGGCCTTCCTTGATGGCCCGGTGGAAGAGCTGTGCACGATGGTCAACGACTGGGAAATCACCCATGTCCACGCCGACCTGCCGCCGGAACTGTGGGCCTTCATCAAGAAGAACAAGTTCTTCGGCATGATCATCCCGAAGGAATATGGCGGCCTGGGCTTCTCCGCGCTGGCTCACCACAAGGTCATCCAGAAGCTGGCCTCGGTGTCCTCGGTGGTCAGCTCCACCGTCGGCGTGCCCAACTCGCTGGGCCCGGGTGAACTGCTGGTGCATTACGGCACCCAGGAACAGAAGGACCAGTACCTGCCGCGCCTGGCCGATGGCCGCGAAGTTCCCTGCTTCGGCCTGACCGGTCCGTTCGCCGGCTCCGACGCCACCTCGATCCCGGACTACGGCATCGTCTGCAAGGGCGAGTGGAACGGCGAGCAGGTGCTCGGCGTCAAGCTGACCTTCGACAAGCGCTACATCACCCTGGCCCCGGTCGCTTCGCTGATCGGCCTGGCCTTCCGCATGTACGACCCGGATGGCCTGATCGGCGAAACCCGCGACATCGGCATCACCCTGGGCCTGCTGCCGCGCGACACCGCCGGCGTTGAAATCGGCCGTCGCCACTTCCCGCTGAACTCGACCTTCCAGAACGGTCCGATCCGCGGCAAGGACGTGTTCATCCCGCTGACCCAGCTGATCGGTGGCGCTGCCATGGCCGGCAAGGGCTGGAACATGCTCAACGAGTGCCTGGCCGTGGGTCGCTCGATCACCCTGCCGTCCACCGCCAGCGGCGGTGCCAAGGCCGGTGCTGCGGTGACCGGCGCCTATGCGCGCATCCGCAAGCAGTTCGGCCTGTCGGTCGGCCGCTTCGAGGGCGTGGAGGAAGCGCTGGCCCGCATCGGCGGCAAGGCCTACAAGATCAGCGCACTGTCGCAGGCCACCGCCGCCGCGGTCGATCGTGGTGACGTGCCGTCGGTGCCGTCGGCGATCGCCAAGTATCACTGCACCAACATGAGTCGCGAAGTGATCTCGGACATGATGGACGTGATCGGCGGCAAGGGCATCATCCTGGGGCCGCGCAACTTCGCCGGCCGCAGCTGGCAGGCCGCGCCGATCGCGATCACCGTGGAAGGCGCCAACATCATGACCCGCAGCCTGCTGATCTTCGGCCAGGGTGCGATCCTCTGCCACCCGTGGGTGCTGAAGGAAATGAAGGCCGCGCAGGATCCGGATACCCGTGCCGGCCTGCAGGACTTCGACCGCAGCCTGTTCGGCCACATCCGCTTCGGCATCTCCAATGCCGTGCGTTCGTTCTGGTTCGGCCTGACCGGCGCGCGCTTCGGTGCCGCCCCGGGCGATGCCTATACCCGCCGCTACTTCCGCAAGCTGGACCGCTACTCGGCCAACCTGGCGCTGATGGCCGACATCTCGATGATGACCCTCGGCGGCAAGCTGAAGTTCAAGGAATCGCTGTCCGGCCGCCTGGGCGATGTGCTGAGCCACGTCTACATGACCAGCGCCATGCTCAAGCGCTACCACGACGAAGGCGCACCGCAGGCCGACCAGCCGCTGCTGGCGTGGGCCTTCCATGACAGCGTGCACAAGATCGAAGAGTCGCTGTCGGCCGCACTGCGCAACTTCCCGATCCGTCCGATCGGCTGGCTGATGTGGGCGCTGATCTTCCCGCTGGGCCGTCGCGCCGAGGCTCCGGGAGATCGCCTGAGCCGCCGTGTCGCCGCCCTGCTGATGGCACCGAATGAAGCCCGCGACCGTCTGGCCAGCGGCGTGTTCCTGACCCCGTGCGAGAACAACCCGGGCGGCCGCATCAACAGCTACCTGAGCAAGGCGATCATGGCCGAGCCGGTGGAGCGCAAGTTCCTGAAGGCACTGAAGAGCAAGGGCATCGAGGCGCTGGACTTCAAGGCGCAGCTGGACGAAGCCGTGGCCGAGGGCGTGATCACCCAGGACGAGCGCAGCCTGCTGGAAGAGCTGCGTACGCTGACCCTGGACACCATCACCGTGGACGACTTCGACACCCACGAACTGCGCGCGGCCAGCTACTACGACCGCCAGCACAAGGATCCGCATTCGCAGGCCGCCTGATCGCCCGCGAAACGCGTTGCCTCGACGGCGGGCCTCGGCCCGCCGTCGCTTTATCCGCCGACCGGAATATCCACCATGTCCACGCCCCTGCTCTCGCTTTACCACCGCCTGCAGCGCTGGCCCGCCGGCAACTGGCTGTTCTCGCGCGCGGTGTGCTTCAAGGCCCCCTACTTCGCCAGCATCGCGCCGCGCATCACCCGCCTGGAACACGGCCGCTGTGAAGGCACGCTGGCCGACCGCCGCAAGGTGCGCAACCACATCGGCACGGTGCACGCGATCGCGATGTGCAACCTGGCCGAACTGGTCGGCGGAGTGATGGTGGACGCCAGCCTGCCGGCAGACATGCGTTGGATCCCCAAGGGCATGGAAGTGAAATACCAGGCCAAGGCCTTGGGCACGTTGAAGGCCGTGGCGACGCCAATGTTGTCCATCGTCAGTGCTGCGGACGGCTACGACCTGCCGGTGGGGGTCAGCGTGACCGATGCGGCAGGGACCGAGGTGTTCCATGCGACCATCGCAATGTGGGTATCGCCGCGCCCTCCGCGCACAGGCTGATCAACCATGACAACCACAGAACTACTGGTGCGCCTGGCAGGCATTCACAGTCTGGGGTTTGCCGCCTTCCATCTGGCGTTCTGGCGGCTGTTCGGCTGGAAACGCGAGCTCGCCCAGCTCGGCACAGCCAACCGCGCGATCATGCAGATCCTCAATCTGCGCGTGATCTATGTGTTCCTGGGAATGGGGCTGATCGCGCTGATCTTTGCCCCGGACCTGGTCGACACTCGTCTGGGGGTGGTCCTGCTGGGCTTCATGGCGGTGTTCTGGGTGGGCCGCGCACTTGAACAATTCGTCTTCCTGCGCATCAACGACTGGCGCGTACACCTGCTGACGGGCCTGTTCGTGCTGGGTGCGGCACTGCATGCCGTGCCGATGTGGCTGGGCTTCATGCGCGCCATCAGCCGCTGAGCGGCGACGCCTGCCAGCACGCGCCGACTTCAGAGCGCTCGCAACACCAGCGCCAGGATCGCCGGCACCGCCTGGATCATGAAAATGCGGCGGCTCACGCTGTAGGCGCCATAGCACCCGGCCACCACCACGCAGGCCAGCGAGAACGTCACCAGCACCGGCTGATCGATCACCAGCCCCACCACGATGCCCGCCGCCAGGAAGCCGTTGTAGAGGCCCTGGTTGGCCGCCAGCACGCGCGTGGTCTCGGCCTTCTCCGGCGTGTTGCGGAAGGTCTTCAGGCCCAGCGGGCGGGTCCACAGGAACATTTCAAGCACCAGGAAGTACAGGTGCAGCACAGCGACCAGCACGGTCAGCAACAGGGCGATCACTTGCATATCAAATCCAGCCTCCAGATGGTGATGGTGATGGTCAACGCCGCATTTCTGCACCCTTGGGCGACCAACCTCTACGCGGTGTCCCATCAGGGTACGGAAGCGCCAAGGGCCCCGTCTCCACGACGGATAATGGCGAGGAGAGTTCCACACCTACTGGCTGGACCACCACTTTCCGCAGATGAACCCTTGGATGCTGCGACAACCGTTCCAGCATGTTCTCGTCAGAGCCGCGCCCTCCTGTTGCCCGAACGATCACCAACTGGATCCTGCGATAGCGACGCAGCAATTGGATGATGACATGGCAGCAATCACTGCAAGGGCGTCGCTCCGTAAAAAGATACAACACCCCCTCCATCCGCCTCCAATGGGAGAACCGGTAGAGCCGCCGAAGTGCCAGATCAAAGTAGTTGAGCAGCAGGAACTCCGAGTCGTGGTAGACCGATCGCTTGTGCGGGTACCCTGCACACTGATCGGCATGACGGAGTTGCTCCTCGCCTCCGCCAGGGCCCTGCCGCCTCTTCTGACCTCCCCTGCCGGCTCGAGACCCGCCTTTCAACCGCCCCGCGGTGAGTTGGGGAACAGCACTCAACCAGGCGTCTGGCTTCAGGTCATTGCTGCGGCGAAGGACGTTCAACTTTCCGTGTGTGGTGCGGGTAAGAACATCAAATTCCAGATCGCGTCGGGCTGCATCGACCACCCTCGCCAACGCTCGGGAGCTGGGGCCGATAACGTGCGGAAAGATGAGCCGACCGCCAAATCCACGCGCCGAGAAGTTCATCAGCCCGAGGTTGCCCTTGAGCCATCCTCCGACATCCTCCTCCTCATCAAGGGCGTTGGCGAAGAGCGTTCTCTCCAGATTCCCATTTCGTAGCTGGCTGACCAGCTCCAGTACCGAAAACACCCATGCTTCCAACTGAGCCTCGTCCAGAACGTGGTCCTTCGTGCTCCCCTTGATCATCCCACTCTCCCCGAAACCAGACAATCAACAACCCTGCATGAGCCTATAGTTGCACGGCCTTCAAGCATCAATCGGCGCTCTATCGATCACGCGGCAGCTTCTTTTCTTCGCGCAGCACGCCGAACGCAGCCAGGGTCATGAAGCCGGCCACCAGCACGCCGCCGATGAACACCACGTGCGAACCGAACAGGGTCAGCGCCTTGTGGACCCAGGTGAAACCCAGGTCCGCGCCGCGGTACACCACGGTATCGATCGCCGCGCCGGCCTTGTAGCGCCACTGCCGGTCCACGCGCGTGTAGATCGTCTCGCGTGCCGGCTTGGCCAGCGCGAACTCGCTGGCACGGGTCATCACCTGCACCACCGCGACCATCAACGGCATCGGCGAGGCTGCCAGCACCGAGAAGCCGATCAGGATCGCGAACCCGGGAATCAGCAGCGCCGGCGCGATGCCATGGCGTGACAACAGCCAGCGGGTCAGGCCCACCTGCATCAGCAGCGCCAATGCATTCACTGCCAGATCGATGCGCGAGAAGAACGCGGTACTGGCCGCCGGGTCGGTGAAGGACGCGCGCACGATGCTGGCCTGCTGGTTGTACAGCAGCGTGCCGACGCCCACGCCGAACACCACCATCACCGCCAGCCAACGCAGCAGCGGCTCGCGCACGATCAGTTTCAGGCCGTCGAGCACGCTGCCGCCCATCGGCTGCTCGCCGGAGACCAGTTGCTGTTCGCGCTCGCGCAGCACCGCCCAGTGACGCAGCCGCCAGATGCACAGCAGGCACACGACCAGGAACCCTGCCGAGACCAGCATCAGGTTGGCGATGCCCACGCGCTGCACCAGCGCACTGGTGATCAACGGGCCCAGGAAGGCTCCCAGGGTACCGGCGGCGCCGATGTAGCCGTAGTAGGCACGCGCCTGCGCATTGGAGAACACATCGGCCATGAAGCTCCAGAACACCGCCACCGCAAACAGGTTGAACACCATGACCCAGAAGAAGAAGGCCATGCCCCGGCCGGGTATGCCGCTGTCGAACAGCACGTAGAACCCCAGCAGGGTGACGATGAAGAAGCCATACACCGCCGGCAGGAACACCCGCCGCGGGAAGCGGCTGACCAGCCAGCCGTACACCGGCTGCAGCGCCAGCATGATCACGAACACGCAGGAGAACAGGAACTGCAGGACGAAGTCCTTCAACGCGACGCCGTGGCTGGCGAACCAGGCGATCAGCACGGGCGGGAACACCGTTTCCAGGTCCGCCGAGGCGGCCATGGCCTCACGCACCGGGCGCAGCACGTAGTAGCCGCTGAGCAGGCAGAAGAAGTACAGGAACGACCACCACAGCGCCGGCGACTCGCGCAGCGCCGCCGTCAGGCCTCGCAGCGGCCCCTTGCCCGGTGCAGCGCTCACGCAGCGCCCCTCGCCCACAGACGGCGGTTGGACAGCAGCATGGCAGGCTCCGGGGCAGTGAAGCGCGTACGTTAGCCAATGCACCGCAACATCGCCAGCGTGACGCGCCCCCGCGCCTGCGGATGGGCACGACGACCGGCCGGGATGACACGTTCCGATACACACTTTCGGGGCATCAAAATTCCAACTTTTTCAACAAGATGCGCATTCATCTTCGCTTTGTTTGTGCACAGGGGAAAAGCGGCGCTAGAATCGCCATCAGCAGTCGCGCACGGGTCCAACCGATGAAAAAGAACAGCCTGCGTCGTCCGATCCGTTCGGCGGCCACCGGTTTGCTGGGCATGTTGATGCCCGTTGCATTGTCCACCACCGCGCAGACACCGCCGGCATTGCCGCCGATGCCGACCAACATCGAATCCGCGACGGCTCCCACCGTCGCCCACACCCAGCCTGCGGCCTACCGCACCGGCCTGGTGCCGCACGTCCAGGCGCCGGCGGCTGGCTTCAACGTCGCCAACATCGAATCGATGGCGCAGCAGCTGACCTATGGCGAGCGCGTGCCAGGCATGGCGGTGGCGATCGTGCAGGGCGGCCGCATCCTCAGCGCGCGCGGCTATGGCGTCACCGACGTCAACAATCCGCTGCCGGTCGATGCGCACACCGTGTTCCGCCTGGCCTCGCTGTCCAAGGCCTTCGCCGGCACCATGGCCGGCCTGCTGGTCAACGACGGCACGCTGCGCTGGGACAGCAAGGTCACCGATTACGTGCCGGGCTTCCGCTTGAACTCGCCGGAAGCCACCGATCGCCTGACCGTGGCCGACGTGCTCAGCCATCGCGTCGGCCTGCCGTACAACGCCTACGACCGCGACATCGAAGGCAACGCCGAGTACTACTCGCTGACCCAGAAGCTGGCCAACACCAGCCTGAAGTGCCTGCCGGGCGACTGCTACGCCTACCAGAACGTGGCCTTCAGCCTGATCGGCGACGTTGTCTATGCGGCCTCCGGCAGCTTCTACGAGCAGTCGGTCGAGCGCCGCATCTTCAAGCCACTGGGCATGAACGATGCCAGCCTCGGCCTGGCCGGCATCCAGGCCAGCTCGCGCTGGGCGCGCCCACACGTGCGCAGCCGTAACGGCTGGGTTTCGCTGACGCCGAAGCCGACCTACTACCGCGTTGCTCCGGCGGCCGGCGTCAACGCCAGCGCCAGCGACATGGCGCAGTGGCTGCTGGCCCACACCGGCCATCGCCCCGACGTACTGCCGGCCCCCCTGCTGGCCACCCTGCATTCGAGCCTGATCAACACCCCCGGCGAGATGCGTTCGGGCTGGCGCCGCGAGCGCCTGCATTCGGCCGGCTACGCACTGGGCTGGCGTACCTTCGACTACGCCGGCCACGACGTGGTGTTCCATGCCGGTGCCGTGCAGGGCTATCGCGGCCTGGTCGCACTGGTGCCGGAACGCGATCTCGGCATCGCCATCCTCTGGAATGGCGAAAGCGGCCTGCCCAGCGGCCTGCTGCCGACCGTGCTCGACTCCGCGCTCGGCCTGCCGGCGCAGCGCTGGCTGGACGTGGACACTGACTTCGGCAGCGACAACCTGATGGCCGAGGGCGCCAGCCCGGCGCAGCAGGACAAGCGCAAGGGCAAGGGCGCCTCGGGCAATCGCGCGGTGGCTTCGCCGCGCTGATCAGCCGGGCTCGACAGTGAGCATGAAGGGCGGCCTGCGGGCCGCCCTTTTTGTTGGCCGTTGTAGCGTCGAGCCCTGCTCGACTGTTCGTGCAAAGCAGTCGAGCACGGCTCGACTCTACAGACACGAAGAAGCAGTCGAGCACGGCTCGACGCTACACATGCGGGGCTAGTGCGCGAAGTAGTGCATGCCGCCGTCCACCGGAATCACCGCACCGGTGATGTAGGCGGCCAGCGGCGAGGCCAGGAACGCCACCAGCGGCGCCACTTCCTCAGGTTCGCCGAAGCGTCCGATCGGGATGTTGCGGGCGATGAACGCGCGTCGGCTTTCCTCGGTGGGGTGCAGGCGGTCCAGGATCTGCGCGCTGTTGATGCGCCCCGGTGCAATCGCGTTCACCGTGATGCCCTGCCCGGCCACCTCCGACGACAGGCCCTTGCTCCACAGGTGCAATGCCGCCTTCGCCGCGGTGGCGGCGTTCACCGCCCGCGGTTCCATCGAACCGCTGAAATTGATCACCCGTCCCCAAGCCTGCGCCTGCATGCCGGGCAACAGCGCCTGGGTCAGCCGTCGCGCGGCGGAGAAGTTCAGGGCAATCGCTTCCTCCCAGATATCGTCATCGGCATCGACCGTGGTCGGCCGGGAACCGCCTGCGGCATTGACCAGGATGTCGACACGTTGCAATGCCTCACGGGATGCGTCCGCGATGCGCCGGACGTCGCCGGCAACCGTGACATCGCCAGCCACGATGACAGGTGTGGCGCCGCCTTCGGCTTCGATCCGCGCCGCCAGCGCCTGCAGGGGCGCCCGCTGCCGCGACGTGATGGCAATGCGCACGCCCTGGGCCGCCAGCTGCCTGGCGACGGCGGCACCGATGCCGCTGGCCGCGCCCGTCACCAACGCGGTACGGCCTGCAAGATTCAAGTCCATGGTGTTCTCCTGTCAGCATGGCCGGCACATCCGGCCCGTGCACGACATGCTGTTTGATCACCCCTGATTGATAAACTCCGCGCAGGTTTCAGCATTCAACACCCGGGGTGTCAGATGAACCTGCTGGAAAGCATGCAGGTCTACGTGCTGATCGTGGACAAGGGCAGCCTCAGTGCGGCAGCCGCGGCGATGGACATCTCGGCGACGATGGCCGGCAAGCACCTGCGAGCATTGGAAGCACGGCTGGGCATGCAGCTGTTGAGCCGTACCACGCGCCGCCAGCACATGACGCCGTTCGGCGAAGACTATTACACCCGCTGCCGGGAGATCCTGCGCCTGGTGGAGGAAACCGACGCGCAGGCGCAGCACCAGCACCTGGCACCGGCGGGCACGCTGCGCATCAGTGCACCGGTGATCTTCGGCACGCATGCGCTGGTACCGGCACTGGCCGAGTACATGGGGCGCTATCCGGATGTCCGGGTCGACGCCACGCTGACCGATCGTGTGGTCGACCTTGCAGAAGAGGGCTTCGAAGCGGCGCTTCGGATCGGCACGCTGGCCGACAGCAGCATGCTGGTGGCGCGTGCGCTGACCCCTTATCGCCTGATGATGTGCGCCTCGCCGGCGTACCTGGCCAGGCATGGCACGCCACTCAGCGTGCAGGCACTTGCCGGCCATCAATGCCTGTCGTTCGAACCCAGCGCACTTGCACAGTGGCTGCAGGCCGATGCTGGCGGGCTCGACCGCGTGCCCGATGGCAGGCTGCAGATCAACAATGGCGAAGCCCTGCGTTCGGCGGCGCTGCAGGGTCTGGGCATCGTCCTGCAATCGACGCTGCTGCTGGCCGGCGATGTCGAGGCTGGGCGCTTGGTGCAGCTGCTTCCAGAACACGGCCAGGCCGGTCGGCCGATGCACGTGGTCTATGCGCACGACCGTTACCACTCCACCCGCCTGCGCAGCTTCCTCGACTTCCTGGTGGAGCGCTTTCCAGCGGCGCCGCAGGGCTAGCGCCGATCGTCAGCAAAACAGTCGAGCCTGGCTCGACGCTACAAACGGCCCATAAAAAAACCCCCTCCCCGCTGGGCAGCCAGGGAAGGGGGTTTCAGGATGCGGCTATCGGGAAGTACTTAGATCAGCGGCGCCGGGGTTGCCGGCAGAGCGACCGGAGCGGCCTTCTTCTTGCGGGCGGCCGGCTTGCGCTTGGCAACCTTCTTCGCTGCCTTCTTCGGGGCAGCCTTCTTGGTGGCCTTCTTCGCGGTCTTCTTTACTGCCTTCTTGGCGGTCTTCTTGACGGCCTTCTTGGCAGTCGCCTTCTTTGCGACCTTCTTGGCCGGCTTGCGGGCCGTAGCCTTCTTGGCAGTCTTCTTGGTGGCCTTCTTGGCTACCTTCTTGACGGCCTTCTTCGCGGTCTTCTTGACGGCCTTCTTGGCAGTGGACTTCTTGGCTACCTTCTTCGCCGCCTTCTTCACTGCCTTCTTCGCAGTGGTCTTCTTGGCGACCTTCTTCGCAGCCTTCTTCACTGCCTTCTTGGCGGTCGCCTTCTTCGCGACCTTCTTCACTGCCTTCTTGGCAGCGGCCTTCTTCGCGACCTTCTTCACCGCTTTCTTGGCGGCGGGCTTCTTCTTCGCAGCTTTCTTGGTTGCCATGGGATGGCTCCTCGTCAGTGATAGGGAGTTGAAACGCCCAGTTGGATCAAACCCGCGGATGCTGCGTGCGGGGACCGCCGGCGCGTCAGGCGCGCCGTTACGGATGCGGCAATGCCCGCCTCGATCGGCGGAGCGGGCATCGGAACGGGAGTTGCCTTGCATTTCTCCGGGGGAAGCGGGGCCATGTCCACCGTCATCAGGGTCGCGGTGGTCTTGAAGGGGCTGCTTCGCATCGGACGATTGATTCTGCGCACTCGGTTGGGCAGGCAAGGTCTGCTGAGGCGAAACCTAATCACGGTTTTTTTTACTGTCAACAACCCCCGCGAAAAATTTTCACATCCGCGCCGTCCCGGGCGCCGCCGGCGCCACCACTCTGCACGGCCTGCAACGACGGCGGAAGCGGCGCGCACGCGCGTTGCCTGCATCGATGCCAATGCAGGCGTTGATCAAAAAACACTTGAAATAAGCACTCCGCGCAGATAGGCGCAGGTTGGGCACAACAGCGCACGCGCAACGTCGATGGTCACCGGCACCGCCGCCAACGCCAGCACAACGGCGCCGCAACGGGGGGCGAAAAGTTTTCACATTCGAACGCTTCGGCGCGGGGCTGAAACGCGGATTTGCGCAAAACTGCGCACGCCCATCGGCACCGTTCGTCTGTCGGCTGATGCCACGCCGAGGGTGCGCAGCGAACCCCGCGTCATGAGTCCGACGCGGTCGCCAAAACAAAAACGGCCACCCGAAGGTGGCCGTTCCAGAATCCGGAAACGACGACTCAGTGGTCTTCGTTCTCCAGGGCTTCAGCGTACGCGTCCGGGTCCAGCAGCTCGTTGACCTCTTCGGCGTTGGTCAGTTCGACCACGAACATCCAGCCTTCGCCGTAGGCATCTTCGTTGATGGTTTCCGGCTTGTCGGACAGGGCCGAGTTGACCTCGACGACCTTGCCGCTGATCGGGCTGTAGACGTCCGAGGCGGCCTTCACCGACTCGACGACGGCGATCTGCTCGCCGGCCTTGGCGTCGGCGCCGACTTCCGGCAGTTCGACGTAGACCAGGTCACCCAGCAGGCCCTGGGCGTGGTCGGAAATACCGACGGTGACGCGGCCATTGCCTTCGACACGGGCCCACTCATGGGACTTGAGGAACTTGAGGTCGCCGGGGATCTCGCTCATGGGACTGCTCCAGAGATATGCAGGGGTGGAAAAAACGGGGCTAGTGTAACCAACCGGCCGCCACTGCTGTCAGTGACGACCGGCACGTTCGGATCAGGCGTCGGCGAGCACGCCGGGCTGGGCCTGGCCTTCGCGCACGAACGGGAACTTGACCACGCGCACCGGCACCTGCCGGCCGCGGATGTCGACGGTGACCTCGCCGAGTTCACCGGCCGGCACGCGGGCGAAGGCGATGCCCTTGGCCAGGGTCGGCGAGAAGGTGCCGGACAGGATCTCGCCCTGGCCGCCTGCGGTGGTCACCGCCTGGCCGTGGCGCAGCACGCCCTTCTCGTCCATCACCAGGCCGATCATCTGGCGCGCGGTGCCGGCGGCCTTCTGCGCCTCCAGCACGTCGCGGCCGATGAAGTCGCGGCCTTCATCCAGCGACACGGTCCAGGCCAGCGCCGCTTCATACGGGCTGATCGCTTCGTCCATGTCCTGGCCGTACAGGTTCATGCCGGCTTCCAGGCGCAGGGTGTCGCGCGCGCCGAGCCCGGCCGGCTTCACGCCTGCCGCCAGCAGGCGGTTCCAGAAGGCGACCACGGCATCCTGCGGCAGCAGGATCTCGAAACCGTCTTCACCGGTGTAGCCGGTGCGGGCGACGAACAGCTCGACGCCGTCGTCGGACTGCGCCTGCAGGGCGGCGAAGCGGCCCAGCTTGGTCAGCGCTGCACGGTCGACTTCGCGGGCCAGGCCGATCACGATGTCGCGCGCCTGCGGGCCCTGCACGGCGAGGATGGCCAGGTCCGGGCGCTGCTCGACGGAAACGCCGAACGGTGCCGCCTGCTCGCGCAGCCACGCCAGGTCCTTCTCGCGGGTGGAGGCGTTGACCACCATGCGGAAGAAATCGTCGCCCAGGTAGTAGACGATCAGGTCGTCGATGACGCCGCCGCGCGGGTTCAGCATGCACGAGTACAGCGCCTTGCCGGTCACCTTCAGCTTGTCGACCGAGTTGGCCAGCAGGCGGCGCAGGAACGGCTTGACCTGGTCACCGCGCAGGTCGACCACGGTCATGTGGCTGACGTCGAACACACCGGACTCGCGGCGCACCAGGTGGTGCTCGTCCAGCTGCGAGCCGTAGTGGATGGGCATGTCCCAACCCCCGAAATCGACCATCTTGGCGCCAAGGGCGCGGTGGGTATCGTTGAGCAGCGTCTTCTGGGTCATGACCGGATCCGGCAGCAGAGGAAACAAGAATCCCCATTATCCCAGATCGGTCGCCCGCAGGCGTGCCGCAGCGCAGCGGTTCGTGGAAGCGGAAGCGCGGCCCGCCCCACCCTTTCCCTTTCGGGCGAGGCAATGGCTTCCCCCGCAACCGCCTGCTACAGGCGCACCCGCCCGCGCAGGATGTCGGCGAACATCACCCAGTCACCCATGAATGAATACAGCGGATGCCGAAAGGTCGCCGGGCGGTTCTTCTCGAAGAAGAAATGACCGACCCAGGCGAATCCGTAACCGCAGAACAACGCGGCCAGCAGGAGCAGCGGCTGGCCGCGCAGCACGGCAGCAGCCACCAGCAGCAGCACTCCGCAGCTGCCGATGAAATGCATTCGCCGCGAGACCGGGTGGCGGTGCTCGCTGAGGTAGAACGGGTAGAACTCGCGGAAGCTGGCGAAGCGGGACATGTGCGTGCTCCGGGGCCGTGGTCACTGCCATCATGCGCCTTCCGCGGAGGCGCCGCTGCGCGCTTGCCGGGCGTGGCCCGGCGGCCGTTGTAGAGCCTGGCTCGACGTTACACCGGGGGCGTGCGTGGACCGAACATGATCACCGCCATGCCGGCCAGGCACAGGGCTGCACCGAACAGGTCCCAGCGGCTGGGGCGGATGCCGTCGACCAGCCACAACCAGAACAGCGCGGTGCCGATGTAGACGCCACCGTAGGCGGCATAGACCCGTCCACTGGCGGTGGGGTGCAGGGTCAGCAGCCAGGCGAACAGCGCCAGGCTGGCCGCCGCCGGCAGCAGCAGCCAGATACTGCCGCCCTTGCGCAGCCACAGCCACGGCAGATAGCAACCGATGATCTCGGCCAGCGCGGTCAGCAGGAACAGGCCGAGCGTCTTCACGCTTTTTCCGCTGCCTTGGCGTGCTGCCACAGTGCTTCCTGCGCATCCAGGTCCAGTGCGGCCAGCGCCTCGCCCTGGGCGGCGGCCTGCGCTTCCATCGCGCGGAAGCGCCGCTCGAACTTGTGGTTGGCCCCGCGCAGTGCGGCGCCCAGATCGATATCGGCGTGCCGGGCAAGGTTGGCGCAGACGAACAGCAGGTCGCCCAGTTCTTCCTGCAGGCGCGCCTTGTTGCCGGCGATATCTCCGCGCTCGAATTCCTCGCGCAGCTCCTGCAGCTCCTCGGCCGCCTTGTCCAGCACCGGCAACGGGCCCGGCCAGTCGAACCCGACCTTGGCCGCGCGCGACTGCAGCTTCACGGCGCGCTGCCATTCCGGCAGGCCACGCGAGATACCGGCCAGTGCGGAGGTGTCCTGCTCGCCCTTGGCGGCACGCTCTGCGCGCTTGATCGCCTCCCAGTTGCGCATCACCCCATCGGCATCGTCGACGCTGACATCGGCGAACACGTGCGGGTGACGGCGCTGCATCTTGTCGCTGATCGCACGGGCGACCTCGGCGAAGGCGAATGCCCCCTGCTCCTCGGCCATGCGTGCGTGGAACACCACCTGCAGCAGCAGGTCGCCGAGCTCGTCGCAGAGATCGTCCAGGTCCCCCCGGTCGATCGCATCGGCGACCTCGTAGGCTTCCTCGATGGTGTACGGCGCGATGGTCGCGAAGTCCTGTTCCAGGTCCCACGGGCAGCCGCCCTGCGGATCGCGCAGTCGCGCCATGATCGACAGCAGGCGCTCGAGTTCGTTGCTGGCGGCACTGCCGGTGGTGGGGGTATCGTGCGCGCTCATGCGGGCTCCAGGTTCAGTCGGATAACCAGTCGCGCCACGGCAGACTGGTATCACCAAGGGCAATGAAATCGCCGTTCAACAGGGTCTCGCGGCGGTTGTAGCGGAAGGGCTTGCCGGTCGCCGCCGACAGCACCGCGCCACCGGCGGCATGCAGCACGCACTGGCCGGCGGCGGTATCCCATTCAGAGGTCGGGCCGAGCCGCGGATAGACATCCAGGCCGCCTTCGGCAATCCGGCAGAATTTCAGCGACGAGCCCTGCGCGATGGTCTCGATGCGGCCCATGCGCGCCAGCAGCGCCTCGGTTTCCGGCGAGCGGTGCGAACGGCTGGCGGCGACGCGCAGCGGAGCAGTGGCCGGCGTGCGGGTACGCAGCACGGTGTCGTGCAGGCCCTGCCGCCGATAGGCAAGTTCACCGCGCATGGCATGCCAGACGATGCCGGTGACCGGCGCCAGCACCACGCCGAAGGCCGGCGCGCCCTGGTAGATCAAGGCGATGTTGACGCTGAACTCACCGTTGCGCTTGACGAACTCGCGGGTGCCGTCGAGTGGGTCCACCAGCCAGTAGGCGCCCCAGTGGCGGCGCTGCTCCCAGCCCACCTGCGCCGATTCCTCGGACAGGATCGGCAGGTCCGGGGTCAGCTGGCGCAGGCCCAGCTCAATGACCTGGTTGGCGGCCAGGTCAGCGGCGGTGACCGGGCTGTTGTCGTCCTTGATCTGCACGTCGAAGCCATCGGCATACACCTGCATGATGGCCTGTCCGGCTTCCTGGGCGATGGCGATGGCGGTCTCGCGCAGGTCCGTCGTCAGCTTGATCATCGCGTTCCCTGCAGCCACTGGCGGGCAATGAACAGCGCCGCCAGCGAGCGTCCCTCGGAGAAGTCCTCGCGCAGCATCAGCTGGTCCAGTTCGGCCAGCTTCCACGGCACCACTTCCAGCTCTTCGGGCTCGTCGCCGGCCAGTTTTTCCGGGTACAGGTCGCGCGCCACCACCAGCCACGACTGGTGGCTCATGTAGGTCGGAGCCAGGGTCATCGCGCGCAGCACGTCGACCCGGCGCGCGCCATAACCGGCTTCTTCCTTCAGTTCGCGGTCGGCCGCCTGCTCAGGCGTCTCGCCGGCATCGATACGGCCCTTCACCAGCCCCAGCTCGTAACGGTGCATGCCGGCGGCGTATTCACGCACCAGCAGCACGGTTTCGTCATCGAGCATCGGCACCACCACCACCGCACCGTGCCCACGGCTGACGAGGCGCTCGAAGCGGCGGCGTTCGCCGTTGGAGAACTCCAGGTCCAGGTGCTGGCGCTGGAAGGGGCCGTTCTCCTCATCGGTGATCCGATGGATGATCGGCAAGCGACGGCCGGCACGGTCATCGTTCATGCGGAATCTCCGCGGCGCCCGGCGGCTGCGCCGGGGCCGATAGAATGTGCAGGCAGCAACATGTTCATGAGCCCGAAATGCTAGCAGACCCAACCCCCTCCCCGCTGGCCCGCCACTGGCGGCAGCGCGACCTGCAGGTGCTGTGGCACCCGTGCACGCAGATGCGTGAGCATCCGGACACCCTGCCGCTGGTGCCGATCGCCCGTGGCGAAGGTGCCTGGCTGATCGACCACGACGGCAACCGCTATCTGGATGCGGTGAGCAGCTGGTGGACCAATCTGTTCGGCCACGCCGAACCACGCATCGGTGGCGCCATCGCCGCCCAGGCCGGGCAGCTGGAACAGGTGATGCTGGCCGGCTTCGGCCACGAGCCTGCGATCACCCTGGCCGAACGCCTGCTGGCACTGGCCCCCCGCCAGCCCGGCCGCGCGCCGCTGGCCAAGGTGTTCTATGCCGACAATGGTTCAGCCGGCGTGGAAGTGGCGCTGAAGATGGCCTTCCAGTATTTCCAGAACCGCGGAGAGCCGCGCCGCACGCGCTTCATCGCGCTCGAGAATGGCTACCACGGCGAAACCCTGGGCGCGCTGGCGCTGGGCGACATTCCGCTGTATCGCCGCGTCTATGCACCGCTGCTGGCCGAAGGCCTGTTCGCACCCTCGCCCGATGCCTACCTGGCCGAACCCGGCCAGAGCGCGGCCGATCGCGCGCGGCAGGCAGCCGATGGCCTGGCCACGCTGTTCGACCAGCACCCGGGCGAGATCTGCGCGGTGATCCTGGAACCGCGCCTGCAGTGTGCCGGCGGCATGCGCATGCATGACCCGGTCTACCTGCAGCGCGTGCGCGAACTGTGCGATGCCCATGGCGCGTTCATGATCGCCGACGAGATCGCCACCGGCTTCGGCCGCACCGGCACCCTGTTCGCCTGCGAGCAGGCCGGGGTGATGCCGGACCTGATGTGTCTGTCCAAGGGACTGACCGGCGGCTTCCTGCCGCTGGCCGCGGTACTGGCGACGCAGGCGCTGTATGACGCCTTCCTCGACGACTCGCGCGAGCGCGCCTTCCTGCATTCGCACAGTTACACCGGCAACCCGCTGGCCTGCGCCGCAGCGCTGGCGACGCTGGACATCTTCCGCGACGACGATGTGATCGCGCGCAACCGGGGCATCGCCTCGGTGATGGGCACGCTGGCGGCACCGTTTGCCGACCACCCGCACGTGGCCGACGTGCGCCAGGCCGGCATGGTGGTGGCCTTCGAGCTGTCGCGCGACGGCGACAAGCGCACGCCGTTCGATCCGGGCCTGCGGCTGGGCCTGCAGGCCTACAAGGCCGCGCTCAAGCGCGGCGTGGTGCTGCGCCCGCTGGGCGACGTGCTGTACTGGATGCCACCCTATTGCGTGGATGACGAACAACTGGAGCTGCTGGCACACACCACGCTGGCGGCCATCGACGAGGCGATTGCATGCGCGTGACCCGCTGCCCCATCGA
Organism: Stenotrophomonas sp. AG209; assembly: GCF_003550055.1. Classification (NCBI taxonomy): domain Bacteria; kingdom Pseudomonadati; phylum Pseudomonadota; class Gammaproteobacteria; order Lysobacterales; family Lysobacteraceae; genus Stenotrophomonas; species Stenotrophomonas sp. AG209. The sequence goes on from NZ_QXDB01000001.1 coordinate 1,456,937, forward strand.
CCTGGCGCTGCACAGCGGCCAGACCGTGACCCTGCCGGAAGAGACCGCCAACCATCTGGTGCGGGTGATGCGCCTGCGCGAGGGAGACACCTGCGTGCTGTTCAACGGCGACGGCCATGACTACAGCGCCACGCTGACCGTGGCCGGCAAGCGCGAAGTGCAGGTGCGCATCGACGCGGTGCAGGCCATCGACAACGAATCGCCGCTGGCGATCACCCTGCTGCAGGGCATCGCCCGTGGCGAGAAGATGGACCTGATCCTGCAGAAGGCGACCGAACTGGGCGTGGCCTCGATCATTCCGGTCAACGCCGAGCGCACCGAGGTGAAGCTGGATGCGGCACGGGCCGAGAAGCGCGTGGCGCACTGGAACAACGTGGTGACCTCGGCCTGCGGCCAGTCCGGGCGTGCGCGCATTCCGCAGGTGGGATCCCCGCTGTCGCTGGCGCAGGCTGCGGCGGCGCTGCCAGCCGATTCGCTGCGGCTGACCCTGGATCCGCAGGGGGCGCATCGCCTGTCGACGCTGGAAGCCGCTCCGGCCGGCGGCATCGTGATTGCGATCGGCCCGGAAGGCGGCTGGTCGCCGCGCGACCGCGATCAACTGGCCGCGGCAGGATTCCAGGGGCTGCAACTGGGGCCGCGGATCCTGCGCACGGAAACGGCCGGGCTGGCCGCGATCGCGGCGTTGCAGGCGCGGTTGGGCGATCTGGGGTAATGCTGGTTCGTGGTAGTGCCGGCCGCTGGCCGGCATCCAGGGAATAACGAGATTGCCGGCCAGCGGCCGGCACGACCGGGAATCCGACCGGCGGGTTCCCGATCAGGCCGCCAGCGAATCCAGCGCCGCTTCCAGCGCGTCCAGGTTCGGCAGCAGCGCGCTCTGCTCACCCAGCAGCACGCGCATGTGCACGATCTGCGGCAGGGTTTCTTCGGAGGCGTCGGCCAGCAGGCCGTCGCGCGGCACCGAGATCAGCTGCGGGAAGTTCTGCGTCAGCAGCGCGTAGTACGGGCGCTGCGCATTGCCGCTGAGGGACTTCAGTACCACCACTTTGTTGTGGCCGGCCACCGTCTCTTCGCCCAGCCCGGAAAGACGTGCGAACGACACCAGCGGTACCTGCCAGCCATGCCAGCCGATCTCGCCGACCAGCCAGCGCGGCGCATCGGAGACCGGCTGCACCGGCACGCGCGACATCATTTCGGCCACGGTGGCATTGGGCAGCAGTACGCGCTCGTTGCCGGCCTGGATCAGGACGCCGCGGATTTCGTCATTGCTGGCGTAGCTCATGGTGCTTCTCCGTTGTCGTCCTGCTCACCCCAGCGCGCGGCAATCGCCTGCGCCAGTTCCTGCGGTTCACCGGCCACCATGCCGGCAGCAACCACCGCAGTGGCTGCAGCCGGGTCGTAGCAGCCCTCGCCCACCTGCCCGGCCACCCAGGCACCGGCAGCCGCCAGGTCCAGCGCCGGGCCGACGTGAGCCAGGTCGGCACCGCTGAGCAGCACCAGCGCGGTGTGTTCGGCCGGCAATGCAGCGAGCGAAATACCAGTGGCATCGCTCTGGAAATGCAGGCCATCGCTGGCCGCGCGCACGCCGATATCATCGGCCAGCACGTGGACCTCGCCCGGTACGGCGTGCTGGCCGGCCTCGGCCAGCTGCACCGGCAACGGCGAAACGCGCGACATCTGCTTGACCAGGTTGCCGTAGCGGCCACCATCCAGGCGCATGTGCACCAGCACCGGCACGCTCAACGACGCGGGCAGTGCGCCGAGCAGGCGACGCAAGGCATCCGGGCCACCGATGCCGGCCAGCACCAGCAGCGACGCGGCGCGCGCACCGGCCGGGGCGGCGGCATCCAGATCGACCAGGCTCAGATGATCGGTATCGAAGGAGGGCTGCGGCACGGCGACCGATGCCACGGCTTCTGCCGGTACCGGCGCTTCGATCGATTCCTCGACCAGCGACCAGGCGGTGTGATCGAAGGAGATCGGCGGTGCCGCAGGCGCCACCGGTTCGGCCAGCGCCTGCGGCGGCGAAGGCGGCTCCAGGGGTTCGGGCACGACCGGCTGCAGCGCCGCCAGGGCCTGCTCCAGCGCGATCGGTTCGTGCAGGTGTGCCGGAGGCGAATACAGGCCGTCTGCCGGAACCTCATCGGCCCAGCTCAGCGCCTGCTCCAGGTGGGGCTGCAGGGCTTCCTCCTGTGGCGCCGGCGCGGGCGCCGGATGGCCGGGCTCCAGCTGCAGGCTGGGCTCTTCCTCGGCACCCGGCGGCAACACCTGCTGGTGGCCATGCAGCTTGGCGGCCAGATGGCGCCCCCAACGCTGGGCCTCCCAGCCGTCGCGGCGCGCGGCCAGCTCGGCCTCATCGAACACCAGGGTCAGCCCCGGTGCCGAGAGCACGGCTTCCAGCCGTTCCAGTGCGTCCTCGATGGCAGCTTCCAGCGCGATCACCACGAACTGTGGATCCGCAGCCTGCAGGACCTGTGGCTCCAGGCCGTTCGGATCATCTTCCAGGACCAGCTGCACATCTGCATGCGACAGCGCCTCGCGCAGGCGTTCGCGCGCCGCACCAGGGCGGGCCAGCAGGGCAACGGCCGGGGCCGGATGGGTTTCACTCACGGACACGGGCGATCCCCAGCAGGTCGTACACGTTACGCATCAGGTCCAGTTCCTGGTACGGCTTGCCCAGATAACGCTGGACACCGATCTCGAAGGCGCGCTGGCGGTGCTTGTCGCCGCTGCGCGAGGTGATCATCACGATCGGCACATCCTTGTAGCGCGGGTCGTCGCGCATCGCGGTGGCCAGCTCGTAACCGTCCATGCGCGGCATCTCGATATCCAGCAGCATCAGGTCCGGCACGCGCTCTTCCAGCCGCTCCAGTGCTTCCACGCCATCGCGGGCGACACTGACTTCGAAGTTGTGGCGTTCCAGGATGCGGCCGGTCACTTTGCGCATGGTCAGCGAGTCATCGACCACCATCACCAACGGCACCTGGCGTTCGTCGCGCGGCGCATTGGCCAGCACCGGTGCCGTCGGATTGGCCAGGAAACGGCGCACCAGCGGCGCGACGTCCAGGATCACCACCACGCGGCCATCGCCGGTGATGGTGGCACCGTAGATGCCCGGTACCGATGCGATCTGCAGGCCGACCGGCTTGACCACGATTTCGCGGTTGCCCAGCACCTGGTCGATCGCCACGGCAGCACGCAGGTCACCGGCGCGGACCAGCAGCAGCGGCACCTGGTCCTGGCCATCGGCACGCGCCGGGGCCTGGCCGACCAGGCTGCCGAGGTCGTACAGCGGATAGTCTTCGCCGCTGTAGCGGTAGCTGCTGTCGGCAGCCTCAAAGCGTTCGCGCGAGAGGCGACCGATACCACTGACCGAGGCCACCGGCACGGCGAAGGTGGTTTCGCCGATCTGCACGAACACCGCCTGGGTGACGGCCAGCGTCTGCGGCAGGCGCAGGGTGAAGCGCACGCCCTGGCCACGCACCGACTGGATGTCGACCGAGCCGCCGAGCTGGCGCACTTCGTTGCGCACCACGTCCATGCCCACGCCACGACCCGCCAGCTGGCTGACCTGGTCGGCGGTGGAGAAACCGGAGGCGAAGATCAGGTTGTCCAGTTCCTGCTCGTTCGGCTGCGCATCGGCGGCCAGCAGGCCACGATCGATGGCGCGGCGGCGGATCGCTTCACGGTCCAGACCGGCACCGTCATCGGCCACTTCCAGTACGATTTCCGAGCCTTCACGGTGCAGGCGGATGGCGACTTCGCCCTCTTCCGGCTTGCCGGCGGCGCGGCGCTGTTCCGGCGCTTCCAGGCCGTGGGCCACCGAGTTGCGCAGCATGTGCTCCAGCGGCGCGACCATGCGGTCGAGAACGTTGCGGTCCAGTTCGCCGTGGGTGCCCTCCAGGGTCAGGTGCACCTGCTTGCCGGTATCCATGCCGGACTGGCGGACCACGCGGCGCAGGCGCGGCACCAGGCCATCGAACGGCACCATGCGCGCGCGCATCAGGCCGTCCTGCAGCTCGGAGCTGACGCGCGACTGCTGCTGCAGCAGCGAGTCGTACTGGCGTGACAGATCGTCCAGCACACCCTGCAGGCCGCCAAGGTCGGCCGCCGATTCGTTCAGCGCACGGCTGAGCTGCTGCAGGGTGGAGAAGCGGTCCAGTTCCAGCGGATCGAACTTCTGATCGGCCTGGTCCTGCTCACGCTGGTAGCGGGCGACGATCTGCGCTTCGGTTTCCAGGTCGAGGCGGCGCAGCTGGTCGCGCAGTCGCGCATTGGTGCGCTCCAGTTCGCCCATCGCGCCGCGGAAGGCGCCAAGCTGCTGTTCCAGGCGCGAACGGTAGATCGCCACTTCACCGGCATGGTTGACCAGGCGGTCGAGCAGATCAGCGCGCACGCGCACCTGTTCCTGCTGCGGGCGCGCCAGCGGATCTTCATCGACAACGCCTTCGGCCGGCAGCGGTGCCGACAACGGCGCATCGAGCAGTGCCGGCGCCGGGCTGGCGACCGGTGCCGACGCGGCTTCTGCGACGTTCGCCACGTTGGCTGCCGCTGCCGCCGCCGCAGCAGCGATATCGGTCGTGGTACGCACTTCGAACGCGTCGACCAGATCCTGCGCCGGTTCCACCACGCGGTGGTCACCGGTGCGGGTCAGCAGCTGGTGCAGGCGATCGAATCCGCACTCCAGCAACTGCACATCGCGGCGTTCGATCTCGGTGCGACCGGCGGCGACGGCTTCCAGCAACGATTCGATGCTGTGGCCGAGATCGCCGATGGCGTTGATGCCAGCCATGCGTGCACCACCCTTCAGGGTATGCAGGTCACGCTGCAGGCCGGCCAGCACCTCGCGGTCCTGCGGTGCATCACGCAGCTCGCTGATCAGGCCATCGCAGTGGTCGAGCAGGTCCTTGCCTTCCTCGACGAAGATGTCGACCAGCTCGCGATCGTAGACGCTGAAGTCGAGCGCATCGGCGCTGTCTTCCAGCACCGGCATGGCAAGGACGTCAGGTGTCACGGTTTCAGGCACGTCGGCTTCAGGCGTGCCGGCTGCCACGGCATCCGACACGGCAACCGCATCGACGTCGGCGGCTTCGGCTTCGGCGTGGACATCCGCCTGGCCCGGCGCGTCTTCCAGTTCGAAGAAGCGCACCGGTTCGGCGGTGGCCGGCGCAGCGGACTCCGCGATCTCCTCATTCACCGTCGCCGGGGACGGCTGATCGGCGCTCTCTCCTTCACCGATCGCCGCCTCCCCGCCGACGTCCGCATCCTCGGCAAAGGCTTCCGCCTCGCCCGGCGCGAGTTCGCTGGCCTGCAGGCCGAGCACGGGCCATTGCCCGTCGTCGGCCAGGGGCTGCTCTTCGTCGATCACGTGCAGGCCGGCCTCGAGCGCGGCTTCCAGCGAGACCGGTTCTGCAAACCCCGGCGCAGCCATTTCATCCTGCAGGCTCGACAGCTCGCTGTCGAGTGGCAGTGCAGCAGGCATTTCGAACGCCACGGCATCAACGGCGTGCGCGTGATCGGCCGAGGGCGCATTCAGGTCAGATGCGACGGCTTCGACAGCGACCGGGATCTCTTCGGCGTCGCGGTCGTCGACCGGCAGCGCACTGGCATCCAGGTATGGCGACAGATCATCCACGACGGTCAAACCGGCATCGTCGGACAACGGCGGCACGCTTTCGGACTCCGCCTCGGCGCCGGCTACGGCAACGCCTGGAACATCGTCGGCCACCTGGATCGATTCGACCACCGGCAGCGACGCCTCCTGCTCACCCGGCACGGACGGCCATCCGGCATCGAAGTAGCGCGAAAGATCGTCGCTGGCCGTCAGCTCACCGACCTCCAGCCCGGCTTCGATCGCCACGTCGGCGACCGGAGCTTGCGCAGCATCGTCATGTGCCTCCGGTTCCTGCTCCGGTGCGACAGACGAAAGCGGTACAGCATCGGTTCCGGACGCGATGGCCGTCGATGCTTCCACATCCGATTCCGCTGTGGGTTGGTCATCCAGCGCCAGATCGTCTTCTTCGTCTTCCAGGCCCACCATCGGCCAGCGCGCTTCCGGCAGCTCGCCAGCAAGCGCCTGCAGGCGCTGTACCAGCACCTGTTGCGGCGCAATGCGCGGCTGTTCGGCCTGCAATGCTTCCATGGTGGCGGTGATCGCCTGCGCGGTCGCATCCAGGGCGGCCACGCCTTCATCACCCGGGACCACCTCGGCGGCCAGTGCGCGCTTGATGTAGGACTCCGCGCCGCCGGTCACAGCCGTGATCTCGGGCACTTCGGTCATCGCGAAGGCGCCGTTCATGGTGTGCACCGCGCGCAGCAGTGCATCGCTGACCGGTTGCGGTGCCTGCTGCGCCGAACGCAGCCAGTCCTGCAGGGTGGCCTGGTGGACTTCCACCTCGGCCTCGAGAATCTCGCGCAGCACGCTGTCGATGTTGGCCGGCGTGCCGACGACTTCGGCCTCCACGACGGCATCGGTCGGCGCCGAAGCGGCGGACTCGGCGTCGAGAATGCGGCTGATCTCGTCTTCACCGTCGGCTTCGGCAACCGGTACAACCGGCGCAGCCGCACCCGGCAGCGGTACGTAGTAGGTTTCCTCGCCTGCACCGACACGATCGGCGATGGCCTGCATGGCCTGCAGGTCAACGCTGATGCGCTGGCCATGGCGCAGCGCCGCGTTCAGTTGCGGCAGCGCCGCATGTGCGTTGTCGACCATCGCCAGCACCGCCGGCGACGCGGCGCGGCTGCCATCCAGCACGCGGTTGAGCATGCCTTCGATCTTCCACGCGAACTCGCCCAGCGTGCGCGCGCCCACCAGGCGGCCACTGCCCTTCAGGGTATGGAAGATGCGGCGGATCGGACGCAGCCGGTCCATGTTGTCCGGCTGCACGCGCCACGCCGGCAGCAGCGTGCCGAGATTGGCCAGCTCGTCGTCGAACTCTTCCAGGAACACCTCGCGGATGTCCTCGTCGATGTTCTCGGCGTCGTCGTCGAAGCCGGCGTCGAAGCCCGCATTCGCGTCGGCATTGGTGTCGGCGTCGGTCGCAACCACCTCCTCCGGTGCCGCCGCCGCAGGCATCGCCTGCGGATTGAAGCCGGCAGCAGCTGCACTCAGCTCGGCGAAGAACTGGGCATCGGCTTCGCTGAAATCGATCGGCGCGATGGTGTCGATATCGATCACCGACACGGCCGGTGCCGAGATTTCCGCTGCCGGGGCGGGCGCTTCGATCGGTGGCGGCGTGAACGACGGTGCCGGCAGGTCATCCGGAGCTTCGTCCACCTCGACCTCCGCCGCAGGCGATGCATCGACCGGCGGCAGCACCACGGCATCGACGATCTCCAGCGCCGGATGCAACCCGGCGTCATCGTCCAGCGACAGCGTTTCCATCGCATGCAGCGACAGTACGTCGTCAGCGTTGTCCAATGCGTCGGCGTCGAAGCGGAACACCACGTCGTCGGACTCGGCAACCGCGTCCTGCTCGGCCGCTACCGGATCGAACACTGGTGCAGCATCGAATCCGGTCGCGGACGAAACCATGGCGTCCGTCGTCTCGTCGATCGCAGGCGCTACGGTTTCCTCAAGCACCTGCGGTGCCTCGGACAGCGACCACTGCGGTGCACCGGAGTGGCCACTGTCTGCCAGCTCGAAGCTGACCGGATCGAAACTGGCGAAGGTCGGGCTGCGTTCGTCATCGGCAGGCGCGACCACGTCGCCCTCCGAGTGGAACGGCGCCAACTCCCACTGCGGGACATCCGGTGCAGGTGCGCTGGACGCCGCGAAGACCAGCGATGCCTCGGCATCATCGTGCGTCGGCAACGGCGAGGCGTCGGCATCACCGGTGCTGGCGGCCACGGCGGCCACAGTGCCCAATGCACCGAACATCAGGCGGTTGTCGGACACCATCGGCGCCGGGGTGGCCGGCGGCGGATCAAAGGTGAAGTCCGGCAGCGGCGTCGGCATGTCGCCGGCAGCGGGCGCGGCAGGCTGCACCGGAATCTCGATGCGTTCCGGCTGCAGCGGTTCGGCCTGCAGGGTAACCGGCTCCGGTTCGACCGCCAGTACCGCCAGCGCATCCGGCGCGACGGCATTACGCTCGGGCAGCGGCCAGTAGCGCAGCGCCTCGAGGCTGCTGCGGGTGATTTCGAGGATGTCTTCGCGGCCCGGGCGACGATCGCGCAGGGCTTCCAGGTAGTACTCCAGGCTGGCCATGGCATCGGCCAGGGTGTCCAGCTGGCGGCCGCTGGGCACGCGCTGGCGGCCGATCAGTTCGGCCTCGATGTACTGCTGCACGCCACGCAGGTAATCGGCGGCGGTGCCCAGGTCGAGCATGCGCAGGGCGCCGGACACATCGCCCAGCAGGCGCGGCACGTCCTGCAGCTCGGCATGGTTCCAGCTGGTTTCGATGAAGGCGACGAAATGCTCGCGGGCGGCGGCAAAGTTGGCGATGGCTTCATGGGCCAGCACTTCCACCGTGCGCCGGTTCTCCACCGCGCTCGGATCGTCCTCGCCACTGCCGCCGGCGCCCAGATGGGCAACCTGGTCGTCCAGCGAGGCATCGACGTACAGCAGCGCACCGGCGATATCCAGCAGCAGGTTCTCGTCGATCTGCTGGCGCCCCTCGACCACGCCACGCAGCGCGTCGCGCTGCTGCACGACCACGCCGCGGGCCACGCCCAGGCCCATCATGCCCAGCGTATCGGCTACCGCGCCCAGCTCGTTGGCCTGGGTCTGCAGCTGTTCCGGCGCACCGCCGGTGCGCAGGTGCAGGTCAAGCGCATCCTTGATGCGCAGCAGTTCTTCCTTCACCGCGCTGCCGACCGTGTCGAGCAGCTCGCGGTTGCGCCCGCTCAGGCTGCCACGGGCATGGTCCAGCTCGGCCTCGGTGGCGGTGACGCTGTCCGGCGCAAAGGCCAGCAGCACGCTGTCATTGACGCCCTCTTCGCCACGCGACGCGCGGATCTCGTTGAGCAGCGGCATCAGCACGATCGGAATGTCGCGATGGCCGTTCTGCAGGCGTTCCAGATAGTCCGGCAGCAGCACGCTGCCGCGCATCAGGGTCGCGCAGGCTTCATCACGGTCGGCCACACGGCCGGCGCCGATGGCGTTGGCCAGCTGTTCCAGCTCTTCGGCCACCATCGCCGGGGCATACAGCTCGACCATGCGCAGGGTGCCCTGCACCTGGTGCAGGTAGCCGGCGCAGATGCGCATGCGGCTGGCATCGGTGGGATCTTCCGCGTAGTACTCGACCTCGTTGCGCACCTGGCGCAGGGTCTCGTCCAGCTCGGGCTTGACCCAGCCCAGCGCTGCGTGGCTCATCGCATCGCGCAGACTGCTCATGGACGCGCTCCGTTCGCCGCCGCGCGGAAGCCGCGCGAGTTCTGGCGTGGGGAATGGAAATGCTTCATCGACTGGTTCCTTGCTCGCCGCCCTGCCCGCGTCACGCCGGCAGCTTGAAGTCGGCGACCGAACGGCGCAGGTCCGCCGCCAGCTGCGCGAGGTGGCCGATCGACTCTGCCGTCTGCCCGGCACCCTGAGACGTCTGGCCGGTGATCTGCCGGATCACGCCCATGGTGCGGGTGATGTCCGAGGCGGCGGCCGACTGCTGCTGGGCGGCGATGGAGATGTTCTTGATGAGGGTGTTCAGGGCGTTGGACACGCGCTCGATCTCGGTCAGCGCGGTACCGGCGTCCTCGGCCAGGCGCGCACCGGACACCACTTCGGCCGTGGTCTGCTCCATCGAGGTGACCGCCTCGTTGGTGTCGGCCTGAATGGCCTGGACCAGGTTTTCGATGCGTCGGGTCGCACCCGAGGTACGTTCTGCCAGGCGCTGCACTTCGTCGGCCACGACCGCGAAACCGCGGCCCGCTTCACCTGCCGACGCCGCCTGCACGGCCGCGTTCAACGCCAGGATGTTGGTCTGCTCGGAAATGTCGTTGATCAGTTCCACGATCGAGCCGATTTCCTGCGACGACTCGCCCAGGCGCTTGATGCGCTTGGAGGTTTCCTGGATCTGGTCACGGATCTGGTCCATGCCCTGGATGGTCTCGCGCACCACGCCGGCACCTTCGGCGGCGATCACCACCGAACGCTGTGCCACGTCGGCCGACTCGGCCGAGTTGCGCGACACCTGCTCGATGCTCGCCGCGATTTCGCCGATGCGGTCCGAGGCCGAGGTGATCTGGTTGGCCTGGTGGCCCGCCGCCTCTGCCAGCTGCATGGCGGTGGCCTGCGTTTCCTGGGTGGACATCGCGACCTTGGCCGAGGTGTCGTTGATGGTGGTCACCAGGTGGCGCAGCTCGTCCACCGCGTAGTTGATCGCGTCGGCGATCGCGCCGGTCATGTCCTCGGTCACCGAGGCCTTCACCGTCAGGTCGCCCTCACCGAGCGAGGAGATTTCGTCCAGCAGCCGCATGATCGCCTGCTGGTTGCGGCTGTTGAATTCCACCTGGGTCTGGTAACGCAGTTCCTGCTCGCGCGAGCGGCTGCGCACGTTGGTGGAGACGAAGCCGATGATCGCGATCAGCGACAGCGCACCGGACACCACACCGATCCAGAAGTTCGGGAACAGGCGCGTATCGGACACCGAGCCGAACGAGGAGAACGCATCGAACAGCTTGCGGCTGTCGTCCAGCATGTGTGCCGAACCCTGGCCCAGCGCGGTGGCCGCCGACTGCGCCGCGAACAGCTGGCGCGAGCTGGCCAGGATCGCGTCGGCGTCCTGCTTCATCGCTTCCCACTTCTGCTGCGACTGCTCCAGCGCGGCCACGGCGGCGGCACCGCGCACGGCGGTGATGCCCAGTTCCTCGTTGCCGTTGCGCAGGCCGTCGAGCACCTGCGAGAACACGGTGATGTCACGCGCCAGCGCATCGCCGGAGGTCGCTGCGGCGCTGCCACCGGCACGCATTTCGGTCACGCGGCGGGCCATCGAACCGGCCACCACGACCTGCTGCAATGCGCTGTACACCTGCGACGACGGCGCGCCGGAGGCGGACATCGCGCGTACCAGCTCGTTCAGCTGGGCCTGCAGGCCCGGCACCGCGCCGGTGAAGTTGTTGGCATTGCCGGCCAGCGCCAGCACGGCGGGCTCGCTGGCCACCAGCTGCCCGGCCTGCTTGCCCAACGGTGCCCAGGTCTCGCCCAGGGTGGCGATGGCACCGGACACGCCCGGCTCCTTGCCGTAGCGGCCCTGCAGCGTCGACACGTTCTGTTCGATCGCGTTGCGGGTGGCCTTGAAGGCGGTGAAGGCCTGGGCGTTGCCGCCGACCGCGTCACGTCCCTGGTTGGCCAGCTGCTGCGACAGCACCTGCAGGTCGGCGGCCTTGGAGCCGGCGTCGGCAAGGCGGCTGCCCTGCCAGGTGGCGACGCCGGTGTTGACGCCGAACAGGATCATCGATGCCAGCAGCAGGAACAGCCAGAGGTTGCTGCCGCCCAGCCGCAGCTTGCCGGTCTTGGTGGCGTCCGAAGCAGTACTCATCGTTCAACCTCGATCTTCAATGCAGGGGGCGATGCCCGGCCTCAGGCCGCGGCTTGCCGGAATTCAGGGGTGCGCGACAGCAGCGAGAGCGAGAACACGCCCCAGTCATGGCCGTCGGCATGGAAGGCACGGTCAACGAAATGGCCGTAGCGACCTTCGGCCAGGGTGCCAGCCTCGATCTGCTGTTCCAGCTCGAAGCTGCGCTGGCCGAACAGTTCATCGATGGTCAGTGCGACGTCGCCGCCGGCCTGGCGCATGATCAGCACGCGCTGGCCTTCCTGCTGCACGGTGCGCGTGCCTTCCAGGAAGTACTTCAGGTCGACCACCGGGAACAGGTTGCCGCGCAGGTTGCCCACGCCCAGCAGCCAGGGCTGCGCGCAGGGCACCGGGGTCACCGGCGGCATCGGTACGATTTCCACCACTTCGCGGAAATCGGACACCAGCCGGCGCTGGCCGACGCGGAAACCGACGCCACGCCACAGGTCCTGGGCGAACTGCCGCCCGGGCAGCTGCACCGCGTGGGCCAGGCTGCGCCGTTCGTAGGCTTCAAGGATGTCGAAGGGCGAGCGCATCAGGCCACCAGTTCGTTGATCCGCGCGATCAGTTCATCCTCGCGCGGCGGCTTGACGATGTAATCGGCTGCGCCCTGGCGCAGGCCCCAGGCCTTGTCGGTTTCCATCGCCTTGGTGCTGACGATGATCACCGGGATGTGCTTGATCGCCGCATCACGGGCCATTGCGCGGGTGGCCTGGAAACCGCTCATGCCGGGCAGGACCACGTCCATCAGCACCAGCTGCGGCACTTGGTCGCGGACCAGCTGCAGGCCATCCTCGGCGTTGTCCGCTTCCAGCACCTCGTGGCCGGCACGGCGCAGCCACTGGGTGAACACCGCGCGGTCGGTCGGTGAATCCTCGATCAGGACGATACGAGCCATTGTGCCTTTCCCCCCTGGTCAGGCGTTGACGTATGTGCGGATGGCACCCAGCAGTTCTTCGCGCGTGAAAGGCTTGGTCAGGTATTGCTCCGAGCCGACGATGCGCCCCCGCGCCTTGTCGAACAGACCATCCTTGGATGACAGCATGATCACCGGGGTCGCCTTGAACAGCTGGTTGCCCTTGATCAGCGCACAGGTCTGGTAGCCATCCAGGCGCGGCATCATGATGTCGACGAAGATGATCTGCGGCTGCTGGTCTGCGATCTTGGCAAGCGCTTCGAAGCCGTCGGTGGCGGTGACCACCTCGCAGCCTTCGCGCTTGAGCAGCGTTTCCGCAGTCCTGCGGATGGTCTTCGAATCATCGATGACCATCACCCGGAGTCCTGCGAGTTCCCCGCCCGCAGTCGTGTTTTCAGTCATTGCCTATCCCCAAGCGCACGGCCCAATCTCTGGCGGGAGCCGCTGCGAAAGCGTATCTATATCGCACTTTCCGCGCCCGCTTCAAGGCCGGCTTACCGCGCAGGGGGTGGCGCCCGGCTGAACGTGACCGGGTTCGCAATGACTGCGCTGCCGGCAGGCGGACGCTGCGTTGCAGTACGGCGGGGAGGCGCGCGGCCGGCGTTGCCGCTACCATCAACGCCTTGCCTGACAGGTGCGCCCATGCCGTTGAACGTCATCGTGGTGATGGACCCCATCGCCCACATCAAGATCGCCAAGGACACCACCTTCGCCATGCTGCTGGAAGCCCAGCGCCGCGGCCATGCCCTGCACTACGTGCGGCCGGGCGGACTGGCCCTGGAAGGTGGCGTGGCGGTGGCCCAGACCGCACCGCTGCAGGTTCGCGACGACCCGGCCGGCTGGTATGAGCTGGGCGCGTTCAGCCGTACCGAGTTCGGTCCCGGCCAGATCGTGCTGATGCGCAAGGACCCGCCGGTCGACGCCGAGTACATCTACGACACCCAGGTGCTGGATGTGGCCGCCGCTGCCGGTGCCTGCGTGGTCAACAACCCGCAGGGCCTGCGCGACTACAACGAGAAGCTGGCCGCCCTGCTGTTCCCGCAGTGCTGCCCGCCGACCCTGGTCAGCCGCGATGCCAAGGCGTTGAAGGCCTTCGCCCTGGAACACGGCCAGGCCGTGCTGAAGCCGCTGGATGGCATGGGTGGCCGCTCGATCTTCCGCAGCGGCCAGGGCGATCCGAACCTGAACGTGATCCTGGAAACCCTGACCGACGGCGGCCGCAAGCTGGCGCTGGCCCAGAAGTTCATTCCCGACATCACGGCCGGCGACAAGCGCATCCTGCTGGTCGACGGCGAACCGGTCGACTACTGCCTGGCGCGCATTCCCCAGGGTGACGAGTTCCGCGGCAACCTGGCGGCCGGCGGCCGTGGCGAAGGGCGCCCGCTGAGCGAGCGTGACCGCTGGATCGCCGGCCAGGTTGGCCCGGAGATGAAGCGTCGTGGCATGCGCTTCGTCGGCCTGGACGTGATCGGCGATTACCTGACCGAGGTCAACGTGACCAGCCCGACCTGCGTGCGCGAGCTGGACGCGCAGTACGGCCTGAACATCGCCGGCACCCTGTTCGACGCGCTCGAGGCCGGCCTGCGCTGATGGCGGCCGCACCTGCCGTCCTGCCCCCGCCGCCTCGCGAAGCGCAACGGCTGGGCGCGACCATCGCGCTGTCGGTCGTGGTCCACGCCCTGCTGATCCTGGGCGTGGGCTTTGCGGTGAAGGGCGACGCACCGCTGGTGCCGACGCTGGAGGTGATCTTCAGCCAGACCCGCACCGCACTGACGCCGAAGCAGGCCGACTTCCTTGCCGCCGCGAGCCAGGAAGGTGGTGGCGAGCACGACCGTGCGCAGCGCCCGCGCGACAACCAGGCCGGCATCGTGCCGCAGGCGCAGGCGGGGCTGAGCCCAGTGCCACAACAGCAGCAGTCGGCCGCGCCGGTTCCGCCGCCGCAGGCACGCGTGGTAAGCAGCCGCAATGGCGAAGAGACGGTGGCCCAGGCCCAGCCGCGGCCGACACCGGAGCAGCCCGAACCGGATGCACCGCTGACCGCGCGCGAACAGCGCGACGCCGAGATGGCACGGCTGGCGGCCGAGGTGCATCTGCGTTCCGCGCAGTACGCCAAGCGCCCGAACCGCAAGTTCGTGTCGGCCAGCACGCGCGAATATGCCTATGCCAACTACCTGCGCGCCTGGGTCGACCGCGCCGAGCGCGTCGGCAACCTGAACTACCCGGACGAGGCCCGGCAGCGCCGGCTCGGCGGCCAGGTGGTGATCAGCGTGGGCGTGCGCCGCGATGGCAGCGTGGAAAGCAGCCGGATCCTGCGTTCAAGCGGGACGCCGTTGCTGGATGAGGCGGCGCTGCGGGTGGTGCAGCTGGCGCAGCCGTTCCCGCCGCTGCCGAAGACCGAGGACGAGATCGACATCCTGCAGGTCACCCGCACGTGGGTGTTCCTGCCCGGTGGCACCCTGCACGACGACCGGTAGGGTTTTGTTGCCCGGGCCTGCGGCCCGGGACCCGCAGAGGCGACGGCCACAACCGAATCAACAGCAGAAGCGGCGGCGGAGATGCCGGACCTGGCGGGGCGGTGTGGGCTTGCAGGACACGCCGTAAACCCCCAGACCGGCCCAGCCGCTGGCGGCTGTGCGTTCGGGCGCTTGCGAAGCCGTGCTTCGCAAGCAAAGCGCCCTCACCCCTGGGGGCTCGATGGCGCCTTGCTCGTGTGCGCTGTCCTGCGCACACGGCAGGACCGGGGTTGGGCGTCCTGCCCAACCCGCCCGAGGCATGCCTCGGGCCCATGGCGCCAACGGTCCTGCAAGCCCACACCGCCCCACCTCCGACAGATCGCGGCGCATCATTGCTGTTGGTAGGTGTCGACCTTGGTCGACACACATCCACGCCACGCGTGGATGCGAGCGAAGCGATCCGCTTTTGACTTTGACTTTTCTTTTTTGATTTTCCGTGGCGGACGCACACGGGAACTGTCAGAGGTCGGGCGGGGTGGGTTCGCGGGGGTGTCCGCGGCATGGATGCCGCGGCCAAGCCCCCAGGGGTGAGGGCGCTTTGCTTGCGAAGCACGGCTTCGCAAGCGCCCGAACGCACAGCCGCCAGCGGCTGGGCCGGACCGCGGAGCGGGGTTCACGGCGTCCCCCGCGAACCCACCCCGCCCGGCCAAGCGCGGCTTTTGATTTACGCGATCCCCCCCCCCGCCACGAGGGGCTCAGCCGTTGGCCTTCGCCTTCGCTTCTCGCGCCGCCTGCTGCTCGACCAGGGTCAGTGCCACGTTGTCGCGCAGGTAGGCCGGCTCAACCTTCTCCGGTGCAATGGCTTCGCCGCGCGCGAAGGCCGGCACCGCCAGTGCCAGCACGTCCGACGCACGCGGCAATGCGGCGGCATCGAATCCACGCAGGCCAGCCCCAAGTTGCGCCACCAGTGCACTCTCGGCTGCGCCGAAACCGGTACCCACACCGTAGGCGGACAGCCCTTCCGGCAACGCCACCGCGGCAGGCGCACATACGCGCTCGGCATCGCGCGCGACCGGCAGGCCGTCCACCCGCTCGAAACGTGCGACGTAGAGTTCGCCCATCCGCGCATCGATCGCCGACAGGATCTGCGTTTCTTCCGCCGGTGCCCGCAGCGCCAGCACCTGCAGCGTCGAGACCGGCAGCAGCGGGCGGTCCAGTGCCAGTGCGATGCCCTGGGCGATGGCAATCGCTAGGCGCACGCCAGTGAACGCACCCGGACCGCGACTGAGCGCGATACCATCGAGCTGGCGACGGCTGATGCCGGCGTCGGCCAGCAGCGCCTCGGCCCACGGCAGGCTCAGTTCGGCGTGCCGGCGCGGGGCGATCTCGAAGCGTTCCAGCACCTGCCCATCGACATGCAGGGCAACGGAACAGGCTTCGGTGGCGGTTTCAAAGGCGAGCAGTTTCATCGGATCAGGTCAGAACAAGGGGAACGTGGCACCGGGAGCCGGCTCCGGCCCTGCCGCAACGGCGGCCGGGACAGGCGCATCATCGGCCACGGGTAGCCATTGTGGCGTAAAGAAGGCCTGCACATCGGCCAGGCTGCGGGTGCGCCGGAACGGCGGCAGCGACTCAAGGAAGACCCGGCCGTAGCCGCGGTTGAGCAGGCGCGGGTCGCACAGCACCAGCACGCCCCGGTCGCTTTCGCTGCGGATCAGGCGGCCAACGCCCTGCTTCAGTGCGATCACCGCCTGCGGCAGCTGCTCGTCGCGGAACGGGTTGCCGCCCTGGCTGCGGATCGCCTCCAGCCGCGCCTCGTAGACCGGGTCATCCGGCGCCGCGAACGGCAGCTTGTCGATCATCACCACGCTCAGCGCTTCGCCGACCACGTCCACGCCCTCGCGGAAACTGGCCGAGCCCAGCAGCACGCCATTGCCCGATTCGCGGAAGCGCTGCAGCAGCGTCGCGCGTGGCGCCTCGCCCTGCACGAACAACGGCCACGGCCCGTCGCGCAGTGCCTCGGCGGCCTCACGCAATGCACGGTGCGAGGCGAACAACAGGAACGCCCTGCCCTGCGAGGCCTGCAACACCGGCCGTAGAGTCTGGATCAGCGCGGTGCCAAACCCGCGCGCCGCCGGATCGGGCAGGCCTTCGGGCAGGTAACACAATGCCTGCTCGGGCCAATTGAACGGACTCGGCTGGACCAGCGTGTGCGGATCGTCCAGGCCCAGGCGCGTGGCGATGTGGTCGAAGCCACCGCCAACGGTCAGCGTGGCCGAGGTGAAAATCCACGCCGCGCGGCTGCGCTCGCGATGCTCGCGCAGCGGGCCGGACACATCCATCGGCGTACGCTGGCAGCGGAAACCCCGCGGGGTGAGCTCATACCAGAGCACATCGGCGGCACTGGGAGTCTCCGCCGGATCGGTATCGAAATCGAGGGTGGGCTCATCATCGCCCAGCCAGCGCTGGAGCCGCGACACAGCTTCGCGCGCCCGCGCATGACAGGCGTCCAGGCCCGCCGCCGCTTCCCGCAGCGGCTGCAATGCCTGCTCCAGCGTCACCAGGCCGGCCATCACCGTATCGAATCCATCGCGCACCTGTGGCATCGCCAGCGCGCGCCACTGCGTACCACGTGGCGGCAGCCCCTCCATCGCCGAACGCAACGCCAGCAACGCCTGCTGCAACTGGTCGACCGGTTCCTGCAGGGCCGACTGCGCACCGCCCACGCCGCGAGCTTCGGCCAGGCAGTCGCGGCCCAGCTCCTGCCACGGACGCATGCCGAAGCCTTCGCCGAAGAACTGCGCGGCCAACTCGGGCAGCTGATGCGCCTCGTCGATGACAAAGGCCTGCGCCCCCGGCAGCAACTCACCGAAGCCATCCTGCTTCAGTGCCAGGTCGGCCAGCAGCAGGTGATGGTTGACCACCACCACGTCGGCCGCCTGCGCACGCTGGCGCGCACGCACCACGAAACAGTCATCCCAGAACGGGCAATCGGTACCCAGACAGTTGTCGACGGTGGAGGTGACCATCGGCAGCA
Source organism: Stenotrophomonas sp. AG209 (assembly GCF_003550055.1). Lineage (NCBI taxonomy): Bacteria > Pseudomonadati > Pseudomonadota > Gammaproteobacteria > Lysobacterales > Lysobacteraceae > Stenotrophomonas > Stenotrophomonas sp. AG209. The sequence continues at coordinate 1,474,847 of NZ_QXDB01000001.1, forward strand.
GCGGCGAGTCATCGGCCAGGCCTTCCAGTTCGGCGATGTCGCCGAACTCCGAGCGGCCGGACCAGGCCAGGATGCGCTGGAACTGCGCGGCCTGCTCGGGGCTGGAAAACCGCGGTTCACCCCGCGCCTGCTGCAGTCGGTAGCGGCACAGGTAATTCGCGCGCCCTTTCAACAGCGCGCTGCGCAGGCCGACGCCCAGCGCCTGGCGCACGCGCGGCAGATCGCGGTGATAGAGCTGGTCCTGCAGCGCGCGGGTGCCGGTGGAGATGATGGTGCGCAACCCGGACAGCAGCACCGGCACCAGATAGGCGAAGGTCTTGCCGGTGCCGGTACCAGCCTCGGCCAGCAGCAGGTCCCGCTGCTGCAGCGCATCGGCGATGGCTTCGGTCAGGTGCAGCTGTGCCGGACGCGGGACAAAGGCATCCAGGTGCGAGGCGAGCGCGCCGCCTTCGCTGAGGGCTTCGCGGCTGGCATGGACAAGGTCGGACATCAGAGGGAAAGGATACCCGGCCGGGCGCTGCCCGGCACCCGTTTCAAGCCGGAGCAACAGCAACAGCAACAGCGGTGTTCATGGCTCTGGGTTGTACTGGGGACTGGCGGGGGACTGTGGGTTTGCGGGGACGCCGTAAACCCGTCCCTGGGGGCTTGGCCGCGGCATCCATGCCGCGGACACCCCGCAAACCCACAGTCCCCCGCCTCCGACAGTTTCCCGGTGACGGAGGGACGCACTTCGTAGCGTCGAGCTTGCTCGACTGGGATGTCAAAAGCGGTGGAGGGAACGGGAAGAACGATGAGTTACCGCGAGTGCGCGCAGCGTGCGACCCGCTTTTGATTTTGATTTTGTTCTTGCCTGCGGCCCGCGCGATGTATGGCGGGCCGGGTGGGTGGGGCGTGCAGGACCGTTGGCGCCATGGATGGCGCCATCGAGCCCCCAGGGATGGGTTTACGGCGCGTCCTGCACGCCCCACCCACACGGCCCATCACGACCATCCATCAGTGCGAGCGCTTGCCGCAGAGGGGGCAGCGCCCGATGGAGTGGAATAACTCAGTACCGCTTGATCCCCGGCACGGTGCAGCCTTCCAGCTGCGCATGCGCCGACACCGCATTCTCCTTCTCGCCCCGCGCCAGGCGCGACTGCTCGATCGTCGCCCAGTGCCGGCGGCACAGCGGCCCGGTCTTCGAACCCAGATCCACCGCCTTGCGCGCGAACGTCTCCGCCTGTGCCCACTGGCCCTGCAGCAGTGCCAGCTCGGCACGTTCCTGCAAAACCGCCGGGTCGCCGGCGACGATTTCCAGCGCATGGTCCAGGCTGCTGGCCGCGCCGGCCAGATCGTTTGCCTGGCGCTGCGCCTGTGCGGTCAACCGCAGGTCTTCCACCTGCGAATCACGCAGCGGCTGCACCGACAGTTCCTTGTCGTCCGGGCCTGCTGCTGCATCCACGGCAGCCAGGCGCTGCGCCGGCGTGGTGGTGTCGACCGGCTTGACCACCGGCGGTGCGCTGCTCACGCAGGCGGCCAGGGCCAGGCTGAGGCCGGTCAGGGCCAGGGGCTGCAGCAGGGATCGCATGTTCATCGGCATCATCGGCTCGGGGGAGGAGTAGCGGCGGCGGGTGCCGCGGCAGGTTCGGCAGGTGCTTCCGGCTTGCGGTCCAGGCCGAACCAGCTGCGCCAGCCACCGCCCTCGCCTTCGGCCCCGCCCTGCCCGTCCGGCGACACCGCCGGTGCGCACGGCGCATAGGCCGGCGCATAGCCAACCACGAACGGGAAACGACGCGCGCCGGGGCAGCCTTCATCGGTGCTGTTGAGGCCGGTGGGCGCCACCGACTGCCAATCCAGGCCCTTGTTGCTGACCCGCAGCGGCGCGCTCGGCAGGCGCTGGAAGATGCCCGACCAGACCCGCATCGCGCCGGTGGCGCCATACAGGCCGGCCTGCTCGTTCTGATCGTTGCCGATCCAGATCACCGCCAGATGATCACCGGTGTAGCCGGCATACCAGCTGTCACGGCCATCGTTGGTGGTGCCGGTCTTGCCGGCGGGCTGCAGGCGGCCGAGGCCATCGGCATTGAGCCGCTGCGCGGTACCGCTGGCGACCACCTGCTGCAGGCCGACACTGATCAGGTTGGCGGCAATCGAATCGCCTTCCTGCGCCGGTGCCGGGGTCTTGTCGTATCGCTTGAGCAGCTTGCCCTGCGGATCGAGCACGCCACGCACCGCGTGCAGCGGCTGGATCTCGCCGCCGGACGCAAGGAACTGGTACAGCTGCGCCATCGCGTACGGGCTCTGGTCGGTCGAGCCGAGGATCACCGCCGGGTTGGCCTCGGCCTTGATCCCGGCCAGCACGTGGATCAGCTGGGTCACGCGCTCGGGGCCGACCTGCATGCCCACGCGCACCGTGGCCTGGTTGTAGGAATGCGCCAGTGCGTCGATCAGGCGCACCGTGCCGTGGCTGCGGTTGTCCGCATTGCCGGGGTTCCAGTTGCGGCCGCGGCCGAGCTGCACCGTCACCGGCGAATCATCCACCCAGCTGGCCAGCGAATAGCGGTCCGGCTGCGCCAGGGCCAGCAGGTACACGAACGGCTTGAGCAGCGAACCGACCGGGCGCTGTGCCTCGATCGCGCGGTTGAAGCCGACCTCGGACACCTCGCGGCTGCCGATCACCGCCAGCACGTCACCGTTGTGCACGTCGGTCAACACCATGCCGGCCTGCAGTTCAGGGCGGCGCTGGCTTTCCAGCGACTTGATGGTGCGGGTCACCGCGCCTTCGGCATAGGCCTGCGCGGACGGCGACATGCCGGTCATCACGCTCAGGCCCGCGCCCTGCAGCGCCGATTCCGGATAGTCATGGCCGAGCTGGCGGCGAACCAGGTCAACGTAGGCGGGGAAGCGGTTGGCTGCCACCAGGCCCGGCGTCTTGGGCACGCCCAGCGGTGCCTTCAGCGCGCGCTGGTACTCGGCATCGTCGATCAGCGTGGCCTCGTGCAGCTTGCCCAGCACGAAGTTGCGGCGATCCAGCGCGCGCTCCGGGTTGCGCCGCGGGTCGTAGAAGGACGGGCCCTTGACCAGGCCGATCAGCAGTGCGATCTGCTCGGTCTCCAGCGACTGCAGGTCACGGCCGAACCAGAACTCGGCGCCGGAGGACATGCCATGGATCGCCTGGCTGCCGCGCTGGCCCAGGTACACCTGGTTGAGGTAGGCCTCGAAAATGGTGCGCTTGTCGTAGCGCGCTTCCATGATCAGTGCGTACAGCACCTCATTGAACTTGCGGGTGACCGTCTGTTCCTTGCCGATGCCGAGCAGGCCGCTGCGGGCCAGCTGCTGGGTCAGCGTCGAAGCGCCCTGGCGGCTCTGGCCACCGGAACGGATCGTCACCCACACCGCGCGCGCGATGCCGGACAGGTCGATGCCGTGATGGCGGTTGAAATCCTTGTCTTCCACTGCCTGCAGGCCGGTCACCAGCAGGTCCGGCGCCTCGTCCATGCGGATCAGGCGGCGCTCTTCCTGCTTCTGGCCGTACAGGGTGGCGATGCGCGCCGGATCCAGCCGCGCGGCCTTCAGCGCCTTGCGGTTGTCAGCGTCGCGCAGCGAGGCCACGCCGCCGTCGGCCAGCGACAGCTCCACCCGGCGCGGGGCCACCCGGCCGTCAACGTCGTTGAAGCCGCGGCTGGAGATGACGAAGCGCCCGCCGTTCACCGCATAGGTGGCCGGCTCCTTGCCCTGCCCGTCATCGCGGTAGGCAGAGGCTGCCAGCTCGGTCTTCAGCGTGGACGCATCCATCGCCTTGCCGGGAGTCAGCACCAGCGGGCGCGCGTACACGCGCGTCGGGATCTGCCAGCGCAGTTCACCGAAACGCTGGGTCACCTGTTGGTTCAGGTACAGCGTATAGGGGATGAGGAAACCCAATCCCAACGCGACCGCAGCCATGCTCCAGGTGATCAGCCGGCGCCGCCACAGCGGACCGTTGTCCTGCTGGTCGTCGTCGTCGAAATCGTCGATGTCGTCGGAATCGTAGCGTCGGGGCACGGGAGAAGCATGGCAGGGGCGTCAGCGGAGTCTACCCCAGCCCATTTCCCCAAGGCAGGTTCACCAAACTGCCTGTTCAGTGATTTACCGGAGGCAGGGGCCCGGCCTTGCCCCGAAGCCCATCCCACAGCCCTCTCAACATGAACCGCAACCGAATCCAGCGAGGGGCGAGGAACACGCCGTTGCCTACCAGCTTCAGCAGCAGGCGCGGCACATCCTGGGCAATCCACACCCGTGGCGTATAGGCACGCGCGTAGAGCAGAACGCGATTGCGCATGATGAAGTAAAGGCGGAAGGGCTTGTGCACGATCACGCCATCCGGCTTCGTACGTGATGGCAGCAGCTCCTCGCCGATGCTATGGGTCATCTGCGCGTCGCAGATGCCATACAGGGAATAACCATGGCGCTTGGCCCTGAAACACCAGTCCATGTCCAGGTTGTCAATGAACAGGGATTCGTCCATTGCACCGATATCCTGCAATGCCGACATCGGCACCAGCGAACCGGAGGTAATGAGGAAATCGCAGGAGATGCGCTGGCCCGCTCCCCCCCGCAACTTGTGGTTGAACGGGAAGCCAAAGCGAACGAACGGGGCAAGCATGCCACTGCGCGAATCGCGGAACTGCGGGCCGACAGCGGCCACGCGCTCTGCGCGGGCCAATTCGATCAGTGCAGTCCCCAGGACATCCACCATCCCTGGCGCCAGCACACTGTCCTGATCCATCAGCAGCACATAGGCAAAGCCGAGCGCCTGTGCCCGCTCATAGGCCCGGTTCAAGGCACTCCCGAGGCCAACGTTGTGCGCCGAGGCAATTACGCTGATTCCGCCCTTTCCGGCCAGCAGTTCGTCGACATCAACACCCGTGCTGCCATTGTCGAACACCACAAGATGCCCCACCTGCTGCAGCACACTGTCAACCACCCGCCGCAACAGGTCCGGCTCGGGCCCATAGGTGACGATGACAGCGCAGACAAGGGAGGCATCGAAGGCGGACCCCGGACCGGGTCCCTGCGGAATCACTGGATTCATGACGTCATGTCGCTGGCTGCGGAACGCAGGCTGTGTGAAAAACGATGAAAACGACCGAAGGCCATCTCCCGCCAAACCTGCAGCAATAACATTGACAGCAAGACTGACAACTCACTGCACCGCTTGAGCGTGATGCAGCGGCTGGACTATACCCGACCAGTACGACCTGCACGAATCCTGTCGATATCAGTGTGGTCGCAGCTCACCACCGGCGCGGCGCAGGCGGTCTTCGAATGCCGGCAGTTCGGCCAGGTCGGGTTGCAGCAAGCGCGCCTGTTCGGCGGCGTGCGCAGCGAAGGCCAGGTCGCCATTGCCGAGCCGTTCGCTGCCGATCGCCAGCCAGCGCTGGGCCAACCGCAGCCGCGCCGAGGGCAGCCCGGCCGCAGTCGGTGACAGGGTCTGCCAGGCCTGCAGGCAGGCGCCTGCCGCCTGTACACGATTCTGACGCAGATTGTCGTCGAAGCAGCGGCGGCTGGCGGGCAGCAGGCGCGCGGCGGCGGCCTTCACCCGCACGTCGCGAGGGGCCAGTGACTGGGCTTCGCGCAGCGCGTCGAATGCGCTGTGCCCCGGTGGGCTGATCCATTGCCCTGCACGCTCGGCATGCTCGATCTTCCGCAGATGGTCGCGCAGCTGGCGTTCGCGCTGCGCCGTGCTGATCGCCGGCTGCTGCAGGGCCCGTTGTGCCTGCTGCGCGCGCTGCAGGCGCTGCGTCAATTGCTGTCGGATTGCCTGCGAAGCCCCCAGCTCCGCCGCCAGGGCCGCATCGCGTTGCGCCGCATCGAACTGGAAGTCGTCGGCGGATGTCTGGCTACGCGCGACCACCGCCTGCAGTGCCTGCTCACGCCCGCGCTGTGCATTCGGATCATCGGCAGCCACCGCAAGCACTGCCAGGAAGCCCTTGGCCGCGGCTTCCAGCTGCTGCCGCTGCAACGCACGCTGCGCCTGCCGCAAGCGCTGGTCCACCGCGCGCGCCAGGGCTTCCTCGCTGGCCGGCAGATCGGCATGACCGGCATCGAACTGGCGGGCACGACGCAGGATCGCGGCCGCCTCGGCCAGCTCCCCACGCCCCGCCAGCGTGCGCGCCTGCAGCAGCAGGTCGCTCAGCGCATCCTCGCGCCCTTCCAGCGCCGGCAGGTTGTCCGGCTGCAGGGCCAGGATGCGCTGGAACAAGGGCAGCGCACTGCTGTCGCCGTCATCCAGGCGTCCAGCAGCGAACGCGTTGCGCGCCTGTGCCAACAACGCACCAATGCCCGCTCCGGCACTGCGTCGCGCCTGCAGCTGGCGGGCGACCGCATCGGCTTCGCCCTGCGGCACCTGCAGCTCACGCGCCAGTGCCAGTGCCTGCGCGCTGCCGTCCAGGTCATCGGCCTGCAGGCGATCGCGCGCCTGTTGCAGCGCTGCCGCACCGGTATTGGCCAGGCCCTGGCGCGCCTGCGGACGATCACCGTCCAGCGCCAGCACTGCCTGGTAGCGCTCACGCGCACCACTGCCGTCGGCATCGCTCAGGCGACCGGCGGCCAATGCACGATCCCCCTCGGCCAGCAGTTGTTCGATCTGCGGCTCGTCCCAGAACCAGTCTGCCAACGGCTTGCGCAGCAGCACCAGCAGCACGAACACGGCCAGCGCTGCGAGCAGCGCCCAGCGCCAGATCCGGCGCGCATGGCGCGCCTGCAGCCACCACCAACGGCCCTCGCGACGGACGCGGTCCAGCGCAGGATGTTCAGCGCCATGCGGGCGATGCGGGGGCTCGCGTTCCATGCGTGCAGGGTAGCCGGGGCAGCGTGAAGCTCAGCCGAGGCGACGCGCCTCACTCACGCCCGGCAGCGCATCCAGCTTGCCCAGCAGGGTCGACAACTGCCCGTAGTCGCTGACCTTCAGCCGCAGCCGCAGATGGGCGCGGCCACTGTTGCGCACGTTGTCACTGTGGATGTCGAGCACGTAGGCGTCTTCCTGGGCGATCAGGTTGGTGATGTCCTTCAGCAGCCAGCGGCGGTCGACAGCAGTGACCACCACGTCCACTTCATAGCCACCGCCGGCCTGGCCCCATTCCACCGGCAGGATGCGCTGCGGGCTGGTGGCGGCCAGCCGGGCCAGCGCGGCACAGTCTGCACGGTGCACGGTGACACCACGGCTACGGGTCAGGTAACCGACGATCGGCTCGCCGGCCACCGGCTGGCAGCAGCGTGCCAGCTGCACCAGCAGGTTGCCCACGCCCTGCACGGTGAACTTGGACTTGCCCAGGTTCTCGCGGCGCGCGGTCGGCCGCGGCAGGCTCGGCGCGGGCGCCGGCTGGCTGGCGGCACGCTCTGCTTCCAGCAGCGTACGGCTGACCTGGTTCGGGCCGGTATCGCCCAGCGCCACCTGGATGTACAGGTCATCGACACTGTCGGCATGGAACTTCTTCGCGGCGACGGCCAGGTCCGAGTGCTGCAGGCCCAGCCGCTTCAGTTCGCGCTCGAGCAGCTCGCGACCGGCCTGCACGTTGCGCGCACGGTCGAGCTTGTGGAACCAGCTGCGTACCTTCTCGCGCGAGCGGTTGCTGGCCAGGAAGCCGTTGGCTGGCATCAGCCAGTCGCGGCGCGGGTCGGCCTCCTTGCCGGTCAGGATCTCGACGCGATCGCCACTGCGCAGCCGATAGGTCAGCGGCACGATACGGCCGTTGACCTTGGCGCCGCGGCAGCGGTGCCCGACCATGGTGTGCACCTGGTAGGCGAAATCGAGCGGCGTAGCACCCTGCGGCAGGTCCAGCACTTCGTCCTTCGGGCTCAGCGCGTAGACCCGGTCCTCGGTCAGCTCGGCATCGAGCGCCCCGGCCAGTTCATTGCCCTGCCCGTCCTGCGCCTGTTCCAGCAGCTGGCGCATCCAGGTGATCTTGCGGTCGAAGGACTTCTCCGCGCCCTTGCCACCTTCCTTGTACTTCCAGTGCGCGGCCACGCCCAGCTCGGCCTGCGAGTGCATCTCGTGGGTACGGATCTGTACTTCGATGGTGCGCCCTTCCGGACCGACCACGGCGGTGTGCAGCGAGCGATAGTCATTGGCCTTGGGCCGGGCGATGTAATCATCGAATTCGCTCGGCACCGGCGCCCACAGCGCGTGCACCACGCCCAGCGCGGCGTAGCAGGCGGCGACGTCGTCGACCATCACGCGCACCGCACGGATGTCATACAGCTGGTCGAAGGCCAGCCGCTTCTTCTGCATCTTCCGCCAGATGCTGTAGATGTGCTTCGGGCGGCCACTGACTTCGGCCTTGATGCCCTGGGCGACCAGCTCGCGCGACAACACCTTCTTGACGTTCTCGACGTAGCGCTCGCGGGCGATGCGGGTTTCGTCCACCTCGCGGGCGATGCGGCGGTAGGTCTCCGGCTCCAGGTGGCGGAATGCCAGGTCCTCCAGCTCCCACTTCAGCTGCCAGATGCCCAGGCGGTTGGCCAGGGGCGCGTGGATATCGCGGGTCAGCTGGGCCAGCGCACGGCGCTGCTCTTCGTCCAGCTTGTCGGCCGCACGCATCCGCGCCAGCTGGCGTGCCAGCAGGATCGGCACCACGCGCAGGTCGCGGATGATCGCCAGCAGCAGCCGGCGCAGGCCTTCACTGTTGCGTCCGGCCTCGCGGCCGGCATGCAGTGCCCACACCGGGTCGGCGGCGTCCTGGCCATCAAGCAGGCCGATCACTGCCGCCTTGTGGCTGCCCAGCGGCAGCTGGTCCAGGCTGGCGCGCAGGCCCGGCAGGTCGAACAGCAATGCTGCCACCACCGCTCCCTCGTCAGCCGAGAGCATCGCCAGCGCATCGAGGGTATCGCCCAGCACCGACCAGGTGGCGCGCATCTGGTGGTCGCAGTCCGGCGCTTCCCAATGCTCGCGCAGGGCCTGGCGCAGCGGAGCAGGCAGCACGGCTGCCGAGGGACGGTTCAACAAGGCATCCAGGCCAGGGACGGAAGCGCGGTTCACAGCATCGAGCAGGCAAGACAGAGGCCCCTACACTAGCGCCGGCGCCGTTCAGGGACAATCACCGCGGCCACCATCACCCGGCATGAAGACATGCCGCTACACTCGCCAGCACACCCAGGAGAGACCTGCCATGCCTTCGATTGCCCTGCGCGTCCGTCCCCGGATGCTGGCCTGTGCCGCCGTGCTGCTGTCCCTTTCCGCGCCAGCGCTGGCCCAGCGCGTGGTGGAGGGCGACCTGCAGCAGCAGATGTCGCCCGCTGAGTTCAAGGCCGCCGGTCTGGAAAAGCTCAGTGCCAACGAACTGGCCACGCTCAATCGCTGGCTGCAGGGCAAAGTGGAGGCGGCCACCACCCAGGCCGTCGCCGCAGCGCGCGAAGAAGGCCGCCAGGAAGTGATCAAGAAGAACCGCGGCTTCTTCGATTTCGGCAGCAGCGAGCCGATCGAAAGCACCCTGCAGGGCGAATTCCGTGGCTTCAGCCAGGGCCGCCGCTACGTGCTGCAGAACGGCCAGGAGTGGGAGCAGATTGATGCCACGCACTATTCCGGTGGCCGCAAGGAAGCTCCGAAGGTCAGCATGCGCCCGGGCGTGATGGGGGCCTGGTACATGAAGGTGGACGGTGTGAACGTGCAGCCGAAGGTTCGCCGCGCCAAGTAACACCCGGGCATTCCAGCCGCGCCGGGTCCATGCCCGGCGGCAATGGCCGCCCGATGGGGCGGCCATTGCACGCATTTACGCCTGGCGCAGTGCGGCCACCCGCTGCGCCAGCTTCTTCGCCGAGATGCCGGTACGTGCGCCCAGCTCCTGGGCGAACAGCGATACCCGCAGTTCTTCCAGGTCCCAGCGCAGGGCCTGCCACTGCGGCCGCTCGCGCAACCCCTGCTGCTCGCCCGTCTCCAGCGCCTCCAGGAACGGATGCAGTTCCAGCATGCGCGCCTGGTCGCGCGGCGGATCACGCTTGGCGCGCTCGGTGCGCAGGATCATCGCCTTCAGGTAGCGCGGGTACTGCGCCAGCGCGTCGGCCGGCGTATCGCGCAGGAAGCCGGGATGGATCAGGCCGACCAGCTGCGCTTCCATATCGTCCAGGTTGCCGCGCGCCCAGCCCATCAACGGTGCTTCCAGCATCGGCTTCAGTTCTGCCACCAGCGCCAGGATGCTCTCGGCCAGCTTCAGTCGCGACATCGCCTCGCCAAACAGGGCCTTGGCGGCATGCTCGCGGCGCTGCTCGAAAGCCGCCGCATCGCGGATGTCTTCCAGGCCCTCGGCCAGCACTGCGTTCATCGCCGCATCGACCAGGTCACCGCGCAGGCGCTCCTGCGATTCGATGGCGGCATACAGCAGGCCGGTCTTGGCACCGACCGGCAACTGCTTGCGTGCCTGCTTCACCTTCTCGGCCAACGCGATCTCCAGCAGCCGGCGCACACCCAGCGGGTGGGCCTCCTGCGCCTGCAGGCGGTCGGCGAAGATGCGCAGCGCCACGCTGTCGCCCTCGTCCAGCAGCGCCGGATAGGCCGGTACGCCGGCTTCGCCGGGCACCTGCAGCGGAACCGGTGTGGCCGGGAACGTGCGCAGGCCATCGGCCGCCATCTCGCGGCCAGCACGTGCAGCGAAGGCATCGCCGGCACGGCCGCCGAACTTCGCGCGCAACGCATCGAGGTCGCGCGAGGTCGCGAGCACCTTGCCCTGTTCGTCGCGCAGGCGCAGATTCATGTGCAGGTGCGGTTCGATCGAACCGGGTTCGAAATCGAGCGCGGTCACCGTGGCGCCGGTGGCGCGTGACAGGAAGCGCGCCAGTTCGCCGGTGATGGCATCGGCGCTGGGCTGCGGGAACGCTTCGTAGAACGCGCGGCCGAAGTCCGGCGCCGGCACGTAGTTGCGGCGCATCGCCTTGGGCAGGCTGCGGATCAGTGCCGAGGCCTTGTCGGCAACGAAGCCCGGCGCCAGCCAGCCCAGCTGCACCGGATCCAGCGCATTGAGCAGGTGCAGCGGCACGTCCAGGGTCACGCCGTCATCGTCGGCCCCCGGCTCGAAGCGGTAATGCAGCGGCAGGCGTGCCTGGCCCAGCGCCAGGTACTTCGGGTAGCGCTCCTGTTCGCTGCCCTCGCCCGGCAACAGGTCGACCAGCGACCAGTGCAGGGTCTTGCGCTGTTCCGGTGCAAGCCCCTTCCACCAGGTATCCAGTCCTGCGGCCGAATGGATCTGCGGCGGCACCCGGTCCAGGTACCAGCGCGCCTGCCAGTCCTCGTCGGCCACGATGCCGGCGCGGCGCAGCTTGGCTTCTTCCTCGCGGGCGATCTCCAGCACTTTCTGGTTGTCGGCCACGAAACTGGCGCGGGTGTTGATCTCGCCGGTCACCAGCGCCTGGCGCACGAAGATGTCATGCGCTTCGCCCGGTTCGATGCGGCCGTAGTGCACCGGCTTCTTTGGCGCCAGCACCAGGCCGAACAGGCTGATCTGCTCGGAGGCCAGCACCTGGCCCTGCGCGCGCGACCAGTGCGGATCGAAGTGCTTGCGCAGCAGCAGGTGCGGCAACTCGGCGATGACCCAGTCCGGCTCGATCGCGGCCAGGGTCATGCCCCACACCTTCTGCGTATCCAGCAGGTTGGCCACCAGCAGCCACGGCGGCGACCGCTTGGACAGCGCCGAACCCGGGAACGGCAGGAAACGGCGCTGGCGTGGCGCCTGGAAATCGCCCTTCTCGGTGCGGTGACCGATCTGCGTCGGCAGGCCTGCCACCAGCGCGCGGTGCAGGGTCTGGTACGCAGCGGCACGCACGCGCTCGCTGAAACCGCCGCCCACCGGCGCCTGTTCCTTCTGTGCACGCACGGCCACGGGCGCCGGCGCCGGCGCCGCTTCAGCCTTGCCTTCGCGGGCCAGGCGCGCGGCACGGTGCAGCTGGCCACGGGTGGCTTTCACTGCGGCGGCATCATCACGCGCCGGGGCCGGTGCACTGCTGCCGGCCAGCAGCGGGGCCATCGAGGCATCACTGGCTTCTTCCTTCCAGCCCAGTTCCTCGCACAGCAGGCGCAGCTGGCGGTGCAGCTCGCGCCACTCGCGCATGCGCAGGAAGCCGAGGAAGTGACGACCGCACCAGTCGCGCAGCTTGGATTGGGTCAGGTCTTCGTGGGCCTGCCGGTAGGCGTCCCACAGGCGCAGCACTCCGACGAATTCCGAACGCCCATCGGCGAACTGCGCATGCGCGCTGTCGGCCGCGCCGCGCGCTTCGGGCGGGCGTTCGCGCGGGTCCTGGATGCCCAGGAACGAGGCAATCACCAGCATCGGCCGCAGGCAGCCGGCGGCCTGCGCGGCGACCAGCATGCGCGCCAGCTTCACGTCCACCGGCAGGCGTGCCATCTGCTTGCCGATGGTGGTCATTCGCCGCTCGGCGTCGATCGCGCCCAGTTCGGTCAGTTGCTGCCAGCCGTCGGCCACCGCGCGCTCATCCGGCGCTTCCAGGAACGGAAACTCCTCGATGCGGCCCAGGCCCAGCTGCAGCATGCGCAGGATCACCCCGGCCAGGCTGGAGCGGCGGATTTCCGGATCGGTGAATTCCGGCCGTGCCTGGAAGTCGGCCTCGGCGTACAGGCGGTAGCAGATGCCCTCGGCGATACGGCCGCAGCGGCCCTTGCGCTGGTTTGCGCTGGCCTGCGAGATCGGCTCGATGTGCAGGCGGTCCAGCTTGTTGCGCGGGCTGTAGCGCTTGACGCGGGCGAAGCCCGGATCGACCACGTAACGGATGCGCGGCACCGTCAGCGAGGTTTCCGCCACGTTGGTGGCCAGCACGATGCGCCGGTTCGGCCCGGGATTGAACACCCGGTCCTGGTCCTGGTTGGACAGGCGCGCGTACAGCGGCAGTACCTCGGTATTACGGTACTTGCGCCGTTCCAGCGACTGGTGCGCATCGCGGATCTCGCGCTCGCCCGGCAGGAAGATCAGCACATCGCCACGCGCATCCAGGCGGGTGATCTCGTCGATGGCCGACACGATGGCGTCGTTGACGGTGCGTTCGCCCTGGTCTTCGCCCTCGCCTTCCAGCGCGCGATAGCGCACTTCCACCGGGTAGGTGCGGCCTTCAACGCTGATCACCGGCGCATTGTCGAAATGCTGGGCGAAGCGTTCGGTGTCGATCGTGGCCGAGGTGACGATCAGCTTCAGGTCCGGGCGCTTGCGCAGCAGCTGCTTCAGGTAGCCCAGCAGGAAGTCGATATTGAGGCTGCGTTCGTGCGCCTCGTCGACGATGATCGTGTCGTAGTTCGACAACCAACGGTCACTGGCGATCTCCGCCAGCAGGATGCCGTCGGTCATGAACTTGATGCGGCTGTCTTCGCTGACCTTGTCGTTGAAGCGCACCTGGTAGCCGACCAGCTGGCCCAGTTCGCTCTGCAGTTCCTGCGCCACGCGGCTGGCCACCGCACGTGCGGCAATCCGTCGCGGCTGGGTGCAGCCGATCATGCCGGCCTGGCCACGGCCTGCGGCCAGGCACAGTTTCGGCAGCTGGGTGGTCTTGCCCGAGCCGGTTTCACCGGCGATCACCACGACCTGGTGGTCGCGGATCAGCCCGATGATGGCGTCGGCTTCACGCGCAATCGGCAGCTGCGGGTCCAGAGTAATGGACGGCTGCTGCTGCGCCCGTGTCATTCGGCGCTGCACCGATGCCTGCAAGGCCTGCTCGAAGGTGGCGGCCAGTGCCGCATCCTGTGGCTTGGCCTGGCAACGCGAGAGCATCCCCAGCAAACGGCCCCGGTCGCGGCTCATGGCGCCGTCGATGGCGGCACGCTGTTGGCGCAGGCGGGGCGATGGATTTTTATCGATAGAGTTCATCAATCGGTTCGTTCAAAACTTTGAAAGCGACCAGTCATCACGACCGGTTTATTGTGAAGGCCAACGATTCCACAAGGAGGAACCCCATGGCGAAGACCAAGAGCACGACCAAGGCCAAGACCGGCAAGCAGAAGCTTGCAGCGGCGGCACCGTCGGCGCCGAACATCGATATCGGGATCACCCAGGGCGACCGCAAGAAGATCGCCGACGGTCTGTCGCGCTTCCAGGCCGACGCGTTCACGCTCTACCTGAAGACGCACAACTTCCACTGGAACGTGACCGGGTCGATGTTCAACTCGCTGCACACCATGTTCGAGACGCAGTACACCGAGCAGTGGGCTGCACTGGACGACGTGGCCGAGCGCATCCGCGCGCTGGGCTTCAATGCCCCGGGCTCCTACCGGGAATTCGCTGCGTTGACCTCGATCGCCGAGGAACCGGGCCTGACCGACAGTGCGGACTGGCGTGAAATGGTACGCCAGTTGGTGGTCGCCAACGAAGCGGTCTGCCGTACGGCACGTGAAGTGCTGGACGTGGCGGCCAAGGGTGACGACGCCCCGACCGAGGATCTGATGACCCAACGCCTGCAGACGCACGAGAAGTACGCCTGGATGCTGCGTTCCCTGCTCCAGTAAGGTTTGAGGGGGGGCGGCAGGGCTTGCAGCCCTGCACCCGCAGAGGCAACGGCAACGGCAACAGCCGGAGCAAAAGCTGGTTTCCTGTGGGTAGGCGGGGTGGGTCCGGTGGCAGGGGACGCCGTAAACCCCGCTCCGCGGTCCGGCCCAGCCGCTGGCGGCTGTGCGTTCGGGCGCTTGCGAAGCAGTGCTTCGCAAGCAAAGCGCCCTCACCCATGGGGGCTTGGCCGCGGTATCCATGCCGCGGACACCCCTGCCACCGGCCCCACCCCGCCTTCGACAGGTCTCCGCGATCTGCCGGCAAAGCCATTGGGGTCAGATCCGTTTTCCTGCGGAAAATGGATCTGACCCATTTTGTTTGTCGATATCTGACAGATTTCATCCACGCATGGCGTGGATCTACTGGCCACCGGGCCAAGTCTGGGGGAGAGCCCCCTGAGTCAGGGGGCGGCCGCGAAGCGGCGGGGGTCTGGGAGCTGGTAAGTGGGCCCGCGTTTCGCGCAGCGAAGCGTGGGAGCGGCAGCGCGCATGCGATGGCGCGTTCCCAGGGCGCAGCCCTGCCGAGACACCCCCGCCGGGGTAAACTAGCCGGATGGCTTCCCGTCCCGCGCACGACCTGCTCCAACGCGTCTTTGGTTACGACGATTTCCGTGGTCCCCAGCAGGACATCGTGGAGCATGTGGCTGCCGGTCACGATGCCCTCGTGCTGATGCCCACCGGCGGTGGCAAATCGCTGTGCTACCAGGTCCCGGCCCTGCTGCGTGACGGTTGCGGCATCGTCATCTCGCCGCTGATCGCGCTGATGCAGGACCAGGTCGAAGCCCTGCGCCAGCTCGGCGTGCGTGCCGAATACCTGAACTCGACCCTCGACGCCGAGACCGCCGGCCGCGTCGAGCGCGAGCTGCTCGCGGGTGAGCTGGACATGCTCTATGTCGCCCCCGAGCGGCTGCTGACCGGTCGCTTCCTGTCGCTGCTGTCGCGCAGCCAGATCGCCCTGTTCGCCATCGACGAAGCACACTGCGTGTCGCAGTGGGGCCATGATTTCCGCCCCGAGTACCGCCAGCTGACCGTGCTGCACGAACGCTGGCCGCAGATCCCGCGCATCGCGCTGACCGCGACCGCCGATCCGCCGACCCAGCGCGAGATCGCCGAGCGCCTCGATCTGCAGGAAGCGCGCCACTTCGTCAGCTCCTTCGACCGCCCCAACATCCGCTACACCGTGGTGCAGAAGGACAACGCCCGCAAGCAGCTGACCGATTTCCTGCGCGGCCACCGTGGCGAGGCCGGCATCGTCTACTGCATGTCGCGGCGCAAGGTCGAGGAGACCGCCGAATTCCTCTGCGGACAGGGCTTCAACGCCCTGCCCTACCATGCCGGCCTGCCGCCGGACGTGCGCGCGAACAACCAGCGCCGCTTCCTGCGCGAGGACGGCATCGTGATGTGCGCCACCATCGCCTTCGGCATGGGCATCGACAAGCCGGACGTGCGCTTCGTGGCGCATACCGACCTGCCGAAGTCGATGGAAGGCTACTACCAGGAAACCGGCCGCGCCGGCCGCGATGGTGAGGCCGCCGAAGCCTGGCTGTGCTACGGCCTCGGCGACGTGGTGCTGCTCAAGCAGATGATCGAGCAGTCCGAGGCCGGTGAAGAGCGCAAGCAGCTGGAGCGGGCCAAGCTCGACCACCTGCTGGGCTACTGCGAATCCATGCAATGCCGCCGCCAGGTGCTGCTGGCCGGCTTCGGCGAGACCTACCCCCAGCCCTGCGGCAACTGCGACAACTGCCTGACACCACCGGCCTCCTGGGACGCCACCATTCCTGCACAGAAAGCGCTGAGCTGCGTCTACCGCAGCGGCCAGCGCTTCGGTGTCGGCCACCTGATCGACATCCTGCGTGGCAGCGAGAACGAGAAGGTGAAGCAGCAGGGCCATGACAAGCTCAGCACCTATGCGATCGGCCGCGACCTGGATGCACGCACCTGGCGCAGCGTGTTCCGCCAGTTGGTCGCCGCCAGCCTGCTGGAAGTGGACAGCGAGGGCCACGGTGGCCTGCGCCTGACCGATGCCAGCCGCGACGTGCTGACCGGCCGTCGCCAGATCAGCATGCGCCGCGATCCCGCCAGCAGCACCAGTGGCCGCGAGCGCAGTGCGCAGCGCACCGGCTTGTCGGTGCTGCCGCAGGATCTGGCCCTGTTCAAAGCCCTGCGCGGCCTGCGTGCCGAACTGGCCCGCGAACAGAACGTGCCGGCGTTCGTGATCTTCCACGACAGCACCCTGCGCAACATTGCCGAACAGCGCCCGACCAGCCTGGATGCGCTGGCCCGGGTCGGCGGCATCGGTGGCACCAAGCTGAGCCGCTACGGCCCGCGCCTGGTCGAGATCGTGCGCGAAGAAGGTTGACGCCGGGCTTCCTGCAGAGCCGGGGCGACGCTCGGCTGCCGTTGCCGCAGAAGCAGCCGAGCATGGGCTCGGCTCTACACTGGTGCTGCTCCAATCTTGAACCGGCCATTCAGCCGGAAGTGCATCCGCGCCCACTTGCAGCTAGATTAGCGCCATGTCCCTGGCCTCGACCCTGCTCCGTGTCGTGCTCATGCTCAGCCTGTTGCTCAACGGGCTGAACGCGGCCATGGCCAGCGGTCACGAGGAAATGGGCCGGATGGCCCACGCCGCAGCCGCTGCTGTTGATGGCGGCACCCCTGATTGCCACCACCACGCCGGCATGCAGGCCGACCCGGCCCCACAGGCCAAGGCCCCGCCCCACGACGCCCACTGCCAGATCAAGGACTGCGTGCGCAGCTGCGCCCAGCACCCGCTGCTGGTGGTGCTGCCGCTGCCGGTCATGGCCGGCCCGGCACTGTCACTGGCACCGCAGCCGATGCCGGCCACTGGCCGTCCGGCGCCGCCGCTGCCGCCGATCTCTCGTCCTCCCATCGGCTGATTCCACACGCACCGTGCGCCCTGCGCACCGTAGCCGGCCGCCTGCCGGCGTCTTTACGTGTCTGGAGTCACCACCATGAATACCCGCATTCCCCCCGGTCCGGGCGCTGTGCCCATGCCGTCGCGCCGCCTGTTCGTACAGGGCCTGGCCGCCGGCGGCGTGGTTGCCGGCATCGCCGCTGTCGGTGTGCCGCAGCGCGCGCTCGCCGCCGCCACGGCCGCCCCACGCCTGGCCGGCGCCCCCGCCGTGCTCAGCGACACCCGCATCGAACTGGCCATCGGCGAATCGCTGGCCAACTTCACCGGCCGCACCCGCCCGGCGATCACCGTCAATGGATCGCTGCCGGCACCGATCCTGCGCTGGCGCGAGGGCCAGACCGTGGACCTGTTCGTGCGCAACACGCTGGAACGCCACCCGACCTCGATCCACTGGCACGGCATCCTGCTGCCGGCCAACATGGACGGTGTGCCGGGCCTGAGCTTCAACGGCATCGGCCCCGGTGAGACCTACCACTACCACTTCGAGCTGAAGCAGTCGGGTACCTACTGGTACCACAGCCACTCGATGTTCCAGGAGCAGGCCGGCCTGTACGGCGCGCTGATCATCGATCCCGCCGAGCCGGCGCCGTACCGGCACGACCGCGAGCACGTGATCATGCTGTCCGACTGGACCGACATGGACCCGGGCGCGCTGTTCCGCCGCATGAAGAAGCTGGCGGCGTACGACAACTACTACATGCGCACGCTGCCGGACTTCCTGCGCGACGTGAAGCGCGACGGCTGGTCGGCGGCGCTGTCCGACCGCGGCATGTGGGGACGGATGCGGATGACGCCGACCGACCTGTCCGACGTCAACGCCAACACCTATACCTACCTGATGAACGGCACTGCCCCGGCGGGCAACTGGACCGGGCTGTTCCGCAGTGGCGAGAAGGTGCTGCTGCGCTTCATCAACGGTGGGTCGATGACCTACTTCGACGTGCGCATTCCTGGTTTGAAGATGACCGTGGTCGCCGCCGATGGCCAGTACATCCATCCGGTGAGCATCGATGAGTTCCGCATCGCCCCGGCCGAGACCTACGACGTGCTGGTGGAACCGAGCGGCCAGGATGCCTACACGATCTTCTGCCAGGACATGGGCCGCACCGGCTACGCCGCCGGCACACTGGCCGTACGTCATGGCCTGCAGGCGCCGATTCCCGAGCGCGACCCCCGCGTGCTGCTGACCATGGCCGACATGGGCCACGGCATGTCGGGGCACGACATGGGCGGCGGTGGCCACGGCGGCCACGACATGGCCGCGATGAAGGGAATGGAAGGTGGCTGCGGCGCCAGCATGGGCCACGGCGCGTCCGCCGGCGGCGACGCCAGCAAGGCGCCGAAGCACCCGGCCAGCGAGCGCAACAACCCGCTGGTGGACATGCAGAGTTCGGCCACCGAACCGAAGCTGGACGACCCCGGCATCGGCCTGCGCGACAACGGCCGCCAGGTGTTGACCTACGGTGCGATGCGCAGCCTGTTCGAGGATCCCGATGGCCGCGAACCCAGCCGCGAGATCGAGCTGCACCTGACCGGCCACATGGAGAAGTTCTCCTGGTCGTTCGATGGCATTCCGTTCGCCAGCGCCGAACCGCTGCGGCTGAACTACGGCGAACGCATGCGCATCGTGCTGGTCAACGACACCATGATGCAGCACCCGATCCACCTGCACGGCGTGTGGAGCGATCTGGAAAACGCGCAGGGCGAGTTCCAGCTGCGCAAGCACACCATCGACATGCCACCCGGCACCCGCCGCAGCTACCGCGTGCGCGCCGATGCGCTCGGCCGCTGGGCCTACCACTGCCATCTGCTGTACCACATGGAAGCGGGCATGATGCGCGAAGTGAGGATCGAAGAATGAGCCGCTCACTGCTTTCCGCCAGCCTGCTGGCGCTGGGCCTGGCCGCCGCGCTGCCGGTGTTCGCGCAGTCGCACGAAGGTCATGACATGACCGCGATGGATCCGCCGGCGAAGACCGCGAAGACGCCGGTCGCACCGGTCGATCATTCGAAGATGGATCCGGGCGCGATGGACCACTCAGCCATGGATCACTCGAAGATGGACCATGGCGCGATGCAACCGGCGGCGATGGACAACACCACAATGGACCCTTCCAGGATGGATCATGCGGCGATGGGTCACGGCACGCCCGCGCCCACCGAACCGCGCGAACCCATCCCGGTACCGACCGATGCCGACCGTGCCGCTGCCTTCCCGCCCATCGCCCACGGTGCGATGGAGCATGCGCCGGAGATCAACAGCCTGCTGCTGATCGACCGCCTCGAACACTGGGATGGCAAGAGCAGCAACGGCCAGGCCTGGGAGGCGACCGGTTGGATCGGCGGCAACATCAACCGCCTGTGGCTGCGCACCGATGGCGAACGCAGTCGTGGCCGCACCGAATCGTCGTCACTGGAAGCGCTGTACGGCCGCAGCGTGTCGCCGTGGTGGGACGTGCTGGTCGGCGTGCGCCAGGACTTCCGCCCGGCCGACTCGCGCACCTGGGCAGCGGTCGGCATCCAGGGCCTGGCGCCGTACAAGTTCGAAAGCTCGGCCACGTTGTACATGGGCTCCGGTGGCCAGGTGCTGGCCAAGGCCGAGGTTGAGTATGACGTGCTGCTGACCAACCGTTTGATCCTGCAACCGCTGCTGGAAGCCACCGTCGCGGCCAGGGATGAACCGGAGTACGGCATTGGTCGCGGACTAAACAAGGTGGAGGCCGGTCTGCGCCTGCGCTATGAGTTCAGCCGCCGCTTCGCGCCGTACATCGGCATCAGCCACGAACGCACGTTTGGCGACACCGCCGACTACGCCGGTGACCACGCGCGCGACACACGCTGGGTGGCCGGCGTGCGCATGTGGTTCTGAGCAGCGGTTCGTGAGCAATGGCCAGCCCCGGCAGTCGCCGGGGCCGGCTACACTGCGCCACGCTCCATTGCAGGCCCCGCCATGTCGTTGCAGATCCGCCGCGCCACCCTTGCCGATGTCGACGCCCTGTCGGCGATCGCCATCACCACCTACAACGAAACCTGGGGCGACTCGTACCCGGCGCAGGAGCTGCATGATTTCCTGCAGGCGCACTACAGCCGCGAACCGCAGCGCATCGAACTGTCCGACCCACGCAGTGCCATCTGGCTGCTGATGGACGATGAAACCGTGGTCGGCTATCTGGCGGCCGGTGCCAACACCCTGCCGCATGCGGATGCACGCGAAGGCGATATCGAGCTGAAGCGGTTCTACATCCTGGCCGCGCACCAGAACGGCGGCCACGGCGCGCGCCTGATGGACGCGTTCATGACCTGGCTGGACCAGCCGCAGCGCCGCACCCTGTGGGTGGGCGTGTGGGAGGAGAACTTCGGTGCGCAGCGCTTCTATGCACGCTATGGCTGCGAAAAGGCTGGCGAGTACGACTTCATCGTCGGCGACACCCACGACCGCGAGTTCATCCTGCGCCGGGCGTGATCATGCGATCCATGCAGCGTCGAGCCATGCTCGACGCTACAAATTAGAAATCGAACAGCTCCGACAGGAAGCTGTCCTTCTTCTTTTTCTTGTAACCGTGGCCACGGTTGTCCTCGTAGCGCTGGCCGAGGTGGCGGGTATCACGGTGCATCACCGGTGGCGGCGCGGATGCTGGCTGAGCCTGCACGGGCGCTGGCGGCGGCACGGCCGTACCTGCACGTTCGATGATCTTGTCCAGCTCGCCACGATCCAGCCATACGCCTCGGCAGCCCGGGCAGTAGTCAATCTCGATGCCGTGGCGTTCGGCCATCTGCAGGGTCTGGGTCTTGCACACGGGGCACAGCATCGGCGTCGCTCCTGTCGGTCTGGCCTCGACTGTACCTGCGTGGTGATGACTGTGCGGCAACGCATGACCGAAGGCACAGGGACTTCCGGCGCGTGCCCGCCTGCATGCCGCGCAGCACACTGCGGCCTCACCCCGCAGGAAGTACGTACATGACTGTGCTGTCCCGCCTGCCCACTGCGGCGCGCCTGGTGCTGGTGCTGTCCGGCGTCGCCCTGGGCCTGAACCTGCGCGACATCGCCGCAGCCGCAGGGACTCCGATTCCTGCCCTGCCCATGCCCTACGGCGGCAGCCTGCTGGACAACGCACTGGCCGTGCTGGTGGCACTGCTGCTGGCCGTGCTGCTGCGGCCCCGTGGCATGGGTCTGTTGGCCAGCCTCGGGCTGTGCGGCAACGGCTGGGCCGGACCGTTGTGGGTGCTGCTGGCCAGCCTGCCCTGCTGGCTGGGACTGGCGCTGCTCGGTACTCCGAACACGGCGCTGACCGCGCTGGATGCCACGATGCTGGCCGTGCTGTTCCCGCTGGCTGAGGAAGTGCTGTTCCGTGGCCTGGGCTTCGTGCTGCTGGTGAAGATCGTGCGCGGTCCGTGGCCGCTGCTCGCGCTGCCGCAGGCACTGCTGTTCGGCATGGTGCATTGGCTCGGCTTCGGCGGGTTCGACGGCGGCGGCATCGCACTGTTCATTGGCGCGGTGATCGCGCTGGGCGGCTTCATCTTCGCCTGGCTCGACCACTTCGACGGCGACACCCTGTGGTGCGGCCTGGTCCTGCATGTTTCGATGAACCTCGCCTGGAACGTGTTCAGCCTCGACGACGCCGTCGCACTGGGTTGGCAGGCCACCAGCCTGCGCATCGGCACCGCGCTGCTGGCGGTCGCGGTACTGGCCTGGCACGTGCGACGTCGGCGCCAGACACGCCTGTAACGCCCACTTAGCCTGCCGTGCACGCCGGGCTCACTACCGGCTTGCGCATACTTGCGCGCCTTTTGCTCCCCCTGTTGTCCGGAGTTGCCGCGTCATGTTGCTGTCCAAGCGCTTTGTGGAACCACGCGTCCTGCTGATCGAGGACGCCGAGGAAACCCAGGAACTCAGTCGCCTCGCCCTGGAAAGCCAGGCCTGCCAGGTCACCGCTGTCAGCAGCGCCGAGGCCGCGCTGGGCCTGCTCAACGCCGGTGAACCGTTCGACCTGCTGTTCACCGACGTCTGCCTGGGCGGCATCAGCGGCATCGAAACCGCCAACCGCGTGCGCGAGCACCTGCCGCAGCTGCCGATCCTGGTCACCTCTGGCATGGACCAGCACCGCGTGCTGCCGCAGCTGCGCGCCGGCATCCACTTTCTGCCCAAACCGTACAGCATGAGCGAACTGCTCGATGCCATCCGCCTGTGCTTCCGCCATGCAGCGGATGCCACGTTGATGCCGCCGCCGCAGGCCAGCGCGGCCTGAGGCAATCATCCACGCATGGCGTGGATTGAACCTGCGATCAACCGCTGCTGTACGGCCCCGTGCCCGGGAACACCTTCAACAGCGCGCGGGTGATCATGTCCGGGTACACCGTGAAGTGGTCCTCGTCGTCGATCACCATGTTGTCCACCGTCAGCGAGCGGCCACTGCCGCGCAGCTGCTCGGCGAACTCGGCGTTGTGCCGCAGCATGTCGTTGCGGGTGAAATAGCGCGGCTCCGGCTTGACCGTTTCAAAGCTGCCGATCGACAGCATCACCGTGGTCGACTGCGTGGGCGCCTTGGCCTCGGCCTGCAGGCGCGGCACAAGGTGGTTGTCGAACCACAGCGACGGGCTGGACAGGATGTAGGTACGGAACATGTCCGGACGCGTGGTCAGCACGTAGGCACCGAACAGGCCGCCATAGGAATGACCGGCATAGGCACGCCGTGCCGGATCGGTGCGGTAGCGCGCATCGATCATCGGCAGCACGCGCTCAGCGAGGAAGTCGCGGTAATGTGCGGCACCGCCGTAACTGACGTCATCGCTGTAGTCACGCGGATCGGTACGCGCTGGGTCGCTGGGCGTGTAATCCCGCGAGCGGCTCTGCTTGGACGTCAGGCCTTCCTGCGGCGGCAGCCCGACCAGGATGAAATCCTCGATGTTGACGCCCTTCTGCCCGACCATGTTGCGCACGCTGCGCACCAGCGGGAAGCTGTACAGCGCATCGGTCACGTACAGCACCGGATAGTGCTTTTCCGGATGTGCGGCGTAGTCGGCCGGCAACGCCACCCAGATCGGGTAATCGCGGCCGACCGGATCGTGCACGCGCAGCGCCTCGGTATCCGGCAGCACCACGCCCGGCGCGGCGGTGGCCGCGCTTTCCTTCGCTTCCTTCTGGGTTGCTGGTGGCGCCACCGACATCGCACAACCACTCACGGCCAGGCAGGCCGCCACACTCCATCCACGCACACGCTGCATCCACACTCTCCCGTTGCGGGCGACGCACCCGGGTGGCGTCGCTACCGCATCCTCACACGTCGCGCGGCGCCGCGCCACGCGCGGTCAGGGCGAGGCCGGCGGCGGCGCCGGAAAAAGGGTGCGCAGCGCCTGCAATGCGGCCGGGTGGTAGATCGTCGCGTGGGTTTCCTCCGGCAGCGGCAGGTACTTCACCAGCGGCGACGGCGAAGCCTGCTGCAGCAGCGCAGCCAGTCGTGCCGTGGAGGCGGCCAGTTCCGGCTGCCCGCTGCTGGCCAGGAACACGTGCGGCTGTGCACGCGTCACCGCCGGTAGCTGCTTGGCCGCCCCGGCCAGCATCGCGCCACGGCTCCACCACAGGCTGGGGTCCAGCGCGATATAGCTGTTGAACAGCGTCGGCTCCTGCAGCAACGTCTCGACCACGAACAGGCCAGCCAGCGACTCACCGATCAGCGCGCGCTCGTCGGTGGTCGGGTAGCGCTGGCGTACCTGCGGCATCAGTTCATCGCGCAGGAAGCTGCGGTAGGCCGCCGAGCCACCGATGCGCGGCGCGATCTTCTGGTCCTGCGGGTCGCTGCTGGGGCCGGTCATGTCGCGGCGGCGCTCGGTGTTCTCGATGCCGACCAGCAGGAACGGACGCATGCTGCCGTTGCCGGTCAGCACCTGCACCAGCCCTGCCACATGCAGGAAGTCCTCGCCGATACCGCCATCGGCCATATACAGCACCGGCAGCGGCGCCTTCGGATCCAGGCCCCAGGGCTGCGGTCGATAGACATTGATACGGCGGGTTTCGCCCATCGCCTTCGACTCGATGGTGAAGGTCTCGCCGATCACCAACGGTGCCGCCGCCGTGACCGGGTCCGGCGACGTCGCCTGCGCGGCGGGTACAGCAGCAATACATGGCCCGGCGGTGGCCAGCAGGACCAAGGCGGACAAAACAACGACGCGCATGCGAACTTCCATTTTCGAGAGAACGGCCAGCATAACTGCACCGGTGTCCTCAACGGCGATCCAGCTCGATCACGGCCTGGCACGCGCGGAGCTGGTCGTCGGCATCGCGTCCGATTCGAACAAGCGCTGCCGCAACCTCTGCTCGTAACTGGGCGCCCGCATCACGTTCGCCGGTGCGGGCGGCGGCTTCGGACAGACGGCCGGTGTGGCACGCGGCAAGGTCGTCGCGCAGGCGGAGAGTGCCAGCACGCAGGGCAGCCACCACGTCGGCATCCACCGCCGCCGCGCGCTCACGATCATGTTCATGTTGTTCCCCCAGTGAGGCCATCGCCTCGCTCCGTTCTTCCTGATCCCGGCGCAACCGTTGCTCGGACTGCACCGCGCCGGCGTGACGTGCCGCATCGGCCCGCGCCATCGCCAGATCACTGCGATCACCGCGCCAACGCCAGCCGGCCACGAACATCAGCAGCGACCACAGCAGCAGCGACGCCACCATCATCAGCATGCGCGGCATGGGTCACTGCTCCGACAGGCAACGTGCATGGCGCTGCTGCTGGCGCTCCCACACCCCCCAGCACACGGTGTTGGGCCGACCATCGATGCGGGCCGAACAGTCGTAGCCCCCTGCCCGCTTCCACAGCAGCAACGCATCGCAGGCCTGGCGATACTCACCCTGCAGCAGATGCCGGCGCATCGACGACGTGCGCCAGTTGCCGATGCCGTACTGGTAGAGGAAGTCGACATAGACGTCGTACTCGCCCTGGCTGAGCGCCACGCCGGGCAGCGACGCGCGGAACTGCCCTTCCTCCCTGGCCAGATGGGCCTGCACGGTATGCAGCGCACGTACCGGCGTGGTGCGGTCGCCCATTCTCACCGGAGTGCCATCCTCGCGAACGGTCGAGCCGAAGCCATAGGTTGGACGGTCATTGCGCGTCGGTACCACTGCGGCGTCGGTGTATCCCTCGCGGTCAACGATGGCGATCAGGCCCGCAGCACTCAGCGCAAGCGCGGCGACCAGGCTGCGCACCGGCAATGTACTGCTGGGCCGGCTCATTCGCGCTCCCTGCGGCGCCATTCGCGCAGCCAGCGCCAACCCAGATAGGCAATCTGCGCCGCCAGGTAGATGATGGTGAGGACCACGACCAGGCGGTCCAGGGTGATGCCGGCTGCAAGCGCACCGGCGACGGTGACCGGCGGCGCCGACTTGATGGCCGCCGCGCCGGCCGTACTGATGATTTCTTCTTTCATGATGGGTCCTGGAAGGAATGCAGGCCGCGTCGCATCGACATGGCCCGAAGAGATGCCCGCCCCGCTGCCGGCTCGGCACGAGGGTTGTTCCGGTCGGGAGGCGGGCGAAAGATCGGATCCGCCGCTCATGCGGCCTGGGCGATACCCTCCATCCAGCCGCGCACGCGCTGGAAGCCAAGTTCGACCAGGTTGAGGTAATGCCGGTTGGATACCGGTCGCTGCCCGCTGTTGGCCAGCAGCAGATTCGCCGTTTCGAATCGTTCGACCTTGCGTCGGCCACGGCCGCAGTAGTAGCCGCGCAGCGCACAGGCCATCGCCACGTTGTCACGCGCGACCGCCGTGATGATGTCTTCGATCTGCTGCGCCAGCTGATCGGTTTCCAGAGGCTTGTAGCCCTGGGCCCGCCCCGGCATGTCACCACGATGCTCGATCAGCACCGCCAGCAGGTTGCGCGACTGGAAGCCGAGGTATTCGCAGTCGCGATGCAGCGCATATTCGCCGCCCCAGTGCTCCAGGCGGCTGCGGACATACTCACCGAACGTATCAAGCTGCATGGGGGGCTTCTCCTTTGAGGGACGACGGGGCCGGACCGAACACATCCGGGCGCAGGGTTTCGCGGCGCACGGCGCCTGCCGTGGCCAGCTCGATGCGCCGGCACAGTCGCGCGCCGGGCAGCTTGTGGCCGCGGGCGATCATGTAGAGGGTCCGCAGCGCGCAACCGGTCTGGTGGGCCAGGCGGCGCATGACGGGGCAGCTGGGGGTGCCGTAGCCCCCTTGGGAGATGGCGTAGTCGATGAGGTTCATGGCCCACACATTACCGTCAAGGTAATGAGTAGTCAATACCGTTTTGGTCATTTGCTGGATTGGTAATGCAGCGCACCATCTACAGATGGACGCCAGTACCGCTCGCACCCTCAACATGCGCCTACGCGTGGCCGCCGCCGGCGGCCCGGCCGAATGGGCCCGCCTGTTCGGTGGCACCCGCTGGGCGCAGCCCCAGGTCAGCCAGTGGATTTCCGAGAGCAACCCGAAGAGCATCGGCCATCGTCTTGCGCGCGACCTTGAATCAGTGATGCAGCTTCCGCATGGAACGCTGGATCGCGTCGATCAGGACGGGGACGTGTCGCTTCAGTCTCAATCTACGGGACTGGATTTCGCGAAAATGAGCGCTGCGGTCAAGGTGCTTTCGCACTACCTGGAGCTGGTCGGCGATCCACCGGAATGGATCTACGATCCCGTGCTGCTGGAGACCGCATTCATGGTCGTGGACGAGTTCGGTCAGCCCTCTGCGCCGGACAATGTGCTCGACCTGACGAAGCTTCTGGCAAGACGGATCAGGGAGGCAAAGGATGACTCACACGCGACTCGAGGAGCTCGCACAGCGGTTGGCCGCTAGGACCCAGGAACTGCGCGGCGAGCGCACCCCGGCCCCTGCACTGCGGGTGGTGGCGGGAGACGCACATGTGGTTCGCGGGGAGAGGCGCATGGACGCGATCATGCGCGAGTGGCATTGCCGCATGATCCGCAACGTACGCCGGCGCTGGGGCGAGCCCATGCAGCATGTGATCGACCAGGCCTGTTGCGGTGTGGTCAACATCGAGCAGCTTGCCGACGACGCACTGATCCAGTTGCACAAGGACATGGAGCGCGCGGAGGAGTGCATCCGGGAGGGTATTTCCTTCCACGACGCCGGGCTGTTGCGCGCGCATTACGGCTGACGGCGGCCCTGACCGGCCGGCAACGGCCGGCTTGGGCCACGCATTCATTACCAAAAGTTACCTAAACATTACCATTTAGGCGCAAAGATTGACGCAGACGACATGGCGCCAGCAGTGATGGGAGCGCGCGCAAAGCGCCTCTTTCCCGCGACTGCCGACCTGATGGCGCACGCTGCCAGCGGGTAGGTACCCGGGAGCCTATGGCACCTGCAGCACCGTGTCGTTGCTGCGGCACTTCCGCGCATTGCAGACGTGCTTTCGAGGGGCAATAAAAAAGGCGCCCCATGGGCGCCTTGATCATCACTGCAATGGTGGGCCGTGAAGGATTCGAACCTTCGACCAAAAGATTAAAAGGCATCACGTTTACGCTTTGAAATCAACGATATGGCGCCTTCAATTTTTCCGGCGCCGCGTCGTGAAACGCCTGCCATGCATAGTGAGCGTGAGGCATTTTTCCGGTCATCGAGCGTCGGATCGCGCCTCAATCCTGGTCTACACGCTGGCTAGGGTGCATCAGACCCCGCGCCGTAGATCCCGCAGCGCTGCGGTCACTCGCGCCTTTTGCGGGTCCCTCGCCCTTGGCTTCGTCGCCGCCGGCGGACGGATTGGATCAAGCGCTGCCTTAACTCGCTCCAGCTCCCTCGTCCCCGCCTCGGCCAAGCGGCGGGCCTGTTGCTGCTGCTCGCGGGTCGGCGGCAGCCCAGGCATCGGTGGCGGCGGCTGGATCGGGGTGCTGTCGGTCAGACGGGCAACGGCCTCACACAGAGGCAGGTCGGGGTAGAGCCTGGCGGCGCACCAGCGCTCGGCGTAGCGCTTCGCCTGCCGGACGTTGGCCGCGCGTACTTCCTTCACGTGCCACATCTTCCGGCCTTCCATCCACAGGCGCACTCCGGGGCGACCGTCAGGGGTAACGCTGGCCGTCTCCCGGCCGTTGTACCAAAGCGCCCACCGCTCGTCCGTCTGGACCCAGCCAGAGGGGATCAGGGCGGTGCGGAAGCCATGGGAGGACTGCATGGCCGGAAGAATACGGCCGGCGGTCGCAAAGGCTGCGACAAGGGATCGTTCACCGGCTGAACCGTTCGGGATCACACGCCGGGCACGGCCGGGCGGACTACGCTTCGGCCATGTGTGGCCGATTCGTCCAGCTCCCCGTTGTCGACTTTGGCCAGCCCGGCCTGGCTGACCTTGCCCCCGGCCTGGCTGAGATCCAGCCCAGCTACAACCTGGCGCCGACGCAGCGCGCCTCGATCATCCTGGACCGTGGCGAAGGTCGGCAGGTCACCCGGCTGGCCTGGGGTCTGCTGCCGTTCTGGGCGAAGGCCAAGGGCCTGCAGGGCTCGACCATCAATGCCCGGATCGAGACGGTGGCCACCAAGCCAGCCTTCCGGTCGGCGTTCAAGAAGCGCCGATGCGTGATCCCCATGGCCGGCTACTACGAGTGGTCAGTGAGCCCCGAGGACGGCAAGAAAGACCCGTGGTTCATCCACGCAACCGGGACGCTGCTGGCCGCCGGCCTGTGGGAGGACGCCAGCCCCCTGCTGCCCGAGGGGAACCTGGGCACCTTCACCATCATCACCGGCGACAGCAGCGGCGTGTCGGCAGACATCCACGACCGCATGCCCGTCTGGTTGCAGGCCGGCCAGATCGATGAGTGGATGGCCGCCAGCGCGGACGATGCCATGGCGATGCTGCTAGCCAGCGAGACGCCGGCAATGGAGGCCTATCGCGTCAGCAGGGCAGTGAACACCCCTCGCAACAACACCCAGCAGCTGCTGCTGCAGGTCGCCTGACGCCGGGGCGGCATGCGCCGGGCACAAGCGGCGGCAGAGCGGCAGCATGGGGGTGTGGGTAGACCCTCCCCCCCTTTATAAGGCAATTTTCGATGTGCCCACGGCAAAAGGGTAATTCAGGTAACCACCCTCGGGAACTGCTCGCAAATTCCTTATATTTCAGATAGATAGAATACTTTTCATAAGGTAATAATAGGGTAACCTTTGAGTAACCACGTTACCTTTCGAGAGGGTAACCAACGGGCCCAAAATAGTCCTTTCAAATCAATCACATAACCTTTCCTGGCTTTAGAAATTACCCAGAATTACCCCCTGAGGTAACCCCGAAAAGCCTTGCGGCAGTAGGGCCATCGGCGTTCGCCGCCGCTTGGGTTACCCGATTACCCGGTTCCGATGGGCACATCGAGAAACGGCCAGACGTTGAGCCACGCCGTCAGGCGCCCTGGGAGCGCCTACAAAGGGCCGTTCCGCGCAGGGTTCCGCAGGGCCGACCGAAGGCTATAAACGCCCCGTGCAGCCATAGCGGGCGGGGCTTGGCCGGTTGTGCAGGGCATGCAGAAAAAGCACCCCATGAAGTGCGCAGGCGTGGCGGGGAGACGAGTGCGCGCGCCAAGGGGTAGTCGCCGCCGTCCGTACGTGATCGGCGGATACCGTATGCATTTCGTGCAACACTTCGCCTCCGGCCCAGATGGACAACCGCATGAGCCTTGCGCAGCACGCCCTCGCCCTCTCAGTCCGTCAGGTAGATGCAGTCACAGCCTTGATAGCCGAGATGCGGCCACCGCTCGATCCACCGGGTCGGCCTCAATGCGCGCTGTTCCTCACAATCGCGGAGCAGTTCGACGCCACGGTCTGCCTGGCGCGGGCCAATCTCCTGACCCACGGGGCTGTGCATGTCCGCGCGATGATCGAGGCCACCGCCGACCTGTTCATGCTTGGGCTGAGAGATAACCACGTACGGCGCATGCAATATGAAGAGGCCAACGGCGCAAAGCGGTTCTACGAGCGGATGCTTGAATCCCACCAGCTCACCGCTGCGAACCGCAAGATGATCGGAGCCAATCTGGTCGAGTGCCTCGCGCGTTACAGCCCGCTGCATGAAGAGTTCAAGAAGGACAAGCTCTATGAGGTGGAGAAATTCACTGCCACCGGGCTGCCCGAGTTCATCGGCCTCTACTCGATGCTGTGCAGCTTCGTCCACAATGACCTCACCGCTCTGTCGCTGCGTCACCAGCGGGACACGCCAGGAATGATATTTCGCGCCCCGCTGGACGACGGGATAGCGTTCCTGATCCTGCAAGCCGCTCAACACGCAATGGTGCGTTCGGCCGAATCCATCGGCGAAATCGCGTGGTTCCCGCCGGGTCACTTTGAGCAGCACATCGATACGATGCACAGGCTGTACCAGGAGTTGGTGGACAGCCGCCCTCTACAGCGAGCCGAGACTCCTGCTTAAACAGAAAAGCCGCCCGTAGGCGGCTTTCCACAATTGCACTGCGTAGCAGGTTAGGGATTCGGTAGTCGGGACCGCGCCACGTCAAAGCAATGCCCGGTCATCTCGATGCCGGTCCAGTTGTAGCCCTCAAGATCCGCGGCCACCAGCGTCGTGCCCGAGCCGGCGAAAGGGTCGAGGATGCGCCCGCCCTCCTCGCAGATCCGCACCAGCTGACGCATAAGGTCGGTCGGTTTGCCGGTCATGTGGTGCTTGTCCGACTTGCGCACTGCCTCGCGGAAGACACCCGGCAGCGTTGGCGCCGCCCGGCCCAGCGGCATCCCGCCCTTGCTACCCCACACGACGTACTCCGCCTGGTTGGAGAATCGGCCGCGTTGCGGCCGCACGCCGCCCGTCTTATCCCACACCGCAACACCGCGCCAGGTGAAGCCGGCGCACTGCAGAGCGTCGGTGGTCAGCGGTAGCTGCCGCCAATCGGTGAATAGCAGCACCGGTGCGCCATCCCGCAAGACGCGATTGCACTGCGCCAGCCACAGCTGCATCCATGCCAGGTGCGAGCGCTGGTCGCGTTCGTCGCTGGGGAAGTCAGCGTGCAACTGCTGACCACCACTCTGCATGTACTTCTCGTTGGGGCTGCGCTGACGGGCAGAGGCATGTAGGCCGCCGCTGGCATACGGCGGATCAGTGATGAGGGCGTCGAAGCTCGCCGCCGGCAGGGTCGGCAGGACGGTCAGCGCATCGCCGTGGATCAGTTCGTTCTTCATGGGTAGAGCCTTCTTCGTGGTGTCGCTCGCGGCGATCCATGGAGAGGCTCAGGGCCTTCAGGTGATTCATCTCCCCGCAGCGGGGGCATTTGATCTGCAGATCGTGCTCGCCCATGGCCTTAGCCAGCAGGCGCGCGCACGCGCCGCAACGCAGGTTCAGTCGCGTCATCGTCATGCGGCGGGCGCCAGTTCGAAGGGATTGAAGCGGATAACCTCATCGCCCAGCCACTCGTTGAGCGCAGCCAGCCGCGTCTGTAGTGGTGACAGTTCCATCGCGGTCCAAACAGTCGCCGCCTCGCGGATGGAACCAAACCCGCCGCTGTTCTGCGGCACGATGCCCAGCAGCTGCGGCGGCGTACGAAGTGAGGCCAGCATGTCGTCGCGGGTCACGCTCTTGATGCCAGTGAACTCATCCTTCGCCGCTACCTCGCTCACGGGGATCAGCTTCAACCCGTCCTTGCTTCCGCCCGGCGAATGCAGGAACAGGTTGCGGAAATTGCCCGGCCCACGGGATTCGCGCAACGCGTTTCGGATACCGTCCACATCGTCCTTCTCGGCCAGCGAGTCGGTCAGGTAAAGGATGAAACCGGCGTGCGAGCCGTTGTTGTAGTACTTCCGGCGGAACAGCGTCGCCGATTCGTTCAGAAGCGCCGACTGAACCGCCGGCATCCATTCCGGTAGCCCGTAAATCTCCTGGTCAACATCAGCCTCGCGCAGCTGGAACACATCGCCGCGAGCAAACTCATGTTCGATCTGACCGGCGCGGATCTGGAAGAACTCGCCGGGCTCCACGCCTCGGCGCATGTACTTGGCCAGCGGCACCGCCAGGGAGTGATTGACGCCTGACACAGCACGGCGGCGCTCAACGTATGCCATGCCGAAGGTGATGTAGTCCAACGCCAGCTGTGCGAACGCTTCGCGGCTGAGCAGCTTGTGCGGGCGGAATGTGCTTACCAGCATGTTCCGCTTGAACGTGAGCCCGCTGTGCAGATAGGGATTGGCCCGAGTGGTGCGGGACAACCCATGCAGATCAACCGGCGGCTCGAAGTAGCGTCCGTTGCGCCAGCATTCGAGATAGTCGAGGATGCCGCGCGAGTCCAGCACCGGCGTGGGGTCGCCGAAAGTGAACGCCTCGACGCCGGCAGGCGTGATCGCGGTAGCGCCCTGGTCAGAGTCAGTCATCAGAAAATCTCCATGGAGCCGCGCGCAGCGGCGCCGCCTTCAAGCGGCTCGTTCTGCAGTGCGTGCATGAGTGCCCACGCCAGATCGGCGTGGCCTGTGGTGCGCGAGCGCCCAGCGGTGTAGGTGACCTGGCGCCCGCTCGGGGTAATGGTCTTTTGGATCGCCAACAGCGACTGTGTGAGGTCGGTCCAGCCCGCGTCGTACTCCAGACGCTCATTCTTGATGACATCGAACGCCTTCAACACCAGACGGGTCTTCACCTCGGGCGAGTAGTTGAAGATCGTCACGCCTGGGAAGAACTGGCGCACCAACTGCGCCACACCGGTGCCCATGCCGGTTGCGTCGATGCCGATATAGGTCACCCAGTACCGTTTGGTAACCTGCTGGATGAAAGCAGCCTGCGCCGCAAAGTCCATGCCCTTGAACTGATGGCGTTCCAGCACGCGGAACCTGCCGCCGGGCACCTGCGGCGGCGCCACAATGACGATGCCCGCACTGTCTCCTGTCTCGGCCGGGTCATACCCGATCCACACCGCGCGGTCGCCGTAGGGGCGAATGGCCAGCGGCTTGAAGTCGTCGGCCCACTCCACCCAACTATCGACCTGGCACGGCTGCAGCATGGCTAGTGGGAAGATGCTGGCGCTGTCGTCCACGAATTCGCACATCAGCAGATTGGCGAATTCCTCGGCGCTGTAGTCGCGGCGCAGTTCCTCGATATCAAACAGGTCGCAGCCTCGGCCTGCCGCATCCAGAACGGTCACGATCTGGCGCCACATGGCGTCCTCACACTGGCGCCCGCCTATCAGCCGCGCGTGGCTCACATCCATCTGGATCTGCTGGGACACCGGGCGCCCCTTGTTGAAGCGGTCGCCGGTCCAGAAATCGAAGGCTTCGTGTGCCATGGTCGATGGCGTGCTGAAGTAGGTCTTGCGCCACTTCTTGTGCATCGCCATGCCGCTGGCGACCTTGTTCAGCTGGTTAAAGCCGTGGGTCCAGAAGAACTCGTCGAAGTAGAAATTGCCGTGGTAGCCCTGCGCGGTGCGGGCGTTCGTCCCGAGGAAGTACAGCTCGGCACCATTGGCCAGCGTGATCGGATCGCCGGTCAGATCGCGATCCAGCACCTCACGCACAAAGCCGCGCATGTAGCCCAAGAAGATATGGGCCTGGCTCTTTGAGGCACTGAGGAAAATCTGATTGCGGCCGGTGGTCAGCGCATCGATCAGCGCCTCGCGCGCAAAGTAGTAGGTGGCGCCGATCTGGCGGGACTTCAGGATCACCCGCGTGCGTTCGTTGCCAGCCCTATACCAATCTCGCTGGTAGTCGAAACAGCCGTCCACGAACGCCGACTGCAGGCGTTCGATCTCTTCATCGCTGAACTCGTTCTTACGTGCCTTCTTCTTCGGCGCGGCGTTGCGGTTGGCCACCGCAGGATTCAAATCGGCTTCGTTGCCGCCGCCCTGGTATCGCTGGATGCGAGCCTGCCGCTCAAGCTGTCGGTGCAGCAGGTCGATCTCTTTGAAGTCGCCGCCGGTCTTCCCTTCCTTGTGGATCAGGATGGCCAAACGCGCTTCCAGCGCGCCACCAATGCGCTCCACGGCATCGGCGCGGTCCCATTCGTCTCGCGCCTTCCAGCTGTGGATCGTCTTTTCTTTCTCGCCGATCAGGCTGGCGATATCGCACACGCGCCACCCCATCCAGTACAGGAACTTGGCTTGGCGTCGTGGATCGACGTGGAGTTTTTCGGCTACGCTGGTCACGTGAACAGGTTGCCCGGCTGCACGCGCGCGCGACACGGAAAACCCTAGTAGAACAGCGGCGTACACGCTCTGTGCGTTGATGCAGCCTCGCCCTCATTCGACCATGGGTCATCGCATCGAGAACCGATGCGCACTGACACCAGTAGAGGGCGAAATGGCCGGCAAGACCGACAAAAAGAAGCTGCGTTCCAAGTTCTTCCGCGTCGCCGTCGAGGGCGCAACCACCGACGGCCGTGTGATCGAGCGTCAGCACATCACCGATATGGCCGCGTCCTACGATCCGCAGCTGTACGGCGCCCGCATCTGGGTGGAGCACCTGCGCAGCCTGATGCCCGATGGCCCGTTCAAGGCATTCGGTGACGTGCTGGCAGTGAAGGCCGAAGAGGTCGAAGTGGGCGGCGTAAAGAAGCTGGCCCTGTTCGCTCAGATCGAGCCGACCGACGCCCTGGTGGCCATGGTCAACAACGACAAGCAGAAGCTCTACACCAGCATCGAGATTGCGCCGAAGTTCGCCGACACCGGGAAGGCTTACCTGCAGGGACTGGCTGTGACCGATACCCCGGCTAGCCTGGGCACGGAAATGCTGGCATTCGCCGCTCAGAACCCGGACAAGAATCCGCTCGCCTCTCGCAAGCAGGCACCCGATAACCTTTTCACGGCGCTGGAAGAAACGGAAATCGCGTTCGATGAAGTCGAGCAGCCGGCGGCGCGCCCGAGCAAGATGGCCATCCTGCTCTCGGGCCTTGGGCTGCTGCCCAAGCCGACGCCGGAACCGAAGGAGGACGCTGCACCTGACGCAAACAAGTTTGCCGAACAGCTGCTGGCGACCTTCAACGCGCAGGAAGATCGAATCGAGCAGTTGGCCGAGGAGAACCGCAGCCTGGCCACCAAGGTCCAGAACCTCACCGCGCAGGTAGCCAGCGTCCGCAAGACGCTCGATGACACCCCGCAGACGTTCAACCAGCGCCCGCCGATTTCCGGCAGCGGCGGCAACGTCGGCGACGCCACCGACTGCTGATCCCCACCGCCCCCTACTCACGGAGCAACGCTATGCGTACCGAAACCCGCACACAGTTCAACCAGTTCACCCGCCGCGTGGCGGAACTCAACCGCATCGAGAACTCGTCGCTGGCGTTCTCCGTCGACCCGACCGTGCAGCAGACCATGGAGCAGCGGATTCAGGAGAGCAGCGCGTTCCTGTCCGCCATCAACATGCCCGGCGTTATCGACCTCAAGGGCGAGAAGATCGGCGTAGGCGTGAGCGGTACCATTGCCGGCCGCACCGATACCAGCGGCGACGGCAAGCGCGAGCCAGCGGACGTGACCGCGCTCGACAAGACCGGCTACGAGTGCGTGCAGACCAACTACGACACCGCCATCCCGTACGCGCGTCTCGACGCGTGGGCGCGTCAGAAGAACTTCCAGACCCTGCTGCGCGACGCGATCATCCAGCGCCAGGCACTGGACCGCATCATGGTCGGATTCAACGGTACCAGCGCTGCCGCTACCACCAGCCGCGCCACCAACCCGCTGTTGCAGGACGTCAACAAGGGCTGGCTGCAGAAGTTCCGCGAGCATGCCCCCAAGCGCGTGCTGAGCAAGGGCAAGGCTGGCGGCGAGGTCGTGATCGGCGGCGGCGATCAAGCCGCGCGTGACTACGCCAATCTCGACGCCCTGGTCATGGACGTGGTGTCCAACCTGATCGACCCGTGGCATCAGCAGGACCCGGCGCTGGTTGTTGTGCTGGGCCGCAACCTGGTCCACGACAAGTACTTCCCGATCATCAATCAGGACAACAAGCCCACCGAGCAGCTGGCCGCGGATCTCGTGCTGGGCACCAAGCGCATCGGCGGTCTGCAGCCGGTCGTGGTTCCCTTCATGCCGGCCGATGCGCTCATGGTCACCTCGCTGGACAACCTGTCCCTCTACTGGCAGATCGACGGCCGCCGCCGCTACATCAAGGAAGAGCCGGAAAAGAACCGCGTGGCGAACTTTGAGTCGTCCAATGACTGCTACGTGGTCGAGGACTACGGCCGTGGCGCCGTAGTCGAGAACATCAAGGTCGAGGACTGAGGCCATGGCCGACAGTCCCGCGAAGCGGCACCTGCAGCGCGTTGAAGCCGAGGAGGCGGCCAAGCGCGCAGCGGGCGGCAACCTGATGGAGGGCACGCCGATCTATCAGCAGACCTTGCTGCAGCTGGCCACGGACCGCGCTCGACTGAAACAGATCCAGTCGAGCCAGGCAAAGGGGCAGCTCAAGGCCCTGCTGCTGCCGACCTACAACGCCTACATCGAGGGCGTACTCGCTGCCGATGCTGGTGGTCAGGATGATGTGGTGTCCACGCTGATGCTGTGGAACATCGACGCGGGCCTGTACGACGCGGCGCTGAACATCGCCGCCTACGTGCTGGCACACGGCCTGACGATGCCCGACCGATTCGAGCGCACCGCCGGCTGCGTCGTAGCTGAGGAAATCGGCATCGCCGCGCTCAACGCGTTGAAGACGGGCGCGGCGTTCGACTTCGGCGTGCTGAACCGGGCCGTGGAAGTGACCAACGGCCACGACATGCCCGATCAGGTCCGCGCCAGGCTGCTGCTGGCCCGCGCTCGCAGCCTGCTGCCCACCGATCCCGAGGCCACTCCGTTGGACGCCGAGGCGGTGGCCAAGGCCATCGAAGACCTGCGCACCGCCATCCAGCTGCACGACAGCTGCGGCGGCAAGGAAGACCTCAAGCGCGCCGAACGCTTGTTGAAGAAGATCGAGGGCGTTCAGTCCAACGACTGACCCTCATACCGAGCGTACCCCGCGACCCCGCCGGCTCGGGGCCGATCACCAGAATCTCTCCCTGGTGTGACGCCCCGACCACCGGCGACCTATCGAGGCAACCATGAGCAGCTTCACCGCCAACACGTCACCTGTCGCCAAACAGCAGCCTGTCACTGCCGGGCCGTTCTGGCCGGAGATCGACGTCGGCGTGCTGCGAGAGTCGGTGCGCGTCGCAGGCGATGTCGCTGCGCCGCGTATGCGGGCCACGGTGGTCATGGCGGTTATGTCCGTCACGCGGGAACTGGAACAGTGGCAGGCGGCCAAGGTGGCCGCCGGTTACGCCACCCTGGGCGATGTGCCGGCACAGGAGGTCGACGGCACATCGCGCCTGGTCCAGCTGTATCTGCGCGCCGTGTACTGCGCCACGGCAGTGGAACTGCACGAACGCTACCGCTCCTATGACGCTACGGGCCAAGGCAACCAGCGTGCAGACGATCTGGCGCCCACGATCGATGAGATCCGCCGCGACCTGCGCAACGCGATCAGCGACCTGCTGGGTACCCGGCGCGTCACAGTCGAGTTGATCTGATGCGCGTTCACGCCCAGCAAGGCGACACCATCGACCAGCTGTGCTGGCGTCACCTGGGCGCCACGGCGGGCATGACCGAACAGGTGTTCGCGCTGAATCCCGGCCTGTCCTTGCACGGGCCAATCCTTCCGATGGGGACGCCGGTAACACTGCCTGCCCTCCCCCCATCCCATTTGATCGCCACCGAGCGACCGCTGATCCAGCTCTGGGACTGAAATGACCGAACCAACCTCCCTCACCGGCACCGTAATGGTCGCCACCGGCCTCGGCCTGGCCTCTCTGGTGCCCGGCATCGACGGCGATGCCCTGATTGGCGCCTTTGCCGGGGGCACGTTGTTCGTCGTCTCGGCCAAGGATCTGCCCATCTGGAAGCGCCTTGTGTACCTGATCGTCAGCGTGATCGCCGGATACTACGGCGCCGGCGAGGTACTGCGCTGGGTGCCGCTGCAGTCCACCGGCATGGCCGCCTTCGCCGCCGCAGCCTGCGGCATCACCGTCACGCTCGGCCTGATTGAGCGCGGCCGAACCTTCGACCTGTCCCGTATCCGGCGCGGAGGGCCACCCAGTGCATAACCTGCTTGTCGTCGCCACCCTGGTCAGCAGTCTCGCCATCTGCGTGCTGCTGATTACCTACCGGCCTGGGCCTGATGCCCGGCACCGCATTGGGGTGTCGTGCTGTGCGTGGCTGCTGATCGCCTGTACCGGCGGCCTTGCCATCAACGTTGCATTGTTTGGCGCAGCCGCACACGTCAGCGTATGGCAGCTGGGCCTGTTGCTTGTCCTACTGTTGGTGACCTACCGCGCCCGAGGCAACGTGGCGCGCATTCTGAGGGTCGAGTAGTGGTCACCGCCGAGCAACTGAGTCAGATCATGCAATGCCCGCTGCCGCGTGCGCAGCGTTGGGCGCCCGCGCTGAACGCGGCCATGGTGCGTTTCAGCATCACCACCAAGCGCCGTGCCGCGTACTTCCTCGCGCAGATCGGCCACGAAAGCCTGAGCCTGTCGCGGGTCGAAGAGAACCTCAGCTACAGCCGCAAGCGCCTGCCGGAAGTATTCGGCAAGCGCATCGCCGCCACCGAGCTCGACGCATTCGTCCACCAGCCGGAGAAGCTTGGCAACCGCGTGTATGCCGGCCGCAACGGCAACGGCAACGAGGCCAGCGGCGATGGCTACCTCTATCGTGGCCGCTGCCCCGTGCAGATCACCGGACGCGGCAACTACCGGCACATCGGCCAGCTGATCGGCCAGCCGCTGGAACAGCAGCCGCAGCTGCTGCTGGATGTGGAAGTGGGCGCCGCAGCCGCTGCCGCGTACTGGAAGGACGCCGGCCTGAACACTATCGCCGATGGCGGCGACGTGCTGGCGGTCAGCCGCCGCGTCAACCTCGGCTCGGTCACGTCCAAGGCCACGCCCGAAGGCATGGCCGACCGGATCAGCCGCACCAATCGCGCCTTGCAAGTCCTGGGGGCTGCGTGATCTCCCGACGCCTGGCGGCGATCCTGGCCGCGTTGCTGGTGATCGTGCTGCTGCTGGGCGTTGCGGTCGCGCTGGCGCAGCAGCGACGCATTGATGGCATTGGCCGTCAACGCGACAACGCCGAGGCCGAGCGTGATGCGGCCAAACAGGAGCGCGATGCGCTCAACGGCGACGCCAAAGTCGTCACGCGCTACGTCGACCGCGTGCAGTACGTACGCGAAGCCGGCGCCACCATCGTCAAAGAGGTTCCCGTCTATGTCACGCCCGAAGCTGATCGCGCTTGCCTTGTGCCTGCTGGCTTTGTCCGCGTGCACGACGCAGCCGCCGAAAACCGCCCCCTGGCCGGACCTGCCGGAGATCCTGATGCGCCCGCCGCCGGCACTGCGCTCTCTACCGTCGCCAGCACCGTCACCGACAACTACACCACCTGCCACGCCATCCGCGAGCAGTTGATCGGCCTCCAGGACGCGGTGCGCCAGCGGCAGGCGTCCGGCCGTGATTAAGCCGGACTCGCTGCGCACGCACCTGCTGGCGGCCGTCCCCGGTCTGCAGGAAAGCGCCGAGCGTCTGCTGGTGTTCGTGGAGGATGGAAAGCTGCAAAGCAGCTACCAGCCCGGCCTGTCGTTCCAGTACCAATACACGCTGGCCCTGATCCTCACCGACTACGCCGGCAGCCCCGATTCGCTGATGCTGCCGGTGCTGCAGTGGCTAACCCGGCACCAGCCGGAACTGCTCGCCAATCCGGCCCGGCGCGACGATATAGGTTTCGATGTCGACGTACTCGCCGACAACCTGGTCGACGTCGCGCTCAAGCTGCCGCTGACCGAGCGCGTTGTGGTGACGCCGCAGCCCGATGGTTCGTTCCTGCTCACCCACGTGGGCGAACCCGCCACCGAGGACTATCACGCCGCGTCGCTGGCCGGCGGCCAGGTGGTCGACGCTGAGGGCGCGCTGGTCGCCTGCCTGCCTGGCATTCCCCTTGTCTGAGGATCTGCGCGCCTTGGAGCAGTGGGTAGAACCCCTGCTGGCGCGCCTGCAGCCCGCTGAGCGCGTCCGCCTTGCCCGCCGCGTAGGTACGCAGCTGCGACGCGCCGAGCAGCGCCGTATCGCTGCACAGCGCAATCCTGACGGCAGTGCCTACGCACCCCGTCGCAAGCCCTCTCCGGCCCGGCAGAAGGCGGGTCGCGTCAAACGCGCGGCCATGTTCGCCAAGCTGCGCCAGGCCAAGCATCTGC
Organism: Stenotrophomonas sp. AG209; assembly: GCF_003550055.1. NCBI lineage: Bacteria > Pseudomonadati > Pseudomonadota > Gammaproteobacteria > Lysobacterales > Lysobacteraceae > Stenotrophomonas > Stenotrophomonas sp. AG209. The sequence continues at coordinate 1,515,418 of NZ_QXDB01000001.1, forward strand.
GCGTGCGCGCTGATGCGCAGCAGGTATCGGTGGGCTTCGTCGGCCGCGTCTCCCGCATCGCAACCGTTCATCAGGAAGGCCGAACAGATAGCGTCATCCGCGGCGGCCCGCGCGTGCGCTACGAGCAGCGCCGCCTGCTGGGCTTCTCCGACAGCAGCCTCGCCCTGGTACGCGACGCGATCATGGACCACCTCACCGCCGGAATGGCGTAGGCGTAGCGGCTACACACGCCGGGAATGGTTACGGGCATGGGGCGATGACACCCTTGATACGCCCCTGCGCCTGGTGTCGCCATGTCCACCTTTACCGCTGTCGAATTGTCCAAGCTGCCCGTCCCGGACCTGACCGAACAGGTCAGCTTTGAGCAGTCCTACGCCGATCTGAAAGCCACCCTGTACCTGCTGGCGCCTGAGTACGCCGCGCTGCTGGAATCGGACCCGATGAGCGTGCTGCTGCAGGTCTGCGCGTACCGCGAAGTCCACCTGCGGGAATCGTTCAACGTGCGCGGCAAAGGCAACATGTTGGCCTATGCCGGCGGCGCTGATCTGGACAACCTCGGCGCCTTCTTCGGCGTGGTGCGCCAACAGATCACGCCTGCCGAGCCCAAGACCAATACCCCGGCTGTGATGGAGAGCGACGTCGAACTGCGGCGCCGCATCCAGCTCGCCCCGGAGGGCTACAGCGTCGCTGGCCCGGAGGGCGCCTACCTCTTCCATGCGTTGTCGGCAGATCCAGACGTGCTTGATGTGAGCGCAATGAGTCCCACCCCCGGCGAGGTGCTGGTGACGCTGCTCTCGCGCAGTGGTGATGGCGTTCCCTCGTCCGGCCTGGTCGAGCGCGTAGCCGCTGCTCTGATGGATGGCAACGTGCGCCCGCTGACTGACCTCGTCACTGTCCGGGCCGCCGAGATCATGCGCTACACCGTGAAGGCGGAGATCGTCACCTACGCCGGCCCGGATGCCGCCGTTGTGCTGGAAGAGGCGAACCGCCGGCTGCGCGCCTACGTGGATGAGTCGCACCGGCTGGGCCGTGACGTACCGCGCTCGGGCCTCTATGCCTCGCTGCATGTTGAGGGCGTTCAGCGGGTGAACCTGATCGAACCGGTGGATGACCTGTTCATCGCCAATCACCAAGCCGCGCACTGCACCGCCTTCGACATCGTGCACGTGGGCAACCATGAATAAGCGCATCACCAAGCGGCTGACCGATGAGCCAGTCGGGATCGGCGATGGCGCGCGCACTGTGTTCGCACCGACGTTCCTGGGCAAACCCACACGCCTTGCCACAGAGGTAACGTCGATCTATCGCCGCGACTGGCGTGGCCGGCAGCGGCTGTCGCGCGAGCCCCGCCACAACCTGCTGGCCGACTCCGACGTTCTGGCGGCCAAGGTCGGCAGAATTGGCACCACCGGCGTCTTCCCACCTGGCTGGTCCTTCCCACCCGGCCCGTTCGGCGGCTGGACCCGCGAAATTGTTGCTGTCGGAACGCTGGAGGACGGCACCCCCTACTTCGATCTGCGCCTGGCAGGCAAGAGCGTCGCATCACGTTCGATTCTTTGATGTGATCTTCCAGACCACACCAATTGCGGCTGCACGGGGCAGCATCTGGACGGTAAGCGTTGGTCTGCAGATCGTCGCCGGTGACCCGGAGGCAGGCTTCCGTGAGCCGCTGCGCCAACTGGTATTGGCTGAGTGCGATCGGAACGGTCAGTACCTGGTCAGCAGCACCAGCACCAAGCCCAATCCGGCCACGCTGCAGCGCCTTTCCGTCACCCGAAAGCTGAGCCACGAGGACGTGGCCGGCATCAAGTGCTACATCGGAATGGCAGTCGACCCGGATAGCAGCGTTGACGTGACGTTGCGCATATCCCAGCCGCAACTGGAACCCACCAGCGGCCCAACGCCGTACATTCCCACGCGCGGCGGCGCGCGTACCGTCTTCGCGGCCATCGGCACCACCTACGGCAGCAATGCCGAGGGAACCACGTTCAAGCTGCCCAAGGTCGATGAGGACAGCGGCGTCATCCATACCGGCGATCCTGCCAAGGTCGGCCAGAGCAGCGCCGGCTCAGTGATTGCGCACACACACAGCGCGAGCGCGAGCGCAGCCGGCGCTCATGCTCACTCTGCCGGTGCCGATGCGGTGGGCGATCACGCTCACGGCGCCTGGACGGATGGTCAGGGCCACCACGGCCATACGGGCGGCACCAACTGGGTCGGTGACCATCAGCATCTGGTCCCGTTCGCAGACGCCGGCATCGCCTATCCGTGGGGCGGCGACTACAACAACCATGCTGGTTCACGCGGCAATGTCGACTACGACAACCCTTGGCCGAACACCAGCCCTGCCGGCGGCCACTCTCATGCCTATTCAACCGATGGCAACGGCACGCACGCCCACAACATCGGCATGAATGGTGCCGGTAGCCACAGCCACACCATCAACGTTGCAGGCGTTGGCGATCACTCACACGCCATCACCGTGGGTAGCACCGGCTCGGCCCGCAACCTGCCCGCCGGCATCCGGATGCTGTTCTGCATCGCCTTCTGAGAGAGAACCATGCAACTGAAAACCGACCACGAAATCTATGGCCACTCGTTCGATGCGTTGACCGGTCTGTACGTACTGCCAATTCGGATCTACCCGGAAGCGGACGGCAGTTGCCCGCTTCCCAACAACACGGTTGATTTTCCGCCAGTGGAGCAGGCCGGCGCCCATCAGGCGTGGCGGATCAATGCTGAGCGCACGGCATGGGAGACGGTCGCCGACTTCCGGGGCGTGATGCTGTGGGACAAGAACACGGGCGTACCCGCGCCCAACCAACTCGCCTTGGGGGAACTGCCCCCGCCAAGCGTGACCATCCAGCGACCGCAGCCTATCGAGCCGGGCGAGCCGCTGGCGAACCGCTGGAACGATGCGCTCGATGCGTGGGAGCTGGTGCCCGACTACACCCAGACCCCGATCTGGGATAAGGCAACCGGCTTCTACCTGCCGCAGTTGGCCATGGGCGAGCCGCTGCCGGCCACGGCGACTGCGCTGGCACCACCGCGCGACCACACCGGGCCGTGGCGCTACAGCGAGACTCAGGGCGGTTGGGAGAGCGTGCCGACGCCAGAGCCGATTGAACCCGCCCCGGTACCGCCGGAGTCCGCCACCGATCCTGCGGCGGGCTGACCGCCATGGCGCGCGGCGACATTCCAGCCGAGGTCAGCAACATGCTCCGCTGGGGCACGGTGATTGCCGTGCGCACCACAGCGCCAGCACGCGTCCGCGTCCAGACGGGCGAGATCCAAACCGACTGGATCGCCTGGCTGGAACGCAGGGCCGGGCCGAACGGCCGCACCTGGCACGCGCCAGGCAAAGGCGAGCAGGTGCTGCTGGCTTGCCCCGATGGGGACATCTCACAGGCGGTCATCATCGGCAGCACGTCACAGGACGCGTACCCGCAGCCGGCTAGCAGCGAGGACGTCGACCGCACAACCTATCCCGACGGGAGCGTTGTCGAGTTCAACCACGCAACCTCGACCCTGTCGGTCCATGCCGGCAAGGGCCAGGTCATCGTGAACTGCCAGCAGGCCGAGGTGCATGCGAGCGCGGCGGTGGTGCTGGATTCGCCCACGGTGCACGCCACCGGCAGCGTCATGGCGGATGGCAACGTGTCCGCCGGCACCGGCGCTACGGGCACCTTCACTACCGGCACGGGCCAGGTCGTGAGCGTGGAACGCGGCAGCGTCACCAACATCTACTGAGGCACCCATGAACCCACAAGGCTCCCTCCCCTTCAACGCCGAGACATTCGAGCGCCTGGCGGACCAGATCAACGCGGTGCAGTCCTGCGCCGAACTGCAGGCGCTCACTGACGAAGCCATGCAGTCGGCCAACGCGCTGCTCGCCGGCATCGGCGCGCAGATGGCGGCGTTACAGCCGATGATGGCGCTGCTCAGCCCGCCGGGCATCAATCCCGCTGAGATCGTGACGTGGATCAACGGCTTGATTAGCGCTGTCATTCAGCCCTACGTGAAGCCTATGCTGGTGCTTCCGCTGCAGATCGCCCAGATAACCGCGGCTATCGCCAAACTGCAGGCTGCGATTGATTCGGCCGCTTCGCGCATCGGCTCCTGCAGCATCGAGATGCCGTCCGTCACCGTCCCCGAGCTGCCCAAACTGCCAGAGGTCCCTGAGCTGCCGTCTGTAGAACCGCCGAATCTGTCCGGCTCGTAGCCCGCAGGTGTTTGCGTAGCTGATACACGCCAACGGGAGCGCCTTCGGCGAAGGCCGTCCACAGAATGAGGTCATGGCTTCGACCTCGCCCCATCTGCCCCACCTGCGCCGTCGCGCTCCCTTGTGGAGCGCGGTGCAATGAGGGGCATGGATGCATCCACTGGCCGCTGGCTGGACGATGACGCGCACCTGGTGCAGTCCATCGCTCGCATCCTGACCACGCCCATTGGCACACGGGTGCAGCGCCGCGACTTCGGATCGCTCCTGCCCGAGCTGGTCGACCAGCCATTCAACAGCACCACACAGCTGCGCCTGTACGGCGCCGCTGCCACGGCGCTCATGCGCTGGGAACCTCGCCTGCAGATCAAGCAGCTGTCGCTGTCACGCGGCGAACGGCCGGGCGCGTTCGTGCTCGATGTCACCTGCCGTCGCGTGCGCAGCCAGCAGTCCAACGAGTTCACCCGGCTGACTGTCCCCCTCCGCTACCGCGAAACCTGACCCAAGGAGCCAGCAATGGACCAGTACCACCACGGCGTACGCGTCGTCGAAGTAAACGGCGGCACCCGCCCGATCCGCACGGTGGCCACCGCCATCCTGGGCATCGTCTGCACGGCCGAGGACGCCGACGCATCCGTATTCCCGCTCAACAAGGCCGTGCTGCTGACCGACGTGCGCGGCGCCGTCGCCAAGGCCGGCACCAAGGGCACGCTCGCCGCCAGCCTGCGCGGCATCGCTGACCAATCCAATCCCGTCGCCGTGGTCGTGCGTGTCGCTCAGGGCGCGGCAGATCCGGAGACCACCACCAACGTCATCGGCAGTAAGGACACCGGCACCTACACCGGCCTGCAGGCGCTGCTGGTGGCCGAGGCGCAGCTTGGCGTCAAACCGCGCATCCTGGCCGTGCCGGGACTGGATACGCAGGAAGTAGTCGCTGCGCTGGCCCCCATCGCCAAGACGCTGCGCGCCATGGCCTACGTGAGCGCGTCGGCCGCCGGCAAGGTGTCCGATGTCATCGTCTACCGCGATCAGTTCAGCGAGCGCGAGCTGATGATGATCTGGCCCGACTTCCTCGCCTGGGACACCGCCACCAGCACCCCGGCGATGGCCTACGCGACCGCCCGCGCCGCTGGGCTGCGCGCACGCATCGATCAGGAGCAGGGCTGGCACAAGTCGATCTCCAACGTGCCCGTTTCCGGCGTCACCGGCATCAGCCGGGACGTGCATTGGGATCTGCAGGACCCCAACACCGATGCCGGCCTGCTCAACTCCAAGGACGTGACCACCCTGGTCAACGTCAACGGCTACCGCTTCTGGGGCAACCGCACCCTGAGCAGCGATCCGCTGTTCGCCTTCGAAACGGCCACGCGCACCGCGCACATCCTGGCCGACACCATCGCAGAGGCGATGCTGGTCTACATGGACAAGCCGCTGCACCCCAGCCAGGTCAAGGACATCTTGGAGAGCATCAATGCCAAGTTCCGCGAGCTGAAGAACGGCGGCTACATCATCGACGCCAACGCCTGGTACGACGAAGCCGCCAACCTGCCCACGTCCCTGTCGGGCGGAAAGCTGGTGATCGACTACGACTTCACCCCGGTGCCCCCGCTGGAGAACCTGCAGCTGAATCAGCGCATCACCGACCGCTACTTCGCCGACTTCCCGAGCCGCATCAACGGCTGACCGGCACGACATAGGAATTCACGAACATGGCAATGCCCAGCAAGCTGAAAAACCTCAACCTGTTCAACGATGGCGAGAGCTACCGGGGGCTGGTGACCGAGTTCAAGCTGCCCACGCTGACCCGCAAGATGGAGGAATACCGCGCCGGTGGCATGGCCGGACCCATCGACATCGACATGGGCCAGGAGAAGATCGAGGCCGAGTGGAAGTGCGGCGGCCTGTCGCGCGAGGTGCTGCGTCAGTACGGCAAGACCTCGCACAACGGCGTGCAGCTTCGCTTTGCCGGCGCCTACCAGCGCGACGACACCGGCGAGGTGGATGCGGTGGAGATCGTGCTGCGCGGTCGCCACAGCGAGATCGACGCCGGCACCGGTAAGGCAGGCGACGACACAGAGTTCAGCGTGAAAACCTCGGCCAGCTACTACAAGCTGTCGATCAACGGCCGCACTGAAATCGAGATCGACATGGTCGCGATGATTTTCATCGTGGACGGCAACGATCTGCTGCAGGAACAGCGCCGCGCCATCGGCATCTGATCCGCCCACCACGGCCCGGCACTGCCGGGCCATGCTTCCCACTGGAGAGACTATGAGCCGCAAGACCCACGACAACGCCCTGCTGGACACCACCACCGGCAAGGTCAGCGCCCCCGACTACGTCACGCTCGAACTGGATGCGCCCATCCAGCGCGGCGACCAGATCATCGAGACGCTGCAGCTGCGCAAGCCCGACGCCGGCACCCTGCGTGGCGTGAAGCTGGTCGACCTGTTGCAGCTGGATACCACTGCCATCCGCATGCTGGCGCCGCGCATCACCACTCCGACCCTGACCACCGCAGACATCGACAAGCTGGACCCGGCCGACCTGGTGACGCTGGGCACCGAGATCGCCGGTTTTTTCATGAAGAAGGCGGACCGGGAATCCCTGAACGCGTAGAGGATGCGATGGCCGATGTGGCTGTCATCTTCCACTTCCAGCCCAGCGAGATGGACCGCTGGACCGTGACCGAGTTGATGGAATGGCGGGAGCGAGCCGTCGAACGTAGTGGAAACAACACATGATCCCCACCAGCGCAGCCCTCTCCCCGTCCACCCGCCGTGATTGTTCGGCGGCCCGCACCGAGGGGCTGCGCTGATGGCCGCTGACAACCTGCGCATGCAGGTCATCCTGTCCGCAATGGATAAGGCGACCGCGCCGTTCCGCAAGATCCAGCGCGGCGGCAAGGGGCTTGCCGACCAGCTGCTGCAGTCACGCGATGCGCTGCGCAAACTCAATGCAACCCAACGCGATCTGGGCGCCTTCCGCCAGCAGGTAGCTGCATCGCGTGAATCGGCTACTGCCTACGCCGCACAGCAGGCCAAGGTGCGCGGACTGGCTGCCGCCGTCGCCGCTGCCACGCAGCCCTCCCGCGCACTGACCAAGCAGTTCAAGGACGCCACCCGCGTCGCCGGACTGATGAAGGACAAGCAGCAACAGCAGGCGGCAGAGTTGCAGCGCCTGCGCAGCGGTCTGGACCGCGCCGGTATCAGCACGCGCAACCTTGGCAACGATGAGCGTCGCCTGCGTGCGGACATTGCCCGTACCAACGAGAGCATCAAGCGGCAGGAGACACGCCTCGCCGCCGCCAATCGGCTGAAGGAGCGCGCAGCCCAGCTGCAGAGCGCCGGCATCGGCATGGTCGGCACCGGTGCCGGATTGGCATTCGGCGGCCAACGTGCCCTGATGGCCGGGGCGCTGCCGCTGTCTGAGGCCATGAGCTTTGAATCGGCCATGGCCGATGTCCGCAAGGTGGTGGACTTCGACACGCCCGAGCAGTTCAAGGAAATGGGTCGGGAGGTGCAGAACCTCTCGACCAAGCTGCCGATGGTGTCGACCGACATTGCCAAGATCGTTGCCGCTGCCGGTCAGGCCGGCATCGCCAAGGCCGAGCTGGTCAGGTTCGCCGAGGACGCGGCCAAGATGGGCGTTGCCTTCGACACCACCGCCGAGGACGCCGGCCAAACCATGGCGACCTGGCGCACTGCGTTCCGCATGGGGCAGGACGATGTCGTCGTGCTGGCCGACAAGATCAACTACCTGGGCAACACCGGCCCCGCCAGCGTCCAGAAGATCAGCGAAGTGGTGAACCGAATCGGCGCGCTCGGCGAGGTCGCCGGCCTCGGCAGCGGGCCGCTGGCCGCGCTGGGCGCGACGGTTGCCGGTATGGGCATCGAATCCGAGGTGTCGGCCACCGGCATCAAGAACATGCTGCTCACGCTGTCGTCGGGCGAGGCCGCCACCTCGCGGCAGGTCGCTGCGTTCAGCAAGTTGGGCATCAAAGCCACCGATATGGCGCAGGCCATGCAGAAGGATGCCGGCGGCGCCATCCTGAGCGTGCTCGACAAGCTGAAACTGCTGCCCAAGCATGAGCAGGCGGCGACGATGACGACGCTGTTCGGGCGCGAATCCATCGGCGCGATCGCTCCGCTGCTGACGAACCTCGACCTGCTGAAAACCAACTTTGACAAGGTCACCGATGCCACCCAATACAGTGGCTCGATGTCGGCCGAATACGCGTCACGCGTGGCGACGTCTGAGAATGCGCTGCAGCTGCTGAAAAACACCGTGAACGTAACCGGCCAGGCCATCGGCGAGACGCTGCTGAGCGACTTCAAGGCGCTGGCCGAACAAACCGCCGAAGTGGTGAAGACCGTGATCGACTGGATTCGGGAGAACCCCGAGCTGGTGAAGATGCTCGCCAAGGCGGCCATCGTCGGCGCCGCCCTGGTCACCGTCTTCGGTGCGTTGATGGTTACCGCTGGCGTGGTGGCGATGTCGTTCTCACAGATCAGTGCTGCCATGGCGCTGCTGTCCTCTGGCGGCGGCATGGGCGGCTTGGTTACGCGCGTAACGTCGCTGGCCGGCCGCGCGTTCCCGATGCTACTCAACGTGGGACGCATGCTGCTGCCGCTGCTCGGCGGCATCAGCCTGCCGGTGCTGGCCATCGGCGCCGCCGTGGCCGTGGTCGCTGCCCTGGTGTGGAAGTATTGGGAACCGATCAAGGCGTTCATGATCGGCGTATGGGAAGGCATCCTCGACGTGGTCAATCCGATCATGGACGAACTGATGACCGCGCTGGAGCCACTGGGCCCGGTGTGGGACATGATCTCCAATGCCATGAGCCAGGCTTGGGATTGGGTCAAGAAGCTGTTCGAACCCTTTGAGGCCACCAGCGAGCAGCTGCAGGGCGCCACTGACGCCGGCCGAGGGTTCGGCCAGATCCTGGGCAACGTGCTGACTGTGAACCTGCGGCTGGCTGTGAAGGCCATCGGCTGGCTGGTCGACGCGTTCACCACCATCCTGCCCATCATCAAGAACGCCATCGGGGGCGCGTGGAAGTATCTGCAGGGCGCATGGGATCTGATCGTGGGCCTGTTCACCCTTGACGGCGATCTGATCCGCAACGGCTTGTCGTCCATGTGGGACGGCATCAATCAGATCCTGGTGGGCTGGCCCGCCAAGATGCTGCAGTCCGGCAAGGACATGATCTCTGGCCTGATCGACGGCATCCGCTCGATGGCCGGTTCCGTGGGCGATATCGTCAGCAACATCGGCAGCGGCGCCGTCTCCGCGTTCAAGAGCGTGCTGGGCATCCACAGCCCCTCGCGCGTGTTCAAACAGCTGGGCGACTACACCATGCAGGGCTTGGCCGGCGGTCTCGACGGCGGCCAAGATCGCGCTGTGCAGTCCGTGGTGGGGCTCGGCGACCGTATGAAGCGCGCCGGCGCTGGGATGGCGATGGCGGCCGCTGTGACGCCCGTGGTGCCTGTCAGCAGCGCGCCGGTCATGGCGCCGTCTGCCGGCGGCGCGGGCATGACGCAGGCCGGTGGCAACACCTATCACATCACCATCCAAGCCGGTGCCGGCGCCGATGCGCAGGCCATTGCGCAGGCCGTCCGCGCCGAACTGGATCGCCGCGACCGCGAAGCGGGTTCACGGCGCAACGCCCGCCTTACTGACTGAGCACTGCCACCATGATGATGTCCCTGGGCACGTTCGTTTTCTCGCTCTCCACCGCCGCCTACCAGCAGCTGCAACGCCAGATGTCATGGCGCCACCCAACCAGCGAGCGCGTGGGCGCGCGTGCGGCCCGGCAGTACGTTGGCCCCGGCGAAGAGACCATCGACCTGTCCGGTGTGATCCACGCCGAGCTGGCCGACGATCTGCTCACGCTGGATGTGCTGCGGGAGCTGGCCGCCGAGGGCCGCCCGCTGGCGCTGGTGGAGGGCAACGGCACGGTCTATGGCGCCTACGTCATCCTCTCGATCAACGAAGGTCGGACAGAGTTCTTTTCCGATGGCACGCCGCGCCGCATTGATTTCCAGCTGCAGCTGGCGCGTACCGACGATGACACGGAGGAAGCGGCAGCATGAGCGCCTTCTACCCGATTCCGCAGTGGCGCGCGACACTGGACGGTGTAGACATTACCGACCGGCTCGCGCCGCGCCTGCTGGATCTGAGCCTGACCGAAAGCCGGGGCGATGAGGCCGACCAGGTTGACCTGCGCCTGCATGACCATGACGGACGCCTGGCGCTGCCGCGTCGCGGTGTGACATTGGCGCTGGCATTCGGCTGGGCTGACAGCGGCATGGTCAACAAGGGCACGTTCGTGGTCGATGAGGCTGAACACAGCGGCCCGCCCGACATCATCACCATTCGCGCCCGCAGCGCGGATCTGACGCACTCGATCCGCACGCGCCGCGAGCGCAGCTGGCATGACACCACGCTCGGGGCAGTGCTGCGCGCCTTGGCCGGGGAACACTCGCTGAAAGCAGCCATAGCGCCTGCGCTCGATAGCGTGGCGTTACCGCATCTGGATCAGGCAAACGAAAGCGACGTGAACCTGCTCACGCGGCTTGGCAAGCGATTCGATGCCGTGGCGACCATCAAGGCCGGTACTCTGATCTTCAAGCCCATCGATGGCACTACGACCGGTGACGGCATCAGCCTGCCGGTGCAGAAGCTGACACGCGCATCAGGGGATTCGCACCGGTACGCCGTGGTCGACCGCGATGCGGTGACCGGCGTGCGTGCCTACTGGGGTGATCGCGGCGCGGCGCGGCGCAAGGCCGTGCTGGTGGGCACCGACAAGAACGAGAAGAAGCTGCAGGCTACCTACGCCAGCGAGAGCGAGGCGCGGCAACATGCGACGGCGGAGTTGCAGCGGCTGGCACGGGGTACAGCGACACTATCGTTCAAGTTGGCGCTAGGCCGTGCCGATCTTTATCCCGGTCAGACGGTGAATGTCGCGGGCATCAAGCCCGAGATCGACGGCACGGACTGGCTGGTGGTGAAGGCGACGCACACCATTGATGGCGGCGCCGGCTTTACGACGTCCCTTGAACTTGAACGCGGGGCAACGGCGTAGGCGCCTGTCGCGTTTGCCTCTACAGGCGCCCTTGCCCCGGTCGATATTTTGACCAACAGCCAGTATCAGCTGCCCGATATTTAGCTCGAGCGTTTCCGGCCGCCCTTGTTGCGCGAACCGATCTGGAAGCTGACATCGCCCTGGGTCACCGTGCCCGCATTGACCTGGCCGGAATTATTACCACCCACCATCGGCGCCGCACCGGCTTCGGCGTGCTTTGCAGCAGCCTCCTTCGGCGCCGTCAGCATCAGTCGCACCGCAAAGCGCATTTCAGGCGATGCCGACCGGAAGCGCGCAAGCATCTCGCCGTCTTCGTCGTCCAGTTCGGTTGGGAATCCGGTCAGCACATACCCGATATCAACGCCCAGCGCGGCCAGTTCATGCAGGTAAGCGGCGGTCGGTGAGTTGACGCCCGTCTCGTAGCGCATCTGCGTGTTCTTATTCTTGCCGGCGCGCGAGCCCATTTCCTCTTGGCTCAGGTCCAGGCGCTCACGTTCGGCACGCAGTCGTGCGCCCACGCCGAGCTTAGGATCTTCAGTGAGTGACATTTTTCGAACTCTCCATGTTGACTGGTGCGCTTTTTCGCACTATCGTTGCCCCAAGTACACAATAATCACACTTTGGTGCCCGATATGTCCAAACCTGTCCTAAAAACCGCACCCCAGGTGCGAGAGGAACTCGACCGGCAGGGCATCTCCATCGCCGAGTTCGCCCGCACCCACAATCTCGACAAGCGCGCCACGTGGCTGGTGCTGTCCGGTCGCAACAAGGGTCGCCGTGGCGAAGCGCACAAGGCCGCAGTAGTGCTGGGCATCAAGGCCGGCACCGTCGATCCCGCGTCGAACTGAGGGCCGGTCATGTCTTCGCACAGCGCACGCAGAAAGGTGGTCTTCCGATGCCCCTTCTGCCATTCCCCTTTGGTGAAGCGCACCAGCCATCTGAGCCATGACCACCTCCGGCATGACTCGTTCAACTGCACCAACCCGGTCTGTTCTGCCGCGTTCACCGGCCACACCGAACTGACCGGCGTTGCCAGTCCCAGCGGCCTGCCCGATGCACGGCCGACTGATCTTCCCCCAAGCCCCGCATATGCCCGCGAGATCGCCCAGCGCGCTCACCGCATGCAGCACAGCGGCAACCAACCCGATCTGCTGGACGCATTGCCGCTCCCCGCCGACCACTGAGGTAATAAACCATGGCTGTTCTTGAACTGGCGATGCTCTCGCCAATGGCGAAGCTTTGCCTGCAATCCACCATCCGTCACGGCGGGTTGGTGGTTGGCGTACGCGGCTACACCGGCCGTCAGGCCGAGGCCGGCGAAGCATTCACCGCGGCGCCCGTGTGGCAGTTGATGGCGCTGGGCCTTGTGCGCTGCGCGCCCGGCAATGACCGCCTGCTGGAAGTGACTGATCGCGGTATCGAGTTGAACGACTGCGGCGTGGTCGAAATCAAGAACCCGCCCGAGGGGCTGGGACTGATCGACGCCGAGACCGACCAACGCGAGGCGACCCCATGAGCCAGCGCGACGCATGGTCGACCGCACAGGTGCCCTTCCTCGTCCCCGGCCCTTCCGGGTACGTGCCTACCGATCCTGCCAAGAAGGCAGAAGACGCCGCCACGCTGGCCGCGCGGGTAGCCGCGTTCCGCAAGGCGGGCGGCAAGGTCGAAGTCATCACCGAACCCACCTGCCGCCCGCAGAAAAGCAGCAAGCGCCGCAGCGCGAAGGCCTGAACCGATCATGCAAGAAGACATCCGCCAGCAAGTTCTGCAGCGCATCGAGCGGGACTACGGCCTCAAGCACCGTCCCAGCACGGAATACATGCGCGGCGGCAAGTGCCCCGCCTGTGGTCAGAAGGAGCTTTACACCAGCTTCCAGAATCCGTGGGTGCTGCGCTGTGGGCGCCAGGCCAAGTGCGGGCATGAGGTCAGCGTCAAGGATGTCTACGACGATCTGTTCGATGACTGGTCAAAGCGCCACGAACGCACGGAGACGGCGCCGCACGCTGCGGCGGACGCCTACCTGCGGTACTCGCGCGGCTTCGATCTGACCGCGCTCCGTGGCCTCTACACGCAGGAGAGCTACTTCGACCGCAAGTCCAGGGAAGGCACCGCGACGGTACGCTTCCCGCTGACCAAGGGCGGCTATTGGGAGCGTCTGATCGACCGCGCTCACCGCTTCGGCAAGCAGAAAGCGCGCTTCATGCCGGGCCAGAGCTATGCGGGCGCCTGGTGGATCGCCCCCGCTGCGGCCGACATGCTGCCGACCGCGCGTGAGGTCTGGATCACCGAGGGCATCTTCGACGCTATCTCGCTCCTGCAGCATGGCATTGCGGCTGCATCCGGTATGTCCAGCAACGGCTACCCCGAGGAATCGCTGCGCGCCCTGCGCGACCAGCGCGGCGGCAAGCTGCCGGTGCTGGTATGGGCCTACGACAACGAGCCAACCGCACGTGATTACGTGCGCAAGCATGCACGCCGGGCCGAGACGCTGGGCTTCAAGAGCCGTGCAGCACTGATCCCGCAGAAGCCGGGGCAAAAGACCGACTGGAACGACCTGCATCTGCGCGCGTCGACCATCAACGACGCCGACGCACGCCAGGCTCAGTGGGATGCCGACATCGCGGAGGCGCGCTATCACGGCGACGTGCTGCTGGCGAAGTCCGCCATCGAGAAGGGCCTGCTGATGTATGCCCACACGCAGCGCCGCGAGTTCCACCTTGAACACCGCTCGCGTCTGTTCTGGTTCAGCTTCGATAGCGTGAAGTTCGACAAGCTGTGCCAGGAGCGCGCCAAACGTAAGGAAGACCCGGACGAGGAACTCGACGCCGACGAGGCCGAGAAGATCCGCCGCGCCTGCTGCAGCGTGGAAGAAATCGCCAACTGCTATCCAGAGGCGCTCTACTTTCAGAGCCATGAGGTGACCGACGAAAGCTGGTACTTCTTCCGCGTCAGCTTCCCGCACGATGCGCCGCCCGTAAAGGGCACCTTTACCGGTGCGCAGGTCGCCAGCGCCAGCGAGTTCAAGAAGCGCCTCATCAGCATGGCGCAGGGCGCGGTGTTCACCGGCACCGGCCACCAGCTGGATTGCATCATCCGCGACGTGCTGTATGACATCACCAAGGTCCAGACCATCGACTTCGTGGGCTACAGCGAGGATCACAAGTCCTACATCCTCGGCGACGTGGCGGTGCGCGACGGCGAACTGAGCATCGCCAATGCCGAGGACTACTTCGAGTTCAAGAACCTGCGCGTGAAATCCACGCAGAAGTCGATCCGACTGGACATTCAGCGCGACCCCGAAAAGCAGCGCAACGACTGGCTGGCGTGGCTGTGGATGTGCTTCGGCACCCACGGCATGATCGCGCTCACGTTCTGGTTCGGCTCGCTGTACGCCAACCAAATCCGCAGCGCGCACAAGTCGTTCCCCTTCTTGGAAGCGACGGGCGAGGCCGGCGCCGGCAAGACCACGCTGCTGACCTTCCTGTGGAAGCTGCTCGGCCGCAGCGACTACGAAGGCTTTGACCCGGCGAAGTCATCCAAGGCCGGCCGCGCCCGCGCCATGGGCCAGATTTCCGGCATGCCGGTGGTGCTGCTGGAGGCCGACCGTAGCGACGCCGATCGCTCGCACGCCAAGTCGTTTGAATGGGATGAATTGAAGGATTACTACGGCGGCGGCACCCTCGCCACGCGCGGCGTGCGCAATGGCGGCAACGACACCTACGAGCCCCCATTCCGGGGCACCATCGTCATCAGCCAGAACGCCGCCGTGGACGCCAGCGAGGCCATCCTGACGCGTATCGTCAAGCTGCACTTCCGCAAGCCGCAGGTCACCACTGAGAGCCGCATCGCGGCCGACAACCTTAACGCCCTGCAGGTGGAGGAACTGAGCCACTTCCTGATCCGCGCCGTCCGCGCCGAAAGCCAGGTCATGGAAAAGTTTGGCGAGCGCGTGCGCTTCTACGAGGGCAAGCTGCGCGAGCGCGGGGAGCTACGCATGGAGCGCGTCACAAAGAACCATGCGCAGATGCTGGCGCTGTTCGACGCCCTGCGCCTGGTCATGGAGATCCCCGAGGAGATGGTGGTCGCCACGCGCGAAGCGCTGGTTGCGGCCGCACTGGAGCGCCAGAGCGCGGTGAGCGCCGATAGCGCCCTGGTCACTGAGTTCTGGGAGGTCTACGAGTATCTGGAAACCACCAACGGCGGCATGCCGGCGGTGAACCACTCGCGCGATGCATCGCGGATCGCCATCAACCTCAACGAGTTCGCCGCCAAGGCAGCGCACCATTCGCAGCAGCTGGCAGACCTCAAGGTGCTGCGCACGCTGCTGCGTGACTCGCGCCGGCACAAGTGTCTGGACACGAACGTAGCCGTGAACAGCGCTATCCGTCAGGGCACCATGGGCGCCGCCGCCACGGTCAAATGCTGGGTGTTCAAGGTATGAACACCCTAGCCGTTCGCCAATCCCCAACGCCTGCGCGCCAGGTCAACAGTGGCCCGTGCCAGCGCCATGAACTGCGGATCGTCGCCCGCTTGCTCTTCGCTGGCTTCCAAGAACAACCGAATGTCGTCCTCGGTTCGCAGGTGGTCTGTAGCCTCCCACGCGTGCAAGGCAACCTTGCCCGGTTCCGCCTGGCCCATCGGTCAGGCAGCGCTCGCGTGCAGCTGCACGCCGAGGGCACGCGTCACCTTGAGGATGGTGGCGAAGTCCGGGCTGCGCTCGCCGGACAGGGCGCGGTACAGGCTTTCGCGCGACACACCCGCATCGCGGGCAACCTTGCTCATGCCCTGGGCGCGGGCAATATCGCCGAGCGCCTTGGCGATGAATGCAGAGTCGCCGTCGCTTTCGGCAATGCACGCGTCCAGATACGCGGCCATTTCCTTGGGGGTGCGCAGGTGTTCGGCGACGTCGAACGTCTCCAGCTGAATCTTCTTCTTAGCTGCCATGTCTGTGTGACTCCGTTTGCTTCGTTGTTCCGTGACTTGGGTGTTTCATCGCTTCGTGTTGCTCCTGCCCGCCCCTTAAAGGGAACGGGCCAATTCCTTTGCTTTGTCGATATCGCGCTGTTGCGCGCCCTTATCGCCGCCTACCAGCAGGATCACCAGCTCGTTTCCGCGCTGCGTGTAATACACCCGGTAACCCGGACCCACATCGACGCGCAGTTCCGAAATGCCGCCGGTCAGGTTCCGATGATCGCCGGGGTTGCCTTCGCCCAAGCGGCGGATTCGGGCCAGGATGCGAGCGCGTCCCGTGAAGTCCTTCAGGCCGTCGATCCATGCGGTGAACTGTGGGGTGCGCTTCATTTCCATAGGAACAACTGTAGCCCACCGGCTACAAATGGTCAAGAACTTTGTAGCCCTACGGCTACAAGACAGTCGGCGCCAAATGCGCGCCTTGAATCATTCACCCAATGCTTGACACCTGCAAAAAACGAGGGCAAAGTCCGCTGCAAGGAGACTCAAAACTCCGAGAACGAAGCGGAAACCGCGCCCGTCAGCATTGCGGTTTTTTTGCGCCTGAAATTCAAGCGCACCGACGTCTTCTGCGTCGGGAGGGCGGCAGCCATACAACACCCGAAAGGGGAAAACTGCCCGCCGGTCTTCGTTCCGGTTTTGAGCCTCCCGACACCCTCGTTGCGACGACTCAAAACGTCTCTGCGAGGTCACATCTCAAACGAAGGAGACGTCACCCATGGCACACAGCCACGGAGCGCCCGCGCATGCCGCGCGCCAGCTCGCACATTTTTTCGGCCAGATCGCCGACACCACCGAATGGAACCACGCCTGCTGGCAGGGTCTCTTTGCGCGCCTGCTCGGCGCGGGAAAGACGCCGGCAGAGTTGACGCTGGGCGAGATCCAGAACGCCGTCGATCAGGTAAAGGCCCGGTGGGCAGATTGCCAAGGCACCGGCCCGAGGGCGGTGTCATGAGCGCACACACCCGCAACGGCACCCGCACAGCGGCGGATGTGGTGAACAGCATCCACTTCGTGGTGCACGAAAACGACATCGACCGTCTCTGGCAGGCCCAGCAGGCCATTGACCTGCTCGCGCTGCTCGATACCGATCAGCCTTCCCCCATCACTCTCGACCACATCGCCGCAGTCGCGGCGTACGTCGCGGAGGATCTGCGCCATGTGTTGGGCAATGCCCACCGGGCCGACCAGCTGCCAGCCGTAGACCTGGCGGACACCCTGTAAGAACGGGTCCGGCCGGTGGCGCGCCAACGCCACCGCTGGGCCTTCCCACCACGACGCTCGGAGAAGAGCCATGTATCAGCAAACTGAGTCACCCCCAGCCGCCGCATGTTCGCAGGGGGCCGACACCGGACCCGCCGCGCAGGCTACCACGCGGCCAGAATTCACCACGGCCACCGACAGCAAGGCAGTGCTGCAGTTCGCCATTGCCCCCGATGAGATTGTCGTGACCGCGATTCTCGCCATGGGGGCTCCCCGCTGCATCGAGCAGCGCTGGACGCGTCGGACCCGCAGCAGCTTTCTGCTGGCCGCAGCCCCGGTACTGTGGGCGATGGAGAAGGACGCCATCGGTCACGACCTGGCCGACTTCCTCGACCATGCCGGCGTGCCCCTTGCCATCGCCAACATGCTGCCTCGGCCTGCCAGCACCGCCGCATCCGCGGCTATCGCTGCAGCAGCGCTGGAGGTGGCCAATGTCTGAGAGCAAGCCATGCCGATGCGCACGGTGCGAGACGACACCGGCCAACGCCCGCCACTGGGTGAAGCACCTGACGCAGCAGGCCGAGTACGCAGCGGAACTCCCCCCCTACGAGCGTGTCGTTGGCCTGCATCAAGCCCAGCAGGCACTGGCGGCCGTGCTGACCGCGCGCACCTCGCCTGCAGTCCAGCCGCTTTCTGGCCGGGAGGATCTGACGGCTGCGGTGATCGCTGCGGTGAAGCGTCATCGCTCCCTGGTGCACTCGCCTCACAGTGTCTATGCAACGGAACTGGCCGCTGCGAGCCAACAGGTCGACGCTGCTTTGGCGACACTGGCCGCCCACGACTTCGATGCCGGCGAGGTGGCCACCGTATGAAGTACCTCACGACCCAACGGCAGATCGCGGCGCCGTGGCCGATGCCCAGCTGCAGGGCCGGGCATACGGCACGACTGATGGAAGACCGCCGCAGAGCCGATGCCGGCGGCGGCCACTACATCGAATGCCAATGCGGCCGCACCCACAAGCACCCCAGCGCACACCTGGCCTTGCAGGAGTGGACCCGCCTGTACGGGCGCGCGACACCGGCAGCTTCCCCAACCAACAACGTGATCCAGCTGGGGCTGGGGCTGGGCGACAGAAGCACCGGGTGTGGATGACGCCACAGAGCAGCACCGGCGGGCCTGCGAGGCCCGCCACTGGATCAGGCAGGGCTACAACAGCGGCAGATGGGTGGACGAACTGATTACCCGCATTGCGGGTAAACGTGGCGCCGCTGCAGCCGAAGCCTTACGGGAAGAAATGCGCCGGCAGTGGCTACGTCGGCGCGAGTGGATGGAGGCGTCCGAGCTTTGAGCAGCCGCATTGTGCAATTCAACATCCTGCAGGAGCTGTGCACCCCGCACGGCCCCCCACCCCGTGCGGCGACCGTGCGGCGCTGGGCAGAACGGCAGGGTATCCGGTACAAGTACGACCGCCACGGCGGGATCTGGACCACCCTCGACGCGCTGAACGCCGCGCTGGGGCTGGTCGAACCGCTCCAGCACGAAGTACGGGAAGAGGACAACATCTGATGACACGCGGCAGAAAAAGGAAGTTCAATCCGGCCATACCTAGGCACATCGAGCAGGGAGCATTGCCGAAAGGGATCTACTGGCACGACGGCCGCTGGTTCATCTACGAAGACCACGCGGAGGGCGGCCGGCGCGTAAAGCGTACGGTCGCCCACGCCAGCGCCCGCCTGTCGGAGCTGCACGCCATCGTGGAAGAGATGCGCACAGGTGCAGGGCGCGGCACGCTTCGCTTTCTCTTCGACCGCTACCACGAATCCAGCGATTTCAAACGACTCGCCGCCGGCACCCGCAGGAACTACGAGGGCTACGCGGAGGTGTTGGCCACCTACGTCCGCAAGGATGGAACGTCGCTGGGATCTATCCAGGTCGACCGCATCACAACGCCGGTTGTACAACGGCTGGTGGAGACTTTTGCTGTAGGCCGCCCGGCGAATCGCACCCAGCCCGCCCTCCCTGCGTACCCCAGCAAGGCCAATCATCTGCACCGCTTCCTGCGGCTGACCTTGTCGTGGGGTGTACGCATGGGCTACTGCAAGACCAACCCGGCCAAAGGCGTGCGCCAGGCGAAAGAACGGGGCGACGCGCGCATGCCGTCGCAGGAAGCGTTTCGCGCAGTGCTGGCTTTCGCACGGGAACGCGGCGCGCTCCCTTCCAACGCCAAGGGCAGCTTTCCCGACTACCTGGCCCCGGTGATGATCCTGGCCTACAGCGTCCGCCTGCGCGGCATCGAGGTCTGCACGCTGACCGACGCGCACCGCCAGGCCGAGGGGGTGCATAGCAATCGCCGCAAAGGATCGCGTGACAACGTGACGGAGTGGGACGCAGCGATGATCGAAGCATGGGAGCAGCTGCTGGCGCGGCGCCACCGCATCTGGAACCGAAAGGGCCGAGTGCGCCCTGTTCCCCTGCGCGCCAACGACAGGTTCTTGCTGGTGGAGCGCAGCGGCGAGCCGATCACCAAGTCTGCGCTCGACAGTGCATGGCAGCGCTTCATCACCGAGGCGGTTCGCGTAGGGGTGATTTCCAAGGCCGAGCGCTTCGCACTGCACGGCTTGAAGCACCGGGGCATCACAGATGGTGACAACAAGGCTGCGGGCGGCCACGTTTCGGAACAAATGCGGCAGCGATATGACCATGAACTGCCCGTGGTCCAACCGCCCGGCAGGAGGAACGCGCTTGACTGCGGAACCACCTAATTCTTCCGAAGAACCTCCCTACGAAACGAAGAAGGCGCCGCTAGGGCGCCTTCGTTGTTGATGCAGTTCGTAGGCAGTGGTGAATTTGACCCATACACCGTCGAAATGTGGGGGGCCTGGGCCAATCCCGGGAGACATGAGCTAGAGGGCCAACCGCCGGTGCGCTGACCTGCCTGTTCTCTGCAGACCAGACTGCGCGGATGCGGGACAATCAGCCTCGCATGCGAGCAACCTACTTCTGCTCACTATCCAGTTCAGCCTGCTGGCCAGCATCATCTTCAAGCCGCCGGATTTCGGCCCCGATGAGGCGCTGGGCATTGGCAAATGAGATGTCGGCTCGCTTCCAATTCTCCTCAGCGACTTCAAGAGATTCGGCCTTCAATGCCGCTGTCACCTCATCGATCAGATCGTCTAGCCGGATGCAAACCTTGGCTGCGTGAATTCGATACTGCAGCACAGTCATTTCAGCCTTGCTTGATTGAATGGCGCCATTCACTGCGTGATCCATACGAACGCGGGCCCAAACTCCATTGATACCAAGGGCATCCAACATTGCGCCATGCGCTTCGGACGCGCTTAGATAGTACTTTGCTACAGCTTGCTGAAGAGCAAGCAGATTGGCTCTTTCCGCATCACTTCGTTGCATCCTTACGTGATCTAGCCGCAATTCCTGCCGCAGGCGCCTCTGGGATTGCTGCCTCTTTCCTTCAGAGAGGTTCTCCTGCACCCATCTCAGCGCAAAGCCCAGGATCAAGGCCAACACAGGGATCACCCATTTCCAATCATCCGTGCAGACCACGCTTGCGGGCTGTGCACACAGATTGGGAGCGGCTTCCAACCCAAAACTAACCGGTGCCCATTCCATGAAATCTCCTTGTCCAAGCACGGCTGCATAGTTGCAGCCGTGCTTGCCTAGCGACCTACGAAGTAGATCAAGAATCCCCGCGCAAAAGCACTCTGGAGTGCTTGATGCAGGTCACCAACTGTAGCTAATACCAACCTGAGCGCTCGTCTGATGGAATCCGCTTGCCTTCTGCAGCAATAGACCGCCCCACGCGCCCAGTCCGTTGGCGAATTTCAACGAAGCACCCGCGCCGAACTCACCACGGCTACGTGGGATGCGCGCATCCACGGCTTCACCGTCCATACGGATCTGTGATTCGGCGCGGGTGTGCAGCCAGTGGGCCGTGACGTACGGCTGCACCTCGGCGGCGCCGTTGCCCCAGCGCGTCACACTGGATAGACGCACACCGACTCGACCGAAGAGACCGTCAGCATCCTCGGTAGTCACCACTGTACCGTTGGCTTCGGTATGGCTGCCGCTGTCCCAGCGGTTGTAGCCAATCTGCAGCTGCGGCTCCAGATACACCCCACCATTGCTGGGACCGCCGGCGCGGAAGGCATAGCCGGCCTCCACGGCGCCTTGCCAGGCGCGACTGTCGTAGCGCTCCTGAGCCAAGCCGACTCCGTCCACACGATTGCGGAACTGGGCACGCTGCACAGAACCGTCCAAGTAGAACCCCGCGTACGGATCACTCATACCTGCGCGACGCCACGTGCCATACACACCCAGCGCCTCACCTTTCACCTTGCCACGGGCGTAGTAGCCAGTCAGTTCATTGACAGAGGTGCTGGTCGCATTTCCGCTGGACAGCATCAAACCCACGCTGCTACCCGAATCATCACGCCACACATCGGCACCCACACTCAGGCTTTGGCTGTTGCCACGGATGTCGAGCTGACGGCTGATCGCGTCGAAGCCGTTGCGCGAGCCGTCGACACGCGCCCAAGCCCGCCCACCATTCTGGCCTGCATTGCGATCATGGTAGCCCAGGCGGAACATTGTCTGCGCCGCCTGCAGGTTGGCCAAGTACGCGCCCGGTTCGGGACGGAGCAGCGGCTCCAGCTCCGGCTCCGGCTCCAGTTCTGGATTCGGATTCGGGTTGGGATTCGGGTTGGGGTTGGGATTCGGATTCGGATTCGGGTTCGGATTCGGATTCGGATTCGGATTCGGATTCGGATTCGGATTCGGATTCGGGTCGGGATTACATTGCGGAAGGCTGGGATCTACCACGCAGGGGTCTGGCGGAGTCGGCACCTGTGATCGGAGATACCAGTTCCCGTTGGAGTCATTTTTAGTGAGGAAATAATCGTACGGGCCACCAACCGCACGCCCGGCCAGCTGAAATACAGCTCCCGATTGCCCCCCAACCTGAATCAGCTCAATTCCGTTGGTCGTCTTGGCTCCTGCTCCCCCTACATTCGCAACCTTTACGTACGCCTGGCCACTGGAGTCTCCCAGCACATGCAGGTGATCCGTGGCCGATGCATCTCCGGCCAGCACAGTGTTGAACGCGAGTGTCCCACCGCTGCCAACGAACGAGCCTGCAGTAAGGCTATTGAACTGCGAACCGTCACCCATGGTTACGGTGCCACCCGCTTGAAGGTTCAGATTGGCAACATCGCTCGCTCCGGTAAGTTGCCAATGCCCTCCGTCCATCACAGTTGCGTTTGCCACGTTGTCGAATGCGCCAGTGATGCTCCCTCCGCCTCCAAGCGTCACATTGCCGAAGCTCAGCCCGTCGCGAGACGCCCAAACATTGCCTTGAAGCGCACTGTTTGTAACGGTGAAGTTTGTCGTAAATGGAGACTTGGCAACGCCGTCAACGATACTGGTCGTTACGTGCAGCAGAATGCCGTTCCCGGCAACCAGTTCGGAGCCGTTCTCAACAAAAATGTTGACTGCCATTATTTGACCCGGCGCCCCTCCGCCGCTGCTCGAGGCGGTTAGTGCGGCTTCCGTCCTGCCAACCACTTTCGACGCATTGATGATCAGCGCTTCATCGCCGCGCAATCCCGCCGAGCTACCACCTAAGCCCAATGAAATCCCTTTGCTGCCTTCAACAACCGAACCATTCGAAACGATGATCCCAGCCGAGTTGCTGGCAAGCAGCCCAGCTGACGAATAGGTGGGCTCAGTAGTGCTGAGGGTTGAGTTAGACAGAAGAATACGCGCGCCGCTATTCGCCAGGATGCCATAGTTTTTCCCAACCACAGAGCTATCAAAGAGCTCTGCATAGCTAGGATCTAGGGTGCCGCCGCCCAGAGAAAGATAAATGCCATTGTACCCGCCATGAACAATGCTGCTCGAAAACAAGCGAACTCCCGAAGAACCCCTGACCACCACGGCCCCGAGTAAAAAATTTGCGGAAGGACTTGCGTTCACACTTGCGTGGTCGA
Source organism: Stenotrophomonas sp. AG209 (assembly GCF_003550055.1). Taxonomy (NCBI): domain Bacteria; kingdom Pseudomonadati; phylum Pseudomonadota; class Gammaproteobacteria; order Lysobacterales; family Lysobacteraceae; genus Stenotrophomonas; species Stenotrophomonas sp. AG209. The sequence goes on from NZ_QXDB01000001.1 coordinate 1,538,904, forward strand.
AGTTGGCGACGGAGTTTGTTTCGACTAGGACCGCGCCCGTTTGCGCGCCAGGAAGTACATTCAGAGTGGAATCGTACGCGACGTACCAGTCCTGTAGCGGCGTTGCTGGGTCTACGTCTACTGTGTCGCCATTGAGCGCATTCCCGGCGAAAGCACCGGGGGCGGCGAGCGCGATTGCAAACGCGAAGAAGAGCGCCGAACGAGAGGTTGGTCGAGATGACATGCGTGCTGCCTCAGTTTGGTGAAGGGCAATCAACGCAGCAGAAGCTAGACCTACATGGAAGATGCCTTCGTGAATTTGATTGCGTGATGTGCATCACACAAATTCCGAGAAGACACAGGCTAACACAACGCAATTTTAACAAGCTGAATCGACAGTCATGTTCGGCATGATTCTTGCAGCGCTCACTACTATCCATCACTGATGCAGCTGTCAGCTGGCGTAGTGGAGCGCGGGACGCTCTAATTTTTCCGCCAATTTTTCCGGACCCACAAAAAAGGCGCCCTGAAGGCGCCTAAGTTGTTGTCACAATTGGTGGGCCGTGATGGATTCGAACCATCGACCAAAAGATTAAAAGTCTTCTGCTCTACCGACTGAGCTAACGGCCCGCTGCATTGCCCCGGCCTTTCGGCGGGGTCCGCATTCTACCCTACTTTGCTGGGTCGCGCGAAACCACGGTGTGTCGAGACTGCCGGCCAGCGGCCGGCACTACCCGATCGGGCCAGCCCACTTAAACCTTCCGGCCCCTCTACGCATCCCATCAGCGATCCCCACCGCGGAACTTCGGATGCGTCTGCCCTTCATCCTGCTCGTCGCCCTGCTGTTGCCCTGCAGCGCTCTGGCCGCCCCGTCCCAGGTCGTCACTGACGACATCGCCCGCTTCTGGGCCACCTACGATGCGGTGCGCGCCGAACCCGATGCAGCCCAACAGGTGGTCCTGGTGCAGCAGCGCTACATCGATCCGGGCAGCCCGGGACTGCATGCACTGATGCAGGTCCGCAATTACACCGCCCGCGAATACGCCGAGGCCATGCAGTCATGGCCACGCTTCTGGACCTCGGTACGGCCGTTGACTGCGAACGCTCAGCAGGCCAGCGCCACGCTGGAGCGGGATCTTGCCGCGTTCCACGCGCTCTACCCTGCCCTGCGCCCGGCCACCATTACCTATGCGGTCGGTGTGCTGCGTACCGGCGGCACCACGCTGGGCGACAAGGTGTTGATCGGCGCGGAGATGGCGCTGGGCGATGAGCGCGTGGACGTGAGCGAACTGCCCGCGCCGATGCGCGACCGCCTGCGGATCTTCTACGACAGCCGCCCCGGTGCGAACAACGCGCAGAACAACCTGCACGAATACGTGCATACCCAGCAGCGCGAGACCACCGGCAACCTGGCCCAGTACGCGGTGCGCGAAGGCGTGGCCGAGTACGTGGCCGAACGCATCAGCGGGCGTCGGCCGGCGCTGCCCTTCTACGACTATGGTGCAACCCACGAGGCGGGGATCCGCGCGCGCTTCATCGCCGCGATGGACAGCGATGACCTGGACAACTGGCTCTACAACAGCGCCCGTAATCCATTCGGTGTCAGTGATGTGGGCTACTACGCCGGCTATCGCATCGCGCAGGAGTACATGCGCCGGCAGTCGGACGAGAAGGCGGGTATCGCGCGGATGATCGAGCTGGATTATGCCGATCCGGAGGCGGTGCGGGCGTTTATTGAAGCGTCGGGGTGGTTGCAGGCCCGGTAGGTCAAGGAGTGCGAACCAACGGTTCGCACCCACCGGGAGAGCGATTCGCACCCACGGGAATGCCGGCCAGCGGCCGGCTCTACCGCATGGTCAGGCGTACAGCGTCGGGTCGGCGACGCCGGCCTCGGCGAAGCCCTGCGCGCGCAGGCGGCAGGCGTCGCAGTGGCCGCAGGCGGCGCCGTTGGCGTCGGCGTTGTAGCAGGACACGGTCAGGCCGAAGTCCACGCCCAGGCGCACGCCTTCGCTGACGATCTGGCCCTTGCTGAGGAACTGCAGCGGTGCGTGCACCTTGATGCCCGCACCCTCCACGCCCGACTTGGTGGCCAGGTTGGCCAGCGCCTGGAACGCCGCCACGAACTCGGGGCGACAGTCCGGGTAGCCGGAATAGTCCACGGCGTTGACGCCGCAGAAGATGTCGTTGGCGCCGAGCACTTCGGCCCAGCCCAGGGCCAGCGACAGCATGATGGTGTTGCGTGCCGGCACGTAGGTAACCGGGATGCCGGAACCGCCGGCCTCGGGCACGTCGATGTCGTCGGTCAGTGCCGAACCGCCGATGCTGCGCAGGTCCACGTCCACGGTCTTGTGCGTGACCACGCCCTGGGCCTTGGCCACGCGGGCGGCGGCATCCAGTTCGGAGGTATGGCGCTGGCCATAGCGCACGCTCAAGGCATGCACGGCAAAGCCCTGTTCCTGGGCCATGGCGATGACGGCGGCTGAATCCATGCCGCCGGAGAGAAGCACGACTGCCTTCTTCATGGGAAAAACGTCCGGTTGGGAGGGGAAAGCCAGCACGCTGTCCCGCGCCGGAGCTACATCAGGGAACGCTGCGCCGGCTCATCGACCCGGCTCGTCGTTCCACAGGATTTTATGCAACTGCATCTGGAAGCGCACCGGCAGCCGGTCTTCGACGATCCAGTCGGCCAGCTGCCGCGCGGTGATCTCGCCCTTGCTCGGCGAGAAGAACACGGTGCAGCGCTTCACCAGGCCGTGCTCGGCGACCATGGCCTTGGCCCAGTCGTAATCCTCACGGTTGCAGATGACGAACTTGATCTGGTCGCGTGCGGTCAGCAGCGGCAGGTTTTCCAGGCGGTTGCGGGCGGCTTCGGCCGAGCCTGGCGTCTTGATGTCGACCACGCGCGACACGCGCGGGTCCACAGCGCTGACGTCCAGCGCGCCGGAGGTTTCCAGCGAGACGTCCATGCCGGCGTCGCACAGCTTCTGCAGCAGCACCAGGCAACGCTTCTGTGCCAGCGGCTCGCCACCGGTCACGCAGACGTGGCGCACGCCCTGGGCCAGCACCTCGGCTACGATGTCGTCGATATCCCACCAGGTGCCGCCGTGGAAGGCATAGGCGGTGTCGCAGTACTGGCAGCGCAGCGGGCAGCCAGTCAGGCGCACGAACACGGTCGGCCAGCCGGCGGTATCGGCTTCGCCCTGCAGCGAGGTGAAGATCTCGGTGATCTTCAGGCGTGGCAGGGGCGACTGCACGATCTCACTGGGCGTGGCGGCGGCGCTGGACGGGGTAACGGCGGTCATGGCGGGTACTTCTTGGAGGGACACGTGGCGGGGGAGCTACCGTGGCCGGTAACGAAAGCAGCCGAGCATGGCTCGGCTCTACAACAGCAACCGGGCGGGTGAACCCATCCGGTAACGAAAGCAGCCGAGCATGGCTCGGCGCTGCAACAGCAGCCGGTCGGGTGTGGCCCAGCCGGTAATGCGAGCCGTCGGGCATGGCCCGGCGCTGCCGGATCCGGGCGGGTTTGCCGAGCCGGAAACGAAAGCAGCCGAGCGTGGGCTCGGCTCTACAGGACACGTATTGTACGCCCGGTCAGCGGATCAGCGGATCTGCCTGCCGAGGCGGATCGACTGCAGGCGGTCCTGCGCGGTGCGCGCGGCGTCCGAGCCGGGGTACTGCGCCACGACGGCCTCCAGCGTCTGCTGGGCCTGGTCGACCTTGCCCTCGCCATACTGCGAGAGGCCGACCTTGAGCAGGCCGCCTGCGGCCTTGTCGTGGGTCGGATAGCGCGAGAGCAGTTCACGGAACTGGGTCTCGGCCATCGGGAAATTGCGGGTGGCGTAGTAGCTCTCGCCCAGCCAGTACAGCGCGTTCGGCGCGTAGACGCCGTTCGGGTACAGCTGCAGGAAGCTCAGGAACAACTGCGCCGAATCATCGTACTTGCCGGCCTTCAGTGATTCGAAGGCAACGTTGTAGGAGGTGCGCTCGTCGCCGGTGGCGGCAAGGCTGCCGGCATCACCATGGACGGAAGGCGGCCGCTCGGAAGTGGCCGCCGCTGCGGGTTTTACCGGGGCCGGGGCGGCCTTCGGCGCGCTCGCCGGAACGGGCGGCAGGGCCGGGGCGGCATTGCCCCCTTCCAACCGGTTCAGGCGGCTGTCCAGATCCAGGTACTGGTCCTGGGCGGACTGCTTGAGCTGGGCGTTGTCGTGCTGCAACTGCTCGATCGAGGCCTGCAGGCTGGTGACCTGCTGCCGCAGCTGATTGATCTGGTTCAACAGGTCCTGGTTGGCACTGTTGTTGTACATCTGCTGCTCGAGCGCGCCGACACGATCGGCCAGGCTCTGTCGCTGTGCATGCGCCGGTGCGGCAGCCACGAGGGCTGCCGCAACGACCAGCATCAATTTGATGCCAATGCGCATGGATTACTGCGCGGTGTAGACGATTTCGACGCGACGGTTCTGCGACCAGCAGGACTCGTTCGACTCGGTGCAGACCGGACGCTCTTCACCGTAGGACACGACGGTCAGCTGCGAAGCCGAGCCACCGTTGGCCTGCAGGGCCGAGTTGACGCCGTTGCCACGACGCTCACCCAGGGCCTGGTTGTACGCGCGCGAACCGCGCTCGTCGGTGTGGCCCTGCAGGGTGATGCGCGAGGACGGACGGTCACGCAGGTACTTGGCGTGGCAAGCCATGATGGCCTGGAATTCCGGCTTCACGTCTTCCTTGTCCAGGTCGAAGTAGACAACGCGCTGGCGCAGGCAAGCGTCGGTGTCCAGGTCGCCCGGGCCGTACAGGCCGGAGGTCGACGGACCGGTCGGGGTGGTGGTCGAGGTGCCGGTGTCGACCGGAGCCGGCACTTCTTCCTTGACCTTCTTCGAGCAACCGGCCAGGACGGCCACAGACAGCAGGGAAACAAGCAGAACGCGGGTGGACTTGTTCATGGCGATACCTTTGTGGCTCCTAGGCCGATGAGGGGTTCAAGACAGCGAAAATATTAACACTCTTTTAGCGCTGGGTACGGTATGGGGACCATGCCGGTTCGCGCACATCTCCGTCAGCCAGAACCAACCGCTGGCGCACGCGCGCATCGGCGGAAACGGCGTACAGCACACCACGGCCACCCTCGCGGGCGGCGTACAACACCATGCTTGCGTTGGGCGCAAAGCTCGGAGATTCATCCAGCGAACCCGGGGACAGCGTGCTCCAGCGGGGCGAACCCAGCGAGCTGTCCATCATCGCGATCTTGTAGCTGTTGCCCGAGCCCTGCGCGACGGCGATCTTCTTGCCGTCGTAGGACACCGAGGGCTTGGCATTGTAGTTGCCCTGGAAGGTCACGCGCTCGGCGCTGCCGCCACCTGCACCGACCTTGTAGACCTGCGGACGGCCGCCACGGTCGGAGGTGAAGTACACCGCGCTGCCATCCGGCGCCCAGGTCGGCTCGGTATCGATGGCGAAGTGGTTGGTCAGCTGGGTCAGCTGCTTGCTGCCCAGGTCCATCACGTAGATTTCCGGATTGCCCGAACGCGACAGGGTCAGGGCCAGCTTGCGGCCGTCCGGCGAGAACGCCGGGGCGCTGTTGATGCCGCGGAAGCTGGTGACCAGCTCGCGCGCGCCGGTGCCGATGTTCTGGATGTAGATCGCCGAATTGCCACGCTCGAAGCTGACGTAGGCCAGCTTGCTGCCATCCGGGCTCCACGACGGCGACAGCAGCGGCTCGGCCGAACGCACGATGGTCTGCGGGTTGTAGCCGTCGGAGTCGGCCACCATCAGCGCATAGCGCATGGCGTCGCCCTTGCCGCTGGCGGTCACGTAGGCGATGCGGGTCCAGAAGGCGCCGCGCACACCGGTGATCTTTTCGTAGATGGCGTCGGCCATCTGGTGGGCGACGTCGCGCATGGCGTTGCCACGGGCGGTCATCGCCAGGCCCAGCAGGCGCTCGCCCTTGGGCACGTCGAACAGTTCGTACTCGACGCGATAGGCGCCGGCACCGGCGTCGAGCACGCGGCCGACCACGATGTAATTCTGCTTCAGCGCACGCCAGGTGGCGAACTGGATGTCGCCGCCACGCACGGGCTTCTCGACGATCTGCGCTTCCGGCAGCGTGCGGAACTGGCCCGAGCGCTCCAGGTCGGCGCGGACCACGCCGGCGACGTCGGTCTGCGGAGCGGCCGACGAACCCTGGTAGGGCATCGGCACGATGGTGATCGGCAGGGCGGAGGCATTGCCGCCGATGATGTCGATATCCAGCCCCTTCTGCTGCGCGACGGCAGCAAAGGGCAGCAACAGGGCCGCAAACACGGCAAGCCAGCGAGGCATCTTTTTCATGGAGCGCTCAATAGGGGGAAACCGGAACGAGGGATAACAAAGCGGGAGTGAACCGCTTCGCAATCATGAACCAAGGGTACGTGAATTCCGGGTCAGTTCCAGCCCGTCTTCTCACGTACCGTTAACGTCGTGGCTAACATCGCACCTGCCTGCCCCGGCCACACCGCCCCTAGCAGGCAGTGTTCGACAGCAGCCCACAGCCTGCCCGGTCGAAACCGAGCGCACCAGAGGCAAGCGCGACAGCCGTGGGCGCGGGCGGCCTGATGACCGCCCTGCCCCACTCGATCAATCCTGTGCAGTGAAGGTCAGGTTGAGCGTGCGGTTGAACACCGACTCGAAGCCCCGGTATGGCAGCGGCTGGGCGTTGAGCACGGCGGCCTCGATCGAGCGCTTGCCGGCCTCGTCATAGGGGCAGTTCGCGCCGACCTTGGCCTGCAGCACCTGCCCACCCGGGATCTGGGTGATGGTCACCTGGCACTTCTGCCCCAGCGGCACGCTGTCCGGGCGGGTCCAGGTGTCACGCACCTTGGCCTGGATCGCCGCAGCGTACTTGGCGGTCAGATCATCGCTGCTGCCGCCCCCACCGGCGGCCGGCCGGGAGGCGCCAGTGGCACCGGCAGCCGCACTGCCGGCCGCGTTGCGCGCGGCGGCGACCTCGCGCAGCTTCCGCTCGGCCAGCTTGGCTTCCTTCTCGGCCTGCTCGCGGCGGGCACGGATCTCGGCGATCTTCTTCTGCTTCTCGGCCTCGGCCTTGTCAGCCGCCACGCGCTCCTGCTCGGCCTGCTTCTTCTTCTCGTCGGCTTCCTGCTGCTTGGCCAGGCGCAGCTTCTGCTCCGCTTCCTCCTGGCGCTTGCGTTCGGTCAGGTCGATCTGCTCCTGGCGGCGCTTGGCTTCCTGTTCCTGCTTGGCCTTCTCCTGCGAGATGGCCAGCGCACTCACCGCTTCCTGGTCCTTGGTATCCGGCTGCGCGACACGCTCCTGCGCCTGTTGCTGCTGCGGCGTGGGGGCGTCCTGCGGGCGCGGTTCGGGAATCGGCTGCGGCGGCGGAATGGTGTCTTCAGGGACCGGAATCGGCTCGGCGACCGGCGGCGGCAGGTCCTCCAGCTTTTCCGACTGGCGCAGGGCCTGGCGCGCAGCGGAGGCCTCGGATGCGGACAGCGCCAGGCTGGCCTCGACCGAGGGATCGCCGGCGGCGGCATCGGTGTTGCGCTCGGGCGACCACAGCCAGGCGCCGATGAAGACCAGCGCAACCAGCAGGTGCACCAGCAACGCCAGCGCCAGGGGCAGGCCCCAGCCGGGTTCGCGCTGATGCGGAGGTGGCAGGGCGTCAGCGTGCATCGGTGGCCAGGCCTACCTTGTCTACCTTGGCGCGCTTGATCACATCCATCGCGGCGATGACCTTTTCATAGGCCACGGCGCGGTCGGCGGCGACGATCACGCGCACGCCCTTGTCCTGGGCGGCGATGCCGGCCAGGCGACCTTCCAGTTCCTCGGCCGACACGGCGGCCGGTTCCTTGGCGTCGGGCAGCTTCAGGCTGAGCTGGCCGTCCTGGCGCACCGAGACGATCACCGGGTCCTGCTTGCTCTCCAGCGCCTTGGCGTTGGACTGCGGCAGGTCGACGTCGAAGCTCAGGGTGAGCAGCGGTGCGGTGACCATGAAGATGATCAGCAGCACCAGCATGACGTCGATGTAGGGAACGACGTTGATTTCCGATTTCAGCTTGCGGCGCTTGCGGCGACCGATGGCAGCGGACATGGCTTGGACTCCCGGGTCAGGCGCTTACTCGTCGCCAGCGCTCTGGCGCTGCAGGATGGAGCTGAACTCTTCGGCGAAGGTTTCGAACCGCACCGACATGCGCTCCACGCGGGTGGTGAAGCGGTTGTAGGCCCACACCGCCGGGATCGCCACGAACAGGCCGATGGCGGTGGCGAACAGCGCTTCGGAGATGCCCGGCGCGACGGCGGCGATACCGGCCTGCGCACCGCTGCTGATCATGTCGTGCATGGTCACCATGATGCCGAACACGGTACCGACCAGGCCCACGTACGGCGCGGTCGAGCCGATGTTGGCCAGCAGCTCCAGGTTGCGCTCGAGCTGGTCCACTTCGCGGGTGTAGGTGGTGCGCATGGCGCGCTGCGCGCCTTCCAGCTGCGCACGGCCATCCAGGCGACGCTTGTCGCGCAGGCGGGTGTACTCGCGGAAACCGGCTTCGAAGATGGCTTCCAGGCCGCCGACATTGCGGCTGCGGTCGGTGGCCGAGCTGTACAGCTTGCCCAGGTCGGCGCCGGACCAGAAGCGGTTCTCGAACTCGTCGGCTTCACGGGTGGCCTGCTTGAACACGCGGGCCTTGCGGAAAATGATCACCCAGCTGACGAACGAGCCGACCAGCAGCAGCAGCACGATGATCTTCACCGGCAGGCTGGCCTTGGCCATCAGTTCGAGGTAGTTGATGCCGCCGCCGGTGGTGGCCTGGGCAAGGGTCTGTGTCGCGGCGTTGCTGACGTCGGCCGGCAGTGCCTCGGTGACCGTGGCCTGCAGGGCCAGGAGCGTTGCGATCATCCGTTGTTCCTCAGTGTTCGGATTCGGGGTGGAGGTGGGGTTGCAGCACGGCAAGGACGGCGTCGTCCATGCCACGCGGGCGGAAACTGGCCGCTTCCAGTGCGGCAATACGGACCTGCGCCGACAGCAGCAGCTCGCCGTCGCGCAGGATCTGCTGGTCGAAGACCATGCTGGCCTTCTTCAGCTGGACCAGGCGGGCGCTCACCTGCAGGGTGTCATCCAGCCGTGCCGGCCTGATGAAATCCATCTGCATCGAGCGCACCGCGAAGACCATCCCGTGCTCGGCGCGCATGCGCTCCTGGCCGTAGCCCAGCGCACGCATCCATTCGGTCCGGGCCCGTTCCATGAAGGCCACGTAGCGGGCGTGGTAGACCACGCCACCTGCGTCGGTATCTTCCCAGTAAATGCGTGTCGGCCAACTGAATCGGGGCTCAACCGACATCGGGAACCTCCGCGAACAGGTCCTGCGGCGGGTTCTTGGGCTTCAGGCCCATGTGCCGGTAGGCCTTGTGGGTGGCCATGCGGCCACGCGCGGTGCGCACCAGGAAGCCCTGCTGGATCAGGTAGGGCTCGACCACGTCTTCCAGCGTGCCGCGCTCTTCGGACAGCGCCGCGGCCAGCGATTCGATGCCGACCGGACCGCCGTCGAAGTAGTCGACCATGGTCTTGAGCAGGCGCCGGTCGAGCTCGTCGAAGCCCTCCGGATCAACCTTGAGCATTTTCATCGCGGCCTGTGCCACGGCCTCGTCGATGTGGCCGCCCGCCTTCACCTGCGCATAATCGCGCACGCGGCGCAGCAGGCGGTTGGCGATACGCGGGGTGCCACGCGCGCGGCGAGCGATCTCGCCGGCGCCATCGGCGGTGCAGTCGATGCCGAGGATGGTGGCCGAGCGGCGCACGATCCGGGTCAGCTCTTCGACGCTGTAGAACTCCAGGCGCTGGACGATGCCGAAGCGGTCGCGCAGCGGCGCGGTCAGCAGGCCGGCGCGGGTGGTGGCGCCGATCAGGGTGAACGGCGGCAGGTCGATCTTGATCGAACGGGCCGCGGGGCCCTCGCCGATCATGATGTCGATCTGGAAATCTTCCATCGCCGGGTACAGCACTTCCTCGACCACCGGCGACAGGCGGTGGATCTCGTCCACGAACAGCACGTCGTGCGGCTGCAGGTTGGTGAGCAGTGCGGCAAGGTCGCCGGCCTTCTCGATCACCGGGCCGGAGGTGACCCGCAGGGCCACGCCCAGTTCGTTGGCGATGACGTGGCTGAGGGTGGTCTTGCCCAGGCCGGGCGGCCCGAAGATCAGCACATGGTCGAGCGCGTCGCCACGGGCCTTGGCCGCTTCGATGTAGATCTCCAGCTGCTCGCGCACCGGGGCCTGGCCGAGGTAGTCGGCCAAGCGCTTGGGGCGGATGCTGGCGTCGGCGGCGTCATCCTCGCGGGTGGCGCCGGCGCCGATGATGCGGTCGTCGGTCATGTGCTGATTATGCGGCAAAAGCGCGGGTTTCGGCCGGGCTGCGCCCGGCACCCGCAGAGGCAACGGCAACGGCAACATCCAGAGCAACAGCCGAAGCGGGCTTCCTGGGGAATGGCGGGGTGGGTCCGGTTGCGGGGGACGCTGCAAGTACGTCCATGCAAGCTCGGTCGCCGCATCCATGCGGCTCACGCCCCCGCAACCGGCCCCACCCCGCCTTCGACAGTTTCCTGCGGTCTGTCGGAACGGCGTTCTGCTTTGGTGGGTGCCGACCGTTGGTCGGCACGGTAGATCCAGGCGTGGAGGAAACTGGAGAGCAGAGTGGGCCAAGCTTCAAGCACGCGGCATCTCCGCAAGCGGAGCCCCCTTGTTGTTCAAGGGGGTGCGCCGACAGGCGCGGGGATAAGGTGGAATGCGCGCGGGGCCCACGGTTTGCGCAGCAAATCGTGGGACGTAGCGCAGGTGGAGATTAGATCTCCACCTGGGCGCCCAGTTCCACCAATCTGTTGCCCGGAATCCGGAAGAAGCCGGTGGCCGGGGCGGCATTCCGGTGCATCAGCGCGAACAGCTTGTCACGCCAGATCGGCATGCCGCGGTTGGCGGTGGCGACGATGGTCTCGCGGCTGGCGAAGAAGGTGGTGTCCATCGGGTCGAAATAGATGCCGCCGTGGTCGCACGAGCGCATCAGCGCCAGTGGCACGTCCGGGGTCTCCATGAAGCCGAAGCGGACGTAGACGCGGTAGAACTCGTCGCCCACCGATTCGATCTTCAGCCGCTGCCCTTCCATCGCATACGGGATCGGCAGGGTTTCCACGTGCAGGAACACGTTGCGCTCGTGCAGCACCTTGTTGTGCTTGAGGTTATGCATCAGCGCATGCGGGGCCACGGTCGGGTCGGCGGTGAGGAACACCGCGGTGCCCGGCACGCGTACCGGCGGCGCCAGCATCAGGCCCGGCAGGAAGGTGTCCAGGCGGATGCCGTCCTTGCGGATCTCATCGCGCAGCAACTCGCGGCCACGCCGCCAGGTACGCATCATGGTGAACAGGAAGATGCCCAGCACCACCGGGAACCAGGCGCCCTGCAGCAGCTTGGCACCGTTGGCGATGACGAAGCCGAGGTCGATGATGAAGAACACCACGCACAACGGCAGGATCCATTTGCGGGCCTTCGGCCACAGCGAACGCGCGACCAGGGCCAGCAGCAGGGTGTCGATCAGCATGGTGGCCGACACCGAGATGCCGTAGGCCACGGCCAGGTTCGACGAGCTGCGGAAGGCCAGTACCAGGCCGATCACCATCACCGCGATACCCCAGTTGATGCCCGGGATATAGATCTGGCCGATGGTGTCGTGCGAGGTGTGCTTGATGCGCATGCGCGGGATGTAACCCAGCTGCATGGCCTGGCGCGAGACCGAGAACGCACCGGTGATGACCGACTGCGATGCGATCACCGCCGCCATCGTGGCCAGGATGATCATCGGGTACAGCGCCCACGGCGGCACTGCCTCGAAGAACGGATTTTTCAGCGCCTCGGGGTGGTTGAGCACCAGTGCGCCCTGCCCCAGGTAGTTCAGCACCAGGCACGGCAGCACGAAGAAATACCAGGCGTGGCGGATGGGTTTGGCGCCGAAGTGGCCCATGTCGGCGTACAGCGCCTCGCCACCGGTCACCGCCAGCACCACCGCGCCAAGGATGAAGATGCCGTGCCAGCTGTGCTCCATGAAGAAGCGGATCGCCCACCACGGGTTGAAGGCCTTCAGCACTTCCGGCGCGTCGACGATGTTGTAGATGCCGATCGCGGCCAGCGAGATGAACCAGACCGAGGTGATCGGGCCGAACGCCTTGCCGATCTTTTCGGTACCGAAGCGCTGCGCGGCAAACACCATCAGCAGCACCACCACGGTGATCGGCACGATGAAGGCATGCAGGCCGGGCGCGGCCACCTCCAGGCCCTCGACCGCGCCAAGCACGGAAATCGCCGGGGTGATCACGCCGTCACCGAAGAACAGCGAGGCACCGAAGATACCGAGGATGCCGACCACGTAAGCCGAGCGCGACCCGTTGCGCAGCGTGCGCTGGGTCAGCGCCATCAGCGCCATGATGCCGCCCTCGCCGTCGTTGTCGGCGCGCATGATGATGGTCACGTACTTCAGCGTGACCACGATGTTCAGCGCCCAGAACGCCAGCGACAGCACGCCCAGCACGGTGTCGTGGTCACTGTTGAGCCCGTAGTGCGGCGAGAACGCCTCCTTCAGGGTGTACAGCGGGCTGGTACCGATATCGCCGAAGACCACGCCGATCGCACCGATGATCAGCGCCATGCCTCCGGCGGGAGGGGCGTGACCGTGGCCGCCGGGGGCAGCTGCGTGCGGGGTTTGACTGCTGGACATGGGACTCCTGGCGAAGCTCAGGCGGTTCGTTGAGGGAAAGGGAGGCGGGTCAGCGCAGCGCCGACTGCAGCGCCTTGCGGATCACGGTGGCCACTTCGTCGCCTTCATTGAAGGCGTCGCGGGCCATGCGTGCCGCTTCGGCCGGCTTGTAGCCCAGCTGCTGCAGGGCCACGGTGGCATCGGACAGCGGATCGGCCGGGGCCGGGCCACTGCCGGTGGGCAGCGCGCCGCCGGCACCGAACTGGGCGGCGCGGTCACGCAGCTCCAGCACCATGCGTTCGGCGGTCTTCTTGCCGATGCCGGGGATGCGGGTCAGCGCGGTGATGTCGCCGGCCTGGACCATGCGCGCGAACTCCTCGACGCTGACACCGGACAGCACGGCCAGCGCGATCTTCGCGCCGATGCCGCTGACCTTCTGCACGTCGCGGAACAGGCGCCGCTCACCCTCGCGCAGGAAGCCGTACAGCGAGACGCTGTCTTCCTTCTGCGAGTAATGGGTGTACAGGGTGACCTCGCGGCCGAGCTCGGGCAGGTCGTAGAAGGTGCTCATCGGCGCCTCCAGTTCGTAGCCCACTCCGTTCACGTCCACCACCAGCCACGGCGGCGCCTTGTAGGCGACGATGCCGCGCAGTCGACCGATCATTGCGTGCAGCTCCTCATTTGCGGCCCCACGCCTGGCGGGCGCTGAGCCCCAGGCGGTTGGCCGTTGCCCTTACGTGGGCATGGGTGATCGCCACCGCCAACGCGTCGGCCGCGTCGGCCTGCAGCTTGGTTTTCAGGTTGAGCATGAGCCCGACCATGTGTTGAACCTGTTGCTTTTCGGCGCCACCACGGCCGACCACGGCCAGCTTGATCTCGCTGGCGGCGTATTCGTGCACCGGCAGGTCGCGCAGCACCACGGCCGAGATCGCCGCGCCGCGGGCCTGGCCCAGCTTCAGCGCCGAATCGGGATTGCGGGCCATGAACACCTTTTCGATGGCCACTTCGTGCGGCTCGTACTCGCGACACAGGTCAGCCAGGCCCAGCACCAGCAGCTTCATGCGCTGCGGGAAGTCGTCGGCACCCAGCAGCACCAGCGGCTGGTGGTGCACGTGGCTGACGCGGCCGGTGGCGTCGACATCGATGATGCCGACCCCGGTCCGCTGCGAACCGGGGTCGATGCCGAGGATGCGGGTCATGCGGCACTCCTGGCGGGGCGGAACGGGGTGCGCTGGCAGGCGTATGGGCTCATGACTGTCCGCGGTGACCGTTCAACGGCCCGCGCCCAGGCCGTCGAGGACGGCTCAGGCGTAGGCGTCGGCGCCGAGTTCGGCGTTGGAATACACGTCCTGCACGTCGTCCAGGTCTTCGAGCATGTCGAGCAGCTTCTTGACCTGCAGGGCGACGTCGCCTTCGACCTTGATGTCGTTGTCCGCGCGGAAGGTGACCTCGGCGTGGTCGGCGACATGGCCGGCGGCGGTCATTGCGTCCTTGACCGCGTTGAACGCGTCAGGGCTGGTGACCACGTCGATCGAGCCGTCGTCCGGGTAGACCACGATGTCATCGGCGCCGGCCTCGATGGCCGCTTCGGTGATGGCCTCCTCGTCGGCACCCGGGGCGAAGCTGAGCACGCCCAGGCGCTTGAACATGAAGGCGACCGAGCCTTCAGTGCCCATGTTGCCGCCGCACTTGCTGAACGCATGGCGGACATCGGCCACGGTGCGCACGCGGTTGTCGGTCAGGCAGTCGACGATCACGGCCACGCCACCTGGGGCGTAGCCCTCGTAGCGGATTTCCTCGTAATCGACGCCTTCCAGTTCACCGGTGGCCTTCTTGATGGCGCGCTCGATCACGTCCTTGGACATGTTCACGGCCAGGCCCTTGTCCATGGCCACGCGCAGGCGCGGGTTGTTGTTGGGGTCGCCTCCACCGCCGCGCGCGGCAACGCCGATCTCGCGGATGATCTTGGTGAAAATCTTGCCGCGCTTCGCGTCGGACGCGTTCTTGCGGGCTTCGATGGAGGGGCCTCTACCCATGGGTGCTACCGTCTGGCTGCTTCAGGATCAAGGCGCGGATTCTACCTGATCGGGCGCTGCAACCGTGTCTAGGGCGGAAGGATGCCGCCAGGTCATGCCCGGCGGAGAGCGTGCGAACCAACGGTTCGCACCCACCGAGGCAGGCCGGTCGCACCCACTCAATCATGCGGCGGCGGCGTCGCGGCTGTGGTCGAACTGGCCGTGGCGCAGGAAATGCGCGGTCTGCCGCGCGGCATCGGGCGACACCACCAGGCCACTGTGGCTGGTACGCACCACGCAATGGTCGGCCAGGCCCGGCAGGCGGGTCTCGGCCAATGCCACGGTGCCATCAGAGGCATCGTCGATCGCCCCCAGCAGGCTGCCCAGCCCATGCGGTACCGAGCCGGCGATCAGCCCGACTTCGGCCTTGCCCTGCCAGTCCGGCAGGCCATCGAGCAACAGTTCGCTGCTGCGGCCCAGCGCCAGGCCCCACCCGTGCTCGGACAATGAACGCGCAGTGCCGCTGCCGCGCAGCGGCGAGCCCAGGCAGACCACGCGCTGCACATCCAGCTGCGGCTGGCGGCGCAAGGCCTCCAGCGCGAGCAATCCGCCCAGGCTGTGACCGACCAGCGACAGCGGTCCGGCATCGGCCAGGCGTTCCAGCAGCTGCGGCACGGCCACGTCGGGGCCACCGAACACCGAGGAATAGCCGAACGCGTGCACCTGGAAACCACGCGCGCGCAGGCGCCAGGCCAGCGGCCCGACCCAGGCACGGGCATTCCAGATGCCATGCAGCAGCAATACGGGGGGAGTCATGCAAACAGCCTGGCGGTCAGCGGGGCAGGAACGTGAGGTGATTGAACACGCGCGCGCAGCAAGCGGCGGTGAACGTCAGGCCGCGCGCGGCGCGCGGCGCAGGATGAATTCGAGGTCCTGGGTGTCACCGACCGGGAACAGGTACTCGCCGGCCTTCTCGAAACCGTAGCGGGCGTAGAAGCGTTGCGCGCCGAAGTTCTCCGACCACACGCCCAGCCACAGCGTGCGCGGGCCTTCGTGTTCCAGCCAGGCCAGCGCGGTTTCCAGCAGGCGGCTGCCCCAGCCGCAGCTCTGCTGCGTCTTGATCAGGTACAGGCGCTTGAGTTCGCCGTCACCGTGTTTCACATCCGGATGCGGCAGGCCACAGGGGCCGGCGGCGGCGTGGCCGACCGCCTCCCCATCCAGTTCCAGCAGCCACACCGCGTAGTCCGGGTGGGCCAGGATCACGCGCTGGCGCTCGACCGTGTAGGCCTCCTCGAGGAAGGCCTGCAGGTCCTGCGGCGGATACAGATGGCCGAAGGTTTCGGTGAACGTGCGCGCGGCCAGCGCCGACAGGGTCGGCGCGTCGTCCACAGTGGCGCGGCGGATCGAATACATGCAGGAAGTTGACGTCAGGGCGAAGCGCGGGTCAAGCCTTTTCAGACGATTCCGCTGCTTCTTCCTCGTCCTCTTCCTCGTATTCCTCTTCGTCTTCGTCCTCTTCTTCCTCGCCTTCCTCGTCCTCGTCGTACTCTTCCTCTTCGTCGTCCTCGTAATCCTCGACGCCGAAGTCTTCACCGTCCCAACGGCCTTCGCCGTCGGCGACGAAGGTCAGGGCCATCGCCGCCGGGTTGGTACCGACGCGGACCAGCCAACCACCGAACACGCGTGCACGCTCGGTGACCAGGGTGGCCTCGGAGCCTTCATTGCCCAGCTTTTCCCACTCCAGCGAAAACGCAAACTCGGTCATTGCCTGGATCTCCTGATCAGTTGGTCTTGGGGCGAACCTGGATGTGCACTTCGGCCAGCTGCGTATCGACGATCGGCGACGGCGCGTCGGTCATCAGATCCTGTGCACCGGTGGTCTTCGGGAACGGGATGACGTCGCGGATCGATTCGGTGCCGGCCATCAGCGCAGCGATGCGGTCGATGCCGAAGGCAATGCCACCGTGCGGCGGCGCGCCGTAGTTCAGCGCGTCGAGCAGGAAGCCGAACTTGGCGCGGGCTTCCTCGGCACCGATGCCGAGCAGCTCGAACACCGCGCTCTGCATGTCCGGACGGTGGATACGGATGGAACCGCCGCCGATTTCATTGCCGTTGAGCACCATGTCGTAGCCGCGCGAGACGGCGGTACGGGCATTGGCGCGCAGATCGGCGATGTCGTCCACGGCCGGTGCGGTGAAGGGGTGATGCAGGGCGACGTAGCGCTGTTCTTCCTCGTCCCACTCGAACATCGGGAAGTCGGTGACCCACAGCGGGGCCCAGCCGTCGGCGACCAGGCCGAAGTCCTTGCCGGCCTTCAGGCGCAGCGCGCCCATGAAGTCGGAGACCTTGTTGTAGCCACCGGCGCCGAAGAACACGATGTCGCCGTTGCCGGCGCCGACGTGGGCCACCAGCGCAGCGAAGGATTCCTCGCTGAAGAACTTCTGGATCGGCGAGCTGACTTCGCCGTTGTCGGCGATCTTGATGTAGGCCAGGCCCTTGGCGCCGTACTTGGCGGCATGCGCGGCGTACTCGTCGATCTGCTTGCGGCTCAGCGACGCACCGCCCGGGATGCGCAGCGCGGCGACGCGGCCTTCGGCATCATTGGCCGGGCCGGTGAACACCGGGAACTCGCTGTCCTTGACCAGCTCGGCCACGTCGACCAGCTCCAGCGCGATGCGCAGGTCCGGCTTGTCCGAACCGTAGCGACGCATCGCCTCGGCCCAGGTCATGCGCGGGAAGCTGGCATCCAGCTGCACGTCGACCACTTCCTTGAAGATGGCGCGGATCATGTCTTCGACGAAGTCCTGCACGTCGCGTTCGCGGACGAAGGCGAACTCCATGTCCAGCTGGGTGAATTCCAGCTGGCGGTCGGCACGCAGGGCTTCATCGCGGAAGCAGCGCGCGATCTGGTAGTAGCGGTCGAAGCCGGCCACCATCAGGATCTGCTTGAACAGCTGCGGGCTCTGCGGCAGGGCGTAGAACTCGCCCGGGTGCATGCGCGCCGGCACCAGGAAGTCGCGCGCGCCTTCCGGAGTGGCCTTGGTCAGGATCGGGGTCTCGATGTCCTGGAAGCCCTTTTCGTCCAGATGGCGGCGCAGCGCCTGCACCAGCTTGATGCGGGTGCGCTGCATGCGCTGCATTTCCGGGCGGCGCAGGTCCAGGTAACGGTACTTCAGGCGGGTTTCCTCGCCCGGGTTCTCGTGGGCGTGGAACGGCAGCGGCGCGGCCTTGTTCAGCACGGTGATGGCGGTGGCGATCACTTCCACCTTGCCGGTGCGCATCTTGTCGTTCACCGCGTGGCGGGCGCGCACGACGCCTTCCACCTGCAGCACGTCCTCATAGCCCAGCGACGCGGCCACGGCGAACACTTCGGCGTTGTCGACCTCCACGGTCACCTGCACGATGCCTTCATGATCCCGGAGATCGATGAAGCAGACGCCGCCCTGGTTACGGGCCACGTCGGTCCAGCCGGCGAGGGTGACAGTCTGGCCAATCAGGGTCTCGTCGACCAGGCCGCAGAAGTGGGTACGCATTGGGGGGAAGCTCCGCTGGAGAACGCCGGCACCGGATGGGGGCCGGAAAGCCTCGTATTCTGCGGCCGAGGCCCCGGCCGGGGCAAATCCGGCCAGTCACACCGGCTTGATCGCCCCCTTCCCTATAGTCAGGCACCTGCCACCGTATGGGATGCCGCCATGAAACCGCTGTCCCTGGCCAGCCTGGCCGTGACCCTGAGCCTGGGCACCATCGCCACGCTCGCCCTGCCCTCCGCCCCGGCCGCCGCGCAGGACGGGGTGATCCGCTGCGAGAGCCAGAACAACCGCGAACGGGTCTGCAACACCGGCTGGCGCAATGCGCAGCTGGTCCGCCAGCTGTCCGGCAGCGCCTGCGACGAAGGCCGCACCTGGGGCAGCCGCAATGGCAGCATCTGGGTCACCAATGGCTGCCGTGCCGAATTCGTCGAGGCCCGTGGTGGCTGGGGCGGCGGCAATGGCGGTGGCTGGGGAGGCAACAACGGCCGGCCCGGCGAAACCATCCGCTGCGAAAGCCAGAACAACCGCGAGCGCAGCTGCCCGGTCGGCTGGCGCAATGCCCGGCTGGTCCGCCAGCTGTCCGGCAGCCCCTGCAACGAAGGCCGCACCTGGGGCGTGCGCAATGGCGCGATCTGGGTCAGTGGCGGCTGCCGCGCCGAATTCGCCGAGGCCCGCGGCTGGGGCGGTGGCGGCGGTGGTGGTTGGGGCGGCGGCAACAGCAACTACTCGATCACCTGCAGCAGCAACAACAACCGCACGCAGAACTGCGACTGGGATGAGCGCCAGGGTCGGCCGGTGCTGCAGCAGCAGCTGTCCGGCAGCGCCTGCCAGGAGGGCCGCAGCTGGGGCTACGCACGCGGCCAGGTGTGGGTGAGCAACGGCTGCCGGGCACGCTTCGGCGCGCGCTGAGTGCTGGTTTGAGCATGGGGTCGGATCCCTGGCCGACGGCCAGGGCCCCGGCCAGGTATCCCGCATCCACGCATGGCATGGCTCTACTGGGAATTTTTCCGGGCTCGGAGCCCTCCTCGGGAGGGATCCGACCCCGGGATCAGGGTGCGGGCGCCTTCTCGTCGCCCCACGGTGCGGGGGGCAGGTCGACCGGCTTGCTCAGGTCGAACTTCACGCGGAAACGGCGGCCCTCCGGGCGCGTCAGTTCGTAGACGAAGGTCTGGTCGGGGTCGATCTCCATCGCCCAGGTATTGTGCGTGGAGGCCAGCATGTCGGCACGACGGAACATCGCCACCGAGTCGGCGTCGGCCGGGAACTGCTGGCGCTCGGCGGTGCCCGGTGGCGTGCTGTCACCGCCGTAGAGGGTGATCGCATCCGCGCTGCCATCCTGATGGCGGTGATCGTGCTTCAGGCGCAGGCCGTTTTCGGTGCGGGTCAGCACCCAGGTGCGCGAGTGGTCATCCCCCACATGGAAGGGAATCCGCAATTCATGGGCAGGATCGGCACAGCCGCGCACATGCATCACCAGGCGCTGGCCGGCGAACGGGTCCTTGCCGGTCGGTGCCGGCGTGTCCTCCACCACACGGCCCTCATAGGCCTGGCCGCAATGGGCGGCGATGGCGGCCATGAAGGCATCGGCCGGTGCGGTCGCCAGATCATGGGCGACCGTATCGGAACGCTGCGAACAGGCAGCGAGGCTGAGCAGGAGGGCGGAAGCGGTAACAACGGCAGGCAGTCTCATGCCCCAACCCTAACCACCCGGGCCGGAGCACGCAAACCGCGCGGACCGGCCACGTCACCTCAGGGGTGCAGCCAGACCTCGCAGCCACCCAGCTCCTGCTTCTGGCCACCGGCGGCATAGCGGCGGGTGATCTCGGCCAGCCATTGCACGCGCTCGGGGCTGCTGCCCAGCTGGTTGGGGCAGTTGACCAGTGCGGCCAGCGGCAATCCACCCAGTGCCGCGTCATCTGCAGCCAGCGATGCGAGTACGTCGTCCGATGCCCAGTCCGGAATCATCACGGCGCGGCGGCCGGAGAAATACGGCAGTTCGGAGGACCAGTCCTGTCCGAATGCGATCACCACGCCCTGCGCCGTCGTACCGGCGCGGATGACATCGGCGATCTGCGAAACCGGTGTCGGCTGGCGTGCTTCCTTGATGTCCTTCAGCGACTTCACCAGGCCAAAGCCCACCGACAGCACGCACAGGAAGATCGCCAGGGCGACGCCACGGCGAGGCTTGCCCGCCGCTTCGGCCGCCAGCACCGTCGACCACAGCACCAGGCCGATGATCGAAGTGGCGAACACGATGTTGGCCGCCTGGTAGTAGGGATGGGCGATGTGCAGGTTGGTGAAGACCAGGAACGGCGCCAGGTAGGCCAGCAGCAGGATCCCCACCGCCACGCGCGTGCGCTTCTGCCACAGCCCGGCGATGACGAAGATCAGGAAGATCCAGTTGGAGCCGATCGCACCGGAGAAGCGCTTTTTGAACACGGTGCCCCACCAGGTGGCCGGATCCAGGCGCTGCTGCAGGGTGCCGTAATTCCACGCGGACAGCGCATCGGAGGTGATGTGCTGGCCCAGCGCCGACTGCGCCTTCAGCGCGTCGGCATGCTGCAGCCACAGGCTGAGCGTGGCCAGCACGGCAAGCGCGGACAGGCCACCCCAGAACAGCAGCCGCCAATGCTGCTGCAGCCACTGCGGGCGCCAGCCATGCTCGCGCAGGGCCAGCCACAGGAAGGCCAGCGCAACGAACGCGGCAAAGCCGAAGAACGAGGTGACCTTGATGGCCGCCGACAGCACGGCTGCGACGATGGCGACCAGGCCCACCCACGCGCGCGACTGGCTACGCAGGCGTGCCATCGCCCAGACGAAGAGCAGGCCGAAGAACACGGCGCTGGACTCCATCATCACCGAGCGCCCCCAGAACTGCGCGTACGGCGAGACGGCAAAGGCGCCGGCCACGCACAGCGCCAGCGTGCGGTCAGGGCGCCACGCCAGCAGCGTGCGGTAGACCAGCCAGATGCAGCCGACATGGAAGACGGTGGAGACCAGCCGCCCGCTGTTGTCGGCACTCATGCCGGTGATGCTGGACAGCAATGCCGCCAACCACTGGTAGAACGGGAACTCGAATGGAATCGACCAGGGCGCACCCAGCACCGGGGTCACGTAGTCCAGCCAGGGGCCGCCGCGCAGCAACCAGTCGATCGACAGTGCAGTCTGCGTCTGCCGGAAACCGGAAGCATCGACCGGTGGCATCGACCAGCTGCAGACCAGCAGGATCAGCAGCGCGACCGCCGAAAACCACAACAGGATCTTGCCCGGCAACAGGCTGCGGTCTGGGTTGCTTTCCTGGGTCACGCCTGTTGCTCCTGACTGTGGCCGCCCACGACAGGGCGCGCTTCACGGGCGCGCAGTGTCTGTGTTGGCGCACGCGAGTGCAAGCCGCTGCGCGCGGCTGCGGCTCAGCCCTGCGGTGGCAGCGACGCCTTCAGCGGCGCGGCGTGGATGACTTCGGTGGCCGCGACCGGCGCGGCCTCGCCCTCGCCCGCCGGCTCCTGCTCCACCGGATCGACGTCGAACGGCGTGCGGAACACCAGCGACGGCAGCAGCGTGGTCAGTGCGGCGTACAGCAGCAGCGCGCCGAACAGTACCGCCGGAATCTGGAAACGCTCGCGCATGATCGCCGCCAGCACCAGGGTGAAGATCAGGGTCGGGGCCAGCGCCAGCGAGACCCGCAGGCTGCTGCGGAAGCTCTCGCCGAACATCACCCGGCGCTGCAGCCAGACCACGCCGATGCGCAGCGGCAGCACCACCAGGGTGATCACGATGCCCAGCCCCAGCGCCTCGAAGCTGAGCGCTTCACTGGGCACCTTGGTGCCGGCGTTGAAGAAATAGAACGGCACGAAGAACGAGGCGAACAGGCGCAGCGCATGCAGGTTCTCGTGCGAGGCCAGCAGCGGCATGCGCTGGTGCAGCAGGCGCGCGACCAGGCCGGCGATGAAGGCACCGACCAGGTAATACACACCCAGCAGATAGGTGATGTACGCCGCGACCATGCCGACCATGACCAGCAGCGAGAACTCCGAACCCGGCGCGTGCGGCGCCACCCAGCGGCCCAGCGCGATGAACAGCAGCGGCAGGCCGACCATCATCGCCAGCAGGGCCAGGCTGGACAGCGCCATGTGCCCCGGGTCGCCGGCCTGCAGCACGATGAACAACGCCGCCAGCGCCAGCAGTTCGCCGGCGATGGCCTTGCTGGTCACCCAGAACCGCTCGTCTTCGCTCAGGCCCAGCCGCGACAGCGAATCCATGATGAAGCCGGTGGAGGGCGTCAGCAGCGCCAGCGCCAGCAGCCCGGCGGCCTGCCACGGCAGCCCCGCGTAGCGCCAGGCCAGCCAGCCCACGCCGAACAGCGTGCCGGTACGGATCACCAGGTGCGCCAGCAGCGGCCACATGCCACGGCGCAACGCCTGCAGATCCACTTCCAGGCCGGCAAACAGGAACAGCGAGGAAATGCCCAGCGTGGCCAGCAGACCGATCACCGCGTCGTGTGCCTGGTCGCCCAGCCAGAGCATGCCGATGATGCCGAACAGCAGGCAGGTCAACGGCGCCGGCAGGCTGAAGCGCTGCAGCGCGCGCGGGATCACCAGCAGCGCGAAGATCAGCAGCAGGTAGATCAACTCATGGCTCATCGGGGTCTTCCGTGGGGTTCGAACGCGCGCAGGATGCGCGTGCCCGACCGATCCGGCAAGCCATTTTCGAATGACCCCGGTTACCTCATCCGATCATCGCATCGGCCAGCGCCCCCACCCGTGCAAGCACCGCTGCACGCTGATCGTCATCGACCGATGCGCCCTGCAGGTAGGCGGTGACCACCCACGCCGCGCCGCCCGCATGCGGCCACAGCACGGCGATGTCGTTGCGCGTGTCATCACCGTTGCTGCCGGTCTTGTCCCCCACCCGCCAGCGCTTGCCCAGCCCGGCGCGCAGGCAGGCATCGCCGGTCTGGTTGTCGATGAGCCAATCGGCGAACTGCTGGCGCGATGCCGGCTGCAGGCCATTGCCCACCGCGAAGCGGGCCAGGCTGGTGGCCATCGCGGCCGGGCTGGTGGTATCGCGCGGGTCTCCTTTCGCGAACAGATTCACGTCCGGCTCGTTGCGGTCATTGCGGGTAACGCTGTCGCCCTGCCCGCGCAGGAATGCCGTCAGCGCCGACGGCCCGCCCACCAGGTCCAGCAGCAGGTTGGCCGCGGTGTTGTCGCTGGTGGTCAGCGTGCCCCGGCACAGGTCGCGCACCGTCAGGTCCTTGCCCACATGGCGGCGCGCCACCGGGGCGTAGGACAGCAGATCCTGCTCGGCGATGGGCACACGGGTGTCGAGCGAAACGCGGCCTGCATCGGCAAGGCTCAGCACATGGGCAACCAGCATCGACTTGAACGTGCTGCACATCGGGAAGCGCTCGTCCTGCCGATGCCCGCCGATGCGACGGCCATTACCGGTGTTCAGCACGGTGACGCCCAGGCGGCCACCGCTGGCTTTCTCCAGCGCGGCGAAATCGGCGGCGCCGGCAATGGCGGCGTTCGCGGCGGGTGTGCCGGACGAAGGGGCAACAGCTCGCGCCAACGCCGGGGCAAGCAGCGAGGAAGCAACGGCAGCACCACTGAACTGCAGGAATCGGCGACGGGCGAGCATAGGGGTTCTCCTGGTGACCGCTCGATTATTGGCGCCTCCACTGCAGCCGACCAGCGCGAAAAATCAAGGCAAGCCATAAGTTGAATTCATACCTGTCGCAATCAACTCATTGAGATTTACGAAATTCCTCAGTGAACGGGTAGGATCAGCCATCACCCTGGCTCACGGCTTTCCGATGCTGCACCCGACCCTGCCGCTGAACGCGCTGCGCGCTTTCGAAGCCGCCGCCCGCCACCAGAACTTCACCCGTGCCGCGCTCGAGCTGTGCGTCAGCCAGGCCGCGCTGAGCCACCAGATCCGGGGGCTGGAGGACCGACTCGGCATCCGCCTGTTCCATCGCCTGCCGCGCGGCGTGGCGCTGACCGACGAGGGCGCGGCGCTGTATCCGGTACTCAACGAATCGTTCGAGCGCATCTCGGCCAGCATCGCGCGCTACACCGGCGGGCCGGCCCGCGAAGTACTGACGCTGGGCGTGGTCGGCACCTTCGCCACCGGTTGGCTGCTGCCACGGCTGGCGGCGTTCGAGGCCGCGCACCCGGACATCGAGCTGCGCCTGCAGACCCACAACAACCGCATCGACCTGGCCGGCGAAGGGCTGGACCTGGCGATCCGCTTCGGCGATGGCGACTGGCAGGGTCAGGCCTGCACGGCGATCCTCGATGCGCCGTTCACACCGCTGTGCGCCCCGGCATTGGCGCGGCGACTGAAGCAACCGCGCGACCTCGCCACACTGCCGTTGTTGCGTTCCTACCGCAGCGACGAATGGCCGCGCTGGCTGCAGGCAGCCGGGGTCAGCGGCGTGGAAGCCCGCGGGCCGGTGTTTGATTCGTCGCTGACGGTGGCGATGGCTGCCGCCGGGGGTGCCGGCGTGGCCTTGCTGCCCTTGCGCATGTTCGAGCAGGAACTGGCCGAAGGCCGCCTGCTGCAGCCCTTCGGCACCACCCTGGAGCTGGGCCGTTACTGGCTGACGCGGCTGCGCTCGCGCGCCGAGCGCGAGCCGGCCAAGCGCTTCCGCGAGTGGCTGCAGGCGCAGGGCACATAACAAAAAGGGGACGGAGGGGATTAAGTCGTATGTGCACATACGACTTAATCCCCTCCGTCCCCTTTTTCGCGGAGTCAGGACTCCAGCAGCTCCATCCAGGCGGCTTCGGCCTTTTCCAGCTGCGCGGCGGCGGTTTCGCGGTCGCGGCCGATCACTGCCATGCGGGTGGCGTCGGCGTAGTTGGCCGGGTCGGCCAGCTGGCGGTCCAGCTCGGCCACCGCGCCTTCCAGCTCGGCCACCTTGGCCTCGGCGGCAGCCAGCTTGTGCGGGTTCACCGGCTTCTTCTGCACCACCTGCGCCACCGGGGCGGTCTTGACCACCACCGGCTCTTCCACCTGTTCCATGCGCGCCTTGGTGCCCTGCGCCTGCGGACGGGTGCGCAGCCATGCGGCGTACGCATCCAGGTCGCCGTCGAACGGCTCGACCACGCCATCGGCCACGCGCCAGTAGGTATCGCAGACCAGGCCGATCAGATGGCGGTCATGCGAGACCATCACGATCGCGCCTTCGAAGGTGGCCAGTGCTTCGGCCAGCGCTTCGCGCATTTCCAGGTCAAGGTGGTTGGTCGGTTCGTCCAGCAGCAGCACATTCGGCTGCTGCCAGGCGATCAGCGCCAGCGCCAGGCGCGCGCGCTCGCCGCCGGAGAAACCATCGACCGGCTCGAACGCGCGGTCGCCCGGGAAGTTCCACTTGCCAAGGAAATCGCGGAACGACTGGTTCGGTGCGTCCGGCGCGATCTCGCGGAAATGCTCCATCGGCGACTGGCCTTCGTGCAGCGACTCCACCGTGTGCTGGGCGAAGTAGCCGATCTTCAGGTCCGGGTGCGCCATGCGCTCGCCGACGATCGGCGCCAGCTCGCCCACCAGGGTCTTCACCAGGGTGGTCTTACCGGCACCGTTGGGGCCGAGCAGGCCGATGCGCTGGCCCGCTTCCAGGCCGAAGCCGACGTTGTGCAGGATCACCGCGTCCTTGCCGTAGCCGGCCTCGACGTGGTTCAGGCGGATCAGCGAGAACGGCAGCTTGGCCGGCGGCGCGAACTCGATGCGGAACTCGCGCTCGGCACGCACCGCTTCGGTGCCGGCCAGCTTGGCCAGGCGCTTCATGCGGCTCTGCGCCTGCGCGGCCTTGCTGGCCTGCGCCTTGAAGCGGTCGATGAAGCTCTGCAGGTGGGCACGCTCGGCCTGTTCCTTCTCGTGCGCGATCTGCTGCTGGCGCAGCTGTTCGGCGCGCTGGCGCTCGAAGTCGGTGTAGCCGCCCGGATAGAGCTTGGCGCCGCCACCGTGCAGGTGCAGGGTGTGGGTGGCCACGTTGTCGAGGAACTCGCGGTCATGCGAGATCAGCAGCAGGGTGCCCGGATACTTCAGCAGCCACTGCTCCAGCCAGTACACCGCGTCCAGATCCAGGTGGTTGGTCGGTTCGTCCAGCAGCAGCAGGTCGCTTGGCATCATCAGCGCGCGGGCCAGGTTCAGGCGCACGCGCCAGCCGCCGGAGAACGAGGACACCGCGCGGTGGTGGGTCTCTGCCGGGAAACCGAGGCCGTGCAGCAGCTTGCCGGCGCGCGCTTCGGCGTCGTAGGCATTGAGCTCGGCCATCTTGGTGTGCGCCTCGGCCACCGCTTCCCAGTCTTCGCGGGCGGTCGCGTCGGCCTCGGCGGCCAGCACCGCGGCCACCTCGATGTCACCGCCCAGCACGAAGCTCAGCGCCGGGTCGGGCAGCGACGGGGTTTCCTGGGCAACGCTGGCGATGCGCACCTTGCCGGGCAGGTCGACATCGCCCTTGTCTGCCTCCAGCTCGCCCTTCACCGCCGCGAACAGGCTGGACTTGCCAGCACCGTTGCGGCCGACCACACCCACCCGGTAACCGGCATGCAGGGTCAGGTCGACATTGGACAACAGCAGCCGCTCGCCGCGGCGCAAGGCGAAATTACGAAGCGAAATCATGGGGGAAGGCGTCCATATAACCGAATGGAATGTGCTGGTGAGCACTGTTCCTGCGACGCAATTCTAGCGTTAACGAATACTTGACGCGCCCCGGGATGCGCGGCGGCCGGCGTTCCTCTCTCCCACGTCCTCGCCGCGCGCCTCCCGGGCCCCCTCCCCACGAGTGCCGATCCGGGCTAAATGGTTGCTGCTGCAACGTTTTTCCCGATGACCGGCATTTGACAGCCACTGAATATCCCGTTAATTCCTGCTTTGCGCACCGCAACAACCGCCGTCCGCCTCACCCCCGTGATGTCGATTCCGGTGCCGCCCCCCGCCAACCGGAGCCCCATCCCGATGACCCGCAAGACCAGCCTGATCGCCGCCGCCGTCGCTGTCGCACTCGGTGGCTCTCCGTTCGTCGCCGCTGCCCAGCAGACCGGCACCGCCGCCAACACCCTGGACACGGTTATCGTCACCGGCACCCGCGTGGCCGACCGCACGGTCGCCGAATCGCAGTCGCCGATCGACATCATCACCCCCGAAGCCCTGCAGTCCACCGGCACCAGCGAACTGGCCACCGCGCTGTCGCGCGCGCTGCCCTCGCTGAACTTCCCGCGCCCGGCCCTGACCGACGGCACCAGCGGCGTGCGCCCGGCGCAGCTGCGCGGCCTGTCGCCGGACCAGGTGCTGGTGCTGGTCAACGGCAAGCGCCGCCATACCTCGGCGATGATCAACGTCAACGGCAGCATCGGCCGTGGTTCGTCGGCAGTGGACATCAACGCGATCCCGATCGCCGCCATCGAGCGCGTGGAAGTGCTGCGCGACGGTGCGTCGGCGCAGTACGGCTCGGACGCCATCGCCGGCGTCATCAACATCGTGCTCAAAGGCAGCGGCAGTGGCGGCAGCCTGGCGGTGGACTACGGCCAGTACTCGGCCGGTGACGGCAACAAGTACCAGCTTTCCGGCGATACCGGCGTCGAGTTCGGCAACGGCCGTGGCCGCGTGCACGTGGCCGGCCAGATCAGCCAGCAGGACGAGAGCAACCGTGCCGGCCCGTACCGCGGCACCACCCCGAACACCGGCAACTACCCGAGCATCGGCCAGAAGACCTTCATCGTCGGCGACCCGCGCGTGGATGCCACCGCTGCCTCGGTCAATGCCAGCTTCGACTTCAGCGACCGCGTGACCGGCTACGCCAGCGCGCTGCTCAGCAACCGCGACATCACCTCGTTCGCGTTCTACCGCTCGCGCAACCACAACGGGCAGACCGCGCTGCTGGCGCAGACCTACCCGGACGGCTTCGTGCCGGAGATCAACCAGTACTCCAAGGACCGCTCGCTGGTGGCCGGGGTCAAGGGCAACACCGACAACGGCTGGACCTGGGACCTGAGCCTGAACCACGGCGAGAACACCCTCGACTTCCACACCCGCAACAGCATCAACTACAGCCTCGGCGCAACCAGCCCGCGCTCGTTCTACGACGGCACGCTGAAGTACCAGCAGGACATCTTCAACGCCGATCTGACCAAGTCGCTGGACTGGGGCCTGGCCTACCCGGTCACGCTGTCCTTCGGTGGTGAATACCGCAAGGAGAAGTGGGACCAGAAGCCGGGCGAGCTGAACTCGTACACCGGCAGTGGCGCGCAGGGCTTCGGTGGCTTCACCCCCACCAATGAAGTGCATGCCGACCGCCACAACTACGCGGTCTATGCGGGTCTGGAAGCGGACCTGACCGAGAAGTTCTCGGCCGGCATCACCGGCCGCTACGAGGATTACTCGGACTTCGGCGACCGCTTCTCCGGCAAGCTGTCGGCGCGCTACGCGTTCACCGACAAGGTCGCGCTGCGGGCCACTGCCTCCAGCGGCTTCCGTGCTCCGTCGCTGGCGCAGCAGGGCTACCAGGCGGTCACCAGCCAGTTCACCAACGGCGTGTTCGTCGAGCGCGGTACCTTCCCGACCACCAGCCAGGCCGCACAGGCACTGGGCGCCTCGCCGCTGAAGGCCGAGACCTCCACCTCCTACAGCCTGGGCCTGGTGCTGCAGCCGGTCGACCGCATGTACATCACCGTTGATGCGTATCAGATCGACATCGACGACCGCATCGCGCTGTCATCGAGCATCACCACCAATGCCGCCAGCAGCGCGCTGCTGACCACGCTCGGCCTGCCGCAGGTGACCGCGTTCTCGTACTTCACCAACGGCCTGGATACGCGCACCCGTGGCGTCGACTTCGTGTCCAGCTACACGGTGCCGTTCAGTGCCAGCAGCCTGGAACTGACCGCCGCGTACAGCTACAACGACACTGAAGTGCGCCGCGTCGGCGGCACCCCGGCGGTATTCGGCACGCTGGGCCTGAACCAGTCGCTGATCGGCCGCGATGAGATCGGCCGCATCGAGGACAGCTACCCACGCGACAAGGCGATCCTGAGCGGCACCTGGCGTTCGGACCACTGGGAACTGGGCCTGGCCGCCACCCGCTACGGCAAGTTCACCGTGCGCAACTCGGCCACCGCGCTGCGCGACCAGACCTACGGTGACAAGTGGGTGCTGGATGCCTCGGCCAGCTACAAGCCGAGCAGCAACTGGACGCTGACCGTCGGTGCCGACAACCTGCTGAACGAGTACCCGGACCGCACCGAAGACCTGCAGAACTCCACCTTCGGCATGCTGCCGTACAGCAACTACTCGCCGTTCGGCTTCAACGGCGCGTACGTCTACGGGCGGATCAAGTACACCTGGTAAGTGGTAGCGCCGGCCGCTGGCCGGCAATCCCCTGGTGGGGTCAGATCCCTTTTCCTTCGGGACAAGGGATCTGACCCCATTCGCATTTAAGGTTTGCCGTATCTGGCCTCATCGGTGAAAATCGGGATACCCCCGATTGCCTGCGAGTGCCGATGCACCATGACACCGACCTGATCAACATCGTTGCCGTTGGCCTCGGGCTCGCCTTCATCTTCGGCGCGCTGGCCAACAAGCTCCGCTTGTCTCCCCTGGTCGGTTACCTGGTTGCTGGCATCTGCGTAGGTCCGTTCACTCCCGGCTTCGTCGCCGACCAGGCGCTGGCCAACCAGCTGGCCGAACTGGGCGTGATGCTGCTGATGTTCGGCGTCGGCCTGCACTTCTCGCTGAAGGACCTGATGGCGGTCAAGGCCATCGCCATCCCCGGTGCCATCGGCCAGATCGCCGTGGCCACCCTGCTCGGCTGGGGCGTGGCCTCGCTGATGGGCTGGCCGGCCATCCATGGCGTCATCTTCGGCTTCTCGCTGGCCACCGCCAGTACCGTGGTACTGCTGCGGGCGATGGAGGAACGCCGCCTGCTGGAGACCATGCGCGGCAAGATCGCGGTCGGCTGGCTGATCGTGGAAGACCTGGCCTGTGTGCTGGCGCTGGTGATGATGCCGGTGATGGCCGGTGTGTTCGGGCCCGACGCGGCCAAGGAATCGCACTCGCTGGGCAGCGTGCTGGCCGACATCGGCTGGACCTTCGTGCAGCTGGGCCTGTTCGTGGCGGTGATGCTGGTGGTCGGGCGCCGGGTCATTCCGTGGATCCTCGAACGTATCGCCGGTACCGGTTCGCGCGAACTGTTCACCCTGTCGGTGCTGGCGATCGCGCTGGGCGTGGCGTTCGGCTCGGCGATGCTGTTCGGCGTCTCGTTCGCGCTGGGCGCGTTCTTCGCCGGCATGCTGCTCAACGAATCGGAGCTGAGCCACAAGGCCGCGCATGATTCGCTGCCGCTGCGCGATGCGTTCGCGGTGCTGTTCTTCGTCTCGGTCGGCATGCTGTTCGACCCCAACATCCTCATCCAGCACCCGTGGCAGGTGCTGGCCACCGTGCTGATCATCATGTTCGGCAAGTCGGCCGCCGCCTTCTTCATCGTGCGTGCATTCGGCCACCCGACCAGCACCGCACTGACCATCTCGGCCAGCCTGGCGCAGATCGGCGAATTCGCCTTCATCATCGCCGGCCTCGGCGTGGCACTGCAGATCCTGCCGAAGGAAGGCCAGTCGCTGGTGCTGGCCGGTGCGCTGGTGTCGATCATGCTCAACCCGCTGGTGTTCGGCCTGCTGGACCGTTGGCAGGCCAAGCAGGAACAGCAGCCGCAGCCGGCCGAGCCGGAAGAAGCCATCGGCCCGTCGCGTGACCTGAACGCGCACGCCATCGTGATCGGCTACGGCCGGGTCGGCAGCGAGCTGGCGCAGGTGCTGCGGGATCGCGGCGTACCGGTGCTGGTGATCGATGACAACAAGGACCACGTGGAGCGAGCGCATGCCAATGGCATCGCGGCGATCCGTGGCAGCGCCGCCGCCGACCGGGTACTGGCCGAGGCCCATCCCGAGCGCGCGAAGATCGCAGTGCTGGCGATTCCGCAGCCGCTGGAAGCCGGCGAGGCGCTGGCCAAGCTGCGTGCGATCAACCCGGAGCTGACCCTGCTGGCGCGTGCGCACAGCGATGCCGAAGTGAAGCATCTGCTGGAGCACGGCGCCGATGGCACGGTGATGGCCGAGCGCGAGCTGGCGTATTCGCTGGCGGAGATGATCATGTCCACGCCGCCGTACCGGAATCTGGGGCAGCACAGCATTCCGGTGGTGTGAGGGTGGTGCGGCAGGGCTTGCAGCCCTGCACCTGCCGAGACAACTTCAACTGCAACGGCAACGGCAACAGCAAAAGCTGGCATTCCGTGGGATGGCGGGGCGGGTCCGGTTGCAGGGGACGCCGTGAATCCGTCCATGGAGGCTCGGTCGCGCCATCCATGGCGCTCACGCCCCTGCAACCGGACCCACCCCGCCTTCGACAATTTCCTGCGATCTGCAGTAGATCCACGCCATGCGTGGATGCTGTTCGATGAAATGTCGGAATGTTCGATTCCGATGGAGATACATCCACGCATGGCGTGGATCTACCGGGTTGGATGCCGGCCAACGGTGCATGGGAAACAAAAAATCCCCGGTCGACCCGCATCGACCGGGGATCTGGATCGCCACGTTGCCACTGCCTTGGAGAGGCAGTTCCACCGTAGCGCATCGCGTTGCCAGTGGTGATCGCCTGTGGGGATATGCACCAAGCGTGCGGCTATCAGGCGCCGGCCAGGGCCTGCTCCAGGTCGGCGCGCAGGTCGCCGATGTGTTCGATGCCGATCGACAGCCGCACGGTGTCCTCGCTGACACCGGCCTTTGCCAGCTCCGCTGCATCCAGCTGGCGATGGGTGGTCGAGGCCGGATGGGTGGCCAGTGACTTCGCATCGCCCAGGTTGACCAGGCGGGTGAACAGCTTCAGTGCATCGAGGAAGCGCGCGCCGGCCTCGCGCCCACCGGGCAGGCCGAAGGTCAACACGCCCGAGCCGTGCCCACCCAGGTAGCGCTGCGCGGCGGCATGCTCCGGGTCGTCGGCCAGTCCGGCGTAGCGCACCCAGGCCACCTTGGCATGCGCCTTCAGGAACTGCGCGACGGCCAGCGCATTGGCATTGATGCGTTCCATGCGCAGGGCCAGGGTCTCGATGCCCTGCAGGATCAGGAAGGCATTGAACGGCGACAGCGCCGCGCCGGTATTGCGCAGTGGCACCACGCGCGCGCGGCCGATGTAGGCCGCCGGCCCCAGTGCTTCGGTATAGACCACGCCGTGGTAACTGGGGTCTGGCTGGTTGAGGCGCGCGAAGCGGTTGGGTTGCGCGGCCCAGTCGAAGCGGCCGGAATCGATGATCGCGCCGCCCAGGCTGGTGCCGTGGCCGCCGAGGTACTTGGTCAGCGAATGCACCACGATGTCGGCACCGTGCTCGAACGGGCGCAGCAGGAACGGCGTGGCCACCGTGTTGTCGACGATCAGCGGCACGCCGGCGGCATGCGCGACCTCGGCGATGGCGGCGATGTCGGTGACGTTGCCGCGCGGGTTGCCGATGGATTCGACGAACACCGCCTTGGTGCGTTCGTCGATCAGGGTGGCGAACGCGGCTGGATCGGCCGGATCGGCGAAACGCGCCTGGATGCCGTACTGCGGCAGCGTGTGCGCCAGCAGGTTGAGGCTGCCACCGTACAGCGCACTGGAGGCGACGATGTTGTCGCCGGCCTCGGCAATGGTCTGGATGGCATAGGTGATCGCGGCCTGTCCCGAGGCAAGCGCCAGCGCGCCGATGCCGCCTTCCAGCGCGGCCAGGCGCTGCTCCAGCACGTCAGTAGTGGGGTTCATGATGCGGGTGTAGATGTTGCCCGGCACCTTGAGGTCGAACAGGTCGGCACCGTGCTGGGTGTCATCGAACGCATACGCTACGGTCTGGTAGATCGGTACCGCCACCGCGCGGGTGGTCGGGTCGGGACGGTAGCCGCCGTGCACGGCCAAGGTTTCCAGTTGCCACTGCGGGTCGCTCATTGCACCAGGCTCCATCCGGGGAAACCGCCACCATAGGCCAGCCGGGGCCGGCCGCTGAAAGCCGCTGGCGATGACGTCCGTACCCGCGGTTATCAGGTTGGCCGCGATTCAGGCAGCCGTCATGGGCCGTTGCTAGGCTTCGCCGCCGGGCGCTCCTGCCCGGGCACGGAGGCCCCACGCATGCAGCCATCCCCCTGGACTCCCCCTGCCAGCAGTTCGCCCACGTCGGTCCTGCTGGTGGAGGACGACCGTCGCCTGGCCGAACTGGTGAGCGACTACCTGCACGAACATGGCTTCGCCGTGCAGCACGTGCCCCGTGGTGACCTTGCCGGTGCGGCCTGCCGGCAGCATGCCCCGGAACTGGTGGTGCTGGACCTGATGCTGCCCGGCCTCGGGGGCATCGATGTGTGCCGGCAGATCCGCAGCTTCTCCGATGTGCCGATCCTGATGCTGACCGCTTGCGAGGACGACATCGAACAGGTGCTGGGCCTGGAATCGGGTGCCGATGACTATGTGCACAAGCCGATCGAACCACGCCTGCTGCTGGCCCGCCTGCGCGCCCTGCTGCGCCGCCGCCATGGCAGCAGCAACACCGGCACGCCCAGCCGGCTGATGCATGGGCAACTGCTGATCGATCGCATGCAGCGTGAAGTGCATCTGCACGGTGCGGCGGTGGATGTGGGCACCACCGAGTTCGAGATCCTGTGGCTGCTGGCCAGCCAGCCGGGGCAGATTCTGTCGCGTGACCAGATCCTGCAGGCGGTGCGCGGCATCGGCTTCGACGGCCTGGACCGCAGCGTTGACGTCTGCATCGGCAAGCTGCGCCGCAAGCTCGGCGACGATGCGCGCGAACCGCGGCGGATCAAGACCGTGTGGGGGCGCGGCTACCAGTTCAATCCTGCGGCCTGGTCGGAATGAAGCGGCTGTTCCTGTGGCTGTGGTTCGTCACCGGCGCCTGCTTCCTGGTCTCGGTGTTCTTCCTCAACCACATCCTGGATGGCATCTACACGCCCGTGCAGGATCGCGTGTTCGTGGAGCAGGTACGCGGGCAGGTGTACGCCCTGCGCAGTGGCCTTGCGGGCCTGGACGCCGGCCAGCAGCGTGAGCGCCTGCAGCAGTTGCAACCACACTACGGCATCGCCCTGACCCTGCTCGACAATCCTCCCGCGCTCACACCGCAGGAACAGGCGGCCGTGCAGGCCGATGGCTTCATCGTGCGCGATCAGTACCAGCAGGTCCTGCTGCCCATCGAGGGCATCGGCGGCCGCTGGCTGCACCTGCGCCTGCCCGGCGCGGTGCAGATGACGATGTACATGACCATCGCGGCCTACCTCAGCATCCTGCTGCTGGTCGGCGCCAGCCTGTATGCCTGGGTACGCCTGCTCTGGCGCGATCTGGAAGCCCTGCGCCGGCACGCCGATCGCATCGGTGCCGGCGATCTGCAGGCGCGCGCGCAGGTTTCGCCACGCTCGCAGATACGCGTCATCGTCGACCATTCCAACCGCATGGCCGCGCGCGTGGCCGAGCTGGTGCAGCGCCAGCGCGACCTCACCCATGCCATTTCGCACGAACTGCGCACGCCCATCGCACGCGTGGCCTTCGGCCTGGACCTGATGCAGGACAGCGATGATCGCGATCGCCGCGTACGGCTGGCACAAGGCCTGCACGGCGACCTGGCCGAGCTCAACCGGCTGGTCAGCGAACTGCTGGCCTACGAACGGCTGGAGCATCCCAGCGAAGGCGAACCAATGCAGCGGATTGAAGCCAACGACTGGCTGCAGGCCTGCCTGGCCGATGCCCGCCGCGATGCCGAACGTGCCGGCCTGGTGTTGCGCGTGCAGCCCAGCGCCCTGCAGCGCGTGGATGCCGAGCCACGCCTGCTGCAGCTGGCGCTGAGCAACCTGGTCGGCAATGCGCTGCGCCACGCGCGCTCGCAGGTGGAAGTGTCGCTGGTGGGTGTGGGCGGACGCGCCTGCCTGCGCGTGGACGATGACGGCCCGGGCATCGCCGAGGCCGACCACGAAAAGGTGATGCGCCCGTTCACCCGCCTGGATGACAGCCGCAGCCGCGACACCGGCGGCTTCGGCCTGGGCCTGGCCATCGTCGGCCGCATTGCAGCCCGCCACGGCGGCGAGCTGCGCATCAGTCGCGCCACGCTGGGCGGCGCACGCCTGGAAATGCACTGGCCGCTGGCTGCCAGCTGAACGCGCTGGGCCGCGATTACAGTTGATTACAACTCCCGCACAACTGCGGACGGATCGGTCGCCGGCGTATCGCCACGCTGGCGACCCTGCAGCACTCGCCGGATGCGCGCGCTGCTTTCCTCCCATTG
Organism: Stenotrophomonas sp. AG209; assembly: GCF_003550055.1. Taxonomy (NCBI): domain Bacteria; kingdom Pseudomonadati; phylum Pseudomonadota; class Gammaproteobacteria; order Lysobacterales; family Lysobacteraceae; genus Stenotrophomonas; species Stenotrophomonas sp. AG209. Next base: position 1,574,448 of record NZ_QXDB01000001.1, read on the forward strand.
CCGAGAGTTTCCATGTCCCAGCTTCGCCGTTCCCCCACCCTGCTCTGCCTGGCCCTGCTGCCGCTGTTTGCCACGCCGATCGCCCACGCCAAGGATGACCACTGGACCTTCGAGCTCGCCGCCGGTGGTGGCGTGACCCCGCGTTACAGCGGCAGCGAGGAGTATCGTGCGACGCCGTCGCTGTCCTTCGATGTCACCTCGCCGGGGGGCTGGTTTCTGGGCACCAGTGGCATCGGCTGGGGCACCGCCCTCGGCGAGCACACCCGCGTGCGCGCCTACGTCGGCGCCAGCGGCATCCGCAAGGACAAGGACTCGCTGCTCGGCGGTTCGGACTTCCTGCGCGGCATGGGCGATATCGATACCCGTCCCCTGGTCGGTGTCTCGGCTGGTTATACGCTGGGCGAAGCCGTGCTGAGCGGCTCCTGGCAGTTCACCCGCAAGGACGAGGACAAGGCCGAGAACGGCCTGGCCACCCAGCAGATCCACCTGAACCTGACCCTGCCGCTGTTCGACCTAGCCGGAGGCGTGGTCAGCGGCAGCGTGTCCACCGACTACGGCAACCGTGGCTACATGCAGACCTGGTACGGCGTCAGCCCGGAACAGGCCAAACGCACGGGCTTCGCCGAGCACAAACCGAAGGCCGGCCTGGTCAGCGCCGGTGTCGGCCTGAAGTGGAGCCACCGCGCGGGCCGCAACGGCAACTGGTACATCTCGGCCGAAGGCACGCGCCTGCTCGGCGATGCGGCCAACAGCCCGATCGTGCAGAAACCCAACCAGTTCGGGCTGATGAGCGGGTACACACACCGCTTCTGAGGACGCGCCGGGCCGGGCCCGGCGTTACTCACAGGAAACGGGGCGCTGCGGTCAGGCAGCGCCCCGATGGACTCACGCCTTGGCGAACACCAGATGGCCACCGTCGTTGCCGACTTCGATGGTGTCGCCGTTGACGAAGGCGCCGGACAGGATCTTCTGCGCCAACGGGTTTTCCAGCTGCGCCTGGATCGCGCGCTTCAACGGGCGCGCGCCATACACCGGATCGAAGCCAACGTTGCCAAGCAGGTCGAACGCTGCGTCGGACACCATCAGCTTCAAGCCACGCTCGGCCAGGCGCTTTTCCAGGCCACGCATCTGGATGCGCGCGATCTGCTTGATCTGCTGCTTGTCCAATGGGTGGAACACCACGATGTCGTCCAGGCGGTTGATGAACTCCGGGCGGAAGTGCGCCTGCACCACGCCCATCACCGCCGCCTTCATCTGCGTGTAGGCCTCCGGACTGTCGTCGGCGCTCATGTCCTGGATCTGGTGCGAACCCAGGTTCGAGGTCATCACGATGACGGTGTTGCGGAAGTCCACGGTACGGCCCTGCCCATCGGTCAGGCGGCCGTCGTCCAGCACCTGCAGCAGGATGTTGAACACATCCGGATGCGCCTTCTCCACTTCGTCCAGCAGGATCAGCGAATACGGACGGCGACGCACCGCTTCGGTCAGGTAACCGCCTTCCTCGTAGCCGACGTAGCCCGGGGGGGCACCGATCAGGCGGGCGACGCTGTGCTTCTCCATGAACTCGCTCATGTCGATGCGGATCATCGCGTCGGCACTGTCGAACAGGAACTCGGCCAGCGACTTGCACAGTTCGGTCTTGCCGACGCCGGTCGGGCCGAGGAACAGGAACGAACCGGCCGGGCGATTCGGATCGGACAGGCCAGCGCGCGAACGGCGCACGGCATCGGAGACGACCCTGATCGCTTCTTCCTGGCCGACCACGCGGTTGTGCAGCACCTCTTCCATGCGCAGCAGCTTGTCGCGCTCGCCTTCGAGCATCTTGTTGACCGGAATGCCGGTCCAGCGCGAGACGACCTCGGCGATTTCCTCGTCGGTGACCCGGTCCTGCACCAGCTTGAAGTCCTTGTGTTCGGCCTCCTGCGCAGCGGCCAGCTGCTTTTCCAGCTGCGGCAGCAGGCCGTACTGGATCTCGCTCATCTTGGCGAAATCCTGGCGGCGCTGCGCCGATTCCAGCTCCAGCTTGGCCTGCTCGACCTGCTCCTTGATCTTCGTTGCACCCTGCAGCGCGGCCTTCTCCGACTTCCAGATTTCATTGAGGTCGGAGAACTCGCGCTCCAGCGCATCGATGTCGTTCTCCAGGTCAGCCAGGCGCTGCCGCGAGGCCTCGTCCTTCTCCTTCTTCAGCATCTCGCGCTGGATCTTCAGCTGGATCACCCGGCGTTCCAGGCGGTCCAGCTCCTCCGGCTTGGAGTCGATCTCCATGCGCAGGCGCGAGGCGGCCTCGTCCATCAGGTCGATGGCCTTGTCCGGCAGCTGGCGGTCGGTGATGTAGCGGTTGGACAGCGTCGCAGCGGCAACGATGGCCGGGTCGGTGATCTCCACCCCGTGGTGCACCGCATACTTTTCCTTCAGCCCGCGCAGGATGGCGATGGTGTCCTCCACCGACGGCTCACCCACGAACACCTTCTGGAAACGGCGCTCCAGCGCAGCGTCCTTTTCGATGTACTTGCGGTACTCATCCAGCGTAGTGGCGCCCACGCAGTGCAGTTCGCCACGTGCCAGCGCCGGCTTGAGCATGTTGCCGGCATCCATCGCACCGTCGGCCTTGCCGGCGCCGACCATGGTGTGCAGCTCATCGATGAACAGGATGATCTGCCCTTCGCTCTTGGCGAGGTCGTTGAGCACGCCCTTCAGGCGTTCCTCGAATTCGCCACGGAACTTGGCGCCGGCGATCAGCGCGCCCATGTCCAGCGACAGCACGCGCTTGCCGCGCAGGCCCTCGGGCACTTCGTCGTTGATGATGCGCTGGGCCAGGCCTTCCACGATCGCGGTCTTGCCAACGCCAGGTTCGCCGATCAGCACCGGGTTGTTCTTGGTCCGGCGCTGCAGCACCTGGATGGTGCGGCGGATTTCCTCGTCACGGCCGATCACCGGATCGAGCTTGCCGCTCTCGGCACGCGCGGTCAGGTCGATGGTGTACTTCTCCAGCGCCTGCCGCTGTTCCTCGGCATTCTCCGACTGCACGTTCTCGCCGCCACGCAGCTTGTCGATCGCGGCCTGCAGGCGGGTCTTGTCGGCACCGGCGGCGCGCAACGCCATGCCCAGCGTGCCGCCGTCGTCCAGCGCCGCCAGCACGAACCACTCGCTGGCGATAAAGGCATCGCCATTCTGCTGGGCGAGCTTGTCGGTCTGGTTCAGCAGGCGCCCCAGGTCATTGCCCATCGAGACGTTGCCGGCCTGCCCGGACACCTTGGGCAGTGCGTCCAGCGCCTCGGTCAGGCGCTCGCGCAGCACCGGCACGTTCACCCCGGCCTGGGCCAGCAGCGGGCGCGTGCTGCCGCCCTGCTGGTCCAGCAGTGCGCTGAACAGGTGAACCGGTTCGATGATGCTGTTGTCGCGGCCCACGGCCAGCGACTGTGCGTCTGCCAGCGCCTGCTGGAAACGCGAGGTGAGCTTGTCCATCCGCATTGCGAATCCTCATCGGTCATCAGGGCCGGCCCGCGCCGGCGATGCTGGAAAGATGCGGTTGCCCCACCCCGTTTCAAGGGTGGCTGCGACTGCACCCCGAGGCCAGTCAGCCTGTGGCCAGCATGCCGGAACGGGTGTGGTCGGCGCGTTGATCCCGATCAGTTCCGTGCGGTGGACGGGCTCAGCGCGTGATCGCGCTGCGGATCGCCCGCATCTGCTGCTTGACCGCCCGCGCCTGCGCCGGGTCCATGCGCAGCAGGGCCTTCTGCCCGATCGAGCGTGACTGCAGGGTGGGATCGACGAATCGATAGCGGCCGCGTTCATCGCGCTGCACCAGTGGCGCCTGGGCCAGTTCCGGGGTCTCCAGCAGGTGGTCGATCACCGTGACCAGGCGGTCGTTGAAATAGCCCTCGGGCCGCCCAAGGTCGACATAGGCCTGCTGGATCAGCGGATAGAAGCGTTTGTAAGCGGTAGCCGTTGCCGCCGGGTCCAGCGCAGTGAACGCCTGCACGTAGGGCGCATAGCGCGCCGCATTGCTGGCGGCGATGCGTTCGCCACCCTCGCCCGGCTCGACCTGCAGGTTGCCCGGCAGCGGGCGCGCGGCCAACGCGGTCGGCGGCACGCTGGGCTTGTCCAGGTTGTCGACCTGGGTGACCAGGCGCTGGATCAGATGATCACGCAGCAGCAGGGTCAGCGGCCCCTCGCCCTGGAACAGCTGGCTCAATGCGCCCCAGGCCGCGGCATCGCTGTCAGCCAGCTTCGGCAGTGCCGGATCCGCCGCGGCCTCGGTATCCAGCGGATGCCTGATTGATGGTGGTGCCGGCGCGGGCTCTGCAGCTGCCGTCGGTTGTGGCGGTGTGCCGGTACTGGCGGGGGTTGATTGCACCGGCACCGAAACACCGTCTGCCAGGCTCTTCAGCTGATCGCGGAACAACCAACCACCCGCGCCACCGATCACCACCACGCCCAGCACCCAGGGCCAAACCGCCTTTCCACTCTGCATGATGCAGCACCTCGTTTCACACGCATGGAAAAGGTGTGACCCCATCGATTGCAGCCGGTTCCCCGCCTGTTCCGCTGCCGTTCGGGTTGGGACCTGCACCAGAACCGCGCTCACGCCTGCTTTGCACTGCCCGCGCGAGGCTATGAGTTCTGTCCTGTGGAGGCACTCCCATGCAGTACGCGCTGTACTACTGGACCGGCATCCAGGGCCGTGGCGAGTTCGTGCGCCTGGCGCTGGAAGATGCCGGCGCCGACTACATCGACATGGCACGGGTGCACGGCGATGCGGTGATGCAGCCATTCCTGGATGGCAGCAGCGAGGGCCCGCAGCCCTTCGCGCCGCCGTTCCTTAAAGCGGGCCGCCAGGTCATCGCACAGGTCGCGGCCATCCTGGATTTCCTCGGCCCGTCGCTGGACCTGGTGCCGCAGGCCGCCTCACGCCGGCTGCAGGCGCTGCAACTGCAGCTGACCATCGCCGACCTGGTGGCCGAGGTGCACGACACCCACCATCCGATCGCCGCGTCGAAGTACTACGAAGAGCAGAAGACCGAAGCCAAGGCACGCGCCGCGTCCCTGCGCAGCGAACGACTGCCGAAGTTCCTGGGCTACTTCGAACACGTGCTGGCCGCCAACGGTGGCCGCCATGCACTGCGCGAGCATTCGTATGTGGATCTGTCGCTGTTCCAGCTGCTGAGCGGGCTGGACTACATGTTCCCGCGCCGCATGCAGGCGCTCGGCCCCACCCTGCCCCGGCTGCGCGCGCTGCAGGAGCGGGTGGCGAAACGACCCAACATTGCCGCCTATCTGGCCTCGGCGCGGCGGTTGCCGTTCAACACCAACGGCATCTTCCGCCACTACCCCGAGCTGGATGCGGAGCGGTAGTGCCGGCCGCTGGCCGGCAACTGCACACTGCGTCCGAGGTCCATGAGCATGCCGGCCAGCGACCGGCACTACCGTGGGGTCAGCGGTTCTCACCCAGCGGCTTCACCGCCTGCTTCTGCAGTGACAGCAGGCCCAGCAGCAGCGCCAATGCCACGTAGGCACCGGCGAACTGCCAGCTGATGATGCGTGCCAGCCCGTCCAGGTCCCACGGCAGGTAGATGCCACCACGCGGATCCACCGAATGGATCAGGCCGAACAGGGTCAGACCTGCGGCCACCAGCAGGAAGCCGCAGGCACGGCGCAGGCGGCCATCGACCATCGCGGCTACCGCCGAGATCCACAGCATCGACGTGATGATGAAGCCGTTGCCGAGGGTGAAGATCACCGCCAGCTCAGGCAATCCGTGGCCATCCAGTTTGGTCAGCAGTTGCGGCAGCTGGTCCGGCGCGATCCAGCCCGGCGCCTTGATCGCCAGCAGGTACGCCACCGACGGCAGGAAACCGAACACCATCGCGCCGGTGTGGTGGCGCGGCGTGGCCTGGAAGGCCTGGGTGGTGATGTCGATGGCCACGTACACGATGATCGGTGCCAGCACCGCCAACGGCAGCCACTGCACCAGCCCGGAGATGATGCCGAGCATGCCGCCGATGCCGACGAACAGGCCGGTCAGCAGCGTGTAGCCGCTGCGGGCGCCCATGTGCTTGTACGCCGGCTGGCCGATGTACGGTGTGGTCTGCGCCACGCCGCCGCAGACACCGGCCACCAGCGTGGCCACCGCTTCCACCAGCAGGATGTCGCGGGTGCGGTAGTCATCGCCGGCCGCGCGCGCGCTTTCGGACACGTTGATGCCACCGACCACCATCAGCAGGCCGAACGGCAGCAGCAGCGGCAGGTAGGTCATCGCGGTGGGCAGGCCGTCGAGGAAGCCCAGCGTCGGCAGCGGCAGCACCACCTGCGGCGGCACCCACGCCGGCACATGGAAGCCCGGTGCGCCCAAGCCGGCCAGGCCGAGGCCGTAATACAGCACGGTGCCGAACACGAAGGCCAGCAGCACGCCCGGGCCACGCACCGGCAGCTTGCCCTTGGCGATCAGCACGTACAGCAGCAGGCCCAGCGTGGTGAAGCCGACCAGCGGCGAGCGCAGCGTTTCCAGCAGCGGCAGCAGGCCCATCAGCACCAGCGCGATGCCGGCGATGGAACCCAGCAGTGCGGCACGCGGCAGCGCGCGGGTGACCGCTTCGCCGAAGAACGACAGCACGAACTTGAGCACGCCCATGATCACCAGCGCAGCCATGCCCAGCTGCCAGGTAGCGATGCCCGCGGCATGCGGATCCATGCCCTGCTGCTTGAACGCGAGGAAGGCCGGGCCGAGCACCAGCAGGGCCATGCCGATGCTGGTGGGTGCATCCAGGCCCAGCGGCATGGCGGTGACATCGTCGCGGCCGGTACGCGCGGCCAGCCGGCGCGCCATCAGGGTGTACAGCAGGTTGCCGACCAGCACGCCAAAGGCGGTGCCGGGGAACATGCGGCCGAACACCACGTCGGCGGGGAACTGGAAGATCCCGACCAGGGCCATGGCGATGAAGCCGAGGATGGAGAGGTTGTCGACGACCAGGCCGAAGAAGCCGTTGAAGTCGCCAGCGACGAACCAGCGACGCGGTGCGGCGGAAGCGGGAGCGGACATGGAAGGGGCGGTGGGGGTGGGGACCGCCGATGGTAGGCCCAGCGGGGCCAGCGCGCCAATTCCGTCGTGGAATGATGGGTTCCAGCCAACGGCGGGGCCCCTCGTGGCTGGGTTGGTCGCGGACAGCGATTTCTGGGTTGGGCCGGTCGGGATGGGCTGCGCAGGACACGCCGTAAACCCATCCCTGGGGGCTCGATGGCGCCATCCATGGCGCCAACGGTCCTGCGCAGCCCATCCCGACCGGCCCCTGACAGTTTCCTGCGCGTGCCAGCCACGGAAGAGAATCAAAAGATCAAAAAGCAAAAGCGGGTCGCTTCGCGCTGAGCCGAGCATGGCTCGGCCCTACAGAAGATCATTTCGATCGTTCTTCCGTTATCCACATATGGCGTGGATCCACCGTGTCGACCAAGGTCGACACCCACCAGTGCAATATGCCGTTCCGACAGATCGCAGGAAACTGTCGAAGGCGGGGTGGGTCCGGTTGCGGGGGTGTCCGCGGCATGGATGCCGCGGCCAAGCCCCCAGGGACGGGTTTACGGCGTCCCCCGCAACCGGATCCACCTCGCCTACCCACGCCAAACCTGCTTTTAATCTTGCTTCGGCGGTTGCCGTGGTTTCGGCGGGTGCAGGGCGCAGCCCTGCATCGACCAACCCCCTACTTTTTCAGGAAGTTGTCCACCAGCAGATGCTTCACGTCGTCGAAGCGGCCGTTCAACACGGCCTTGGCGGCGTACAGCGCCGTACCGGCCACCTGCTTCGCCTCGATCTGCGGCGGCATCACCAGCTCGGCGCGGCTGGTATGCACGTCCAGCAGCGCCGGGCCGCGCTGCACCAGGAAGTCCTGCACCGCCTCCTCCAGATCCTCGCTGCGTGTCACCGTGCGGCCGTGGAAGCCGATCACCTCGGCCAGGCGGCCGAAGTCCGGGTTCTTCAGGTCGGTGTAGTTGTCCAGAAGGCCCTCCACCTTCTGCTCCAGCTCGACGAAATTCAGCGAGCCGTTGTTGAACACCACCACCTTGATCGGCAGATTCTCCTGTACCGCCGTCAGCAGGTCGCCCAGCAGCATTGCCAGGCCACCGTCACCGGACAGCGAAATCACCTGGCGGCCGGGGAACGCCTTCTGCAGGCCGAGTGCCTGCGGCATCGCGTTGGCCATCGTGCCGTGCAGCAGGCTGGTCAGCGTACGGCGGCGACCATTCACCCGGATATGCCGCAGCACCCACACCATCGGCGAGCCGCCGTCGGCGGTGAACAGCGCGTCGTCTGTCGCGTACTTCGACAGCAGCGCGGTCAGGTGCTGCGGGTGGATCAACTCGCCTTCGCCCGGTTGTTCTTCCTGTTCGCGCTTCTTCAGCGCCTTGTCACGGCGCTCGATGCACTCGTCCAGGAAACTGCTGTCCTCGCGCGGCGGCAGCATCGGCAGCAAGGCGTCCAGCGTCGGTGCGATGTCACCGACCACGCCCAGGTTCACCGGATGGCGGCGGCCGAGGTGGCTGCCATCACGGTCGACCTGGATGATCGTGGCCTTGTCCGGATAGAACTGGCCCCACGCGAAATCGGCGCCGAGCAGCAGCAGCGTGTCGCACTCCATCAGCGTGTGGAAGCCGGATTCGATGCCGAAGATGCCGGTCATGCCCATGTTGTAAGGGTTGTCCGGCTCGACGAAGTCCTTGGCGCGCGAGGTGTGCGCGATCGGGGCCTGCAGGCGCCGGGCCAGCTCCAGCAACTGCGGGTGTGCGCCCTGGCAACCGGCACCGGCATAGATGCCGATGCGCTTGCCCTGCCCCAGCAGCTCAGCGATGCGCTGCAGCTCGGCATCCGACGGGCGCAGCACCGGCTGGGCGTAGTGCACCGAGAACGGCACATCGTGCTTCACCTCGGCTTGGCTGATATCGGCGGGCAGGATCACCACCGCCACGCCGCGGCGGCTGATCGCGGCCTGGCAGGCCAGCGTGACCACGCGGCGCGCCTGTTCGGCGCTGTGCACCTGCTCGCAGAACACCGAACAACTGGCGTACACCGCCTTGAAGTCCACTTCCTGCGGGAATTCCATGCCCAGCTCGCTGGTCACCACTTGGCTGGCGATCAACACCATCGGCGCGCGGTTGCGGTTGCTCTCGAACACGCCGTTGATGAAATGCAGGCTGCCGGGGCCGCAGGAACCGGCGCAGGCGGTCAGCTCGCCGCTCACCAGCGAATCGGCGCCTGCAGCGAACGCTGCCACTTCCTCATGGCGCACGTGCACCCACGCGATCTCGCTGCCATGCATCGCATCGGTCACATGGTTGAGCGTATCGCCCACGATGCCGTAGCAACGGCGGACACCAGCCTGCTGCAGGGCGTCCACCACGATTTCGGCCACGCGCTTGCTCATCGGATACATCCTCGAACGGGGGAACGTCCGAGGCTAGACCCGGTGAAGTGATGCCACCGCAAAAAAAGGGGACGGAGGGAATCAAGTCGTTTGTGCCGTCAACGACTTAATTCCCTCCGTCCCCTTTTTTCTTCAATCGTTGACGTTGATCCAACCTTCCACCGCGCCCTGCTTCGGATTGCGATAGCGCAGCTTCATCCAGCCATCCTGTTCATCCAGCATTTCCACACGGTCGCCGTGCACCAGGTAACGCTTGGTGCTGGATGCGCCGGGTCGGTCGAACAGGAACAACCGCGCTGGCACCACGGTGGCCTGCTGGCCACGCAGCGGCCCATCCGGCGGTGCGCCCAGGCAATCGCCGATGGCGCTCTCCAACACACGACCAGCAGGATCATAGGTGCGCCAGACCGCCAGCGGGCCCTGCTCGTCGGTCTGTTCCCAATGCAGCGCGGCGTTCACCGTGTCGCCCAGCATCAGCACAGTCTCGCTGCGGTAGAGGTAGAGCGTTGCACCCGAAAACCGGTACTGGTCGGTGTACCACATCGGGCCGCTGCGGCAGCTGCTGGTCAGGGTGCGGCTCGGACGGTCGACACTCAGCCCCATCAGGTCACCGCAGCTGTCCTTGCCATGGGTGTCGGCCTGCAGCGCGCGGAACCCGGCACTGGCCGGATCGAAGCGGTACACCGCCACCGCCTCGTTGACCATGCCTACCGAGGCGCGCGCGACCAGTTCCGGGTAGCCATCGAAATCGACGTCTTCCAGCGACCATTGCGAATTGCCGTCGGCATCCGCCGCACCCGCCAGCGTCTGGCGCTTGCCCGACGGTGACAGCTACACCACGATGCTGCCGTCCTGCTGGGGATCGGCGTGCGCCTGCACGTGAGCGGCCACCTGGAACCGCAGCGTTTCGCCGTCATCCCCACGCGCCTGCGCCGTCGGTGCCAGCACGCCTGCCAACACCAGGCCCAGCATGCATTCCCTGTAGTTCATCATCGCTCCCTGCGGCACCGCGCTGGCACCTTCACCTCAGAACGATACCTCGACCGGCTGCCGCGACCACAGCACCGATTGATGCTTGGTCTGCTGCTTCCACGCCAGGCGGATCGCCTCGATGTCTGCGCGGCGCTGCGGGGTGTCCTCGTGCAGCACCACCAGCACCTTGGTGCGCAGGCGGTTGGGCGAGGCATCGCCGCGGAACAGCCACTGGCCGTAGGCATCGAACACGGTCAGGCCATCCGGGAAGCGCGGGGTGACTTCCTTGTCCAGGAAGGTGCGCCACTGCGTCTCGCTGATGGTGTCGGCCTGCGGGCGGTTGCCGGCGCCCTGCTCTTCACCCACGCCGAAGTACAGCTCGCTGCGCACCCAGCCGTGGCCGGCGGACGGGCGTGCGGCATCGCCCTTCAGTTCGGCGGTGGTGGCCGTGGCATAGGCGCTGGGCGCCTGCGAGGACAGGCTGGCGCAGCCACTGGTGGCCAGCAGCACGGCGAAGACGAGGCCAAGGTGTTTCATCGGTACAGCTCCGGGGAAGGGGGACAAGGCGAGCCGGCAGCGTACAGCGCCACCGGCCCGGCGTGCTGATGCCAACAGGGCATCAGCTCATGCCGGACCGATAGGGGCTTGCATCGGCACCGGTCATCACGCGAAGATAATATATCGCTTCATCCGGATGGATGTAAGTGAAACTATCTCCCCCTTCCCCGTCGTCGTTGTTGCTGGAGCCCCCATGTCCGCCCGCCTGCCCGCGTCGCCGCTCGGCCTCGCCATCGCCCTCGCGCTTTCCTCCGCTGCCGTCCCGGCCCTGGCCCAGGACGCCACCAACCTGGACACGGTGATCGTCACCGGCACCCGTGCCGCCGACCGCACCGTGCTCGAATCCACCTCGCCGGTGGATGTGCTCACCGCCGAGGACATCCGCAAGGCCGGCGTGGTCAATGGTGAACTGGGCAGTGCGCTGCAGGCGTTGCTGCCGTCGTTCAACTTCCCGCGCCAGTCCAATTCCGGCGGCGCCGACCATGTGCGCGCGGCGCAGCTGCGTGGCCTGTCGCCGGACCAGGTGCTGGTGCTGGTCAATGGCAAGCGCCGCCACCACACCGCGCTGGTCAACACCGACAGCAAGATCGGCAAGGGCACCACGCCGGTCGACTTCAATTCGATCCCGGTCAGCGCGATCAAGCGCATCGAAGTGCTGCGCGACGGCGCCGGTGCCCTGTACGGCTCGGACGCCGTGGCCGGCGTGATCAACGTGATCCTCGACAACGGCGGCGACGGCGGCGAGATCGAGGCCAGCTACGGTGCCAACCACACCGACCTCAAGCCGATCGGGCGCACCCTCACCGACGGCCAGACCGGCAACATCAGCGCCAAGGTCGGCACCTCGCTGGGCGAGGACGGAGGCTTCCTGCGCGTCGGCCTGGAATACAAGCACCGCAACGGCACCAACCGCGCCGGCTTCGACCAGATTCCGCCGTGGGACCAGACGCCGGACAACCTGGCGCTGCAGGGCAAGCGCAACTATGTGCTGGGCGATGGCAAGAGCAAGGACATCAACCTGTGGCTGAACACCGAGATTCCGGTGGGCCAGACGTCGACGTTCTACGCGTTCGGCACCTTCAACCAGCGGGATACCGAAGGCGCGAACTACTTCCGCTATCCCGATGGCGATGCCAACTGGAAGCAGGTCTATCCGAACGGCTACCGGCCGATCTCCGAGGGCGAGAACCGCGACGTGCAGGCCGTGGCCGGCGTGCGCGGCCAGTGGGGTGAATGGAGCTACGACGGCAGCCTGGATTACGGCCAGAATGACTTCACCTACCGCCTGCGTGATTCGCTCAACGCCTCGCTGGGCCCGACCAGCCCGACCCGCTTCAAGACCGCCGACTACGAGTACGCGCAGACCGTGGGCAACCTCGACCTGAGCCGCGTGTTCACCCAGAGCGACAGCATCAGCCACACCCTGGGCCTGGGCGTGGAAGCGCGCCATGAGCGCTACCAGACCCGTCCCGGCGACCCGGCCAGCTACGCCGCCGGCCCCTACACCGATCGCCCGACCGGCTCGCAGGCCGGTGGTGGCCTGACGCCGCAGGATGCGGCCCGCCTGTCGCGCGACGTGGCCAGTGCCTACGCCAGCCTGTCCAGCCAGTTCGGCGAGAAGTTCTCCACCGATCTGGCCGCGCGCTACGAGCACAACGACGACTTCGGCGGTGAACTGACCGGCAAGCTCGGCCTGCGCTATGAATTCACCCCGGCGTTCGCGTTGCGCGGTGCCATCTCCAACAATTTTCGCGCGCCGTCGCTGGCGCAGATCGGTTACGAGTCCACCTCGACCGGCTACAACGCCGGCGGACAGCTGGTGCAGGGCCGCCTGCTGTCGGTCAACAATCCGATCGCACGCGGCCTCGGTGCGCAGGACCTGAAGCCGGAAAAATCGATCAACACCTCGCTGGGCTTCACCAGCCGCATCGGTGAGCACTTCGACCTGTCGCTGGACTTCTTCCAGATCGACATCGACGACCGCATCGCGCTGTCGGAGAGCATCACCGGCGATGCGCTGACCGACTACGTGGCGGCCAACTACGGCGTCAGCGGCCTGCAGAGCGCCAGCTTCTTCGTCAATGCCGCCGATACCCGCACCCGCGGCGCCGAGCTGGTGAGCAACTGGCGCCAGTCGCTGGGCGATGGCCAGCTGCTGCTGACCGGCACCTATGCGTACACCAAGACCACGCTGAAGAACGTGCTGGCCACGCCGGCGCAGCTGCGCTCGCTGAACCCGGACTACGTGCTGTTCGGCATCGAAGAGACCAACACCCTCACCGATGCCACCCCGCGTACGCGCGGCAGCTTCTCGGCCGCATGGAGCAACGACCACTGGTCGCTGAGCACCCGCGTGAACCGCTATGGCAGCGCCACCCGCGTGTTCAACTTCGGTGATGGCTACATCCCGCGCCAGACCTACCAGGCCGAATGGCAGCTGGATGCGGAAGTGGAGTACCGCATCACCCCGCGCTGGAGCGTGGCCATCGGCGGCCAGAACCTGACCGACAACTACCCGGATCGATCCAACAGCGATATCCACTACTTCGGCAATCTGCCGTACGACGTGTTGTCGCCGATCGGCAGCAACGGCGCGTACTACTACGGCCGCGTCCGCTATACGTTCTGATTGCATTGGGTGTGATTGCCTTGGGTGGGTGCGGACCGTTGGTCCGCACTGCCTGGGCTCGATGCAGGGTGACCTGCCGTGCCGACCAACGGTCGGCACCCACCGAAGCAGGGTCGTAGCCTGCCCTCGACCCCACGTACACGCCCACGCTGGCAAGCTGGGCGTCATGGCTGAACCGCTCCCCCTGCGTCCGCCACCGCCATTGCTGGACGACGCCTGCGCGTTGTTCCTCGATGTCGACGGCACCCTGATCGAATTCGCTGCACGCCCGGATGCCGTGCAGCTGCTGCCGGATGTGCGTGAAGCCATCGGCCGCATCAGCGACCGCCTGGAAGGTGCCGTAGCACTGGTCAGTGGTCGCCCGCTTGCACAGCTGGATCAACTGTTCGCACCTTTGAAGCTGCCCGCCGCCGGCCTGCATGGACACGAACTGCGTGGCGAGGACGGTCGTGTGCTGCGCGACGAACACGACGACGACACCGCCGAGTGGCTGCACGCGCTGCACCAGCAGGCGATGCGCTTTGCCCACGGCCATCCCGGCGTGCTGGTGGAAGACAAGGGCGTCGGCCTGGCGCTGCATTGGCGCGGTGCGCCGCATGCAGCAAGTGATGTGCGCGCCTTCGCCGACCGCCATGTGCGTGGCCGTGCCAGCTACCGCCTGCAACCGGGCGACCACGTGGTCGAGTTCGTTCCCGTTGGCACCGACAAGGGCCGCGCCGTGCGGCGGATGATGCAGTACCTGCCCTTCCGTGGCCGCCTGCCGGTGTTCCTCGGCGATGACCTGACCGATGAGTTCGGCTTCGACGCCGCCAACGGCCAGCATGGCTGGAGCGTGCTGGTGGGCGAACGTGAACCCAGCAAGGCGGTGTTCGCGCTGCCCGACATACGCAGCGTGCACGCCTGGCTGCGTGAGAATGCCTATTGACCCGGCCACCCCACGGCCGCAACCGAGATGTACCGCGTGATGACCCAACCCGATCTTGATCTGGGCGTGGTCGGCAACGGCAGCTTCGGCGCCCTGGTCGACAAACGTGCCCGCGTTGTCTGGAGCTGCCTGCCCACCTTCGACGGCGACCCCACCTTCTGTGCCCTGCTCGGCCCCAACCAGCAGGCCGGTGGCGACTTCGCTATCGAGCTGGAGGACTTCGCCAGCAGCGAGCAGGAGTACCTGACCAACACCGCTATCCTGCGCACAGTGCTGCGCGACGCGCACGGCGGTGAACTGGAAATCCTCGATTTCGCCCCGCGCTGGCGGCAGAACGACCGCTTCTACCGCCCGGTCAGCCTGATCCGCCAGGTGCGCCCGCTGGCCGGCAGCCCACGCATCACCGTGCGCGCACGGCCGCTGGCGGACTGGGGCGCGCGCGTGCCCGAGTCCACCTGGGGCAGCAATCACGTGCGCTGGATCCTGCCCGAGCACGTGCTGCGGCTGACCACCGATGTGCCGGTGCGCTTCATCCGCGATGGCCTGCCGTTCGTGCTCAACCATCCCATCCACCTGATCCTGGGCGTGGATGAGTCGCTCAACCGCTCGATCAGCGGCTACGTGCAGGAGGCCTTCCAGCGCACCCGCGACTACTGGCGCGAATGGGTGCGTTACCTGTCCATTCCGCTGGAATGGCAGGACGCGGTGATCCGCAGCGCGATCACCCTGAAGCTGTGCCAGTACGAGGACAGCGGCGCGATCATCGCGGCGATGACCACCTCCATTCCGGAAGCCCCCGGCAGCGTGCGCAACTGGGACTACCGCTACTGCTGGCTGCGTGATGCGGCGTTCGTGGTGCGTGCGCTGAACCGCCTCGGTGCAACGCGCACGATGGAACAGTTCCTCGGCTACATCTTCAACCTGGCAACCACCGACGGCACGCTGCAGCCGCTGTATGGCATCGGCTTCGAGGCCAAGCTGGACGAAGACGAAGTCCCCAGCCTGTCCGGCTACCGCGGCATGGGCCCGGTGCGGCGCGGCAACCTGGCCTGGGTGCAGCGCCAGCACGATGTCTACGGCAGCGTGGTGCTGGCCTCCACCCAGCTGTTCTTCGACCGCCGCCTGCAGGACCCGGGGGATGCGCACACCTTTGCCCGTCTGGAACCCTTGGGCGAACAGGCGTTCGCCCTGCACGACGTACCCGATGCCGGCCTGTGGGAGTTCCGCGGCCGCACCGAAGTGCATACCTACACCAGCGCGATGTGCTGGGCGGCGTGCGACCGCCTGTGCAAGATCGCTGTACGCCTGAAGCGCGATGACCGCGCCCATTACTGGCGCGAGCGCGCCGACACCATCCACGCGCGCATCATGGCCGAGTCCTGGAGTGAAGAGCTGGGCCACTTCACCGATACTTTCGGCGGCCATCGGCTGGACGCTTCGCTGCTGCTGCTGGCCGACATCGGCTTCATCGATGCGCTGGACGCGCGCTTCATCGCCACCGTCGAAGCCATCGGCCGCGACCTCAAGCATGGCAATTCGCTGTACCGCTATGTCGCACCAGATGACTTCGGTGAGCCAGAAACCAGCTTCACTATCTGCACCTTCTGGTACATCGATGCGCTGGCCGCCATCGGGCGCCTCGACGAGGCACGCGGGATGTTCGAACTGCTGTTGAAGCAGCGCAACCATCTGGGCCTGCTGTCGGAGGATCTGGCCTTCGACAGCGGCGAAGCCTGGGGCAACTTCCCGCAGACCTATTCGCACGTCGGCCTGATCACCGCCGCGATGCGCCTGTCGCGGTCCTGGCAGGAGGCATCGTGAGTCGTCTGGTTGTGGTTTCAAACCGCGTGGCCGTGCCGGGCGAGAACCGTGCCGGTGGCCTGGCGGTGGGCCTGCTGGCCGCGTTGAAGGAACGCGGCGGCATGTGGTTCGGCTGGAGCGGCAAGAGCGTGCGCGACGGCAGTGGCACGCTGCACACGCAGAAGGACGGCGACATCGAGTTCGTCACCCTGGACCTGAGCAAGCGCGAGGTCGATGGCTACTACAACGGCTTCGCCAACCGCACGCTGTGGCCGCTGCTGCACTTCCGCCTCGATCTGGTCGACTACGACCGTGGCACCCGCGAGACCTACCACAAGGTCAACGCGCTGTTCGCCGACAAGCTCGCGCCGCTGCTGCGCGAAGATGACATCGTCTGGATCCACGACTACCACCTGATCCCGCTCGGCGCGCTGCTGCGCGAGCGTGGTATCGGCTGCCGCATCGGCTTCTTCCTGCATATCCCAATGCCGTCGGCCGACCTGCTGCAGGCCATGCCCGACCACCTGCGGTTGTTCTCGGCGCTGTACGCCTACGACCTCGTCGGCTTCCAGACCCAGCGCGATGCGGATCGCTTCCAGACCTACCTGCGCCTGTTCGGCGGCGGTCGCGTACTCGACAACGGCGAGCTGGAAGCACCGGGCGGCCGCCGCTTCCGTGCGGCCGCCTTCCCGATCGGCATCGACACCGAGCTGATCGCGCGCCAGGCCGGTACCGCCGCCACCAAGGCCGCCGTAAAGAACCTGCGCGCCAGCCTGCGTGATCGCCAGCTGGCGATCGGCGTCGATCGCCTGGATTATTCCAAGGGCCTGCCCGAGCGCTTCCTCGGCTTCGAACGGTATCTTGAGCGCCATCCCGACCAGCGCGGCTCGCTGACCTACCTGCAGATCGCCCCGGTCTCGCGCGGCGATGTCACCGAGTACCGGCAGCTGCGCAGCCAGCTGGAGCAGATCGCCGGCCACATCAACGGTGGCCACGCCGAGCCGGACTGGACGCCGCTGCGCTACGTCAACCAGAACTTCACCCATGCCACCCTCACCGGTTTTTACCGTGCGGCGGCAGTCGGCCTGGTCACGCCGCTGCGCGATGGCATGAACCTGGTGGCCAAGGAATACGTGGCCTCACAGGATCCGGAAGATCCCGGCGTGCTGGTGCTGTCACTGCTGGCCGGCGCCGCCGACGAACTGAAGCAGGCGCTGCTGGTGAACCCGCACGACCTGGACGGCGTGGCCGACGCCATCGCCACTGCGGCAACAATGTCGCTGCGCCGGCGCAAGGAACGCTGGCACGCGATGATGGAGCACCTGCGCACCTACGACATCAACCACTGGCGACGCAGCTACCTGGACGCACTGGAAGGTTGAGGAAAAAAGGGGACGGAGGGGATCAAGTCGTTTGTGCACAAGCGACTTGATCCCCTCCGTCCCCTTTTCTTCAATCCAGGAACCGCGCGGCGTGTTCCGGTGGAGGCAGATGGCAGGCGTCATGCCGTCCGAACCAGCGATAGCGATTGCGCGCCAGCGCGCGGTACGCCACGTCGCGCAGGCCGCGCGGCAGCACCTTCAGCACGGCGCTCAGGCGCCAGACGCCACCCAGCCCAGCCAGTACGCGCAGGATGGCATCGGTATCGGTCCAGGCGCCCTGTGCGTCCAGCAGCAGGAACGACATTGGGTCCTGCGGGTCAAGCCCATGCGCGCGCAGCATCGCGCTGCCCTGCTCCCCCTGCATCGCCGCAAAGCGGTAGCGCCCCTTGCGGTCGAAACGCAGCAGGAAGCGCACCCAGCGGTTGCACAGCGCGCATACGCCATCGAACACGATCACCGCGCTGCCCGCCTCGGCGGCAGCCTCACTGCGGTTCGAGCCAGCCTTCATAGCGGATCAGGGCTCCGGCCCAGGGCAGCGTCACATCGACCAGGAAAGTGTAACGCTCGCCCTGCCAGGCTTCACGGCAGCGCACACCGCCAAACCAGCGCGTCGGCAGCGGCAGCAGCCCGAAGGCCCAGACCCGCCGCACCGACCATTCGATGCCACCGTCGCGGGCCTGCAGGTCGAACTCGAAGCGCACTGCACCCAGTTGCTCGCGCAGATACCCTTCGTGCGCCCACAGCCGCGACACCATCGGCCAGCGGCCAAACCGCCGCGCCCATTGCTCGCCCTGCCCGCATGCACTGAACGCCACTTCGGTGGGCAGCGCGTCACCGTCTTTCGGCAACCGCGCCAGCGCGGCCAGCAGCGGCACCAGCCAGTGCCGCCCACGCTCGATGCGCGCCTGCCCCACGTAGCGGCAGGGCAACGGTGTGGCATGCAGCGCCTGCACCGGCGCTGCCAGGGTGGCGAAGGCCGGCCCCAGCACACGCGCGAACAGCGGCGGCGTCAGGGCGCGATCCAGGCCAGGGTCGCCATGCGCCCGGTACGACGGTCGCGCCGGTGCGAATACAGGTCCGGATCGGCCATGGTCGACACCGTGCCGCCATACACCTGCGCCGGGTCCATTCCCGCCGCCTGCAAGCGCTGCCGCGCCAGCGCGAACAGGTCCACCTTCCAGTGGCCGGCGCGGGTGGCCACGAACGCCGCCTCGGCGGCCGGATCATGGCCGACGAAGGCGTGGTAGACCTCCTCGCCGATCTCGTAGTCGGCCGGCCCGGCGGCCGGGCCCAGCCACGCGCGCAGCTGCGCCGGCGACGTCTGCATGGCGGCCACCGTGGCCTCCAGCATGCCGTCGGCCAGCCCACGCCAGCCGGCATGGGCCGCGCCCACCTCGCTGCCATTGGCCGCGGCAAACACCACGGGCAGGCAGTCGGCGGTCAGGATCGCCAGCACCACGCCCGGCACCGAGGTCACCGCGGCGTCGGCCACCGGTTCGCTGGCGCCGGCCACCGGCGGCGCGGTGAAGCGCAGCACGGTGCTGCTGTGCACCTGGCGTAGCCAGTGCGGTGCCGAGGGCAGCGCCAGCCCCTGCTGCAGCAGCTGGCGGTTGTGCTCCACGTTGGCCGGGGTATCACCATCGGCCGCGTGCCGGTTGCCCAGGTTGAACTGCGCGAACGGCGCCGGCGAAATGCCCGCACCGTGCCGGCGCGTGGTCAGCGCATGGACGCCTGCCGGCGCCGGCCAGTCCGCCTGCAGCAACGGCAGCGCGGCCGCCATCACCAGCGGTCCCGCTCGCGGGCGGCGAAGGCTTCGCTGTCTTCGCGCAGCACCTTCATCAGGTACAGCATGTCCTCCGGCACCGGCGCGGTATTGCGCACCGGCTCACCGGTGATCGGGTGCATGAACTCCAGGGTCTCGGCGTGCAGGGCCTGGCGCTTGAAGCCGCGCAGCGCGGCCACCAGCTCGTCACTCGCGCCCTTGGGCAGCTTCAGCGCGCCGCCGTACAGCGGGTCGCCGATGATCGGGTGGCGCACGTGCGCCATGTGCACGCGGATCTGGTGGGTACGGCCGGTTTCCAGGCGGCACTCCAGCGCAGTGTGCGCACGGAAGCGCTCGCGCAGGCGGTAGTGGGTCACTGCTTCCTTGCCGTCCTCGCGCACCGCCATCTTCAGGCGATCACGCGGGTGGCGGTCGATCGGGGCATCGGCGGTACCGCCCGCCACCAGCGCGCCCATCACGATGGCCAGGTACTGGCGGTGCACGTCACGGGCCGCCAGCTGCTCGACCAGCGCGGTCTGCGCTTCCAGGGTCTTGGCCACCACCATCACGCCGCTGGTGTCCTTGTCCAGGCGGTGCACGATGCCCGCGCGCGGCAGCACCGCCACCGACGGGTCGCGGAACAGCAGGGCGTTGACCAGGGTGCCGCTGTGGTTGCCGGCGCCGGGATGGACCACCAGGCCGACCGGCTTGTTGATCACCAGCACGTGCTCGTCCTCGAACAGCACGTCCAGCGGAATGTCCTCCGGCTGCGCGTCGGTCTGGGTTTCCAGCACCACATGGAGGGTCACCACCTCGCCGCCGCGCAGCGGATCGCGCGGGCGCACCTGGGCGCCGTCCAGCAGGACGTCACCGGACTTGATCCACTCGGTCAGGCGCGAACGCGAGTATTCGGGGAACAGTTCGGCCACGACGGCGTCGAAACGGCGGCCGGCAGCGGTGTCGGGGACGATGGCCTGGCGGGCCGATTCAGAGGGTTGTTCAGACATGGCAGGGGGCATTCTTTGAAATTTTGGGGTCCCGGCGGCCGGTTTCAGTCGCTGGACAGGACACTAGGCTATCATCGACCCTTCGTATTCCAGCCGCGTCCCGCCTCGACCCCATGATCCGACGCTCCGCCATGCTCTCCGCGCCCGTCCGCCTCACCGCCCTGCTGCTGGTGCTGGTCATCGCCGCAACCGGCTGCCATCGCGGCGCCAAGAAGGGTGATCGCCCCGATGAAGGGACGCCGGTCGAACAGCTGTACGAGAAAAGCCACAAGCTGATGCAGGGCGGCAACTGGAGCGGCGCCGAAGCCAGCTTCCGCCGCCTGGTGGCCCAGTACCCCTACGGCCCCTACACCGAGCAGGCGATGATCGAAACCGCCTACGCCCAGTACAAGGCCGGCAAGCACGATGACGCGGTGTCCAGCATCGACCGCTTCATCCGTACCTACCCGACGCACCGCAACATCGCCTACCTGTACTACCTGCGCGGCCTGGCCAACTCCAACCGCAGTACGGTTTTCCTGCGCCGCGTATGGTCGCTGGACGCCAGCCGCCGCGATCTGTCCACGCCGCACCAGGCGTACTCGGACTTCAACATCGTGGTTGATCGCTACCCGAACAGCCGCTACGCCGCCGATGCGCGCCAGCGCATGCTGGAGCTGCGCGACGTGTTCGCCCAGCACGAGCTGGACAACGCCCTGTACTACATGCGCCGCGGCGCCTGGGTCTCGGCCGTGGGTCGCGCCAACTACCTGCTGGAAACCTACCCGCAGAGCGCCTTCCAGTACGACGCCGTGGCCGTGCTGGCCGATTCCTACACCCACCTGGGCAACAAGACCCTGGCCGACGACGCCCGTCGCGTCCTGCAGCTGAACCAGCCGGACCACCCGTGGCTGGAAGGCAAGTGGCCGAAGTACCCGTGGATGGTCCGCAAGCTGAACCCGTTCGCCGGCGAGAAGTCCGCCAGCACCGGCCAGCGCAACGCGCGACTGGAAAAGAAGTAAGAGAGGGCCCCGAAAGGGGCCTTTTCTTTATCGGTAGATCCACGCCATGCGTGGATGGTTCGGGCGCAGATGGACCACGACACTAGGAGTTCTACGAATCCCCGGCGGATGCGACGCCGGTCGCAGCCCGCCCGGGCGAGGCCCTCCACACTGCGGCGCAACGGTCATCCCGGCCGTCAAGGAGCGCCCATGTCCCGACTGCCCCTGCGTTTCCGGCCTCTCTCGTCCGTCCTCGCCACCGCCCTGCTGGCGCTGTCCTCGGGCCCCCTGACAGCTGCACCGGTCGCACCGGGCGACCTCCTGTCTGCCTCTCCCTATCGCGCGTCATGGGTTCCGACCCAGGCCGCGCAGGCCTACAAGCTGCACTACCGCACCCCGGATCATCGCGGCCAGCTGGCCGAAGGCACGGGCCTGCTGTACCTGCCCGCCGGCGCGGCGCCTGCAGGTGGGTGGCCGGTGGTGTCCTGGGCACATGGCACCCAGGGCATTGCGGATCGCTGTGCGCCCTCGGTGTCCGGACCCTACCAACCCGAACGCGATGGGCGTTTCCTCGATCAGTTCCTGGCCCAGGGCTATGCCGTGGTCGCCGCGGACTACCAGGGGCTAGGAAGTCCGGGCAACCATGCCTATCTGCATGTCCGCACGGCGGCACGCAACGCCATCGATCTGGTCAAGGCCAGCCGCCAGTACCTGGGCAACGCAACGCTGTCGCCGCGCTGGGTCTCGGTCGGCCATTCGCAGGGCGGTGCCGCCGCGCTCACGGCCGGGCATCTGGCGTCCAGCTACGGTGGGCCGTCGTTGCAGTACCGTGGCAGCTTCACCACCGGCACGCCCACGGCGGTTGAATTGACCGCATTGGTGATGACGCCGGACAACCGCACCGCCAATCCTGGCGCACTCAATGCGTATCACGCGTATCTGCTCGACGGGCTGCTGCAGGTCGCACCGCAGATCGATCGCGTCCTCAGCGACACAGGCCGCGCCCGCGTGGCAGTGGCACGCGAGCAGTGCCTGGGCGAACTGGCTGCCACCCTGGACGGCGCGGATACCGGCAGCATGTTCACCGCACCGCTGACCAGCGTGCCAAGCATCTGGGCGGTGCTGTACGACTATCTCGGCGTACCGCGCCGCGGCTTCGGCCAACCGCTGATGCTCGGCCATGGCAGCGAGGATCGCGATGTGCCCTATCTGACCACCCTGCTGTATGCCGCAGGCCTGGCCCTGCGTGGCGAGCCGGTCGCGTTCCAGCGCTACCCGGTCGACCATCGCGGCACGCTGGACGCAGCAGCGGCCGATGGCCTGGCGTTCGTGCGTGCACGACTGGGGGACGGCCAGTTCGATGAAGCTGCCGAAACCGCCGGCCTCGAACAACTGCTCGACGACGTTCGGTAGATCCACGCCATGCGTGGATACACGGTGTACGGGTTGCCGGCCAGCGGCCGGCACTACCGATCCCGGTAGATCCACGCCATGCGTGGATACGCGGTGTACGGGATTGCCGGCCAGCGGCCGGCACTACCGATCCCGGTAGATCCACGCCATGCGCGGATGCGCGGTGTACGGGGTTGCCGGCCAGCGGCCGGCACTACCGATCCCGGTAGATCCACGCCATGCGTGGATACGCGGTGTACGGGGTTGCCGGCCAGCGGCCGACACTACCGATCCCGGTAGATCCACGCCATGCGTGGATACGCGGTGTACGGGTTGCCGGCCAGCGGCCGGCACTACCGCCAACCGCTGCCTCAGCCCTTGTAGCCGTTGCTGATCGGGTAACGACGCTCGCGGCCGAAGGCGCGGCGCGAGACCTTCGGCCCCGGCGCGGCCTGGTGCCGCTTCCACTCGCTGATGCGCACCAGGCGCAGCACGCGGTCGACCACGGCCGCGTCATAACCGGCCGCCACGATCTCCGTGCGCGACTGCTCCTGGTCGATGTAGCGGTACAGGATGCCGTCCAGCACGTCATAAGCCGGCAGCGAGTCCTGGTCCAGCTGGTTCTCGCGCAGCTCGGCCGACGGCGGGCGGCTGATCACCGCCGGCGGGATCACCGGCGCGCCGCCCACCGTGTTGCGCCACTTGGACAGGCCGAACACCTCGGTCTTGTACAGGTCCTTCAGCGGCGCATAGCCACCGCACATGTCGCCGTAGATGGTGGCGTAGCCGACCGCATACTCGCTCTTGTTGCCGGTGGTCAGCAGCAGGCCGCCGAACTTGTTGGCCAGCGCCATCAGGATCACGCCACGGCTGCGCGACTGCAGGTTCTCTTCGGTCACGTCCGGCGCGGTGCCCTCGAACATCGGCGCCAACGCTTCCATCAGGCCCTTGAATGCCGGCTCGATCGACACTGCCTCCAGCTTCACGCCCAGCGCCTGGCACTGCTCGGCCGCCAGATCGTTGGACAGGCCTGCGGTGTAGCGCGAGGGCAGGCGCACGGCGGTCACGTTCTCCGCACCCATCGCGTCCACCGCCATGGCCAGCACGATCGCCGAGTCGATGCCGCCGGACAGGCCCAGCCACACCTTCTTGAAGCCGTTCTTGCGGCAGTAATCCTGGATGCCACGGGTCACGGCGCGCCAGGCCAGCGCGTCCATGCTCTCGTCGCCGTCGTCCATCCACACGTGCGGCATGAAGCGGCGGGTTTCACCGTCGTACTCCACCACCAGCCACTGGTCGACGAAGGCGGCGGCGGCCGGGTGCACCGTGCCGTCGCCGTCGGCCACCACCGAGGCGCCGTCAAACACCAGCGCATCCTGGCCACCGACCACGTTGAGATAGGCGATCGCAGCCCCGCTTTCGCGGGTACGCGCGGCCAGCACCGCGTCGCGCTGGGCGTGCTTGCCACGCTCGTACGGCGAAGCATTCGGCACCACCACCAGCTGCGCACCGGCGCGCATGGTGTCGGCCAACGGCTCGGCAAACCACAGGTCCTCGCAGATCAGCAGGCCGACCGGAATGCCATTGACCTCGAACACGCAGCTGCCGCCGTCCGGATCGACATCGAAGTAGCGGCGCTCGTCGAACACGGCGTAGTTGGGCAGCTCGCGCTTGCGGTAGGTCTGCTCGACCAGGCCGTCACGCAGCACGCTGGCGGCGTTGTAGACCACCGCGCCGGCGGCCTGCGGCCAACCGACCACGGCGGTGATGCCACGGCAGGCGGCGGCGATGCGGGCCATCGCCTGCTCGCACTCGTACAGGAAGCCCGGGCGCAGCAGCAGGTCCTCCGGCGGGTAGCCGCTCACCGCCAGCTCGGGGAACATCACCAGCTCGGCGCCGTACTCGTCGCGCGCCTGGCCGATCATCTCGATGATGCGCTCGGTGTTGCCGGCGACATCGCCGACCGGGAAGTCGAACTGCGCCATCGCGATGCGGATCGAAGCCATGGGAATCCAGCCTGTGGTTGCAATGCCGCCATTGTAGCGCCGCGCCATGCGCGCGCCGGGTACCTGGGCTCAGATCCCTTTTGCTGCGCGAAAGGGATCTGACCCCGCACCAGACGCAGAAAGGCCGCCCGGAGGCGGCCTTTCTGTTTCAGCAGCCGGCCAGCGGCCGGCTCTACAGCATCGTCTGCCAGAGGCAGTCGATCTTATTTCACCAGCTTGGCGATGGCAGCGCCCAGGTCGCCCGGCGAACGGACGGTGACGACGCCAGCGGCTTCCATCGCGGCGAACTTGCCTTCCGCGGTGCCCTTGCCGCCCGAAGCAATCGCACCGGCGTGGCCCATGCGCTTGCCGGCCGGAGCCGACGCACCGGCGATGAAACCGACGACCGGCTTCTTCACGTGGTTCTTGATGTACTCGGCGCCGGCTTCTTCAGCGTCACCGCCGATTTCGCCAACCATGATGATGCCTTCGGTCTGCGGGTCTTCGTTGAACAGCTTCAGGCAGTCAACGAAGTTCAGGCCGTTGATCGGGTCACCACCGATGCCGATGCAGGTGGACTGGCCCAGGCCAACTTCGGTGGTCTGCTTGACCGCTTCATAGGTCAGGGTGCCCGAACGCGACACGATGCCGATCTTGCCCGGCTGGTGGATGTGGCCCGGCATGATGCCGATCTTGCACTCACCCGGGGTGATGACGCCCGGGCAGTTCGGCCCGATCAGCACGGTGTCCGGATGCGAACGGGTCAGCACGTTCTTGACGCGCAGCATGTCCAGCACCGGGATGCCTTCGGTGATGCAGACGATGACCTTGATGCCGGCAGCAGCGGCTTCCAGGATCGCGTCGGCCGCGTACGGCGGCGGCACGTAGATGACCGAAGCGTTGGCGCCGGTGCTCTGCACGGCGTCGGCAACGGTGTTGAAGACCGGCAGGTCGATGTGGGTGGTGCCACCCTTGCCCGGGGTCACGCCGCCAACAACCTGGGTGCCGTACTCGATCATCTGAGTGGCGTGGAAGGTGCCCTGCTGGCCGGTGAAGCCCTGCACGATCACCTTGGTGTTCTTGTTAATCAAAACAGACATGGGAATTCCTTGGTGTCGAATCAGGCAGCGTTCTTGACAGCTTCAACGATCTTCTTGGCGCCATCGTTGATGTTGTCAGCCGGGATGATGGCCATGCCGCTGTCGCGCAGCAGCTGCTTGCCTTCTTCCACGTTGGTGCCTTCCAGGCGCACCACGACCGGAACCTTGACGCCCACTTCCTTCACGGCGGCGATGATGCCTTCGGCAATCATGTCGCAGCGGACGATGCCGCCGAAGATGTTGACGAAGATGCCTTCAACCTTGTCCGAGGACAGGATCAGCTTGAACGCTTCGATGACGCGCTGCTTGTTGGCACCGCCGCCCACGTCCAGGAAGTTCGCCGGCTCGCCGCCGTTGAGCTTGATGACGTCCATGGTGGCCATGGCCAGGCCGGCGCCGTTCACCATGCAGCCGATGTTGCCGTCCATGGTGACGTAGTTGATGTCCAGCTCCGAAGCGATCACTTCGGTCGGATCTTCCTGGGTCTTGTCGCGCATGGCGACCAGGGCCTTCTGGCGGAACGCGGCGTTGTCGTCGCTGTCGAACTTGCCGTCCAGCGCGTACAGGTTGCCGTCGTCCAGGATGGCCAGCGGGTTGATTTCAACCAGGGCCAGGTCCTTTTCGTTGAACAGGCGGTACAGGTTCACCATGATGCTGGCGAACTGGCCGGCCTGCTTGGCGGTCAGGCCCAGCTTGAAGCCGAAATCACGGCCGTGGTAACCCTGCACGCCTTCGACGAAGTCGACGTTCAGCGAGTGGATCAGCTCCGGGGTTTCAGCAGCGACCTGCTCGATTTCCACGCCGCCTTCCGAAGAGGCGATGTAGGTGATGGTCTTGGTGCCACGGTCGACCAGCACCGACAGGTACAGTTCCTTGACGATCTCGCCGGCGGTGGTCACCAGCACCAGGTTGACCGGCAGTTCAACGCCAGCGGTCTGGTAGGTGGCCATCTTGGTGCCGAGCATCTTGGCCGCAGCGGCCTTCACGTCGTCGGTGGTCTTGCAGAACTTGACGCCGCCAGCCTTGCCGCGGCCGCCAGCGTGGATCTGCGCCTTGACCATCCAGGGGCCCTGGCCCAGGGAGTTGGCAGCGGCAACCGCTTCGTCCGGGGTCGCAGCGACCTTGCCGGCCGGGACCGGGATGCCGTACTCGGCAAGCAGTTGTTTTGACTGGTATTCGTGGAAATTCATGCGTCACCGTGGGAATAGGAACGACCGCACGCAATTCCTCAGGGCCCCGGCGGGGCGCCGGCATGGACCGCGGCGGGCCCACTATTGTGGCCGAGCCAGCGCCGGGGCGCAAAGAAGTCTGTACAAAACGCCAGGCCCGGCCAGATTTCCGCCGCCATTCAGACAGTTGCGCCCGGGGGCGCACTGGACACCGGTATCCATCCCGGGCCAAATGCGCGATCCGGGCCGCTCCGGCGGCGCCGGGCCGGGCGCCCTATACTGGTCAACCAAGGTGTGTAGAGTCGAGCCAGCTCGACGGCTTCCACCGCAGGCCACATCGAAGCGTCGTGCCCGCCCGGCTTCAGGGGACGCCGGGCAGGCCCGCCGCAGATTCCAGACCCAGGCAGCCAGAAGGGGAGTTCCGGCGTGTCACCCAGTGCTTCATTGATCGACCGCATCGAATCGATTCCGCGGCGTGAGCTGTATTTCTTCGCGCTGTACCGGGTGCTGATCGCCTCGGTCATCGCCGCCCTGCTCTACAGTCCGCTGTCGGCCATGGTCGGCGAAGCCCACCACCCGCGGCTGGCTGACACCGTCGCCGCCATCTACCTGGTGCTCTCGCTGCTGGCCCTGGTGATCGGCCGCAACGAACGCTGGCTGCGCCCGATCGTGGTCAGCGGCGTGCTGGTGGACATCGTCGCCGCCACCCTGTTGTCGCATGCCCTGCCGGGTGCCAGCGCCGGCATCTCGATGTCACTGCTGTTCAACATCGCCGCCGCCGCCACCCTGCTGCCGCTCAGCCTGGGGCTGGGCCTGGCGCTGGCCGCCAGCCTCGCCACCGGCGTCGAATACACCTGGAAACTGCTGGAAGGCGGCGACCCCACCCGTACCCTGGCCGAGCTGGCGATGTTCGCCACCAGCTACCTGGCACTGGCCTTCATCAGTTACCAGGTCGGCAGCCGCGCGCGCCGCAACCAGCAGCTGGCCAACCAGCGCGGCGACGAAGTGGCCAACCTGTTCCAGATCAACGAGTTGATCATCCGCCGCATGCGTACCGGCGTGCTTGTGGTCGACGCCGACAACCGCGTCACCCTGGCCAACGAGGCCGCCTCGATGCTGCTCGGCGACAGCGATGGGAGCGGCGAAAGCGGCCGCCTGGACCTGGCCAGCGCCGCCCCGGAACTCGCCCGTCGCCTGCAGCGCTGGCGCAATGGCTGGGCGCAGGACGAACTGCCGCTGCAGCTCAATCCCGACCAGCCTGAAGTGCAGCCGCGCTTCGCACGCCTGCTGGCCGGCAGCGAGCTGGCCCTGGTGTTCCTGGACGACTCCAGCGTGGTCTCGCGCCGCGCCGAGTCGCTCACCTTGTCAGCCATGGGGCGCTTCTCGGCCAGCCTCGCCCACGAGATCCGCAATCCGCTGGCCGCGATCAACTACGCGGTGCAGCTGCTGGAAGAAGGCACCGGCTTCAACGAAAGCGACCGCCGCCTGCTGCAGATCATCCGCCAGCAGTGCCAGCGTACCAACGGCATCGTCGAAAGCGTGCTGGGCCTGGCCCGGCGCGAGCGCGCCACGCCCGAGAACGTCGACCTGGCCGCCTTCGTGCGCCGCTTCGTGCTGGAGTACAAGCAGGGGCAGACGCTGGAGACCGACAGCATCGAGCCGATCATCAACGACACCTCGGTGCTGGCCCAGGTCGACACCAAGCACCTCTACCAGGTGCTGACCGTGCTGGTGCACAACGCACTCAAGTACGGCCGCATCGGCCAGCAACCGGCACGGGTGCGCCTGCGCGTGGCCCAGCACGAGCGCAGTGCGGTCATCGACGTGATGGACCGTGGCCCCGGCATTCCCGAAAGCGTGGCCGCGCAGTTGTTCCGGCCGTTCTTCACCACGTCCGAGCATGGCACCGGACTGGGCCTGTACATCGCCCGCGAGCTGTGCCGGGCCAACCAGGCGCGGCTCGACTACATCCCGGTGCCCGCCGGTGGCTCCTGCTTCCGCCTGGTGCTGCCCGGCCCGCATACGCTGTTGCCCACCTGATCTCGACTCCGTGCGTCAAACATTTGTCGCTTCCAGCCCCCTCGTTTATCTTTCACGCCCATGAACGAAACCCGCAGCGCCCTCGTCGTCGACGACGAACGCGACATCCGCGAACTGCTGGTACTGACGCTCGGCCGCATGGGGCTGCGCATCAGTACGGCAGCCAACCTTGCCGAAGCGCGCGAACTGCTGGCCAGCAATCCGTACGACCTGTGCATCACCGACATGCGCCTGCCGGACGGCAATGGCATCGAGCTGGTCAGCGAGATCGCCCAGCACTACCCGCGCACGCCGGTAGCGATGATCACCGCCTTTGGCAGCATGGACCTGGCCGTGGAAGCGCTGAAGGCCGGCGCCTTCGACTTCGTCAGCAAGCCGGTGGACATCGCCGTGCTGCGCGGCCTGGTCAAGCACGCGCTGGAGCTCAACAACACCGAACGCCCCGCACCCGGGCCCGCCGCCGAACAGGGCGCGCGCCTGCTTGGCGACTCGCCGGCCATGGACGTGCTGCGCACCACCATCGGCAAGGTCGCGCGCAGCCAGGCGCCGGTCTACATCCTCGGTGAATCCGGCGTGGGCAAGGAGCTGGTCGCGCGCACCATCCATGCCCAGGGCGCCCGTGCGGCCGGCCCGTTCGTGCCGGTCAACTGCGGCGCCATTCCCGGCGAGCTGATGGAGAGCGAATTCTTCGGCCACCGCAAGGGCAGCTTCAGCGGCGCCCACGCCGACAAGCCCGGGCTGTTCCAGGCCGCGCATGGCGGCACCCTGTTCCTCGACGAAGTGGCCGAACTGCCGCTGCAGATGCAGGTGAAGCTGCTGCGTGCGATCCAGGAAAAATCGGTGCGTGCGGTCGGCGCCGCCAACGAAGAGCCGGTGGACGTGCGCATCCTCTCGGCCACCCACAAGGACCTGGCCGAACTGGTCGAGGACGGTCGTTTCCGCCACGACCTCTACTACCGCATCAACGTGATCGAACTGAAGGTGCCGCCGCTGCGCGAGCGTCGCCAGGACCTGCCGGAACTGGCCGCATCGGTGCTGGCACGGCTGGCCCGCAGCCACGGCCGCCCGACGCCGCTGCTGGCCCCGTCGGCACTGGACGCGCTGGCCCAGTACGCCTTCCCCGGCAACGTGCGCGAACTGGAGAACATCCTGGAACGCGCGCTGGCCCTGGCCGAAGAAGACCGCATCGGTGCCGACGACCTGCGCCTGCCGCAGCATGCCCCGCGCACGCCCGGCAGCGCAGCACATGCCGAAGCCGTGGTGGACCTGCAGCCCGGCAGCGCTGCCCTGCCCTCGTACATCGAACAGCTCGAACGCAGCGCCATCCAGCGCGCGCTGGAAGAAAACCGCTGGAACAAGACCCGCACCGCCGCGCAGCTGGGCATCACCTTCCGCGCGCTGCGCTACAAGCTGAAGAAGCTGGGGATGGAGTAAGCCCAGGGTCGGATCCCTTTCCGAAGGAAAGGGCTCTGACCCGGCGCATGCCACCAACCTGGTAGTGCCGGCCGCTGGCCGGCAACCTCATGCATCGCGACATCCACGCATGGCGTGGATCTACCTCAATCCTTGGTAACGCGATTGATCTCGGCCAGGCTGGTCACACCTGCAGCCGCCTTCTTCAACGCCGACTGGCGCAGATCGTTCACCCCGATCTGCTGTGCGGCCTCGGCAATCTGCAACGCATTGCCACCGGCCAGCACGATCGTGGCGATCTCGTCGGTCATCGGCATCACCTGGTACAGACCGGTACGGCCCTTGTAGCCCTCGGTACACTCATCGCAGCCGACCGCCTCATACAGCTCGATGCCCGCGTCCAGCTGTGCCTGGGTGAAGCCTTCGGCCAGCAGCGCATGCTCGGGCAGGTTGGACGGGCGCTTGCAGTTGTTGCACAGCCGACGCGCCAGACGCTGGGCGATCACCAGGGTCACCGAACTGGTGATGTTGTACGGCGCGATGCCCATGTTCATCAGGCGCGCGATGGTCTGCGGCGCGTCGTTGGTATGCAGCGTGGACAGCACCATGTGGCCGGTCTGCGCCGCCTTGATCGCGATCTCGGCCGTCTCCAGGTCACGGATTTCGCCGACCATGATGATGTCCGGATCCTGTCGCAGGAACGAGCGCAACGCTGCGGCGAAGGTCATGCCGCGCTTGTTGTTCTGCTGCACCTGGTTGACGCCAGGCAGACGGATTTCCACCGGGTCTTCGGCGGTGGAGATGTTGCGCGTCTCGTCGTTGAGGATGCCCAGCGCGGTGTACAGCGACACCGTCTTGCCCGAACCGGTCGGGCCGGTCACCAGCACCATGCCGTACGGCTTGTGGATGGCTTCCAGGAACAGCTTCTGCTGGTCCGGCTCGTAACCCAGCTTGTCGATGCCCAGCTTGGCCGCGCTGCCGTCCAGGATACGCAGCACCACCTTCTCGCCGAACAGGGTCGGCAGCGTGCTCACGCGGAAGTCGATCTGCTTGGTCTTGGACAGGTTGAGCTTGATGCGTCCGTCCTGCGGCACGCGCTTTTCGGCGATATCCAGCTGCGCCATCACCTTCAGGCGCGCGGCGATGCGCTGGTTCAGCTTCACCGGCGCGCGCGCGACCATCTTCAGCAGGCCGTCGATGCGCAGGCGCACGCGGTAATCATCTTCATAGGGCTCGAAGTGGATGTCCGAGGCGCCCTTGCGGATCGCGTCCACCAGCACCTTGTTGACGAACTTCACCACCGGGGTGTCATCGCCCTTGGCATCGATGCCGGAGTCGCCACCGGCGCCGAGATCCTCGTCTCCGGCCGCAACGTCCAGGTTGCCCATGCCATCGTCGTCACCGCCCAGGGCGTCGCCCAGCGTGTCATGGCTGGCATGCCACTGCTCGAATGTGCGGCGGATCTGGTCCTCGTCCACCAGGATCGGCTCCACCACCAGGTTGGTGTGGAACTTGATCTCGTCCAGCGAATGGGTCGGGTTGCTGGTGCCCACGAACAGTTTGCCGCCGCGTTTGAACAGCGGCAGCACGTTGTGCTTGCGCAGCAGCTCCTCGCTGACCAGGCTCATCGCGTTCTGGCTAGCGTCGAACGTGGACACGTCGAACAGCGGCATGCCGAACTCGACCGCGTTGGCGGCCGCCAACTGGGCCGCCCCAACCACCTTGTTCTGCGCGAACCAGGTCGGCAGCGGCTGCCGGGCGGCAGCGGCCTTGGCCATGGCATCGCGGGCGGAAGCCTCGTCCAGCGCACCATCCTGGACCAGGCGACGGGCCAGGCCGGTGATGCCGACGAGATTGGCGGTGGTTACGGCGTTCATATGGATCCTTGGCTCATCATGGGTCAGGCAGTGCGGCGCGCCTTCCAGGGGCACCGCACAGGGCAGCAGAACCTGCCGCGACCCGATGGCCGACGACGACGCCAATCCTTCAGCATGACTGCCACGCCCGGCACTCCCAGCCCGGCAGGCACGATCCTGACTCCCCCGGGGATGATAGCCCCGTCAACGGCCCGCCAACATCCCATTGGCAGACCGAAGTGTGATCAACAGCCGGTTGGGCGATAGCGCGCTTCGAAGGCGCTGCCGTCGCAGGTCCAGATGCCGTCGGCTGCGCGGCGGAGGATGAGGTCTTTGCCTTGCACTGCCCCGCCTCCGCTCACCGTGCATGCGATGCTCCCCACTCCGGCATCGGTAAGCTCAGCCTTTACTGCGGAGCAACGTTCCGTCGCCTTCAATCCAATATATGCGGCAGTAACGTCAGCAGCGTTCCTGCTGTCTTGCGCCACCGCTTCAAGCGTGGTCTTACCTGGGCGTATGTCGGAAAGCGCGGCGGCCAATTGCGCCCGCGACACATAGTTCATATAGATTGGAATGGAGACCGCAGCGAGGATTGCGATGATTGCGACGACAATCATCAACTCAATCAACGTAAAGCCATTGCTTCGCTTCATGCCCCCCTCCCCAATGAGAGACTTGTTCACGAGATGTCTGCCCCTATGCATTTCATTAGCCACTAAACAAAAGGCCCCGATATACGGGGCCTTTTGCCATAACCGCTGCTAGCTATTACTTGCAGCCGCCCGGAATGTACTTAGCGTCCAGATCGGTCGCGGTGCAAGCCCAGGTACCATCTGCTGCACGAGCCAGAGCCAGCGAGCCCTTGGCAACCTTGGAATTACCCGACAGCTTGCAGGTGATCGATGCGGTGCCAGCGGTCGCATCGCCGTCAACCGAAATCGCGCAGCGATCCGAGTTCTTCAGGCCAATCTGCGCCGGGGTCTTGTCGAAGGCCTTGCCTTCATTCAGCAGCACTTCGGCCTGGGTCTTGCCCGGGGTGATTTCGGCCAGACCAGCAGTAGCCTGCGACTTGGCCACGTAGTCCTGGTACATCGGCAGGGCGATGGCGGCCAGGATGGCGATGATCGCAACGACGATCATCAGTTCGATAAGGGTGAAGCCCTTCTGGTTCTTCATTTTGGTACATCCCCAAGATAAGTGGTGGTTGATTTCAGAGCACAGGATCGGTCTGGCCAGCGGCCAGCTGAGCGGGTCCTGCCCCCTGCGGGTGGATCAACGCAGGTTGCGTGCCAACCCCGGCACGCCTCCCCCTGGATTTCCCCGCGCCCATGATGGCAGCTATTTCACGGATGGGAACCCCCCGGATGCGAATCTGCGATGGACGCGGCAATGTGACGCAGTGCGTCACCTTTGGTCGGCACCCGGCACGAATTCGCATGATGGCGCCCCCAACAACTGCCCAGACGGGCATGAACCCGCTACCATCGACGGCTAGACGCCCGCCTGGGGATGGCGGGTCTTGGGGAGCCGATATGTCTGTCAGTCGCAGTGCGATCAAGAAGGAGCCCGTGGCGCGCAGCACCACGGAACTGCAGCCGTTTGTCTGGGAGGGGACCGACAAGCGGGGCGTGAAGATGAAGGGTGAGCAGACCGCGAAGAATGCGAATCTGCTGAGAGCAGAGCTACGTCGTCAAGGCATCACCCCAGGCACAGTAAAGCCGAAGCCTAAGCCGCTGTTCGGCGCTGCAGGCAGCAAGATCACGCCGAAGGAAATCGCCTTCTTCAGCCGGCAGATGGCCACCATGATGAAGTCGGGCGTACCCATTGTGGGATCGCTGGACATCATTGCGAACGGGCACAAGAACCCACGCATGAAGAAGATGGTGGATGGCCTGCGTACCGATATTGAAGGCGGCTCGTCACTCTATGAGGCCATCAGCAAGTATCCGGTGCAGTTCGACGAGCTCTACCGCAACCTTGTACGGGCTGGTGAAGGCGCTGGCGTCCTCGAGACGGTGCTGGACACTGTCGCCAACTACAAAGAGAACATCGAAGCCCTGAAGGGCAAGATCAAGAAGGCGATGTTCTATCCCGCCATGGTGCTGGCGGTTGCCCTGCTGGTCAGTGGCATCCTGCTGGTCTGGGTCGTGCCGCAGTTCGAGGACGTGTTCAAGGGATTCGGCGCGGACCTGCCCGCCTTTACCCAGATGATCGTGAACATGTCGAGGTTCATGGTCTCGTGGTGGTGGCTGATCCTGTTGGTCATCATCGGTTCGATCGTCGGCTTCATTGCCGCCTATAAACGGTCGCCGAAGATGCAGCACAGCATAGATCGGCTGGTCCTGAAGCTACCCGTCATCGGGCAGATCATGCACAACAGCTCGATCGCCCGCTTTGCCCGTACCACCGCCGTGACCTTCAAGGCCGGCGTGCCGCTGGTGGAGGCCCTGGGCATCGTGGCAGGCGCCACCGGCAATACGGTTTACGAGCATGCCGTATTGCGCATGCGCGACGACGTGTCGGTCGGTTACCCGGTCAACATGGCCATGAAGCAGACCGCCCTGTTCCCGCACATGGTCATCCAGATGACCGGCATCGGCGAAGAGGCGGGCGCCCTGGACGCCATGCTGTTCAAGGTGGCCGAGTACTATGAGCAGGAGGTCAACAATGCCGTTGACGCCCTGAGCAGCCTGCTGGAGCCGATCATCATGGTGATCATTGGTACCATCGTCGGCGGCATGGTCATCGGCATGTACCTGCCGATCTTCAAGCTCGCTTCCGTCGTCGGATAATCACTACATGGCATTTCTCGACCAGCATCCCGGCCTCGGCTACCCCGCCGCGGCCGCCCTGGGGCTGCTGCTGGGCAGTTTCCTCAACGTCGTCATCCTGCGCCTGCCGAAGCGGCTGGAGTGGCAGTGGAAGCGCGATGCGCGCGAGGTCCTGGAAGAACCGGACTTCTACGAACCCCCGCCACCGGGGATCGTGGTCGAGCCCTCGCACTGCCCGCACTGCAAGCACAAGCTGAGCTGGTACGAGAACATCCCGCTGTTCAGCTGGATCATCCAGGGCGGCAAGTGCCGCCATTGCAAGGCGCCGATCTCGCTGCAGTACCCGCTGGTCGAGGCCCTGACCTCAGTGCTGGTGCTGGCCTGCGTCTGGCAGTTCGGCTTCGGCTGGCAGGGCTTCGGCGCCATCGTGCTGACCTGCTTCCTGATCGCCTTGTCTGGCATCGACCTGCGCACCCAGCTGCTGCCCGACCAGTTGACCTTGCCCCTGATGTGGCTGGGCCTGATAGGCAACATCGACAACCTGTACATGCCGGCCAAGCCTGCCTTGGTCGGCGCCGCGGTGGGTTACCTGTCGCTGTGGATGGTCTGGTGGCTGTTCAAGCAGCTGACCGGCAAGGAAGGCATGGGCCACGGCGATTTCAAGCTGCTGGCCGCCCTCGGCGCCTGGTGTGGGCTGAAGGGCATCCTGCCGATCATCCTGCTGTCATCGGTGCTGGGCGCCATCATCGGCTCGATCTGGCTGTACACCCGGGGCCGTGACCGCGCCACGCCGATCCCGTTTGGCCCGTACCTGGCCATCGCGGGCTGGCTGTACTTCATGTGGGGCGCGCCCGTGGTGGAGCAGTACCTGGTGTTGAGCGGACTGCGCTGAGGGGAATCCCCATGAGCCGGTATGTGGTTGGCCTGACCGGCGGCATTGCCGCCGGCAAGAGCGAGGTGACCCGGCGCTTCGAGGCGCTGGGCATCGTGGTGGCCGACGCCGATCTGGCCGCCCGTGCGGTGGTTGCTGCCGGCAGCCCCGCCCTGGGCCGCATCGCCGAGCGCTTCGGCGCCGATATGCTGCTGACGGACGGCAGCCTGGACCGGGCGCGCCTGCGTGCCCATGTATTCGCCGACCCGACCGAACGGTCGGCGCTGGAAGCGATCACCCACCCGGCCATCCGCCTGCTGATGCAACAGCAGTGCGAGCAGGCCGCCAGCCCCTATGCGATTGCCGCCATTCCGCTGCTGACCGAGGTCGGTGGGCGGCAGGCCTACCCGTGGTTGGACCGGGTATTGCTTGTGGATGCGCCTGAAGCCGTGCAGCACGCGCGGCTGATGCAGCGCGACGGCATCGACGCCGCGCTGGCCGACAAGATGATCGCCGCCCAGGCCAGCCGCACGCAGCGGTTGGCACTGGCCGATGATGTGGTGGTCAACGATGGCCACCCCGAGGACCTGCAGGCGCAGGTGGAAGCGCTGCATGAGCGGTATCTGGGGTTGGCTGGGGGTTGAGGCCGGGTTGCCGGCCAGCGGCCGGCACTACCGAAGCGAATCCACGCATGGCGTGGATCTACTGGACGGTTTGGTTGCCGGCCAGCGGCCGGCACTACCGAAGCCAATCCACGCATGACCGAAGCGCATCCACGCGTGGCGTGGATCTACTCCAGCTGCAGGCGGGCATAGCGGGCCAGTTCGCGGGCGCCGAGCAGCAGGCCGTCGACGACATCCGGGCTGAGCTGTTGGTGGGCACCGCCCTGCTCGCGGGCGGCTTCGGCGGCGTGCAGGACCTGCATGAGTGCGTTCAAACCGGCCAAGGTGCGGCTGAGCCCGGCCATGGTGGTCGCCTGAGCCGGGCTGAGGCCCTGCACTTCCAATCGCCTGCCGTCGGCGGCATCGCGGCCGTCCATGCGGGCCAGCAGCGCGGGCAGCAGATCCTTGGGATCATCGAGCAGGGTTTCGATGCGCTCGGCGACGTCGGCCGGCAGCAGGTCGGCGGCTTCGCCGATCAGGGCGTGCAGTTGGGGGAACATTGGGCGTGCGGACATGGTGAGGCTCCTCGCAGTCGGCAGGCCACCTGCGGATGCAAGGTGGCGGACGGTGCGGGTTGGCGTACCGGAGACCCAACAACTCAAAAGCTAAGGAAAAAGACTCCAGCGGATTCTGATGAATCCCCACGCACCGTCCGCCGAAACGAGGCAGGCGATGCATTTTCCATGATGGCCGCGGCGCATCTGGAGCTTTTGAATTGTTGGTTTTTTTCAGGACGCCAATCCCGGCCAGGGCACCTGCCCCAGCCGCTCCATCTGGCCATCACGCAGCAGCGTGATCTGTAAGGAAATTCTCAAGCCGCAGTTGGGTGCACGAATGCGTGCATGCGGGCACGCACGCGGCGTGGCGGCGATCACGGTGATGTCGTGTTGGGCTTCTGCCCGATCATTCCCGCGAGGGTGACGCGGTGGCACAAGCGACACAGGGCGCGGTGCAACGTCGGCAGGGTTCGTGCCGACCAAGGTCGGCACCCACCACTTACAACGGCTTCGGCGAGAACGTCAGGGTGGCGATCACGCCGCGCTCGCCACCGGGGCGCACGCTCACCTGCCAGCCGTACAGATCGCACAGGCGACTGACGATCGACAGGCCGATGCCGCCGCCCTGCGAATGGCCGGCGTGGGTGCCGCGATAGCCGCGCTGGAACAGCTTGGCGGCATCCTCTTCGCTCAGGCCCGGGCCACTGTCAGTCACCGACACCGAATTGCTGCCGACAAAGACGCGCACTTCGCCATCCTGCGAGTACTTCACCGCGTTGCCGATCAGGTTGCCCAGCGCCACCGACAAGGCCGCCTCGGGCGCATCGATCACCAGGTTGCGCTCGCCTTCCAGTGCCAGTTCCAGCGGCTTGCCACCCAACTGGGCGCGGTGCGCGTCCAGCAGCTGTTCGGCCACGCGGGCGACGTTGCTGGTGCCCTGCCCGCGCTCGTTGCGCGACAGCAGCAGCAGTGCGCCGATCAGGTCGCTGCACTGTTGTTCGGCGCGCTGGATGCGCTGCAGGCGCTGCAGCACCTTCTCATCCAGGCCGGGCCGGGTCAGCAGCAGTTCGGTGGCGCCACGGATCACCGCCAGCGGCGTGCGCAGCTCGTGGCTGACGTCGGCATTGAACTCACGGTCGCGCTGCACCACTTCGGTCAGCCGAGATGAGTAATCATCCAGCGCCTGCGCCAGCTGCCCCACTTCGTCATCGGGGAAGCGCGGCGCCAGCGGCTCGGGGTCACTGGTGCCGCCGCGATAGGCACGCAGCCGCGCGGCCAGGTCCGAGACCGGCTTCATCACCTTCGACGCCGACCACCAGCCCAGCACCAGCGACAACAGGCTGAACACCAGCACCGACAGCACCAGTGCGCGGTTGAGCTGCTGCCCACCGCGCACGCTGTCGGTCATGTCGTAGGCCAGGAATGCCCAGGCGTCGGGCGTCTTGCGCACGGCCAGCTTGTAGGCGTACGGCTGCCCACGTTCGTCAGTGCCCGAGATATTGTGGTTGCCATCAGGCAACGCTGCCCAATCAGGCTCTTCCTCGCGCAGCGCATCGAACTTGTCGGGTTTGACGAGGCGCGCACGCATCTGCTGCACGGGCAGGTCGGGGTTGCGATCCGGGCTCTCGTAGAACCGCCGCACGTACTCGTTGATGTTGCGGTTCATCACGTCTTCCACCAGCTGGTTTTCCACGCGCATGCGGGCCCAGTTGGTGGCGAACGCAAACAGTGTTGTCAGGCAGAAGCCCAACAACACGAACGAGACGATGATGCGGCTGCGCAGGCGCCGCCGATACGGCGAACGCCGGCGCTCCCCCTTGGTTGCCACGGAATCAGGCTTCCGGGGTGGCGATGCGGTATCCGATGCCATGGCGGGTCTGGATCAGCGGCACTTCAAACGGCTTGTCGACCACCGCACGCAGGCCGTGGATGTGGACGCGCAGCGAATCCGAGTCGGGCAGCTC
The DNA here is from genome assembly GCF_003550055.1 of Stenotrophomonas sp. AG209. Lineage (NCBI taxonomy): Bacteria > Pseudomonadati > Pseudomonadota > Gammaproteobacteria > Lysobacterales > Lysobacteraceae > Stenotrophomonas > Stenotrophomonas sp. AG209. The sequence continues at coordinate 1,613,596 of NZ_QXDB01000001.1, forward strand.
CTCGCCCCAGACGCGGGTTTCCAGCTCCTGGCGGGTGACCACGGCCGGCGCGGCCTCCATCAGGGCCTGCAGGATCTTCAGCGCGGTCGGGTTGAGCTGCAGCAGCTTGCCCTGGCGGCGCACTTCCAGCGTGTCCAGGTTGTATTCCAGATCGCCGGTCTCCAGCACGCGGGTCTGCACGCCCTTGCCGCGGCGCGACAGCGCGTTCAAGCGCACTTCCACTTCCTGCAGCGCGAACGGCTTGATCAGGTAGTCATCGGCGCCGGAATCGAAACCGGCCAGCTTGTTGTCCAACGAGTCACGGGCGGTCAGCATCAGCACCGGGGTCTGCTTGCGCGCTTCGTTGCGCAGCTTGCGGCACACTTCGATGCCGTCCATGCCTGGCAGGTTCAGGTCCAGCACGATGGCGTCGAACTCGTGGACCACGGCCAGGTGCAGGCCGGTCACGCCGTCGGCGGCGAAGTCCACGGTGTGGCCACGATCCTCAAGGTAGTCGCCAAGGTTGGCGGCGATGTCGCTGTTGTCTTCGATTACGAGAATGCGCACTGGGACCTCTGGTTCTTGAAGGGTCGTCGGGGGGCCAGGCCCACCCGCTCAGGATGCCCCTGTGCGAGTGGACGCGACGTCTACCTGCTGAACGATACAGGTTCCATTCTTAACATTTCGTACCGAAGGGGCGACACCGGCAAAAGCCCCCGCGTCAGCCGGTTCAGCGGCTGATGCGCTGCTGGTCCGTCAGCGCCTGGCGGCTTTCTTCCTGGGCCTTGCGACGCTGGGCGACCGTCAGGCAGACGCTGGTCGGCATGTTGCTGCCGGTGAGGCGCTCGCGGCGGCAGATCATGCGGCTGTCGGCCTGGGCACGGGTCATGATGGTGTTGACGATCTCCTGCTCGTTGAACAGGTCGTTGCGCTCCTGCGGCGCCAGCTCATCCACCTTCTCGCGGCCATTCATCTTGACCCGGATCCGGTTCAAGGCCTGCTGCACGCGGCTCTTGTCCTCCAGCCCGATCTCGCTGTAGTCCTCGCTGCCCATGGCCGTTTCAACGCGGCGGATCTGTTCGGACACCGGGGTGAAGGAATCCATCTGCACGGTGTCCTTCTGCGCCTTGGCCTGCACGGTGGCAACCAGGCCCAGCGACAGCATCAGGGCGAGAGTGGTCTTGCGGTACATGACGAGCTCCATGTTCGTCCATGAATAGGGTCTCGACTTTACGATTCCGCCGATGCGTCCACAAGGGACGCACGGCAGGGTGACCGATGGCGGCATGCGATCGGTCCGGCAGCGATCAGGGCTTGTAGTTGTTGAAGCGCTGGTTGTCATTGAGCGCCTTGCGGCTGTCTTCCTGCGCCTTGCGGCGCTGGGCCACGGTCAGGCAGACGCTCTGCGGCATGTTGCTGCCGGTGGTGCGTTCGCGGCGGCAGACCATGCGGCTGTCGGCGTGGGCGCGAGTCATGATCGTGTTGATCACTTCCTGGTCGTTGAAGATCTCAGTGCGGTCCTGCGGACTGACCTGCTCCACGCGTTCGTGGTCGCCCATCTTGATCTTGATGCGGCCCAGCGCCTGCTGCACGCGGCTTTTGTCTTCCAGCCCGATCTCGCTGTAGTCCTCGGTGTTGATCGCCGCTTCAACGCTGCGGATCTGTTCGGCCACCGGGGCGTTGGCGTCGAACTTCACCTGCCCTTTCTCGGGCTTGGCGTGGGCGGTGGTGGCCAATGCCAGGCCCAACATCAGGGCGACGGGGGTCATGCGCTGCATCGTTACCTCCAGGTTCTTCCATGAGTGGAACATCGACCCTGCGGTGCCACCGATATGCCATCACAGCACGTTCGGTGGACCGGAAGGCAGTGCGGTCAACGCCCGGCGGGCGGTGGGCTGAGCGTGTTGTAGCTGCGCTGGTCGTTGATCAGCGCCTTGCCTTTCTCTTCGATCCGGCGCCGTTCGGCCACGGTCAGGCAGCGGCTCTTGGGCATGTTGCTGCCGGTGGTGCGTTCGTACTTGCAGATCTGGCGGCTGTCTTCATGGCCACGCGCCAACAGGGTGTTGATGCGTTCCTGCTCGTTGAAGACCTCGGCCTGCAGCTGCGGCGGCAGCTCCTGCACGGTCTGGCGTTCGCCCATGTGCTGGCGGATACGCAACAGCGACTGCTGTACCTGGCCGCGATCCTCGGCAGACAGTTCGGCATAGTCGGGGGCGGCCAGGGCGGTTTCCACCTGGCGCACCTGCTCGGCGACCGACCCTTGCCGGTCCATCTGTACAGCGACCTTCTCCGGCTTGGCGGCAACAGCGCCAGACAGGCCCAGCAGCAACGCGATCGTCATGATGCGGTACATCGCCAACCTCCCGATCCATCCCGGAACGAAGGGCCAACTCTACGACCGTCACGCGGCGTCCACAAGAGACCTTGGGCACAGGGCCGACAGGCATAAAAAAGGCCCAGACGGTGCACCCGCCTGGGCCTGAAGTCGTATCCCGATACCGATCCTGCTGAGAGGCAGAGCTGCGGTTCGCTGAAGCCTACGCCGGGGCCGATTAAAGCCTCGTTAAAGCCGTGGATCATTTGCCAATGAGATTCATAACACAATGAATAATCAAGGTTTTTTGATCTTTTCCACATGCTCGATGATGCGTGTGGCCACGTCGACCCCGCAGGCCGCTTCGATGCCTTCCAGCCCGGGCGTGGAGTTGACCTCCAGCACCAGCGGGCCGCGCGCGGAGCGGATCAGGTCCACGCCGCACACCGACAGGCCCAGCGCCTTGGCCGAACGCACCGCCACCTGCTGCTCGGCGCGGCTGGCCTTGGCGGCCACGGCGGTACCGCCGGCGTGCAGGTTGGAGCGGAAGTCGCCCTCCGGTGCCTGCCGCTGCATCGACGCCACCACCTGGTCGCCCACCACAAAGCAGCGCAGGTCGGCGCCCTTGGCTTCGCCGATGAATTCCTGCATCAGGAAGTTGGCGTACAGGCCGCGCAGCGCTTCGACGATGCCGCGCGAGGCACTGGCCTTCTCGGTCAGGATCACGCCGCGCCCCTGGGTGCCTTCATTGAGCTTCACCACGTGCGGCGGCGGGCCGAGCATGGACAGCAGATCGACGGTGTCGTCGGGGTTGTCGCCGAACACGGTGACCGGCATGTCGATGCCCTTGGCCGCCAGCAGCTGGTGCGCGCGCAGCTTGTCGCGCGAACGCAGGATGGCATCGGACGGATTGGGCGTGCGCGCGCCCATCAGCTCGAACTGGCGCAGCACCGCGGTGCCGTAGCGGGTGATCGAGGCACCGATGCGCGGGATGACCATGTCCACGCCGGTCATCGGCCGGCCCTTGTAGTGCATGGAAAAGCCATCGGCGGCGATGCGCATGTAGCAGCGCAACGGGTCCAGGATGCGCACGGTATGGCCGCGCGCGCGCGCCGCCTCGACCAGCCGACGGGTGGAATACAGGGAGCTGTTGCGGGACAGGATGGCGAGCTTCATCGCGGTGGGTTCGGTCGGCAGGCGCGAAGCATAGCGCGGGCGTGTGGCGGGTGGATGATGCCTGGCCTGAGCTGCCTGCACCGCCGGTGGTCGGCTCCTGCGGCGACGATTCCGGCGAGGGAGTAACCGCCGCCAGATACACCACATGCCCGCATCAGCATGCGGGCTGATTCTGCTTCAGAACCCGCGCGCGGATTCACCCAGCGCCGCGATGCAGGTCATCTGCGTGGCCGATCCGGCCGAGGTGCTCTTGTAGATCTGCCACAGCAGCTGCGCGGCCTTCGGCCCACCGGCGCGACCCAATGCACGCAACGCTTCCAGCTGCCGGGAGGTGCCGGCACCGGAGTTCTTGTAGATCTCGTGAATACTGCCGACGACGTCGTCCTTCGTTTCCATGCGTTGCTTCCCGTGTAGAAAATGCGGCAACGCTAACCGGGCGCGGGTGGCCGTGGATATGAAATTAATCAGAAATGAAGAAGGCCGCAGATGAGTGGCCTTGCTGGGCACGCCAAACGTCTGTGCACAGGGCCCTGTCATTCGATCGCGAATCCCGCAACACGGCCTTTCTCGTCCAGCCGTACCGTGTAACCGATGAACGCCCCCGGGCCGAACTCGGCCACATAGCTGTACATCGTTCCTTTTTCGCCCTGGCGTGTTCCCTTGAACACCATGGCGGTCGGTGCGCCGTAGGGGCCCAGGGAACGCATCATGCCGGCACCGATGCCGGCCACCAGCTTGCCACGCAGGTCGTCGCTGAAGGCGCTGTAATCGGTGCCGTCCTGCAGCTGGCGGAACGATGCCTTCGCGCTTTCGCCAATGGCGGCAACCTCGCCGGCAACAGGCCGTTCCCAGGCCGCGACGATGTCGGGATGCAGTGCGGCGAACACCAGGTTGGTCATGGTGATGCCGGCCTCGGGTTTCTTGTCGCCCAGATTGCTGAAGGCCACGATGCGCAGGCCAAGATCCGGGAAGTACATATCGGCGGTGGTGAAGCCCTGCGTGCCGCCGGTGTGTCCGACCCGCGCCTGCCCGTACACCGAATCCACGAACAGGCCGAGGCCGTAGCCCACGGGCTTGCCATCGGCGGTGGCGAAGGAGGTCTTCATCTGCGCATAGCCGGCTGCGGACACCACCTTGCCACTGCCCAGGCCACCGTCCCAGCGCGCCAGGTCGTCCAAGGTACTGACCAGGAAGCCGGCCGCGCCGCTCCAGTCCGGGTGGAAGTACGGCGCGCGCTGCAGCGTGCCTTGCTCATGCCGGTAGCCAACGGCCATGCCGGCCAGGCGGTCGGTGTCGGCCAGGGTAAAGGTGTGCGTCATTCCCAGCGGCGCGAGCAGGTGCTGCTGCAGGTAGTCACGGTAGCGCTCGCCCGATACGGTTTCGATCACCTTGCCGAGCAGTGCGTAGCCGGTATTGGAGTACGACCAGCGCGTGCCCGGCGCAAAGTCCAGCGGCTGGTCGGCAATGCGCGCGATCAGGTGGTCGAAGTCGATGGGTTGGGTCACCAGAGCGTCGACTTCCGCATCCGGCCCGTCGAAGTAGTCGTGCAGCCCGCTGGTATGGGTCAACAACTGGCGCAGGGTCACCTCGCTGGCGTGCGGCGCATGCGGCAGATACCGTGCCAGCGGGTCGTCCAGCTGCAGCTTGCCCGCTTCCTGCAGCTGCACGATGGCTGCGGCGGTGAACTGTTTGGTGATCGAGCCGATCTCGAACGGTGTATCGGTACGCGCCGGCAGCGCGCGCTCGCGATCGCGCAGGCCGTAGGCGCTGGAATAGACAGGCTTGCCGTCAACGGTCACCGCGATGGCCGCACCAGGCACCTGGAAGCGCTGCATGACCTGCTGCATGTCGGCATCGATGCGCCGTGCCATGGCGGGGTCGATGGCGGTGGCATGAATGCCACTGCCGCCGGCAGGTCTGGACGCCATCGGGGGCGAGGCCGAGGCGCCGCCGCAAGTGACGATAGCGGCAGCAAGGCCGCTGACAAGGATCCACAGGTATCCAGTACGCATGTCCAGGCCGCCATTTATTCAATTTTGATCTATAGTTTGAATTATGAGCAGACCCCCAGCAAGCCCCCCTGCCCCGCGCGGACTGAAGCTGACCCCGGACCAGCTGGGCGCCATGGCGTCTTCGCCGCGGTTGGCGATCCTGCAGCGCCTCGATGTCGACGGCCAGGCCACCGCGCGCGAGCTGAGCGAGCGCCTTGGGCGCCCGATCACCGCGCTCTATCACCACCTGGAGCGGCTGGAAGCGGCGGGCCTGGTGCAGGTGGTTGAACGGCGCAGCACCGGCCGCCGGCCCGAAGCGGTCTATGCCGTGGTATCGCGGCAGCTGTCTTCGGCCGACGCGCTGCGCACGCCGGGTGGGCGCAGGAACCTGATCAAGGTGGCCAGCAGCGTGGTGGGCGCCAGCCTGCGCGCGTTCGCGGCGGCCGCCACGCAGGCGGCGGCGTGCTTCGAGGGAAGCCAGCGCAACTGCACCGTGCGCCATCTCGCTTTCCGTGCCGACGCTGCCCAGTTGGCACGCATCAACGCGCTGATAGGCGAACTCGAACAGGCCACCCTGGAAGGCAGTGAAGCGGCCGGGGATGGCCAGCCCCTGCTGTTGACGGTGGTGCTGGCCTCGGTGCCGGATAAGCGCAAGAGCTGAGTCTTGATCGGCGTGGGACCGCCGGACGTGGTCCCACGACGATTCCCCCTCGAGCGCACGAGGCAACGCGAGTCGCTCAGGACTCGAAGATCGGTGGGAACAAGGAAGCGCGCATATCCGCCGGATGAGCGCGGAATCATCAATCGGCCTGAATCTTCAATCCGGTCAATTCGTTGCGAACTGGCAGATTGAAGTGGAGCGGGCGATGGGAATCGAACCCACGTCAGTAGCTTGGGAAGCTACAGCTCTACCATTGAGCTACGCCCGCAGCGCGGATGAAAGTCTATGCGGTGGGGCCGGTGCAGCGCAATGGTGGCCACCGCATCCGCGAGGGGTCAGAGCCCTTTCCTTGCGGAAAGGGATCCGACCCCGGCGGTTGCTGCTTAGAACGTGCCGCTGAAGTTGGCGAACAGGGTGGCGTCCTGCGCGCGCTTCTGGCCGGTCGAAGCACTCAGGCCGAAGTTGCTCTGCAGGCCGAACAGTTCGGTGCGGGCACCCAGCACGACGGTGGCGTAGTTCTTGTCGAAGTTCAGGCCCGGCACGCGATAGTTGCCCAGTTCCGGCAGGGTCTGCAGCCAGGCGCTGGCCTGCTTGGTGTCCTCGAACTCGTGATCGTAGGTCACCTGCGCGTACGGCTTGACGGTGCCGCCATCGAAGCGGGCCTGCCAGCCGATGCGGCCGACGGTCGAATCGACGTTCTGGCGGTCGTAGCCCAGCGCGGTGGCCAGGGTGCCGGCCGCGGCGCTTTCGGTGTAGCCGTCGATCTTCACCTTCTGCCAGATCACCGAGGCGATCGGGCCGTGGCGGAAGCCGCCTTCGGTGCCGAACTCGTAACCGGCGTTCAGGGCGGCAGTCAGGTTGCTGCCGTCCGGCGAACCGCCGTGCTCGCGGGTGGCCGGGCCCAGCTGGACCTTGCGGTTCACGTCATAGGACAGCCAGGTGTAGCTGACCTGGCCGTTCACCCAGATGCGGTCCCCATACCAGCCGGCGAACAGACCGGCGGTGGTGTCCTTCTGGGTGAAGTCGCCACGGCTGTTGCCGAAGTCGGCATTGAGGCGGCCGAAGCCGGCGAAGCCGCCGAACACCATGCCATCGCGCGCCCAGTCGATACCGAACAGGCCGGCCGGGGCCAGGCCGTCGTACAGGTCGGCGTGGTCGTAGCGCTGCAGGTCGCCACGCACGCCACCCCACCAGGACAGGCCGTCAGCCGGACGACCGCCCAGGTGCATGCTGACCTGGTCGGCACGCGAGCGGCCGATGGTCTGTGCCGAGTGGCTCAGCACCTGCTGCAGGCGCGGCGCTTCCAGCACCGAGACCGCGTACTGGCCCAGCAGCTGATGGCCGGCGGTGGTCGGGTGCACGCCATCGGCGAACAGGTAGGTGTTGGCCGCATCCGGGCTGACGTAGCTGGTCGGGTTGCAGGTCAGGATGCTCTGCGTCGAGTTGGCTGGATCGATCTTGCAGCCGGTGCTGGTGACGTTGGTGAAGCCGTACATGCCCGGGTTGGCAGCGACTTCGCCCAGCACGGTGAAGGTATCGAGCGGAATGAACTCGATGCCGGCCTGCTTCAGGCCGCCGTACAGCGCCTTGTTGTAACCGGCCGACAGCGCGGTGGCGGTAGCGGCATTCGGGCCGCGGAAGGCCGGGGTCAGGCCGACGTTGGGCAGGTTCGGCACCAGCACGTATTCGGCACCGGCCTGCTTCAGCGCGCCCACCAGGGCGATCTGGTCGGTGACGGCCGCGCCGATGATGGCCTGTGCCTGCGCCGGCGCAGCAGCGGCGGCGAACAGATCGTTGGCACCGCCCCACACCGTGTACAGGACGTTGGCGTCAGCCTTGCCGCCATTCGCGGCCAGGTAACGGGCCGCCTGCGACTTCAGCGACGGGATGGTGCCCATCGCGCTCGGCACGTCCACGCCGACGCGTGCGCCGCCGACCGCATAGTTGTCACCGCTCTGGCCGTTGCCGTTGGCGCCGCCGTTGACGCCGTAGTAGTTGGCGACCTGCTGCGACCACACCCAGCCCGGGTTGGTGGTGAACTGGCCGGTGACCGGCTGCACGCCGGCCGGCAGCAGCGGGCGGAAATAGCCGGCATCGGTGAGGCTGTCACCGAAGAACACGGCCTTGGAATACGGGGATTCGCCTGCCATGGCCGGAAGCGCGGCCAGCGCGATCGCGGCCGCCATCAGGGAGCGGATCGGGCGTTTGCTGAGCAGCATGTAAGAAACTCCTGTGGGGGAAATCGTTGAGGACCCGGCGGACGTACGCCGGCGCACGGTGAATGGTTTCACTGCGCCGCGTTTTGCTCACGCTGCGCCGCCGCATGGATTGTCGCCTGACCACGTGAAAACACGCTGTGCCAGAGCTGGCGCCCGGTTCAAATTGCAAACGTTCCGATCCCGGCGGGCTATCAGCGACAATGACCGGATGAACATCCAGCTCAATGGCGAACCCCGTACCCTGCCCGCTTCGGCGACCCTCCACGACCTGCTGCTGGCCGAGCAGCTGCTGCAGCGCCGGGTGGCGGTGGAGGTCAACGGCGAGATCGTCAGCCGCAGCCGCCATGGCGAGCACGTCCTGGCCGAAGGCGACGTGGTGGAGATCGTGCACGCGCTGGGTGGGGGCTGACGCCTGCGCGGGTGTTCAGGGGTCAGATCCGTTTGCCGGTGGCAAAGGGATCTGACCCCACGCTCGACTCCGCCCTCTGCGTGACCCCATCTTCAGGCGGATAAGCGATAATCGCGCCATGAACGTTCATGTCTCCCCCGATTCGCTGGTGATCGCCGGCAAGACCTATGGCTCGCGGCTGCTGACCGGCACCGGCAAGTTCAAGGACCTGGAAGAAACCCGCCTGGCCACCGAGGCCGCTGGCGCCCAGATCGTCACCGTGGCCATCCGCCGCACCAACATCGGGCAGAACCCGGGCGAGCCGAACCTGCTGGACGTGCTGCCGCCGGAGCGCTTCACCATCCTGCCCAACACCGCCGGCTGCTACACCGCCGAGGACGCGGTGCGCACCTGCCGCCTGGCCCGTGAGTTGCTGGACGGCCACAACCTGACCAAGCTGGAAGTGCTGGGCGACCAGAAGACCCTGTACCCGGACGTGATGCAGACCCTCAAGGCGGCCGAGCAGCTGGTCAAGGACGGCTTCGAAGTGATGGTCTACACCTCCGACGACCCGATCCTGGCCAAGCGCCTGGAAGAGATCGGCTGTGCTGCGGTGATGCCGCTGGCCGCGCCGATCGGCTCGGGCCTGGGCATCCAGAACAAGTACAACCTGCTGCAGATCATCGAAGACGCCAAGGTGCCGATCATCGTCGACGCCGGCGTCGGCACCGCGTCGGACGCGGCGATCGCGATGGAGCTGGGCTGCGACGGCGTGCTGATGAACACCGCCATCGCCGGCGCACGCAGCCCGGTGCTGATGGCCAGCGCGATGCGCAAGGCGGTCGAGGCCGGCCGCGAGGCCTTCCTGGCCGGGCGCATTCCGCGCAAGCGCTACGCCAGCGCCTCCTCCCCGGTGGATGGGCTGATCGGCTGATGACCAATCCTTTTGACAGCGCCGGTTCCAAGGCCCCGCCCAAGCCCTTCACCGTCAGCGAAGGCCGCCGCGAAGTACGCAGCTTTGTGCTGCGCCAGGGCCGTTTCACCCCTGCCCAGCAGCGCGCGTTCGACGAACGCTGGCCGCGCTTCGGCATCGACTACAACGGCCAGCCGCGTGACCTGGACGCCACCTTCGGCCGCCCGGCACACAAGGTGCTGGAAATCGGCTTCGGCAATGGTGCCGCGCTGCGCTTCGCCGCCCAGCACGACCCGTCGCGCGACTACATCGGCATCGAAGTGCACGCGCCCGGCGTGGGCCGGCTGCTGAATGCGCTGGCCGACGACAACGCCGACCACGTGCGCCTGTACCACCACGATGCGGTGGAAGTGCTGCAGAACGAGATCGCCGACGGCGCGCTCGATGAAGTGCGCATCTACTTCCCGGACCCGTGGCACAAGAAGCGCCACAACAAGCGCCGCCTGCTGCAGCCGGCGTTCGCCGACCTGCTGGTGCGCAAGCTGCGCCCGGGTGGCCGTCTGCACTGCGCGACCGACTGGGAAGACTACGCCGAGCAGATGTGGGACGTGCTCGATGCCACCGCCGGCCTGGTCAACCGCGCCGGCCCGCGTGGCAGCGTGCCGCGCCCGGACTGGCGCCCGCAGACCCACTTCGAGACCCGCGGCCAGAAGCTCGGCCACGGCGTCTGGGACCTGCTGTACGACCGCACCTGACGATCGCCTGAGGACACTGCGCCCCACATGGATACCGCGCTGACGCTGACCAACGACATGAAGCTCGTGCTCGGGCTGGTCGGCTTCACGATGGCGATGTTCCTGTTCGAGCGCATCCGCGCCGACGTGGTCGCGCTGGTGGTGCTGGTGGTGCTCGGTGTCACCGGCCTGATCGCGCCGGAGGAGATCTTCGGCGGTTTCTCCGGTAACGCGGTGATGAGCATCATCGCCACCACCATCCTCGGTGCGGGCCTGGACCGCACCGGGGCGCTGAACCGGCTGGCCGCCTGGCTGCTGCGGCGCGGCCATGGTGTCGAGCAGCGGCTGCTGATGATGACCACGGCCATTGCCGGCCTGAACTCGTCCTTCATGCAGAACCCGTCAGTGATGGCGTTGTACCTGCCGGTCGCCTCGCGACTGGCGGCGCGCACCGGGCTGACGATGCAGCGGCTGCTGCTGCCGATCTCGGCGGCAATCGTGATGGGCGGCGCGCTGACCATGGTCGGCAATTCGCCGCTGATCCTGCTGAACGATCTGCTGGCCTCGGCCAACAACAACCTTCCCTCCGGCCTGGCCACGATCGAGCCGCTGCGCATGTTCGCGCCGTTGCCGATCGGCGTGGCGCTGCTGATCGCCTCGCTGCTGTACTTCCGCTACTACGGCGACCGCAAGCTGATCGAAGAGGAAAGTCTGGTCAACGACGGGGTCACCCCGGCGCGCACCGAGAGCTACTTCGCCAAGACCTACGGCATCGAAGGCGATGTGTTCGAGCTGGTGGTGACCGCCGAAAGCCCGCTGGTGGGCATGACCCTGGGCGAGGCCGAGACCCTGCACGACGCGCCGCTGCTGCTGGCCCTGAAGACCGGCAACGACACCCGCCTGGCACCACCGGCGGAGATGCGCATCTGGGTCGGCAGCGTGCTCGGTGCGATGGGCCCGCGCGAGCAGATCAGCGACTTCGCGCAGAACCAGTTCCTGCGCATGTCCTCGCGCCTGAAGCACCTGGGCGACCTGTTCAACCCCAGCCGCGCTGGCATTTCCGAGGCGGTGGTGCCGCCGACCTCGAACGTGATCGGCAAGAGTGCGGCCGACCTGCGCCTGCGCAAGGAGCGCGGCATCAGCCTGCTGGCGATCAACCGCGACAAGCAGGTGATCCGCGAGGACGTGCGCGACGTGCAGCTGCGCGCCGGTGACATGCTGGTGTTCCACAGCATCTGGACCGACCTGGCGCAGGCCGCCCGCAGCCGCGACTTCGTGGTGGTGACCGACTACCCGACCGGCGAGCAGCGCCCGCACAAGTTCAAGATCGCGATGGCGATCTTCGCGCTGACCATCCTGATCGCGCTGACCAGCAAGCTGCCGGTGGCGCTGACGCTGATGACCGGCGTGGCCGGCATGCTGCTGACCGGCGTGCTGCGCATGGACGAGGCCTATGCCTCGATCAACTGGAAGACGGTATTCATGATGGCCGGGCTGATTCCGCTCGGCTGGGCGATGGACTCCAGTGGCGCGGCGGCGTGGGTGGCCGGCCACACCATCGACAAGCTGCCGACCGGCATTCCGGTGTGGGTGCTGGAGGTGGCGCTGGCGCTGCTGACCACGGCGTTCTCGCTGGTGATCAGCCATGTGGGCGCGACCATCGTGATGGTGCCGATCGCGGTGAACCTGGCGTTGGCGGCAGGTGGCAACCCGACCGCGTTCGCGCTGATCGTGGCGCTGTCGGCGTCCAACAACCTGATGACGGCCTCCAACCCGGTGATCTCGATGATCACGGGGCCGGCCAACTACACCCCACGCGAGATGTGGCGGGTCGGCGGACCGTTGTCGCTGATCTACACCTGCGTGGTGGTGCTGATGATCAACCTGATGTTCTGAGGTTGAGGTTTGTTGGCAGGGCTGCGCCCTGCACCCGCAGAAGCCGAAGCAACAGCAACAGCAACAGCGGGCATTCCGTGGGATGGCGAGGCACTGTGGGTTTGCGGGGACGCCGTAAACCCATCCATGGGGGCTTGGTCGCGGCATCCATGCCGCTCACACCCCGCAAACCCACAGTGCCCCGCCTTCGACAGTTTCACGCGGCTGGTGGTGGGTGCCGACCGTTGGTCGGCACGGATCTCGCTCTGGTAGCTGTCGACCTTGGTCGACACGGCTTTTGTAGAGTCGAGCCGTGCTCGACTGCTTCTGGCCTCAGGCCAGATAGACCTGCCCATCACGCACGTCCACCGGCACCGCGCGCAGGCGGTCGCCCTTGCACGGGCCGGCGATGCAGTCACCACTGTCCAGCGCGAACGAGGCGCCGTGCGCGGCGCACACCAGATGACCCTCGCGGCTCTTCAGGAATTGCCCCGGCGCCCAGTCCAGGCGGCGGCCGGCGTGCGGGCAGATGTTCAGGAACGCGCACACCTGCGCGCCGTCGCGGTACAGCACCAGCGATTCGGCATCGCCTTCGACCACCGCTTCGACCTCGGCAAACGCGCCATCGGCAAGGGCATCAAGGGCGATCAGGGCAGCAGCGGCAGTCATGGCGAAGGCTCGGACAGTAAACCGGCATTGTCGCACGCCCACTCAGGTGACTGGCTGCGACATGAACACAAGTCATTGATCCGTAATAAGCACAGGCTATATTTAACGAGTTTTTCACTCAATGACAGTGGCGCGTCCCGATACTCTGGTTTCGCTGATCCCAGCCTATCGAGCCGCCATGTTCAATCGCGCATCCGCCTTAAACCAGTTCCGCACCCTGTTCGCGCCGCGCAAGCCGCGCCACCCGCTGGTGCGCGTTGCCGTGGGCCTGCTTGGCCTGGCGATCCTGGCGGCAATGGTGTTCATCGGTGTGTTCGTCGGTGCGGCGATGATCCTGGTCGGCCTGGCGTGGAAGCTGCTGGCCTCGCGCAAGCCGGGCGTCGCCCGTCCGGTCGACCCGACCGTGGTCGAAGGCGAGTACCGCGTGGTGCGCAAGCCGGTGTTGCCGGCCTCGCGCTGATCCACCTGTTGCGAGCCCGCTGACGGCGGGCGCCATGCGTTCTAGACTGCGGGCACGCCCTTCCTGGATGCCCGCATGTCCGATGTCTCCGATGTGATCCCTGCCGTAGCCCTGCCGCGTGTGCCGGTAGCCGGTGGCGGCAGTTTCCCCGTGCACCGCATCTACTGCGTCGGCCGCAACTTCGCCGACCACGCCCGCGAAATGGGCGCGGCCGTGCCGGCGGCCGATGACCGCGGCCGCCCGATGTTCTTCAGCAAGCCGGCCGATGCGATCGTGGTCGGCCACGACGATGCCATCCCCTACCCGCCGGCGACCGCCAACCTGCACCACGAAGTGGAACTGGTGGTGGCGATCGGCCGCGATGCGCCCGCCGGCGAGCTGTCGGTGGCCGATGCCGACGCACTGGTCTATGGCTACGCCGTCGGCCTGGACCTGACCCGCCGCGACCTTCAGGCCGCCGCCAAGGACAAGGGCCACCCATGGGATGCGGCCAAGGGCTTCGATGCCTCCGCGCCGATCAGCGAAATCGTCCACGCCGAGGAAGTCGGCGACCTGGCCGCGCTGAACCTGTCGCTGGAAGTCAACGGCGAGGTGCGCCAGCAGGCGCTGCTCGACCAGATGATCTGGAACGTGCCGGAGATCCTGCATGAGCTGTCCAAGCTGTGGCAGCTGCGCGCCGGCGACCTGGTGTTCATGGGTACCCCGTCCGGGGTGGCTGCACTGAAGCCCGGCGACCGCTTCAGTGCCCGCCTGGAAAACGTGGCCGAGCGCCACGGCGTGATCGCCGGCTGACATCACCTGCGCTACCCTGCGCGCTGTCCACTTCCCCCACCGGAGAAAAACAACAATGGGAATGCTCACCGAGTTCAAGGAATTCGCGATGCGCGGCAACGTCATCGACCTCGCCGTCGGCGTGGTGATCGGCGCGGCCTTCGGCAAGATCGTGACCGCACTGGTCGAGAAGATCATCATGCCGCCGCTGGGCATGCTGATCGGCAAGGTGGATTTCTCGCAGCTGGCCTGGACGTTGTCACCGGCCAGCGTCGGCGCCGATGGCAAGGAGATCCCGGCGGTGGTGATCGGCTACGGCGATTTCATCAACACGCTCATCCAGTTCGTGATCGTGGCCTTCGCCATCTTCCTGGTCATCAAGGTGATCAACCGCCTGTCGCGCAAGAAGGAAGCCGCGCCGGCGGCACCGACCGAGGAAGTAGTGCTGCTCCGCGAGATCCGCGACAGCCTGAAAAGATAACGGAACGGGCTCCTGCGGGCGCCCTTTCCATCTGCGTGTCTGCGACGCTGCCCATGCGGTGTTGCTGTTATCCTCGTGCGCCCGCGCGGTGCCCTCGCACCGCGCGGGAAGCACGAAACCACCGCCCTTTGCGGTGGATGCCAGGAGGCACCGCTTGAACCCCCCCACCCCGCGCATGGGCGCACTCGCCATACCCCTGCTACTGTCTGCCTGCATGTGCGTGGCCGGCACCGCGCAGGCGCGCGATATCTCTGTCACCGATGGCAAGGGCCATTACCTGCCCTACAAGCCGGGGATGGCACTGCCCAAGGGCGTAGCCGCGCCGCTGGACGGCTACAGCCACGCCGACCTGCTGCTGGCGGCCGCGCAGCCGATCGAGGCACAGATGAAAGCGCGCGGCCTCGATCCGACGCTGACCCGCGAGTCTCTGTTTGCAATGGCCGGCGTGCTGAACGAGGCGCTGGAAGCCAAGAGTGCCGAGTACCAGATCGCCACCGATCTGCAGAAGGCCGGCGATTCGCCAAAGGCCCGCCATGAAGCAGTGACTGCGCTGGCGAAGCGCTTTGGGCTGCTGACAGTCGATGCCACCTACGATTCGCTGAAGGGTTCGCCACTGTTGTCGCTCGACAAGCAGTTCCTGAACGACTACATCAACAACGCCGGCAACGGTGTGGCCAGCTACATCATGAAGCTGGATACCGCAGCCAGGTAATTCCCTCGGGCGCCATGGAAGCATGTGAAAGCCCCGCCCCGGCGGGGCTTTCGCTTTGCCGGACATGGCGGAAAACAGCGTTCGCGCCAGCCATGACCTCCCACCCATGCGCCGGGCTGAACGACTGTTAAGCTCCAAGACTTAGGTCCCTTCCCGGAGTTGTCCATGCGTCGCCGCATCCTTGCCATCGCATCCTCCCTCGCCCTGCTGGCCGCCCCGGCCTTCGCGGCGCCGCACACCACCACCCTGCCCCCGGCATCGCTGGCCACCGCCGCACAGCTGCGCGACCAAGCGCTGGCCGATGACACCGGCTGGAAGGTGGTCGAATCGCTCACCACCGAGATCGGCCCGCGCATCGCCGGCGGCGAAGCCGACGCCCGCGCCGTGGCTTGGGCCGAAGCCAAGTTCAAGGCCCTGGGCTTCGACAAGGTGTGGAAGGAGCCGGTGACCTTCCCGAAGTGGGAGCGCCGCAGTGAACACGCCGCCGTGACCGGCAAGAATCCGCAGCCGCTGCAGATCACCGCATTGGGCGGCAGCCCGGGCGGCACCGTGGAAGCCGAGGTGGTGCGCTTCGCCGACCTGGCCGCGCTGCAGGCCGCACCGGCGGGTTCGCTGAAGGGCAAGATCGCCTTCGTCGATTACCAGATGCTGCCCTTCCGCGATGGCCGCGACTACGGCCGTGGCGGCGCGATCCGCAGCAAGGGCCCGTCCGAGGCGATCCGCAAGGGCGCGGTCGGCTTCCTGATGCGCTCGGCCGGCACCGACTCGCACCGCGTGCCGCACACCGGCATCACCCGCTTCGACGACGGCCTGACGCCGGTGCCGTCGGCGGCGCTGTCGGTGCCCGATGCCGACCAGCTGGCCCGCCTGCTGGCGCGTGGCAGCACCACGGTGAAGGTGGCGCTGGATTGCGGCTGGGACGGCACCGCCACCTCGTACAACGTGATCGGCGAGATCACCGGCCGCAGCCTGCCGAAGGAAGTGGTGGTGATCGGCGGTCACCTGGATTCGTGGGACCTGGGCACCGGCGCAGTGGATGACGGCGCGGGCGTGGGCATCACCATGGCTGCCGGCCACCTGATCGGCCAGCTGAAGCAGGCGCCGAAGCGCACCATCCGCGTGATCGCCTTCGCCAACGAGGAACAGGGCCTCTACGGCGGCAAGGCCTATGCCGAGGCACACGCCAAGGACGTGGCCCTGCACCAGTTGGCCGCCGAGAGCGACTTCGGTGCCGGCCGCATCTATGCCTTCAACACCGGTTCGCCGAATCCGGAAGGCTCACGTGAAGCGACGAAGCAGATTGCCGAAGTGATGAAGCCGCTGGGCATCGAGTACCAGGCCGACAAGGGTGGCCCGGGCCCGGACGTCGGCCCGCTGGCCGCCAAGGGCGGTGCGTGGGCGTGGCTGGCGCAGGATGGCTCGGACTACTTCCACCTGCACCACACCGCCGACGACACGCTGGACAAGATCGACCCGAAGGCGCTGGCACAGAACGTCGCCGCGTACACGGTGTTCGCGTACCTGGCGGCGGAAGCCGACGGCAGCTTCGGTAGCGAGGCCAAGGCGACCACGCCGCCGAACGAATGATGCACTGGCGCCGGGCCATGCCCGGCGAGCGCAGCGGAAAGAGCGGTGCGAACCGAGGTTCGCACCCACCGGGCAATGGCGCGGGTCAGATCCCTCGCCTTGGCGAGGGATCCGACCCCGATCCTGTCAGCCTTCCCACACGCTGGTGTTGCGCACACCCAGCAGCTTCGGGTTGTACAGCGGATCCTTGCCGGCCTGGCGATGCTGCTCGTAGTCGCGCAGCGCCGCCAACGCCGGTTTCTGCAGCAGCAGGATGGCAATGATGTTCAACCAGCTCATCAGACCGACGCCGATATCGCCCAACGACCACGCGATCGTTGCACTGTTCACCGCCGAGTAGCCGGTCGCGGCCAGGAACAGCAGCTGGAACACGCCCATCGCCCACGGCGCGGGACGATCACGGCACAGGTAGCTGACGTTGGTCTCGGCCATGTAGTACAGCGCCAGGATGGTGGTGAACGCGAACGGCAGGATCGCCAGCGCTACGAACGAACGGCCGAAGCCCGGCAGCGCGGATTCCACCGCATGCTGCACGAAGCGTGGCCCAGCCTCGACGCCAGGCAGGCTGCCCAGCAGCAGGCGCGCCTCATCCGGAATGCCGTTCACCGCCGGGTCGTAGACGTTGTACAGGCCGGTGGACAGGATCAGGAAGGCGGTGGCGCTGCACACCACCATGGTGTCGATGTAGACCGAGAACGACTGCACCAGGCCCTGCTTGACCGGATGCGAGACTTCGGCGGCGGCGGCCGGATGCGCGCCACTGCCCATGCCGGCCTCGTTGGACAGCACGCCACGACGCACGCCCCACTGGATGGCGGTACCGATCATTGCGCCGAACGCCGCATCCACGCCGAAGGCACTGCGCAGCACCAGCATGATCACCTCCGGTACCTTCTCCGCGTTGAGCACCATCACCAGCGCCGCGACCAGCAGGTAGGCCACCGCCATCAGCGGCACCACCCATTCGGCCACGCGCGCGATGCGCCGCACGCCGCCGATGAGGATGGCGCCCAGCACCAGCAGCAATACCGCAGTAGTGGTCATCACCGGCACGTTCCAGGCTTCGTTCACCGCACTGGTGATCGCGTTGGACTGCGTGCCGGCCAGCATCGCGCCCGCCAGCACCGTCACCAGTGCGAACAGCACCGCATACCAGCGCTGGCCGAGGCCTTTTTCGATGTAGTAGGCCGGGCCGCCGCGGTACTGCCCCTTGGCATCGCGATCCTTGTAGATCTGCGCAAGCGTGGATTCGATGAAGGCACTGGACGCACCGAGGAAGGCAACGATCCACATCCAGAAGATCGCACCAGGACCGCCGAAGGCGATGGCCATGGCGACGCCGGCAATGTTGCCGACGCCCACACGGCTGGACAGCGAAAGCGACAACGCCTGGAACGGCGAGACGCCGGCGTCGGAACGCTCATGGCGGAACATCAGGCGCAGCATGTCAGGCAATGCCCGCAACTGGATGAAGCGCGTGCGCACGCTGAAGTACAGGCCGGTGAGCAGGCACAGCACCACCAGATAGGGGCTCCAGACGACGCCGAGGATCGCGTTGACGATGGATTCGATGTTCATCGATAGCCCCTCAGAAGAACATGCCCAGGGCGACCTGGGGGCTGATGATGCGGCCGGTGTTGCGGCCGGCCACGCTGAACTCCACGCCCGCGATCAGGCCCAGTGACGGGCTGAAGTGGTACTCCACGGCCGGCGCCAGGGTGACGCTGCGGCTGGCCGGGCGATGCTCTTCGATCCGTTCGATCGCACCGCTGCTGTTGCGTGCGAAGCCACTCAGGCGCTGGCCTGTCTCGCGGCTGGCGGCCACCTCCATCACGCCCACCCAGCGCGAATTGAAGCTGTACTCGGCGCCGACCGACAGGCCCAGCACCGACCCGCGGGAGATATGCCCCTGGAAGCTGTCATCGGTGCCGTAGACGCTGGTGCCGGAAATGGCGGTGCGCGACGGTGCCGGCCCGGCACTGAGCTGGGCACGCCAGCGCACGGGGCGGTCATTGCCCAGCCACACGACCTGCTGCACGCCCAGCGCTGCGGTGGTGCGCTGCACGCCGTCGCCCTGCGCATCGAGCGGATTGCCGGTGATGCGATCGTGGCTGCCGGTGCTGAAACGCTGCACCAGCGCGACCGAGATGGCCGGACGGGTGCCATCGGCATTCGGCGCCTGCAGCAGGTACTGCAGCCGCGCGGTGGTGTCACCGGCGCGGAAGCCGCTGCTGCGCGCACTACCGGACTCCGAGCGCGAGGCGCTGAGATTGACCTGTCCCATCACGCGGTCGCTGAAGCCATAGATGATCGGCACCACGGTCGCCCATGCGCCGCTGTGCTCGGCACTGCGGCGGCGATCACCGTTGTTGTCGTAGTGGTCGCGACTGTCGACCCGCACCAGATAGGGTTCGATGTACCAGTTGCCCTGCGGCAGGCCGGCCGGATTGGGGGTGATCAACGGCCCGGTGAAATTGACCCCGTCCATGCTGCGCTCTTCGGCCTGCACCGCGGGGGCTGCAAGCGCGCACAGCACCAGCAGCAGGGATGCGCGCATCGCGTTGGGTTGGATTCGATGCATGGGAACCACTCCTGTTCGACGTTGGATGGACGTCCACCGTGCGATGCAGGATGCGGCTCAACAATGAGACAAATTCTAAAAGCGCGTACTCATGCATCAAGCATGCTTGATGCATCGTGATCGGTCGCAATCAGCATGCTTTGCAGGTGGCATCCCGCGTGCGATCCGCACGATCACGCCGAGTATTGCGGAATCCGCGCAAAAAACCCGGCCACGAGGGCCGGGTTCCAGGTCACCACGCGATGAAACAGCCGCGTCAATCGGCGCGACGGCTCGCCCACTGCGCCAGCAGCACCGCCGTGGCCGAGGCCACGTTCAGGCTCTCCACTGCACCGCTGCCGGGAATCGAGACCTGCAGGTCGCATGCACCCGCCAGGCTGCGGTCCATGCCCTCGCCTTCGGCGCCCATCACATACACCAGGCGGGCCGGCAGCGAAGTGCGGAACACGTCGTCACCGCCCTCCACCAGGGTCGCCGCCAGGCCGAAGCCGGCCGCACGCAGCTGCGCCATCGCCTGGGCTGTATCCGGCAGTTGCACCAGCGGCACCGCTTCCGCACCGCCTTCTGCAACGCGCGCGGCGGCACCGGACAGCGCCAGCGTGCTGCCGGCCGGCAGCAGCAGCGCCTTGGCGCCGAAGTGCGCGGCCGAGCGCAGGATCGCACCGAGGTTATGCGGGTTGCCCACGCCATCCAGCCACAGCGCCAGCGCCGGGCCGTCGCCGACCTGCTCCAGCCACTGCGCCAGCGGCAGTGCCGGAGCACGCAGCACATCGGCCACCACGCCTTCGTGATGGGTGGTACCGGCGAGCTTGTTCAGATCGCCGTCTTCAACCACGCGGTACCCCACACGGTTGGCCACGCACCACTTCAGCAGCGGCTGCAGGCGCGGAATGCGCGCCTCCAGCAGGTACAGCTTGCGCAGCGCCTGCGGCCGCGCTTCGAACGCGGCCAGCACGGCATTCAAACCGTACAGGCGCAGCTCGTCGCTGCCACCGCGCCCACCACCGCCCGTAGCCGGCGCCTCCGGGCGCGGCAACGGCGTTGCGCGCGGCGGACGGGCGGACGGGCGGCGGTTGTTCCAAGGGTTGTTCACTTACACACTCTCCTGCTTGCGCTGGCGCCAGAAATCGGCGTTCTTGATGCCCAGGGCATCAGGGTCGAACACCGGATCCAGGCCCAGCTTCTTCTGTCGTTCGTAGTCACGCAGGGCCAGCATCGCCGGCCTCTGGATGATGAGGATGGCAATGATGTTCAGCCAGGCCATCAGGCCCACGCCGATGTCACCCAGCGCCCAGGCCAGGGTCGCATTATGGAACGCGCCGAACACCACCATGGCGATGATGCCCAGGCGCAGCACCAGCACGGTCAGCGGGCGCTTCTTGTTGTGGTTCACATAGCTGAGGTTGGTCTCGGCCATGTAGTAGTACGCCATGATGGTGGTGAAAGCGAAGAAGAAAATGGCGATGGACACGAACGCCGAGCCCCAGCCCGGCAACACGGCTTCCACACCAGCCTGCGCGTAGCCAGCACCTTCCGGAATACCGGCCAGGCCCTGGAAGATCGGCGGGGCACTGGCGCCTGCCGCCGAATATACGTTGTAGGTGCCGCTGGCCAGGATCAGGAACGCGGTGGCGGTGCACACCATCATGGTGTCGAAGTAGATGGCGAAGGCCTGCACATAGCCCTGCTTGGCCGGGTGCGAGACTTCCGAGGCGGCTGCCGCGTGCGGGCCCGAGCCCTGGCCAGCTTCGTTGGCGTAGATGCCGCGCTTGATACCCCACTCCACCGCCAGGCCCATCATCGCGCCGAACGCGGCGTGAGTGCCGAAGGCGCTGCTGAAGATGATGTTGAACATCTCCGGCACGCGGTCGTAGTTGATGATCATGATGACGATGGCCATCAGGATGAAGCCGGCTGCCATGAACGGCACCACCACTTCGGCGAAATTGGCGATGCGCTTGACGCCACCGAAGATCACCACGCCCAGCAGCAGCGCCACCACGATGCCGATGCCCAGCTTCAGCGCCTGCACCGACTCCATGCCGAAGGCCTGGCCATCGAGCGGGCCGCACAGTGCGGTGCCACGGCAGGCGTTGATGATGCTGTCGGCGATGGCGTTGGCCTGCACGCCCGGCATCAGGAAGCCGGCGGCGATGATCGTGGCAAAGGCGAAGGCCAGCGCGTACCACTTCAGGCCCATGGCTTTTTCGATGTAGTACGCCGGGCCACCGCGGTAACGGCCTTCGGCATCCTTGGTCTTGTAGATCTGCGCCAGGGTGCATTCCACGTACGAGGTGGACGCGCCGAGGAAGCCCATCACCCACATCCAGAAGATCGCACCGGGGCCGCCGAAGGCGATGGCGGTGGCCACGCCAGCGATGTTGCCGATGCCCATGCGGCCGGCCATCGACATGGCCAGCGCCTGGAAGGAAGACACGCCGGCGTCGGATTTCTCACCCTTGACGGTGAGGCGGCACATTTCGAGGAAACCCCGGATCTGCATGAAGCGCGTGCGCAGGCTGAAGAACAGGCCGGCGCCCAGGCACACGAAGATTAGTGCCTTGCTCCAGATGATGCTGTTGATGAAGTGTACGGTTGCTTCCACGCGCGCTCTCTCCAGTCGGCGGGTTGTAAGGACGTCCCGTCGGCTGGAAGGGACCGGTCGATTCTCCCTGATCGAAGGCCGCTGCGGTAGCGCCAGAAGGATGGGGTCGGATCCCTTGCGCGCTGCGCAAGGGCTCTGACCTTGGTTCTACCGTTTGGCGGGTTGGGGGTCAGAGCCCTTTTCTGGCGAAAAGGGATCCGACCCCGCGCCTGTTCAAGGCAGCTGCATGCGCACCCGGGCGAAACGGCGCAGGTCGTGCAGCACGCCGCGCTTGTAGACCGCACAGCGGTCCACGCCCTCCTCCTGGAAGCCGTTCTTTTCCAGCACCCGGGCCGAGCCGAGATTGAAGTCGACCACCCCGGCCTGCAGCCTGAACAGGCGAAGCTCGTCCATCACCCAGGGTGCGAACAGGCCGACCACCCGGGTCATCACTCCTTGGCCCCAGTAGGCCTGGCCCAACCAGTAGCCCAGCTCGGCCATGTGTCCGCGCTCGGCCACGCCCTGCTGGGCACCGACGCTGCCGCAGGCCTGGCCGTCGATCTCGATGGCCAGGTTCAGGGTGCCCGGGGCCAGCACGCGGCCGGCGAGGAAGGCCTCGCCATCCTCGCGCGTGTACGGATACGGGAAGCGGTCGCGCAGGCCGCGCGACACCTCGGCGTCGTTGGCGTGGTGCAGCAGGGATTCCAGATCGTCCGGGCGCCAGGGGCGCAGGAGGAAACCTTCACCCTGTAGTGGCGGGGTCAGAGACCTTTCCGTTCCGGAAAGGGATCCGACCCCTGGTCCGACCCCGTCGGCAGGCCGGTCAGGCATGACCGCCCACCGACGGCGATTCCGCTTCCTGCTTCTCCAGCTCGCGCTTCACCGCTTCCGGCGAACGGGTGTACGGAGCCAGCCGCGCGTAGAACGCCGGCACCACGAACAGCGACAGGAAGGTCGAGAGGGTCACGCCGAAGATGATCACGATGCCGATCGTGCCACGGCTGGCCGAACCGGGACCACCGGCCACCACCAGCGGAATGGCGCCGACCACGGTGGCGATCGAAGTCATCAGGATCGGGCGCAGTCGCACCATCGCCGATTCGATGATCGCCTCGCGCACGCTGCGGCCGTCGTCGCGCAGCTGGTTGGCGAATTCGACGATGAGGATGCCGTTCTTTGCGGCCAGGCCGACCAGCATCACGATGCCGATCTGGCTGAACAGGTTCACGGTACCGCCACTCACCCACAACCCGACCAGCGCACCGAGCACGCCCAGCGGCACGGTCAGCATGATGGTCAGCGGATGGATGAAGCTCTCGAACTGCGCAGCCAGCACCAGGTACACCACCAGCAGGGCCATGGCGAAGGTGAGCAGCACGGCGCCACCGGCGCTCTGGTACTCGCGCGATTCGCCCTTCCAGTTCACCTGCGCGTACTGCGGCAGTTCTTCCTGCGCCACGTTCTGTGCCCAGGCAATGGCCTCGCCCAGCGGATAGCCCGGCGCCAGGCCGGCACTGATGGTGATCGAGCGCAGGCGGTTGAAGCGGTTCAAGGTGCCGGCCTCGGCCACTTCACTCAGCGTGACCAGGTTGGACAGCGGCACCAGCTCGCCGGAAGTGGCGCGCACGCGGATCGCGGCCAGGTCGGCCGGGCTGGCGCGGCCGTCACGTCCGGCCTGCACCAGCACGTCGTACTCCTCGCCGTTGTCGACGAAGGTGGTGACGCGACGCGAGCCCATCATGGTTTCCAGCGCCGAACCGATCGCGGTGACCGGCACGCCGAGGTCGGCCGCACGCTGGCGGTCGATGTTCACCCGCATCTGCGGCCGGGTTTCCTTGTAGTCCGAGTCCGGGCCGACCAGGCCGGGGTTGTCGGCCATGCGCAGCAGGATGCGGTCGCGCCACTGCGCGATCTCCGCGTACTCCGGCCCGCCCAGTACGATCTGGAACGGCTGCCCGCCACTGCGCACCAGGCCGCCACCGACCTGGGTACGCACGCGCACGCCACGGATGGTGTTCAGTTCCTTCTGCAGTTCGTTGGCCACGTCCGGGGTGGCCTCGCTGCGCTGGCGCCACGGCTGCAGGAAGATGCTGACGCGGCCGGTATGCATTTCCTCGCTGGCACCGAAGCCACCGGGCACGCGCGGGTTGGCGCGCACGATCGGCTTGTCCGGGCCGACATGCGGGGCCAGCAGCGCTTCCACCTGCTGCACCTGCTGCACGGTGTAGTCGTAGCCGGCGCCTTCCGGGCCGTCGATCATGATCTGGAACGAACCGCGGTCTTCGGCCGGTGCCAGCTCCGACGGCAGCAGCTTGAGCAGGCCCCAGCTCGCGGCCAGCGCGGCCACCATCACCAGCAGGTAGATCCAGGTGCGGTCGACATGGTGATCGAGCATCCGCCCATAGGCACCCGCGAGGCGTTCCAGGTTGCGGTTGATGAAGCCGTGCAGGCCCCGCGGCGCCTGCCCGGTGTGCGGCTTGAGCAGCTTGGAGGCCATCATCGGCGTCAGTGTGAGCGCCACGAACGCGGACAACGCCACCGCGGCGGCCAGCGCCACTGCCAATTCGCGGAACAGGCGCCCGGTGTTGCCTTCCAGGAAGCCGACCGGCAGGAACACTGCCACCAGCACGGCGGTGGTGGCGATCACCGCGAAGGCGACCTGCGCGGTACCGCGCTTGGAGGCCACCAGCGGTGGTTCGCCCAGGTCGATGCGGCGCTGTACGTTTTCCACCACCACGATCGCATCGTCCACCACCAGGCCGATGCACAGCACCAACGCCAGCAGGGTCAGCAGGTTGATCGAGAAGTCGAACGCATACAGCGCGATGAACGCCGCGACCAGGCAGACCGGCACCGTCACCGCCGGAATCAACGCGGCGCGGAAACTGCCGAGGAACAGCCAGATCACCGCCAGCACCAGGATCATCGCTTCCACCAGCGTGGCGTAGACGCGGTCCACCGCCGCTTCGATGAAAGTGGTGTTGTCGAAGGCGACGAAGATCTGCGTGCCCTTGGGCAGGGTCAGCGCCACCCGCTCGGCTTCAGCGCGCGCGGTGCGCGCCACGTCCAGCGAGTTGGCGGTGGAGGTCTTGACGATGCCCAGGCCGATGCCCGGCTCGCCGTTGCTGCGGTAGTACGCGCGGCGTTCGGCCGAGGCCAGCTCGATCTTCGCCACGTCGCCCATGCGCACTACGTAGCCATCGCGGCCCTTGCCCAGCGGGATGGTCGCGAAGTCTTCGGGCTTGATGTAGTTGCGCTCCACGCGCAGGGTGAAATCGCGGTCGGTCGACTCGATGCGGCCGGCCGGCAGCTCCACGTTCTCGTTGCGCAGCGCGGTTTCCACGTCGCCGGTCGTCAGGCCGCGTGCAGCCAGCTGGTCGCGGTCCAGCCAGATGCGCATCGCATAGCGCTGGCGGCCGCCGATGCGGACCTGGGCCACGCCATCAAGGCTGGAGAAGCGATCGACCACGTAGCGGTCGGCGTAGTCGCTCAGCTCCAGCGTGTCCATGGTCGAGGAGACCATGTTGAACCAGATGATCGGGTCGGCATCGCTTTCGACCTTGGCGATTTCCGGCGGCCGCGCCTCTTCCGGCATGCGGTCGGCAACACGGCTGACCGCATCGCGCACGTCGTTGGCCGCCGCTTCGATATCGCGGTTGGAAGTGAATTCGATGCTGACCTGCGAGCGGCCGTTGGTGCTGCGCGCGTTGATCGTATCGATGCCTTCGATGCCGGCCAGCGCATCTTCCAGCACCTGGGTGATGCGGCTTTCGATGACCGCCGCCGAGGCGCCGGTGTAGTCCACCGACACCGAAACGATCGGCGGATCGATGGCCGGCAGTTCACGCAGGGTCAGGCGGGTGAAGGACATCACGCCCAGCACCAGCAGCAACAGGCTCATCACCACGGCGAACACCGGCCGCTGGATGGAGATGTCGGACAGCTTCATCCGCCGTGGCCCTCTGCCGCGACCGGTGCCGGTGCATCAGCGGGCTTTGCACCACTGGCCGGTGCCGCGTCCTTGGCAGCAACCTTCAGGCCGGGACGCAACTTGCCGGTGCCATCGACCACGATGCGCTGGCCCGCTTCCAGGCCCTGCCTGATCTCGACCACGCCGGCACGGCGCGCGCCGGTCACCACGTCCACGCGCTCGACGCTGTCGTCTGCGGTGATGCGATACACGTAGGTATCGCGGCCGACCTGCACCACGGCGATTTCCGGAATCACCAGCGCCGGGCGCTCGGGGCGGAACAGGCGCACGTCCAGCAGCATGCCCGGGCGCAGCGCATGGTCGCCGTTGGCGAAATCGGCGCGCACCGTCACTGCACGGGTGGCCGGATCGATGCGCGCATCGATGGTGCTGACCACGCCCTCGAAAGTGCGGCCGGGCCACGCCACGCTGGTGGCACTGACCTTGTCACCGACGCCCAGCGCGGCCAGCTCCACTTCAGGCACCTGGAAATCGATATGCATGTGCTCGATATCGTCGAGCGTGGCGATCACCGTGGTCGGCGTCAGCAGCGTGCCCGGGCTGACCTGGCGGATGCCGAGCACACCGGCGAACGGCGCACGCACGCGGCGGTCACCGATGTCCGACTGCATCTGCGCCACGCGCGCTTCGGCGGCATCGCGGATCGACTTCTGCGTATCCAGTGTGGCACTCGACACCAGCCGCTGCGTGGCCAACTCACGCTGGCGCTTGTACAGCTGGTCGGCCTCGTGGAACGTGGCCTGCGCCTGCACCAGCGCGGCCTCCTGGGCCTGGCCGCGCAGGGTCACGATCGGCGCGCCGGCCGCAATGTGCTGGCCGCTTTCGAAATGCACTTTCTCGACGATCTCGCTGACCTTGGCGGTCACGCTGATCGACTCGCGCGCCTTGGCCGTGCCCAGCGCCTGCAGGGTGTCGCTCCACTGGCGGGACTGCACGACCTGCGCGGTGACCGGCACCGCTTCTCCCTGCCGACGTGCGGCGGCCTCCTGTTTGCCTGCGCACCCGGCCAGCACGGCCAGGCTGAGGCCAAGGGCCAGGGTCGAAGCGATACGAGCCAACATGAACGGTCCTGATTGATCCACGGCCGCCGAGTGTAGGCAAGTGCCCCTGAAAGCGGTATGTGCCAAGCGTTTACCGGCGTGGAACCAAGGCCGCGATAGCGCCTTGAACCCGTTCCGTGCAAGGCTGCCACGGGCGGTGTCGGCGTGTGTCGGGGTGTATCCAGCCGTGCACCGCCCGGGCCGTCATCGTAGAGTCGAATCTGCCCGACGGAGGGCGTCGGGCGGGGACGGATCCTGGCGGGGATCCGGCCCCGTTTTTTTGCCCGTTGCCTCAATACCGGTAATTCAGCTTCATCCAGACGCTGCGCCCCGGCTCATTGATGCGCACCGGATCGGCGGGGAAGCCGAAGTCGGCGCTGCCGGCCAGATTCAGGTGCTCGCTGTAGGCACGGTCGAACAGGTTGTCGACACCCGCGCTGAGCTGCAACTGCGAACTGAAACGGTACGCGGCATTGAGCGCGAAGGTGGCAAAGCCAGCGCTCGGCCCGAGGTCCTGTGCGACGACATTGCCCTGGCCATCTGCTACACGATGCTGGTGGGTCACCGCGCGCAGCAGCGCACCGGCGCTCCAGCGCTGGCCTTCCCAGTTCGCACTCAGGCGCGCTTCCAGCGGCGGCATCTGCGGCAGCGGACGCTGCTGGTCGCGGTTCTCGCCCCAGGCATAGGCCAGCGTGCCGCCCAGCTTCCACTGTTCGGCCACGCTCACTTCCAGCCCCGCTTCGGCACCGGCAATGCGCGCATCGACGTTGCTGGCCTGGCTCATCCCCATCATGCCGCTGCCGTGGTAGGTGAACAGGATGTAGTCCTGGATCTGCCCGGCGTACGCCGAAACCCATGCCTGCACGCGCGGCCCCTTGTACTGCAGGCCGACGTCAAGCTGGGTCGTACGCTCGGGCTGGATGCCGGCAAACGCGTTCACCGCACCGGCCGGGCCGTGGTCGGGCGAGAACAGCTCCCAGTAGTCCGGCATGCGCTCACTGTGGCCGAGGCCGGCATACCAGGTCAGGCCATCGGCCAGGTCCTGCTCGTAGCGCAGGAAACCACTACCGAGCCATTCCTTGCGGCGCTGGCCTGCGGTCGGATTGGGCATGTTGCCCATCATCCCGCGGATCGACTGCCGCTCGTCGCGCACGCTGGCACGGTCGATGCGCAGGCCGCTGATCCAGCGCTGATCGGTGCCGGCACCGAGGGTCAACTCGGTGAACACGCCATAGCGACGGAAGTTGGCATCGGTCTCCCAGGCCGCCTGGCGATAGGTGCCGCGGCCCATGCCCATGCGGCCACGATGGCGGCTGTCTTCGCCATCCACACCCGCCACCAGCTGCACGTCCTGCCAGCGCCACTCGGAACTGACCCGGCCGCCCTGGGTACGGCGGTCCACGTTCGAGGCCATCGGCATCGGCATCATGCTGTTCGGGTTCGGCGTGCGCAGCGTGTAGTTGTCCATCACGTGATCGGCCTCGTTGTAGTACACGTTGGCCTGCACCGTGTCCCACGCCCCCGGCAGGTTGCGCTTCTCGAAGCGCGCGGCATAGCTGATGCGTTCGAACGCAGCCCCGTCCATGCCGCGTCCCGCGTAGCGTGCGATGGCATCACCGGCACCCGCAGAAATTTCCAGCAGGGTGTCGGCATCCGGCGTCCAGCCGATCGCCACGTCACCGTTCCACTTGCGCCACTTCGATGGCACCACATCGCCGTGGCCGTCCTTGTAGTCGTCGGCTTCGGAACGGTTGCCACTGGCGCGCACGTAACCGGTCGGGTTGCCCAGGGTCAGGTCCAGCACCTGGTCGTTGCG
Organism: Stenotrophomonas sp. AG209; assembly: GCF_003550055.1. Lineage (NCBI taxonomy): Bacteria > Pseudomonadati > Pseudomonadota > Gammaproteobacteria > Lysobacterales > Lysobacteraceae > Stenotrophomonas > Stenotrophomonas sp. AG209. The sequence goes on from NZ_QXDB01000001.1 coordinate 1,642,538, forward strand.
GTTGCGCGAACCGACCAGCGCACTGGCATCGGCACGCAGGCCCGGTTCCTCGAAGCGCGGTGTATCGCGCTCGAAGCGCACGGTGCCGGCCGAGGCACCGGCGCCCCAGCGCACGCTCTGCGGGCCCTTGATGATGGTCAATCGATCGAAGCTTTCCGGCGCGATGTAGGACAACGGATTGTCCATGCGCGACGGGCAGGCACCGATCAGGTTGCCGTCGTTGCTGAGGATGTTCAGGCGCGAACCGAACATGCCGCGCAGCACCGGGTCACCGTTGGTGCCGCCGTTGCGGATGGCGGAGAAACCGGGAACGGTCTTCAGGTAATCGGCGCCATCACTGGCGGGCACCGGCTGCCGCGGCAGGCGCGGGTCGGTCACCCAGTGCAGCGGCGAGGACGGTGCGGCGGCGGTCACCACCAGCGTGTCGAGGGTGCGCGCCTCTTCGGCGGGCGCGGCGTGGGCCACTGATGCGGCCACGGCCAGGCCGAGGGCAACCGGCAGGCGCGCACAGGCGCCCGCGGGGCGGGAAGTCATTTTCATTGGAACAGCTCCAAGTTACGCACGCGCGCACGGCGCCCGGTCAGGCGTCGTGTGGCAGATTCGGTAGGGACATCAGCGAACGATGGAGAAACGCGGCGGCCCGCGCGCGGCATGCGCCGGCCAGCGCAGCGCGGGCAGTACCTGCTGTGACCACGGGAATGCCAGCCGCGGCCGCCACAGCAGCGGCAACAGCAGCACCAGCACGGCCAGCCACGGCAGCAGGCGCATGGCCAGTACGCAGTATTCGCAGGCTTCGCCGTGCATGGCGTGGGGATCGACCGGGCGGTTGCGCTCTGCCGGCGCGCTGCCGTGCTGATCGTGCCCGGCCATGGCCATGTCGTGCATGTCATGGCCCATGGCAGCGTGGTCCATGCCTGCCATCGCGGCGTGGTCCATCGGCGACGCCTGCAGCGCGCGGCTGACCAGTGGCGCAAGCACCATCAGCAGCGTCGCCAGGACGGCGAGCTGGAGCAGAAGGCGCTGCGGGCGGGACAGGCGGGTCACCCCGCTAGTGTAGAGCCGGGTCCAGGGTTGCCCGTGCGACGAACCGTCGCAGGCATTTACGACACCCCGTCGCGGGGGTGTTCGGCAGGGCTGCGCCCTGCACCCGCCGAATCAACGTCAACGTCAAAAGCGGGCAATCCGTGGGATGGCGGGGTGGGTCCGGTTGCGGGGGACGCCGTAAATACGTCCATGTAGGCTCGGTCGCGCCCTCCATGGCGCTCACGCCCCCGCAACCGGCCCCACCCCGCCTTCGACAGATTCCTGCGGTCTGTTGGAACGGCTCTTGGGGTCAGATCCGTTTTCCTTCGGAAAACGGATCTGACCCCAGATGTATTTCGATATCTGACAGCTTCATCCACGGCATGGCGTGGATCTACCGTGTCGACCAAGGTCGACACCTACCAACAGCCATCGGAATCTGTCAGAGGTGGGGCGGTGTGGGCAGGCAGGACCGTTGGCGCCATGGATGGCGCCATCGAGCCCCCATGGATGGGTTTACGGCGTGTCCTGCCTGCCCACACCGCCCCGCCATCCCACGGAATGCCGCCTCTGCTGTTGCTGTTGCTTGCGCGCCGCAGCAGGTGCAGGGCTGCAAGCCCTGCTCGACCCACCTCACACCGTGATGGTCTGGGTCAGCGACTCCCAGGTCGGTGGCACCGGCCACGCGGCCACCTGGTTGCCATCCAGCACCCGCCGCAGGTCGCGCGGATCAATCTGCGGTGCCAGCACATGCACCAGCTCCAACGCGTAATCACGCAGCACGCGGTCGCGCGGCAGCACTGCCCATGCAATGCACTCGCTGATCGGGTCCGGCGCCGGCCACGATCTCAGGTCTTCGTCGTTGGAACTGACCGCCATTTCGGCCAGCAGGCCCACACCCAGGCCGGTACGCACATAGGTCTTGATCAGATCGGCATCAAGCGCGGTCAGTGCCAGATCCGGCACCAGCCCATTGGCGGCGAAGGCGCGCTGCAACGACGAATTCGGGCGGGTCGAGGATTCGTAGCTGATCAATGGTTGCCGGGCCAACGCGGCCAGGTCCGGTGCGCGTCCGGCGCGATCCAGCGGGTGGCCCTTGGGTACCACCACCAGCCGCCGCCAGCGGAACAGCGGCACGGCAATGCCATCGGTGGGCTCACCGCCAGCGGTGCTGATGATCGCAATGTCGGCATCACCCTGGTTCAAGCGATCCAGCGCGTCGGCTTCACCGGCCTGCTGCAGGTGCACGCTCACCTGCGGATACGCCTGCTTGATCGCCGCCACCGCCGGCGGCAGCACGAAGCGCGCCTGGGTGTGGGTGGTGGTCAGGATCAGCTGGCCCTGGCTCTCGCGCCGCTGGTTGGCCGCGTAGGTGCGGATGTTGTTGGCCTCGGCCAGCACCGCGCGGGCGCGGGCGATGACCTCGGTGCCGGCCGGGGTGACCGACTCCAGGCTGCGGCCCTTGCGCACGAACAACAGGAAACCCAGCTCGTCCTCCAGCTGCTTGAGCTGCTTGGACAGGCCGGGCTGGGTGGCGTGCACGCGCGAGGCGGCCAGCGTGATGTTCAGCTCGGCGTCGGCGATGGCAACCAGGTAGCGCAGCTGGGTCAGCGTCATGGGCAGGCAGGCGGCGTGGGGCGGAGGTCCACTCTAGGGTCAATTGCCGTCACCAGCTTATAACCAAAGGTTGTTTAAGAAAGGTATCTGGTCATTTCCGGGCGTCATATGCCGGCGCTACGGTCAGCCGGCAGCCGCTGGCCTGAACAGCCAGCCCTCCCCCTTCGCCCGCCGAAGCCCGGCGCGGCCCCGTTTCCGGAGCGCTTCCATGGCCCTGTACGACTCCATCCTCGATACCGTCGGCAACACCCCCATCGTCAAGCTGCAGCGTCTGGCACCGCCGCAGGTCAGCGTCTACGCCAAGGTCGAGTCGTTCAATCCGGGCGGCTCGGTGAAGGACCGCCTGGCGCTGGCGATCATCCTCGACGCCGAAGCGCGTGGCCTGCTCAAGCCGGGCGACACCATCGTGGAGGCCACCTCGGGCAACACCGGCGTGGCCCTGGCGATGGTCGCCGCCGCGCGCGGCTACAAGTTCGTCGCGACCATGGTCGAGACCTTCTCGGTCGAGCGCCGCAAGCTGATGCGTGCCTATGGTGCCAAGGTGATCCTGACCCCGGCCGCCGAGCGCGGCAGCGGCATGGTGCGCAAGGCGGCCGAACTGGCCGAACAGCACGGCTGGTTCCTGGCCAGCCAGTTCGCCAACCCGGCCAACCCGGCCTATCACCGCAACACCACCGCCGCGGAAATCCTGCGCGACTTCGCCGGCAAGCGGCTGGACTATTTCGTCAGCGGCTGGGGCACTGGCGGCACGCTCACCGGTGTTGGCGAAGTGCTGAAGGTCGCGCGCCCGCAGACCCGCATCATCGCCACCGAGCCGGCCGGCGCCGCCCTGCTCAAGGGCGATGACTGGAAGCCGCACAAGATCCAGGGCTGGACTCCGGACTTCGTGCCGGACGTGCTCAACCGCGATGTGGTGGACGAACTGGTCTCGGTCGAAGATGACCGCGCGATCGCCACCGCGCGCCGCCTGGCCGCCGAGGAAGGCATCTTCGTCGGCATCTCCGCCGGCGCCACCGTGGCCAGTGCGCTGGACGTGGCCGCGCGCGCTGAACCGGGCTCGGTGATCCTGGCGATGCTGCCGGACACCGGTGAACGCTATTTCTCCACGCCGCTGTTCGCCGATGTGAACGAAGGCTCCGACGACGACTGGCTGGCCGGCCTGCCGTGATGTACAGGGTCGGATCCCTTTCCCGTCGGGAAAGGGCTCTGACCCTGCCAGCTCACCATGGAACTCGGGGGTCAGAGCCTTTTCGCGCGGAAAAGGATCTGACCCCTTTCTGCTTCAGCCTGCGTGAAGGCGTCGCCCGCCATCGTGCGTGAAGGCCGTCGGATCGCAGCGCGTGAGACGGTCATGACGCAGTATCGATGCCCTGTCCCCTACCGTGGGAACAGCCGGCGCAGATGCTGCGCGGATCACCTCACAGGCAGGAGACGGACGCATGAAGATCGAGGTTTGGCAGGGCGACATCACGACCCTGGCGGTGGATGCGATCGTCAACGCGGCCAATGAAACACTGCTCGGTGGCGGCGGTGTCGACGGCGCGATCCATCGCGCAGCCGGCCCCGCACTGCTGGCCGAGTGCGAGCAGTTGCCGGAGCTGCGCCCGGGCGTGCGTTGCCCGACCGGCGAAGTGCGCGCCACCGCCGCCCACGCGTTGCCGGCGCGCCATGTGCTGCACACGGTGGGCCCGGTCTGGCACGACGGCCAGCGCGACGAACCGGCCTTGCTGGCCAACTGCTACTGGAAATCGCTGCAACTGGCCGAGTCGCTGGGCGTACAGTCGATCGCGTTCCCCGCGATCAGCTGCGGCGTGTATGGCTACCCGCTGTACCAGGCGGCGCAGATCGCAGTGACGGAAACACTGGCGTGGCAGCGCAGCCATGCACAACCGATGCGCATCGTGCTGGTGGCGTTCAATACCGCTACGGCCAAGGCCTACCAGCAGGCGTTGAGCGCCGCCGGGCAAAGCGCGGACAGCGAACCGCGCGTGTCGATGCTGCCGCCCCTGGGTGATGCAGGCTTTGCCGCCGCGCACTGAATCAGCGATGCGAGCAAAAGAAAAGGCCGGGCATTGCCCGGCCTTTTCCGTTGCACCATTGTCCTCATCCACGCGCGGCGTGGATCACGCTCAACGGCTGGCGGCTTCCACCGCGGCGGCGTCATCGGCCACGGCGGCCGCGTCGGCAGCCGCACGTGCCGCGGAGGCCGCAGCCCCATCGGCGCTGGCGCCATCCACCTGCACGCGCACTTCCACCATGCCCGCACCATTGTTCAGGCTGGACACGTCGACCGTGTAGTGACCGGCCGGCAGGGTCTCTTCCAGGCGCGAATTGGTACCGTTGCCACCGTCATCATCGGTCAGTTCGACATCGCCACCGACCACGCGCAGCACGGTATCGACCTGGCTGGAGATCGCATCCAGGCGCACATCGGCCGGGCGGTCCAGCGACAGCAGGAAGCGGCGGCGGCCATCGTTGTCGAGCATCGTGTACACACTGCCCGACTTCGGCAGCGCCGTGCCATCGCGCTCGACCAGATTACCGGGCAGCTCGATGCGGTTGGCCGACAGGGTGAACATGCCCGTGACACCGTCGCCGAGGCCACGCGCGGTCAGGGTGTACTTGCCCGGCTTCAGCGACAGGGTCAGGCGCGAGTTGGTGCTGTCGCCACCGTCGTCATTCTCGGCATCCACGCCCTGGCCCGACAGCTTCAGCACCGGATCGAAGACGTCCGACACCAGGCGGATCTCGTACAGGCCGGCCTTGTCCACCTGCAGGGTGTAGTCCTGGGAACCACCGGCCAGCATGTCGACGATCTCGCCACCACCCGCCAGCGGCCTGCCGTCATACGGCACCAGCTTCTCGGCGCGCAGGCGGTACGGACCGTAATCGGTCGAGCCGTTGGCGTTGACCGCCACCTGATAGGTGCCGCCACCGTTGGCACGGAAGGCCAGCGAGACATCGCCTTCGCGCTCGTAGCCGGTGTTGCTGCTGGCCACCAGGCTGCCGTTGCTGAACACGGCGATCGAGCCGCTCAGCGAACCGGTCAGTTTCAGCCCGACCAGCTGCTTGTCTTCCAGCTTGATCTGGTAGAGCTGGTGGTGGCTGCCGTCGTTGTAGTTGATGCCGCTGCGCGAGGTGATCTCGCCGGACACCGGCTTGTCGAAATCGAGTGACGCGGCCTTGCCCGCATCCGCGCCGCCGCCGATGCGGTTGCAACCGCCGGCGACCAGGACCGTGGCAACGGCCAGTGTGATTGCTGCCAAACGCATGTTGTTTCTCCTTGGCCTTCCATGTGGTTCCCGCATGCCGGCCGGGCACGTGGGGGCGGAAAAGATACCCGCAAAAGCAAACGCCGGCGTAAAGCCGGCGTTGCCCTGTTCATCCTGCAAGGGAACGGATCAACCGTTCCACTTGCCCAGCGCGGCCAGGCCGTTGTCCTTGGCGCGCTCGTACACGGTCTTCTGGGCGGCAGCGTAGTTGCCCTTCATGTCCTTGGCCCACAGCTTCAGCGCGGCCTGCTGCATGGCGCGGCCGTAGGAGAAGCTCAGCGGCCACGGCAGGTTGCCCAGCTGGTTCATCGCGTTCAGGTGCTCGGTGGACTGCTCGTCGCTCTGGCCACCGGACAGGAACACCACGCCCGGCAGGATCGCCGGCACGGTGCTCTTCAGGCACATCACGGTCGACTCGGCCACTTCCTCGACGTCGGCCTGCTCATCGCAGCCCTTGCCGGAGATGACCATCGAGGCCTTCAGGATGGTGCCTTCCAGCAGCACGTTCTGCTGGTACAGGGCATCGAACAGCGAACGCAGGGTGGCTTCGGTGACTTCGTAGCAGGTCTCGATGTCGTGGTCGCCGTCCATGATCACTTCCGGCTCGACCATCGGCACCAGGCCGCATTCCTGGCACAGCGCCGCATAGCGGGCCAGCGCGTGGGCGTTGGACTCGATGCAGGTACCCGACGGGATGCTCTCGCCGATGTTGATGACCGCACGCCACTTGGCGAAGCGCGCACCCAGCTTGTAGTACTCCTGCAGACGCTCGCGCAGGCCGTCGAGGCCTTCGGTGACCAGCTCGCCCGGGCAGCCGGCCAGCGGGTGCGCACCCTTGTCCACCTTGATGCCCGGAATCATGCCGTGGTCGGCCATGTACTTGGCGAACGGCACGCCGTCCTTGGTCGACTGGCGGATGGTTTCGTCGTACAGGATGGCGCCGGAAATGTGCTCGTTGAGCTTCGGCGTGGTCAGCAGCAGCTCGCGGTAGGCGCGACGGTTCTCCTCGGTGTTCTCGATACCGACGCCGGCGAAACGCTTGGCGATGGTAGCGGTGGATTCGTCGATCGCGATGATGCCCTTGCCCGGGGCGACCATGGCCTGGGCGGTTTCAGCCAGCTGTTCGATGCTCATGTATTTCCTGTGGCGGGTGCGGGAAAAACGTAAGTATAGCCCCGCTGCCCGTTGCCTCGCCGTGGAGGACAGGATGGAAACGCTTCCACGCTGGCGCAGGACAAAAGTTGTCCTGCGGCATGGGGCCGGAGCCCCTGCGGGGATCTGACCCTGGGGTCGGACCCGCAACGCGGCTCCGACCCCGGGCCAACACTACTTACAGATCGCCCAGGCCGCTGGCGCGGCCATCTTCGCCCACTTCCAGCAGGCGCAGGGTGTTGGTTGCACCCAGGGTCTCCATGTGCTCGCCGCTGGTGAACACGACACGGTCACCGGCCTGCAGCAGCTCGGATTCGACCAGCAGGCGGATGCTGCCGCGCGCGGCTTCGCGCGGGGTCAGGCCGCGGCTGTCGAAGTTGATCGGATAGACATCGCGCATCAGCGCCATCTGGCGACGCGCGCCGTCATGGCGGGTCACCGCGAACACCGGCGCCTTGGCGCGGAAACGCGACAGGTAGCGCGCGGTGCCGCCGGATTCGGTCATCGCCACGATCGCACGCACGCCCACGTGCTGCGACAGGAACATGGTAGCCATGGCAATCGCCTGGTCGGCACGTTCCAGGTTGCGCGGCGAGGCGTTGAAGTCGGTCTCGGTCTGGAACTGGCGCTCGGCCCCCAGGCAGATGCGCGCCATCGCTTCCACGGCCTTGACCGGATAGGCACCAGCGGCGGTTTCCGCCGACAGCATCACCGCATCGGTACCGTCGATGACCGAGTTGGCCACGTCCAGCACTTCGGCGCGGGTCGGGATCGGGCTTTCCACCATCGACTGCAGCATCTGCGTGGCGGTGATCACAACCTTGTTCTGCGCCAGCGAGGCCTTGATGATCTTCTTCTGCAGGCCCGGCAGCTCGGCATCGCCGATTTCCACGCCGAGGTCGCCACGGGCGACCATCACCACGTCGCTGGCCTCGACGATTTCTTCCAGGTTCTCGATCGCTTCGGTACGTTCGATCTTCGACACCAGCGCGGCATCGCAGCCGTGCGAACGGGCGATGTCACGCGCGTCGTTCATGTCCTGCGCGTTGCGGCAGAACGACACGGCAATGAAGTCGACGCCGATCTTGGCAACGATGCCGATCAGTTCCTTGTCGCGCTCGGTCAGCGCGCCCAGCGACAGGCCACCGCCCTGCTTGTTCAGGCCCTTGCGGTCGGACAGCACGCCATCGTTGAGCACGGTGTTGACGATGCGGTCGCCCTGCACTTCCACCACCTGCAACTGCATCAGGCCGTCGTCGAGCAGCAGCACATCACCCGGGCCCACGTCCTGCGGCAGGCCGAGGTAGCTCACGCCCACCTGGCTGGCCGTGCCCGGGCCGGCGTTCTCGCTGGCGATCAGGTCGAAGCGGTCGCCCGCCTTCAGTTGCACCTTGCCTTCGGCGAAGCGCTCGATGCGGATCTTCGGGCCCGGCAGGTCGGCCAGGATGCCCACTTCCACGCCCACGCGGGCCGCAGCAGCACGCACTTCGGCGGCACGCTTGGCCTGGCCGGACGGATCGCCATGGCTGAAGTTCAGGCGCACCACATTGACGCCGGCGCGGAACAGATCCTCCAGCACGCCCGGCGGATCAGTGGCCGGACCGAGGGTGGCAAGGATCTTGGTGCGACGCTGACGCTCGAACATGGTGGATGGGCCTCTCCCGTTAAAGAACGGAAATTAGCACATCCTTCACGCCGCATGTATACGGTTACAGCCTTGTGCTGCCTGACTCCGCGGGTCATGGAACGGACATGGTCCGGACATACGCTGGCGCAGGGAGTTCGGTAGAGCCGAGCCCATGCTCGGCTCTACAGGGGACTAGGCCAGCAGCGTTTCCAGCTGTACCGGCTCACGGGCGAGCTGGCCAGCACCGGCGGCAGTGAGTTCCTCCTCACCACCAAAGCCCCACAGCACGCCGACGCTGCGCAGGCCGTGATGGCGCGCGCCTTCGATGTCCATGCGGCGGTCGCCGATCATCCAGCACTGCGCAGGCTGCACCTGCAACCGACGCAATGCTTCGCCGACCAGTTCCGGCTTGTGGCTGCGCGAGCCATCCAGGGTCGAACCAACGATCTCCTCAAACAGCCCGCCGAACGGCAGGTGGGCGAGGATGCGACGCGCGTGCGGCTCGTTCTTGGCAGTGACCACCGCCAGGCGGTGGCCACGGCCATGCAACGTGCGCAGGGTGTCTTCCACCTGCGGGTACACCGTGTGCTCGCGCCAGCCTTCGGCGTCGAAGCGTTCACGGTAGTAGCCCACCGCCTGTTCCACCCGCGCCGGTTCGACGAACAGCGGCGCGAAGGTGGTGCGCAGCGATGGACCGATCCAGCCCAGCAGCGTTTCCTGCGGCGGCACCGGATGGTCCATCTTCTGCAGCGCATAGGCGATGCAGGCGGTGATGCCCACCTGCGAATCGATCAGCGTGCCGTCGAGGTCGAAGAACAGGACATCCTTGCTGCGGTCGGCACTCATGCGCCGCGCGCGTCGAGCGCGGCGACGGCCGGCAGGGTCTTGCCTTCCAGGAACTCCAGGAACGCACCACCGCCGGTGGAGATGTAGCTGACCTGCTTGGCGATATCGAACTTGTCCACCGCCGCCAGGGTGTCACCACCGCCGGCGATGGAGAATGCCGGCGAGCTGGCGATGGCGCGGGCCAGCGCTTCGGTGCCCTTGCTGAAGGCTTCGAACTCGAACACGCCGACCGGGCCGTTCCAGACCACGGTGCCGGCCTTCCCGATCAGCTGCGCGTACTGCGCAGCGGTCTGCGGGCCGATGTCCAGGATCAGATCGTCCTCGGCGACGGCGTCGACCGCCTTCACTTCGGCAACAGCATCCGGCATGAACTGCTTGGCGGTGACCACGTCGACCGGCAGCGGGATATCGGCGCCACGCGCCTTGGCGTCGGCCACGATCTTCTTCGCGGTGTCCAGCAGGTCCGGCTCGTACAGCGACTTGCCGACCTTGTAGCCGGCGGCAGCGATGAAGGTGTTGGCGATGCCACCACCGACGATCAGCTGGTCGACCTTGCCGACCAGGTTGGCCAGCAGTTCCAGCTTGGTGCTGACCTTGCTGCCGGCGACGATGGCCAGCAGCGGCTTGGCCGGTGCGTCCAACGCCTGCGCCAGCGCGTCCAGCTCGGCCATCAGCAGCGGGCCACCGGCCGCCACCGGGGCGAAGCGGATGACGCCATGGGTCGAGGCCTGCGCGCGGTGTGCGGTACCGAAGGCATCCATCACGAACACATCGCACAGGGCGGCGTACTTCTTCGACAGGGCTTCGTCGTCCTTGCCCTCGCCGACATTCATGCGGCAGTTTTCCAGCAGCACCAACTGGCCCGGCTGCACGTCGACACCGTCAACCCAGTCACGCACCAGCGGAACCTCGCGGCCCAGCAGCTCGGACAGGCGCTGCGCGACCGGCGCCAGCGAGTCGGCCTCGCTCCACACGCCTTCCTTCGGGCGCCCCAGGTGCGAGGTGACCATCACCGCCGCACCCTGCTCCAGCGCGCGCTTGAGCGTCGGGAGCGAAGCGGTGATGCGCTGTTCGGAGGTGATGCGGCCATTCTCGATCGGCACGTTCAGATCCTGGCGGATCAGCACGCGCTTGCCGGAGAGGTCGAGGTCGGTCATGCGGACGATGGACATGGGCAACTCTTTGGCTCAGGGACGGGATGCCGGGTACGGCAGACGGCCATTGTATCGCGGGTGGTGGGAGGGCCGATGCCTGCGGCAGGCAGAGGCGCACAGCAACTGCAACAGCAACTGCAACGGCAACGGCCAAAGCGCTGGCGCTTCGTGATGCTGGGGCTGGGCCGGGGTGGTGTGGGCTGGCAGGGGACGCCGTGAATCCGTCCTTGGAGGCTTGGCAGCCGCATCCATGCGGCTGACACCCCTGCCAGCCCACACCACCCCGGCCTCGACAGGTTCATGTGGCGGAGCGGATGGCAAAGGCAGAAGCGGTTTCTGATGTCGGTTGGAAAAGGAAGGGGTCAGATCCGTTTTCCTGCGGAAAACGGATCTGACCCCGAGGGCCGTCGAGCGAAGCGACCCGCTTCCGCTCTTGCTCTTCTTCTTTCTCTTCCGTGGATGGACGCACACGGAAACTGTCAGAGGCCGGGCGGGGTGGGTTCGCGGCGTCCCCCGCGAACCCACCCCGCCCGGCCAAACGCGGCTTTTGCTTTTGCTTTACACGGCCACCCACGAGGGGCTGCGCCGTTCGCTGGAACCTATTCCGAAGGCGCAGGCTTCTGCCGAAGCAGGCTGAGCGCCAGCCCACCCACCACCAGCACGCCCAGCCCCAGCAGCGCCCACAGCAACCACGCCTTCCAATCGTGCTGCGGCTTCAGCGCCGCATCGCCCGCCAGCGGTTCCGGGCTGCCTTCCAGTCGCGCCAGCGTCGGCTGCCACGACGGATCATTGCGCTGCCGCAGCTCTTCGATCAGCACCCCGATCGGCGCGTCCGTGCGGTGTGCGGTCGCGCTACCCACCGCCAGTGCGTAGGGCGCTGCCCCCTGGCTCAGGAACACCAGCACTTCCGGCTGGTAGCCCAGGCGCAGTGTCGGCGCGGTGGCGGTTTCCGCCGGATTCGCCACCAGCTTCCAGTAGCGGTCGCGGTGCACGCCGCCCAGCGGCTGCGCCGCCGACTGCTGGCGCTGGCCCTGCGTGCCCTGCTGCACCTGGTAGGCGATCCACGGCGCGCTGCGGCGCTGCCACTCCGCACTCTCATCATCGCGGCTGAACAGCGTCCATTGCACCAGGCTGTTGTCGGTGCTGGCCACATCGGCGCGCGCCACCGGGAACCGGCCATCCATCTCGAAGGTGTACTCGCCCTTGCCCTTCGACGTCGGCTCCAGCGACAGCCATTCCCACGGCAGCGTCGCCGGCGCTGGCGGCAATTCCGCCAGTACGCCACGCAGGGTCGGCAGGCGCGAATCGCCCTGCGCCAGGATACGCAGGTAGCGTGCAGTGCCGTCCACCTGCAGGCGGCGCTGCAGCAGGCGCTTGCCGGCGCGCTGCAGATCCACCAGGGGCACGTCGCTGCCAATCGAGCGCCAGTGCTGCAGGTCTTCGCTGGCGTCCAGCTGCACCTGTGCCTGCAGTGGCTGGCCGCTGTCGGCCCAGTCCAGCACCAGCGCTGCCAACGGCTGCTGGTCGAGCATGCTGGCGTCGATCAGCCAACCGCCCTGCCCGTTCGCCACCGCCCCACCACTCACCCGTGCCTCGACCCGGCGCACGCGGCCGTCGGTATCGCGCTCGGTCAGCAGCTGCAGGTCGTTGCGCTGGGCATCGGCCAGCGGCGGCAATGCGAACCACGGCAGTTCACGCTGCACCGGCGGTTGCGCCAGCGGCTGGTCCGGTGCCAGCAGTGCCGACGGCAACAACTGGCTGGCCGCATTGAACACCTGCAGATCGCTGAGGTCGGGGCTCACGGCACGGCGGTAGATCGCCGGCTCCAGCACGATGCGGTAAGCGCCGGACTGCGCGCTGGACAACGTCAGCGGCCATTGCTCGGCATATTGCGTGCGGTAGTCGGCCGCCTGCACCACGACGGCGGCCAGCATGCCGAACATCGCCGGCAGCAGCGCCCTGCTCCACTTCCTCATTGTTTTTCCTCCACGGACGGCGCCGCGCTCGGCGGTGCCGGTGCCAGATAACCCACGACCGTGCACAGCAGGCCGTAGGCGATGAACGATGCGATGCCGAGCAGATTGCCCAGGTGCTGGCGATCGACAACAACCAGCTTGGCCAGCACCACACCCATCAGCACGGCACCGACCATCCACAACACACGCTGGCCACGACGCGAACCCCACACCCAGGCAATCACGCCCAGCACGCTCCACAACACGGTCAGGCTGGTCTGCGCCAGGCTGAAGCGCATCATCGACGCGTTCCAGGTCAGCCCCCCCCACTGGTGCACGCCATGCAGCACCAGGCTGGTCAGTGCGACGAAGGCCGCCAGTGCCAGCAGCGGCATGCGGATGTTCAGCAATGCCTGCGGCGCCTGTGGTCGCTGATCGCCGTACAGCCAGCGCGCCAGCAGAAGCAGGCTCAACCACTGGCCGATCTCGGCCGGATTCAGCACCGGCAGCCACAACAGCGGCGCGGCGTCGCCCGGCAGCAGCTGGCCGAACAACCATCCGATCGACAACAGGCCGAACAGCACGCATTGCAGCGGCACGCGCACGCTGTCGAAGGCCTGCCCCAGCGGCCAGCGCAGCGCGTTCCAGCGCCACAGCGACAGCGCCGCCATCAGCAGCCACGGCAAGGTCACCAGCAGGGTGGTCCAGCCCTGCGCCAGATCGGCTTCGCCACCGCCCCACAGGGCCAGCAGCGAAAGCAGCGACGGCCACAGCAGCCACCACAGGAACTGCGCGATGCGGGCCACGGTGTCACCGCCCTTGCGCAGGCACAGCAGGGTACGCACGCCCAGCACCGCGAACACCGCCCAGGCCAGCGCGCCGTAGCCGGCGAACGGCTGGTGGTGCGCATCGCTCTGCATCAGCGCCAGCGGGAAGCCCAGCGCGAGCATGGCCAGTGCGGTCACGCCCAGCGCACGCGCCGGCTGGCGACGCTGCACTTCGGCGGCCAGCCAGGCAGTGACCGCAGCCAGCACCAGCAACGCGTCCACTTCGGTGCGGTAGGGGAAGAAGCGGGTGATCTCATGGACCAGGCCGCCCAACCACCACAGCAGGCCCCACAGGTAATACACCAGTGCGACCTCATGACGCGGCCTGCGCTGATAGCTCCACGCCGACGCGAAGCCGGCCAGGGCCAGCAACAGCGCGCCAATGGCGGTCGGGTTGATCAGGAAGCGCAGGTCTTCGTGCCAGTGGTCACCGCCGGCAACGAAGGCGAATGCGGCGCCGATCTGCAGCAACGCGCCGGACACCTGCGGCAGCCAGCGCTTCTGGCGCAGCCCCAACCAGGCCAGGCCTGCACCTTCCAGTGCAAACACGGCACCGGTGGCGCGCGCCGACAGTGCCAGCGGCACCGCCAGCGTGGCGAAGCCCACCGCAAGCACGGCATGCGATTGCGCCAGCATGGTGTACGACGCACGTGCGATCAGTGCCCGCGCCAGTACCGCGTAGATCGCGGCCAGGCCCAGCGCGCACAGTGCCAGCGTCATCGGCTGCTCGTGCAGCATGCCCGCCTGCAGCGAGAACGCGACCAGCGGCGTGCCGAACACCAGGCTGCCATCGATCAGTTCGCGCCGGCCGGCCGGCTGGCGGCGCGCGTACAGCAGCGGAATCAACAGGTAGAACACGAAGAACAGCACCAGGAACGGCTCGGTGCTGCTGAACTTGTCCGGTGCGTATTGCAGCACGCCCCAGAAGGTGCCGATGCCGAAGGTGAAGGCGAAGCCCAGCAGGTTCAGCGCGCGCCATGGACGGAACCAGGCGATGGCGAAGATGCCCGCGTTGAGCACGGCGTAATAGCTGAACAGCCCCACGTGGTTGCCACTGCCGGTGGACAGCCACAGCGGTGCCATGAAGCCGGCCAGGATGCCCAGCACGGCCAGCGTGCGCGAGTTCTGCACCACCGCCAGCACACACAGCCCGGCCACCAGTGCAATGGAGCTGACGAAGGCAAAGCCCGGGGGAATCAGGTCGAAGCGCTTGAAGGCCGCGAAGATGGTCAGCAGCAGCACGCCGACGGCACCGCCCTGCAACGCCAGCGCAAACAGGCGCCGGCGCTCGCGCTGGTGCCAGCCGAAGGCCAGCAGGCCCAGCGCACCCACGGTGATACCGGCCATGCGCAGCTCGATCGGCAACACCAGCCAGCCCTGGTCGCTGACGTACTTCAGCAGTGCCGCGACACCGGCCAGCAGCACCAGCATGCCGATCTTGACCGGCACGTTGCCTTCGGTAAACCAGCGCTTGACCGCACCGATGCCGCGCTCGATGACGTTGGGCAGTGCCGGTTCGGAAGGCAGCGGCGGCTGCACCGGAACGGGTGGTACCGGCGGTGGCGCAGCAGGTCGGGGAACAGGCGCCTCGGTCGGCGCTGCGTCGCGCACCGGTGGCTGCGGGGGTTGCGGCGCAGCAGCGGCGACCGGCCGCAGGAACGGTGGATCGGCGCCGGCCGCAGGCGTGGCCACAGGCCGTTCAGGCGCGGGCGCGGTAGCGGCCGGCCTGGCGGTGGCAGGCGCGGCGGCCATGGCGCTTTCCAGCGCAGCGACGCGGCGGCGCAGGCCGGCGATCATCACCAGCGCCACCACCAGCAGCAGCGGGATGGCCAACAGGACCAGTACGACCAGGGCGATCAGTGCTTCCATTGCGTGCTTCCATTGCGTTCCCGCGCCCCAGCGGCAGCGGTCGACCGCCCCATGCTACGACAGGGTGGGTCCCATAAACGACGAACCCCGGCCAAGCCGGGGTCCGTCTGCGATCTTCGCCAGTCTTACTTGGCGGCGATGACCTTGGCCATTTCCAGGCACTTGTTCGAGTAGCCCCACTCGTTGTCGTACCAGGTCACCAGCTTGACGAAGGTACCGTCCAGGGCGATGCCGGCATCGGCGTCGAACACCGAGGTGCAGGTTTCGCCGCGGAAATCGGTGGCCACGACCTTGTCTTCGGTGTAGCCCAGGATGCCCTTCAGCGGGCCTTCGCTCTGTGCCTTCACTTCAGCGCAGATCTCGGCGTAGGTGGCTTCCTTTTCCAGCTCGACGGTCAGGTCGACCACCGACACGTCCGAGGTCGGGACGCGGAAGCTCATGCCGGTCAGCTTCTTGTTCAGTTCCGGGATGACCACGCCGACGGCCTTGGCCGCACCGGTGGACGAGGGAATGATGTTTTCCAGGATGCCACGGCCGCCGCGCCAATCCTTGTTGGACGGGCCATCGACGGTCTTCTGGGTGGCAGTGGCCGCGTGCACGGTGGTCATCAGGCCGCGCTTGATGCCCCACTTGTCGTTGATGACCTTGGCCAGCGGGGCCAGGCAGTTGGTGGTGCACGAGGCGTTGGAGATGATCGCCTGGCCGGCGTAGGTCTTGTCGTTCACGCCGTACACGAACATCGGCGTGTCGTCCTTCGACGGAGCCGACATGATGACCTTCTTGGCGCCGGCATCGATGTGCTTCTGCGCGGTTTCCTTGGTCAGGAACAGGCCGGTGGCTTCCAGCACCACGTCGGCGCCGACTTCGTCCCACTTCAGGTTGGCCGGGTCGCGTTCCTGGGTCAGGCGGATCTTCTTGCCGTTGACCAGCAGGTCGTTGCCCTGCACCGCCACGTCGGCCTTGAAGCGGCCGTGCACGGAGTCGTACTTGAGCATGTACGCCAGATAGTCCGGCTCCAGCAGATCGTTGATGGCCACGATTTCGATGTCGTCGCCGAAGTTCAGCACCGCCGAGCGCAGGACGTTACGCCCGATGCGACCGAAACCGTTGATACCAACCTTGATTGCCATGTTCTCAAGCTCCTGCGGCCGCGACAGGTGCGGCGGGATGGATAGGGCCCACAAGTCTAGCAAACCGGGGCTGGCCACCGTGGGCCGGCCGGGGCCGGCAGCAGGCCGGCGGACAGGATTTGATCCGGATCAAAGCGTTAGCGCGGCGTGAGGCCGACACTGGCCCCATCCACCCAGCAACGAGAACACCCCCATGCGCAAGAGCTCCCCCCTGATCGTGGCCAGCCTGGCCGCCGCCCTGTCGCTCGCCGCCGCCCCGGCCATGGCCCAGTCCAAGGGCGACTGGACCGTCTCGGCCGGCGTACACCAGGTCGCGCCGAAGTCGAACAACGGCTGGCTGGCCGGCGGCACCCTGAAGGTCGACGTCGACAATGACGTCAAGCCGACCATCACCGGCGAGTACTTCATTGCCGACAACCTGGGTATCGAAGTGCTGGCCGCGCTGCCGTTCAAGCACGACATCAACATCAATGGCCTGGGCCGCGTCGGCAGCACCAAGCAGCTGCCGCCGGTGGTGACCCTGCAGTACCACTTCAACAGCAAGGGCAAGGTGTCGCCGTTTGTGGGCGCGGGTGTGAACTACACGACCTTCTTCAGCGAAGACACCACCGGTGCGCTGGCTGGCAGCAAGCTGAAGCTGCAGGATTCGTGGGGCCTGGCCGCACACGCCGGCGTGGACTTCGCGATCGGCGAGAAGGGCGCACTGCGCGTGGACATGCGCTGGATCGACATCGACAGCAAGGTGAAGTTGAACGGCGAGAAGATCGGCACGGTCAACATCGATCCGCTGGTCTACGGCGCGTCGTACGTCTTCAAGTTCTAAGCGGTGTGTTGAGTGCGGGGGCTTCGCCCCCGCTCCCCCGCTACCAGCAAAACCCTCGCAGCATGTTGCCCCGGTGATTGCCGGGGCTTTTTTTTGTTGCTGGGACTGAAGCGGTTCCGGAGCTGGGGCGAGGCGGGGAGCAGAGCCGGGACACGCCGCCCCTCCCGCTGTGCTCCCACTTCGGAACAGGAACGCGCCGCTCCTCAATCCACCTACCCCGCTAGAATGTGCGCATGAAAGCCCTGCACTCCCTCTTCCTCGCCGCCGCCCTGGCGCCGGCCCTGCTGTCCGTCTCCGCCCCCGCCCATGCCTGGGGCGCGCAAGGCCACCGCCTGGTTGCCGAAGTCGCCGACGCCCGCCTCACCCCCACCGCCCGCGCCGAAGTGGACCGCCTGCTGGCCACCGAACCGGACGCCACGCTGGCCAGCATCGCGCCGTGGGCCGACCAGCTGCGTGCCAAGGACCCGGGCCTGGGCCGTCGTTCGGCCGGCTGGCACTACGTCAACATCGCCGAAGACAACTGCCATTACGAAGCACCGAAGCACTGCAAGAATGGCAACTGCATCGTCGAGGCCCTGAAGGCACAGAGCGCGATCCTCGGCGATCGCAGCCTGACCGATGGCGAGCGCCTGCAGGCACTGAAGTTCGTCGTGCATCTGGTCGGCGATATCCACCAGCCGATGCACGCCGGTTATGCC
The DNA here is from genome assembly GCF_003550055.1 of Stenotrophomonas sp. AG209. Lineage (NCBI taxonomy): Bacteria > Pseudomonadati > Pseudomonadota > Gammaproteobacteria > Lysobacterales > Lysobacteraceae > Stenotrophomonas > Stenotrophomonas sp. AG209. The sequence goes on from NZ_QXDB01000001.1 coordinate 1,660,531, forward strand.
CACGACAAGGGCGGCAACGATTTCCAGCTGCAGTTCGGCAACCGTGGTACCAACCTGCATTCACTGTGGGACAGCGGCATGCTCAACACCCGCAAGCTGGACGATGCCGGCTACCTGCCGCTTCTGCAGAGCCAGCGCGCACCGAAGCTGGCGCGCCAGTCCAACCCGCAGCGCGACCCGCAGACGTGGGCCGAAGCCAGCTGCCGCATCTCCATGCAAGCTGGCGTTTATCCGGCCTCGCATAAAATCGGTGACGAATATACCGAGCGCTACCGGCCGCTGGCCGAAGCGCAGCTGCGACTGGCCGGTGAAAACCTGGCGCAGTTGCTGAACCGCGTGCTCGGCACGCGCTGAGGAGGGTTCCGATGCCGGTCCAGGTGCAGTCGTTCTTCCACCGTGACAGCAATACCTTCAGCTACCTGGTCAGCGACCCGGCCAGCGGCGAGGCGGCGCTGATCGACCCGGTCCTAGACTACGACCCGGATACCGACGCCAGCAGCGAATCACCGCTGCGCGCGGCATTGCAGGCCATCGAGCAACAGGGCCTGCAGCTGCGCTGGCTGCTGGAGACGCATGCCCACGCCGACCATGTGTCGGCCGGGCGCCGGCTCAAGCAGCGCTTTCCGCAAGCCACGCTGGCCATCGGTGAGGGCATCCGCGCGGTGCAGGCGACCTTCGCGCCACGCTATGGCCTGCAGCTTCCAGGTGCAGATGAGATCTTCGATCACCTGTTCAGCGATGGCGAGACCTTTGCGCTTGGCGAACTGCGCGGCCAGGTGATCGCCGTGCCCGGCCACACCAGCGACAGCATCGCCTACCTGATCGGCGATGCGCTGTTCACCGGCGACTCGCTGTTCATGCCCGACGGCGGCACTGCCCGCTGCGACTTCCCGGGCGGTGATGCCGCACAGCTGTACCGCTCGATCCAGCGTCTGCTGGCGCTGCCCGATGCCACCCGCGTGTTCGTCTGCCACGACTACGGCCCAGGCGGCCGTGATTTCGCCAACGAAACCACCGTCGGCGAACAGCGCGCGCACAACATCCACGTGCATGACGGCGTGGCCGAGGCGGAGTTCGTCAGCGTGCGCCAGGCACGCGATGCCACGTTGGAAGAACCCAAGCTGATGCAACCGGCGGTGAAGGCCAACATCCAGGGCGGGGCCTGAGGTACGCCGGGCAGAGCCCGGCGCCATCGGTTTCCATCACGGACCGTGAGCGATCATTTTCCCTGCGTCCGCACCACATGCCGGCCCTTCACGATCTCGAAGGTGAAGGCGTACTGCAGGGTCACCGCCACCGGCTCGACCCGTTCGGCGCCGCGACAGTCGCCGCGGTTGGCAGGCACCTTGCCAGCCGCGAAGTGGCAGACCGCTGCGGACGAGTACTTCCACATCGCCACCGCCTCCTGAGCAGCTTGCAGCAGAGGCGCATTCTCGCGTGCAGCCCCTGCGGCGCAGTCCTGGCGATCGGTCAGCGGCATGCTGCGTTCGACGCTGCCCTGCGCATCAACCACCACCTGCAGGCAGATGGTGGTCGGCGCCAGTTCCGCGCGCGGGTCACGATCGCCGACCTCCGGGTCCGGTGCCGCGTACAGCTGTGGCATCCGGTAGCCCTCGGTCGCACCCAGCGAATACACCTGCAACTGTCCACTGCCACCGCCCGCCTGTGGCTGCAGGCGCTGATGGCCGACATTCTCACTGCGGGTATCCACCATGGTCAGCCGCTCCTGGCTCGCGCATCCTGCCAACAGCGCCACCGTCATGAGCAGCGGCGCACACTTCACTTCGCGTCCTCAGCGTCGTCCATGGCGAAGGTGATCGGAATCTTCACCGCCCCTGCAACCGGCTGGCCATGCTTGATCGCCGGCCGATAGGTCCAGCTGCGCGCCGCAGCAATCGAGACCGCATCAAACACACCCGGATTGGTAGCACTGAGCACCTGGACGTCAGTGGGATGGCCCTTGGCGTCCACTTCCACGCGCAGGTTCACCACGCCCACCTGGCGCTGCTCGACCGCAGACTTCGGATAGGACGGCGGTGGCATCTTGTCGACCTGGATCGGACGATCCAGTCCAGCCTTGGCCGCATCTTCTTCCGCAGTCGCGTACGGCTCGACACCGATCCTCGGACTCCCGGCCGTGCCGCCCTGGCTCGCCCACGCCACCGCTCCCATGCCCACGCACAACCCGACCACCAGCACCTGTCCGGACACCCACGGCAATGCCTTCCGCTTGGACTGCTTCAACATGGCAACACGCTCCTTCAACACGGGTTGGCTGCGCCAATGGCAGACCGCGGGCGCAACCGGATGGACCAGCTGCGCCTTCAGCAGCGTGCTGGCGTAGAGGCCGCGCAGCGCCGGCTGCGGGGCCATGGTGCGGGCGTCGCAGGCCAGTTCCTGGTCGCGCAGGAAGCGGCCCGCAGCCCACGGCAGGAGCGGGTGGAACCAGAACACCGCGCGCACCAGCAGCAGCGCCCCATTGGCCCAGTGATCGCCATTGCGCCGGTGGCTGTGCTCGTGCTGCAGGATCAGGCCCTGTTCCTGCGCAGTGAACTGCTGGTCGAAGTCGGGACCGACCACGATCCGTGGGCGCCACAGGCCAACCAGCGCGGGCAGGCCAGGATCGCCGCTGGCCTGCCAGCTGCCATCGGTGCGCGGCTTCAGTGGGCCCATGCATCGTTCGAAACGACGCTGTGCGCGCAGGTCGCGCAGCAGGCAGAGGCCCATGCCCAGCGCCCAGGCCAGCAGCAACAGTCCAGCCCCAGGCACCGACCCACCCGCTCCACCGTCGGTGGCCCCCGGCATCACTTTCAGCGGCAGCGTGGGTACCTGCTGCAACAACGCAACCTGTGGCAACGGCAGCATCAGTGCCACCAGCAGCATCGGCAGCAGCCACCAGCTGCGGTAGGCCAACCCAGCGCCCCCCATCCGCACCAGCAATGGCCGCAGCATCGCCAGCAGGACCACCCCCACTGCCAGCCACAGGCTGGCCTGCCACAGTCCGTCGAGCAGCTCAGTCATGGTCCAGCTCCTGGATAAGCTTCTTCAGTTCGGCGATGTCCTGCGCGCTCAACTGGCCGCGCTCGCTGAAGTGCGCCACCAACGGCGCCACGCGTCCTTCGAACACACGGCCAATGAAGTCCTGGCTCTGCGCCTCCACCCACGCCTGGCGCTGCAGCAGCGGCCGGTACAGGTAGCGTCGGCCATCGCGCTCGGCGGCGATCGCGCCCTTGGTCAGCAGGCGGTTGAGCAGGGTCTTGATGGTCGGCTCGGCCCAGTCACGATGGGCCAGCGCGGCCACTACCTCGTCGGCGCTACGCGGTGCCTGCTGCCACAGCACCTCCATCACAACGGCTTCGGCTTCGCTGATCGGGGTCATGGTTTACATCCGTAATCGACGTTTCGATTACGCGCGTAATCAAATCTCCTGTCAAGCCCCTCGACTCCGGGTTCATCCCGGCTGCGCGAGCATCGATTCCTCCCGCCCCAGGCATCGGATGAAGGCGCTGCCCAAGAAGGAGTTCCCGGTCGAGCAGGCCCGCCGCTTCCTCGAACCCGGCCCGATCGTGCTGGTCAGCACGGCGTGGCGCGGCCAGCGCAACCTGATGACGATGGGCTGGCACATGGTGATGGGCTTCTCGCCTTCACTGGTCGCCACCTACCTGTGGCACGAGAACTACAGCCACGCGTTGGCGCGCGGCAGCGGCGAGTGCGTAATCAATGTTCCCGGGATAGAGCTGCTCGATACCGTGGTGGACATCGGCAACTGCAGCGGCCGCGAGGTCGACAAGTTCGCGCGTTTCGGGCTCGACGCACTGCCCGCACGCGAGGTCGGTGCGCCGCTGGTCGGGCAATGCCATTCGTGCTTCGAATGCCGCCTCTACGACGACAGCCAGGTGGCAGCGAGCAATCTGTTCATCTGGGAAATCGTGCGCGCCCATGTTGCGCCCCGGCCGAAGCTGCCGCGCACGGTGCATTACCGCGGCGATGGGCAGTTCATGGTGTCCGGCGCGGAAGTCTCGCGTCGACGGCGGTTCAAGCCCGACATGCTGTAATGCCCGCACTCCCCACACGCAGGACCGCCGCGCATGACCGAACACCTCACCGACCTGGACGCCGCCGTCGACTGGTTGTTTGCGCGCGTGGACGGGCCGCTGCGGATCGGGGCACCGCTGGCACTGGGCAAGCCGCATCGGTTGCTCAATGCCCTCTACGCACGTGTCGAGCACGACCCTTCGCGGCCGCTGCAGCTGTATACCGCGTTGTCACTGAATCCACCGAAGGCGCGCGGCAACGGCCTGGAAGCACGCTTCATGGCCCCGTTCGCGCAGCGTCACTTCGGCGACGATTTCCCGCGCCTGGCCTATGCCGATGCGATCGCACGCGACGCGTTGCCAGCGCATGTGCAGGTGGAAGAGTTCTACATGCAGTCCGGCGCCCTGCTCGGTTCGCGCCAGGCGCAGTCCAGCTATACCAGCCTGAACTACACCCACGCCGCCGATGCGGTGGCGCAGCGCGCGCCGCAGGTGATCGTGCAGAAAGTGGCGATGCGGCCGGATGACCGTCGGCTTTCGCTGTCGTGCAACAACGACATCACCCAGGACACGCTGGATGCGATGACCGCTCGCGGGCTGCCGCGCCCGCTGCTGATCGCCGAAATCGATCCGCAGCTGCCCTACCTCGGCGGCACGGCCACGGTCGATGTGTCGTTCTTCGATCTGGTGATCACTCCGCCTCCGCCGTACCCGGCGCTGTTCGGGCTGCCGCGGCAGCCGGTCGGCGATGCCGACTACGCCATCGGCCTGTACGCCAGCACGCTGGTGCGCGACGGCGGCACCCTGCAGATCGGCATCGGCACGTTGGCTGATGCACTCAGCCATGCGCTGGTGCTGCGCCACACCGACAACGCGCGCTACCGCCGCGTGCTGCATGCGCTGGATCCGCAGCTGGCCAGCCATCCGCTGGTGCAGGAAATCGGTGGTGTGGACCCGTTCGAAGTGGGACTGTACGGCTGCAGCGAGATGCTCAACGAAGGCTTCCGCAGGCTGGTGCAGACCGGGGTGATCAAGCGCAAGGTGCACGACGACCTGGCGCTGATGCAGCGCATCGAGAATGGCAGCACGCTGTCGATCGACCACGCCACCCTGGCTGCCGAAGGCGAGTACCTCCACGGCGCGTTCTACCTGGGTTCGCCGGAATTCTACGAATGGCTGCGCACGCTGCCGGAAGACGAGTGCCGTGCGATCGGCATGCGCCGGATCAGCGAGATCAATCAGCTGTACGGTGGCAACGAGACGCTGGAACGCCTGCAGCGCCGGCACGCGCGCTTCTTCAACTCCTGCATGATGGCCACCGCGCTGGGCGCGGCGGTGTCGGACGCGCTGGACGATGGACGCGTGGTATCCGGTGTAGGCGGCCAGTACAACTTCGTGGCGATGGCACATGCGCTGCCGGAAGCCCGCAGCGTGCTGATGTTCCGCGCCGCGCGCGATGACAAGGGCCAGCGCGAATCGAACGTGCGTTGGAACTACGGCCACACCACCATTCCGCGCCACCTGCGCGACATCTACCTCAACGAATACGGCATCGCCGATCTGCGCGGCCTGACCGACGAGGACTGCGTGCATGCGATGACCGCGATCACCGAGGCCCCGTTCCAGGGCGGCCTGCTGCAGCAGGCACACGCTTCGCGCAAGCTGCTGGCGGCCACGCAACCGGATCCGCAGCGCCAGCAGCGCAACACGCCGCAGGCACTGGCGACGGCACTGGCCCCATTCCGCGCCGATGGCAGCCTGCCCGACTATCCACTGGGCAGCGATTTCAACGAGATCGAGCAGGTGCTGGTGAAGGCGCTGGGCTGGCTGAAGGCCAACACGCAGACCCGCGGCGACAAGCTGCGCACGGTCTGGGCAGCGCTGCGCCAACCCGCCGGCGATGGCGATGCGGTGTACCTGCAGCGCATGGGCCTGCAGGCGCCGAAGGATTTCGCAGAGCGCCTGGACGCGCGCCTGCTGCGGCTGGCGCTGGCACGCACCGCCTGAGAAAAGGGGACGGAGGGGATCAAGTCGTTTGTGCACAAACGACTTGATCCCCTCCGTCCCTTTTTCTCATCCACGCATGGCGTGGATCTACCGCTCTATCCTCACTGCATCCTCAAGATACAGACGGGCAATCGGTGGATGCGCTCGATGCTCGACCTGCCACAGGTCGTATGCCGCCTGCATCGCCAGCCACATGCGGGCATTGCCCAGACCTGCAAGCTCAAGGCGGAATGCGAGTTCCGCGGAGATGCCGGCGTGCCCGTTGATGATCGTCGACAGCTGTCCGCGCGAGTAGCCAAGATGCTGCGCCAGCGCACTGATCGACATACGGATTGCTGGCAGGATGTCTTCGCGCAGCGATTCCCCGGGATGCGGCGGATCATGCAACGGCATCGGGCAGACTCCTAGTGGTAATCAAGATAATTGACCAATTCGACGTCGAGCCCACGAAAGCGGAACACCAGTCGCCAACTCGCCGAGACACTTACAGCCCAGTAGCCGCTATAGCTCCCGCGCAGTGGGTGCAAGCGATTTCCGGGCAGCCCCATGTCCCCAGGCACGCGGGCCTGATCCAGCTGCAGAAGCAAACGCCGCAACCGGGCCACATGATCGGCACGGACTCCGGAAATGTCGCCCCGCTCATAGAGCGCCTTCAGGCCCTTATGCCTGAAGCTGACGATCATGCGGCGCCAGTGTAAGGCATCACCTTACACCCCGCAAATCCACCATGGGTTTCTGCGCCGCTCTTCTTGTCCATGACCACTTCTGAGGGTCCCTCGGCAGGTCCTTCTTTTCGCAAGGAATGCAGCTCAGATGAAGAGGCCAACGCGACACTGGTGCCGCCGGGTGGAGCATTCCGGGCAAAGGAAAAGGGGACGGAGGGGATTAAGTCGCATGTGCACAAACGACTTAATCCCCTCCGTCCCCTTTTTCTCTACTCAGGAGAACGAGAAAGGCCGGCTTGCGCCGGCCTTTCCTTTGTTGCGCCGAGAGGAGGCTTACAGCGCCTTGGCGGCTTCCACCACGTGGGCAGTGGTGATGCCGAAGTGCTTGTACAGCTGGTCGGCCGGGGCCGAGGCACCGAAGGTGTCGATACCGATCACCGCACCGTCCAGGCCAACGAACTGGCGCCAGAAACCGGTGACGCCGGCTTCCACGGCCACGCGCTTGCGCACGGCGTTCGGCAGCACCGATTCACGGTAGGCCGCATCCTGTCGCAGGAACACGTCGGTGGACGGCATCGAGACCACGCGGGTCTTGATACCGGCCGCGTCCAGCTGGGCCTTGGCTTCGGTGGCCAGCGAGACTTCCGAACCGGTGGCGATCAGGATCACGTCCGGGGTGCCGGCGGCATCGGCCAGCACGTAGCCACCGCGCTCGATCTGGGCGATCTGCTCGGCGTTGCGCGGCTGGTGCGGCAGGTTCTGGCGGCTGAACACCAGGCAGCTCGGGCCGTCCTGGCGGGTGATCGCGGCCTTCCAGCTCACCGCCGACTCGACCGCATCGCACGGACGCCACACGTCGTTGTTCGGGATGTAGCGCAGCGAGGCCAGGTGCTCCACCGGCTGGTGGGTCGGGCCGTCTTCGCCCAGGCCGATCGAGTCGTGGGTGTACACGTGGATGGCGTGGGCCGGGATCAGGGCGCTCATGCGCACGCCATTGCGGGCGTAATCGCTGAACACCAGGAAGGTGGCGTCGAACGGAATGAAACCACCGTGCAGGGCCAGGCCATTGGCAATCGCGGTCATGCCGAACTCGCGCACGCCGTAGTACACGTAGTTGGCGTTGGCGTCGTCGCTGGCGACCGACTTGCTGCCCTTCCACAGGGTCAGGTTGGAATGCGCCAGGTCGGCCGAGCCGCCGACGATTTCCGGCAGCAGCGGGGCATAAGCTTCGATGGCCAGCTGCGAGGCCTTGCGCGAGGCGATCGTCGGGCCTTCAGCGGCCACCTGGGCGATGTAGGCATCGGCCTTGGCAACAAAGTCGGCCGGCAGCTCGCCGTGCGAACGGCGGGTCAGCTCGGACGCTTCAGCCGGGTACTGGCTGGCGTACTTGTCGAACAGTTGTTCCCACTCGGCCTGGCGCAGGGTGCCGGCGCCATTGGCGCGCCAGCCATCGTAGATCGCCTGCGGGATCTCGAACGGACCGTATTCCCAGCCCAGCTGCTTGCGGGTGGCTTCCAGCTCGTCCTTGCCCAGCGGTGCGCCGTGGCTGGATTCCTTGCCCGCCTTGTTCGGCGAACCAAAACCAATGGTGGTGCGGCAGCAGATCAGGGTCGGCTTGTCGCTCTGCGACAGCGCGGCCTCGATGCCGGCCTTGATGCTTTCCGGGTCGTGGCCATCGACGTCGCGGACCACGTTCCAGCCGTAGGCCTCGAAACGCTCCGGGGTGTTGTCGGTGAACCAGCCCTCGACGTTGCCGTCGATGGAGATGTGGTTGTTGTCCCAGAAGCAGACCAGCTTGTGCAGGCCCCAGGTGCCAGCCAGCGAGGCCGCTTCATGCGACACGCCTTCCATCAGGCAGCCATCGCCCATGAACACCCAGGTGCGGTGGTCGACCACTTCCAGCTCCGGGCGGTTGAAGCGCTGTGCCAGCAGCTTCTCGGCCAGAGCGAAGCCCACGGCGTTGGCGAAACCCTGGCCCAGCGGGCCCGTGGTGGTTTCCACGCCCGGGGTCTCGTGGCGTTCCGGGTGACCGGCGGTGTGGCTGCCCAGCTGGCGGAACAGCTTCAGCTGCTCGATCGGCAGGTCGTAACCGCTCAGGTGCAGCAGCGCGTACTGCAGCATCGAACCGTGGCCGTTGGACAGCACGAAACGGTCGCGGTTGAACCAGTGCGGATTGCTCGGGTTATGGCGGAGATAGTCGTTCCAGAGGACTTCGGCGATGTCGGCCATGCCCATGGGCATGCCGGGGTGGCCGGACTTTGCGGTTTCAACCGCATCGGCGGCAAGGAAGCGGATGGCGTTGGCCAACTGGCGACGGGTAGGCTGCGTCATGGTTCTGTCGGAATCGGGAGGCGGCCGCGGACGTGCGGGCGGCCTATTGTCCCATAGTCGCCGGGCGGGGGGTCGGTTCACCTTGCCTGGTCGTGCCGGTCGCTGGCCGGCACTTCATGATCTCCGCCGGATTCCGCATGTGAAAAGGGGTCAGAGCCCTTTCCCTGCGGAAAGGAATCCGACCCCGATCAGGTCGCCAGCAGTGGTTCCGGACTCAGTCCTGCTGCGGGCCCAGCGCCGGGCCGTCGTGGGACTCGCCCTTGGCCACCAGCGTGGTCAGGGCCAGGTCGCCGGTCACGTTCAGCGCGGTGCGGCACATGTCCAGGAAGTGGTTCACGCCCAGGATCAGGCCGATGCCCAGCGGGTTCACGCCGACCATCGCGCAGATCATCGCCACCACCGGCAGCGAGCCCGACGGCACACCGGCGGTACCGATGCCACCGAGGATGCAGACTGCCATCACCATGAACTGCTGGCCGATGCTCAGGTCCACGCCGAAGAACTGGGCCAGGAAGATCACCGTCACGCCCTCGAACAGCGCGGTGCCGTTCTGGTTGGCGGTGGCGCCCACGGTCAGCACGAAGCGCGACACGCGCTGCGGCAGGCCCATCTGGTCGGCCACGCGCAGTGCGGTCGGCAGGGTGGCATTGCTGGAGGCGGTGGAGAACGCCATCACCGTCGCTTCCTGGGTATCGCGGAAGAACGACAGCGGCGAGCGACCGGACAGCCACACCGCGGTACCGTAGGTCACGATCATGTGCAGGCCCAGCGCCAGCACCACCACGCCCACGTAGGCACCGAGGCGGATGATCAGCTCGAAGCCGAACAGTGCAGCCAGGTTGAACATGAAGCAGGCCACCGCATACGGGGCCAGGCGGATGACCAGGTTGATCAGGGTCATCGAGATTTCGAACACGCCTTCGATGGCGCGGCGCAGCGGGGCGACCTTCTCGTTGTCGGTCAGCACCATGCCGATACCGAACATCAGCGCGAAGAACATCAGCGACAGGATCGCGCCGTTGTCCGAGGCCGCCTGCAGCACGTTGCTCGGCACGATCGACAGCAACATGTCCATGCCCTTCGGCGTGCCATGGATGCCCGCGACGATCTCCTTGCTGCGCTCGGCGTTCTCCGACAGCATCATCGCGGCGACCTGCGGGTCGACACCGGCGCCCGGCTTGAGCACGTTGACCAGCACCAGGCCGATGCCCACCGCGATGCCGGACAGCAGCACGGTGTAGGCCAGCGTCTTCCAGCCGATGCGGCCGAGGGCGCGGATGTCGCCCATCTCCGACACGCCCATGATCAGCGCCGAGAAGATCAGCGGCACGATCAGCATGAAGATCAGGTTGAGGAACAGGCCCGACGCCGGGGTGGTGACGTAGTCCATTACCCACTTGGCACCGGCCTGCAGACCATCGACGCTGCCGCCCAGGGCGTGCACGATCAGTCCCAGGACCAGGCCGATCGCAAAGCCGATGCCCATCTTCCAATGCAGGGGCAACTTCTTCTTGTCGGCAGCAGCTGCTGTCATACGCGGGTTTCCTCGAAAAATGAATGCACTCTAACAAAGCGCGCAAGCGGCGCCGGTTCAGGTTCGCCGCGGTGGATACAGCGGCGCCAGGCCAGTGTCGGCGGTGCCTGCGGCCGCCGACCAGTGCGGTCCGTCACGGAAGACCTCGCGCAGGCGCGCACGCAGCGGCGCCAGATCACCCTGCCCGCCCCAGCGTGCCTGCTGCAGGTCCTGCAGCACCTGGCGCTGGGCTGCATCCCCAAGCCGCGCGATGACCTGCTCGATGCGTTCAACGCCGGCCATCGCACACAGCTGTGCTTCCACCTGGTCGAAGCCCTCGCCATCCAGCGCGCGGCGCAGTTCGGCCAAGCCGGCACGCCCGCTCGCCACAGTCGGCACAGAGGGTTTGCCGGCTGCAGGTGCCGCCGTACGCGGGCGGCGACCGCGCTGCCAGCCCCACAGCAGGGTCAGCAGCCACAGCAACGCCAGGCCGATGGCCGCCGCCATCCACGGCCACGGACGCTCGGACAGGCCGCTGGCACGCGGATCGGTCGCCGCGATGCGGCTGTCCTGGCCATCGGCGCCCGGCAGCGCGGCGTCGGTGTCGATCGGTGGCAACGGTGGCGGTGAGGCAGTGCCAGTACCCGTGCCGGCCGCGACGGCAAGCGTCAGGTCCGGCAGCTTCGCCTCCTGCGCCTTGCCGTTACGCACATCCCACCAGGGCAGGCGCGGCCCCGGCACCACCAGCGCGCCCGGCTGGCGCGGCACGATCGAATAGCGGCGGGTGATCTTCAGGCGCGGCGTGCTGCCGTTGAAGGTCTCTTCGTACTGTGCCGGTTCGGCGAACACCTGCGCATTGGCGCCGACATCCGGCACCGGCAGGTCGGTGAACTGCGCACGCGTCGCGCCTTCGGCAACCGCTTCGACCACCACGTTGGCCGCCTCACCGGTGCGGGCACTGGTCGGCGCACTGGTGTAGCGCAGCTGCAGGCTCTGCAGGGGCAGCCACGGCTGCGGGGCCTGCGCCGGCTGTGCCTGCACCTGCAGCGTGCGGTCGGCGCTGGTGGCATTCATGCGACCGTCGCCACCGCCGAAGAAATCATCGAAGAAGCCACCGGCGCTGCGGCCACTGAAACGCGCACCGGCCAGCTTCAACGCGCCACTGCGCTCGGGGATCAGCAGGAAACGCCGTTCGACCACGTTGTAGCGGCGCCCGTTGACCTGGCGCACATCGGTGCGGTCGTCGCCCACGCGCTGCAACGACGCGCCCGCCGGGGTATCCAGCACCAGTTCGCCGGAGGCAAGCTGCGAGGCGAAGTACAGGCGCACCACCACGCCCACGCTCTGCTGCACATACGGCGTATCGTCATCGACAACGGTTTCGATGAAGGCCATCGCATTGCTGTCGGGCCCCGCCACGGCGGCCGCATCGACCTGCAGCGTCAGCGGCGCGGTGCGCACACTGCCCACCTGCAGGCCCGGCACCACCAGCGCACCACTGCGCCGTGGCGTCAGCGCCACGCCATACAGGTTGCGCTGCTGCATGCTGCCATTGCTCCACTCCACCTGGCGGCTGCTGGTCTGCCCGCTCAGATCGAAGTCGGTACGCAATGGCGTGAAATCCGGCGCGCCCTGATCGCTCTCGACATTGAGGGTCACCGTATCGCCCATCGCGATGCGGTCGCGGTCCAGCCACGCGCGCGGCTGCGCCCAAGCGAGGAGCGGCAGCCACAGCAGCAGTGCCGCCAGTACCTGTAGTGGCCAGCGCCCGTGCATCTTGATCGCCCGCGTCATCGCCCTTCCCTCTTCCTGCGTTCGTTTTCCAGCTGGAACTTGGCCCGCAGCAATGCGCCCGGATCATCCGGCACACGTCGCATCCACGCCTCCACGGCCTGTTGCTCCTCGCGCTGGCGCGGGGTGGCGCCCTCGCTGCCTGGCACGGGCTTGCCCTCCTGCTCGCCCTTGCCCTCACGTGCCTGCTGCATTGCCTGCTGCATGCGCTGGCGCTGCTGCTCATCGGCCTGCGCCTGCGCCTTGGCATCCTCCACCTGTGGCGGTGCCTGCTGGCCATCGCGGCCACGCTCGCCAGGCTGAGGCTTCGACTGCGCGTTGTTGTCACCCGCCTTGGGCGGGTCCTGCGGGCCCGACGACGGCTGGCCCTGGCTGGGATTCTGCTGGCCCTGCTGCGGCTGCCCCTGTGGGTTCTGCTGGCGCTGCGGGCTCTGTGGTTGCTTCTGCTGCCCGTTCTGCGGCGGCTTCTGCTGATCCTGGCCCTGGCCGCCACCGGATTGCTTGCGCTTGCGTGCGGCATCGACCACGGCACGGTTGGCCACCGCATCGGCCATGCCCGGATGCAGTGCCAGCGCACGGTCGTAGGCAGCAATCGCGTCGTCGTAGTTGCCTTCGCGTGCCAGTGTGTTGGCCAGGTTGTACCAACCGGCATCGTTGTCGATGCCTTCGAACTGTTTGCGTGCAGTGGCGAAGTCGCCCTTGCGGTAAGCCTGAACCCCCTCGGCCAGGCGCTGGTGCTGCACCTGGTCGCTTCGCTTCCACAGCGTGCCCTGCACCGGCTGCGAGGCAGGCGTCGCAGGGGCCTGCGCCTGCGCGTCATTCATCCATGGCAGCAGGCCGACCGCGAGCACCGCGGCCAGCACCGCGCGACGACGGAAGGCCAGCAATGCCAGCAGCATCACCGGCGGCAGCAGCCAGAAGCCTTCGTCACGCCACTGCTTGCCTTCGCCCGGCCGCTGCGCCGCCGTGCCTTCGCGCGCGTCGAGTACACCGAGCGCACGAAGATCACTGTCATCGGCGGAGATGCGTGCATAGCGGCCGCCACCTGCAGTGGCTACCGCACGCAGGCTGCCCTCATCCAGCGCAGCCTGGCGGATCTGCCCACTGCCATCGCGGTAGGCCGCACCGGCAGGCGTGCCCAGTCCCAGCACCGACACCTGCAAGCCCAGGCCGCGCGCCTGTGCCGCCGCCAGTGCAGCTTCGCTATCCGCCTGATCGCTGACCAGCAGGATCTGCCCCTGCAGCGCACCGATCTGCCGCATCAAGCGTGTTGCCCAGTCGATGCCGCGGTCGGCACGCTGGCCATCGCGCGGCATCACGTCCGGCGACAGCGCATCCAGATACAGCGCGACGTTGCTGCCGTCGTCGGTCAGCGGTGCCACCGTGTAGGCATCATCGGCATACACCACCAGCCCCACCTGCCCGCCCTGGCGCGCGCGCAGCAGCTCGCCCACTTTCGCCCGCGCCTGCAGCAGGCGCGACGGTGGCAGATCGGTTGCGGTGATCCGGCTGGACAGGTCCAGCACCACCAGCAACGGTGCGCTGGCCTGGAACATCGGCTGTGCCTGCTGGCGCCAGCTCGGCCCGGCCATGGCCAGCGACGCCAGTGTCCAGCCGAGCAGCAACACCCAGGGCAAACGTGCCCGCCGCCTTGCACCGGCGGCCAGCAGGTGCGGCAACAGGTGCGCGTCCACCGCCTGCCGCCACACATCACTGCGCCGTTGCCGGTACAGCGCCAACGCGATGATCAGTGGCAGCGCCAGCAGTGCCCACAACCACTCGGGCCGCAGGAAGTGCAGCGCGTTCCAATCGGGAAGATTCGAAGCAAACGCGATCATCGGCGACGCTCCGGCCACAGCCATGCCAATGCGCCCAGCAGCAATGCCAGGCCCAACGGCCACGCATAGCGTTCCTCGCGCGGGCGCAGGCTCGGGCCCTTTGCGGCCACTGGCTCCAGGCGATCGAGCTCGGCATAGATGCCGGCCAGCTGCGCGGTGTCCCGCGCACGGAAGAACTGGCCACCGGTCATGCTGGCGATCTTCTTCAGGGTGGCCTCATCGACCGGATCCTGGTCGGTGGAAATCGGAATGCCGAACAACCGCATGCTGCCATCGCCGCCAAACGCGACCGTGTGGATGCGCACGCCCTCGGCGCGCGCCACTTCCGCAGCGCGCAACGGCTCCAGCACACCGGCATTGCTGACACCATCGGTCAACAGGATCAATACGCGCTGCCCCTCCGGCTGGCTGCGCAGGCGCTTCACTGCCAGGCCGATGGCATCACCGATGGCGGTCTCGCGCCCGGCCAGGCCGACCACGCTGTCGCGCAGCTGGTCGCGCACGCTGGCCAAGTCTGCGGTCAGCGGCGTGAGCGTGTAGGCGCGGTCGCCGAAGATCAGCAGGCCGACGCGGTCGCCGGCACGACGATCAAGGAAGTCGGCCAGCACGGCCTTGGCCGCGGTGAGGCGATCGACCGCCTGGCCGCCCAGCACCATGTCGCCCTCGCCCATGCTGCCGGACACATCCATCGCCAGCATCATCTGCCGCCCCTGCTGCGGCGGCGTGATCGCTTCGCCCAGCTGCTGCGGTCGCGACAGCGCGATGCACAGTGCACACCAGCCCAGCCACAGCAGCAACGTGCGCAGCCACGACACGTCAACACGGCCGCCACCAGACAGCGCTTCCAGTTCGGCAGCCGCATAAGGCACACGCAGTGCGGCGCCCGGTTCTGCACGGCGCTTCCACCAATGCATCAGCAGCGGCAACGGCAGCGCCAGCAAAGCCAGCGGCCATGCCAGCTGCAGGTCCGGCCATGGCCAATAGGTCGTCCACAGGTTCATCGACGACGCTCCAGCAGCATCGCCAGATAGCGTTCGCGGGCCCAGCTGCGCACAGCGGCCACGTCGTTGCTGTCGACGTGCGGGCGATAGGCGCCTTCGGCAAGCAGACTGCGGCGCGCATCGGGCAAGGTGCCCTGCGGGTCCAGGCGTTGCCACCAGGCATCATCGCGCAACGATTCGCTGCCCGGCTTCGCATGGCGTGCGGCACGGCGCAGCAGCCCCGCAATGGCCGCCAGTTCGGCCGCGGCGTCGCTGGTAGTTGCCAGTTCCTGATCGAATTGCTGCAACCAGTGCTGGCGACGGCGGCGACGTCGCCACATCACCACGGCGATCACCAGCAGCACCAGCACGACCACCGCGCCGATCATCAGGTAACCGGGGGCTGGCGGCCACCATGACGGTGCCGGCGGCAGCTGCACATCGCGCAACGGCAGAGCGGCGCTCATGCCGGCACCTCAGTCGGCGACGGCGCCAGCCAGGCGTCGCTGGGCGCATCGGAGGACAGCACCTGCACATCGACACGGCGTGCGCCGAGCTGGCGTCGCAGTTCCTGCAGCGGCTCGACGAAGTGTGCCTGCCAATGTGCCTGCACCTCGCTGCGACGCAGGTCGAGACCGATACGCTGCTGTGCGGTCTGGAACTGCAGCGCCGCCGAGGGGGGATGCAGTTCCAGCGGATCGACCAGCAGCACCAGGCTGAGGTCGTGATGCTGGGCCAGTGCGCTCCAGCGCGCCGGTGCAATGCGGATGGCCTGCTGCGGATCGGCCAGTACCAGCATGCGTGCCCCCGGGCGCAGCACGCGACCGGCATGATCCAGCGCGCGCTCCAGGCCCAGATCGTCGGCTGGCGGCTGTGCGTACCAGCGGGTCAGCGCGTCGAGCACGCGCAGCACGCCGCGTGGACCACCTGCGGGGGCGATCGGCGCTTCGCGGTCGCTGCCACGCAGCGCACCCACACGATCGCCACGGCGCTGCGCCGACCACGCGGCGACAGCACCCGCGCGTGCGGCCTGCACCGATTTGAAGCGCACGCGGGTACCGAAGTACAGCGCCGGCGACGTGTCGGCCACGATCAGGCTGACCCGCTCGCGTTCGGCCTGGAACAGTTTGGTGTGGGCCCGGCCAGTGCGTGCGGTCACGCGCCAGTCGATGTGGCGCGCGTCGTCGCCGGCCACGTACTCGCGCGACTCGGCGTACTCCATGCCGCGGCCGCGCAGCGGGGACGGCGCCTGCCCTGCATTGCCGGTGCGTCCACGTCGCGGCGGCGGTGGCCGCTGCGCCAGCCGGCGCAGCGCGACCAGTTCGGCCAGCTGCGGGCGCAGCCCGTCACCTTCGAGCGCAGACGGTGCGTGTTCCAGGGATGGATCGGTCATGCGCAGGCTCAGGGTGCCGGCACCCGGGCCAGCAGCTCCTGCACCAGGCGCTCGCCGTCCCAGCCCTCGGCGGTGGCTTCATAGCTGGGCAGCACGCGATGGCGCAGTACGTCGGCGGCCACCGCACGCACATCATCGGGGGTGACGAAGTCGCGGCCGGCCAGCCAGGCGCGCGCACGTGCGCAGCGTTCCAGTGCGATGGAGCCACGCGGGCTGGCCCCCCAGGCGATGCGGCGGCCGAGGCCGGCGTCGTAGCGCGATGGATCGCGCGAGGCCAGCACCAGTTCGATCAGGTAGCGCTCCAGCGCCGGCGCCATGTGCAGGTCCAGCACTTCGCGGCGGGCGTCGAACACGTCCTGCATCGGCATCTTTTCGGGCGCCGGCGCGGCCTCGCCCAACGCGCCACGGGCGCGCTCGCGGGCCAGCCGCAGGATTTCCGATTCGGCCGCCTGGTCCGGGTACCCGATGCGCACATGCATCAGGAAGCGGTCCAGCTGCGCTTCCGGCAGCGGGAAGGTGCCTTCCTGCTCGATCGGGTTCTGCGTGGCCATCACCAGGAACAGCGGCGGCAGCGCATAGGTATGGCGGCCAACGGTGACCTGGCGCTCGCCCATGGCTTCCAGCAGCGCCGACTGCACCTTGGCCGGCGCGCGGTTGATCTCGTCGGCCAGCAGGATCGGGTGGAAGATCGGGCCGGGCACGAACTCGAAGCGGCCCTCCTGCGGGCGCCAGATCTCGGTGCCGGTCAGATCGGCCGGCAGCAGGTCCGGGGTGAACTGCACGCGGGCAAAGTCCGCTTCCAGGCGCGAGGCCAGTGCACGGATCGCCGTGGTCTTGGCCAGGCCCGGCGCGCCCTCCACCAGCAGGTGGCCGTCGGCCAGCAGCGCGATCAGCAGGCGTTCGACCAGTGCCGCCTGGCCGACGATCTCGGCCGACAACGCATCGCGCAACTGGGTGAACGCCGCATGCAGGCGGGAGGTTGCCGGCGCGGGCGGCGGCGAGACAGTTTCGGGCATCGGCGGTGGCAGGTTCATGGGGGCCTTTGACCGGCGCAGGACGGCACGGGTTCCCGACATCATCGCAGGGTGCCTTGCGATTGGCATCAAGAACGGCTGAACGGCCCATCCACGCATGGCGTGGATCTACTTGTGGAAACGAAGAAGGGCCGCGCATGGCGGCCCTTCTTCGTTTCGCGGGTGGCGCGGGCTCAGTTCTGCTTGGCCACGCGCAGCACCTTCGGGGTGACGAACACCAGCAGCTCGGCCTTGTCCTTGTTGCGGCCGCGCTTCTTGAACAGGTTGCCCAGGAAGGGCACGTCGCCCAGGAACGGCACCTTGCTGATGCTGTTGCGATCGGTGAACTCGTAGACGCCACCGATCACCACGGTCTGCCCATCCTCGACCAGCACCGCGGTGTTGACTTCGCGGCGGTTGATCGACGGCACGGTGCCGTAGCCTTCCAGCTGGATCAACTGGTCGACTTCGTCCTTCTTCACCTGCATGTTGAGGAACACGCGGTTGTCGTTGGTGATGGTCGGGGTGACCTTCAGCTCCAGCACCACTTCCTTGAACTGCACGTTCGGCGTCGCCACGCCGCCAGCGGTACCACCGCTGATGGTGACATAGCCGATTTCCTTGCCCTGCTTGATCATCGCTTCGCGCTGATTGGTGGTGACCACGCGCGGGTTGGAGATCACCTCGCCTCGCGACTCCTGCTGCATGGCCGAAAGCTCCACGTCCAGCAGGTAACCGGCATTGAGGATCGACAGTGCCAGCGAACCCGGGTTGCTGGCGGCGGCCACCGGCAGGTTCCAGTTCAGGCCACGGGTGATCGCCGAGCCGGATTTCACCGGCGGCGGGCCGACCCGGCCACCGGCTTCCCAGTCACGCTCGGCCTTGGCATTGGCCAGGTCGGTCGTGACCTGCGACTCGCGGGTCTTGGCATTGGCATCCAGGCTGCCGCTGAAGTACACGTTGTCACGGCTGCCGCTGACACCGAACTTCGCGCCCAGCTCACGGGCGAAGGTATCGGTGGCGATGACGATGCGGCTTTCGATCAGCACCTGGTCGACCGGGCGGTCGATCACGTTGATCAGCTCGCGCATGCGCGCGATCTTCTTCGGGATGTCGCTGATCATCAGCGTGTTGGTGCGCTCGTCGGCCACGATGCGGCCGCGCGAGGACAGGAAGCCACTGTCTTCCTGCGAGGAGGAACCACCACCACCGCCGCCACCACCACCGCCACTGCCGCCGATGCCCTTGGCCTCGGTCAGCGCTTTGAAGATCTGCGTGGCGCTGTGGTAGTTGATCTGGATGTAGTCGGTCTGCAGGTCTTCGCGGTTCTCGATGGCGATGCGCGCGTCTTCCTTCTCCTGCTCGAACTTGGCCAGTTCAGCCTGCGGAGCCACCCAGATCACGCTGCCGTCGCGACGCTTGTCCAGGCCCTTTGCGCGCAGGACGATGTCCAGCGCCTGGTCCCACGGCACATTGACCAGGCGCAGGGTCACATTGCCCTGCACCGAGTCGGACGCAACCACGTTCAGGTTGGACTCCTCGGCGATCAACTGCAGCACGGTGCGCACCGGCACGTCCTGGAAGTTGAAGGTCACCGGCTTGCCGGTGAAGCCGCGCTGGCCGACGGCCTTGGCCGCCTGGGTAACGCTGCCGGCGGTGACCGCGCCGACGGCGGCCTGGGCCTGCCGCGGGCTGATCTCGACCACGTACTCGTTGCCGCTCTGGTAGGCCAGCGATTCCACCGCGCCACCAGTGCTCAGCACCAGCTGGGTGCCGGCACCGGACGGCTTGGCGTCGATGCGCTGCACCGGCGTGGCGAAGTCGGTGACGTTCATCGGCTTCTGCAGGTTGGCCGGCAGTCGGGCATTGCCGACGTCGACCACCACGCTGTTGCCCTGCGTGCGCAGGTCAGGGATCGCGCCCTGCCCGTCGAACTGCACGATCAGGCGCCCGGCACCGTCATCGCCACGCTTGAAATCGATCTTGGCCACCGACAGGCCAGCCGGCGCGGCGGCCGGTGCCACGGTGGCGCCCACCGGCTTTTCCGCCGGTGCGGCAGCCAGCGCCGGAGCGCAGGCCAGCATCAGCGCGACTCCCAGCGCGCTGACACGGTTCAAGGTAGAGCGCCGGATGGGACGCAGCCCCTTGGCTTGGTGAAAGGTCATCGTGCTATCCCCAGTAAACGATCATTGATCTTCAAGCGAGAGCGTTGCCGGCCGTTCCAACCAGCCACCCGCGCCATCCGGCACCAGTTCAATCAGCTCCACGCGGTCTTCGAAGACCGCCGTGACCCGCCCGTCGCTCTGCCCCAGGTAACCACCCGGGCGAACCCGGTAGGTGACCTTGTCCGGCCCCATCACCAGCGCCACGGTGCCTGCACCGGTGCCGATGGTGCCGACCATGTCCAGCGCATCCAGCGGGAAGCCTTCCAACGGCTCCTTGCGCCGGTTCGGGTCCGGTCGCAATCCGCCATTCCCCTGCTGCGGATTGGTCCAGGCATCGGTGAACGGATCGCGCATGCCCTGCGCGGAGTATTCAAAGGTCTCGAACTGCTGCATCACCGGCAGCGGCTCCAGCGGCTGCGCCGGTCGCGCACGCTCGCCTTCCACCCACTTCTCAAGGTTAGGTGCGTCGCCAGGCGTGCTGGTCACGCCACGGCCGCAACCGGCCAGCAGCAGCACAGCCAGCACCATCGCACCACGTACGGTCTGCGCGCGCATCACTTCTTGCCCTCCTTGCCAGCGTCGGCCGCCTGCTGCGCCTGCACCTCGGTCTCGTCCAGGTAGCGGTAGGTCTTGACCGTACCGGACAGTTCCAGTGCACCGCTGCGGACGTTGCCGCCGGTCTTTTCCTTGGGCTTGAGGTTGATGTCATGCATGGTCAGGATCACCACCCGCGGCAACGAGGCCACGCCACTGACGAACGCGCCGAACTGGTGGTAACTGCCCACCATGCGCAGCTTGATCGGCTTCTCGGCGTAGAACTCCTTGATCTGCTCCTGCTCCGGCTCGAACAGCTCGTTGGTCAGGCCGCTGGACAGCGCGGTCTGCGAGATGTCGATGATCAGGTCGGGCATTTCGGTCTTGCTCGGCAGCTGCCGCAGCATCTGCTGCAGCACCTGCTCCATCTGCGCCAGCTGCTGCTTCAGCGGCCCCAGGTTCACCGCGCGTTCCTGCTGCTTGGTGAACTCGGTGCGCAGCTCGACTTCCTTCGATTCCAGGCCGGCCAGTTCCTCGCGCTTGCCGCTGATCAGCAGCATCCACGCCACGAACATGATGACCAGTGCCAGCAACGAGCAGAAGACGATCTTGGCCTTCTGCGGCCAGTTGCCGATGTCGTTGAAATCCAGGTTCTTGATGTCGATCTTCTGGCTCATGCGCGGTCCCCCTGCAGCAGCGCATTGAAGGCCTGCGGCGGCTGCGCCAAGCGGCTGCCCTCAGGCTTCGGGGCAGGTGCCGGGGCCGGCGCGGCGGCCGGTGCGGCCGGCTGGTTGGGCTTGGCCGGAGTGGTCGGAGTGGCCGACGGTGCAGCGGCCGGTGCGGCGGGAGCCGCTGCCGGCTGGCCCGCTGCCGGAGCCGCAGGCGTCGCGGTATCCGGACCTGCGGCCAACGGAGCCACCGGTGCCGGAGCAGCCGTCGCCACCGAGCCATCGGCGTTCAGGCCCGGCGTCGCCGAAACCTCTTCGCTCTGTGCCGGCAGCTTCACCTTGACCACGAACACGTAGGGCAGCGCCTTGATGTCGGCCAGCGGGCCGGCCTTGCCGTCCTTGTCCTTCTCCGGGTCACGCGCTTCGATGATCGACAGCTCCGGGTTGGTCATCCAGCCGGAGGTCTCAAGGTTGCGCATGTAGGCCGAAACGCGGGCGTTGGACTGGGTGCGGCCTTCCAGCGTCAGCACATCCCCTTCCTGCTTCAGCGCAGTCAGCACCACGCCGTCGGGGATGGTGCGCACCAGCGCGTCGAACAGGTGGACCATCTGCGAGCGCTTGGCCTGCAGTTCCTCGATCACCTTCTTGCGGGCCAGCAGGCGTTCCTTCTGCGCGTCGAGACGATCGATCTCCTTGTTCTGTTCCTTGACCTTCTCGATCTCGGCTTCCAGATAGGCGTTGCGGTCCATCTGGCCGCTCACCTGGCGGTCGTAATAGAACCAGATCATCAGCGACAGCAGCAGGCCACCGACAGCGGCCATGCCCAGCATTGCGTAGAACTCGCGCTGGCGTTGCTTGCGCCGCTCGGCGCGCCAGGGCAATAGATTGATGCGTGCCATCAGTCGAAGCTCCTCAGCGCCAGACCGGTCGCGATCATCAGCGCGGGGGCATCCTGGGCCAACGCATGCGCGTTCACCTTCGGCCCCAGGGTCATCTGCGCCAGCGGGTTGGCGACCACGGTCGGCACGCCCAGCTGTTCCTCGACCATCTCCGGCAGGCCACCGAGCACGGCGCAGCCGCCGGCCAGCACGATGTGATCGACGCGGTTGAATTCGCTGCCTGCATAGAAGAACTGCAGCAGGCGGCTGATCTGCTGGACCGTGGCTTCCTTGAACGGCTCCAGCACTTCCATCTCGTAGCTTTCCGGCAGGCCGCCCTGGCGCTTGGCCAGCCCGGCTTCCTCGTAGCTCAGGCCGTAGCGGCGCATGATCTCGTCGGTCAGCTGCTTGCCACCGAACACCTGCTCACGGCTGTAGAGGCTACGGCCGCCGCGCAGGACATTGAGGGTGGTCATGGTGGCGCCGATGTCGACCAGCGCGACCACGCCGTCGATGGACACCGGCAGCTCGCTGGCGACCAGAGCGTAGGCGTTCTCGACCGCGAAGGCCTCCACGTCCATCACCTTGGCCTGCAGGCCACCGAGTTCCAGCGCGGACTGGCGCAGCTCGACATTCTCCGAACGCGACGCGGCCAGCAGCACCTGGACCATCTCCGGGTTGTTCGGGATCGACCCGATCACCTCGAAGTCCAGGTTCACTTCCTCGATCGGATACGGAATGTAGTTGACCGCTTCCAGCTCGATCTGGGCTTCCATGTCGTTTTCGTCGAGATCGGCCGGCATCGGGATCACCTTGGTGATCACCGCCGACCCCGCGACGGCGGCAGCGGCCAACTTGGCCTTGCTGCCTGAACGGTTCATCGCCCGGCGGATGGCCTCACCCACGGCCTCCACTTCAACGATGTTCTTCTCCACCACCGCATTCGGCGGAAGAGGTTCCACAGCGTAATGTTCCACGCGGAAACGATTGCCGCTGCGGGACAGCTGCAAAAGCTTTACCGCAGTCGAACTGATGTCGACGCCAACAAGCGGCGACTGACTTTTTGGGATGAGCCCCACGGTTTCTCCCCTGCCGACGGGCACTTGGACGCAAGAGCTGCGTCCGCGCATTAATAACGTATTCTTAGCAAATGGCAACCGCCCTGCTGTGAAATCCCTCACGGATTCACGATGCAGCCCCTGGCAATTCCCCTTGCGCTCCCCGGTGCCGACCCCAGCCGCCACCTTGCGTAATCTATACTCTGCGACCACGAAATTCGCAATCGGAATCTGAACCCGATGACTCGACTCCGCCGCTGGCTGCGCTGGATCTTCCTGATTGTCCTGGTCCTGGCGCTGATCGGCGCGGCCGCCGTGGGCGGTCTGTACTATGCCGTTTCCTCCAAGCTTCCCGACGTGCAGACCCTGCGCGACGTGGAAATGCAGGAGCCGATGTACGTCTATGCTGCCGACGGCAAGCTGATGGCGGTGTTCGGCGAGACCCGGCGTACCCCGATCACCATGAAGGACGTGCCGGAAAAGCTGAAGCAGGCCTTCCTGGCGACCGAGGACGCCCGCTTCTACGAGCACGGCGGCGTGGACTACATGGGCATCGGCCGTGCGGTCTGGCTGCTGGCCACCACCAACGACAAGCGCGTGCCGGGTGGTTCCACCATCACCCAGCAGGTCGCCCGCCAGTTCTTCCTCAGTTCCGAGTACAGCTACACCCGCAAGCTGGCCGAGATCCTGCTGGCGCGGAAGATCGAGTCCGAGCTGAGCAAGGACGAGATCTTCGAGCTGTACCTGAACAAGAGTTTCTTCGGCAACCGCGCCTACGGCGTGGCCGCTGCCGCCGAGTTCTATTACGGCAAGAAGCTGAACGAGCTGGACCTGGACGAGATGGCCTCGCTGGCCGGCATCCCCAAGTTCCCCTCGTCGGGCAACCCGATCTCCAACCCGGAACGTGCCCGCCAGCGCCGCGACAACTACGTGCTGCAGCGCATGGCCGACCTGAAGTTCGTCAGCCAGGCCGAGGCCGACGCGGCCAAGGCCGTGCCGATGCACGCCACCGCGCATGAGCCGCCGGTGCAGGTCGATGCGCCCTACGTGGCCGAGCTGGTCCGCCAGGAAATGATCGCCCGCTTCGGCGGCGACGTGGTCAACAAGGGTTATCACGTCACCACCACGATCGACTCCACCCTGCAGACCGCCGCGAACCAGTCGGTGCGCGACGGCCTCCTGCTGTACGACCACCGCCACGGCTGGCACGGCGTGGAGAAGCAGGTGCAGCTGGGTGCCGGTGACGACACCGCCGCCCTCGCCGAGCACCTGCGTGGCATGTTCGGCCAGGCCGGCCTGCTGCCGGCGATCGTCGCCAGCACCGGTGCCGACGGCAGCGCTACTGTGGTGCTGGCCAACCGTACCGAGATCGTGCTGCCGGCCGGTGCCGCCAAGTGGACCAACAAGACCCCGGGCAAGCTGGTGCAGCGCGGTGACATCGTGCGCGTGCGCGCCGGCGCCAAGGAAGGTGAGTGGCTGCTGGACCAGATTCCGCGTGGCCAGTCGGCACTGGTCTCGCTGGATGCCCACAACGGCGCGTTGAAGGCGCTGGTGGGTGGCTTCAGCTTCTCCGGCAACAAGTTCAACCGCGCCACCCAGGCCCGTCGCCAGCCGGGTTCGAGCTTCAAGCCGTTCGTGTACGCAGCCGCCTTCGACAAGGGCTACAACCCGGCCTCGATCGTGCTCGACGCCCCGGTCGTGTTCCGCGACCGCCGCGGCAAGACCTGGGCCCCGCAGAACGACGGCGGTGGTTTCCGCGGCCCGATGCGCCTGCGCGAAGCGCTGGTGCAGTCGCGCAACCTGGTCTCGGTGCGCCTGCTCGATGGCATGGGCGTGGACTACGCGCGCAAGTACATCAGCGAATTTGGCTTTGCCGAATCGGAGCTGCCGCCGAACCTGTCGATGTCGCTGGGCACCGCCTCGCTGACCCCGCTGTCAGTGGCGCGTGGCTACGCCGTGTTCGCCAATGGCGGTTCGCGCGTGGATACCTGGCTGATCGACCAGGTCAACGACCGCGACGGCAACCTGGTGTTCAAGGAAAACCCGGCACTGGCCTGCCGCGACTGCGCCGGCAGCAGCGACCAGCCGGTCAACCAGGTGGTGGACGGCTTCAACTTCGGCGCCCCGGCCCCGAAGGTGGACCCGGCCGCCGCGGCCAAGGCCGAAGCCAAGGTCGAAACCCCGGCGGCACCGGCCAACCCGGATGCCCGCACCGCCCCGCGCGCGATCGATGCCCGCACTGCCTACCAGCTGGTGTCGATGATGCGCGACGTGGTCCAGCGCGGTACCGGCGTCCAGGCCAAGGTGCTCGGCCGCGAGGACGTGGGCGGCAAGACCGGCTCCACCAACGACCACCGCGACGCCTGGTTCTCCGGCTTCGGCGGCCCGTACGTGACCACCGTGTGGGTGGGCCGCGACGACTTCCGCTCGCTGGGTTACCGCGAATACGGTGGCAAGGCCGCCCTGCCGATCTGGATCGACTACATGCGCACCGCGCTGAAGGACACCCCGATCGCGCAGAACGACCCGCCCAGCGGCATGGTCCAGGCCACCCTCAACGGCGCGACCGAGTGGGTGAAGGTGGAAGACATGGATCGCCTGACCGACTACGACCTGAACCTCAATACGCCGCAGGCCGACGCCGCCGCGTTCGATATCTTCTGAGGAACGGTTTGATGGGTGCCAACCGTCGGTTGGCGCCAACGCGGCTCTGGTAGCTGCCAACCTTGGTTGGCGCCTCGTGCCGACCAAGGTCGGCACCTACCGAAGCGTTGGTGGGTGCCAACCGTGGGTTGGCATCGACGCTGCCCCTGGTAGCCGCCAACCTTGATTGGCGCCCCGTGCCGACCAAGGTCGGCACCCACCAAAGCGGTTGCATCCGCCATACCCACGCAGATGTCACATCCGTGCGCTAGTCTGTAGCCAGGTCGCAACAGGGAGTCATCGCATGCATCGCGCCCGTCAGCATGCTGCCAGCCAGACCCGCGAGCGGCGCCACCGCCTCGCCCACGAAGCCGCCCGCCTGATGGCCGAAGGCGGCATCCGCGACTACCACCAGGCCAAGTTGAAGGCCGCCAGCCGGCTCGGCATCCACGATGATGCCTCCCTGCCCCGCAATACCGAGATCGAGGACGCCCTGCGCGAGTACCAGCGGCTGTTCTCCGGGCCCCAGCATGGCAACGAACTGCAGCGCCGCCGCGAAGCCGCGATGCGCGCGCTGGAGTTCCTGCACGGCTTCGCGCCGCGCCTGGCCGGTCCCGTGCTGGATGGCACCGCCGACGCCAACAGCCCCGTGCAGCTGCACCTGCACAGCGACGACCCGGAGGCCGTGCACCGCTTCCTGGACGAACACGGCATTCCCGCCGAGTCGCGGACGCGTCGCCTGCGCATGGACCGCGAGCGCTGCCTGGACGTGCCGGTGTGGGTATTCAGTGCCGAAGAGCTGACCTTCGACCTGGCGGTGTTGCCGTACGACGCCCTGCGCCAGGCGCCGCTGTCACCGGTGGATGAGAAGCCGATGCGGCGCGCGTCCGTGGCGCAGCTGCGGCAGGTGCTGGCCGAGGCGGAGATCACCGCGTACATCGGCGGGTGACGGTAGCGCCGTTCTTTTGGTGGGTGCGGACCGTTGGTCCGCACGGTGCTTCAGGCGTCCGGATACCTGACCGAAGAGCAGTCGAGCATGGCTCTTGCCTTTGGTAGGTGCGGACCGCTGGTCCGCACGGTGTTTCAGGTGTCCGGATGTCTGGCCGGAGGGCAGTCGAGCGCGAATCATGCCCTGGGCCCGGCGGCAGGTTCCGCGCGCATGGCGATGCGTTCATCAGGAGTGCGCCCACAGATCCTTCGGCGCGGCTCGACTCTACTGGTGCGCGCGCTTGCGCTGCCTACCGGAGCTCATGGGGCTCCTTTGCATCGCCAGTCAGCAAGCGTGCCAGCCACGGCGCACCCGCGCGCCGTGGGTACTCCACCATCATCCGGGCGTGCATGTCCTGCAGATCAGCCAACAGCCAGGTCTGGTTGTAGACGTCGCCGAACGTGTCGGACCAGGCCGTCTGTATCCGCGCGCGCTCCCCCCCGTTGAGGTTGGGCATCCTGTCCAGCGGTACCTCCAGCACCGGCGCCAGCGCCTCGTTGATGGCCGTGTTTTCCGCCTGCGCTGCGCGGAGCAGTGACAGCCGATGCTTCAGCTGCCAGCACGGGTACGGGAAGCAGCTTCCCGTGGCCTCGATGTACGCCGCCATGTCGGCCAGCATATGGGCTTTCAGCTGCCACACCATCCCACTGTCCAGCAGCTCCCGTACCCGCATCGTGCGCAGCGTACCGGCCCGGACTTCTTCCGGCGTGGTGAACGGCTCGCCGGGTGTGGTGCCGCCATGCTGCACCAGCACGATGCGATGGATCGCCTCGCCGGTGATGTTCTCCACGCGCAGCGCTGCCACCTCCGGGTGCACGCGCGGCGGCGGGACGCTCACCACCCGCCAGTGGTACCAGAGCACCAGCACCATGCCGGTCAGGCACAGCAGGGTGAACAGCACCCAGCTGTCCAGATTGCGGGTGTAGTAGAAGTACCGCGCCCGCCACAGATAGAACGTGCGGTAGCTGATGAATCTGCTTACCCAACCATACATTGCCATCTCCTCGGCAAGGACCCCGGCGCGACGGGGTGGATTACGCGCGTCACGCCAGGGCTCCATGGCTTACCAGCCGATGCCCACACCCACGCCCATGCTGCGCTCACCGCTGTTGGTGAACGCCCCATTGAGGCTGAAGGTGGCTGAGCCCTTCTCGTTGAGCACACGCTGGTAGCCCACCGCCATGGCCGACTCACCCTCGCTGTAACCCACGCCCGCACCGAGGCGGTTGTAGGTGGCCAGGCCGGCAGTGTTCATCGCCATCGCCGTCTGTGCACTGCTCATCGCCGCCATGCGGTTGAAGCGCTTGTCCATCTTGTCCAGGCGGCGCTCGAAGTTGCTGATCGCTCCATCGGTGTACTCGTTGGCGCGAGCCAGCATCTTCTCCAGCTCGGCGGTGTCCACCTGCGGCTTGGGTGAGTCGTCCTTGTTGGCCTTCGGCTGCGGTGTGGGCTTGTCACCCTCGCCTACCGAGGCGACCTGCTGGGAGTCCTTGCCTTCCGGTACCACAGGGGTGTCTTCGGCCTGTGGCTTCGGTACCGAGGACGACGCCAGTGCACGCGGCGGCGGGGCATCGTCGATGCGCTGCTCCAGCCCATCCATGCGGCCGTTGAGCTGCTGCTGCATCGAATGCAGCTGGCCACCGTTGACCGCATCACGGCTTCCTGGCGCCACTCGGCCGTCGGCAAGATTGGTCAGCACCATGCCGTTCACGCCATTCAGCGCGATCTGGCTCATGCCGTCGGCACGGGCCGAGGGTGAATCCTGGAAGATCGAGCTGAGCTGACTTTCTACCTTGTCTGCACGGCGGCCGGCGGTGATGACGGCGCCATCGAGTGCCATCAGCGCATCTTCGACAGTGTTCTGCGTTCCGCCCTGCACCGCGTAGGTCGGGGCGATGATGCTTCCGTTGCCGTCCAGACCGGCACCGCCGCCAAGGGTGGCGAGGGAATCCTTGAGCTGGGAGACAGTGGTGGCATTGTGGTCGGCGGTGCCTCGAGCAACGTTCACTAGGCGGCGATAAGCAGTTGCACTTCCAAATGATGCAACTCCAGCCTCATTGGCTTGCGAGCCTTCACCAATCGCCAGTGAGCCATCTGCCCCTTTCCCAACCTTGGCTCCAGCGCCAATCGCAACCCCTCCCCTCGCACCACCTTCCGCAATGCCAACCTCGGCCCCAACCCCGAGGGCGAAGCCATTTTCGGAACCTTCATGCACGGTTGAAGCACGCCCAACTGCCACCGAATTCCTGCCCAGTGACTTCGCGTGCGTTCCCACTGCGGTCCCACCTTCGCTCCCCGTTTTAGCCGAATTACCTAAGGCAACGCCAACTGGCCCGGCATCAGCACGTTCGCTGGAGGGGGCCACACCAATACTCACAAATTGACTTACGCCCTCCAGAGCCAATACTCGCGAATTGGTTGAGTACAGCTGCTTCCCAGACACAGCTTCATTGCTGCTTGCGTTCAACAATCCATCCGCCACACCACTAATCTTCCTATTGGCATTGACGCTGTTGCGCACATCCAACGTCGTACCGCTGTTCTTCTCACCCAGACGCACGCTGCCAGACGCAGACACCTGCGCCACCAGCCCGCCCAGCACTGCTGTCTCGGCCAGCGCCTTGGCTGCATCCGTCTTTGCCGCGGCAGCTTCCGCTCCCGCAGACTTGGCAATGCCCTCCACCATCGCCACCTTGTCATTGGTGGCATTGAGCTGCCTACCATTGACGGCCTCATAGCTGCTGGCGCTGACCACTCCATCAGCCACGCCAGTCAGCTTCCGATTCACGCTTGCGCTGTTGCGCACATCCAGAACGGTGCCGCTGTTCTTCTCACCGATCCGGACATTACCGCTGGCACTGCCCTGGCTGAGCAGCCCGTTGAGTGTTCCCACCTGGGTCAGAGCGGTGTTCGCAGTAGTCTTGGCTGCGCTGGCGTCACTCAGTGCGGTGCTGACGTTGCTGTTGGTGGCATTGAGCTGCCGGCCCGTCACCGCATCGGTGCTGGTGCTGGACAACGCAGCATCGACAACACCGGTGATCTTGCGGCTCGCATTGGCGCTGTTCCGCACGTCCAGTACGGTGCCGCTGTTTTTCTCGCCCAGCCGGACATTGCCCGAGGCAGAGGTCTGGCTCAGAAGCCCGGAGAGAGTGTTGGCTTTGGTCAGCGCACTGTCTGCATTGGTCTTCGCGGTGTCAGCAACGGATCGGGCGGTCGTGACATTGCTGTTGGTAGCATTGAGCTGCTTGCCAGATACGGCCTCAGTGCTTGTGGCACTGAGCACGGCATCTGCCACGCCCGTAATCTTGCGGCTGGCGTTTGCATTGTTGCGGACGTCCAGTACGGTGCCGCTATTGCTTGCACCCACACGGACGTTGCCCGAGGCGGACGCCTGACTCAGCAGCCCAGTGAGCGTGTTGGCTTTCGACAACGCACTATCCGCGTTGACCTTCGCGGAGTCAGCGACGGATCGTGCGGCCGTGAGGTTGCTGTTGGTGGCGTTGAGCTGCTTGCCCGAAACGGCCTCAGTGCTTGTGGCGCTGAGCGTGGCATCAGCCACGCCGGTGATCTTGCGGTTGGCGTTAGCGCTGTTGCGGACGTCCAGAACGGCACCGCTGTTGCCGCCGCCCAGGCGGACATTCCCAGACGTGGATGCTTGGCTCAGTAGTCCACCCAGCGTGTTCGCCTTGCTCAGCGCGCTGTCGGCATTGGTCCTCGCCGTATTGGCCGTAATCTGGGCCGTACTTGCGGTTGAGTAGGCCGAATTCGCAGTATTCCTCACCGAGCTAACGGCTTGATTGGTTTCGTATAGCTGCCCACCGGTTACCGCATCAGAGCTTCCATATGAAGTATTGCCTGCGGCGACATTCACGATCTTTCGCTTTGTAGTGCTGTTCCCCACCGAGACGGTATAGCTACTATCGGCAACAGAATTGGCACCGATAGCAATCGAATTGGACGAACTAGCGTAGGAGCCGCTGCCAATCGCCACTGAATTGGTTTGCATGGCGAGTGCGTTGTTACCCAGCGCAGTAGCGCCGATCCCGCTCGTCTGGGCCCGAGCACCAATCGCTGTACTGTAGCCATTGCCTATCACGGCATTGTAGCCAACCGCAGTATTGTATTCACCGCTGGTACTTATCGCGCTTCCGTAACCCACGGAGTAGTTCCCTCGTAGCGAAGAGCGAGAACCAAGGACCAGCATGTGGTTTCCACTTATAGTCGAATCGCGATAGTTGGTATCGGAAACAATGGCGAGCTGAAGGTATTGTGAGGACATCTGTGCTGAAAGCGGCGAGACGGACATAGTGCCGAGCGCGCTAGAGAAAGGAACGGCTACGCTGACGATATCCTTGGCTTCCGTGTTACGGAGGCCTAGTGATTTCGCGTATTCCCGCTATTCCACCTGTTCCTGCACCTCACTGGCAGCAACGCCCGCTGGCACCAGACCAATCACCGACAGCACAATCAACCCATGCGCGGTGGCTCGACCACTCGCCCGTTTTCCGCGCGCAGAACTCAGTTCACTACCAACCACCCAGCATTGCTTGGCGTGATTCCAGATACGACGATAGATGTGATTCATTTTTTTCCTTAACAGGACAAGGGAAATGAAGCCCCGCGCTTGCGCGGGGCGATGAAGGTCAGGCGCTTGGCGCCAGGGTCGTTACGTGATCGCGATAGCTGTCGTTCGACAGTCGGTACTGCAGCTGCAGGGTGCTGCCCGGCTGGAGTTGGAACGGCAAGGTCAGCGCAGCGTCGGGGTAGAGACTTCTGGACAACTCAAGCGGCGTGCACACGCCACCGGCGTTGCACTCGGCAGCACCGGTGATGCCCACACGCAGCGTGCCGGTGTTGCGCAGGGTGTTGCCCTGCAGTTGCAGATCCACGCTGCCTTTGGCGGGCACTACGTTCACCAGCGCGCCCCAGACCAGGCTGACGCCGACGTTGGCCTGCGCCGCCTGCTCATCGCCTTCCAGGATCGTGCCGTCAGGGCCCTTCACGCCCTCGAAGTAGATGCGGTAGGCCGCCTCTTTCTCCACCGTCTGCAGCGGAATCACCCGGATCAGGCGATTGCCACCACCGCTGAGTGCGAACTTGCCAGGCGTGATGGCAATCGCCGCATCGGCAGCTTCCACTTCGATCTCTTCCTCACCCGGCTGTGCCGGATTGTCGATACGCAGCAGCCGCGCCTGCACGTACTGCGGTTGGGTGGATTGCGAGTACACGCGAATCTTCGTGCCGTGCTTGGCGTCCACCGCTGCACGCATCGGATGAATGGACAGATTGGCCTGTGCCGGCGGGGCCAGCAGTGCGCTCAACGGCAACAGGCAGAACAGCAGCTTCTTCATGATGGGCCTCGGTGGGGATCAGGGTTTGGCGGTCGGCACGCGCAGCTCTACCGTCAGCCCGCCCTCGTACAGACCTGGGCGCTTGCTGGCGATGGGCGTGGGCGGTGTTTCCAGCGTCAGTGGCGTGGGCACGCAGTACACGGGTTGGCTGATGCCGGGCAGCAGCACCATGCGCAGCTGTGCGCTGTCGATGCCGCGCAGCAGCTGTTCCTCACCGTGCTTCATGGCCAGCAGGTTGCCGCCGTAGTTCAGGCCGACCTGGTAGTCGAGGCGCTGGGTATCGTCGCTGCCGCCGTCCTGATGCCAGACCGCGAAGTCACGCCCAGGCGGTGGGCGTGGCCCGCTGTCGCGCACGGTGACGCCGAGGAACTCGCTCTGCGAACCCACGCCGTCGTACAGGCACATGTCCACGTCCTTGCGCCCGGCGACGACCTTGCGGATGGGGTCGTAGCGCAGGTCCATATTGACCAGGGGTGCAACGCCGTCGAAACCGGGGAAGTAAATCGAAATGGCGTCGTAGTCGGTGACGGTGAAGTCGAAGTTGAAGACGGCGGTGGCTGCCGGAGCTGCGGCTGGGTCGGCTTTGATGTTCAGGCGCATCGTTGCCTTCCAGTGGCCTGCAACGAGTCTGGAAAGCTCGGTTGCTGGGAGCTCCAGATGCACCCCTGTGCCAACTGGCTGACCCGAACTGCATATGTACCAAAAGGACGCATTCAACTGCCTTCTGAGTGTGTCCCAGTAGTCGACAGCGCAAATCCAATCCGACATGACTCTCTGCAAATATCCCTGAGCCCGAAGTTCACTGCGCAGGCCAGTCCTCTGCTCCACGAACAGCAGATCGACATTGCTACTACCAAGCGAC
Source organism: Stenotrophomonas sp. AG209 (assembly GCF_003550055.1). NCBI lineage: Bacteria > Pseudomonadati > Pseudomonadota > Gammaproteobacteria > Lysobacterales > Lysobacteraceae > Stenotrophomonas > Stenotrophomonas sp. AG209. The sequence goes on from NZ_QXDB01000001.1 coordinate 1,693,243, forward strand.
ACTCCCGGCTCACCATCGACAGGGCACTTCCCAAACTCACTATCAGAAGCAGACCCACAAACCACATGGATCTGCCCATACTTCATCGCCAGGTCGTGACTGAATCCCAACACCGTCCGCGGCGCCCAAAGCTCCACATCACCCGGCATCGCCGAGCGATCCCAGGTCATCACGATGTCCCGGCTCTGATCCACCGGATGCGTCTCCGGCGGCCACTGCGCCCACGCCCTCGGCGCCAGCACGACCAGCGCACACACCAGCATCAACACCAACAACACACGCCGGTTCATGGCGTTCCTCCTGCAGCAGCGGTCTGGGGCGTGGCGGCAATCAACGCGCGTTCCTGCAGCAGGCGGGTCACGCGGGCCTGCTGGCGGATCTCCGCCGGCAGCTGGGCCACGGCCAGCGGCTCGCAATGCACCGCGCCGACCAGCAGCACCACCTGGCGGCGCTCGCGCACCTGCAGCGGGCAATGCAGCAGGCGGTCGTCCTGCAGCAGGTACAGCGTTGATTCGCGACGCGGGAAATCGGCGACGAAGCCGCCGTTGGCGCTGGTGCCGGGCACCGGCGCATTGAGAATGCGGGCGCCACCCAGCGGCGCTCCGGCAAGATCCTTGGCGTTGCCGATGAAGGTGTAGGTCACCTCGATCGGCACCGGCATGCGCATCAGCCGCCCAGGACTGAGGAACATCGGCCGTGCGCCACCCACGCCGGTCACGCGGATGGCGGCGATGCTGTCCAGCGTGCTGGCGTCCTGTACTTCGGCGCGGTGCGACTGATACGACGACAGCGGCAGCAACCGGCGCTCACCAATCTGCAGGCGTTGCCTGCGCAAGCCGCCCACCTGCAGTTCGGCCGCCACGCCACGCAGGTCGACGTCGTCGGTGTCGGCCACCTGCACGGCCAGGCCGGCGTCGGCGCCGTTGCTGCCGCTCCAATAGAAACCGCGCTTGCCCAGTGCGAAGCCGGAGCTGTGCATGCCGCTGTAGGCGGTCTCGCTGCGGCCACGCTGCTGGTAGTGCGCCAGCGTGGCGCCACTCTGGCCGAGGCTGTTCTGAAGCTGGCCGCTGAGCGTGGCGCTGTAGCGGTCACTGTTGTTGGCGCGCAGTTCGGCCGACAGCTCGCGGTACTGCGCATCCACGTCCTGGCGCAGGCTGTGGCCGACGCTGTAGTTGATGTCCGGGCGCTGGTGCTGCGGCTGGCGCACGTCCACGCTGTAGCGGCGCTGGCCGCTGCCGGCGGTGCCGCGCGGCAGGCGGGTCAGACTCAGGTTGAAGTAGATGCCACGATCGCGCTGGTCACTGCCGCGCAGGCTGTCGCTGGCGCGCTGCTGCCACACGCCCACGCGGGTGGAGACACTGAAATCCTGCCAGCGATGGCTGCGGCTGAAGCTGGCCTGCCAGGTACGACTGAGCTGCGGCTCGCGGCGCGGTTGCCATGGCGGCCGCGGTGGCAGCAGCGGGTCCAGCCCCGCCAGCGGATCGTCTTCTGCGCCCGGCAGGATGCGTCCTGCGCGCCAGGTCTGGCGCCGCGTGTAGCCCACATAGGCACTGCCACCAGCCAGCGGCAGCGCCATCGAAGCGCTGAGCGAGTTGGTGCAGCCCAGCTGGTCGCGGGCGTCGGCCTCGAACTGGCAGGCCTTGCCGCGCATGCGCTGCTGGTAGATGTTCCAGGACGCGGTGCGGCGGTACGACAGCTGGTGCTGCTGGCCGGTGCTGCCATCGTTGCCGCGCATGCCGCCGAAACTGGCGCGCAGTTCCTGGGTGGCGTACACGCGGCGCAGGTCCACGCGCAGCTCGCCGTAGCGGAAGCCGCCGAGGTCGGCGGCGCCGGCCACCATCGCCACGTCGCGGCCCAGCGGCACGCGCATGCCGGCCACGGCCACGCGTTCGCCATCGAAGCGGTCACTGCGGCGCTCGTTGCGCTTGCCGCCCTGCACGAACCATTGCCACTGGCTGTTGGTCCAGTCCCCGCCCTTGTCGAATGGCGCATCTTCGCTGCGCACCAGCACGCCGTCTTCGTAGATGCGCAGGGTGATGGTGTAGTTGCCGAACGGGAAGTTACGGGTGTCGATCTGGTTGATGCCGGCCTGCAGGTAGGAGGTCTGCAGCAGCCGCGTGCCGTCGTAGGCATCCACGCGTGCATCGCGCGCCAGCAGCACGGTCAGCGGCGTGGCCTGCACGGCGGCGTCGGAATCGACATAGGCCTGTGTGGTGCCCACGCGCAGGCCCTGCAGGCGGTCCAGCGGCAGCATGCTGAAACTGAAAGTGCCGCCCTGCGGGCTGGACAGGTTGCGGCGGTCCATGCGCCCGGCCTGCAGGTAGTGCGCCTGCCCCAGGTCATGGCGGTAATAGACGTTGTCGAACTGGAACGCGCTGTCACTGCCGCGGCTGCGATAGCGCTGCTGGTTGAAGTTCCATTCGGCGGAAACATGCCCGCGATCGAACAGGCCCAGCACGCCGGTGCCACGCGCGGACAGCGTCTGGTAGTCGCGGCTGCCACTCACATTGATCACCTGCTGGTGCAGGAACGCGTTTTCGGCGTTGGCGCTGACGGTGTGGAAGCGCTCGGCGGCCGGCTTGCCGGGAATCCACTGGCGGGCAACGAACAGGCGCACTGCGCCCTCGCCTTCGTCGTACAGCGCGCGCACGGCGGCGGGGTCTTCCGGCGGATCGAGATAGCCGCAGCCGGCGGTGGCGCCACCGAAGCGGCAGGCCAGATGGCTGTTGCGCGGCATGGGCTGCGACAACGCGGGCAGCAGTGCGGCCTGCGCCTCGGCCGGGAGGTCGAGCGACTGCAGCACGCTTGCTGGATCTTCCAGCTGCACGTGGTCCAGGGTCACGCGCACCGGCGACAGCCCGGCCGAGCGGCCGAACAGCTGGATATCGAGTTGCTCGGTCTGGCCTTCGACCAGATCCTCGAAGCCGGGCGGGACGCCGCGCGCGGCCACCAGCGGCGTTGCCAGCGCCAGGGCGAGCGCGACCGCCAGCCGGGTGACGGCGGGGGCGTGTGATGTCATGGGGGTACCGCGGGTAAGGCAGCCGGCCCGGCGTACGGGCCGGCGCGGGAATTACGGCGTGGTGGCCTTCTGGTTCAACACGATGTTGACGACGCCGGTATACGCACCCTTGGTGGCGATCGGGGCCGGGGTGGTCTGTGAGATGACCAGCGGCATCGAGATCGACGCACCCGGGGTGGAGCCGGCACCGGTGAACAGATCGGCTGCAGCGTACTCAATCGGGGTGAGGCCCAGATCGCGACCGTTGAGGCTGACCGTCATCGGCACGGTGACCTTGCCGTCACCATTGGCGAGCACGAATGCGCCGCCGATCTTGGCTTCGATATCGGCGTCCTGATCGTTGGTATGGATGCGAACGCGCTGAGTGTCCGGAATCAGGCCGCGCATCGGGTCATGAGTCAGAGTGATCAGATCGGGCAGCGCGCTGCCATCATCACGCAGCAGGGCCAGGGTCGGGTCGACGTCGGCGTAGACGGAGATCTTGGTTTCCACGGCGTGCGCGGACAGCGAAGCCGTGGCCAGCGCTGCAGCGAGCGCGGCCTTCTTGATAGTGGCGTGCATGGGTTGTCTCTCTCGGACAAGGGGGAATATGAAAGCTCCCCTCCCCAAGGAGAAAAGGGAGGGAAGCGCCGCCCGCGGGGATGGGTGCGGGCGACGGAGAGAATGTTAGAAATCCCTTGCTGTGCAGGCCATTCAAGCTTTCCTAAAACATTGAACGTTAAGGAGAATCCTTGAAGGCGTTCAATGTTTGAGGGTTATGCAATTTCCCTCATCCGGTAAATGCAAAAAACCTCATTGCTTTGCTTTTGTAGAGTCGAGCCGTGCTCGACTGCGGTTCGCGCTGCATGCGTGAGTCGAGCATGGCTCGACTCTACATGTCGCAATTGCGAGCGATCCTCAACCGGCGGGCGCCACGGTGACGTGATCAACATCAATGTCGGTCGGCTTGAACCGATGCGTGTCGACCTTGCCACGCAGCTCGACCACGGTATCGGCACCGATGGCCTGCGGCGGCAGGTCTTCGTCGTCGATCTCCACTTCGATCTGGCCACTGGCGTCGCGGAACTGGTAACGCTCGTGGCCAAGCTTGGCAACCAGGGTGCCTCGCAGCACCACCGGGTGGTCGTCGCGCTGGGCGCGCGCATCGGCGACGGTACTTGCAGCGCTTCCTGCACCTGGACCGGTGTACTGCGCGAAGGCCTGTGGGCTCAGCAGGGCCAACGGCGTGGCGATGAGGGCAATGGCAAGCAGTCGGTTCATGGTGTTCTCCATGGCTGAGTAAGTGCCCTCAGGTTCTATCGCCTCGGATGTGATGCCTATGAAATAGATCCGAAAAGATGTGAAAGCGACACTCAGTGTCAGAATTCGTTCAGATCCTGAAGCAAGGTTTTGTAGAGTCGAGCCTGTGCTCGGCTGCTGTCCGCGCTGCGCACGGGAGTCGAGCACCGCTCGACTCTACAAATAGCCATCCACGCATGCGCGTGGACCTCGTATTGGCGCGCGATCAGAAGAAGATCGCGTACAGGATCAGCAGCGGGATCGGCACGCCCAACAACCAGAGCAGAATCATTTTCATGGCAGGTCTCCTTACATGGAACGGGGGTTACAGGTCGCGACGGCGGCCGCCCCAGGTGGCGCTGAGGCTGGCGAAGAACGCGCCGATCAGCAGCGTGATGAACAGCCACAGCGCGGCATATGCTGCTGCCTTGCGGGCGTCGTCGGCCGCCTGCTTGGCTGTGTTCTTGGTCTTCTCCAGCGCAGCACGCATGCGCGTCTGCACATCGGTCACGCGCGCCTGCGCTTCGGCCTGACTCATGCCGGTCTCGCGCGCGATCAGCTGGGACAGGTACTGGGTGTCGGCCGGATCCAGGCCATCTCCCTGCAGACTGTTGACGATGATGCGATTCACCTCGGCACGCACTTCGCGACGATCACCCATCGGGCCATTGCCGGGCGTCGGACGCGGCGGTGCGGCCATGCGCGTGTCCCGCGGGCCGACGCTTGCCGCCGGCGGCGGCGGGGCGGCATTCGGATCCATCGGTGCACCCGGCGGCGGCACTGCAGGATCAGACGGCCCTGCGCTGGTGGCGCTGCGGAACAGCGAGTCCACCCAGTAGTTGAGGTCGCCTTCCGGCGCAGCCGCCGCAACGCTACCGGCGCCCGCTGCGGCGACGCCGGCGGTGGATACTGCAGCACCAGCCGTGGCACCTGCCACCTTCGCGCCCGTGCCCAGCACCCCACCGATGGCCGACGTGAGCAGACCGGCGGTGAGCAGCGTGGCCACCGCCCACGACACGAAGCCATGCGCGGTATCGCGGAAGTAGGTTTCATCGCCGTGGATCTGCGTCCACTTGGTACGCAGGCGACCGGCCAGATAGCCCCCCAGACCCGAAGCCGCCAGCGCGGTGAAGGTGAGCCAGATGATGCTGGACCAACCGAAGGTTTCCTTGCTGACGCCTTCGAACGACCACGGCGACACTGAGGAGAGCCCCAGGCCCACGCCGAGAATCAGCAGGATGAGGGAGAGTGCAGCGGCGGCGGCGGCACCGGCGAAGATCGCGCCCCAGGACACGGCGCTTTCGCTGGGAGGGGCGACGACAGGGGCGGTGACAACAGTGGCGACGTCTGGGCCGAGCGGGCCGCGCTCGGGTGGGTCGAATCGGGTACTCATGGGACGGACGCTCCGGATCAGATGCTGCGGATGCAGCTGGCGTCCTGAGGCTGCGCGAGCGCTTGTGAAGCTGGCGAGACCCTTGAATCACGCGGTCTTGCCGCGGTGAAGAGCGTGCCAACCAAGGTTGGCACCTACCGGAAGCGGAAGGCCGTAGTAGATCCACGCCATGCGTGGATGATTTTTCGCGGGCGCCGAAATCGTGCGGACCAACGGTCCGCACCTACCAGGTCCGCTCCAAAAAAAAACGCCCCGCGGACGCGGGGCGTTCTCGGCACAACCTACGCGGGGCGATCAGCCCTGGTAGTCGCGCACGTCGCTGCCGGTGTAGACCTGGCGCGGACGGCCAATCTTCATTTCCGGGTCAACCTGCTGTTCCAGCCAATGCGAGACCCAGCCGGAGGTACGGCCCAGGGCGAACATGACGGTGAACATTTCGGTCGGGATCTGCAGCGCCTTGTAGATGATGCCGCTGTAGAAATCGACGTTCGGGTACAGCTTGCGGGCGACGAAGTACTCGTCCTGCAGCGCGGCCTGTTCCAGCTTCACGGCCACGTCCAGCAGCGGATCCTGCACGCCCAGCTGCTTGAGCACCTTGCTGGTCATCTCGCCGATGACCTTGGCGCGCGGGTCGAAGTTCTTGTAGACGCGGTGGCCGAAGCCCATCAGGCGGAAGCCGGAGGTCTTGTCCTTGGCCTTGACCACGGCGGACTCGACGTTGTCGGCGCTGCCGATCTCTTCCAGCATCTTCAGCACGGCTTCGTTGGCACCGCCGTGGGCCGGACCCCACAGCGCGGTGACGCCAGCGGCGACCGACGCGTACGGGTTGGCACCGGTCGAGCCGACCAGGCGCACGGTCGAGGTCGAGGCGTTCTGCTCGTGGTCGGCGTGCAGGATGAACAGCAGGTCCAGCGCCTTGACCACGTCCGGGTTCAGATCGTACTGGCCGTCAGCCGACTCGAAGGTCTGCTTCAGGAAGCGGCTGACGTAGTCCAGCGAGGTGTCCGGCTTGTTGGCCGGCAGGCCCTTGCCGTGGCGGTAGATCAGCGCCGACAGGGTCGGCACCTTGGCGATCAGGCGCACGGCGGCCTGGCGGCGCTGTTCGGCGTCGGACAGGTCCAGCGAGTCGTGGTAGATGGCCGACAGCTGCGCGATCGCGGCTGCCAGGATGGCCATCGGGTGGGCATCCTTGGCGAAGCTGCCGATCAGCGTGTTGATCGAATCATCGACGTTGGCTTCGGCGGTCAGCTCATCGGTGAAGGCCTTCAGCTGCTCGGCGCTCGGGCGCTCGCCGTTGATCAGCAGGTAGGCCACTTCGACGTAGCTCGACTTTTCCGACAGCTGTTCGATCGGGTAGCCGCGGTACAGCAGCACGCCCTTGTCGCCGTCGATGTAAGTGATGGCGGACTTGCAGCTGGCCGTCGCGGTGAAGCCGGAATCGTAGGTGAAGAACCCCGTTTCCTTGGTCAGCTTCGCGATGTCGACGCAGTCGTTGCCAAGGGTGGGTTTGATGACGGGCAGAACGACGGACTTATCGCCGGCGTTGAGCGTGACCTGATCAAGATCGGACACTGTGTGCGCTCCTTCATGGGAAGGCGCCTGCCCAAGCGCATTGGTCAGGCACGTGAATGACGTCCTCGGCCTGTGCCGGGGATCACGCCATTATCGCACAGCAGCATTTGCCCGGCGCTAGACAGAAGTCGTAGACGGCAGGCGGCCAGAACCCGGCCAGCAAGCGGCCCGGATCGGCAAAAGCGTTGTCACACGAACGCAGTGTTCCGTCCATCCAAACGCCCGTTGGGTTGGCGTTGGGGAAAAACAAACGGCCGCGCAGAGCGCGGCCGTCGGTTCGAAGCTGGATCGACAGATCAGCGCGCGTAGCGCTTCTGGAACTTGTCGATACGGCCCGAGGTGTCGATGACCTTGTGCTTGCCCGTGTAGAACGGGTGCGAAGCAGAGGAAATTTCAACCTTCACCAGCGGGTAGTCGTTGCCGTCTTCCCACTTGATGGTTTCCTTCGTCGCCATGGTCGAGCGGGTCAGGATCTTGAAATCGGAGGTGACGTCATGGAAGACGACGTCGCGGTAGTTCGGATGGATATCGGCCTTCATGGGCTCACACCGTAAATGGGCTGGTGGTCAAGAGCGGCATTATAAGCACCGGTTGCCGCCCGGGGCAACCGGTGCCGGTCAATCGGCTTCAGTCCGCGCCCAGGGCCTGGCGCACCAGGGCCTCGAAACGCTGCTGGTCGTAGGCCATCAGCAGATCGCAGTTGTCCGGCTGGCCGGTCTGGCGGTTCCAGTCGACGATGGTGGCGCCGCGGCTGAACGTGCCGTTCAGCTCCACGTTCAGCGGCCGCGATTCGACCTGCAGCTGCCCTTCCGGGTTCAGCGCCCAGGCCATGGCGACCGCATCGGCGGTGTACCAGCGGCCGCCCTTGCTGTCTTCGGACAGGCCACGGGTCTTGCGCGAGATCAGCTCGTAGAAGCGGGCGCGATCGGAGTCGGCCTGCAGCCACTTCTCGGCTTCTTCCAGCGGCAGGCCGTGGGCGACGGTGGCCTCCCAGTCCGACACCAGCAGGTGCTTGAACGAGGTAAACACCACATGCGCCGCTTCCGGATCGAAGGCGATGTTGAATTCGGCCGCCGGGGTGATGTTGCCGTGGCAGGTGACCGCCCCGCCCATCACCACGATGCGCTTGATGCGCTGGGGCAGGGTCGGGTCCAGCTTCAATGCCAGCGCCAGGTTGGTCAGCGGGCCAAGCATCACCAGCATCAGTTCGCCGGCATGCTCGTGCGACAGGCGCAGGATGGCCAGCGCAGCGTGCTCGGCCTCAGCCTGGCGGCTCGGCGGCGGCAGGTCCACGTCGCCGTAACCATCACGGCCGTGCACATGGGCAGCGTCGACGGAGGGATGCAGCAGCGGATCCGGGCTTCCGGCAAACACCGGCACGTCGGCGCGGCCGACGATGTCGCAGAGCTTGAGGGCGTTGCGGACGGTGTACTGCAGGCCGACATTGCCGGCGGCGATGGTCAGGGCGACCACGTCATGCCGTTCATCGGCAAAGGCCATCAGCAGGGCCAGGGCGTCGTCCACACCGGGGTCGGTGTCGATCAACAGGGGGATCTTGTGGGTCATCGTTGCCGTCTTCAGATCGGCAACGAAGTGTGGACCGGGATGATGACCGTTGCAAGTACGGGTGTGGGGGTTCTGGCAGGGCTGCGCCCTGCACCCGCCGAGGCAGGAGCAACGGCAAGAGCAAAAGCTGGCTATCCGTGGGATGGCGGGGTGGGTCCGATGGCGGGGGACGGCGTGAATACGTCCATGTAGCCTCGGTCGCGCCATCCATGGCGCTCACGCCCCCGCCACCGGACCCACCCCGCCTTCGACAATTTCCCGCGGTCTGTCGGAACGGCGTTCTGCTCTGGTAGGTGTCGACCTTGGTCGACACATCCACGGATTGATCGAATCGGCTCTCTGTAGAGTCGAGCCATGCTCGACTCACGCGCGCAGCGTGCAGTAGATCCACGCCATGCGTGGATGAGCGTCCCGGGGATGGGGTCGGAGCCCTTTGCTGTGCAAAGGGCTCTGACCCCGCAATTTACGCCGAGGCGTAACGCACGGCGGTGCCGATCCAGCGCTGCACCACGCGGTCGGCCAGCGCGGGCTGCTGGTCCAGCAGTCGCTCGGCCAACTCGTGCACGCCGGGCAGCAGGCCGGCGTCGCGGGCCAGGTCGGCGATGCGGAAACCCGCCAGGCCGGTCTGGCGGGTGCCCAGCAGTTCACCCGGGCCACGCAGCTCCAGATCCTTCTCGGCAATGACGAAACCATCGTTGGTTTCGCGCATGGTCTGCAGGCGCTCGCGCGCCATCTGCGAGAGCGGTGCCTGGTACAGCAGCACGCAGCGCGACACCGCCGAACCACGGCCCACGCGGCCACGCAGCTGATGCAGCTGGGCCAGGCCGAGGCGTTCGGCGTTCTCGATCACCATCAACGAGGCATTCGGCACGTCCACGCCCACTTCAATCACGGTGGTCGCCACCAGCAGGTCGATCTCACCCGCCTTGAACGCCACCATCGTCGCCAGCTTCTCGGCGGCCTTCAGGCGGCCATGCACCAGCCCGACGCGCACGCCCGGAAGCAGCGCCTGCAGCGACTCGTAGGTGGCCTGTGCCGGGGTGGCATCCAGCTCTTCGCTTTCCTCGATGAGCGTGCACACCCAGTACACCTGCCGCCCTTCCTGGCAGGCCAGCGCGATGCGCTCGATCAGTTCGGGACGGCGGTCGTTGTTGAGTGCCACGGTCTGCACCGGTGTGCGGCCGGGCGGAAGTTCGTCGATGGCCGAGACATCCAGGTCGGCGTATTCGGACATCGCCAGCGTGCGCGGAATCGGCGTGGCGGTCATCACCAGCTGGTGCGGCACGCTGTTGCCGCCCGCGCCCTTGTCGCGCAGGGCCAGACGCTGGTGTACGCCGAAGCGGTGCTGCTCATCGACGATGGCCAGGGCCAGATCCTGGAACACCACCGCTTCCTGCATCAGCGCGTGGGTGCCGACCACCACCTGCGCTTCGCCGTTGGCGACCTGTTCCATCACCTTGGCGCGCGCCTTGCCGGTGACCTTGCCGGCCAGCCAGGCGATACGCACGCCGAGCGGTTCCAGCCAGCCGCGCAGATTGTTGAGATGCTGCTCGGCCAGCAGTTCGGTGGGGGCGGCCAATGCGACCTGCTTGCCCTGCTCCACCGCCAGCATCGCGGCCAGTGCGGCCACCACGGTCTTGCCGGAGCCGACATCGCCCTGCACCAGCCGCAGCATCGGGCTGGGGCGCGCGAGGTCTTCACGGATCTGCTTGAACACGCGCGCCTGTGCGCCGGTCAGGGCGAACGGCAGCTGCTTCAGCAGCGCCCTGGCCAGCTTGCCGGGGCCGGCCAGCGGCGGCGCATGGTGCGCCTGCAAGGCAATGCGCTGGCGACGCAGGCTGAGGTGATGGGCCAGCAGTTCTTCCATCGCCAGGCGACGCTGCGCCGGGTGGGTACCTGCTGCCAAGGCGGCCAGATCGGCATCCGGCGGTGGCCGGTGCACGGTCAGCAGCGCGCTGCGCAGCGACGGCAGGCCGAGGCCATCCAGCCAGCCGCTGGGCAGCAGTTCCAGCGTGCTTTCCTCGGGCAGGCGATCCAGGGCCTGGCCGATCAGCTTGCGCATCGTCATCGGGCCCACGCCTTCGACGGTGGGATACACCGGGTCGAGGCGGTCGCCGAGTTCGGGATCGTCGTTGCGGCCCAGCACCTGGTAGCTGGGATGGACGATTTCCAGGCCGAGATGGCCGGGTTTGGGGGTGCCGAAGCAGCGCAGCCGGTTGCCGACCGCGAACTGGCCGACCTGCTGCTGGCGGAAATGGAAGAAGCGCAGCACCAGGGTGCCCTGCCCTTCGTCTTCCATCGCCACTTTCAGCATCGGCCGGTAGCGCATGCCGCGCTCGACCGCGACCACCCGCCCTTCCACCTGCGCCGGCACGCCGTTGCGCAGGTCTTCGATGCGGGTCAGCCGGGTCCGGTCTTCATAGCGCAGCGGCAGATGAAGCCAGAGATCCTGCAGGGTGGCCAGGCCACGCGCCTGCAGTTTGGCGGCCACGGCCGGGCCCACGCCCGCAAGCATCGCCAGGGATGCTTCGCCGGACGGTGACAGGACCGGGGTGACCGCCGCCTTGCGTGCCACGTAGCGGTCAGTCGATGACCATCACCGCGTCGACCTCGAAGTTGGCGCCCTTCGGCAGGCCGGAGACTTCGATGGTGGAACGGGCCGGGTACGGGGCCTGGAAGTAGTCCTGCATGACGGCGTTGACCTTGGCGAACTCGCCCAGGTCGGTCAGGTACAGGCCCAGGCGCACGACCTTGTCCAGCGAGCCGCCGGCGGCTTCGGCCACGGCCTTGAGGTTGTCGAAGGCGCGGCGGGCCTGCGCTTCGACGTCGCCGGCGCCGACGATGTCGCCGGTGGCCGGGTCGAGCGGGATCTGGCCGGAGAAGTACACGGTGTTGCCGGCGCGCACGGCCTGCGAGTACGGGCCGATGGCGGCGGGGGCCTTTTCGGTGTTGATGATCTGGCGGGACATGGGTCGCTCCGGTGCTTGGGGGAAAACAGAGCGGTGATTGTACCGGGTGGGGGCGGTATCGGCTGGGGTCGGATCCGTTTCCCGGCGGGAAACGGATCCGACCCCATGCGTCGTGTGCGCGGGACATCATCCACGCATGGCGTGGATCTACTGGCGGCGTACCGACTGCACGACCGACAGGCGGCGCAGGCGGCGCATCACTTCGGCCAGGTGGTTGCGGTCGCGTACCTGGATGTTGAACGCCAGCACGGCGGCGTTGAAGTCGCGGTCCAGGTAGTCCACGCGCTCGATGTTGGAGTGGCTCTGCGCGATGGCGGCGGCCAGCTGTGCCAGCACGCCGGTGCCGTTCTCCACTTCCACCACCAGCGAGGTGTCGTAGTCGCCGGAAACGGTGGTGTCCCAGCCGATCGGCACCCAGCGCTCGGGCGACTTGCGCAGCTCGGCCAGGTTCGGGCAGTCCATGCGATGCACCACGATGCCCTTGCCGGCGGTGTGGTATCCCATGATCTCGTCGCCCGGAATCGGCTGGCAGCAGCCGGCGAAGGTGACCACGCCACGCTCGCTGCCGTTGATCAGGATCTTTTCCTGCGAGTGGTGGCGCGAATGCGGGCCGCCCCGCAGTTCGGCGTAGGCCATCAGCGCCTGCGCGGCCTGGGTCGGCATCCAGTTGCCCAGTGCGACCTCGGCCAGCAGCGCCTCCAGGCGCGGGAAGCGGTGTTCGGCCAGGAACGCATCCAGGCGCCCCTTCGGCAGCCGCTCCAGCGACGAATCCATTGCTTCCAGCGCACGGTCGAGCATGCGGTGGCCCAGCTGCACGGCGTCTTCGTGCTCCAGCTGCTTGAGCTGGTGGCGGATGGCGGTGCGTGCCTTGCTGGTGACCACGAATTCCAGCCACTGCGGTTTCGGCGTGGCCGAGCGCGCGGTGATGATCTCCACCGACTGGCCCGACACCAGCTTGGTGCGCAGTGGCACCAGTTTCTTGTCCACGCGCGAAGCCACCGCCATGTTGCCGACGTCGGTGTGCACGGCGTAGGCGAAGTCCAGCGCGGTGGAGTTGCGCGGTAGGGCGAGGATCTTGCCCTTCGGGGTGAACAGGTAGACCTCGTCCGGGAACAGGTCGACCTTGACGTTGTCGAGGAACTCAAGCGAGGAACCGGCGGCGCGCTGCGAGTCGATCAGCTCGACGATCCAGGCGTGGGCGCGGCTCTGTGCACTGTTGGGCGAATCGCCACCGAACTTGTAGGTCCAGTGCGCGGCCACGCCGCGTTCGGCGATCAGGTCCATTTCCTCGGTACGGATCTGCACTTCGATCGGCGAGCCATACGGCCCGAACAGCACGGTGTGCAGCGACTGGTAGCCGTTGGCCTTGGGAATGGCGATGAAATCGCGGAAGCGCCCATCCAGCGGCTTGAAGGTGGCGTGCACCGAACCCAGCGCGTGGTAGCAGCTGGGCACGCTGCGCACGACCAGGCGGAAGCCGAACACATCCATCACCTGGTCGAAGGATTTGTTCTCGTCGCGCATCTTGTTGTAGATGCTCCACGGGGTCTTGATGCGGCTGATCAGCCGATGCTCGATCCCCTCCTTGGCCAGGCGCTGCGACAGCTGCACTTCCACCTGTGCCATCGCTTCGCGGCGCACCACCGGCTGGCTGCGGATGTGCTTTTCGATGATGGCGTGGCGCCACGGGTACAGCGCCTTGAATCCCAGATTCTGCAGCTCGCTCTTGACCAGGCTCATGCCCAGGCGCTGGGCGATGGGCGCGTAGATCTCCAGCGTTTCGCGGGCGATGCGGCCGCGTGCTTCGCGGCTCTGCGCGCCCAGCGTGCGCATGTTGTGCAGGCGATCGGCCAGCTTGATCATGATCACGCGCAGGTCGCGCGACATCGCCAGCAGCATCTTGCGGAAGCTCTCGGCGGCAGCCTCCTGGCGGTCGCGGAACTTCAGCTTGTCCAGCTTGGTGACGCCGTCGACCAGTTCGGCCACGGCTTCGCCGAACTCGGCGGCCAGCGCCTCACGGGTCAGCGGGGTGTCTTCGATGGTGTCGTGCAGGATCGCGGCGATCAGCGCCTCCACGTCCAGGCCGAGCTCGGCCAGCACCTGGGCCACGGCCACCGGATGGGTGATATAGGGCTCGCCCGACTTGCGCGTCTGCCCAGCGTGCGCGGAGGCTCCGACTTCCCAGGCACGGCGCAACAGCGGCAGCTGTTCCGGCGGCAGGTAATGGGCGGCGCGTTCAAGCTGGAGGACGTAGTCGGGTACGGCGGCAGTGGGGGCTGCGGCGACCTTGGCAGTGGGGCCTGGGTTCATGCCCGCAGCCTATTCCAGCGCGACGTTTACGGCAAATCCTGAATGCGAAACAGCCCGCACGGGGCGGGCTGTTCGGCACATCCAACGATTACGTTGATCGATGCGATCAATCGTCGTTCTTGGACATGTCTTCGTCGGCGACCACTTCCGCGGCGGCCCACTCCAGCGCTTCGCGCTCGGCGCGCTCACGCTCGGCCTTCTCGACTTCGTCGATCAGCGCGTTGTCGATCTTGCGGGCGGCGATTTCGCGCAGCGCCAGCACGGTCGGCTTGTCCTCGGTCTCGCTGTTGTCCAGCGTGGCCTGCACGCCGTTGGCGAGCTGGCGGGCACGCTTGGAAGCCATCATGACCAGTTCGAAACGGTTGTTAACGACTTCCAGGCAATCTTCTACGGTGATGCGGGCCATACGGGCTCCCGGCGACCGGTCGGCCGCTCAGTCGAATGAGGGAAAGGGGACGGAGTGTACTGGCAGGGGCTGGACAAAATCAAGCCAACCCCTACCCGATTCTTTTGGAATCAGTCAGTTGCGCCCGGATCGGGGGTCAGCAGGGCCTGGATCAGGCCGGCGTGGCGGACCTTCTGGGCCTCCCGGCGCAGGCGGCTGGCGGTGAAGATGGCGCACAGCTCGTCCACCGCGGTGTCGAACACCTCGTTGACGATGACGTAGTCGAACTCGTTGAAGTGCAGCATCTCATCGCGGGCCGCGCCCAGGCGCTGGGCGATGACCGCCTCGCTGTCCTGGCCGCGCTTGCGCATGCGGTCCTGCAGGGCCTGCTTGGACGGCGGCAGGATGAACACGGTGACCGTGCCCGGCACCAGCTGGCGCACCTGCTGCGCGCCCTGCCAGTCGATCTCCAGCAGCACGTCCTGGCCGGCGGCCAGCTGCGGTTCCACCGACTGGCGGGCGGTGCCCTTCCAGTCGCCGTGCACCCAGGCATGCTCGAAGAAGTCGCCAGCGGCGATCATTTCCTCGAACTTTTCCGCAGAGACGAAATGGTAGTGCTGGCCGTTCACCTCACCCGGGCGCATCGCGCGCGAGGTGAAGGAGATCGACAGGGCGATCTGCGGGTCACGCGCCAGGGTGGCATTGACGATGCTGCTCTTGCCGGCACCGGACGGGGCGGCGACGATGTACAGCGTGCCGCGCGCAACGGCGTCCGACGGCTTCGACGGGGCGCTCATGCGGGGGATCCAACGGGTTGATTTCGCAAGATTTTTCCTCGATGTTCCAGATCCGGCGCGGAGGATCGCGCCAGGACGGCGGGGGCTGCGCGGAACATCCTGGAACCAGGCCCGGCAGACGCTTCCCCGGGGGGCGGGCACGCAACTTTACCAGAGCGGCCCGGTTGCGCGCCCGTCCGGCAGGCGCCGGGCCTTGTGCCACATGGGCATCCGGGGGCCTGTGCTATAACCGGGCCGTACCCAACGACAGCCCGGAGGCCTGCGCCTCCCCGCCATCCCAGGAGAACGGCATGCCATCGATGAGCCGCCGCCAGTTCCTGAAAGTGACCGGGACAACCCTGGTCGGCTCCAGCCTGGCATTGATGGGCTTCGCGCCCGGCATCGCGCTCGCGGAGGTCAGGCAGTACAAGCTGACCCGCGCGACCGAGACCCGCAACACCTGTACGTACTGTTCGGTGGCCTGCGGCATCCTGATGTACAGCCTCGGCGACGGTGCCAAGAATGCCGAGCCGAGCATCTTCCATATCGAGGGCGACCCGGACCACCCGGTCAACCGCGGCACGCTGTGCCCGAAGGGTGCCGGCCTGGCCGACATCATCCACAGCAAGTCGCGCCTGCTCTACCCCGAGTACCGCGCACCGGGCTCGAACGAGTGGAAGCGGCTGAGCTGGGACGATGCGCTGGACCGCATCGCGCGGCTGATGAAGGAAGACCGCGATGCCAACTTCGTGCAGAAGAACGAGGCCGGGCAGACGGTCAACCGCTGGCTGACCACCGGCATGCTGGCCGCCTCGGCCACCAGCAATGAAACCGCGGTGCTGACCCACAAGGTCGTGCGCTCCCTTGGCATGTTGGCATTCGACAACCAGGCACGTGTCTGACACGGCCCGACGGTGGCAGGTCTTGCCCCGACGCTAGGCCGTGGTGCGATGACGAATCACTGGGTCGACATCAAGAATGCCGACCTGATCCTGATCATGGGTGGCAATGCCGCCGAGGCGCATCCGTGCGGGTTCAAATGGGTGACCGAGGCCAAGGCACACAACAAGGCCCGGCTGATCGTGGTCGATCCGCGCTTCAACCGCTCGGCCGCCGTGGCCGACGTGTACGCGCCGATCCGTACCGGCACCGACATCGTGTTCCTGGGCGGCCTGATCAACTACCTGTTGACCGAGGACCGCATCCAGCACGAGTACGTGCTGAACTACACCGACATGTCGTTCCTGGTGAAGGACGAATTCGCCTTCAAGGACGGCCTGTATTCGGGCTACAACGAGGAGAAGCGCAGCTACGACCGCTCCAGCTGGGACTACGCGTACGGTGACGATGGCTTCGTGCGCAGCGACCCGACGCTGAAGGACCCGCGCTGCGTCTACAACCTGCTCAAGCAGCACTACGCGCGCTACACCGTGGAGATGGTCGAACGCATCTGCGGCACGCCGGCCAACAGCATCCGACAGGTGTGGGAGATGATCGCGTCCACCGCCGGCAAGGACAAGGCGATGACCATCCTGTACGCGCTGGGCTGGACGCAGCACTCGATCGGCGCACAGAACGTGCGCGCCGGCACCATGGTGCAGCTGCTGCTGGGCAACATCGGCGTGGCCGGTGGTGGCATGAACGCGCTGCGCGGGCATTCCAACATCCAGGGCCTGACCGACATCGGCCTGATGTCGGACCTGCTGCCCGGCTACCTGACCCTGCCGAAACAGGACGAGCAGGACTACGACGCCTACATCGCCAAGCGCACGCAGAAGCCGCTGCGCGCCAACCAGATGTCGTTCTGGCAGAACTACCCGAAGTTCCACGTCAGCCTGATGAAGTCGTGGTGGGGCGACGCCGCCACCGCCGACAACAACTGGTGCTTCGACCACCTGCCCAAGCTCGACAAGCCGTACGACATGCTGCAGGCGTACGAGCTGATGAACGAGGGGAAGATCCATGGCTACATCTGCCAGGGTTTCAACCCGCTGGCTTCGGCGCCGAACAAGGGCAAGCTGATCAGTGCGTTCTCCAAGCTGAAGTTCATGGTCAGCATGGACCCGCTGGAAACCGAGACGATTGCCTTCTGGCAGAACCATGGCGCGCTGAACGACGTCGACCCGAGCACGATCCAGACCGAAGTATTCCGCCTGCCGACCACCTCCTTCGCCGAGGAGAACGGCGCGGTGGTGAATTCCTCGCGCTGGCTGCAGTGGCACTGGAAGGGGGCCAATCCGCCGGGTGAAGCGCGCAGCGACATCGAGATCATGTCCGAGCTGTTCCATCGCATCAAGGCGATGTACGAGAAGGATGGCGGTGCATGGTGGGAGCCGGTGCGCGACCTGGCCTGGAAGTACTCCAACCCGGAACTGCCGACGCCGGAAGAACTGGCGATGGAATACAACGGCAAGGCGCTGGCCGACGTGTTCGATCCGAAGGACCCGACCAAGCTGGTGCGCAAGGCTGGCGAGCAGCTGGCCGCATTCGGCGACCTGCGCGACGACGGCAGCACGTCCTCCGGCTGCTGGATCTACATCGGCGCCTGGGGCCCGACCGGCAACATGATGGCGCGGCGTGACAACAGCGACCCCACCGGCATCGGCAACACGCTGGGCTGGGCCTGGGCGTGGCCGGCCAACCGCCGCGTGATGTACAACCGCGCGTCGTGCGACGTGGCTGGCCAACCATTCGATCCGCGCCGCACGCTGCTGGCCTGGAACGGCAAGAACTGGGGCAGCGTGGACGTGCCGGACTTCAAGGCCGACGAAGATCCCGCCGGCGGCATGGGCCCGTTCATCATGAATCCGGAAGGCATCGCCCGCTTCTTCGCCAAGGCCGGCATGGCCGAGGGACCGTTCCCGGAGCACTACGAACCGTTCGACACCCCGCTGCGCAGCAACCCGCTCAGCCCGGGGCAGGCACTGACGCTGAACAACCCGGCGGCACGCGTGTTCGCCAGCGATCGCGCACAGATCGGCTCCCCGGACGAGTTCCCGCATGTGGCCACCACCTACCGCCTGACCGAGCATTTCCACTTCTGGACCAAGCACGGCAAGCTCAACGCGATCATCCAGCCCGAGCAGTTCGTCGAGATCGGCGCGGCCCTGGCCGACGAGCTGGGCATCAACAACGGCAGCCGCGTGCGGGTCAGTTCCAAGCGCGGGCATATCGAAGCGGTGGCGATGGTGACCAAGCGCATCAAGGCCCTGCAGATCGATGGCCGGACCGTGCACCAGGTGGGCGTGCCGATCCACTGGGGCTTCCTGGGTGCGGCCAAGCCCGGATACATCGCCAATACGCTGACCAACGCCATCGGTGACGGCAACTCGCAGACCCCCGAATCGAAGTGCATCCTGGTCAAGGTCGAGAAGGTGTAGGAGACACGCCATGTCACTGCAATCCCTGGACATCATCCGCCGCTCGGCCACCACCACGCCCTCGCCGGAGGCGCGCGGTGCGCACACCGGCCAGGTCGCCAAGCTGATCGATGTGAGCAAGTGCATCGGCTGCAAGGCCTGCCAGGTCGCCTGCATGGAATGGAACGACCTGCGCGACGAGGTCGGCAGCTGCGTCGGCAGCTATGACAACCCGCCCGACCTGAGCGAACAGTCGTGGACGGTGATGAAGTTCCGCGAGTACGAGGACGAGAAGGGCAAGCTGGAGTGGCTGATCCGCAAGGAAGGCTGCATGCACTGCAGCGACCCGGGCTGCCTGAAGGCCTGCCCGTCGCCGGGCGCGATCATCCAGTACGCCAACGGCATCGTCGACTTCCAGGAAGAGAACTGCATCGGCTGCGGCTACTGCGTGACCGGCTGCCCGTTCGACGTGCCGCGCATCTCCAAGAAGGACCACAAGGCCTACAAGTGCACGCTGTGTTCGGACCGGGTGGCGGTGGGCCAGGAACCGGCCTGCGTGAAGACCTGCCCGACCGGTGCGATCACCTTCGGCAGCAAGCAGGCGATGACCGAGCATGCCGCCGGCCGCGTGGAGGACCTGAAATCGCGTGGCTACGAGAACGCCGGCCTGTATGACCCGCAGGGTGTGGGCGGCACCCACGTGATGTACGTGCTGCAGCATGTGGACAAGCCCGAGCTGTACGCCGACCTGCCCAAGGACCCGCGTATCAGCCCGATGGTGGAAGTCTGGAAGGGCGTGGCCAAGCCGCTGGGCGTGCTTGCAATTGCCGCTACCGCCTTCGCCGGCTTCCTGCATTACATCGGCATCGGCCGCAACACGGTCAATGACGAGGAAGAAGAGGAAGCCGAGCACGAGGCGAAGAAGATCGAAGAGGAGCAGCGGCCATGAAGTACGCCCCGCACCCGCGGCAGATCATCCGCTACCGCGCGCCGACCCGCATCAATCATTGGATCGTGGCGATCTGCTTCGTGCTGACGGCACTGTCCGGGTTGGCGTTGTTCCACCCTGCCCTGTTCCCGTTGACCCAGCTGTTCGGCGGCGGACCATGGACGCGCATCCTGCATCCGTTCATCGGCCTGGCCATGGTGGTGGGTTTTGCGCTGCTGGCTTTCCGTATGTGGCGCGACAATCTGCCGACCGCCGACGATGGCAAGTGGATGCGCGGCATGCGCGATGTGCTGCGCAACGAGGATGAGAAGCTGCCGCCGGTGGGCCGCTTCAATGCCGGCCAGAAACTGCTGTTCTGGGCCATCATTGGTTGCCTGTCGGCGCTGCTGCTGACCGGCTTCGTGATCTGGCGGCAGTACTTCAGCCACTTCTTCCCGATCGGGGTGATCCGCTTCTCGGTGCTCGCCCATGCGTTGTTCGGCTGGGTGCTGGTGTGCGCGATCGTGGTGCACATCTATGCAGCGATCTGGATCAAGGGCTCGGTGCGGGCGATGACCCAGGGCAAGGTGACCTACGGGTGGGCGTACAAGCACCACCGGCAGTGGTTCCGGGACATCCTGCGCGGACGGCGGGAACAGGGGTAGCGGCAGGGCCTGCGGCCCTGCACCCGCAGAAGCAACGTCAACGTCAACGTCAACGTCAAAGACAGGTCTCCTGCGAGATGGCGGGGTGGGTCCGGTTGCGGGGGACGCCGTAAACCCGTCCATGGGGGCTTGGCCGCGGCATCCATGCCGCGGACACCCCCGCAACCGGACCCACTCCGCCTTCAACAGTTTCCCGGTGCTGTTGGTGGGTGTCGACCTTGGTCGACACGATGAACACGGCAACAACCGATGGGGTCAGATCCGTTTTCCTATGGAAAACGGATCTGACCCCAACCATTTCAAATGGCCGTCTGTGCGCTGGACGCCGGCGCCTACAACGGCGAGGATGGAGGCTGGTTCTTCTGGCTGGCCCTGCATGGCGCAACGCATCCTTGAACCCGGTGAGATCGAGACGCTGGCCTCGCGCGATGTTCCGCGCATCATCCTGCCCGATACCGAGTCGCTGTTCGCCGCGCGCGCGGACCGGCTGCGCAGTCTGGCGGGAAACAGCGCCATCGGCGGTTACCTGCAGCTGCTGGCGGCACTGGCCGATGCGCAGCAGGCGCTGCTGGAGGATCTGACACCGCAGCAGCGCGAGGAACTTCAGGCGCAGGCGCGGACGCAGCAGTCGAGTGCGGCGGCCGGCGCCGGCATGCCGTTGCGACCTGCCAATACGCTTCAGCTGGATGGGCGTTGGCGCGACTGGCTGCGCACGCTGTGCCGGCACTGCGCCGACGAGGCCAGGCTGCCGGCGGAAACCCGGCACGAACTCCTGCGCGTCGCCGCCGCCGAGGATGCCTGGTTGGATGCACAGGCCCACGCCGTGCTGGAACGCGATGACGCGCCCGCGGTCGACGCAGTCGCTGCGCTGCTGGTGATGAATGCATTGCAGGTGTACTGGACAGTGCTGGCGGCCAGCTTCCGCCCCACCGACCTGAAGCCGCTGGCCGATGCGCCGGGGCTATGCCCGCTGTGCGGCACGTTGCCGGTGACCAGCGTGGTGCAGGCTCGTCCGCCCTACGCCTCCTACCGCTACCTGTCGTGCTCGCTGTGCGCCTGCCAGTGGCACTACGTGCGCGTGCAGTGCAGCCAGTGTGGTGCCGCCGGCAAGGACATCGCCTACCGCGCCCTGGCCGATGCCGACGGCGATACCGGCCAGGCCGTGCGCGAGAGCGCGGTGCGCGCGGAAACCTGCGACCACTGCCACAGCTACCGCAAGATCCTGTATCTGGAAAAGGACCCGTCACTGGAACCGGTGGCTGATGACCTCGGCACACTGGCGCTGGACCTGCTGCTGGGCGAGGAAGGCTACGCGCGTGCCAGCCAGAATCCACTGCTGTGGCAATCCGACAGCGACTGACCGATGCCACGCACGCCCCGCACCCCGGCATCGGCCGCCGCCCTGCCTTCGCTGGACAAGCTGCTGCGCCTGCCGGCGCTGTCGGCACTGATCGAAGATCACGGTCGCAGCCGCGTCACCCTGCTGCTGCGTTCGCACCTGCAGGCGCTGCGTGAGCGCATCAGTGCCGCGCAGCTCTCGGCCGAGCAGTTGCATCAGGCCATTGAAGGCCCGGCTCTGGTCGCGGCGCTCGACGCCGCCCTTGCCGCCGATGCACGGCTGGACCTGCAGCCGATGTTCAACCTGACCGGCACCGTGCTGCATACCAATCTTGGCCGCGCGCTGTTGCCCGATGCTGCCGTGCAGGCGGTCACCCGCGCGATGACCGCGCCGGTCGATCTGGAATTCGACATCACCCGCGGCCGCCGCGGCGACCGCGATGCACGGGTCCAGGCGCTGGTCTGCGAGCTGACCGGCGCCGAAGCCGCCACCGTGGTCAACAACAATGCCGCGGCGGTGCTGCTGCTGCTCAACAGCCTGGCCAACCGCCGCGAGGTGGTGGTATCGCGCGGCGAACTGGTGGAGATCGGCGGTGCCTTCCGTATTCCCGATGTGATGCGCAGTGCCGGCGCGCGGCTGCTGGAAGTGGGTACCACCAACCGCACTCATCCGGCCGACTTCGCCCATGCCATCGGCGCGCGCACCGCACTGCTGATGGAAGTGCATGCCAGCAACTACGCGATCACCGGCTTCACCGCCAAGGTCGACACGGCGGCAATGGCTGCCATCGCGCACGACCATGGCCTGCCGTTGGTGGTGGACCTGGGCAGCGGCAGCCTGTGTGACCTGGCGGCATTCGGCCTGCCACACGAGCCGACCGTGCAGGAAACACTGGCGGCCGGCGCCGATCTGGTCTCATTCAGCGGCGACAAGCTGCTGGGCGGGCCTCAGGCCGGCATCATCGCCGGCCGCGCCGACCTGATTGCACGTATCAACCGCAACCCGCTCAAGCGCGCGCTGCGCATGGACAAGATGGGCCTGGCCGCGCTGGAAGCGGTGCTGGCGCTGTACCGCGAAGCGGAGCTGCTGGCGAAACGGCTGCCGACCCTGCGCACCCTGTCGCGCACGCAGGATGACATGGATGTGCAGGCCCAGCGCCTGCTGCCGCCGATGCGGTCCGCGCTCGCCGCCGACTACGGTCTTGAACGGGCATCGATGCACAGCCAGATCGGCAGCGGTGCACAGCCACAGGCGCAGCTGGCCAGTGCCGGGCTGCGCATCACCACTGCGCACCGTGGCGGACTGGATCGCCTGGCCAAGCGCTTGCGTCAGCTGCCGCGCCCCGTGCTGGGACGCATCGCCGATGACGCGCTGTGGCTGGACCTGCGCTGCCTGGAACCGGCCGACGAAGCGGACTTCCTCGCCCAATGGAGCACGCTGCAGGCATGATCGTCGGCACCGCCGGGCATATCGACCATGGCAAGACAAGCCTGGTGCGGGCACTGACCGGCATCGAAACCGATCGCCTGCAGGAAGAGCGCACGCGCGGCATATCGATCGAACTGGGCTATGCCTATGTCCCGGTGGAAAGCTCGGACGGCACAGGCCCCGCCGCGACGCTGGGTTTCGTCGATGTGCCGGGCCATGAGCGTTTCGTGCACACGATGGTGGCCGGCGCCACCGGCATCGATGTCGCCCTGCTGGTGATCGCCGCCGACGACGGCGTGATGCCGCAGACCCGCGAGCATCTGGCGATCCTGCAGTTGCTGGGCGTGGATCGCGGCGCGGTGGCGCTGACCAAGATCGACCGCGTGGACGCCGCGCGCATCGCCCGGGTCGAGATCGAGATCGCCGCGCTGCTGGCCGCGACGCCGCTGCAGGATTCCCCCGTATTCGCCTGCAACAGCACTTCAGCCGATGACGCAGGCATCAACGCCTTGCGCGCCCACCTGCACGCATGGGCCGCGGGCGATGCCAACGCGCGCCAGGCCACGCTACGCGGCGAGCTGTTCCGCATGCCGGTGGACCGCGTGTTCTCGTTGGCGGGCCACGGCACATTGGTGACCGGCGCGGTGCATGGCGGCGTCGCCACAGTGGGCGAGCACCTGCAACTGATGCCCGCCGCCACCGATGTCCGCGTGCGCAGCATCCACGCGCAGAACCAGCCCAGCGAACACGCCATGGCCGGGCAGCGCTGCGCGTTGAACCTGGCCGCCATCGCCCGCGACGAGATTCATCGTGGCGACTGGATTGCCGACCCGCGCGCGCTGCTGGCCACCACCCGCATCGATGTGCGCCTTCGGCTGTCCCCACGGGCAGCTCCACTGCGCGACTGGGCACCCCTGCACATCCATTGGGGCACGATGCACCGGCAGGCTCATGTGGTTCTGCTGGAGGACGACGATCACGGCAATGGGCAGCTCGTGCAGCTGGTGTTCGAGGCGCCGGTCTGTGCGATGTGTGGTGATCGCTTCATCGCCCGCGATTCCGCCGCGACCCACACGCTGGGCGGTGGCGTCGTGCTCGACCCGGACCCGCCACAGCGGCGTCGGCGCAGCCCGGCACGGCTCGCATGGCTTGGGGCGCTGGAGCAGCTGGCCGCAGGTGCGGGAATCGGCCCGCCGTTGCAGCAGGCTCCCTTCGGCATTGCGATGGCCGCGTTGCAGCGTTACTGCCGGCGCGCCGCCGGTCAGATCGATCTGCCTGCGGACGCACAGCGTATCGTCACCCGCGATGACACGGTGATCATCCTCGCCTCGCACTGGCAGGCATTGCGCGAGCAGGTGATTGCCTCGCTGCGCGACTGGCACGAGCGACGCCCGGACGAACCCGGTGTCGACAGCGGCCGCCTGCAGCGCAGCACCCTGCCCGCACTGGCGAGCAACCTGTGGAATGCCCTGCTGCAGGACCTGCTGGCCGATGGCACGCTGCAGCGCGTGGGCGCCTGGTGGCGCCTGCCCGGCCATGACCATGCGCCACCGGAGCGCGAACGTCTTCTGCTGGAACGTGTGCTTCCGCAGCTGCACGCCGGTGGTTTCGATCCGCCGTGGGTGCGCACCCTGGCCGCCGACTTCGGCCTGGCCGAAGACGAGGTCCGCGCGATCCTGCGCCGGGCCGCAGCCCGCGGCGACCTGTTCCAGGTGGTGCCTGACCTGTTCTATGCACCGGCCCGCATCACCGAGCTCGCCGCGATCGTCGCGCAGCTGTCACAGGCCACCGGCACGGTGGATGCGGCGGCCTTCCGCGATGCCATCGGCCTGGGCCGCAAACGCAGCATCCAGATCTTGGAGTTCTTCAATCGCGTTGGCTACACTCGACGCGTCGGTGACCAGCATCGTCCGCGCGGCGACCTGCAGTGGAACGCAGCGCGCGACTGAGCCCACCGGTACCGCCGTACTTTCGGAAGGCATGCGCATCCGGGCATGCGGCTGGGCTTCAAACCCAGTAGGGGGCGTCGATCGTTCCCTGGTAGGTTCGACTCCTGCTGCCTTCCGCCATTCGTGTTTCCGCAGGAGATGTCGGCATGGCCACGCACGCGCAGTCCCCCGCTCCTTCAACGGCCGATGCCCCGCAACGACTGACCTCGCTGGCCCACGGTGGCGGCTGCGGCTGCAAGATCGCCCCGGGCGTGCTTTCCGAACTGCTGCGCGGCGTTCCAGCGCTTCCGGCACCGGCCGAACTGCTGGTCGGCCGTGAGACCAGCGACGACGCGGCGGTGTACCGCCTCGATGACCGACAGGCGATCGTCGCCACCACCGATTTCTTCATGCCGATCGTCGACGATCCGTTCGACTTCGGCCGCATCGCCGCCACCAATGCCTTGTCGGACCTGTACGCGATGGGCGCACGCCCGCTGTTCGCACTGGCCATCGTCGGCATGCCGATCAATACGCTGCCGCAGGACACCATCCGCGGCATCCTGCAGGGCGGCGAACGCGCCTGCGCCGATGCCGGCATCGTGGTGGCTGGTGGCCACAGCATCGATTCGGTGGAACCCATCTACGGCCTGGCCGCGATCGGCGTGCTCGATCCGCAGCGGCTCAAGCGCAATGCCGATGCCCGCGCCGGCGATGTGCTGGTGCTGGGCAAGCCGCTGGGCGTGGGCGTGTATTCGTCGGCGTTGAAGAAGGAAGTGCTGGACACCGACGGCTACCGGCAGATGATCGAGTCGACCACCCGCCTGAACAGCGTGGGCGTGCCCCTTGCCGCGCTGGAGGGCGTGCATGCGATGACCGACGTCACCGGCTTCGGCCTGCTCGGCCACCTGCTGGAAGTGTGCCGCGCCAGTGGTGTCGCTGCCGAGGTGGACAGTGCACAGGTGCCGCTGCTGCCACAGGCGCTGGACCTGCTGCAACGCGGCTGCGTGACTGGCGCCTCGAACCGCAACTGGGCCTCGTATGGCGCCGAGGTGCGCTTCGACGAGGGCTTGGCCGCCCACTGGCAGCCGCTGCTGACCGACCCGCAGACCAGCGGCGGCCTGCTGGTGTCCTGTGCCCCGGAAGCGGTGGATGCGGTGCTGGCCTGCTTCCACGACGCCGGGTTCGGCCAGGCGGCCGTGGTGGGGCGTTTGGGCGAAGGAGCGCCGGGCGTCAGCGTGCGCTGATGCACTGAAACGACAAGGGCGCCCGAAGGCGCCCTTGCTGTATCGCTGGATGCAACATCACTCGATGTTCTGCACCTGTTCGCGGATCTGGTCGATCAGCACCTTCAGCTCCACCGCGGCATTGGACGTACGGCTGTCCACCGACTTCGACCCCAGCGTATTGGCTTCGCGGTTGAACTCCTGCAGCAGGAAGTCCAGGCGGCGGCCGACCGGCTCGCGTTGCTTGAGCACGCGGCGGATCTCGACGATGTGGCTGCCGAGGCGGTCCAGCTCTTCATCCACGTCCAGCTTCTGCAGCCACAGCACCAGCTCCTGCTCGGCGCGGCCGGGGTCGACCGGGTGCGGCAGGTCAGCCAGGCGTGCGGCCAGCTTGGCGCGCTGGCCGTCGCGAATGGCCGGAATCAAGGTGCGCACTTCGGTAGCGATGCGTTCGATACCGTCCACGCGTTCGCTGATGGCAGCCGACAACTTGCCGCCTTCGCGCTCACGGGCCTCGACGAAGCCGTCCAGCACCTGGTCCAGCAGGGCCAGTGCCTCGACCTGCAGGGCGGCGGCGTCGGTCGCCTCGCCACGGGTCACGCCCGGCAGCTGCAGCAGGTCGGTGAAGCTGACCTGCAGGTTCGGGAAATCGGAGGTCAGGCGGTGGGCCAGGCGGCCCAGCTGGCCCAGCAGGGCCTCGTCCACCTGCAGGTTGGCGGCGGCTTCCGGCGCGCGCAGGCGCATCACCAGATCCAGCTTGCCGCGGCTCAGGCGCGCGGCGATACGCTCGCGCAGCTGCGGTTCGAGCGCCCGCAGTTCCTCGGGCAGGCGGGTGCCGACCTCCAGGAAGCGGTGGTTGACCGAGCGCAGCTCGCAGCCCAGCGTGCCCCACGGGGTGACCCGCTCGCCGCCGGCGTAGGCGGTCATGCTTCGAATCATGGATTGTGTCCGGTGCGTGCAAAGGGGGAATGGTACCCTAGCGCCCTCACCAGAGCCCCCTTGCCCGCCCCGTGAAGGCCGCGGGCGTGGCGGCGTACTCCCTCGCCATTACGGAACCCGCACCATGTCCGATTCCCGCCCCAGCGGCCGCCAGCCCGACCAGCTCCGCCCGGTCGTCATCCAACGCGGCTTCACCCGCCACGCCGAAGGTTCGGTACTGGTCTGCTTCGGTGAAACCCGCGTGCTGTGCACCGCCAGCGTCGAGAACCGCGTGCCGGGCTTCCTGCGCGGCAAGGGCGAAGGCTGGGTGACCGCCGAGTACGGCATGCTGCCGCGCGCCACCCACACCCGCAGCGACCGCGAAGCGGCCCGTGGCAAACAGGGCGGCCGCACGCTGGAGATCCAGCGCCTGATCGGCCGCAGCCTGCGTGCCTGCGTGGACCGCAACGCGCTGGGCGAGCGCACCATCACCCTCGACTGCGACGTGCTGCAGGCCGACGGTGGCACCCGCACCGCTGCCATCACCGGCGCCTACGTGGCCCTGGTCGATGCGGTGAACGTGCTGATGAAGCGCGGCGACATCAAGCGCAACCCGATCCTGGGCGCGGTGGCAGCGGTGTCGGTGGGCGTGTACCGCGGCACCCCGGTGCTGGACCTGGACTACGCCGAAGACAGCGACTGCGACACCGACATGAACGTGGTGATGAACGACGGTGGCGGCTTCATCGAACTGCAGGGCACCGCCGAAGGCCATGCCTTCCGTCGCGACGAGCTGGACGCGCTGCTGGGCCTGGCCGAAAAGGGCGTGCGCGAACTGCTGGACGCACAGCAGGCGGCGCTGTCGGCATGAACCGGCGCATCGCCCTGACCACCCTGGTGGTAGCCGACTATGACGAAGCCATCGCCTGGTACACCGGAAAGCTCGGCTTCGCGCTGCTGGAGGACATCGACCAGGGCCACAAGCGCTGGGTGGTGGTGGGGCCGACCGACGGCAGCGCTGCCGCCCTGCTGCTGGCCCGTGCCAGCGACGAGGAACAGCGCAGCCGCATCGGCAACCAGACCGGTGGCCGCGTCGCCTTCTTCCTCAACACCGACGACTTCCACCGCGACCACGCGGCGATGCTGGCCGCCGGGGTCGAGTTCCTGGAAGCGCCGCGCGAAGAACCCTATGCAACGGTCGCGGTGTTCCGCGACCTGTATGGCAACACCTGGGACCTGCTGGAGCCCCGTCAATGAAGAAACTGGTACTGGCCAGCCACAATGCCGGCAAGCTGGTGGAGATGCAGGAGATCCTCGCCGACCTGCCGCTGCAGATCACCTCGGCCGCCGAGCTGGGCCTGGGCGACGTGGAAGAGACCGGCCTGACCTTCGTCGAGAACGCGCTGCTGAAGGCGCGCGCGGCCTGCGAAGCGACCGGCCTGCCGGCGCTGGCCGATGATTCGGGCCTGATCGTCGATGCCCTCGGCGGTGCACCGGGCCTGTATAGCGCGCGTTATGCCGGCCACCCGACCAACGCCGCAGCCAACAATGCCAAGCTGCTGGAAGCGATGGCCGACATTCCCGATGGCCAGCGCGGCGCCCGCTTCTATGCGGTGATCGTGCTGCTGCGCCACGCCACCGACCCGCAGCCTCTGATCTGCGAAGGCCGCTGGGAAGGGCAGATCATCCGCGAACTGCGCGGCACGAATGGTTTCGGCTACAACCCGGTGTTCCTGGACACCACCCACGGCCTGACCGCCGCGGAGATGGAGCCGGCCCTGAAGAACGCCATCAGCCACCGTGCCATTGCCCTGCAGCAGCTCAAGCAGCAGCTGGCGACGCTGTACTGACGCCACCCGATCGAATCAGGGAAGCCGGCCAGCGGCCGGCACTACCGAAGAAGCCCATGCCGCACGCCCACGATCACTGCAACCACCTGCCCGGCGAAGCCTGCTCCGCTGACCACGACAGCCCGCCGCGACTGGTGCCACCACCGCTGTCGTTGTACGTGCACCTGCCGTGGTGCGTGCGCAAATGCCCGTACTGCGATTTCAATTCGCACCAGGCCAAGGGCGAACTGCCGTTCGATGCCTACATCGATGCCCTGCTGCGCGACCTCGACCAGGACCTGCCGCTGGTCTGGGGCCGGGTGGTGCACAGCGTGTTCTTCGGTGGCGGTACCCCCAGCCTGTTCCCGCCGGAAGCGATCGACCGCTTCCTGCAGCAGGCCAGCGCACGCCTGCGCTTCGCACCCAACGCAGAAATCACCCTGGAAACCAACCCGGGCACCGCCGAGCATGGCCGTTTCGACCGCTACCGCGCGGCCGGCGTGAACCGCCTCAGCTTCGGCATCCAGAGTTTCGACGACGCCATGCTCAAGCGCCTGGGCCGCATCCACGACAGCGGCGAGGCCGAGCGCGCGGTGAAGATGGCGCAGGACGCGGGCTACGACAATTTCAACATCGACCTGATGTACGCGCTGCCGGAACAGACCCTGGCCGGTGCCGAGGCTGATCTGGAACGTGCGTTCGCGCTGCAGCCGGCGCATATCTCGCACTACCAGCTGACCCTGGAACCGAACACGGTGTTCTTCGCGCGGCCGCCGCAGGGTATTCCCGACGAAGACAACGCCTGGGACATGCAGGAACACTGCCAGGCGCTGCTGGCGCAGGCCGGCTTCGGCCAGTACGAGGTCAGCGCCTATGCGCGCCCCGGCCGGCAGAGCGCGCACAACCTGAACTACTGGCGTTTCGGCGATTACCTGGGCATCGGTGCCGGCGCACACGGCAAGATCAGCTCGGGCGCCGAGGAACACGTTCTGCGCCGCTGGAAGCTGAAGCACCCGCAGGCCTACCTGGACAGCGCCGGCACTCCGGCCTCGTTCGGTGGTGACGACGTGATCGCAGCAGAGCGCCTGCCGTTCGAGTACATGCTCAACCTGCTGCGCCTGCACGAAGGTTTCGGCCTGCGCGATTTCGAGTCGCGCACCGGGCTGCCACGCAGCGTGCTGGATGCCCCCCTGGCCGAGGCCGTTCAGCGCGGCTGGCTGGACGTGACGGATGGCCATGTGCAGCCGACCGAGCTGGGCCGCCGTTTCACCAACGATGTGGTGAGCCTGTTCCTGGAGGAATAAGGCTTCCGCCGTAGCCGGTAGTGCCGGCCGCTGGCCGGCATTACAGTGAAGACAGCGCTGCCGGCCAGCAGCGGGCACTACCGTTTATCCGTCGGCGCTGCCCAGCGAACGTGAGACACGTTCACCCTAAAGTAGCGCCGACTGCGGCCGACACGGTAGATTCACAGGATCGATCCGCGGGAATCCGGGTACCGCTCGCCGATGTCAGCTGTCTTTTCCATCACCTCTGCCGACAAAGCCCGCCTGGCCGCCAGCGACCTGCCACCGCGGGTGCGTGAGCTGCTGGGTGCGTTGATCGGCCTGTGCCGGCAAACGCTGGCCGCGCCCCTGATCCTGACCGTCGAAGCGCTGGAGCAGACGCTGCTGCACGACGCCGACCGCGCACGCAATCCGATGCAGCAGGCGGACCTGATGGCCCAGCGCGGCCAGCTGCACGCCTTCGCCGGCCACTTCGCCGACCGCATGCTTGATGCCGTGGCCGAGGCGCTGGTGGGCCTGCGCGCGCCGTCCACCGCCGCGGCGGCCCATGCTTCGCCGCCGCCGCTGCCGGGCATGCTCGGCCTGTCGCTGGTCGATGAGCATGAGGTGGATCGCGACCTGCTGCTGACCGAGATGATCCGGCGCGAGACGCTGCGTTCAACCAATACGCTGAACCTGCTGGGCCAGCGCCTGGGCGTGCTTGCAGCGGCGCCGGCGTTCGAGGCCGACACCCTGCCACTGGCACCACAGGCCCTGTGCGCGATGGTGCGCCGGATCGCCGAACAGGACGCGCTCGGCGTGGAGGTGCAGCTTGCGCTGTACCGCAGCTTCGAGCGGCAGGTGCTGGAACGCCTGGGCGATGTGCTGGACCGCGCCAATGCGCTGCTGGCCCAGCACGGCGTGCTGCCGGGCCTGGTCTACACCCCGTACCTGGCGCGCTCGTCGAGCACCCGGCGGATCATCACCCAGTCAGTGGGGGGCGGCCGCGCAACCCAGCCAGCCAAGCGTGCCGCCGCGCCGTTGACCGGCTGGAACGGCTCCGCTCCCGCCGGTTCCTGGTCGAACCTGGTGCAGGACGCCTTCAACGATGCGGTCGCCCCGGGTGCCGCAGCCCCGGGCGTGACCACGTCCACCGGCAGTGCGCTGCATGAACTGCTGCAACAGGCGCGCCACGCCACGGCGCCCCCCGCGGATGCCGCTGCCGTGCCCAGTGCAGCCGTCGATGCGGTCCTCGCGCGGCTGCAGGCCCAGTCCAGCGCGGCCACCGGCGTCGCCGACCTGCAGGCTGCGGTGGTCGCCCAGCTGCGCAGCGAGCACGGCGCGCAGGCCCAGCTGGGCAGCCACGACCGCGACAACCTCGACCTGCTGCGCATGCTGATGCAGCAGGTGCAGCAACAGCAGCGCCCCGACCCGGTGCCGGCCGCCCTGCTGGCGCGCCTGCAGGTACCGCTGGCGCGTGCGGCGATGGCCGACCCTGGCTTCTTCGTGCGCGACGAACACCCCGCACGCGAACTGCTCAACCAGATTGCCGAAGTCGGCGCCAACTGGCTGGGCGACGATGATGTGGACCCCCAGCTGCTGCAACGCATGGCGCAGAGCGTGCAGGGCCTGCTCGGCCAGGACGCGCGCTCGCCCGAGGCCTTCGCCACCGCCAACGAAGACGTGCAGCAGCACCAGCGCGCGGCGGCCCATCGCGCCGAATTGGCCGAGCGCCGCCACGTCGAGGCAGCACGCGGCAAGGAACGACTGGAACTGGCACGTCGCCAGGCCAATGCGCAGATCGACCAGTGCTGCGACGCACAGGAACCGCCACGCTTCGTGCAGACCCTGCTGCGCCAGGCCTGGGCCGATGCACTCACCCTCACCCGCCTGCGCCACGGCGACGATTCACCGCAGTGGCAGGAGCGCCTGCACCAGACCGAGCGCATCGCTGCGGTGACCGCGCAGGCCGTCGACGCGCCCGGTGGTACCGATACCTCGCTGGCCAGCGATGTGGAGTCCGCGCTGGTGCAGGTCGGCTATCACGCCGAAGAAGCAGCCGCCGTTGCCCGCCGCCTGGCCACGCCCGGTGGCGAGGACGAAAGCACCTCGCGCACTGAACTCAGTGCCCGGCTGAAGGCGCGTGCACGGTTGGGCGAACATGCCGCCAGCGGCGGCGGCAATGCGTCGCTGGCACCGCGCAGCAGTGCTGAAGAGGCCGCCTACCAGCAGCTGGCCACCCTGCCCTTCGGCAGCTGGTTCGACATCGACAGCGGTGACGGCACCCTGCGCCGGCAGCGCCTGTCCTGGTACAGCCTGCTGACCGGCCACGCCCTGTTCGTCAATCCGCGCGGGCAGAAGATCGCCGATACCGACCTCGACACGCTGGCCCGGCAGATCAGCGCCGGGCGCGCGCAGCTGGTCACCGAAGAAAAGGGCCGGCTGGTCGATCGCGCGTGGCAGGCCAGCCTCGGTGCGCTGCGCGCGCTGGCCGGCGGCCGTTCCAGGGAGACCTCCGTTTGAACACCCAACCACCGCAGGACACGCGCCGCGCGCCGCGCCGCCAGGTCTCGGACCTGGTACCGGTCACCGACCAGATGCGCGAAAGCGTGGTGGGCCGGCTCGGCAATGTCTCCGAGACCGGCATGCTGATGCTGGCCAGCACGCCGCTGCGCGAGGATGCGCTGTACCAGTTCCGCTTCCCGTTGCCGATGGGCGACGGCCGCCACGAGGCCATCGACGTGGGCGTGCACCTGCTGTGGAGCGAACCGGCGCATGCGCCGGGCCAGAGCTGGACCGGCTTCCGTTTCCTCACCCTGTCACGCGAGCATCGGCAGCTGCTGCGCCAGTGGGTCGGCGAAGACAGCGACGAGGGGCCGGTTTCGACGGCCTGAGTGCCGGTTCCAGCACAGCGGTTTTTCCCGGTATGCGGCAGAATCTAGGGCCGTTTTCCGTGTCGAGCCACCGCAATGACCCAGCAAGACCCCGGCGCCCTTTATCCCGACCACCTGGCCGTGCTGTGCCGACGTGCCGAACAGGCGCTGGCCCGCGGCGGCTTCGATCACCTGGTGGTGCCCAGTGGCACCCTGCACTACCAGGTGTTCGACGATCGCGACTACCCGTACGCGGTCAATCCGCAGTTCAAGGCCTGGCTGCCGCTGACCCGGGTGCCCAACAGCTGGATCGTGTTCACCCCCGGCAAGCGCCCGGCGGTGATCTTCCACCAGCCCTTCGACTACTGGCACGTGGTGCCGGGTGCGCCGAGCGGCTGGTGGGTGGAGCACTTCGACATCCACATCATCCGCAAGTCCGAAGACGCGCTCGCCCTGTTGCCGGCCGATCCGTCGCGCTGCGCGATCCTCGGCGAGCCGCAGAGCGCGCTGGGCAACTACGTGCCCAACAACCCGGCGGCAGTGGTGAATTACCTGGAATGGCACCGCGGCAGCAAGACGCCGTATGAAATCGCGCTGATGCGCCAGGCGCAGGTGCTGGGCGTGCGCGGCCACCGCGCCGCCGAGGCCGCATTCCGCAACGGCGCCGACGAATTCAGCATCCACATGGCGTACTGCCAGGCCGTCGGCCAGGATGCCAACGAGCTGCCCTACGGCAACATCGTGGCGCTGAATGAACATGCCGCCGTGCTGCATTACACCGAGCTGGGCCGCAAGGCACCGCAGCCGCTGCGCAGCTTCCTGATCGATGCCGGCGCCAGCGCGCACGGCTATGCCAGCGACATCACCCGCACCTACGCCGCGCAGGGCCACGACGAATTCGCGGCGATGATCGCCGCCGTCGACGCCGCCCAGCAGCAGATGTGCGCGGCGGTGCGGCCGGGCTTCGACTACAAGCAGCTGCACGTGGACGCACATCTTTCACTGATGGGCGTACTGAAGGACTTCGGCGTGATCAAGGTGTCGCCGCAGACCGCAGTTGAAACCGGCGTCAGCGCCGCGTTCTTCCCGCACGGCATCGGCCACCTGATCGGCCTGCAGGTGCACGACGTGGCCGGTTTCGCAGCCAGCGACGAGGGTGGCCGCATCGAGCGCCCGGCGGGCCATCCGTACCTGCGCCTGACCCGCGTACTGGAACCGGGCATGGTGGTGACCATCGAACCGGGCCTGTACTTCATCGACATGCTGTTGAACGAAGTGAAGGACGCCGGCCATGGCGATGCGATCAACTGGGACCGCGTGGACTTCTTCCGTCCGTATGGCGGCATCCGCATCGAAGACGAGGTGCTGTGCACCGAGGGCGAAGCGGACAACCTGACGCGGCCGGAGTTTGCGGCGGCCAACGGCTGAGCCCCTCGTGGTTGGCCGCTTGGAGCAAAAGCCGCGCTTGGCGGTGCGGGTGGGCCATGCAGGGGACGCTGCAAGTACGTCCCTGTAAGCTCGATGGCGCCATCCATGGCGCCAACGCCCCTGCATGGCCCACCCGCCCCACCTTTGACAGTTTCCTGCGCGCGTCCAACCACGGAAAAGACAAAAGAAAGTCAAAAGCGGGTCGCTCGCTGCGCTCGCTCCGTGTCGACCAAGGTCGACACCTACCAACAGCCGCAGCAGCCAGTAGATCCACGCCATGCGTGGATGATTCATTCGATATCTGACAGATGTGCCGACCAACGGTCGGCACCCACCAACAGCCGCGTGAACCTGTCGAAGGCGGGGCACTGTGGGCTTGCGGGGTGTGAGCGGCATGGATGCCGCGACCAAGCCCCCATGGACGGGTTTACGGCGTCCCCGCAAACCCACAGTGCCCCGCCGTCTCACGGAATGCCCGCTGTTGCTGTTGCTCTGGCGTGTAGCAGGTGCAGGGCTGCAAGCCCTGCAGAAAAGCCCCTTACCCCGCCATCACCGCTTCGATCTCGTCGGCGCTGCGCGCCAGGCCTTCGGTCAGCACGCGATGGCCGTCATCGGTGATCAGCACGTCATCCTCGGTACGGATGCCGATACCGCGCCAGCGCGGTTCCACCGTCGTATCGTCCACGCCGACATACAGCCCCGGCTCGATGGTGAACGCCATGCCCGGCTCCAGCAGGCGCGAATCGCCCGCCAGGCGGTAGTCGCCCACATCGTGCACGTCCAGCCCGATCCAGTGCCCGGTCTTGTGCCGGTAGAAACGCTGGTACTGACCTTCGGACAGGTTCTTTTCCAGCGTACCCTTCAGCAGCCCCAGCCGCAGCAGGCCCTCGGTCAGGGTCTGCACCGCCGCCAGGTGGCCGGCCTCGTACGGCACGCCCGGCTTGGCCTGGGCCAGCGCCGCGGCCTGCGCATCGCCGACCAGGTCGTGCAGCGCGCGCTGCTCGGCACTGAAGCGGCCGTTCACCGGGAAGGTGCGGGTGATGTCGCTGGCATAGCCGCGATATTCCGCGCCGGCATCGATCAGCACCAGCTCGCCGTCGCGCGAACGTGCGTTGTTGTCGCGGTAATGCAGGATGCAGCCGTTGCGGCCCGCACCGACGATGCTGCAGTAGGCCGGCACGGCATCGTTGGCGCGGAACACGCGCTCCAGCTCCGCCTGCAGTTCGTACTCGTGGATGCCGGCCCTGGCTGCCTTCATCGCGGCCAGATGCGCACGCACGCTGATCTGTGCGGCGTGGTGCATCAGCGCCACTTCGGCACCGGACTTGAACAGGCGCTGCTCGTGCAGCAGGTGGCCCAGCTCCAGGAACTCATGCGGCGGCTGCGCGCCGTGGCGCACCTGCGAACGCACGCGGTTGACCCAGCCGATCAGCTTCAGGTCGAAATCCGCGTCACGGCCGAAGTGGTAATAGACGCGCGAACGTCCTTCCAGCAGGCCCGGCAGGATGTCGTCCAGATCGTCGATCGGGTACGCATCGTCCATGCCGTACTGCGCCACCGCGCCTTCCTGGCCGGCGCGGCTGCCGTCCCAGGCCTCGCGCTCGGCATCGCGCTCGCGGCAGAACAGGATGGCCTCGCCGTGGCGTCGCCCCGGGATCAGCACCAGCACCGCTTCCGGCTCCGGGAAGCCGCTCAGGTACTGGAAGTCCGAATCCTGCCGGAACGGGTAATGGGTATCGAGGCTGCGCACCTTCTCGGCCGCGGCCGGCAGCACCAGGATCGCGTCCTCGCCGGCCATGTCCATCAGCTGGCGGCGCCGACGCTTGTATTCGCCGGCCGCGATGCCGGTGCGCTGCTTGATATCCATCAGTTCAGGCGCTGCCGATGGCGCGAGGCCAGCACCACGTCACCGTGCAGCAGCAGCACCGCCACGCGGATGAATTCCTCGATCTCCGACAGGGCTTCGTCATCGTCATCGCCGCCGGCCTCGAAATCCTCGCTGGAGGCACGGGCCAGGCTGGCCATGTCGGTCAGCGCTTCTTCGCCCTCTTCGGACAGGGTCGGGCGGCGACCACCGCTGCCCAGGCCGAAGCCGCCCAGGAACGAGCGGGTCCAGCTGAACATGGCATCGGCCTGCGCGGATACGTCGTCGCCATCGGTCAGCAGCAGTTCGAAGGCGAAGTCGCGGTCTTCCAGCTGCTTGATGGTCGCCTGCAGCAGCTGCCCCAGCACGCTGTCGGCGGCCACCGGTGGCAGGTTGTCGTCGGCCAGCACGCGCGCCGGCCAATCGTTGCCGGGGGCGCCGCCGGCGGCCAGCCAGCCACACAGCGCGCCGTGCAGCTCGGCAGCGGTGGCGCCCAGGCCCAGTTCCTGGCTGGCGCGGGTAACGTCGTCGACGGAGGGAAGTTCGGTCATCGTGCGGCTCGTTCGGAAAGGAAACCCGGGGCGCGCACGCGCGCGCCCGTGAGACCCCGTAGTGTAGCAACCCCACGGCATCCTCTCTGCGGCCGTCAGGCCTTGCTGCGACAACGCTTGACCACCCTTACCCGGCTTGCCTATCGTGCCCGCATGGAACCCGCCGATCCCCTTGCCCAGCTGCAGGACTTCGCCGCCCGCGTGGAAGCGTTGCTTGAACGCAACCAGCGCCTGGCCGAGGAGAACCGAAGCCTGCGCCACCAGCAGGAACAGCTGGTGGCCGAGCGTTCCACGCTGCTGGCCAAGAACGAGCAGGCACGCTCGCGGGTGGAAGCAATGATCAGCCGGCTCAAATCCCTGGAGCAGCACACATGAGCGCCGAACCGGTCAGTGTCCGCATCCTCGATCGTGAATACACCGTGGGTGTCGGCGGCGATGAACGCGACAGCCTGATGGCCGCCGCGCGCCTGCTCGATGCGCGCATGCGCGAAATCCGCGGCAGCAACCGCATGGCCGCCGTCGACCGCGTCGCGGTGCTGGCCGCATTGAACCTGGCCCATGAACTGCAGCTGCTGCGCGACGAGAACGCCCGCCAGGCGGTGGCCCTGCAGCAGACGCTGGCCGACCTGAACCGGCGCCTGGACCGCGCCATCGACGGCACCCCGTAGAAAAAGGGGACGGAGGGAATCAAGGCGCATTCGCCCCTTCCGTGCCGGAAACGTCTTAATTCCCTCCGTCCCCTTTTCGCGTATCTGAATTGGCACGGACTGTTGCCGACGAACGGCCTATCCAGATCCTGCGCGCTGGCTATAATGGCCACGCGTTCTCTGCGGTACTCGACGGCATGTGCAAACATTCGCCTTGTCCCTTAAGAACGACACCGGGAGCGCGACAGCGCCGGGAGTGCAGGTCCGCCTTGTAGCGGGAAGCCCGATGGTTCTCCAGCGTTCCCACTTGAGCCCCCGGGTTCAAGGTCGTTTCGCATGCATCGACATTGCGGAGAATGCAATATTCCAGCAAGGGCGGCGTCTTCGGGCGTCGCCCTTGTTCTTTCCGGCACAATGGCAGCTGATCCTTGCCGCACGCTGCCATGACCGACCCGCGCCAGGCCCTGCGCCACGACCTGCGGCAACGCCGCCGGGACCTTTCCGCCGGTGAGCGCATCGCCGCCGCCGAATCGCTTGCCGATGCCCTGCTGGCCCTGCCGTTCGCCCCGCGCGAAGGCGCCGTGGCCGGCTACTGGGCGCTGGATGGCGAAATCGCCCTGCACCGCTGGCAGCTGCAGCTGCCCGAAGGACTCACCTACTGCCTGCCGGTGCTGGCCGGCGACGTGCTGCGCTTCGCACCGTGGCGGCCGGGGCAAGCACTGACCAGCAACCGCTATGGCATTCCCGAGCCGGACGTGGCCATGGAAGACACCCTGGAACCGGCGCAGATGGCGCTGGTGGTGACCCCGCTGGTGGGCTTCGACACACAGTGCCGGCGGCTGGGCATGGGGGGCGGCTGGTATGATCGCAGCTTCGCCTTCCGCCACGACCGGCCGGCGCCGCCCTGGCTGGTCGGTGCTGCATTCGCGGTGCAGCAGGTCGAGTCCTTGCCGGTGGCGTCCTGGGACGTGCCGGTGGATGCGATCTGCACCGAAGACGGCACCCTGTTCCCCTCCGCTGCCCCCGTGAACGCATGACCGCCCGCACGCGCTACTGGCTGATGAAGTCCGAACCGGACGCCTTCTCCATCGATGACCTGGCCAAGGTCAAGGTCGAACCCTGGAACGGGGTGCGCAACTACCAGGCGCGCAACTTCATGCGCGACGGCATGCAGGTGGGCGACGGCATCCTGTTCTACCACTCCAATACCAAGGTCCCCGGCATCGTCGGCCTGGCCACCGTCGCCAGCCCGGCCTATCCGGACGACACCCAGTTCGACCCCAAATCCGACTACCACGACCCCAAGAGCACGCGCGAGAACCCGCGCTGGATGCTGGTGGACGTGGCCTTCGACCGCAAGCTCAAGCAGGTGATCGCGCTGGACGAGATCAAGCTGCACGCCGAAGCGCTCGGCGAAGGCTTCCCGCTGGTTGCCAAGGGCAACCGCCTGTCGGTGTTCCCGGTGACCGCCGCGCAGTGGAAGCTGCTGCTGTCGCTGGAAAAAAAATCCTGATTCCCTGCCTGAGAGTTCTCCCATGTCCGAAGCCAAGCGCCTGGCCGCCGAGAAAGCCATCGAGTACGTCGAAGACGGCATGATCGTCGGTGTCGGCACCGGTTCCACCGTGGCCTATTTCATCGATGCCCTGGCCCGCATCCAGCACCGCATCAAGGGTGCCGTGTCCAGCTCCGAGCAGAGCACCGCGCGCCTGAAGCAGCACGGCATCGAGGTGATCGAGCTGAACCACAGCGGCAATCTGTCGCTGTACGTGGACGGCGCCGACGAGTGCGATGCCAACAAGTGCCTGATCAAGGGCGGCGGCGCCGCACTGACCCGCGAGAAGATCATCGCCGAGGCCAGCGAGCGCTTCATCTGCATCGTCGACCCGAGCAAGCAGGTGCCGGTGCTGGGCAAGTTCCCGCTGCCGGTGGAAGTGATCCCGATGGCGCGCAGCCTGGTCGCCCGCCAGATCCGCGACATGACCGGCGGCCAGCCAACCTGGCGCGAAGGCGTGGTCACCGACAACGGCAACCAGATCCTGGACATCCACAACCTGCAGATCACCGATCCGGAAAAGCTGGAGCGCGAGCTCAACCAGCTGCCGGGCGTGGTCTGCGTCGGCCTGTTCGCGCGCCGTCGCGCCGACGTGGTGATCGTCGGCGGCGAGCCGCCGATCGTGCTCTGACCCTTCCGAAGGATCCTGACGATGTCGCTGTTGCGTTCGCTGCTGATGCTTCCGCTGCTGGCTCTGGCCGGCTGTGCCACCGACGCGGCCCGCCATTGGGTCGAGCTGGATGGCGCCCGCTACCAGGTGGAGCTGGCCACCAACGATGAAACCCGCGCGCGCGGGCTGATGTTCCGCGACCAGATGTCGGCCGACCACGGCATGCTGTTCATCCACGACCGCGAAGAAATGCAGGCGTACTGGATGAAGAACACCAAGATCGCGCTGGACATCCTGTACTTCGACAGCCAGCGCAAGCTGGTCAGCCAGCAGCGCGATGTGCCGCCGTGCTCGGCCGGCGACATGTGCCCGCCCTATCCCAGCGGTGGCCCGGCGCGCTACGTGCTGGAGCTCAACGCCGGCCAGGCCGAGAAGCTGCAGTTGAAGGACGGCACTCAGCTGACCTTCGGCCCGGGCATCGAGTAGTAAACGATGCGGCCGGCCAGCGGCCGGCACCCGCGGTAGTGCCGGCCGCTGGCCGGCAACCCTGCGGGGGTCAGATCCCTTTCGCACGCGAAAGGGATCTGACCCCTGACTTTTTCACGCGGCACCGCTTGAAACCGCCTGCGAATGACGCCAGTCTGTGTCCATGCAGGACCGGATCACACTCCCCGACTGGGATGCACTGGCCGACCTCGAAGACGAGGCACTGCCACTGTTGCCGACCGCGCTGCTGATCGCGCGCGATGAATACCCCGATCTGCAGCCGTCGACCTACGACGCGCTGATCCAGAGCCATGTCGAGCACCTACGTTCGGAAGTGGACAGCATCGACAACAGCCCGTTGAAGATGGCGGCGATCAACCGCCACCTGTTCGACGAGCTGGGCTACAGCGGCGACCACGACGAGTACTACGACCCGCGCAACAGCTACCTCAACCAGGTATTCGAGCGCCGCCTGGGCAACCCCATCTCGCTGGCACTGGTGCAGATGGAAGTCGCGCGCCGGCTGGGCATTCCGCTCGACGGCGTGTCCTTCCCCGGCCATTTCCTGGTGCGCCTGCCGGTGGACGACGGCGTGCTGGTGATGGACCCGTTCAATGGCGGCCGCCCGCTGGACGTGGACGAACTGCGCGAGCGGGCCAAGTCACACCTGGGCGGGCAGATGCCCGACGACCAGGTGCTGGCGCAGATCCTCGACCCGGCGCCAGCACGCGCGATCCTGATGCGCATGCTGCGCAACCTGCACGGCGTGTATGCCGAGGCCGGCGAATGGGACCGCGCCGCGCGCAGTGCCGACCGCCTGCTGAAGCTCGCCCCGGAGCAGGACGATGCGCTGCGTGACCGCGGCCTGGCCTACCTGCAGCTGGAGTACCTGGCCGGTGCCCGCCACGATCTGGGGCAGTACCTGAAGCGCAACCCGGAAGCCAGCGATGCGCAGTGGCTGCGCGAGAAGCTGATCGACCTCGGCGGGCCGGTGCCACGGCTGCATTGATTCTGTCAGGTGTGCGGACCAACGGTCCGCACCCACCGCTAGCGCCGGGCCATGCCCGGCGGCCATTGCGATCAATCGACCTCGACCATCTCGAAATCGGCCTTGGTCACGCCACAGTCCGGGCAGGTCCAGGTCTCGGGAATGTCCTCCCAGCGCGTCCCCGGCGCGATGCCCTCCTCCGGCAAGCCTTCCGCTTCGCTGTAAAGGAAGCCGCAGACCACGCACATCCAGGTGCGCAAGGTGGTGGGGGTGGCATCGCTCATCGGATAATCGGGTCTGGATTCACGGGCCGCCATTGTCCCATCGCGGTCCACTCACCGGTAGCCATCGATGACTTCTGCTTCCCCGGCGCCCCGCGGCGTCTACCTGATCACCCCGGACGAGCCCGATACCGCGCGCCTGCTGGCCCGCACCGCGCCGCTGCTGGCCGCGGGCGCCACCTGGCTGCAGTACCGCAACAAGACCGCCAGTGACGCGCTGCGGCGCGAGCAGGCCACCGCCCTGCAGGCGCTGTGCGTGGAACACGGCGTGCCGCTGATCGTCAACGACGACCCGGCGCTGGCCAAGGCGGTCGGCGCGGCCGGCGTGCACCTGGGCGGCACCGACGGCGACATCCCCAGCGCGCGCGCCCTGCTCGGTGCCGAGGCCATCATCGGCGCCTCCTGCTACGACCAGCTGGCCAATGCCGAAAAGGCCGTGGCCGCCGGCGCCAGCTACGTGGCCTTCGGCGCGTTCTTCCCGACCACCACCAAGATCACCACCAGCCGCGCCCATACCGACCTGCTGCGGCAAAGCGCCGCACTGGGCGTGCCGCGGGTGGCGATCGGCGGCCTGACGCCGGACAATGTCGGTCCCATCATCGACGCCGGCGCCGATCTGGTCGCCGTGGTCAGCAGCGTGTTCGCCGCCGAAGACCCGGTGGCGGTCCAGCGCGCCTACCTCGCCCAGTTCGCGTAATGCCCAGGAAATCCGCATGAACCACGACCAGTCCCACGCCCTGTTCTCCCGCGCCCAGCAGCTGCTGCCGGGCGGCGTCAATTCGCCGGTACGCGCGTTCAAATCGGTCGGTGGCGAACCGTTCTTCGTCGAGCGCGCCGACGGCGCCTACCTGTACGACGTCGACGGCAACCGCTATATCGACTACGTCGGTTCCTGGGGCCCGATGATCGTCGGCCACAACCACCCGACCGTGCGCCAGGCGGTGAAGAAGGCGATCGACAACGGCCTGTCCTTCGGCGCGCCGTGCGCGGCTGAAGTGACCATGGCCGAGACCATCACCCGCCTGGTGCCGTCGTGCGAGATGGTGCGCATGGTCAACTCCGGCACCGAGGCCACGCTGTCGGCGATCCGCCTGGCGCGTGGTGCCACCGGCCGCAATCGCATCGTGAAGTTCGAAGGCTGCTACCACGGCCATGGCGACTCGTTCCTGGTCAAGGCCGGCAGCGGCATGCTGACCCTGGGCGTGCCGACCTCGCCGGGCGTGCCGGCCGGCCTGAGCGAACTGACCCTGACCCTGCCCTACAACGACTTCGAAGCGGCCACCGCCCTGTTCGAGCAGCAGGGTGACGACATCGCCGGCCTGATCATCGAGCCGGTGGTCGGCAATGCCAACTGCATCCCGCCGCGCGAGGGCTACCTGCAGCACCTGCGCGAACTGTGCACGAAGCACGGCGCGCTGCTGATCTTCGACGAAGTGATGACCGGCTTCCGCGTCGCCCTCGGCGGTGCGCAGGCGCACTACGGCATCACCCCGGACCTGACCACCTTCGGCAAGATCATCGGCGGCGGCATGCCGGTGGGTGCCTACGGCGGTCGTCGCGAACTGATGCAGCAGATCGCGCCGGCCGGCCCGATCTACCAGGCCGGCACGCTGAGCGGCAACCCGGTGGCAATGGCCGCCGGCCTGGCGATGCTGGAGCTGATCCAGCAACCGGGTTTCCACGCCGACCTGACCGAGCGCACCGCGCGCCTGTGTGCCGGCCTGGAAGCGGCCGCTGCCGAAGCCGGCGTGGCCGTGACCACCACCCGCGTGGGCGCGATGTTCGGCCTGTTCTTCACCAGTGAGAAGGTGGAGACCTATGCGCAGGCCACTGCCTGTGACATCCCGGCGTTCAACCGCTTCTTCCACGCGATGCTGGACCAGGGCGTGTTCCTGGCGCCGTCGGCGTACGAAGCCGGCTTCCTGTCCAGCGCGCATGACGATGCGGTGATCGAAGCGACGCTGGCCGCTGCACGCATGGCGTTCAAGGCCGCCAAGGGCTGATCGCAAAAAGGGGACGGAGGGGATTAAGTCGTAAGTGCACAAACGACTTAATCCCCTCCGTCCCCTTTTTCATCCACGCATGGCGTGGATCTACTGGTAGAGCCACGCCATGCGTGGCTGCTCAACCGAAGACGAATTTGCCCTTCATCATCGCGAAGTGGCCGGGGAACGAGCAGAAGAAGGTGTAATCGCCCCCCTTCTGCAAGCCCTGGGTAGAGAAGCGCACGCGCGTGGTCTCGCCGCCGCCGATCACCTTGGTGTGCGCCAGCACGCGCTTGTCAGCCTTCGGCAGGTAGCTGTCGGCCAGGGTCATGCGCATGCCCGCCATGGCCACCGGCTGGTAATCGACGGTGCGGGTCAGCACCCAGTTATGGCCCATCGCGGTGGCGGCCAGCTTGCCGGTGTGGCGCAGGGTCAGGTCCACCGCACTGCAATCGGCAGCAATCTTGATCTCGCGGCTGCTGAAGCTCATCTGGTCGGTGCTGTCGATGCTCACCGCACACACTCGTGCCATCGCCGACGGCGCCAGCATCAGCGCACCCAGTCCCACTGCCACCATCCAAGCCTTCATCGCTGCATCTCCTGCGGATTCAAGCGCCATTCTAGGCATGCCCCTGCGGCGCCGTCTGCGACCGTCTGTCGCATGCCAACTCCAGGGTTTCCCACGCATTCACTGCAATGGCATGCTCGGCCGATGCGGATCGACCTGTTGCTGCTGGATGTGGATGGCGTGCTGGTGCAGTACCAGCGCGCGCAGCGCGTGCTGCACCTGGCGCAGGCGCTGGAGGTTCCTACGCCGGCCGTGCAGGCCGCGCTGTACGACAGCGGGCTGGAAGCCGCGCACGACAATGGCACGCTGGACGGTCCAGCCTACCTCGCTCGGCTGGACGCGCTGCTGGGCAGACCCGTCGATGTGGCGACATGGACCGCCGCGCGCCAGGCCGCCAGCCATCCGCAGCACGCGGTGCTGCAGCGGCTGCAGGCCC
Source organism: Stenotrophomonas sp. AG209 (assembly GCF_003550055.1). NCBI lineage: Bacteria > Pseudomonadati > Pseudomonadota > Gammaproteobacteria > Lysobacterales > Lysobacteraceae > Stenotrophomonas > Stenotrophomonas sp. AG209. Next base: position 1,737,662 of record NZ_QXDB01000001.1, read on the forward strand.
TGCAACTGCCAATCGCGGTGCTGACCAATAATGGCGCACTGATGGTGCAGGCGTTGCCCATCCTGTTGCCGCAACTGTTCCCTGCGCTGCAGGGCCGCGTGTTCTGCAGCGCGGATTTCGGCCTGCGCAAACCGGCGCCCGCGGTATTCCTGCGCACACTCGACGTACTGGGCGTGGCGCCTTCGCGCACGCTGTTCATCGATGATCTGTTCGCCAATGTGCGTGGCGCACGCGCTGCCGGCCTGCACGCGGAAACCGTGCGCGATGGCCGTGGGCTGGGCAAGGTGTTGAAGCGTTACGCGGTGAGCTGATTGGGGTCAGAGCCCTCTCCGCAGGAGAGGGATCCGACCCCAGCGCCATGGCTTCAGCGCGCGGCGATGAACGCAGCAATCGCTGCGCGCAGGCGCTTAAGGCCTTCGGCCACTTCTTCGTCGGTGATGTTCAGCGACGGCACAAAACGCAGCACGTCCGGGCCGGCCTGCAGGGTCAGCAGGCCCTGCTCGGCGGCATGGTCGAGGATCGCACCGGCCTGGCCGGCGAAGTCCTTGCTCAGCACCGCGCCCAGCATCAGGCCACGGCCGCGCACGTCGCTGAACACGCCGAACTCGTCGTTGATGCGGGCGAAGCCATCGCGCAGCGCCTTCGACTGGCGGCTGACATTGGCGGCGATCTCCGCCGAGGCCAGCTTGCGCAGTGCCACGCGGGCCACTGCAGCAGCCAGCGGGTTGCCACCAAAGGTGGTGCCATGCGCGCCGAACTGCATGGTCTCGGCCACCTTCGGGCCGGCCAGCATCGCACCGATCGGGAAGCCGCCACCGAGTGCCTTGGCCAGGGTGACCATGTCCGGCACCACGTCGTCCTGCCAGTGCGCGAACAGCGTGCCGGTGCGGCCCATGCCGGCCTGGATCTCGTCCAGCACCAGCAGTGCGTTGTGCTGGTCGCACAGTTCGCGCACGCGCTTGAGGAAGCCGGACTTGGCCGGCATCACGCCGCCCTCGCCCTGGATCGGCTCCAGCATCACCGCCGCCACGTCGCCGGCGGCCATCGCGGTTTCCAGCTGCACCTCATCGTTGAAATCGATGTAGCGGAAGCCACCGGGCAGCGGCTCGTAGCCTTCCTGGTACTTCGGCTGGGCGGTAGCGGTCACCGCGCCCATGGTGCGGCCGTGGAAGCTGCCACGGAAGGTGATGATCACCCGCTTGTCGGCCGGGCGGCCCTGGCTGGAGGCCCACTTGCGGACCATCTTGATCGCCACTTCGTTGGCTTCGGCGCCGGAATTGCACAGGAACACGCGCTCGGCGAAGCGGCTGGCCTTCACCAGCTCCTCGGCCAGGTGCAGCGGCGGTGCACTATAGAACACGTTGCTGGTGTGCCAGAGCTTGCCGGCCTGCTCGACCAGTGCGGCCACCAGGTCCGGATCGTTGTGGCCCAGGCCACACACGGCGATGCCGGCGGCCAGGTCGATGAACTCACGGCCCTGGCTGTCCCACACGCGGGCGCCCTGGCCTCGCTCCAGAACCACCTGGCGGGGCTTGTAGACCGGCAGGTAGTAGTGCGAAAGGGAGATCAGCGGATCGGTAGCGGCGGTCATGGCAGTCGGCAGGGTTCAGGAATCCCCATTCTCGCGCCGGAACCCCTGCGGCACAATGCGCCCATGCGACCGTTTTCTGCCCCCCAGCTGAACCCCGCCACCGAGACCGGCTGGCGCCGCCGGTGGTTCGACATCATCTACCGCCACGACTCGCGGCCCTCGCGCAATTTCGACCTGATCCTGGTGGTGGCGATCATCGCCAGCATCCTGGTGGTGATGATCGACAGCGTGCAGCACCTGCACGCCGAATGGTCCACCGGCCTGTACATCCTGGAATGGGCCTTCACGATCATTTTCACCGCCGAGTACCTGCTGCGGCTGGCGGTGGTCAAGCGCCCGCTGCGTTACGCGGTGAGCATCTGGGGCATCATCGACCTGCTGTCGATCCTGCCCGCCTACCTGTCGATGTTCATCCCCGGCGCGCAGAGCCTGCTGGTGGTGCGCGCGCTGCGCATCCTGCGCGTGTTCCGCATCCTCAAGCTGACCCGCTACATCGAGGAAAGCGGCGTGTTGATGACGTCGCTGTGGCGCAGCCGGCGCAAGGTGCTGGTGTTCCTGTTCACGGTGATCACCATCACCATCATCGCCGGCGCGCTGATGTACGTGATCGAGGGCCCCGAACACGGCTTCACCAACATCCCGGCCAGCATGTACTGGGCAGTGGTGACCATGGCCACGGTCGGCTTTGGCGACATCGTGCCGCAGACCGTGCTCGGCCGCTTCGTCACCTCGGTGCTGATCCTGATCGGCTACAGCATCATCGCCGTGCCCACCGGCATCTACACCGCCGAACTGGCCAGCACCATGCGCGAAGCCGAGCTGGCCGCACGTCGGGATTCCCGCGGCTGCCCGCACTGCGGGCTGGAAGGGCATGAACCGGATGCGCGCCACTGCCGCAAGTGCGGGGGTGAACTACCGGATGCGTTCAGCCATTGATTGAGGGTCATGCCGGCCAGCGGCCGGCACTACCGAAACAACAGGGTGCGCGCCGGGCATGGCCCGGCGCGCCCCTCGGTAGATCCACGCCATGCGTGGATCCTCCTCAACGCATGCGGTTGCTGGTGGTCACCAGGTCGTTGTAGGCATCCAGAATCGTCGACTGCGCCCCCTCAGGATCGGTGGTGAGCCAGCTGCCCGATGCCTTGCGCTCGGCCGCCAGCGCATCGGCGGTGATCGGCTTGCCCTGCTCCAGGCGCTCGAGACCGCGCCCGGCCGTGCGTACCAGCTTGTCCGCCGAGCGCTGCACATGGCCCCACATCGGGTCGTCCTTGCCGACACCACCATTCTGGATTTCCGTCACCAGCGCCTGATAGTCGGCCAGCTGGCCGCGCAATGCCGCCACATCCGGTGCGTCGCCCTGGAACGCCATCGCCAGCTGCTTGCCGTCACCGACAAGGCGCAGATGGTAATACGCCAGCGAGCGGCCCTCGCGTTCCTCGATCTGCTTCAGCTGCGCAGCGCGACGATCGTTCTCGTTCTTTTCCAGCGCCGCATCCATCGCTTCGCTGGCCTTGAAGAAATCAGCATAGGCCTGCATCAGCGGGGCATGCTGGCTGCGCATCCCTTCACCACCATCGCGACGATAATCTTCGCGGGTGAAATAGCCATCAGCGCGCTCGACCAGGGTGTTCAGTGCCTGGAACGCCTGCTGGTACTGCCGCGCGGGCGCATCCAGCGAGGTAGCAGGCGTCTTTGCCAGCGCATCGGTCAGCGGCTGGCCGCAGTACTCGACGCGGTGCGACAACACCTTGCCAGGTGAGCGCGGCTGCGCTTCCTTGCCGGTCGGCCCCGCCTTGGGGTCCTTCATCCAGCCCGTGTAGGTCTGGAAACCTTCGTGGATGGGCTGTTCGACGCCGTTGTAGCACTCGATGTAGGCGTTGATCTTTTCCAACCCCGGATCGGCAACAGCCAGGCCTGCCGGGTTGTTGCAGCCGGCCAGCGCGCCGAGCAGGAGGACAGGAATCAGGCGTGTGGATGCGTTCAAATCAGTTCCTTGCACAAGTGAAAACTGCAGGCATCGTCATGCATGGCGCAAGAACGCGCTCCAGCACCTCGCCAAGGTGCTGGCATTCAGGGCCACGCGATGCGTCATGCCGCAATCAACCTGCTCGATTGCGACAAAAATGAATCGCTGAACACTCCGCTTACTGGCGGTTGCTCTGGAAAACGAGCGTGTTGTATTCCTGCATCAGCTTGTTGGCAGAGCCGCGCGGCGCCATCGACGGCGAATCAAGCATGCGTCGTTCGAAATCGCTGTAAGGCTTTTTCTCACTGACGCGCTGCAGCCGCTCCTTGCCCTCGCGTCGGAAATTCTCGGCCCCACGTTCGAAGCCTTCCCAGTCCGACTTGCCCGGTTCCTGGTCGGCAACCTTGGCGTGCGCTTCATCGGAAATGCGGTTGAAGGCATCCAGGCGCTCGCGGGCCTTGGCCTGATCAAACGCGTCCTCGGTCATCAGCTCCACGATGGCCTTGGCTTCCAGCATCATTGCCAGACGGTAGTACTCGCGCGTGCGCCCCTCGGCCTGCTCCAGCGCCTTGAGCTGCTCGCGCTGGGCAGCATCGTTCTGGCGCTCCAGCTCGGCATTGAACGTTTCGCTGGCAACCACGAAATCCTTGAAGGCGGCCATCAAGGGCGCGTGCAGCTGCTTGCCCTTGGCAAACTGGTCGTCTTCGTAGTCCTGGCGATCGTAGTAGTCGTGGGCGTCCTTGCTGAGCGGCGCCAGCGCCTTCAGCACCTGCTGGTAATGGCTGGCAGCGGCATCGAGATCGGCCAACGCCGGCTTGGCAGCAATCGCCTCGGTCACCGGGGCGTCGCACTGCTTCATGTCGTAGTCGCTGATCTCGAACGGCCCGTACACATGCGTCTCGCGACCGGTCGGGCCGGCCTCCACGTCCTTGATCCAGCGCGTGTAGGACTGGATGCTGCCATGGGTTTTCGAATCCAGCGCGTTGAAGCAACCGATGTAAGCGTTGAGCTTTGCGGTCAACTGCTGTTGTGCGTCAGACGGCGCCGCGCTGGCGTCCGGCGTGCCGGAGGCAGCGGCGGCGCCCGCAGCTGCGGGGGCCTTGCCACCGCAGGCGGTCAGGATCAACGACAGCGAAGCGGCCAGCGCCGCGACGGAAAGAGTGCGTGACATGAGCTCACATCCCTGTTGAAAACGATTACAGCCGCGCATTCTAGCGCAGCAGGCCGAGGGTCGCAGCCCTCGGCCTCATCCCGCGGCGCGCGCTCAATCCAGGAACAGATCCGGCAGCAACGGCCGCGACGGATCCACTGCATAGCCGGACAGATCGGTGACACCGGCCTGCGCCAACACTTCATCGTCGATCAGGAACTGGCCATGGAAGCCGGCCGCTTCACGCACCAGCACCGCGTGCGCGGCGTCGGCCATGATCTGCGGCGTACGGCAGCCGGCCGCATCCACGCCCGGAATCATGTTGATCGCATCCGTGGCGATCACCGTGCGCGGCCATAGCGCGTTCACCGCCACCCCCTGCGGGCCGAATTCCGCGGCCAGGCCGAGCGTGACGAAGCTCATGCCCATCTTCGCCAGCGTGTAGCCGGTATGCGCGCCCCACCACTTGGGCTCCAGACTCGGCGGCGGCGCCAGGGTGAGGATGTGCGGGTTCGGCGCCTGCAGCAGGTACGGCAGGCAGGCCTGCGCACACAGGAAGCTGCCACGCGAATTGACCTGCTGCATCAGGTCGAAGCGCTTCATCGGCGTATCCAGCGTGCCACGCAGCCAGATCGCGCTGGCGTTGTTGATCAGGATGTCGATGCCACCGAAGGTGTCGACCGTGGCCGCAACTGCGGCCTGTACCTGCTCCTCCTCGCGGATGTCGCACTTCAGCGCCAGCCCCTGGCCACCGGCGGCGGTAACGGCCTCGGCCGCGGTGTGGATGGTGCCCGGCAGCTTCGGGTTCGGCACCGACGACTTGGCCGCGATCGCCACGTTGGCCCCGTCGCGCGCAGCGCGCAGTGCGATGGCCAGGCCGATGCCGCGCGAGGCACCGGTGATGAAAAGGGTTTTGCCCTGCAGACTGCCCACGTTCCACACTCCAGCGTATGCAATGAGCCGCTAGTATGCCGCGCCGACGCGGAGTTCACCCGGCCTTGACGATACTCGGGCCTCCAGTCAACGCACGAGGTCCACGCCATGCGCCGTTCCCGCCTGCTGCTGCCTGCCCTGGGGCTTGCCCTGCTGACCGCCTGCCAGGGCCGTTCGCCGGAACCCGGCAAGGAGCCGCCTGCCGGTGACGCGCCGAGCGCAGAGCAGGCCGCCGCCGACGGCAAGCTGCGCTGGAGCGAGGCAGTGGTGTGGGATGGCGACCTCAACGCCTGCCGCCAGGGCGAGAATGCGGCCACCCGCGAGTGCCTGCGCGATGCGATGCGCGCCGGCGGCGCCAGCGCCGATGCGATCACCGCCGCCGAACAGCTGTCCACCGGCGGCGAGCTGGCCTATGTGACCGCCTGGCACGAGAACGGTGGCCTGGGCGTGGCCACGGTCGAATACCCGTTCCGCGCCAACACCAACGAGGGCACCCGCCTGATCGATGCCAGCGGCAAGCGCATCGACGTGGATGCCGTGCAGTTGGACGACACCCTGCGTGCCGACCCCACCGTGCAGGAACTGCTGAAGGCCAACCCGCAGGCCACGCCGTTCGCACCGGCGCAGTCGGCCGGGGCCACGCCGCTGGAGAACGGCGGCATCCGCGTGATGTACCGCACGCCACTGCGCGACTGCCACGCCTGCCCGGATGTGGGCCAGCTGCAGATCGCCTACGACTTCGATGCGAAGCGCAACTTCATCGGCCAGCAGGTGGTGCCGGCAACGCCGTAAGGCGTTGAGCGTCGCGATGCTGTGATCGCCGGGCCATGCCCGGCGACATCGACCGAGCGGACCATGGATATTGGCTTTCCCCTGACCAAAAGCCGAACGACGACCAGAGCGGCAGTACCTCATATTTCGCGACGGAGAGAATCAAAGGGATCGTCGATAGAATGATTCAGTCGCCAACCGGCTTTCAATTACCGATCTAACATAGGTAGCACGCGCTTTGCCGGACTGTGAGTACTCGGCAAAAATCGCCATTACCTCAGACCTCATCTCGGCGCCACCGGTGGTCGTAAATACGAAAAATGAAGGCTCAAGATAACCAACAGTCTCTCGCATGAATCGCTTGCACTCATCAAGCGGAAAATCCGCGGCGTAATCCGCCCAATCGATATAGCGCCTCCAGAAAGCAGGCGCCCCCCATTCCCCGCACCTCTCATCAACAAAGAGCTTCAACTCAGAGAGCATGTCGGCGCATGCGTCTACAGTTTCGTCATCTAAATCCAGCGAAGCAACGCGACCGGGATCAACTGCCTGCCAACAAAAAACCATAAAGTCTGCAACAAAGTCCTCTTCACAGCCTTCGAAGAAATTGCTCTTGTACCAAGCAATAGTTTTCGCCACATCAGCCAATTCATCAAAATCAATCATCATCTCATCTTTCCGGCGGCTCCCTCGATGTTGGCGTTGAAGCTTCCAATCCCCACCAGATCCACCTCGACGCTGAAGCGACGCCGCATCTGCACAGGCAGTGCGTTGTTGCCGGGAACGCTGACATCGGTCACGGAAATTCGGTCTTGCCGTTGTAGAGGCTGACACTCTCACCAAAGAGATCGTCCTTCAGCGCGGTCAGATTCTGTGCGGACTCGATGAGCTTGCGATACTCCTGATACGGCTGGACCGCCGAGACCGTTCCCGCACCCACACACAGCACCAGCACCGCAACTGCGCGGTACTGCCAAGTAGAAATTCGACTCACAGCATTCCCCTCGCGTCCGCATGCGAGCCCGCGCAAGGGCGGCGTGACGACGCTTCCATGCGACTCTCTCGCTCTCGATTCTAGGTGAGTGCCACAAGCAGATGAAAGGTGTTTTCAGCGCCAATTATCCGGCGTCTGTGCACAATCATTGAATTGCGAACAGCATCCACGCATGGCGTGGATCTACCGGTACAACCGCACCTGCTTCTCCAGCAGATGCGGCACGATCAGCCGATGCACGGGTGCGACCGGCAGCATGTACACGCGCCCGAACGCGTTGTGCGTATGCACCACCGTCGCCATCTCCAGCACGTCGCCCTGCCACTGCAGGGCCAGCTGCACACGCAGGTGGCGGTCGTCGTCTTCCAGCACGATGGCATCATCGTCCAGCGACTGCAGGCTGAAGATGCCCAGCCGTTGCCCCGGACGCGGCTGCGCGATGTCCTGTACCGCACGCAACGAGCCCAGGTGCTTCATGCCGAGCAGGCGCATGCCGCGATTGCGCAGCGCCATCAGCCCATCGAACCAGCCGGGAATGGTCGCCGCCATGTCGCGATAGGCCTGCAAGGCCGAGCGCCCATCGCGACGGGTCGTCGCCTGGCAGGCGTGCACGAAGTCGGCGCCGGCCAGCTGTGGGCGCAGGACGCTGCCCGCGCTCGGCGGGCCGGTCACCACCTGCGCAGGGTTCACGGCTTCGGCCCCTGCCCCTCGTTGTCTTCCCAATGCAGGATGCGGCGGGTGACGAAGCGGTAGACCGGTTTGCCGGTGGCGAACCACAGTTCGCGCACCCACGAGGTGCGCTTGAGCACGCGCTTCTCTACCGGGGTGAGCGACTCGCGGCAGTACATGCGCTTGTGCTTGAGCAGGTGGCGCAGGTCCTCGCGGGCCAGCAGGCGCATCCAGCGCGAGCGCGGGTTGCCGATCACCGCCAGCTGGAAGTCGATCAATGCCGGGCGGCCATCGTCGGTGACCAGCCAGTTGGCTTCCTTGGCCAGATCATTGTGTGCCACGCCATTGCGATGCAGCTGCTGCAGCAGGCGACGCGCGGCGCGGAACCAGGCCAGGTCACCGCGTGGCGGACGCTGGTACATGGCATCGCCGGCCATGAAGCTGCGGTCGAGATGACGGCCATCCCACGCCAGCAGCTGCGGCACATCGGGCATGCCGTGGATGTGGCGCAGCGCGCGTGCTTCGCGGCGGGCCAACCACCAGGCCGGCAGCCGCAACCACAGCGGCGTCGCGCCCAGATCACGGCGTACGAAGGGGCCGGCAGGCCCTTCCACAAGGAGGATGCGACCGAAGCTGTCGGCCTTCAGGGCGTGCGAGGGCGTGTCTGGCGAATGCGGCATGTGCCCATTCTAGGCGATGGCGCCCGTTGCAAACGGTCACGAAGCGGCTGGGAACCAGTCACCTTCACGCCCCTATAATCGGGCAATGGACTCTTCATGGATCGACGCCACCCTCGCGTGGATTGCCGCTCACCCCGTGCTGGCGGGTGCCGTTATCTTCCTCATCGCCTTCTGCGATGCGGTGATCATTCTCGGTGCCATCGTGCCGGCCCTGCCGCTGCTGTTCGCAGTGGGCGTGTTCATCGGCCTGGGCCAGATCTCCGGGCCGTATGCAGTGGCGGCGGCGGCGCTGGGTGCGTTCGCCGGTGATGGCATCAGCTACTGGATCGGCCGCCGCTGGGGCGACCGCCTGCGTGGCGTGTGGCCGTTCAGCCGTTACCCGCAGCTGCTCGACCGCGGCGAGAACCTGTTCCGCCGCAATGCCTTCAAGAGCATCCTGATCGCACGCTACGTGGGCGCCATCCGCCCGTTCGTGCCGGCCATCGCCGGCATGATGAAGATGCCCGCCAGCCGCTACATGCAGGCCAGTGGTATCGCCAGCATTTCGTGGGCGGTGCTGTTCCTGGCACCGGGTTGGGTGCTTGGCGAGGCCTACGACGCGGTGGCTGCGGTGGCCGGGCGACTGGTCGTGGTGGTGGGCCTGCTGGCGGTGATCCTCGGCCTGGTCTGGGCGATCGTGCTGTACGGCTACCGCTGGTCGGCCGCACGCATGGACAACTGGCTGGCGCGCCTGCTCGACTGGTCCAACCGCCACCCGACGCTGGGCCGCTATACCGTCGGTGTGCTGGACCCGAAACGACGTGAGTCGGTGCCGCTGGCGATGCTGGCGCTGATGCTGCTGGTGCTGGGCTGGGGCTGGTTCGCGCTGCTGACCGTGGTGGTCGCGCACGGTGAACCGCTGGCGATCGACCTGCTGGTGCACCAGGCCATGCTGGCCCTGCGCAACCCGCTGGCCGATTACCCGATGGCCGCGCTGGCCTCGCTGGGCGCCTGGCAGGTACTGCTGCCGGCCACCGCGGCGGCGATGGGCTACCTGATCTGGCGCCGGCGCTGGATGGCGGCCGCGCACTGGCTGGCCGCCCTCGCCTTCGGCCTGGCATTGACCATGCTGCTCGGCGCCACCGTGGATGTGGTGCGACCGATCGATGCCAGCAGTGGCTTCGGCTTCCCGTCGGTGTCGGTGACCATGGCCACCATCACCTTCGGCTTCTTCGCAGTGCTGATCGCCCGCGAGATGCCGGGCCGCACCCGCGTCTGGCCGTACCTGGTGTCGGGCATCGTGGTCAGCCTGATCGGCTTCTCGCGCCTGTACCTGGGCGCGCATTGGCTGAGCGATGTGATCGGCGGCATGCTGTTCGGCACGTTCTGGCTGCTGGTGCTGGGCATCGCCTACCGCCGCCGCTTCAACCGCTCGTTCTGGGTGAAGCCGGTGGCATGGCTGTTCTACGGCGTCTTCGCTGTCGCCGCGATGTGGTACGCACCGCGCCACATTCCGGTGAAGCTGGAACGCTTCGAGCCGACCCTGCCGGCCCCGCAGGCGATGGACATGCAGGCCTGGTGGCAGCACGACTGGGCGAAGCTGCCGGCGCGCCGCAACGAGTTCGACGACGACCAGCGCTGGCCGCTGGACGTGCAGGTGGCGGGCCCGCTGGCGCCGCTGCAGGCGCAGCTGGAAGCACGCGGCTGGAAGCGGCAGGAACAGGCCGGCTGGCAGGAGGCGCTGCTGATGCTGGACAAGAACACCGGTGCCGACGAACTGCCGGTGCTGCCGGCCACGCTGGAAACACGGGTGGAAGCGCTGCTGATGGTGCGCCAGGGTGCGCAGCCGGATGAGCGCTATGTGCTGCGCCTGTGGCCGGCGCCGGCCCAGCTGCAACCGGGCAACACGCCGCTATGGCTGGGCAGCGCGCAGACCCTGCGCTACGAGCGTCATTTCGAGTGGATCGGCATGTGGCACCCGCTGCGTGGCGTCGATCCGGCGCTGAACGCGGTGAAGGACGCCGTGCAGGACCTGCCGCAGCGCGAGGATGTGCACAGCGAAACCGGGCTGCCGGTGCTGCGGCTGAAGACCACAGCGCCCTGAACGCAAGCGACGTACTGTGGAGCCGAGCATGGGCTCGGCTCTACAGTAGATCCACGCCATGCGTGGATGGCATTCCACGCATGCCCCAGCGTGTGCACCAAGGTGCACACCCACCCAAGGCAGGCTGCTACGGCATCCAGCCCAGCAACTGCTGCAGGCGCTGGTGCGGGTCGTCCATCTGCAGCAGCTGCAGGCGCTGCTGCTCGCTCAGCGGCAACAGCTCGGCCAGCCGCCAGCCGACCCAGCTGGCCTGGTCCAGCAACGCCGGGTTGGCCGGCGCATAGGCCTCGCCGGCCTGTTCGATGATGTGCCCCAGCACCGTGGCCAGCAGCGCGTGCTGCGGCCGCAGTTCGTCGTCGGGGTCTTCCTCGCACCAGCGCACGTCGGCCACCACCAGGCCGTTGTCGCGCACGCGGGTATGCTCGACGTGGAAACGGCGGGTTCCGCGCAGGCGCAGCTGCAGCACGCCATCGGCGCCGACATCGAAGTCTTCGATGCGCACCTGCACGCCATAGGCCGCCGGTGTCGCTGGTGCGCCGACTTCCTCGCCATCGAGGATCAGGCAGACACCGAACCCCTCACCACTGCGGCCGCTGTCGCGGACCAGGTCCAGATAACGCCGCTCGAATACACGCAGGCCCACCGCCGCACCCGGTACCAGCGTGGTGTGCAGCGGAAACAGCGGCAGCGGGCTGTCGACGCTCATCGGGCCTGCAGCGCGGCGAGGAAGCGGCGCGGGGCGCCGTCGAAGCCACCGTTGGACATGAACACCACGTGGTCGCCGCTGCGCACGCTGGACTGCAGCTGCGCCAGCAATGCGGCGGTGTCCGGCACTGCGTGCGCCTCACCGCGCACCGCGGCGATCACCGCAGCGGCATCCCAAGCCAGCTCCGGGCGATGCAGGAAGACGACTTCATCGGCCAGCGCCAGCGACGGTGCCAGCGCCTGCGCATGCGCGCCCAGCCGCATCGAGTTGCTGCGCGGTTCCATCGCGACCACGATGCGCGCATCGCCCACCTTGGCACGCAGGCCTTCCAGCGTGGTGGCGATTGCGGTCGGGTGATGGGCGAAATCGTCGTAGACGGTGATGCCGTCATGGCTGCCGATCACTTCCATGCGGCGCTTGACGCTGCGGAAGCGCGCCAGCGCCGGAATCACCTCGGCCGGCGCCACGCCCACTGCATGCGCGGCGGCCAGCGCGGCGAGCCCGTTGAGCACGTTGTGGCGGCCCAGCAGCGACCACTGCACGTCGCCCAGCGCCTGCCCACGATGGTGCACGCGGAACGCACTGCCATCGGCGGCCAGCAGTTCGGCATGCCATTCCAGCGACGGATCGAATCCGAAGCGCTCGACCGGGGTCCAGCAGCCCATCGCCAGCACTTCGGCCAGATGCGGGTCCTCACCGTTGACGATCAGGCGGCCACGCGCCGGCACCGTACGCACAAGGTGGTGGAACTGGCGCTGGATCGCCGCCACGTCCGGGAAGATGTCGGCGTGGTCGTATTCAAGATTGTTGAGGATGGCCACCAGCGGCCGGTAGTGCACGAATTTGCTGCGCTTGTCGAAGAAGGCAGTGTCGTACTCATCGGCCTCGACCACGAACTCGCGGCCCTGGCCCACGCGGGCGGAGACACCGAAATCCTCGGCGACGCCGCCGATCAGGAAGCCCGGCGAGCGCCCGGCGCTTTCCAGCAGCCAGGTGAGGATGGTGGTGGTGGTGGTCTTGCCGTGGGTGCCGGCCACGGCCAGCGTGTCGCGCCCCGGCAGCACCTGCTCGGACAGCCACTGGGCGCCGGAAATGTAGCGTTGGCCGGCATCAAGCACGGCCTCGACCGCGGCATTGCCGCGCGACAGCGCGTTGCCGATCACCACCTCGTCGGTGCCGGCCGGCACGCTGTCGGCGCGGTAGCCCTGGTCCAGGGTGATGCCCAGCTGTTCGAGCTGGGTCGACATCGGCGGGTAGATGGCCTGGTCGCTGCCGCTGACCGAGTGGCCCAGTTCCCGCGCCAGGGCGGCCACGCCGCCCATGAAGGTGCCGGCGATTGCAAGGATATGTACGCTGCTCATGACCGAGGATTGTGACCGATGACGGCTGTATAGGGCCAATGTCCGATCCCGGGTAAGACAACCCCTACACGGGATGTGAGAAAACTCCAATCAGCTGTCAGGGAATTCCCGATAGCGATGTTCTGTGAACCCGGACACAATTCGAACTGCCAGCCGCAGTACCCGAACCGGTCCTACTCCCCAAGAGGCCATCCCCAAGGGAGCTCATGCTGCGGGGCCCTGAGCAAGCCCTTCGCTGGCGCCTATCAAACGACACAGGCCTGATCCTCGCGGACCAGGCCTGTGTTTTTTTGCGCCCAATGAGCCGGCAGTTCGCGCCGGCCCAGCCGGATCAGGCCTTGATCGCCGCCAGGATGCGGGCTTCGATCTCGTCCAGCTCACCGACGCCATCGACGCGGGCCAGGGTGCCACGGCCGGCGTAGAAATCGACCACCGGGGCGGTCTGGTCGTTGTAGACCTGCAGGCGCTGGCGCACCGCTTCCGGATTGTCATCGGCGCGGCCCTGCTCCTTGGCACGACCAGCGATGCGGTCGACCAGCAGCTCGGTGGCCACGTCCAGCTGCACCACGGCGTCCAGCGGCTGGCCGATCTTGGCCAGCAGGCCGTCCATCGCATTGGCCTGGGCCACATTGCGCGGGTAGCCATCGAGGATGAAGCCCTTGGCGACATCAGCCTGGGTCAGGCGCGACTCCAGCATGCCCAGCAGGATGTCGTCCGACACCAGGTTACCGGCATCCATCACCGTCTTGGCCTGCTTACCCAGGTCCGTGCCGGCGGCGATTTCCGCGCGCAGCATGTCACCGGTCGAAATGTGGGCGATCCCCAGCTTTTCCTTCAGGCGCGTCGCCTGTGTCCCCTTGCCCGAACCGGGCGGTCCCAACAGAACCAATCGCATTGACCTGACTCCAACGTGTTGAAAACAAAGAAGGTTCGCGTCCCGGACGGTCCGGTATCGCTGCACCGCAATAGCGCCACTTTACCGCATCCGGGTAATGTCCCTGCAATGTCCCCTCCCCCGAGCAGGTAGCAGCATGCGCAACGGTACTCTCCTTTATGCCCAGTCCGGCGGTGTCACCGCCGTCATCAATGCCACGGCGGCAGCGGTGATCGAGCAGGCGCGGGCCAAGGGCATCAAGGTCCTGGCCGCCCGCAACGGCATCCTCGGCGCCCTGCGCGAGGAGCTGATCGACACCAGCAAGGAGAGCGCCGCGGCCATCCGCGCGCTGGCCCACACCCCGGGCGGCGCCTTCGGCTCGTGCCGGGTCAAGCTGAAGTCGCTGGACGCCGACCGCGCCCGCTACGACCGCCTGCTGGAGGTGCTGCGCGCGCACGACGTGCGCTGGTTCCTCTACAACGGTGGCAACGATTCGGCCGATACCGCGCTGAAGGTCTCGCAGCTGGCCAAGGCCTCCGGCTACGACCTGACCTGCATCGGCGTGCCCAAGACCATCGACAACGACCTGGCGGTGACCGACACCTGCCCCGGCTTCGGCTCGGCGGCCAAGTACACCGCCGTCTCGGTGCGCGAGGCGGCGCTGGACGTGGCGGCGATGGCCGAGACCTCCACCCGCGTCTTCATCTACGAGGCGATGGGCCGCCACGCCGGCTGGCTGGCCGCGGCCGCCGGCCTGGCGGGCAACGGTGATGACGAAGCGCCGCACATCATCCTGCTGCCCGAGCGCGCCTACGACGAGGCCGCGTTCCTGGCCAGGGTGAAGGCCGTGGTCGAGCGCGTCGGCTACTGCGTGGTGGTGGCGTCGGAAGGTATCGCGACCGCCGATGGCCGCTTCGTCGCCGACGCCGGTGGCGGCAAGGACTCATTCGGCCATTCGCAGCTGGGCGGCGTGGCTGCCCACCTGGCCGCACGGGTCAAGGACCAGCTGGGCCTGAAGGTGCATTGGGCCCTGCCCGACTACCTGCAGCGCTCGGCCCGCCACCTGGCCAGCAAGACCGACTGGGAGCAGGCGCAGGCAGTCGGCAAGGCCGCCGTGCAGCTGGCGTTGAAGGGCCAGAACGGCGTGATGCCGGTGATCGTGCGCAGCAGCGATGCGCCCTATCGCTGGAAGATCGAAGCGGCGCCGCTGTCGAAGATCGCCAACCACGAGAAGAAAATGCCGGCCGGCTTCATCCGCCGCGATGGCTTCGGCATCACCGCCAAGGCACGCGCCTACCTGTCGCCGCTGATCAAGGGCGAGGCACCGCTTCCCTATGGCGCCGATGGCCTGCCGAAGTACGTCACCCTGAAGAACGTGGCGGTGAAGCAGAAGCTGCCGGCCTTCGAAGGCTGAGGTGCACCTGCGCCCTGTGCGGAGCACGGGGCGCATTGCGGCGACCGCCGAAGCACCCCACAATCGGGCTCCGGCCCGGGGCAAAGGGGCCGCCGCAAGCCAGATTCGACGCCGCCCGGCCTGCAAGGCCAGGGCCTGTGCTGCCATTCCACAAGGACTGTAACCATGAAGCACCCGATCCTGATCGCCGCGCTGCTGTGCGGTGCTGCCACGCCGGCCTTCGCTGCGACCTGCGAAAGCAACTTCCAGAAGAAGGGCAATCCCTTCGTCGGCACGACCTTCACTTCATCGGTCACCCATCCGGACCTGACCGTGGCCAGTGCCATCGGCCAGATGCGGGTGATCGCCAAGAACGCCAACATGGACGTCCTCAGCGAGGACGTGGAAGGCGGCTCGATGCTGATCGAAGAGCCGGAATCCATGGCCCACAAGCCGATTCCGATGATCATCAGCGCCACCTCCGAAGGCGGCCAGGGCACCGTCGGCATGGTGGTGAAGGTCAACAAGGGCGCCATCGCCCCCGCCGACGGCGTGCGCGAAGAAATGTGCAAGCTGCTCAACCAGATCAAGCCGGGCAAGGCTGGCGAACAGGCGGCCAAGGCCACTCCGCAGGCGTCGGTGGTGACCATTGCCGCCGACCGTTTCGGCTTCCAGCTGCGCAACCAGAACAAGGACAACCCGGCCGCGATCGAGCCACGCTACAAGGGCAAGACCTACGCCATCACCGGTCGCATCACCACCGTGCTGCGCAGTGGCGGCACCTACAACACCAGCTTCGACCTGCCCAGCGATGGCAGCATCGACTTTGAGCGCGTGGCCATTTCCTGCTCGTTCGCAGCCAACCAGGCCGCGTATGCGCTGGCCCTGCGCCCGCGCGAGAAAGTCACGCTGACCGGCGTGGTCGACAATTACGACCAGATCGGCCGCGTGCTGTGGCTGAAGGACTGCCGCGGCAACTGACCGCTGCCGGCTTGAGCGAAGGCCCGGGTGCGCAGGTGCCCGGGCCTTTTCATTCCCGCAGCGGTTCACGCTTGGCGCACGTGCATCGCAGGATGATGGATGCCCCGCCTGGAGATCATCATGGCACTGCGTGTTGTTCGACTGGGTACGCCGCGCCAACCCGGCGAGGGACTGCGTATCGGCACCGTCAGGCGCCCGCCGCGCGGCGTGCCACGCAGCGAGTTCGCCCGACAGGACTGGTACGACGTCTGGTTTCCGACCCTGTCACCCAGCGCGGAGCTGGTGAAGCGGGCGCATGAAGCGAAGACCGCCGCCGACTGGACTGCTTTCTTCCGCCACTACAAGGCCGAGATGAAGGCGCCCGATGCCGCCCACGCGCTGGACCTTCTGGCCGCGATGTCGCAGCACAGCGACATCAGCGTGGGGTGCTACTGCGAGGATGAAGCGCACTGCCACCGCAGGGCATTGCGCGAGCTGCTGGTGGCGCGTGGGGCAAAGCTGGCGGAGTGATGATGGCAGGGTTGCCGGCCAGCGGCCGGCACTACCAGGTTGCCCGCCGGGCATGGCCCGGCACTACCGATGCGCAGCGAAGTAGATCCACGCCATGCGTGGATGCGCGCTACTGGACGGCCTCAATTGCAGGCCTTGCCTTCCATCTGCAGCTCCGCGGCGAACATCGTCACCTGCGGAATCTGGCCGGCCGCCGCCTGCTTCTTCGCCTCTTCCAGATAGATGCGCGACTGGCCCTGCCCATCCAGCTCGACCTTGTTGCTCGACGGCAGGCGCCACACCCGTACCACCGCCTGCTGCGCCGGGCACGCGGCGTTGGGCACGCGGATCACATCATTGAGCTTCCAGCCCTTGTCGGCACTCGGCTGGGCCTTGGTGTAGTCGACAAAGCGTGCACGTGGCTGGCACTGCTCGCTGGTACGCACGGCGGAGAAGCGGTACGGCGCAGCGGCATCGCCGGTGAACGCACCTTCCAGCCGCGCGCAGGCCTCGGGAATCTGCCGCAGCGTATGCACCGCGCCCACGGCCTGGGGGGCGCCCACTGCGCGCTGGAGTTCCGGGGTTTCTGCGGCGAGTGCCGGCACAGCCGGGACCAGGGCGGCGAGCATCAACAGGGACAGGCGCATGGGGGATCTCCTACGGGGCTGTGCGCAGGCTTGCAGAGGCTGGCTTAACGGGGTGCAAAGGCGCATCTATCGAGCAGCCACCGCGCTCGCCGGGCATGGCCCGGCGCTACCATCCGGGCGCAGGTGCACGCATACTGCGGGCACCAGGGAATGCTGAACACCGCCATACGTCGGACGACCACCAAGGTCGGTACGGGTTGGTTCCAGGCTGCAGCCCGTCGTCCCCCTCGTGGTGCCGTTCATCGCCACTGGATGCCTACATCCATTCTGCGGAGGGGTCTAATGCTGGAACGTCACGGGCTGTCACTGGCGCTGGGCTGCGCCATTCTCGCGATCCTGTTCGGAATCGTCTCGGCGCGCTGGATCCTGCGCCAACCCACCGGCAATGAGCGCATGATCGCGATCGCCACCGCGATCCAGGAAGGTGCGCGTGCCTACCTCAACCGCCAGTACCTGACCATCGGCATCGCCGGCGTGGTGCTGTTCGTGCTGGTCGGCATCTTCCTCAGCTGGTACACCGCGATGGGTTTCGCGATCGGCGCGGTGCTGTCCGGCGCCGCCGGCTACATCGGCATGAACGTGTCGGTACGCGCCAACGTGCGCACCGCAGAGGCGGCGCGTCACGGCATCAGCGCGGCGATGGACGTCGCCTTCCGCGGCGGCGCCATCACCGGCATGCTGGTGGTCGGGCTGGGCCTGCTGGGCGTGGCCGGCTACTACGCGGTGCTGCTGCGGATGGGCCTGCCGATGGAACAGGCGTTGCACGCGCTGGTCGGCCTGGCCTTCGGCTCCTCGCTGATCTCGATCTTCGCGCGCCTGGGCGGCGGCATCTTCACCAAGGGCGCCGACGTCGGTGCCGATCTGGTCGGCAAGGTGGAAGCCGGCATTCCCGAGGACGATCCGCGCAATCCGGCGGTGATCGCCGACAACGTCGGTGACAACGTCGGCGACTGCGCCGGCATGGCCGCCGACCTGTTCGAAACCTATGCGGTGACCGTGATCGCCACCATGCTGCTGGGCAGCCTGATGCTGGCCGAGGCCGGCGCCAATGCGGTGCTGTATCCGCTGGTGCTGGGCGGCGTCTCGATCATCGCCTCGATCATCGGTGCGCTGTTCGTCAAGGTGAAGCCGGGCGGTTCGATCATGGGCGCGCTGTACAAGGGCGTGATCGTCTCAGGCGTGCTGGCCGCCATCGCCTTCTATCCGATCACCACCGGGCTGATGTCCGACAACGTGCATGGACCGATGGCGCTGTACGGCTGCGCGTTGATCGGCCTAGTCCTGACCGGTCTGATCGTCTGGATCACCGAGTACTACACCGGCACCAAGTACAAGCCGGTGCAGCACGTGGCGCAGGCGTCGACCACCGGCCACGGCACCAACATCATCGCCGGCCTCGGCATTTCAATGAAGTCGACCGCGCTGCCGGTGGTGGCGGTGTGTGCGGCGATCTGGGGCGCGTTCGCGCTGGGCGGCCTGTATGGCATCGCCATCGCCGCCACCGCGATGCTGTCGATGGCGGGAATGATCGTTGCCCTCGATGCCTATGGACCGATCACCGATAACGCCGGCGGCATCGCCGAGATGGCCGAGCTGCCTTCGGAGATCCGCGACATCACCGATCCGCTGGATGCGGTGGGCAACACCACCAAGGCGGTGACCAAGGGCTATGCAATCGGCTCGGCGGCGCTGGCCGCACTGGTGCTGTTCGCCGACTACACCCACAACCTGCAGGCGGCCAATCCCGGCCAGGAGTTCCGCTTCGACCTCAGCGACCACACGGTGATCATCGGCCTGCTGATCGGCGGCCTGATCCCCTACCTGTTCGGTGCGATGGCGATGGAAGCGGTCGGCCGCGCGGCGGGTGCAGTGGTGGAAGAGGTGCGGCGCCAGTTCCGCGAGATCCCCGGCATCATGCAGGGCACCGGCAAGCCGCAGTACGACAAGGCGGTAGACATGCTGACCCGCTCGGCGATCCGCGAAATGATCGTGCCGTCGCTGCTGCCGGTGGCGGTACCGGTGGTGGTCGGCCTGCTGCTGGGGCCGCGGGCACTGGGCGGGCTGCTGATCGGCACGATCGTGACCGGCCTGTTCGTGGCCATCTCGATGACCACCGGTGGCGGCGCCTGGGACAACGCCAAGAAGTACATCGAGGATGGGCACTTCGGCGGCAAGGGCAGCGAAGCGCACAAGGCCGCGGTGACCGGCGATACCGTCGGTGACCCGTACAAGGACACCGCCGGCCCGGCAATCAATCCGCTGATCAAGATCATCAACATCGTGGCGCTGCTGCTGGTGCCGCTGTTGTAGATCCACGCCATGCGTGGATGGGATGCCCGATGGGGCCAGAGCCCTTTCCTGCGGAAAGGGATCCGACCCCACGGCTGGTCAACGCCCGCGCAGGAAGAACGACACCGGCACCATCACTTCCACCGGGTCGCCGGCCACTTCGGCCGGCGGCGCCGGTACCGGGCTGGCCCGCTGAACGGTATCCAGCGTCTCCTGGTCGAGCAGCGCGAAGCCACTGCTGCGGCCCAGCGTCAGTGCGGAGACCGCGCCATCGCGGGCCACAGCAAAGCGCACGTAGACCACGCCCTGCTGGCGCAGCCGCTCGGCCTGGCGCGGATAGCGCCGGTGCTTCTGCAGGTGCCCGAGCAGGCGCCCTTCCCAGGTCGCCTCGGCACGACTGCGCTCGCCCGCCGTGGTCTGCGGTGCGGTGTAGCGTGCGGCCGCGTCAGCAGCCACCTGCGGCGGTGCGCTGGTCTGCGCGACATTGGCCTCGGCGGTATCCGGCGACGGCGTTGGCTCCGGTGTACGCGGTGGTGGCAGGTCACCCTGCGGCTGCACCGGCGCCTTGGGCTGTTCACGCACGGCTGGCGTCGGCGCCTGCCGCTGCTGTTGCTGCTGCAGCGGCCCGGTCGCGACCTCGCGCGGCGGCACCGGCGGTGCCTGTGCCATCGGCGCCAGTTCCAGCATCAGCGCCGCAGGTGGGGCCGTCGCAGCCAGCGCCGGTGCGCGCGCCGCCCACCAGCAGGCCGCGCCGATCAACAGCGCATGCACCAGCAGCACGATCGCCAGGCTGGTCGCCCAGCGCCGCAGTCCACTCATCGTGCGCCCTGCTCCAGGCCAACCAGCGCCACCTTCAGGTAGCCCGCTGCACGCAGCGCGTCCAGGGTAGCCATCAGTTCGCCATAGGGCACACGGGTATCGGCACGCAGGAAGATGCGCTGCGCACTATCGCCATGCGTGGCTGCCTGCAAAGCAGCGGCCAGCCCGTCGCGCGCCACCGGCTGCTCGCCAACGCGCACCGACAGATCGGCCTGCACGGTCACGTACACCGGCGCCTGTTCCGGCGGCGTGGCGCTGGCACTACTGGCCGGCAGCTGCACCGGTACCGACACGGTGGCCAGCGGTGCGGCCACCATGAAGATGATCAGCAGCACCAGCATCACGTCGATGAAGGGCGTGACGTTGATTTCGTGCGCTTCTTCCGGTGCATCGTCACGGTCGGACGCGGTCCTGATCGCCATCGTCGTGCCTCAGTGCACCGCACGCAGCGGTGCCGCTGCGGTACGCGGCACGGCACGATCGAGATCACGCGAGACCAGCTGCTGCACGGCCGCCGACAGATCGCCGAGCAGCCCACGCAGGCCAGCCAGCACGCGGCTGAAATGGTTGTAGACCAGCACTGCGGGAATCGCCGCGACCAGGCCCAGCGCGGTCGCCAGCAGGGCCTCGGCGATGCCGGGCGCGACCACCGCCAGGTTGGTGGTGTTGCTGTGGGCGATGCCGATGAAACTGTTCATGATGCCCCACACCGTGCCGAACAGGCCGACGAACGGCGCCACCGCGCCGATGCTGGCCAGCACGCCGATGCCGCGCCGTTGCACGCGCGCGGTTTCCAGTTCGATGCGGTCCAGGCGCGAGGCAACGCGTTCCTTGATGCCGTCGCGACCATCCAGCTCCTGCGACAGGCGCAGCTCGGTTCGCGTCGCGTCCAGCATGGCGAGTGCGGTGCCCTGCTGCAGGCTGGCCTCCGCGCTCCCGCCGGGCAGGCTTGGCGCCTGCAGCAACAGCGCGCGCGCTGCACGCAGCTGCCGACCCTGACGAGCCAGCTCCCAGCCCTTGGCCAGCAGCACGGTCCAGGTGGCCAGCGAGGCAAGTGCCAGCGCGATCATCACCGTCTTCACCACCACGTCGGCGGCCAGGTACATGCCCCACGGGGTCAGTGCAGGAGCAGCCACGGGGGCCAGGTCAGCAGGCAGCATCGTCTCGGTTTCCATCAGCATCAGGGGGCGCGGCGCGACGACGGGCCGCGCGCGGATCATTGGCGTCGTCCACTTCCACGACCGGATTGGGCTCCAGCCGCGGTGCGGGCCGACTGAGCACGTAGCCGGCACTGACCGCGAAGAACAGGCCCACGCCCAGCAGCAGGCGCCACGACGGGTGCGCGCCCCAGCAGAACAGCGCGAAGCCCACTGCCATGCCGGCGCTGGCGAACGCCTTGCCCTTGCGCGACACCGCGCCCTGTTCGCGCCACAGCCGCAGCGACGGGCCGTAGCGCGGATGCGCCAGCAGGCGCTGCTCGAACTTCGGCGAACTGCGCGCGAAGCAGCCCACGGCAAGGATCAGGAAAATGGTGGTCGGCATCACCGGCAGCAGCGCGCCGATCACCCCGAGGCCGACCATCAGCCAGCCCAGCGCGAACCAGAGCCAGCGCATCAGCGTTGCGCCTGCGGGCGGGCGCGGTGCATCAAGCGAATTCCACTTCGACGTGGCCGTGCACGCTGCGGAACGCGGCGTCGGCGGCGTCGATCACCTGCTGCTCCTGCTCGGCACTCAGCGGTACCGCGTCCAGCGCGGCGGTGAACTCACGCCAGTGGCGCGCGGCGCCATCGGGGTGCGCGGCCAGGTGGCGGGCGCCGAAATCACGATCCAGGCCGAGCTTGGCAGCCATCTTGTACAGAATGGTGCCGCCCAGGTTGGAGCCTTCAGCCACATACAGCCATCCCAATGCGGCGGGCAGCTCAAGATCGGACGGCAACGGTGCGATGTCGGCCGCCGGCAGGGTCTGCTCCAGGTCCTGCAGGTCGCGCGCGACCTGGGTCAGGCGGCGGCGCTCGCCCAGGTCCGGCAGCAGTGCATCCAGCGCAGGGTTGGCATACAGCGCATCGATGCTGCGATGGAAGCGGTACTGCACGCGCAGGAAACGGGCGAAGTTGCTGCGGTCGGCGAAGATGTCGCCGGCCATGATGCGCTTGTCCAGCGCGCCATGGCTGTCGCGGGTGGCGGCCTTGAGCCGCAGGCTGCGGCTGTCTTCAGGGGCGATGTGTGCGTTCACGGGGGATGCCAAGGGGGTCGTCCTGCTGTAGACGTTCGCCATGGGGCTTTCCCCAAGGCCATGTGCACCGATAATGGCGCATCCCTTCTTCCCGCAGGAACCGACGATGATCACCACCGAACCGCGCATGACCAACCTGTTCCTGCAGCTGGGCCTGGACGCCAGCGCCGAGGGCATCGCCCGCTTCATCCGCGAGCACCAGCTGGCCACCGATGTGGAAGTGGTCGAGGCACCGTACTGGAACGATGCCCAGCGCCAGTTCCTGTCCGAGTCGCTGCAAGCCGATGCGGCATGGACCACGGTGGTGGATGAGCTGAACGAGTCGCTGCACGAAGATGCGGTGAAGGCGGCGACCGGGCTGTAACTGCCTGGAGGAAGGCGCCGGGCATGGCCCGGCGCTACCGTTGTCTCCCGCTGGGGTCAGAGCCCTTTCCCCAAGGAAAGGGATCCGACCCCGACGATCAGTACTTCCAGGTCAACGCCAACCGTGCGGTACGGCCCGGGGCCGGCATCACGCCCAGGGCCAGCGGGTCCAGGTAATAGCGGTCGGTCAGGTTGTCCACGCCCGCTTCCACCGAGAGCTGGTCGTTGAAGCTCCAGCTGGCGAACAGGTCGACCAGGGTGTTCGGCCGGTACAGCTGCTGGATCGCCGACAGGCCCACGTTCCAGTCCTTGTCCAGCTTGCTGATCGGACCGGCGTTGTGGACCACGCGGGTGCCGAAGGTCAGGCGCTCGTCGAACAGGCGCGAGCCCAGGGTCAGGTTGACCATATAGCGCGGCGGATTCTGCGTGTTGGTGTACGAACCCTCGAAGCCGCCGTCCACGCAGTTGGGCGTGTTGGCCAGCTCGCCATTCTTGCGCTGCGCCCCATAGGCGCGGCGCTCGGCGGCGATGTCCGGCGCACAGGTCTTGGCCTTGAAGTAATAGTGCGCGGACAGATCGGCAAACACCTTGCCGCTGTCATAGCTGGACTGGAACTCCATGCCCGAGACCTTGAACTGGTCGACGTTGCGGATCAGGCCGGCCGACAGCGTGCGGTAGTCACGGGTGATCAGGTCGTCGATGCGGGTATCGAAATACGCCAGCTTCAGCGCCAGGCGGTCGCCGGCGGTGAACAGGTCATAGCGGATGGTGCTGGCGCCGATTTCCCAGCTGCGCGCGCGCTCCGGCTTCAGCTCGCCCACCGGTTTGGCGGCGGTGAACAGGCCCAGCGTGGTCTCGAACAGGCTCGGCAGCTTGGTACCTTCGGCGTACTTCACGTAGACCATGGTGTCTTCGTTGAAGCGGTAGGCCACGCTGGCGGTCGGCGAGAACGCGCTGTCGCGACGGCGGATCGGTTGCGACCAGCTCCAGCTGACCGGCACTTCCAGGTCCTGCGGCTTGCCGGCGTCGTAGAAGTTCCAGCCGGCGATGTCGCCCACTGTGCCCTTCTTGTACGGCGAGGCCAGCAGCGAGGCCTGGGTGAAGTTGCCGTTGGCATCCGGATACCAGTTCAGCAGCGCGATGCGCTTGGCGCGCCACGACGGCAGCGCCGGGTTGCCATTGAGCAGTTCGGTGTAGCGGTACTGGCCCTGCACCTCGTAGGCATCGGGCGTGGCCAGGCGGTTGCGGTCATGCACATCCACGCGGTTCCAGCGACCACCGGCCAGCAGCTCCCAGTGCTCGTCGGGCTGCCACTTCAACGAGGCCACGGCACTGTATTCCTTGCGCTCGGCGTTGCGCAGGAAACGGTTGTTGACCAGGTCGTCGTGCATGACCGGCCCCGAACTGCCCGGCGCGATGTCTTCGTCACTGTAGGACAGGCCGTAGTCGAGCGTGAATGCACCGGCACGGGCATCAAACCTGGAAGTGTTGCTGGCATCCAGGCCGAAGCGCTTCTGCCGCAGCGGATTGCGGTAGGCATCCTTGTAGCCGGGGTCACCGCTGAAGCTGGGCGCGTCATACCACTCGGTGCGGCGGTCGAAGTACCACGGCGTGATGCCGGTCAGGCTGTTGTACATCACGCTGTCGGTGTCGGTGTACGCGGCATTGACGCGCAGGTCGATCAGTTCGCTGTCCGGGTTGAAGCGGTAGCGCAGGCTGTAGCTGTCCATGTCGACATGGCCCGGATCCCATTGCGGAATGCGGTCACGATCCACGCGGATGATCTGCGAGGCCATGATCTCGCCAGCGGTACCTTCGTAGCGGCGGTAGCCGGCCTCCAACGTCTGCGCGTCGTCGATGCGCCAGGTGCCCTTGAGCAGCGCCGACTTCGAGCGCGAGGAGGTATTGAACACCTCGGTACGCGGCGGATTCAGCGGCGCCAGCGTGCGCCGGTCCTGCGGGAAGTCGTCGTAGCCATGGCGGCCGGAGAAGTAGTTGCCGTTGTCGCGGTAGGCGTAGGCGGCGACCAGATCGAAGCGGTCCCAGTGCCCTGCGCCGGCCACGTTGAAGAACTGGCTGCCGGTGGCGCTGCGATCGTTGCGCGGCGCAGCACTGTAGGACGGCAGGTTGTTGGCACTACCGTTGGCGAGACCACCGCGCACGCGCACGCCGAAGTCGCGGCCCTCGCGCAGCACGTCACCGATCTTCAGCGTCTCCATCTCGACCACGCCGCCGATGCCGCCGGAGGCATTGGCCTGCAGGCTCGGGCCCTTGGTGATGGTCAGGCTGGAGATCAGGTCCGGGTCGAGGTAGGTGCGCTGTGACTGGCCGGCATAGCCACGGTAGGTATCCATGCTGGACTGGCCACCGTCGATGATCACCGGCACGCGGCCCTGGCCCTGGATGCCACGGATGTTGACGTCGAAGCCGTTGCCCACGCGCGGATCACCAGCCGTGACACCGGCCACGCCCTTGACGATGTCGCCGTTGGAGGTACCACGGAAACGCTCCAGGTGCGTGCGGTTGAGCGTGGTGGTGGAGCCCACGCTGCGGTAGCTGTCGAGCAGGCCCGCTTCATCACTGGTCGCACCGCTGTCGACGCGGTCGCCGGCCACGCTCAGCGTGTCGGTGACAATCACGCCGTCCCCGGCCTGCGCCGACGTCGCCGCTTCCAGAGTGACCGCATCGGCACTGACCTGGCGCACCGCCAGGCCACTGCCCTGCAGCAGGTGCTGCAACGCCTCGTTGGCCGACAGGCTGCCGCTGACCGCGCGCGAGGTTACGCCACGCGCCAGCGATGCGGGGTACACCACCTGCACGCCGGACTGGCGCATGTAGCTGCGCAGCGCGTCATCCAGCGGTTGCGCCGGAATATCGAAGCGTTGCACGGCAGCGTGGTCGCCGCTGGCGCTCTGCGCCAGTACGGACGGCGCAGCACTGGCCAGGCCGGCCGCCAGCAACGCGATGCACAGGCGGGACGGGCGCAGCGCGCGGCCCGGACGATGGGAGTCGAACATGGGGAAACCTGTCAGGTAATCGGTGCCGCGAACGCGGCGTCATCCGCAACACGGGCGGACACGGCGACGTACGTGGCGGCGGCGGGTACGTTCGCGGAGTAAGACGGATGAAAGCGTGGCAACCCCAAGGGGATTTGCAGTCGCGGCAGGTACCTACGGTTGCTCGGCTGCTTGCAGTGGTGGGTGCCGACCGTTGGCCGGCACAGGGAGAATGGCGTCGATCTACCGATGGACGATGGCGACGCCGAGCGGCAGCCGGGTCACCTGCAATCCGGCCGTCGCGGCCAGCGCATCCAGCGCCTGTTCCGGGCGGTCGATGCGCAATGCAGCACTGACCGCCGGCAGCTGCGACAGATCACCACGCACGAAGGTCGGGCCAGCGCGATAGCGTCCCACCCACTGCACCGCGTCGGCGACGCGGGCCTGTTCCAGCAGCAGCTCGCCCTGGCGCCAGACGCCGACGCTGTCGGCCGCCACGTCCCCCAATCGCCTCACACCACTGTGTTCACCGTAGACCGCACGCTGGCCCTGCTGCAGGTAGGTCCAGCCACCGTCAACCGGGCTGGCCATCCGTACCCTGCCCTGCCCGACCTGGGTTTCCACCTGGTCCTGGCCCCGCGCCACAGTGAAGGCGGTCGAGATGTCCTCGACCACGCCATTGCCGGCGCGCACGCTGAAACGTCGCTGCGCATCCGGACTGACCTCGAACCAGGCACGTCCGCGCAGCAGCTCGACCTGGCGGGCGTTCGCATCAAAACGCACCGCAATCGCACTGTCGGCATCCAGCACCGCGCGACTTCCATCAGGCAGCAGCACATTCTGCACCTGGTGCGTGCTGCGATGATCGGACTGCAGGCGCAGCCACGCCTCCGGCCATGCCACCAGCATCGCCAGCATTGCCGCCGCAGCCATCGCCCAACGCAGTCGGCGCGGGCGTCGGCGATCCACGTGCGTGGCCGGCACGCGCGGCCCAACGCTGCGCCACAGCGCGCGCTCGTGTTCGAAGGCCCGGCGGTGCCCCGGCTGTTGCAGCCAGAATTCGAACGCCTGCATGCGCGCATCGGTGATATCGCCCGAGGCCAGCCACGCGATCCAGCCCCGGGCCTGTTCGGCCAGGGCATCGTCATTGGCGGCGGGCAGCATGTTCGGCGGGCTCATCGGCTGGCGGACAGGCGCATTCAAGCGCGGGCGGGGGAACTAGACCGCATCCACGGTCCAGTGATCAAGACGTTTGTGCGAAGGCCAGCCCCAAGCTGGCGCGATCATCGACCGCTGCGCGCCCAGGCCAGGCGTTGCAGCGCGGTGCGTACGTGATTCTCCACCGTGGTCACCGATACCCCAAGGCGACGCGCGATCTCGGCCTGGGTCAGGCCCTGAAGGCGGTTGAGCCGGAAGATGGTGCGGGTCGGCTCCGGCAAATGGCCGGCTGCATCGAGCACCCGCTGCAGTTCGTCCTGCGCCATGGCCTGCTCCTCGGTGGAGATCACCTCGTCCGGGCCCCATAGATAGTGGTCGGCCAGCAGCCGGTTGCGGCGGGTCGATTCGCGGCCGTGGTCGGTGGCCAGGTTGGCGGCCAGCCGATACAGATAGGCGCGCGGATTGTCGATCGCCTGGCTGTCATCGACCCCACGGGCCTTGAACCAGACCGCCTGGATCACGTCTTCGGCGCCGTTGTCGCCCCCAAGTATCCGCTGCACACGACGCAGCAGCGCTGGCCGCTCGCGGATCAGCAGTTCGGTGAGGGAGGCAGCATTGGAGGACATGCGCGGAGCCGGGACGACAGACGGGGGCGCCGCGCATGCTACTCCGTTAATGCGAATCAGTCACGTTCGCATCATCCTCAGGATCATAGGCATTCAGTCAATCCGTCATAGACATGGGTCCGGGTGCCCGGCAGCGTCGCATGCAGGGCGTCGTACCCGGTTGCTGCATCCCACACACCCAGCAGCTCGGCCAGACGGGTTCCAGGTGCAAGCGGGAGCACGCAGGCATAGGTCCCATGGTCGACGTCGATCTGCCCGGTCTGTTGCACCTGGGTATAGCTTCCAGCGAAGGTCCAGATGCAGCTACCCACGACGCCGGAGGCTCGATGCACCGAACAGCGCAGGCGCATGGGCCGGAGGTTGTAGTACTGCCCTTCGCAGAAGGTATCGCCGCAGATATCGTCGAAGCCGCGCACCAACAGGCGCTCAGCGGCAAGGAAGCGCTCACGGCCGGCCGCCGGATCGGGATGGTCACGGGCATCGACAAATTGAGGGGTCGCCTGGGCGCCGCTTGCCATCAGCAGCCCGCAGGCCAGCCATCGTGCCGGGAAGATGCGCATCAGCCCACCCTCCCGGTCTTCCGGATGCAGTCAGGCAGCGCGTCGAACAGGCCATGGTCGAGGCCAGGCAGGGCGGCGGTCAGACCATCAGGCGCTTCCAGCGAAGCGTGGAAGGCTTCTACAGGCACGCCCGGCCCCAGCTCCACCGGACAGGCCCAGCGGCCATTGTCGACCTGCACCTCCCCCGTATCGCCCTGCACGGCCAGCTCGCTGGCCACCACCACCCAGGCGCATCGCTGCACCGTTCCGCGATGAGCCAGCACCGCGCAGCGGAACTCCATCACCCGGTAGTTGCTGTACTCACCTTCGCACCAGGTATCGGCACAAAGCCGGTCGAACTCCCTGGCCAAGGCGGCCTTCAGCCCGTAGCCACGCTCCCAATTGGCCTCGGGCCGGGGGTAATCGATCAGGTCCACGTGCAGGCCGCGGGCGAAGACAGGCAGGGACGCCAGCAACAGCACGGCTGCCATGCATCGGGCATACCAGGACATCGGCAGTACTCCTTGGGAATGGGCGTCCAGCCTGCGCCGGCACACCCCGCGGCCCCATCGGCCAAGGCCGGTGCGACCCGTCAGGCCTTGCCGCGCCAGCAGGTCGGTGCCCTCCCCCTGCACAGCGCCCGGCAAAGGCATAAAATGGTGAGCTATCCGTCTACATCCCCCACCTGGAGCACACCATGGGTCTGGAACTCGTCTCGCCCGGCAAGAACCCGCCGGAAGAAATCAACGTCATCATCGAGATCCCGAAGGACTCGGAGCCGGTGAAGTACGAAGTGGACAAGGAAACCGGCGCGATCTTCGTCGACCGCATCCTCTCCACCCCGATGCGCTACCCGTGCAACTACGGCTACGTGCCGAGCACCCTGTGTGGCGACGGCGATCCGGCCGACGTGCTGGTGGTGCTGCCGCTGCCGCTGGTGCCGGGCTCGGTCGTGCGCTGCCGCCCGGTCGGCGTGCTGAAGATGAGCGATGAGGCGGGCAGCGACGAGAAGATCCTGGCCGTGCCGGTCTCGAAGATCTTCAGCGGCTATGCCCACGTCGAAGACATCGCCCAGGTCTCGAGCCACTGGCTGGAGCGCATCGGCCACTTCTTCGAGCACTACAAGGACCTGGAGAAGGGCAAGTGGGTCAAGCTGGACGGTTGGGGCGGCGCCGCTGAGGCCAAGCAGATCCTGATCGAGGCGCATCAGCGCCATCTCGACAGCAAGGCCTGAGCCTGAACCGGATCGCTCCGGCGGTACCCTGCCGGAGCGATGCGGGTCACGTTTCATGACGACGGCACATCACTCTTGCTGCCGTATTAGGTAAATTGCGTCACTTCACACGTCATCGACATCCATCGTCGAGACAGCCAGGGGAATGTGTCGTGCGTATTCTGCTTGTTGGGGATGCAGCCAGCCTGCCGGCCGAGCTGACCGAATTCATTGCCGATCTTGGGGAAGACTGGCAGCCGTTGACCGCCACCGATGGCCAGGCCGCGATGACCTCGGTGGCCACGCAGGGCGTGGATGCGGTGATCGTCTGCCCGCAATTGCCAGATCTCAATGCCACCACGCTGCTGGGGCAGATCCGGACGTTGCGCCCGGAGACCATCCGCATCGCGCTGGTCGATGCACAGCATGGCAACCGCCCGCCGCCGGCGCGCCTGATCGGTGTCGCCCACCGCTTCCTGCCGCTGCCGCTGGCACCGGAAGTGCTGCTGGAGGCGCTGACCAGCCTGGAAGAACTGCGCGAAGTGCTGGACAGCCCGCGCCTGCGCGATGCCATCGGCCGTATCGAGAAACTGCCCTCGCCGCCGCACCTGTACCTGAGCCTGACCCAGGCCCTGGAACATGATGACGACGCCGACAGTGCCGATGTAGCCAAGCTGGTCGCCGCCGATCCGGCGATCGCTGCCAAGGTGCTGCAACTGTCGAACTCGGCCTTCTTCAGCCAGGGCCGCACCATTGCCGACCTGCGCACCGCAGTGACCCGGCTGGGCCTGGCCACGCTGCGTGACCTGGTGCTGGCCAGCGAAGTGTTCTCCGCACCGACGCTGTCGGCCGCCGAGCGCAACTCGCTGCAACAGCGCGCACTGCTCGCCTCGCGGCTGGCCGCACGCCTGCTGCCCGAATCCAGTGCCGAACTGGGAGCGACCGCTGCGCTGCTGGCCGACATCGGCCTGCTGCTGCCAGGTGTGCGCAACGAGCGCAGCGAGCCTTCGCTGGCCGGTGACACCCGCCCCGGCCATGCCGAGGCCGGCGCCTACCTG
This sequence comes from Stenotrophomonas sp. AG209, assembly GCF_003550055.1. Taxonomy (NCBI): domain Bacteria; kingdom Pseudomonadati; phylum Pseudomonadota; class Gammaproteobacteria; order Lysobacterales; family Lysobacteraceae; genus Stenotrophomonas; species Stenotrophomonas sp. AG209. The sequence goes on from NZ_QXDB01000001.1 coordinate 1,768,244, forward strand.
CTGGGCCTGTGGGGCCTGCCGATGCCGATCATCGAAGCGGTGGCATTCCACCTGCAGCCACAGCGCGCCAACACCCGCAGCTTCTGGGTGACAGGCGCGGTGCACGTGGCCCTGGCGCTGGTCAATGGCGATCCGGTGGACGAGGACTACCTGCAGCGCGCAGGCGTGCTGAACAAGCTGCCGCAATGGCGCGAGCACGCCAATGCACTGATGGGTCTGGTGCCCAGCGACGCCTGAGCGCGTTGCATGATTTCCGGATGACAGGGGGCGCACCCGCAAGGTGCGCCCTTTCTACGTCAGCGGGTACCGCAGGCGTCCTGCACGCAACGACGGTACTGCGACTCGCAGATGACCGCTGACTTGCCACTGGCCAGGCACTGCTGGCGGAACTCTTCGCAATAGAGCCCGCCACCGCAGACCCCGAGACCCTGCGCGAACACCGCGCCCACCAGCGTTGCATAGATCAATGCAGCGGCAGATGCCTGGCGCAACAACGTGTTCCTCATATCCCTCTCCACATGCAAGCGTCCGGTAGTGGACCTCCTGACTGTGTTGATTACGACACGACGGGACCGTGACTGCGCTCACCTTCCAACAGTTTCCGGAATTCCCCTACAAAAAAAAGGGCGGACCTTGCGGTCCGCCCTCCTTCTGTTGCTACCGCACTTCGATGGATCAGAAGCGCTGGGTGTACTTCATGTACAGGAAGCGACCCACGTCGAAGCCGCCGTAGTAGGCGAACGCCGAGTTCGGAGCCGAGTACTGCAGCGGACCCTTGTGGTCGAACACGTTGTTCGCGCCCAGGGCGATCGTCGCATCCCACGGTGCCTTCCAGCTGACCTGCAGGTCGTGGAAGGTGTTGGAACCGGTGTGACGCAGCGGATCGGTCTCACCGTTGGCCATGTGGTTCGGAGCATCGCACCAGCCGTCAGCCAGCGAGATGCAGCTTTCCTTCATGCCCGAGTAGTAGCGCGCGGTGTAGTTCACACCGAAATCGCCGTACTGCCAGTTGACGCCCAGGTTCGAACGCACGCGGAACAGGCCCGGCTCGCCAACGCGGCCGATCATGATGTTGTCGCCTGCGCTGTTCTGGCCCTGCTCGTCGTACTTGGCGGTGTAGCTGGTCTGCCAGTCGATGCTGAACTGACCGATGGCCAGTTCCGGCAGGCGGTACTTGACGCCCAGGTCGTAACCTTCGGTCTTCATCTTGCCGAGGTTGGCGGTGCCGTAGGTGATCGCACTGACGTGGCCGTCAGCCGCACGGGTCACGCTCGAGCAACGCTCGGAGTTGCCCAGCACGTAGCAGTCACGCAGGATGCGGTCGACGCTGTCAGCGATGATCATGTCGCTGATTTCGTACTTGTACCAATCCAGCGACAGGTCCAGGCCCTGCACCCAACGCGGGCTCCACACCAGGCCGAAGGTGGTGCTCTTGGAGGTTTCCGGCTTCAGGTTCGGGTTGGCACCCGAGACGAACTGGTCACCCGACTGGCACGGCAGGGTCGAGCACGGCAGGTTGCCCTGGCCCAGCTGCACGTAGTTGGCCGGAGCGCCAGCGGCGGTGCACGCGGCATTGCCGGCAACGCTGCCCGGAGCCTTCACGCCGCACGGATCGATGTACGACTCGAAGCTCGAGCTCAGGCCACCGTACAGGTCGCTGATGGTCGGAGCACGGAAGCCCTGGGCGTAGGTGCCGCGGACCAGCAGTTCATCCAGCGGACGCCAGGTCAGGCCGAACTTGCTGTTGGTGGTGCCACCGAAGTTGCTGTAGTCCGAGTAACGGCTGGCAACGTTCAGGGTCAGTTCCTTGGCGAAGGCCATGTCGGCCAGCAGCGGCACGTTCAGTTCGAGGTAGACCTCGTTCAGATCGTACTGGCCGCGGGTCGGCTTCTGGCCCAGGCCGGTGGACTGGCCCGACTGCGCGAAGGCGTCCGGCACGTAGTTGCCTTCTTCCTTGCGGTGCTCGACACCCAGGGCGAAGCCCAGGTCGCCGGCCGGCAGGGTCACGATGGAACCCGACAGGTTGGCGGTGAAGCTGGTGGTCTTGGTCACGCCACGGGTGGTGAAGGTCGGGAACAGGAAGTCCTGCAGCTCCTGGTTCGCCAGCGAACCCTGGCCATCAACGCCGTACGGCAGCAGCGGGTTCCACGGGCGGCAGTCGCCCAGGATCGGCTTGGCCGAGGTGCCGCAGCGGGCAACGCCGCCGGCATCGATGAACGACGGGCCCAGGGCCTGGCCTGCAGCGATCAGGCTCATGTCACCACGGTTGGTCTTGATCGACTCGTTGCGGTTCCACAGCGCGCCGACATCCCAGTCGAAGGTCTTGCCGCCCAGCTCGAAGAAGCCGGTCAGGGTCGGAGCGAAGCGCAGGGTCTTCAGCTGGCTGTCAGTGGTACGCGGCACTTCCCACAGGCGACGGCGGAAGCTGACGTCCTGGCCGACCGGGTTGAAGGCGCTCGAGCCCTCCAGCGGGGTGCCGAAGGAGTTCGACTGGAACGGGTAGCCGGCGATCTGCTGGAACGTCTGGCGCTCGTTGTAGAGCACGTCGGTGTTCAGGCTGATCGAGTCGGTGAAGTCGTAGGTGCCGTTGATGTAGACCGACTTGCGCTTCACACCGGTGAGCAGGGTCATCTGCTCGTTGGAGTTGGCGAATTCGTCCGCCGTAATGACGTGGTAGTCATTCGGGTTCTTCGGGTTGCCGCCGGCGTTCAGGGTCTTCCAGACTGCCTTCTTGGAGTCGCTGCAATCGACCTGGGTCGGGTTGCACCAGCTGCCGTTCTGGCTGATCGGGCTCCAGGTGGCCGAGGTCGAGTTCGGACCCAGCGAGCCATCACGGCTGTACCAGCGGTCCTTGGCCCACACCGGATCCTGCTTCGAGTACTCGGCCGACAGGGTCAGGCTGCCACGCTCGCCGCGGGCACCGAGGGTCATCGAATAGGTTTCGGTGTCGCCGTCGCCCTTGCCGTACTGGCCGACGTAGACATTGGCTTCGCCGCCGTCGAAGTTCTTGCGGGTGATCACGTTGACCACGCCGGCGATGGCGTCGGAACCGTAGATCGAGGACGCGCCGTCCTTCAGGATTTCGATGCGCTCAACGGCCGACATCGGGATCTGGCTGAGATCCTGGTAACCGGCGGTGGTTGCGCCCAGGCGCTTGCCGTTCATCAGCACCAGGGTGCGCTGGGCGCCCAGGTTACGGATGTCGACGTAGTAGCCGCCCACGTTCTCGCCCGAAGCCAGCGATTCCGAGCGCGAGATGGCCGGGGAGCCGGCCGAGGTCAGGTTGTTCAGCACGTCGGCGACGCTCGAGAAGCCCTGCTTTTCCAGGGATTCGCGGGTCATCGTCAGGATCGGCTGCTGGGTCTCCACCGAGGCGCCGCGGATGCGCGAGCCGGTGACCGAAATGCGGTCCAGGTCGGTGGTGCCCTTTGCTTCCTGAGCCGAAGCAAAGGCCGGCGCCAGCGCCAGCGCAATGCCGGCCGGCAGCAAGCCGAACCGCACTGCGGGATTACGAACGTTCATCTATCTCTCCAAGGTACGTGTTAGCAGCGTGTTAAAACACCCCAGCACGTTACGATTGCGTTGCAGCGCTGTATTTGCGCGAACCAACCGGAGACTTTGCGGATTGTGGCGGGAGCAAGCCACCGTTCTCCCTGAAGCGCGATGCGGACTGGCCGTAGCGGGCGCGGAACGCACGCGCGAAGCTGCAGCAGTTGTCGAAGCCACTGGCGGCGGCGACCTCGCCCACCATCATGTCGGTGTCGCGCAGCAGGTCAGCAGCGCGTTCGAGGCGCAGTCGTGCTGAAAGCGACTGCGGGCTTTCCTCGTACAGGCTCTGGAAGGTCTTGGAGAGGTACCAGCTGGAGAAGTTGGTCAGCTCGGCCAGTTCGCCGATGCGCACCACCCGGTGGCTGTTGCCTTCCAGATAGAGGCGCGCGCGCTGCATGCGGCCGAACACCTGGCGCTTGCGGCTGCGCGAGCGGCCCGGGCAGCGCTGTACGTTGTCGGCCAGGCCACGCTGCAGGCCAGCCAGGTGCAGCAACAGCGGACGCAGGGCCTGGGCCGGCTGGCCGCTGGCCAGCGCATCGCGCCACAAGCGCAGCGCCACGCGGGCGTCACTGCGGTTCATGCGGCCACGACCGGCATACAGGCCGCAGTCGGCCATCTCGGTCAGCACACGAAGCGCTTCGACGTTCAGGTTCAGGCCGACGCACAACCCGTTGCGACCAGCCTGCACCAACGGCCGCGATTCCTTCTCGAAGGCGATCCACTCGCCCTGGCGCAGGCGGAAGCGCCCTTCCTTGGCCTCCACCCACGAACTGCCACGCACCTGCATCCAGACGGTGAAGCTGGAGCCGGCGGTCTGCAGGCTGCCCAGCCGGGCCACGCCCAGGCAGGTCGGCGCGACATCGTCGAGCGACCGGTCCAGGGAGACGGTTTGGCCGCGATCGGCCAGCGAGAGTTGACGCATGGGGGCACCACGGATTTGCCTAGTACAGGACTCCGTTTTGCCTAATCAGGTGGCACCGCGTCAGGAAAGTCCGACGAGATCGCCACGAATTCGCGACGAGATCCCGACGAAGAAATTACGAAGGGCCATTTCCCTTGAACAACAACAACTTGGAGAACGCCGGGAACAGCGCGGGCGGGCGTTCGGGCAACCGCATCACGCCGATGTCGGCACCATCGCTGACCGCCATCGCCACGAACAGGTCATGTCCGTCAGCGCTGGCGCTGAGTCCGTTGCCGGCGCTGAGCCGTTCTGCGTCCAGGCAGCGTTCCGGCTCCTCGCGGCCGGGCAGGATGCGCACGAAGGTGGTGCCACACGTGGTCGAGGTGCCGAGGTAACCGATGCCGCTGTTGCCGGCCACGGTCCAGGCCCGGTATCGCCAGCGGCTGGGCCGGTCATCGCTGATCTGCTGCACGCTGCCCGACGACAACGTGGCATCGGCCGACCACAGGCCACCGGCGGCCAGGCGGGTGAACAACACGCGGCCACTGCTGCGGTCGAAGCGCGCCTGCGACACCCCATCGATGCTGGCCAACCGGCGCCAGGGCTGGGTGCTGCGGTCGAACAGGCTCAACCGGGTGCGCTGGTCGGCATCGCGTTCGACCACAAACAACTGCTCCGGCGACGCGCCATACAGCGCCTGCAGCGGCTGTTCGGCCGGGATCGGCAAAGGTTGCAGTCGTTCATCGCGTGGCGCGATCTCGTAGACCACCGTGCGCCCATGCGCGTCGCGGCCGACCACGAGCAGCTGACGGCTGTCGGCCGACCAGTCCGGTGCCTGCCGCGCTTCCGGCCGCAGCCCTTCAATGGGGCGCAGCGAATCCGGCCGCTGCATGTCCGCCCACCACAGGGCGAAGCTGCCGGAGCGATCCGAGGTGAAGACCAGCTGGCGGCCATCCGGCGCTGCCATCGGCTGCCCATCGCGGCCACTGGAGGCAAACAGTCGCTCGGGCGCACCGTTGCCCTGCATCGGCACCTTGAACACGCCGAACTGTGCGCGTCGGCGGACGAAGGCCAGCATGCCACCGCGTCGCGACACGGCGGGCCACTGCGCATCATCCAGGCCAGCATCGCGCAGCGTGTGCCGCTCAACGTCCAGGTAATAGAGCCGCGCCTCGCTGTCGACGCGGCGGCCGAACACGATGGTGCGGCCATCGTCCAGCCAGGCCCAGCCGCGCAGCTCTGCCGCCTCGTTGGTCAACTGCTCGGGCGTACCCCCCGCGGCCGGCACCCGCCACAGATCGCCCAGCTGCGGGTTGCGCACGAACACCAGCCATTGCCCGTCGGGCGAATAACGCGGTGCGTAGTCGAAGTCATCCTGGTCGACGCTGTAGGCCAGCGCGCGCCACTCGCCGCTGGCCAGGTCCAGCACGCGGATGCCACGGTGGGCGTAACGCCCGACCATGCTGCCGAACACCAGGCCGCGACCATCGGGTGTCCAGTCAAAACTGAGCAGTTCGGTGCCATCGCAGCGCGTGGCCTGGCGCAGTGCGCCGCCGGTGGCGCTGGCGATCAGCACCTGGCAGCCACCGTCGGCGGAAAACCGTGCGAAGGCGATCTCGCGACCATCCGGCGACCAGTTCGGGAATCGATCGACCGCGCCGGCCGGTGGCACCAGCAACTGGCGCGCCGGCGCGTTGCCGGAGGTCTGCACCTTGATCGCACCACCGCCGGTGCCATCTTCGTTGGCGCCTTCATAGGCGACCAGTGAACCATCCGGTGACAGCGTGGGATAGGTTTCAAAGCCGCTGGTCGCGGTGATCAACCGATAAGGACGCTGCGGGCTGCCGATCACCCGCGTGCCGTTCTCCACGGCGGCCTCCACCGGTGAACTGCTGGCCGGTGCACGGCGCAGCAGCAGCGCGGTCATCACCAGCAGCGTGGCCAGCATCAATACGCCCAGCGCCAGCAGCACGCGGCGGCGGACATGGCGCCAGCGGCGGCGCGATTCCTGCGCGCGCGCGGGCAGCACCGCGGCGTCGGCGGGTGCCGGCTGCACTTCCACACCTTCATCGTCAGGCAAGCCCGCAGCCGTTGGCTCCGCATCGTCCAGCGCCTGTACCGGTACCAGAAGCCGATAACCAGTCTTGGCGATGGTTTCGATGTAGGCCTGGCCGTTGTCGTCGTCGTTGCTGAACGCCTTGCGCAGCTGGGTGACGGCCTGGGTCAGCACATCGTTGGTCGGCAGCGTGTCCGGCCACACCTCGGCGAACAACTCGTCTCGGGTGACAACGCGGCCCGGCTGCCGCAGCAGCACGCGCAGCACGCCCAACGCCTTCGGCGTCAGCCGGCGCGGGCGACGCGCACCGACGACCTCGACTTCGCGCGAGGACAGAGTGACGATGCACTCTCCTATCCGTATCCGATCGGATACGGGTGGCTGTATTTCGCTGCTGTTCATTTTCTGCTACACAGTAGAGACAGGTCCCGGGCAGTGTTTGCCTTCGTTACGGTCCCGTCCTGGGAACAGCGAAAAGCCAGACTCCGCACAAAGCATCGGCGCATACCGCAAAAACAATCGAGCGCGCGAATACTAGCCTATGCAAGTTACCTCGCCTATCGCGTGGTCGACATCAGGCTCTCTCTCGCCGACGCATTCACATAATTCGCGACACCATTCGCGCCCTCTTGGGCGCGAAATTTTTATCTGGCGTTCATTTTCACATGCGCCGCAACATGGTCAATCCGACGAGACGCGAAACCACCAAAGCCACGTACATCACGCCGGAAAACTGCTCCAGCATGACCAATGCGCGTGCCTGTGGATGCACGGGTACGACGTCACTCAAGCCCACTCCAGACAGCAAGCTGAAGCTGAGATAAAGCAACTCCATCCAGCTGCGCTGCGCACCCCCGCCAGTACCCTGGAAGCTGCCCGGATACCACTGCTGGCACACCGCGAACGTGAAGGCGAAAGCCCACGCCAGCAGGGTGAAGGTTGCGCCTGCGGCGAACAGTTCGTCGCGGGTGACCTTGTGGTCCTGGAGCATGTAGGCGATCAGGGCGCCGGCCGTATAGAAGTACAGCAGGCTCTCCAGCAGCTGCGCGGTGGTCAGCAATGCGGTGCGGTCGAGCAATGCGCCTGCCAACGAGAACACCACCGAGGGAATGGCCAGCACCAGCGCCAGCCAGGTGCCCAGCGGGCTGCGCTGGACCACCCACAGCGCCAGGCCGAGTACCGCCATGCCGAACATGCCCAGTGCGGCGCGGCCCGCAGCGGTGTCATCCAGCGCGGGATACAGCAGCACCGCCAGCAGCTGCGCGCCCAGCAACCAGGCCGAAGGATGACGGCGGGCGATGGCCAACCAACGGGTGGTCATGGCAACGGGCATGGCGTCCTTTCCCCCTGGGCGATGGACCCAGCATAGCCGGGCACGGCGTGATGAACGGGAGTGCCGGCCGTTGGCCGGCACTCCCGTTTCCGCATCAGCCCTGGTGGTAGACCTCCGCGCCGGCGGCGCGGAACTCCTCCGACTTCTCCTTCATGCCGGCCTCGGCGTAGTCACGCACGTCCTGGGTGATCTTCATCGAACAGAAGTGCGGGCCGCACATCGAGCAGAAGTGCGCCAGCTTGTGCGCATCCTTCGGCAGCGTCTCGTCGTGGAACTCCTTGGCCTTCTCCGGATCCAGGCCAAGGTGGAACTGGTCCTCCCAGCGGAACTCGAAGCGCGCCTTGCTCAGCGCGTTGTCGCGCACCTGCGCACCTGGATGGCCCTTGGCCAGATCAGCGGCGTGCGCGGCGATGCGGTAGGCCATGATGCCGTCACGCACGTCTTGGCGATTGGGCAGGCCGAGGTGCTCCTTCGGCGTCACGTAGCAGAGCATCGCCGTGCCGAACCAGCCGATCATCGCCGCACCGATCGCGCTGGTGATGTGGTCGTAGCCCGGTGCGATATCGGTGGTCAGCGGCCCCAGCGTATAGAACGGTGCTTCGCCACACTCGCGCAACTGCTTTTCCATGTTCTCCTTGATCAGCTGCATCGGCACGTGGCCGGGGCCTTCGATCATGGTCTGCACATCATGCTTCCAGGCGATCTTCGTCAGCTCACCCAGCGTCTCCAGCTCACCGAACTGCGCCGCGTCGTTGGCATCGGCGATGCAGCCCGGGCGCAGGCCGTCACCCAGCGAGAAGGTCACGTCGTAGGCCTTCATGATCTCGCAGATCTCTTCGAAGTGCGTGTAGAGGAAATTCTCCTTGTGGTGCGCCAGGCACCACTTGGCCATGATCGAGCCACCGCGGCTGACGATGCCGGTGACCCGCTTGGCGGTGAGCGGCACATAGCGCAGCAGCACGCCGGCGTGGATGGTGAAGTAGTCCACGCCCTGTTCGGCCTGCTCGATCAGCGTGTCGCGGAAGATCTCCCAGGTGAGTGCTTCGGCACGGCCATCGACCTTCTCCAGCGCCTGGTAGATCGGCACGGTACCGATCGCCACCGGCGAATTGCGGATGATCCACTCGCGGGTTTCGTGGATGTGCTTGCCGGTGGACAGGTCCATCACCGTGTCACCGCCCCAGCGGATCGCCCACACCAGTTTCTCCACTTCCTCGGCAATGCCCGAGGACACGGCGCTGTTGCCGATGTTGGCATTGATCTTGGTCAGGAAATTTCGGCCGATGATCATCGGCTCGCTTTCCGGATGGTTGATGTTGTTGGGCAGCACCGCGCGGCCGCGCGCGATTTCATCGCGCACGAACTCCGGTGTGATGATCTTCTGGATCGAAGCCCCAAATGCCTCGCCCGGGTGCTGCTGCAACAGGCCGGCATCACGGATCGCTTCCATCCGCTGGTTCTCGCGGATGGCGACGAATTCCATTTCCGGCGTGATGATGCCGCGGCGCGCGTAGTGCATCTGAGTGACGTTCGCGCCTGCGCGTGCACGCCGCGGCAGGCTGCGCGCAGGGAAACGCACGGCATCGAGCTTCGGATCATGCTCGCGGTCGCGGCCGAACGACGAACTCAGGCCGTCGAGCTGTTCGGTATCGCCGCGCTCCTCCACCCAGCCACGACGCAGCGCCGGCAGGCCCGCCGACAGATCGATACGCACATCCGGATCGGTGTAGGGGCCCGACGTATCGTAGACCGTGACCGGTGCATTCTCTTCGCCGCCGAACAACGTCGGCGTGCGGGTCAACGCGATCTCGCGCATCGGCACCTGCAGATCCGGACGCGAACCGGGTACGTGGATCTTGCGCGAACCGGGAATCGGCCGGGTCACGGATTCGGAGAGTTGCTGGGCCTGTTGCTGCAGGGCGGAGAGCTGTGCGTTCATCGGGCATCGTCCAGGAAGGTCAGGGACGAAGCGGCGGCGCACTGCGCCCGCGCGCGGACGGTCCTTGGGCGGAGTCCGGGCACGGCTGCACTGCAAAGCTTCCCTACGCCGGTATGAGCCGGATCAGGTTCCAAGGGACTGTCTCAACCGTGGCCACCTGGCCGCGGTACCCCCGCTTCTTGGCGTGCATTAGAGCATAGAAAGCACTGCAGCTCATGGCGGTTGCAGCCGCGCATCGCGTGGATCCGCAGTTTCTGTATTAACAGAACCGTGACATCGCGTTCAGTAACGTGCACGTCCGTCGCGTTCCAGCGACCGATGCGTCCTTCGCCGCCTTCGCGGCCCCTGCCCGGTTCGCGATGCATGCCACCGGCCCTTCGCTGCAAGCTCTGCTCGCTCCCCTCAATCCCTTGATCGGAGAAGCTCCTTCATGGTGTTTCGCGTTTCCATCGCACTGGTTCTGCTGCTGGTGCTGCTTGCCGGTATTGCACCGGGCCCCTTCAATGCCGTGGTGCAGTCGATGCTGGCAGAAGTCATCCGCAGCGTCGGCTGGCTGTACCTGCTGGTGGTGTTCCTGGCCCTGGTGTTCCTGATGTACCTGGCCTTCGGCCGCTTCGGCAACCTGCGCATCGGTGGCGAAGACGCCGAGCCCGAGTTCTCGCGGGCCAGCTGGATGTCGATGCTGTTCGCCGCCGGCATGGGCATCGGCCTGGTGTTCTGGGGCGCCGCCGAGCCCATCTCGCACTTCAGCAAGCCACCGGAAGGGCTTGCTCCGCAGAGCCTGGATGCGGCACGCGCCTCGATGCGCTATGCATTCTTCCACTGGGGCCTGCATCCGTGGGCCATCTACGCGCTGATCGGCCTGGCGATGGCCTGGTTCCAGTTCAACCGCAACGGCCGCGGCCTGGTCAGCGACATGCTGCAGCCGATCATCGGCCGCCACCATCGTGGATGGATCGGGCGCGTGGTCAACATCGCTGCAGTGGTCGCCACGGCGATCGGTGTCGCCACTACGCTGGGCTTCGGCACCATCCAGATCGCCGCCGGCATCGAGCGCGTGTTCGGCGTGCAGGCGACCGTCGCAGTGCAGATGACCATCATTGCGGTCGCCTTCGTGCTGTACATGGCATCCACCGCCAGTGGCGTGGAGCGAGGTGTGAAGTGGCTGTCCAACTTCAACCTGGCATTGGCTGCCCTGCTGGCAGCCATCCTGCTGGTGCTGGGGCCGACCGGCTTCATCTTCGATACGTTCACCACCACGCTGGGCTCCTACCTCAACCAGCTGGTGACGATGAGCCTGCGCATGTCACCGTTCTCCGGCAGCACCTGGGTGGCGGACTGGACGATCTTCTACTGGGCCTGGTGGATCTCGTGGGCACCGTTCGTGGGGTCGTTCATCGCACGCATCTCGCGCGGCCGCAGCGTGCGCGAGTTCGTTATCGGCGTAGTGCTCGCGCCGACTCTGCTGGGCTTCTTCTGGTTCGCGGTATTCGGTGGCACCGCGCTGTGGGCGCAGATCTTCGGCCATGCCGACCTGGTGCAGGCGCTGGGCAATGGCTACGAGACAGTGCTGTTCACGCTGTTCGACAGCATGCCGCTGCCGCTGCTGCTGTCGTGCATTGCGCTGGTACTGCTGATGATCTTCTTCGTGACCTCGGCCGACTCGGCGGTGCTGGTGCTGGCCAGCATGTCCACTGACGAAGCAGGCGATCCTCCGTTGAAGCGCAAGCTGGCCTGGGGCATCGCGGTGGCGTTGATCGCAGCGGCGTTGCTGCTGGCCGGTGGCCTGGATGCACTGCAGGGCATGATCACGATTGCGGCGTTGCCATTCGCGCTGCTGATGGTGCTGGTGATGGTGTCGCTGTACCGGGTGCTGGACCAGGAGTACACGCGTGAGCGGCGGCAGGCGCAGCGCCAGCGGCACATGATCGATGCGTGGATCGCACGCGAGATGGCGGCGCAGGAAGAGACGCAGGCGGAGGCCGCACGCGCGCAGGATTCGGATTGAGAGTGTTTTGCAGCCTGCGGCTGCACCGCTTCTTTCAGGCAAGTGCAAGTGCAGGAGCCAAAGCGGCTCTGGGTTTCTGCTGGTTGGGCGGGGCGGTGTGGGTTGGCAGGACACGCCGTAAACCCGTCCCTGGGGGCTCGATGGCGCCATCCATGGCGCCAACGGTCCTGCCAGCCCACACCGACCCACCCCCGACAGTTTCCGTGTGACGGTGGGTTTTCCACGCCATGCGTGGATGAGGTGTATCGGAAAACAGGAAGGGGTCGGATCCGTTTTCCTTTGGAAAACGGATCCGACCCCAATTCACAGCACGCGGCTGTTGCTGTTGCTCTTGCTGTTGCTCTTGCTGTTGCTCTTGCTGTTGCTGTTGATCTTCTTCTTTCTCTTCCTGCGGTGATGGCCACGGAAACGGTCAGGGGCCGGGCGGGTGGGCTGGGCGGGGGTGTCCGCGGCATGGATGCCGCGGCCAAGCCTCCAGGGACGGATTCACGGCGTCCCCCGACCAGCCCACCCGCCCGGCCAAGCCAAGCATCGCTGAATCACCACCGCAGAGGGGGCTGCGCCCGTTGGCCGGAAAACCTCAATACCCCGCCGCCTGCCCATCCTTGCGGCTCTCCGAAGCACCGTAGTAAACCCCGGTCTCGGGATCACGCATGATCGCCTGGTATCCGCCATAAGGACCATCGGCGAACACGATGCGATGTCCCTTGCGCATCAACGCACGCACCGTTTCATACGGGAAGCCGGTTTCCAGATTCACCTCACCACCGTCGGTCATCGCCGTGGCCTGCCCGGTCGGTTCGGTCGAGCCCTCATGCTGGATGCGCGGTGCATCACCGGCCTCCTGCAGGTTCATGCCGAAGTCCACCAGGTTCATCACGATCTGCGCGTGGCCCTGCGGCTGCATCGCGCCGCCCATCACGCCGAAGCTGGCGTACGGCTTGCCGCTCTTGGTGATGAACGCCGGGATGATCGTCTGGAACGGCCGCTTGCCCGGTGCATAGCCGTTGGGATGATTCTTCTGCAGCACGAACATCTCGCCACGGTCCTGCAGGATGAAGCCCAGCCCCGGCGGCGCCATGCCGCTGCCCATGCCGCGGTAATTGGACTGGATCAGCGACACCATCATGCCGTCGGCGTCGGCCACGGTCATGTAGATGGTGTCGCCCTCTTCCAGCTGCTTCGGCGTGCCCGGCTGCACTTCCTTCAGCGCCTTGTCCATCGAGATCAGCGCGCGGCGCTGTGCGGCGTACTCCTTGGAGATCAGCTTCTGCACCGGCGCCGGCTGGAACGCCATGTCGGCGTAGAAGCGCGCACGGTCGGCGAAGGCAAGCTTCTTCGCTTCGACGAACAGGTGCACGTGTTCCGGTGATCCGAACGGGATCTTCGAGAAGTCGTAGCCTTCCAGCACGTTGAGGATCTGCAGCGCAGCGATGCCCTGGCTGTTCGGCGGCAACTCCCACACGTCGTAGCCACGGTAATTGCTGCTGACCGGTTCGACCCACTCACCGTGGTGGTCGGCCATGTCCTGGTAGCTCAGGTAGCCACCGTTGGCCTTGAAGTAGTCGCCGATGGTGCGGGCGATATCGCCCTTGTAGAAGGCATCGCGGCCGCCGTCGGCGATCTTCTGCAGGGTGCTGGCCAGGTTCGGGTTCTTCCACATCTCGCCCTTGCGCGGGGCGTGGCCGTTGATCGTGAACTGTTCCTTGAAGCCCGGGTACTGCGACAGCTTGGGCACCGAGCGGTCCCAGTAGTAGGCGATCACCTCGGCCACCGGATGGCCCTCGCGGGCGTAACGGATCGCCGGCGCCAGGTTGTCGGCCATCGGCTTGCGGCCGAAGCGGTCGTGCAGCGCGAACCAGCCGTCGACTGCGCCGGGCACGGAGACCGGCAGCGGGCCGGTCGCCGGGATGTCCTTCAGGCCACGGCGCTGGAACTCGGCCAGGGTGAGCGACTTCGGCGAACGGCCCGAGCCGTTGTAGCCATAGAGCTTCTGCGTCTTCGGATCCCAGACGATGGCGAACAGGTCGCCGCCGATGCCGTTGCCGGTGGGCTCCATCAGGCCAAGCGCGGCATTGGCGGCGATCGCCGCGTCCACCGCCGAGCCACCGCCCTTCATCACGTCCAGCGCGATCTGGGTCGCCAGCGGCTGTGAGGTGGCAGCCATCGCATGCGGGGCGATCACCTCCGAACGCGTGGCAAAGGTGTGGCCGGTGATGCGGTCGGCGGCGGAAGACAGTGCGGGCAGAGCGGCCAGCAGAGCAGCGGCCAGCAGGGAACGGGCAAGGCGTCGGGACACGGTCGGGTTCCGATGGAAGGGTGGTCCCTCGATCTTCGCCGCTGCGGCCTTCATGCGGTATCGGGCAGAGGTCATGGACGTTGATCCTGGGGTGGGTGCGGAAGGTCCGCACCCGCCAAGGCGAAAACCCGCCGGATTCCGCGCAAAAACCGCGTTGAAAAGAGTGAATTCGGGTTCACCGAAACACTTTCAGCGGCAACCATCCTTGCGCCACAAGCAATTCCGCTGGATACAACGGAAACCGACAAGAATTCCGTCGCGAGGGTTGACATCGCCGAAACGGCTGTGTTTCTCTCGATCACATGTTGCATCACAACACGCCACCGCGAACCCACATCGAAGCCGCCGACACCGGCGCCGCCTCGCTGCGTTCGATTCTTGTGCTCGTACTTATTACCCAACCAACAGGTGCGGGACGAGCCAGCGTGTAAGCAACAAACACACCGGAACTCTTCAAAAACCCGCACCCGCCCCGGTGCGGGTTTTTTCATTTCAGGACCTGGTTTCAGACGCAACCACCATGCACAACGCCCAACGCAAAACCCGGACCCACACCACCACGACGCCTCGTGGTGGCTGTGCCTGTGCGATGCACGGCGCCTCCTCCGCCGCTTTCCCCTGACCGGCCGGCACGTCACCCCGACGACCGGCCGTTCTTTTTTCTTCCCACCGCAAGGAACCTCCCCCATGAGCACCAACGACCTGCCCCAGACCAAGATCGCCGTCATCGGCTACGGCAGCCAGGGCCGCGCCCACGCACTGAACCTGCGCGAATCCGGCTTCGACGTGGTGGTAGGCCTGCGTCCGGGTGGCCCGACCGAGGTCAAGGCACAGGCCGATGGCTTCACCGTGAAAGCACCGGCCGACGCGGTGAAGGATGCCGATCTGGTTGCCGTGCTGACCCCGGACATGGTGCAGAAGAAGCTCTACGACGATGTGTTGGCCGCGAACATGAAACAGGGTGCGGTGCTGTTGTTCGCGCACGGCCTGAACGTGCACTTCGACATGATCAAGCCGCGCGAGGACCTGGATGTCGTACTGGTCGCGCCGAAGGGCCCGGGTGCGCTGGTGCGCCGCGAGTATGAAATCGGCCGTGGCGTGCCGTGCATCTGGGCGGTCTATCAGGACAAGAGCGGCAAGGCGGCCGAGTACGCCCTGGCCTATGCGGCCGGACTGGGTGGCGCCCGCGCCAACCTGATCCAGACCACCTTCAAGGAAGAGACAGAGACCGATCTGTTCGGCGAGCAGGCGGTGCTGTGCGGCGGTGCCTCGGCACTGGTGCAGGCCGGTTTCGAAACCCTGGTCGAAGCCGGCTATCAGCCGGAGATCGCCTATTACGAAGTACTGCACGAGCTGAAGCTGATCGTCGACCTGTTCTATGAAGGCGGTATCTCGCGCATGCTGGAGTTCATCTCCGAGACCGCGCAGTACGGCGACTACGTCAGTGGCCCGCGGGTGATCGACGCCGGCACCAAGGCGCGCATGAAGGAGGTCTTGAAGGACATCCAGGACGGCACCTTCACCAAGAACTGGGTGGCCGAGTACGAAGCGGGCCTGCCGAACTACAACAAGTTCAAGCAGGCCGACCTGGAGCACCCGATCGAAAAGGTGGGCAAGGAACTGCGCGCCAAGATGGTCTGGTTGCAAGGACAGGCCGCGTAACCGCGCGGCCTCCCCCACCCGCTTTGCAAGGTTCCCCCATGAACTCTTCCACACATCGCAGCGCGCCGCCCAACGGCGCGCGCTGGCTGACCCAGGCGCTGGAGGCCGAGGGCGTCCACACGCTGTTCGGCTATCCCGGCGGCACCATCATGCCGTTCTACGACGCGCTGGTGGATTCGTCGCTGAAGCACGTCCTGGTGCGCCATGAGCAGGGCGCGGCACTGGCCGCCAATGGCTTTGCCCGCGCCAGCAACCAGGTCGGCGTCTGCGTGGCCACCTCCGGCCCGGGCGCCTCCAACCTGGTCACCGGCATCGCCGACGCGATGCTGGACTCGGTGCCGATGGTCTGCATCACCGGCCAGGTCGCCACGCCGCTGCTGGGCACTGACGCCTTCCAGGAACTGGATGTGTTCGGCCTGACCCTGCCGATCGTCAAGCACAGCTGGCTGGTGCGCAGCGTCGACGACCTGCCGCGCGTGGTCGCCGATGCGTTCCGCATCGCCCGCGAGGGCCGGCCCGGCCCAGTGCTGATCGACCTGCCCAAGGACGTGCAGCTGGCCGATGCCAGCCATCTGCCGGCGCACGTGCCGAGCAGCGTCGAGCCGCCGCCTGCGCCGGCCGAAGCGGCCATCGCCGAAGCCATCGCCGCACTGGCGGCCGCCGAAAAGCCGGTGGTCTACGCCGGTGGCGGCATCGCGCTGGGCGATGCGGTGCAGGACCTGCGCGCTTTCGTCGAAGCCAGCGCCATCCCCACCGTGATGACCCTGCGCGGGCTGGGCGCGCTGCCGGCCAACCACCCGCAGTCGCTGGGGATGCTGGGCATGCACGGCACCCGCGCAGCTAACATGGCGGTGCAGGAAAGCGACCTGCTGCTGGTGCTGGGGGCGCGTTTCGATGACCGCGCCACCGGCAAGCTGGCGGAGTTCGCACCGTTCGCCCGTGTCGTCCACATCGATGCCGACGCCTACGAGATCTCCAAGCTGCGCAGCGCCGATGTCGCCGTGCCCGGCAATGTCGGCCATGCCATCCGCGCCCTGCGTGCGGCCTTCCCCTCCCCCAAGGCCCACCAGGACGCATGGCGCAGGCGCTGTGCACAGCATCGCGATCGTTTCGCAGCGCGCTACGACGCACCGGGCCAGCACATCTACGCCCCGGCGCTGCTGAAGCGCCTGAGCGAGCTGGCACCGGCCGATGCGGTGATCGCCTGCGATGTCGGCCAGCACCAGATGTGGGTGGCGCAGCACTGCCGCTTCAACCACCCGCGCAACCACCTGACCAGTGGCGCGCTGGGCACCATGGGCTTCGGCCTGCCGGCAGCGATGGGTGCGCAGTTCGCCTGCCCCGATCGCACCGTGGTGCTGGTGTCCGGCGACGGCAGCTTCATGATGAACGTGCAGGAGCTGGCGACCATCGCGCGTTGCCGCCTGCCGGTGAAGATCGTGCTGCTGGACAACAGTTCGCTGGGCATGGTGCGGCAGTGGCAGGAGCTGTTCTTCGCCGAGCGTTACAGCGAGATCGACCTGTCCGACAACCCGGACTTCGTGGCGCTGGCGCAGGTGTTCGGCATTGCCGCGACCCGCATCGATGCACGCGATGACGTCGAGGGTGGGCTGGCCGCGCTGCTGGCCGAGCCCGGCCCCGCGCTGCTGCACGTGGCCATCGATGCACGCGCCAACGTGTGGCCGCTGGTGCCGCCGAACACCGCCAACAGCACGATGCTGGAAAGCAACCCTGCCCATGCCCGCCAGGAGACCCCCAATGCAATACCGGCTTGACCTGGTGCTGCACCCGGCCGAAGGCGCGCTGCTGCGCGTGATCGGCATGGCCGAACGCCGTGGCTTCGCACCGCGTGCGATCAGCGGTGCGCCGGTGGCCGCCGACGATGGCCGCTGGCACCTGCAGCTGGTGGTGGATGGCCAGCGCCCGGCGGAAACGCTGTGCCGGCAGATCGAGAAGATCTACGACTGCGTGTCCGTGCAGGTCACCGCCGTGGAAGGAGCATCCGTATGAACACCCGTACCGTAGTGACCACGGTGCCGGTACGGAGGCGTCTTCTTCGCCGCCCGTGCCCGCATGCGGCGGTCGCCTGCACCCCGCTGGTGGCCCATGCCGGCCGCTGATGCCAGCCAGGAAAGCGATGTCGGCGACGTAAGCGTCGCCGACGTACTGGCGGCGCAGGCCCGGCTGCGCCGCTTCCTGCCACCCACCCCGCTGCACCATGCCGAGCGCTTCGGCACCTGGCTGAAGCTGGAGAACCTGCAGCGCACCGGTTCCTACAAGGTACGCGGCGCATTGAATGCGCTGCTGGCCGGCCGCGAGCGCGGCGATACCCGGCCGGTGATCTGCGCCTCGGCCGGCAACCATGCCCAGGGCGTGGCGTGGGCGGCCTACCGCCTGGACGTGCCGGCCATCACCGTGATGCCGCACGGCGCGCCCGCCACCAAGATCGCCGGCGTCGCCCACTGGGGCGCGACCGTGCGCCAGCACGGCACCAGCTATGACGAGGCCTACGCCTTCGCGGTTGAACTGGCACAACGCCACGGCTACCGCTTCCTGTCCGCGTTCGACGATGCCGACGTGATCGCCGGCCAGGGCACGGTCGGCATCGAGCTGGCCGCGCACGCGCCGGATGTGGTGATCGTGCCGATCGGCGGCGGCGGCCTGGCCTCCGGCGTTGCTCTGGCGTTGAAGTCACAGGGCGTGCGCGTGGTCGGCGCGCAGGTGGAGGGCGTGGATTCGATGGCGCGTGCGATCCGTGGCGACGTGCGCGAGATCGCCCCCGTCGCCTCGCTGGCCGATGGCGTGCGGGTGAAGATTCCCGGCTTCCTGACCCGCCGCCTGTGCACCTCGCTGCTGGACGATGTGGTGATCGTGCGCGAGGCCGAACTGCGCGAAACCCTGGTCCGGCTGGCGCTGGAGGAACACATCATCGCCGAGGGCGCGGGTGCGTTGGCGCTGGCGGCCGGCCGCCGCGTCGCCGGTCGCCGCAAGTGCGCGGTGGTCTCCGGCGGCAACATCGATGCCGGTGTCCTGGCCGGCCTGCTCACCGACATCCGTCCGCGCCCGCCACGCAAACCGCGGCGACGGCGCAGTGAAACCCCGCGCTCGCCGGCCAAGGCCAGCGCTCCCGCATCCCCCACGTCTTCCCCTTCCCCCCTGCAAGCCGTCGCACCCGCTGTCGAGGAGATTTCCCTGTGACCACCATCGAACGAATTACCACCCCGCGCATCCGCATCTTCGACACCACCCTGCGTGACGGCGAGCAGTCCCCCGGCTGCAGCATGAGCCCGCCGCAGAAGCTGGTGATGGCGCGTGCGCTGGACGAACTGGGCGTGGACATCATCGAGACCGGCTTCCCGGCCAGCTCGCAGTCCGACCGTGAGGCGATGGCACTGATCGGCCGCGAACTGCGCCGCCCGAGCCTGAGCCTGGCGGTGCTGTCGCGCTGCCTGCAGGCCGACATCGAGACCTCCGCACGTGCGCTGGAGGCCGCAGCCAACCCGCGCCTGCACGTGTTCCTGTCGACCAGCCCGCTGCACCGCGAGCACAAGCTGCGGATGACCCGCGAGCAGGTACTGGAGTCGGTACGCAAGCACGTCTCGCTGGCCCGCTCCTACATCGACGACGTCGAGTTCTCTGCCGAGGATGCCACCCGTACCGAGCTGGACTACCTGATCGAGGTTTCGCGCGTGGCCATTGCCGCCGGCGCCACCACCATCAACCTGCCCGACACCGTCGGCTTCACCACGCCGGAAGAGATCCGCGCGATGTTCCAGCAGGTCATCGCCGGCGTCGCCGACGTGCCCAATGCCGCCAATGTGATCTTCAGCGCGCACTGCCACAACGACCTGGGCCTGGCGGTGGCCAACTCGCTGGCCGCCATCGAAGGCGGTGCACGCCAGGTCGAGTGCACCGTCAACGGCATCGGCGAGCGCGCCGGCAACTGCTCGCTGGAAGAGATCGCGATGGTGCTGAAGGTACGCCAGGCCTTCTACGAGCAGGACAGCTCGATCAACACCCCGCGCATCGTCGGCACCTCGCAGCTGCTGCAGCGCCTGGTCGGCATGCCGGTACAGCGCAACAAGGCCATCGTCGGTGCCAACGCGTTCGCCCACGAATCGGGCATCCACCAGCACGGCATGCTGCGTCATCGCGGCACCTACGAAATCATGCGTCCGGAAGACGTGGGCTGGGAAGATTCGCAGATGGTGCTGGGCCGCCACAGTGGCCGCGCCGCCGTCGAAGCGCGCCTGCGTGCGCTGGGCTTCTGGCTGGACGAAGACGAACTGAAGCTGGTGTTCGAGCAGTTCAAGGGCCTGTGCGAACAGCAGCGCGTGGTCACCGATGCCGACCTGCAAACCTTGATGCAGGGCGGCTCCAACGCGCAGGGCTATCGCCTGGCGTCGATGACCATCAGCGACGTCGGCAGCCGCGCCAATGCACTGGTCGAACTGTCCGACCCGGACGGCAACCGCGTGGCCGAGACCGCGCAGGGCGACGGCCCGGTCGATGCGCTGTTCGGCGCGCTGTCGGCTGCCACCGGCGTGCAGCTGATGCTGGACAGCTACCACGTGCACAGCGTCGGCATCGGCGCCGATGCGCGCGGCGAAGCCAACCTGAGCGTGCGCCACGAGGGCGTGGAGTACGACGGCACCGGCACCAGCAAGGACATCATCGAAGCCTCCGCGCTGGCCTGGCTGGATGTGGCCAACCGCCTGCTGCGCCAGCGCCAGGCCACCACCCACAGCAGCACCGACGTTCCCACCCCCGCCACCGCCTGAGGAACCCGACATGAGCGCCTTCGACACCCCCACCCCGACCAGCGCCGCTGGCCAGCAGTGGAACGCCCAGGATTATGCGATCGACGCCGGCTTCGTGCCGCTGCTCGGCGGCGCGGTATCGCGCCTGCTCGACCCGCGCGCCGGTGAACGCATCCTCGACCTGGGCTGTGGCGATGGCGTGCTCAGCACCGAGCTGGCGCTCAGCGGCGCGCACATCCACGGTGTGGATGCCTCACCGGAACTGGTGATCGCCGCGCGTGCGCGCGGCGTCGATGCGCAGGTGATGGATGGCCACGCACTGACCTTCAACGCTGAGTTCGATGCGGTGTTCAGCAATGCGGCACTGCACTGGATGGGCACCCCGGACCGCGTGCTGGAAGGTGTGCGCCGCGCGCTGCGCACCGGCGGCCGCTTCGTCGCCGAGTTCGGTGGCCATGGCAACGTGGCCACGATCATCGCGGCGGTGCAGGCCGCGCGAGTGGCCCACGGCCATGGTGCCAGCGCCTTCCAGTGGTACTTCCCCACTGCCGATGCCTACGCCGATCGCCTGCGCCAGCATGGCTTCCAGGTGCAGCTGATCGAGTGCACGCCGCGCCCGACCGCACTGCCGACCGGCGTGGCCGGCTGGCTGCGCGTGTTCGCCGCACCGCTGCTGGACGACCTGCCGGCCGAGGCACGCGCCACCGTGCGCGAGGCCGCCACCGCACTGCTGGCCGATCTGCCGCGCAATGCTGCTGGCCAGCCGCTGGCCGACTACGTGCGGCTGCGGGTACTCGCCCGTCGCCGCTGACATGATCCATTCGTTATCTTTCCCGATGTCCGCACCTTCGTACTTCTGCCAGGCACACGCATGACCTCCGCACCCCGCACCCTGTACGACAAACTGTGGGACGCCCACGTGGTTGTCCCTGAATCCGACAGCGCGCCCGCCGTGCTGTACATCGACCTGCACCTGATCCACGAGGTGACCTCGCCGCAGGCGTTCACCGAGCTGCGCGAACGCGGCCTGTCACCGCGCAGGCCGGACCGCACCAAGGCGACGATGGACCACTCCACGCCGACCCTGCCGGCCGCCGCGGACGGCACGCTGCCCTACGCCAGCGCCGCCTCCGAGGCGCAGGTCGCCACGCTGGCGCGCAATTGCGCCGAGCACGGCATCGAACTGTTCGACATGGCCTCGGACAACCGCGGCATCGTCCACGTGATCGCGCCGGAACAGGGCTTTACCCAACCCGGCATGACCATCGTCTGTGGCGACAGCCACACCTCCACCCATGGTGCGTTCGGCTCGCTGGCGTTCGGCATCGGCACCAGTGAAGTCGGCCACGTGCTGGCCACGCAGTGCCTGCTGCAGCGCAAGGCCAAGACGTTCGCCATCACCGTCGATGGCCCACTGGCGCCAGGCGTCGGCGCCAAGGACGTGGTCCTGCACATCATCGGCGTGATCGGCGTCAACGGTGGCACCGGCCACGTGATCGAGTTCCGAGGCAGCACCATCGAAGCGATGGACATGGAACAGCGCATGACCCTGTGCAACATGTCGATCGAGGCCGGCGCACGCGCCGGCATGGTGGCGCCGGACCAGGTCACCTTCGACTTCGTCGCCGCGACCCCGCGTGGTCCCAAGGGCGCCGACTTCGACGCCGCAGTGGCGCGCTGGCAGCAGCTGCGCAGCGATGAGGGCGCACGCTTCGACAGCGAAGTGCACATCGACGCCGCTGATATCCGTCCGACCCTGACCTGGGGCACCCATCCGGGCACCGCCATCGCAGTGGATGCGCCGATTCCGGCGGCCAACGATGCCGCCGCACAGAAGGGCCTGGACTACATGCACTTCCAGGCCGGCAGGGCGTTGGCGGGCACGCCGGTGGACGTGGTATTCGTCGGCTCGTGCACCAATGGCCGCCTGAGCGACATGCGCGAAGTGGCTCAGGTGCTGCGCGGCCGTCGCGTCGCCGAGCGGGTACGCATGCTGGTGGTACCGGGCTCGGAGATCGTCAAGCGCGAGGCCGAGGCCGAAGGCATCCACGAGATCGTGCGCGCGGCCGGTGCCGAGTGGCGCGAGCCGGGCTGTTCGATGTGCATCGCCATGAACGGCGATCTGGTTGCGCCCGGCCAGCTGGCCGTGAGCACCAGCAACCGCAATTTCGAAGGCCGCCAGGGCCCCGGTTCGCGCACGCTGCTGGCCTCGCCGATGAGCGCGGCATGGGCCGCGGTGAACGGGCACGTTGCCGATACCCGCGAACTGTTCGCACAGGAGGTGGCGTGATGGCCGGCTTCCGTACCCTGACCTCGGCCAGCGTGGTGCTGCGCCAGACCAACATCGACACCGACCAGATCATTCCGGCGCGGTTCCTGTCCACCACCGAGCGCGCCGGCCTGGGCCGCAATGCGTTCAATGACTGGCGCTGGCAGGCCGACGGCGCACCGGTGGCCGACTTCGCCTTCAACCAGCCGCACAACGCCGGCCGCAGTATCCTGCTGGCCGGCCGCAACTTCGGCTGCGGCTCCTCGCGCGAGCATGCGCCGTGGGCACTGACCGACCTGGGCCTGCGCGCCATCGTCAGCAGCGAGATCGCCGACATCTTCCGCGGCAACTCGCTGAAGAACGGCCTGCTGCCGATCGTGCTGGACGAGGCCGACGTGCAGGCGCTGATGCAGCGCCCGGATGATGAGCTGACCATCGACGTGGCCTCGCGCGAACTGCGCACCCCGGATGGCCGCGTCTATTCCTTCCCGCTGGATGGCTTCTCGCAGACCTGCCTGCTGGAAGGCGTCGACCAGTTGGGGTATCTGTTGGGCCGTGTCCCTGAAATCGAACGCTACGAGAGTGAGCATGCACGCTGAAATTGTTGTCCTGCCCGGTGATGGCATCGGCCCGGAAGTGGCCGCCGCGGCAGTGGCCGTCCTGAAGGCGGTCGCCGAACGCTTCAACCGCACCTTCACCTTCAGCGAGCACGACATCGGTGGCATCGCCATCGACCGCCACGGCGAGCCGCTGCCGGCGTCGACCCTGGCGGCTTGCCAGGCCGCGAATGCGGTGCTGCTGGGCGCGGTCGGCGGCCCGAAGTGGTCCGACCCGAACGCCAAGGTGCGCCCGGAGCAGGGCCTGCTGGCGATCCGCAAGGCGCTGGGCCTGTATGCCAACCTGCGTCCGGTGCGTACCCATGAAGCCGCCCTGCACGCTTCGCCGATCAAGGCGGAGCTGCTGCAGGGGGTGGACTTCGTGGTGGTGCGTGAACTGACCGGCGGCATCTACTTCGGCGACAAGACCCGCGATGCCGACAGCGCCAGCGACCTGTGCCGCTACACCGTGGCCGAGATCGAGCGCGTGCTGCGCAGTGCGTTCCGTCTGGCGCAACAGCGTCGCGGCAAGGTCACCTCGGTGGACAAGGCCAACGTGCTGGAAACCTCGCGCCTGTGGCGTGACGTGGCGGCACGCATCGGCCGCGAGGAGTTCCCGGACGTGGCACTGGAACACCAGCTGGTCGATTCGATGGCGATGCACCTGCTGGCCAAGCCGCGCGAGTACGACGTGATCGTCACCGAGAACATGTTCGGCGACATCCTCACCGATGAGGCGTCGATGCTGGCCGGCTCGCTGGGCCTGCTGCCGTCGGCCTCGCTGGGCGAACCCGGTGCGGTCGGCATCTACGAGCCGATCCATGGTTCGGCCCCGGACATCGCCGGCAAGGGCATCGCCAATCCGTACGCGACGATCTTCAGCGCGGCGATGCTGCTGCGCCATTCGCTGGGGCTGGAAGCGGAAGCCGCCGCGGTGGAAGCGGCGGTGCACGCCGTGCTGGATGATGGCGTGTTCACTGCCGATCTGGCCGCGAAGGGCCAGGCGGTGAGTACCGCCGCCGCCACGGATGCGGTGCTGGCGAAGCTGGGCTGATGCATGACGGTGTCGGGCACTGCCCGGCACCGGCGCGCCCGCATAGGGCTACCGTCCGCTGTGGATCGCCTTGGACGTCGCACACCCCATCAGTGTGCGCCCATCGGCGGTGCGCACCACGAAGCGCTCGCGCGGCCGCTCCTGCAGAGGTGCTGCCGGCAAGGTCCAGATGATTTCCCCGGCCGCCGTAGCACCTGGAATCGCCGCCTGAAGTGCATCGTCGACGGGCACCATGCCCAGGTCCGCTGCAACATGGCCTGATGCGTAACTGGGCTCGATCATCACCGACGACACGGCCAGGCCATGCACGCTGATCGGCGCATCTAGCGTTATCCGCTCGCAACGGGAGCCGCCTTCGCGAGCCATGCATGCAGGTGCGTCCAGCGCGCGTACCTGCGCCGGCCACCCAAGCGGGCTGTGCGCGCTGACGCGCGTCCAGAATTCGCCAAAGCGCTGCCAGGCCGCCGTGTCCGCGCGGCACTCCAGAACCGCTACCAGGTCCTCGCGCAGGCGGTCGGCCGCCTGCTGGTCGTCCAGTTTCTGATATCGCTCCCGGTAATCACACGACAGGCGGTTGCCTGCGCCCTCGCTTCGTATCACCCGCCAGGCCTGTGCCGCCGCAGCATCATCCGACGATGGTCGCCACCAGACCCGGAACGGCTCGTGCAGCGTGCTGGTCCGCATCTGCAGGCCGTCCTCGGCCACGATGCGGTCACGCTGGACCGCGTTGATGGACATGCCCAGGCCAAGGTCGTCGGCCAGCAGCTCGCCGGTGGTGATGCCATTGGCGGTGATGGGCGCAGGCAGTTCGATGCGCGTCGCCGCGCTCTCGATCTCGGGGTGATCGGCTGCGATGAAGCGCCAGCCACGCAGGTGCGCCGGTCGTTCCGTTGCTACACCATAGCGTGCGGCACGCAGCTGGCTGCCCAGTGCCTGCCGCTCCGTCGGTGTCGCGCGGCATTCCAGCACGGCGATCAGGTTCTGCTGGAACCGCAGGGCATCGGTGTCTGCCGGCCTTGCATCGGCAATGCCGCTGGAGGCAATCAACATCAACGTGAAAGCGTGGAACGTGCGAGGGAACATGCTGGCACTCCGGGCCCCAGGACAGCCGCCTATTGTGCCGCGATCCCAGCCAGGATCGCGGCACTTTCTATTGTCCACTCAGACTGCTGCAAATCTGCCGATGGTTGGCCGTAGATCCACGCCATGGGTGGATGTTCCTGGCTCCGGTTACGCTCATCCACGCATGGCGTGGATCTACTGGACCCTTGCGCTCGCGCGACGCGTCTCTACTTGGTGGTGTAGCCACCATTGACGAGGATGGTCTGCCCGGTCATCCACCAGCCATCGGTGACCAGGAAGCGGATCCACGGCACGATGTCGGCGATGTCGGTCAGGCCGGTACGGGTGAACGCCGAAAGCGCCGCCGCGGTCTTGTGATACGCCTGCGCATCGGCGCTCTCGGCCGGATAGAAGAAAGGCGTGTCCATCGGACCCGGGCCGATCGCGGTCACCGAGATGCCGCGTTCGCCGAACTCCTTCGACGCCGCGCGGGTGAAGTGCTCGACCGGTGCCTTGGTGCCGGCGTAGCTGGAATAGAACGGCGTGAATGCGCCCAGCAGTGAGGTGACCAGGGTGCAGATGCGGCCACCGTCGTTGACGTGGCGGCCGGCCTCCTTCAGGAAGAAGAAGGCAGCCTTGGCGTTGACCGCGCTCATTTCGTCGTACTCCGCTTCGCTGATCTCCAGCAGCGGCTTCTTCAGTACCTTGCCGACCGTGTTGATGGCGATGTCAGGGCGACCGACCGCTGCCACGGCATCGGCGAACAGGCGCTCCATCGCTGCGGCCGACGTCAGGTCACCCTGAAAGGCAACGGCCGTGCTGCCGGCGGCCTGCACGGCGGCAACGGTCGCCTCTGCATCGGCCTGGGTGGCGGCGCTGTTGTAGTGGATGACGATGGCTTTGGCGCCCTGGCTGGCGAAGTCGCGGGCCAGCAGGCCGCCCAGGTTCTTGGCGCCACCGGCGATCAGCACGGTCTTGCCCTTGAGGGAATGGTCGGTCATGGCGTCTGTCTCGGGAGGGGGCTGCCCGGGGTGGCAACCCTGCCCTGCCGACGATATCGTGCAGAAAATGCGGATAAAGCCCGCCACATTGACTTAACTTTCCAGAGCAAGCGAACAATGGACCGGATCGATCGCTTCCGCATCTTCACCCGGGTCGTGGAATGCGCCAGCTTCACCCGCGCCGCCGACCAGCTCGGCCTGCCCCGCTCCACCGTTTCCGCGGCAGTAGCCGAGCTGGAGCAGCGCCTCGGCACCCGCCTGCTGCAGCGCTCGACCCGGCGGGTCTCCACCACCCACGACGGCGACGTGTTCCATGCCCGCTGCCTGCGCCTGATCGCCGAAGTTGAAGACGCCGAATCGCTGTTCCGGCAGGACGACGCGCAGCCGGTGGGCCTGCTGAAGATCGATGTGCCCAGCCGCATCGGCCGCCGCATCCTCGCCCCGGCGCTGCCCGACTTCTTCGCGCGCCATCCGCAGGTGGAAGTGGACCTGGGCATGACCGACCGCGCGGTGAACCTGATCGAAGACGGCTGTGACGCGGTGCTGCGGGTCGGCCAGCTGGGTGATTCCAGCCTGGTCGCGCGCATGCTGGGACAGCTCGACTTCGTCAACGTCGCCGCGCCGGCCTACCTTCGCGAGCACGGCGTACCGCAGCATCCTGCCGACCTGCAGCAGCACCGCGCGGTGAACTACGCATCGCCGACCACGGCGCGGGTGGAACCGTGGGAATGGCAGGACAGTGGCCAGCTGCGCACGCTGCCGATGCCTGGCTGGGTACGGGTGAACAGCGCCGAGGCCTCGATCGCGTGCTGCGTGGCGGGGCTCGGCCTGCTGCAGATTCCGCGCTACGACGTGCAGGCCGAACTGCAATCCGGTGCGCTGGTTGAAGTGATGCCACAGCACGTGGCGCAACCGCTGCCGGTGACCCTGTTGCAACCGCATCGGCAGCACCGCGCGCAACGCGTGCAGGTGTTCATCGAATGGTTGCTGCCAGTGCTGCGGAGCGGCCTGCAGCTGCAGTAGATCCACACCATGCGTGGATGCACGCCGCGCAGATCAGTAGATCCACGCCATGCATGGATGCACGCATCAGTGCCAACCAAGGTTGGCACCTACCAGGCCCACCGCGGTAGATCCACGCCATGCGTGGATGTGCACAACGTGGATGGGGTCAGAGCCCTTTCCCAGCGGGAAAGGGCTCTGACCCGGGCCTGAAAACCCGGGGCATCAAGCCCCGGATTCATCCGGCTTGACCCGGAACCACGCCGCGTACAGCGCCGGCAGGAACACCAGGGTCAGTACCGTGCCCACGATCAGGCCACCCATGATCGAGATCGCCATCGAGCCGTAGAACGCACTGCGCGACAGCGGAATCATCGCCAGCACGGCCGCCAGCGCGGTCAGCACGATCGGGCGGAAACGGCGCACGGTGGCATCGATGATCGAATGCCAGCGGTCATGCCCGGCATCGATGTCCTGCTGGATCTGGTCGATCAGGATCACCGAGTTGCGCATGATCATGCCGGCCAGTGCGATCGTGCCCAGCAGCGCGACGAAGCCGAACGGCGCGCGGAACAGCAGCAGGAACAGGGTCGCACCGATGATGCCCAGCGGCGCGGTCACCAGCACCATCGCCGCACGCGAGAAGCTGCGCAGCTGCAGCATCAGCAGCGTGGCCACCACCACCAGGAACAGCGGCATGCCGGCCTTGATCGAGTTCTGCCCACGCGCCGAATCCTCCACGGTGCCGCCGGTCTCCAGCAGATAGCCGCTGGGCAGCTCGGCACGGATGTCATCCAGCGTGGGCACGATCTGGTGCACCACGTCCAGCGCCTGCATGCCATCGCTGATGTCGGCGCGCACGGTCACGGTCGGCAACCGGTTGCGGTGCCAGATGATGCCGTCCTCGAAGCCGTACTCCATCGTCGCCACCTGCGACAGCGTGATGCTGCCGCCGTTGGCGGTCGGCATCGACAGGCTGGACAGCAGCTCCAGCTGGTTGCGTTCATCGGCCGGTCCACGCAGCAGCATCTCGATCTGGCGGTTGCCTTCGCGATACACGCTCACCGACTGGCCGGCCAGCGAACTGGCCAGGAACTGGCTGACCTGGGCGCTGCTCACGCCCAGCGCGCGGGCACGCTCCTGGTCGATCACCAGCCGCACCACCTTGCTCGGCTCACTCCAGTCCAGGTTGACGTTCATCACGTGCGGGTTCTCACGCACCTTGGCCTCGACCTGGCGCGCGATCGCCTGCACCTTCTCGATGTGCTCGCCGGAGATGCGCATCTGCACCGGATAACCGACAGGCGGGCCGTTCTCCAGGCGGGTCACGCGCATCTGCACGTCCGGGAACTTCGGGATCACCTCGTGCAGCAGCCAGTCACGGGTGCTTTCGCGCGATTTGATGTCCTTGGCCAACACCACGAACTGGGCGAAGTTGGTCGCCGGCAGCTGCTGGTCCAGCGGCAGGTAGAAGCGCGGCGAACCGGTGCCCACGTAGGACACGTAGTTGGCGATGCCCTCGCGGCTGGACAGCAGCTTCTCCAGCTTCTCGGCCTGGGCCTGGGTCGAGCGCAGCGACGCCCCCTCGGCCAGCTCGATGTCCACCATCAGTTCCGGCCGGGTCGAGTCCGGGAAGAACTGCTGCGGCACGAAGCGGAACATCATCAGCGAGAACACGAACAGCGCGATGGTCGCGGCGATCACCCACCAGCGGCGGCGCAGGCAGGCGTCGAGGAAGCGCCGGAAGCTGCGGTAGAACGGGCGCTGGTAGGGATCGTGGTCGTGCCCGTGCTGCGGCGGTGCGATCAGGTTGGCCAGCGCCGGATAGCGGTCGGCCCACTGCTGGCGCCTGGCCAGCCAGCGCGCGGACAGGCTGCCCGGCTTCGGCGGCTGCGGATTGAACAGGTCCGGCAGCATCTTGTCGCCCAGGTACGGGATGAACAGCACCGCTGCGATCCACGACACCACCAGCGCGATGGTCACCACCTGGAACAGCGAACGGGTGTATTCACCGGTGCTCGATGCCGCCGTGGCGATCGGCAGGAAGCCGGCCGCCGTGATCAATGTGCCGGTCAGCATCGGGAATGCGGTCGATTCCCAAGCGAAACTGGCCGCGCGCAGGCGATCGAAGCCCTGCTCCATCTTGGTGGCCATCATCTCCACCGCGATGATCGCATCGTCCACCAGCAGGCCCAGCGCCAGCACCAGCGCGCCCAGCGAGATCTTGTGCAGGCCGATGTCGAAGTAGTGCATGACGAAGAAGGTCATCGCCAGCACCAGCGGAATGGTCACGCCCACCACCAGGCCGGTACGCAGGCCCAGCGAGAAGAAACTGACCAGCAGCACGATCACCACCGCTTCGGTCAGCACCTGCACGAACTCGCCGACCGACTCCTCCACCGACTGCGGCTGGTCGGACACCTTGCGCAGCTGCATGCCGGCCGGCAGGGTCTTCTGCAGCCGCTCGAACTCGGCATCGAGGTTGGCGCCCAGCTTGAGGATGTCACCGCCGTCCTTCATCGCCACCGCCAGGCCGATCGCCTCCTCGCCCATGAAGCGCATCTTCGGCGACGCCGGGTCGGCGAAGCCACGCTTGACCTCGGCGATGTCGCCCAGGTGCACGGTGCGGTCGCCAGCACGGATCGGGAACTGGCGGATGGCGTCGATGTCGTTGAACTGGCCGGTCACGCGCAGCTGCACGCGATCGGTGGCGGTCTCGAAGAAACTGGTGCCGGTGATCGCATTCTGGTCGGCCAGCGCCTGCTGTACCTGCTGCATCGACACACCCAGCGTCGCCAGCCGGGTGTTGGACAGCTCGATCCACACCTTCTCGTCCTGCAGGCCGACCAGGTCGATCTTGCCGACGTCGGGCACGCGCTGCAGTTCCAGCTGGATGCGATCGGCGTAGTCGCGCATCACCGCGTAGTCGAAGCCCTTGCCGGTCAACGCATAGATGTTGCCGTAGGTGTCGCCGAACTCATCGTTGAAGAACGGGCCGACAATCTCGCGCGGCAGCGTCGCACGGATGTCGCCCACGCGCTTGCGTACCTGGTACCACAGGTCCGGGATCTGCCTGGAACGCAGGCTGTCGCGCGCCATGAAGATGACCTGCGATTCGCCGGGGCGCGAATACGAGCGGATGAACTCGTACTCGCCGGTGTTCATCAGCGCCTTCTCGATCGGCTCGGTCACCTGCCGCGAGACCTGTTCGGCGGTGGCGCCCGGCCACAGCGTGCGCACCACCATCGCCTTGAAGGTGAATGGCGGATCCTCGGACTGGCCCAGATGCTTGTACGACCATGCGCCGATCAGCGCGAAGGCAAGCATCGCGAACAGCACCAGCGGACGGTTGGACAACGCCCACTCGGAAAGATTGAAGCGGCGCACCGGCTTACTCCTTGGCCTTGGCGGCAGCGGCCGGCGTGGCCGGCTTCAGCACCGGGCGGTTCTGGCGGTCCACGGCGATCACCGGCTGGCCGGCGCGCAACAGGTGTCCGCCGGCAGCGACCACCCAGTCAGCGGCACCCACGCCGGACAGCACCGGCACCGTCTCACTGCCGTAGGCACCGGTGGTGACTGCTGCGGCCTTCAGCGTGCTGTTGGCCGGATCGACCACCCATACGCTGGCGGCACCGTTGGCACCGCGCTGCAGCGCGCCGAGCGGCAGCTGCAGGGTGCCGCGGCGGCCGGCGCTGCTGTAGACGCGCGCGCTCTGGCCCAGTTCGACATCGGCCAGCGCATCGGCGGGCAGGCTGACCCGGGTTGCATAGGTACGTGCCTGCGGATCGGCGGCGGCAGCGATCTCGCGGATCGTGCCCGGCAGGCGCTGGCCGGGGCGGTTCCACAGCTCCACCTCGACCGGCTGGCCCACCGCATAGTCGCGGATGGTGGCCTCGGGCAGGTCGATCAGCACTTCGCGCGCACCGTCGGCGGCCAGGTTGAAGATGGTCTGGCCGGCGGACACCACCTGCCCGGCTTCGGCCTCGCGGCTGGCGATCACGCCGTCGGCCGGCGCGCGCAGCTGTGCGTATTCGGCCTGGTTGCGCAGCACATCGAGGTTGGCGCGGGCCGCGTTGGCCTGCCCCTGCGCGGCCTTGAACGCGGCGGACTGCTGGTCCAGCTGCGAGCGGCTGACCAGTTGCTGGTCGGCCAGCACCTGGTAGCGCTTGAGGTCATCGCGGGCACGCACCAGATCGGCTTCGGCCGCCGCCAGCTGCGCCTGCGAGGCGCGCGCCTGCAGCGCGAAGTCGGCCACGTCCAGTTCGGCCAGCACGTCGCCCTTCTTCACCCGTTGCCCGGCATCGACGTGGCGCTTGACCAGGTTGCCGCCGACGCGGAACGACAGCGGACTTTCCTGCCGCGCACGCACCGTCCCCGGGAACGCCGCCGGCGCCTGCCCGGCCTGCTCGCCGGGGTGAACCACCAGCACCGGCACGGCCGCCTGGGGCGCCTGTTCCTGTCCCGAACAGGCTGCCAGCGCAGCCATCCACACCATACCGCCCATCCAGCGCACGATCTTCATCGGTCAACGTCCTGAAAACGCAGGGTTGCAACTAAGGGAGGAGCCGCGACTGCCGGCCCAATTTAATAAACCGGCCGGTATAGTATAAATATCGAACCGCTTGGTCTAGTATTGTCGTGATGAGTTCTCACACTTCCCGCAAGCCGTCGGCCAAGCCCGCTGCCAAGGCCGCCGGACCCGGGCGCCCCAAGGACCTCGGCAAGCGCGCGGCGATCCTTGAAGCAGCCAAGGCACTGTTCATCGAACAGGGCTATACCGGCGTGAGCATGGACACCATCGCCGCTCAGGCCGGCGTCTCGAAGCTGACTGTGTACAGCCACTTCGGCGACAAGGAGACCCTGTTCTCCGAGGCCGTGCAGTCAAAGTGCATCGAAATGCTGCCCGACGCGCTGTTCGTGGCCGACGCGGACGGTCCGCTGCGCGACCAGCTGATCGGCATCGGCCTGGCCTTCTTCGAGCTGATCACCTCCGACGCGGCGATCTCGATCCAGCGCATGATGATGGCGCCGGAGACCGACGAACGCCTGCGCGAGCTGTTCTGGCAGGCCGGCCCGGAGCGTACCTGCGAGGCCCTGGCCGACTTCCTGCGCGCCCGCGGCGAACGCGGCGAGCTGGAGATCCCCGACTATTACCTGGCTGGCCAGCAGTTCCTGACCCTGGTCAAGGGCGAAGTGCACATGCATATGATGTGCGGCATGCCACTGTCACCGGTGGAGTGCGACCCTCTCACCCACGTGACCGCCAGCATCGACTTCTTCCTGCGCGCCTATGCGCCGCGAGGGGCCGGGACGGCTGAATAACCAAAACTGAACGAACCGGAGGTCGCGATGACTTCCGGCACTGCGACCCCGGCCCCCCGGCAGCTGATGCTCTGGGCGCGCCGCCGGCCTCCGGCACCGGTAAAATGGCCGGCCCACTGCGCTGGATTTGAACCTCATGACGATTGATTACGCCCACGCCCGCGAACTGATGGTGGAACAGCAGATCCGTCCCTGGGACGTGCTGGACATCAAGGTGCTCGACGTCCTGGCCCGCCTGCCGCGCGAGGCCTTTGTCGCCGATGCACACCGGGCACTGGCCTACGCCGATGTCGAACTGCCGATCGGCCATGGCCAGAAGATGATGAAGCCGGTCATCGAGGGCCGTACCCTGCAGGCGCTGGACCTGCAGCCGGGTGACGAAGTGCTGGAAATCGGCACCGGCAGCGGCTTCCTGTCGGCCTGCATCGGCGCGCTGGCACGCGACGTGCTGAGCCTGGAAATCGACCCGGAACTGGCCGCCGCCGCGCGCGCCCGCCTGGACGCCTCCGGCCTGGGCACCAACGTCCGCGTAGAAGTGGCCGACGCCCTGTCCTGGCAGACCGAACGCCGCTTTGACGTGATCTGTGTCACTGGTGCGGTCGACGTGGTGCCGTCACAGTTCGCTTCGTGGCTGCGTCCGGGTGGTCGCCTGTTCGTGATCCATGGCCGTTCGCCGGCGATGGAGGCCCTGCTGGTCAAGGCCGACGGAAGCAGCGAGTCCCTGTTCGAGACCGATATCGATTACCTGCGTGGTGCCGCCCCGGCCCCCCAGTTCCACCTCTGAGTCCAAGGAAGCCGCAATGATCCGCCGATCCCTCGCTGTTGCGCTGGCCACTGCCCTGCTGCCGTTGTCCGCCCATGCCGCCGACCTGCTGCAGGTCTACGAAATGGCGCGCAATGGCGATCCGCAGCTGTCCGCCGCCGAATCGACCCGGCTGTACGACAAGGAAGGCGCCGTGCAGGCCCGCGCTGCCCTGCTGCCGCAGATCAACGGCCAGGCCCAGCTGAACCGCACGCGCAGCGAGCCCAATGCCGACGCCAACTCCGGCTCGTTCACCAGCAAGCGCCGCACCTACACGATCGACGGCAGCCAGACGCTGTTCAACTGGACCCAGATCAACAACCTGCGCTCGCAGCGTGAGCTGAGCAAGGCGGCGGACTTCACCCTCGATTCGGCCAACGACAGCCTGATCGTGCGCACCTCGGCGGCCTACTTCAACGTGCTGGTGGCGATCGAATCGCTGAACGCCGCACAGACCAATGAAGCGGCCGCGAAGAAGCAGTTCGACTTCGCCGACAAGCGCCTGGAAGTGGGCCTGGCGCCGATCACCGACGTGCACGAAGCACGCGCCCAGTACGACCAGGCGCGCGCCAACACCATCGTTGCGCAGAACACCCTGGCCGATAACTACCAGGCCCTGACCGAACTGACCGGCCAGCCGGTGGTCAACCTGCGCGGCCTGCCGGCCGACTTCCGTCCGGAAGTGCCGGCCAACCGCGGCAACATCGATGAGCTGGTGCACCAGGCCACCAACCAGAATCCGGCGCTGAAGGCGCAGGAACTGAAGGTCAGCGCCGCCGAAGCCGGCGTGCAGGCTGCCCGTGGCGGCCATTACCCGACCCTGTCGCTGGGCGGCAGCTGGGGCAAGAGCGCGACCTGGGGTGACAGTACCGGCGCCGGATCGTTGTCGCCGGATGCACGCACCAACAGCATCGGCCTGACCCTGAGCGTGCCGATCTTCTCCGGTGGTGCCACCCAGTCCGGCGTGCGCCAGGCGCTGGCCCAGCGTGACATCGCCCAGGACGGCTACGAGCAGCAGAAGCGCGCCCTGGACCGCAACACCCGCAATGCCTACCAGACCCTGGTTCAGGGCATCAGCGAAGTGGAGGCACGCCGCCTGGCGGTAGTCTCGGCGCAGAGCGCATACGACGCCTCGCAGGTCGGCCTGGAAGTCGGTACCCGTACCGTGCTGGACGTGATCCAGAACCAGCGCATCCTGTTCTCGGCGCAGCTGGACTACGCCCAGGCCCGCTACACCTTCCTGCAGAACCGCCTGCTGCTGAGCCAGTCGCTGGGTGCGCTGGACGTGGCCGAACTGCAGGACGTCAACCGCCTGCTGACCCAGGACGCGGGCAACCCGGCAACGACCACGCACTGATCCGTCGCCCTGCCGGCAACGAAGAAGCCACCCGCAAGGGTGGCTTTTTTGCAGGCGGTGCATCCACACGCACCGACCCGTTGGGTGGCCCCGCGAACCGTCAGCCCGGCCATGCCCGCAGTCGCTCCAGCGCCGCAAGCAGGCATAGCGCGGCCGCCACGGGCGCCAGCATCGGCAGCACCAGTTCGCGACCGATTGCACCCTGCCCCGTGCCACTCCGCCGCCGCAGCACCGCCAGGCACAGCGCCGCCATCACCAACAGGGTTGCCGGACCCGGCAGCGCCGGCAGGCTGCCCAACGGCAGCCACAGCACCAGCATCACCGCCGGCAGCCCGACCCCCGCCGCGATCAGGCCGCGGGAACGTCCCACTGCTTCCCTCTCCCCCGGCCATAGCGACGTTGCCAGCCGCACGGCCAGCATCAGCAGCACCAGCTGCAGGGCGGCCAGGCCCGCTGCCCCAGCCAGGGGCAACAACGGCAGCATCCACTGCAACTGCGGATGCATCTGCAGCGCCACGGACAGGGGCCGGGTACTGGCCAGCGCGGAAA
Organism: Stenotrophomonas sp. AG209; assembly: GCF_003550055.1. NCBI lineage: Bacteria > Pseudomonadati > Pseudomonadota > Gammaproteobacteria > Lysobacterales > Lysobacteraceae > Stenotrophomonas > Stenotrophomonas sp. AG209. The sequence continues at coordinate 1,803,768 of NZ_QXDB01000001.1, forward strand.
ACTCGACCAGCCCGGCCTGCAGTGCCGCCAGCACGATCAGCAGCAACATCGCCAGCAACGAGACCAGCGCCAGCACAGCCGGCTGCCACATCGCGCCCTGGCGGCGCGGCGCAGGAAAGCCCAGTGCCAAGCCGACGCTGGCAAATACCCCCAGCAGCGGCACCGCAGCCGCCAGCACACCGCCCAGCCCGAAGCGATACGGCGCGGTCGCCGGTGGCAGCCAGGGAATCCAGTGCGCGTAGTGCACATGACGTGCCGCCAGCGCCAGCAGCAATACCCCGACACCGATCTTCACCGTCAGCAGGGCACAGGCCACCAGCACCGCACGCCGAGGCGGCAGCAACGCCAGCGCGCCCAGCACCAGCAGACCCACCACCGCCGTCACCTGTTCCGGCAGCCAGTCGCTGGCCTGGAGGCCTCCCGCGGCCAGCACCGCGTGTACATGGTGGGCCATGGACTGCGCCACGCCCGCCGTGGTCGCCACCAGCTCCAGCAGTAGGGCCACGCCCAACACGCCAGCCACCCGCGGCCCCCAGCTGGTGGCCAGCAGCCCATGCAGGCCCTCGGCCGCAGGCAGCTGCAGCACCAGATCCTGCAGGCAGCACAGCACCAGGCCAGCCCCCAGTGCGGCCAGCAGCAGGCTCAGCACGATGGCCGGGCCGGCCTGCGCCGCCGTTTGCTGGCCCACCAGCGCGATCACGCTGCCGCCCACCAGCAGCGTCAGCGCCACCACCGCCAGATGGTCCATGCCCAGCCGGGCCCCACCGGTGCCGTCCCTGCCCCTGTCGCCGTCCATCGCAAGTTCCCTTGATATCCGCCCAAGCGCGGTCGACAGCAGGCTGGCAGCCTGCGTCGCCCTGCGGAATCAGAATCGGTGCCGTGTGCGCCACGATGTGATGGCAGGCACGCTGCCAGTGGCAGGGTCGGTCCAGCAACGACAGAAAAATCGTCGCTAAGCAGAATTGATGAAGTTGATCACGACAATGCTCGACAGCGCCGCTGACGCCGCGCTGCCGCGATCACTCGCGCGGCGGTGGCAGGTGCGGCGCGACCAGGGCAAGCGTGCGCTGCAGCGCGCCGCGGCCATTGCTGACCAGCGTACAACCGGCGCGTGCCATGTCCTCGCGGGCCTGGGCATCGTCGAGCAGGTGCTGCAGCAGATCGCCCACCGCCTGCGCATCCTCGCCGATCAGCAGCGCACCGGCCTCGCGCATGCGCCGGGAGATTTCCGCAAAGTTGTGCAGGTGCGGACCGGTCACCGCCGCCGTTCCCATCGCGGCCGGCTCCAGCAGGTTGTGGCCGCCGATGGCCTGCAGGCTGCCGCCGACGAAGGCGACCTGGGCGCAGGCATAGAACGGCATCAGCTCGCCGAGGGTATCGATGACGAACACATCGGTGGCCGCGTGCGGCCACTGGTCCACGCGGCGGGTCGCCACGCTCCAGCCCTGTTCGCGCGCCAACGCTTCCACCTTCGGGAAACGCTCGGGATGTCGCGGTGCCCACAGCAGCAGCAGGTCCGGATGCTGCTGGCGCAGGCGCCGGTGCAGGTCGATCACCGCCTGCTCCTCGCCGTCATGGGTACTGGCGGCGATCCATACCGGGCGAGCGGCCGGTACCCGCGCATGGAACTGTTCGACGAAGCCCTGCACATCCGGCGTGGCGATGTCGAACTTCAGGTTGCCCAGCGCCTGCACCTGGCCAGGCTCCGCCCCCAGCTGCACGAAGCGCTCGGCATCGTCCTGCGACTGCGCGGCCACGCAGGTGACGGTGCGCAGCGCGCGGCGGATCAGTGCGGCCAGCAACCGGTAGCCGCGCAGCGAACGCGCCGACAACCGGGCATTGAGGATGTAGACCGGAATACCGCGGTCACGGCAGCCGAACAGCATGTTCGGCCACAGCTCGGTTTCCAGGATCAGCGCCAGGCTGGGCTGGAAATGGCCGAGGAAGCGGTTGACGCTGCCCGGCACGTCGTACGGCAGGTAGACGTGGTCCAGGGCGTCGCCCCACAGCGCGCGTACGCGCTCGGAGCCGGTCGGGGTGATGGTGGTGATCACCCAGCGGATGTCCGGGCGCTGCTGGCGCAGGGCATTGACCAGCGGTGCGGCGGCATTGACCTCGCCTACCGAGACCGCATGCAGCCAGACCCGCGGCTGGCCGGTCGGCTGCGGATAGGAGGCGTAGCGTTCATCCCAGCGCCGGAAGTATTCACGGACCCGGAAGCCGCGCCAGACCAGGTGGTACACGGTGATCGGCAGCAGGATGTAGAGCACGACCGAATACAGGCCGCGCAGGATCCATTCGACAGGGTCTTTACGCATGCGGCAAGGATACGGGAGCCCCCGGGGAAAGACACGCGGCCGCCTTGGTAGAATGGACCCATGTCAGATGCCTCCACCGCCGTCCGCCCATCGCTGCGCGATCCGCGCAACTGGCCGATGTTCGCCGCCATGTTCGGCGCCTTCGCCATCGCCCGCCTGCCGTGGATGCTGCAGCGCGCGCTGGGCCGGGGCGTCGGCTGGATCACCTGGTGCCTGCTCGGCAGCCGCCGCCGCGCCGCCGAGGTCAACCTGCAGCTGTGCTTCCCCGAGAAGGACGAAGCCTGGCGCCAGCGCCTGGTGCGCGACAGTTTCGATGCGCTGGGCGTCGGCGTGTTCGAGTGCATCCGTGCCTGGTGGGGCAGCATTGACAGCATCCGCCCGCAGGTACGGATCGAAGGCCTGGAACACCTGCGGCAGATGCAGGCCGAAGGCCGCGGCGTGCTGCTGGTCTCCGGCCACTTCATGACCCTGGAAATGTGCGGACGCCTGCTGTGCGACTACGTCGACCTGTCCGGCATGTACCGCAAGCACAAGAACCCGGTGTACGAGTGGGCGGTGAAGTTCGGCCGCCTGCGCTATGCCAAGGCGATGTTCGCCAACGAGGACATCCGCGCGACCGTGCGCCATCTGAAGAAGGGTGGTTTCCTCTGGTACGCGCCGGACCAGGACATGCGTGGCAAGGACACCGTGTTCGTGCCGTTCTTCGGCCACACCGCGTCGACCATCACCGCGACCCACCAGCTGGCGCGGATGACCGGTTGTGCGGTGATTCCGTACTTCCACCGCCGCGAAGGCGGGAAGTACATCCTGAAGATTGGTGCGCCGCTGGAGAATTTCCCCAGCGAGGATGTGGAAGCCGATACCACACGGGTCAACCAGGCCATCGAGGAGATGGTGCGCGAGGCCCCCGACCAGTACCTGTGGATCCACCGCCGTTTCAAGCGCCAGCCCGGCGGCCGGAGCGATTTCTACAAGTAGATCCACGCCATGCGTGGATGCTCTACATTCGGGCACCGGCACCTACAACGGCCAACGGCACCATGCGTGCGGGTACTCACCCAACGCGCTGGCCAGGCCCGCACGGACCGGATTGGCCAGGATGTACATCGCCTTCTCATGAAGGGATTCATCACTGCGTACGGCGTGATCGTGGTACCCGTGCTGCCACAGCGCCCCTCGCCGCTCCAATCGCCGGTTCAGCAGCCGACTGCTGCGCGACTTCAGCAGGGCCATGCACTCGGCCAGGGTTTCGCTGCGCAGCTCCATCAGCCAGTGCAGATGATCGGGCATCACCACCCAGGCGAGGCTGTGGCTGATACCGCGGCGCTCAACGAAGCGCAGGCAGTCAACCAGGATCGCCACGTTGGCGGCGTCGGCGAAGAGCGGTTCGCGTCCAAGGGTTGCCGTGGTCAGTGAATACACGTTCCCGGATCGGGAAAATCGACCGTAGCGGAGTCTGGGGCTGGCCATGCCTCCAGCGTGCGCGACCGGTGAGGACACCGATAGTGGAGATGTCGCCGTGTTCGGGTCGGGAAAGCCCCATCCACGCATGGCGTGGATCTACTGATCGGCGCCATGGTTGATCCCTGCCATGCGCGGGTGCGCGGTCACTTCAGCGGCGGGGAATCATCTGCGTCGCGGGCCAGCAGGCTGCCGGCGAACAGGGCCGCCAGCAGCACGGTCAGGCCACCCCAGAACGCGGAATAGAACGCCAGGTGTGTATTGAGCGGGAACACCGTGACCGCCAGCGCCAGCATCGCCGGTCGGGCGCGGTCACGCGCGGCCGGCGGAGCATAGCGCCAGGCCCGCCAGGCCTGCGCCACTGCCGCCAACCACAGCAGCAGGCCCAGCACGCCGGTCTCGGCAAGGATTTCCAGCACGATCTGGTGGGCGTGCAATGCCGGTTGGTTGCCCCACACGGCGGGGCCTTCGTCGGCCACGCAGGCCGGATACGCATCGCGGAAGCCGCGCGCACCGACACCGTTGACCGGATGCTCCTCGATCATGCACACGGCCGCGGTCCAGATCCGCGCGCGTCCCGAAAGCGCTTCGTCAACGCCCTGCCCGTCTTCGTTCCATGCCTGGGCCGTGCGCGCAACACGCTCGCGCAGCTGCGGCACGCCCACTGTCAGTGCGGCCGTGCCCAGCGCTGCCACCAGGGCAAGCAGGAGCAGCCGCTTCCAGCCGAACTGGCGCACGCCGCTGTAGGCCAGCACCAGTGCAAAGGTGATCCACGAGGCGCGCGAACCGGCCAACAGCAACACGCATCCCAGTGCGGCAGCGGCCAGCAGCCACCCCGCGCTGCCGAACCGCCGCGCCATCGGCAGCAGCAGGAACGGTGACAGGCTGGCCAGCACCTGGCCGAATTTCAGGTTGCACGGCCCGAGCGCGCCGCTGAGGCGGTCGGCCAGCGCGGCTTCGTCGGCCGGGCACAGCGCGTGGCCACTCACGGCCAGCTTCAGTTGTTCCAACGACCAGAACCATGGGCTGGTGCCGGCCAGCGCCTGCACCAGTGCGTCCAGCGTCCACGCGCCGGTGATCAGTGCCAGGCCACCGAAGGTCAGCCGCCGCCGTTCCGGTGTGGCCACCGCGATCGCCACCAGCCACATGAAGGGCAGGTAGCGCAGTCCGGCAGCGGCCTTGGTCCACGAGGCCGACGGATCGATGGCATCGATGGCCGAGAACGCCTGCGGCAGCCAGTAGCCAAGGAACAGGATCGAGGTCAGCGCCCAGGCTGCCGTGCTCAACAGGTGCGGGCGGCGCTGCAGCCGGCGCATGACCATGCGCGCGGCGGCATAGAGCGCGCCAAGGCCCAGCACGGTTTCGGCGATGCCCGGCAACGGCCACATCGTCACGTACGCCAGCACCCACCACGGCGCCCAGCGCCCGGCACGGTCGTCGCGCACGATGGCAGCGGGGTCAGCCGGCGAGATCGGCATAGAGGCGGAGGGTATCGCGCTGCATGGCCTGCAGGGTAAGCGGGATGCGGGTCGGCAAGGACGGCGGCTGCGCCAGCAGGGCCAGCGCACGTTCACCCAGCGCGCGCGCATCACCGAGCGGTACCGCGCCGCTGGGCTGCAGCTGCTGCAGCAGTTCGCCGACGCCACCGTGGTCCCAGCCCAGCACCGGGCGGCCGACCGACAGCGCCTCGACCACGGTGCGGCCAAAGGCTTCCGGCTTGTCCGACAGCTGCAGCACCAGATCGCTGGCGGCGTAAGCCTGGGCGATGCGTGCGGTCGGCGTGCTGATCTGTACGGCCTCGGCCACGCCCAATGCCGCAGCCTGGCGGCGCAGCTCAGCCACATAGGCCTCGCGCCCGGGTTCGTCGGTGCCCAGCATCCACAGCTGCGCAGGCACGCCGGCGGCACGCACGTCGGCCAGCAGCTGCAGCGCGTGGGCGTGGCCCTTCAGCCGGGTGCCGCGCCCGGGCAGCAGCAGCAGCGGGCCTTCAACCTGGGCCAGCCAGGGGTAATCGGCCGCCAGGGCCAGCCGCGGGCGACGGTCGGCACGCGCTACGCGTGGGAACTGGCCGACATCGACACCACGGGGAATGACCTGCAGTTTCTCTTCCGGCACCGTCGGGTAGTGGCGTTGCACGTAGGCGCGCACGGTATTGGACACGCAGATCACGCGTTCGCCGCTGGTCATCACCGCGCTGTAGCGGCTGGGCGAATTCAACCCGTGCACGGTGGTCACCCAATGCGGGCGCTGTGCGGCGGGCATGGCGCGGATCGCGTACAGGCCCAGCCAGGCCGGCAGCCGCGAACGGGCATGCACGATGTCCGCGCCAACCTCGGCAAACAGCCGGCGCAGGGTCGGCAGGTGGCGCAGGGTCAGCAGCGACTTGCGGCCAATGTCCAGGGTGAGGTGCTCGGCACCGCTGTCCAGCAGCGGCTGCACCAGGCGGCCGCCCGCGGATACGACCAGCGCGCGATGGCCGGCGGCAACCAGGGCCGCAGCAATTTCAAGGGTCGAGCGCTCGACACCGCCGGAGTGCAGCGCCGGCAGCAACTGCACCACGGTCAATCGGCGCATCGAAGGGGCCGCCGTTTAGTCGGCCAGCACGAACACGGAACCGCAGTACGGGCACTGCGCTTCGCCGTTGGGCTCGTCTTCGATCGGCAGGTACACGCGCGGATGCGAGTTCCACAGCGCCATTTCCGGGGTCGGGCAGCTCAGCGGCAGATCGCTGCGGTGCACGGTGTAGCGCTTCTCGGCGTTGGCGGGCGCGGTGGCGGTATGGCTCATGGCGGATGTCGGTGAACGGGTTGCGAGGCCTGTGATTCTAGCATCTGGGCCGCACCGACATTGCGCCGCAACGGGTCTTCGCATGCACCCGTCGATGCCGCACACCGCCCCGCCGCACGCCGGGCGGCGGCGCCAAGCGGGATTTCGCGGTGGTTCCGGCAGGTTCGCTCGCCGGAATCGCCTCCAGCGATATTTCCCGCATTTGGATCGAACTAAATGGCACTTGTCAGCGCGCGGCGGCTGTTGCAGGATCGGGCCAGGTCGCACCCCGACCCCTCCAATCCGACCCGATCGCATGGCCCGCCCCCACCGGACCGGCATCGCCTCTTCCACTGCCAGCCTGGCGGGCGGAGCGATGCTGTCCGTGGTGTCCGCCGATGCGGGTTCTGCCCGCCGCCAGCCCTTCCGGGAGACCCTTGCATGACCCTGTCCGATCCGCGCCGCGCCCTGCTTCCACTCGCCCTGGCCCTGGCCTGTGCGACCACTGCGATGCCGGTGCTGGCACAGGGGCTGCAGACCTCGTTCGAACCGGGCGAACCTGCCCCGACGCAGGCCGCGGGTGCACTTCAGGTCACGATCGGCAATGGACCGGCCGCCCCCTACACCGCCAAGCGCAACGCCGGCTACAGCGGCCTGCATGCACTGCACTACAGCAGCGAGGGCGGCAGCGCGCGGCGCGAACTGTTCAAGGCCGACCTGCCCATCGAGGCCGATACCACCCTGTCCTGGCTCGTGCTGCCGGAGATCGTCGGCAAGGACACCGTCGCCTCGACCTATGTCTCGCTGGACCTGCTGCTGGACGATGGCAGCCGCGTTTCGGCCGGTGCGGCGCGGGACCAGCATGGCGTGGCGATCGGCGCACGCGCGCAGGGCGAGTCGAAGACGCTGTACCCGCAGCAGTGGGCACGCAAGGCGGTGCGGCTGGGCGACGTACCCACGCTGAAGGGTCGCCGCGTGGTGGCGATCGAACTGGAGGTGGCCAGTGCCGAGGGCGCGCCGGTCTCTGGTTGGATCGACGATGTGCGCCTGGACGCACAGCCGAGGCAGCAGCCACAGCGCGTCTCCGACTGGGTGCTGACCACCCGCGGCACCCAGGCCAACGGCACCTTCTCGCGCGGCAACAATTTCCCGGCCACGGCGGTGCCGCACGGGTTCAACTTCTGGACCCCGGTGACCGATGCCGGCGCACTGAACTGGCTGTACCGCTGGAACGAGCAGAACGATGCGCAGAACCGTCCGCAGCTGCAGGCGCTTGCGCTGAGCCACCAGCCCAGCCCGTGGATGGGCGACCGCCAGACCTTCCAGGTGATGCCCTCGTCCAGCCGTGGCGCGCCGGACGCCGACCGCCGCAAGCGCGCGTTGTCGTTCGACCGCAGCCATGAAAGCGCGCGCCCCTACCGCTACGACGTGCGCTTCGACACTGGCATCGCCGCCGCCATCGCGCCGACCGATCATGCCGCGTTGTTCCGCTTCGACTTCCCCGAGGACGGTGACGCCAACCTGTTGTTCGACAACGTCGATGCGCGTGGCGGCCTGACCCTGGACGCCGCCACGCAGACGCTGTCCGGCTACACCGATACGCGCAGCGGCCTGTCCAACGGCGCCAGCCGCATGTACGTGGTGGCCAGCTTCGACAAGCCCTGGCGCAGCAGCGGCCGTCTCGACACCGGGCGCCCGACCGGCTACATCAAGTTCGACGCCGGCAGCGACCGGCGGGTGACGATGCGCATCGCCACCTCGCTGATCTCGCTGGAGCAGGCGCGGCACAACCTGGCACTGGAGATCGCCGCCACCGATACGCTGGAGAGCGTGGCCGGCCGCGCGCAGGATGCATGGGACGCGCGCCTGGCCCGCTTCGACATCGGCGATGCCAGCGACGACCAGAAGACCACGCTGTACTCCAGCCTGTACCGGCTGTACCTGTACCCCAATTCCGGCCACGAGAACGCGGGCAGCGCGGCCGCACCGGACTGGCGCTACGCCAACCAGGCCAGCGCCAGCGATGACAACACCGAAGGCAGTGCGAGCCGCAGCTTCACCGGCGTGCGCGATGGCAGGGTGTTCGTCAACAACGGCTTCTGGGACACCTTCCGCACCACCTGGCCGGCCTATGCACTGTTCACGCCCGACGATGCCGGGCAGATGGTGCAGGGCTTCATCGAACAGTACCGCGCCGGTGGCTGGATCGCGCGCTGGTCGTCGCCGGGTTACGCCGACCTGATGGTCGGCACCAGCTCGGACGTGGCCTTCGCCGATGCGTGGCTGAAGGGCATCGGCGGCTTCGATCCGGCCGAGGCCTATGCCGCCGCGCTGAAGAACGCGACCGTGGTCCCGCCCGACCGCCATGTCGGCCGCAAGGGCATGGACCGTTCGACCTTCCGTGGCTACGCCAGCGCGGACGTGCACGAAGGCATGTCGTGGACGATGGAAGGCGCACTCAATGACTTCGGCATCGCCAACATGGCCGATGCGCTGGCCAGGCGCGCCGCAACGCCGGCTGCACGCGAGCGCTACAGCACCGAGGCCGACTACTTCCGCTACCGCGCCGCCAGCTACGCGACGATGTTCGATCCGGCCGCCGGCTTCTTCCAGGGCCGCACTGCCGATGGCCATTGGCGCGTGGACGCCAAGGACTACGACCCGCGCGTGTGGGGCCACGACTACACCGAATCCAATGGCTGGACCTTCGCCTTCACCGCCGCCCACGATGGCGAAGGCCTGGCCGCACTGTACGGTGGCCGCGACAAGCTGGCGGCGAAGCTGGATGCGTTCTTCGCCACGCCGGAAACCGCGGACCCGGCACTGGCCGGCTCCTACGGCGGCACCATCCACGAGATGACCGAAGCGCGCGACGTGCGCATGGGCATGTACGCGCACAGCAACCAGCCGGCGCATCACATCCCGTGGATGTACCTGTACGCCGGGCAGCCGTGGAAGACCCAGCAGCATGTGCGCGAGATCCTGGCGCGGCTGTACGTCGGCAGCGAGATCGGTCAGGGTTATCCAGGCGACGAGGACAACGGCGAGACCTCGGCGTGGTACGTGCTGGCCTCGCTGGGCCTGTATCCGCTGCGCATGGGCGCGCCGGAGTACGTGATCGGTTCGCCCGCCTTCCGGCACGCACGGGTGGAACTGCAGGGCGGCGCGGTGCTGACCGTGAACGCGGCCAACAACTCGCGTCAGAACGTCTACGTGCAGTCGCTGAAGATCAACGGCCAGCCCTGGACGAAGACCTGGGTGCCGCACGCGCTGATTGCCAAGGGTGCGACGCTGGACTTCGTGATGGGGCCGCAGCCGTCGCGCTGGGGCAGCGGCGTGGATGACGTGCCGCGCTCGCTGACCGCGCGTGGCCAGCGCCCGCAACTGCTGCACGACCTGCTCGGCAGCGGCGCGAAGGCAACGCTGGCCGATGGCCGCGCCCTGCCGGCGCTGGTCGATGACGACGCGGCCACCAGCGTCGGCCTGGGCGACGGTGCAACCATCGCGCTGACCGGCCTGAGTGACGGCACGCCGACGATGTACACGCTGACCAGCGGTGACGGCCGCATCCAGGGCGGTGAGTGGGCGCTGGAAGCGCGCAACGGCAGCGGCCGCTGGGCCGTGCTCGACCAGCGCAGCGGCGAAGCCTTCGAATCCGCCCGCCAGACCCGTCCGTTCCGCATCGCCAAACCCGGTCGTTACAGCGAGTACCGGCTGCGCCTGGCCGCACCGGGCCGGCTGCCGCTGGCGGAGATCGAACTGTTGGCGCCCAGCGCCGTACAATGAGCCCTATGCGCTACCGTCTGTTGCCTCTGGCCCTCGTTGCCCTTTCCTTCTCCAGCTTCGGCCAGACCCAGGCCTTTGATGCGCAGCTGACCCGCGACGGCGTGACGCTGAACTACCAGGACGCCCGTGGCGCCCTGGCCGCGCCGCAGCGCAAGCGGGTGATCGATACGTTCTACTTCGCCTACCTGCGCGAACGTGCGGACTTCCACCCGGCCGCGCCGTCGATGGTGCGCATCGTGATCGATCCGGCCTACACCGGGATCGCATTCGTCGGCGACAAGGACCAGGCGGCGACGATCACCATCAACCCGGGTTGGCTGGCGCAGCACCCGAATGACATCGACCTGGTCACCCATGAGGCCATGCACATCGTGCAGGGCTATCCGGGCTATGGCGACGCGCGGGTACCGGGTTGGCTGGTGGAAGGCATCGCCGACTACGCACGCGACCGCTACGGCATGGACAATGCCGCGGCCGGTTGGGCACTGCCGGGCAAGGTCGAGAAGGGGCAGAACTTCGACAGCGGCTACCGTGTCACCGGCGCGTTCCTGAAGTGGGCCGACACCGAACACCCGGGCCTGGTGCTGGCGCTGGACAAGGCCCTGCGCGACGGCCGCTATGCACCGGCGCTGTGGCAGAAGCACACCGGCAAGGCACTGCCGGCGTTGTGGGCGCAGTACGCCAAGCCGCGTTCCGACGCACCACCGCCGGCCCCGGCACGCCGCGGCAAGCGGCACTGACACCCACGCACCACACGTTCGCCGGGCATTGCCCGGCGCTACCGCATCGCGGCCTCAGCGCGACTGCACGAAACCTGCGTAGAGCGCGAACAGCTGCTGGAAATACCGCCGGGTCACTCGATTGCGCATGACACTTTCGCCGATGGGGAGGTGGTCGGGCCCAGGGTGGGAAGGCCGGTCCGGTCCCTTCCCACGGCCGGGCCGCGTGGGCGTATTGGGCCGCAATGGCGTTGCAGAGAAATGACCGGGCTGCGTAGCGCGTGTGGCACAGCCCGGTGGTAGAGCCGGCCGCTGGCCGGCTGCCGTCGTGCGCCTGGACGTCATCGGGGTTGCCGGCCAGCGGCCGGCACTACCCGTTTCCGCTGCGCGGAAACAGAAACGCGCCCCGGAGGGCGCGCTTCTGCAGCTGGAATCGGAAAGAAGGCTTACGCCTTCTTTTCCGCTTCCAGCTGCTTGCGGATCTGCGCATCGACCGCGGCGATCGCGGTCATGTTCAGGATCCGGCGCGAGGTCGCGCTGGTGGTCAGGATGTGCACCGGCTTGTTCACGCCCATCAGGATCGGGCCGATCGCCACGCCGTCGGTGAACACGCGCACCAGGTTGTAGGCGATGTTGGCCGCTTCCAGGTTCGGCAGCACGAACAGGTTGGCGCGGCCCTGCAGGGTCGAGCCCGGCAGCAGCTTCTGGCGCAGCGCTTCATCCCACGCGGTGTCGCCCTGCATTTCGCCATCCACGTTCAGACGCGGGTTGCGCTTGAGCAGCAGCTCGCGCACCTGGCGCATCTTCAGCGCGTCCTTCGAATCATGGCTGCCGAAGTTGGAGTGCGACAGCAGCGCGACCTTGGGCTCGATGCCGAACAGCTTCATGCGGTAGGCCGCCTGCAGGGTTGCTTCGCACAGCTGCTCGGCGGTCGGGTCTTCCTGCACGTGGGTATCGACGAAGAAGAACACGCCCTGCTGGTTGATCACGCCGGTCATCGCCGAGGTCGAGGTGACCTTCGGCTCCAGCGGCAGCACGCTGCGCACGTAGCCCAGCTTCTTGTGGAAGCGGCCGACGATGCCGGTCAGCATCGCATCGGCTTCGCCACGCGCCACCATCACCGCCGCGATCAGGGTCGGGCGCGAACGCATCAGGTTCTTCGCCGCGGCCACGGTCACGCCACGACGGCCGGTCAGGCCGTGGTAGTACTGCCAGTACTCGTTGAAGCGCGGGTCGTCGTTGATGTTGGTGACTTCAACGTTCTCGCCGATCTTCAGGCGCAGGCCGAGGCGCTCGATGCGCGATTCGATCACTTCCGGGCGGCCGATCAGGATCGGGTGCGCCAGGCCGTCATCGACCACGTTCTGCACCGCCTGCAGCACCACTTCCTCTTCGCCTTCGGCGTACACCACGCGCTGCTTGTCGCTGCGCGCGCGGTCGTAGACCGGCTTCATCATCAGGCTGGTGCGGTAGACGAACTGGGCCAGCTTGTCGCGGTAGGCGCCCATGTCCTCGATCGGGCGCGAGGCCACGCCCGAGTCCATCGCGGCCTGGGCCACGGCGGCCGACAGCTCCACCAGCAGGCGGCGGTCGAACGGACGCGGGATCAGGTATTCACGGCCGAAGCTCGGGGTGTCGCCGCCGTAGGCCGAGCCCATGTCGGTGGCGGCGCGGCGGGCCAGTGCAGCGATGGCACGCACGCAGGCGATCTTCATTTCCTCGTTGATCGCGGTGGCGCCCACGTCCAGCGCACCACGGAACAGGTACGGGAAGCACAGCACGTTGTTGACCTGGTTCGGGTAGTCCGAACGGCCGGTGCCGATGATCGCGTCCGGACGCGCGGCGCGCGCCAGTTCCGGCATGATTTCCGGGGTCGGGTTGGCCAGCGCGAAGATCACCGGATCCGGCGCCATGGTCTTGACCATGTCGGCAGTCAGGATGCCCGGCGCCGACAGGCCCAGGAAGATGTCCGCGCCGTCGACGATCTCGGCCAGGGTGCGCTTGTCGGTGTCGCGCGCATAGCGCTGCTTTTCCGGGTCCAGGTCGGTACGACCGGTGTGGATCACGCCCTCGCGGTCGAAGGCCAGGATGTTCTCCGGCTTCAGGCCCAGCTGCACCAGCATGTTCACGCAGGAAATGCCGGCCGCGCCCATGCCCGTGGTCGCCAGCTTCACTTCCTCGATCTTCTTGCCGGTGATCGCCATGGCGTTGAGCACCGCCGCGCCGACGATGATCGCCGTGCCGTGCTGGTCGTCATGGAACACCGGGATCTTCATGCGCTCGCGCAGCTTGCGCTCGACCACGAAGCATTCCGGCGCCTTGATGTCTTCAAGGTTGATGCCGCCGAAGGTCGGCTCCAGCGAGGCGATGATGTCGACCAGCTTGTCCGGGTCGGTCTCATCGACTTCGATGTCGAACACATCGATGCCGGCGAACTTCTGGAACAGCACGCCCTTGCCTTCCATCACCGGCTTGCCGGCCAGCGCGCCGATGTTGCCCAGGCCCAGCACCGCGGTGCCGTTGGAGATCACCGCCACCAGGTTGCCGCGGGCGGTCAGCTCGCTGGCCTGCTGCGGGTCGGCCTTGATCGCTTCACAGGCGTACGCCACGCCCGGCGAATACGCCAGCGACAGGTCGCGCTGGGTCAGCATGGGCTTGGTAGCGGAAACCTTGATCTTTCCCGGCGGGGACATCCGGTGGTAATCGAGGGCGGCCTGTTTGAAATCTTCGTTGGACATCGATGTGGGTTACATGAATGGGCAGAAGGGACAGGGGATGATACCCCCGTTGGAGCGTCTGGACCTGTCGCTATCCTGTCGCAGGCATGCTGCGACCGCACAATTCCGTGCCGTATGCGACGGTACCGCGACACCAGCTTCGGCGCTGCCCATGACAGCCATGGGACGCCCTGAAACGCCGCGGGGCCGTACCACTGTCGTGACCGGCCCCGCGGTACCACACACCTGGATCAGCCCTTGGCCGGCAGTGCCTCGGGCAGCGCATCGACCGGCGGCGGCAGTTCGCTTTCGCGGCCATCCAGCGCCAGCTTCAGGCGGTTGCGGTCCAGCGCGCCTTCCCAGCGCGAGACCACCACGGTGGCCACGGCATTGCCGATGAAGTTGGTCAGCGAGCGGCACTCGCTCATGAAGCGGTCCACGCCCAGGATCAGCGCCATGCCGGCCACCGGCACTTCCGGCACCACGGCCAGGGTGGCGGCCAGGGTGATGAAGCCGGCACCGGTGACGCCGGCCGCGCCCTTGGAGCTGAGCATGGCGACCAGCAGCAGGGCGATCTGGTGGCCCAGGGTCAGTTCGGTGTTGGTGGCCTGGGCGATGAACAGCGCCGCCAGGGTCATGTAGATGTTGGTGCCGTCCAGGTTGAACGAGTAGCCGGTCGGGACCACCAGGCCCACCACCGACTTGCTGCAGCCGGCGCGTTCCATCTTCTCCATCAGCGACGGCAGCGCCGACTCCGACGAGGAGGTGCCGAGCACCAGCAGCAGTTCGGCCTTCAGGTAGCGCGCCAGCTTGAACACCGAGAAACCGCACAGGCGGCAGACCAGGCCCAGGATCACCGCGACGAACAGGAACGCGGTGAGGTAGAACGAGCCCACCAGCCAGGCCAGGTTGATCAGCGAACCGACGCCGTACTTGCCGATGGTGAAGGCGATCGCACCGAAGGCACCGATCGGGGCGGCCTTCATCAGGATGTGCACCAGCTTGAACACCGGGGCGACCAGCGCCTCCAGGAAGTTCAGCACCGGCTTGCCCTTCTCGCCCACCATCGCCAGCGCGATGCCGAACAGCACGGCCACGAACAGCACCTGCAGGATGTTGCCATCGACGAAGGCGCTGAGCAGCGTCTTCGGGATGATGTCCATCAGGAAGCCGACCAGGGTCAGGTCGTGCGACTTCTCGACGTAGCTGTGCACCGCGGTCTGGTCCAGCTCGGCCGGGTTGATGTTCATGCCGGCGCCGGGCTGCACCACGTGCGCCACGATCATGCCGACGATCAGCGCCAGCGTGGAGAAGAACAGGAAGTACGCCATCGCCTTGGCGAACACCCGGCCCACCGTGCGCAGGTGGGTCATGCTGGCGATGCCGGTGACGATGGTCAGGAAGATCACCGGCGCGATGATCATCTTCACCAGGTTGATGAAGGCATCGCCGAGCGGCTTCATCTTCTCGCCGATCAGCGGCTCGTAGTGGCCGAGGATGGCGCCCAGGACGATCGCCACGATCACCTGGAAGTACAGCTGGCGATAGATCGGCAACGGCTTTGCAGGCACCGGTGCTGCGGTCGGGATGTGCATGGCGGACTCCGGAAGGGGCGTTTTCAGGCACGTACGGCCCCGGGACTGCACGGGAACCGTTACCGTGGAAACTGATCGCAGGCCCTGTGCAGCACGCACAGGGGGTGCGACCAATGGACGCCTTTGTACGCGCCAGGCACGCCGGCGCAGATAACCTATTGGTACTAGCCCCCCGGTTCAGGTGGCACAGGTGCCTACACTGGCGCCGCACCGCCCGATACCGGGGAGGCTGGTGGCCCGGGCTGAACGGCTGGGCGAGTCTTTGCGAAAGTTCCGGCCCTCGCGGCCGTTGATGTCCTGTCCACACGCAATCTGAGAGAGCCGCACCCAACATGCGCCCGAATCCCACCTTGCTGGCCCTGTCGCTGGCCGCCCTTCCCGCCTTCGCCTCGGCCGCCGATTTCGACAACTGGCCGACCAAGTACACCTTCGGTGATGGCACCGAGCTGGCGGCCACCGCCAACATCGCCTACGACTACAACGACTTCTCCTCGGCCAGTGGCCTTGAGGACGACGATGCCGTGCGCCGCAAGGAATTCGGCGCGACGCTGAAAAAGAAGGGCGTCTACGATGCGATGGTCTACTACGACTTCCAGGCCGATACCTGGCTGGACGTGTTCGTGCGCTTCGAGAGCAAGGCCTTCTTCGGCCGTGACGTCGGCCGCTTCCGCTTCGGCTACATGAAGACCCCGGTCGGCCTGGATGCGAACACCTCTTCGCGTGCCGGCAGCTTCCTGGAAACCTCGCTGCCGGTGCAGGCCTTCTACGAAGGCCGCCGCACCGGTGTGGAGTGGGTGCTGGAGCGCCCGCAGTACCTGCTGCAGGCCGGCGCCTATGGCGGCAAGGACCTGCAGGGCGACAACCCCGGCACCACCCAGGCCGTGCGTGCGGTGTGGACGCCGGTGAAGGCACCGGGTGATGTGATCCACCTGGGCCTGGCCTACTCGCAGGAAAACCCGCGTGGCTACAGCGATGGCCGCGACGTGCACCACGAGGCCAGCGCCCGCCTGCGCGCGCGCCCGGAAGCCGGCCTGACCGACATCCGCTACGTCGATTCCGGTGCGCTGGTCACCGCCGACCAGATCCGCCGCACCGGCCTGGAAGGCATCTGGATCCGCGGCCCGTTCTCGGTGCAGGCCGAAGCGCTGCGCGCCACGGTCACCCGTCATGACGGCAAGCCCGACTACACCGGCAGTGGCCAGTACGCGATGGCCAGCTGGGTGCTGACCGGCGAATCGCGCCCGTACAACGCCGGCGCGGTGGCCAACATCAAACCGGCGCACAACTACGGCGCGGTCGAACTGGTGGCACGCTACAGCCGCCTGGATCTCGATGACGGCGACATCCTCGGTGGCCGCCAGCATGACCTCACCCTGGGTGCGAACTGGTACCTGACCAGCCACTTCAAGTTCCAGGCCAACTACGTGAAGGTCGACGCCAGCCGTCGTGGTGTGCACAGCACGCCGGAGATCTTCGAACTGCGCGCGCAGATGCACTTCTGACCCCTTCCACGTCAGACCCCGGCGGGCGTGCACGCCACGCCCGCCGGCCCTGCGTAGACTGCCGCCATGTACTGGCTCAGCCGCCATCGGATGCTGTTGCTGACGATCCTGGTGATGGTCGGTGGCACCGTGCTGTGCGCGGTCGCCGCTGGCCACTACGCCTGGCGGCGCGCGCTCGGCGAGGAAAGCAGCCAGGTGCAGCGCCAGCTGCAGTTGTACGGCCAGGGCCTGCAGCAGCGCATCGACCGCTTCGGCACCTTGCCGCAGGTGCTGGCGCTGGACCCGGATCTTCTGCACGCACTGCGCGTGCCGCCCTCGCCCACCGAACGGCAGCGGCTGAACCTCAAGCTGCAACGCGCCAATGAAGTCACCCGTGCTTCGACGCTGACCCTGGTCGGCCATGACGGCGTGGCGGTGGCGGCCAGCAACTGGGACCAGCCGACCACCAATGTCGGCGAGAACTACAGCTACCGCCCCTACTATCGCCAGGCGCTGGCGAAGGGCCGTGGCCGCTTCTACGGCATCGGCATGACCACCGGCGTGCCCGGCTATTACCTTTCGCAGGCCATCGAAGAAGACGGCAAGCGGCTGGGCGTGGTGGTGATCAAGGTCGAGCTGTCCGCGCTGGAACAGGAATGGTTGAGCAGCCCCGACGTGGTGCTGGCCAGCGACGACCACGACGTGGTGTTCCTGGCCAACCGTGACAGCTGGCGTTACCGGCTGCTGCGCCCGCTGGGCGCCGATGAACGCCGCGAGATGCTGGACGCCCGCCAGTACGCCGACCGCACATTGCAGCCGCTGCGCGCACGCACCGAAGACGTGCTGGCCGACGGCGGCCGCATGGTGCGCCTGCTGGATCCAGCGCTTCCGCAGCCAATGCTGTGGCAAAGCCTGCCGCTGCCCGCCGAAGGCTGGAACCTGCACCTGCTGCACGACGCCAGTGCCGCCACCGCTGCCGGCCGCGCCGCGGCACTCACCGGTGGCGCCGCATGGCTGGCGCTGGGCTTCCTGGTGCTGTTCGTGCAGCAGCGCCGGCGCCTGGCCAAGCATCGCCTGCGCAGCCGCCGCGAGCTGGAAACCCTGCTCAAGCAGCATGCACAGGAACTGCGCACCGCGCAGGATGGCCTGCTGCAGGCCGCCACCGATGCCGACAGCGGCCTCAGCCGCAGCCTCGAACACCTGCCCCAGGGCGTGGTGGTGATCGACCGCGAACTGCGCCTGGTCGCGTGGAATTCGCGCTATCTGGAACTGTTCCGCTTCCCGTTGGACCTGGTACGCGTGGGCCGGCCGATCGAAGACCTGTTCCGCTTCAATGCACGCCGTGGCCTGCTCGGTCCCGGCCCGGTGGACGAGGCCATCGAGCGCCGCCTGAACCACCTGCGCAGCGGCCGCCCGCACATGCGCGAAAGCGAGAAGGACGACGGCACGGTGCTGGAGATCCGCGGCAATCCCCTGCCCGATGGCGGCTTCGTCACCAGCTACGCCGACATCACCAGCTACAAGAACGCTGCGCGCGAACTGCGCTCGCTGGCCGATGCACTGGAACACCGTATTGCCGAACGCACCCACGATCTGGACGAAGCACGCCGCGAAGCCGAACAGGCCAACCGCTACAAGACCCGCTTCGTGGCCTCGGCGGTGCACGACCTGCTGCAACCGCTCAATGCGGCGCGCATGTTCGTCTCGGTGCTGCGCGGCAAGCTGAGCGACCCTGCGCAGCAGCAGACCAGCGATCACATCGACGCTGCATTGGCCGCGCAGGACGCGATTCTCAACAGCCTGCTCGACATTGCGCGGCTGGAATCGGGCAGCCTGCCGACCCGTGTGCAGGCGTTCCGGCTCGGACCTTTGCTGCAGACGCTGGCGCGCGAGTTCGGTATCGCCGCGCACTCACGCGGCTTGGTGGTCGACTGGATCGATACCGATGCGGTGGTGGTCAGCGACGAAGCACTGCTGCGGCGCATCCTGCAGAATTTCCTGTCCAATGCACTGCGCTACAGCGAACGCGGCCGCGTGCTGCTCGGCTGCCGTCGCCGCGAAGGCATGCTGTGGATCGAAGTGCACGATCAGGGTCCCGGCATTCCCGACGCGTTGCAGAGCGAGATCTTCGAGGAGTTCCGCCGCCTGCACGACGGGCAGCAGCGCGGCGCCGGCCTTGGCCTGGCCATTGTCGACCGCATCGGCCGCCTGCTGGGACATCCGATCCGGCTGCGCTCGCAGCTGGGCCACGGCAGCGTGTTCGCCGTAGGCGTGCCATTCGGTGAAGCCAGCGCGATTCCCGCTTCTGCACCCGCGCCGGTACTGGTGCAGGAACCGGCCGCGGACAATCCGCTGCGCGGGCGCCGGGTGTGGGTGATCGACGACGATCCCCACGTCTGCGCAGCCAGCCGCGCGTTGCTGGAGCGCTGGGGCTGCGAGGTGATGCTGGCCGATGGCCCGCAGGCCGCGCTGCAGCTGGCCAGTACCACGACCGTGCCGGAGCTGGTGCTGCTGGATGTGCGCATGGGCGATCACCACGGCCCGGTGCTGTACGAGACGTTGGCGGAGCTGTGGCAGGCACGCCCGCCAGTGGTGCTGGTCACCGCCGAACGCGATGCGGGATTGCGTGAGATGGCCGCCGAGCGTGGCTGGGGAATGATGGCCAAGCCAGTGAAGCCGCCGGCGCTGCGGGCGCTGATGAGTCAGTTGCTGGTCCGGCATCGCGGGTGATTCCAGCCAACGGCACAGCCCCTCGTGGGTGGTGTCTGGTTGCTCGTGAAAAGCAAAAGCCGTGGGTGGGCCGGTCGGGTTGGGTGCGCGGGGGACGCCGTGAATCCATCCCTGGAGGCTTGGCAGCCGCATCCATGCGGCTGACACCCCCGCGAACCCAACCCGACCGGCCTCTGACAGATTTCGGTGGCCTGCCACCCACGGAGAAGAAAAAGAAGATCAAAAGCGGATCGCGCGCTGCGCTTGCTCGTGTAAAGCCGAGCCCATGCTCGGCTTCGCGGACCGGCCGCAAAGCAGCCGAGCGTGGGCTCGGCTCTACAAAAGGCAGCCTGCCAGGCTGCCTTTGCTTTTGATCTTCCTTTCTCTTCCGTGGATGGATGCGCACGGAACCTGTCCGTGGCCGGGCAGGTGGGCTGCGCAGGGGCGTGAGCCGCATGGATGCGGCGACCGAGCTTACATGGACGTACTTGCAGCGGCCCCTGCGCAGTCCACCTGCCCGGCCTCACTCATGAACTACTCTACGTGTCCACCCACGAGGGGCTTCGCCGTTGGCTGGAAACTACAACCCGATGCCGGCGTCGCCCTCGGGCTCCAGCGCCTTCACCAGCACTGCCGCCTGCGTTCGGCTATGGCACTCGAGCTTCTTCAGGATCGCGGTGACGTGCACCTTCACCGTGTTCTCGGCCAGCCCCAGCGTGTAGGCGATCTGCTTGTTGAGCAGGCCATCGGCCAGGCACAGCAGCACGCGGAACTGCTGCGGGGTCAGCTGGGCTAGGCGGCTGGCCAGCAGTGCGTCGGCCTCCGAGCGTTCGGCGGCCATCGCCGGGAACCACAGGCCACCATCCAGCACCGTCTGCACGGCCTCGCCGATGGTCTCCGCCGGGGCAGACTTCGGGATGAAACCGGCCGCGCCGAACTGCTGCGCGCGGCGGATCACCCGCGGATGGTCATTGGACGAGAGGATCACCACCGGAATGTCCGGATGCGAGCCACGCACGTGCAGCAGCGCGGAAAAACCATGTGCACCGGGCATGGTCAGGTCGAGCAGCACCAGGTCCACATCCGGCTGCGCGTCGAGCGCCTCAGCCAATGCCTCAGCGCTGGCGACCTCGCGTACCTGCGCCAGCGGCAGGCTCTGTCGCAATGACTGCACCACCGCCGAACGCAGCAGCGGGTGGTCATCGGCGATCAGGATGGTGTATTCGCTCATGCCGCCATTGTACGGGCAGGCCGCCGCGTCAGCGCCCTGCCGGCTCCACGCTGCTGCGCCAGGCATCAAGGAACTGGCGGCGCTTGAGCGCATCCAGGTACACCAGCAGGCCCGGGCCGAGCTGGATCGGACGACGGCTGCGGCCGGGCGCATCGTCGCCACGTGCGTTGCCGGTCACGATCGGCATCAGCCGCGCCTCGCGCGACAGCACCTGCTGGCCACGCGGTGACAGCAGGTAATCGAGGAAGCGCCGGGCTTCTTCCGGGTGTGGGCCGGTACGCGGAATCACCGCGGTGCGCAGCACCACCAGCGTGTAGTCCTCGGGCTCGACGATGGCCAGCGGCGCGCCGGCATCGACGCGTGCCTGCGCATAGGAGCCGAGCACGTTGTAGACCAGCGACAGCTGGCCGCTGGCCACCTTGTCCAGCAGTACGCCGGTGCGCTCCTCGCGGACCACGTCGTTGTCGCCGAGCGCACCCAGCAACGCGCCGGCGATGCTGCCACGCTGCGCATCCTGGGTCGCCAGCAGGTAGCCGACACTGCTGCGCTCGATGTCATAGGTGCCGACCTTCCCGCGCAGCGGTGCGCCCTCGGCGCGCAGCCGGTCCAGCAGCTGGCGGCGCGTGTGCGGCACCTTCGCCGACGGCAGTGCACGGGTGTTGTAGACCATCACCACCGGCTCGTAGCTGATGCCGAACGCCTCGTTGCGCCACTGTGCCCAGGCCGGCAGCGCAGCGGTCTGCGCCGAGCGATGTGGCAGCGCGTGGCCATCGTTGACCAGCTTGGTCTGCAGGTCCATGCCGCTGGAGATCAGCAGGTCCGGCGATGCCTGCCCGGCACGATCATGCAGGTACCGCGCGTACAGGTCCTGGGTGATGATGTCCTCGTACACCACCTCGGTGCCCGGGTGCAGGCGCTGGTAGTCGGCGATGACCACCGCGAACACTTCGATGTCGGTGGTGCCGTGGATGCGCAGCTGCGCGGTGGCGGCTCCCTGCGCAGGGAAACGGCGCACATCGCCCGGTGCGGCCAGCACCGGCAGGGCCAGCAGCAGGGCAACGGCCGTGGCGAACAGGCGGATCATGAACTGCTCCGGGGCAGGCGGATGGTGGCGATCAGCCCGCCCTGCGGGCGGTTGCTGAGGTCGATGCGGCCGCCATGGCTGTCGACCACGCGCTTGACGATGGCCAGGCCTAGCCCGGCACCGCCGGACGGCGCGCCTTCGCCACGCGCGAAGCGTTCGAACACGCGTTCGGCATCGGCGGCCGCGATGCCTGCGCCATGGTCGGCGATGGTCAGCACGGCCTGCCCGCCTTCCACGGTCAGCGCGATCTGCAACGGGCCCTCGCCGCCATACTTCAATGCGTTGTCGACCAGGTTCTTGATCGCCTCGCGCAGCAGCAGTGCATCGCCGTGCACCTGTACGGGTTCGGCGGTCATCGCCAGTTGCACACGCGGCGCAGGGGCGGCCTGCGGCAGCGCTTCATGCAGGGCCTGGTGCACGGTCTCGGCCAGGTCCACTGCAGCAAAGCGCTGCAGGTGCGAACGATGGATCACGCTGGCATCGCTGAGCAGCTGGTTGAGCAGCCGGCTCATGTGGGTGGCGTTGCGCTCGATCGCCTGCAGGCTGCGCCGCATGTCCTCAGGATCGTCGTCGTCCAGCGCCAACTGCGCCTGTGCACGCAATGCCGCCAGTGGCGTACGCATCTGGTGTGCGGCCTCGGCCATGAACGCGCGCAGTGTCTCGTTGCTGCTGGACAGGCGCTCCATGAAGCGGTTCAACGCGGCCACCATCTGGTCCATCTCACGCGGCACGCGGGCATCCAGCGGCTTCAGGTCGGAAGGCTCCCGTCGCGACAGCTCGCGTTCCACCCGCACCAGCGGACGGAATGCGCGATGCACGCCGAAGGCCACCAGCGCCAACAGCAGGCCGGACAACACGCCGATCGCCAACAGCGCGCGATTGACCATGTCCTGCGCGACGGCTTCCCGCGCGCGCCGGGTCTGGCCCACCTGCACCTGTACCTCGCCCTGCGCCGAGGCAGCGGCGAAGCTGCGGCCGACCACCACGAAGCGCACGGTCTCACCGCTGTAGGGGGCGTCAAACAACTGCGGCTGCGTGCCGGGCCGGCGCGGCGGTGCCGGCAGATCGCCGTAGCCGGTGATCAGGTTGCCGCGGTTGTCGGCCACCCGGTAGAACACGCGGTCTTCCGGCGCCATCGCCAGCAGGTCCAGCGCCGCATACGGCAGATCGACCTGCCACTGGCCATCGACCAGGGCCACCGAATCGGCAATGGACAGCGCCGAGGACACCAGCAGGTGATCGTAGGATCGGTTGGCGGCGCGCTGGCCATAATCGCGCGCGGCAAACAGCAGGGCCACTGCGAACACCGCCAGCAACACGCCGAGGTAGAGCAGCAGCGTGCGCCGCAGCGAACCTGGCGCGGCCGTTGCAGCGCGCATGTCAGCCATCGGCGTCGGCACTGGCGTCGCTGGCTTCCAGCAGATAGCCCACGCCACGCACCGTAGTGATACGCAGCGGTGCGCCGGCCAGCTTCTTTCTCAGGCGGCCAACGTACAACTCGATGGCATTCGGGCCCGCTTCGTCATCGAAGCCGAACAGGCCGTTGCCGATCTCGTCCTTGCCGACCACCTGGCCAAGGCGGCCGACCAGGATCTCCAGCAGGCGGTATTCGCGGTTGGGCAGTTCGATCGGTTCGCCGTCGAGGCTGACCCGGTGCGCAGCATTGTCGAACTGGAAGCCGCCGATCTGCACCACTTCGCTGGCCTGGCCGCGCGCACGCCGCAGCAGCACGCGGCAGCGCGCTTCGAACTCGCGGAAATCGAACGGCTTGCCCAGGTAGTCGTCGGCGCCGACGTCCAGCGCCTGCACGCGATCTTCGATGCCATCGCGCGCGGTCAGCATCAGCACGGGCGTGCTGTCGCCGCGCTCGCGCATGCCGGCCAGCACACGCAGGCCATCGAGCTTGGGCAGGCCGATATCCAGCACCACCAGGTCGAAGCTCTGGTAGCGCAGCACGCTGGCGGCGGCCAGGCCATCGGCCTGCCAGTCCACGGCATGCCCGCTGCGGCGCATGCGGCGGATGATCGCATCGGCCAGATCCGGGTTGTCTTCGACCAGCAGCAGGCGCATGGGCACATGGGTGGGAGGGGAAACGAATGCTACCGCATGCCGCCGCTGCACTTGCCGGGCGTGGCCCAGTGAGCGCAGCGGCCGGTTTTACGCTGCACCGCACAAACCGTTGACAGGACGATGACAGCTTGCCCGACCCAGACTGCGGCCGCGCACCGTCCGGTGCCCACGTTTGCCGCGCGCCTGGCGCGCACCTGGGAGGGTTTGTGGAATTCACGTTTGCCTGGCGGCGTCCTGCCGCCATGATGGCTCTGGCTGCCCTGTCGGCGCCGGCCTTCGCCGCCGAAGACGACCGTCCGGTCACTGCCACCCTCGGTGGCCGCCTGCACCTGGACTTCGCCACCTTCGACAACGACAACCGCGGTACGCCGAACAAGGACGACACCGAGATCCGCCGTGCCTGGGTCGATGTGTCCGGCAAGTTCTTCGTGGTCGACTACAAGCTGGAAGCCGACTTCTCCGGCGACCGCGTCGAGGCCAAGGACGTGTACCTGGCACGCAGCTTCGGCAAGGCCGGCAAGCTGACCGTCGGCCAGTTCAAGCAGTACTTCTCGCTGGATGACCGCACGAGCTCCAACTACGGCAGCTTCCTGGAGCGCGGCAACGCCGGCACCACGCTGGCGCCGCTGTACCGCCTGGGTGCGTCGTGGCAGGCCAACCCGGGGGACTTCACCTGGGCCGCCAGCCTCTACAGCCTGGAGAGCATCGACGCCTGGCAGGTGAAGGGCCGCGCCGCCGGTGGCCGCGTCACCTGGGCACCCTCGCCCAGCGATGGCGACGTGCTGCACCTGGGCCTGTCGCTGGCCCGCGAGGCTTATGACAACCCGGGCGCGAATGGCGTTCCGGGCCTGAAGATCCGCCCGCGCCCGGCCGGCCACCTGTCCGACGAGAGCCGCCTGACCCTGGTCGACTTCTCCGCCGGCCGCGATACCGACGTCAACAAGTGGTCGCTGGAATATGCACAGGTACGCGGCCCGCTGTCGTGGCAGGGCGAATTCAGTGGCGCCACCTTCGATGACGGCGCCCAGCGTGGCGACGTGATGGCGGCCTACGGCATGCTCAGCTGGTTCGTCACCGGCGAAAGCCGCGCCTACGACCGCAAGACCGGCCGCTTCGCGCGGATCAAGGACATCCGCCACAAGGCCGGTGCCTTCGAAGTGGCGCTGCGCTATGACCAGATGTGGGGCGCACAGCACCTCGACGGTGCACCCGACCTGCGCCGCGGCAGCACCGAAGCGTGGACGCTGGGCGGCAACTGGTACCTGCGCGACAACCTGCGCTTCATGCTCAACGTGATCGAAAGCCGCAACCGCGACCGCCTGGCCGGGGTCACGGTGGACCGCACGCGCGCGGTCACCGGCCGCCTGCAGTACGACTTCTAAGCCCGGCATCCCGGGCACGCCGCCCGGGCCCCTTCCACTCCCCCACGTCCTGTTTTCGCAAGGAGTCCGCAGATGATGCTGAGCATCCTCGGCTTTGGCATGGTCATTACGTTCATGTACTTGATCATGAGCAAACGCCTGTCGCCGCTCGTCGCCCTGATCACCATCCCCATCCTGTTCGCGCTGATCGGTGGCTTCGGCGCCGGCATCGACGAGATGATGCTGGAGGGCATCAAGAAGATCGCGCCGACCGGCGTGATGCTGATGTTCGCCATCCTCTACTTCGGCGTGATGATCGACGCCGGCCTGTTCGATCCGCTGGTGCGGGTGATCCTGCGCTTCGTCAAGGGCGATCCGATGAAGATCGTGCTCGGCACCGCGGTGCTGGCGATGCTGATCTCGCTCGACGGCGATGGCTCGACCACCTACATGATCACCGTCTCGGCGATGCTGCCGCTGTACCAGCGCCTCGGCATGAACGCGCTGAACATGACCTGCGTGACCATCCTCGCCGGCGGCGTGATGAACCTGACCCCTTGGGGCGGCCCGACCGCACGCGCGGCCACCGCGCTGCACGTGGACCCGGCCGATGTGTTCGTGCCGCTGATCCCGTCGATGGTGATCGCCTGTGCCGGCGTGCTGCTGCTGGCCTGGTACCTGGGCCTGAAGGAACGCCGTCGCCTCGGCGTGGTGACCCTGCCCAAGGGCGGCAGCTGGATGGACAACAGCGTGTCCGACGACAGCAACCCACTGCCGACCGTGGAAGACGCCGAGGACATCAAGCGCCCGAAGCTGCTGTGGGTGAACCTGGCCCTGACCGTGGCGCTGATGACCGCGCTGATCATCGGCGTGCTGCCGATGCCGGTGCTGTTCATGGTCGGCTTCGCCATCGCCCTGGTGATCAACTACCCGAACCTGGCCGAGCAGCGCCGCCGCGTGGTCAACCATGCCGGCAACGTACTGTCGGTGGTGTCGCTGATCTTCGCCGCGGGCATCTTCACCGGCATCCTCAACAACACCGGCATGGTCGAAGCGATGTCGCACAGCTTCCTGGCGGTGATTCCGGAATCGTGGGGCCCGTACCTGGCGGTGATCACGGCCGTGGCATCGATGCCGTTCACCTTCTTCATGTCCAACGACGCGTTCTACTTCGGCGTGCTGCCGATCCTGTCCGAGGCCGCCGGCAACTACGGCATCACCCCGGTGGAAATGGCACGCGCGTCGCTGGCCGGCCAGCCGGTGCACCTGCTCAGCCCGCTGGTGCCGTCCACCTACCTGCTGGTGGGCCTGGCCAAGGTCGAATTCGCCGACCACCAGAAGTTCACCCTGAAGTGGGCCATCGCCATCTCGATGCTGCTGATGGTCGGCAGCCTGTTGTTCGGCCTGTACCCGCTCGCTGCCTGACCCCTTACCAAGGAGCCTTCTGCAATGACGCTTCGAATCGCTTACGTCACCAGCGGCATGGGCAGTGTCGGTACTGCCATCTGCCAGAGCCTGGCCCGCAGCGGCCACACCGTGGTCGCCGGTTGCGCGCCGAACTCGCCGCGCAAGGCCAACTGGCTGCGCGAGCAGCGCGAACAGGGCTTCGACTTCATCGCCTCCGAAGGCAACGCGACCGACTGGGCCTCGACCAGCGCCGCGTTCGCCAAGGTCCGCGCTGAAGTCGGCGAGGTGGACGTGCTGGTCAACAACTCCGGCGGCAGCCGCGACCTGCTGTTCCGGCAGATGACGGTGGAGGACTGGAACGCGGTGATCGCCTCCAACCTCAATGCGCTGTTCAACCTGACCAAGCAGGTGGTCGATGGGATGGCCACGCGTGGCTGGGGCCGCATCATCAACATCGGCTCGGTCAGCGCCCACAAGGGCCAGATCGGGCAGGTGAACTACGCCACCGCCAAGGCCGCGATGCATGGCTTCAGCCGTGCACTGGCCGCGGAAGTTGCCTCGCGCGGCGTCACCGTCAACACGCTGTCGCCGGGCTACATCGCCAGCCAGGCGATCAGCAGCTTCCCGCCGGATGTGCTGGACCGGCTGGCCGCTTCGGTGCCGGTGCGTCGCCTCGGCCGCCCCGAGGAAGTAGCCGGCCTGTGCGCGTGGCTGGCCTCGGACGAAGCCTCGTACGTGACCGGCGCCGACTATCCGGTCAACGGTGGCCTGTACATGGGTTGAGCCCTCGTCCACACATGGCGTGTATCTACCGGTTCAGTAGATCCACGCCATGCGTGGATACGTAACAATCAGAACTCCGCCGCCACCGTCATGAACAACTGCCGCGGTGCGCTCGCATGGATCGCATAGCGCGTGCCCTTCGGATCGGTCGGTGCGAACGAGCTCAGCTGGCCGGCGTAGCGCTTGTTGGTCAGGTTGGTCGCGTTCAACGACACCCGCACGTTGCGCAGGCCCAGGCCCGGGCCGAAATCGTAGCCCGCACCGGCGTCGAAGGTGGTCACGCCCGGCACCGACTGGTCGTTGGTGTAGGTGTAGTAGCGCTTTCCGGTGTACTTCGCACGCAGGCTGGCGAAGAAGCCGTCGCGGTTCCAGCTGATTTCGCTGGAGGCCATGCGCTGCGGCGTATCCACCGTGATCTTGCCGGCCACCGGAACGATCGCGCCGCCCGAGGTGTAGTCATCTTCGTAGGTGGTCTTGTTCCAGGACAGCGCGTTGTACCACTGCAGGCCGTCGATCGGCTTGAAGATGAAGGTCAGTTCCGCACCGTAGCTCTTCACCGAACCGACGTTGATGAAGCGCGTCACGCACTCCGGACGCGTGCCGACTTCGATGCTCGAGCATGGGTTCAGCGACAGCAGGCGGTTGTCGAACTTCACGTTGTAGGCCGCGATCGAGGCCTGGTACCTCTCGCCGAAGGTACGGAAGCCGGCTTCCAGGCTCTTGGACTTCTCCGGTTCCAGGCCGGCGCTGGCCGCGAACGATTCCGGCGACACCTGCAGCGGGCCGCCGCTGCCACCGCCGACGAAGGCAGCGATGTTCTCGGCATACGAGGCGAACAGCTCGTTGTTGGCGTTGAGCTTGAAGCCCACGCCCACCTGCGGCAGCACCGATTCCTTGGCGGTCAGCGTGCCCGAGGCGATGCTGGTTTCCACGCCCGGCTTGGCAGTGGCGCGCATGCGGGTGTTGGGGCTCTTGATGCCCACGTCCACGGTCAGGCGCTGGTCCAGGAAGCGCATGCGGTCCTGCACGTAGAACTGGCGCGTGCGGATGTCGAAGTCCTGGTTGAACAGCAGGCGGTCCGGGTTCTTCAGGTACAGGTCGTCCAGGAACGGGCCGCTGATGTAGTAGAAGTTGCGCGAGACGTTGTGGTCGTTCTGCTCGTACCACAGGCCGGCTTCCAGTTCGTGGATGCCCACCGTCCACGACAGCGCGGCGGTCAGGCCATCGCGGTTGATCGTGTAGTTGGTGCTGCGGATCGAGATCGGCAGCATCTTGTCGGTGCCCGGGTAGGACGGCTGGCCCGGTGCCCACCAGTGGCCCTGGCCACGGTTGTCGTGATGGTAGGCCAGCAGCTTCAGGCGGCCCTGCTCGCCCAGGCGCAGGTCGGCATCCACCGAGTACAGGTTGTCGTCACGCAGCGCACGGCTCTGGTAGTACGCATCGTCGATGCTGTTGACGCCGCCGCTGAATGCGCAGCGCGCCTTGTTGTAGGTGCCCGGCGCGCAGTACGCGGCAGCGACGGCGCGATTCCAGTCCGGTGCGTAGATGTTCCAGTCATAGCCCAGGCCGCGGGCCAGCATGTCCTTGGACAGGTAGGCGTAGTTGGCCTGGCTGGCGCGCGAGGTGGCCACGAACGCACCGAAGCGGTGGTCGCCGACATTCCACACTGCCTTGGCGTTGAACTGGCGGGTGGTCTGGTTCTGGTACGGCGCGGCCCACATGTCCTGGTCCTGGTGCACGCCGGACACATAGGCCGAGAAGCCGTTGATGTCGCCGGTATCCACGCGCAGGTAGCCACGGCGCTGGTTGTTGTCGCCGACGGTGACGCTGGCGCGACCACCGAATTCGATGGAGGGGTCCATCGAGAAGTACTGGATGGTGCCGCCCAGGTTGCTGGTCGAGGCCACGCCCAGCGAACCGATGCCCTGCGACAGCTCGGCACCGGCCAGGTTCTCGGCGATGATCGCGCGGGCGATGCTCAGGCCGTTGTAGTTGCCGTAGCTGTTGTCGCCCAGCGGGATGCCGTCCAGCGTGTAGCCGAGGCGGCTCTTGTCGAAGCCACGCAGGCTGATGGTCTGCGATTCCTCGTTGGCGCCGAAGGCATCGTTGGACTGCACCGACACGCCCGGCAGGCGATCGAGGATCTTCTGGCCGCTGGTGCCCGGCGGCAGCACCTGCTTGTCGACGGCGGTGATGCGCTGCACCTGGCGGGTCTCGCCCTGGCCGATCACGGAGACGGTATCCAGCGTCTGCGCGCTCAGCGCTGCATCGGTGCTGGCGCCGGTATCGGCGGTGGTGGCGGCGTGGGCGCTGGCGGCGGCGGAGAGCGCGATCGCCACGGCGATCGTCAGGTGTCGGGTCTGCATGGTGGTCCGTTGCATTGGGGGAGACCGCCGCGACTTAGCACGGCGCACTGCCACCATGCGACTGATAGATGTAATCTTGATTACCGAATGCGATGTTCCTAGAGGCGGCTGACGTGCCAAGCTCTTAGGCACGTCCAGACTTCTACTCCGGCATCCGCCGCGCAGGGCTTCCCGATCACACAAAGGGAGGGCAGGTTTACGTTCTGATAGCCCTCACAATGCCCGTTCTGAGCCGTGTCACAATGGGACGAGCAATGCCCCCTTCAAACCAAGGCAACTTATTGATAGAAATGCCAATTCTCTTCCAGAATGGCACTATCCGCCTGTCAAAGGTGCCGCTACAATGCAACGCACTTGGGCGCACATCAGCCGTGCCAGCCACTTTTTCGGAGATCGCCATGTCGACCAAGACTCTGACAAGCCGAGAGCTTAGTGTTGCGAGCTACGGCAAATTTAAGCGCGACGGCGTGACTGTAGAAGTTCGGAAGTTCCTCGCTACAAAAGATGGCCAGAAACTGCTTCAGAGGCTACATACTGCCGCAACGGAAAAGGCACCGCGTAAGAAGAAGTAGTTCGCACCTAAAGGAAACGTCAACAAGGGCTCGGATGCCATGCCATTTAATCAGTTGATACTGCCACTTCTTGGCGGCTACCTTTTGATAACGTACGCGAACTGCTTCATCTACTGGACTTCGCGTCAATCCAAAGAACATCTCATTTTCGCATCTGCTTTTGCGGGCGCGATCTTGGCGATTGTCGCGCGAGCAATAGCACTCCTCATTGCCAACACCGAGCTCGGTGGATACCTTTACAACTTCGTACATGACCGCATGAATTACGAAGGCATAGGTACTGCCACGCTTGCTCTTCTGCTAGGCGGGCTACTTGTTGTATGGATAAATCGAGCTTGGCCCGCACCAGAAGCTGGGCTGTGGCTGTATGGAAGAGGCGTACTCAGTCAACTTGAGGCACTCTTCTTCGCCAGTTTCAATGGAAGCATTCCAGCTGAAGGCGCTGTGTTCCGCTCACTTCCAGTCGAACTATTCCTGCGCCTTGGGGCCACGACCCCTATTCTTGGAAAGCTATTCCAGAAGCAGCTCCGAAAGGATCAGCGATGGATGGTGATCACAAGTTTCGATGAAGGAGCAGGAAGGGCCAACCCCGCCCCCATCATGGTGAGCATGAAGGATAGGAAGGTTTACGTAGGTCTTCTACAGCACGCACCAAGCATGAAGGCCACGGGGATGTCCCATCTCAATCTTGAAGTCCTTCTCAGCGGATATCGAGACAAGGATGATCTTAGTGTCATTTTCACTGACGACTACACCGCGATCTTTGCACAGAACCAAGAAGACTGCCCCGAAGACGTTGAGGACACGTCCAATCCCGGGGAAGAGATGAATGATGGACAGACTCTCCCATCATTCAAGGTTCTGCCAGTTAGCGAGATATTAAGCGCAAGCTTCTTTGACGTTTCAATCTTCGAGAGATTTCAGAAAAGGCGAGCAGCAGGCGTGGAGAGCGCCCGGGAACGCGAGCGCGAACTTGCGCCTGAGCCTCATCTGTTGAGGCGAGTGTTCCGAGCACTATTCGACAAA
This sequence comes from Stenotrophomonas sp. AG209, assembly GCF_003550055.1. Taxonomy (NCBI): domain Bacteria; kingdom Pseudomonadati; phylum Pseudomonadota; class Gammaproteobacteria; order Lysobacterales; family Lysobacteraceae; genus Stenotrophomonas; species Stenotrophomonas sp. AG209. The sequence continues at coordinate 1,835,220 of NZ_QXDB01000001.1, forward strand.
TAAGCTGCATTTCATTCCGGCGCCAGCTGGTCCATCCGTATCCGGTTGGCGAACAGCGAGAACGCCAGCATGCCGGCCAGGCCGTTCGCCCGGCTCACCCAGTGCGGCAGCCAGCGCGGTGGCTTCAACACCCCCGCCTCGAACAACGGTGCGAACGCGATCGCATCGGTCAGGCTCATCTTGCCCGCGAACAACCAGCGGCAGACCTGCAGGCGGTCCTCGGCCAGCATGTGGCGGAAGAAGGTATGCACCGACACCAGGCCGCGCAGGTACACCGTGTCCTTGGTGAACGCCAGACCGCCACTCGGCGGCACGCCGCGGAACACGCGCTGCGCCGAAGCGAAACTCTCTTCCGCGTTCTGCCCGGCATCGCAGAAATAGCGGAACACTTCGATGAAATCGGCGCCTTCGCGTGCCATGGCAATCGCCTCGGTACGCAGGCTGATGCGCTTCAGGCGCTCGATGTCGATGCTGCCGGTGATCTGCTCGGCGAAGGTGGCCAACCCTTCCTGGGTTGCCGTGACCCGCGGCGACGACAGCGCCAGGCTCGGCAGCACCGGCTGTTCGCGCCCGTTCAACGCGGTCAGCGAATGCACCAGCGCTTCATGGTGGAACAGCTGCGCGCGGTCGTAGGCGCTGAAGCGCGCACTGGTGCGCAGGCGGATGCGGGTCGGGCCGGCAGCGGCCTTGGACACCAGTTCCGGATCGAGCTGCACCTGGATGATGCGTGATTCGAAGAAGGCGTCCAGATCGTTCTGCAGCTGCAGCTGCAACGCAATGGCCGAGACCGGCACCTGCTCTTCCGGTGCCAGCAGTTCGTGGTCCAGCTCGGCGGCGATCTGGATGAAGTGCCGCGCCGCTTCGCGCGTGCTCGGGCCATTGCCCGGCAATGGTTGCTCGGGGGCGCCGAACAGCTGCACCGAACAGGTATCGACGGCGGCGGTGCCCAGCCCCTCAAGCAGCTGCGCGGCCAGGTCCCAGCTCTGCGCCGACTGTCGCACGTAGTGGCCCAGCGGATGGCTGTCATCGCAGTCGGCAGCGATCGCGGCCAGCGCGCGGCGTTCTTCGCTGAAGTCGAGCCGGGGGTAATCCACCTTCGGCAGCACCGGCTGGCCACGCGCCACGCTGTCCAGGAACGGTGCCTGCACCGTGGCCGGCCAGCTGGTCAGGCCCAGCAGACGGATGCCTCCAACGGCCTCGACCAGGCGCGCATCGAGCGCTGCATGGTGGGCCACCTCACGGTCCAGCGTCGCGGTCGGTTCCATGCGCGGACTATAGCGCTCTGCCGTGCCCGGCGCGGTGCGCCGCCGCCCGAGCATTGGCTCGGGCGCTACATGAAATGACTCCACCGCGGACCAGCTGTAGAGCCGAGCCCATGCTCGGCTGCCTTGTTACCGCCTACGCGGCTTGCCTGCCGGGCGGAACTGCTGGCCCTTGCCCTTCTTGCCGCCGCGCTCCTGCGCGGTCTCGGCCTGGCGTACTGCCAGCTTGGCGGCAGCGGCGGCCACTTCTTCCTTCAGCTTGAAGTAGTTCAGCAGCCGGCTTTCTTCGATTTCGCCCGCCTCGATCGCTGCACGCACGGCACAGCCCGGTTCCTGCTGGTGCTTGCAGTCGTTGAAACGGCACTGTGCGGCCAGCGCTTCGATGTCGGCGAAGCCACCTTCGGACAGCGTTTCTTCGCCGGTCGGCTTCAGCTCGCGCATGCCGGGGGTGTCGATCAGGCAGGCGCCGGTCGGCAGCGGCATCAGCGCGCGATGGGTGGTGGTGTGGCGGCCGCGCGAATCATTGGCACGCACCGCGTTGGTCTTCATCCGCTGCTCGCCGAGCAGGGTGTTGGTCAATGTGGACTTGCCGGCACCGGAGGAACCGACCAGCACCACGGTGCGGCCCGGGCCCAGCCACGGTTGCAGCACCGCCACGCTGCCGGCATCCAGGCCATTGATCGCATGCAGCGCGATGCCCTGCATCTCCAGCTCTTCCAGCACCGCCAGCGCATCCTCGCTGTACTCGGTCTGGTCGGCCTTGGTCAGCACCACCACCGGTTCGGCACCGCCACCGCCGACCAGCAGCAGGTAGCGTTCGATGCGGCGCGGATTGAAGTCGGCATCCAGGCCGCAGACGATGAACACCGTATCGATGTTGGCCGCGATCACCTGCTGGTGGTAGTGCTCACCGGCGGCGCCACGCTTGATCGCGGTGCGACGCGGCAGCAGCGCGACGATGCGGATGCCGTCCAGCAGCACCCAGTCACCCACGGCCGGCCGCTCATGGCTGGGGAAGCGCGGGCGCTGCCATTCCGGCAACGACTCGGCCTTGATCGCCGCATCCGGGCCATCGGCCACCACGTAGTGGGTGCGGTGCTGTTCGATCACCCGCGCCGGGCGGGCCTGCGGGTGCGCGGCCATCATGGCCTGCCAGTCGGCCTGCTGCGCCGGGCCCGGCCAGGGCCAGCCGATGGTCTGCAGGGCGATGAAATCGGGGGTCTGGGTCATCGCCGCCATTCTACCTGCGCCGGCGCCCTGCCAGCCCAGCAATGACAAGCCCGGAGCCCTTGCCATGCACTGCAGCAATTCCGGTAGGATGGAATCCCCATGCCTTTTGACGGCCCAGCCCCCATGTCCACCCTCTCGCCCAAGCCCCTGGCCATCCGCGAGCGCCTTTCCGAAGTGCGCTACGAAATCCGCGGAGAACTGGCGCGGCGAGCCCGGGAGCTGGAGGCGCAGGGCCGCAAGCTGATCAAGCTCAACATCGGCAACCCGGGCAACTTCGGTTTCCGCGCGCCCGAGCACCTGCAGCGCGCGATCGCCGACGACATGGGCCGCACCGACCCGTACACCCACCAGCAGGGCCTGCCGGTGGCACGCGAAGCCATCGCGGCGTACTACGCCCGCCGTGGCGCACCGGATGCGCATCCCGACCGTGTGTTCGTCGGCAACGGCGTCAGCGAACTGATCGACCTGTCGCTGCGCGCGCTGCTCAACCCGGGCGACGAAGTCCTGGTGCCCTCGCCGGACTACCCGCTGTGGTCGGCCTCGACCATCCTCAATGATGGCCGCCCGGTGTACTACCGCTGCGCTGCCGAGAACGGCTTCCAGCCGGACCCGAGCGAGATCGAGACGCTGGTGTCCTCGCGCACCCGCGCCATCGTGCTGATCAACCCGAACAACCCCAGCGGCGCCAGCTACCCGCGTGAACTGCTCGAGCGCGTGGTCGAGATCGCGCGCCGCCACAACCTGCTGCTGCTGGTCGATGAGATCTACGACCAGATCCTGTACGACGATGCGGTGTTCCAGCCGGTCGCGCCGCTGGCCGGCGACCACCCGTGCCTGACCTTCAGCGGCCTGAGCAAGGTGCACCGTGCCTGCGGCTGGCGCGTGGGCTGGGCCCACCTCAGCGGCGACGACGCGCGCCTGGGCGACTTCCGCGCCGCGCTGGACCTGCTCGGCGCGCTGCGCCTGTGCGCCAACGTGCCGGGCCAGTACGCCATCGAGGCCGCAGTGAATGGCCCGGACACCATCTCCGAGCTGTGCACCCCGGGTGGCCGCCTGTATGAAACCCGCCGCGCGGTGATCGAAGCCTGCGAAGCCAGCGAGCACCTGTCGCTGGTTGCGCCGGCCGGTGCGCTGTACGCGTTCCCGGCCGTGGTCGGTGCCGCCGCCAAGGGCTTTGACGACCACGACTTCGCGCTGGACCTGATGAACAACGAAGGCGTGCTGGTGGTACCGGGTTCCAGCTTCAACGTGCCCTACCGCCATCATTTCCGCGTGACCCTGCTGCCGGAAGCCTCGGTGATGCGCGATGTGTTCGCCCGCATCGACCGCGTGCTGGCCCGCCGTGCCGAGGACGCCACCAAGGTCGTGCCGCTGAAGCCACGCCGTTCGGTGGCCTGAGCCGTGGCGCTGTCCTACCTGGCGCTGGGCGACTCGTACACCATCGGTGAAGCGGTTGCAGTCGAAGGCCGCTGGCCACACCAGCTGGCCGCCGCACTGCGTGGGCAGGACGTGGCGCTGGCCGACCCGCAGACCATCGCCACCACCGGCTGGACCACCGACGAGCTGGACGCCGGCATCGATACGGCCGCACCACAGGGCCCGTTCGATTTCGTCAGCCTGCTCATCGGCGTCAACAACCAGTACCGCGGCCGTCCGCTGGACGAGTACCGCGTCCAGTTCGAGGCCCTGCTGCGGCGAGCGATCGGCTTCGCCGGCGGCCGCCCCGGGCGGGTGCTGGTGCTGTCCTTCCCCGACTGGGGCGCGACCCCGTTTGGCACGGGCAGTGGCCGGGACCTGGCCACCATCGAGATCGAAACCGACGAATTCAATGCGGCCGCCGAGGTGATCAGCACCCAGCAGGGCGTGGCCTTCGTCGACATCACCGACATCAGCCGTGACCACGGTGACGACCCGGCGATGATCGCCGAAGACGGCCTGCACCCTTCGGCGCGGATGTACGCGCTGTGGAGCGCGCGCGCGCTGCCGGTCGCCGCACACCTGCTCGGCGGAACGGACTGAGGCGATGGATGGCACGCCACGGAACGGCCCGCCCCTGCCCTGCACACCCCTGAGCGCCGCGCAGGCCCGCGCGATCGCCGAGGCGTTCCGCCCGGTACAGGCCTGGGGCAGCCGCCGCGACTACTACTACACCCGCGGCAAACTCGGCAGCGACCCGTTGTACGACGGCGTGCTGCAGCATCTGCCTGACGACGGGCATCCACTGCTGGACCTGGGCTGCGGGCTGGGCCTGTTCGCCCATGTGCTGCGCCAGCGCGGCCGTACCCAGCGCTACCTGGGCGTGGACGTGGATGCCGGCAAGATCACCCGCGCCCAGCGTGCCGCCACCGGCCTGCACGATGTGCGCTTCGACTGCCTGGACGTGCAGGCACCGCTGCCGGCGCAGGTCGGGCACGTGCTGCTGCTGGATGTACTGCAGTACCTGGATGCGGGCCCACAGCAGGCACTGCTGCGCGCGGCCAGTGCACGGGTCGCTCCCGGCGGCCGCCTGCTGCTGCGCACGCCACTGGCCACCGGCGATGGCCGCGACCGCACCACGCGGGTGGCGGACCGGCTGGCCTGGCTGGTCGGCTGGATGGGCACGCGGCCGCGTCATTACCCCGACCCGCAGGTGCTGCAGGCGACATTGATCGAGGCCGGATTGCAGGTGACGGCGCCCCGGCCGCTGCACGGGCGCACGCCGTTCAACAGCTGGTTGCTGGTGGCCGAACGCCCTTCGTTGTAGCGCCGAGACCACGCCCGGCTGCCCTCCGACGTCTTCCGGTGCTGCGCACCGCCGCCCGAGCATCGGCTCGGGCGCTACAGGATGATCGCCAGACCTTGTAGAGCCGAGCCCATGCTCGGCTGCCCCAAGCGACCAAAACCCTGGGTCACAGGGCCGGCAGCTGCGCCTTCAACCCGCGCTCGTCCAGCGCCTGCAGCACGCGCTCGATGATCGCCAGGTTGTGGCCGTGGGCAGCCCCCTCATGCAGCAGCACGATGGCGCCCGGGCGCAGGTCCGGCAGCAGGCGGTCGAGCACGCCCTGCGCCGTGCAGCCGATACCGTCGAAGCCGCGCGCGCTCCAGCCGACCCGGACCAGGCCCAGCCGCTGCAGCACCGGTGCCACGAACGGATTGGTCATGCCCACCACCGAACGGTACCAGCGCACCGGGCGGCCGCTCACCGCCTGCAGGGCATGCTGGCAGCCCTCGATCTCGGCGCGCATCGCCGCCGGGCCCAGCCGCCAGAAGCGCGCCTGCGGATGGCTGTGGCTGTGGTTGCCCAGGTCGTGGCCGCGGCGCAGGATCTCCTGCACCAGTTCCGGCTGCGCCAGCGCGCGCTCGCCCACCAGGAAGAAGGTGGCACGGGCCTGGTGGCGGTCCAGCAGGTCGAGCACGGCACGGGTTTCCGGGCCAGGACCGTCATCGATGGTCAACCAGACGCTGTCCCCGGCCTCCGGCATCCGGCTCAGCACCGGCGCGTAGAAGCGGCTGTTGGGCAGGAACACCGGCACCATGAACAGTGCGTGGCTGGCCACCATCAGCGGCAGCCCCCAGTGCCAGCCGGCCAACGCCCAGGCCAGGATCACGGCCAGCTGCGACGCCACCAGCCAGGGCAGCCAGCGCCAGGGCCGGGTCGGGATGCGATGCAATGTTCCTGCGTTGCTCATCCCCCATGATGCCATGAGGGTTAGAATTGATGATTCGAATTCCCGGAACCCCGACGTCCATGTCCCTCGATCCCGCCCTGCGTTCGCGCATCGAATCCATCCTCAACGCCAACCGCGTCGTGCTGTTCATGAAGGGCCAGCCGTCGATGCCGCAGTGTGGTTTCTCGGCCAAGGCCGTGGGCGCCCTGCAGGACCTCGGCGTCGAGTTCGCCCACGTCAACGTGCTGGCCGACCAGGAAATCCGTGAAGGCATCAAGGCCTATGGCGACTGGCCGACCATCCCGCAGCTGTACATCGACGGCGAACTGGTCGGCGGCAGCGACATCGTGCTGCAGATGGCCGCCAGCGGCGAGCTGAGCAGCGTGCTGGGCCTGGCTGCGCCGGACCGTACCCCGCCGAGCATCACCGTCACCCCGGCAGCCGTGGAAATGCTCAAGGGCGCGCTGGCCGATGCCCCGGGCGCGGCCCTGCAGCTGTCCATCGACGCCGGTTTCCAGCCGAACTTCCAGCTGGCCCCGCACGACGAAGGCGCCATCGCCGCCGAGTCCAACGGCCTGCGCGTGCAGTTCGACCTGGCCAGCGCCCGTCGCGCCAACGGCATCACCATCGACTGGGTGGACGACATCCGCGGCAAGGGCCTGGCCATCGACAACCCGAATGCGCCCAAGCCGGTGCAGGAAATCAGCGTGCGCGATGCCGACGACCTGGTGCGTGCCGGCAACATCACCCTGGTGGACGTGCGCCCGGCCGACGAGCGTGAGATCGCCGCCGTGGGCGTGCCGTTCAAGACCTTCGACGGCACCGGCCGCGCCGCGCTGGAAGCCCTGCCCAAGGACACCGCGCTGGCCTTCATGTGCCACCACGGTGGCCGCAGCGCGCAGGCCGCCGAGCAGTTCCGCACCCTGGGCTTCACCAAGGTGTTCAACGTCACCGGCGGCATCAATGCCTGGTCGGAAGACGTCGACAACGGCGTGCCGAAGTACTGATCGCCAGCGGTTGAAACCTGCGAAAAACGCCGGCGAACGCCGGCGTTTTTTTGCATCCACGCATGGCGTGGATCTACCCCGCAAACCCGCCTTCGGCCAGGTAGTCCAGCTCTTCCGGCGAGGGAATGCGGCCCAGCACGGCGTTACGGTGCGGGAAGCGACCGAAGCGGCGGATGATGTCGCGGTGCAGCTCGGCGTACTGCAGGTATTCCTTGTCGCCCAGCACATCGAACATCGCTACCGAGCGGTCCTGGTCCAGCGGATCTTCGGAGTGCTCGAACGGCAGGTAGATGAAGGCACGCAGCTTGGGCACCAGCTGCAGGTCCAGGCCTTCCTCGATGGCGCGCATGGCGTAGTGCCGGGCCAGGCCGTCGGTGGCATAGGAATGGGCGCTACCGCGGAAGCAGTTGCGCGGGAACTGGTCCAGCAGCAGCATCAGCGCCAGTGCGCCCTCGGCACTGCCCAGCCAGTGTTCGCGCGCGCGCGAAGCGGCTGCGAAATGCTCATCCAGGAACAACTGGCGGAACTGCGCGTCGAACGCATCGTCGCGGGCGAACCACTTCGCAGGGCCCGCCTCTTTCCAGAATTCCACCACTTGCGCGGCAACGTCCATCACCTACTCCCCAGGGCCGGCGCGCCGCGCCAGGCCATCATCATCATTCGTCGAAGCGCAGGTGGCGGACCGACTTGCCGTTGCGCCGGATAAGCTTAAGCGCCTCGATACCGATCTGGATATGGTTTTCCACGAACTGGGAGCTGACCTTGGCATCGGAGGCCTCGGTCTTGACCCCGTCGGGGATCATCGGCTGGTCCGACACCAGCAGCAGCGCACCGCTGGGGATGTGGTTGGCGAAGCCGGCCGCGAACACGGTAGCGGTTTCCATGTCGATGGCCATGCAGCGCATCGCCCGCAGCCGCTCCTTGAACGCCTCGTCGTGCTCCCAGACCCGGCGGTTGGTGGTGTAGACGGTGCCGGTCCAATAGTCGTGGCCGAGGTCGCGGATCATGGTCGAGACCGCACGCTGCAGCGCGAACGCCGGCAAGGCCGGCACTTCCGGCGGCAGGTAGTCGCCCGAGGTGCCCTCGCCCCGGATCGCCGCGATCGGCAGCACCAGGTCACCCAGCTGGTTCTTGCGCTTGAGGCCACCACACTTGCCCAGGAACAGCACCGCCTTGGGCATCACCGCCGACAGCAGATCCATGATGATCGCGGCATTGGGGCTGCCCATGCCGAAGTTGATCATGGTGATGCCATCGATGGTGGCACTGGCCATCGGCCGGTCCAGGCCGATGACGGGGGCGCCGGTCAGCTCGGAAAATGTATGCAGGTAGCCCCCGAAGTTGGTCAGCAGGATGTGCTGGCCGAACTGGTCAAGGGGCACGCCGGTGTAGCGCGGCAGCCAGTTGTCGACGATTTCCTGCTTGCTCTTCATGGGCGGTGGTCCGGTGTACGGCGTGGGGACCGGCTATTTTCAGCCAGCCGGGCGGCCCCGTCGAGGCATTGCCGGCACGCGTGTGAAGAAGGTCACTTGGCAAGCACGCCGCCGTCCGGCTAGCGTCGGCGGCTGGACTACGCTGCGAGGGGAACTGCATGGCATCGACGTTGTTGCGCGCCGGGGTGGCACTGGCGCTGCTTTCATTGAGCACCGCGCCCGCAGTAGGCGCCTCGCGCTTCGTGGCTGATCCCTACCCCAGTACCTACCAGGCCCATCCCGATGCGCCGGTACTGATCCAGAACGCCACCGTGCTGACCGGCACCGGCCAGCGCCTGGACAACGCCGACGTGCTGCTGCGCGAGGGCCGCATCGTCGCCGTGGGCCGCCAGCTGCAGGCCGATGCCGGCGTCACCCGCATCGATGCGCAGGGCAAGTGGGTCACCCCGGGCCTGATCGACGTGCATTCGCACCTGGGCGTGTACCCCAGCCCGGGCGTCGGCGCGCACAGCGACGGCAACGAGATGACCGCACCGGTCACCGCCAACGTCTGGGCCGAGCACTCGGTGTGGCCGCAGGACCCGGGCTTCGCCACCGCATTGGCCGGCGGCGTGACCAGCATGCAGGTGCTGCCGGGCTCGGCCAACCTGGTCGGTGGCCGTGGCGTGACCCTGAAGAACGTACCGGCCATCACCTACCAGGCGATGAAATTCCCGGGTGCTCCGTGGGGGCTGAAGATGGCCTGCGGCGAAAACCCGAAACGGGTCTACGGCGAAGGCAAGGGCGTCGCCCCGGCCACGCGGATGGGCAACGTCGCCGGCTATCGCGCCGCCTTCATCGATGCCGCCGACTACATCGCCAAGAACAAACCCAAGCCGGCCAAGCGCACGGGCTGGTTCGGCAGCGACAAGGGCGACAGCGCCGGTGATGCCGGCGGCAAGCGCGATCTCAAGCTGGACACGCTGGCCGGCGCGATCGAAGGCGACATCCGCGTGCATATCCACTGCTACCGTGCCGACGAGATGGCCACCATGCTCGACCTGGCCAAGGAATTCGGCTTCAAGGTGGCCGCGTTCCACCACGGCGTGGAGGCCTACAAGCTGGCCGACCGGCTGGCCGCCGACGGCGTCTGCGGTGCGCTGTGGGCTGACTGGTGGGGCTTCAAGATGGAAGCCTTCGACGGCATTCCGGAGAACATCGCACTGGTCGACCGGCCGAAGAACAGCTGCGCCATCGTCCATTCCGATTCCCCCGAAGGCATCCAGCGCCTGAACCAGGAAGCGGCCAAGGTGATCGCCGCTGCGCGCCGCGCGCACATGCCGGAGATCAGCCCCGAACACGCCATCACCTGGATGACCGCCAACGCCGCCAAGGCGCTGGGCATTGAAGGCCAGACCGGCACCCTGGAGGCCGGCAAGATGGCCGATGTGGTGGTGTGGAATGGCAACCCCTTCAGTTCCTACGCACTGGCCGAGCAGGTCTTCATCGATGGCCGCAGGTTGTACGACCGCCGCGCACCGGCGGCGACACCACGTTCCGATTTCCAGCTTGGCCAGGAGGTGCACTGATGGGCGCGTTGAACAAGCGTCGCCGGGCATGGCTTGGCGCTACGCTCATGGTGCTGGCCTGCATCTCCGCATCCGCACAGGCGCAGGACCTGCTGGTGCGCAACGCCACCGTGCATACCGCCGGCGCGCGCGGCAGCCTGCAGCACACCGATGTGCTGGTGCAGGGCGGCATCATCCGCGCAGTCGGCAGCGGGCTGTCCGCACCGGCCGGGGCCAGCGTGGTCGAGGCCGATGGTCGCCCGCTGACACCGGCGCTGTTCGGCGGCATCACCGAGATCGGCATCGAAGAAGTCTCCGGCGAAGCGAGTACGGTCGACAGCACGTTGAAGATCGGCGAACAACCGTTGCGCCCCGAATTCGATGTCACCCTGGCCTACAACCCGGCCTCGGTGCTGATCCCGGTGGCACGCCTGGACGGCATCGGCTTCACCGCCCTGGGGGCGGCCACCGGTGGCGGCTTCGTTGCAGGCCAGGGCGGTGTGATGCGGCTGGACGGCAGCGCCGATCCACTCGGGCCGCGCGCGCTGTTCCTGCGCCTGGGGTCGGCCGCAGTGGAGCTGACCGGGCATTCGCGTGCGGCGCAATGGATGCTGCTGCAGCAGATGGTGGACGAGGCGCGCGGCCAGGTCGCCGCAGACTCACCGCATGCACTGCTGACGCCGGCCGGGCGCCGCACGCTGAGCCGCTACCTGGCAGGCCAGGGCCGCATCGTGGTGGAGGTGGACCGCGCGGCGGACATCCGCCAGCTGCTGCGCTGGGCCGCCCGCGAGAAGGTGAAGATCGCCATTGCCGGTGGCAGCGAAGCCTGGCAGCTGGCGCCGGAGCTGGCAGCCGCGCAGGTGCCGGTGTTCGTCGACGTGCTGTCCAACCTGCCAGCCAGCTTCGACCAGATCGGTGCAACGCTGGAAAACGCGGCACGCCTGCAACGTTCCGGCGTGGCCATCTCGTTCGTGCAGCGTGGCGACGCCTCGCACAATTCACGCAAGATGCGCCAGCTGGCGGGCAATGCCGTGGCCAATGGCCTGCCCTGGGCCGACGGCCTGGCCGGCCTGACCCGGGTGCCGGCGCAGGCGTTCGGCGTGGGCGACCAGATCGGCAGCATCGAACCGGGCAAGCGCGCCGACCTGGTGCTGTGGGAAGGTGACCCGCTCGACGTGGCGCACTATGCCGAACAGGTCTGGCTGGGCGGCCGGGCGATGCCGATGCGCTCGCGCCAGACCGAACTGCGGGACCGCTACCTGCTGCGCAACGCGCAGCCCTGACCTCTTGCAAGGAACCGCCAATGGCCACGCTGCGCTGGTACTTCGACTTCGTCTCGCCCTATTCCTACCTGCACTGGCAGAAGCTGAAGCGGTTGCCACAGTTTGCCCGGATCCAGACCGTGCCGATTGCCTTCGGTGCCGTGCTGCACCACCTGGGCAACCTCGGGCCGGCCGAGATTCCGGCCAAGCGCCGCTTCATCTACCGCCAGCTGCAGTGGACTGCGCAGGCCGAGAGCACACCGCTGCGGTTCCCGCCGGGCCACCCGTTCAATCCGTTGTCCGCCCTGCGCCTCTGCCTGGCCGCGGGTGGCAGCGTGCAGGCGGTGGACGTGCTGTTCGACTGGATCTGGCGCGACGGCAATGCCGCCGACAGCGCCGAGGCCCTGCGCGAACCAGCTGCGCGACTGGGGATCGAGGATGTCGCCAGCGCCATCGCCGACCCGGCGGTCAAGGAGCAGCTGCGGCGCAACACCGAGGCCGCCATTGCTGCCGGCGTGTTCGGCGTGCCGACCCTGGCCATCGATGACGAACTGTTCTGGGGCAACGACGCCCACCCGCTGATGGCGGCGGTGCTGGCCGATCCAGGCCTGCTGCAGCAACCCGAATGGCAGCGCCTGGCCAGCCTGCCGGTAGCGGTGCAGCGCAGTCGCTGAACAGGGCGTGGCGCGTTTCCCTCGCGCGCCACGCCAGGATTTGAGATAGATTTCACGTTTCCGAACCTACAACCGCCCTGGAGGGGGAGCCGCGGATGCGCATCGGAATCGTCGTCGACTCGGCCTGCGACCTGCCGCAGGACTTCATTGCCGAGCACAACATCGTGCTGCTGCCGATCACCGTACGGATCGGTGAAGCCGTGCTGGCCGATCATCGCGATGAGCAGGCCACCCTGAGCTTCCTGCACGCGCATGTGGCCGAACATGGCGCTGAAGCGGAGACCATCCCCTTCAGCGTCAACCAGATCCGCGACCTGTTCCTGCAGCAGCTGGTGATCGATTACGACCACGTGTTCTGCATGACCATCACCAAGACCCGCAGCCCCATCCACGACAATGCGCTGCAGGCCAGCTTCGCCATCCTCAATGATTACAAACCGGTGCGGCAGGCAGCGGGCTACAACTCGCCATTCGCGCTGCGCGTGCTCGATACCCAGAACCTGTTCGCCGCGCAGGCCGTGACCGCGGTGGAGGCGGTGCGCCTGCGCGACAGCGGCGCCAGCGTGCAGCAGATCCGCGAACGGCTGGAAGAACTGGCCGGCAACGTGCACGGCTACATGATCACCCGCGACCTGTACTACATGCGCGCACGCGCTCGGCACAAGGGTGACCGCAGTGTCGGCCTGCTCAGCGCGGCGCTGGGCAGCGCGCTGGACATCAAGCCGGTGCTGCACGGCTACCGGGGCGAGACCGGGCCGGTGGCCAAGATCAAGGGTTTCGACAGCGCCGTGCAGAAGCTGTTCGCGGTGGTCAGCCAGCGCGTGCGTGCCGGGCTGATGACGCCGACGGTGTGCGTCAGCTACGGCGGCGAACTGGACGAGCTGCGTACCCTGCCCGGCTATGCACAGATGAAGGAGGTCTGCGCCGGCCACGGCGTGACCGTGTACGAATCGGTGATGAGCCTGACCGGCATGGTCAACGTCGGCAAGGGCGCGGTCACCGTGGGCTTTGCCGATGGGCCGCATCGGTTCGAATGAGCGCTGGCCACGGCCGGAATCTGCACATCGATTCCACCGCAGTTGTGCCAGCCTTGCCGCACTTCAAGGAGAACTCCATGCCTGCGCAGTACCACATCAGCCTGCCCGACCCGTCCAAGGCCCGCGGCAACGACCCCGACCTGTCCTTCCATTCGCAGGGCGCCGCCGGTTTCGCCGAGGAGCTGCAGGACGCCCTGCGCAGCGGCACGCTGTTCGAGCGCTGGAAGGCCAAGCAGCCCGACCCGGATGCGGTGGAACCGCAGTGGGGCGTGACCGACCCGGATGCCATCGTGACCGGCGAGCAGAAGGACCTGCGCATCAACCTGGTCGCCATCACCCGCATCGACAGTGACGTGTTCAAGCAGCGCCTGCGCCTGCTGGCCGGCCACCACTGGGAACTGCGCGACGTGCGTTGAGGCCAGGCCCTGGTAGTGCCGGCCGCTGGCCGGCAACTGCAGCAGCCATGACGGTGCCGGCCAGCGGCCGGCACTACCCCAACGATTCCCTACCAGCCGCCACCCAGCGCGCGGTACAGCTCCACCCGTGCGATCGCGGCCGTGGCCTGGCTGTTGGCCAGCGCGGCCTGGTTGTCCAGCGCAATGCGCTGGGTACTCAGCACATCCAGCATGTCGACCACACCGGCCTGGTACTGCCGGCGCGCGGCACCCAGTGCGGTCTCGCTCTCGTCCACCGCCACGTGCAGCTGCACGGTGCGCTGCTGCTCCGCCGCGTAGCCATCGATGGCGTCGTCCACTTCATGCCACGCCTGCAGCACGGTGCGGCGGAACTGCAGCGCCGATTGTTGCTGCTGCAGCCGGCTCAGCGCCAGATTGGCCTTCAACCGGCCACCCTGGAAGATCGGCAGGCTGATCGACGGCCCGATGCTGAAGCGATGTGCGTTCCAACCGTCCAGATCATCCAGCTGCTTGGCCTGGAAACCAGCGTCGCCATTCAAGGTGATGCGCGGCAGGAAACTGGCCTTGGCCACGCCGATGCCGGCCGTTGCCGCATGCAGTGCCGCTTCGGCACGACGGATATCCGGGCGACGCTCGGCCAGTTCGCTGGGCAGACCTACCGCCACGGCCGGCAACGCCGGCCAGTCACGGCGCACGCCCTGCAGCTGCGCATCCAGCGCCTGCGGCGGCTGTGCCAGCAGGAACGCCAGCGCATTGCGCAGCTGCGATTCGCGATGCTGCAGCGGCGCGATGCGCGCCTGCAACGAAGCCACCTGCGCGGCCGCACTGGACACCTGCAGCGTGCTGGCCACGCCCTGGCGCTGGCGCGCCTCGGTCAGGCGCTTGATGTCATGCGCGATGCTGAGGTTGTCCTCGGTGATCGCCCGCAGCTGCCGGGTCGCGCGCAGCTGCAGGTAATCTCGCGCGATTTCCGCCAGCAGCGCGATGCGCACCGCGTGTGCATCTTCCTCGGCCATCTGCACGCGTGCATCGGCCGCTTCCACCTGGCGGCGCACGCGGCCCCACAGATCCAGTTCCCAGCTCAGGCCAATGCCGGCCTGGAACAGCCCGTAGTCGTCACGGCCACCGTTGCCGGACGGATCGTTCAGGCCCACTTCGCTGTTGCGTGCACGCACGCCACTGGCACTTGCACTGACACTGGGCAGGCGATCGGCCGCACTGATGCCACGCGCGGCGCGGCTCTGCTGCACGCGGTTGGCGGCCAACTGCAGATCCAGGTTGGCCGCCAGCACCTGGCTGGCCAGTTGGCCCAGCAGCGGATCGTCGAACCCGGCCCACCAGGCAGCGTCCTGATCGATGGCGTTGCCGGCGACAGCCTCGCCCTGCCAGTGGCCGGGCAGTTCCACCTGCGGGCGTACGAAGTCCGGACCCATCGTGCAGGCAGCCAGGGCCGTGCACAGGGTGGCCGCAACGAAGGTGCGGAACACGGTGACGGCGCTCATGCGCCCTCCCCGCCCTTGTGACCCGGTTCGTGTTGCGCGCTCTGCACGCGCGCGCGGCTGCCCAGGTCAACACTGGCTTCCACCGACATGCCGGCACGCAGCTGGTCCAGCAGTGGCTGGCCCGGCTCCAGCACGATCTTCACCGGGATGCGCTGCACCACCTTGGTGAAGTTGCCGGTGGCGTTTTCCGGCGCGACGGCGGCAAAAGTGACGCCGGTGGCCGGTGCGATGCTGTCGATGTGCCCGCGCAGCGGCGTGCCCGGGAACACGTCCACCTTCAGCTCGACCCGCTGGCCGGCCTGCATGCGGGTCATCTGCGTTTCCTGGAAGTTGGCGACCACGAAGGCGCGCTTCAGCGGCACCACCGCGGCCACCGGCGTCCCCGGGGTCAGGTAGGCACCCACGCGTACTGCACGGCGGCCGACCATGCCGTCGATCGGCGCGCGCAGCACGGTGTGCGACAGATCCAGTTCGGCACGTGCCTGCGCTGCTTCTGCACGCTGCACCGCCGCCTGCGCGGCCTGCACGCCAGCGTTGAGGATGTCGGTGCGCTGGCGTGCGGTCGACAGCGCGGCCTGGCCCTGCTGCAGATGTGCACTGGCCACGGCCTGCTTCGATTGCGCCTGCTGTGCGTTCTGCACGGTGCCGGCGCCATCTCGGGCCAGTTCGCGGTAACGCTGCTGGTCGGCGCTGGCCAGGGTCAGTTCGGACCGGCTGACATCGACACTGGCCCTGGCCTGCTCGATCAGCGAGTCCTGCTGGGCCAGTGCAGCCTGTGCGTTGGCCAGCTGTGCACGGGCATTGGCGAGGTCGGCACGCGCCGCCTGCAGGGCGACCTGATAGTCGCGGTCGTCGATGCGGGCGAGCACGTCGCCGGCCTTCACCGACTGGTTGTCCTCTACTTCCACGGCACTGACGAAGCCAGGAATCTTCGGCGCCACCAGCGTGTAGTCGGCCACCACGTACGCATTGTTGGTGCTCTGGTGGCTGCCATCGCGCAACAGCAGCCAGGCGCCGATGGCCAGCGCCAGCACGCCCAGCCCCAGCCCGGTGTTGAGAGTGGTTCGATTGATCGTCATGAGGGAATTCCTGCGAAAGGTTCAGGCCACGGCACGTGGCGGATGGATGCGGGTGGGCATCCAGGCAATGAGGGGAATGAAGGCCAGCGCCACCAGCGCGACCATCCAGTACAGGTCGGATGAAGTCAGCGCCTGCACCTGTGCATGCAGGCGCGCGCCCAGCTGCGGGCCCTCGGCCAGCCACGGCTGCTCGCCGAGGCGGTCGACCAGCACGGTGGAATGAAAATGACGGCGGCCCTGGGCGACGGCATCCAGCACGCCACTGGCGAGCACGGCAGCGAAGCCCTTGACCGTGTTGAACCACGCCGAGGCAAACGGGCCGTCCTGCGGCGGCAGGCCGTTGGTCGCCAGCATCAGCAACGGCAGCACCGCCATCGGCTGGGCGAACACCTGCAGCAACTGCACCCACAGGAAGTTGTCGCGGATCCAGGCCACATCCAGGTGTGAGCCCAGCCAGCAGGCCAGCGCCAGCATCGCCAGACCGGTGGCCTGCACCCAGCGGCAGTCCACCGCGCGGATGTTCAACAACGCCGCCACCAGCGGCAGCGCGATCACCTGCGGCAACGCCACCCACAGCAGCATCGGCGCGGTCTGCAGCGGCCGGTAGCCCTGCACGCTGGCCAGGAAGCCGGACGGGATCGAGATCACCGCCAGCAGCACGAACAGCACGCCGCCCAGCGTCACCAGCGAATAGCTGAGGTTGCGGTTGGCCAGCAGCTGCAGCTTGAAGAACGGCAGCGGGTGGAACCATTCATTGATCATGAACAGCACCATCAGTCCGGCACCGCCACCGATCATCAGCGCGATCATCGGCGAGTCGAACCAGTTCAGCCGCGGGCCCTGCACCAGGCCCAGCACCAGCAGCACCAGCGCGGGCAGGCCCAGCAGCAGGCCGACGCCATCGAACTGGGCAAACCGTTCCAGCCGCAGCGGGTCCTGCGGCAGGCCCCAGCTGACCATCGCCATCGCGGCCAGGCAGTACGGCACGATCTGCCAGAACGCCCAGTGCCAGCCCACCTGCTCGACCCAGAACGCGGCCAGCGGCGTGCCCATGCTCGGGCCGAACGTCGCCGTCAGCGCGTAGCCGGCCAGGCCATACAGCTTGATGCCCGGCGGCAGGAAGCGCAGCGCCACGCTCATCAGCAGCGGCGGCAGCGCACCACCGCACAGGCCCTGCAGCGCGCGCAGCAGCAGGAACACCTGCAGGTTGGGGGCAAGCGGGCAGAGCACGCCCAGCACCATGAAGCCACCGATCATCACCAGCGCGAAGCGGCGCAGCGAGAAGGTGGCGGCGCACCACGGCGCGAACGCCATCGCGCTGACCGACATCGCGCTGTAGAGGGCGACGATCCAGCTGCCGTCATCGACGCTGAAACCCATCGCACCGCGGATGTCGGCCAGGGCGACCTTGGTGACGTTCTCGTTGAAGCCCGACACCAGCACCGCCAGCAGCACGCCACACAGGCCGACCAGAATGCGGCGGTCGAGCCCGGGGGCGGCGGCAGGACGGGGCGCTGCGGCGGCTGGGACAGCGGCGGCCGGCATGCTCATCGCCGGGCACCGATCCGTGCAGGGCACGGCATGTTGGGGGTCATTGGAATGCGCTCAGTGAAACTCCGGGGAGCGCAGTCTAGGGAGCCGGTACCCTGCGAAAAATGGTGCCACCGGCATCCCAGGCGTGCGTCGGGCGCACGCCTGCAGGTATCAGCGGTAGGTGTCCTCGACGCGCTCGCACATGGTCTTGATCGAGCGGCGCAGCCACTGGTGCGCAGCATCGTTGTCCAGCCGCGGGTGCCAGGCCTGGACGATGGCGGCGGTGCGCACCGGGATCGGCAGCGGGAACAGCCGCAGCGGCAGGCGCATGCTGACGATGCGCTCCAGCATCACGCTCGGCATCTGCGGCAGGATCAGGTCCGATTCGGCCGCCGCGAAGATCGCACCGTGGAAGGTCGGGCTGATCAGTGCCACCCGCCGCTGCAGGCCCAGCGTGGCCAGGTCGTCATCGATCGGTCCGCGTGGCAGCCCCCGCCGCGACACCGCAATATGGTCGCAGGCGGCAAAGCGCTCGGCGCTGATCTCCTCATCGAACAGCGGATGGTCCTCACGCGCGGCGCCCATGAACGAGGTACTGAACAGGTTCTGCACCTTGGTGTCGGGTGCGTGCTTGCCGGCGGTACTGATGTATAGATCGATCCGGCCCTGCGCCATCGCATCGTCATCGGTATCGCCTTCGGGCACGAAGCGCAGTACCGCGCGCGGCGCCTGCTGGCGGAATATCTCGCGCAGGCGACCGCCAAAGCCACCGATGAAGACATCGTTGGCACGCACGTTGAAGGTGCGCTCCAGGGTACCCACGTCGATCTCGCGGCCCGCATGAAAAACCCGGTGGGCCTGTTCGATGACGTCGCGCACCTGCTCGCGCAGCTGCAGGGCGCGCGGCGTGGGCGCCAACCCACGACCGGCACGCACCAGCACCGGGTCGCCCAGCGCCACGCGGATCCGGCCCAGGGTACGGCTCATCGCCGGCGCGCTCAGGTTCATCCGCCGTGCGGCGGCGGCCACGCTGCATTCGTCGATCAGCACGTCCAGTGCCAGCAACAGGTTCAGGTCCGGCAGGGGCATGACAGTCTCCAGTAAATCAAATGACTCTACGGCACGTGTAACCACCGTGGATTGCGTTATACGCACTCATTGACTGCCGCGCACGGCATGGGTGCGCGCGGCGACATCGGCGACCATCCCCGGCCTGCCAAGGAGACACCCATGTTCAACACCCTGCTGGTCGCCCTGGACGGCGGCCCCCAGCACGCACGCGTGCTGGACCTGGCCGCGGCCATCGCCGGCCCGCGCAACCGCCTGCATCTGCTGTGCGTGCTGGACCCCGAATTCGCGCTGGCGGCCGACGCCAGCGACGCCGACCGCCTCGAGTACCCGGAAGCCGCGCGGCAGCGCTCGCAGGCTGAGGCGGTGCTGGCTGACGCCCTGGCCGAGCTGCGCGAGCGCGGCGTCGATGCCATCGCACAGATTCCCACCGGCGACCCCGGCGAAGTGATCAGCGAACAGGCGCGGCGCCTGAAGTGCGACCTGATTGTCATCGGCCATCGCCACCTGTCCCGGCTGGAACGCCTGTTCGAACCCTCGATCGGGCAATGGACCATCGACCACGCGCCCTGCCCCGTTCTGGTGGAAACCCGCGACCCACACCCCTAGCCCCCATGGCCCCACGTTCCCCGTTGTTTCCTACCCGGGTCAGCTACCGCGCCTTCGGCCGCCAGTTCGGCCGCGGCGAACAGGCACTGCTGAGCGCGATCCGCCAGCTGCGCGATCCCGATCTGCAGCCTGACGGCCTCGCCCAGCTGAGCGCGCTCGGGCTCGATGCGGCGGGCTGCGACGCCTTCATCGGCCTGCTGCCGCTGCTGGCCACGCCCGCCGCCCCCATCGACCTGCTGCCGGCCGGCTCGCCGTTCATTGCCGCCAGCGAACTGGACCTGCTGGTCTGCCTGCTGCGCATCGCGCAATGGCGGCATGCACGGCCTCGCGAAGATCAACCGCTGGCAGCGCTGCGCCAACAGCTGGCCCGCTGCGCCAGCGCCGTGCAGGCGGCACACCTGCCGCTGCGGCAGCGCTCGTTGTCACCGGTCGGGCTGAGGCTGCTCGATCCCGGCGGCTGGGTGCGGCAGCGATGAGCCAACCGCTGTGCGACCGCGCCATCGCATACCGGGGCGGGACACAGAACGAGGTCAGCAATCCATCCTTCCGTGCGCACTGCCCTCGTCATCCAGCACATGGGCATGCAGGATCACCTGGTTGCGGCCGGCACGCTTGGCGGCATACAGGGCGGCATCGGCGTCGGCCAGCAACTGATCGGCACTGGCCAGGGCCGGCGGATGCAGGTAGCCGACGCCGATGCTGATGCTGACTGATCCTTCCGGCAACGGCAGCGCTTCCACCGCCTCGCGCAGGCGCTCGGCCAACGCCAGCACGCCCGACAGCGCGCTTCCGGGCACGATCACCGCGAATTCCTCGCCGCCATAGCGCGCAACACTGTCACCGGCGCGGCCGGCACTCGCCTTCAGCACCGCAGCCACGGCCTGCAGGCAGCGGTCGCCGGCGGGATGACCGTAGCGGTCGTTGAAGACCTTGAAATGATCGATATCCAGCAGCAGCAGGCCCAGCTCGGTACCACTGCGCCGTGCACGGTTCCACTCGGCCAACAGCAGGGCATCGAACTCGCGGCGGTTGGCCACCCCGGTCAGACCGTCCCGTCGCGCCAGCTGATCCAGCGCCGCCTGCCGTTCCAGCAGGTCGGTCTGCAGCAGGATGCTGCGCAGGCCGAAACCAAGCGTCGCCACCACGAATCCGGCCACCGCCAGGGGGCGTGCATGGTCGACCACCAGGGTGCCGACCACCAACAGCAGCAACGGCAGGATCATCGGGCCCGCCGCCTGCACGGTGCGCGCCATCCGCGGGTGCGGCACGAACACCGGCGCGGGCGCCTGGCTCAGCGCCAGCAACGCCAGCAGCAGGAATGGCAGGTCGATCAGCAGGTCGTTGTAGGCGCCGAATGCATCCCCCGAGGTGTAGTGGTTGATGTAGAACGCCACCACCAGGTACGCCAGCGCGTACAGCGCCAGCCCGCGGAACACGCTGCGCCGCTCGGGCACATCGCCGGCCAGCCATCGCACCACCGCAAAGCCGGCAATGCACAGGTTCTGGATGTCGAACATGCGCTGCATGCTGACCATCGCCATCGGGTCGACCTCCACCCGGTCGGCGAAGGACTGCGTGTGCACGAAGAACAGCACGCCCAGCAGCGCCGCCATCGCCGCATCGATCAGGCTGATGCTGAGCCGCTCGCGCCGCGCGCGGGCAAGGATGAATACCAGCGGCACGCCGTACAGCACGTACAGGAGCAGGCTTGCCTGCGGGGTGATATCGGCACGGCCGGCCCCCAGCGCATCGATCATGTTGAAGGCCATGCCGCCCGCCCACAGCAGCAGCGCCAGCGCGGTGGCGCGCCAGCCCAGGGCCGCCTGGTCGCGGCGCGCCCGCCACAGGCAGGCGGCCGCCGCCAGCAACGGTGCACCGGTCAGGAACACGAACGATCCCACCCCGGCGGGGCCCGGCCACAGGGTCAGCACCAGGCCATGGCACAGCACATACAGCAGCGCCAGCACTACCGGCATGCATCCCCCGATCCACAAGGCCGTACGCGCGCACCATAGCCCCGCCCGCGCCACGGCCACGTAAAAAAAGGGGACGGAGGGGATTAAGTCGTTTGCGGCACGGCGGCAAAAGCGACTTAATCCCCTCCGTCCCCTTTTTTCGGGGGCGTCAGCCGTGCAGGGCGCGGGCGTGGTGCGCGATGTGCTCGCCGATGAAGCTGCCAATGAAGTAGTAGCTGTGGTCGTAACCGGGCTGCAGGCGCAGGGTCAGCGGATGGCCGGCGGCTGCGCAGGCCTCCTGCAGACGCTGCGGCTGCAGCTGGGTCTGCAGGAACTCGTCCGCCTCGCCCTGGTCGACCAGCAGCGGCAGGCGCTCACTGGCCGTCGCCACCAGCGCGCAGGTATCCCACTGCGTCCAGTCGGCCGGGTTGTCGCCCAGATAGGCGGTGAACGCCTTCTGCCCCCACGGCACGTGGCTGGGCGCGACGATCGGCGAGAACGCCGACACGCTGCGGTAGCGCCCCGGGTTGCGCAGCGCGATCACCAGCGCGCCATGGCCGCCCATCGAATGGCCACTGATCGCGCGTGCATCGGTCACCGCGAAGTTCGCCTCGATCAGCGCCGGCAGTTCCTGCGCCACGTAGTCGTGCATGCGGTAGTGCTTCGCCCACGGTGCGCGGGTGGCATTGAGGTAGAAGCCTGCCCCCTTGCCCAGGTCGTAGCCCTCGGCATCGGCCACGTCATCACCACGCGGGCTGGTGTCGGGCGCGACGATGATCACACCGTGCTCGGCCGCATAACGCTGCGCCCCGGCCTTGGTGATGAAATTCTGCTCGGTGCAGGTCAGGCCGCTCAGCCAGTACAGCACCGGCAGCTTCTGCGTTTCCGCCTGCGGTGGCAGGTACACGGCGAACTGCATGTCGCAGCCCAGCGCGGTCGAATGATGGCGGTAGACGTCCTGCCAGCCGCCGAAACAGGCGCGGTGTTCAATGCGTTCCATGGCACTCTCCTGCGTACCGGCCTCAGCCGGCGCGTGTATTGATCAGTTCATCCAACTGCGACAACAGCTGCAGCAGGGGTTCGACACCGGGCTGGCCGTCCAGGTTGCGATATGCCGCCACCGCCACGTTGCTGTGTGGCGGCCATTGGCCATCCGCGCGGGCTTCGTGCAGGCGCGGCAGGAACACCTGCGCCAGCCAGTGCTCGAACGGCATCTCGTCGATGCCGAAGGCGGAATCCACCGCGCGCGGCGGCCCGACCACACCCTCGACCCAGCCCAGTGCACGCAGGGCCTGCTCGATCGGATCGACCAGGGCCGCGCGCGGATCGTCCGCACGCGGCCTGCGCAGGGCATCGAACCAGCCCATGCCGCGGCTCAGTAGTGGACCACCGAACGGATCGACTTGCCTTCATGCATCAGGTCGAAGGCTTCGTTGATCTTGTCCAGGTCCATGGTGTGGGTGACGAACGGTGCCAGTTCGATATCGCCCTTCATCGCATCCTCGACCATGCCGGGCAGCTGGCTGCGGCCCTTCACGCCACCGAAGGCGGTGCCCATCCACTTGCGGCCAGTCACCAGCTGGAACGGACGGGTGGAGATCTCCTGGCCCGAACCGGCCACGCCGATCACCACGCTCTGGCCCCAGCCACGATGCGCGCATTCCAGCGCCGCACGCATCACGTTGACGTTGCCGATGCACTCGAAGCTGTGGTCCACGCCCCAGGTGGTCATTTCCACGATGACCTGCTGGATGGGCTTGTCGAAATCCTTCGGATTGATGCAGTCGGTGGCGCCGAATTCGCGGGCCAGCTCGAACTTGGACGGATTGGTGTCCACCGCGATGATGCGGCCGGCCTTGGCCTGGCGCGCGCCCTGGATCACCGCCAGACCGATGCCACCGAGGCCGAACACCGCCACGCTGTCACCTTCCTGCACCTTGGCGGTGTTGTGTACCGCGCCGATGCCGGTGGTGACGCCGCAACCGAGCAGGCAGACGTGCTCCGGGTTCGCTTCCGGATTGATCTTGGCCAGCGAGACTTCGGCCACCACGGTGTACTCGCTGAAGGTCGAGCAGCCCATGTAGTGGTACAGCGGCTCGCCGTTGTAGCTGAAGCGGCTGGTGCCGTCGGGCATCACGCCCTTGCCCTGGGTGGCGCGCACCGACACGCACAGGTTGGTTTTGCCGCTCTTGCAGAACAGGCACTCGCCGCACTCGGCGGTGTACAGCGGAATCACGTGGTCGCCCGGCTTGACGCTGGTCACGCCCTCGCCCACTTCAACCACGATGCCGGCGCCTTCATGGCCCAGCACCACCGGGAACAGGCCTTCCGGATCATCGCCGGACAGGGTGAACGCATCGGTGTGGCAGACACCGGTGTGGGTGATCTTCACCAGCACTTCGCCCTTCTTCGGCGGGGCGACGTCGATCTCGACGATCTGCAGCGGCTGGCCGGGACCAAAGGCGACGGCGGCACGGGACTTCATGGTGGATTCTCCAGGATCAGGCGGGAATGGGGTACAGCGTGATCAGCGCAATGTTGCGCCGTCGTTTATTTCAGGTACGAGCGGATCAACGCGCTCATGTCGCGCACGCGCTCGGCGCGTTGTTCGTCGGAGGCTGCGGGTTGCCCGAACTCCTCGCGCAGATGGGCCTCCATCACCTCGGACATCAGGCCATTGACCGCGCCACGGATGGCGGCGATCTGCTGCAGCACCGGCCCGCAGTCGGCACCGGCTTCCAGCGCGCGGTCCAGCGCATCGCACTGGCCGCGGATGCGGCGCACGCGGGCCAGGACCTTCTTCTTCTCTTCGGGGGAGTGCGGCATGGCGGGGCCACCTCGGAACTATACTGGGGGATAGTATACAAGCCACGGTCACGGACTCAATCCCGGCCGGCTCAATCGAACAATCCCTCGCCCGCCAGCCGCGCCAGCTCATCCACCACATAGCGAACTTTCGGCCGCAGGTGCCGGGTTGGCGGCCACAGGGCATGGATGTCGATGTGCCGCTGCATGTGTTCGTCCAGCACCGATTGCAGCGCGCCGGAATCCAGATGGCGGCGCACCAGTGAAATGGGCATCTGGCAGATGCCCAGCCCGGCGATGGCGCCTTCGATGACCGCGTCGCCGTCGTTGAGCTGGTAGGCCGCGTTCGGAATGAAGGTGGCCTCGGCATCGTCGCTGCCGACCCGCCACGCCACCGGCTGCCCGTGGCGGAAACCAACGATGCTGCGGTGCTGCGCCAGGTCCTCGACGGTCGCCGGCACGCCGTGCGCCTGCAGGTACTCCGGCGATGCGCAGGTGACCAGGCGCTGGCGACCCAGCCGGCGCGCGACCAGATGCTCGGCCTGGTGCAATCCGCCGAAGCGGATCAGCAGGTCGATGCCCTCTTCGACCGGATCGACGAAGTGATCGGTGAAGGTCATCGTCAGCTGCAGGTCCGGGTACTGCCGGCACAGGCGCAACAGCACCGGCAGCACCACCAGCCGCCCGAACGAGGACGGCATGTCGATGCGCAGCCGCCCGCTGGGCAGGCCAGCCGACCCCAGGCAGGCCTCGGCCGCGGAGATTTCTTCCAGTGCCGCCGCACACGACGCGTAGTACGCCTCGCCATCGGTGGTCAGCGCGATGCGCCGCGTGGTGCGGTGGAACAGGCGCACGCCCAGCCGCGCTTCCAGCCGGGCGATGGCCTTGCCCACCGCCGAGCGCGAGATGCCCAGCGCGTCGGCAGCCTCGGTGAAGCTGCCCGAGCGGGCCGTGGTGACGAAGGTCACCAGGCCATTCAACGATTCCAGCGGCAGCATCATCTCATCCCACATTGGGGACAAGTAGTCCCGCACCAAGGGAGATCGAAGCGCTTTATGCGCCCGCATGTCAACTCCATCCTGTGTGCATCGCGCCGCTGGCGCTCTTCCCCGCACCGAGATGACCAACATGACCGCCGCCCTGTTCCGTCCGTTCGACCTGACAGGCATCGCCCTGCGCAACCGCATCGCGATGGCCCCGATGACCCGTGCCCGCAACCCCGGCTCGGTCGCCAATGAGCTCACCGCGCAGTACTACCGGCAGCGCGCCAGCGCCGGCCTGATCATCAGTGAAGGCACGCCGGTCTCGCCGCAGGGCCAGGGCTACATCGACGTGCCGGGCATCTGGTCGGCCGAGCAGGTGGCCGGGTGGAAGCACGTCACCGAGGCGGTGCATGCCGCACAGGGCACGATCTTCGCCCAGCTCTGGCACGTCGGCCGCATGTCGCATTCCTCGCTGCAGCCCGAGGGTGGGCAACCGGTCAGCGCCGGTACCCGCCCGGTCGCCAGCGCACCGAAGAACACCTCGTTCGTCTATCTGGAAGACGGCAGCCGCGGCCATGCCGATCCCACCCCGGCACGTGCGCTGGCCACCGAAGAGATCCCCGGCATCATTGCCGACTTCGCGCGCGGCGCCGACAACGCCATCGCCGCCGGTTTCGATGGCATCGAACTGCATGCCGCCAACGGCTACCTGTTCGAGCAGTTCCTCAACCCGCTCATCAACCAGCGCGAGGACCGCTACGGCGGCTCGCTGCCAAACCGTGCGCGGTTGATCCTGGAGACGGTGGATGCGATGGCCGAGCGCATCGGCGCCCACCGCATCGGCGTGCGCCTGGCGCCGAACAACCTCACCTTCGACATGCCGTACTACCCCGACAACGAGGCCACCTATCTGTACCTGGCCGAGGAACTGGGCAAGCGCGGGCTGGCCTATGTGCATCTCAACGACAACCTGCAGGCGGGGCAGTCGGTGCTGGGCGAAACGTTCCTGCAGCAGTTCAAGCGGGCCTACGGTGGCAACGTGATCCTGGCCGGTGGCATGACCCGCGAGCGCGCCCTGCAGCTGGTCGAGGCCGGCACCATCGACCTGGCCGCGTTCGGCCAGCCGTTCATCGCCAACCCGGATCTGGTCGAGCGCCTGCAGCGCGACATCGCGCTGGCCACTCCGGACCGCAGCAGCTACTACGGTGGCGGCGAAGCGGGCTACCTCGACTACCCGCGCGCGCAGTAGACCCACGCCCTGCGTGGATGCGGGCGTACACTGCCCACCCGCATCCACCGGATCTGCCCATGGATACGCCCACCGCATCATTCATCGTCAACCTCGACGTCCCCGATCTCGCCGCAGCCGAAGCCTTCTACACCACAGCCTTCGGCCTGCGCATCGGCCGCCGCCTCGGCCCGGGCGCCGTGGAGCTGCTCGGTGGGCCAACCCCGCTCTACCTGCTGCAGAACGAGGCCGGCAGCGCCGCCACCGAGGATGGCGACGTGCGCGACTACGAGCGCCACTGGACCCCGCTGCACCTGGACTGGGTGGTGGATGACATCGAGGCCGCACTGGCACGTGCGGTTGCGGCCGGGGCGACGCTCGAACAGCCTGTGCGCGAGCGTCGCTGGGGCCGCATCGCCGTGCTGGCCGATCCGTTCGGGCATGGCTTCTGCCTGATCCAGTTCAGTGGCGAAGGCTACGACGCGCTGGTTGACTGACCGGCGCGCCGTTCACCACGGCAACGGCACTGCTTCGCCGTTGGCACGCTCGCCGTAGTACAGCGACGGCAGCAGGCGCGACAGGAAACTGAACTCCGTGTAGCAGTGCCTGAGCAGGCCCAGGCCGACTGCATCGCCGGCATCGCGCTGCGGATCGGCGCTGTCCAGGCCGAGTACGAAGCGGCTGCGCAGCACGCAGCCAAACGGCGTATCGCGTGCGACATGCAGCATCTGCCCGTCGCAAGGGTCACCGTGCGCATCCAGGCGCACGTGATCGCCGAAGCCGATGCGTGCGGCGATCACTGCCGACACATCACCGGCATCCTGTGCCACCTGCAGGCGCTCGGGCACCAGCAGCGTGCGCGGGTCATGGAACTTCAGCCGCGCCGCCACCGGCGGAATGTCAGCGAGCGATTCCACCGCGTGGATGCTAGCGCCGTGGTAGCTGCGCCCGCGCTGCCAGGCCGCGTCCCAGCCGCGATGCTCGACATGGTCGACCGGATGCCACCAGCGGATGTGCTGGGTGGTCTCGAAGAAGGTGAACCACCAGTCCAGCATGCGGCCCTTGCAGCCGTGCAGATCGGTGCGCACCGCCACCAGCAGCGTGCCGTCTTCGCGGCGCTGGATGCCGGTTTCCAGGTGCATCGGCGCTGGGTCCAGCAGATCGTGGTGGTCCAGCCAGGCGCGGGCGTTCACAGCGGTATCCATCGGGGGTTTCCTGCGGGGTTGGGAGGCCTGACAATACGGAAACGTTCAACGTTTCGCAATTAACCCAATGCGGTAAGATGGGCGCAATGAACAGCACCGCCCTGCCCGAGCCCACAACGCCGACCCGCCGCCGCGGCCGCCCTGCGCGACCGGAAGCCGAAGTCCGCCACGCGGTGCTGCAGGCCACGCTGGCGCTGTTGCTGTCACAGGGTTACGAGGCCACCACCATCGAAGCGGTGGCGGCGCACGCCGGGGTGGCGAAGAAGACCGTGTACCGCCATGCCAGCAACCGCGAGGAACTGGTCGGATTGGCGGTGCGCGAGTGGACCGACGGCTTCGCGCCACAACTGCAGCGTGATGCCCGCAACGCCGACGAAGTGCTGCCGCTGCTGCAGGCGATCCTGCAAGCGGTGTGCGCACAGGCGCTGTCGGCGCAGGCGGTGCAGGTGTTCCGGCTGCTGGCCACCGACTTTCCCGGCAAGGACGCGCTGCTGCAGGCCTATCTGGACAACGGCATCGAACGCGGCCGTTCGCTGCTGGCCGACTGGCTGGCGCGGCAGCAGCAGCGTGGGCTGCTGCGGAAGGGAGATGCCGCGTGCATGGCGCGGCTGATCCTGGCGATGGCCGTGGCCGAGCCGCTGCGCGAACGCGTGATCGGCGTGGTGGCCGAGGATGCGCCGGTGGAGGTGCACCTGCGTGATTGCCTGGTGTTGTTGGCGCCGGTGCTGCAGGGGCCGTAGCGTGGTGCCATCCACGCATGGCGTGGATCTACCGGCCGATCCCGATTCGTCGGTCGGCAATGGCCTGCCCCGGTGGGTGCCGACCGTTGGTCGGCACTCCTGCAGCAACTCACTCGCGCAGCATGTCCACGAACGCGCGCAGCGCACCGGGCATCTGCCGCTGCTTCGGGTAGTACAGGGCGAAACCGGCGAACGGTTCGCTCCAGTCTTCCAGCACCGCCACCATCTGCCCGGATTCGATGTACGGCCTTGCCGTGTCTTCCAGCACATAGGCCAGGCCGATGCCATCGAGCACGGCACTGACCACGGTGCCCTGCTCGCCCAGGGTCAACCGCCCCGGCACGTCGATCTCCAGCGCCTGCCCCTCGCGTTCGAACTGCCACTTGTACAGATGGCCGCTGGCGAAGCGGAAGCGGATGCACTCGTGCGTGGCCAGGTCGCGTGGATGCTGCGGCGCCGAGCGTCTGCGCAGGTAGTCCGGCGAGCCGACGATCAGCCCACGCAACGGCGGCCCCATCGGCACCGCCACCATGTCCTCGGGGATGAACTCATGCAGGCGCACGCCGGCGTCGTAACCCTCGGCGACGATGTCGACCAGGCCATCGTTCTCGGTCAGCTCCACCCGCACGTCGGGATGGGCGTGCAGGAAGCGCGCCAGCCGCGGCCCCAGCTGGGTCGCCACCGCCGCACGGGTGGCGTTGATGCGCAGCAGGCCCGCCGGAGCGGCGCGGAACTGGTTCATCTCTTCCAGCGCGTCATGCACCTGCCCCAGTGCCGGTTGCAGGCGCTCGAGCAGGCGCTGTCCGGCCTCGGTCAGGGCCACGCTGCGGGTGGTGCGATGGAACAGGCCTACGCCCAGGCGTTCTTCCAGCGCGCGGATCGCATAGCTCACCGCCGAGGTCGACAGCGCCAGCTCGGCGCCGGCGCGGCGGAAGCTGCGGTGGCGGGCAACCGCCGCGAACGCGGCCAGGTGGGAGAGGTTGTCAGTGGCCATGATTGTGCAGTTTCACTTGATGAATCATGCCGATATCCGGGCTTCTTGCCGCTGGGTACGGGGCGTATTGTAAAACGCCTTTCGACAAACCCTGCCAAGGATTCCCCATGTCCCTCGCCCGTGGTTACGCCGCCCATTCACATACCGACCCACTGATCCCGTACGAGTTCGAACGCCGCGCGGTCGGCCCGGACGATGTGCGTATCGAGATCCTCTACAGCGGCATCTGCCACTCCGACCTGCACCAGGCCCGCGACGACTGGGGTGGCTCGATCTACCCGATGGTGCCGGGCCACGAGATCATCGGCCGCGTGACCGAGGTCGGCAGCAACGTCACCCGCTTCAAGGTCGGCGACCACGCCGGCGTCGGCTGCATGGTCGACTCCTGCCGCCACTGCGACGCCTGCGAGCACGATCTGGAGCAGTACTGCGCCGAAGGCGCGACCTGGACCTACAACGGCCGTGAACGCGAAAGCGGTGCGCCGACCTACGGCGGCTATTCCGACCACGTGGTGGTCGAGCAGCGCTTCGTGGTGAAGGTGTCCGACACCCTCGACCTGAAGGCGGCCGCGCCGCTGCTGTGCGCCGGCATCACCACCTGGTCGCCGCTGCGCCACTGGAAGGTCGGCCCGGGCCAGAAGGTCGGCGTGATCGGCCTCGGTGGCCTCGGCCACATGGGCGTGAAGTTCGCCAAGGCACTCGGCGCGCACGTGGTGATGATCACCACCACGCCGGAAAAGGGTGCCGACGCCAAGCGCCTGGGCGCCGACGAAGTGCTGGTCTCGCGCGACGCCGCGCAGATGAAGGCGCACGCCGGCAGCTTCGACTTCCTGCTCAACACCATCCCGGTTGGCCATGACACCAACCCGTACATGGGCCTGCTCAAGCGCGAGGCCACCATGTGCCTGGTCGGCGTACTGACCGAACTGGACCCGCCGCTGACCGGCGGCAGCGTGATCTTCGGCCGCAAGCACCTGACCGGCTCGGCAATCGGCGGCATGGCCGAGACCCAGGAAATGATGGACTTCTGTGCCGAGCACGGCATCGTCAGCGACGTCGAGATGATCGACATCAAGAACGTCAACGAGGCCTGGGAACGCATGGCAAAGAACGATGTTCGCTACCGCTTCGTGATCGACATGGCGACGATGAAGAACGCCGCCTGATCCAAGGTAGATGTGGAAACGAAAAACCCCGGCAATGCCGGGGTTTTTCTTCTGGTAGTGCCGGTCGCTGGCGGGCAACCCCGCATCGCGGTCAGTACGCGAACTCGCGGAACACCGGATCCACATCGCCGTGCCAGCGGCCATGGAACAGCGCCAGCTTGCGCTCGGCCGGGGTCAGGCCGGACTCGACGATCTCCTGCAGCACGTCCAGGAACTTGCTCTCGTCCTGGCCGTCGGCGTTGCGCGCCGCGCGGCGCTTGAGGCCTTCGACGGAAATCTTCACCGCTTCGCGGGCCAGGTCGCGCACGCTGCCATTACGGAACGGCAGGTTCATCGCATGCTTCGGCACGCCATCGCGCAGTGCATGACGCTCGGCCAGGGTGAAGTCCCGCACCAGGTCCCAGGCGGCATCCAGTGCGGTGTCGTCGTACAGCAGGCCCACCCAGAATGCCGGCAGCGCACACAGGCGGCTCCACGGGCCACCGTCGGCGCCACGCATCTCCAGGTACTTCTTCAGGCGCACTTCCGGGAACGCGGTGGTCATGTGGTCCGACCAGTCGCGCAGCGTGGGCAGCGCACCGGGCAGCACCGGCAACCTGGCCTGCATGAAATCGCGGAAGCTCTGCCCGCTGGCGTCGTGGTAGATGCCATCGCGGTAGGAGAAATACATCGGCACGTCGAGCAGGTAGTCGACATAGCGCTCGTAACCGAAGCCATCCTCGAACACGAAGTCGAGCATGCCGGTGCGGTCGGCGTCGGTGTCGGTCCAGATGTGCGAGCGGTAGCTCAGGTAGCCGTTCGGCTTGCCTTCGGTGAACGGCGAATCGGCGAACAGCGCGGTGGCGATCGGCTGCAGCGCCAGCGACACGCGGAACTTCTTCACCATGTCCGCTTCGGTGGCGTAGTCCAGGTTCACCTGTACCGTGCAGGTGCGGGTCATCATGTCCAGGCCGAGCGAGCCGACCTTGGGCATGTACGCGCGCATGATCTTGTAGCGGCCCTTCGGCATCCACGGCATCTCATCGCGCTTCCACTTCGGCTGGAAACCCATGCCGAGGAAACCCAGCTGCAGTTCGCCGGCCACCTGGGCCACTTCATTGAGGTGGGTGCCAGTCTCCACGCAGGTCTGGTGGATGGTCTCCAGCGCCGCTCCGGACAGTTCCAACTGACCGGCCGGTTCCAGCGTCACCGAGGCGCCATCGCGCAGCAGGGCGATCGTGTTGCCGTTTTCCTGCACCGGCTCCCAGCCGAAGCGGACCAGGCCGTTGAGCAGGGCTTCGATGCCGCGCTCGCCCTCGAAGGTCGGCGGGCGCAGGTCATCCAGGCGGAACCCGAACTTCTCGTGCTCGGTACCGATGCGCCACTGCGCGCGGGGCTTCTCGCCGGAGGCGATCACCTCCACCAGCTGCGAGCGGTCGGTAATGGGGGTATCGGCGACGTGGCTGGGGCTCGACAAGGGGAAGGCTCGCTGGACAGTGGCGGGGGATGTGGGGCCCGGGGCCTTCCATCGCAAGGGCGCACTATAGCGTGGCGACCCGTTGCGTCATGCGACGGTGGCAGGTTTCAGCATCCTACCGACGCCCACTTGACCCTCGTACACTCAGAGCCATGAGCCGTCATTCACGACACCCCGAACTGCACCGCTCCGAGCGCGTCGGCTGGCTGCGTGCCGCCGTGCTGGGGGCAAACGATGGCATCGTCTCGGTGGCCGGCCTAGTGGTCGGCGTGGCCGCCAGCGGCGCCTCCGCTACGACCATCCTGGCCACCGGCGTGGCTGGCACCGTGGCCGGCGCGATGTCGATGGCCGCCGGCGAGTATGTCTCGGTGCAGACCCAGGCCGACACCGAAGACGCCGACCTGGCGATGGAAAAGCGCGAACTGCACGAAGACCCGCACAGCGAGCTGGAAGAGCTGGCCGCGATCTACCGCCACCGCGGCCTGGAGCCTGCCCTGGCACGGCAGGTGGCCGAACAGCTCACCGCCCACGACGCGCTGGGCGCCCATGCCCGCGACGAACTCGGCATCACCGATACCCTGCGCGCGCGCCCGTTGCAGGCGGCGCTGGCCTCGGCCGGTGCGTTCACCTGTGGCGCGGCGCTGCCGGTGCTGACCGCCCTGCTCGCGCCGGTCGACAAGGTCGCGATGATGACCACCGCCAGTACCCTGCTCGGCCTGTGCCTGACCGGCGCGATGGCGGCGCAGGCCGGCGGCGCCCCGCCTGTTCGCGGCGCAATCCGGGTGATGTTCTGGGGCGCGTTGGCGATGGCCGCGGCCGCAGGCGTCGGTCGCCTGCTCGGTGCCCACGTCTCGTGACCGGCATGCTGCCCCCGGCCACCGCACTGCTGGCCGAGATGGCCAGCCTGGCTGGCTGCGCACGCGCCGAGGGCTATGCGTGCATCACCGCTCGCCGGGAACATGGCGCCAGTTCGGTGGAGATTCCGCAGCCGCAGTTCGCGATCCTGCTGGAAGGCCGCAAGCAGGTGCGCACCGCACACCAGTCACTGGAATTCTTCCCCGGCGACATCCTGCTGCTGACCCAGCGCTGCCGCATCGATGTGGTCAACAGCCCCGATCCGCGCAGTGGCCGCTACCTCAGCGCGATCGTGCCGCTGTGTGCCGAAGTGCTGGCGGCCGCACGCACGCTGTGGAGCGAGGAACTCCCCGCCCCTGGCCAGGCGATGGCACGACTGCCGCTGATCGACCATGGCGCGGTGCTGCGCCAGTGGCGCCAAGCGCTGCAGGACGGTCGTTACAGCGACGCGCGGCTGGCCCTGGCCTCGCTGGTGTTGACCCTGTGCCGGCAGGGCCACGGCAACCTGCTGCTGCCGCAGGCGCCGAGCCTGGGCGAACAGATCCGCGATCGCATCGCCGCCGAACCAGCACGCGACTGGCAATCGCGTGATGTGGAAGAACAGTTCGCGCTGAGCGGTGCGACCCTGCGCCGTCGCCTGGCGGCCGAGGACACCAGCCTGCGCCAGCTGCTCACCGAGGCCCGGCTGGCGCATGGCATGCAGCTGCTCTACACCACCGACCTGCCGTTGAAGACCGTCGCCGCACGCGCGGGCTACCGGTCTGCGGCCAGTTTCAGCAAGCGCTTCGCCGAGCAGTACGGGCTGGCTCCCACAGACATTTGAGGGGGTTCGGCAGGGCTGCGCCCTGCACCCGCAGAAGCGAGTGCAAGAGCCGGAGCAACAGCAACAGCGGCTATCCGTGGGATGGCGGGGCGGTGTGGGTGAGCAGGACACGCCGTAAACCCATCCATGGGGGCTCGATGGCGCCATCCATGGCGCCAACGGTCCTGCCCACCCACACCGCCCCACCTCTGACAGATCTCCGCGGCTGTTGGTAGGTGTCGACCTTGGTCGACACATCTGTCAGATATCGAATGAAATTCTGGGGTCAGATCCGTTTTCCTCCGGAAAACGGATCTGACCCCAAGAGCATTTCCAACAGATCGCGGAAAACTGTCGAAGGCGGGGTGGGTCCGGTTGCGGGAGTGTCCGCGGCATGGATGCCGCGGCCAAGCCCCCATGGGTGAGGGCGCTTTGCTTGCGAAGCACTGCTTCGCAAGCGCCCGAACGCACAGCCGCCAGCGGCTGGGCCGGACCGCGGAGCGGGGTTTACGGCGTCTCCCGCAACCGGACCCACCCCGCCATCCCACGGATAGCCGCTGTTGCTTCGGCTGTTGCTCTGGCTCGTAGCGGGTGCAGGGCGCAGCCCTGCAGCCCCCCCCTCCCTGAGCATTCCGCGTAGTGGTTTGAGCGCCGTGCACACGCCGGCCACGGCACGCTGGGCACAACGGAACCGCCCGTCATCCACCGAGAACCGCCATGACCCTGCGTTACCTGCCGCTGCGCGGCGCCCTGCTGCTGGCCCTGTCGTCCCTGCCGCTGGCCGCACTGGCCGAAGCCACCTCGCCCGCTCCCACCCAGCAGGTGCCCGGTGTCTACCACCAGCGCGTCGGTGCGCTGCAGGTCACCGCCCTGTTCGATGGCGTGGTCGCATTGGGCCGGCAGGAAGTGGTCGACGTGCCGCCAACGCTGGTCAGCCGCCTGTTGGAAGGCCGCTACGTACCCGAAGACAAGAAGGGCCTGCAGACCGCGATCAACGCCTTCCTGGTGCGCCAGGGCAACCACCTGACCCTGGTCGATACCGGCACCGCGCAGTGCTTCGGCCCCGGCCTGGGCCAGGTGCTCGGCAACCTGCGTGCCTCCGGCGTGGACCCGGCCGAGGTGGACGAGGTGCTGCTGACCCACGCCCATCCGGACCATCTGTGCGGGGTGCTCGACGCGCAGGGCAAGCCGGCCTACCCGAATGCCACCGTGTGGCTGTCCAAGGCCGATGCGGATTACTGGCTCAACCCGGCCAGCGAGGCCACGGCGCCGAAGGGCGTACGCTTCGCCTTCCCGCTGGCGCGCAACGCGGTCGCGCCGTACCAGGCCAGCGGCCACCTGCGCACCTTCAACCCCGGCGATGCGCTGCCCGGCGGCGCGGTGGCGATGGACACCCACGGCCATACCCCCGGCCATGTCTCCTACCGGTTCGACAGCCAGGGCCAGTCGCTGCTGGTATGGGGTGATGTGCTGCACTTCCATGCGGTGCAGTTCGCGCATCCGGAAGCCGCGTTCGAGGCCGATTCGGACCGCAAGGCGGCCATCGCCAGCCGTCGCGGGCTGCTGCAGCAGGCCACCGCCAACGGTTGGTGGGTGGCCGGTGCGCATCTGCCGTTCCCCGGCCTCGGCCATGTGCGTGGCGAGGGCCAGGCCTATGCCTGGGTGCCGGCGGAGTATTCGCCGTTGTGAGGGTGTGCCGACCAAGGTCGGCACCCACCCGATCGGGTAGCGCCCGGCTGCCAGCCGGGCGACCGGAAAGGCCTTATTCCAGCCCCAGCCAGCCGCCGATCACGCCGCGGGCTTCGTCCACGCCGGTGCGGTCCTCGCCGGAGAACACCTGCACGCTCACGCTGTCGCCATAGGCCGAGTGCAGTTCCTTGCGCACCTTCTGCAGGGACTGCATCTGCTGGCTGCGGCTGAGCTTGTCGGCCTTGGTCAGCAGCGCGTGCGCCGGCAGGCCACGCTGCACGGCGTAGGACAGCATCTGCCGGTCGTAATCCTTCAGCGGATGGCGGATGTCCATCACCACCACCAGCCCCTTCAGGGCCTCGCGGGTGCGGAAGTACTTGTCGATGAAGGCCTGCCAATGCGCCTGCAGGTCCAGCGGCACCTTGGCGTAGCCGTAACCGGGCAGATCGACCAGATGGGCTTCCGGGGTGACCTGGAAGAACACCAGCTGCTGGGTGCGGCCGGGGGTCTTGGAGACACGGGCCAGGGCGTTCTGGCGGGTCAGCGCGTTGAGCGCACTGGACTTGCCGGCGTTGGAGCGGCCGGCAAAGGCCACTTCGGCCCCTTCGTCGGGCGGCAGCTGCCGCACGTTGTGGGCCGAAAGGTGGTAACGGGCGCGTTCGATGAGCAATGACATGTGCCTAGGATCGCATGTTGCGGCGCCGCGCGCCCGTGCCGGCGGCCTCCGTGGCCATTTTGCTGCACTGCTGCGTTGACCGTGCGCAGAAACGGCGTTGATAATCCGGGCGATGCCGGCGGCCACCGCCCGGCCCGGTCCATACGGAGCTTTAGCATGCGCCACGCTCGCGTTCTTGCCGTATCCGCCCTAGCCACTGCTGTAGTCGTTGCCGCTGCTGCGTTCGCGCAGACCACGTTGACCCCGCTACCCGACAACGGGCCGATCCGCACCGCCTCGCTGGAGGTGGATTTCAGCAAGACCCACTGGGGCGATGCCAAGGCCGGCCAGACCAAGGCGACGGCCTGCGCGGCCTGTCATGGTGCCGACGGCAACTCCACGGTGGAGATGTACCCGTCCATCGCCGGCCAGAGCGAACGCTACGTGGCCCAGCAGATGGCCCTGATCGCCAACGGCCAGCGCAGTTCCGGCGCGGCGGTGGCGATGGTGCCATTCGTGCAGAACCTCACCCCGCAGGACATGCGTGATATCGGCGCGTTCTTCGCCACGCAGAAGGCCACCGCCGGCATCGCCGATGACACGGCGGTCACCGAGGGCCCCTACAAGGGCATGAAGTTCTACGAGATCGGCCAGCAGCTGTACCGTGGCGGCGACGCCAAGCGCGGCCTGCCGGCCTGCATGGCCTGCCACGGCCCCAGCGGTGCCGGCAATCCCGGCCCGGCCTATCCGCACCTCGGTGGGCAGCACGCCAGTTATGTCGCGCGCCGCCTGCAGGAGTACCAGGCCGGCCAGACCAACGAGACCGACAAGGCGCACTTCCAGATCATGGCCACGGTCGCGCAGAAGCTCAGCGAGCAGGAGGTGCAGGCACTGTCCAGCTACCTGCAGGGCCTGCACAACAAGGCCGACGATGTGGCCGCCGCGGCCACGCCGACGCAACCGGCCGCCGCCCCCTGACCACCACTGGTCGGCCCGGGCCGCCACGTCGGCCCACGGCTGCGGTATGTTTCCTTCACGCCGGCGGCTGCGCCGGCGTTGCTTTTTTCAACGGAGATGCGTGTCGATGAGGTTGATTTCCCGCCTGCTGTTGTCCGTGCTGGTGCTGCTGCCGCTGGCAGCCTACGCCGCCACCCCCGCCAATGCCCCGCTGGTCGAGGGCAAAGACTACGAGCGCATCGCCCAGCCGGGCCCGTTCCAGCCGCTGGCCGGCAAGATCGAGGTGGTCGAGGTCTTCGGCTATACCTGCCCGCACTGCGCCCATTTCGAACCGCAGCTGGAAGCCTGGGCGGCCAAGCTGCCGGCCGACGTGCGCTTCACCCCGGTCCCGGCCGCCTTCGGTGGCGTCTGGGATGCCTGGGCACTGGCCTACTACGCCGCCGACGAAGTCGGCGTGGCCAAGCGCAGCCATGCCGCCGTGTTCAAGGCCCTGCACGAACAGGGTTCGCTGCCGATGCAGAACGTCTCGGCCGATGAGCTCGCCACCTTCTACAAGGCCTACGGCGTGACCCCGGACCGCTACATCCAGGCCCTGCGCGGCGATGCCGTGCAGAAGAAGGTCGAGGCCGCGCGCGCGTTCGCCCAGCGCACCAAGATTCCGGGCACCCCGGCCATCATCATCAACGGCCAGTACCTGGTGCGCGGCAACAGCTTCGACGACCAGCTGCGCATCGCCTCGGCGCTGATCGCCCAGGCCCGCGCTGCCCGCGGCCGCTGAACCCAGCCCCACCACCGACACGGCGCTGTCGCCGCCGCGTGTCATCATTTCCCCTTGGCCGGCGCCTGCCGCCGGCCCCACCTTTCCAGATGCTGGAGACGTTTCCATGAAGATCCGTTACGCCCTCGCCCTCGCAGCGCTGCTGCCGATCCTGGCTGCCTGCAAGGCCGACGACGGCAGCACCAACACCACCGCGGCCCCGGCCGAACCGGCAGCAACCCCGGCAGCCACCACCGAACCGACTGCTGCGCCGGCGGCGGGCAGCGAAGGCGCCGCGCCGGCTGCCGCTGAAGGCGAGAAGGCCCCGGCCGAAGCGGCTCCGGCCGCCGCGCCGGCCCCGACCACCGCCGCGCTGACTGGCCCGGCCCCGGTGGAAGGCGCCGACTACCAGGTGATCCCGAACGGCCAGCCGTTCCAGCCGGCCGCCGGCAAGATCGAAGTGACCGAGATCTTCGGCTACGTCTGCCCGGCCTGCGCCGCGTTCCAGCCGCTGGTCGGCCCGTGGAAGGCCGGCCTGCCGAGCGACGTCAACTTCGTCTACGTGCCGGCCATGTTCGGCGGCACCTGGGATGACTACGCCCGTGCCTTCTACGCCGCCCAGACCCTGGGCGTGCAGGAGAAGACCCACGAAGCGCTGTACGCCGCCATCCACTCGCAGAAGACCCTGAAGGGCGAGCGCGGCCGTGACTCGGTGGAAGACATCGCCAAGTTCTACGCCGCCTACGGCGTGGATCCGAAGCAGTTCGCCGCCACCATGGGCAGCTTCGCAGTGAATGCCAAGACCAACTCGGCCAAGCAGTTCGCCCAGCGCAGCCAGATCAGCGGCACCCCGTCGATCATCGTCAACGGCAAGTACCTGGTGAAGGGCAAGAGCTTCCCGGACATGCTGCGCATCGCCGACCACCTGATCGCCCGCGAACGCGGTGCGGCCCAGGCTCACTGATCCAAGAGAAGCGTTTCCCGGCCGTGAATTCCCCCCGTACACGGACCCTGCGCTTGCTGACGGCCAACATCCAGGCCGGCTCAAGTACCCGCCGCTACAGCGACTATGTGACCCGCAGCTGGTCACATGCGCTGCCGGCGGGTCGCAAGCGCAGCAGCCTGGACGCGATCGCCACCCTGGCGCGCGAACATGACATCGTCGGCCTGCAGGAGGCCGACCCTGGCAGCCTGCGCTCGGGCTTCACCAACCAGACTCACTACCTCGCCCAGCGCGCCGGCTTCAACTACTGGAGCCACCAGCCGAACCGGCGCATGGGCGGGGTCGCCTCCAGCGCCAATGGCCTGCTGAGCAAGCTGGAACCGGTGGAAGTGCAGGACCACGCCCTGCCCGGCCGCATCGGCGGGCGTGGCGTGCTGCTGGCCAAGTTCGGCGACGGTGCCGATGGCCTGGCGGTGGCGGTGGCCCATCTGTCGCTGGGCGCGGGATCGCGGATGTCGCAGCTGGGTTTCATCGCCGAGCTGCTGTCCGACCATCCCAACGCCGTGTTGATGGGCGACTTCAACTGCCTGGCCGAACGCCCGGAAATGCAGGTGCTGTACCAGAAGACCCGGCTGCAGCCCCCCGGCTGCATCGTGCCGACCTTCCCCAGCTGGCGCCCCGACCGCGCCATCGACCATATCCTGGTCAGCAGCGGCCTGCAGACCCGCACCGTGGAAGCCGTACCGGCCGCGTTCTCCGATCACCTCGCGCTGGCGATGCAGATCGACGTCCCGGCCAACGCCCTGCGCTGACCATTCCTGGTGGGTGCCAACCTTGGTTGGCACGCTCTCCGCCGGGCATGGCCCGGCGCTACCCGGCCTGCACCACCGGTACCTTCAACCGCCGCGCGGTCATCGTGCTGCCCACCGAGGCCAGCACCGTGCAGCCGATCGCCAGCCACTGCAACCCGTGCAGGTGCTCGTGCAGCAGCAGCATCGCCCACAGCGCGGCCACCGCCGGCTCCATGCTGATCAGGATGCCGAAGGTCTCCTTCGGCAGGCGCTTGAGCGCCATCATCTCCAGCGACATCGGGATCGCGCTGGACACCAGCGCCACCAGCAGACCGGCCGCCAGGATCTTCGGATCGAGCAGCGCGGCACCGGCATGCACCACGCCCACCGGCACCACCACCAGCGAGGCCGCCAGCAACCCCAGCGACACCGAATGGCCGGCGTGCAGGTGGCCGGCACGCTTGCCGAACACGATGTACAGGCCCCAGCACGCCGCTGCGCCCATCGCATACAGCACGCCGGCCGGATCCAGCGCCGGGCCGCCGCCGATCGGCAGCAACAACAGCAACCCCACCGCCGCACAGCCCACCCAGAGGAAGTCGATCGGTCGTCGTGATGACAGCATCGCCACCGTCAGCGGCCCGGTGAACTCGATGGCCACCGCGATGCCGAAGGGAATCGTGCGCAGGGCCATGTAGAACAGCAGGTTCATCAGGCCCAGGGTGAGCCCGTAGCGCAGGATCGTGATCGCATCCACGCGGCTGGTCTTCCAGCGCCACGGCCGCCAGAACAGCAGCAGCAACAGCGCCGAGAAGCCCACGCGCAGCGCGCTGGTGCCCTGGGCGCCGATCAGCGGGAACAGGTGTTTTGCGTAGGAGGTGCCGATGGCCAGCGAGGTGACCGAGCCAAGCACCGCCAGCGCCGGCAACATCGGCGCAAGTCGTGAGGTCTGCATGGGCAAAGTCTATTGCGCCAGCGCCGAGCACTTGGCTCAATTGACAGCCCGTTCGTGCAACTTCTGCTCGCCATGGCCACCGCCCCCGTGCTCGACAGCTTCGACCGCGCCATCCTCGACCTGCTGCAGCGGGACAACACCCTGCCGCAGCGCGAAATCGCCGAGGCCGTGCACCTGTCCCCCCCGGCCGTGCAACGCCGCATCAAGCGGCTGCAGGACAGCGGCGTGATCGCGGCCAATGTGGCAGTGATCGATGCCGCAAAGATCGGCCGGCCGCTGACCATCATCGTCGAGGTGCGCGTGGTCAGCGAGCAGCGCGAGCGCGTGGCGCCGTTCAAGCGCCGCGTGCAGGACGATCCTGCCGTGCAGCAGTGCTACTCGATCACCGGTGACGGCGATTTCCTGCTGCTGCTTTCGGCGGCATCGATGGAAGAGTACGAGGCGATCACAGAGCGGTTGTTCGGCGGCGATGACAACATCGAGCGCTTCCGTACGTCGGTCGCGCTGGGTACGTTGAAGCGCAGTTTCGAAGTGCCGCTACTACCGGTTCCGTAGCGTCGGAGATCATGAACACATCGCCCTCCCCTGCCCGTCGCCTGCGCCGCTGGCTGCTGCGTGGCCTATGGCTGGCCATCGCCATCGTCGCCGCGTTGATGCTGTGGAACAGCCCGTGGGCCGCTGCACCGAAGCTGCTGTGGACACTCTCACGGATGCCTCCGGCCACCGAACTTCCGGTGCCGGTGGAGGGTGTGCGCCCCCGCCAGATCGCCGATACCTTCGGCGCACCCCGTGGCCGTGACCGCTCCCACGCCGGCATCGACATCTTCGCCAAGCGCGGTACCCCGGTACGCAGTGCCACCGCCGGCGTCATCGCGGATGTCAGCGAGCGCGGGCTCGGTGGCCGCCAGGTGTGGGTGATCGGGCCCGGGCGCGAGCGCTACTACTACGCCCATCTGGACGACTGGGCCGAGGGCCTGGCGCGCGGCCAGGTGGTCCAGGCCGGCGACCTTCTCGGCCACGTCGGCGACAGCGGCAATGCCAGGGGCACGCCGCCGCACCTGCACTGGGGCATCTACGGCGCCGATGGCGCCCGCGATCCACTGCCGCTGCTGCGCTGAACCCGGTTTGTAGCGCCAAGCCAGCTCGATACCACGGGGCAGCGGGCCCATTCGTTCACGATTTGTAAATAGGAATAGTTCGTATTACCATTTCTTTCGTTTCCGGTGGTGCCAGGACGGCCTACCCGCCCGTTTCCCACCCGTAGCGCCTCGCCTTCTGGATGCCGGCCGAGCGCGCGTGCTCGTCCAGGACCCCCATGACCCGTTCCGCCATCCGTACCCCGCAGCCGCAGCGGCTGTCCGTCGCCGTGCTCGTTGCACTCTGCACCCTGGCCCCGGCCGCCTTCGCCGACACCGCCGCCGACCCGACCACGCTCGACAAGGTGGTGGTCAAGGGCGAACGCGCCGAAGGCTATTCGGTGCGCCGCACCTCGGCCGGTACCCGCTTCGACCTGGCGCCGCGCGAGATCCCGCAGTCGGTCAGCATCATCAGCCACCAGCGCATCGAAGATCAGAAGCTGGACGACATCATCGACGTGCTGGCCAACACCACCGGCGTGACCAGCACCCAGTCCGACAGCGAGCGCACCGAGTTCTACGCGCGCGGGTTCTACATCGACGCCTACCAGTTCGATGGCCTGCCCACGCAGATGGTGCAGAACTGGAGCTATGGTGACTCCGGCCTCGATCTGGCCCTGTACGACCGCGTGGAAGTGGTGCGCGGTGCCACCGGCCTGCTCAGCGGCGCCGGCAACCCGTCGGCATCGGTGAACCTGGTGCGCAAGCACGCCGACAGCGCCGAGCTGGCCGGCAGCGTATCGGTAAACGTGGGCAGCTGGGGCCGCACCCGCACCACGGTGGACGTGGGCAGCGCACTGAACGCCAGTGGCACGGTGCGCGGCCGCGTGATCGGCAGCTACCTGGACACCGACGGCCAGATGGACCGCTACAACCAGCGCAAGACGCTGGGCTACGCCGTCATCGACGCCGACCTGACCCCGGATACGCAGTTGAGCGTGGGCTACGACTACCAGCAGAAGCGCGCCAATGGCGCGACCTGGGGCGGCTTCCCGATGCTGTACTCCGATGGCTCGCGCACGGGCTACGACAAATCGTTCAACGCCAGCCCGAACTGGACCTACTGGGATACCACCAGCAAGCGCGCCTTCGCCACCCTGCAGCACGCCTTCAGCAACGGCTGGAAGTTCAAGGTGGGTGCCACGCATGATGAGACCAAGGCCGACGACAAGCTGTTCTACCCGGCCTACAACGACTGGACCACGGGCGCATCGAACTTCGACAAGGCCACCGGCACGGGCATCTCGCCGT
This sequence comes from Stenotrophomonas sp. AG209, assembly GCF_003550055.1. Lineage (NCBI taxonomy): Bacteria > Pseudomonadati > Pseudomonadota > Gammaproteobacteria > Lysobacterales > Lysobacteraceae > Stenotrophomonas > Stenotrophomonas sp. AG209. Next base: position 1,877,849 of record NZ_QXDB01000001.1, read on the forward strand.
CCGCGGGTTTCTACAACACCGAGCGCAAGGTCACCGGCGTCGACGGCTACGTTGATGGTCCGTTCCAGCTGTTCGGCCGCGAGCACCAGTTCATGGCCGGCCTGAGCTACAACAAGCGCAAGTACGCCAACTACGGCGACTACCAGGTCGGTGGCGCGGGCCAGACCTGGGACCCGTTCGCCAGCTATCTGAACTGGACGGGCAACATCAGCGAACCGAACTGGAACCCGCTGGCACTGGCCAGCGAGGGCACCATCACCCAAAAGGCCGGCTACGCGGCGGCACGCCTGTCACTGGCCGATCCGCTGAAGCTGATCATCGGCGCCCGCTACACCGACTGGAAGAGCGAGGGCGAAGGCGCCGACCGCGCGCACAAGGTCACCACGCCCTACGCCGGCCTGGTGTTCGACATCAACGGCAGGTACTCCACCTATGCCAGCTACACCGAGATCTTCCAGCCGCAGACGCTGAAGGACCGCAACGGCAGCTACCTCGATCCGGTCGATGGCAAGAGCTACGAAGTGGGCGTCAAGGGCGCATGGTTCGACAATCGCCTGAACGCCTCGCTGGCCGTGTTCCGCATCGAACAGGACAACGTCGGCCAGGCCACCGGTGAACCCGTGCAGGGCAGCCAGAACGAGTTCGCCTATCGCGCCGCGCGTGGCACGGTCAGCCGTGGCTTCGAGTTCGAGTTGAACGGCGAGCTGGCACCGGGCTGGAACGCGACTTTCGGTGCTTCGCGCTATGTGGCCAAGGACATCAACGGCGCCGACATCAACACCAACCTGCCCCAGACCGCACTGAAGCTGTTCACCAGCTACACCCCGCAGTCGCTGCAGGAACTGACCGTCGGTGGCGGTGCCAACTGGCAGAACCGCATCTACTACCCGGTACCGGCCTACGGCCGCATCGAGCAGAGCGGCTACGCACTGGTCAGCGCCTTCGTGCGCTACCGCATCTCGCCGGAGTTCAGCGTGCAGGCCAACCTCAACAACCTGCTGGACAAGAAGTACCTGTCGCAGATCAACGGCTACGGTGCGTACGGCGATGGCCGCAATGGCTCACTGACGTTCACCTGGGCGTTCTGATGGAAATGGCGCCGGGCCTGCCCCGGCGCCATCGCGTTGCGGCGGCGACCTTGCAGGTGTAGCTTCGCGCACACGGTGGCCAGCAGTCCTGCCCCGTGCCATGCGGACACATGATGCGGTTCCACTCTCAAGGACGACCGGCCATGCGTACCGGTACGAAACTCGGTCTCTCGCTCACGGCACTGCTCCTGTCGCTGCCCCTGATGATCATCACGGGCAATGGCTATTTCATCCTGCTGCTGTTGGTCGGACTACCTGCCGCGATCCTGTTCTGGTTCGACCTCGGCCGGGAACTGCGGGCCCTCCCCACACCCAGCCGCGCTGAGCGGGCGCTGGGTCTGGCAATGGGCGTTCCGCAGGTGCTGTTCGGGCTGTCGTGCGCGGGAATCGGCCTGATCCTGGTGATCTGGATCCTGTACAACCTGTTGATCGAATCCCGGCCGCACTTCCGCGTTCCGTCACTGCCAGGGTTCGCAGTCGGGCCGATGATGATCGTGATTGGGCTGGGTTGGGCCCGCACCGCGTTTCGCCGCGTGGCGCCCCAGCATGACAGTGTCGAACAGGAGGCTCCGGACCAGGACATTCCGGATTGACCGCCGATGATGGCCGGTGCCGGGAACATCCCGGCACCGGCCGCTTGCATCAGAACCGCAGGTCCGCGCGCAGGTACCAGTAACGGCCACGCGGGATGTCGTAGGTCGAGGCGTCGTACCCGTTCAACGAGCACGACAGGCAGATCGGCGGATCCTTGTCGAACACGTTGTTCAGGCCCGCGGTCAGCTGCAGCCCCTTCATCCAGTCGATCTTGTAGCCCACCTGCATGTCGTGGAAGGTGGTGGCCGAGAGCGTGTTGGTGCCGGCGGCCTGGTTGCTGCACACCGGGAATGCAACGGCATCGCCGCAGTTCTCGGTCAGCTCGGAGATGTGCCGCACCGTCCAGTTCGCACTCCAGCGGTCCATCGTCCAGGCGATGCTGGCGTTGCTGGTCCACTCCGGAATGGAGCTGTCGGCCACTTCCACGCCCGGCTTCTGCGGCTGCTTCTGCCCGGCCGCGCCGGTGGCTTCGTAACGGCCGACGAAGGTGTTCTTCCAGGCCAGCTTGAACTGGCCGACGGAAGTCTGCGGCAACGTCCAGAACAGGTCCACGTCCCAGCCGTCGGTCTTGATCGAGCCGAGGTTGGTCAGGCGGTTGTTGAAGCTGCTGACCGCACCGGTGCTGGCGCGGGTGATGCCATTGCAGTACACCGGATCGAGCGTGTCCACGCACAGGTCCAGCTGGGTCTGCGCGTTGATGGCCTGGATCGCACCATCGATGGCGTGGCGGTAGAAGGTCACTTCCACGTCGAAGCGCTCCGACCACGATGCGTTGTTGCCGAACCACGGGCTCCACACGAAGCCGGCGCTGAAGCTGCGCGAGCGCTCGGGTTCCAGCTCGCGGTTGCCGCCGGTGGTCACCGAGATCTGCGAATTGGCCTGCTGGAAGCCGGCCGGCACGCCCAGCGCGGCACAGTTGCCGGCGCTACCACGCGGCGGCGTACCGCCCAGGCCCACCGAGCACGGGTCGAACAGCTGCAGGTCGGCGCGCGCGGCCGAGCCGTACAGTTCGCCGATCGACGGCGCACGGAAGCCCTCAGCATAGGTGGTGCGCAGCACGAAGTCGTCGGTCACCTGCCAGCGCAGGCCGTACTTGGGCGTGAACTCGCCGCCGAAAGTGGAGTAGTCCGAGTAGCGGCCAGCCAGGCTCAGGTCCAGCTTCTTGCCCAGCGGCGAGTCGGCGAAGATCGGGACGCTCAACTCCAGGTACGCTTCGTTGACGTCATACGAACCAGACGTCGGCTGCGACGGCACGCCGTTGTAGTGGCCGATCACCGTCAGCGGATCAGGCTGGTACCAGCCCTTGTACTTGCGGTACTCGTAGCCGCTGGCGAACGACACCGGACCGGCCGGCAGGGTGAACAGGTCGCTGGACAGGTTGGCGGTGAACAGGCTCAGCTCATTCTGGCTGCGATCACGCACCACCGGCTGGATCCACTTCAGCATGTCCGGGGTGATCGAGCCGACGCCGCCGAAGATGTTCAGCGGCACGCAGCCCGGCGTCGCCGCGCACACCGCCGGATCACCCAGCGCCATGTTGACGTTGTAGATGTTGTAGCTGCCGTAATTGGTCTGTTCGGCCTTGTTCTTGCTGTACATGCCGTTGACATCCCAGTACCAGCTGCGGTCGGCGGCATGGAAGTTGCCGACCAGGCCGGTGGCCACGTAGGTCGTGTTGACCTCCTGCTTGAACACGCGCGCGCCACCTTCGACCGGACGGCGGCCGATCAGGCTCATGTTGCCCGAGGACACCAGGTCGAAGCCGAACGGGTTGTACGGGTTCAGGCGCGAGACCACGATGTTGTCGGCCAGCGGGTTGCCGGTGGCACCATCGGGGCCGAAGAACAGCGGCTCGGGGCCGGCCTGGTTGGTCGACTCGCGGCGGTTGCCCAGCGCCTTGATGTACCACTGCACGTTGTCGGTGATGTCGAAGCGGAACTGGCCGAACAGGCCCTTACGCTCGGACGGGGTCAACACCATGTTGTATTCGGCGAAGTTGAAGCGGTCGGCGCTGGTGAAGCAGTGGTAGTCGTCGGTGCGGTTGCAGCCGGCGCTGCCGTCGTAGCGTGGGCTGCTCACACCGGTATTGGGCACGATGTCCTGCTCGGCGCCGGTATTGGGGTCGACGAAGGCGAAGCGGCCCTGCGGAATGCCGCCGCTGCCAAAGGCCAGGCCGGTGCCCGGAATCGGGAAGCGCGACTGCTCGCGGTCGCGGGCGAACACCGGGTCCTGCTTGGTCCAGCTGGCGCCCAGGAACAGGCTGTAGCGATCGCCACTCTTGCCCCACGCCAGGTCCACGCCCTTCTGCGTGCCGTCGCCCTTGCTGTATTCGCCGTAGTTCAGGGTCACCTGGCCGCCATCGAAGTCGCGGCGGGTGATGATGTTGACCACGCCGGCGATGGCGTCGGAGCCATACAGCGACGATGCACCGTCTTCCAGCACCTCGATACGCTCGACGATGGCCAGCGGAATGGTGTTGAGGTCGGTAGCCGCGCCCACGCCCGATGCCGACGACTCATTGACCCAGCGGATGCCGTCGACCAGCACCAGCACGCGCTTGGCACCGAGGTGGCGCAGGTCGACCTGTGCCGAACCAGCACCCACGCCGCTGCCATCCGGCGGGAAGCCGAAGTTGCCGGATGAATTGAACTTGGCATTGAGCGCCGAACCGGAACCGGTGAGCTGCTGCAGCACCTCGCTGATCGAGTTCAGGCCGGTGCGTTCGATGTCGCCGCGGGTCAGCGTCTGGATCGGGACCTGGCCCTCGACCTCAGCGCGCTTGATGCGGGTACCGGTGACTTCCACCGCGTCGAGGTTGGTGGTGGATTGTGCAGCGGCACCCAAGGGTGCCAGGGCCATCACGCACAGCGTGACGGCAACCGCCAACGGGCGGTGGTGCAGGTGCTTCATTCGCTCTCTCTCCAAAGGAATGTCGGGACATGGGCTGCCGCGCTCCCCCCTGCATGGCGGCAGCGTCTCCTTTGTAAACAAGCGGTAAAAATCACGGCGTGATGATCGACACTCTTTCACGCGGAATTGACGCAATTGACGGCCATTTGCGACAGATGAGGGCCGTTTAGAACCGGACGGTACTGTTCACCGCCCTCCACGTTGATGCCGGCTGCGACAGCGCGCGCCGAGATCCGCCACAGCTCATCAAGGGGACTTGTCGGTGCAGGCGCTAGTGGCCGGGCGCGTCGACGCGTAGCCCATGCTGGCTCACGGCCAGCAGCACGCGCGCCATGTCTCCGTAGTCGGTGTCGTCGGCGGTCGCCAGGTGCACCCAGGGGCGATGCTGCTGCGGCATCTGTTGCGCCTGCGCAAGGTACTGCTGCAATGCGGGGGCATCCAGCGGCTGGCCATTCCAGAACACCGCGCCCGCTGCGTCGATGCGCAGGTTGATCGGCTGGGGCGAGGACGCCGGCCAGGGTGGGCACGAGGTGCGCTGCTGGAACGCCAGCAGGCCGGTCGCCTGCGCCATCGGCAGCGTGGTGACCACCAATGCCAGCAGCACCAGCAACACATCCACCAGCGGTGCCAGATTGGGGGTGGCCATCAGTGAGGTCGCGCGCTGTGTCCCGTATCGCATGCCACGTTCCCTCGCAGGAAGAGCGGCCCGCCGATGGCAGGCCGCCCGTTGCGGGATTCACCGCATGAAACTCACCGCACGAAGGCGATGCGCTCCATGCCGGTGGCCTCGGCCGCAGCCAGGATCCGCGCCATGCCTTCGTACTCGGCCGACGGATCGGTGGCGATGCGCAGCTCCGGCAGGTTGCCGGCATGCTCGCCGGCCTGCGCCTGCAGGCGCGCCTGCAGATCGCCGATGGCCATCGGCTGGCCATCCCAGCTCAGCTGGTTCGACGCATCCAGGCGCAGCTCGATCGGCGGCGGCGGTTCGGGGCGATCGATCGTGCGATCGGTGGCCTGTGGCAACTGCACGGCAATCGGCCGGGCCACGATCGGCGCGGTCACGATGAAGATGATCAACAGCACCAGCATCACATCCACCAGTGGCGTGACATTGATGTCCGCCAGCGGGCCGCTTCTTCCTGCGCTACTGAACGCCATGTGCCGCTCCCTGCAGCCGGGCCGTTCGCCCAAGACCGACGTTACGACGCCTGCGATCACCTGCGGCAGTGGCCTGCGCGGGTTCATTCAGCTGTCGTTGCCGACGCCCGGCGTGCACGCAATGCGAAACTGAATTCAGCCATTGCCCGCTATGCTGCCCGCCATGACCCGACGCTCTTCGACCGCCCTGTCCCTGCTGCCCTTGGCCACCACGCTGCTGATCGGCTGCGCCAATGCCCAGTCCCTCGATGCCCAGAACGCGCAGCTGAAGGCCGCGATCGCGGCCGCCGAACGCGGCCAGTTCGATCCCGGCCAGGCCGCTGCACTCAGCCGCCATCCGGCTTACGGCTGGCTGGAGTACGCCAACCTGCGCCGCAACATCGACACTGTCGATACCGCGCAGGCGCAGGCCTTCCTCAAGCGCTACGACGGCCAGGCCGTGGCTACCACCTTCCGCGGCGTGTGGCTTCCCTCGGTCGCACGCCGCCAGGACTGGCCGACCCTGCTCGCCAACTGGGTGCCCACCGACAACGCCGGCCTGCGCTGTGCGCAGCTGACCGCACGGCAGGTGACCGGCAAGGTTGATCCGCAGTGGATCAGTGAAGCGCAGGATCTGTGGCGCAAGAACGGCAAGTCGCTGCCGGACGGCTGTGATGCCGTTTTCGCCGTGCTGCAGGCCCAGGGTGGGCTGAGCGACGCCCTGCGCTGGGAACGCATCGATGCCGCCGCCGACGCGCAACAGCCGGCAGTGATGCGCAGCGCCGCACGCGGCCTGCCCGCCACCGACCTGGCACTGGCCAACAACTACGCTGCCTTTGTCGACAAGCCCAACGCCAGCGCGTTGAACTGGCCGCGCAACGAGCGCAGCCGGCGCATCGCCACCGATGGCCTGGCCAAGCTGGCCAAGGCCGATCCCGGCGCCACCGAACAGCAGCTGCCGCAGTATGCGCAGGCACTGGGCCTGAGTGCCGACCAGCAGGGCCAGGTGCTCTACCAGATCGCACTGTGGACGGTGGCGTCCTACCTTCCGGATTCGGCGCGCCGCCTCAACGCGGTGCCCGAATCGGCGTATGACGAGCGCCTGCACGAATGGCGCGTGCGCGAAGCGATGTCGCGCGGCGACTGGCCAGCGGCGCTGGCCGCGATCCGCAAGATGGGCAGCAAGCAGCGCAGCGATCCGCGCTGGCGCTACTTCGAAGGCCGCATGCTGGAGAAGACCGGCCAGGCCCAGCAGGCGCAGCCGCTGTTCCGCGAGGCCGCGCGTGCACCGACCTTCCACGGTTTCCTGGCCGCCGACAAGCTGCAGCAGGGCTATACCCTGTGCCCTTGGAAGCCGAACGACAGCGCGCAGGCACAGGCGGTGATCGCGCGCGATCCGGCCATCCAGCGTGCGATGGCGCTGTACCAGATCGATCGCGCCGGCTGGGCCGTGGCCGAATGGAACAGTGCGCTGTCGCGCTTCGATGACACCCAGCGCCGCCTCGCCGTACGCGTGGCGCAGGACAACGGCTGGTTCGACCGCGCCGTGTTCGCGCTCGGCAAGCAGCCGCAGGAACAGCGCCTGTACGACCTGCGTTTCCCGCTGCACCACGACGCCACCATCCGTCGCGAATCGGCGCGCAACGCGATCGATCCGGCCTGGGTGGCGGCGGAGATCCGCGCCGAGAGCACCTTCACCCCGCGCGCGCGCTCGCCTGCCAACGCCATGGGCCTGATGCAGGTGCTGCCGGCCACCGGTGCCGGCGTGGCCAAGTCGATCGGCCTGACCGGCTACGGCGGTGCCGACAGCCTGTACGACCCTGACACCAACATCGCCATCGGTACCGCCTACCTGCGCCAGCTGATGAACAAGTACGACGGCCTGCCGTACGTGACCATTGCCGCCTACAACGCCGGCCCGACCCCGACCGCGCGTTGGCAGGGCCAGCGCCCGGGCTTTGATCCGGACCTGTGGATCGAGACCATCAGCTACAAGGAAACCCGCGAGTACGTCGCCCGCGTGCTGGCCTTCAGCGTGATCTACGACTGGCGCCTCAATGGCGATGCACTGCCGCTGAGCGACCGCCTGATGGGCCGCCTGGTGGACAAGCGCAAGAGCTTCAGCTGTGCAGCCAACGCTGACCAGGGCGGCGACTGATCGCACCACGGTCGTGCCGGCCGCTGGCCGGCTTCGGCCATTATCCAAGGGTTGCCGGCCAGCGGCCGGCACTACCCGGCATCCGTTTCCCGGGGAGGGGAAAGCGATGAGCCTGCTGGCCTGGATCGGGATATTCGCCGCCTGGAGCCTGTTCGCCACCTGGGTGCTGCGCTGGGGTGGCGCGGCCTGGATGGAAGGCTGGAAGTCGCTGGCCTTCATCGACAGCTGGGGCAGCCTGTGGGACGAAGCGCAGATCAAGCTCTATTTCCTCTGCCTGTGGATCGTCTACGGCCTGTGGTTCCTGGCCGGCCTGTTCGTACCGGAGTGGCGCGGTTTGCCGTGATGCCGTTGCATCGGTAGTGCCGGCCGCTGGCCGGCAGCTTCGGGATGACTGCGGTTGCCGGCCAGCGGCCGGCACTACCGATGCTCATGCACCTACCGTGCGATCATCCCCCCATGAAGATCTATCTTGTCGGCGGCGCCGTACGCGACCGCCTGCTGCAGCGCCCTGCCGGCGACCGTGACTGGGTGGTGGTTGGCGCCACGCCCGCGCAGATGGAAGCGCAGGGCTACACCGCCGTCGGCCGCGATTTCCCGGTGTTCCTGCACCCGAAGACCGGCGAGGAATACGCGCTGGCGCGCACCGAGCGCAAATCCGGCCGTGGCTATCGCGGCTTCGTGGTCGATGCCGATCCGGCGGTGACGCTGGAAGAAGACCTGCAGCGCCGCGACTTCACCATCAACGCGATTGCCTGTGACGAAGACAGCGGCACGCTGGTCGATCCTTACGGTGGCGTTCGCGATCTTGAGCAGCGCGTGCTGCGCCACGTCGGCCCTGCGTTCGTGGAAGATCCACTGCGCGTGCTGCGCGCGGCGCGCTTCATGGCGCGCTTCGCGCCACTGGGCTTCACCGTCGCCGAAGAGACCATGGCGCTGATGCGCGAGGTCGCTGCCAGTGGCGAGCTGGACGCGCTGGTGCCGGAACGCGTCTGGCAGGAACTGCGCAAGGCGCTGGTCAGTGAACGGCCCTCCGCCTTCCTGCGCACGCTGCACGATGCGCAGGCACTGGGCCCGATCCTGCCCGAGCTGGAAGCGCTGTATGGCGTGCCGCAGCGTGCCGAATTCCACCCGGAAGTCGACACCGGCATCCATCAGGAAATGGTCAGCGACATGGCCGCGAAACTGGCACCGGGTGATGACCTGGTCGGCTTCGCTGCCCTCACACACGACCTCGGCAAGGGCCTGACCCCGCCGGAGGAATGGCCGCGCCACATCATGCACGAGCAGCGCGGCATCAAACCGCTGAAGGTATTGTGCGCGCGGTTGAAGATTCCCACCGAGCACCAGCAGCTGGCCGAAGCGGTCTGCCGCGAGCACTTGAACGTGCACCGCATCGACGAACTACGCGATGCCACCGTGCTGGAACTGCTGGGCCGCTGCGATGCATTGCGCAGGCCAGAACGCGTGGCCCGCATCGCGCTGTGCTGCGAGGCCGACAAGCGCGGCCGGCTCGGCTTCGAGGATGCCGACTACCCACAGGGCGAAACGCTCAAGCGCCTGCATCAGGCGGCGCTGTCAGTGCAGGCGCGGGATCTGGATACCACGCATCTGAAAGGTCCGGCCATCGGTGAGGCACTGGCCAAGGCGCGGGTGAAAGCCATCGCCGCCGCCCGCTGAAGCACCGGGTAGTGCCGGTCGCTGGCCGGCACCTTCACATCTCCCGTCTATCGACGGCGCTTGCGCGAAAAATGGTCGACAGCATGAGCACCCAACAAGATGGGTTGCATCAAGAGGAACAGCCATCCACCCAACCGGAGCGTCTCCACCGGATTGAACCGGGTGATGAAGAATGCGACCAGTATGAATACGACTAGAAGCCCAAGCTCGTACACAAGGAGAGATCGATTAAAAAATCTCATCACTTCAACCTGTCCTCAGCGATTTTCTGTCCAGTTCCAACTGCGGCATCAGCACCGCGTTGGCCCGCATTAGACAATGCACCCTGTACCGCCCCTTGCTTTGCTCCAATTGCGCCGGCGCTCGCAGTCGCCTCTGCAATATGTGCACCGATGCCAGCAGGTGAACTCACTGGCGCCTTCATCATATTACTCACTGCCCCTTGAGTAGACGCCTGCGAAAAGTCTCCAGCGAGTTTTCCAATTCCGCTGCCCGCCAAACTGCCAACACTCCCGCCGACAGCCGATAAGCCCAGTTGAGCGCTTGTCACTGGTGTTCCTTCGATTGCGCCCTGTGCAGCCGTACCCGCAACACCAGTCGCGGCACCCACCGTCGCTTGAATTGCTACGACCTGACCGATCGAAATCGTCCCTCTCGCCAGGGCTCCAACCACCAGGCCGCCGGTACCACCAGTTACAACTCCAGCAACGCCGGCAATTGCCAGCTCTGTCTTGTTGATTGGCTTTCCGGGATTCATGTACTTCTGAATCCCATAGTCCACCGCCATGCCACCGGCGCCTCCAAACAGGGCTGGGCAGATTGGACAACGGCCATCAGGATCTTTGAATGTGTAGGGTGAGTTGAATCCATATGCATAGGCATTGAAATGTCTCCCATCTCCATTCCCGTACATTGTGACTGGATCCACTGACAAGAAACGCCCCAAGCCTGGATCGTAATAGCGCTGCTGCATGTAGCTCAGCCCAGTCGCCGAATCACTCACGTGCCCGGCGTAACCCACTCCATCTTCAATACCAGTTCCAATCTGCGCTCCGTACGGCTCATAGCTATAGCGCTTTGTCACCCGGCCAGTCTCATCTGACTCGGCAACTACTGACCCCAGAGCATCAGTATGAATATATGTAACTGTTTCCGCTTTGGATTCAAAAGCATAGATTACAGAGAAAACAGCGAAAACTAGACCAACACCTATCGACCGCATAGCTACTCTCTCCTTGAACAGCATATTCGCTCTTAAGCTCTTCACCAATGCTCTTGCTCTTACATTCCCAAATTGAATGGCATATCAATGCCTAGCAGCGAGGAACGAAGAGGACGGTTCGATTTCTATGCCATCAATCTCAATGCGCCATGCCACGTGTGATCGCTGCAGCCCGCTGCTTCAGCTGGGCCACGGCATCGGGAATCATCTCCATGCCCACGTCCAGGCCCGGGTTCAGCACCAGGCCGACGCCGTCGCCGATACCGGCCAACAGCGCGTGCACCGCAATCGGCATGGCATGGGCGAACTGCGGCAGCTGCTCGTGCCACAGGCCAGCACGCTCGGGCGCGGTGAACACCGCGAACATCGGCTCGCCGCTCTCGCTGGTCAGCACCAGCGGCGAGATGCTCTCGTCCCAGGCGCCATCTTCACCAATGGCCTTGTCCAGCAGCACGAACGCCGTCGAGGTCAGCAGGCCGTCGAGGAACTGCGCTGCGGTCAGCGTGCCGTCCTGGGCCTGCAGCAGGCGCACCTCGAGGTCGTTGAGGGGTTCGAACGGGGTGTCGTGGTCCATGGTCGGTTCCGGTACGTGATTGCAGGACAGACTTTAACAGCCCCGGCCCTCAACCGATGAATCCGTGCCGCCACAGCCAGCCCAGCGCGGCCAGCCCGGCCACGACCACCAGCATCAGCGGCAGGCCGAAGCGGTGCCGCCACGGGATCGGTACCCCGCCCAGCTGCTGGTCCATGGTCTCGGTATCCAACACCCAGCCGTGCGCGCACCGGGTGCAGGCCAGTTCGTAACGGCGCTGGTAGGTGAAGCCGAACAGCAGGTCGATGCGCGCCATCTTGTAGCGCAGCTGCGGGGCGAACTCGGTTTCCGTCTGGCAGCGCAGGCAGTGATGCGCTTCGGTGGGGCCGACGATCACCACCCGTTCCTGTTGGCCGATCAGGATCATGGCTCAGTGGCCCTGGCAGGCGGGCTGGGCCAGCAGCCACGCTTGGGCGGCAGCCACGGTGGCGGCCTCCCCCTCCACGCGCTGGTCGGGCTCGATCTTCAAGCCATCACCACGATCATTGCGGTCCCGCATCACGCTGGTGGTCAGCAGCAGGCGACTGCCATCGGCAAGCGTGTGCACGACATTGCCGGTGGAGACACCTGCGGTTGGCTGGCCGAAACTCCGCGCCTGCGGGCGGCCACGCCACGCCAGCACCGAGGCCTCGCCCGAACTGCCGGTGCGGGGCCCGAACAGCACCGCCACCGGCGCGCCAGGCTGCCGCAGCACATAACCGGACTGGCCGAAATCCAGCAATGGCTTGCCTGCCAGCTGCACAGCGGTCGCCGTCAACGTCCAGCGCTGCGGCCCGTGCGCGGTTTCGAACGAGCCGACGTCCTCGTTGTTCACCACCGAGGTGCGCAGCAGCGGGGCCATGCCCAGCAGCATCGGCCACATGGCGCCACCGCCGTTGTCCCGCAGGTCGACGATCCAGCCACAGCGCGCGCCGTCGTCCTTGCTGCGGATGACCTGCTGCCAGCGCGCGGCACGCTGGATGTCCTGACGGAACTTTTCCTGCGGCGTCGCGCCGGGCGTGGAGGCGTAGCCCTCGATGACCACCCAGCCGATGCGCGCATCCACCGCATCAGCGGCCTTGGCCCGGTCCACGGCGGCGGCGCCGGCCTGCTGCGCACGTGCAAGGGATTCGCGCTGGCGCTGGGGCGTGGTCCATGCACCATGGTGGCCGGTGCTGAGCGCAATGACTTCGCGCAGAACGGCCAGCCGTCGCGCGGGGTCGCCCTGCGCCGATTGCAGGCGTACGCGAGTGGCGGGCCAGTCCACCCGGTCGCGATACAGCGCCTGGCGTTCAAGCAGGGCGAGGATCTCGGCCTGGGCCTCCGGCGAGGGCACCTCGACCACGCTTGGCGTATCGGCCATGGCGCCGGTCGCCAGCAACACGAGCAACAGCGCGCCGATGCGACGCACTCCCTTGCAAACCTGCATGCGACGTTTCCTTGTCGTTGAATCAGGACCGCAGCATAACCGGGGCATGATCGCTTGCGCCACGCGCGAACTGTCGTGTCTGACTCTGCCGCGACCTGCAGTAAAGCAGGCGCCAGGCGATCGCAACATTGCAACTTTGCCCATGTCATCGCGGTGTACAACGCGCCAAGGTGGCCCCGTCGGCGCTTCCTGCGCTGACCGGGATTGGCGTCCTGAATGAAGCTACCTAAAGGCGGGCTTGCGTCCATGTCGCAGGCTCGAATACTGCGCCGTCTGTCGTTCTGCGGCGGGCGGTGCGTGGGGATCCTCCCGATCCGCCGGCTTCGTTTCCTTTGGGTAGCTTCACCGGCACGCCAACCCGCACCGCCCGCCACCTTGCACCCCGCAGGTGGCCTTGCCCTGTGAGGTTGCCGCCATGAACACGCCCTACCCCACCTATCCACGCCTGCAGGCACTGCTCGGCGCAGCATTGCCCGGTCTACATCTGCCCAATGCCGCAGCCGAAGCGTTGGAGGACGCACTCACCGATACCCACGAACAGGCGCCGCCATCGGCATTCTTCGCGCGGTTGCGCGGCATCGCGCACAACCAAGCGGCCGATGGGCAGCCGTGGCGCGAGCGGCAACTCAGCGAGGCGCGCGGTCGGGAACTGGCCGAGGCCACGCGCTGTCTGGCGGCGTTGTCTGCGTGTGGGGGTGTGTTGCTGGCCGCACAGTCGGCACGCGAGATGGACGATGCGGCGGCGCAGTGCCCGCCGCAGGTGGAGGAAGGGTTGCTGCATGCGGTGGTGGTGCTGGCCGATCATGCCGGGGCGTTGGTGGAACCGGATGCGTGCGCACCGCCGCTGTAGAGCCGAGCCTTTGCTCGGCTGCGCGGAGGTCGCGGTGTCGGTGGGTTCTGTGCCGACCAAGGTCGGCACCTACCAGAGCAACGTCATGGCAGCGGAGGGCATCGTGTCGACCAAGGTCGACACCCACCAGAGCGGGTCATGACATCCATACCCGGCGCTACCAATCCGCGCGCAGGCCGATGTTGCCTTCGATGATGCGGCGCTTCTCGTTGCGGTCGCCACCTAGCTCGCGCGTGTAATCGGCCACGGCATAGGCGCTGATCGTGCGGTTGAAGCGCCCGACCACACCCACGCCGGCTTCCAGTGCGCGCGAGCGCTGCGAATTGACGATCACGTCATCGTCGAAGCCGATGCGATCCTCGCCGGAACGGCCATGCCAGTAATTGAGCTTGAAATACGGCTGCCATCCGTTGTCGGCCAACTGGTAATCGCCGCCCAGGCGCAGGCCGATGCGGCCGGTCCAGGCATTGTCGTTGTCGAAACGCACGCTCGACACCTCATCGCGGCGGTCGTCCAGCGCGGTGCGCTGCCAGATCACCTGCACCTGTGGTTCCAGCCACCATGCGGACTGACCGAAGTGCAGCAGCGGCTTGCCGGCTTCCACCGATACGCTGGTGCCATCGCCCTTGATGCCGAAGCCAAGCCCGCGCGAGGAACGTACGCGGCCGTCGTAGCGGCTCTGCATCGCCACGGCGTCGATGTAGCCCCCACTGCTGTCGGTGAACGTCCAGTACAGGCCCACGTGCTTGTCGTCCAGGCGGTTCTGGCCCACCTGCACATTCTCCCAGCCCAGCGCCAGGCCGGTGGTCTTGCCCTGTGCGCGGGTGCGGCCAACGAACACGCCGATCTGGTTGCGATGATTGTCAGACGCTGCGGCCCACACATCCAGACCGGCCTGCAGGCCCATCACATCGCCATCGAAGCCCGGCTGCGCATCCCCCTTCCAGTGGATCTCGCTGCTCTGCCCCACCAGACGGCCCCAGGCAGTGCGGAATGCGCCCTGGTTGTACAGCAGGCGCTGCTCGCCCTGCCGTTCGTGGAACGTGCCGAGGCTGGCCAGCGAGGTCTCGCGCAGCAGCGGCGGCACCACGGCGTAGGTGGCGGTCTCCACGCGGTACAGCGGCACCACTGCGCCCTCGGCGGGGCGTGCACCCGGCGTCGGCGGCGCACCGGTACCGGGCAGGCTGCCACCCGCCACCGGCACGTCCGGCACCGCCGGGTCGCTGGGCGGCGCCACCGGAGCGGGTTCCGGTGGTGGCGGTGGCGGCGCGGTCTCGCCCGCGGTCAGGTCTGGATCGGTAGCGCCTTCGGGCGGCGGTGGCGGCGCCGGGGTGATTGGCGGTGGCGGTGCCACCGGCGGCGTCAGGGGCGGTGGCGTGGCACTGCCGCCGCCATTGGGTGCCGGCGTCGGCCCGGTCACCAGCGTCGAGCGCAGGTACCAGTTCTCGCTGGTACCGGCACTGACACCGCCCTTGAACAGGAAGTACTCGTAGGCACCGGCCGCGACCGGTGCGAACAGCGAGAACGCGCCCGGCGCGGTACGGCCACCATTCAAGGCCTGCACCACCAGGATGCCATCGGCCAGCGTGGCCGCGCCGCTGCCGCCGGCATTGAGCACGCCGATGCCGGTGGTACCGGTGGCAGTACCGCCATCAACCACCAGGCGGTCGCTGGTGGAATTGTCCGCGCCCAGCACGGTGCGCAGGTACAGGCCACCACCGTCACCGCGATAGTTGCCGCGCACGGTGAACACATCCCCGGCGCCGGCACCGGTCAGGTCGATGCGTCCGGCATTGACCATCTCCACCAGTGCACCACTGTTGAACGGGCGGATGGCATGCCCCCCACTGCCCGCGTAGACGGTACTGGTGTCATCCACCGTGAGCGTGCCGGTGCCGGTGCCGCTGTCGCCCAGCACCAGATCACCATCGAAGCTCAGCTCGGTGCTGTTGGCCAGGCGGATCGTCTCCCAGTTCTGGAAACGCCCTACGCCCGCGGTCTTGACGTTGCTCAGGTTGAGCTGGTCGATGCCACTGCCACCATCGAACAGCGGTATCGCACCGAGGTTGCCCTGGTTGAGGTTGCTGAGGTTGGCCACGTCATTGTCCGGGCCCATGTCGATCGCGCCGTAGACGATGCCGCCGCCATTCCAGTTGAAGGTGTCGTTGCCGGTACTGAGCAGCACCTGGCCACGCACGGTGCCGTCGGTGATGGTCACGCTGTCATTGCCGCCGCTGACGCTGATGTTGCCACCGATGTAGGCCGTACCCGAGATGATGATGGTGTCGGTATCGAAGCCGGTCACCACGTTGCCGTCCACGGTGCCGCCGGACTGGTCCCACAGGTTCTTGTCCAGCTTCATGTTGACGCGGCCGATGCGGCCACCGGTCATCCACGCCTGGTCGCCATCCTCGAACGCGCCGATGATGCGGCCACCGCTCATGCGGAACGTATCGATGTTGTCGCCCTGCTGCAGCGCGCCGATCGTGCCGCCACTCATGACGAAATCGTCGCGGCCACTGCCCTGCGCCACCACACCGGTGACGGTGCCGCCAGTGACGGTCATCTGGTCATCGCCGCTGCCCTGGTCGACGCTGTCGATGGTGCCATTGCTCAGCAGCAGCACATCATTGCCCTCCCCCTGCAGGACACCGCCGGTGATGCTGCCGGCCTGCATTTCCAGGCGATCGTTGCCCGCATCGAACTGTACGCCGGTGCGCCCGCTGATCGTTCCGCTGTTGACCAGCACGCTGTCGCCGGCGCCAACGAACTGCAGGGCCGTGTTGTTGCCGGTGCTGATGCTGCCGGTATTTTCGACGCGGCTGCCACCGCCAAGCTGGACCGCCACGCCACCCACCGAACTGATCGCGCCGAGGTTGGACAGCAGGTGCCCGCCGGCCCCGACCAGCGAAATCGCGCTGCCACCACTGCTCTGTTGCAGTTGTGCCGTGCTGGCGACATTGACGGTGATGCCGGCCGCACCAGTGGCAGCGACGGGGACGGTCTGCGGATTCGGCGCGTTGGCATCGCAGGTGACCGTCTGGCCTGCGGTCGGGGTGGCATTGTCACAGCCGGCCCAGGCGACACTGGCGGTCAGCAGCATGACGGACGGGACAGCCAGGGCCTGCCACACGGAAACAGTGAGGCGGCGCGGGCGGAAAGCGCGCGGGACGGCACGGGACATACAGCACTCCTGGACAGGGGATCAGGAACTGCGGGGATGCGGTACTGCGAAGGCAGTCTGCCGTGTGGTGAATGGTTTCGATAGGTGAAATTGAGTGCCAGTTATCACAGTTCAGATGCGAACTTGATCGGGCATCACCTCGACTCTACGTGGCTGAAACCGTTCATCAAGGCGGCGATCGCAAGCCCGCGGAGAGCATCCACGCATGGCGTGGATCTACTGACCATTCCGCCTCCATCGCGTTCGCCCCTCGCCCGGTAGATCCACCCCATTCACCGATGAAACACATCGCACAGTAGATCCACGCCATGCGTGGATGAGACCGCCGACACACCGGGTTGATCCACCCCATGCACCGAGGAAACACAGCACACAGTAGATCCACGCCATGCGTGGATGAGGTGCCCTCCCGGGAAGGGTCAGACCCCCTTCCTGCGGAAAGGGATCCGACTCCGTGCCGTCAGATCTTCAGATAGATCTTCCGCCGGTCCAGCCACCACGCCACGCCCCACCACAGCGCGACGAACACCAGCGCCTGCAGCATCGACGCCAGTTCCAGCGACTGCGGCATCGCGTTGGCCAGCTGCTGCCAGATCCAGCCCCAGGCGCCGGTTGCCATCAGCACCACCGACATCACCGATGCCCCCAGGTACGCGGTGATCGCGTTGACCCCGAAGCGCCGGCCCAGCGCCGGCCAGCTCTTCTGGTCGATCAGCACATGACCCAGCCACAGCGCCAGCGCGGCCAGGCCGCCGGTCCACAGCACATAGCTGGGCGTCCACAGCTGCTTGTTCAGCGGCAGCACCGTAGCCAGCAGCAGGCCCAGCACGCCGGTTGCCACACCCAGGCCGGCCAATGCCGCCGAACGCCCGTTGCGCAGCAGGCCTCCGGCAAGCAGGCCAAGCACCGTGCTGGCCAGCGCGCCCAGCGTGCTCAGCAATCCTTCCGGGTCATGTCCGAGCCCGGTATCGGCATGCCACTGGTAGATCCACGGTGCGAACAGCGTGGTATCCAGGCGGCTGGCCGGATTGGTCCACGGCGCCAGATCGCCGACGCCCAGCAGCAGCACGGTATACCCCACCAGCAGACTGACCAGTACGGCCGCCTGTGCGCGCGGACGGGCATACACGGCCAACACCCCCACCAGCGCCGCACATACCGCGATTCGCTGCAGCACGCCCCAGATGCGGAAGTGATGGGTATGCAGTGCCCACCAGATCAACAGGTGCAGTAACACACCCGCTAGCAGGATGCGCAGCGCGCGCTCCAGCACGCCACGCGCCAGCGCTGGACGTGCAGCGGCATCCAGCGCGCGCGGTGCCACGCTGAAGGCCATCGACACGCCTACCAGGAACAGGAAGAACGGGAACACCAGGTCGGTGGGCGTGCAGCCATGCCATTCCGAATGGCGCAGCGGTGCGAACACCGCACTCCAGTCACCCGGGTTGTTGACCAGCAGCATCGCCGCCACGGTGATGCCGCGCAGGGCATCGATCGAGCCCAGGCGGCGCGGCGGCATACTTCCCTTCAAGGGATCGGCCATCAGGCGGCCTCGTACTGTCCGGCAATCCAGGTACCACGCACCTGCAGGGCGTCATCCAGCAGGACCAGGTCGGCCTGGTAGCCCTCGGCGATGTGGCCGAGGCGGTCGTCGACGTTGAGGAACTGCGCCGGATAGGTCGAGGCCATGCGCGCCGCTTCGGCCAGCGGTTGGCCCAGCAGCTGCACGGTATTGCGCACGGCGGTGGCCATGTCCAGTGCAGAACCGGCCAGCGAACCGGCGGCATTGCGCACCACGCCATCGATGGCGGTGATGGTTTCGCCATACAGCACGTAGCTGGGATCATCCGCACCGACCGGCGGCATCGCATCGGTCACCAGCAGCAGGCGGCCGCGCGGCTTGGCCGCCAATGCCACGCGCAGGCTGGCCGGATGCACATGCACGCCATCGACGATGATGCCGATCCAGCTGTCGCGGTCTTCCAGCGCAGCGCCCACCGCGCCGGGCTCACGGCCCTGCAACGGCGACATCGCGTTGTACAGATGGGTGAAGCCGCGCACGCCGGCATCCAGACCCTCGCGGATCTCTTCGTAGGTGCCTGCCGTGTGGCCGGCGGCAACGATCACGCCGCGCTCGACCAGCGCACGGATCGTCTCCAGCGGCACGCGTTCCGGTGCCAGGGTCAGCAGGGTCACGCCGTTGTCGAGCGATGCGGCCAGCGCGATCTCTTCTTCGTCCGGCACGCGGAACTTGCTGGCATCGTGCGTGCCCTTGCGCGCCGGCGCGATGTACGGGCCTTCCAGATGGATGCCGATCACGCCCGGCACCCCCTGCGCGATGGCCTCGCGCAGCGCACCGATGGCCTCGCGCATCACGCCCACGTCATCGCTGATCAGCGTCGGCAGCATCGCGGTGGTACCGAAACGACGGTGCGCCTGCGCGATGGTGCGCAGTGCCGCCACGTCCGGCGTGTTGTTGAACAGCGCACCGCCACCACCGTTGACCTGCACATCGATGAAACCGGGCAACAGCCAGCCACCGCCCAGGTCCACCTGCTCGGCGGCCTGGCCGAGCTGCGGCGCAGCGTCAGGCAGCAGCGCGCTGATGCGACCGTCCTCGATCACGACCGCCAGATCGTCGCGGAACTCATCGCCGGCGAGAATGCGGGCGTTGCGCAGCACCGTTGCCATCACACCGTCTCCGTAACCTTGTTCAGATGCGGCGGCAGATCCGGGTTGAAGCCACGACGCAGCGCCAACGCGTTGATCGCGCGATAGAAGCTCTGCACGGTCAGCAGCGGTGCGCATAGCGGGTGCGGCGCGGCGGCCACCGGCAGGTTGCCACCGGCACCGGCCATCCACACCTGCGCGCCGCGTGCGGTGAACTCATCGACCACCGCACGGGTTCCGGCACCAGTTTCGTCCGGCTGGGCGAAGGCCAGCACCGGGAAACCACGGCCGACCAGCGCCATCGGGCCATGCTTGACCTCGGCCGAGCTGTAGGCTTCGGCGTGCAGGCTGCAGGTTTCCTTGAACTTCAGCGCCGCTTCCTGCGCCGCGCCCAGACCCAGGCCACGGCCGAGCACGAACAGGTTGGTGGCATCGACCAGGCCTTCGGTCACCACGCTCCAGTCGCACTGCCAGGCCTCGCGCATCGCGTCCGGCAGCAGGTCCAGCGCCGCACGCAGGCTGCTGTCCTGCTTCCAGTACGCGGCCAGCTGCAGCAGTGCCGCCAGCGAGGCCAGGTAGCTCTTGGTGGCCGCCACGCTCTTTTCGGCACCGGCATGCAGCGGAATGACCGTGTCGGCCAGCTGCGCCAGCGGCGAATCCTCGACGTTGACCAGCGCGATCACGCGCGCACCGGCGGCCTTGGCAGCTTCCGCGTTGCGCAGCAGGTCCGGGCTCTTGCCCGACTGCGAAATGACGATGAACAGCGCACCGCGCAACTGAAGCGGCGCGGCATAGACCGAACCCACCGACGGCGAAGCCGATGCGACCACCAGGCCCAGCTGGGTTTCCAGCAGGTATTTGCCATAGGTGGCGGCATGATCGGAGCTGCCGCGTGCGCAGGTGACCACGAACGGCGGCGGCGCGGCGCGCAGGCTGGCGGCCAGGGTTTCCATGGTGGCGTGGTTGCGCGAGAACTGGCGCGCGACCACGTCGGCCGCTTCAGCGGCCTCGGCGAACATCAGGGTGGACGTGGGGTCTGACAGCGACATGGCAGGCTCAGGCAGGATCGGAAGGAAGGGGGCGTGCGCCGGCCGGGCGCATCGGCGCGGTCGAACCGCGCACCACCAGCTGCGGCACGAAGCCCTGGTTGTGCAGCGGCGCGGGCGCGTCGTCATAGGCGTCGCTGCGCAGCTGCGCGATCAGCAGGCGCGCGGCATGGCGGGCGATGTCTTCGGTGGCCTGCTTGGCGGTGGTCAGCGGCGGCCACGACTGGCGCGAGAATGGACTGTCCTCGAAACCGGCGATGGACAGGTCGTACGGCACGTTCATGCCGGCTGACTTCGCGGCGGCCAGCACGCCGGCGGCGATTTCGTCGTTGGAACCGAAGATGGCGGTGGGCGGTTCGCGCAGCGCCAGCAGGCGGCGCGCACCGCGGAAGCCATCGTCGAAGGTGTAGTCGCCCTGCACCACCAGGTGCTTGTCCACGGTCATGCCGTAGTCCTTCAGCGCGGCTTCGTAACCGGCATAGCGCTCGCCCGAGGAACGGTGCGAGATGCCGCCCCAGAGGAAGCCGATGCGCTGGTGCCCCAGCTGGATCAGGTGCTCGGTGATCTCGTAAGCGGCCTCGCGGTCGTCGACGAACACGCAGGCACCGTCAGCCGGGTCTTCGGTGGCGGCGATGATGCGCACCAGCTTGATGCCACGCGCGGTCAACGCCTGGATCAGGTCGCGGCGCTCGGACATCGGCGCGGTCAGCACCAGTCCGGCCAGGCGCGAACGCTGCACCCAGTCGGCCAGTTCATCGGCCAGCAGCGGCGAGCTGGAATCGCAGGGATGGATCTGCAGGCCGAAGCCGGTCTCGCGGCAGGCGGCCAGCACGCCGTTCTGCACGCCGATGATGTGGTACGGGTTCGGGTTGTCGTAGACCAGCCCGATCACGAAGGTGGTGCCGCTGCGCAGGTTGCGCGCGGACGGATCGGGCTCGTAATCGAGTTCGGCGATCGCACGCAGCACCCGCGCACGGGTGGCCTGCATCACCGAGGGCTCGTTGTTGATCACCCGCGAGACCGTCTTCAGCGAGACCTTGGCCTTCTCCGCAACGTCCTTGATGGTCGCTCTGCGCATGGGTTTTCCCTGGGGTTGGCTGCCGTCCATCATCGCCGATCAGACCTTGTCCTGCGGCAGGCCGGCGCGATGGCCGATCACCGAGTAGAACAGGATGTACAGGTAGCAGGGCACCATCAGCAGCACGAACACCAGCTGGAAGTCGATGTGCTGCTTGAGCACGGCGAACAGCTGCGGAATGATCGCGCCGCCGGCAATACCCATCACCAGCAGGGCCGAGCCGGTCTCGGTGAAGCGGCCAAGGCCGCGAATGGCCAGCGGGAAGATCGCCGGCCACATCATGGCGTTGGCGAAGCCCAGCAGGGCCACGAAGGCCACCGATACGTAGCCGTGGGTAGCCCAGGCGCCCAGGCAGAACACCACGCCCAGCACCGCCGAGAAGGTCAGGTAGCGCGACTGCGACACCACGGTGGGAATCACCAGCAGGCCGACCACGTAGCCGACCAGCATCGCGCCCAGAGTGAGCGAGGTGAACATCTTGGTCTGGTCCAGCGGCAGGTCGAAACCATGGCCGTAGGTACCGATCGCATCACCGGCCATCACCTCCACGCCCACGTAGACGAACAGGCACAGCACACCCAGCCACAGATGCGGGAACTGGAAGATGCTGCGGCGCTCGGCGGCACCGGCCGCGACCGGCGTGGCGTTGGCTTCGGACGACTTGATTTCCGGCAGCGGTGAGAACAGCACGGCCACTGCCAGCACCACCAGCAGACCCGCCATGGCCAGATACGGCGTGTGGATCTTGGCAGCGAATTCGTTCAACAACTGCGCCTTGGTGGCTTCATCCGCAGCGGCCACCGTGGCCGAGAGATCACCGATGCCATGCAGCACCACGGTGCCGATCAGCACCGGCGCCAGCATGCCGGCGATCTTGTTGCAGATGCCCATCAGCGCGATGCGGCGTGCCGCCGTCTCGATCGGGCCGAGGATGGAGATGTAGGGGTTGATCGCGGTCTGCAGCAGCGCCAGGCCGCTACCGATCACGAACAGGCCGCCGAGCGCCCCCGGATACCAGCGCTGGGTGGCGAATTCACCGAACAACGCAGCACCACCGGCCATCACCAGCAGGCTCAGGCTGAGGCCCTTCTTCATGCCGGTGCGGCGCAGGATCCACGACGCTGGCAGGGCCAGGAAGAAGTAGGACAGGTAGAACACCATCAGCACCAGGAAGGCGCCGACCTCGCTGAGTTCGAAGGCCAACTTGACGAAGGTGATCAGCGGGCCGTTGAGCCAGGTGAAGAAGCCGATCAGGAAGAACAACACGCCAACGATGGCGATGGAGGTGGCCACGTTCGGGCGCGCGCTTGCAGCGGGGACGGCGGACATCAGGAGGGCTCCTGCGGCGACGGCCGCAGAACGCGGCGTCGGAGAGTGGCTGGGAACAACGTTGTCACATTCTTTCGATGGACAACAGCGGTTTGTCAACTTCCCTGCACGCCCCCGTGAACCTCGTGCTGCACTGCGCAAGCCGATTGCCGTGCACCGCGCTGAATGCGCTGCGGGCCTTGAGCCCCGTGCTGCAACGGTTCCCATGTGAATCCAGCACTCACGCCATGTAAACGTTTACCGCATGCCGCATTCGTTGCGGCGCAGCAACGAAAGTGTCACGAACTCGTTGACATCGTTGTCAGCGGGGTTACAGACTCCGCCCCAATCGCCGCCCCCAATCCCGGGGCCGGCCCCACCTGCAGCAGGAGCCCGCGTGACCGCCAGCCACCCCGCCCCCTCGCATGTCCTGTCCCGCGTCGCGCCCTCGTTCCTGGCCGCGGACGTCGGTGGCACCCATGTGCGCGTGGCCCGGGTCCAGGCCAGCGGTGACACCGCCCATCCGGTGCAGGTGCTGGAATACCGCAAGTACCGCAACGCCGACCATGCCGGCCTCAGCGCGATCCTGTCGGACTTTCTTGGCGAAGGCCCGCGGCCCACGCATTGCGTGGTTGCCAGCGCCGGCTACGCCCGCGAGGACGGCACGGTGATCACCGCCAACCTGCCGTGGCCGCTGTCGGCACGCCAGGTGGAAGCGGACGTCGGCCTGCAGCGGGTCTACATCGTCAACGACTTCGAAGCGGTGGCCTATGCCGCCGCGCAGGTGGACGCCAGCGGCGTGCTGCACCTGTGCGGGCCGGACACCGCCGCGCGTGGCCCGACCCTGGTGGTCGGCCCTGGCACCGGTCTCGGCGCCGCGCTGTGGATTCCCACCGCGCATGGTCCGGTGGTCCTGCCGACCGAAGCCGGCCAGCCGACCCTGGCCGCCAGCACCGAACTGGAAATGGCCATCGTCCGCCACATGCAGCGCGACCGCGCGCACGTGTCGATCGAGCATGCGATCTCCGGCCCGGGCCTGATGAACCTGTACCGTGCGGTGTGCGCGCTGCAGGGCCAGGCACCGACGCTGGCCAGCCCCGATGCGGTCACCGCCGCGGCCATGGCCGATACCGATGCGCATGCGCGCCAGGCGCTGGATGTGTTCTGCGGCCTGCTCGGCAGCACCATCGGCGACATGGCCCTGTTCTATGGTGCCCACGGTGGCGTCTACCTGGCCGGCGGCATCCTGCCGCAGATCCGCGAATACCTGCACGCCAGCACGTTCGTCGAACGCTACCTGCAGAAGGGGCCGATGGGCGAAGCGCTGGCACGCATCCCGGTGAAGGTCGTCGAGCACGGCCAGCTGGGCGTGGTCGGCGCTGCCAGCTGGTACCTGCAGCAGTCGGCCGCCTGACACCGCAACAGGCTTCAACGCAATCGCAGCACGCTGTACGTGGCACGCCAACGCACGGGACTTCGCCGCCGCCCCGCGCCTGTCTTCGCAACCGTAATCGAACACCGCCGCCGGCATCCAATCGAGTGATGAGGAGAGACATCATGAATACCCGCAAGACCCTGCTTTCGGCCGCCATCGTCAGCTGCATCGTCTTCAGTGCGCACGCGCAGCAGGCCGCCCCGACCGCCACCGACCTGGACACCGTGACTGTCACGGGCATCCGTGGTTCGATGGAGAAGTCGCTGGATACCAAGCGCGAAGCCAATGCGCGCGTGGAAGTGGTCACCGCCGAGGACGTGGGCAAGCTGCCGGCGCACAACGTCGCTGAC
Organism: Stenotrophomonas sp. AG209; assembly: GCF_003550055.1. NCBI lineage: Bacteria > Pseudomonadati > Pseudomonadota > Gammaproteobacteria > Lysobacterales > Lysobacteraceae > Stenotrophomonas > Stenotrophomonas sp. AG209. Next base: position 1,902,556 of record NZ_QXDB01000001.1, read on the forward strand.
ACCCTGCAGCGCCTGCCGGGCGTCAACATCAGTTCGTCCAGCGCCGATGAAGGCGGCTTCGATGAAGCCGACCGTGTCAGCCTGCGCGGCACCAGCCCGAGCCTGACCCAGACCCTGATCAACGGCCACACCGTCGGCTCGGCCGACTGGTTCGTGCTCAGCCAGGGCAACAACGTCGGCCGCAGCGTCAGCTACTCGCTGCTGCCGTCGGAACTGGTCAGCTCGGTGGAAGTGAACAAGTCCTCGCAGGCCAAGCTGCAGGACGGCGGCACCACCGGTACCGTCAACATCATCACCCGCAAGCCGCTGGAATTCTCCAAGCAGTTCACCGCTGAAGGCTCGATCGGCATGGTCCGTTCGGACCAGGCCAAGTCGAACGACCCGCAGTACTCGGCACTGTTCAACTACAAGAACGACGAAGGCACCTTCGGCGTGATGGTGCAGGGCTTCAGCCAGAAGCGCGAACTGCGCCGTGAAGCGCAGGAAATCCCGGGTGGCTTCTTCAAGATCGGCGCGGACGATCCGGTCGCCAAGACCAATCCGGACCTGATCGGCGTCAACGTCCCGGGCCTGCTGGGTTCGACCCTGTTCGAACAGACCCGTGAGCGCAAGGGTGGCCTGGTCTCGCTGCAGTTCAAGCCGAGCGACAGCCTCACCCTGGGCCTGAATGGTTTCAGCTCCGAGCTGAAGGCGAACAACTACAACCGCAACTTCATGATGTTCGGCAACAGCTTCGCCAAGTCGCAGGCGCCGGATCCGGGCTATGTGGTCAAGGACGGCGTGCTGACCAACGCCAACTACAAGGGCGTGCCGGGCACCAACTATGCGGTGTACGACATGATCTACCGCGAGTCGAAGGCCAAGTCGAGCTATGTCACCTTCGATGCCGACTGGCAGATCAGCGACAGCCTGACCGCCAAGTTCCAGGCCGGCAGCACCAAGGGCACCGGCGAGACGCCGCGCCAGTACATCGCCGAGGTCACCCTGGCCAACGGCGGCGGCGCCAGCTGGGCCACCCACGGCAATGGCTCGCCGATCGACTGGAATGTCGGCGGCGACCTCTCGCCCAACGGCGTGACCAGCTTCGGCACCTGGGGCAACCAGCAGGTCACGGCTGAAGACAAGGAGAAGTGGGCCACGCTCGACTTCAACCAGTACTTCAATGATGGCGGCGTGCTGAGCTCGATCGACTTCGGCCTGCGTTTCGCCGACCACAAGCGCGAAGCGCTGTCGCCGGAAGGTGCAACCCCGGGTGACATCTGGAGCGCGCTGAAGAACGGTGCCACGGCCAACTATCCGAGTGGCTTTGCCGGTGACATCGGCGGCACCTTCCCGCGCAACCTCTGGTACTTCACCCCGGGCGCGCTGAAGGACGCCGTGACCAACAACTCCACCTGGCTGGCCGGCAATGATGGCCCGACCGGTCGCCACAACTATGGCGCCGAGTGGAAGGTGAAGGAAAAGAACTTCGCCGGCTACGTGCAGGCCAACTTCCGCGGCGACTGGTGGAGCGGCAACGTCGGCCTGCGCTACGTCAACATCAAGCAGGACATCGACACCTACAACGCCGTCAGCAAGGCTGCCGACGCCGATGTCAGCAGCCTGTTCGGCATGTGGGAGCGCCTGGCCTTCCAGAACAAGCGCAACCGTGTGCTGCCCAGCGCCAACATCAAGTTCGACCTGGACGACTCGCTGGTGCTGCGCGTCGCCGCCTCGCAGACCCAGACCCTGCCGGACTACTCGGCACTGGGCGCCTCCTCGTACGGTTCGGACCTGAACCGCACCGGCGGCGGTGGCAATCCGAACCTCAAGCCGACCCTGTCGACCAACCTGGATGCCAACCTGGAGTGGTACTTCATGCCGCGCGGCCTGCTGTCGGTGGGCGCGTACCACATGAACCTGAAGGACTACATCGCCTTCGACGTGGTCTCGCGCCAGCTGTACAGCGAACTGACCAACCAGCTTGAGACCTACCAGATCTCCACTCCGATCAATGCCGACGGCAAGGTCACCGGCGTGGAAGTGGCCTACGAACAGCCGATCGGCGAGTACTTCGGCGTCAATGCAAACTACACCTACGCCAACGGCACCACCTCGCACACCTGGTCGGACGGCTCGCACAACCTGCTGGGCACCTCGAAGAACACCTACAACGTGGGTGCCTACTTCGAGAACGAGCGCTTTGGCGCCCGCGTCAGCTATACCCGCCGTTCCTCGTTCCTGATCAGCCTGTCGGGCACCAACCCGTACTACCAGGATGACTTCGGCACGCTGTCGGCTTCGCTGAGCTACAAGGCCACCGACTGGCTGAGCATCACCCTGGATGGCCTGAACCTCAACAACCCGACCTACAAGTACTACCAGACCGCGGCCATCCCGACCTCGTTCTACAGCAACGGTCGCCAGTACTACCTCAACTTCCGCTTCAAGTACTGATCCAGCGGCGGCAACATCGCCGAGTCGTGCACGCACGCCGGGCCTGGGTCATTCCGGGCCCGGCGTTTTTCATGTATAGCGTTCATCGCACCGTTCCAAGGAGTCGTTCCGATGGTCAAGCCTTCCCGCGCCCGGATGCGCAGCGCACTGCTGCTGGGCAGCCTGCTCGCGATGTTGCCGGCACTGCCGGCACTCGCCGCCGATCCCACGCCGGCTGCTGAAGCACCGGGTCCGCAGCTGCGTGCCGGCAGCCTGATGCTGATTCCCGCTCCGGCCACGGTGCGGCCCGGCCAGGGCAGCGGCATCACCGTGCGCGCCGATACCGTGCTGCAGGCCGAAGGCGAAGCCGCGCAGCGCGTCGCCAGACAGTTCGCCGATCTACTGGCCCGCAGCGGTGGCCCGCGACTGGCACTGGCCAAGGGCAAGGCCGCAGCCAAGACCGGCAGCATCCGCTTCCAGATCGTCCCGACCTTCCGCGACAGCGGCGAAGGCTATACGCTGGAAAGCACCGCGCAGGGCGTGCTGGTGCAGGCCGGCAACGAAACCGGCCTGTTCTATGGCGCGACCACGCTCGCCCAGCTCGCTACCGGCGGCGGTAACGGAGTGCTGCCAGCGGTGCAGATCCAGGATGCGCCACGCTTCAGCTGGCGCGGTTTCATGCTCGACTCGGCACGGCATTTCCAGAGCCTGGACGAGATCAAGCGCGTGCTCGACGCAATGGCCGCGCACAAGCTCAATACCTTCCACTGGCACCTCACCGATGACCAGGGCTGGCGCATGGAGATCAAGCGCTACCCGAAGCTGACCGAAGTGGGCAGCTGCCGCCTGCCGGCCGGCGACGGTGGCATCGATCCGGCCAGCGGCCAGGAGCATCCGTACTGCGGCTTCTACACGCAGGACCAGATCCGCGAGGTGATCGCCTATGCCGCGAAGCTGCATATCCAGGTGATTCCTGAAATCGACGTGCCCGGCCATGCCACAGCTGCGATTGCCGCGTACCCGGAGCTGGGTTCGATCAACACCCCGCTGAAGCCGATCAGCGAATGGGGCGTGTTCCCGAACCTGTTCAACGTGGAAGACAGCACCGTCACCTTCCTCGAGAACGTGCTGGAGGAAGTGATCGAACTGTTCCCGGCCAGGTACGTGCACGTGGGTGGCGACGAGGCGGTCAAGGACCAGTGGGAAGCCTCGAAGCAGGTACAGCAGCGCATGCGTGCACTGGGCATCAAGGATGAGATGGCCATGCAGAGCCACATCATCAAGCGCCTGGAGACGTTCCTGGAGGAACACGACCGGCGCCTGATCGGCTGGGATGAAATCCTCGAAGGCGGTCTGCCGCCACAGGCCACGGTGATGTCGTGGCAGGGCACCGAAGGTGGCCTGGCTGCGGCCAGTGCCGGGCATGACGTGATCATGTCGCCGGTCGGCTACCTGTACCTGGACTACCTGCAGACGGCCTCACCGAACGAACCGCCGGGCCGTCCGACCCAGGTCAATCTCGGCAAGCTCTACAACTTCGAGCCGGTGCCGGCCGAACTGGCCGCCGACAAGCGCGGGCACATCCTCGGCCTGCAGGCCAACATGTTCACCGAACACACGCGCAGCTATGCACGCCTGCAGCACAACCTGTTCCCGCGCCTGGCCGCCGTGGCCGAGACCGGCTGGAGCACGCCGGAACACCGCGATTTCCGCGATTTCCTCGCACGCCTGCCGGCGCAGCTGCAGCGCTACCGTGCCTGGGGCCTGGCCTATGCGCAGACCCCGTTCGAAGTAGGCGTGGACTACACCGATGATCGCGCGAAGAACACCGTGAGCGTTTCGCTGGCCAATCCGCTGGGTTATGAAGTGCGCTACAGCACCGATGGCCAGCCGGTGACCGCGCAGTCGCCGCTGTACCAGCAGCCGCTGACGGCGCAGCTGCCCGCGACCGTGCGGGCCGCCGCGTTCTACCAGGGCCAGATGCTGGCCGCGAAGCCGACGGTCGCAGACTTCACTGCGCAATCGCTGCTCAGCCGCCGCAGTGATGAACTGCTCAGCTGCGTAGGCAAGAAGGGGCTGGTGCTGCGCCTGGAAGACGATGGCCCACGCGAGGGCGCCCGTGCGGTGTTCAACGTGGACATCTTCCAGCCGTGCTGGCGCTGGCCGCAGGTGCAGCTGGACGGCATCGGCAGCGTGGAAGTGCGTGCAGGTCGCATCCCGTACTACTTCCAGCTGGCCCACGACGAACCCAAGCGTCGCTTCGAGAAGGCCAAGCGCGCGCATGGCGAGATGCTGGTGCGTCGCGGCGACTGCAGCGGCAAGGTGCTGGCCGAAGTGCCGCTGCCGGCCAAGCCGGATGCCGATGGCTTCGTGACCCTGCGTGCGACGCTGCCGAAGGGCACCCAGGGTAACGGCGACCTGTGCATCAACTTCACCGGCGATACGCGCCCGGCGATGTGGGTGCTGGATGAGGTCACGCTGGGGAAATGACGGCGGTTCTGTCCTGGTGGGTGCCGACCTTGGTCGGCACCCCGGGCAGTCCATCCACGCATGGCGTGGATCTACTGAAATTCCATCCACGCGCGGCGTGGATCTACCGGTAGGTGCCAACCTTGGTTGGCACGCCTTTACCCGCGCCAGCGCAGCAGCAGGTCACGCAGCGGGGTCAGTGCCGTAGCCATGCCGGCCAGCACCCCGATCGTATTGGCCAGCGCATCCATCGGGTCAGCAGTGCGGTTGCTGGTCAGCGCGCCCTGCGCGAACTCGATGCCGATCCCCATCAGCACCAGGCCCACGCCTACCCATAGCAGCGGACGTCCGCGCCGGAACAGCTGTACCGCACTGCCCGCCAGAATGAAGTAAGCAAGAAAGTGCTCGCCCTTGTCGCTGTTTTCCGGCAGCGGAATCGGCGGTGGCGGGATCAGGCAGACCACGATCACCAGCAGCACCGCCGTCACCCACAGTGCGGTCCACAACCGTGGCCGCCGCAGCGGCTTGATCACCGGCAACGCGTGGCTCACAGGCGCCAGCTCAGGTCACCCAGCTCGAAGGCCGGCTCGAAGTCGACGCCACGCTGCAGGCCGATCGCCTGGAAGCGCTCGCCCATCTCGGTCGGCAGGGTCAGCTTCTTCACCTGGTCGCGCAGCTGGATGCGGCCGACCTCGTCGGTGCGTTCCTCGGCCAGCAGCAGCACCTGGTCCAGGCCGTTGCCGAGCAGGAAACTGGCTTGGCTGCAGTAGCCGGCCAGCTCGAAGCCACCGTGCAGGCCCGCCTCCGCCATCGCGGTGAAATCCACTGACGCGGTGATGTCCTGCAGGCCCGGCCAACGATGCACGTCGTTGTGCACATGGTGGCGGTAGAACGCGCGCACGGTGCCATCGTCGCGGTCGTGCTGGTAGAACTCGCTGCGGTTGTAGCCGTAATCGACGAACAGCATCGCGCCGCGCTGCAGGCCGCCAGCCACCGCCTGCAGCCAGTACGGCAGCTGCGGCAGCACCTCGGAGCGGTAACCTTCGGCGAAGGGCTTTTCCAGGTAACGCTCGATATGGCGCACCGCACCGTTGAGCAGGATGTCGGCCGGCTGCGCACCCCGGATGAAGTTGCCCTCGGCGTCCAGCTCGACGGTTTCCTCGTAGACCTCGCCGTCCCGGATCAGGAAGCGCGGGGTCGGCAGCGCGTCGATCACCTCGTTGGCGAACACCACACCTTCCCAGTCCTCTTCGAACGGGCGGTCGACCCAGTCCACCCGCGCGGCCAACTCCGCCGGCAGGTTCTGCTGCAGGCGCTGCTGCTGGCGCTCGCGCAGGTCGGCGCTGGGTTCCAGGATCGCGTAGCGCGACGGCAGCGCGTCCAGCTCGGCCAGGCGCAGCAGTACCGCCTCGGCGAAGGCGCCGGTACCGCCGCCCAGTTCCAGCATGCGCGCCTGCGCACCCAGCTGGGCGAACACCGGCGCCAGCGCATTGGCCACACTGCCGGCGAACAGGCTGCCGAGCTCGGGCGCGGTGGTGAAGTCACCACTGCCACCAAACTTGCTGGCGCCGGCGCTGTAATAGCCCCAGCCGGGGGTGTACAGGCACAGCTCCATGAAGCGCGAGAACGGCATTGCCCCGCCCTGCGCAAGGATTTCGGCGCGCAGGGCGGCCGCCAGCTGGTCGCTGTGGGCCAGGGCATCGGCTTCGGGCAGGGGGAAGGTGGGCTGCATGGCGTCTTCGAATGCGGTGACAATGGTGCACAGGATAGCCGAGCCTTGGAGGACCCTCGATGAGCGACACCCACCCCGTGGTCCTGATCACCGGCAGCGCGCGCCGGATCGGTGCGGCCATCGCCCGCCAGTTCCACGCTTGCGGCTGGTCGGTGGTGCTGCATGCCAACACCTCCAGCGCCGAGCTGCAGCAGGCCGCGTTCGATTTCGACAACGTGCGCCCGGGCAGCGTGCTGGCCCTGCAGGCCGACCTGCGTGACGCCGACGCCCTGGCCGACCTGGTGGAACAGGCCGTCACCCACTTCGGCCGGCTGGACGCGCTGGTCAACAACGCCTCCAACTTCTTCCCCACCCCGCTCGGCCAGGTCACCGCCGAGGCGATGGACGAGCTGTATGCGGTCAATGCACGCGCGCCGCTGCTGCTGTCACAGGCGGCGGCGCCCTACCTGCGCCGCCAGCAGGGCTGCATCGTCAACCTGACCGACCTGCACGGCACCGACCCGATGCGCGACCACATCGCCTACACCATGGCCAAGGCCGCGCTGGAGATGGCCACCCGCTCGCTGGCGCTGGAGCTGGCGCCGAAGGTGCGGGTCAATGCGGTGGCGCCCGGTGCGATCCTGTGGCCGGAACAGGGCAAGGACGATTTCGCCCGCGAAGCGCTGCTGGCGCGCACGCCTTTGGCGCGGATCGGTACTGTCGAGGAGATTGCCGAAGCGGTTTACTGGCTGGTGGCCGAAGCCAGCTTCGTCACTGGCCATACCCTGCGCGTGGATGGCGGGCGTACAGTCAGTTGAAATGTTGCCGGGATCCACAATGGGGTCAGATCCCTTTTCCCGCCGGGAAAAGGGATCTGACCCCGTCACCCACCATCATTCCAGGTCCACCACCTCGAACGCCTCGCCAAACTGTCTGTGCGCACGCCACAGCGTGGCCAGGTCCTGCCCGCTGACCGGGTCGATGAAGCCCGGCGCGATGTCGGCCAGCGGCTTCAGCACGAAGGCATGCTTCAGCTCCGGGCGCGGAATGCGCAGGTGGCCGGGACCTTCCACCACCAGATCCCCGTAGAACACCACGTCGATGTCCAGGGTCCGGTCGGAGAAGCGCGGGCCGCTACGATCGCGGCCGTGTGCGTCTTCCAGCGCATGCAGCCAGTCGTCCAGTTCCTGCAGCGGCAGGTCGGTTTCGATCGCCACCGCATTGTTGAGGAAGGCAGGGCCATCGAAGCCGACCGCGGCGGTACGGTAGGCGGGCGACACCTGCAGCGCGCCGAAGCGCTCGCGCAGGGCCGCCACCGCGGCGTGGAGGTAGCGACGGGGCTGGACGTTGCTGCCCAGGCTCAGGAGCACGGTGGTCATGCGGTTCAGGTGACGGCACTTGGGGGGCGTGGACATGCCGTCGTCACGGCGGCCTGCCTACAATCCGGGACGCACATGATAGGGCACCGACATGACCTATTGCGTTGGAATCGAGGTGGACGAAGGCTTGGTCTTCGCTGCCGACACCCGGACCAATGCCTCGCTGGACGATGTGCGCGTGCACCGCAAGCTGCACGTGTTCGAGTACCCCGGCCAGGCAGCCTACGTGCTGATGGCGGCTGGCAACCTGGCCACCACCCAGCTGCTGGTGTCGCGCCTGGGGCGCGACGCCGGTGAACGGCGCACGCCCAACCTGCGCGACATGGCCCACCTGTTCGAAGCCGCCGAGTACGTCGGCCAGCTGCTGGTGGACAGCCAGGTGCACAGCAACCACAGCGAACATGGCCACGATGGGGTCAACACCCAGGCCACGCTGATCTTCGGCGGCCAGATCGCCGGCGAGCGCCCCGGGCTGTACATGATCTATCCGCTCGGCAACGCCATCGCCGCCTCGCCGGAGACGCCGTACCTGCAGATCGGTGAATCCAAGTACGGCAAGCCGATCCTCGACCGCATCCTCAGCCCGGCCACGCACCTGGAAGATGCGGCGCGCACCGCCATCGTCTCGTTGGACTCCACCATCCGTTCCAACCTGTCGGTGGGCCTGCCGATCGACCTCGCGCTGCTGCGCGACGGTGAACTGCGCATCGGCCAGCAGCTGCGGCTGGGCGCGGATTCAGCGCTGTATGCGGACATCCACCAGAACTGGTCACGGCGGCTGGAACAGGCGGTGGACGCCCTGCCGCGCTTTCCGTGGGAAACCGCCGAACGGTAGTGCCGGCCGCTGGCCGGCAACCGCAGTGATCCCACCGCACGCGGATGCCGGCCAGCGGCCGGCACTACCGCGGCATCAGCCCAGCGCTTCGGCCACTGCGCGAAACACCTGCTGCATCTGCAGCGGCTTGCGCAGCACATGCACCTCAACACCGGCAGGGAACGCGTCGGCGGGCACCGCTATCGCCGCATCCTCCAGCACCAGCGCCGGACCGCGATAGCCCAGCGTGGCCATCTCGCCCAGCAGCTGGCTGGCCGGCAGCAACTTCGAGCCGGCGTCGGCAATCACCAGCGCCGGCATCGCCTCCTGCTGCATCCAGCGCAGCGCCGCCGGGCCATCGGAGGCCAGCTGCAGCTGATATCCCTGGCTGGACAGTGCGTTGCCAAGCAGCGACAGGCGCGTGGCCTCGCCGTCGACCACCAGGATCGACTGGCCACTGCCCAGGGCCACCAGCTGCTCGACAGGCTCGCTGCCATCAATGGCCTCATGCATCGGCAGTCGCAGTTCGAAGCAGGTGCCCTGCCCCGGCTGGCTGCTGACATGGATGCTGCCGCCGGCACCTTCGACGATGCGCTTGCAGGAAATCAGGCCCAGGCCGGTGCCATCGGCCTTGGTGGTGAAGAACGGATTGAACAGGTGCGACAGCGTGTCCGCATCCATGCCGATGCCTTCATCGGCCACGCAGATCTGCATCCAGTCCACGCCATCGCGCTCGCCGGCATGGCTGGCGGTCAGGCTCAGTCGGCCGCCGTTGGGCATCGCCTGGATCGCGTTGAGCGCCAGGTTCAACATCACCTGCTGCAACTCGGTGTAGTTGGCATCGACCACCAGGCCTTCGTCCTGCACCTGCAGTTCCAGGCGCACGGCATCGGGCACGTTGCTGCGCAACAGCAGTGCCACCGCATCGAACAGGCCATCGATCTCGATGCGCTCGCTCGGCTTGCGCGAACCGCGCACGAACGACAGCATCGATTCGGCCATCTCGTGGCCACGGCGGCCACACTCGGCGATGACGTCGGCCAGGTGGTGCAGCTGCGGATCGTCGGTGCGCGCCTTCAGCAGGTCCGGCATGATCAGCAACGGCTGCAGGATGTTGCGCAGGTCGTGGCTGAGGCCGGCGGCAAGCAGCGACAGGCTTTCCAGGCGCTGCGCGCGCATCAGTTCGGTTTCCACCCGTGCACGCTCCACCGCGCTGCGTGCATCGCGGATCGCACGCGCCACCGCCGACGGCAGGCGCGCCGGCAGATGCTTGATGATGTAGTCATTGGCGCCCTTCTGCAGCGCCGCCACCGCGTTCTCCTCACCCATGGTGCCGGAGACGAAGATGAAGGGCACTTCCGGCGATGTCTCGCGCACGATGCGCAGCGCGTCATCACCGGAGAACCCCGGCATGCTCAGGTCGGACAGCACGATGTCCGGCTGGAACGCAGCCAGTGCCTGGCGCAGTTCCGCCTCGCTCTCGACACGCTCGAAGCGGGCTTCCAGGCCCGCGTCGAGCATCTGTTCGGACATCAGCTCGGCATCTTCCGGTGAGTCTTCCACCAGCAGGATGCGCAGCGCCCCCAGGGCGGAACCGGTCAGGGGCATGGGCTCACTCGAGTTCCGGTGCCTGGTTGATCAACGCCCAGAACTTGCCCAGGGTCTGCACCGCGCCGAAGAACTGGTCCACGTCCACCGGCTTGACCACGTAGGCGTTCACGCCCATGTCCCAGCTGCGGGCCAGATCGCTTTCCTCGCGCGAGGACGACAGGATCACCACCGGCAGGCGCTTGAGTTCTTCGTGCTCGCGGATCTGCCGCAGCACTTCCAGGCCATCCATGCGCGGCATCTTGATGTCCAGCAGCAGCACTGCCGGCAGGCCTTCCTCGCGATTGGCGAAGGCACCGCGGCGCAGCAGGTAGTCCATCACTTCCACGCCGTCTTCGACGTGCACGATGGGATTGGCCAGACGCGCCTCTTCCAGGGCGTCGATCGCCATTTCGGCATCAGCCGGGCTGTCTTCGGCGAGAAGAATGGTGCGCAGAGTGGTCATGCAGAAGGCCCTTGTTTGTCCGCGTCGATCGCGGGAGGCAGATAGAAGTGGAAGGTGGCGCCGACGTCCGGTTCAGCCTCGGCCCAGATACGGCCGCCATGACGGGTCAGCACGCGACGCACGCTGGCCAGGCCGATGCCGGTACCCGGGTAGTCACTGGCCTTGTGCAGGCGTTGGAACACACCAAACAGCTTGCCGGCGTAGGCCATGTCAAAGCCTGCACCATTGTCGCTGACCGTGAACTGATGGCCGCCATCGGGCTGCGGCTGGTAATCCACGCGGATCTTCGCCGGCTCGCGGTTGCCCGAGTACTTCACCGCGTTGCCGAGCAGGTTCAGCCAGACTTGGCGGATCATGTTCTCATCGCCCACCACGATCGGCAGCGGCGCGATGCTCCACTCCACGTGGTGCGCATGGCCGCTGTTCTCTGCTTCGGCCTGCAGGTTGGAATCGAGCATGGCGCGGGTATCGGCCACCAGCGACTGCATGTCCACCGCCTGCTGGCGCATCGCCGCGCGGCCCAGCCGCGAGTAGACCAGCAGGTCGTCGATCAGCGCCGCCATGCGCCGGGCCGAACTGGAGATCACTTCCAGGTAATGGCGGCTCTTGTCATCGGCGGCCTCGCCGAGGTGGCGCGACAGCTTGTCGGAGAATCCGGCCACGTGGCGAAGCGGCGCACGCAGGTCATGCGAAACCGAGTAGCTGAAGGCCTCCAGCTCGCGGTTGACCTCGGATACCTGCGCAACCTTGCCTTCCAGCTGGCGGTTCAGCTCTTCCACGCGCAGCTGCACTGCGCGCTGCATGGTGACGTCGCTGATGGTCAGCAGCACCACTTCGTCGTCGGTGTCGGGCAACGGCATGCGCCGCGCGTTGAGCAGCATGTAGCGCACCATGCCGTCGGCGGTGCGCTGCTCGTGCTCGAAGTCCCAGAGTTCGCGACCGCGCGACAGCACGTCAGCCAGGCGCTGCCGGACCACCGGGTCCTGCCAGGCGTTGTCGCCCACGGTTTCCAGCAGCAGGCCGTCGGCACGTTCGTCCTGCAGGCCGTACAGCTCAGCGAATGCCGGGTTGTGCAGCTGCACGCGCAGGTCGCGGTCGAGCAGCACGATCGGTTCGCGCACGGTCTGCAGCACCGACGCCGCGCGTGCAGCCGAGCGCAGCGATTGCCGCTCCGCATGCAGGCGGCGGCCGATCTGCCGCTGCAGCAGCCACAGCACCAGGCCGAGCAGCGCCAGCTGGATCACCAGCGAACTCCACGACACCAGTTCAGTCTGCTTGCGCTGGCGCGCGGCCTGCTCGGCGCGCAGCGCCAGCAGCTTCTGCTCGCTGGCCTGCAGCTCTTCCACCAGGCCCCGGATCGGGTAACGCGTGCTCAGGTCCTGCACCAGCTCACGCTGATCGCTGTTCGGTTCGGACCGGGCCAGCTCGCGGGCCACGGCCAAGCGACCGTCCAGCATCGATTCGATGCGGCCAATGCGGATCAGCTGATCCGGATTGTCGCGGGTCATCCGGCCCAGTTCGGCCAGGCGCCCGGGGATCTCGTTGGCCTTGGCCATGCGCTCGCGCAGGCCGGGGGCATCCACGCCCTTGGACAGGGTCAATGCCGCCGATTCGACATCGCGCACGTCGGCCTGCAGCTGTTGCAGCGCCACGCCAACGGCCTGGGTATGGTTGACCCAAGCCATCGCCTGTTCGCTGTCCTGCTGCAGTTTGCGCAGGGTCAACCACGGCACCACGATGATCGCGGCAGCGGCCAGCGCCAGGGCCGGCAACCGCCAGCGGTCCCAGATGTCGTCACTGAAAACCAGCGCCATAGTTCCTCGTCAGCACAGCCGCGAAGCGTGGTCCGGGGCGAGCCCGGCTGCGGCGGAACCGGCAATATAGCGCAGGCGGTCACAACTCTGGAGTTTCCAGCGGCGTTGCCTGAACGGGTTCGGAATCCGATGCTGTAGCGCCGAGCCCACGCTCGGCGCTACACAGCAGCGGGCGCCCCATGCCGGGGCGCCCACCGGGGTCAGCGCTTGGCAGCGGCGCTGACCTTCAATGCGGCGGCATCGACGCGGGTCACGCCCTTGATGCCCTTGGCGGTGGTGACCGCCTTGTCCTTCTCGGCCTGGGTGGCCACGGCACCGCTCAGGCTGACCACGCCATTCACGGTTTCCACCTTGATTTCAGTGCCCGGAACGTTGCTGCTGGCCAGCAGATCGGCCTTCACCTTGGTGGTGATCCAGGTATCGGTCACCGGCTCGTTGGAGTCATGGCGATCGGCATGGGTCGTCGGATGGGTGCTGGTCGGCGGGCTCTTCGCGGCCGGGTCCTTGGCGAATGCAGCCGAGGAGGACAGCGCCAGGCCCAGGGTCAGGGCGGAAGCAATCAGCGTGCGGGTGGTATTGCTCATCGTGTCGTACTCCTTCGGGATGTGCTGCCAGTCTGGACAAGCCGCCGTAGAGCAGGCGTAGCGTTGCGGTCATGCCGCCGTGAATCGAAACGTTTCCAACGGCAACGGTTCAGTTTTGGACGGCCAGCACCCGTCGTTTACCCTGCCCTTCCCACTGCCGGAGCCCTGCCATGCGCCCCGACCTGCAACTGGCCCTGATCGGCTACGGCCTCGCCGGCCGCGTCTTCCATGCGCCACTGATCCAGCACACGCCCGGGCTGGTGCTGCACAGCATCGTCAGTTCGCAACGCGACACCCTGCTGCGCGCGTTCAGCGACGTGCACGTGCGCGCCACGCCGCAGGAGGTGTTCGACGATCCAGCAGTGGATGCGGTGGTGATCGCCACACCGAACGAACAGCACGCGCCGCTGGCGATCGCCGCGCTGGCGGCGGGCAAGCACGTGCTGGTCGACAAGCCGTTCGCGCTGGATGTGGCCGAAGCGGAAACGGTGCTGGCTGCGGCGCGCGATGCCGGACGCATCGCGACCGTGTTCCAGAACCGGCGCTTCGATGCCGACTTCCTCACGCTGCAGGCGCTGCTGGGCGAAGGCACACTCGGTGACGTGGCCGAGTGCCATGCACACTTCGACCGTTACCGCCCGCAGGTACGCGACCGCTGGCGCGAGCAGGACGGGCCGGGTAGTGGCCTGTGGTACGACCTCGGCCCGCACCTGCTCGACCAGATGCTGGTGCTGTTCGGCTGGCCCGAGGCGATCGATGCCGATCTGGCCGTGCAGCGCGAAGGCGGCAGCGGCATCGATTACTTCCACGCGGTACTGCACTACCCGCGGCATCGCGCGATCGTGCATGCCGGTTCGCTGGTAGCGGCGCCCACGCCGCACTTCGCAGTGCATGGCCGCGATGGCAGCTGGATCAAGCACGGACTGGATGTGCAGGAAGCGCAGCTGCGCCGTGGCGTGGCACCGGGCGCGCCGGGCTGGGGCATTGATCCGCGGCATGGCGAGCTGCTGCGCTGCGACGCCGAGGACAACGTGCAGCGCACGACGGTCGACAACCTGCCGGGCGACTACCGGCGGTTGTATGCGCAGTTCGCGGCGGCGATGCACGGCGATGGCGAAGCCACGGTCAGCCCGGTGCAGGCGCTGCAGCTGATGCGGTTGCTGCAGGCCGGCATGGACAGCGCGCGCGAAGGGCGGCGGGTGCAGTTGGGATGACCGGCAGGGCTGCGCCCTGCACCCGCAGAAGCGGTAGTGCCGGCCGCTGGCCGGCAACCTCAACAGCAACAGCAACAGCAAAAGCCGGCCATCCGTGAGATGGCGGGGTGGGTCCGGTTGCGGGGGACGCCGTAAATACGTCCCTGTAGGCTCGGTCGCGCCTTGCTCGTGTGCGCTGTCCTGCGCACACGGCAAGACCGGGGTTGGGCGTCCTGCCCAACCCGCCCGAGGCATGCCTCGGGCCCATGGCGCTCACGTCCCCGCAACCGGACCCACCCCGCCTTCGACAGATTCCCGCGCCCGACGGTAGGTGTCGACCTTGGTCGACACATCGACGTGGAAACGATCGGAAACGGCTTTTGTAGAGTCGAGCCATGCTCGACTGGCTGCATGGGGTCAGAGCCCTTTCCTGCGGAAAGGGATCCGACCCCGGCTTAGTGCTTACGACTTCTTGATGGCGTGGCCGCCGAATTCATTGCGCATCGCCGACAGCAGGCGATCGGTGAACGAATTCGATTCACGCGAACGCAGGCGTTCGAGCAGCGACAGCGTGATCACCGGCGCCGGCACGTCCAGCGCGATGGCTTCGGCGACGGTCCAGCGGCCTTCACCGGAGTCTTCCACGTACGGTGCGATGCCATCCAGCGAGGGATTGCGCTTGAGGGCTTCGGTGCTCAGGTCCAGCAGCCAGGAACGCACCACGCTGCCGTGGCGCCACACCTCGGCCACCTGCGCCAGGTCCAGCTCCATCTCCTGCTTGCGCTCCATCAGCGCGAAACCTTCGGCATAGGCCTGCATCATTCCGTACTCGATGCCGTTGTGGACCATCTTGGTGAAGTGGCCGGCGCCGGACGGGCCGACACGCGCCCAGCCGCGGTCTTCGGCCGGGGCCAGCGTGCGCAGCAGCGGTGCGATCTGCTCCACCACGGACGCTTCGCCACCGACCATCAGGCTGTAGCCTTCCTGCAGGCCCCACACGCCACCGCTGGTGCCGCAGTCGACGTAGCCCAGGTCGTCCTCGGACAGCGCCTTGGCGCGGCGGATCGAGTCCTGGTAGTTGGAGTTGCCGCCGTCGATGACGATGTCCCCCTCGGCCAGGTGTGGGGTCAGCTGGCCCAGCGTCTGGTCGACGGTTTCGCCGGCCGGCACCATCAGCCACACCACGCGCGGTACCGGCAGCGCGGCCACGGCGGCGGCCAGCGAATCAACCACCTCCAGGCCGGCCTCCGCGGCGCGCTGGCGGGCGCCTTCGCCCGGGTCGTAGCCGACCACGCGGTGGCCGCCGCGATGCAGGCGCTGGGCCATGTTGGCGCCCATGCGGCCGAGGCCGATCATTGCAATGTCCATTGTTTCACCTTCAGTTGGGGTCTAGGGTCAGGCTGCCTGGCCTGCCGGTAGCCGCGCAGTGGCGCAGCTGCGCCTCGCGCCAACGCCGGTAGAGCGTGGTATGCAGATTGTGCACCGCCAGGTCGATCGAAAACGGCGTGCGCGGATTACGATCGAGCAGGCGGGCGATGTGGTAGCCGATGGGACGTATACCGCGCGGATGCACATAGATCACGAACTGCTGGTAGAACGGATCGTCCAGCAGCTGGTCCATGCGTGCCAGCGTGTCGTGGTAGCGCGGCGCCAGCCGTGCGCGCAGGTGTGGATCGCGGTCGAACAGCAGGCGCTCGAAGTAGCGCTGGCCGATGCGCGGGATGTCCTGCGCCAGTTTCCACAGCTCGGCATTGCGCTGGTCGTACCAGGCCAGGCCGCCGTGCAGCTGCAACGCCTGCGCAGCACCCTCGCCCACCTCGACCACCACGAAGTTCTCGGCCTGGTTGCTCAGGTCGTCCAGCATGCCCTTGTCGTACACATGTTCGATGAAACCGGGCACGCCGACGAACGCCTGCCGCCCCATCGCCGACGTGCGCACCGCCTTGCCGTCGGCGAAGAAATCGCCAGCATGCGCGCCGAGCAGGATGCTGTCGGTATCGTGCAGCGCGAGGAAGGTGCCGATCGACAGTTCATCCGCTGCGAACTCCGTATCGAACGCGGTATCGCCATACAGCTCGCGCTGGGTGGCCAGCTGCGCGACCTGGCGGCCGACACCGCATTCGGCACGCACGCTACCGCTGTAGAACGCCTGCAGCGCATGGCTGTTGCCCGCACTGGGCACGAAGCCGCGACCAAAACTGCGCGTACGCTGCCAGCCTTGTGCCGGCGCGCCACCCAGACCAAAGCCGATCCAGCCCAGCTGCGGGCCGGAGAAACGGAACGTGGCATTGCCCTGCAATGCCGAGGTCGCGCGCCGCGTGGCCGCCCCCAGCTCGAAGGCATAGGCACAGACCGTGGCAGGGTCTTCCAGCAGCTGCTGCAGCAGTGCCTGTCGTTCGCCCGCAGGCAGATCCGTCGGCCAGCGTACGCGCAGATCACCCGCTGCCTGCGCCGCGGCGAGCGAGGCACGCGTACACACCGGCCCCTTGAGTACCTGCGGCGCACGGAGATCCGCGTCTTCGAAGCGCCACCCCAGCCGCTGCAGCAGGCCCTGCGCACAGTCCAGGGATGACGCCGTGGCGCCCCACGCTGGCACCAGCAGCAGGGCCATACCCAGCCACTTGCCGCGCACGCTCAGCCCTGGTCCGTGACCGCCGGTGCGGGCTCCGGCGCCGCTGCCGGCGATGGCGATGGCGATGGCGATGGCGCAGATTTGCCCGCCGCAGCCGGCAGGTACTGCTCCAGGCGCTGGAAGAAGCGACGATAGAACTCGGCGTCGGTGACCGTGCTGCTGGCCACCTTAACCAGCGAGTCGTCGTTGCTGCCGAACGGCAGCGACACCGAGCCCAGCGCGCCCACACCGACACTGGCCGAAGTCGGGCTCTTCTTCAGCGCGTAGCGATCCTGCACTGCGCTGACGAACACCAGCGTCTGGCTGCCACGCGGGGCGCAGGAGATCCGTAGCACCAGCTGCTCATGGTCATCCTCGCGCGGCTGGAAATTCTTGTTGCCCTCCACCTGTGCCTCATCGGAACGTGCGATGGCATAGCCCTGGCTGAGCAGGGTGCGGCGCGCCGCCTCGCAGGCGTCGCCCGGGCGCCCATCGACCGTGCGCGAGAAGGTATCGCCGGAATCGAAGGATTCGCGCAGCACGGTGCTGTCGGCGGCACGGCCCCCACAGGCCGAGAGGATCAGGGCGCTGGTAAGCGCCACGGCAGCGCTGGAAAGACGGGAGGCCCGCATGGGTACTCCTGCGAGAACGGAAGCACCAAGGGTAGTCCCGCCCCCGTGTGCGGCAGGTCGACATGCCCCCCCCACGTTGCTCCCGGTTCATGCACGAAAAAGGGGACGGAGGGGATTAAGTCGTTTGTGGCAGTTCGCTCGCCGGGCATGGCCCGGCGCTACCGTGAACGAGGTCCCCAAACAGAAAGGGGCCGGCAATGCCGGCCCCTCGGGTATCACATGCCGTCTCCGGCTTAGTCCGCCCAACGCCCCGCGCCGGTGGACTGCGGCAGCACCTGTGCGGACAGCGGGCGGTCGTTGGCCAGCAGGTTCACCGCGTCGGCGAGGATCGAGGCCGACTCGCGCAGCAGCGGGTCCGGGCGCTTTTCCGCCGCCTTCTCGCGCGCGGCATCCTTCACGATGTCACGCTCGTTGCCGGTCAGGCCATCGTCGCTGCTGTCGTCGGCCAGCGGGTCCAGGGCCAGGCCCAGTTCCTTGCGCTGCACCTGGCGCTCCTTGCGCTGGGCGTCTTGGCGCTCGCGCTCGGCGCGACGGGTCGCTTCGTTCAACGAGATGTACTTCTTCGCCGCTTCAGTGCGGAACTGCTGCACGTCCTCGTTCCACCACTGGAATTCCTTGTCAGTGGCGATACGCGCGTCGTGACGGGTCTCCAGCTTCGGCAGCAGCGGCGCGAAGTTGCCGTACTGGGTGTGCGGCACGGCAGCGATGCGGGTCCACGGCAGCGCGTTGTCGTAGGTGCTTTCGCCGAATTCGGTGGCATCGACGCTGGCCGGGAAGGCCAGGTCCGGCACTACCCCCTTGTGCTGGGTGCTGCTGCCGCTGATGCGGAAGAACTGGGCGATGGTCAGCTTGACCTGGCCGAAGCGCTGGGTCTCGCCGCTCGGCCAACGGTCGAGGTCGACGATGTTCTGCACCGTGCCCTTGCCGAAGCTGGTTTCACCGATCACCAGGCCACGACCGTAGTCCTGGATGGCACCGGCGAAGATCTCCGAGGCCGAGGCCGAACCACGGTTGATCAGCACCGCCAGCGGGCCGTCCCACGCCACACCCTGGTTGCGGTCGCTGTTGACGGTGACGCGGCCACCGGACTCGCGCACCTGCACCACCGGGCCCTGCTCGATGAACAGGCCGGTCAGTTCGATCGCTTCATCCAGCGAACCACCGCCGTTGTTGCGCAGGTCCAGCACCACGCCGTCCAGCTTGTCGTTCTTGAAACCGGCCAGCAGCTTGGCCACGTCGCGGGTGGCCGAGGCATAGTCGGCGGCATTGCGGCGGCGGCCTTCGAAGTCCTGGTAGAAGGTCGGCAGCTTGATCACGCCGATCTTCCGTGCCGGCTCGCCGTTGGCGGCCGGAATGGTCATGGTCTCGCCCTTGGCGGCCTGTTCGGCCAGGCGCACCTTCTGCCGGGTCAGCACCAGGGTGTGGTGCTTGCCGTCGGCACCTTCGGCAGCTGGAATGAATTCCAGCTTGACCTGGGTGTCCTTGGCGCCGCGGATCTTGGCCACGACATCGTCGATGCGCCAGCCGATCACATCCTCGACCAGGCCGGACTTGCCCTGGCCAACGCCGACGATGCGGTCACCCGGCTTCAGCGTGCCGTCCACTGCGGCCGGACCGCCGGCGATGATCTCGCGGATCACCACCACATCGTCCTGGCGCTGCAGCTGCGCACCGATACCTTCCAGCGACAGCGACATCGCCTGGTTGAAGTTCTCGGCGGTGCGCGGGGTGAAGTAATCGGTGTGCGGATCAACCGCGCTGGTGTACGAGTTCATGAAGAACTGGAAGACGTCTTCGCCCTTCAGTTCGTTGACCGACTTCTCCAGCGTCGCGTAGCGCTTGTCCAGCGTCTTGCGGATGTCGTCCGGCTTCTTGCCGGCCAGCTTCAGGCGCAGCCAGTCGTTCTTCACCGACTTGCGCCACAGCTCATCCAGCTCGGCGCTGCTGGCCGCCCACGGCACCTTCTTGCGGTCGTATTCGAAGCGCTCGTCGGTGGTGAAGTCCGGTTCCTGCTTGAGCAGCTTGCGCGCATAGGCCACGCGCTCGCCGACGCGCTGCTTGTAGACCGCGAATACCTGGAACGCCGGCTCCAGCTCGCCGCCACGGATGGCCGAGGAGATATTGGCTTCGAACGGCGCGAAGCGCGCCACGTCGGCCTGGGTGAAGTACTGCTTGCCGCCGTCCAGGGTCTCCAGATAGCGCTTGAACACGTCCTTGGAGGTGGCCTCGTCCAGCGCACGCGGGCGGTAGGCGTAACGGCTGTCGGACAACAGGCCGTACACCAGCTTGGAGGTGGTCACCTGATCGGCGGTGGCCGCCGCGGGCAATGCGGGCGAGTCGGCCTTGGCCGCCAGCGCCAGCGGCGCGACCAGCGCCAGGGCCATCAGGAATGCGGGGGCTTTGAATTTCATTGACGTGCTCGAAGGCGCCTTGCCAAGGGGGAGACTGCAGGGTGTTCAGACACCACGACAGTGCCGAAAGTTGCCGGGCTTGTCACCCGGCCGCGCTCGGTGGAAAACCAGCCTAGCGGGGCCGGTGTAGCAAATTGTGAATGCAGGCAAAGGCGTGCGGACCAACGGTCCGCACCCACCATGCTGGTGGTGGCACCCATTGGCAGCGCCGGGCCGTGGCCCGGCGGCAACCGCTTACCGGACGCCCGCGCCCTTGGCTTGGACGTCGGCGTGGTACGACGAGCGCACCATCGGGCCGGAGGCCACGTGGCTGAAGCCCAGCTCGTAGCCGTAGTCTTCCAGCGCCTTGTAGTCCTCGGGGGTCCAGTACTTCAGTACCGGGTGGTGGTGCGCGGTCGGCTGCAGGTACTGGCCGATGGTGATCATGTCCACGTCGTGCGCGCGCAGGTCGCGCATGGTGGCCTTGATCTGTTCGAACTCTTCGCCCAGGCCCAGCATGATGCCGCTCTTGGTCGGCACGTCCGGGTGCTGCGCCTTGAAGTTCTTCAGCAGGTTCAGCGACCACTGGTAGTCCGCACCCGGGCGCACGTTGCGGTACAGGTCCGGCACGGTCTCGATGTTGTGGTTGAACACGTCCGGCGGGTTCTGCGCCAGGATCTCCAGCGCGCGCTCCATGCGGCCCTTGCCACGGAAGTCCGGGGTCAGCACTTCGATGCGGGTACCCGGCGACTTCGCGCGGATGGCGGTGATGCAGTCGACGAAGTGCTGGGCACCGCCATCGCGCAGGTCATCGCGGTCGACGCTGGTCACCACCACGTACTTCAGGCCCATGTCGGCCACGGTCTGGCCGAGGCTGGCCGGCTCGTTGGCATCCGGCGGCTTCGGGCGGCCGTGGGCCACGTCGCAGAACGAGCAGCGGCGGGTGCAGACCTCTCCGAGGATCATGAAGGTGGCGGTGCCATGGCCGAAGCACTCGTGGATGTTCGGGCAGCTGGCTTCCTCGCACACCGTCACGAGGCGGTTCTCGCGCAGCTTGGCCTTCAGGTTCTGCACGGCATTGCCCGAGGGAATGCGCACGCGGATCCAGGACGGCTTGCGCAGCACCGGCGCGTCGGCGAACTGCACCGGCGAACGGTTGATCTTGTCACCGCCCAGCTGCTTGACCCCGGCCTGCAACGGCGCGGCGGACGGAGAGTCGCCCTGCACGATCTGCAGGGGAATGGAACGGGCGGTGGTTTCAGTCATGGCAGTTCCGGGGGGGCGGTCAGGCGGCCGCAGAAAGATCGGGCAGTTCCGGCGTGTGCTGCAGCAGCAGGCCGAACTGGCGGGCCAGGTGGTCCAGCAGCACCGGCTTGACGGCATCCATCCCGGAGGGGCCGCCCAAGTCTACCACCGAGGTCACCTGCAACCCCTGATAGCCACAGGGGTTGATGCGGTGGAAGGGTTCCAGGTCCATGGCCACGTTGAAGGCCAGGCCATGGAAGGTGCAGCCGCGGCGCACGCGGATGCCGAGCGCGGCGATCTTGGCGCCACCGACGTAGACGCCCGGGGCGCCCTCGCGGCGTTCGGCGCCGATGTTCCACTCGGCCAGGGTATCGATGAGCGCCTGCTCGATGCGGCACACGTAGTCGCGCACGCCGATGCCCAGCCGCGGCAGGCGCAGCAATGGATAGACCACGATCTGGCCGGGGCCGTGATAGGTCACCTGGCCGCCACGGTCCACGTGCAGCACGGGGATATCGCCCGGCGCCAGCACATGCTCATCCTTGCCGGCCTGGCCCAGGGTGAACACCGGATCGTGCTCGACTACCCACAGCTCGTCGGCGTCGGCGTCGCTGCGCTGGTCGGTGAAGCGCTGCATGGCGCGCCACACCGGTTCATAGGCCTGGCGGCCGAGGTCACGGACCACCGCCGGACGCGGCGCGCGGTCTTCCGGGGCGGCTTCGGCCGGGCAGCTGTCGGCTACAGCGTCCACTTCACTTCCGGGTGGTCGCGCAGTGCCTGGTGCGCCAGGTCGTACTGCTCGCGGCTCTCGGCCTTGAACACGATACGGACGGACACGTACTTGCCGTTGGACGAATGCTTCCAGCTGATGCGTTCGTTCACCACATCGATGCCGGCAGCCAGCAGCAGACGGGGAAGCTCATGCTCCAGGCCGCGGTTGGCCGGGCCCATGGCGCTGAGCTCGAACTGGCCGGGGAACTGGAAGCCGTGGTCGGGGTTGTCGGACTTGATTTCCATGGCCCCATTATCGGGCCGCAGGGCGACAAACCCAAGAGTATTCATCAACGTCAAAGACGGCACGGGCGGCCTGCTGCGTTGCAGACGGCCCCGGCGCCCGGGCCGAAGGCCCAACCGCAGCTGACTGCAATCCCCCGCTGCGGCCGGGCCACAGCACCCCCAGGGCGAGCTGCGGCGCCTGCGTGGAACGGTACCGGCGCCTGATCGGGTAACAAATTGTGTCCGTCGGAAAATGTTGTTTTCGGAACAGACAAGTGATCCCAACGCGCTCGTTCCGACGCGCGGGCGCGAGTACCGTGGCGTTGCAGAAAACGACAGAAAACCGCCCCCTTCCCCATGAGCATTCCATCCATGCGTAGTGTCGCAGCCCTCGGGCTGGCCGGCCTGCTGGCCGCTACCCTTCCCCTTGCCGCCCAGGCGGCCGAACAGTGTGGCCCGGACGCCATGCGCGACCACCCGCCGCAGATCAATTTCCGCGTCGACAACGACCTGTTCGGTGGCCGCCACCAGGACCAGGGCTACACCAACGGCGCGCAGCTGACCCTGGTCTCGCCGAACCTGGTCGACTACACCGACGACCCCTGCCTGCCGCGCATGGCGCGCTGGGTGAACCAGTACCTGGAAGGGCTGCACCCCGGCAGGTTCGAACAGCAGAACATGATCTTCAGCATCGGCCAGGGCATCTTCACCCCGACCGACCCGGCCCGCCGCGATCTGATCAAGGATGACCGCCCGTATGCCGGCGTGCTGATCGCCAGCTTCGGCTTCAACGCGCGCAGCGGCGACCGCCTGCAGACCACCCAGCTGACGCTGGGCGTGGTCGGCCCATGGGCACAGGGCAAGCAGGTGCAGGACGCGGTACACAACCTCCTGGGCGACAAGAAGTTCGAGGGCTGGGACAACCAGCTGCACAACGAACCGGTGTTCATGCTGACCCACGAGCGCATGCGCCGCTGGCCGGCCGATGCCAGCGTCAATGCCGGCGGCTGGGGCTGGGATGCGATCAGCCACTACGGTGGTGCGATCGGCAACCTGGAAACCAAGGCCAATGCCGGTGGCGAAGTGCGTTTCGGCTGGAAGCTGCCCGATGATTTCGGCAGCACGCCGTTGCGTCCGGCCGGTGAGAACACCGCACCGACCCGTGGTGGTCGTCCCAACGGCTGGTCATGGCACCTGTTCGTGACCACCGACGCGGCGTGGATGATCCGCGACATCACCCTGGACGGCAACACGTTCCGCAGCAGCCACAGCGCGGACAAGCGCCACGTGGTGGCCCAGGGCGGCTACGGCATCGCGGTGATGCGTGGGCGCTGGAAATTCGCAGTCGCGCGTTACCACAGCACCCGCGAATTCGATGGCCAGCGCCAGTCGCCGGTGTTCGGCAGCTTCACCATCAGTCGCTCGCTGTAAGCGAGGGGGTGAGGTAGTGCCGGCCGCTGGCCGGCTGTTGGCACATCCGGATGGGTTCATGGGGTGCCGGCCAGCGGCCGGCACTACCCACATCCGGATGGGTTCATGGGGAGCCGGCCAGCGGCCGGCACTACCCCCATCCGGCAGGATTCATGCGCAAGCGGCATCCCGAAACAGAAAAGGCCGGCATTCGCCGGCCTTTCCGTTCACCACGCCGGGGCGTGGATCATTCCGATTCCCACCACATCCAGAAGCTGTCCCACAGGCGCTTGAAGAAGCCGGCCTGCTCGACGGCGGCCACGGCCACCAGCGGTGCCTCGGCGATGACCTTGCCATCCAGGGTGACCTTCACGGTGCCGATCTGCTGGCCGGCGGTGAACGGTGCTTCCAGGGTCTTGGGCACGTCGATGCTCGGCTTCAGGTCGTTGTAGCGGCCGCGCGGCACGCTCACCAGCATCGGCTGGGCCACGCCCAGCTGCACCTTGTCGGTGGTGCCCTTCCAGACCTTGTGCTCGGCCACGGCCTTGCCCGGTTCGTACAGGCGGTGGGTCTCGAAGAAGCGGAAGCCCCAGTTCAGCAGGGCCAGGCTGTCATCGGCACGCTGCTTCTCCGACGAACCACCCAGCACCACGGCGATCAGGCGCTGGTCGCCACGCTGGGCCGAGCTCATCAGGCAGTAGCCGGCTTCGGAAGTGTGGCCGGTCTTGATGCCGTCCACGCTGCCATCGCGCCACAACAGCAGGTTGCGGTTCGGCTGCTTGATGTTGCCGACCTGGAATTCCTTGATCTTGTTGTACGCGTAGGTTTCCGGGTAATCACGCACCATTGCGCGGCCCAGCAGCGCCAGGTCGTAGGCGGTGCTGTGGTGGCCCTGTGCGGTCAGGCCATGGGCGTTGACGAAGTGCGAGTCCTTCATGCCGATCTTGGCGGCGTAGCTGTTCATCAGCGACGCAAAGGCTTCTTCGCTGCCGGCCACGTGCTCGGCCAGGGCGATCGCGGCGTCATTGCCGGACTGGATCGCCATGCCCTTTTCCATGTCTTCCAGGCGTGCGGTCTGGTTGACCGGGAAGCCGCTGTAGCTGCCATCGGTGCCGGCGCCACCCTCGCGCCAGGCGCGCTCGCTCATCATCACCTGGTCATCCGCACGGACCTTGCCGTTCTTGACCTCGGCGGCGATCACGTAGGACGTCATCACCTTGGTGATGCTGGCCGGGGCCAGCTGCTCGTGGATGTTCTCGCCAGCCAGCACCTGGCCGGTGGCGTAATCCATCAGGACCCAGGCCTTGGACACGCTCGGCGCCGGGGCCGGCGGAGTGGCGACGGTGGCCGGGGCAGCAGCGGCGGCGGCAGGCGCCGGCGTGGCCGGGGTCGGCAGCGGCGTCTGGGCGGAAGCCAGGCCCACCACCAGGGTGGCGGCCAGGGCGGTGGCGGCGGAACGGAAATTCATTGGACAGCAGGCTCCAGGGGACGGCCGGGAATGGAGGGTGGAACGTAACGGCCATTGTAAGGCCGGGGGAGCATGGGCCGGCAGCACCGGCCCGGGCGGATCAATCCTTGACGATCTGCGGCGAACCCAGGCCCAGACCGGCGATGCGGCCGACAAGTTCCGCAGCACTGGCATGGTCGTTGGCGGGAACGCGCAGGCGGAACAGCGTGCGGCCACCGGCGGCGATGTCGCTGATGGTCGCACCGACGATGCCGGCGGCATTGAGCTGGCCCATCGCGCGGTTGGCGTTGTCTCGACTGGAGAAGCTGGCGACCTGCACCATCACCGCGCCCACCACCTGCTGCGACAGGCTGGGTGCCGCCGGCGTAGCGGCGACGGTGCGCACCGGTGCCGGCGCGACGGCGCGCGGCGCAGCGCTGGCGACTGCAACCGGTGCCGGTGCAGTGCTGCGCACCAGCGGCGCACTCGGCGGCAGGCTGCTGACCGCCACATCTGGCACGGTGCTGGCCACACCCTGGGTGGTAGCCGGCTGGCCACGCGCCGGCATGCCATCGGCCGGCAGACCCTTGACCAGGCGATCGATATCGCTGTCGGCGGTTGCGCGCGCGGTCGGTGCCGGGCGCGCACTGGCCACCGCGGCTGCCGCTTCGGCGGCACGACGCTCGCGGCGCGACGGCTTCTGCGCCAGCAGGTTGCTCTCGCCCGGCTGCAGCGCGCGCACTTCGACGTTGCCGGTGCCGCGCTGGGTGATGCCCAGGCGCACCGCGGCGGCATAACTGAGATCGACCACGCGGCCATCGTGGAACGGGCCGCGATCGTTGACGCGCACGATCACCGACTCGCCGTTGTCGAGGTTGGTCACGCGGGCGAAGCTGGGCAGCGGCAGCGTCTTGTGCGCGGCGGTGAACTGGTACATGTCGTAGACCTCGCGGTTGGAGGTCAGGCGACCATGGAACTTGGCGCCGTAGTACGACGCGGTGCCGCGCTCGACATAGTCATGGGTATCGTCGAGCACCTTGTACGACTTGCCCAGCACCACGTACGGCGACTTGTTGCCGATCGCCGAGCGCTCCTCGGCGGTCACTTCCGGCTCGGGAATGCAGGCCACGTTGGGAATGTAATCCGGCGTGCTGTCGCGCACGCCCGGCTTGTACAGGCCACCGGCGGTGTAGTTGCCGCGGGTACTCAGGTCTTCCTTGGCCGCCGCGTACGGCGACCCTTCCGGACAGTGTGCCGGGCGCGAGCCGCGCCCCTGCACCAGGGTGCCACCCGACTTGCCACCATGGCCGGCCGTGGCCGGCTTCTTCGGCGCGCTGCTGCAGGCAGCCAACGCGAGGACAATCAAGCCTGGGACCAGCCATCTGATGTTCATGCCGGGGGCAGCTCCTGTCCGGCGATGGCCTGGGACAACTGGAACACGGCCATCGCGTACATCTTCGAGAGGTTGTAGCGGGTGATCGCGTAGTAGTTCTGGAAGCCCAGCCAGTACTGCTTGCCGGTGCTGCCTTCAAGCGTGATCGGGGTGGCGGTGGCGCCCGGCTGCACCGACGCGCTCGGCTGGTAGCCGCGCTGCGCCAGGTCGGCCATCGACCAGGTCGGCATCCATTCAGTCGGATTGAACTCCTCGCGTCCCGGCGCCAGCGTGGCCGGCACGGCCACCTGTCCGCCACGCACCCAGCCGCCCTTCTTCACGAAGTAGTTGGCGATGGACGAGAACACGTCGTCGTAGCTGGTGAACAGGTCGCGGCGGCCATCACCGTTTCCGTCCACGGCGTAATCCAGATAGCTGGACGGCATGAACTGGCCCATGCCCATCGCGCCGGCATAGCTGCCCTTGAGCGTGGTGATGTCCAGGTTCTCTTCGCGGCCCAGCTCGAACAGCTTGGCCAGCTCATCGCGGAAGAACAGCTCGCGGCGCACTTCGCGTTCCAGCTTGGCCGGGTCGCCGCTGCGCGGGTAATAGAACGCCAGCGTGTACAGCGCATCGAGCACGCGATGGCTGCCAGCATTCTTGCCGTAGCTGGTTTCCACGCCGATGATCGCCACGATCACTTCGGCCGGCACGCCGGTGCGCTGCTGCACGCGATCCAGTTCGGCACGGTGCTGGGCCAGGAACGCGCGGCCGCCATCGATGCGCGCCTTGCTGATGAACATCGGCCGGTATTCGTTCCACGGCTTCACCCGCTCGGCCGGGCGCGACATCGCGGCGATGATCGGCTGGCGCACCTGCGCCTGGTCGAGCACGCTGCTGATCTGCTCCGGCTTCAGGCCATAGCGCTTGGCGGTATCGGCAATGAAGCGGGCCCGCGCGACCTCGAACGGCACCGGAGTCAGATCGACCGGCGGCGCGGTGGCAGCGGTGGCTTCGGGCGCAGCCTCGGCCGGGCCATGGGCCTTGGCGGCGGGTTGGCGCGGCGTACTGCTGGCCTGGGGCGAAGACGGTGGGGACTTCGGCTGGGTCGCACAGGCGACCAGGCCGAGGGTGAGCATGCAGGCCAGAGTGCGTCGAATCATCGTCGCAGGTTAGCAGGTCATGGATGAATTAAAACCCCTAACACCATGAATCACAACGATTTGCCCGTGTTCAGCGGGAAATGTGAAGACGTCGTGATCACCCTGCCCCATTCAGATAGAGGTTGCCGGTTGCGTCCCCATCCCCGCAGACGCAACCGGCGACCGGATCCGGTCGGTACCTGCGCGGCTGCCGCTCCCCAGTGGCAGTACCCCGCGCTCCCTGTACCCGTTGGATCAGTACTGCTTCCCGCCCGACGCCCCCTCGCGCTGCATCGATTGACGGCGCGCCGTGCCGAACGGGCCGCCATTGTGCAGGCCGATTACGACAAGTCCATTGATCAAGATCAACGCGCTGTAAAAGTGTGAACCAGCTAACATTTTTTCTGGAAATTGGTCAGAGCGCGTGCTGCTGTGCGTCGTTGTGAGAACGATTCCATAACGGGCATTGCGCAGAGTCAGGAAGTTTCCAGCCAACGGCGCAGCCCCTCGTGGGTGGAATTGGTCGCTGAAAGCCGGATTGCTGAGGGCTGGCCGGGTGGGTGGGCACTGCGGGGACGCCGTGAACCCATCCATGGGGGCTTGGCCGCGGCATCCATGCCGCGGACACCCCGCACTGCCCACCCACCCGGCCGCTGGCAGATTCCGTGTTCGTCCACCCACGGAAAAGAAAAAGAAGATCAAAAGCAAAACCAGCTTGGCCGCCCGCTTCATTGCTTCCTGTAGAGCCGAAGGCAGCGGCAGGAGCCGCTGCCAACGTCGCCCATGGCGACGGCCCGAAGGGTGCCGGTCAGGACGACCGGCATAGCCATGCTCGGCTCAGGAGCAAGCGCAGCGCCGCGACCCGCTTTTGATCTTCTCTTTCTTCTCCGTGGGTAGACGCGCACGGAACCTGTCCGTGGCCGGGTAGATGGGCTGCGCAGGGGCGTGAGCCGCATGGATGCGGCGACCGAGCTTACATGGACGTACTTGCAGCGTCCCCTGCGCAGCCCATCTACCCGGCCCCACCCATGAACTGCTTTGCGCGACCACCCACGAGGGGCTGCGCCGTTGGCTGGAAACCCTATCCCCCGTGCACGGGCCGGTGCCCGCGTACCGCCATCACCAACCCGATGCCGGCCAGCAACGAGACCGCCGACGTCCCGCCGTAGCTGATCAGCGGCATCGGAATGCCCACCACCGGCAGCAGGCCGGAGATCATTCCACCGTTCACCAGCACGTAGACGAAGAACGCCAGCCCCAGGCTGCCGGCCAGCAACCGCGCATGCGTATCGCGCGCGTGCACTGCAATCCACAGGCAACGCCCGACCACGAACAGGTACAGCGCAAACAGCGTCGCCACGCCGATCCAGCCGAACTCCTCGGCCAGCACCGAAAACGCGAAGTCGGTGGTGTACTCGGGCAGGAAATCCAGCGTGGCCTGGGTGCCCTGCCCCCAGCCACGCCCCTCCCAGCCACCGGAACCGATCGCGATGCGCGACTGCAGGATGTTCCAGCCGGTGCCGAGCGGGTCTGCCGCCGGGTCGAGGAAAGTCAGCACGCGATCCTTCTGGTACTGCCGCAACAGGCCGAACCAGGCCAGGGGTGCAGCCACCGCCAGCCCTGCCGCACCCGTCGCCACCCAGCCCCAGTGCAGTCCAGCCAGCAACAACGCAAACACGCCGCTGGCGGTGACCAAGGTGGCGGTGCCGAGATTGGGCTGCATCAGGATCAATACCGCCGGCACGCCGATCAGCACTGCGGCGGTCAGTATCGTGCGCGGCGACGGCGGCAGCGGTTGCCGGTGCAGGTACCACGCCATCATCAACGGCAGGCTCAGCTTGAGCAGCTCGGACGGCTGCAGGTAGAACACGCCCAGGTTGAGCCAGCGCTGCCCGTACTTGCCGGTGCCGATCACGTACACCGCCATCAGCGGCAACATCGACAGCGCATACAACGCCGGTGTCCATGCACGCAGGCGCAGCAGCGACACGCGCGACAGCAGCCACATGGCCAGCAGCCCACCGGCAAAGCGCGCTGCCTGGCCACCCACCGGCCCGGACACGCTGTGCAGCACCGCCAGGCCCGCGCCCATCAGGATCAACAAGGCAGCCAGCAACGGCAGATCGATGGTGCGCACCACCTCACGGCAGCCGCCAAGCAGTCGTTTCCATTCCACGCTGGCCACGGTAGCAACGGGCGCTTGCGTGAAGCTGTCAGGACGCCCCTGCTCTCCGTAGCCGAGCTCTGGGGTCAGATCCCTTTTCCTGTGGGAAAAGGGATCTGACCCCGACGCCGGACTCAACCGTAGCCGCCATGCACCGGATTGTGGCTGCGCACCGCCATCACCAGGCCGAAACCGGCCAGCAGCGAGACCGCCGAGGTACCACCGTAGCTGATCAGCGGCATCGGCACGCCGACCACCGGCAGCAGCCCGGAAATCATCCCGCCATTCACCAGCACATAGACGAAGAACGCCAGGCCGGTGGCGCCGGCCAGCAGGCGTGAATAGGAATCGCGCGACTGGCTGGCGATCCACAGGCAGCGCCCGATCACCACCAGGTACAGCGCCAGCACGGTGGCCACGCCGATCCAGCCGAACTCCTCGCTCAGCACCGAGAACGCGAAGTCGGTGGTCTGTTCGGGAATGAAGTTCAGGTGCGACTGCGAGCCCTCGCCCCAGCCCTTGCCATCGAAGCCGCCGGAACCGATCGCGATCTTCGACTGGATGATGTTCCAGCCGGCACCCAGTGCATCCATCTCCGGGTCGAGGAACATCATGATGCGGTCCTTCTGGTACGGCCGCAGCAACCAGAACCAGGCCACCGGCGCGACCGCGGCCACGCCACCCACGCCCAGGCCGACCCACCACCACGGCAGGCCCGCCAGCAGCAGTACGAACACGCCGCTGGCGGCAATCAGCACGCCGGTACCGAAGTCCGGCTGCAGCATCACCAGGCCGGTGGGCACGCCGATGATGACCAGCGCGGTCAGCACGGTGCTGAAGCGCGGCGGCAGCGGCATCTTGTGCAGGTACCACGCCACCATCATCGGCAGGCTGACCTTCAGCAGTTCGGCCGGCTGCAGGTAGAAGAACTTCAGGTCCAGCCACTGCCGGCCATATTTACCGGTGCCCAGCACGAACACCGCCAGCAACGGGATCATCGAGATCGCGTAGATCATCGGCGTGGCCGAGCGGATGCGCAGGATCGGCACCCGCGAGATGCCCCACAGTGCGGCCATGCCCACCGCGAAACGCGCGCCCTGCGCCATCACCAGGCTGTCGCCACCGGCACTCTTCAAGGTCGCCAGGCCGATCACCATCAGCGCACCCAGGGCCAGGCACAGCACCCAGTCCAGCGTGCTGAAGAAGCGGCGCAGCATGTCGCCGGCCCAGCGCAGGAACACTCTCATCGTGCTGGCTCCGCAGGGGTCGGGCGCGGCGTGGCAGGCAGCGCGGCGGCGGCCGGCGTACCCGGCTGCGGTGCGGGTGCAGGTTCCGGCGCAGGCACGCCGACCAGCACCGGATGTTCTCCCAGCTGCGCCGCGGCGAGGTCGCCAGCCTGGCGCGCGCCGGCGTCTTCGTTGTCGAACGCGGTGGCGCCGATGGCGGTGGTGCCGCGCTCGCTGTCCAGCGGCTGCATGCCTTCGGGCATCTTGCCCAGCAGGTAGGCGTCGAACACCTTGCGGGCGATCGGCGCGGCCGCCGAACCACCGTAGCCACCGCCTTCCACGGCCACCGCGATCGCGATGACCGGATTGTCCGCCGGCGCGAAGCCGACGAACAGCGCGCGGTGGCGCAGGTGCATCGGCAAGCTCTTCGGATTCACGGCGGCGGTGCCCTTGCGGCTGATGACCTGCGCGGTACCGGTCTTGCCGGCCATCACGTACGGCGCACCCACCGCCACGCGCCAGCCACTGCCGCCGGGCCGCATGGTCGCCATCATGCCCTCGCGCACGGCCTGCACGTTGTTGGGGTTGGGGCTGACCGGCTTGCTCTCGCCAGCCGGCATCGCCGACCAGTCGCTGTCGAAACCGTCGCGCTGCTGGATCACCAGGTGCGGGGTGCGCAGCTGGCCGTCAGCCAGTGCGCTGACGCCGCGCGCCAGCTGCAGCGGGGTGACCTTCCAGTCGCCCTGGCCGATGCTGATGTTGACCGTATCGCCGGGGTACCAGGCTTCCTTGCGGCTCTTCCGCTTGTAGGCCGGCGACGGCAGGATGCCGCCGATCTCGCCGGTGAGGTCGATGCCGGTCGGCTGGCCGAAGCCGTAGTACTCCATGTAATGGTCGAAGCGCTCGATGCCCAGATCCAGCGCCAGCTTGTAGTAATAGGTGTTGACCGATTCGGCGATGGACTTGCGCAGGTCTGTCCAGCCGTGGCCGCCACGGTGGGCGTCACCCCAGCCGCGCGAGGTGCCCGGCAGGTAGAACATGCCGGTGGACAGCACCTTGTCTTCCGGGCGGCGCACGCCCGAATCGAGGCCGGCCAGGCCGATCAGCGGCTTCAGCGTGGAACCGGGGGCGACGCCACCGAGCACCAGGCGGTTGAACTGCGGCCGCGACGGGTTTTCGTTCAGCGCCTTGAAGTCGGCATGCGAGATGCCGTTGACGAACAGGTTGGGGTCGTAGGACGGCAGGCTGACCATCGCCAGCACTTCGCCGGTGCGCGGGTCCATCGCCACCGCCGAGCCTTCCTGGTCACCGAAGGCTGCGACCATCGCACGCTGCAGGTCGGCGTCGATCGACAGCCGCAGGTCGGCGCCGGACTGCGCGGCGACGCGGCCGATGGTGCGGATCGCACGCCCCTGCACGTTGGTCTCGACCTGCTCGTAGCCGACCTTGCCGCGCAGCTGCTGCTCGTAATAGCGCTCCAGGCCGGACTTGCCGATGTGGGTCAGCGCAGCGTTGCCTTCGCCGAGGATCTCCAGGTCCTTGTCATCGACGCGGCCGACGTAGCCGATGATGTGCGCGAACAGATCGCCGTAGGGATAGCGGCGGGTCAGGTAGGGCTCCAGCTCGACGCCGGGGAAGCGCCAGCGGTCGACCGCGAAGCGCGCCATCTCCTCGTCGCTCATGCGCAGCTTCAGCGTGACCGGCAGGAACTTGCGGCGCGCCTTGCGCGACTTGTTGAACGCTTCCAGCTCTTCCGGGCTGATGTTGATGATCTTCGCCAACCCTTCCAGGGTGGCGTCCATGTCCTTGACCTTGTCCGGCGTCACGTCCAGGCGGAACGCCGGCACGTTCTCGGCCAGCAGGCGGCCGTTGCGGTCGTAGATCATGCCGCGCCCGGGCACCACCGGCCGCGGCTTGATGCGGTTGGCTTCCGAGCGCGTGGCGTAGACGTCGTGGTCCAGCACCTGCAGCTTGAAGTACCAGCCCCCCAGGCCCAGCAGGCAGACCAGCACGCCCAGGAAGCCCAGCGCCGCACGGCGGCGGAACTGTTCGGCTTCGGCGTGCGGGTTCTTGACCTGGCGGCGCGGGATCATGGCTCAGCGCCCGCGCTTGCCGAAGCGCACCGCGTCCAGCAGCACGAACACCAGCGGCCACAGGCCCATGCCCAGCAGCGGTGCCCACCAGTACGACCACGGCAGGGTCGGCTCATCCACCACGATGTGGACCAGCGCGCTGACGATGCGGTCGTTGAACAGCAGGCCGCCGATGGCCAGCATCTGCTGCGACATCGGGAAGAAGCGGATGCGGGCGCGGAAGCGCTGCAGGATGAAGGCCAGCATCACCAGCCGCAGCGCCTGTTCGCCCAGCACGCCGCCGTACAGCAGGTCGGCGACCACGCCGCTGGCGAAGGCGATGCCCAGGCCGACACGCTCGGGCGCCTCGATGACCCAGTACGCCAGCACCAGCGCCAGCCAGTACGGGCGTAGCGGCTGCAGCAGCGCCGGCAACGGCAGCAGGCCCAGCAGCAGCGCCACCACCAGGCTGGCCGGCAGCACCCACGGGTTGTCTCGCAGACGGCTCATCGCTGGGCCTCCGGCGTGGTCGGTTGCCGGCCAGCGGCCGGCACTACCGTGGAGCTGGCCGGGGGAGAGCCCCCCTCTTGTTGAGGGGGGCGCGCCGACGGCGCGGGGGTAAGGGAGGATGCGGGGACAACCGGCTTCGTCGAAGACGGAGCCGGTTGCCGGCCAGCGGCCGGCACTACCCGGGCCGACCCAGCATCGGGTGGAGAGCCCCCTTGTTGTTCAAGGGGGCGCGCCGAAGGCGGGGGGGCAAGGGAGGATGCGGGGGCAGCATTCCTCGTCACAGACGAGGATTGCTGCCGGCCAGCGGCCGGCACTACCGGAGCAGCAGGATCAAGCGAGGAGGCCGGGGCCACCGTCGGCGTCGCAGACGGAGCCGGTGACCGGCCCACGGCCGGTGCAGGCGTTGCCGGGACGGGTGCCGGCGCGGTGGCGGCCGGTGTGGTTGCCGCAGGCACGGCTCCCGCCGGCGCGGCAGCGGCGCTGGCCGGGCCGCCCGGCGCGGTGGCTTCCAGTTGCAGGCGCAGTTCCGGCGGAATCCGGATCGCCGCGCCCGGGCGCAGCAACAGCACGTCGCGGCCGCGGTCGAGCTGGGCCGCCGGCTTCAGTTCGCCGACCAGGAAGGCATGGGTATCGTCCGGGCGCAGGCCGGTGATGGTGCCGACCGGGAAGCCGGCCGGGAAGCGCCCGCCGAGGCCGGAGGTGACGATCTCATCGCCCACTTCCACGCCGGCGCTGAGCGGAATGTCGCGCAGCTCCAGCTTGTCGCCGCGGCCGTAGACGATCAGGCGCACGCCGTTGCGGGCCACGGTGACCGGCACCGCGTGGTCGGGGTCGGTCAGCAGCAGCACGGTGGAGGTGCCGCCGGTGACGCTGATCACCTGCCCCATCAAGCCGCCGGCGTCGATCACCGCCTGGCCGACATGCACGCCCTCGCGGGTGCCGGCATCAAGCACCAGCCGCTGCTTCACCGGGTCCAGGTCGATGTCCAGGATCGGCGCCAGCTGCACGTCCAGGCCACTGCGCTCGGCCACGTTCAGCAGTTCGCGCAGCTGGGCGTTGTCCAGCGCGGCGGTCTGCAGGCGGGTCAGGCGCGCGTTGGCCAGCAGCAGCTGGTTGCGCAGTTCGCGGTTCTCGGTCACCAGCTGGGTGTGGCTGGCGGCGGAATCCTTGACCTGGTTGCCGAGCTTGCCGGGCAGGCCAGCCAGCGCCCATACCGGTTGCACCAGGCTGTTGGCCTGCTCGCGCAGGCGCGCCAGCCAGCCGGCCTGGTCGTCGAGCACGATCAGGGTGATGGCCAATGCGAGGTAAGCCAGCAACCTCAGGGGGCTGGCGGCATCACCGGATCGGGAGGCAACGGGAGGACCGGCGTAGGGCGGCACGGCAACGATTCAACTGGCAGAAGGCGGAAGGGAAACACGCGGGCGCCCCGCCGGTGCCGGCCCGCCATCGCGGCGGGCCGCACCCCGGAAGGGCGCGGCGGGCAGGAACGGCCGGGACGGCTTATTCCGGCGCAAAGAACTCGTTGCCGTGCATGTCCACCAGCTCCAGCGCACGGCCGCCACCGCGGGCCACGCAGGTCAGCGGATCGTCGGCCACCTGCACGTGCAGGCCGGTTTCCTCGGAGATCAGGCGGTCCAGGTCGCGCAGCAGAGCGCCACCACCGGTCAGCACGATGCCGCGCTCGGCGACGTCGGCGCACAGTTCCGGCGGGGTCTGCTCCAGCGCCAGCTTGACCGCGCTGACGATGCCCGACAGCGGCTCGTGCAGGGCTTCAAGCACCTCGTTGGAGCTGATCTTGATCATCTTCGGCACGCCCTCGGCGAGGTTGCGGCCGGAGATTTCCATCTCGATCACTTCCGCCTGCGGGTAGGCGCAGCCCAGCTCGACCTTGATGCGCTCGGCGGTGGCTTCACCGATCAGCATGCCGTGGTTGCGGCGCACGTAGTTGGTGATCGACTCGTCGAAGCGGTCGCCGCCGATGCGGACCGAGGCCGAATAGACGATGCCGTTGAGCGAGATCACCGCCACTTCGGTGGTGCCGCCGCCGATGTCGATGACCATCGAGCCACGGGCTTCGGTGACCGGCATGCCGGCGCCGATCGCGGCGGCCATCGGCTCTTCGATCAGGAACACGTCACGGGCACCGGCTTCCTCGGCCGATTCCTTGATCGCGCGGCGCTCGACCTGGGTCGAGCCGGCCGGCACGCAGACCAGCACGCGCGGGCTCGGGCGCAGCACGCGCGACTTGTGCACCTTCTTGATGAAGTGCTTGAGCATCGCCTCGGTGTAGGTGAAGTCGGCGATGACGCCGTCCTTCATCGGGCGGATGGTGGTGATGTGGCCCGGGGTACGGCCCAGCATCTGCTTGGCTTCGGCGCCCACGGCTGCCACCGAGCGGGTGCCACCGATGGCACGGTCCTGGCGCACGGCCACGACCGACGGCTCGTTCAGCACGATCCCCTGCCCGCGCACGTAGATGAGGGTGTTGGCCGTGCCCAGGTCGATGGACAGGTCGTTGGAGAACATGCCACGGAGTTTCTTGAACATCTGAGGAAGGAGTCCTGAGGGGTGTCGTGCCCGCCGCGGGATGGCGAAAAAATGGGCAGAATTCGAGGCCGACAAGCCTAGCAACCCGCCTGCCGCCGAGCAAGGAAAAAACTAGCTGAACCCGCGTCTTCACAGGCTTTCGGCCTGATCGGGTCTCACCCGGTTCTGGCCCTGAGCGGCACCAGCGGGTAACCTTTGCGCCGTCGGGCGCCCAAGGGCGCCGTTTGCTTGCCCGCTGAACCGGGCCGGCCCACCCCAAAATTCACCGCATAGGCTTACATCGATGTCCGCTCTGATCTGTGGTTCTCTTGCCTTCGACACCATCATGGTGTTCCCGGACCAGTTCAAGAATCACATCCTGCCGGACAAGGTGCACATCCTGAACGTGTCCTTCCTGGTGCCGCGCATGCGCCGCGAGTTCGGCGGCTGCGCCGGCAACATCGCCTACAACCTGCACCTGCTGGGCGGCCAGCCGATCCCGATGGGCACCGTGGGTTCGGACTTCGGCCCGTACCGCGAATACTTCGACGGCCTGGGCATCGACCTGTCGCGCGTGCGCGTGATCGATGAGCTGTTCACCCCGCAGGCGTTCATCACCACCGATCACGACAACAACCAGATCACCGCCTTCCACCCGGGCGCGATGATGCGTTCCTACGAGAACCACGTGCGTGGCGTGCCGGGCGTGACCCTGGGCCTGGTCGGCCCGGACGGCCGCGAAGGCATGATCCAGAACGCGCAGGAATTCCACGAAGACGGCATTCCGTTCATCTTCGACCCGGGCCAGGCCATGCCGCTGTTCAACGGCCCGGAGCTGCGCGCCTTCATCGAGCAGGCCGACTACGTGGTGGTCAACGACTACGAGTCGAACCTGCTGCAGGAACGCACCGGCTGGGACGAGAAGGAGATCGTCAGCCGGGTGAAGGCCTACATCACCACCCGCGGCCCGAAGGGCGCGGTCATCCACACCCCGGAAAAGAGCTACGACATCCCGCCGGCACACGAGCGCCGCGTGGTCGACCCGACCGGCTGTGGCGACGCCTTCCGCGCCGGCCTGATCTACGGCATCCAGAAGGGCTACGACTGGCTGACCATCGGCCGCATGGGCAACCTGATGGGCGCGCTGAAGGTCGAGCACCCGGGCACGCAGAACCAGCGCTTCACCTTTGATGAGTTCAACGAGCAGTTCAAACAGCAATTTGGCTACGCGCTTAGCGCGTAACCAGATTGCTCGCGCATTCCACCTTATCCCCGCGCCTTCGGCGCGCCCCCTTGAACAACAAGGGGGCTTTCCACCCGATGCGCTATCGGGAATGCTGTTGGTAGGTGTCGACCCTGGTCGACACTGTCGGCCAGCGGCCGGCACTACCCCTTCTGCTGCCAAGCGGCCAACAGGTCGCGGCAATCGGCGAAATGCCAGTCGGCACGGCCCGGCCACGGATTTTCCGGCAGGTTGACCAGCACGGTGTGCGTGCCCGCGGCGCGGCCACACTCGAGGTCGTAGGCGTGGTCACCGACCATCACCGCCTCCGACGCTGCGATGCCCCAATGCCGCAGGTGCTGCTGCAGCCCATCCGGTGAGGGCTTGGGCACGGCTTCATCGCGGCCGATGATGTCGGCATCGTCGAACAGTTCCCCAACCCCGATCGCGTCCAGCGTCAGCTTCGCCAGCGCATGATCGTTGCGGGTCAGGATGCCCAGCCGGCAACCGTCGGCTGCCAGCGCACGCAGCAGCTTCACCGCACCCGGCGCCGGCAGTGCGTCCTCGGCCAGCGCGCGTTCGTGATCCAGCAGCCACTCACGCTTGGCCTGGGCCGGTGCATCCGGCAGCGCTGCGATATGGTCGAGGATGTCTTCCTCCGCGGCAATCTGCAGCGCGCGGCGGATCGCGGCGAAATCATGCACGGCCACCGTCAGCGTGCCGTCCATGTCGAACACCCAGTGCCGGATCGCGGACAACGCGTGCACTGCGCTGCCCGTCGCGATCATCACTGCCACCACTGCGGCATGCGGCTGGCGTCGACACCGCCGGTTTCGAACACGGCCGTGCGCGTGCCGCCAGCCTTGACCGGGAACTCGATGCTGATCGACTTGCCCTTGCGCGCCAGCTTCCACAGCGCCTTCTGGTCGGTGATGAACAGGGCAATGGCTTCATCGGTCTTCGGCCGCCACGCCGCCATGGAAATCGGCTTGCCGTCGTCCACGGTCACCTTCACCGTGCACTGCGGGCAGCGGAAATCGCCGGCCTGCAGCACCAGGTAGGCATGCCGCTTCCACTCCGGATGATCGCGGAACACCAGCTGCACCGGCTTGGCGCCGCTGCCATCCACGTCCACTCGTTCCTTGCTGTAGATCTGCGCCGAAACCTGGTTGCCCTTGCTGCCTACCGGGATCTGGTTGTACTGCCACAGCGCCTGCATGCGGCGCAGGTCGCGCGCGGCATCGCCCTTGGCCTTGACCTCGTCGAAGCCTGCGGCGATGCGCTCGGCGGCGGCGGTGTCCTTGTACTGGTCCAGCAGCGAGGCGCCATGCAGGCGCGCGCGTTCCCAGTCCTGCGCGGCCACGGCCATGTCGTACTGCTTGGCCACGTCTTCGGCCTTGGCCTCCTTCTGCGCCTGCACGGCGGCCGCGGCGGCTTCCTGCGCCTTGCGCTCTTCCTCGGGGTTGCTGCAGGCGGCCAGGGCCAGGGCACAGGCGGTGAGCAGGATCAGTCGTTTCATGGCGGAGGTCCTTGGTGTTTTCGCATTCTTGTAGAGTCGAGCCATGCTCGACTGCTGTTGAAGAGCCAGTCGAGCATGGCTCGACTCTACAAAGAAAAGCGCCGGGGGATACCCGGCGCGTCTTCATACTTGGCTTCGGCCTTGGCCAGCATGTCCTGGACCGAGGCGGTGGTGATCGGGTGGTAGCCCGGCTTGGCCTTTTCGAAGGCCTGCTTGGCCAGCTCCAGACCCTTCGGCGTCTTCACCAGTTCGGCGTAGATCGGCATGATCAGCTTGCGACGACCGACGCGCTCGATGAACGCGGCTGCACCTTCATTGGCCTGCTCGTAACCGCTGCGGATCGCCAGCGGGTACCAGCGCATGGCGATCTCGCCATTCGGGGTGCCGGTGAAGTGGAACGCCTTGTCCAGCGTGGCCAGCTTGTCCAGCGGCTGGGTCGCGCCCAGGCCGTCGATGAAGCGCACCCATTCCTGCGTGCTCCAGTCGGCGATGACCTGGCTGCTCGGCACGGTGCCGGCGCTGGCAAAGGCAATGCGCGCGGTATCGACACTGCTGAAGTTGCGCGACTGCGCCTTGGCCGCGAACGCCGGAATGCCCGGCTCGTCCAGCCATGCCTTCAGTTCGGCCTCGGTCACTGCCGACGGATTCTTCGGCAGCAGGTTCTTCTTCATGTACTCGACGAACTGGTCGGTGTTCGCGCTCTGGAATGCGTGGTCATCGAACCAACCGCGCAGGAACGGATCGAAGGTCTCGCGGCCGAAGCGCTGTTCCAGGAATTCCAGGAACCACGAGCCCTTGACATAGGCCACCTGGCTGAGGGCTTCGTCGGGGTCACGCTCGTTCAGCGGCGGCAGCGCCAGCGCCTGGTCGGCCGGGCTCATGTCCTTCACTTCGGCCAGCAGGTCGGTCTGGTCGATCTGCTTCTCCATCTCGGCCATCTCCTTGCCGTACAGGGCTTCGGTGATGCGGCCCTGGACGTAGGTGGTGAAGCCTTCATTGAGCCAGATGTCCTTCCAGCTGGCGTTGGTCACCAGGTTGCCCGACCAGCTGTGCGCCAGTTCGTGTGCGACCAGCGAGACCAGCGACTTGTCACCGACGATCACGGTCGGGGTGGCGAAGGTCAGGCGCGGGTTCTCCATGCCGCCGAACGGGAACGACGGCGGCAGCACCAGCATGTCGTAGCGGCCCCAGCGGTATTCGCCGTACAGCTTCTCGGCGGCACCGATCATCTTCTCGGTGTCTTCGAATTCCTTGGCGGCCTTGTTG
This sequence comes from Stenotrophomonas sp. AG209, assembly GCF_003550055.1. Classification (NCBI taxonomy): domain Bacteria; kingdom Pseudomonadati; phylum Pseudomonadota; class Gammaproteobacteria; order Lysobacterales; family Lysobacteraceae; genus Stenotrophomonas; species Stenotrophomonas sp. AG209. The sequence continues at coordinate 1,942,738 of NZ_QXDB01000001.1, forward strand.
ACCATGGTCGGCTCGGCCCAGACGCCGGAGCGGCCGGAGATCGGCTCGAACACCAGGTCACCGGCGGCGATGGCCAGCAGGTACGACGGAATCGGCTGCGGCATCTTGAAGGTGTAGTCACCGTCACGCGCGGCCTTCGGATCGTTGTCGGCGCTCATCAGCACCATCACGTCCGGGCGCGAGACCACGTGCGCGCTGTAGGTGAAGCGCACGCTCGGGGTGTCCTGCAGCGGCACCCAGGAACGGGCGTGGATCGCCTGCGACTGGCTGAACATGAAGGGCAGCTTCTTGCCCTCGGTCATCGACGGCGCCAGCCACTGCAGGCCCGAAGCGGTCGGTGCGGTGTGGTAGGTCACTTCCACCTTGGCCGGCTGTTCCGGGGCCTCGATGGTCAGCTTGCTGCCGAACACCTTGTCGACCGGGGCCAGCTCGAACTTCAGCGCGCTGCGCGCGCCATCGGCGGCGACGGCCTCGACCTTGGACACGGTCAGCTCGCGGGTGTCGAGCACCAGCTGCTTGGCATCCTTCTGCTTCCATTCCAGGGTGTAGGTGGCGGTGCCGCCGATCTGCTTCTGGTCGAAGTCCAGCTTCAGATCCAGCGCGATGTCCTTGATGACGACCTTGTCCGGCTCGGCGTACGAGCTTTCGTCGTGGCTGCGGTTCTCGGCGTTCACGGGGGCGGCGGGAGCCTTTGCGGCAGTCGGGGCGGCGGCGGGCGCGGCCGCCTCCTGGGAGCAGCCGGCGGCCAGGGCCACGGCCAGCGGAAGGAGCATCAGCGGATTACGCATGAATCGGGACCGTTACGGGGATCAGACCCCCAATGGTACCTCCCTGCGGCCCCGCAGGCGTTGCGCGGTGCGGGGTAATGGCGGGCGGGGCTGATCCTGCGCCTCCCGCACATGCCAACCAAGGTCGGCATCCACAGGTAGGTGCCAACCTTGGTTGGCACGGATGTGTCAGCGCCCGGTGCAAGCGTGTGCCAACCAAGGTTGGCACCTACCAGAACAGGTAGCGCCGGGCCATGCCCGGCGGCCCCACACGCTTTACAGCTTGTAGCCGGAGTGGATCGAAACGATGCCGCCGGTCAGGTTCTTGTAGTGGCAGCGCTCGAAACCGGCCTGCCCCATCATCGCCTTCAGTTCATCCTGCGGTGGGTGCTTGCGGATGCTCTCGGCCAGGTACTGGTAGCTGTCCGAATCGTTGGCGAACAGCTTGCCCAGCTTGGGCAGGATCCTGAACGAGTGGAAGTCGTAGATCGGCTTGAACCAGTCCGCGGTGACTTCGGAGAACTCCAGCACGCGGGCCTGGCCGCCCACCTTCAGCACGCGGTACATCTCGCGCAGGCCAGCGTCCTTGTCGGTCACGTTGCGCAGGCCAAAGGCAATCGTGACCAGGTCGAAGCTGTTGTCCGGGAACGGCAGGGCTTCGGCGTTGCACTGCACGTAGTCCAGGCCGAGCACCAGGCCGCGGTTGGTCAGGCGGTCACGGCCGACCGACAGCATGCCGGCGTTGATGTCGCCCAGCACCACCGAGCCCTCGGCGCCGACGCGCTCCTTCAGCAGGGCGGCGATGTCGCCGGTGCCGCCGGCCAGGTCGAGCACGCGGTCGCCCGGCTTCACCTGCGCGGTCGCCACGTAGTAGCGCTTCCACGCCCGGTGCACGCCCAGGCTCATCAGGTCGTTCATCAGGTCGTAGTTACGCGCGACCGAGGTGAACACCTGGCCGACCAGCTTCTGCTTGTCCTTGGCGGCGACGTCGCGGAACCCGAAATGGGTGGTACCGGCTTTGTAGGGGGATTCGCTCATGGCCCCGATTATCGCACCGCCGGGGGCCAGCGGCACCCCCTGCCCGTATCATGGCGGGCCACGACTTACCGGAGCCCCCGCATGATCACCACGCCCGACTACCAGGCCCTGCTGCAAACCGCCATCGCCGAAGCCCGCCAGGGCCTGGCCGAAGGCGGCGTACCGATCGGCGCGGCGCTGTACCACAACGACGGCCGCCTGCTCGGCTGTGGCCACAACCGCCGCGTGCAGGAAGGCGACCCCTCCGTGCATGGCGAGACCGACGCCTTCCGCAAGGCCGGCCGCCAGCGCCGCTATCAGGACACCATCATGGTCACCACCCTGGCCCCGTGCTGGTACTGCTCGGGCCTGGTCCGCCAGTTCAACATCGGCACCGTGGTGGTGGGCGAATCGCGCACCTTCCAGGGCGGCATCGACTGGCTGCGCGAGAACGGCGTCAACGTGATCGACCTCGACAACCAGGAATGCGTCGACCTGCTCGGCGACTTCATCAGCCGCCATCCGGACATCTGGAACGAAGACATCGGTGAATGAGCACCACGCAGCGTACTGTTGAACCCGCTTAATGAACGCTTCAGTGCCGGCACACCCTTGTCCCGGCAGCGTTTGCGGCCATTGCCGTGAACCCGTGCACAGTCAGCTGCCAGGCCTGCATACACAGCGGTAACACCCCACCCGGGCAACGCGCCTAGGGTGGGGTTACCGGGGCCTTCTCCCCCCGGCGGAGCCAGCCATGTGCGCGCACGCCGTTCGCCCTACGCCCGACCCGGTTCTCGATGCCATCCGCGAACGCCTGCAGCAGCAGTACGCGCTGCACCAGCGCGGCGCGCTGTTCTGGACCGCCTACCAGGGCCTGCAGCTGGAACTGGTGCGTGGCCATCCGCTCGACCATGAGCGCCTCTGTGCAACGCGATGGCCGACATCGCCGAAGACCTCGGTGCGGTCGAGCACGCGCAATTGATAGGCAATCGCAACGCCGGCTCCACGCCGCGCTGACACGGCTTGCACCGGCGCATACGCCACACTGCGATGAACCCCCACTCCCATCCACTTCAACCGATTGGATCGACATGCACGCCGAAGTCCCCACCATTCCCCCGGTCATCAACGTTGACGCCGAACTTGACCACTGGCGCCGCCAGCATGCCGACGGCGCACTGCCGCACAACTCGTTCGGCTCGTACGTGCCATGGATCAAGTTTGCCTGCGATTCGCTGATCACCCAGCCGCGCGCCAGCAATGCGCAGCGCGACGAGATGTTCCAGACCCAGTACGCACTGCAGATCATGCCGCGCCTGAGCGAAGCCCAGGCCCGCGAATTCGTCGACCGTTGCTGGCAGCACGTCTACCAGACCAGCCCGGTGCGCCTGCAGGACGCGCCGCGCCTGCGCGCCTGAGCTGCCTCGCGACGGCTGCACGGCCCCTGCACGAGCCACTGCCGATCATCCTCGTCACCTGAGTGGGACGACGACGATGAAAGCACGCAATCTGTTCAATACGATCGCCAAGAAGGCCGCGGCCGCCACCGGTTCGCCGTGGACCTTCCTGGCTGCGGTAGCGATCGTGGTGATCTGGGGCATCAGCGGTCCGGTGTTCGGTTTCAACGACACCTGGCAGCTGGTGATCAACACCGGTACCACCATCATCACCTTCCTGATGGTGTTCCTGATCCAGCACACGCAGAACGCGGATACCGCCGCGATGCAGATCAAGCTCGACGAGCTGATCCGTGCCACCGCAGAGGCCAACAACGAACTGTTGGATCTGGAAGAACTGGACGAAGAGCGGCTGGAAGAGATCCGCCGCGAGTACGAGCAGATGGCCCGCGAAGCCGGCGACGCGCTGGCGCGGGTGCGCGCCTGCCATGTGGCGCGGCGCGACGATGAGGCGGTGTAGCTGGCCCTGGAATGACACTGCCGGCCAGCGGCCGGCACTACCATCGATCATCCGGGTAGAGCCGGCCGCTGGCCGGCTTCTCTCAGCTGCGCTCGTGCCAGCCGCCACCCAGCACCTTGTACAGGGTGATGCGGTTGGCCTGCTGCGCCAGCTGCGCCTGCAGCTGGGTCTGCTGCGCGTTGTAGGCGGTACGCCGCGCATCAAGCAGGGTCACGAAGCTGTCCAGGCCAGCGTCGTAGCGTGCCTGCGACAGGCGGTTGGCCTGTTCGGCCGCTTCCACCAGGCGCTGCTGTGAACTCACCTGCTCATCCAGGCTGACATTCAATGCCAGCGCATCGGCCGTTTCGCGGAAGCCCACCTGGATCGACTTCTCGTACTGCGCCAGCGCGATGTCACGGTCCGCATTGGCGATGGCCAGGTTGGCGCGCAGCTTGCCACCCTGGAAGATCGGCAGGGTGATCTTCGGCAGGAAGCTCCACACGCGGGTGCCGCTGTCGAACAGGTTGGACAGTTCGCTCGAGCCGCTGCCGATGCTGCCGGTCAGCGAGATGCTCGGGAAGAACGCCGCACGTGCCGCGCCGATGTTGGCATTGGCGGCCAGCAGCTGGTGTTCGGCAGCCATGATGTCCGGGCGCTGCAGCAGCACGTCGCTGGGCAGGCCGGCCGGCGGCGGTGCCAGCGCCAGCAGCTGCGGTTCGATGCTGTCCGGCAGCAGCGTCGGATCCAGCTGGCCACCGGCCAGCAGCGCCAGTGCGTTGCGGTCCTGCGCCAGCTGCCCGCGCAGGCGCGCGGCATCGGTGCGCGCGGTCTCGACCAGGGTACGGGTCTGGGTCAGTTCCAGCGCCGAACTGCCACCACGCTCGTGGCGGGCTTCGGCCAGGCGCAGCGAGTCCTCGTAGGTCTTCAGCGTGGCGTCGGCGATCTTCAGCCGCTGCGCATCGGCGCCATAGGTCAGCCACGCCGTCGCGGTCTCGGCCACCAGGCTCAGCTGCGCGTTGCGGCGGTTGGCGGCCACGGCGAAGTACTGCTGCAGCGCCGCTTCACTGAGATTGCGCACGCGGCCGAACAGGTCCAGCTCGAACTCGGCCACGCCGACACCGGCGGTGAACTGCTCGGTGACACCGGCGTCGGTGCCCTGGCGCTGCATCTGGCCGGTGACGGCCACGCCGGGCACGCGGTCGGCGCGCTGCACGCGGTACTGGCCGCGCGCGCGTTCAACATTGAGCACGGCCACGCGCAGGTCGCGGTTGTTCTGCAGCGACTGGTCGATCACCTGCTGCAGGCGCGCATCGGTGAAGAAATCGCGCCAGCCGACGGCGGCGACATCGGCCACCTGGCCCTGCGTGGCCTCGGCCGGCCACTGCGCCGGAATGGCCGGAGCGACGGCGGTGTCCTTCGGTGCCAGGGTGGAGCAGCCGCCCAGCGCGAGCGCGGCGGCGATGGAAAGGAACAGGGATGCACTTTTCATGGGAATGACTTCCATCGGTACTGCCGGATGGCAGGAGGTCGTGCCGGCCAGCGGCCGGCACGACCGTTTCGCTTACGTCGAGGATTTGCGCTTGAACAGGCGCTGCACCACCACGAAGAACAGCGGTACGAAGAACACGCCGAGCACGGTGCCGACGATCATTCCGCCGAGCACGCCGGTGCCGATCGCCTGCTTGGCGCCGGAGCCGGCACCGGTGGAGATCGCCAGCGGTACCACGCCCATGCCGAAGGCCAGCGAGGTCATCACGATCGGGCGCAGGCGGTCGCGCACGGCATGCATGATCGACTCGATCAGGCTGGCGCCCTTCTCCAGGTTTTCCTTGGCGAACTCGACGATCAGGATCGCGTTCTTGCTGGTCAGGCCCACCGTGGTCAGCATCGCCACCTGGAAGTAGATGTCGCGCTCCAGGCCCTTGAAGGTGTTGGCCAGCACCGCGCCGAGGATACCCAGCGGGGCCGCCAGCAGCACCGCGGTCGGCACGCTCCAGCTTTCGTACATCGCGGCCAGGCACAGGAACACGATCATCAGCGACAGCGTGTACAGCAGCGGCGTCTGCGAGCCGGCCTGGCGCTCCTGGTAGGACATCGCCGTCCACTCGATGCCGAAGCCCTGCGGCAGCTGCTTGGCCAGCTGTTCGATCTCGGCCATGGCATCACCGGAGGCCACGCCCGGGGCCGGTTCGCCCTGGATTTCCATCGCCGACACGCCGTTGTAGCGTTCCAGGCGCGGCGAGCCGTAGTCCCAGTGCTTGGTGGCAAACGCACTGAACGGCACCATCTCGCCCTTGTCGTTCTTCACGGACCAGAGATCAAAGTCCTCCGGCACCATGCGGAACGCCTGGTCGGCCTGCACGAACACACGCTTGACGCGGCCGCGATCGACGAAGTCATCGATGTACGAGCTGCCCCACGCGGCGGCCAGCGTGCCGTTGATCTGGTCGATCGACAGCCCCAGCGAGGTCGCCTTGGCCGCGTCGATATCGATGCGGAACTGCGGCGTGTCTTCCTGGCCGTTCGGGCGCACGTTGGCCAGCTTCTTGCTGCCGGCGGCGAGGCCCAGCAGCTGGTTGCGCGCGGCGACGAGTGCCTCGTGGCCCTGGCCGCTGTTGTCCTTCAGGAAGAAGGTGTAGCCCGAAGCGGTACCCAGTTCCGGAATGGCCGGCGGCGGGAAGGCGAAGATGAAGGCATCCTTGATCTGTCCCAGTGCCGCCATGGCACGACCGGTGATCGGCATCACGCCGTTGTTGGCGTCACGCTCGCTCCAGTCCTTCAGCTTGACGAAGGCCATGCCGGCGTTCTGGCCCATGCCGGCGAAGCTGAAACCCTGCACCGAGAACACCGAGTCCACCGCATCCTTCTCGTTCTGCAGGAAGTGGTTTTCCAGTGCCGCGATCGATTCCAGCGTACGTTCCTGAGTGGCGCCGACCGGGGCCTGCACCAGCGCCATCAGTACGCCCTGGTCTTCGTTGGGCAGGAACGAGCTGGGCAGGCGCACGAACAGCACGCCCATCAGCACGAACAGTGCCGCCACGATGCCCATGAAGCGCCACGGACGGTGGATGATGCCGCGCACGCCGCGCTGGTAGCTTTCACTGGTACGGTCAAAGCCGCGGTTGAAACCATTGAAGAAACGACCGGACCAGCCCTTGTGTGCGACGTGGTGCTCACCCTTCTTCAGCGGCTTGAGCATGGTCGCGCACAGCGCCGGGGTCAGCACGATCGCCACCAGCACCGACAAGGCCATCGCAGAAACAATCGTGGCCGAGAACTGGCGATAGATCACGCCGGTGGAGCCGCTCATGAAGGCCATCGGCACGAACACCGCCGACAGCACCAGGCCGATACCCACCAGTGCGCCGGTGATCTGGCCCATCGACTTGCGGGTCGCTTCGAGCGGCGACAGCCCTTCCTCGGACATGATGCGCTCGACGTTCTCCACCACCACGATGGCATCGTCCACCAGCAGGCCGATCGCCAGCACCATCGCGAACATGGTCAGCATGTTCACCGAGAAGCCCAGCATCGCCAGCACGCCGAAGGTACCCAGCAGCACCACCGGCACGGCGATGGTCGGGATCAGGGTGGCGCGGAAGTTCTGCAGGAACAGGTACATCACCACGAACACCAGCACGATCGCTTCGATCAGGGTCTGCACCACGCCCTTGATCGACACGCGCACGAACGGGGTGGTGTCGTACGGGATCTCGGCCTTCAGGCCGGCCGGGAAGAAGCTCTTCATGTCCTGCAGCGCGGCATCCACGCCGGCTGCGGTATCCAGCGCGTTGGCGCCGGTGGCCAGGGTGACCGCCAGGCCGCTGGCCGGCTGGCCGTTGTAGCGGGTGACGAAGTCATAGGACTCGGCACCCAGCTCGACGCGGGCGACATCGCCCAGGCGCAGTTCGGCACCGTCCTGCGCACCGCGCACGATGATGTTGCGGAACTGTTCCGGGGTCTGCAGGCGCGACTGCGCGTTGATCGTGGCGTTGAGCTGCTGGCCCTTCACCGACGGCGCACCGCCGAGCTGGCCGATGGCCACCTGGGCGTTCTGCGCCTTGATCGCGGCGGTCACTTCCGGCACCGACAGGCCATAGGTGTGCAGCTTGTTCGGGTCCAGCCAGATGCGCATGGCGTACTTGCCACCGAACACCTGGATGTTGCCCACGCCCGGCACACGGCTGAGACGGTCGACGACATTGGAACCGACGTAGTCGGCGATGTCGTTGGCATCCATGCTGCCGTTCTCGGACACGAACGCGATGACGTTCAGGAAGCCCGAGCTGGACTTGGCCACGTTGATGCCCTGCCGCTGCACTTCCTGCGGCAGCAGCGGCATGGCCAGCTGCAGCTTGTTCTGCACCTGCACCTGGGCGATGTCCGGGTTGGTGCCGCTCTCGAAGGTCAGGGTGATGGTGGCCTGGCCGTTGGACGAGCTGTTGGAGGAGAAGTAGATCAGGCCATCAAGGCCCTTCATGTTCTGCTCGATGATCTGCGTCACCGAGTCCTCGACCACCTTGGCCGATGCACCCGGATAGGTGGCGCTGATTTCCACCGCCGGCGGTGCGACGTTGGGATACATCGAGACCGGCAGCTTGAACAGGGCCAGGCCGCCGGCGAGCATGATGATGATGGCGATCACCCACGCGAAGATGGGTCGATCGATGAAAAAGCGTGCCATGGGGTTCTCCGCTTACTTCGCGTCGCCGGCCGGGGCGGCAGGCTGGGCGGCCGCTGCCGGCTTGGCCGGAGCAGCGCCCTTCTCGGTGGCCTTGACCGGCATGCCGGGGCCGATCTTCTGCAGGCCTTCGACGATGACCTTGTCACCAGCCTTCAGACCGTCCTCGACCAGCCATTTGTCGCCGACCGTGCGGCTGACCTTGACCGGGCGCACTTCGACCTTGTTGTCCTTGTCGACCACCATCGCCGTGGTGTCGCCCTTCGGATCGCGGGCGATGCCCTGCATCGGCACCAGCACCGCGTCGCTGCGCACGCCGCCGCCGATCACCGCACGCACGTACATGCCCGGCATCAGCAGGCCGTCCGGGTTGTCCACCTTCACGCGCAGGCCGAAGCTGCCGGTGGTCGGATCGACGCTGACTTCGGAGAACTCCAGCGTGCCCTTGTGCTCGAAGGTGCTGCCGTCTTCCATCAGGATGCTGACCGGCAGGGTCTGGTTGTCCTGCAGGCGGCCGGCGGCCAGTTCGCGGCGCAGCTGCAGCAGCTCGGCCGAGGACTGGGTCAGGTCGACATAGATCGGGTCCAGCTGCTGCACGGTGGCCAGTGCGTTGGCCTGGCCGGCGCTGACCAGCGCACCCTGGGTGACGCTGGACTTGCCGATGCGGCCGCTGATCGGCGCGGTGATGCGGGCGTAGCCCAGGGTGACGTTGGCCGCATCCAGCGAAGCCTTGGCGGCCCCGACGTCAGCCTCGGCCTGCTTCTGCGCGGCCACGGCGTTTTCCAGGTCCTGCTGGCTGACCGCATCGACCTTGGCCAGCTCGGTGATGCGCTTGGCACTCAGGCGGGCGGCATTGGCGGTGGCTTCGGCGCGGGCCAGCTGGGCGCGGGCGTTGTTGGCCTGGGCCCGGTAGCTGGCGTCGTCGAGCTGGTACAGCGCCTCGCCGGCCTTGACCATGCCGCCCTCGGTGAACAGGCGCTTGGCGACGATGCCGTTGACCTGCGGGCGCACTTCGGCGACCAGGAAGGCATTGGTACGGCCCGGCAGCTCGCGGGTCAGGCCCACGGTCTCGGACTTCAGCGTGACCACGGTGACGTCACCCGGGCCCTGTTCGGGGGCCTGGGGTTGGCCGCCGCAGGCAGCCACGGTCGCGGCGATTGCCAGCGACAGTGCAAAGGGTCGGATTCGGCTCAGCAACATGACGGAAAGGCTCTTGGAGGAAGGAATCTCAGAGGAGGCTGATACCGCTGGACTTCCCCTTGTTCCGGTGAAAGCCCCGCAGATCGCGCCCACCCGGGTGGAGTGGGAGCCGGACCGGCCTGCCACGCACACGACGGGAATGATGGGTGCGAAATATACATACATGCTTGTTTGTTTGTAAACCGGTACAATTCAGCCACGTTTCACCCGCACTCGTACCCACACCCATGGCCCGCAAGACCAAAGAGGACACCCAGGCAACCCGGGAAGGCATCCTTGACGCCGCCGAAGCCTGCTTCCATGAACACGGCGTGGCCCGTACCACGCTGGAGATGATCGGTGCCCGCGCCGGCTACACCCGTGGCGCGGTCTACTGGCACTTCAAGAACAAGAGCGAGGTGCTGGCCGCGATCGTCGAGCGCGTGCACCTGCCCTTCATGCAGGAACTGGAGCGCACCTCCACCGACCAGCGCGACACCCCGGTGCACGACCTGCGCGCGGTAATGATCCACTCGTTCATCGAGCTGTCCGAGGACGAGCGCCTGCGCAAGACCATGGAAATCATGCTGCGCAGCGATGCGTCGGCTGACACCAAGGTGCTGACCGAGATGCAGCAGGCCGGATTCCGCGATGCGCTGGACCGGATGGAGCGCGCCCTGCGCCGCGCCCGCGATCTGGGCCAGCTGCGCGAAGGCGCCGACCCCAAGATCGCCGCACGCATGCTGCACGCCACCGTGCTGGGCGTGCTGCACGGGGCAATGGTCGAACCGGAACTGATGGACCTCAAGCGCGACGGCATGCTCGCACTGGACATGACCCTGGCCGCCTACGTGAAGGACGGTGTGTTCGTTCCCGGAACGGTGCCCGAGCCGTTGCCGGAAGCATGAGCGGCGTTGCTGCCGCCATCGCGGCACTGCACGATCTCTACCTGCCCGCAGGGCTGCAGTTGACCGGACCGATCGTGGCGGAAGCGGAAAGCGCAGAGTACGGTGCCTGCCGCTTTGCCCTTGAGGGTCACAGCATCGTGTTCCGCGTCGCGAAGATCACCCCCACCAAGACCGGCCAGTTCGTAACCCTGTGGAAGCGCCCCGCCCCCGGTTCTGATATCGCTCCATTGGATGCAGCCGATGCTGTGCACTTCGTGGTGATCGCGATCTTCGACGGAACACAGCGCGGGCAGTTCATCTTCAGTCGTGACCTGCTGATCGAGCGCGGCGTGATGTCGCGCGATGGCGAGGGCGGAAAGCGCGCCCTCCGTGTCTATCCGCCGTGGAGCACGCCGACCGCAAAGGACGCGATCCGGACCCGGCAGTGGCAGCTTCGTTGCTTCCTGCCCACCGGTGCTGATGTCTCCGCCTCCGCCGGTGATCGATTACGCTCACTGTTGGGTTGAACCCGGCGGACCTTCCCTTTTCTGGACGCATCGTGATGATCCTGGACAACGTGGTATGGGGCTTCATCGGCTGCGGCAGCGTCACCGAGAAGAAGAGCGGCCCCGCCCTGGCCAGCATACCCGGCTCGCGGGTGGCAGCGGTCATGCGCCGCAATGCCGCATTGGCCGAGGATTATGCGCGGCGCCATGCGATTCCCCGCTGGTACGCGGACGCCGATGCACTCATCGCCGATCCGGAGGTGAACGCGGTGTACGTCGCAACACCGCCCTCCACGCACATGCAGTACGCATTGCAGGCGATTGCCGCGAGCAAGCCGGTCTATATCGAAAAGCCGATGGCCATGGACCACGGCGAGTGCCAGCGCATCGTTGAAGCCAGCGCCCGCAGCGGCGTACCGGTATTCGTGGCCTACTACCGCCGCGCCCTGCCCCGCTTCGCACAGGTGAAGCAGTTGCTGGACAGCGGCGCGATCGGCACGCCGCGCAGCGTGCGCGCGACCCTGCATCGGCCGCATTCGGCGAATGCCGCATCGCCTGACTTCTGGCGGACCAATCCGGCGATCGCCGGCGGCGGCCTGTTCGTCGACCTGGGCTCGCACACCCTGGACCTGCTGGATCATCTGCTGGGGCCGCTGAGCGATGTGCGTGGCCTGGCCAGTTCGTTGACCGGCGCCTACGCCGCCGAGGACAGCGTCTCGATGTGCTTCCGCACCGGGACGGGTGCTCACGGCATCGCGCAATGGAGCTTCTGCGCGTTCCGCCGCCAGGATGAGATCGAGATCACCGGCGACCGTGGGCAGCTGCGCTTTGCCACCTTCGAGGACGTTCCGATGGAGCTGGAAACCGAAGCCGGCGTGCAGACGTTCGACATCCCCAACCCGCCGTCGATCCAGCAACCGTTGATTGCCTCCCTCGTGGACGAACTGCGCGGCAACGGGCGCTCGCCCTCGAACGGCATCAGCGCCGCCCGCACCAGTGCGGTGATCGACCAGGTGCTGCAGGCCTACCGCGCGCGGCAATCACGCTGACCGCACAGGAAAAAGGCCGCCTTGCGGCGGCCTTTTCTGTTGCAGCGAGCGGGTCAGAGCCCTCGCCACGGCGAGGGATCCGACCCCATCGGGCGTTACAGGATGTAGCGGCTCAGGTCCGGGTCCTGCACCAGCTCACCCAGGTGGGCATCGACGTAGGCGCTGTCGATGGCCAGGGTTTCGCCGTCGCGGTCCGGCGCTTCGTAGCTGAGTGAATCCAGCAGGCGCTCCAGCACCGTATGCAGGCGACGCGCACCGATGTTTTCCTGGCGCTCATTCACCTGGAAGGCGATCTCGGCCAGGCGATCGATGGCGTCGGCGGTGAAGCTGACCTTGACGCCTTCGGTGGCCAGCAGTGCTTCGTACTGCTTGGTCAGCGCGGCCTTCGGCTCGGTCAGGATGCGCACGAAATCACCCTTGCTCAGCGCTCCCAGTTCAACGCGGATCGGGAAGCGGCCCTGCAGCTCCGGAATCAGATCGCTGGGCTTGGCCAGGTGGAACGCGCCCGACGCAATGAACAGGATGTGGTCGGTCTTGATCGTGCCGTACTTGGTCGACACGTTGGAGCCTTCCACCAGCGGCAGCAGGTCGCGCTGCACGCCTTCGCGGGACACGTCGCCACCGCCCACGTTGTCACCACGCTTGGCGACCTTGTCGATCTCGTCGATGAAGACGATGCCGTGCTGCTCGCAGGCCTCGATCGCGGCAGTGCGGATGTCGTCCTCGTTGACCAGCTTGCCGGCTTCTTCCTCGATCAGCAGCGGACGTGCAGCCTTGATGGTCAGCGTGCGCTTGTGCGCCTTGGCGCCGCCGCCAAGGTTGGCGAACATCGACTTCAGCTGCTGGCCCATTTCCTCCATGCCCGGCGGGGTCATGATGTCCATGCTGACGTTGGCAGCCAGGTCGAGTTCGATCTCGCGTTCGTCCAGCTCACCATTGCGCAGCATCTTGCGGAACTTGATGCGGGTCTCGTTGTCCTGCGCCGACGGTTCGTTGCGGGCGACTTCCGGATCAAAACCGATGCCACCGCTGCGGCGCGGCAGCAGCGCATCGAGGATACGGTCTTCGGCACGCTCTTCGGCCTGGGTACGCACGCGCACCTTGGCCTGTTCGCGGTACAGCTTGACCGCGGTATCGGCCAGGTCGCGGATGATCTGCTCGACGTCCTTGCCGACGTAGCCGACTTCGGTGAAGCGGGTCGCTTCGACCTTCACGAACGGCGCGTTGGCCAGGGTGGCCAGGCGACGTGCGATCTCGGTCTTGCCGACGCCGGTCGGGCCGATCATCAGGATGTTCTTCGGCATCACTTCATTGCGCAGCTCAGGCACCAGCTGCATGCGGCGCCAGCGGTTGCGCAGGGCGATCGCCACGGCGCGCTTGGCGTCGTGCTGGCCGACGATGTGCCGGTCCAGTTCCTGCACGATCTCGCGCGGGGTCATGGTGGCGGAGGAAACTTCGATCTTCGACATGGATGTGCTCACGAATGCGTTGTCGGTCGTGCCGGCCGCTGGCCGGCAACCAGGCACGTGTGTCCGGGCTCATGAGGTTGCCGGCCATCGGCCGGCACAACCCTCACAGCTCCTCGACCACCACGTTGCGGTTGGTGTAGATGCAGATGTCGCCGGCGATGCCGATCGCTTCGCTGGCGATGGTGCGCGCATCCAGTTCGGTGTGCGCCATCAGTGCGCGCGCGGCCGAGAGTGCGTAGGAACCACCGGAACCGATGGCGATGATGCCGTCCTCCGGCTCGATCACATCACCGGTGCCGCTGATGATCAGCGAGGTTTCCTTGTCGGCCACCGCCAGCAGGGCCTCAAGCTTGCCGAGGCGGCGCTCGGTGCGCCAATCCTTGGCCAGCTCGACCGCAGCGCGCTGCAGCTGGCCATGCTTTTCCAGCTTGGCCTCGAACAGTTCGAACAGGGTGAAGGCATCGGCGGCGGCACCGGCGAAGCCGGCCAGCACCTGGCCGTCACGACCGAGGCGGCGCACCTTGCGCGCATTGCCCTTCATCACGGTGTGGCCCAGCGTGACCTGGCCGTCGCCGGCAATGGCCACGTGCTCGCCGCGACGGACGCAGACGATGGTGGTGGCGTGGAAAACGTTGGGGTTCTGACTGGGGTCCATGCGGCCTCCGATAGCTGTTCACGGGAGATGGGGACAGCGCCGGGTGCGATCAAGCCTGCGCGGATGGCTGCCGTTCAGCGCTTGGTGGCGCCCCATGGGAAGAGGGCGCCCTTTTAACGAGCGCATCGGAATGCGCGCGGACCCCGCCGCCCGAACGTGGAACGCCTGCCGTTCAGCGCTTGGCCTGCGAAGGCCGGTCCGGATTCGGCTCGATGCCCCAGGCGAGGTACCAGTCTTCACCCTGCGTCTCGATCGGATGCTGGGTGCGGCCGGAGCCATTGCCGCAGGCCAGCGCTTCAGCGGCGCAGTAACGGTCGCAGCCCCAGCAGATGCGCTCGGGGTGTCTGGGATGCAACGGTATGGGCTTCGCCATGGCGGCGGTGTCCTCGTGGCCTGCGGCCACGGTGCGCCGGTTGCATCCGACCTGCCCTGATCCAGATCAAGGGCAGGCTATTCAGCCTTGTCGTCCCTGCTGCGGCGCTTGGCGCGCGGATGCGCGGCGTCGTAGACCTTGGCCAGGTGCTGGAAATCGAGGTGGGTGTAGATCTGCGTCGTGGCGATGTCGGCGTGGCCGAGCAGCTCCTGCACACCGCGCAGGTCGCCGGACGATTCCAGGATGTGGCTGGCGAAACTGTGCCGCAGCATGTGCGGGTGCACGTGCTTGAACAGGCCCTGGCGCTGCGCCAGCTGGCGGATGCGGATCTGCACCGCGCGTTGGCTGATCGGCCCGTTGCGGCCGGGGAACACCGGCGAGGCCGGACCGCCGCCACTTTCCGCACGCCATGCCTGCAACGCCTCGCGTGCGGGCCAGCCGAACGGCACCCGGCGCTGGCGGTTGCCCTTGCCCAGCACGTTGACCAGGCCGCTGTCGAAATCCAGGTCACGCCAGGTCAGCGCGCAGACTTCGCTCAGGCGCAGGCCGGAGGAATAGAACAGTTCCAGCAGCGCGCGGTCACGGCGGCCGAGTTCACCTTCCGGCTCCAGCTCGACCAGCTGCACGGCTTCGTCGGCATCAAGCACCTGGGGCAAGCGGCGCGGCGCGCGCGGCGCCTTCAGCGTCGCTGCCGGACTGACCTCGATGCGCCCGTGCTTGAGCAGCCAGGCGTAGAAACTGCGGCAGGCCGACAAGCGGCGTTGCAGGCTCTTGGCCGACAGGCCACGCCGGTGCTCGTCGGCGACGAACTGGCGCACCGCGTCGGCATCCAGTGCCTCCACTGCCATGCCACGCGGCGCGGCCCAGGCCGACAGCGCGTCCAGGTCGCGGCGGTAGGCGTCGAGCGTATGGGCCGACATCCGCCGCTCCACCTGCAGGTGCTGCAGGAAGGCCTGTACCGCGCTCATCGTCGACGTGCCCTGCTCAGCCGGGGAAGCGCTTCAGGCCGGTGACCAGCGCGTCGCCCATCATGCGCAGGAACAACGTCCCCATGCCCGGGTAGAAGCGATTCGGATCGTGGCTGCCGACCGCGATCAGGCCGACGCCCGGCAGCGGCAGCAGCGCGGTGGTCTGCACTTCCTCGCTGCGCACGCCGTACAGCACGGCATTCTTTTCCGGCTGCAGGCGGCCACAGATCGGCTCGCCGTCGTTCAGGCAATCGCGGAACGGGCCCAGCTGCGGATCGTCAGCGGCAATCACCTGCAGCCAGTCGGCCTGTTCCAGCCCGGCCACCGGCGCATGCACCACCAGCCGCACCAGGTCACCGGCGAAGTCTTCCTGCAGCGATGCGGCCATCGCACGCAGGGTGTCGGCGGCGTTGTCCTGCTTCATCAGCGCCAGGGTCAGCTGGTGCGTGCGCACCGCCAGGCGTTCATTGACCTGGGCGGTCGCGCCCAGATCGGCCAACCGTCGTGCCAGCTCGCGGTTCTTCTCGCGCAGCACTTCCAGCTGGTAGCTGGCCAGCGACGCGGTCGGGCCGTCGTCGCGCGGCACCACCAGGGTCAGGGCCAGGTCCGGGAACTGCTTGAGGAAGCCGGGATGACGCCGCAACCAGGCAGCGACTTCATGGGCCCCGAGCTTGTCGACGGTTTCGGTCATGCGATCCACTCCCCTTCGAAGACGAATGCGGTCGGGCCGGCCATCACCACCGGCTGGCCATCGCCCGGCCACTGGATGCGCAGGTCGCCACCGGGCAGGCTGATGCGCGCATCGCGCTGCAGGCGGCCACGCTGCATCAGGGTCACCGCGGCGGCGCAGGCACCACTGCCGCAGGCCAGGGTTTCGCCAACGCCGCGCTCGAACACGCGCAGGCGGGCGTGCGCCGGGCTCATCACCTGGGCGAAGCCCACGTTCACCGAGCGCGGGAACGACGCATGCTGCTGCAGCAGCGCACCGACGCGCTCGACCGGTGCGGCATCGATCAGGCCCACTTCGATCACCGCATGCGGATTGCCCATCGACACCGCGGCGAAGCGTACGCTCTCGCCCTGCAGCGGCAGCAGGTATTCCTCGCGCGGGTGTGCAAAACCCATCAGCGGCACGTTGCCCGGCTCGAAGGCGGGCACCCCCATCGTCACCGCAAACTGCCCCTCGCCCAGCACCTTCACTTCATGGCTGGCCAGCGGGCTGTCGATGACGAATGCATCGCCCTGCGCACTGCCCTCGCGCACCAGCCAGGCGGCGATGCAGCGTGCGCCGTTGCCGCACTGTTCCGAGTTGGAACCGTCGGCATTCCAGATGCGGTACGAGGCCACCGAACCGTCCGCACGCGGCGCCTCGATGGTCAGGATCTGGTCGCAGCCAACGCCGGTGTGGCGGTCGGCCAGGCGCGCGGCCAGTTCAGGCGTGGGCGGCGCAGTGCCATCACGCAGGTCGATCACTACGAAATCATTGCCCGCGCCATGCATCTTGCTGAAGCGCAGGGCCTTGGAACCGGCCTTACTCATTCCCGCTGCCCGCCTTCTTCGCTGGCGCGGGTGCCGGCTGGGTGGCCGGTGCAGCCGGGTCCACGGTCGTGGCCGGGGTAGCGGTTCCCTGGGTCTCCGCCGGGGTCGCCTCGGTGGCGGGCTCGGCTGCGGGTTCGACGGTTTCTTCCACCGGCACCGGCTTCTGCGGCAGTACCAGCGGGCCCTTGTTGCCGCAGGCGGCGAGGAGCAGCAGCGAGGCCGCTGCCAGCGGAATCAGGATGGCGTTTCGATGGGGGATCTTCATGCCCCGAGTATAGCCATTGGCGGCTGAGCGGTTCGTGCAGGGGATCGGGTTGCCGGCCAGCGGCCGGCACTCCCGCAGGCGCTCAATCCGCGGGCGGTGGCAGCGGCCGCGTCCACAGCCAGATCGCCACCACGGTCATGCTGCCGATCGAGAACCACTTCACCCAGGCGATCGGCACGCACCACAGCATGATCGCGGCGCACACCGCCATGGTGATCGTGGCCATCCACTTGCCGTAGCGGCTGACCGCACCGTGCGCCTGCCAGTTGGCGATGGCCGGGCCGAAGCGCGGATGCTGCAGCAACCAGGTGTGCAGGCGTTCGGAGCCACGTGATGCAGCCCAGGCCGAGATCAGGATGAATACGGTGGTCGGCAGGCCCGGAACGAAGATGCCGACGATGCCGGTGCCGAGGCTGACGTAGGCCAGCAGCCACCACGCCCAACGGAAACGCACCACGCGCGGCGGCGTGGCGGTATCGCGGGGTGCAGATGGCTCGGGCAGGCTCATGGCCGCAAGGATACCGGTTCGGGGTGCCCGGCAGCGCCCGGCACCCCTTCGCCGTTACGGCTGGGCGATGCCCAGCTGCTGCAGCACGAACGCGTAAGACTCGGACAGCTCCCGATAGCGCTGGAAGCGCCCCGACTTGCCACCGTGGCCGGCTTCCATGTTGGTGCGGAACAGGATCGGGTAGTGGCCGGTGTTGTCGTCACGCAGCTTGGCCACCCACTTGGCCGGCTCCCAGTACTGCACCTGCGAATCCCACAGGCCGGTGCCCACGAACAGCGCCGGGTAGGCCTGCGGCTTCACGTTGTCGTAGGGCGAGTAGGACAGCATGTAGTCGTAGTACTGCTTCTGCTCCGGGTTGCCCCACTCGTCGTATTCGTTGGTGGTCAGCGGAATGGTCGGGTCGAGCATGGTGGTGACCACGTCGACGAACGGCACCTGCGCCACCATCACCCGGTAATTCTGCGGAGCCTGGTTGGCCACGGCACCCATCAGCAGGCCACCGGCGCTGCCGCCGGACGCGGCCACGCGATCCTTCGCCGCCCAGCCCTGCGCCACCAGGCCACGGGTGACGTCGACGAAGTCGTTGAAGGTGTTCTGCTTGTGCAGCAGCTTGCCGTTCTCGTACCAGTCGCGCCCCATCTCCTGGCCGCCGCGGATGTGGGCGATGGCATACACCACGCCACGATCGAGCAGGCTCACCGCGGTCTGGTTGAAGTACGGGTCCATCGACATGCCGTAGCTGCCGTAGGCGTACTGGAACAGCGCACCCTTGCCGTCCTTCTGGTAGCCCTTGCGGTAGACCAGCGACACCGGCACCTTCACGCCATCGCGAGCGGTGATCCAGACGCGGTCGGTCTCGTACTTCGAGGCGTCATAGCCAATCACCGGCTGCTGCTTCAGCTGGCGACGCTCGCCGGTGGCGGTATTCAGCTCGAACACGGTGGTCGGGGTGGTCATCGAGGTGTAGACGTAGCGCAGCCACGGCGTATCGGCCTCGGTGTTGTCGCCCAAGCCCATCGAATACGCCGGCTCATCGGCCTTCACGTAGTCGCTGCGGCCATCCTTGAACAGCAGGCGGATGCGCTCCAGGCCCTCGGACCGTTCGGCGATGGCGGTGTAGCTGTCGAACAGCTCGAAGCCTTCGATGAACACCGCATCGTCGTGCGCGATCCAGTCCTTCCACTGCGCGCGCGAGGTGGCATCGGTCGGTGCGGTGACCAGCTTGAAATTCTTCGCACCGTCGTTGGTGCGGATCACCCAGCGGCCGTCGTAGTGGTCGGCGTCGTACTCGACATCACGCTGGCGCGGCGCCAGCACGGTGAAGGTGGTCGGGTCGCTGGCCGGCGCGTAGCGCTCTTCCGAGGACACGGTGCTGTGCACGCCGATGGTGATGAAGCGATCGTCGCGGGTGCGGCCGATGCCCATGTAGAAGCTGTCGTCCTTCTCTTCGTAGACGACGGTGTCGGTGCTGGCCGGGGTGCCCAGCACGTGTTTCTTGACGCGCACGGTCAACAGCGTTTCCGGATCGTTCTCGACGTACAGCACGGTGCGGTTGTCGTCGGCCCAGACCAGGTCGCCGGAACTGCCGGTGATCACATCGGGCAGCACCTGGCCGGTGGCCAGGTCCTTGAAGCGGATCGTGTACTGGCGGCGGCCGACATCGTCATCGGCCCAGGCCAGCAGCTGGTTGTCCTGGCTCACTTCCATCGAGCCGACGCTGAAGTAGCCCTTGCCGGCGGCCATCGCGTTGACGTCCAGCAGGATTTCCTCGGCCGCCTCCATGCTGCCCTTGCGGCGCGCGTGGATGGGGTAGTCCTGGCCGGTCTCGAAGCGGCTGTAGTACCAGTAGCCGCGCTCGCGCGCCGGCACGCTGGAATCGTCCTGCTTGATGCGGCCGACGATCTCCTTGTACAGGGTGTCTTCCAGCGGCTTCAGTGGTGCCAGCAGCTGGTCGGCGTAGGCATTCTCGGCCTGCAGGTAGGCCAGCATCTCCTTGTTCTCGCGCTTGTCGTCGCGCAGCCAGTAATAGTCATCGTTGCGGGTCGCGCCGAACGGCGCCTTGACCACATGCGGATGCTTGGCGGCATCCGGCGGAACGGGCGGCGTGGCGGCGGTAGCAGTGGTGGTCATCAGGCTGGCGAGTAACAGGCAGAGGGTGGATTTCATGAGATAAGGCTCCTTGAGCGGCAATGCAATGGCGTCCTTGTGTCCGAGTCTGGGTCGCGGAAGGACTGCCGGCAACCCTGCCGGTAGTGCCGGCCGCTGGCCGGCAACCTCATGAACTCCGGAATGGGTCGGAATGCCGGCCAGCGGCCGGCACTACCCAAACGCATGCTCCCCGCGCGCGGCGTACCATGGGCATATGAGTACCCTGCCCCACACGCCGGGCTACAGCCGGCGCAGCCATGAAATCGCCCCGTTCCACGTGATGTCCCTGCTGGCCCGCGCACAGGCGCTGGAGCAGGCCGGCCACGATGTGATCCACCTGGAAATCGGCGAACCGGACTTCACCACCGCCGAACCCGTCGTGCGTGCCGGCCAGGCCGCACTGGCCGCCGGCCACACCCGCTACACCGCCGCGCGTGGCCTGCCGGCACTGCGGCAGGCGATCAGCGGCTTCTATCGCAGCCACTATGGGCTGGACATCGATCCCGAACGCATCCTGGTCACCCCGGGCGGGTCCGGTGCGCTGCTGCTGGCCAGCAGCCTGCTGGTCGATCCCGGCCGCCACTGGCTGCTGGCCGACCCCGGCTACCCCTGCAACCGCCACTTCCTGCGCCTCGTCGAAGGCGGCGCACAGCTGGTGCCGGTCGGCCCGGACACCGCTTACCAGCTGACCCCGTCCCTGGTGGAACAGCACTGGAATGCCGACAGCGTCGGCGCGCTGGTCGCCTCACCGGCCAATCCGACCGGCACCGTGCTGTCCGCCGACGAACTGGCCGCCCTGTCGCAGACCCTGCACGCGCGGGGCGGCCACCTGGTGGTGGACGAGATCTATCACGGCCTGACCTACGGCCTGGATGCACCCAGCGTGCTGCAGGTGGACGACAGCGCGTTCGTGCTGAACAGTTTCTCCAAGTACTTCGGCATGACCGGCTGGCGGCTGGGCTGGCTGGTGGCACCGCCGTCAGCGGTACCCGATCTGGAGAAGCTGGCGCAGAACCTGTACATCAGCGCATCGAGCATTGCCCAGCATGCCGCGCTGGCCTGCTTCAGCGAGGAATCGATGGCGATCTTCGAACAGCGCCGCGAGGCGTTCCGGCAGCGCCGTGACTTCCTGCTGCCCGCGCTGCGTGAGCTGGGCTTCCGCATCGAGGTCGAGCCGCAGGGCGCGTTCTACCTGTACGCCGATGTCAGCGCCTTCACCGACGACGCGCAGGCGTTCTGCGCGCACTTCCTGGAAACCGAGCACGTGGCGTTCACCCCGGGCCTGGACTTCGGCTTCCACCGCGCCAACCAGCATGTGCGGCTGGCATACACCCAGGAAGTGCCGCGGTTGCAGGAGGCGGTGGCGCGCATCGCGCGTGGGTTGAAGCGCTGGAGCGGCTGATCGTCCGCGCGAACGGCATCCACGCATGGCGTGGATCTACTGTTCCAGCGCACGGTACATAGGTAGATCCACGCCATGCGTGACGTTCATGGGTAGATCCACGCCATGCGTGGATATGTGGCCCCAAAGAAAAACGCCGCCCGAGGGCGGCGTTTTCCGTTCTGCTTACTTGCCGCCCAACCGCTCCCACAGGAAGCTGTAGGCCAGCGCCGACATGTGCGCGGCCTGCGCGTTGTTGGCTGCGCCGCCGTGGCCACCTTCGATGTTCTCGTAGTAGGTCACGTCCTTGCCGGCGTCGATCATCTTCGCCGCCATCTTGCGGGCGTGGCCCGGGTGCACGCGGTCATCGCGGGTGGAGGTGGTGAACAGCACCGGCGGGTAGTTCTTCTTCGCGTTGAACAAGTGGTACGGCGAGAAGGTCTTGATGAACTCCCAGTCGCTGGTGTCCGGGTTGCCGTACTCGGCCATCCACGAGGCGCCGGCCAACAGGTGGCTGTAGCGCTTCATGTCCAGCAGCGGCACCTGCACCACCACCGCACCGAACAGTTCCGGGTACTGGGTCAGCATGTTGCCGGTCAGCAGGCCACCGTTGCTGCCGCCCTGCACGCCCAGGTGCTTGGCGGAGGTGATCTTGCGCTTGACCAGGTCCCGTGCCACGGCGGCCATGTCTTCATAGGCCTTGTGGCGGTTCTGCTTCAGCGCCGCCTGGTGCCAGCGCGGGCCGTACTCGCCGCCGCCACGGATGTTGGCGACCACGTACACGCCGCCCTTCTCCAGCCAGGCGCGACCCATGCCACCGGAATAGCTCGGGGTCAGCGAGATCTCGAAACCACCGTAGCCGTACAGCAGGGTCGGATTGGAGCCATCGAGCTTCATCGCCCTGTCGTGCACCACGAAGTACGGCACGCGGGTGCCGTCCTTGCTGGTGGCGAAGTGCTGCTCGATCACCTTGCCCTTGGCATCGAAGAAGGCCGGCATGGTCTTCAGCGTTTCCGGTGCCTGGCCGATCTCGGCCAGCGCCAGCGTGGTTGGGGTCAGGTAGTCGGTGGCGGTCAGCCACACCGCGTCGCTGTCATTGCTGTCCACCGCGCCCACGGCCAGCGTGCCGAAGGCCGGCGCGCCGACGAAGCGGCTGGTCTTCCAGCCATCTGCGCCCGGGGTCAGCACTGACAGGCGGTTCTTGACGTCATCCAGCACGTTCAGCACCAGGTGGCTTTTGGTCCAGGTGGCGCTGGCCAGCGAGGTGGTCGCGGTCGGGGTGAACAGCACCTCGAAGTCGCGCTTGCCGGCCAGGAAGTCGTCCAGCTTCGTCGCCAGCAGCGAACCGGACGCGTAGGTTTTGCCGCCCACGGTCCACGGATCGCGCAGTTCCAGGGTCAGCCACTGCTTGTGCAGGCCCTTCTCGGCAGAGTTCGGCGCGTCGATCTTGGTCAGCGTGCCGTCGTCGCCACGCAGGTAGAGCTCGTTGTTGTAGAACGCCAGCGTGCGGCTGACCAGGTTGCGCTCGAAGCCCGGGGTGTCATCGTGCATCGCCGCGATGTACATGTCTTCCGGCTTGCCTTCGTACACCACGGTGGCCGAGGCCATCGGCGTGCCGCGCTTCCACAGCTTGGCCACGCGCGGATAGCCGGACGTGGTCATCGTGCCGGCACCGAAGTCGGTGTAGACGAACACGGTGTCGCGGTCGACCCAGTTGAGGCCACCCTTCGACTCCGGACGGAAGAAGCCGTCCTTGATCCAGGTCTTGTTGGCCAGGTCGAACTCACGGGTGACGTCGGCGTCGGCGCCGCCGCGCGACAGCGCGATCAGGCAGCGGCTGTAATCCGGGCGCAGGCAATCGGCGCCGTGCCAGACCCAGTTCTCACCCTCGGCCTTGTTCAGCGCATCCAGGTCGAGCACGGTTTCCCACTGCGGCGAGGCCTTGCGGTACTCGGCCAGGGTGGTGCGGCGCCACAGGCCGCGCTCGTGCTGCTGGTCCTTCCAGAAGTTGTAGTAGTAGTCGCCGATCTTCTGCACGCCGGGGATCTTGGCATCGGAGTCGAGCACCTCGCGGATGCTGGTCTCCATCTGCTTGAAGGCCGGAGTCTGCGCCAGGCGCGCCTCGGACTTGGCATTCTGTTCCTTGACCCAGGACAGTGGCTTGTCGCCGGTGACGTCCTCCAGCCAGGCGTAGCGATCGGTGTCTTCAGCGGCCACGGCGGTCCCCACCGAGGCAGCGGTCATCATGCCGGCCAACAGGCAGGCGGAAGCGAGTCGTGACATTGCAGCTCCAGGCAGTCATAAGCCGTGGAACGCTAGCACGGAATGTCGCAGCCTCCCCCGTGTCGAAGGTCAGGCCGTGGCCGCCGGACTGCGCCGGCCGCGTGCGGCGGGAGCCGGCCGACGGCGCGCCTGTCCACCGGTACGCCGCGCCAGCCGCCGCCATGACAGGCGCGGCAGCGGAAAGCGCAGCAGCGCCCACCAGGCCGTGAGCGGCATGCCCACCAGCCACATCGGCAGCCAGCCCAGCCATGCGCTGCTGCCACGTGCCGCCGGCCAGACCAGTACCAGCGCCAGTCCGGCCAGGGCCAGCTGTTGCACGCCGCGCAGCAGGCGCGGGTCGGCGCGTTCGATGACGCGTTCAGTTGCAGGGCGAGGGACGGAACGAGCATTCATGGGGCTTCTCCGGTAGACAATGCAACACAGCTTGGGCAAGCCCCTTCTCACAGGATGCGACACCATTGACGGATCGCGTGCACACAGTCGACCATGCGCGTGCAAGCCCACTGGAGCCCGCTCCCGCATGACTTCGATCCGCCCGTTCTGCGCCGTGCTGCTGGCTCTGTCCCTGGCAGGTCCTGCCATGGCCGCCAGTGAGCCGCCGTCGCCCCGCGCCAGCGCCACCGACGCGGCCGCCCCGGGGGCGCCGATCGACCTGAAGCGCTTCATGGGCACCTGGTATGTGATCGGCCGCGTGCCGAACTTCATCGAACGCGGGCATGTCGCCAGCGTCAACGAGTACGAGCTGCGCGACGAGCACAAGGTCGGCATCACCTACCGCTACCGTGATGGCTTCGGCGAACCGCTGCAGGAAATACGCGCACGTGCCAGCGTCGATCCGGACAGCGGCAACCACGGCTGGCGAACCTGGTTCTATCGCGTGGTGCCGACCCATTCGCGGGTGCTGGAAGTCGCCCCCGACTACTCGTGGGCACTGATCGGTTATCCGGGCCGCGAGATGGCCTGGATCTTCGCGCGCAAGCCGGACATGGACAAGGCCCTGTACAAGGAGCTGGCCGAGCGCCTGCGCG
The DNA here is from genome assembly GCF_003550055.1 of Stenotrophomonas sp. AG209. Classification (NCBI taxonomy): domain Bacteria; kingdom Pseudomonadati; phylum Pseudomonadota; class Gammaproteobacteria; order Lysobacterales; family Lysobacteraceae; genus Stenotrophomonas; species Stenotrophomonas sp. AG209. Next base: position 1,967,337 of record NZ_QXDB01000001.1, read on the forward strand.
ACGAGTACGGCGTGAACACCGACAAGCTCAAGCGCGTGCCGCAGCATCCGGAACAGGTCGGCAAGCTGGGCTACGAAGTACCGAACGCGCGTTGATCGGATCGCGGGTGCGGAACCGGGTCCGTGCGCCCGGACTTCACGCCGCGCGTGGCTGCACCCGGCGTTCGATTTCGCTGCGCGTTGGCAATGTCTTGAGATCGTAGGCCGCCTGCATCGCGAGCCAGGACGCGGCATCCCCACCAAAATGCCGCGCCAGCCGCGCTGCAGTGTCCGCCGAAATGCTGCGTTGGCCGTGCACGATGGCGTGCAGTCGCGTTGCGGGCACATCCAGGGCCTTCGCCAGCGCATTCACGCTCAGCGCCAGGGGCAGCAGGAACTCTTCGCGCAGGATCTCGCCAGGATGGATGGCGCGCATGCCGTTGTGGGGACGCTTCATGGCGGGCACCTCAGTGATAGTCAACAATTTCCACGGCATCGGCGCCGCCGTCGGTCCAGGTAAAGCAGAGCCGCCATTGATTGCTGATGCGAAGGCTGTACTGCCCTCTTCGATCGCCTGACAGCGCCTCAAGACGATTCCCGGGCGGGCTGCGCAGGAAGGCCAACGTCTGTGCCGAGTCGAGCAGCTGCAGTTTGCGTTCCGCCACTCGCCGGATCTGGCGCCAGGCGCGTGGGCAGGTTCCTTCAAACAGGGCGCGGGTCTGCTTGCAGCGGAATGAACGGATCATTCCGCAAAACGTATTACGTTTAACGGAACATACCAAGGAACGCGATGTGCTGCCAGTCCCAGTCTGGCGATATCGATTCCTGATGGGCGTGGCGGCTTCCAGAGCCTGGCGCTATGACAGGCACAATATCGACACTCTGCAGGCTACAGGCTGCCGGCCAACGGCCGGCACTACCCGAACGATGCCCGGCGCCCGTTACTTGCGGCTGTAATGCGCGACCAGGCGGTCGCCGAGCATCTGCAGCAGCTGCACCAGCACCAGCAGCAGGACCACGGTAACCAGGGCCACGTCGGTGTGCGAACGCTGGTAGCCATCGCGGAACGCCAGGTCACCAAGGCCGCCGGAACCGATCGCACCGCCCATCGCGGTGAAGCCGATCAGGGCCACGGTGGTGACCGTCGCACCGGCGATCAGGCCCGGCCGCGCTTCCGGCAGCAGCACCCGGGTGACCAGCTGCCAGGTGGTGGCGCCCATCGCCTGGGTCGCCTCGATCACGCCACGGTCCACTTCGCGCAACGCGGTCTCGACCAGGCGCGCATAGAAGGGCGCCGCGCCGATCACCAGCGGCACGATCGCGCCGCGCACGCCCAGCGACGTTCCCATCAGGAACAGCGTGACCGGAATCAGCACGATCATCAGGATGATGAAAGGCACCGAGCGCAGCAGGTTCACCACCAGCGCCAGCACGCCATAGGCGAACGGACGGCGCTTCATCTGCGGCGCACCGAACAGGTACAGCAGCACGCCCAGCGGCAGGCCGATGGCCAGGGTCAGCGGCAGCGAACCGAGCAGCATCAGCAGGGTGTCGATGGTGGCCTGGCCGATGTCGGCCCACTTGCCCGCATCCAGGTGGCGGAAGAAACCGCCGGCAGTGGCGATGATCATCGACGCAGCTCCTCGACATGCACGCCGGCAGCCACGAAGGCGGCCTGCGCGGCGGACTGGTCACCGCCCACCAGGGCGACCACCAGCTGGCCATAGGGGGTGTCCTTGATCCGGTCGATGCGGCCGGACAGGATGTTGTAGTCGACCCCGGTCTGGCGCGCGACGCTGCCGAGCAGGGGTTCGTAGGTATCGCCGCCGAGGAAGGTCAGGCGCACGATGCGCCCGCCCACCACGTCGAAATCGCGGTGCAACGCCCCTTCGTCCACGTGCTCCGATTCGCTGACGAACCGGCGCGTGGTCGGGTGCTGCGGATGCAGGAACACCCGGGTAACCGGTCCGGTCTCGACCATCTGGCCGGCGTCGAGGACGGCAACGCGGTCGCAGACACGGCGGATCACGTCCATCTCGTGGGTGATCAGCACGATGGTCAGGCCCAGCTCGCGGTTGATCTTCGACAGCAGCGACAGCACCGAGGCCGTGGTCTGCGGATCCAGCGCGCTGGTGGCCTCGTCGCACAGCAGGATCTGCGGGCGGGTCGCCAGCGCACGGGCGATGCCGACGCGCTGCTTCTGGCCACCGGACAGCTGTGCGGGGTACTTCTGCGCATGCGCTTCCAGGCCCACGGTCTGCAGCAGCTCGGCCACGCGCGCGTCGATCTCCGCCTTCGGCGTGCCGGCCAGCTCCAGCGGGAAGGCGACATTGCCGGCCACCGTGCGCGACGACAGCAGGTTGAAGTGCTGGAAGATCATGCCGATGCGCCGGCGCAGCGTGCGCAGGCCATCCGCGTCCAGTGCGGTGACATCCTCGCCACCGATCAGCAGCCGTCCGCCGCTGGGTTCTTCCAGGCGGTTGATCATGCGGATCAGGGTCGACTTGCCAGCGCCGGAATGGCCGATGATGCCGAATACCTCACCGGCCTCGATGGTCAGGTCCAGCGGTTGCAGCGCGCTGACTTCGCGGCCGGCAACGGCATAGGATTTGTGCAGGCGCTGGAACTCGATCACGGGCGTGGCTCACCGGCTGGGTGACGGAAGGGGGCGTGCAGCCTACCAGCGCAGGCGGTCGCGCGCCCGCGCCATGGGCCAGAATGTTATTCCTTTTGGTTCTAAGGCACCCGCACCGGCGCGTTGGCTGGGGTCAGAGCCCCTGCGGGGATCCGACCCCGGGGTCGGATCCCCGCAGGGGCTCTGACCCCATTCCCTGGCCCAGCCGACTCAGGGATGATCCAGCGGCTTCGGCGGTTCCTGCCGGTTCACCCGCTCGCGGTGCAGCAGGTACAGGCCGGAAGCGACGATGATCGCCGCACCCACCCAGGTATAGCCATCGGGCAGCTGGCCCCAGAAGGCCAGGTCCCAGCCGATCACCCAGACCAGCCCGCTGTATTCCAGGGGCGCGATCATCGAAGCCTCGCCCAGCTGGAACGCCTTGGTCAGGGCGATCTGGCCCAGCGCCCCGGCCAGGCCCATGCCGGCGATCAGCGGCGCATGCGCCAGCTGCAGCGGCACCCAGCCGGGAAGGGACAGCAGGCCGGCGCCGATGGCCATGATCACCAGGAACCAGACCACCATCGACTGCGAGGTATCGGTGCGGGTCAGCAGGCTGACCGTGATCGCCGCCACGGCATAGGCGGTGGCGGCGGCCAGCACCATCAGGCCGGGCACCGAGATGAAACCGTCGACGCCCGGTCGCAGCACCACCAGCACGCCGACCAGGCCAATGCCGATGGCGACCCAACGCCGCGGCCCGACCCGTTCGCCCAGCAGCGGCACCGACAGTGCGGCGATCAGCAGCGGGGCGACGAAATAGATGGTGTAGGCGGTGGACAGCGGCAGGTCGCGCAGGGCGAACACGAAGCAGCCGATCATCGCCATGCCCAGCGCGCCACGCAGCAGGTGCAGGCCCCAGCGACGCGGCACCAGCGAGCGCGGCCCGGCGCTGGCCAGCACCCAGACCAGCACGAACGGCAACGAGGCCGCGCCGCGCAGGAAGGTCACTTCCAGGGTCGGATAGCTGGCCGACAGCTGCTTCATGCCAGCGTCCATCAGCGAGAAACAGGCGACCGCAGCGACCATCCAGGCCACCGCACGCGAGGGGGAGCGTTGCACGTTCATGGCCCATTATCGCCGACCACACCGGCTTGTAGAGTCGAGCCATGCTCAACTGCCGCCCTTCTGTAGAGTCGAGCCATGCTCGACTGTTCTTCACACAGCGGTCGAGCATGGCTCGACTCTACAGAAGGCAGTCATGCGGGCCCTCGCGATAGAATGGCCACCACTGAATCCTGCGGAGCATCGCCCATGCCTTCCTTCGACGTCGTGTCCGAAGTCGACACCCACGAGCTGACCAACGCCATCGACCAGGCCAACCGCGAACTGAGCACCCGCTTCGACTTCAAGGGCGTGGACGCCAAGTTCGAGCGCGATGGCGATGTGATCAACCAGACCGCGCCGACCGAGTTCCAGCTCAAGCAGATGAACGACATCCTGCGCGCACGCCTGGCCGCACGCGGCATCGACGTGCTCAGCCTGGAGTTCGGCGACATCGAGACCAACCTGGCCCAGGCCCGGCAAAAGATCACCGTCAAGCAGGGCATCGAGCAGAAGATCGCCAAGAAGATCGCGGCGGCGCTGAAGGATGCCAAGCTGAAGGTGGAAAGCCAGATCAACGGCGACAAGCTGCGCGTGCAGGGCAAGAAGCGCGACGACCTGCAGGACGCCATCGCCGTGCTCAAGGCCGGCAAGTTCGAGCTGCCGCTGCAGTTCAACAACTTCCGCGACTGAGGCATCCGCCGGGCACGCCCCGGCGCTGCCAGCGGCAGGTACGACGGCGCGTTGCCAGCGACGCGCCTACAATGGCGGCCCCGCCAGCCGACGTGCCCGCCATGACCGATTCCCACCTGCCCACCGATGACCCGATCGCCGCCACCCGCCTGTGGCTGGAGCGCATCGTCATCGGCCTGAACCTGTGTCCGTTCGCCAAGGCGGTGTATGTGAAGGACCAGGTCCGCATCGTGCTCAGCGATGCGACCACGCCAGAAGCCCTGGTTGAGCAGCTGGCCGAGGAACTGGTGCTGCTGCGCGATACGCCGGCCGAACAGATCGACACCACGTTGATCGTGCATCCGCAGGTGCTGACCGATTTCCTCGACTACAACGATTTCCTCGACAACGCCGACGCCGCGATCGAGGCACTGGACCTGCAGGGCATCCTGCAGGTGGCCAGCTTCCACCCGGACTACCAGTTCGACGGCGTGGCCGCGGACGACGCCAGCAACTATACCAATCGCGCGCCCTTCCCCACCCTGCACCTGCTGCGCGAAGACAGCGTGGCGCGCGCGGTGGATGTCTATCCGGACCCGGACGTGATCGTCGAGCGCAACATCCAGACCCTGGACCGCATCGGCGTGGACGGCTGGCATCGCCGCCTGCGTGGCGAAGACCTGACGTGAGCACGGTGCCGCCGATTGCCGCATGGCCGGCCGCGCCGCTGTCGGGCAAGGTGGTGCTGGTCACCGGCGGCGCCAACGGCATCGGCCGTGGCATCGCCCAGGCGGTGCTCGGTGCCGGCGGACGCGTGCTGATCGGCGACCTGGACGTGGAGGCCGGCGATGCGTGTCTGGCGGAATGGCAGCGCGGTGACGACACCGCATTCCAGCGCCTGGACATCACCGACGAAGCCAGCGTGCGCGACTTCATCGCCGTCGCCTTGCAGCGTTTCGGCCGCATCGACGGGCTGGTCAACAACGCGGGCATCGCCGGACCGCATGGCACGCTGCTGCAGGACATGGACTGGAACGAGTGGCAGCGCCGGCTGTCCTCGCTGCACGGTGCCTTCCTGTGCAGCAAGCACGCACTACCGGCGCTGACGGCCAGTGCTGCCGGCGCGATCATCAACATCGCCTCGACCCGCGCCTGGCAATCCGAAGCGCACAGCGAGGCCTACGCTGCGGCCAAAGGTGGGCTGGTGGCGTTCACCCATGCGCTGGCGATCAGTGCCGGCCCAACGGTGCGGGTCAACAGCATCAGTCCGGGCTGGGTCGGAACCACCGCCTGGCAGGCCCCCTCGCGACGACACGCGCCGGAGTACTCGGCCATCGACCAGGCACAGCACCCGGTCGGCCGGGTTGGCCGCCCCGAAGACATCGGCGCGCTGGCGGTGTACCTGCTGTCATCACTGTCCGGTTTCAGCACCGGCCAGGATTTCATCGTCGACGGCGGCATGACCCGGAAGATGATCTACGCCGAATGATCACAAGCCGGGACGCCAGGTAGAGGCCAACCTTGGTTGGCCTGGGCTTTTCGCCAACCAAGGTTGGCGCCTACCAAAGCGTTACGCCATGTCCGAACATTCCGGTAGATCCACGCCATGCGTGGATAGCGGTAACGTGCCAACCCAGGTTGGCACCCACCACAACGGCTTACGCCATGCCCGAGTGGCGCAGCAGCGCGTCGATCTGCGGTGCGCGGCCGCGGAAGGCCTTGAAGTTCTCCGCCGCCGGGCGGCTGCCACCACGCGACAGGATCTCATCGCGGAAGCGTGCACCGGTTTCAGCCAGTGCCTGCGGCGCTTCCTCGAACGCGGCGTAGGCATCGGCGCTGAGCACTTCGGCCCACTTGTAGCTGTAGTAACCCGCGGCGTAACCACCGGCGAAGATATGGCTGAACTGGTGCGGGAAGCGATTCCAGACCGGCGGGTGGTTCACGGCCACTTCCGCGCGCACGCGGTCCAGCAGTGCCAGCACGCTGTCCTGCGCCGGTTCGAACTGGCTGTGCAGCAGCATGTCGAACAGGCCGAATTCCAGCTGGCGCACCGTGGCCATGCCGCTGTGGAAATTGCGCGCGGCCAGCATGCGCTCGTACAGCGCGCGCGGCAGTGGCTCACCCGTTTCAACATGCGCGGTCATGCCCTGCAGGTGGTCCCATTCCCAGCAGAAGTTCTCCATGAACTGGCTGGGCAGCTCCACCGCGTCCCATTCCACGCCGTTGATGCCGGCCACACCCAGTTCGCCGATGCGGGTCAGCAGCTGGTGCAGGCCGTGGCCCATCTCATGGAACAACGTGGTTACTTCGTTGTGGCTGAAGGTCGCCGGCTTGCCGTTGGCACCACGGCCAAAGTTGCACACCAGGTAGACCAGCGGGGTCTGCACGCTGCCGTCGGCACGCTCGCGGCGGTTGCGGCAATCGTCCATCCACGCACCGCCGCGCTTGCCTTCGCGTGCGTACAGGTCCAGGTAGAACTGGCCCACCAGCGCGCCCTGCGCATCGACCAGGCGGAAGAAGCGCACGTCTTCATGCCAGACCGGCGCACTGTCCTCCTGCACGCGCAGGCCATACAGCTGCTCGATCACCGAGAACAGGCCGCCCAGCACCTTTGGTTCGGTGAAGTACTGCTTCACCTCCTGCTCGGAATAGCTGTAGCGCGCCTGCTTCAGGCGGTCGGCGGCGAATGCCAGGTCCCAGGCCTGCAGTGTCTCGATGCCCAACTGTTCGCGCGCGAACTGCTCTAGTTCGGCGCGGTCCTTGGCGGCGAACGGCTTGGCGCGCGTGGCCAGGTCGCGCAGGAAACCCAGCACTTCGGCCGGATCCTGCGCCATCTTGGTCGCCACCGAATAATCGCCGTACGAAGCGAAGCCGAGCAGCGCGGCCAGCTCCGCGCGCAGGGCGAGAATGCGGTCGATGTTGCTGCTGTTGTCCAGCGCGTCATCGCCGAATTCGGATGCACGCTGCGCGCTGGCGCGGTACAGGATCTCGCGCAGGTCGCGGTCTTCGGCCCAGGTCTGCACCGGCAGGTAGCACGGCATCTGCAGGGTCAGCTTCCAGCCGGACTTGCCCTCCTTTTCCGCCGCAGCGTGCGCGGCAGCCTTCACGTCCTCCGGCAGCCCCTTCAGTCGTGCTTCGTCCTCGATGATCAGCGACCACGCATCGGTGGCATCGAGCACGTTCTGCGAGAACTTCGCCGACAGCGCCGACAGCTCTTCCTTGATCGCAGCAAAGCGCTGCTGCGCCTCGGGCGCCAGCTCGGCCCCCCCCAGGCGGAAATCACGCAGCGTGTTGTCCAGCACCTTGCGCTGGGCCTCGTCGAAGTGCGCGGCCTCCGGGCTGGCGGCCAGTGCCTGGTACTGGCGGTACAGCGCCAGGTTCTGGCCCAGCGCGCTGGCGAAGCGGGTCACCCGCGGCAGGTTGCTGTTGTAGGCCTCACGCAGTTCCGGGGTGTTGACCACGCCCTGCAGGTGGCCGACCAGGCCCCAGGCGCGCCACAGGCGCTCGGTGGCATCGTCCAGCGGGGCGACGAAGGTCTCCCAGCGCACCGGCTGCACCTGCTCGGCCTTGCTGACGGCGGCTTCGGCCTCAGCCAGCAGCACATCCAGCGCCGGTGCGACGTGCTCGGGGCGGATCGCCTCGAAGCGCGGCAGGCCGGAAACATCAAGCAGGGGGTTGGCAACGGTCACGGCAGATCTCCAGGAAACGGGCCCGGCGGGCGGGCAGCCCGGTAGATATGGCGCTGGCAGGCGTGGCTGACAAGGGGGCGCGGCATTCACATCGGCCTTACGGTCACGCACCGAAGCTCTGGCTGCGGGGGAGTCCGCAGCGGTAGGTACCGAACGAGGCCCCACATGGAAGGTCTGGCTGCAGTTGCATCCACCTCACCGGCGCGGTCGCTGGCGCTGTCCGCCAGCCCGGCCGAACTGACCTGGATCGCCGCGCTGTGCGATGCCGGCGATGACGCCCCGCGCCACCTGCAGCAGCTGCAGGCGGTGCTGCAGCAGGGCGGCACCTTCAACGACGCCCAGGAGTGGTACCCGTTCGAAGTGGTCGAGCGCGGCGCCAGCCAGCTGCAGCTGGGCCACGAGCGCGAGTTCGTGATCTGCGTGCTGCTGTGGCTGCAGGCATTGGCCCAGGGCCGTGCCAGCATCCTGGACCCCAGCCTGCACCTGGATGACCGCGCAATGGACATCGAGGCCTTGCCAGATGCGCTGCGCGACGCGGTGCTGGATGCGTTCACCGCAGCGGGGTATTGAATCTCTAGCGTCGAGCCATGCTCGACGGCTCTTTCCCGGAGTCGAGCATGGCTCGACGTTACAAGGGCGCTACAACGCTTCCAGGCTGCACCACGGCAGTTCCGGCAACCCCTGCCCGGCCACCGCTGCGGCCAACTGTGCATCGGCGCCGTCGACATCGATGCCCTGCCGCGCGTACCACGACGGATCGTAATAGCTTTGCGCGTAGCGCTCGCCGCTGTCGCACAGGATGCTGACGATGCTGCCCTGGTGGCCCGCCTCGCGCATCCATTGCGCCGCCTGCAGCACGCCGATGAAATTGGTGCCAGTGGAGCCACCGACACGGCGTCCGAGCTGGCGGCTGACATGGCGCATCGCGGCCAGGCTCAGCGCGTCGGGCACCTTCACCATCGCATCGACGCTGGTCGGGATGAAACTCGGCTCCACCCGTGGCCGGCCGATGCCTTCCACGCGCGAGCCACCGCTGCAGGTCAGTCCGCGCCAGTCCTGTTCACCGGCCACGGCAGCCTTGTAGCCGTCGAAGAACACCGACACTTCCGGGTCCGCGCACAGGATGCGGGTGTCATGCCGGCGATAGCTGACATAACGCCCCAGCGTGGCGGCGGTACCGCCGGTGCCGGGGCTGCACACGATCCACTCCGGAACCGGGCTGGGCTCCTCGGCCATCTGCTTGAAGATGGATTCGGCAATGTTGTTGTTGGCGCGCCAGTCGGTAGCGCGCTCGGCATAGGTGAACTGGTCCATGAAGTGGCCGCCGGTTTCGCGGGCCAGCTTTTCCGAATCACAGTTGAGGTCGCAGGCACGCTCGACCAGGTGGCAGCGGCCCCCGTGGAACTCGATCGCGGCGATCTTTTCCGGCGAGGTGGTCGCCGGGATCACCGCAATGAACGGCAGGCCCAGCAGGCGCGCGAAATAGGCTTCAGAGACGGCGGTCGATCCACTGGAGGCCTCGATCACCGGCCGCCCCTCGCGCAACCAGCCGTTGGTCAACGCATACAGGAACAGCGAGCGCGCCAGCCGGTGCTTGAGGCTGCCGGTGGGATGGCTCGACTCGTCCTTCAGGTACAGATCGATGCCCTCGAACCCGGGCAGCGCCAGCGGGATCAGGTGGGTATCGGCGGAACGGTTGAAATCGGCTTCGATCTTGCGGATGGCGGCGGCCACCCATTCACGCTGCGACATGGCGGGCAATCGTTATCAGGACGGAACGGTGCGATCCGCCCATTGTACGTCGCGGTGCCGTCAGGTGCGGGCCGGTAGAATGAAGCCATCCGGCCGGCAACGGCCCCGTCTGAAGGACCTCCCCCATGACCATTCCCGCCCTGCGCGATATCCCCGGCGTCGCCGCCCAGGCCCCGGCCGAAACCAGCGGCTTCGTGTTCAACCACACCATGCTGCGGGTGAAGGACATCACCGCCTCGCTGGACTTCTACACCCGCGTGCTCGGCTACCAGCTGATCGACAAGCGCGACTTCCCGGACGCCCAGTTCAGCCTGTACTTCCTGGCCTACGTGCCGGCCGGCGCGGTGGTACCGGAAGACGATGCCCAGCGCCGCGCGTGGATGGCCGGCCTGCCGGGCGTGCTGGAACTGACCCACAACCACGGTACCGAGAGCCAGGACGGCGCGGTCTACCACGACGGCAACAGCGACCCGCGCGGCTTCGGCCACATCTGCGTGTCGGTGCCGGACATCGAAGCCGCCTGCCAGCGCTTCGAAGACCTCGGCGTGACCTTCCAGAAGCGCCTGACCGACGGCCGCATGAAGAACCTGGCCTTCATCAAGGACCCGGACGGCTACTGGGTCGAGATCATCGCCAACTGACAAAAAGGGGACGGAGGGGATTAAGTCGTTTCTGGCACTATTGGGCCGGAAGCGACTTAATCCCCTCCGTCCCCTTTTTTGCGAGGTTCGTATGGAAACGATGGAACTGCACCGCGGGCGACTGATCGACCACATCCAGCTGGTCGTACGCGACCTCGCCGCCAGCCGCCGCTTCTACCAGGCGGTGTTCGATACGATCGGCGTCCCGCTGGGTGGCAAAGGGCCGGACTTCTTCTGGGCCGACGAGCTGTTCATTTCCAGCGCCAGCAGCGAGGCCGCCGCCGGCCACCTGACCGGCCGCCACCATCTGGCCTTCCAGGCGCGCGACAGCGCCACCGTCGATGCCTTCCATGCCGCCGCAATCGCTGCCGGCGGCACCGACAATGGCGCGCCAGGCGAACGCCCCTACCATCCGGGCTACTACGGTGCCTTCGTGCTCGATCCGGATGGCAACAACATCGAAGTGGTCTACCACGGCCCGGCGAACTACAGCGCCGACTCGGTGAAGGTCACTTTCTGATTTCACCGATGCCGTGAACGAAGAAGCCGGGCAATGCCCGGCTTCTCTGCTTCCAGTGCCGCAGCCTCAGTGGGCGGCCATGTAGATGTCCTGAAGCACGGCCTTTTCCAGTTCCAGCTCGCCCAGCAGGTTCTTCACGATATCGCCCAGGCTGAGGATGCCGACCAGGCGGGCGCCTTCAGTGACCATCAGATGACGGCGCCGCGAGTACGTCATCAACGACATGGCCTGCTTCAGGGTCGCTTCCGGCGCAATGCCCTCCAGGCCGGTGGACGGCAGGCTGGAAATCACCCGGCGGCCGGCCTGCGGGCCGTCGTCGGCCAGGGTGCGCACGATGTCCTTTTCGGAAATGATGCCGACCGGGGCATCGTCCTTCATCACCACCAGCGCAGCGATCTTGTTCGCGCTCATCTTGTGGGCGGCGGCACCGATGGTGTCTTCGGCGTCGATGGTGATGACAGCTTCTTTCTTGGATTGCAGGAGTTCGCGGACGTTCATTCTTGTTTCCTGGTGCAGGTCACTGAAGTCAAAAAAGTGTGCTCTTCCGATACGCCCCCTCCCCGGGAACAGACCTTTCAGCGCACGTCTGGCGCACCCCTCTGCCGCTTGGAATGGATCGGCAGACGACGTGCTGCAACGCGAACGAGGTGGGCTCAACCGCTCAACCCGGACCTCGGTCAAATCGATTCTACGACTGCGACCATCGGTCACTACCGGCATCGATAGGACAGTTCGTCGTGGGAACCTACTGACGATCCAGAGAATGGCACCGTGGTTGAAACCGACGCTGAATGCGTCGAGATCTGCGCACTCAAGATCCCGTGCTCCGCGCCGACAGGCCGGACAAAATCATCCGACCGCGTACCACTTCCGCCGTGAGCGCCCCGCCTGATGGGCGTGAAAGGGAGGCACGGCAACCGATCCGGGCAGATCGGCTCTCGCGCCGCAGCGCTCCTCGCGCATCCACAAGGAAAAGAATTGCGCACCCTGCCTTGACAGCCTTACATGGCACAGGTACTTAACGCTCATAACAGGATGTTCATGAGCCATACATATGGAACTGGACAAGAACCGGCATAACGCCGATGTAGCCCCCCGCGCTTCGCAAAGCGCGCTGTCGGTTTTGCTCAGGCGCTTCTGGCGGGATTTCATCGGGCACCGGAAGGCATCCGTAACGCTGGCGGCCAGCCTGATGGTCCTGTCGGTGCTGCTCCAGTTGCCCGTTCCGCTGCTGACGATGCACATCATCGATGTTGTTGTCGAAAAGCGCGCTTTCAGCATCGTCAACCAGCTGGGAATGGCACTGGTTGCGCTCATCCTGCTTCGCCACGCGTTCTCCTACATCAATGAAAGCGTAACGCTGACGCTGAAGGAGTCGATCATCGTCGACGCGCAATCGACGCTGTTCCGGCACCTGCAGTCACTCCCGCTCAAGTTCTTCACCAACAAGCACTCGACCTACCTGCAGTCCCGCCTCATGAACGATGCGCGCGCCGTCGAAGGCGCGCTGGTCAGGAACTTCGTGACCATCGCGGTCAATGCCCTGACCTTCGTCGTCGGCGCCGCGATCATCCTTTACCTGCAGCCCCGAATGGGCGCGGTGCTGCTGCTCACCATCATCCCATTCGGCTGCATTCGTCTTTTCACCAACCAGCGCATGCGCTCGCTCAGCGCGGACATGCAGGAACAACAGGCGGCCACATCCGCAGCGATCAGCGAGCGCCTGGCCGGTGTGGCCACCATCAAATCGCTCGGCCAGGAGAACAGCCAGGCCGAACTGATGACGCAGCGACTGGAAACACTCAAAGGCGTCTACGTGCGGACCAACTGGTTCGGCGTCGTCAGCGGCATCGGCACCAGCCTGGTCACCTCGCTCAGCACAGCTTTCGTGCTGTGGTACGGACTGCACCTGGTAACACAGGGTGAGATGTCGCTCGGCCAGGTCGTCGGCATTCTTTCGCTGATGAACTTCCTGTATGCCCCGGTCAACGCGTTGGTTGCCGCCAACATCGGCATCCAGCAGGCGGCCTCTGCGGTGCAGCGGATCTATGAATTCCTCGACGAAGAACCCGAGCACGCTCATGGAGAGACCTTCAGGCTCTCCCAGGGACGGGTCGAATTCCGCGCCATCGACTTCGCCTACAAACCCGAATCCAAGGTATTCCAGGATTTCAGCCTGACCATCGCTGGGCGCGAAACGGTCGCCCTGGTCGGCCATTCGGGCGCGGGGAAAAGCTCGCTGGTCCGCCTGCTGCCAAGACTCAATGAGATCCAGGCAGGACAGATACTGATCGATGGATCCGACATCCGCAGTGTCGCGCTTCCAGATCTCCGGGCGGCCATCGGTATTGTCGAGCAGCAAGCGTTCCTGTTCACCGGAAGCATCCTGGACAACATCCGCCTCGGACGGCCGATGGCAACGCAGGAAGAAGTGGTCGCCGCTGCCCGCAATGCCAATGCCCACCACTTCATCAGCAGCCTCCCTCAAGGTTACGAGACATGCGTAGGTGAGCGTGGGCTCACTCTGTCGGGCGGCGAGTGCCAGCGGATCGCACTCGCCCGCATGTTCCTGCGTGACCCCCGGATCCTCATCCTCGATGAGGCGGTATCGGCGCTGGATTCGCAGTCGGAGGAAGCCATCCAGCGAAGCCTGCAGTCGCTATGCCGGGGCAGGACAACCATCATCATCGCCCATCGCCTGTCGACCCTGATGCTGGCCGACAGGATCGTCCTCATCGAGAAGGGCGTGCTGGTCGAAGAGGGGACCCACGAAGAACTCATCGCCTCGCAGGGGGCATACGCTCGCTTGTTCCTGCAACAGTTCCAGTCGCAGCACGTCCACGGGAAAGACCCCATCGGAATGGAAACGACCTGAGAGGATCGACAATGAACATGGTGATGCTCCCCCCCCGCGTCCGCATGTGGAATCGGGATGGCTGGTACCTCTACTTCGACCCGCACAACTTCAAATGGGTGCGGGTGAACGATTCCGGCCACTTCATCCTGACCCGGTTGCAGCTGTACCGGACCACCGAGGACATCGTCAGCGAAATCGTCGAGCGCTTCGGCATGACCGAGGACATTGCGCGCACGGCAGTGCATCAGTTCGTTGACGATCTTTCCAGCGTCGGCTTCCTGCACCACGACGAGTACGACGAAGGCGAACGGCCGACCTTTGGTCCTCGTGCTTTCGCACACACGGTGTACATGCACCTCACCAACAACTGCAACCTCAAGTGCCCGTACTGCTACAACAAGAGTGATCGGGAGTACAAGATCAAGATGGAGAAGCAGGGCAGGATCGCTTCGATCCTGACCACCGACGAGAGCAAGGCGCTGATAACCCGACTGGTCGAGAACGGCGTCAAGCACCTGGTCTTCACCGGTGGCGAGCCACTGATGAGACCAGACGCGCTGGAACTGTTCGAGCACGCCCGATCCCTGAGCAGCACGCTCAAGATCGAGGTGCTGACCAATGGCATCCTGATCAAGGATGCGGTCGCCGAGAAGCTCTGCGAGTTCGTCAACATGGTGACCATCAGCCTGGATGGGCATGAACGGCACATGCATGAGCGCTACCGGGGACGCAACACGTTCGCACCAACGATCCGCGGCATCCGCAAGCTGGTTGAGGTTCGCAAGCGGCGCGGCAAGCCCGGCCCACGCATCTCGCTGGTGCCCGCGCTGACTGACAAGAACATCGGGTTCATGAAGGAGATCTACGAGTTCGCGCTCGATGATCTCGGTGTTGACGGCCTCGCTCCGATCCTGTTCCAGGCCGGCGATCACCAGGAGCTGAGCATCCAGCAGATCCCCACCCTGGCCGAATGGGGACTCGCCCAGAACCGTACCCGGGACTATCTGCGAGGCCGTACGCCGCAACCGGTGAAGACCGCGCCCCCATCCCCCGTCGTGCCGCGCAACCACTGTGGCGTGGGCGAAGGTGAGTTCAGTGTTGATCCGGCGGGATTCGTATACCCGTGCCAGACGATGCATTTCGACCAGTTCATCTGCGGAAACGTCAGGGAACTGGATATCAAGGAGATCTATGACACATCGCCCGTCATGCGTCGCGTCAGGACGGCGGTTGTCGACAATCTGGATGTCTGCAGGCATTGCGACGTCAAGTACTTCTGCAACGGCGGATGCAGGTCTACCGCCTTCAATGTCTATGGTGAGTTCGAAAAGCACAACGAACTCTACTGCAGGCATCTCGAGAAGCTTGCCGTCGACCGCATGTGGGCAAACTGCGAGTTGCCGCTTCACGCCACGGAAGGTGTCTGTGCGTAGTGCCGTGAGCCCGTGTTGCGGTTAAAGGCGGGCCGTGCATGTGCACGGCTCATGGTTGTACACAACGAAGGAGAAAACAGCATGTTCAATCCTCAGGTGTTTACCGGTACGCAGGACCTGCAGGCAGCTGCAGGCGCATGTGGTTGCGGCTGTGCATGCAGCGGCGGCGGTGCGGGTGGTGGCAGCGGCAGCGGCGATGACTCGATGCAGCAGCTGTAAAGCCGGCTGAAAATCCCCCCTTGAGCCAATGCTCAAGGGGGGATCCTGACAACGCACCAGAAAATTCCACTAGGGACATCGCATGAAACGCCATGTTCACCTGATGGGAATCGTCTTTGCCGTGGCAGCCATGAGTGCCTCGGCAGCGCCCCATTCAACATTCACGCCCTCGGCCGGATTCTCGATCACCGATGGCACGCTCTATCGTGGCAACGCCGCGATCGCCAGCCATTTTTCCATCTCCAGAACCGAGATCGGGTACCTCTTTGTCTATGTCCCGCAGTTCGGCCTGATCACGCTTTCGACCAGTACGTTCCCCGGGGCCCAGGCGCACGGGCGTATTGAGAACCAGACGCTTCGATTCAATGCCGACGGTGAGGCTTTTGTCCTGACCAGCCAGTCCCCCCTGCTGGCTTCCGGGGAGAGCGTGGCGTGGGTCAGCGTGGACAGGACGTTCGCCCTGCGTGGAAAGCGTGCCGTAGTCGCCTATGGCGACAACCCCGGCATGCCGTACGACTGGCCCATGCGAGAGGTTGCACGCAAGTAGCGGAGGCAGCCGTTGACGCAGCGGGACATGAGGAACTCTCTCCGCCGCACATCTGCTCATGCCTGCATCAGAGAAGATCATCATCAGACAGGACGGATTCCATGGGATCGAATGCACTTGAAAGCATGAGCAGTCACTCGACGCAGGACATCATCGTCGAAGGACCGCTGCTGGGCGAACTGCGTGGAAGCGGCCGCGGGGGCCTCGCCGGCTACCTCAGCGTCGGCGGCTACGATACCCTGGCCCAGGCAATGCGAGGGGGCGCTGCAGATGCATTGGCACGCCTGGCTGCGTCCGGCCTGCGCGGACGGGCGGGCGGTGGCTTTCCCACCGCAGTGAAGTGGAAGCAGGTCCGTGACAACAGCGCAGCAGCGCGCTTCTTCGTCTGCAATGCCAATACCGGCCAACTGGGCGGCGGCAAGGAATCCGCACTGATCAGGCTGAATCCGCACGCCGTCATCGAGGCTGTTGCACTTGCAGCAAGTATCGTGGGCGCGCAGGTCGCCTTCATCCACCTCGGGCAGTCGCTTGAGCATGAGCAGCAACTACTGGAGGCTGCTGTGCAGGAGGCGCGCATGCAGAAGCTCCTGGACCCTGCAGCCTGTGACATCCGAATCGAGCGGTCTGAAAGTGGCTATCTGGCGGGGGAAGAAACCGCACTGCTGGAACTGCTTGAGGGCCGACCAGGCCGTCCACGTGGCAAGCCAGCGATGCCGACCCGCAGCGGTTTCCAGAAGCAACCCACGGTAGTGAACAATCTCGAGACCGTTCTGCAGGCCCTGCTGGCCATCCGGCTCGGTCCCGAGCAGTTCCGTGCAGTCGGCAGCCGGTACGCCAGTGGAACCACCATCTTCAGTGTTGTCGGGGATGTGGCCCGCCCGGGACTATATGAGCTTCCGCTGGGCACTGCGCTCGGCTCCCTCATCCATGAACACGCCGGTGGCATCTCCGGGAACGGGTCCCTGAAGGCAGCACTTGTTGGCGGCACGAGTGGAACCGCGGTCGGAGCGGAACACGCGGACCTGCAACTGGACTATGACAGCCTGGCCGGCATCGGCGGCAGCCTGGGCAGCGGGGTCATCATCGTACTGTCCGATAGAACCTCGATGGTGGGTGTCGCACGCGACCTCGCCAGGTTCTATCACCAGAACTCCTGCGGCAAGTGTGCTCCCTGCAAGGATGGAACGCGGCGCGCCTATCACATGCTGGACAACCTTGATCGGGTTGATGAGAGCGCGACCGACTGGCAACTTTCGGTGGAACCCACCAGCTCCCGGAAGATCCCGATGCTGCTGGTCAACGCCGCACCGCCCAAACGTGCAAGCATCAGCTATACCGATTCAGGGATCGGGCTGGAGAAGATCCGACTGATCTGCACCTGGTACTCCACCCGGGGTGATTGCCATCACCCAACGGAGTCCTCGCGCATGCTGCAGAGCCTGCTGGATGGATTCACCGACGAGTTTGAAAGGGAACGCGCAGCACCGGCAATGGACCAGGATGCGATGCTCTCGACGATGCCGGCAAGCTGACTCTTGGAAGCGACCCAACGGACGGGCCTGGCTGCATGGTCAGGCCCAGGTGCGACACTTGGAGACGATGTGTGCTTGCCTACTATGTGAATCTGGCCCTACGCAGCTTCAAGCGTAACAAGGGCCTGACGATGTTGATGATTGCGGCCATCGGAGTGGGTATCGGCGGCTCGATGACGGCGCTGACGGTCTTCTCCGCCCTGTCGGGAAACCCCATTCCCGCCAAAAGCGAGCGCCTGTTCTATCCACAGCTCGATCCTCGCCCAAAGAGCGATCAGGCCGCTGATGGGGAGCCGGCCGAACAATTGACCCGGTTCGATGCAGAAGCCCTGCTCCGCGATCGCAAGGCTGACCGCCAGGCGGTGATGGTTGGCGGCAGTGTGGCCGTTGAACCGGAGGCATCCCATATCCGGCCATTCATTGTCGACGCACGGTACACCTCGGCAGACTTCTTCCCCATGTTCGAGGCACCCTTCCGATATGGCGGGGGCTGGAGCGCCACCGAAGACCAGGGCCGGGCGCAGGTTGCGGTCATCTCGAAGGCGCTGAACGAAAAACTGTTCAGCGGTTCCGACAGCACCGGCAAGAGCCTTCTGGTTGCCGGTCGCCGGTTCCAGATCATCGGCGTTCTTGACCAATGGCGGCCGATGCCGAAGTTCTACGACATGACCAACGATCGCTTCAGCGACGTGGAACAGGTCTTCGTGCCGTTCTGGACCGCGCTTTCGCTGAAACTGGGCATCCAGGGCAGCATGAACTGCTGGGGCGACGTCAGCGCGGATCCAGAAGGCGCGCAGGCCCTCAATGCGCCATGTTCCTGGCTCCAGTACTGGGTCGAGCTTCCGACCGTTGAGCGCGCACAGGCCTATCAAAGGTACCTGCAGAGCTACTCCGAGCAACAACGGGCGGCCGGGCGATTCCAGCGCCCCAGCAACGTCAGGTTGCACAACGTCATGGACTGGCTGGACCAGCGCGGTGCGGTGCCTGCCGATGTGCGGCTGCAGCTCTGGGTGGCCCTGGGCTTCCTGCTCGTATGCCTGCTCAACACGGTGGGCCTGCTGATGGCGATGTTCATGCGACGCGCGCCTGAAATCGGCGTCCGCCGTGCACTGGGCGCTTCTCGTCGGGACATATTCCGGCAATTCCTGGTCGAGGCCGGGACCATCGGTCTGGTTGGCGGTGGCGTCGGGCTGCTGCTCGCCAACATCGGCCTGTGGGCGGTTCGCCATCAGTCCCACAGCTATGCATCGGAAGTGCACATGGGCATGTCGATGCTGCTTGCAACGTTCGTACTTTCGGTTTCTGCCAGTCTGGCCGCAGGCATTTTTCCCGCATGGCGAGCAATGCAGGTAAGTCCTTCGGTGCAGGCAAAGCTGCAATAGGAGAACCGCGGCGGTGCGTGCCCGCGCCTGCACCATGAACCGCCTGCTGCATCCAGCCGAAACGTCGCACCCTTCTGTTCCGGAGATTCCATGAGTATCGGCCCCATCCTCTCCAGTCTCAAACGCAACAAGATCCAAGCGGTTCTGATCATTCTCGAGATCGCGCTCAGCTGTGCGATCGTCTCCAATGCGACCTTCATGATCAGCCAGCGGTTGGAGCGCATGGAGCGGGCGACCGGCTTGGCCGACGACCAGGTCGTGAGGATCAACGTCGCGGGTATTGGCGAGAGTGAGAACCCCGGAGCGCAGGTGCGGCAGGATCTGGCGGAGTTGCGCTCGATCGCCGGCGTCAAGGCCGCCACCAGCCTGAATCATGTTCCGTTCGACAATTCCGCCTGGAATGGATCGGTTCGGCTGGATCGAAACCAGCGCGGCCCCAGCCTCAACGTCGCCATGTACCTGGGCAAGGATCTGCTCGATACCCTTGGACTCACGCTGGTGGAAGGACGGGATTTCTCTCCCTCCGAATACGTCGACTGGGAACAGTTCAATAGCGGTGGCCCGGCGCTGCGGGTGCCATCGGCCATCATCACCCGGGACGTGGCGGAGAGGCTGTTTCCGGGGCAGAGTGCCATTGGCAAGGAAATCTACGCGTGGAACCCTGACAATTCTCCACACCGCATTGTCGGCGTGGTCGAACGCCTGATCCGGCCAAACGACAATGGCGGCATCGAGAACGCCGGCTTCTCGCTGTTGCTACCGATGAAGGATCTGACGATGGGCCGGTTCGCGCTCCGGACCGATCCGTCACAGCGTGAGGCGGTCGAGAAGGCCGCGATCGCAGCGCTCGAACGCAGCAGCAACCGTCGCGTCATCATGGAGCACGCCGCCTTCACCGACGTGATGCGGCAGTACTACCAGAAGGATCGTGACATGGCGTGGCTGCTGGCCATACTCATGATGGGGCTGTTGGCGATCACCGCGCTGGGGCTGTTTGGAATCGCCAGTTTCTGGGTCTCGCAACGGACCCGCAGCATCGGCATCCGGCGCGCGCTCGGTGCAACCCGCAGACAGATCCTGCGCTACTTCCAGCTGGAAAATTTCCTGTTGGTGAGCATCGGCATCGCGCTGGGCATGATTGGCGCCTACGGAATCAACCAGGTGCTGATGAGCCACTACGAGCTGGATCGCCTGCCCGCGCTCTATCTTCCCGTCGGCGCGGCGCTGCTGCTGCTTATCGGCCAGCTGGCGGTATGGTCGCCCGCGCGACGCGCATCCTCGGTAGCACCCGCCGTTGCCACTGGCGGCTTCTGAGGCGCAACAAGCAGTGAAGACGCTGTCGCCCGCACCGTGCCTTCATTGATCACCGTAGCCGGCTTCCACCCTGTACCTGCGCAGGCTCCTGGAAGCCTGCGCAGTTGCCGATGCCCGCGTGGCGTCTTACTCCACCGTCACGCTCTTGGCCAGGTTACGCGGCTTGTCCACGTCGGTGCCGCGCGCCAGCGCGGTGTGGTAGGCCAGCAGCTGCACCGGAATGGTGTGCACGATCGGGCTGAGCACGCCGGCATGGCGCGGCGTGCGGATCACGTGCACGCCTTCGGACTCGTTGAAGTTGCTGTCCTGGTCGGCAAACACGAACAGCTCGCCACCACGGGCGCGCACTTCCTGCATGTTCGACTTCACCTTCTCCAGCAGGCTGTCGTTGGGGGCGATCACCACCACCGGCATGTCCTCGTCCACCAGCGCCAGCGGGCCGTGCTTCAGCTCACCCGCCGGGTAGGCCTCGGCGTGGATGTAGGAGATCTCCTTGAGCTTGAGCGAGCCTTCCAGCGCGATCGGGTAATGCAGGCCACGACCGAGGAACAGCGCGCTGCTCTTGCGCGCGAAACGCTCGGCCCAGGCGGCGATCTGCGGTTCCATGTTCAGTGCGTGCTGCACGCTGCCCGGCAGGAAGCGCAGCTGCTCCAGGTAGTCCGCTTCCTGCGCCGCGTCGATGCGGCCATGCAGCTTGCCCAGCACCACGGTCAGCTGGAACAGTGCGGCCAGCTGGGTGGTGAAGGCCTTGGTCGACGCCACGCCGATCTCGGCGCCGGCACGGGTGTAGCAGACCAGCTCGCTGGCGCGCGGAATCGCGCTTTCCGGCACGTTGCAGATCGACAGCGTGTGCTTGTGGCCAAGCGACTTGGCGTACTTCAACGCTTCCATCGTATCCAGCGTTTCGCCGGACTGGGAAATGGTGACGATCAGGTGCTTCGGGTTGGCATACGCGGCGCGGTAGCGGTACTCACTGGCGATTTCCACACTGCACGGCAGGCCGGCGATGGCTTCGATCCAGTAGCGCGCGGTCAGACCGGAGTAATAGCTGGTACCACAGGCAATGATCTGCACGCCCTCGATGCCCGACAGCACCGCTTCGGCGTTCTTGCCGAACAGTTCGGCCGGGAAGCCACCGGCGTCGATCGCCGCCTCGATGGTATCGCCCAGCGCGCGCGGCTGCTCGTGGATTTCCTTCTGCATGAAGTGGCGGTACGGACCCAGCTCCAGCGAAGCCAGCGACACATCGGACAGATGCACGTCGCGCTCGATCGGCTGGTCATGCTCGTCGAAGATGCGCACGCCATCGCGACGGATCTCGGCGGTGTCGCCCTCTTCCAGGAAGATCACCTTGCGGGTGGCCGAGATCACCGCCGAGACGTCGGAAGCGACGAAGTTCTCGCCCTCGCCCAGGCCGATCAGCAGCGGGCAGCCCATGCGCGCGCAGACGAAGCGCTCCGGCTCGGCGCGGCTGACCACGGCCAGCGCGTAGGCGCCGGTCAGCTCCTTCACCGTGTGCTGCAGCGCCACCAGCAGGTCGTCGCCGCCCTTCAGGTGATGGTGGATCAGGTGCGCGATGACTTCGGTATCGGTCTGCGACTCGAAGGTGTAGCCCATCGCACGCAGCTTCTCGCGCTGCTCTTCGTGGTTCTCGATGATGCCGTTGTGCACCAGCGCAACGCCCTGGCTGATGTGCGGATGCGCGTTGGCCTCGGTGACGCCCCCATGGGTGGCCCAGCGGGTATGGCCAATGCCCAGCACCGCATTGAAGCCTTCGGCTTCGGCTGCCATCGCCATTTCCGATACGCGGCCGGTACGACGGACGCGACGTACTTCGGGGCGCTCGGCATGGTCGATCACCGCGATGCCCGAGGAGTCGTAACCACGGTACTCAAGCCGCTTCAGGCCCTCGATCAGCACCGGCACTACGTCGCGATCGGCGATTGCACCCACGATTCCACACATGTCACGCGTTTCCTTGAAGACGATCGGCGCATTCTAGCCCGCGTGTCCGGCTTCCCCCTCCTGTCCGCTTAATGAAAGTGTCCGGAAAGGTGTCCGCGGACACCCGGACACTTGAGCGCCCCACCCAACCCATTGACCTGAAAGGAAATAAAGTTGGCACGCTACATGCTTGGTAATAACTACCACCGTCAGGCACGCACCCGATGATCCGCGACACTTCCGCACAGGACCAGATCGTTTCCTCCGCCCCGGCCGGCGCCACCCGCGCCAACTGGCAGCGTTACCGCTGGCCGGCAGTGGGCGCCATCGTGCTGCTGGCCGGCATCGGCTGGGCCGTGCACGCGTGGTCCAACGCCAGCCGCTCCTTCGACAGCAGCCGCGTGCGCATCGCCGAAGTGAAGCGTGGCGACCTGGTCCGTGACATCGCCGCCGACGGCCGGGTGATCGCCGCCAACAGCCCGATCCTGTACGCCATCTCGGCCGGTACCGTGGACCTGAAGGTGGTCGCCGGTGACGTGGTCAAGAAGGGCCAGGAACTGGCGATCATCGACAGCCCGGAACTGCGCAGCAAGCTGGCCCAGGAACAGGCCACCCTGGCCGGCCTGGAAGCCGAGGCCAGCCGTGCCGCGCTGGATGCCACCCTGGCCCGGGCCAAGTCGCGCAAGGAAACCGACCAGGCCACGATCGAACGGCAGGCCGCCGACCGCGACCTGCAGCGCTACCAGCGCGGCTACGACGGCGGTGCGGTGCCGCAGATCGACCTGGCCAAGGCCAAGGACTCCCTGAAGAAGGCCGACATCACTCTGGTCAACGCCACCACCGATGCGCGACTGCAGAGCCAGGGCGCGGACCTGGATGCCCGCAACAAGCGCCTGCTGGCCGACCGCCAGAAGGCCGTGGTGGCTGAAGTACAGCGCCAGGTCGATGCACTGACCCTGCGCGCACCCTTCGACGGCCAGGTCGGCCAGGTGCAGGCCATCCAGTCCACCAACCTGGCCGCCAATGCGCCGGTGCTGGGCGTGGTCGACCTGTCCAAGTTCGAGGTCGAGATCAAGGTGCCGGAAAGCTTCGCCCGTGACCTGGCGATCGGCATGCCGGCGCAGCTGACCGGCGGCAACGGCAAGCCGTTCCCGGGCGAGATCAGCGCGGTGTCGCCGGAAGTGGTCAACGGCGAGGTCAATGCCCGCGTGCGCTTCGCCAGTGAGCAGCCGGAGGGCCTGCGCCAGAGCCAGCGGATGTCGGTGCGCGTGCTGCTCGATACCCGCAAGGACGTGCTGAAGGTCGAGCGCGGCCCGTTCGTCGAACAGGGCAATGGCGTGGCCTACGTGATGGATGGCCGCACCGCAGTGCGGCGTCCGGTGGAACTGGGCGTCAGCAGCCTGGGCGAAGTGGAAATCAAGTCGGGTGTGCAGCCGGGCGACCGCATCGTGGTCTCCGGCAGCGACCTGTTCAAGGACGCCGAACGCGTCTCCGTCAACTGATACCTGAATCCTGGAGAGAGGACACCCCATGTACATGCTCGAAATGCGTTCGGTCGCCAAGGTCTTCCGCACCGAACAGGTGGAAACCCACGCGTTGCGCTCACTGGAACTGCAGGTCAAGGAAGGCGAGTTCGTCGCCGTCACCGGTCCGTCCGGCTCCGGCAAGACCACCTTCCTCAACATCGCCGGCCTGCTGGAAACCTTCACCAGCGGCACCTACATGCTTGACGGCCAGGACGTGAGCACGCTGGGCGATGACGCCCGCAGCCGCCTGCGCAACCAGAAGATCGGCTTCATCTTCCAGGGCTTCAACCTGATCCCCGACCTGAACCTGTTCGACAACGTCGACGTGCCGCTGCGCTATCGGAAGATGAGCGCCAACGAGCGCCGCGAACGCATCGAGAAGGCGCTGACCCAGGTCGGCCTGGGCTCGCGCATGAAGCACTATCCGAATGAACTGTCGGGCGGCCAGCAGCAGCGTGCGGCGATCGCGCGTGCGCTGGCCGGCAGCCCGCGCCTGCTGCTGGCCGACGAACCGACCGGCAACCTGGATACGCAGATGGCGCGCGGCGTGATGGAACTGCTGGAGGAGATCAATGCCGCTGGCACCACCATCGTGATGGTCACCCACGACCCGGAACTGGCCGCGCGCGCGCAGCGCAACGTACACATCGTCGACGGCCAGGTTACCGACCTGGTGCGCGAGCCGGTGCTGGCCACGCCGCGCCACATCGTCGCCGTCAACGAGTGAGGTCACTCCCATGTTCGCCTACTACGCCCGATTGGCGGTACGCAGCTTCCGCCGCAACAAGATCCTGACCGCGCTGATGGTGGTCGCCATCGCGCTGGGCATCGGCGCCTCGATGACCACGCTGACGGTGTTCCACGTCCTGTCCGGCGACCCGATTCCCGGCAAGAGCGACCAGCTGTTCTATGTGCAGGTCGAGCCGCGCCCGCGTGGCGGCTACACCCCGGGTGAGGAGCCTGAGGAACAGATGACCCGGCGCGATGCCGAGACCCTGCTGCGCGAGAAGCGCGGCGTCCGCCAGGCGATGATGAGTGCGGGCGGCGGCACGGTGGAACCGGAGCTCAGCACGCTCAAGCCGTTCTCGGTGGATACGCGCTGGACGTCGGCTGATTTCTTCCCGATGTTCGACGTGCCGATGCAGTACGGGCGCGCCTGGAGCAGCAGCGACGATGACAGCCGCAGCCGCGTGGTGGTGCTGTCGAAAGCGATCAACGACAAGCTGTTCCAGGGTGCGGACAGCACGGGTCGCGAGATCCGCCTGAGTGGCCACTCACTCCGGGTGATCGGCGTGATGAAGAAGTGGAACCCCGAACCCCACTTCTTCGATCTGACCACCGGCAACTACGGCAAGGATGAAGACCTGCTGGTGCCGTTCTCCACTGCGATGGACCTGGAGTTCGGCAGCAACGGCAACATGAACTGCTTCGGCGAGAATCCGGATGGCAGCAGCAACTCGATCAGCGCACCCTGCAGCTGGATCCAGTATTGGGTGGAACTTGACCCGGCCAAGGTCGAGGACTATCGCAGCTACCTGGTCAACTACTCGGACCAGCAGCGCGCGGCGGGCCGTTTCGAGCGTCCCACCAACGTGCGGCTGCGCCCGGTGATGGAGTGGTTGACGTTCAAGAACGCCGTGCCCAGCGACGTGCGCCTGCAGATGTGGCTGGCATTGGGCTTCCTCGGCGTCTGCCTGGTCAACACGGTGGGCCTGCTGCTGGCGAAGTTCCTGCGTCGCAGTGGCGAGATCGGCGTGCGCCGTGCCCTCGGTGCCAGCCGTGGGCAGATCTTCCTGCAATGCCTGGTTGAAGCCGGTGCGGTCGGCGCTGCCGGCGGCGTGCTCGGCATCGGCCTGGCCCTGCTCGGCCTGTATGCGGTACGCCAGCAACCCGTGGACTACGCGAACCTGGCCCACCTGGACGGCAGCATGCTTCTGCTGGCCATCGGCCTGACCCTGTGCGCCAGCCTCGCCGCCGGTTTCCTGCCCGCCTGGCGCGCGATGCAGGTTACCCCGGCCATCCAGCTCAAGTCGCAGTAAGCACGAGTACGAGGACCTCCCATGGATATCCGCCCCATCCTCAGCACCCTGCGCCGTCACAAGACGGCCGCCGCCCTGATCGTGCTGGAAGTCGCCCTGACCTGCGCCATCGTCTGCAATGCCCTGTTCCTGGTCACCCAGCGCGTTGAACGGATCAGCCAGACCAGCGGCCTGGCCGAAAGCGAGCTGGTGTTCGTCCGCGTCAGCGGCATCGGCAAGCAGACCAATGGCCAGGCCCGCACCCAGGAAGACCTGTCCGCCCTGCGCGCAGTTTCCGGGGTGACCGCTGCGGCCAAGGTCAACCAGCTTCCGTTCCGCCCAAACTCCTCCAATACCAGTGTTTCGCTGAAGCAGGAGCAGGAACGCCCGACCGCCTTCGTCACCATGTACATGTTTGGCGAAGGCGGACTGCCCACGCTCGGGCTGCAGCTGACCGCCGGCCGTGACTTCCAGTCCAGTGAATACAGCAACTTCGAGGACGCACAGAAAAACGCTTCAACCAACACCGCCTCCTCGGTGATCATCAGTCGCACGCTCGCCGACAAGCTGTACCCCGGTGAGAATGCGCTGGGGAAAACGTTCTACATGGGCA
Source organism: Stenotrophomonas sp. AG209 (assembly GCF_003550055.1). Classification (NCBI taxonomy): domain Bacteria; kingdom Pseudomonadati; phylum Pseudomonadota; class Gammaproteobacteria; order Lysobacterales; family Lysobacteraceae; genus Stenotrophomonas; species Stenotrophomonas sp. AG209. Next base: position 1,993,692 of record NZ_QXDB01000001.1, read on the forward strand.
AGCAGCCACTGCACGTGGTGGGCATCGTCGCTTCATTGGCCACCCCCACCGATTACAACAACAACACCACGCTGTCGATCGTGCTGCCTGTGCGGACTGACTTCACCCAGGGTCCGTACGTCCTGCGCACCGCTCCGGAACGGCGCGAGGAAGTGCTCAAGGGTGCGATCGCCGCGCTTGAACGCAACGACCCCAACCGGCTGGTGCGTGAAAAGCTGACCTATGAGGCGCAGCGCAATGACTACTTCAAGAACGACAGGGCCATGGTCGGGCTGCTGATCACCGTGTGCATCTCGCTGCTGGTGGTCACGGCACTGGGCATCATCGGCCTGGCCAGCTTCTGGGTACAGCAGCGCAGCAAGCAGATCGGCATCCGCCGCGCACTCGGTGCCACCCGCGGGCAGATCCTGCGCTACTTCCAGACCGAGAACTTCCTGCTGGCCACGCTGGGTATCGTGCTGGGCATGCTCGCCGCCTATGCGATCAACCTGGCGTTGATGAACATGTACGAGCTACCGCGCATGCCGCTGCTGTACCTGCCGCTGGGCGCGCTGCTGCTGTGGGCACTGGGCCAGATTGCGGTGTTCGGCCCAGCCCGCCGCGCCGCCGCGGTGCCGCCAGCTGTCGCCACGCGGGGCAGCTGAGGCCACGCCCGTCCCGGCCGGGCCGCGCTGCCGGCCCGGCTTACAAGACTCCCCCCCCGAGGGCGGCCCCTGCGCCGCCACGGGTTTGGCTATGCTTGGTGGGTGGCGCCGGGCTCTCCCGGCGTATGGACACGAACACGGCTCCATCGGCGCCGCCCATCCCTTTCTGCAGAACCGCTTGATGCCTTCGATCCTGATCATCGACGACAACGCCAGTGTGGGTACCGCGCTGGACGTGCTGTTCTCCCTGCACGATATCGACACCCTGCAGGCGCAGAGCCCGGCCGAGGGGCTGGCCCTGCTCGAGTCGCAGCCGGTCGACCTGGTGATCCAGGACATGAACTTCAGCGAGGACACCACCTCCGGCGAGGAAGGCGAAGTCCTCTTCGCACAGATCCGTGCGCGCCACCCGGACCTGCCGGTGATCCTGCTGACCGCCTGGACGCACCTGAGCAGCGCGGTGGACCTGGTCAAGGCCGGTGCCGCCGACTACCTGGCCAAGCCCTGGGACGACCGCAAGCTGCTGACCACGGTCAACAACCTGCTGGAGTTGTCCGAGGCACGGCGCGAACTGGACCGCCGACGCAGCCGCGAGCTGCGCCAGCGCAATGCGCTGGAAGAGAAGTACGAGCTGTGCGGTGCGGTGTTCGCCGATCCGGCCAGCGAGCGCGTCATCGCACTCGCCTGCCAGGTCGCGCGCTCCGAACTGCCGGTGCTGATCACCGGCCCCAACGGTGCTGGCAAGGAGAAGATCGCGCAGATCATCCAGGCCAACTCGCTGGTGGCCAAGGGTTCGTTCATCACAGTCAATTGTGGCGCCCTGCCCTCGGAACTGATCGAGGCCGAACTGTTCGGTGCCGAAGCAGGCGCGTATACCGGCGCCAGCAAGGCGCGCGAGGGCAAATTCGAAGCTGCCGACGGAGGCACGCTGTTCCTGGATGAGATCGGCAACCTGTCGCTGGGCGGTCAGATGAAGCTGTTGCGCGTGCTGGAAACCGGTCGTTTCGAGCGCCTGGGCTCCAATCGCGAACGCCAGGTCAAAGTCCGCGTGGTCAGCGCGACCAATGCCGACCTGCCGGCGATGATCCGCGACGGCACCTTCCGCGAAGACCTGTATTACCGCCTCAATACGGTGGAACTGGTACTGCCACCGTTGGCCGAGCGCCCGGGCGACATCGTGCCGCTGGCCGAGCGCTTCCTGACGGCCGGCAAGCCACTTTCCAATGCTGCAACCGCGGCCCTGCAACGGCACCCGTGGCCGGGCAACGTGCGCGAACTGCGCAACGTGATCCAGCGTGCCGAGCTGCTGGCGACCGGCAACCACATCGAAGTGGCCGATCTGAACCTGCCGCGTGCTTCACCTGCACCGCGCCCGGCACCGAGCGCCGGCAATGATCCAGACCGTGCGCGCATCGAGGATGTGCTGGCGCGCAACCACGGCGTCATCGCCCAGGCCGCCGCCGAACTCGGCCTGAGCCGCCAGGCGCTGTACCGGCGCATGGACCGGCACGGCATCCCACGCGAATGAAGCGGCGCTCGTTCACCTTCCGCCTGTTCCTGCGCCTGCTGCCGGTGCTGGCGCTGGCCGCCGCCTTGCCGTGGCTGCTGGCGTACTGGATGGACCATGGCTGGGTGGTGACCACGGTGTCGGCGGTGATCCTGCTGGCACTGATGTGGTGGACCCTGCTCCGCGCCACCGCACCGGTGCGCTCGCTGATGCGTGCACTGTCCGGCACCACCAGCAGCTACCGCGACGGCGAGTACAACTTCGGCGTGTACTGGCCGGGCAACGACGAACTGGGCGACCTGGTGCAGGCGCACCGCGAACTGGGCGATGTACTGCGCGAGCAGCGGCAGGGCCTGGTGCAGCGCGAACTGCTGCTGGACACCATGGTGCAGAACACACCGGTGGCGATGCTGCTGATTGCTTCCGGCGGCGATGGCATCGCCCGCGTGGTGTTCTCCAACCTGGCCGCACGCAAGCTGCTGCATGGTGGCTGGAAGCTGGAGGGCCAGCGCCTGGAAGAGGTGCTGGAACAGGTGCCGGTGGAGCTGCGCGATGCCATCGCCCGTGGCGGCGACAGCCTGTTCGCGGTGCATGCCGAGGGCGAGGACGGCGACGAGGATGACGAGCAGGTCTATCACCTGTCGCGCCGCGCCTTCCAGCTCAACGGCCGTCCGCACGACCTGCTGCTGGTACGCCTGCTCACCGCCGAACTGCGCCGCCAGGAAGTGCAGACGTGGAAGAAGGTGATCCGGGTGATCAGCCACGAGCTCAACAACTCACTGGCGCCGATCGCCTCGCTGGCCCACTCCGGTGGCGTGCTGGTGCAGCGCGAGCGCTTCGATCGGCTGCCCGAGATCTTCACCACCATCGAAGACCGCGCACGCCACCTGGAAGGCTTCATCCGTGGCTATGCGCGCTTTGCCAAGCTGCCGCAGCCGCAACTGCAGACCGTGCACTGGGCACCCTTCCTGTCCAGCCTGCGCCAGCAGATCCCGTTCACCATGGATCGCGAACCGGACGAGGAACTGAGCAGCCGCATCGACATCGCGCAGTTCGGGCAGGCACTGCTGAATCTTCTGAAGAACGCGCATGAAGCCTGCGCCGAGGCCGATCCGCCCAACGATGACGTGCAGGTGCAACTGACGCGGCTGCCGCAGTGGCTGCGCCTGGATGTACTGGACCGCGGCAAGGGCATGAACGAGCAGGTGCTGCAGAACGCACTGATGCCGTTCTATTCGACCAAGCGCAATGGCACCGGCCTGGGACTGGCACTGACCCGCGAGATCGTGGAAGCGCACGGTGGCCGCGTGTCGCTGCAGAACCGCGGTGATGGCGGGTTGTGCGTGTCGATCCTGTTGCCGGTGGGCTGAGCGGGCCGATCGGGTAGAGCCACGCCATGCGTGGCTGTGCCGACCAAGGTCGGCACCTACCAGACGCGCCGCATCACTACCCGCAGGTGCATCGGAAAGCCGAGCGCGGCCTCTTCGGCCATGACTGCGCGCAGACCGTCGTTCCACTCCGCCTCAGGCACTACGTCGAACCCTTCGCTGGCATAGAAGGCTGCATTCCACGGCACATCGCTCAAGGTGGTCAGCACCGCTGCAGCAAAGCCGGCAGCCCTGGCCTGCGCCAAGGCATGGCGCAGCAATGCACGGCCGTGGCCACGACGCGCATGCGCCGGGTCCACGTCCATCTGCAGCACATGGAACTCACCGCACAGTTCGCCAGCCAGCAGGTAACCCGCAACGCCACCATCAGCGGCATCGACTACCCACAGCTGGCCACGCTGAAGGCCGTCCTGCAGGGTCAGCAGGTCCAGGCCGTGGCCGGCGAACACCGGATAGGCTTCGTGGCCCTTCAGCAGCTCACCGGCACGCTGTTCGATCGCCGGCAGCACGCCAAGCTCGTCGGCGTGCGGAAGGCGTGGTTCAGGGCTTCTTGACCGGGCGCTTCCAGCCATCGATGGTTTCCTGTCGTGCACGTGCCAGTGTCAACTTGCCGTCCGGAGCGGTGCGGGTGATGACCGAGCCGGCGGCGATGGTCGCGCCCTCGCCGATCGTCAGCGGTGCCACCAGCGAGCTGTTGGAGCCGATGAACGCGTTGTCGCCGATGGTGGTGGTCGACTTGTTCACGCCGTCGTAGTTGCAGGTGATGGTGCCGGCACCGATGTTCACCCTGCTGCCGATCACCGCATCACCCAGATAGGTGAGGTGATTGGCCTTGCTGCCGACACCGAGGGTGACCTTCTTGGTCTCGACGAAGTTGCCGACGTGCACGCCATCGGCCAGCACGGTACCTGGGCGCAGGCGCGCGAACGGACCGACCAGTGCCGCGCCTTCGGTGACCACGCCTTCCAGATCACAATGCGCGCGTACTTCGGTGCCCGGGCCGAGAGTGACGTCCTTCAGCCGGTTGAACGGACCAATGGTGACGCCGTCACCGAGCACGATGTTGCCTTCAAGGACGACATCGACATCGATCAGCACGTCGCTGCCCACGGTAACGGTGCCACGGATATCCAGTCGTGCCGGGTCGCGCACGCGTGCGCCCTGTGCGCACAGCGCACGCACCGCACGGCGCTGCCAGGCGCGCTCCAGCTGCGACAGCTGCCAGGGATCGTTTGCCCCCTCGGCTTCCTGCGCGTCGGCCACCAGCGCCATCTCGGCCGGGGTGTACTCGTGCGCGGCGAACGCGAACACATCGGTGAGGTAGTACTCGCCCTGCGCGTTGCTGTTGGAGAGCTGCGACAGCCAGCGGCGCAGCGCGGTCGATTCTGCGGCGATGATGCCGGTGTTGATCGTGCGCACGCGCAGCTGGTCATCGGTGGCGTCCTTCTGCTCGACGATCGAGCCCACCTTGCCCTCCGCATCACGCAGCACGCGGCCGTAACCGGTCGGGTCATCGACGTCGGCCACCAGCACCGCCAATCGCCCCGGCTGCGCCAGCAGGTCGCGCAGGGTCTGCGCGCGGATCAGCGGCACATCGCCGTACAGCACCAGTACCTGCGCAGCATCGGGAACCTGCGGCATCGCCTGTGCGACGGCGTGCCCGGTACCGAGCTGCTGTGCCTGCTCGGCCCATTGCAGATCGGGCTGGTCGGCGAAGTACTGACGCACCGCCTCGCCACCATGGCCGTAAACCACGTGGATGGCCGCCGGCTGCAGCTCGCGGGCCGCATCGATCACGTGCGCCAGCATCGGTTGGCCGGCGATCGGCTGCAGCACCTTCGGCAGCACCGACTTCATGCGCTTGCCGGCGCCGGCGGCGAGGATGATGACGTGCAGGGCTTGGGTCATGGGAGCGGCAGTCCGTGGTTCGTTGCCGATGATTCTAGAGCGTGGGCCGTTAACATGGGCATCCCTCCTCCTTCACCATGCCGATGAGCCTCGTCCGCCAGGGAAGCGCCTATCTCGCGATCGGGCTCGTGCAGCTGCTGGTCGATTGGCTGGTGTTCGTGGTCACCACCGCGCTGGGCATGCCGGTGGCGCCAGCCAACATCGCCGGTCGCCTGGCCGGCATGCTGCTGGGCTTCTGGCTCAACGGCCGCTACACCTTTGCCGAGGCCGGCACCCGCAAGCTTGGATGGAAGCGCTTTGCACGCTTCTTCGGGCTGTGGCTGCTGCTGACGGCGGCTAGCACGCTGCTGGTCAGCCTGGTCGACCAGGCGCTGGGCCTGCAGTACACGTGGCTGGCCAAGCCGCTGGTGGAAGGCGGGCTGGCGTGCGTGTCGTTCCTGTTGATGCGCTACGTGGTGTACCGCTGATACGACGTCGGGATCGGGACCGGTAGCGTCGGCTGAAGGTCGACGCTACCCGATCGGCCCAGCCACACTCTCCAAACAAAAACGCCGGCACAGGGCCGGCGTTCTCGTGGGTGCAGCGCGAACCTCAGTGCTTGAGATTCTTGCGCAGGCGCTCCAGCGCCTGCAGCTGGACGACGGCTTCAGCCAGCTTCTGCTGGGCTTCGGCCACTTCCATCGCTTCGCCGCGGTTGGCCAGGATGCGCTCGGCTTCTTCCTTGGCCTTGCGGACCGAGGCTTCGTCGATGTCCTGCGCGCGGATCGCGGTGTCGGCCAGCACGGTCACTACCTGCGGCTGCACTTCCAGGATACCGCCGGAAATGGCGAAATCCAGCTGCTCGCCGTTCGGCGTGGTCACCACCACCTTGCCCGGCTTCAGGCGGGTGATCAGCGGCGCGTGCTTGGGCGCGATGCCCAGTTCGCCCAGCTCACCGGTGGCCACGACCAGGGTCGCTTCGCCACGGAAGATTTCCTGCTCGGCGCTGACGATGTCGCAACGGATCGTGCTCATGCAAATCTCTTCGCTGTTCGCGGCGGCGCAATGCCACCGTGGGGGTCCACCGGCGCGGGCGGTTGCCCGGCGCCGGCGTCAGGTCGGGCAGGATCGCTCCCGCCCGTCCCGGATCAGGCCTTCTCGGCCATCTTCTTGGCCTTCTCGACCGCTTCTTCGATGCCGCCGACCATGTAGAACGCCTGCTCCGGCAGGTGGTCGTACTCGCCATCGACGATGGCCTTGAAGCCACGGATGGTGTCCTTCAGCGGCACGTACTTGCCCGGCGAACCGGTGAACACTTCGGCCACGTGGAACGGCTGGCTGAAGAAGCGCTCGATCTTACGGGCGCGCGACACGGCCTGCTTGTCCTCTTCGGACAGCTCGTCCATGCCCAGGATCGCGATGATGTCCTTCAGTTCCTTGTACTTCTGCAGGGTCTGCTGGACGCGCTGGGCGGTGTCGTAGTGCTCGTGGCCGATGACCAGCGGGTCCATCTGGCGGCTGGTGGAGTCCAGCGGATCGACGGCCGGGTAGATACCCAGCGAGGCGATCGAACGCGACAGGGTCACGGTCGAGTCCAGGTGGGCGAAGGTGGTCGCCGGCGACGGGTCGGTCAGGTCGTCCGCGGGAACGTAGACGGCCTGGATCGAGGTGATCGAACCGTTCTTGGTCGAGGTGATGCGCTCCTGCAGAACGCCCATTTCCTCGGCCAGGGTCGGCTGGTAACCCACGGCGGACGGCATGCGGCCCAGCAGTGCCGACACTTCGGTACCGGCCAGGGTGTAGCGGTAGATGTTGTCGACGAACAGCAGGACGTCCTTACCCTTGCCGTTTTCGTCCTTCTCGTCGCGGAAGTACTCGGCCATGGTCAGGCCGGTCAGGGCGACGCGCAGACGGTTGCCCGGCGGCTCGTTCATCTGGCCGTACACCATCGCCACCTTGTCCAGGACGTTGGAGTCCTTCATTTCGTGGTAGAAGTCGTTGCCCTCACGGGTACGCTCACCCACGCCGGCGAACACGGACAGACCGCTGTGCGCCTTGGCGATGTTGTTGATCAGTTCCATCATGTTGACGGTCTTGCCGACGCCGGCGCCGCCGAACAGGCCGACCTTGCCGCCCTTGGCGAACGGGCACATCAGGTCGATGACCTTGATGCCGGTTTCCAGCAGCTCGGTGGCCGGGGACTGGTCTTCGTACGACGGGGCCGCACGGTGGATTTCCCAGCTGTCGCTGGCCGCCACCGGGCCGGCTTCGTCGATCGGACGGCCGAGCACGTCCATGATGCGGCCCAGGGTGCCAGCACCGACCGGCACGGAGATGCCGCGGTTGGTGTTGGTGGCAACCAGGTTGCGCTTCAGGCCGTCGGTGGAACCGAGGGCGATGGTACGCACCACGCCGTCGCCCAGCTGCTGCTGGACTTCGAGGGTGATTTCGGTGTTGTCGACCTTCAGTGCGTCGTACACCTTCGGCACCGACTCACGCGGGAATTCGACGTCGACGACCGCGCCGATGATCTGAACGATCTTGCCCTGACTCATTGCTGCATCCTCTAATGTGTGCTTTGAACGAACGCGGTCAGACTGCTGCCGCGCCGCCGACGATTTCGGAGATTTCCTGGGTGATCGCTGCCTGGCGCGCCTTGTTGTAGACGAGCTGCAGGGTGCCGATCAGCTTGTTGGCGTTGTCGCTCGCCGCCTTCATCGCAACCATGCGTGCCGCATGCTCGGAGGCGACGTTTTCCAGCAGTGCCTGGTACACCAGCGACTCGATGTAACGCGTCATCACGTGCTCGAGCACGGTCGCGGCATCGGGTTCGTACAGGTAGTCCCAGTCGTGGTGAGCGACCTGCTTCTCAGCCGGCGGCAGCGGCAGCAGCTGATCGAAGCTGGCCTTCTGCACCATGGTGTTCACGAAGCGGTTGTAGACCAGGTACACGCGGTCGATCTTGCCTTCGGTGAAGGCGTCGAGCATGACCTTGATCACACCGATCAGCGATTCCAGCTTCGGCACGTCGCCGATGTGGGTCACGCTGCCGACCATGTTGACCTTCACGCGGCGGAAGAAGGTCGAAGCCTTCTGGCCGATGGTCACCAGGTCCACTTCGGCACCCTTGTCCTGCCATGCATTGGCTTCGCCCAGCATCTTGCGGAACAGGTTGTTGTTCAGGCCGCCGGCCAGGCCGCGATCGGAGGAGATCACGATGAAACCGACCCGCTTGACCTGTTCGCGCTCGACCAGGAACGGATGCTGGTAATCGGTACTGGCCTGGGCCAGGTGGCCGATCACCTGCTTCATCGCCTGCGCGTACGGACGCGAGGTCTTCATCCGATCCTGCGCCTTGCGGATCTTGGAGGCCGAGACCATTTCCAGGGCGCGCGTCACCTTGCGGGTGTTCTGCACGCTCTTGATCTTGGTTTTGATTTCGCGTCCGCTTGCCATCTCTTGTTTCCCGTGGCGCGGGGCTGATGCCCCGCGTTGTTCAACCGTTTGAGCGGGGCGAGCCCCGCTCTACGAGCGCTGGATTACCAGCTGCCGGTGGTCTTGAACTCGGCGATGCCCTTCTTGAAGGCACCTTCGATGTCGTTGTCCCAACCGCCGGTGGCGTTGACCTTGCTGATCAGCTCGCCCTGGGTGTTGGCGAAGTGGGCGTGCAGGCCTTCTTCGAACGCCAGCAGCTTGTTGACCGGCACGTCGTCGAGGTAACCCTCGTTGACGGCGTAGATCGACAGCGCCTGGTTGGCGATCGACATCGGCGCGTACTGCTTCTGCTTCATCAGCTCGGTGACGCGCTGGCCACGCTCCAGCTGCTTGCGGGTCGCTTCGTCCAGGTCCGAGGCGAACTGCGCGAACGCAGCCAGCTCGCGGTACTGGGCCAGCGAGATACGGATGCCGCCCGACAGCTTCTTGATGATCTTGGTCTGGGCCGAGCCACCGACGCGCGACACCGAGATACCGGCGTTCACGGCCGGGCGGATGCCGGCGTTGAACAGGTCGGTTTCCAGGAAGATCTGGCCGTCGGTGATCGAGATCACGTTGGTCGGAACGAAGGCGGACACGTCGCCGGCCTGGGTTTCGATGATCGGCAGCGCGGTCAGCGAACCGGTCTTGCCGGTGACCTTGCCTTCGGTGAACTTCTCGACGTATTCCTCGGACACGCGGGCAGCGCGTTCCAGCAGACGCGAGTGCAGGTAGAACACGTCACCCGGGTAGGCTTCACGGCCCGGCGGACGCTTCAGCAGCAGCGAGATCTGGCGGTAGGCGACGGCCTGCTTGGACAGATCGTCGTACACGATCAGCGCGTCTTCGCCGCGGTCCATGAAGTACTCACCCATGGTGCAGCCCGAGTAGGCGCTGATGTACTGCATGGCAGCCGATTCGGAAGCGGTCGCGGCCACCACGATGGTGTGGGCCAGCGCGCCGTTCTCTTCCAGCTTGCGCACGATGTTGGCGATGGTCGAGGCCTTCTGGCCAATCGCAACGTACACGCACTTGATGCCGGTGCCCTTCTGGTTGATCACCGCATCGATCGCCATGGCGGTCTTGCCGGTCTGGCGGTCACCGATGATCAGCTCGCGCTGGCCACGGCCGATCGGGATCATCGAGTCGACCGACTTGTAACCGGTCTGCACCGGCTGGTCGACCGACTTGCGCCAGATCACGCCCGGAGCAACGCGCTCCACCGGAGCGGTCAGGTCGGTGCCCAGCGGGCCCTTGCCGTCGATCGGCTCGCCCAGCGCGTTCACGACGCGGCCCAGCAGTTCCGGACCGACCGGCACTTCCAGGATGCGGCCGGTGGTCTTGGCGACGTCGCCTTCGCGCAGGTTCTCGTAGTCACCCAGGACCACGGCGCCGACCGAGTCGCGCTCCAGGTTCAGGGCAAGTGCGAAGGTGTTGTTCGGCAGTTCGATCATTTCGCCCTGCATCACGTCGGCCAGACCGAAGATGCGCACGATGCCGTCGGACACGCTGGTCACGGTGCCTTCGTTGCGCGATTCCGCGGCCAGCTTGACCTTCTCGATGCGGTTCTTGATCAGTTCGCTGATTTCGGAGGGGTTGAGCGTGGTTGCCATCGTCAAGTCCTAGTGCCGGCAGCGGGGCCGGACGTTAAATGAATTCAGTTAGCGAGCGCGGTCTGCAGACGGGCCAGCTTGCCCTTCAGCGAACCATCGATGACCACGTCGCCGGCGTCGATCACGGCGCCGCCGATCAGCGAAGCATCGACCGCGGTGGTCACGTCGACCTCGCGGTTGAAGCGCTTGCGCAGCGCAACCTTGATCGCGTCCAGCTCGCCGGCCGACAGCTCGGAAGCCGAGGTCACCGTGGCCTTGACCACGTGCTCGGCTTCGGCGCGCAGGGCGTCGAACATGCCGGAGATTTCCGGCAGCAGCGGCAGACGATGCGATTCGGCCAGGATGGCCAGGAAGCGCGAGTAGGTCTCGCCGTGGGACACCGGCGCCAGCAGGGCGACGGCGTCGTCACGACCCAGCTCCGGGTTGGCGAGCAGGGCCGCCACGCGCGGGTCGGCGGCGACGTGGGCGGAGAACGCCAGGGCGTCCGACCACGGCGCGAACGCGCCTTCGTCGCGCGCGGTCGCGAACGCGGCGCGGGCGTACGGGCGGGCAAGCGTGAGGGCCTGGCTCATCCTTAGATCTCCGAGGCCAGCTCGTCGAGCAGCGCCTTGTGGGCGTTGGCGTCGATTTCGCGCTTGAGCAGCTTTTCGGCACCGGTCACGGCCAGCGCGGACACCTGCTTGCGCAGATCTTCACGGGCACGGTTGGCGGCGGCGTCGATTTCAGCCTGGGCCAGTTCCTTCTGACGGGTGGCTTCGGTGATCGCTTCGTTACGGGCAGCATCAACGATCTGGTTGGCACGCGCGTGGGCCTGATCGATGATCTCGTTAGCCTTGGTGCGGGCTTCCTTCAGCGCTTCGTTGACCTTCTCCTGCGCCTGGGCCAGATCTTTCTGGCTGCGGTCAGCAGCAGCGAGGCCTTCAGCAATCTTCTGCTGGCGCTCTTCGATCGCGTTCATCAGCGGCGGCCAGATCTTGGTCGCGATGATCCAGATCAGACCAGCGAAGGCCAGCGCCTGCGCAAGAAGGGTGAAATTGATATTCATGGTTAGCTCGATCGCTGGTTTCGGGGTGGACGCGCCGCCGTAGCGGCGCATCCGGCCTTCATCCGAAACCGGGTGCATCAGCACCCGGTCGTCTCAAACCGCTGTATCAGCCGGCCAGAGCCTTGGTGACGGCGCCAGCAAAGGCAGCCGACAGCGGGTTGGCGAAGGCCAGCAGCAGGCCAACGGCGACCGAGATGATGAACGCGGCGTCGATCAGGCCGGCGGTGATGAACATGCGGACCTGCAGGACCGGGATCAGTTCCGGCTGGCGGGCGGCCGACTCCAGGAACTTACCAGCCATGATGGCCAGACCCAGACCGGCGCCCAGCGCGGCCAGGCCGATCATGATGCCGACGGCAAGGGCGGTGGAGCTCTGAATCTGCGCGAAGTTGGTCAGGACGGCGAAGTACATGGTTATCTCCAGGAACTTAAGTTGCTAAGGGTGATGAAACGGATGAAGGTTGAAACGCGTTGAAGCTTGAAACTCAGTGAGCGTCTTCCGACAGGCTCAGGTACACGATCGACAGCATCATGAAGATGAAGGCCTGCAGCGGGATCACCAGCAGGTGGAACAGCATCCAGCCAAGGCCGAACACACCACCTGCGATGGCACCGAAGAAACCGGCACCACCCAGCACCCAGATCAGCAGGAACACGATTTCGCCGCCGAACATGTTGCCGAACAGTCGCATCGCCAGCGAGATCGGCTTGCTCAGCCACTCGACGATGTTGAGGATCAGGTTGAACGGCATCATCCACTTGCCGAACGGGGCCGTCAGGAATTCCTTGACGAAGCCGACCAGGCCCTTGGACTTGAGCGCGAAGAACAGCATCAGGAAGAACACGCTGATGGCCATGCCGAGGGTGGCGTTGACGTCAGCGGTCGGGACCGGCTTCCAGTAGTGAACGCCCACCCATTCCAGCGGCTTGGCGATGAAATCAGCCGGGATCATCTTCAGCAGATTCATCAACAGGATCCAGAAGAAGATCGTGATGGCGATCGGCGTGACCAGCTTGCTCTTGCCGTGGTAGGTGTCCTTGGCCTGGCGGTCGACGAACTCCAGGCAGATCTCGACGAAGGCCTGCCACTTGCCCGGCACGCCAGCAGTGGCCTTGCGGGTCCCCAGCCAGAACGCGACAACGATCACCAGGCCCATCAGGACAGCGGTGAGGAAGGTATCGACGTGGATATGCCAGAACATACCCTCACCCTTGCCGACCGGTGCGGTCAGGTTGTGCAGGTGATGCTGGATGTAGCTGGTAGGGGTTAGAGCCTCGCCCGCCATGTGTCCGGAACCTTCAGTTAATTGAATTCTGTCAACGCCTGGCCATGGCCAGGACCTGGAACATCAAGCCGACGGCGATACCGGCCAACAGCGCCAATGCAGGCAGCTTGAAGACCAGGAACCCCACCAGCAGGACGCCGAAAACCACGACCCACTTGGCTACGATCGCAATGATCAGGCGAGCCATCGCCGATCCTGCGGCCACCGCACCACCACCCAGTGCCATCCGTGCCGCAACCCAGCCACCGGCCGAAATGGCCACACCGGACGCCAGCGCGCCGAGGGCATATTTCGGACCCACCAGCAGGAAGGCCAGGGCCAGGACAGCGACCGCGGCCAGCGGGTAGACCGCGGCGCGCAGCATCAGTCGCCGACCCGCATCAACGGAGTTCAGCACAGGACGTCCCGCGTGGTTGCAAGTGGAGGGCTGAGGCGGCTACAGCAGGGGGGCCTCATCGAGCCGCCAAATTATAGCAATGGGACAATTTGCGAGACAACCGCTGCCTGTTCATCCCGGGAAGCCGCAAGTTGCGGTAACGGTTACATTTTTGCGTGCCACCCAGGGGACAATGACGTCCGCGTGATGCTGCACCGCAGTATTGAACTTTGGTCGCAGGCGCGGAACTTTCGCCGGATGCGCCGGTCCGATCTTGCGACCTGCCTGCAGCAACCTCGTCGACGCTCCGCCCCGCAGGTCCCACGATGGCCCCGAAGCCCGGCTCCGGGGCCATCTTTTTGCATCGTCGCGACAGCGCTGAACCGTGCACACCTCGTGGACCATACGTTCACGGATGGTGGACGTGCCTGTCCGGCACAGTGGTTTTCATTCTGATGAACCACTGCAAGGACTCTTCGATGCGCTCCGTACCCACCCTGCTCGCCCTCTCCCTGCTCGCCGCCGGTGCTTCGTTCGCCACTGCCGCCCATGCCGCCGAAGGCGATGACCGCTTCGCCATCCGCCTGGGTGCGATGAACATCGATTCGGACAACACGATCCGCGGCAAGACCAATGTGGCTGGCCAGGATGTCTCCCTGAACCAGGACTTCAAGCTGGGGGGCAAGGAATGGGAGCCGCGCATCGATGGCATGTTCCGCATCAGCAATCGCCAGCGCCTGCTGTTCAACTACTTCAAGTACGACAAGGACCGCCGCGAGACCCTCGACCAGGGCATTTCCTTCGGCGGTGAGAACGTGCCGGCCGGCAGCTTCGTGAAGGGTGAACTGAAGTACCAGGTGGCCAGCCTGGTCTACGATTACTCGGTCGTCGATACCGACACCTTCGACCTCGGCCTGCAGATCGGTGGCGAGTACGCCAAGGTCAGCACCAAGGGCTACGCCGACCTGGGCACCGTCTACGAAGGCCAGTTCCTCAACGAGAAGGCTGACGGCATCGCGCCGGTGGTGGGTGCGCGCATGACCTTCACCCCGGGCGAGCGCTGGATGATCACGCTGCAGGGCCAGTACCTGAACACGCGTTGGGGCAGCTTCGATGACTACAAGGGCGACCTGAGCCGCGCCAATGCCATCGTCGATTACCGCTTCACCAAGAACTTCGGTGTGTTCGCCGGCTACGACTGGTTCAAGCTGGACGTGGACAAGAAGGGCAGCGACGGCACTGTCGGCCTGAAGCAGGAATTCAAGGGCCCGGTGGCCGGTATCAGCTTCGTGTTCTGATCCCCCGCCCCTTCCACGGCATCCTCTCTCCTGGCGCGGCCTCCGGAACATCGGGGCCGCGTTTTTTGTGGGTTCCTGACAGGAGAGCAGAAGCGGGTTGGTCGAGCGCTGGAGAGAGCGGGGGCTGCGTGCGAATGTCCCCCGGCGCCGGCCTGCGGCCGACACCTCCTCCTTTACTTCGCACACAGCCCCCGCTCCCTCCGCGTGTCAGGCGTCCACGCGGCCCAGGCAATGGCTCTCGACTATCCGCAAGCCGAGTCGCTGCGTGGGTGGCGGGCATTTCGACAAAGTAAAGGAGGAGGCGACCGCCACAGGCGGGCGACGGGGGACATTTGTCGAAATGCCCGCCACCCGCGCAGCGGCCCCACCCTTTGCTGCAGCACTGATCGAAGAAAAAAAGCCCCGGCAGAGGCCAGGGCTTTTCGTTCGGAACGGCGCGGGCGCCTTACTTCTTCTTCGGCATGTACAGATCGGTGATCGTGCCGTCGTAGATTTCCGAGGCCATCGCCACCGATTCGCTCAGCGTCGGGTGGGCGTGGATGGTGTGGCCGATGTCCTCGGCTTCCGCACCCATCTCGATCGCCAGGCCGATCTCGGCCAGCAGGTCACCGGCATGCACGCCGACGATCGCACCACCGATGATGCGGTGGGTCTCTTCGTCGAAGATCAGCTTGGTGAAGCCCTCGGTGCGGCCGATGCCGATCGCGCGTCCACTGGCGGCCCACGGGAACTTGGCCACGCCGACCTTCAGGCCCTTGGCCTTGGCTTCGGTCTCGGTCACACCGACCCAGGCGATTTCCGGGTTGGTGTAGGCCACCGACGGAATCACACGGGCAACCCATTCCTTCTTGTGGCCAGCGGCCACTTCAGCAGCCAGCTTGCCTTCGTGCGTGGCCTTGTGCGCCAGCATCGGGTTGCCGACGATGTCGCCGATGGCAAAGATGTGCGGCACGTTGGTGCGCATCTGGCGATCGACCGGGATGAAGCCACGCTCGGTGACCTGCACGCCGGCCTTTTCTGCATCAATCTTCTTGCCGTTCGGCGAGCGGCCCACGGCCACCAGCACGCGGTCGAAGGTGCCCTGCGCCAGCGCAGGCGCCTGGCCTTCCTCGGCGGCTTCGAAGGTCACGGTGATGCCCTTGGCATCGGCGGTGACGCCCGAGGCCTTGGTCTTCAGGTGCACGTCGATGCCCTGCTTCTTCAGGCGGTCGGCCAGCGGCTTGACCAGGTCCTTGTCGGCGCCCGGCATCAGCTGGTCCATGAACTCGACCACGGTGACCTTGCTGCCCAGCGCACCGTACACGGTGGCCATTTCCAGGCCGATGATGCCGCCGCCGACAACCAGCAGCGAGCCCGGCACTTCGGCCAGCTCCAGCGCGTCGGTGGAATCCATCACGCGCTTGTCGTCCCACGGGAAGTTCGGCAGCTTCACCGCCTGCGAACCGGCGGCGATGATGCACTTCTGGAAGCGCAGCAGCTGGGTGCTGCCGTCAGCAGCAGTGATTTCCAGCTCGTTGGCCGAAACAAACCTGCCGACGCCCTGCACGTTGCGGACCTTGCGCTGCTTTGCCATGCCGGCCAGGCCCTTGGTCAGCTGGTTGACGACTTTTTCCTTGTACTCGCGCAGCTTGTCCAGGGTGATGGTCGGCTTGCCGAACTCGACGCCGAAATCACCGGCATGGGCCACTTCGTCGATCACCGCTGCGGCGTGCAGCAGGGCCTTGGACGGAATGCAGCCCACGTTGAGGCAGACGCCGCCGAGGCTGGCGTAGCGCTCGACCAGCACCGTATCCAGGCCGACGTCGGCGGCGCGGAAGGCGGCGGTGTAGCCGCCCGGGCCGGAGCCCAGCACGACCATCTCGCATTCGATGTCGGCCGGCTTGCCACTGGACAGCGCCGGCTTCGGCGCAGCCGGTTCGGCCGGGGCGCGGTGCGACGGAGTCACTGGCGGCTTGCTGGCCGGCGCGGCGGCCTTGGCCGGGGCTTCGGCGGCGCCTTCAGCGTCCAGCACCACGACCACGGCGCCTTCGGACAGGGTGTCGCCCAGCTTGACCTTGATTTCCTTGACCACACCGGCGGCCGAAGACGGCACTTCCAGGGTGGCCTTGTCCGACTCCAGGGTCACCAGACCCTGATCCTTCTTCACCGTATCGCCGACGGCGACCAACACTTCGATCACCGGCACATCGCTGTAATCGCCGATGTCGGGAACCTTGACTTCAATCGTGGCCATGGTGGGTTTTCCTCGTGCCCGCCCGGCGGTGCCGGTGGGCTGTCACTGCATCTGTTCACGCGGCCGCGCCAGGGGCTGCGGCCGCACGGTGGGGGCGAAGCGGTGCCTTACAGCAGCACGCGGCGCATGTCGGCCAGTACCTGCGACAGGTACGTGGTGAAGCGTGCGGCCAGGGCGCCGTCGATGACGCGGTGGTCGTAGCTCAGCGACAGCGGCAGCATCAGCTTCGGTGCGAATTCCTTGCCGTTCCAGACCGGCTGGATGGACGACTTGGAGACGCCGAGGATGGCCACTTCCGGTGCGTTGACGATCGGGGTGAACGCGGTGCCGCCGATGCCGCCCAGCGAGCTGATCGAGAAGCAGCCGCCGCTCATGTCGGCCGGGCCCAGCTTGCCGTCGCGTGCCTTCTTGGCCAGTTCGCCGGTTTCCTGCGCGATCTGCACCACGCCCTTCTTGTCCACGTCGCGGATGACCGGCACGACCAGACCGTTCGGCGTGTCGGCGGCAAAGCCGATGTGGAAGTACTTCTTCAGGGTCAGGTTTTCACCGCTGGCATCGAGCGAGGCGTTGAATTCCGGGAACTTCTTCAGCGCCGCGGCGCTGGCCTTGATCAGGAAGGCAAGCATGGTCAGCTTGATGCCGGCCTTCTCGTTCTCCTTGTTCAGCGCCACGCGCAGGCCTTCCAGGTCGGTGATGTCGGCCTGCTCGAACTGGGTGACGTGCGGGATCATGGCCCAGTTGCGGGCCAGGTTCGCACCCGAGATCTTCTTGATGCGCGACAGCGGCTGGACTTCGGTCTCGCCGAACTTGCTGAAGTCGACCTTCGGCCACGGCAGCAGGTTCAGGCCACCACCGGCGGCGACGGCGCCACCGGCAGCTGCCGGCACGCCACCGCTGAGCGCGGCCTTGACGAACTTCTGCACGTCACCCTTGGTGATGCGGCCACCCTTCTCGGTGCCGTTGATCTGCAGCAGGTCCACGCCCAGCTCGCGGGCGAACACGCGCACCGCCGGGGTGGCGTACGGCACCTTGGCCGGCAGCACGCCATCGGCGTTGAACTGCACCGGCGGGCTGCTCGGCGTACCGGCCGACGGCGCGGCAGCAACCGGAGCGGCGGCGGCAACCGGAGCAGCGGCCTGCGGGGCCTGCGTTGCAACCGCCGGAGCGGGCGCAGCGGCCTTGGCCGGTGCCGGCGCGGCAGCGCCCTCGGCTTCGATGATGGCAACCACGTTGCCCTGCGACAGGTTGTCGCCGACCTTGACCTTGATCTCCTTGACCACGCCGGCCACCGAGGACGGCACTTCCATGGTGGCCTTGTCGCTTTCCAGCGTGACCAGGCCCTGGTCCTTCTTGACCGTGTCGCCCACGGCGACCAGCACTTCGATGACCGGAATGCCGGCGTAGTCGCCGATGTCCGGCACCAGCGCTTCAACCGCGCCACCGCTGGCAGCCGGGGCGGCCGGTGCAGCTGCGGCCGGGGCCGGCGCGCTCTGGGTGGCGGCAGCCGGTGCAGCGGCCTTGGCCGGTGCCGGTGCGGCAGCGGCCGGCTTGGCAGCTTCGGCTTCGCCTTCGGCCACTTCGATCAGTGCCACGACCTTGCCTTCGGACAGGCTGTCGCCCACCTTGACCTTGAGCTCCTTGACCACGCCGGCCACCGAGGACGGCACTTCCATGGTCGCCTTGTCGCTTTCCAGCGTCACCAGGCCCTGGTCCTTCTTGACCGTGTCGCCGACGGCGACAAGCACCTCGATTACCGGGATATCGCTGTAGTCACCGATATCGGGGACAAGTGCTTCCTTGATTTCGGCCATGGGGATAACTCCGGCAATCTGGTGTAGGGAAACGTCTATTGTGCGGCCAGCGGGGTCCAGCGCCAACCGTTACAGGTGTTTTCAGTACGCACGCAGCCGGGACAGGCTGTTGCCCATGGGTCGTGGCTGCGACCAGTCGGTAGCGTATTGTCCGGACGATGTCCGCTTCATGTCGCCCGCGCGTCGGCCACCGGCTGCCACGCCTGGCGCAGGCGCGGCAACGACCACGCCGCATTGGCCGGGCTGGTCGACGGCAACGCGAGCACCTTCGGCGGGGCCTCCAGCCGCGGCAGCACCCAGCGCTGGAATGCCTGCAGTGACGCACCGCCATTGCAGCCGATCAGCGTCAGCTCAGGCAGCGTGGCGATCAGTTCTGGCAGTGCATTGGCCACTTCCGTACCACGCACGATGTCGGCATCCAGGCTGCCGCGTCGCTCGCAGCGCCCGATCACATCCCACAGGCCGATGCCCGCGGCGTTCAACGCCTGCAGCCGTTGCGCATAGGGCAGACCCGCGTCGAAACCGCAGATATCGGCCATCAGCGGCCAGAAGCGGTTGCGCGGATGCGCGTAGTAGCGCTGCTCCTGCAGGGATGCCACGCCTGGCATCGAGCCCAGCAGCAGTACCCGGCATGCCACGTTCACCTGCGCTTGCAGGCCAATGCACAACGTTGCTGTGCTCACATCTTCTCCAACTGCATGAATGTCAGCGACGGCCAAAAACCCCATGAATACAGGCATTCCGCACCCGTCGCTGAACAAGGAAAACTATTTTTTAACGTGCGTCGGATTCGATTCATGTTGGGGCGACTACGGTGTGCTCGCCCCGCAACCGGGGGCCCAAAACAAGAAACATTAGGAGATACCCCCATGCGCTCCATCCGTATCCTGAGTCTCGCCCTGCTGACCTCCGCCGCCTTCGCGCCGGCCGCTTTCGCCCAGGACAGCAGCACCACCGATACCGCTTCGGGCAAGCATTTTGCCGTTGTTGGCGGCATCTCGCTGCTGCAGCCGAAGAACGACCCGATCACCGGCGTGAAGAAGACCGACGGTGGCCCGGCGCCGACCGTCAGCTTCAGCTACTACATCAACGACAACTGGGCCGTTGAGCTGTGGGGCGCTGCCGACAAGTTCGACAACAAGTTCAAGGGCCCGAACAACGCCCGCCTGGGTTCGGTCGAGCAGCAGCCGGTCGCGCTGAGCGGCCAGTACCACTTCGGCCAGGCTGACAACGTGTTCCGCCCGTTCGTGGGCGTCGGCTACTACCAGTCGAGCTTCAGCAACGAGAAGCTGGGCAACGGCGCTGACACCGACATCCGCTTCAAGGATGCCAAGGGCGTGATCGGCACCGTCGGCGTCGACATGAACATCAACTCCACCTGGTTCGCCCGTGCTGACGCCCGCTACATGCGCGCCCGCCCGGACATCAAGGTTGGCGGCGAGAAGATCGGCGAAGCCAAGATGGATCCGTGGACCGTCGGCTTCGGCATCGGCGCCCGCTTCTGATCCAGGCAGCACCGCTTCACTGATGCAACGCGACGGGCCCTTCGGGGCCCGTCGTCGTTTCCGTCACCTGCGTTCTGTAGAGTCGAGCTTGCTCGACTGCCCTTTGTAGGGTCGAGCCATGCTCGACTGTACAGACACGGGGCGCGGAGACACGATGGACGATGTCGACCTGCTGGTGATCGGTGGCGGCATCAATGGCGCCGGCATCGCCCGTGACGCCAGTGGCCGTGGCCTGCGCGTGCTGCTGTGCGAACAGCACGACCTGGCCGCGCACACCTCCAGTGCCAGCAGCAAACTGATCCACGGCGGCCTGCGCTACCTGGAACAGGGCGAGTTCGGCCTGGTGCGCAAGGCGCTGGGCGAACGTGAGGTGGTCCGCCGGCAGGCCCCCCATCTGGTCCATCCGCTGCGCTTCGTGCTGCCGTGGGAACCGCACCTGCGCCCGCGCTGGATGCTGCGCGTGGGGCTGTGGCTGTACGACCATCTGGGCCGGCGCGGCCCCGCCTTCCCCGCGTCACGCGCACTGGAACTGCAACGCGATCCGCTCGGCCAGTGGCTCTCCCCAACGCTGCGGCAGGCCTTCAGCTACGCCGATGCGCAGGTCGATGACGCGCGACTGGTACTGCTCAACGCCCTGGATGCCGCGCAGCGGGGCGCACAGGTGCGGGTGCGCAGCCGCTGCACCGACCTGCACCCCGTGCAGGGCCGGTGGCGGGCCGTTGTGGAATCCGCCGATGGCCAGCCGCACCCCGTGAATGCACGCGCCGTGGTCAACGCGGCGGGCCCGTGGGCCGGGGGCCTGCTGGAACGGATGCAGGCGCGCAGCGGCGGCCCCGCGCTGCGCCTGGTGCAGGGCAGCCACATCGTGCTGCGCCGGCCCTGGCCCGATGACAGCGCCTGCCTGCTGCAGCAGCCCGACGGACGCGTGGTGTTCCTGCTGCCCTTCGCCCACGACCACCTGCTGGTGGGCACCACCGATACCGACTATCGCGGTGACCCGGCGCGCTGCAGCGTGCTGCCCTCCGAGGTGACCTACCTGTGCGAAGCGGCCAATCGCTACCTGCGTAACCCCATCGCCCCGGAGGAGGTGGTCTGGGCGTTCGCCGGTGTCCGTCCATTGCTGGCTGACCCGGATCCACGCGCAGCGAAGCTGAGCCGCGACTACCGCCTTCAGGTGCAGGTGGACCCGGCACCAGCGCTGCACGTACTGGGCGGCAAGCTGACCACCTACCGGGTGCTGGCCGAGGAGGCACTGGACCTGCTGCGCCCTGCCCTGCCACAGATGGGACCGGCCTGGACGGCGCGCGGAGACCCGCTGCCGGGCAGCGACTGGGGCGACGCCGCACAGGCAGGCTCGCACCTGCTGGCGCTGGCACCCTGGTTGCCCGCCGGTATCGCGCGACGCTGGGCCGGGGCCTATGGCAGTCGCAGCGCGGAACTGCTGCAGGGTGTACAGGGCCTGCACGATCTGGGCGAGGACTTTGGCGGCGGCCTGCATGCGCGCGAAGTGGACTTCCTGCGCGAACGCGAGTGGGCGTGCGACAGCGACGATATCCTGTGGCACCGGAGCAAGCTGGGGTTGCGGCTGGATGCTGCACAGGTGGCACGGCTACAGGCGTGGATGCGAGGTCGGATCCCTTTCCCACGGAATGGGCTCTGACCCCAGTGTTTCAACGTGTGCCAACCAAGGTTGGCAGCTACCTGGGCGGCCGCGAGCGACGCGACCGATGCATTAGGATTTCCCCATCGCTACCGGAGACGCTGCATGACGCCCCGCTACGTGCTGGCCATCGACCAGGGCACCACCAGTTCCCGCGCGATCCTGTTCGATCGTGCCGGCGACATCGTCGGCAGCGCGCAGCGCGAGTTCGCGCAGATCTTCCCGCACCCCGGCTGGGTCGAGCATGACCCGCGCGAGATCCTTACCAGCGTCTATGCCACGTTGACCGAACTGCTCAGCCGCGGGCAGATCGACCCGCGTCATATCGCCGCACTGGGCATCACCAACCAGCGCGAAACCACCGTGGTCTGGGACCGTGCCACCGGCCAGCCGATCCACAATGCCATCGTCTGGCAATCGCGGCAGAGCCACGCCATCTGCGAGCGGCTGAAGTCCGACGGGCATGAAGCGCTGATCCGCGAACGGACCGGCCTGCTGATCGATGCCTATTTCTCCGCCACCAAGGTGCGCTGGATCCTCGACCACGTGGAAGGTGCGCAGCAGCGCGCCGAACGTGGCGAGCTCCTGTTCGGCACCATCGACAGCTGGCTGGTGTGGAACCTGAGCGGTGGCCAGGCGCATGTGACCGACTACAGCAATGCTGCGCGAACGCTGTTGTTCAACATCCACACGCTGGACTGGGATGACGAGCTGCTGGCCCTGCTCGACATCCCACGCGCGATGCTGCCGCAGGTACGCGACTCCAGCGCGGTATACGCGCATACCCGGCCGCAGTTCTTCTTCGACCACCCGATCCCGATCGCCGGCATCGCCGGTGACCAGCAGGCGGCGCTGTTCGGCCAGGCCTGCTTCCAGCCGGGCATGGTCAAGAACACCTATGGCACCGGCTGTTTCATGCTGATGCATACCGGTGCGCAGGCGGTGCGGTCGCGCAACGGCCTGCTGACCACCATTGCCTGGGGCCTGGACGGACGCGTGGAGTACGCGCTGGAAGGCTCGATCTTCATCGCCGGCTCGGTGGTGCAATGGCTGCGCGATGGGCTGCGCATGATCGAACGTGCAAGTGACAGCCAGGCACTGGCTGCGCAGGTGCCCGACAGTGGCGGCGCTTACCTGGTACCGGCGTTCGTCGGCCTCGGCGCGCCCTATTGGCGCAGTGACGTACGCGGTGCGATGTTCGGGTTGACCCGCGGCACCCGCAAGGCGCACTTCGTGCGCGCCGCGCTGGAAGCGATGGCCTACCAGACCCGGGACGTGCTTGATGCGATGCAGTCCGATGCCGGTATCGCGCTGACCGAGCTGCGCGCCGATGGCGGTGCGATCGGCAATGACTTCCTGGCCGGTTTCCAGGCCGACATCCTCGGTGTGCCGCTGCTGCGGCCGCGACTGACCGAGACCACCGCGCTGGGTGCGGCCTACCTGGCCGGTCTGGCGGTGGGGTTCTGGACCAGCCGCGAACAGATCGCCGCGCAGTGGGGCCTGGACCGGCGTTTCGAGCCACAGATGGAGGTGGCCCGGCGCGAGAAGCTGTATGCGGGATGGCAGCAGGCGGTGGCCGCCACCCTCGCCTTCCACGTCGATTGAGGGTAGTGCCGGCCGCTGGCCGGCAACCCCATGATGTCTGGGGGAGCGCCTGGAGATTGCCGGCCAGCGGCCGGCTCTACCACATGGCCAGATGCAGTCAGAACGCCGGCAGCACCGCGCCCTTGTACTTGGTCTCGATGAAGGCCTTCACCTGTGGGCTGGTCAGGGCCTTGGCCAGCTTCTGCACGCGGGCATCGTCCTTGTTGTCCGGGCGCGCGACCAGGAAGTTCACGTACGGCGAGTCCTTGCTCTCGATCGCCAGCGCATCCTTGGTCGGGTTGAGGCCGGCATCCAGCGCGTAGTTGGTATTGATCAGGGCCAGATCGACCTGGTCCAGCACGCGCGGCAGCATCGCCGAGTCCAGCTCGCGGAACTTCAGGTTCTTCGGGTTGGCGATGATGTCGCGCTGGGTCGACAGTGCGTTGGTCGGGTCCTTCAGCTCGATCACGCCGGCCTTGTGCAGCAGGATCAGCGCGCGGCTGTTGTTGCTGGGGTCGTTCGGGATCACCACGTCGGCGCCTTCGCGCAGCTCGGCCAGCGACTTGACCTTGCGCGAGTACGCACCGAACGGCTCGATGTGCACGCCGATCACCTTCACCAGGTCGGTCTTGCGGTCACGGTTGTAGGCATCCAGGTACGGCTCGGTCTGGAAGTAGTTGGCATCCACCTGCTTCTGCACCAGCTGGTCGTTGGGCTGCACGTAGTCATTGAACACGCGCACGTCCAGGTCCACGCCTTCCTGCTTGAGGATCGGCTTGACCACCTCGAGGATCTCGGCATGCGGCACGGCCGTGGCGGCCACCACCAGCTTCTGCGAGGGCTCGCCGGACTTGCCGCAGGCGGTCAGGGCCAGCGCAGCGGCGAGCAGGGGCAGCAACAGGGTCTTCTTCATGGGGGATTGGATTCTCGGGGGGAATGTCAGGATTTTTCGTAGTTGCTCAGGGCCAGCTCAAGCAACGCCTTGGCCTGCTCGCGCAGCATCATCGGCTCGACGATCTCGGCATCCGAGCCGTAATGCAGCACATCCATCAGCAGCTCGCGCGAGACGCTGTACGGCACCTTCAGCTCATAGCGGCCGTCGGCCAGGAAGCGGCCCTGCTGCTTGGAATGCCAGTGCTCGTCGGCCACCCAGCGCGCGGCCTTGGCGCTGAACAGGATGGTCGCCCACCCCTTCGGCGCGCCAGAGAAGATGCCGTAGCTGGCGCCGAGCTGCTCGTCCAGCTCGCTGTCGGCGACATCGCGCGCGGTGCTGTCGACCACCCGCGCCTTGTGGATGCGGTCCACCGCGAAACTGCGCAGGGCGTCGCGGTCATGGTCCCAGGCATCCAGGTACCAGTTGTCGCGATAGTGGGTCAGGCGCTGCGGTGAGACGGTGCGCTTGGTCGGCTCGTCGGTGGAACGGGCGCGGTACTCGAACGCCAGCTGGCGGCGCTCCAGCACGGCCGACGCGACGCTGCGGAAGCTGCCTTCGTCGAACTTGCGGCCTCGGTGCGGAATCACCCGCACGCGGTCGACCGGCCAGCTGGACACGCCGGCCTGGGCCGCCAGCAGGCTCTCGATGCGTTGCTGCAGCGGTGCCAGCACCGACGACAGCACACCACCGCCGGTCCGCGCCAGCAGGTGCTGCGAGGCCAGCAG
The DNA here is from genome assembly GCF_003550055.1 of Stenotrophomonas sp. AG209. Classification (NCBI taxonomy): domain Bacteria; kingdom Pseudomonadati; phylum Pseudomonadota; class Gammaproteobacteria; order Lysobacterales; family Lysobacteraceae; genus Stenotrophomonas; species Stenotrophomonas sp. AG209. Next base: position 2,018,662 of record NZ_QXDB01000001.1, read on the forward strand.
GGCATGCAGCTCCTCCGAGCTGAGCCACAGGCCGGGCAGCTCGAAACGGTCGCTCTCGTCAGCCTGGTAGCGGAAGCCCGCCTCGCCGTCGCCCTCGATCGGTGCCATCAGCGCATCGCGCAGGAAGGCCAGGTCGCGGTAGACGGTGGCGCGGGAACAACCGAGCTTGTCCTGCAGGGTCGCCACCGTCACCGGATAGCGCGCGGACTTGAGCAGACGATGCAGGGCGGTGATGCGTTCGTATCGGTCCATACCCCCGATTATGTCCGAGTCGCGGGTCTTGTGTGGGACGTTTGGGCTATCGTGGTCGCCCCCACCCCCATGGAATACCCGATGCGCCGGTTGCCTGCCCTGTCCCTGCTGGCCTGCCTGCTGCTGGCCGCCTGTGATCGCGCGCCGGCGCCGGCCAGCACCGGGACCCCGGTACCCGTCGCCGATCCGGCGCAGGCGGTGCTGGGCGCCAGCCAGCGTTTCGCGGCCCTGCGCAGCTTCCACGCCGAACTGGAGGTGCTGGGCGCACCGCAGCCGGTGCGCAGCGCCATGGACTTCGTCGCGCCCGATCGTTTCCGGGTGGAGACGCCGGCGGGGCCGCAGACCATCATCGGCGACACCATGTTCCTGCAGGCCGACGGCGCGATCCGCCAGGTGCCGACCCCGCCCGGCCTGCTCGAGCAGTGGCGCAACCCGCTGCCGGCCGATGCCCTGCCCGCCGACCTGAAGGCCGAAGACCTCGGCAGCCAGGCGCTGGACGGGGTCGAGACCCGGCACTACCGGCTGCGTGATGCGCAGCCCGGCGAACGCCTGGAGTACTGGGTGGATACCCAGGGCCTGCCACGCCAGATCGTGCGCAGCGGCAGCAGCAATGGCCGCAGCTTCCAGCTGCGCCTGCGCTATTCGCGCTTCAACGACCCCGCACTGCGTGTCGATCTGCCCTGAATAGGCGATCGCGGCAACGTTCGCTGAAGCGCGCATTGGATCGATTCGGACCGCCATCACGCTTCCAGTATCATCACCGGCTGTTAACCGTTTCGGAGAAGCCTCGATGTCCCTGCGCGTGTCCCTGCTGATCCCCCTGCTGCTGTGTGCGCCGCTCGCATACGCACAGGATGCCTCCGAGCTGGCGGCGATGTCCTCGCCGTGGAGCGGCAGTGGTGGCGAGCTCGGCTTTGCCTCGGCACGCGGCAACAGCAGCACCGAGAGCTTCAACGGCCGCCTTCGCCTGCGCTACACCGACGGCGACTGGGTGCACAGCATGGACCTGTTCGGCCTGCGCTCCAGCTCCAAGGTGACCGAGACCAACGACGACGGCACCACCACCCGCCGCAACAACACCACCGCCAACCGCTACACGGGCAGTGCCGGCAGCGCGCTGCAGCTGGGCGAGCACCGCCAGCTGACCGCCACGGTGCGTACCGAGCGCGACGACTTCGCCACCTACGACCGCCAGAGCTCGTTCGGTCTGGGTTACGGCACCCGCCTGTGGAACACCGAGCGCTTCTCGTTCGACGCGCAGATCGGCCCCGGTGTGCGCCGTACCCACAGCACCGAGGACGACCGCACCCGCACCGGCCTGATCGGCCGTGGCCTGTTCGACATGAAGTACTCGCTGACCGACAACACCGACCTGGTCAACACGCTGCTGGTCGAATCCGGTTCGTACAACACCTTCGGCCAGAACGACTTCGGTGTCTCTGTCAGCATGAACGAGCACCTGGCACTGAAGGCCGGCTGGCAGGCGCGTTACAACAGTGACGTTGCTGTGGACAAGCGCAAGACCGATACGCTGACCACGATGAACGTGGTCTACAAGTTCAAATAAGCAGAACGGGCGCCGAGGGCGCCCGTTCTGCTTCCGGTAGTGCCGGCCGCTGGCCGGCAACTGCATTCAACTGGGGCACGAGGTTGCCGGCCGATGGCCGGCACTACCTGCGATGGATCAGACGTTCAGCAGTTCGCCGGCACCGGCGTCCAGCAGCATCTTCGCCACGCGCTGGCCCAGCGCCTCCGGATCCCGGGCCGGGCCCACCGCCTCGGCGCGCACCGCACGACCATCGCTGGCACTGCCGACCAGGCCCTGCAGGTGCAGGTCGTCGCCCTGCCACTGCGCGATCGCCGCCACCGGCACGTGGCAGCTGCCGTGCAGCGCACGGTTCATCGCCCGCTCGGCTTCCACGCAGGCGCGCGTAGCTGCGTCATCAAGCGTGGCGAACAGCGCCATCAGGCGCGTATTGCCACCGTCGCACTCCACCGCCACCGCGCCCTGCGCCGGTGCCGGCAGCCACTGCGGCGGTTGCAGGCGCGCGACGATGCGCTCGCCCAGGCCCAGACGCTCCAGGCCGGCCACGGCCAGCACGATGGCGTCGTAGCCACCATTGTCGAGCTTGGCCAGGCGGGTGTTGACGTTGCCGCGCAGGTCCAGCAATTCCAGATCCGGGCGCAGCGCGCGCAGCTGGGCCTGGCGGCGCAGCGACGAGGTGCCGACCCGCGCACCGATCGGCAGCGCGTCCAGCGAGGCGTACAGGTTGGAGACGAAACCATCGGCCGGATCGTGGCGGGTCAGCATCGCCGGCAGCGCGAAGGGTTCATCCAGTTCCATCGGCACATCCTTCAGCGAGTGCACGGCGCAGTCGGCCTCACCGCGCAGCATGGCCAGCTCCAGCTCCTTCAGGAACAGGCCCTTGCCACCGATGGCGGCCAGCGAGCGGTCCAGCACCTCGTCACCGCGGGTGCTCATCGGCACCAGTTCCACATGCAGGCCGGGATGGGCCTGGCGCAGGCGGTCGGCGACGTGTTCGCTCTGCCAGAGGGCGAGCGGGCTCTTGCGGGTGGCGATGCGGACGGTTTCCATCCGGTCATTATCGCGCCTTCGGCGCGGATACGGCCAACGGCGGAGCCCCTCGTGGCTGCTGCATCGGCTGGATCTATGGCGCTTGGCCGGGGCGGTGGGGTCACGCGGGGACGCCGTAAACCCGTCCTTGGGGGCTTGGCCGCGGCATCCATGCCGCGGACACCCCGCCTGCCCCCACCGCCCCGGCCTCTGACAGTTTCCGTGCGCGTCAGCCACGGAAGATCAAAAGAAAAAAAAGCAGAAGCAAAAGCAACAGCCGACGGCTTCCGGGGTCAGATCCCTTTTCCGCAGGAAAAGGGATCTGACCCCTCTTTCCAAGCCGATAACACCAATGCTCTTGCTGTCCGATGCAGTGAAGAACGAGAGGGTTGGGCCGGGGTGGGGTGACGGGACCGTTGGCGCCATGGATGGCGCCATCGAGCCCCCATGGATGGGTTTACGGCGTGTCCCGTCACCCCACCCCGACCCGACCCAGCACGTAAGAACAATGAGCCGACCAACCTGCTGTTGATCTTGATGTTGATCTGTAAGCAGTCGCGGCCGCAGGCCGCGCGGAACACTCACAGATGCCGCAGTTCCTGCTTCAGCGTCGCCACGCAGCGGCGGCTGACTTCCAGCGGCTGCCTGCCATGCCGCAGCACCGCCTGCACCTGCCCACCCGAGCCGCGGCGCAGTTCCACCAGCTCGTGGCGCGCCACCAGGCAGTTGCGATGGATGCGGATGAAACGGCTGGCGAACTCTTCTTCCAGCGACTTCAGCGATTCCTCGATCAGGTCCTCGCCGCGCGCGTGGTGCACTACCACGTACTTCTCTTCGGCCTGCAGGTAGTGGATGTCGTCCAGCGGAATCAGCCGCAGGCTGCCGCGCAGGCGTGCGCACAGCACGCTGCGTGCCTGCTGCCCGCCATGTTCCTGCGGCTGGCCATCGCGGCCGGCCAGGAATGTGCGTGCACGTGCAATCGCCGCTGCCAGTCGTTCGGCGCGCACTGGCTTCATCAGGTAGTCGATCGCTGCGGCCTCGAACGCCGACAGCGCATGCGCATCGTAGGCAGTGCAGAACACCACCGCCGGCCGCGGTTCGAAGCTGGCCAGGTGGCGGGCTGCTTCCAGGCCGTCCAGCCCAGGCATTGCGATGTCCAGCAGGACCAGGTCGGGCTGCAGCTCCGCGCACGCGTGCAGGGCCTGCTCGCCGTTGCCGGCCTCGGCCACCACGTCCACGCCGTCCTGCGCCGCCAACAGGCTGCGCAGGCGCTCGCGCGCCAGTGGTTCGTCATCGGCGATGACTACCCTCACGATCGTTCCCTCACTGGATCGGCACTGTCACCTGGCAGGCATAGTAGCCTTCGCTCCAGCCAGCCGTCATCCGCGCGGCGCTGCCGAAGCGCCAGGCCAGCCGATGGCCGATGCTGTGCTGGGCATGGCCGGCCCCCCGCGCCAAGGCCAGCCCGGGCGCCTGCGGATCAGGCGCGGGATTGCGCACGCGGATCTGCAGCTCGTTGCCCTCGCACAGCAGCTGCAGCTCGATGGTGCCGCCGTCGGGCAGGCGCGAGATGCCGTGCAGCACGGCGTTTTCCACCAGCGGCTGCAGTACCAGCCTCGGCAATGGCAGGTCCCACGGCAGCGGCTCGTCGCGCTGCCAGCGCACCTGCAGGCGTTCGCCCAGGCGCAGCGATTCGATCGACAGGTAGCGCTCGGCCAGTTCGCATTCGTCGCGCAGGGTGGAATCGCCCTCGCCTGCACCGAGCGCAGCACGGAACAGATCGGACAGATCGAGCACCGCACGTTCGGCCACCGCGGGATCGCGATGCAGCAGGCTGGCGATCAGGTTCATGCTGTTGAACAGGAAGTGCGGGCGGATCCGCGCCTGCAGCGCGTCGGCCTGGGCGCGTGCATTGGCCTGCACCTGCGCGGCCCAGCGGTCGCTGACATAGAAGTAGCGCAGCGCCAGCGCGGTGATCAGCGCCGTGGTTGCTGCACTCCCAAGGGTGAAGCGCCAGAAGCTGATGCCGCTGGCGAAGCTGTCACCCAGCACCGCGTACAAGGCGTGCACGATGCCGGCACAGACCACCGCGATCAGGGTCGCCAGTGCGATGGCGGCGACCGCCCCCAGCACCTGCGGCAGCCTGGACAGCGCCTGCCGCAGCAGGCACAGGCAGGCGGTCACCGCCAACGCCAGCCATAGCGCGAATCCACTGGCCGACAGCAGTTCGCCGAAGGTCCAGTGGCGGCTGCCATCCGGGGCCAGGGCCAGCACCACCACCACCAGTTCGGCCAGGCCCAGCATCGCCGCCAGCCGCGGCAGGCGGCACAGTTCCGGCATCCATGGCGGTGTGCTGGCCGGGGACATGGCTCAGCCCGCGCCCAGGCGTTCCTGCAGCCAGTCACCCAGTGCCTGGATCTCTTCGGCACAGACCTGGTGGGCCATCGGGTAGCTGTGCCATTCCACCTCCAGGCCCAGCGCCTGCAGCGCCTGCGCGCTGTGTACGGCCACCGCCTGCGGAATCACCGGGTCGCTGCTGCCATGGGCCATGAACACCGGCACCTGCACGGCACCGTCAACACGCGTGGCGCTTTCAGCTTCGGGCAGGTAGGTGGACAGCGCGATCAGGCCGGCCAGCGGCGCGGTGCGCGACAGCGCAGCGGTCAGGATGATCGCGCCACCCTGCGAGAAGCCGGCCAGGAAGATCTTCTCCGCCGGAATGCCGCGCTCGATCTCACGCGCGATCAGCGCGTCCAGCTGCGCCACCGATTCCTGCACGCCGGCCATGTCGGCGCGCGAACGGAAGTCCATGCCGACGATGTCGTACCAGCCGCGCATCGGCACGCCGTTGTTGATCGTGATCGGCCGCACCGGTGCGTGCGGGAACACGAAGCGCAGCGCCGGCCAATGCGGCCGCACCAGCTCCGGCACGATCGGCGCGAAATCATGGCCATCGGCGCCGAGGCCGTGCAGCCAGATCACCGACCACTGCGGCGAGGCGCCGGTTTCCTGTTCCACCGTTTGCAGCATGATGCGGCTCCTTCAAGTTCGAGCCGCATTATGCCGCTGGCGCGGGGCAATCAGTACAGCGGCGGTTGCGCGGCCGCTTCCCGGCGCAGCTGCGCGGCGCGTACCAGCACCGGCGGCGGGATGTTCTCCTCGGGGATATCGAGCAGGCCAAGACGGTGCAGGAAGGCGCCGGGGCCACGCGAGGACGTCAACGCCACCACCGGGACCGCCAGCACCATGCCGATCACCACCGGCGCCATCCACGCCGCCAGCGATGGCGACACCGCCCAGGCCAGCACGCCCATGAAGGCGCCGAACACACCCAGGCCACCGTAGCCGCGGATCAGTGCCAGCCACGAGATGCCACCGTCGTCACGCTGCTGCGCGTCCCAGCCGGAATCGCGGCCGGACAACACTTCGGCCACGCCCCGCGACTGCACGTACATCACCACCGGCGCCATCAGTGCGGCCAACACGGTTTCCACCAGCATCGACACGAAGGCACGGATCGCACCGCCGCAGCCACGGCGGTCGACCGGGTCCAGCAGCATCGCCAGGTAGCCGAGCACCTTGGGCAGCAGCAGCACCGCCATGGTGGCGGCGAACAGGCGCACCACCTGCTCTTCGTCCTGTGCGCGCCAGTAGACGCTGGGCGACAGGTGCAGCAGGGCGTTGAAATCGATGCCCTCCTGGAACAGCGGGATGGCGATGCCGATCAGCATCAGCATTGCCCACATCGGCGCGGTGAAATAGTGGCCGATGCCGATCAGCATGTGCGTGCGGCTGATCCAGTGCAGGCCGCGGCTGCCGACCACCTTGCCGTGCTGCAGGTTGCCCTGGCACCAGCGACGGTCGCGCACCAGCAGGTCGGTCAGGGTCGGCGGGCCCTCTTCATAGCTGCCACCGAGGTAGGGCACCATGTGCGCGGCCCAGCCGCCACGCCGCATCAACGCCGCTTCGACGAAGTCATGGCTGAGCACGTGGCCGCCGAACGGCTTGCGCCCCGGCAGCGCCGGCAGGCCGGCGTGGTCGGCGAAGGCGCGGGTGCGGATGATGGCGTTGTGGCCCCAGTAGTTGCTCTCGGCGCCATGCCACCAGGCCACGCCGCGGGCGATCACCGGCCCGTACACGCGGCCGCCGAACTGCTGCATGCGCGCGAACAGGGTACGGCCGCCGATCACCGACGGCAGGGTCTGGATCAGGCCGACGTCGGCGTTGTGCTCCATGCCGGCCACCAGGCGCACGATGCTGTCGCCGGTCATCAGGCTGTCGGCGTCGAGGATCAGCATCTGCGGGTAGGCACCGCCGAAGCGGCGGACCCAGTCGGCGATGTTGCCGGCCTTGCGCCCGCTGTTGTCACCACGGCGACGGTAGAACAGGCGGGTCTGCCCGTCCGGCACCCGCTCGCGCAGCTCGGCGAACACCTGCTCCTCGGCAGCGGCGATATCCTCGCGACGGGTATCGCTGAGCACGAAGAAATCGAAGCGGTCGAGCTGGCCGGTGGCCGCCACCGACTCGTAGATCGCCTGCAGGCCCGCCAGCAGGCGGCGCGGATCTTCGTTGTAGGTCGGCATCAGCAGTGCGGTGCGGCTGTGCACGGTCGGCAGCGGCTTGTCCGGGTCGATGCCGAGGCGGTAGCCACGGTCGAACACGGCGGTCAGGAAGCCGGCCAGGGCGCTGGCGAAAGACAGCGCGATCCAGGCAAACAGGCCGACGAACAGTACCAGCAGACAGGCTTCAAGCACGCTGATGCCATTGGCCGACAGCACCCGCCACATCATCCGCGTGGCCACGGCGGTCATGCCGAGCGTGCCACCGAAGATGTACAGCCGGCGCAGGCCGATCAGGCGCGGCGACGTGCGGTGCCGCCGGACCTTCAGCGCGCCTTCGCGCAGGGTCTGTTCGGGCATCTGCAAGGGAGATTCAGCGGGCAGCAGCGCCCAGCCGGCATCGAGCCGGGGCGTTTCTGCTTCCGCATGGATGGTCTGCACCCCCATCGCCGCCTACTCCGCGCCGTCGGCACGGCCGGCCATCCCGGCCGGGCTGCATGCACCATGGTTCGCGGCGCGCTTTCCCGGCGCCCGCACTTGTCCTGGCTGTGTCGGCCTCAGGCCGCACAGTCGATGTCTGTCACTACCGGAACCCACACGATCTCCAACGGGGCGGAATCGAAAATGCGGCCCAGTCTAGGGCGCCGAATGTAAGCCGAGCGCGAAGGTCTACGCCGGGATTTATCCCCATTCAGCAAATAGCAGGCGATCACGCCGGGGAATGGCCAGATGTCATTACATCGCCCCCGGTACTGGATCGTAACAAACGCGAACGGTTATCATTTCATTAACCAGGCAGGTCACCGTCTTCCGCACGGCCGCGACCCACCCAGCTGCGCCGGTCCACACCGCGCGCCCGACGACCCACGGAAGGGTGGCTGCCTGCTGTCTGCCTGCGCCTGCTGCTTCCACAGGGTCTCCCCACCTCCCATGGAAGCCGTCATGTCCCCGTCGTCCCGTTCCCGTTCCCGTTCCGCGCGCCTGCCGCGCACCCGCCTGGCCAGCGCTCTGGCCACCGCCTGCCTGGTCGCCCTGCCCGGCCTGGCCGCTGCAGAGGCCAGCGCCGATGCCTCCACCAAGGACCTGGATACCGTGGTGGTCACCGCCTCGGGCAGCCAGCAATGGATCAAGGATGCCCCGGCCAGCATCAGCGTGATCAGCCGTGAGGACATCGAGCGCCAGCCGGTGCCCGACCTGGCCACCCTGCTCAGCCGCGTGCCGGGCGTGACCGGCGGCCTCAGCGCGGTCGGCGAACAGTCCAAGATCAAGCTGCGTGGCATGCCTTCCAACTACACGCTGGTGCTGGTGGACGGCAAGCGCATGGGCAGCTCGGCCGCGACCAACTATCGCCCCGACCTCGGCCGCCAGGACCTGAACTGGATCTCGCCCGACCAGATCGAACGCATCGAAGTGGTGCGCGGCCCGATGTCGTCGCTGTACGGCTCTGACGCGATGGGCGGCGTGATCAACATCATTACCCGGCGCATCGGCGACGAATGGAATGGCAGCGCCACCCACAGCTATACCCGTCCCGGTGATGGCAAGCGCGGCGATACCCAGCAGATCGGCGCCACCATCTCCGGCCCGCTGGGCGAACGCTTCGGCCTGCGCATCGGTGCCAACAGCATGCGCCGTGATTCGGACCAGTCCAACAACGGTGTCTACGGCAATGCCTACGCCGGCGAGAAGGACCGCAATGTCGATGCGCTGCTGCAGTGGAAGCTGAGCGATGCACAGGAACTGTCGCTGGAAGCCGGCCATGGCGTGCAGCAGGCCTTCATCGATGCGTCGCTGGAAAAGCAGGACGAAGGCGCCTGGGGTGCCAGTGAGCTCAAGCGCAGTTCGCTGGCGCTCAACCATGATGGCACGTGGAGCTTCGGCACCTCCAAGCTCAGCGCGTACTGGACCGAATACAAGAACGACATCGGCGCCACCGGACGTTCCGAGGCCACCGACACGATCATCGAAGGCAGCCTGACCACGCCGTTCACGCTGGGCGTTGAACACCAGTTCGCCGTGGGTGGGCAATGGAAGCGCCAGGAGCTGACCAACACCGACACCATCGGCCGCGCGCCGATCGACTACGCCGGCAACGCCGTCAGCGGCTCCAACCTGGAAGTGGATACGTGGGCGCTGTTCGTCGAAGACGAACTGAAGCTGCACCGCACCCTGGCCCTGACCGTGGGCGCGCGCCTGGACCACCATGAGAAGTTCGGCGGCCACGTCAGCCCGCGTGCGTACCTGGTCTGGCATCCGGCCGAACAGTGGACGATCCGCGGTGGCGTCTCCAAGGGCTTCCGGGCGCCCAGCCTGACCGAGAATTCGGCCACCGCGGCCACCCAGTCCGGCGGCCGCGGCTGCACCTCGCTGATCCCGCTGGGCTATACCCGCGGCGGCTGCTACATGGCCGGCAACCCGGACTTGGATCCGGAAACCAGCACCAACCGCGAGATCGGCATCAGCTTCGACAATGACCTGATCGATGTCGGCGTGACCTACTTCCATACCGACTTCCGGAACAAGATCGAGTACGCGCCGCTGGGCCGTTTCAACGGCATCTGGTGGACGCGCATGAGCAACGTGCAGCGCGCGCGCACCAGCGGCATGGAAGGCAACTTCAATGTCCGCTTCGGCGAGCAGTGGCGCTGGCGCACCTCGGCCACGTGGATGAAGGAAGCCAAGAACCTGACCACCGGCCGCAACCTGATCGATACGCCGGAATTCTCAGGCTATTCGTCGCTGGACTGGACGCCGAACACGGTGTTCTCCAGCAGCCTGTCGGCGCAGTACACCGGCAAGCAGACCGGCACCGCCACGACCTTCCTCAAGGCCTACACGCTGTATGACCTGACCGCTGCATGGAACGTCAACGAGGTACTGACCCTGCGCGGTGGCGTCAGCAACCTGGCGGACAAGAAGCTGTATGCCGAAGGCTCCACCGACTACTTCGTGGCCGGGCGCAGCTACTTCCTGAGCATGACCGCACGGTTCTGACCGGCGGCGCGCGCCGTGATCGCGCTGGCGACATGCCAGCGCGATCGACGGTGTTGCGGGTTACTCGCTTTCCAGCGCGGCCGGTGCCGCATCCCGCGTGGCGGCCGTGCGTGCACGGTCCATCGCCACCGCCAGTTGCTGGCGTGCGAGCAGTTGTTGTGCCTGCACCACTTCAGGTGTCGGCAGGAGCACCGGTCCCGGTGCGTTTTCCGGTGTAGCAGGTGTGGTCATGCAACCTCCATGGACATCCCGCCGCCGCACGGGTCCAGCCGGGGCGGCAGCGGAACTGCGCACCCTATCCTAAAAACAAGGCGGGTGGGTGACGGTGCGGCGCCCTGCCGCAGCCCCACACCGGCCCACCCGTCACATTTTTGACGCCCGAGGCTGGTTTCCTGAACCGATCGCCCCGTATCATGTAACCGTTTTCCTACAAGGACGTATTCGTCAATGAACGCAGTCGACCTCTCCCGCTTCAGCCCGAAGTGGCAGTTCCGCTTCAACTTCTTCCAGCAGCACGGCGCTCCCAAGGAGCCGGGTTTCAAGCAGGCCTGGAAGGCGCTGTCCTTCGGCGACCGCCTGAAGGTCAACATCAACTTCTTCGCCTTCTTCTTCGGCGCCATCTACCTGTTCATCCTGGGCATGTGGCGCAAGGCGCTGGTGGTGATCGGCATCAACATCGTGCTGGTCATCGTCACTCTGTTCCTGCCGGAAATCGTTGCCCGCGCACTGTTCATCGCCATGAACTTCCTGGTCGCCTCCAGCACCAACTACAGCTACTACCTGGAACAGGTGAAGGGCAAGGCCAGCTGGAACCCGTTCGAAGGCATGTTCTAAGCCACCGCAGTCACCGGACGCGGTCCGGTGCACCAGCGAGAGCAACGATGACGCCCGGCCTTGGCCGGGCGTCATCGTTCATGCAGTGCCTCAGGCTGCGCGGCGTGACGGCACCTGCGGCTCGGCCTGCAGGCGGAAGCGCGATACCGCCACCGCCAGCTGCTCGGCCTGCTCTTCCATCGCCCGCGCGGCGGCGCTGGCTTCCTCCACCAGCGCGGCGTTCTGCTGGGTGGTTTCGTCCATCTGCACCACGGTCTGGTTGACCTGCTCGATGCCGGCCGACTGCTCGCGCGAGGCCGCCGAGATCTCGGCCATGATCTCGTTGACCCGGCCGACCTGGCCGACGATTTCCTGCATGGTGCGGCCCGCGCCGTGCACCAGCTGCGCACCGGCACCCACCTGCGCCACCGAGGCGTCGATCAGCTCCTTGATCTCCTTGGCCGCACCGGCCGAGCGCTGCGCCAGTGCGCGCACTTCGCTGGCGACCACGGCGAAGCCGCGGCCCTGCTCACCGGCGCGCGCCGCTTCCACTGCCGCGTTCAGCGCAAGGATATTGGTCTGGAAGGCGATGCCATCGATCACCGAGATGATCTCGGCGATGCGCTGCGACGACGCTTCGATCTGCTCCATGGTGTGCACCACCTGGCTGACCACCTGGCCACCTTCGCTGGCCACGCCCGCCGCGGAACCGGCCAGCGTGTTGGCCTGCAGCGCGTGATCGGCATTCTGGCGCACGGTGGACGTCAGCTCTTCCATCGACGCGGCCGTTTCTTCCAGGTTGGCGGCCTGCTGTTCGGTGCGCCGCGACAGATCGCTGTTGCCGGCGGCGATCTCGCCGGCGGCCAGGCGGATGCTGGCCGCCGACTGCTGGATCTGGCCGACGATCTGGGTCAGCTGCTGCACGGTGCTGTTGGCATCGTCGCGCATCACTGCGAACACCCCGTGGAAGTCGCCCTGCATGCGGGCGCTGAGGTCACCGGCGGCGATCGCGCGCAGCAGCGTCGACAGCGCCGCCAGGTTGTGGTCGCTGACCTGCATCATCGTGTTCAGGGTCTCCACCATGCGGCGGAAATCGTGGTCGAAGCGCAGTGCATCACCGCGCACGGCGAAATCACCGGCGGCGGCAGCGGCGGCCAGCTGCTGGATCTGCTCGTTGATCGCGGCCAGGTTGCTCTTGGTGGTCGCCATCGCGGCGGTGAACACCGCCTTCTCGCCCGGCAGCGCTTCCATGTCCACGCTGAGGTCGCCCACGGCATAACGCTGCATCACTTCAACCAGGCGCTGGGTGACCGCATTGCTGGACGCCACCAGCTGGTTGCTGTCGGCCACCATGCGGCCGTACTCGCCCGGGAACGCCGCGGCATCCATGCGGTAGCTGAGTTCACCGGCATCGTGGCGGCGCGCCATTTCGGCCTGCGCGGCCATCACCGCTTGCAGCTGGCCGCGCATGCCCTGCATCGCGTCCAGCAGGCGCCCCACTTCGTCATTGCTGCGCGCCGGCAACGTGCTGTCCAGCTTGCCGGCGGCGACGTCGCCGGCCACGCGCACCGCTTCGGCCAGCGGGCGGATCGCCAGGCGGCGCAGCAGTACATAGACACCGGCGCTGAGGGTCAGCGCGGCGATCACGCCGACCAGCAGGGTCAGCCACAGCAGCTGGCGCGCTTCGGCCACGATCACCGCATGCGGCATCACCACGCCCAGCGCGAAGCGCTGCGGGGCATCGCCCACGCGCAGCGGCACATACACGCGCACGTTGCCGGCCGCATCGGGGCTGAAGGCCTCGAACGGGCGGTCGGCGGCGATCTCGGTCAGCATGCTGCGGGTCAGTGCATCGTTACGCGGCTTGCCGATTTCGGCGGCGTTGGCCGAGGCCAGCACCACGCCCTTCGGCGACAGCAGTTCGATCCGGCCGGCCCCCATCGGCTTCAGCGTGGCCAGGTGCCTCTGCAGTGCCGCCAGCGAGAAGTCGACGGTGAATACACCGAGGAACTTGTCGTTCTCGATGATCGGCGTGCTCAGCGTACTCATCAGCACCTGCTGCCCGGCGATGTCATAGGCATAGGGCTCGCTGACCTTGGGAAGCTTGTCGCGGCTGGGCACGATGTACCAGTCACCGGAACCACTGGCAGTCTCGGTGTAGTCGGTCATCTGCGACTGCTGCGGCTTGCCGTCATGCCAGGCCCAGTAGCTCATGTAGCGGCCGGTGGCGTCGTGCGCTTCGGTGTTGACGAACGCGGCATCCTTGCCGTCGAAGGCGTCGGCCTCCCACATGGTGCTCTTGCCCAGCCATTCCGGATGGGTGCGCAGCTGCTCACCCAGCACGGCGGCCAGGCTGGCGCGATCGGGCACATCGCCACGGGCGCGCTGGGCCAGCACGGTCTCGACCATGGCGTCATTGCTGGCGAAGGCGGTGCCCAGATCGGCCGAGACCTGGCGCGCTTCGGCGGTGGCCTCGCTGGTCATGGTCTGGCGCGAAGCGCTGATCAGGCTGGCGCTGGCCTGTCGGTAGATCAGGAACGCGGTCAGGCCGAAGCACAGCAGCGCGATCGCGGCGGTGCCCAGCATCAGCTTGTGGGCGATGCTACCCGGGCGGCGGGCAGCGGCGGAGCGGGAAGAAGACATGGGAGGGTCCGCAAGGCAGTTCAGGACGACCGGCACCACGAAGGCACCGCGCAGGCGCGCGATCCGTCGCGCAGGCCACCGGCCGCCGGGGTGGTCCCGGCGCTGGAAGCGCACCGGGTTAGCGGCCGCCCGCCAACGAGGTTGAGGCGACCGGCCTGCACATTCCTGAATCTGCTCAGGGTCGGGTCAGCTACCCGCCCGTCGCGATGACCTCACTCGGCCACGCGGTCCTTGATCCACTGCGCGCGCGGCAGTACCTCGATGCTGCCGACGGCGTACTGCTGCAGCACGTCGTCCGGCCCGAAGCACGGTTGCCAGCCCAGCTCGCTGCGCAGGCGGGCACTGTCGTAGACACGGTCGATGCTCAATGGCAGCGGCCAGCCACGGCGTTCGAACTCGGCCAGCAGCTGCGGCGCGCGGCGGGCCAGCACGCTGCGCGGGTGGGTGGCCAGTTCCAGGCAGTCCTCGCGCCGGAACGGCGTCGGCGCGCAGGCGAGGTAGCGGGCGAAACGGGCGCCTTCGTCGAGCAGCAGTGCAGCATGTGCGCTGGCCACATCGCGGGCGTCGATGCCGCGATGCAGGCGGAACATCGCCATCCGTTCGGGCGGTTCCGGGAAGCACCGGCCCATGCGCAGCACGCGAACGCTGAAGCCCGGCGTGGCGGCAGCTTCAGCCAGGGTCTCGGCCTGCAGCTTGGTGCGGTGGTAGATCGTGCGCGGCAGCGGCTCGGTGTCTTCGTCGATCCAGCGGCAGCCACCGGCTACCACGGCATGGCCGTACAGCGCCGTGGTGCTGGTCAGCACGAAACGCCGTGCGCCGGCTTCGCGTGCGGCCTGCAGCAGGTGCGCGGTTGCCTCCACGTTGATCTGCTGGAACACCGCGTCCGGCACCAGGCCAACATGCGGGGCATGCAGGGCCGCGGTATGGATGACCGCGTCCACGCCCTTTACCGCGCGTGCGACGGCCTGGCGGTCGGTGACATCGGCAATGATGCGCGTGGTGGCGAACGGGCTGCGGTCCAGCCCCACCACTTCGTGGGCGGCCGCCAATGCACCGAAGATCGCGCGCCCGATGCGCCCGGAACTGCCGGTCAACAGAATCTTCATTGAGTCCATTCACTCGAAGCGCCCGGGAACTACCGGGATGCCTCGATTCTAGGCATGCATTCGCGCATCTGCGATAGGACAGCCATGCAATCGTGCGTTCATCTTGACGACTTCGCAGGCGCCAGCAGTTGCCGCGCGATGAACAGCGGATCGTCGCCGCCGGCCACATCAGGCCTCACGCCGGTGCCTTCCCAGTTGCCACCGGTGCGCAGATTGATGGGTTGCCGGTCGGGAATGCTGATCTGATAGCCATCGGGCAGCAGCACAGGATCACTAAACATATGCGCTGCGCCGCCACTGCGCGTGCCGACAATCCGCGCGCGACCCAAGGCCTGCAGCGAGTAGGCGACGAACTCGGCGGCCGAACCGGTGCGGCGGTCGATCAGCACCACCAGCGGTTTCAGGTAGGCGGGCAGGCTCGCCGGCGGCAGCGGTACCGGCGTGCGCCGGCCGCGCTGGTCCAGCTGCTGCACCGTGCCGATCTTCGCGTCCAGCAGCGTCCGTACCAGCAGATCGGCACTTGCATCGTCGCCGCCGCCGTTCTGGCGCAGGTCCAGCACCAGGCCATCGGTGTCGGCCAGCAGCATGAAGGCCGCAGCAAGCTTCGGCCGCGCCAGATCCAGCGGATAGAAGGTACTCAACCGCAGGTAGCCAACGTTGCCCTCCAGCACCCGCACCTCGCGCACGCCGGCGCCGTTGCTGCGGGCATCGGCGCGCCAGGCCATCAACCAGTCGTCCTGGCCGGCCGCCGCGTCCACGCGTTCAACGTGGAAGTGGCCATCGAACATGTCCAGGTCCTGGTTCAGGCGTGCGCTGAACGCAGCAGGATCCGAGCAGCTGTCCGCATAGCGCTGCTGCGTCGACCAGCTGCGCAGGGCGTCGGCGATGCGGGCGCCCTGCGCCTCGTCCAGGTACTGCGCCTGCACGGCGCTGGCGGCCGCCTGCAGGACCCCGTCCTGCGCGGGGCAGGCCGCCGCCAGCAACGCGCCGAGCATCCAGGAGAGCGCCATCATCCACCCCGCATTGAAGATATATAAGTGCTTATATATCATCCCGGTCATGGATCTCCAACACGCCACGCTGGGTACCCTGCTGCGCGCCCTGCTCGACCAGCTGGACCCGGCCGTCGAGCAGGCCTACCAGGACCTGCGCCTGGACTACCGGCCGCGCTACACGCCGGTGCTGCGCACGCTGATGGCGCAGGGCCCCTGCCGGATCAAGGACCTCGCGCTGGCCTGCGGGCTCAGCCATTCGGCGCTCAGCCAGACCGTGGCGGCGATGGTGCGCGATGGTTGGCTACACACTGCCAACGGTGACGACGGGCGCGAACGCATCCTGCAGTTGAGCCCACGCGCGCAGCGCGCGATGCCTGTGCTGCAGGCGCAATGGCAGGCCACCGCAGTGGCGGCACGCAGCCTCGATGCCGATCTGGGCCAGTCGCTGGAGCAGGTGCTGCGCGAAGCACTGGTGGCGCTCGAACAACGGCCCTTCGCACAGCGCCTGCAGGACGCCCGCCGGCGCTGAAGCGCTACTGCTCTGCGGCCATCTCGATCTCGCTGAGGAAGGTCCAGCTGCCGTTGGCCACGCGCAGCTCCAGCGTGCGGCATTGCGCAGCCAGGGGGGCTGCATTGCCGAGCACGTACTCCTCTTCGGTCGAGCCCATCACGCCGGACTGGGTGAAGGGTGCCGACAGCGTGCCGATCGGGACGGCGGCAGTTCCCGGCTCGGCGCACATCACCTGCACCGACGTCGGCGTGACGATGCCCCAGGCCGGGCGGGTCATCGTGTGCAGGCCGATCCAGTCGACCCGTCGGCGCTGGCCGAGGTCGATGGTGATGC
Source organism: Stenotrophomonas sp. AG209 (assembly GCF_003550055.1). Taxonomy (NCBI): domain Bacteria; kingdom Pseudomonadati; phylum Pseudomonadota; class Gammaproteobacteria; order Lysobacterales; family Lysobacteraceae; genus Stenotrophomonas; species Stenotrophomonas sp. AG209. Next base: position 2,035,443 of record NZ_QXDB01000001.1, read on the forward strand.
TGACGTTGCCGTGCACGCCTACCCAGCCCGCGTCCATCGGATTGCGCGGGTCGCCTACACGGCGGTCGAACAACTCATGGCCGCTGCTGTCGGGATAGCTGGCTGCCGGCGCCACGCTGTAGCGATAGGTGGTCTGCACCGGATCGACGAGGTACGAGGCACCCAACCCGTACAACCCGCGATAGGTGTTCATCATCCGCGGCGCCTCGCCGTAGCCCTGGCCGGGGCCGACCACTTCGGACATGTGGTACTGGTTGAGCCAGGCAACGCGCTTGCCAGCCGAACGCGCACTCCACAACTGCTGGTTGATGCGCTGCACCGACGCCGACCGGTATGCACCGGACAGGCCGTTGCCGGTGTCCAGGAACAGCGGGCTGCCATGGTTGAACAGCTCGATGTCGGCCCACACGGCGCTGGCGCCCAGCTGCGCCGACAACGCCTGGTAGTACTGCTCGGTGGAGTAGCCCGGTCGATCCCACTGGAACAGTTTCGCGTGCGACGCCGCGCCGATGCCGTCCTGCCAGATCTGCACGTCGACCCCCGTGGCGGTGCGGAACCGCGCTGCAGCGCTGGCCACACTGGCCGGGTCGACGCTGGACGACGCCAGATAGGGCGCCACCATCACCGGCCTGGACGGCGTCGCCGCTTTCAGTGTTGAGACGATCGCGCGGTAGAAGGACACACGATCGGCCGGCACCTGCGCGGGCTCATCGGTGATGTACCAGCCGCCGAATGCCGGATGCGCTGCGTAGTGCTGGGCCAGCAGCGCCATTGACTGTGCTGCATCCTGCGCCACCGCTGCGGCGTTCGCCCCCTGCCAGAACGTCGCGCACTGGCCCGAACTGTAGGTGGTGCCGACCACGACCTTCATCCCGCGCGCCGCGGCGGCGTCCAGTACCGTTCCCAGCTTGGCCGGGAAGCCGGCGATCCATTCGAAATCCTGCGCGCTGCTGGCGCAGCCCGCGCCGGCACGCGTGGCGCGGGTCTGGCCGATGATGAGCGTGTCGTTGCCCAGGTCCTGCAGTTCATCGAGGAACATCGGCAACTGTGCCGCCGGCAACTGCTCATCGGTGGACGAGTAACCGAAGTGGACGAAACTACCGCTCAGCAATACGTTGTCCGCATGGGCCGGCGCAGCGCAGGCCAGCAGTGCGAGCCATCCGAATCTGTTCATGGTGTCCTTTCCTGTCTGGGTTGCCATCCGGCATGCCGGCCCATCCTAGCCAAGCCGCGCCCGCCTCGCAGCAGCGTAGCTGCGCCGTGAAAGGCAGTGCGGTGTGGCGTGAAGCCCGCGCCGCCGGCGCGGACACTCCCTTAGCCGGGCACGCGCAAGGATGAGCTTCCCTTCCATGCACCGGGAGCCTTCACATGGCTGACCAGCATCACGGCACCTCCCATCGCGGCTTCGCTTCGATGGACCAGGACAAGCAGCGCGCGATCGCCGCAAAGGGTGGACGCGCCGCGCATGCGTCCGGCAATGCACATGAGTTCAGCCCGGCCGAGGCACGCGTGGCAGGCCGCAAGGGCGGCGAGGCGATCAGCCGCAATCGCCAGCACATGGCAGCGATCGGCCGCGAAGGCGGGCACGCGCGCCACGCCAATGCACGGCAGCAGCAACAGCAGCACGTGGCCGAACCTTCGCCAACCACGGAGGAGGGGGCGCAACGCCAGCAGGGCTGACTGCGGCGGGCTCAAGCGCGCTGGCGCTGGCGGTACAGACCCAGCGCCGCCAGCAGGGCCAGCACGCCGGCGACGGCCATCGCCCAGCCGAAACCGCTGGCCATGGCGCCGCGGTACCAGGCCAGCGTCTGCGCCCCTGGCAGCAATGACGACGGCTGCAGGATCAGCGCGCGCGCCTGTGCGGCCACTGCGGGTTGCCCTGCCGCCTGCGCGGCCGCAGCGAACTGTCGCACCGCGCGCAGGCCCATCAGGCTGCCCAGCAGTGCAATGCCCAGGCTCATGCCCGCCTGGCGCAGCGCGTTCATCGTGGCCGACGCAATGCCAGCCCGCTCCACAGGGACACAGGCCATCACCGCCATACCGGTCGCCGGCACCGCCAGGCCCATGCCAACGCCGAGCAGCATCAGCAGGGCGCTGGCGTGGCCACGTCCCGTGCCCGGCGCAAACGTGGCGATCGCACACAGGGCCACGCCGGTCAGTACATACCCCGACACCAGCGCGGTATGCAGCCCGATGCGTGCCACCAGACGGCCGAACAACAATGACACCACGCCCATCAGCAGGAACTGCGGTACCAGCTGCGAGCCCGCCTGCGCCGCATCGTGGCCCTGCGCCTGCTGGAAGAACAGCGACAGGAAGAACAGGCTGGCATAGGCGGTGAATCCAAGGACGAACGAGGCCAGGTTGAGCATGCCAAAGCCAGGCATCGCCAACAGGTCCAGCGGCAGCAGCGGCCGCATCACGCGACGCTCGACCGACGCAAACAGCGCCAGGCCCAATACCGCGATGCCGAGTGCCAGCAGCGTCGCAAGCGCCAGCGGCCCGTGCTCGCCGATCGCGATCAGGCCATAGCTGAGCGCACCCAGCGCGACAATGCTGAGCAGCTGCCCGACCGGGTCCAGCGCGGCGTGCTGCGGATGCCGCCGCTCCGGAATGCCCCAGGCCCCCAACGCCAATGCAAGCAGGCCCAGCGGCAGGTTGATCAGGAAGATGCTGGGCCAACCGGCGCGCTGCACCAGTTCACCGCCCAGCAGCGGCCCCAGCACCAGCGCCAGCGCGCTGAACGCCGACCAGCCACCGATCGCGCGTGCACGCGGGCGTGCTTCGGGAAATGCATGGCTGAGGATCGGCATCGCACTGGGAATCAGCAGGGCACCGGCCACACCCTGCACCGCCCGCCCCGCCACCAGTGCCGGCAGGCTGCCAGCGCAGGCACACAGCAGCGAGCCTGCGATGAAGGTCGCCACGCTGAGCAACCACATGCGGCGGTGGCCGTAGCGGTCACCCAGTGGTCCCGCCGACAGCATCACCGCCGACAGGGCGATGGCATACGCATTGATCACCCACTGCAGCCCCGCCATGTCGGTGTGCAGTGCCTGCTGCAGTGTCGGCAGCGCGACGTTGACGATGCTGATGTCCAGCGAAGCAAGGAAGGTGCCCAGATAGGCCGCCAGCACCAAAGCCGGCCGTCGGAAGCGTTGCATGTACAGATCCCGGGGGAGGATGTGGGCGCATCGTAGTTGACTGACTGACCGTCGGTCAATGACTGGCGGTCAGTCAATGCGGGAGGACGGCTAGAATGAGCACCGTCGCACCCGGACCCCGCCCCATGCAGATCCCCGCTGCCGCCAGGCCCCGTACCAAACCCGCTGAAACCCGCCAGGAAGAGCTGATGGACGCCGCGCAGGCGCTGTTCCTGTCACAGGGCGTGGAAGCGACCACCATCAGCGACATCGTGGCCGCCGCCGACGTGGCCAAGGGCACGTTCTATACCTACTTCGCCTCGCGCACCGAGATCCTGCAGGCGCTGGCACAGCGCTACACGCAGCAGTTCATGGCCGAGGTCGACCACGCCGTGCAGCAGCAGCCTGCCCACGATGGCGTGGCGCGCCTGCGCGCCTGGATCCGCGCCAACATCGTGACCTACGTGCGCACGCACGCGCTGCACGACGTCGTCTACGCCAACCATCACCACCACCAGCGCGGCAATGCCGAGCGCAACGCCATCCAGCAGCAGCTGCTCGACATCCTCGAGGCGGGCACTCGTGCAGGCCTTTGGCAGCTGCCGGCACCGCAGGTCACAGCCTCGCTGATCTATGCCGGCGTGCACGGCGCCACCGACGATCTGATCGCTGCACCAGCACAGGACGCCGACACCTTCATTGCGGCGGTGGTGGCCGATTGCCTGCGCATGGTCGGCGTGTCGCCGGCCCCGAAGCGTGGCGGCACGCGGCGCTGAAGCGCTGGCCGTCGCTCAGGCGTGGGCGAGGATGTTCAACAACCGACCAAACGGGTCGCGGACGAAGAAGCGCCGCACGCCCCAAGGCTCGTCGGCCGGGCCATATTCCAGCCCGATGCCGGCCGCGCGCATGCGCTCCAGCACCTCCTGCAGGTTGTCCACTTCGATCGACAGATCCGGCACCGGTGTGCCGGAACCCCCTTCGCTGGCGAAGCTGACCTGCGCCAGCGCACTGCCCTGCCCGCCATGGGTGACGATCCAGCCATGGTCCATCACCACCGGCATGCCAAGCAGTTCGCCGTAGAACGCAGCGGCACGCACGGGGTCGGGGGTGGCGATGTTGGCGACGACGCGCTTGACGGCCATGTTCCATTCCACCATGAAGAATGCGTCGAGAGTGCCCGACCCTGCGCGCAAACAGAAGAGCCCCGTCACCGACGGGGCCCGTCATCAGCCGATCATGGCTGGGCTTACACCGCGCCGCAGCGCTCCATGACACATCGATCGTATTCGTACTGGCATTCCATGGCATCACCACCGCCGGATACACACGCCTGATAGGCCTTCCAGCAGGGCAGATCGCAGGGCGGAATCGGTCCGGCCACGGCCACCGAGCCGCTGCAGGCCAACGCGAACACGGCACCGGCGATCACTTTCCTGAAAGTACGCATCGACATCGCTCCTTGATAAGCCTGGTGAGCCCAGGCCCGGCCACCTTAGCGCTGCACACGGGGCGTTGGGTGAAGGCAGATGCGGCTCGACTCAGCGTTGCAGCAACCCCAGGACACGCAGTTGCTCGGCCAGCTCATCAATGTTGCGCCACGGCAGGATCGGCGAATTGCCACGCTCGTCCGGTGGGTTGTCCGGCAGCGCGTCGGACCAGCCACCCGCCCCCACAAGCGGCAGCAGCGGCCGCTTGTGCAGCCAGGCCAGGCAAACCTCCGAGATCGTGCCGGCACGCCCGCCGATCACGATGCAGGCATCACCGGCCAGGGCCATGATGAGGTTGCGCGCATCCCCCATGCCACAGGGCACCACCACCGTGGCCGGCCAATCGGCCGGCGGCATGCTGCCTTCCGGAATGACGCTGAGCACCTGGCCACCGGCGGCGATCGCCTGCTCGGCAGCCACGCGCGTAGCGGCGCTGCCACAGCCACTGACGACCGTGATGCCCTGGATGGCCAGGAAACGCCCTGCTTCAGCTGCCCGTTGGAACGCGTCGCTGCCAGGATCGGCACTACCCAATATCGCCAACTGTGGTTTACGGAATTCAGTACGCATGGACGGTTCCAGGGCCTCGGAAGGAAAGATCACGGTGCTCTGTATGGCGGAGCCACGCCACGCACCAATCACAAAACATTAACACGTTCATAAAAATCCCTTCACATTACTGGGGGATCTCGCCATGCCTTGGCGTTAACGGCCTTGTTGTCCGTCAACCAAGGAAGTTGTCCGATGAATCACCCGCTGTACGGCCGTTCGTCCCGCTCCCTGTCGCACCGCCCGCTGGCGCTTGCCGTCGCCAGTTCGCTGCTGCTGGCCGCCGCATTGCCGGCCATGGCCAGCGAATCACTTGATGCCTGGCAGCAGCAACGCCAGCTGCAGGCTGCGTGGGCGCAGCCCGCTGCCAGCACGGCACCTGCAGCCACGGCCACTGCACCTGCCGCCAGCAGCACCGCCGTCCTCGGCAACCCGGGCGATCCGGCCAGCTGGCGCAGCGATGAATTCAACGCCGATTGGGGCCTGGGTGCGATGGGCGCCGACTACGCCTATGCACGCGGGCTGACCGGCAAGGGCGTGCGCCTGGCGCTGTTCGACTCGGGCTCCGCACTGGCGCATCCGGAATTTGCAGGACGCAATACATCCAGCATCACCATCGGTGCCGACTGTGCGACGCCGGGTGTGGTCGCAGGTACCGGCGCCTGCGGGCAGACCCGCGGCGAACAGCCCGGCTACAACTACTACGGCCTCGGCGCTGGCGTTCCGGCCGCACTCGCGGCACGCCTGATCGCCGCCGGCCAGCCCTATGGCTTCAGCTACGCCGACCATGGAACGCATGTGCTTGGCACCATCGGCGCCAACCGCAATGGCACCGGCATGCATGGCGTGGCCTTTGGTGCGGACCTCACCGCCGCCCGCGTGTTCGGTGACACCTACTACGAGTGGCGCCTGGACCCCGACAATTTCTATCGCCCGCGCGCGGTGTACCGCACCGATCCGGATGACGCCGCCACGTTGGACATGTATGCGCAGATCCAGGCGCAGGGTGTACGCGCCATCAACCACAGCTGGGGCATTTCCACCCGCAACATGACCGCCGCCGCGCTGGACCAGCAGTACGCCAGCATCGGTGCCGACTACGGCGTGTACGGCAGCATCTACACCAGCAACGGCGATACCCCGGCTTCCACCCTCATCCAGGTGTGGTCGGCCGGCAACGGCAGCGGTGCGGTTGCCGGCATCACCGCCTCGATGCCGCGCTGGAAGCCCGAACTGGAACCGTACTGGCTGGCGGTCGCCAACGTCCGCAGGCCCAATGCCGCCGCAGGTGAAACCGACTACGTGATCGATGGCAGTTCCAGCATCTGCGGCGTTGCCGCCAACTGGTGCATCTCGGCCCCCGGCACCGACATCGTCAGCACTATCGTCTCCGGCGATATCCAGGGCCGCATCGAGAACACCTCCGCCTACGTGCGGCTGATCATCGACAGCGAGAACACCAACTACGTCTACGGCACCAAGACCGGCACGTCGATGGCCGCGCCCCACATCACCGGCGCTCTCGGCCTGCTGATGGAGCGCTTCCCGTACCTGGACAACGCCCAGGTCCGCGACGTGCTGCTGACCACCGCACGCGATCTCGGCGCGCCGGGTATCGACGCGATCTACGGCTGGGGCATGGTCGACCTGCGCAAGGCCATCGAAGGCTATGGCTCGCTGCGCGTGGATACCAACGTGGTGATGAACCAGAAGGCCGGCGGCCTGAAGGTCTGGGAAGGTGATGCCTGGGACAACTGGACCAATGATATCGGCGGCCCCGGCAAACTGACCAAATCCGGCATCGGCTGGCTGCGTCTGAGCGGCAACAACAGCTTCAACGGCGCCGTGGTGCAGGACGGTACGCTGGAGTTGAACGGCGCCAACACGCTCACGTCGGCGGTCGAGGTCCAGGGTGGCCGGTTCCTGCTCAACGGCAGCCTGGTCTCCACCGCCCTGACCAGCACCGGTGGCGTCAGCACGGTCAGCGCCAGCGGCGTACTGAACAACAGCAACCTGGTGGTCAACGGCGGCGTGGTGTCCTTCAACGGCACCCAGACCGGTGGCACCACCACGGTCGGCGCCAATGGCCTGTTGAAGGGCGTCGGCACGCTCGGCAACACCCGCGTGGACGGCATCATCGCGCCGGGCAACTCGATCGGCACGCTGACCATCAACGGCAACTACGTGCAGGGCGCCACCGGCGTCTATGCAGCGGAGCTGGCACCGGGTGGCCGCAGTGACCAGCTGCATGTGACCGGCACCGCCACTCTCGGCGGCACCCTGGTCGCGCTGCCGGAACCGGGCGTGTACTACCTCGGCGAACAGTTCAACTTCCTGCGTGCCGACGGCGGCATCAGCGGCCAGTTCGCCAAGACCGACTTCAGCGCGTTCTCGCCCTTCCTGCAGTTCAGCCTGGCCTACGGGGCCAATGGCACGCGTATCGATGTCGCCCGTGGCGCCTCGCTGACCACGGCTGCCAATACGCCCAACCAGCGTGCAGTGGCGGCGGCGGCTGACCTGCTGCCGATCGCCCAGGGCCTGCCCAAGCCGCTGACCCAGCTGTTCCCGCAGCAGGTGGGTGGCGTGCTCGACGGTCTCAGCGGCGAGCTGCATCCGGCCACGGCCATCGCCCTGGTCGAGGGCAGCCGCTACGTGCGCGATGCCGCGTTGTCACGCCGTGCCGGCGCTGCGGCCCCCGGCACCGACGCGGGTGATGCGACGGGTGCATGGGTGCAGGCCATCGGTGGCAACAGCAAGCTGGACGGTGACTTCAATACCGCCCGCACCGAAGCCAACAGCAACGGCCTGCTGGTCGGCATCGACCGCGAGTTCTCCGGCTGGCAGGTTGGCGTTCTGGCCGGCACCGGCCGTACCGACGTGAAGCAGCAGGACCGCCGCGCCAAGTCCAAGATCGACAACACGCACTTCGGTGCCTATGCCAGCCACAACTGGGGCGGCTTCGGCTTGCGCGGTGGTGTGGCGTGGAGCAAGCACGAGGTGAAGAGTACGCGTGATGTCGCCTTCGCAGGTTTCAGTGACAGCCTGAGCGCGCGCTACGACGCCCGTACCCGCCAGGCCTTCATCGAAGCCGGTTACCGCTTCGGTGGCCCGGAAGCGGGGCTGGAACCGTACCTGCAGGTGGCGCGCGTGGAAGTGGACCTCAAGCGCATCAACGAACGCGGCGGAGCGGCGGCGCTGCAGGGCAAGGTGGACGACACCGGAACCACGATCGCCACCGCCGGCGTGCGCTTCGACAAGGGGCTGAAGGCTTCGTTCCAGCAGGACAGCTGGCTGCACCTGCGCGGTGGCGTCGGCTATCGCCGTGCCTCGGGGGATCGCAGCCAGGTTGCCAACCTTGCCTTCGCCAACGGCGGCACCACCTTCGCCGTCAGCGGCGCACCGATCGCCGACAACGCGGTGGTGGCAGAGCTCGGCCTGTCAGCCTGGCTGACACCGCGACAGCAGCTGGAGCTGGGCTACAGCGGCCAGTTCGGCAGCGAAAGCCGCGACCACGGTGCAAACGCACGCTGGTCCGTGCGCTTCTGATTCCGAAGCAGTGTGCGCTTGAAGCGTTGGGGCGGCCTCACGGCCGCCCCTTTTTTATGCCACACCGGGAAAGGTGGCCGGGGCAGCGTACTGCCCCGGCCGCGGCGGCCCCGGGGAGAAGGCCGCCTTCAACCGTCAGGCAGCCTTCATCGCATGCTTCCGCGCACGCATGACGTTGTGGCACTCCTGCACTTCGGGCAGCAACTGGGTCACTTCCTGGCGTACCGCCGGCGGAAGCTCGTTGTCCTTCAACACGTCCTTGAACGCGCCCAGCAGGCGGTCCTCCGATTCTTCCAGCTCGGCCACGTAGCCATAGTTGGTGTCACCGAAGGCAGCACGCACCTTGCCATAGAACTGCTGCATCGAACCGACCACGGTGCCATGCTCGGCCGGCTTGCCACCGCTGGCGGCCACCGAGCCGCTCAGCGCCGCCACGATGCGGCCCTTGACGCCAGCAATGCGGGTGAACAGTGCCGACAGCTCGGCATCCTTGACCTTGGTGGCAGCTTCTTCATAGAAGGACTTGCCATCGCGGGCGATTTCAATCAGGTCGTTGAGGCGATGCTCGATGGTGGACTGGGTGCTCATGGAAATCACTCCTGTTCGCTTGAAAGTCTGTGGGAAACCGGCAAACGCATCTGCGTTGCCTGCGTGTCCACTGTGGCGTTGGGGATGTAGGCCCAGGGTGAGCACCGATTGATCCGCGCGTCACCATCCACAACACGTACTGACTTCTTCATGCCCGGACCCGACAACGTTCACGGGGACTGAGCAAACAGTCCGGCATTCACCAGGGCGCGGTGACGACGAGCAATGCGATCACCAGCACTATCGCCAGAACGAGAAGCAGAACGTGCCACTGCCGCCAGCTGGGCTTCGGCTTTCCCGGGGTATTCATGCAACCTCTCCTTCATCGTTTATGGGTGCAGAGGCAGACTGATGCAGAGCAGCATCCCGTCCCGTGGACGGAGCGTGGATGCCTCGTGCACGACCAACGGCGCGGCGCGCTGACGATAACGCGTCCATAACGTAATTGACGTGTAAACGGAATGTTAGGTTCCTCTCGATTCCGCATAGCGGAGTTTCAGATCGGTTTCGACACAGCGATGTGCGGAGCCCATACAACTGGATTTGGAGAGAGCCAAATGCATCACTCGTACACCCTGCTTTCGCTGGCAGTGGGCACCGCGCTGGCCGCTGCCTGGGCACCGGCCGCGCACGCACAGACCGACGGCGACAAGACACCGAAGAACCTCGACCGCATCCAGGTCACCGGCTCGGCCATCCGCAGCGTGGACATCGAAACCCAACAGCCGATCATCGCCATCACCCGTTCGATGATCGAGCACCAGGGCTTCACCACCATCGCCGACCTGCTGCAGAACCTGACCTCCACCGGCTCACCGGCCATCTCCCGCGCGCGTGCGCTGGCGTCCGGCGAGAACGTCGGCGGCTACTACGCCGACATCCGCAACCTCGGCGCCACACGCACGCTGGTACTGGTCAACGGCAAGCGATTGGGGGCAACCACCGGCGGCCTGCAGGACCTGAGCCAGATCCCGATGAGTGCGGTCGAGCGCATCGATGTCCTGAAGGACGGCGCCTCCGCACTGTACGGCTCCGATGCCATCGCCGGCGTGGTCAACATCATCACCCGCAAGGACTACGACGGCCTGGAAGTCTCCGTGCAGCACGGCCAGTTCAGCCAGGGCGACGGCAAGGACAGCACGTTCTCGCTGGTTACCGGCGCACGCGGCGAGCGCGGTGGCTACACGCTGGCCCTGGAGTACCAGAAGTCCGATCCCGTGTTCGCGCGCGACCGTTCATTCTCGAAGTATGGCGGTGCCGGCCCCGGCTATCCCGGCGCGGACTGGAGCAACATCAGCCAGAACGGTTCCTGGTGCGACCCCGCGCTCTACAAGTGCAACACCGGCGATGCCGTGTTCAAGACGCTCAACCGTGGCGGCAACCCGAAGAACCCCAGCGACTACCACCCGATCACCCCGGCCGAGTTCGCCAATGGCAACGATCAGATGCACCTGCAGACCGGCATCGAGCGCCGCTCGTTGTTCCTCAGTACCGACTATGCGCTGACCGACCAGATCAAGTTCAGCACCGACATCGGCTACAACGAGCGCATCACCGATCAGCAGATCGCAGGCTACCCGTACCAGTCCACCAAGTTCGGCACACCGCTGTCGTCCGGCAGCGTGTTCAACCCGGTCGGGCGCAACGTCGAGTTCAACCGCCGCCTGTGGGAGCTGCCGCGCACCACCGAAAGCAAGCTGAAGTCACTGCGCATCGCCCCCAGCCTGTCCGGCTATTTCGAGCTGGCGACCAAGGCCTACGACTGGGAAGTGGGCGCTCTGTTCAACCGCAATGAAGTCACAAAAACAGGCCGTGGCGACATGAGCCTGATCGCTTCCCGGCAGGCATTGGGGGCTTCCTACCTCGATGCCAACGGCGTGGCACGGTGTGGCACGGCGGCATCGCCGGTCTCCGGCTGCCTGGCCTGGAATCCTTTGCTGCCATTCGGTGTCGCGGGGGCAGGCTCTCTCTCCGACCCCGAATTGCAGCGCTTCTTGTTCCCCACCTTCACCGATACCGGCATCACCAAGACCCGCAGCTACTTCGCCAACATCTCCGGCCCGGTGATCGACCTGCCCGCCGGCGAGCTGTCGGTGGCGCTGGGCTACCAGTACCGCAAGGAAGAAGGGCGCTTCGTGCCCGACGCCTTCGCACAGTCGCGCCAGAGCACCGCGCTGGGCGCATCAACCACCGCCGGCGACTACAGCCTCAATGAATTCTTTGCCGAAGTGAACGTGCCGGTGCTGCGCGACCTGCCGTTCGCCAGGGAGCTGACCGTGAACCTGGCCACGCGCTATTCCGACTACAGCAACTTCGGCAGCACCACCAACTCCAAGGCGAGCTTTGCCTGGCGCCCGATCGAGGAGCTGATGATCCGCGGCACCTTCGCCGAGGGCTTCCGTGCACCGAGCATCTCCGACCTCTACGGTGGGCTGGGTACCAGCTTCCAGACCTACGTCGATCCCTGTGGCACGGGAGCCACCAACAGCGTCAACGGCAATGCGGCATGCAATGCGGCCGGCGTTCCGCTGGGCTACCAGCAGCTGAACCAGAGTCTCAAGCCCTGCGCCAGCTACCCGTGTGCCACCCCCGACGAGTTCACCACCGGCTCCAACCCGAAGCTGCGCCCGGAAGAGTCCAAGAGCAAGACGGTGGGTGTGGTCTGGAGCCCGCGCTGGGTCGACGGGCTGGACATCAACCTGGACTGGTACAGCTACAAGATCACCAACATGATCATCCAGGACAGCGTCGACCGCATCCTGCGTGACTGCTACGTGCTCGGCAATGCGCCGCGCTGCGGCAGCGTCAAGCGCGCGGGCGACGGTCATATCACCAGCATGTTCTATGGCCTGGCCAATCTCGGCGCCATGGAAACCGAAGGCTGGGACCTGGGCATCCGCTACCGGCTGCCGGAATTCTCGTTCGGCCGTTTCACCCTCGACCTCCAGAACAGCTACGTCTCCAGCTACGACGAGCAGAACCAGAACTCGGCCGGCGAAACGATCATGATGGGCCGCGTCGGCCAGCCGGGCATCTTCCGCCTGCGCTCCAATCTCGGCGTGAACTGGCAGCTGGGCAACTTCACTACCCAGTACACCCTGCGCTACTACTCCGGCATGGTGGAGAGCTGCGTGCCGAATCGCCCCTGCACCCTGCCCGACCGCTACGCCTATGGCGAACCGGATGCGCAGCGCAGGGTGGGTGGCAACGCCTTCCATGACATCCAGGTCAGCTACAAGCTGCCGTGGGACGGCACCGTGGCGCTGGGTTCGAACAACGTGTTCAACCACCAGGGACCGATCATGTTCTCCAAGCCGTCCAGCTCCTTCCCCTACTACGGAGGGTTCGATATCGGCCGCACCGTGTACGTGAAGTACTCGCAGCGCTTCTGACCTGAACGGGCCGTGCGCGTGGCCGGCGGAAGGGGAGTCCACCGGCCACGCTGCACACTTCCTCCACCCAATCTCCATCGTTCTTCGACGGAATCTCCAAGGTTTCCGGCAACACTGATGTCATGACGGCAAGGGAGCTGGACCGCATGGATGGCCACGCGCACCGATGCTGCATGCCCGTCTCCAGGTTCACCACTGCATGCAATGGTACGGCCCGGTGCGTCAATGCCGGTCAGACCGTTGCTAGGGAAGTACGAGATGACAACGGCAGTTCGCACCGGCCTGGCCGACCTGGTCGCTGACGCGCAGCGCTACCTGCGCAGGGTCCTGCCGGGGCTTGCCTCGGCGGTGCATCCGGTCACGGTGGCACACGCCATTCCGCGCGCGATGGCGTCGCGCTACCACATCGCCGAGCTGACCCTGTACGGTGAAACCCCTGCCATGCTCGCCGTGGCCCGCGAGCCGGGCGAGTCCAGCAGCCGCGTCATCCAGGACGTACGCAGCCTGCGCTCGGCAGCAAACGCATTGGTGCTGTATGTCTCGCCCTACCTCACCCCGACACAGCGACGCTTCCTGGTCGAGAACCACATCGACTTCGTGGTGCCGCACGCACAGCTGTTCGCACCGAGCCTGGCCATCGAGTTCCGCGACGCGCCCGACCACGAGAAGAAGGCGATCTCGCTGCTGCCTTCGGCGCAGGCCGTGCTGATCCACGTACTGTTGTCCGGGCAGCCGCGCTGGTGGTCGCCCCGCGAGATCAGTGCCACCGCAGGCTATACCTCGATGACCGCATCGCGGTTGTCCGCCGAGCTGGTCGGGCGCGGCCTGGCCGAACGCTCCACGGGCGGCCGCGAACGTTTCCTGCGCCTGGCAGGCGATCGCCGTGATGTCTGGGCCAGGGCGCAACCCTTCCTGCGCTCACCGGTACTGAAAGAAGTCGATGTCTGCTGGGACCTGGTAGGTACCCTGCTGGCCGATGCGCGCCAACCCGCGCCGCGTGCAGGTCGGGATGCACTGGACGCGGACGGATCGCCAGCGGTGGTGACCACCCGTGCACTGCATATCGATGCCTGGCGCGCGCTTGCTGCGCAGCCGGCGGTCGCCCCCGGTTGCGCGCAGCAGGTGCGGTTGCAGATATGGGCCTATCCACCGGCGTTCACCGGCGTCGGCGCGGTGATCGACCCGCTGTCGCTGTACCTCAGCCTGCAGGGCAAGCGCGGCCACGACAGCGATACCCTGGAATTGCGGATCGAACAGGCACTGGCGACCGCGCAGCACGCCTGATCGCCCATTTCAGCCTACGCCTGCGATTCCGCCGTGGCCTGCGTCGCGCGCTTGGCACTGAACTCAGCAAATACCACACCCGACACCGCCAGCAGGCCGCCACCCAGCACCCATCCGCTGAGTGACTCGCCCAGCAGCAGCACCGCCAGTGCGGCCGTCACGATCGGCACCAGGTTGAAGAAGCCCGAAACGCGCGCCGCACCCAACCGCGAAAGACCGGTCATCCAGGTCAGGGGTGCAAGGATCGACGCACATACGGCAGCGAAACCGATACAGCCCACAGCGGTCAGGTTGTTCACCCCGCTGCCGACCAGCAGCTGCAGTGGCAACAGGATCAGCGATGCGGCCGTGGCCTGCAGGAACAGTGACTCCAGCACCGACAGCGGAATCTTCCAGCGCTGCATGAGCACGTTGTAGGCGGCAAATGCCAACGCGCCGATCAGCATGATCGCATCACCGCGGTTCAGGCCGTGCACCGCCAGCCGCGCCAGGTCGCCCTGCGACACCACAGCCACCACACCGACCGTGGAGATCACCGCACCGACGATGGCGGCACCGCGCACCGGATGGCCCATGAAAAGACGTGACAGCGCCAGCGCGATCAACGGAATCAGCGCCTGGATCACGCCCATGTTGGTGGCCGAGGTGAAGTGCGCCGCATAGTACGCCAGGCACTGGTACATCACCCCGCCCAGGCAGCCCAGCACCAGGAAGCGCCCCAGATTGGCGCGCACGATCGGTAGATGGCCGCGCAGCCGTGGCCATGCGAAGGGCAGCAGGATGATCGCGGCCACCAGCCAGCGGAAGAAGCCGATGTCGATGGGACCGACCGAGCCGGAGGCCAGCTTGGTGACAATCGTGTTGGCGCCCCACAGCAGGCAGGCGAGGATCGGGAAGAGATAGTTCAAGACGGCAGGTGTACGCGGGGGAATGGCCAGCGTACGCTTGGCGCATATCAAGGACATCCCGAAAATGCGCCACTCCGACCCAGGCTTGCGGCAACCGTTGGAACCCATCCCCACCTTCCGCCAGCTGCCCGGCCCGATCTACTTCCGGCAGGGTGCGATGGAACCCACCGACTGGGGCACGCACAGCCATCCCTGGGGACAGTTCAACTTCGTTGCGCAGGGCGTGATGGAAATGAAGATCGAGGGCGAGTGGATGGTGTCCCCGCCGCACTATGCGCTCTGGATTCCGCCTGGCGTGGCCCACTACTCGCGCAACCGATCGGTGCTGGCCTATCGATCGGCTTACCTGTCGCCAGCGTTGTCGCGCCGCTTGCCCACGCGCTGCCGGGCGCTGGAGGTCACGCCCCTTCTGCGTGAACTGCTGCACGAACTGGCGCGCCAGGGCGTGACCGATCCGCAGACGCCTGGCCAACGGCGCATGGCCGCGGTGGTGATCGACCAGATCATCAACGCCGCCGTTCTGCCCAGCTTCCTGCCGATCGCCAGCAGTGATGCACTGAAGCAGGTGATGGCATACGTGGAGAAACACCTGTCCACGGCCGAATCCGTGGCCGAGATCGCGCAGCGGCATCACATGAGCGTGCGCAAGCTGGAGCGCATGGCGCGCAGTGAACTGGGCATGTCACTCGGCGACTGGCGTGGGCGGGTGAAGTTCGTGCGCGCCACCGAGGCGCTGTGCACACGCAAACCGATCAGCCGCATCGCCGAGGAGCTGGGCTATTCAGGCGTCAGCGCGTTTGCCGAAATGTTCAAGCGGCACGCGCAGTGCACACCCGACCAGTATCGGAAGCAACATCGGGCCGGGTAGAGGTGGCGTCAGTTGGCATCCTGCCTGGCAGCGGCCTTCTGGCGTGCATACCGAGGCGCCAGCGCCAACCGTTCGATGCCCAGCAGAATGCCCATGAACAGAAGCACTGCGGGTAGCCAGTAGAACAGGAACACCGCAATCTGAAAGTCCCAGGTGTTCACGTACTGATCGGGGTTCGGCGGACCCGCCAGGACAGCCTTCGCATTCACGTAGAACCACGATGAGGCCAGGATCACCGCGATCAGCAGTTGCGCCGAGGCCAGCATCCAGAAGGGTGGTAAACGGGAATGACCGCGCATGGCATCCTGCCGGGGAAGGAAGCTGGCAATTGTAGGCGTGACCTGCACACGGGCACAGACTCGAGTGTCGAATTCCCGCCCCGTTGTTCGTCGGAACAGGAAAAGCAGGCCCCTCTGCCTGCAGGAGCGCTCCAATGCCCCCGATCCTCACCGCCTTCGCTACTTCCCCCGACCGCGGCCAGGGCCTGGCCCGCGACATGCGCGTGCGCTGGGCACTGGAGGAACTGGCCGTAGCCTATGACGTGCAACTGCTCAGCTTCGCCGAGCTGAAGCAGCCCGCGCACCTGGCACGGAATCCGTTCGGGCAGATTCCCACCTGGCAGGAGGGCGACCGGACCCTGTTCGAATCCGGCGCCATCGTCCTGCATCTGGCTGAGCAGCATGCCGGCCTGCTGCCGCGCGACCCGGACGCCCGCATGCGCGCGATCATGTGGCTGTTCGCTGCACTGAGCACGGTAGAGCCCCCCATCGTCGAGCGCTCCATGGCCTGGGTGCTTGAGCGCGAGCAACCCTGGTATGGGCAGCGGCAGGTGATGCTCGATGAGCGGGTCCGGACGCGGCTGGCACAGCTGTCGACGTGGCTGGCCAGGGCGGAATGGCTGGACGGCGAGTTCAGCGTCGGCGACCTGATGATGGTCTCGGTACTGCTGCGCCTGAAGAGCAGCGGCCTGCTCGACGAGTACCCGCAGGTGGCCGCCTATGTGGCCCGGGCCACGCAGCGGCCCGCCTACCAGCGCGCCTTCGCCGCGCAGCTGGCGGTATTCCAGAACGCCTAGCGCTCCGCCCCGCGCGGGGTCTTCAGTGCCGCCTGCGCCGGCAGGCGGCCTGCACCAGCGTCAGCTGTGCCACCAGGATCAGCATCGCACAGCCCGACAACAGCCAGGGATCGATGTACCACTGATCGTTGAAACTGAAGTCGCCCGCCGATATGCGCTTCCAGCCGTTGAAGTGCTGCATCGCCGCGACCACGAACGCGAAGCCACCTGCGGTGTACGACAACCAGGGCACGATGAGACCGCCCGGGCGCGCGAACAGCGTCAGCAGACCCAGCACGCCGATGACCGTGCGCTGCACGCGGCAGTACGGGCAGACATAGGCCATTCCGCTCCATTCCACCGCCCAGGCCAGCACGCTGACCAGCACCGCAGCGCCTGCCGCGATGTAGAGGACTCTGGGCGAGACCATCATGCTGCCATCGTGTGCCATCCCGTGCTCCTTCGTTCAAAGACCCCGGCAGGGTAGCAGCGTGGCAGGCTCAATCCTTCTTGAAGACCGTACGCTTGCCGATCGGA
Source organism: Stenotrophomonas sp. AG209 (assembly GCF_003550055.1). Lineage (NCBI taxonomy): Bacteria > Pseudomonadati > Pseudomonadota > Gammaproteobacteria > Lysobacterales > Lysobacteraceae > Stenotrophomonas > Stenotrophomonas sp. AG209. The sequence continues at coordinate 2,052,799 of NZ_QXDB01000001.1, forward strand.
CTGCTCTTGCGCGCCGTGGGCCGGGCCAGGCCGGGAATCAGGAAGTCGGTGACCTTGTAGCCCTTCTGGACCTTGGAGGCCAGCCAGCGCGGCATGCGCCCACGGCCGGACCAGGTCAGTCGCTTGTACTCCGGATCACGGTATTTGGCGGCTACTTTCCCGGTTCTGCGCCGTGCCGGTTTCCGGCTGGGTGCGTCCGCTTCGATGGCCTCTCCACCGAACAGCTCTTCGAGGGTATACCCCGCTTCGGCCGCGGCGGCCTTCAACATCCGCCGCACCGCGCTGGCTGGACGGCGGTTGGAAATGAGCTGTTTCCGCTGTTCAGCGGCAACCACCAAGGCGCCCAGCTCCCGAAGGCTGAGCGATTCAATATCGATCGTCATGCTGGAAAGGTCTACTGCCGCGCGGCCCGTGTCAAGGCGGCTTGCCTCCGCGTAGACACGGGCTTCACCGCCGGTGGGCTCCGATCGCCTGCGTCGGCCATCCCCGAGGACATCCCTTTGAGCACTTCATCGCATTCGCTCGCCTACCTGCTTGCACGCATCCTGCTGATGGCGCTGTTCCTGGTCTCCGGGCTGGGCAAGCTCGGCGATCTCAGCGGCACCCAGGGCTACATGGAAGCGATGGGCGTGCCCGGCATCCTGCTGTGGCCGACCATCGCCTTCGAGATCGGCAGCGGCCTGTGCATCCTGCTTGGCTTTCAGACCCGGCTGGTGTCGATCGTGCTGGTGGGATTCAGCCTGGTCACCGCTTTCATCTTCCACCACAACCTCGCCGACCAGACCCAGCAGATCATGTTCCTGAAGAACCTGGGGCTGGCCGGTGGGTTCCTGCTGCTGGCCTGCACCGGGGCCGGGCGCTACAGCGTTGATGGCAGAGGGCGGCGCGGGTAAGCGTCGATCCGTGGTCGGCACGCGCTAGCGGCGAAGTTCGGCCTCTGGCGCCAGCGTGTGGATCACCTTGCCCTGCGCATCCAGAAACTCGATCGCACCATAGCCTTCCGCAGTGACGGTCAGCCGCAACCGCGTACGGTCGGCCTTGTCATTCAACGCAATGGCCGGCGTGCCGTCAGAGCCGACCACCAGGCCGATTCGGGTCGGTGCCTGCACGCCGGGAATCAGCTTGTTGCCCAGCGCAGGCTCGCGGATCAGCTTTGGCGCCTGGTTGATCGAAAAACTCACCGCCCCGTCCGGCGAGACCCGCCAGCCGATCGCATCCATCGCCGGATGATCCAGTGCCAGCACCGCCATTCCACCGTCGACATCGGCAGTACCGAAGCCACCGCGCTCGCTGCCCTTATCGTCATACAGCACCATGCCGGCCACGTTGAAGGCGCGCTTGTACTGCAGGCCATCGATGATCGGCGCCGGCGTCTTGCCGGACAGCGTCATGCGGATCACGCCCGTGTCATCGATGATGTCGATGCGCCGTGCAGTGATCCGCTCATGGTCCGGTGTCTGCACGCGCGTCTGCGGTGCCTTGTCGACAATCAGGCGTTTCAAGGTTTCAACAGACGGGCGCTTGGGTGATTCGCCAGCGTCGGACGCGAATGCCGGAACGCATTGCAATGCAACCAGAAGGAAGAACGTACAAGTACTGTGCATCATGCGGTCTCCTGTCGGGATCGGAATCAACATCTGCACGCCCAGCATACCTGTGGTCGACGCCCCCCCTCGCGGTGACACGGGCGTGCTGGCGATGGATCGACACCATGCCGTCAACCACGCCCCCCCGCGGTCTGTATTCACTCCTGCGCACGCCGCCGGATACGGAAATGATCCCGGCAAGCGGACGGGGACATGCTGATAACGCCCTGGAACGCCGTGCGGAAGGCGCTCAGTCCTCGTATCCCAACTCTCACTCGGGCGGCGTTGGATTGCTTGTCCCACTGCGACGTGAGCCTTCCCATCTCTGGAACCAGCTCAGTCCCTACGCGGCCTCAACGTACGGTGCTACTGCAACGGCCAGCACGTCGATTCCCCGCATTGAGCCGGCGATGTCGTCTGGCCCGCTCTTCTTGAAGCGCGACCAATCCGCCCTCGCCAGCTTCCCCACCAGCAGTTGATCTGCGGGCAGCCGATGCATCGCCCAATAGGGGAACTGTCGCGAAGACACACGACCTCGCGCCAGCTCAACGATGCCGGTGTGACTCGTCGACTGCATCACACGCTCGTAGACACTCGCAACGCCGTCTTCAGGCCCTTCGAAGTACTGCACGAATCGATCTCCGTCGTGCAGCAGGACACCGGTAACCCCGGCCATCCTGTTGAACCTGGCGGCATCTGCTACCAACGACTCCAAACGTTCCGCGGAGAGATCCGCGGCAACCTGACTTGCGTAAACAACAGCCCGAAGGGGCATGGCTTCTGCCTTGAAGGATGTGCCGGGACGGCACCTATTCATACCCTAGCACCGGGAACAAGTCCGCACCGCCACTCGAATTCTTAATTCTTCAGAATTCGATCAAACCACCTTTGTCCCAGATGGCCCTCAAAACAGCATGATGGGCGCCCTACGGATTCAGGGGCTTCGTTCATCTTCATGCGTGACATCGGACAGTTCTACGTAATCAGCGTCGAGGGAGTGACGCGGGCGGACGGCACCCTGCTGCAGGTCACCCGGATCGATTGCTCCTGCATCAAGTGTTCCTGGCAATTCAGGGCCATTCCCAACCATGGCCTGGTCGATCTCGACGGTGCGGCGGCCCTCAGCTGCCCCACCTGCGGCAATCACCAGTCAGTCAGCCGCGCACGGCTTGAAGAGCTCAACCGACGCAACGACGAATAGCCTGCACTTCAACCATCCATCAACGCGGCACCGACACGACCGATACCTGGTTGGCTCTATCGTTCGTCAACAGGCACCATCCCGGCATTCCCATGAGTCATACCGGCATTTTTCAGATCACCGATCTCACCTACACACCTGGAGAGCAGGGCACGCTGGCCCGCGCACTGCAGATCGTCGCCACCTGCACTGCGTGCGGATCCACGAGCATCTGGGGCGAGCATGAGATGGAACACGTTGCCGGTGGAACCGTGCTCTCATGCCGCACCTGTGGTGTCCGCCAGGCCATCAGCAACGCGCGCCTTTCGATCTGCCCATCGGACATCCGCCATCCGCGCCGCTGAAGGACACCGGGCTCGTACTGCGTAGCGAACCGGCAGAAGCAGACGTTCACTCGGCTTTTACAATGCATCGCCACTCCAGGCCAGGAAGCCCCGGACGCATCTACCTGCATCCAACGGCCGCGCCAGCGCGTATGTAGGATGCCCGCGCCTTGCGGGCCTCCCATAGAGGAACGCGCCGTGAAAGCTCTTCAGCGGATAGCCGCCACCGTAAGCTTCGCCGTACTCGTTTCAGCCACTTCAGCCAGCTTCGCCGCCAACACCGTGATGGTCGGCGGAGCGGAGATGTATCCCACCAGGACCATCGTCCAGAACGCCATCAACTCCAAGGACCACACGACCCTGGTTGCGGCAGTCAAGGCCGCAGGCCTGGTCGATACACTCAATGGAGCCGGCCCCTTCACCGTTTTCGCGCCCACCAATGCGGCCTTCAACAAGCTGCCTGCCGGCACGGTCGATACGCTGGTGAAGCCTGAAAACAAGGCACAACTGACCAAGATCCTGACCTACCACGTAGTGCCGGGCAACTACAGTTCCGCGCAGCTGATGGCCGATGCCAGGAAGCACGGCGGCAAGGCCATGCTGAAGACCGTTGAAGGTGAATCGCTCACCGTCGCTCTGCACGATGGCAAGCTGTGGGTCATCGATGCCAAGGGCGGCAAGGCGGGCATCAGCATTGCCGATGTCGGCCAGTCCAATGGCGTGATCCACGTGATCGACACCGTGTTGATGCCGAAGTAGCTGCACGCAGCAGGACGTCCACATGAGCGGCAGTCGCGTAGCGGCTGCCGCTGTCGCCCTCCTTGAACCAGAATCGCGGCTGCGGGGCAGATGACACGCCATCACATCGCTCCTGAAGCGCCCGGCAGCCTTGATATCCCTCATCCACCAGAAGCAGACCCTGGATTCCAGGTGACTACCTGGACGTCGTAGATCTCGCATTCGGTTTGGTCCATGGGCTCCCAATGGTCGCTCGCCAACTCAAAGAAGGCATCCGGCACATCCATGGAAAACGTTGGGCCTTTCTCCCGATTGCGCTGGCGGACGCGATCACGACGAACGTCACGTGGGGCATCCAGGAGATACACGGCCAGATCGTAGCCCGCCTCCCTGACCTGCGCGTAGAAGCTCTCGCGGCTGGCTCTCTCCACCAGGCCCAGCTCGAGTACAACGTCGCGACCCGTATCGAGCACTTCGCAGGCTGTGATCCATATCTGCGCCATGCAACGCGCCTTCCTTGCGGCATACCATTCCATCAGGTTGGCGGCGGGACGGTCCGGGCTGTACAGCCGTACGAACCACGCGTCCAGAATGAATCCTGCCGCCGTGTGCAGACTTCGCAGCTCGGCAACAAACGTGGATTTGCCCGCACCGACGGGCCCTTCGACCAGGTGAATCGTTGCCATAGTGATTGAGCCATTCCTCATGGCGTTATCGACGATCATGTTCGACTACACCACTGGCAGCCACGCGCTTCTGCGCCACGTGAATTCTGCCGGCGGCACAAAAAAGGCACTGAGACCGAAGCCCAAGTGCCTTCCATTTTCTGGTCGCACCAGGATTGGAACCTGGAACCGAAGCATTTTGAGGATTCTACAGGGCCTCCACGCGTCACCACAGACGTTCCGGCTGTAAACCAAGCGGCTGATTTTCCCAGGCCGCGCGACCATCTTCGCTCATCATTGTCTACCTCTTTCCGCTGACAGAAGGCCGCCGAGCGATCGCCAATGGGCGCAATGAAGGGAATGCTCAGAGAGAACGGACTAGCCACCTTGCCGATCGTCAAATGGGCCTCGGATCCAGCGTCGCATGGTGTGGGCTGCCCGGATGTGCGGAAGCTCGCCGGCGGTGGGCTGAAGTTCCGCTACAGATACACCAAGGCCAACGGTCAACGCGATCGCGTCGCGGCCGCACCAGGAGGGAGGGTGCAACCTTCGCGATGAGATCGAAACGGCGGCGGCCGCCGCCGGGCGAACGAGCGAACGAAGCCAAGTGCTACCGCGGCACGGAATGGCCATTTTGCCACTCATGCACTCGCCTCCCGAAGAAGGGCATTTGTCGCTTTACGTCCAGTGATGCGTGACTGAGAACACGCAAGAAGCAAGTGTAGCCAGCCACAACAAATTTCTGGTTGACAGTGAATATCAACCCGCAATATGAAACCCCGGGAATCGAGAGGCAGGGGATCAGCGCCAAAATCCTTTATCACCACGGCCCGAGGTCCAGCCCATCGCAAAGCTCTGCCACGACAAGGGAAAGGAATCAGGTGAAGATGAGTAGAAGTCTCGGATATGGAATGGTCGTCATCGGCGTAGTCGCAACCATTTCCTGGCTGGCCTGCAGACCATCCGATGTCACAGGAAGCAAAGGGCATGAGGCTCCTCGCAGTGAAAAAAGCACTTCGCCAACGGATGTCGCATCTGAATCAAGCATTCATCAATCCTTGCGTTCTCCACCCCAATCCATCGAATCAAAAGTGGCTTTGAGTGGGAAGGCATTTCTGCTCAAGATCGAAGCACCTCACTACGAAGGCGATGCCTCGGAATACATTGACAGGCGCATCGCGGCTGCACGGGCGGGCGATGCCCAGTCGAGCTATGAGATCCACAACCGCATTGCCAGCTGCAAGCGGGCGCTTAACTCAGGTGATGCCGATGAGTACAAGGCCTACGCATCAGTGGGCCTGGGGGAGCAGTACTCAAGGAAGATCGAACAGGAGATTGACCACTGCCAAGGACTGATAGGGCGAACGGAAATCGGAGATGAGAATTGGCTCTCTCTTGCTGCCGCCCAAGGATCGGTCGAAGCGAGACTGATTTTCGCCAAAGACCCGAAAGCCATCATTGGCGACTTGACTGAGGCGCTCAAGGATCCGGAGCGGATAACCAATTATCGAAGGGATGCGATTGATTATCTTAGTGAGTCGGTATCACTGGGAAGCGTCGACTCGATTGAAGCCCTTACTGACATCCATGACCGAGGGATCATTGCCGATAAATCCCCTGAAAAGAGCCTTGCATACTGGCTCGCATATCAGCGCGCGCAACCCAACAGCCGATCGGCGGCGTCCATTGCGAGGCTCTCCAAACTGTTACAGCCCAACCAGATAGAGCGATCCAACGAGATGTCTGAGGCTATATACAGATCCTGCTGCTTGTAATCCAACAAAAGTTTCCTACTCACCCAACATGGCGCACGATGAAAGCAATGATTTCGAAGAAATGGTTGATTGCAACTTCCCTGGTGGTCGCAATTGCAGCCCTTCCCATGGCTTATGCGATTTGGCCCTTTGATCCTGCCCCCACCGTCTTTGGCCCAGTCAACTGTAGTACGTGTCAGTTGCAGGCTCGAATTCCAGACAACGCCACGAAGGCGTTCCTGAATAGATACAGAGATGTAACGAACGAGCAGAGAAAGGGGGGATTCGAATTCTCAATTCAGGCAGGTTCCAAAGTCATCGTCTGCAACGCGACGCACTGCGCCACCTACGAGTTGACAGACAGCAATGACTGGAACGGAACCAACCAGGAGCCCATCACGCGTCCGCCCTCCAGTCGCGGCAGCGCTGGCGGCGGCAGCGGAGGAGGTAGTGGTGGCACGGGCGGAGCCAACCTGGGTGGAGGCTGCCACGGCAACTGCGGAGGCAGCGGCAGCGGAAAGGTAACGATCAAACCGATTACTCCTATTCGCCCGAAGTAGCATTGGAAGCGCAGAACAGATCAGGCAAGCGGGAACAGCACCTCCCGCTTGCATGAACATCAGCATTGATCCTGCAACGGCGAGAAGTAGTGGAAGCGCGACGACCGGATCCCGCATCGAGGCGCCCCGGATGTGCAGCAGTGGATGCGCAACGAATGACCCTTCCCAGGCACCGGCATCGGTATCAACTGAAATGTAGACACTGCATAGGCATCGAACGCAAAAGGCACCGCATAGCGGTGCCTTTGAAATGATGTAAGCCACTGGATGAGTTGGTGGGCCCACCAGGATTCGAACCTGGAACCAAGGGATTATGAGTCCCCTGCTCTAACCGTTGAGCTATAGGCCCTGCGCAGCCTCACAGTGTAGTGAGGCCGCCATCGGGATTCCACTGCGCGCCACCCCAGGCCCTCACGCCATTACTGCCCCAGGCGCTGCATCAACCGCTCCAACGGCGCACGGTTGTGGTATTCCCCGCGCAGGCTGCGCTCGCGCTCGTCGCACTGTCCGTTGTCGGCCACCACCAGGTCGGTGCCGCGCAGCAGTACCCGCGTCGTGCAGCGCCCCTGATGCAGATGCAGCACGTCCTCATCCTCCTCTGCTGCAGCACGGCCCAGAACCCGCGGCGCCGCTCCCTCGTCGCTACCGGGCACGCTCAGTTCGAATGCGTCGCCCTTGGCTGCGATGTCGATGGCATTTCCGTCGCTGCGTTCCCAATGGGCGACCCAGTCGGTCAGGCTGGTCTCGACGTAGTTGCTGGTTTTCATCACGCGCGATTCCGGCGCCCAGCCCACCACTTCCTTGCTCGGCGAACGTGCTTTCACGCAGTAGTAGCTGTTCCAGCGGTCGCCGATCACCAGGCCGGTGCCCGGTTCCATCTCCTCGCCACTGCGGCACCCGTCCCGTTCCTCGTCCAGGCAGCCTTCTGCCTCGCCCAGCAGCAGCACCTGCCCGGCGTCGACCACGCGGCCCACGGCATAGTCGAACTGGCTGCTGAAGAAACTCTCGGCATTGCATGGCGGTGGTTGCGGAGTATCCGCCCAGGCAACCAGCGGTGACAGCGAGAGCAGCAGGATCGGCAGTTTCATCGGCATTCCATTGACCAGGGCGAAAACAGGACACGTATCCTATCCCGTCGCCTGCAACGCGGATGATCGCAGGCAAAAAACAAACCCCGCTTGCGCGGGGTCTGTCAGGTGCTTCATGTGCAGCGGATACGCGTCAATCGATATCCAGGAAGCTGCGCAGCTGCTCCGAGCGGCTCGGGTGACGCAGCTTGCGCAGGGCCTTCGCTTCGATCTGGCGGATGCGCTCGCGGGTCACGTCGAACTGCTTGCCGACCTCTTCCAGCGTGTGGTCGGTGTTCATGTCGATGCCGAAGCGCATGCGCAGCACCTTGGCTTCCCTCGGGGTGAGGCCGGCCAGCACGTCGCGCACGGTTTCAGACAGGTTGATGTTGGTGGTGTTCTCGATCGGGGACTCCACGTTGGTGTCCTCGATGAAGTCGCCCAGATGGGAATCCTCGTCGTCGCCGATCGGGGTTTCCATCGAGATCGGCTCCTTGGCGATCTTCATCACCTTGCGGATCTTGTCTTCCGGCATGTCCATTTCCTTGGCCAGCTCCTCCGGCGTAGCCTCGCGGCCGTACTGCTGGAGCATCTGGCGGGAAATGCGGTTCAACTTGTTGATCGTCTCGATCATGTGCACCGGAATACGGATGGTGCGCGCCTGGTCGGCGATCGAGCGGGTGATCGCCTGGCGGATCCACCAGGTGGCGTAGGTCGAGAACTTGTAACCGCGGCGGTACTCGAACTTGTCCACGGCCTTCATCAGGCCGATGTTGCCTTCCTGGATCAGGTCGAGGAACTGCAGGCCGCGGTTGGTGTACTTCTTGGCGATCGAGATCACCAGGCGCAGGTTGGCCTCGACCATTTCCTTCTTGGCCTTGCGCGCCTTGGCTTCACCGTAGGCCATGGCACGGCTGATTTCCTTCAGCTCTTCCAGGTCCAGCTGGGTCAGCTTCTCGATGTCGATCGTCGCCTGCTGTTCGGCGATGATCTGGTCCTTCACTTCGCGCAGGGCCGAAGACCACTTCTGCTTGCGCTTCAGTGCGTCTTCCACCCACTCCAGGTTGGTCTGGTTGCCTTCCCAGGAGCGGATGAAGTCCTTGCGCGGCATGCGGGCAGTAACGGTCGCCAGGTTCAGCACGCGGCGCTCATGGGCCTTGATCGACGCCATGGTGTCGCGCAGCTGCTTGGTCAGCACGTCGGTCAGCGGCAGCGGCAGCTTCAGGGTGACGAACACCGCGGACATCTCTTCGCGCAGGCGCGGCAGGTTCTTCTTGTCGCCCTTGGTCGCCGCCTTCTTGAAGGCATTGAAGGCATCGCTCAGCGCCTGCATGCGCGCAGCGACTTCCTCCGGATCCGGACCGGTCGGTGCGGCTTCTTCCTCGCCACCCTCGACATCATCGTCCTCGTCCTCGTCGCCTTCGGCGTCGGCATCGCTGCTGTCATCGGCAGCAGCCGCCGGCGGCGCCGGCTCTTCGTCGGCCAGGTCGTTGAAGCCAACGATCACTTCGGCCAGGCGCTTCTTGCCTTCCTTGTGGGCTTCGTAGTCGGTCAGCAGCGACTCGACCGAGACCGGGAACTGGCCGAGGGCGGCCTGGACCTGCGAAAGGCCTTCCTCGATGCGCTTGGCGATGGCGATTTCGCCTTCGCGGGTCAGCAGCTCGACGGTGCCCATTTCGCGCATGTACATGCGCACCGGGTCGGTGGTACGGCCACCTTCGGTGTCGAGCGCGCTCAGCGCAGCGGCGGCTTCTTCGGCCGCGGTGTCATCGACTTCGCGGTTACCGGTGTTGCCGTCGTTGAGAAGCAGGGTTTCCACATCCGGCGCAACTTCATGGACATCGATGCCCATGCCGTTGATCATGCCGATGATGTCTTCGATCTGTTCCGGGTCGACCATGTCGTCCGGCAGATGGTCATTGACTTCGGCGTAGGTCAGGTAGCCCTGTTCCAGGCCCTTGCTGATCAGTTGCTTGATTTCGGATTGGGCAGGACGTTCGTTGGCCATGTAGTGCTCGCGCCACCGGCTAGGGAGAAATAGGGAACGTAGCATTATACCAGCCCGGGGCCCTGCCTGCCGGGCGGTGGTCCCGCAGGCTCAGGGCCTGAGAAGGAAGGTCACGGGACCGTCATTGACCAGGCTGACGACCATATGGGCACCAAACCGGCCCGTTTCCACCCCTGGCGCGTGATTTTCACGGCAGATGTCGACAAATCGATTGAACCCGCGTTCAGCCTCGTCCGGCGGCGCGGCGCTGGTGAAGCTGGGCCGCATGCCCGAACGGGTATCGGCCGCCAGGGTGAACTGGCTGACCAGCAGCAGCCCGCCGCCGGTATCGCGCAGCGACCGGTTCATCTTTCCGGCCTCGTCGGCGAACACCCGGTAGCCCAGCAGGCGCTCGGCCATCCGCTGCAGCTGGGCCTCGGTATCGCCCGGTTCCATGCCGACCAGGGCCAGCAGGCCGGGGCCGATCTGCCCCACCACCTCCTCGTCGACATGGACGGCGGCCTGGCTGACACGCTGGATCAGGACGAGCATCGTGGGCTTCCAATGAACGGGGCCGGCCACGATAGCAGCGCCCTTGGCTAAACTGGCGCCGATGAATCCGCAACGCAAAGCCCGGCTGGTCTACCGCGCCACCACCCTGTTCGCCCGCCTGCCCTGGCCGCTGCTGCGGGGGTTCGCGTACGCCCTGGCGTGGACGTGGGTCCGTCTCAACGCTCGTGAGAGCCGCGTCACCCGGCGTAACCTCGAACTGGCCTACCCGGAGCTGGACGGTCCTGCACGCGACCGCCTGCACCGCGAACTGCTGCGCTCCACCGCGCTGCAGGCCATCGAGACCCTGCGCCTGTGGAGCCAGCAACCGGCCGACAACCTGCGCCTGCACCTGAAGCAGCGCCACGGCGAAGCCCTGTACGACGCGGCCCTGGCCAGCGGCAAGGGCGTGATCGTGGCCGCGCCGCACTTCGGCAACTGGGAGCTGCTGAACCAGTGGCTGGCCTCGCGCGGGCAGATCGCCATCGTCTACAAGCCACCGGAAGACGAGGCCAGCGATGCCTTCCTGCAGCTGGTGCGGGGCGGCCAGAACGTGCAGCAGGTGCGCGCCGAGGGTCCGGCCGTGCGCCAGCTGTTCAAGGTACTCAAGGACGGCGGTGCCACCGGCATCCTGCCCGACCAGCAGCCCAAGGCCGGCGACGGCGTGTTCGTGCCGTTCTTCGGCGTGCAGGCACTGACCATGACCCTGGTCAACCGGCTGGCCGAGCGCACCGGCGCCACCGTGCTGTATGGCTGGTGCGAACGCATCGGGCCGGACATGGAATTCGCCCTGCACATCGAGCCGACCGACCCGGCTGTTGCTGATCCGGACCCGCAGGTGGCGGCCACCGCGCTCAATGCTGGCATCGAGCGCATCGCCCGCCGCGACCCGACGCAGTACCAGTGGACCTACAAGCGCTATACGCTGCGGCCACCGGGCAGCGGCGAGGAAGACCCATACGCGACCGAAGAGCATCCGCACTGACGGCTGTCCGGTCACCTGCGACCGGCGGCCGCACCACGTTGAATACGACGCCGGCGCCCCCATAGAGACTGCGATGTCCGCCTCCCCCGGTCCTGCCATGCCTGCTGCCTCTTCCCTGTTCGGCGATCCCGCCGCGATCCGCTGCGAACGCGCGGTGGCCGAACTGCGTGCCGGCCGCCCGGTGCTGCTCCACGATGGCCAGGGCCAGCGCCTGGCGGTGATCGCCTTGGACAGTGCCACCGCCAGCAGCTTCGCTGCCTTCGCCGCTGCCGCGCGCGAACGCCACTACCTGTTCCTGACCGCCACCCGCGCCCGCGTGCTCGGCGTGGAGGCCCCGGAAGGCGCGCGCCTGCCGCTGGCCGGTGTCGCCTTCGATGCCCTGCCCTCGCTGGGCTACCTGCGCGAGCCCGGCCCGATGCCGGATGGCTGGAGCGCTGGTGACGCCTTCGATGCCGGCGCGGTGGAGCTGGCCCGGCTGGGCCTGCTGCTGCCGGCAATGGTGGCTGTGCGCCTGGATGCAGATGACAGCACCTTCAATGGCGCTGCTGAAGTGGCGCTTTGCGATCTGGCCGAGGGCGCGGCCCACGCCACCCACGACTACGAACTGGTGGCGCGCTCGCCGGTGCCGCTGCGCGACGTCGGCATGACCACCTTCGCGGTGTTCCGCGGCGGCGTGGCCCAGCGCGACCAGGTCGCGATCATCGTCGGCGAACCAGACCTGTCGGCGGTGGTGCCTGTACGCGTGCACTCCTCGTGCCTGACCGGCGACCTGTTCGGCTCACTCAAGTGCGACTGCGGCGACCAGCTGCGGCGCGGCCTGCGCAAGCTGAAGGAACTGGGCGGCGGTGTGCTGCTGTACCTGGACCAGGAAGGCCGCGGCACCGGCATCGCCGCCAAGATGCGCGCCTACGGCTACCAGCACGACGGCCTGGACACCATCGATGCCGATGCACAGCTGGGCTTCGGTGCCGACGAGCGCCGCTACGGCAGTGCGGTGGCGATGCTGCATGGCCTGGGCATTTCGCGCGTGGCCCTGCTCAGCAACAACCCGATCAAGGCACAGCGCCTGCGCAACGCCGGCATCGAGGTGCTGGACTGCATTCCGGTCACCGGCGAGATCACCGCCGAGAACGAGCATTACCTGCGCACCAAGGCCGATCGCGCAGGCCACATGCTGGATGTCGACGCGCTGATCCAGGCTGCGCAGTAACGCAGCCGACCTGCTACCGTCTGCGCGGTGCGGTCTCGGCCGCCATCGCCCGCCCTGCCGCCTGACGGAGCCCGCGTGACCGACGTCCTCCTGCCCTCCCCGCCCACCGATGCCTGGCAGTCGCTGCCGCAACGCGCTGCCCGCCTCGCTGCACTGGAAGGCGCCTTCGGCGGCCTGTTCGTGCCGGGCCTGCCGCTGGCCGCGGCCGCATGGTTCTTCGATCTGCCCGGCGGCCTGTGGACGGCCGCCCTTGGGCTGCTGATCGGCATCGTCTTCGGCGCCTGGCTCGGCCGCCGGCGCTTGACCCGCACCCGCTGGCGGCTGGATGCCCAGGGGCTGGGCCTGCGCCGCGACCTGATGTGGCAGCTGGAAACGCGCATCCCCATTTCGCGCGTGCAGCACCTGGACCTGCGTCGCGGCCCGCTGGAACGCCGCGCCGGCCTGGCCACGCTGATCGTGCACACCGCCGGTACCCGCATGAGCGCGGTGACCGTAAGCGGCCTGGATGAAGCCGACGCCGAGCGCCTGCGCGACACCCTCTCGCACCAGCTGGACCAGGACGCCGACGCCCTGTGAGCCTGCCGCCGCCCTTGCCCGCATCGCTGCCTGCCGGTGGCGAGGACCATCGCCTGCACCCGTGGTCGTGGCTGTTCGTGCTGCTGATGCAGCTGCGCCACTACTTCCTGCCACTGGTGGCGCTGCTGGTGTTCGGCCAGCGCGGCGATCGCGACCCGATGTGGGCGCAGCTGATTCCGCTGTCTGCGATTGCCGCGCTGGTGCTGGTCTCGGTGCTGCAGTACCTCAGCTACCGCTACCGCATCGGCAGCGATGCGATCACCGTGCGCAGCGGGCTGCTGGCGCGCAACCGCCGCGAGATCCCATTCGCCCGCATCCACAACGTGGAAGTGCGGCAGAACCCGCTGCACCGTCTGTTCGGCGTGGCCGAGCTGCGCCTGGAATCGGCCGGCGGCGTGCGCCCGGAAGCGGAGATGCGCGTGCTGAAGCTGGACCAGGCGCTGGCGCTGGAACGACTGGTGCGCCAGCGTGGGCAGGCACCGCAGGCCGCTGACGTTGTCGCCGCCCCCTCGTTCACCGACGCCGACACCGAACAGGTGCTGCTGCGCCTGTCGAGCTGGGACGTGGTGCGCATGGGCCTGCTCTCCAACCGCGGTTGGGCACTGGCGATCGCCGCCTTCGGTGTGCTGTTCCAGACCGTGCCGCGGCCGGTGATGGACGCGGCCATCCAGCGTGGCGGCCAGGAAGCCTTCGGCTATGCCAGCCACCTGCATCCCGGCGTGGCCGGCGCCTTCCTGCTGCTGGCTGCCGCACTGCTGCTGGGCTGGCTGGCGCTGCGAGCGCTGTCGGTGGTGCTGACCCTGCTGCGCTATCACGGCTTCACCCTCAGCGAGCAGGATCGCCGCCTGACCGTGTCGGCCGGCCTGCTCAGCCGCACCCGGAGTAGTGTCGCGCGTCGCCGCATCCAGGCCTGGACGCTGCGCGAAAGCACCCTGCATCGCTGGTTCGGCCTGCGCCAGCTGCGCATCGACAGCGCTGCCGGCGGCCCTTCGCGCGATGAGGATCGCGCCCTGCGCGAGCTGGCGCCGCTGGCAACCCAGGAGCGCTGCACGCAGCTGGTGCAGCACCTGCTGCCACAACTGCAGTGGCCACCGGCGCAGTGGCAGTCCATCCCGCAGCGTGGCTGGTGGCGGCTGTGCCTGGGCGCGCTGGTGCTGGTGCCGTTGCTGGCAGCGGCCGCGTACTGGCGCTGGGGATCGTGGGGGCTGGTCGTGCTCGCATGGCTGCCGGTGGCGCTGCTGGTGGCACATCGGCAGATGGCGCGCATGGGCTGGTACCTGGATGACCACTACGTGGCCGTGCGCGGCGGCTGGTGGAAGCGCTGGTGGCGCTGGGCCGAGCTGGACAAGGTGCAGGGCCTGCGCCTGCAGCGTTCACCGCTGGACAAGCTGCTCGGCACCAGCAGCCTGCAGCTGGATACCGCCGGTGCACACGGTGATGTGGCGTTGACCCTTCACTACCTGCCGCAGGCGCAGGCGCAACACGTGATGGAGCAGCTGGCGGCGGCGCTGGCACGGCGCAAGCTGCGCTGGTAAGCAATACAGGTAGTGCCGGCCGCTGGCCGGCAACCGGAGACATTCCCGAGGTTGCCGGCCAGCGGCCGGCACTACCGCGAGCGGGGCCGTGCATCCACGCATGGCGTGGATCCACATCAACCCGATCAGCGCTGCGACGGGCCCCAGTACCCCAGGTCCTTGCGGATCTGCAGGTCGCGCACCCAGCTGCCGAATGGCTTGCGCCGCAACACACCCATTTCACCGGACAGGAAATCCTCGGTGGCCGCGATCACCCGCTCGCTGGACAGGCCATCGCGGTATGGATGGATGGCGTCGGCGTAGCGCACGATCTCCGCCTGCAGCGCGGCGTCCGGATGCAGCGCACGCTGCAGCATCACCGGCAGCTGCGCCGGGTCGTCGAAGTCGATCATGTGCGGCTTGGGCACGCGGTTGCGGAAGGTCACCACCGGCTTGTGCTGGACGATGAACTCCGAAACGATCGACGAGGTGTCCGACACCAGCACATCGGCGGCGCGTTGCGCGGCCATCACCTGCTCGGGCTCGATGAAGCGGGCATTGGCACCGGCCAGCGCGCGGTAGCGCTCGAACAGTTCCGGTGGGCACTTCGGGTGCAGGGTCAGCAGCCAGTAGCGGTTGCCCTCGGCGATGTCAGCGGCGATCTGCGCATGCAGGTGTGGCGCTGCACTCAGGCGCTCGGTGAAGGTCGAACCGAACAGGATCACCGGACGCCCGCCCGCCGCTGCGCGCAACGCGGCGCTCTCGCCACCGTCGTCGCGGAACAACGGGTCCAGCTTCGGCCAGCCGGTCTCGGCCACCGCGAAGTGGCCCTGCAGGGCGGCGATCTCACGGAACGGCCCGGTGGTGGCCGGCCCCTGCGTGCAGTACAGGTCGAACATGCCGCGCACCCGGAAGTGGCCGCGCGCACTGTCCCGCTTCTCCACGTTGAAGCCATGGAACAGCTGCACCTTGGCGCCGGACAGGAAGGTCGGCACCCAGTTGGCGGCGCTGAACACGGCACGCGGCCGCATCGCCAGGGCCTGTTTCAGGCCGATGTTGGGCACACCCGGCAGGCTGCTGCCGGCCGCGCCGTCCTCGAACCAGGCCGCCACCTCCTGCCCGGAGGCGTGCAAGGCCTGCGCCAACGGGGCGAGAATAGGCAGCGCATAGCGCTCCGTCGCAAACAACAGGTACCCGGCCATCATGTCCTCCACGACCGCTCCCATCGAACGGCCTCGCATCTCGGCCTGCATTATCGCGTTCAACGAGGCCGGCCGCATCGGCGACTGCCTGGCCTCGCTGGCCTTCTGCGACGAGATCATCGTCGTGGACTCGTGCTCCACCGATGCCACCGTGGCCATCGCCGAGGCCGCAGGCGCCCGCGTGCTGCAGCGCGCGTTCGATGGTTTCCGCAGCCAGAAGGCATTCTGTGTGGAGCAGGCCCGCCACGACTGGGTGCTGTGCCTGGATGCCGATGAGCGGATCAGCCCGGAACTGCGCGCGGCCATCGAACAGGCCCGCGACGGTGGCTTCGCCGGCCATGCCGGCTATCGCTTCGCGCGCCTGTCGGAGTACTTCGGCAAGTTCCTGCGCCATGGCAACGCCTACCCGGACCGGGTGATGCGCCTGTTCGACCGCCGCCGCGGCGGCTGGCGCGGCAAGCGCGAGATCCACGAGGCGGCCAGCGTCGACGGCAGTGTCGGCACCCTGCGCGGCGATCTGGTCCATTACCCGTACCGCTCCCTGCAGCAGCAGCTGGCCAAGACCGAGAAGTACGCGCGGATGATGGCCGAGCACGAGTTCGCACGCGGCAAGCGGGCCACGCTGAGCAAGCTGGTGCTGGCCCCGGCCTGGCGGTTCTGGCGCGGCTTCGTGTTCCGCGGTGGCTTCCGCGACGGCTGGCACGGTCTGGTCTACGCCTATGTGCGCGCCAACTACGTGCGCCAGAAGACCATCATGCTGTGGATGCTGGGCAACGGCCAGGCCGTGGCCGACCCGCCGAACCGCTGATCGCCGGGCCCTGCCCGGCGCGACGCGGCATCACGACCCGGTGATCGCCCGGTGGCGCGTGCCTTCGACGATCGACAGGCCGGTCAGCAGGCCGACCAGGGTCACGTAGAAACTGGCCGTCATCTGGTGCGCGAACATCGACTGGGTCAGCCCGCACAGCGCGTAGGTGATCACCAGCATGACGCCGGCTGCGGCCGGCCCCCGGAAGGTCGCCCGTCCACTGCGGCGATGCAGGCGCACGAACAACCACAGCGGGATGCCATACACCGCCAGCAACAGCAGCAGGCCCGGTACGCCCTGGGTCGCCGCCCATTCGGCCACGTCGTTGTGTGCATGCCCCAGGTGGCAGCGCAATTCTGCCGGGTTCTCCCGGCAGACCGGCACGCGCTGCATCGCACTGTCGAAATGACCGATGCCAACACCCACCAGCGGATGATCGAGGAAGGTCTGCCAGGCCACCTGCAGGCGCTCGACGCGGGCGCCGGCGGAAGAATCACTGTCGCCCAGCTCCATCCGCTGCACGTCGCTGTGCAGCTCGCTCAGGCGGACCTGGTGGCGCAGCTCCGGTACCGACAGCAGCAGCGTCGCACCGATCGCCAGCATGCCGGCCAGCACCGACAGGCGCGCCGCACCGGTGCGCCAGCGCAGGCTCAGCGCCAGCACCACCAGCAGCGCCAGCAAGGCGGCGAACACACCGCGGCTGCCGGTCAGCACGATGGTGCCGCAGCCGGCGGCCATGCCGAGGATCACCAGCGACCAGCGCCGCGATGGGCGGCAGAACACCAGCAGCACCATCAACACCATCACGATGTCGGCCAGCACGATGGCGTTGGTGAACAGCTCCGCGCGCGGGGCGCCGCCCAGCACCTGCCACAGCGACATCGCAAAGGTGGCGAGCAGGCCGGTCAATGATCCGTACCAGAGCCACCGCAGGTTGGGACGCAGCGCGCAGACCCACAGCGCGATCCATGGGATCACCACGAACCGCGAACGGTTGTCGACGTCACGCAGGCCCTGTTCGAACAGCACCACCGACAGTACGCCGAGCGCCAGCACCGCCAGCATCAGCCAGGCCAGTACCTTCACTGGCTGGCCGGCCATGCCGCGCGCGCGCCACAGCAGCTCCGGCGCCAGCAGGGTGCTGAGCAGCAGCAGGAGACCGTACGGCAACAGGTTGATCGGCACGGTCAGCACCAGTGCCGGCAGGCAGAACAGGCCCAGCTGGGCCAGCCCGTGTGCAACCCCCTGGCGCCCACCGACGGGAACGCCCAGCGGGTCGCCGGCCATGAAGTTCAGGTTGTCCGGTGAAGCTGGCACGTCGGGAAGTATCGCTGCAATCTGCTGGAAGAACGGGAAGGACCAACGGGGGCCGTCCCAGCCTGCTGTTTTACTGCCTTTGGGCCCGCTTGGGCAGACTGGACAAGCGGAAATCGTGCTGGCTAGTCATGTTCCTGCAAACGCCGTTCACGTTCCCGCTCCTCGGCAGTGACCACGCAGGGCACCGTCACCGCCGCCGCCGGCACCAGCCACCAGCGCCGCCGGTTGGCCACGCCGGCCAGTTCAGAGCGGTTGCGGTCGACGCACGACAGCATCGCGTACTCGTGGACCAGCAGCCAACGACGTCCGGGCACCAGCCGCTGCCAGCGCGTGGCCGCCACCAGCTGCTCGTCCCAGTCAGTCTCGAAACCGAAGGTCGCCGCGGGTCGGTCGGCCAGCAGCAGGTGCTGCTCCTTCCAGGCCACCAGCCCCAGCTCGGCATCGGGGCCCAGACGGGTACCGACCGTGCGCATCAGGCCACGGGCGGAACTGGAATCGTTCAGCAGCGGGTAGCCGACCAGGCTGTACAGCACCCAGACCATCGCCAGGGTCGACACCAGCGCAAGCTGTCGGCGACGGCCGCAGGCCAGCAGACTCAATCCGCCCCACAGGCCCATCGCCAGGATCGTCCACGCCAGCGCGTCGACGGCCCCGGGGGCCAGCCCGCGGCTGTGGGTCAGGCGCAGCTCGAAGGCCGGGTCACCCAGCACCGCCATCGCGCCGGCCACCGCCAGGCCCAGTGACAGCAGGCCGGTGAACAGCCCCACCACGGCCTGCACATCGCGCCGCTTCAGCAACCCCGGCAACAGCGGTGCCAGCACCAGGCAGAACATCGGCAGCGCCGGCAGGATGTAGACGTCGCGCTTGCCGGCGGGAATCGAGAAGAACAGCACCACCATCAGCCACCAGGCCAGCGGCAGCAGATAGCGCGGGTCGCGGCGTTGCAGCCGGCGGCGCCAGGCCGGAATCGCCCAGGGCAGGGCCAGAAACGCCGGGATCCACATCAGCGGCATCGTCGCCAGGAAGTACCAGGCGGGCTGGTGGTGGTCCCAGGAATGGGTGTAGCGCTGCGCCGTCTGCTGGAACAGGATGTCGTCCATGTAGGCGCGGTACTCGTCCGAGCCGGTGGCAAAGCCGGCCAGCAGCATCGGCGCCAGCCACAACGACACCGCCAGCAGGAAGGCCAGCGGCGCCAGCCAGAAGCGCGCATCGCGCGCGTGCAGGCCCACCCGTGGCCACTGCAGTGCCGCGGCGATTGCCGCGGGTACGATCATCAGCAGCGCCAGCATGCCCACGCCCTTGGTGATCACGCCGATGCCGGCGAAGAACCAGCCCAGCCACCACCAGCGCCAGGCGGGCCCCAGCAGCAGGTGACGCAGCAGGCCGTAGTTGGCCAGGGTGATGAACAGCAGCAGCAGTGGATCGATCTGCGCCTTCTTCGCCTGGAAGGTGAACTGCAGCGCGAACAGCAGCGCCCAGCCGGCATACAGTCCCACCCGCCGCGTCCACAGCCGCCGCCCCAGGTCGACCACGCACCACAGCGTGCCCAGTGCCGCCAGCAGCGAGGGCAGCAGGAAGGCCACGCGCCACTGCCCGATCAGGCTGTACAGCGTGGCCTGCCACCACATCAGCATCGGCGGCTTGTCCGAGTACAGCTCGGTCCCGCGGTGCGGGAACAGCCAATGGCCGCTGTCGAACATCTGCTTGGCCACCAGCGCGAAGCGCGGTTCGTCCGACGGCCACGGATCACGAAGGCCCAGCCCGGCCCCCAGCACCAGCAGGGCCATCACCACGAACAACCACGTCTCGCGCGACGCGCGGGATTTCAGCATGGGACTCGGAACGTCAGCGGGGGTCAGGCTGTTTTTAGCAGACGCGCGTAAAAGAAACCGTCAGCATCGCTGTCACCCGGCAGTCGCTGGCGCGCGATCCCCTCGCAGTCCAGGCCGAATGTGTCATCCAGAGGCTGTGCCACCGCGTCCGGATGCCACTTCAGGAAGGCCCGCACCTGATCGACGTTCTCGGCGCGCAGGATCGAACAGGTGGCGTACAAAAGCACGCCGCCCGGGCGCAGCATCGACCAGCAGGCCTCCAGCAGGCGGGCCTGCACGCCGACCAGCGCATCGATATCCTCGGCGCGGCGGTGGAACATCACGTCCGGCTGGCGGCGGATCACGCCGGTGGCCGAACACGGCGCATCCAGCAGGATGGCGTCGAACGGGGTGCCATCCCACCAGGCACCGGGGTCGCTGGCATCGGCCACCCGGGTCTGCGCCCCGTCACCCACACCGGTGCGGGTGTAGGTATCGCGGGCACGCGCCAGGCGGCGCGCATCGATATCCAGCGCCAGCAGGCGCAGGCTCGGGTCACGTTCCAGCAGGTGCGCCGACTTGCCACCCGGTGCCGCGCAGGCGTCCAGCACGCGGGCGCCGGACGCCGGTGCCAGCGCGTCCGCCGCACATTGCGCCGACAGGTCCTGCACCGACAGCGCACCGTCGGCGAACCCCGGCAGCTGGTTCACCGCGATCGGCGCCGCCAGGCGCAGCGCGTCGGCGCTGAGCGGGCTGGCTTCGGCGGCAATGCCGGCCTCGGCCAGCGTGGCCAGCGCCTTGTCACGCCCCCCCTGTTGGCGGTTGGCCCGCAGCCACAACGGCGCCGGCTGCAGGCTGGCGGCGAAGATCGCCTCGGCCTGGGCCGGCCAGTCGCGCTCGACGGCATCGGCCAGCCACTCCGGGAAGGCATCGCGCGCCGGCTGTTCCGGGAATCCCTCACGCTGCGCGCGGCGCAGGATCGCGTTGACCAGGCCGGCCTGGCGCTCACGGCCCAGCGCGCGGGCGGCGTCGACCGTGGCCGACAGCGCCGCATGCGCCGGCAGTTCCAGCACGTCCAGCTGGGCGAAGCCCACCATCAACAGGGTGCGCAGGTCGGCGTCGCGTGCCGACAGCGGCTTCTGCATCCACGACTGCAAGGCCGCGTCATAGGTACTACGACGGCGCAGGACTGCAAAGCACAGCGCTTCCAGCAGCGCACGATCGCGGCTGTCGGCCAGCTTGGGCAGCGCCCAGGCCAGTTCCGCCTTCAGCGAGCGGCCACGGGTGAACACCTGCGCCAGCACGCGTGCGGCCAGCATGCGGGTGGCCGCGCCCGGCGCCGCCTTGGCGACGGAGAAATCATTCTGCTTCGACACCGCTTATGCCCCCACGTGCAGGTCGCGGCGGGCATTGAGGTAGTCGGCGGCGGTGATCGCCTTGCCGCCTTCGCGCTGCAGCGTGCGCAGGCGCAGCGCGCCCTGGCCGCAGGCGATGTCGATGCCATCGCGGCTGGCCGCCAGCACCGTCCCCGGCGCCTGGCCATGGGCCAGGTCAAGGGCGACCGCGCCGTGGATGCGCACGCGCTCGCCGGCCAGCGTGGCCTCGGCGATCGGCCACGGATTGAAGGCACGCACGGTGCGCGCCAGTGCATCGGCGTCCTGCGCCCAGTCCAGGCGGGCTTCGGCCTTGTCCAGCTTGTGCGCGTAGGTCACGCCCTGCTCGGGCTGCGGCCGCGCGATCGGCTTGATGCCGGCACGCAGCAGGCCCAGGCCGTCGGACAGCACCTGTGCGCCCAGTTCGGCCAGCTTGTCATGCAGCTGGCCGCCGGTATCGGTGGCCGCGATCGGCAGCTCCTGGTGCAGCAGCACCGGGCCGGTATCCAGGCCGGCTTCCATCTGCATCAGGCACACGCCGGTCTTTGCATCACCGGCCTGGATCGCGCGCTGGATCGGCGCGGCACCGCGCCAGCGCGGCAGCAGCGAGGCATGCACGTTCCAGCAGCCGTGGGTCGGGATCGCCAGTACCGCCTTGGGCAGGATCAGACCGTAGGCCACCACCACCATCAGGTCCGGCTGCAGGTCGCGCAGCTGCTGCTGGGCAGCCTCATCCTTCAGCGATTCGGGCTGGTAGACCGGAATGCCACGGGCCACGGCCTCGAGCTTGACCGGCGACGGCGCCAGGCCACGGCCGCGGCCGGCCGGGCGATCAGGCTGGGTATAGACGGCCACGACCTCATGGTGGCGCGCCGCAGCGCGCAGCGACGACACCGCGAATTCCGGCGTACCGGCAAAGACAATCCTCATGGCTACCCCACTTGCAGGATGGATTCGTGCAGGAAAGAAAACGGCGCCGTCGGCCGGCGCCGTACAGCCCGCGCGCGTCGCGCAGGCACGGGCCACCCGAAGGGCGGCCCGGATTGGCGATCACGCCACGTGCTTGCGCTGCTTGGCCAGCTTCTTGCGGACCATCTCGCGCTTGAGCGGCGACAGATAGTCGATGAACAGCTTGCCGTCCAGGTGGTCCATCTCGTGCTGGATGCAGGTGGCCAGCACTTCGCCGGCCTCCAGCTGCTGCTCCTGGCCGTTGCGGTCCAGGTACTTCACGGTGATGGTATCGGCGCGGGTCACGTCGGCGAAGATGCCCGGGACCGACAGGCAGCCCTCCTGGTACACCCGCCCCCCGTCCTTGGCGACGATTTCCGGGTTGATGAACACATGCGGTTCATTCTTCTCTTCGCTGACATCGATGACCATGAAGCGCTTGTGCACGTCCACCTGGGTGGCGGCCAGGCCGATGCCCGGGGCGTCGTACATGGTCAGGAACATGTTGTCGATCAGTTCCTGGAAGGCCGGCGTGGTGACTTCGGCGGCTTCGATCAACGCAGCCTTGGTACGCAGGCGCGGATCGGGGAACTCGAGAATGGGGAGAAGGGCCATAGCTGTTTCCGGATAGGGGGCCGGCACGCCGGCATACGTCGCAGATTCTAGCTCCAACGCTTGCCTTGCGCCCCGGTTTCTGGACTATAGTGCGCGGACCTGTTGGGGAATCAGGGCTTCACACCTATGTTGCTTCGTTTTCGTACGGTCGTCGCCGCGGCGATGCTGACCGTGGCTGCCTATGCTACCGCCGTGGAAGTGAATGGCGGGCACCCGGACACCTATGTGGTCCGAAAAGGGGATACGTTGTGGGATATCGCCGCACGTTTCCTGCAGAAGCCTTGGCTGTGGCCGGAGATCTGGCAAGCCAATCCGCAGATCGCCAACCCGCACCTGATCTATCCAGGTGACGTGCTGAGCCTGGCCTACCTGGACCGGGTGACCGTGTCCCAGGCCGGTCCGCGCCAGGAGGCCCCGATCGACGCCATTCCGCTGGCCCAGGTCGAGCCGTTCCTGAAGCAGCTGAGCGTTGTCGACAGCGTCAAGCAGCTGCCCTACGTGGTCGGCCTGGAGGACAGCCGCCTGCGCGTGTCCGGCGGCGACACCGTCTACGTGCGCCTGGCTGATGCCCAGGTGGGCCAGCGCTGGGCCGTGGTACGCCCGACCGTGCGTTACGCCCAGCCCAAGCCGACCGAGGACCTGACCGCCAATGGCGACGTCACCCCGGGCAGCGGCAACCTGTGGAAGGCCTACAACGCGCCCAACGCCCGCCGTGGCGTGCTCGGCTACGAGCTGGCCCAGGTCGCCACCGGCACCATCACCCAGATCGCCGGCGGCAAGGTCGAGGCCTCCACGCTGGTGCTGGACAAGAACGTCGGCGGCCGCGAAGTGCGCGCCGGCGACCGCCTGGTGCCGGTCGAAGCCAGGCCGTACGACCTGCAGTTCGTGCCCCACGTGCCCGCCGCGGGTGTCGAGGGCGTGGACGTGCGCGTGCTGGCCGTCACCGACATGTTCACCGCCGGTGGTCCGCGCGACGTGATCGCGATCTCGGCCGGCCGCGCCCAGGGCGTGGACAACGGCACCGTGTTCTCGCTGTGGCGCCCGGGCCGCCATGTGGCGCACCGCATGAAGTATCCGACCTCCTCGCGCATGGACGACTCGCTCAGCACCGGCGCGGGCCGGGTCTCGCTGCCGGACGAATACGCCGCGCATGCGATGGTGTTCCGCACCTTCGACAACGTCAGCTACGCGCTGGTGATGCAGGGCGTGAAGCCGGTGCGGGTGGGCTACAACGCGCTGCACCCGGACGCGAAGTAACGGTTGCCGGGCTGCCCCGGCCACCGCAGGGAGTGCCGGCCGCGGACCGGCAGGCACCTCCGGCAAAACCTGACAGCCACGCGCGAAGGCGCCCTAGGGCGCCTTTGTTGCGTGCGGCCGATAGTGGGGGATGACCACGCATGCATATGAGGCGCTGCTGCGCCTGCTGATGGCGGGAGGTGCACTGGCGCCCCGACGGGCCCTGCTGCAGGCCGCGGGCGATGCGGAAGCCGCCATCGCGCAAGGCACTGCGACCTGGCGCGCGCACGGTTGCACGCCGGAGCAGTGCGCCGCGCTGGACCGCCCCGATACCCGGGCCTGGACAGCCGCCCGGCGCTGGCTGGAACAGGACAACCATCACCTGCTGCCCTGCACCGATCCGGCCTTTCCGCCATCACTGCTGGAGGTACCCAATCCGCCGCTGGCCCTGTTCGTGGCCGGCGACCCCAGCCTGGCCTGGCGCCCCTCGGTGGCGCTGGTCGGCAGCCGCTCACCCACCCCGGGCGGGCGCGCACTGGCCGCACGTTTTGCCGGCTGCTTCGTCGAGGCGGGCCTGGCGGTGACCAGTGGCCTGGCCGCAGGCATCGATGCGGCCGCGCACCAGGCCACGCTGGAGGCCGGCGGCTGCACCGTGGCGGTGATCGGCACCGGCCCTGACCGGGCCTATCCGGACAGCCACGCCCGGCTGCAGGCGCGGATCGCCGCCGAAGGCGTGGTGCTCAGCGAGTACCTGCCGGGCACGGCTGCCCGCCCCGGCCACTTCCCCGCGCGCAACCGGCTGGTGGCCGGGCTGGCGCTGGCCACGGTGGTGGTCGAGGCCGCCCAGCGCTCGGGCGCGCTGATCACCGCGCGCCTGGCCGCCGAGGCGGGCCGCGAGGTCTGTGCCCTGCCCGGGTCGGTGCTCAACCCACGTGCGGCCGGCTGCCACCGCCTGATCCGTGAGGGCGCGGCGCTGGTCGAGCGTCCCGAGGAGGTCCTGGAACTGCTCGCCCCCGCCCTTCGCCAGCAACTGCCGGGCTTGCAATCGCGGTTGGCCACCCCCACTGAACAGGCACCGCCGGCGCTCCTGCCGGCGCGCTGGGCCGACGACCCTGACTACCAGTGCTTGTGGCGGGCCCTGGACCACAACCCAAGCGGTATGGATTCACTGATCACGCGCTGTGGATTGACGGCGTCACAGGTGTCCTCCATGCTGCTGGCCATGGAACTGGCGGGAATCGTGGTGTGCGTACACGGCCGCTACTGTCGAACTCCCTAGTTTCTTCACCTCCACAGCGTCGCGCGACGCAGGCCGAGGGGCAATGAAAGAGAGCATCCTGGACGTACTGCTGTACCTGTTTGAACACTATTTCAGCGAAGATGCGGACCTGATCCGTGACCGCGATTCGCTCCAGAACGGCCTGATCCAGGCCGGTTTCAGCCCCACCGAGATCAACAAGGCGTTCGACTGGCTCGATGCCCTGGCTGCGCAGCGGCCGAGCGTGGCCCAGGCGCGGGTCGATGGCCCCGTGCGCATCTACCATGGCCCCGAGCTGGACAAGCTGGACGTGGAATGCCGCGGCTTCCTGCTGTACCTGGAACAGCACGGCATCCTCGACGCCGATCAGCGCGAGCTGGTGCTGGACCGGGCGATGGCCCTGGACCAGGACGAACTGGACCTGGACGACCTGAAGTGGGTCGTGCTGATGGTGCTGTTCAACCAGCCCGGCTCCGAAGCGGCCTATGCCTGGATGGAGACGCAGATGTTCATGGACGAGCCAGAACCCCTGCACTGACCGTACACTTGGGGGCATAGCGCATTCAGGAGCGTCCCCGTGAGCGAGTGGTTCCACGCAGAAGGCAACCGGCAGCAAGGCCCGCTGCCGGCGGAACAGTTGGTCGAGTTGTTCCGCAACAACCAGATCTCCCTGGACACCCTGGTCTGGCGCGACGGCCTGCCGCAATGGCAGCCGTTGCGCAGCGTCGTCGACGAGCTGGGCCTGATCGTGCCGGCACTGGACGTCGCCGCGCCGGCCGTGGAACCCGAGCCGGAACCCGAACCGGAACCGGTGGCGCCGCCTCCGCCGCAGCCACCGGTGCTGCCACCGTCCACGCCCTATGCCACGCAGACCCCGGCCGGGGTGCTACCGCCCCCGAAAAAGAAGCTCTCCGGTTGCGCCCTGACCGCGATCATCGGCGGCGGCCTGCTGCTGGTGCTGGTGCCGATCGTGGCCATCCTCGCGGCGATCGCCCTGCCCGCGTACAACGACTACACCGTGCGTGCCAAGGTCGCCACCGCGGTCAATGCCCTGCAGCCGCTGAAACAGCAGGTGCAGCACTTCGCCGACGACGAAGGCCGCTGCCCCGGTGCCAACGATGCCGGTTTCCCGGCCCCGGGTGATTTCACCCAGGCCGGCCTGTCGGCGGTGAACATCGGCCGCTTCAACAACGGCCACTGTGGCATCGAAGCAACGCTGGCCGTGCCTGGCAAGAGCCTCGATGGCGACCTGCTGTGGCTGGAATATGATCGCGACAGCGGCCGCTGGGAATGCAGCGGTGAAAGCGACGACAAGTACCTGCCGCCGTCGTGCCGCGGCTGAGCCACGCGCACGGCAGCACCTCCAAGGACGATCCAACAGGGAACATGCAATGACTGAGTGGTACTACGCCGAAGGACAGCAACGCCAGGGCCCGCTGCCGGTCCAGGAAATCCGCCAGCGCTTCCAGCGCGGCGAACTGAACCTGGACACCCTGGTCTGGCGCGAAGGCATGGCCCAGTGGGCTGCACTGCGCCAGGTGGTCGATGAGCTTGGCCTGCAGACGCTGGCCGACGCCAGCACGGCCACCGCCAGTGGCGGCTTCGACCTGCGCAGCGACTACGCCGCCATCGACAACGGCACCGCACCGCTGCCTGGCACGGGTGCGCTCAGCAGCTCGCCCTACAGCGCGCCGGCCGCTGCCGGTGCCGGTGGCCCGCAGCCGGTGATCGGCGGCGAGGTGGTCTATGCCGGCTTCTGGAAGCGCGTAGCGGCGTACATGATCGACTACTTCGTGCTGGCCATTCCGGGCGGCATCATCGGCGCCATCATCGGCGTGGTGCTTGGCGCCAGCATGGGCGCGGTGGGCAGTGGCGAGACCTCCATCGAAATCGTCGCGCAGGTGGCCAGCGCGCTGATCAACATGGCCATCGGCGTTGCCTACTACACCTGGTTCCATTCCTCGCAGGGTGGCGCCACGCTGGGCAAGATGGCGGTCGGCATCAAGGTCGTGCGCAGCAACGGTGACCGCCTGACCAAGGGCCGCGCCTTCGGTCGCTACTGGGCCATGCTGCTGAGCAGCTTCACCCTCGGCATCGGCTTCCTGATGGCCGCCTTCACCGAGCGCAAGCAGGGCCTGCACGACATGATCTGCGACACCCTGGTGGTCGATCGCTGGGCCTACACCGACCAGCCGCACCTGCAGCGCCATGAGCTGGGTACGGTCACCATCGTGATCCTGGTGCTGACCGGCCTGCTGTCGCTGGCGGGCCTGGTGCTGCTGGTGGCCGCGGTCGGCTTCATCGCCAAGATGGCCTCATGAACGGCCATCCTCACGTCTGGCTGCTTGACACGGGCTGGCCGGGCGTGATTCCTCTAATAAGGTGAAACCTGAACGCCCGGCACACTACCGGGCGTTCAGCGTATTGATTTGTCCGTGGCCGCTTCACTAATGCGGCCGTTTGCTCCACCCTAGCGGCCCCTCCCCTGCGGCTCGCCCCACAGACACTGCTGCCATGCCCAAGCACCTGCTCATCGTCGAATCGCCGGCCAAGGCCAAGACGATCAACAAATACCTCGGCAAGGACTACACCGTCCTGGCCTCGTATGGGCATGTGCGTGACCTGATTCCGAAGGAAGGCGCGGTCGACCCGGACAACGGGTTCGCCATGCACTACGACGTGATCGACAAGAACGAAAAGCATGTCGACGCGATCGCCAAGGCCGCCAAGGGCGCCGACGACATCCTGCTGGCAACCGACCCGGATCGCGAGGGTGAAGCGATCAGCTGGCATATCGCCGAGATCCTGAAGGAACGCGGGCTGGTCAAGGACAAGCCGATGCAGCGCGTGGTGTTCACCGAGATCACCCCGCGCGCCATCAAGGAAGCGATCAGCCAGCCGCGCGCGATCGCCAGCGACCTGGTCGATGCCCAGCAGGCGCGCCGCGCGCTGGACTACCTGGTCGGCTTCAACCTGTCGCCGGTGCTGTGGCGCAAGGTCCAGCGCGGCCTGTCCGCCGGCCGCGTGCAGAGCCCGGCGCTGCGCATGATCGTCGAGCGCGAGGAAGAGATCGAAGCCTTCATCGCCCGCGAGTACTGGTCGATCGCCGCCGAGTGCGCACACCCGTCGCAGCACTTCAACGCCAAGCTGATCAAGCTGGACGGGCAGAAGTTCGAACAGTTCACCATCACCGACGGCGACACCGCCGAGGCCGCCCGCCTGCGCATCCAGCAGGCCGCGCAGGGCTCGCTGCATGTCACCGACGTGGCCAGCAAGGAGCGCAAGCGCCGCCCGGCACCGCCGTTCACCACCTCCACCCTGCAGCAGGAAGCCTCGCGCAAGCTCGGCTTCACCACCCGCAAGACCATGCAGGTGGCGCAGAAGCTGTACGAAGGCGTGGCGATCGGTGACGAAGGCACCGTCGGCCTGATCTCGTACATGCGTACCGACTCGGTGAACCTGTCGCAGGACGCGCTGGCCGAAATCCGCGACGTGATCGCCCGTGATTACGGCATCGCCTCGCTGCCTGACCAGCCGAACACCTACCAGACCAAGTCGAAGAACGCCCAGGAAGCGCACGAAGCGGTGCGCCCGACCTCGGCCCTGCGCACCCCGGCCCAGGTGGCGCGCTTCCTGACCGAAGACGAGCGCCGCCTGTACGAACTGATCTGGAAGCGCGCAGTCGCCTGCCAGATGATTCCGGCCACGCTCAACACGGTCAGCGTCGACCTGTCGGCTGGCAGCGAGCACGTGTTCCGTGCCAGCGGCACCACCGTGGTGGTGCCCGGCTTCCTCGCCGTATACGAGGAAGGCAAGGACAACAAGAGCGCCGAAGACGAAGACGAAGGCCGCAAGCTGCCGGCGATGAAGCCTGGCGACCGCGTGCCGCTGGAACGCATCCAGGCCGAGCAGCATTTCACCCAGCCGCCGCCGCGCTACACCGAAGCGGCGCTGGTGAAGGCGCTGGAAGAGTACGGCATCGGCCGTCCCTCGACCTACGCCTCGATCATCCAGACCCTGCTGTTCCGCAAGTACGTGGAAATGGAAGGCCGCAGCTTCCGTCCGTCCGACGTCGGCCGCGCGGTGTCCAAGTTCCTGTCCAGCCACTTCACCCGGTACGTGGACTACGACTTCACCGCCAAGCTCGAAGACGAGCTCGACGCCGTCTCGCGTGGCGAAGAAGAGTGGATCCCGCTGATGGCCCGCTTCTGGGAGCCGTTCAAGGAGCTGGTGGAAGACAAGAAGGAATCGGTGGACCGTGCCCAGGCCAGTGGCGCGCGCGAGCTCGGCACCGACCCGAAGACCGGCAAGCCGGTCAGCGTGCGGCTGGGCCGCTTCGGGCCTTACGCCGCCATCGGCAGCACCGCCGAGGACGCCGAGGAGAAGCCGAAGTTCGCCTCGCTGCGCCCCGGCCAGTCGATGCACACCATCTCGCTGGAAGACGCGCTGGAACTGTTCCTGATGCCACGCGCGCTGGGCGAGGACAACGGCGAGCCGGTCAGCGTCGGCATCGGCCGCTTCGGCCCGTTCGCCAAGCGCGGCAGCACCTATGCCTCGCTGAAGAAGGAAGACGACCCGTACACCATCGACCTGGCCCGCGCCGTGTTCCTGATCGAAGAGAAGGAAGAGATCGCGCGCAACCGGATCATCAAGGAGTTCGAGGGCAGCGACATCCAGGTGCTGAACGGCCGCTTCGGCCCGTACATCAGCGACGGCAGGATGAACGGCAAGATCCCCAAGGATCGTGAGCCGGCCTCGCTGACCCTGGCCGAAGTGCAGCAGCTGATGGAAGAGACCGGCAAGCCGGTGCGCAAGGGCTTCGGCGCCAAGAAGGCCGCTGCGAAGAAGGCACCGGCCAAGAAGGCGGCGGTGAAGAAGGAAGCCGCGCCGAAGAAGGCCGCCGCAAAGAAAGCGCCTGCCAAGAAGGCCCCGGCCAAGAAAGCAGTAAAGAAGGCGGCCGCAAAGAAGGCCCCGGCGAAGAAGGCCGCTGCCAAGAAGTAGATCCACGCCATGCGTGGATGAGGGTCAAGGTGTGCGGACCAACGGTCCGCACCTACGGTCCGCACCTACCGTCCGCACCCACCACCCCTTCTGCACGCGGCAGGGGGATAATGAAGGCCCACGTCGGGCCGGTCGCCGCCATGAAAGAACTCACCCTGGACTCTGCTGTCGCCACGCTCCGCGCCGGCGGCGTGATCGCCTATCCGACCGAAGCGGTCTGGGGCCTGGGCTGCGATCCGTCGCATGAGGCGGCGGTGCACATGGTGCTGCGGCTGAAGCAGCGCCCGATCGAGAAGGGCATGATCCTGGTCGCCGCCGAACTGTCGCAGCTGGAGGGCTGGGTGCGCCTGCAGGCGCTGCCCGACGCCCGCCAGCGTGCGGTTCTGGCCAGCTGGCCGGGCGCCAACACCTGGATCCTGCCGGCCGGTCCGCGCGCCCAACCGTGGGTCACCGGTGAACACAGCGGCATCGCCGTACGCATCAGCGCCCACCCACTGGTCGCCGCCCTGTGCCGCGCCTGGGGTGGCCCCCTGGTCTCCACCAGCGCCAACCTGGCCGGTGAACCACCGGCACGCAGCCGTGCCGAGCTGGATCCGCGCCTGTTGCGCCTGCTCGATGGCATCCTTGATGGCGAGACCGGCGGCCTGGCCCAGCCAACCCCGATCCGCGACGCGCTCAGCGGCAACGTGCTGCGCTCCTGAACCGACGATTGCACTGCCGCGTACAATCGCGCACCCTGCCGCCATGAACCTGCTGCGCACCGCCCTGGGCCTGTGCCTGTTGCTGCCATGGACCGCACCGGCCGCCGAGGACGTGCGCGTGTACCGCTGTGTCGCCAGCAACGGCGCCGTGGCCCTGCAGGACAAGCCATGCAGCAGTGGTCGGCAGGAAGTGCGTGACCTGCAGCGCCCGCGCGACCCGGCACCACGGGTGGTGCGCAGCGACGCGACAGCCGCGCCGCCGGATGAGGCGCCGGTGATGCGTGATCGCGAGGTCCGTCACGTCTACATCCAGCCGCCGCAGCCGTTGTACGAGTGCGTGAGCGACGACGGTCGTCGCTACACCAGCGACAACAACGAGGGCAATCCGCGCTGGGTACCGTTGTGGACCAGCGTCTGGCTTCCGCACGGGCACCACGGCCCGGTCCATCCCGGCCCACGCCCGGCCTTCGGCACGCCGGTCGGCACCCCCATCGGTGAAGGAACCGGCTACCGGCCGCCCGCGGTGGGTGTCGGTGTGCAGGTCCCGGCCGGCAGCGTGCTGGTCCGCGACAGCTGTCATGCCCTGCCGCCGCAGGAAGTCTGTGCGCGCCTGCGTGACCGCCGCTGGGAACTCGATCGTCGCTACAACAGTGCGCTGCAGAGCGAGCGCACTGCCATCAGCAACGAACAGCGTGGCATCGACGCACGACTGTCGCGGGACTGCGAACGCTGAGCGCAGCGCCTGCCGTGGCATGTACGCTGTGCACATGAAGAACCTGATCTGGCTGGCCATGGGCCTGTTCGCCGGCAACGCAGTGGCCGACGACGGGGTGATCTACCGCTGTACTTCCAGCAGCAGCGATGTGCCCACCCTGCAACGTACGCCCTGCCCTGCCGGCAGCAAGCAGCAGGTGGTGCGGATTCCGGCGGCCACCAGTGCGCCACCTGCGCCGGCCACACCAGCCCCGGTGCCGCCGCCACCCGAACCGGCGACGGCGGGTACATCGCCCGCTTCGGCGCCCAGCCCCCGCCGCCCCGGCGAAGGACGCACGATCATGGAAGCCGGCATGGTCGAACGCGAAGGCGGCGATCTGATACTCGACAGTGCATCGCTGCCACGCCAGGCCGATGCCGCGCCGGACAGCAATGCGCCGCCGAAACCGCCGCTGCCACCGATCTTCCAGTGCACCGACAGCCAGGGCGGGGGCTATCTGCACGAATACGAAGCTGCTCCCGGCCGCTGCGAACTGATGACCGTGCAGGGTCTGGGCGGCGCCACCCCGGTCAACGCCGCCGGCTGCGAAGTGGTGCGCGACCGCTGCGAGGAACTGCCGGAGGCGCAGCGCTGCAGCAGCTGGCAGCAACGCTTCCGCGACGCGCGCGGCCGTGAACGGTTCGCCTCGCCGGAAAACCGCGACAACGCCCGTGGGGAACGCGAACGGCTGCAGGGCGTGCTGGAGGCCAGCAACTGCCCGGTACCGGGGTGACAGCCACCGGTAGTGCCGGCCGCTGGCCGGCAACTGCAATCATCTGAAGATCCTGTGGTTGCCGGCCAGCGGCCGGCACTACCACCGCATGATCAGAAGCCGTAACGCAGGAAACCGCCATCCACTGCGATGCATTCGCCGGTGACATAGCTGGCCGCCGGCAGGCACAGGAAGCCCACGGCCGCGGCCACTTCCTCCGGCTCGCCGATGCGGCGCATCGGCGTGCGGTTGATCACTTCTTCGTAGTAGTCCGGGTCCGACAATGGACCGGACGTGCGCCGCGTGCGGATGTACCAGGGCGCCACCGCGTTGACCCGGATGCCATCCTCGGCCCACTCGACGGCCAGGTTGCGGGTCATCTGGTGCATCGCGGCCTTGGTCATGCCGTAGACCACACCACTGCGTACGTGGGTCAGCCCGGACACGCTGCCGACATTGACGATCGACGACGACGCGTGCCGGGCCAGCAGCGGATGCGCGTAGCGCGACAGCTCGAAGGCCGAGAACAGGTTGGTCTCGAAGATCTTGCGCCACTCGTCCTCGGAATACTCCGTGGCCGCCTTGGTGACGTTGCCACCGGCATTGTTGACCAGGATGTGCAGGCCATCACTGTGGTCTTCCACCCAGTCCAGGATCTGGCGGCGGTCCTCGTCATCGGAGACGTCGGCGGCCAGCGCATGCACCTGGTGCTGCGGATACACATCCAGCAGTTCGTCGCGCGCGGTCTCCAGCATGTCGATATCGCGGCCGACGATCATCAGATCGGCGCCGAGCCCCGCCAGTTCATGCGCGATGGCCAGGCCGATGCCGGCGCTGGCGCCGGTGATCAGGGCCGTCTGGCCGTCCAGGCGCCACCGTTGCTGGGTCATGTGTCCTCCGGGGCCGTGCCCACTGCATTTCAATGCCGCAAGGATACGCGCTCACGGCGGCGCTCGGCCGGGGATGCGACACTTGCCCATACGCCCACCGCGGAGAGCTGCCATGCGCATCCTGATCCTGTCCACGTCGCTGCTGGCCAGCCTGCTGCTGGCGGCCTGCCAGCGTCCGCCGACGCCGAACCCGGAGAAGCCACCGGTGCCACGAGCGATGTCGCGTGCGATCAACGAACCGCTGGACCGCGCCAAGGACGTGCAGAAAACCGTCGATGATGCCGCCGCGCGTGAGCGCAAGGCCGAGGCCGACGCGACGCAATGACCGGTGGGGTCAGAGCCCTTTGCGCTGCAAAGGGATCCGGCCCCATGAACGAAAACGCCCGGCCTGAGCCGGGCGTTTTCATTCGATACCGTTGCCGGTCAGAACCCGCAGAAGCAGTACGCCAGCGCCTTCACCGGTGCGCCATTGCCCTTCTCGCGGGCCGCGTTCTCGACGAAGCGCAGCTGCGTATCCACTTCCGGCATCGTGCGCGCCAGCATCATCCGCGCCATGCCCGAATCGGACAGCATCCAGGCACCGGCGCGACTGCCGGCGAAACCGCTGACGAACTGCGCGAACGGCGTGGCTGCCTTCTCGATGTAGCGCACGCGATAGGCATCGGCCTTGCCCAGCTTGGCGCGGCTGGCCGCATCGGCCACCGCATCCTTCAGGCCACCGAAGGCATCGACCAGGCCGCGTTCCTTGGCCTGTGCACCGCTCCACACGCGGCCGCGGGCCACCTCGTCCACGGCCTCGACCGGCTTCTTGCGGGCGTCGGCGACGTGACCGGTGAAGTCGGCGTAGCCCTTGTTGATCACCGTCTGGATGACCTGGCCCACGGCCGGGTCCATCGGGCGGGTGACGTCGAAGGCACCGGCAAAACGGGTGGTGCCGACGCCGTCGGTGTGCACGCCGATCTTGTCCAGCGCGCGGCTGAAGTTCGGCACCATGCCGAAGATGCCGATCGAACCGGTGATGGTCGACGGATCGGCATAGATGCGATCGGCATTCATGCTGATCCAGTAGCCACCGGAGGCGGCCAGGTCACCCATCGACACCACCACCGGCTTGCCGGCGGCCTGCAGCGCCACCACTTCGCGGCGGATCTGCTCGGAGGCGAACACTTCACCGCCCGGCGAATCCACGCGCAGCACCACCGACTTCACGTTGTCGTCGTCGCGCGCGGCGCGCAGCAGCGCCGAGGTCGACTCGCCACCGATGCGACCGGCCGGCAGGTCACCGCCACTGATTTCGCCGGCGGCCACCACCACGGCCACCTGCGGACGCGAGTCCACCGGGTTGCGGCGCGCGTCGAGCAGGGCCAGGTAGCGGCCGAAGTCGACGTTGCGGAAACCGCCATCGGCATCCTCGTCGGCCACGCCGCGCTCGATCATCAGATCCTCGAATTCCTCGCGGGTCTTCAGCGCGGTCACCAGCTTCTGCTGCAGGGCGAACTTGGCCAGGTCGCCACCGGCGGCAGCGATGCCTTCCGGCAGCGTGTCGATGCCGGCGGCCAGCTGCGCCGGATCCAGGCGGCGGGCCTTGGCGATGTCGCCCAGATAGCGCTGCCACACATCATTCATCCAGAACAGGTCGGCTTCCTTGGAGGCCGGCGACGCAGCATCGAGCACGTACGGCTCGGCCGCGGACTTGTACTCGCCCACCTTGAACAGGTGCACGTCCACGCCCAGCTTGTCCTGCAGGCCGGTGCGGAAGTACTGGCGGTAGCGGCCCAGGCCTTCGAGCACGACCGAACCCATCGGGTCCAGGTAGACCTCGTCGGCCTGCGCGGCCAGCAGGTACTGCGACTGGCCCATGCTCTCGCTGTAGGCCACCAGCTGCTTGCCGGAGGCGCGCAGGTCCTGCAGCGCGGCGGCCACTTCACGCAGCGAGGCGAAGCCGGACGGCTGCAGCTTGTCCAGCTCCAGCACCACGCGTTCGATCTTCTTGTCTTCCTTGGCCGACTCGATCACCCGCAGCAGGTCGCGCAGCTGGATCTCTTCGGCACCGTTGTCACCCACTGCCTTGGCCAGCGCGCGGCTGACCGGATCGGCACTGAACTGCTCGACCAGGCGGCCTTCCGGCGCGATCACGAGCGTCGTGCGGTCCTGCAGCGACTTGCTGGCACCGGCGCCCATGCCGGCGGCGATGACGAACATCACCAGCAGCAGGAACAGCAGGCCGAAGAACACCAGGTTGAGGATCAACCGGCGGGTGAAGTTCATGACGTCCCACAGCCCGATGAAGAAGCTGGCGACGGGATTGCGACGCGCCGGGGGCAGCGGGGGCACGGGTTGATTCATGGAACGCTCCGGATGGCTTCTTGCCGTGGTACCAGCATAGCCGGTGCCGCGTGATGCGGCATCGGACACAAGTCAGGGGATCGCCCGCCATGGGTCGGCAGGGCGGGCGGGACGATCAGGACAACATCGACTGGCCGATGCGCAGGCTGCTGCGGCGCAGGCGCCAGCCCATCAGGATGGCAGCGGCGGTCAGGCCGACGATCAGGCCGATCCACATGCCCTGCGGGCCCATGCCCAGCCCCAGGCCGAGGCCGGCGCCGAGCGGCATGCCCAGGCCCCAGTACGCGAACATGGCGATGAACATCGGCACGCGGGTGTCCTTCAGCCCGCGCAGCGCGCCGGCCGACAGCACCTGGATGCCGTCCGGGAACTGGAAGGTGGCCGCGTACAGCAGCAGGGTCGAGGCCAGCCCGGCCACCGCCAGGTCGTTGGTGTATACACCGACGATGGCATCGTGGCCGAACAGCAGCACCGCCGCCGACAACGTCTGCGTGCCCATGATGATCGCGTAACCGGCCCAGGCCGCGCGCCGCACGCCGAAGCCGTCACCACGGCCGACCGCATGGCCGACGCGCACGGTGGTGGCCTCGGCCACGCCCATCGGGATCATGAAGCACAGCTGGGCGACATTGATCGCGATCTGGTGCGCGGCCGCTTCATTGGCACCGAGGCGGCCGATCAGCAGCGCGGTGACGATGAACAGGCCGCCTTCCATCAGCACGGTGATGCCGATCGGCAGGCCGGTGCGCAGCAGCTCCCAGATCGCCTTCCAGCGCGGTCCTTCGAAGTGCGAGAACAGCTGCAGGCGGGCGAAGCGCTTGGTGAACCACAGGTAGGTGGCGAAGGCGATCGCCTGCAGCCACATCATCACCGCCGAGGCGATGCCCAGGCCTTCGGCGCCCATTTCCGGGAAGCCGAGCTTGCCGTTGGCCAGCACATAGCCCATCGGTGCCAGCACCAGCAGGCCACCGAAGCCGAGCAGCATGGTCGGCAGCGTCCAGTGCATGCCCTCGCTGAGATAGCGCATGCAGAAATACAGGGTCAGCGCAGGTCCGCCCCAGCGCACCGCATGCAGGAACGCGGTGGCCCCCGGCACGATGTCCGGCGCAATGCCGAATGCCGGCAGCAGCGGTGGCACCACGGTGAGGAAGGTGAACATGATCAGCCCCAGCCCCAGCGCCAGCCACAGTGCCTGGCGGAACAGCGGGCCGATCTCGCGCTCGCGGCCGGCGCCATGCAGCTGCGACACCGAGGCGGTGAGCGAGATCAGGGTGCCGATCGGAATCAGCATCGGCAGCCACAGCAGCGCCGTACCGATGGTGACGGCGGCCAGCGTGGCCGTGGCGTGGTGGCCGGCAATCACGTTGTCGACGAAGGAGATCAGACCGGTGGACACATGACCCAGCACGAGCGGCAGGGCGAGCAGACCGGTGGCGCCGACTTCCTTGCTGAAGCGCGGCGTGGAGGTTGCAGTAGACATAAGGTGCTTGACGCGAACTGCGGTTGCGCGCGAAGGGCACAGGCACCGGGTTGCGGGCGCCCATCTTACGCGGGCGGCGCGTGCATTCCCATGACATGGCGTGAATGCTGGGTTTCAGCCGCCCCACACAAAAAGGGGACGGAGGGGATTAAGTCGCATCCGGCACTAGCGGGCCTGAAACGACTTAATCCCCTCCGTCCCCTTTTTTACTGGCCGGCCTGGCGCTTGAGCCAGCTGTCGCGCTCGGCGGCGGGCACGGCGAGGAAGGCGCTGCGCACGGTGTCGCGTTCCTGCGGTGGCGTGCGCTGCGCGACCAGGGTCAGCTGGGCCAGCTGCGCCGGGCTGAGCTGGCGCAGTACGGCCAGCGCGGTCTCGCGCTGTTCCGGGGGCACGAAGCCGAACAAGCCATGCAGCTTGGGGAATTCCAGGCCCAGTTGCGGGCCCAGCCGCCACCCGTCGCGGAACGCCTGGTCCTGGTCGCGGAACTGTTGGCGCAGGCGCTGCTGCTGGTCCGCAGGCAGCGCATTGAATCGCGCAGCCGCCTGGCGGATACGCTCGCGCTCTCCTTCAGGCAACGCGCGCCACGCGGCGTAGTCGGCGCGGCGTTGGCGCTGTTGCTGCGCATCGAGCTGGGCGAAGGCAGCGGGTGCTGCCGTCGTCGATGCCGGCGAAGCCACCGGCGTGGCCGGCGACGACGGTGGCGGCAACGGCACGTTCAACGATTGCGGTGCCGCAGACAGCGACAACGGCAGGGCCAGCAACAGGCTGGCGAACCAGGACTTATTCATCGGCAGCAGCGGTTTCCAGCGTGGCGCTGGCCGGCTCCGGCCGGCTCGGCTTGGATTGCGATTCGTCTACCGGCAGCGGACCGCCCGCGGCAGTCCACGCGTACAGGTCGGCATCGGCCACCAGCGGGTAGTCGCGGTCGGCCAGCATCGTGGCGTCGTCCGTGGCCTGGGCCGTGGTCGCATCCGGGGTGGCGTTGACCTTGCTTGGTGGCAGGGCTTCCACCGTCACCGGACCGGCTTCGCCCACCACACCCTCCGGCAGCGGTGCATCACTGCCGAAGGAATGCCCCTGCCAGTAGCGCCAGCCCAGCGCTGCGGCCAACAGCACCGCCACGGTCACCAGCAGGATCAGCGGACCGCGCCAGCGCGGCTTGGCGTTCGTGCGACGGCGCTTGCCATGGGCGGCCGCACGCTCATCGCGCTGCGGTGCGCGCCAGCTCGAGGTCGGGGCTTCGTTGTGGGCGGCCGGTGCGGCGGGTTGCTGCAGCTGCTGCAGGCGCGCGGCCGGCAGCTCACGGATGCGCGCCTGCACCTGTTCGGCCAGCTGGCGCCAGGCCGAGGCATCCGGCTGGCCGTGGGCATCACGCGGGCAGGCGTCGGCCAGCAGGTGCTGGTAGCCGGCCTCGTCCTGGTCGAGCACGCGCATGGCGATGCCCTCATCCAGGCTGCCGCCCACCCGCAGCAGCAATGCCAGGCGCGGCAGCGGTGGCATCGCGCCCAGCGCGGCCAACGGCGGCCCCCACTGCCCGCCCGCCGGCTCGCGCAACGCCTGGCGCTGGCCCAGCAGGGTCCAGAAGCGGGTCGGCCACTGCGCCATCGGCAGATCGCTGGCGACGGCGGCAAAGGCGCGCATCACCGCCACCAGGGTCTGCTCGGCGCGCGCGGCATCGCCGCACTGCAGTTCAGCGACCACCAGGGCACGGCGCTCGACGCCACGCAGGAACGCCGACAGCGCGCCGGCCGCGGTCGAGGAAACAGGGGCGGGCACAGCCGTCATCGGTCACTCCAAAGGTCTGCCGGCATGATAGCGGCAGGCCATCGACGCCCGTAGGACTTGCGCCCACAGGCACTTCGTGCTGCAGGTTGTGCACAGCACCACGCCCCCGCAGCGGAAAACTGGGGCATCCAGCTGAATTCACTCTGTTTCAGCATTGTTTCACACTTAAGTTGTTGATTTTGAATGTTTCTACTATGTGGCGATTTTTTGACCAACCCAAGCGTGAGGCCGTCGCCATCGGCCTTCTGCGTTTCCGCTGACCGTTAACGCACAACGTTATCCACAGAACATGTGGATAAGACTGAATCTCCAATGGACACCGATATTTAGGTGACATTTATGATTCAACGGGCGCCGCCCGGCCGCTCCCTCTTCTGCCATTCGCGCGCGCATGGCCCGTTACACTGGCCCGATGCTTTCACCGATTCCGACCCTGCAGGTCGCCCTGCCCGTCCCCCTGCCCCGCCTGTTCGACTACCTGTCGCCTGAGGGTGATGGCCCGGCGGTCGCGGTCGGCTGCCGCCTGAAGGTGCCATTCGGCAACCGGGAGCTGGTCGGTGTGGTGGTCGGTCACGGCCAGATCGACGACGGCCAGGGACTGCGCCAGGCCCTGGCCTGGTGCGACCCGCAGCCGCTGCTGCAGGGTGAGCTGTGGCAGAGCCTGCAATGGCTGGCGCGCTACACCCACGCCCCCCTGGGCGAGGTGCTGAGCACCGCCCTTCCCGGCCCGCTGCGCCATGGCGAGCCCCTGCCGGACACCCACCACTGGGGCTGGCAGCTGACCCCGGAAGGCCGCGATCAGCGCGACAGGCTGCGCGCCGGCAGCCGCCCACGGCAACTGGCCGAACTGCTGGCCGAAGCCATCGTGGATGAGGACGTGCTGGGCGAACGCATGGAGGACTGGCGCACCGCCGCACGCAGCCTGGCCAAGCGCGGGCTGGCCGAGCGCGTTGCGCTGAGCGTGGCCCCCCAACACGCGCAGCCACTGCCCGGCCCCACGCTCAACCCGGACCAGGCCGAGGCCGTGGCGGCGATCAACGCCGCCGACGGCTTCCAGCCGTTCCTGCTGGATGGCGTGACCGGCAGCGGCAAGACCGAGGTCTATCTGCAGGCGATCATCCATTGCCTGGCACAGGGCAAGCAGGCGCTGGTGCTGGTGCCGGAAATCGGCCTGACCCCGCAGACCCTGGCACGCTTCCGCGGCCGCCTCGGCATCGCCGTGCATGCGCTGCATTCGGGGTTGAACGACAACGAGCGCGCGCGCGTCTGGGCAGCGGCCTCACGCGGCGAAGCACGCGTCATCGTCGGCACCCGCTCGGCAGTGTTCACGCCGCTGCCCCAGGCCGGCCTGCTGATCGTCGACGAGGAACACGACGGCAGCTACAAGCAGCAGGACGGCATCCGTTACCACGCGCGCGATTTCGCCCTGGTCCGGGCCAAGTCGCTGGGCATTCCGGTTCTGCTGGGCAGTGCCACGCCCTCGCTGGAAACCCTGCACAACGCCTACGCCGGGCGTTACACCCACCTGCGCCTGAAACAGCGCGCCGGCGATGCGCGGCCACCGCGCGTGCGCATCCTGGACGTACGCAAGCGCCC
Organism: Stenotrophomonas sp. AG209; assembly: GCF_003550055.1. Taxonomy (NCBI): domain Bacteria; kingdom Pseudomonadati; phylum Pseudomonadota; class Gammaproteobacteria; order Lysobacterales; family Lysobacteraceae; genus Stenotrophomonas; species Stenotrophomonas sp. AG209. Next base: position 2,093,347 of record NZ_QXDB01000001.1, read on the forward strand.
GCTGCATGACGGCCTCTCCGCCGATGTGCTGGCCGGCATCGGCGAGCACCTGCAGCGCGGCCAGCAGGTACTGGTCTTCAAGAACCGCCGCGGCTATGCGCCGGTGCTGCTTTGCCACGACTGCGGCTGGACCGCGCCATGCCAGCGCTGCGATGCGCCGATGACGGTGCATGGTGGCGGTCGTCGCCTGCAGTGCCACCACTGCGGTGCGCGGCAACCGGCGCCGCTCGCGTGCCCGGCCTGCGGCAGCCTGGCGCTGCAGCCGCAGGGCATCGGCACCGAACGCCTGGAAGAACACCTCACCGCCGCCTTCGCCGACTTCCCCGTGGTACGCATCGACCGCGGCACCACCTCACGGCGCGACGCGCTGGAACAGCAGCTGGCGAAACTGGGCGACCAGCCCGGCATCCTGGTCGGCACGCAGATCCTGGCCAAGGGCCACGACCTGCCCAAGCTGACGCTGGTGGTGGTGGTCGGCATCGACGAAGGTCTGTTCTCCGCCGACTTCCGCGCCAGCGAGAAACTGGCCCAGCAGCTGATCCAGGTGGCCGGTCGCGCCGGACGTGCACGTGACCCCGGCGAGGTCTGGCTGCAGACTCATCACCCCGGGCACCCGCTGCTGGAAACCCTGGTGAGCGGTGGCTACCAGCCGTTCGCGCAGGCCGAGTTGAACCAGCGCCAGGCGGCCGGATTCCCGCCGTTCGCGCATCTGGCGCTGATGCGCGCCGAAGCGCAGCAGGTGGAGCATGCCAACGCGTTCCTGCTGGCCGCTCGGCAGTTGCTGGGCGAGCAGAACGTGGTCGAAGCCTACGGCCCGATGCCGGCACCGATGCCACGGCGTGCTGGCTACCAGCGCACGCAGCTGCTGCTGTCGGCCATGCAGCGGCCGCCGCTGCATGGTGTGCTTTCGCAGTTGGTGCCGCAGCTGTATGCACTGCCGGAAGCACGCAAGGTGCGCTGGTCGCTGGATGTGGATCCGACGGATCTGTATTGAGGGGTCGGAGCCCACCCGCTGGGTGGGATCCGACCCCGATGGCCAGGGGGTCGGATCCCTTTTCGCAGAAAAGGGCTCTGACCCCGAACGCCACCGCTTACGTCAGCGGCGACATCACGCCGCGCTGGTAGGCCGGCCGCTCCCGCAGCCGCGCATACCAGTCAGCCAGATGCGGCAGCTCCGGGCGCTGGATCGGCAGTTCGAACCAGGCGTAGATCAGCGAGCCCAGTGGAATGTCACCCATCGCGAATTTCTCGCCCGACAGCCATGGCTGTTTCGCCAGGGTGGCATCGGCCATTGCCAGGTAGTCACCGGCGCGGACGATGGCGGCGCTGATGCGCGCTTCGTCGCGGTCGGCCGGCGCGGTGCGCATGATGCCCCAGACCAGGTCGCTGTACAGCGGCGCCATCCGCGACGTGCTCCAGTCCATCCACTTCTCGGCCTGGGCGCGTTCCATCGGATCTTCGGCGTACAGGGTACCCAGCGCGTAGCGCGCACTGAGGTAGCGCACGATGGCATTCGATTCCCACAGCGGCAGGCCGTGGTCTTCGATCACCGGCACCAGGCTGTTGGGATTCATCGCCTGGTACTCCGGCGTCTGCGTGCCGCCGTGGCTGCCACCGACTTCGATGGACTCATACGGCAGGCCGATCTCTTCGGCGCACCACAGTACCTTGCGGACGTTGCTGGAATTGCGGCGGCCCCAGATCTTCAACATGCGGGTTTTCCTTGCGGGCAATGCGAGCGGCAACGATACGCCTGATCGGAGTGGAGATGTGCGTGCCGGATGCGGGATCAGGCATCTGGGGCTTGCCGGCCAGCGGCCGGCACTACCGGTTCCTTTTCGGCCAGCGGCCGGCACTACCTGTTCTTTTTTGGCAGCGCGCGCACGTAGGACGACTTGCCGTCCTTCTTCAGCTCGAACAGCCCGATTGCTGCCAGCAGATCACTGAGCTTGCCGTAGCCGTAGTTGCGCGGATCGAACGAGGCCTGGTTGCCGATCTGGCTGCCGACCGGCCCCAGGTGCGACCAGCCATCCTCGCCCTCGGCCGAGGACACCGCGCGGCGCAGCATCTTCACTAGCCGCGTATCGCTGCGCATCTCCGCCCCGCTCTTGCGCGGGCGTGCATCATCATTGGCGACGGGCTCGCTCGACGCCTGCTCGCTCGATGCCTGCTCGGCATCCGGCACGCTGGCATGGGTCTGGCCCAGCGCTTCCAGGTAGGTGAACTTCGAGCACGCGTTGACGAACGGTTCGGGCGTCTTCTTTTCGCCGAAGCCATACACCTTCACGCCATCGGTCAGCAGGCGCATCACCATCGGGGTGAAATCGGCATCGCTGGACACGATGGCGAACCCATCAAGATTGCGCGCGTACAGCAGGTCCATGGCATCGATCACCATCGCCATGTCGGAGGCATTCTTGCCCTTGCTGTAGGCGAACTGCTGGATCGGGCGGATCGCATATTCGTGCAGCACCGCTTCCCAGCCCTTCAACCGCGGGCTCTTCCAGTTGCCATAGGCACGGCGCACGTTGGCCACGCCGTAGCGGGCGACTTCGGCCAGGACCTCGTCGATCTTCGAGGCCGGCGCGTTGTCGGCGTCGATCAACAGGGCGATGCGCTTTTCCGGTTCGCTCATGGGCTCCTCAGGGGCCGTTGCCTGAACCCGAGTATCGCCGATCCACGCGGGCGCTGACGTGACAGGCAGCCGCCGTGCGAAGATGCCAGGCGCTTCCCCCAATGCCCCCACTGGAGTGAGTCGATGAGTCGCGAGCGCGTTCCCCACCTGGTTGTTGTCGGCGGCGGTTTTGCCGGCCTCTGGGCCACCCGTGCCCTGGCCCGCGAGCGCATACGCATCACCCTGGTCGACCGCCGCAACCATCACCTGTTCCAGCCGCTGCTGTACCAGGTGGCCACCGCCGGCCTGTCCGCGCCGGATATCGCCGCGCCGCTGCGCCACATCCTCGGCCACCAGCGCAACGTGGAAGTACGCCTCGGCGAAGTGGTCGCCATCGACAAGCAGGCCCGGCAGATCCGCATGGCCGATGGCAGCACGCTGGACTACGACAGCCTGCTGTTGGCCACCGGCGCCACCCACGCCTACTTCGGCAACGACCAGTGGGCCGATGATGCACCCGGCCTGAAGACGCTGGACGATGCCATCGCGCTGCGCCGCAAGCTGCTGCTGGCATTCGAGCGCGCCGAGGCCGAACCGGACCCGGCGAAGAAGGCGGCATGGCTGAGCTTCGCGGTGGTCGGCGGCGGTCCCACCGGCGTCGAACTGGCCGGCACCCTGGCCGAGATCGCGCGGCATACGCTGCGCAACGAATTCCGCCACATCGACCCGGCCAGCGCCAAGGTGCGGCTGGTCGAGGCCGGCCCGCGCGTGCTGTCCTCGTTCCCGGAAGTGCTTTCGCTGAAGGCGCGCCGGCAGCTTGAAAAGCTGGGCGTGGAAGTGCTGACCGGTACCCCGGTGAGCGACATCGACAGCCAGGGCTTCAAGCTCGGTGACCAGTTCGTGCCGGCACGCACCGTGGTGTGGGCCGCCGGCGTGGCTGCTTCGCCGCTGGCGCGCACGCTGGACGTGCCGCTGGACCGCGCCGGCCGCGTGCAGGTGCAACCGGACCTGACCCTGCCCGACCACCCGGAGCTGTTCGTGGCCGGCGATCTGGCCGCACTGAACCAGGCCAACGGCAAGCCGGTGCCCGGCGTGGCGCCTGCCGCCAAGCAGATGGGCAAGTACGTGGCCGAGGTGATCCGCGCGCGGCTGCATGCCAAGGCGGCACCGGGGCCGTTCAAGTACGCCGACTACGGCAACCTGGCCACCATCGGCCGCATGGCCGCGATCGTGCACCTGGGCCGGCTGCAGCTGTCGGGCATCCTGGCCTGGTGGTTCTGGCTGGCCGCGCACGTGTTCTTCCTGATCGGCTTCCGCAACCGCATCGTGGTGCTGCTGAACTGGGCGGTCGCGTACTGGAGTTACCAGCGCAGCGCGCGCATCATCTTCGGTGATGACCAGGATGACCGGCGGCCGAAGCGCTAGGGCCGAAGACGGACACGGGTTCTCTGCCTGGGAGTAGATCCACGCCATGCGTGGATGAATGTCTGTGCAGGACGCATCGAGCTCAGCCACGCATGGCGTGGCTCTACTGCCTCATCGGGCCACCTGGCACCCGCCGTTTCGACCAGGTGCGGCAGAAGTCCTCCTTCCTTGCGGTATCGGCAATCTGCGCGGTACTCCAATGCCGGGTGATCCAGATCGTCAACGCGGTGCTGCTCAGATGCCAGCGCAGCATGCCGTGCCGAGGCTGTCGCCACAGATGGCGTCGGGCAATCCAGAAGGCCTCCCGCTCCACTTCCGGCACCTTCTTCTGCATCACGTCCTTGTCGAAGAACTGCGCGGCGAAGCGCCAGGGGTTCATCGGCTGGTATCCCGCCCGTGGTTCACTACTGCACGCAGCCACACCACTGGGCGCGCGGTCCGCCGGCTTCGGCCGGCCTTCCACCAGCGCCAGTCCGAGCAGGTACAGCAGGCCAGGCAGCAGCGCGATACCGGCGACCACTACGACGACGGAGATCAATGCCTTGCCAGCAGCGCGCATCGCGCTCACTTCGCCTTTGGTTTTGGATACCACAGTGCGTTGACGATGACCCAGCGCTGGTCGAAGCGCCCCATGTGGAAGTAGTCGACGAACCACGGGGTTTCCAGCCGCACCGAGGCCGCGTTGCCGGTCACGTCCAGCACCGTGCAGCGGCGGTCCCATTGATCCTTCGGCGTCTTCAACGCGCCCTGCTTCGTCAGCGAGACCAGCTCTTCCTTCGACATCCGGCGCAGGCCCAGGCGTTCATCGGGTGTATCGCCGAGGACCGCGCGCTTGGCCAGATCCGGATGCAGGGAGCGGGCGACGCGCTGCGGGTCGGCCTCCAGCTGGCCGTCGACGTAATCGTGGCAGGTAGCTTCGATGGCCGCGATGGTGGCCGGGTCTGCGGCGGGACTTGTTGATGCGGAGAGAGCGAACAGCAGGGCGATCGTGGACATCCGGGTCTCCAGGGCTGGGCGCGGGGCGATCATCGCATGGGCCGGGCAGCCCATCCACGCATGGCGTGGCTCTACTGGGACCGGCGATGTCGGCAGGCCGGAGCCGAGCGTGGGCGTGGATCTACAGAAGCGTCTCGGCTGGTGCCTGCAGCCAGGCCAGCTTGCGTTCGCGCGGCTGCTGCTTGAGTTGCCACTCGGCGCGTGAGGCGGCGGCCCGGTCCGGGTACTCGCGCACGGCCAGCACGCGCAGCGGTGGCCGTGCCCGGGTGTAGCGCGCGCCCTTGCCGGCCTGGTGGGCGGCGAAACGCGCCTCCACATCGGTGCTGATGCCGGCGTAATAGCTGCCATCGCGGCATTCGAGCAGGTACAGGAACCACGGGCGGAGGGACGGGGCCATGCCCGGATTATGCCGTGCTGCACTGCAGCGGATATACTGGCGCCCGAATGCAGGAGAGAGGCGCCGCGCTGGCGCCCGCCGAAGGCGCAGGCTCCCATGATCGCTCAGGCCGGTGGGCTGGAATCCCACCAACCATGCATTCGACTCGCCGAGCTGGAGAGAGGTCACCGGGCACGCCCGGGACGATCCGCCGAAGGGGCACGCGGCCCACGCCGCTGAACTCTCAGGCAAAAGGACAGCGGGAGCGGCACCGGTCATCGTCATCCCGTCATTGCGCAGGCAGTGGCGGTATACGCGCATGGCCGGCCCTACCGCGCCCGGAGCCTGCCCCATGCTGCTGTCCATCATCTACCTGATCGCCATTTCCGCCGAAGCCATGACCGGCGCGCTGTCCGCCGGCCGCCGCCGCATGGACCTGTTCGGCGTGGTCATGATCGCCTGCGTCACCGCCCTCGGCGGCGGCTCGCTGCGCGACATCCTGCTCGGCCATTACCCGCTGGGCTGGGTGAAGCATCCCGAGTACCTGGGCTTCACCGTATGCGCGGCGCTGATCGCCACCTGGGTCGCACGCTGGATGCACCACTTCCGCCGCACCTTCCTGGTGCTCGATGGCCTGGGCCTGATCGCCTTCACCCTGATCGGCTGCTCGATCGCGCGCGAGGCCGGCCATGCGATGCCGATCGTGCTGATCGCCGGCATGCTGACCGGCGCGTTCGGCGGCGTGCTGCGCGACATCCTCTGCAACGAGGTGCCGCTGATCTTCCAGAAGGAGCTGTACGCGATCATCGCGCTGCTGACCGGCGCGGCCTATCTGTTGCTGCTGCATTGGGGCGTGGCCGATGCCACTGCGATCCTGTGCTGCCTGGGCGGCGGCTTCGCGCTGCGCCTGCTGGCGATCCACTACCGCTGGGAAATGCCGAAGTTCGTGTACCACGACGAAGTGCATTGAGGTTCGCGTTCGCCGAGCATGGGGTTCCAGGCTTGGCGCGGATCTACTGCACCACCCCGGCGATGTACCTGGCGCTGTCGCTCATGCGCAGCGCCAGGCGCATCGCCGGTGCAGATGGGCCGGTCTCCAACTCCGGCCGGCCCTGATCGCGGCCGCACCCCCGCAGGCGCTGGCCGCCATCCACACACGTGCCGCACTCAAGCGGCTTCGGACACCTTCACGTCGCGACGGGCGCGCACGGCCGCAGCCAGTCGCTGCAACACCGTCACGGTGGTGTCCCAGTCGATGCAGCCATCGGTGATGCTCTGCCCGTAGACCAGCGGCTGGCCTTCCACCAGTTCCTGGCGGCCACCAACCAGATGGCTCTCGATCATCACACCAACGATGCGCTGTTCGCCGTCTTCCAACTGAACGGCGATGTCCTCGATCACCTTCGGCTGGTTTTCCGGATTCTTCAGGCTGTTGGCATGGCTGGCGTCGATCATCAGGCGCGTCGGCAGCCTGGCCTTGGCCAGCACCTGGCAGGCGTCGGCGACGCTGCCTGCGTCGTAGTTCGGCTGCTTGCCGCCGCGCAGGATCACATGGCAATCCGGATTGCCGGCGGTCGATACGATGGCGGTACCGCCCTGCTTGGTGACCGACAGGAAGTGGTGCGGATTGGACGCTGCACCCACCGCGTCGGCGGCGATCTTCACGTTGCCATCGGTGCCGTTCTTGAAGCCGACCGGGCACGACAGCCCCGACGCCAGCTCGCGATGCACCTGGCTTTCGGTGGTGCGTGCACCGATCGCGCCCCACGCCACCAGGTCGGCGATGTACTGCGGCGAGATCACGTCAAGGAACTCGACACCGGCTGGCAGGCCGAGCTTGTTGATGTCGCGCAGCAGGCCGCGGGCGATGCGCAGGCCCTTGTCGATCCTGAAGCTGCCATCCAGGTCCGGATCGTTGATCAGGCCCTTCCAGCCCACCGTGGTGCGCGGCTTCTCGAAGTACACGCGCATGACGATTTCCAGTTCGCCGGCCAGCGCGTCGCGCAGCGGCTTGAGGCGCTGGGCGTATTCGATGGCGGCCTTCGGGTCGTGGATCGAGCACGGGCCCACCACCACCGCAAGGCGATCGTCACGGCCATGCAGGATCTGGTGCAGGGCCGCGCGCGAGGCGCTGACGGTGTCGGAGGCTTCATCGTCACAGGGCAGCATCGCCAGCAGCTGGGCGGGCGGTGTCAGCGGTTCGATGGTGCGGATACGCAGGTCGTCGGTGTGCGGGGGCATTGCAGGAGATCTCCGGAACGTTGGGGGTCCCCAGCGTGGCGGCATGAAAAAAGCCGCCAGGTTCGCTGGCGGCTTTCGGGAATGCGTCTGAAGCTTTCTTCAGGGTGAGCGCAGTCCTTCCTCCGCCAGTGGCTTCGGAAAGTAATACCAGTAAAAGCGGGTAGCGGCTGCGTTCATGGGGTGTATTGATAGCACAGCTTTTGCGCAGTGCAAAATGTTTCATCCGCAACTGGGGACCCGGTTCAGCGAGGTGCGCGCCAGCGCTGCCTACCTGGCAGCAGCCACGCAGAGTCGCTCATTTGCCATGCACTTCCACGTCCAGCAGCAGGCCTTCGTGGATGTCGGCCCAGCGTTCCAGCACGCGATCCAGCTCCTGCCTGGCCTCGTCCAGCTGCTCGGGGTTGAGCAGGGAACGGGCGGTGTAGAGGTCGGAGACCAACCGCCGCAGGGCCGCTTCCGGGATGGCGACCGACGGCCCTTCCAGCCCCGGCAACTGCAATGCCGGGCTGTCGCCAAGCGGGCCGAACAGCGTGACCTGGAGCGTGCTCTGCATGATCAACTTCCCTGCGGATGGACATGGGCAATGCACTGTTTACCGCGTCCGGGTGACAGGCGCATGTGCCATGCTCGCTTGAATGGCCTGGGGTTGCCGGCCAGCGGCCGGCACTACCGAAGCGAGCGCATCGCGCGTTTGCGGATGTAGGCGTTGGCGGTGCTGTCGTGCTCGCGCTGCCAGCGCGCGCAGACTTCGCGCAGCCACTGCGGCTTTGTCTTTCCGGCATCATTGAGCCAGTTGCCGACGGAATCCTGCACATAGCGTTCCGGGTCATCGGCCAGTGCTTCCAGCAGCGCCACTGCATGTTCCGGATGTTGCTTGAACAGGGCGATGTGCGTGGCCCAGACACCACGCGGGCGCAGTGCTTCGCAGGCGAAGCGGCGCAGGTACGGCGATGTTTCCTGTGTCCACGGTTGCAGGTACCCGAGCGCCTGCACCGGCGCGGAAACAATGTCCGTGCGTAGCGCCAGCCACGCCCATTCGCGCACTCCGAAGTGTGGGTCGTCGGCCAGCGTGCGCATCTGCTGCAGCTTCTCTGCCAACGTTGCGCGAGCATCGCTGCCGATCAGATAACAGGCCCAGCCGCGCACGGTATCGGAGCTGTGATGCTGCCAGAGTGCAGGCGCGCCCTGCCCCGCCCCGCGCAGCAACTGCGCGGCCAAGGCCATGCGCTGGGTGATGCCCTTGCCTGAGGCTTCGTGCATGCGGTGCAGCGCTTCGGGTTCAAGCGCAGGCGCTACCCCTTGCAACAGCTCGGCGAAATCCACTGCCAGGCATTCGGCCAGATGGGTAGCGGCGGCGTTGCCGCTGTTGAGTGCGCGCCGCCGTTCCGCTGGAATGGGCGTGCTCATGCTGCGGATTCCCGCCCGGCGTCCGTGTGCTGCCAGACCTTGTGCAGCAGCCGTGACAGCTGTTGCTGTTCATCCGCATCCAGGCCGTTGAACAGGCCGCCGATCCACTGTGTGTGCTGCTCGAACAGCGCTTCGGCCAGGCGCGCCCCCTTTGCGGTCAACACGATCTGCAGGCGGCGGCCATCCTCGGCATCGCTGCGACGCTGCAGCAGGCCTTCGCGTTGCATGCCGTCGAGCAGGCCGCTGATGGTGGCACGGGTCACGCCGGCACGCTCTGCCAGTTCATGGGGCGGCAGCGTGCCGCCCGCCCCGTGTAGCAGGAACAGCACGATGAAGCGGCCCTCGCTGAGCCCGTGCGGTGCAAGCCGGGCAGCGCAGTCGCGATCGATCGACGAGGCCAGCGAGAGCAGCTGGAAACACAGGCGCAGCTGCGCGACGTTGGCGTGGCCGCGTCGCTGCGCCTCATCCATCAGGGCATGGTGCTTGGCTTCGATCATGGCACCCCTCCAATATGATTAGCCGCCTAATCATATTATAAAAATAAGTCATCCATGAACTACACCGATTTTCAGGAGAACGTCCCCAGCAACAGGCGTGCGATCAGCCCGCCGCCCTCACGGTGCAGCAGCTGCAGTTCGCCTGCGTGCCGCCTGGCCACATTGGCGGCCACAGCCAACCCCAACCCGGCGCCACCGGTGGCGCGGCTGCGCGAGCTCTCGCTGCGCTGGAACGGTTGCAGCAGGCGTGCACGGTCGGCCTCGGCGATGCCCGGGCCGCGGTCCATCACATCCAGCTGCACCCTGTGGCCGGCCATGGCGAGCTGCAGCTCCACGGCCCCGGCGTAGCGCTCGGCGTTGTCGATGAGATTGTCGACCGCGCGCCGGATCAGCAGCGCATCGCCGTTCCAGCGCAGCGTGTCCGGCCCCTGGATGGAGATGCCGGCTCCGCGCAGCAGCGCCGCCTGCACGCACTCCTCCAGCAGCGCAGCCAGATCCAGCGAGTGCATCTGCAACGACTGCAGTTCACCACGTGCGTAGTCGAGCACCTGCTCGATCATCGTATCCATGCGTTCGATGTCCGCCACCATCCGTGCCGCCTGTGGCGCAGGCGCAAACTCGGCGCGTAGGCGCAGGCCGGTCAACGGCGTGCGCAGATCATGCGCCACTGCGGCCAGCATGTGGGTCATGTCCTGTGCCTGCGCATGCAGGCGATCGCGACCGGTGCTGATCGCAGCGGCCAGCATCTGTACCTCGCGTGGGCCGTCATCCGGCAAGGGCGCTGCGGCCTGCAGGTCCACCCGTGCGCTGGCTTCGGCCAGGCGGTGCAGCGGGCGTCCCAGCCGGATCGATGCCCACGCCGCCAGCGGCGCCAGCAGGACCGCACCACCCAGCAGCGCAAGCACCACCTGGCGGCGCCAGGCCGCCAGATCGCTGTGATCGCTGCCGACCACCTGCCAACGGCCATCGGCCTGGCGTACGCCCAGTTCAAACGGCGGCCATTGCATGGCGGTCAGTACCGCCGCCTGCGCCTTCAGTACACCGGCCCGCGCCGTGGCATCGAGCACGGTACCCCCCTCGATGACCTGCACGTCCGGCGCCTTGCCCTGCCCACTCCAGACCAGGCGTACCTCCTTCGCCGGCAAACCCATCTGCAGCGCCGCCAACTGGGTGAGCCAGTCGCTGGCGCTGCCCTGTGGTGGTGCGTCCTGTGTCGCCAGATGCAGGCCCAATGGCGCTGCGGCCTGTTCGCCGCGCAGCACCTGCACGGCCTGGTCCAACCGCATCGGCGGAGGCGCGGGCCGGGGCATCCAGCCAACCACGGCCACGCTGACCAATGTCGCCAGCAGCAGGCTGGCCAGGGCCAGCATCGCGATCCAGCGCGCGGTCGGCCACCGGCTGCTCACAACACCTGTACCTCGGCGTCGAAGCGGTAGCCTTCACCGCGCAAGGTCTGCACCAGGGCTTCAGCACCGGGTGAGGCCTGCCCCAGCTTGCGTCGCAGCCGACTGATCGCCAGGTCGACCGCACGATCGACGCTGTCGGTGGGTTCACCGCGGCTCAGCTGCAGCAGCTGCTCACGCCCCAGCACCCGCCCGGGACGTTCGGCCAGCGCCAGCAGCAGGCTGAACTCACCGCGGCTGAGCATCAGTTCGTTTCCGTCCGGCGCGAACAGGCGACGTTGATCAGGCAGCAGCCGCCAACCGGCAAAGCGCAGTTCGCTGGCCACCTGCGCGCGCAGCTTGTGCTGGCGGCGCAGCAGCGCGCGTACCCGTGCCAGCAGCTCCCGCGGATCGAACGGCTTGGCCAGGTAGTCGTCCGCACCCATCTCCAGTCCGATCACCCGATCCGGCGCGCTGCCCATCGCCGACAGCATCAGGATCGGGATGGCGCGTGCCTGCAGCCGGCGGCAGACCGAAAGCCCGTCCTCGCCGGGCATCATCCAGTCAAGGATGATCAGGTCGGGCCGTTCGCTCTGCAGCACCATGTCGAGCGCCGTCGCGTCCGCGGCCACCCGCACCTGGTAGCCATGCAGCAACAGGCAATCGGCGATGGCATCGCGGATGCTGGCGTCGTCATCGACAACGATGACACGGGCGGGAGTCGTCATGCGGGCAGTATCGGGCCGGTCTGTATCAGGACGGTATCAACAGCGATATTCCCGCGATACGCCGCTGCGCGCCAATGGGCGCCCATGATCACTGCGGAGATTTCCCTTGCGCCTCATCCTCCTGTCCCTGCTTGCTGCGCCGCTGCCTGCGCTGGCGTCCGATGCCCCCGAACACGTGCTGCCAATGTGGATGCAGGGTGGTCATCCGGCGGTGGCCGTCCTGCTGGACGGACGCGCCGAACCGCTGCGCTTCGTGGTCGACAGTGCCGCCGGGGCAACGCTGGTCGATGCCCGTGTGGCGAGGCGCTATGGCCTGGAGGATGCGGATGCGGTGGTATCGCACGCCCAGGGCGCAAGTGCGAAGGCGGCCCGGTTGCAGCGCACGCGCAGCACGTCCTGGCAGCTGGGCAGCTGGCAGCTGCAGGCCCGTGGCATGCAGGTCGACCTGTCCTCCCTGGCCAAGGACGATGATCCGGCCATCGACGGTTTGATCGGCAATGACCTGACCGGACGCTGGGACACGCGCTGGGACTTCGGCGGCAATCGCCTGGCGCTATGGACGCCTGGCCGATTGAACCTGGAAGGACCGGGTTGCCAGCCCAATGCGCTGCCCGAGCGCACTGCCAGCCTGCGCCAGTTCGGCTTCATCACACTGGCACTGGGCACGCCGGGTGTGGAGGCCATTGCCGTGGTCGACACCGGCGCGGCGCAGACTGTTCTCAACGCTGAAGCGGCCCGCGCACTGGGGTTGCGCACCGACGGCAGCGACGCACGGGTAAGCATGCGCGAAAAGGGCACCGAGGGGCTGGGCGGCGGCGCGCAGGCCACCTGGCTGTACACCCTGCCCGGGATGACCGGCAGCGGCTGGAAGCACCCGTCGATGGAGGTCCGCATCAGCGAACTACCGGTGTTCAAGGCGATCGGCCTGGAGGCGCGGCCGGCGCTGATCCTCGGTGCCGATGCAATGCGCGGAGGCCAGGTGGACTTCGGTGCCGGCGCGGCCCGGATCTGCCTGCGCCGGCCGCAGGCCAGCTGACATCTGGCAATGACGCCAGCGGCAGCCTGGCGTAGCATCGCCGTGCGCCCCACCAGGAGTTCCACGCATGTGCCGTGCCACCCTGATGTTGCTGACGCTGCTCCCGCTGGCGGTACTGGCCGCGCCGCCACCCGTGCCCACGCCGGCTCGCATCGATGCCGAAGCACAGCGGCTGATGCAGGCGGCCCATGCGCGCGGGATGGCGCTGGCGGTGATCGACGACGGCAAGGTGGTGCACGTGGCCGCCTACGGTGAACGCAACGCCGCGGGCGAGCCGCTGCGCACCGACACTGTGATGTACGCCGCATCGCTGACCAAGATGGCGTTCGGGTACCTGGTCGCACAACTGGTGCAGGACGCGCGTATCGATCTGGACGCCAGCATTGCTACCGCCCTGGACAAACCGCTGCCGGACTATCCACCGGAACCGAAGAAGTACGCCGACTACAGCGTGCTGGCCAGCGATGCCCGCTGGCGCCAGCTCACGCCACGCCTGCTGCTCAACCACGCCAGCGGCTTTGCCAATTTCGGCTTTCTCGAACCGGATGGCCGGTTGAAGTTCCACTTCGAGCCCGGCAGCCGCTACGCCTATTCCGGTGAGGGCCTGATCCTGCTGCAGTTCGTGATCGAACGCGGGCGACTGGGCGAGGATGTGGGTGCGTTGATGCAGCAGTGCGTGTTCGATCGCTTCGGCATGGCGCGCACCAGCATGGTGTGGCGCGCGGATTTCGCCGGCAACCTGGCCGATGGCTGGACGGCCGAAGGCAATTCAGAGCCGCACGATGAACGCAGCCGTGTGCGGGCGGCGGGGTCGATGGATACCACCATCACCGACATGGCCCACTTCGCCGCCGGCTATGTGCGCGGCGATGGGCTGTCCCCGGCAATGCGCAGGGAGCTGGTGCGGCCACAGCTACCGATCACCACCGCCAGCCAGTTCCCAACACTGCAGCCGGAGCTGCCCGTTGCGCAGCAGCACAGGGATCTGGCCGCGGGCCTGGGCGTAGTGACCTTCCGTGGTCCCCAGGGTGCAGGCTTCTACAAGGGCGGCCACGACGATGCGGTCGGCAACACCCTGGTGTGCATCGAGCGGCACAAACGCTGCGTGGTGATCCTGGGCAACGATGTACGGGCGGAGGCTACGTTCCCGGCACTGGTGGCGTTCGTGCTGGGCGATACCGGCGTGCCATGGCAGTGGGAGTACGGCGTGGCGAAGGCATTCGTCGAATGAGGGCGCGTTGACGCCTGCATGGCAAGTGCGGCTGGACGGGTGCATCCACGCATGGCGCGGATCTACCAGCGAAACCGTGCACCTGTAGATCCACGCCATGCGTGGATGCCTGCCCCGCTCAGCGCGCCTGTTCGAAGAACATCAGGTACACCAGCCGGCCATTCTCCAGGCAGTCGCCGAACGCGGGCCCGGCGGTGTGCCAGAACCAGGGGCGCAGCAGCACCAGCCGGTTGAAGCGCATCGGGATGCGCATGGTCATTTCCCACTGGCTGTCGTCGTTGCTGTCGCGCTCGATGATGTCGCGATGCATGTCGCCGCCGTTGGCATAGCCTAATGCGGCCAGCTCCGCTGCATCCAGGGCCATGCGCTCGGTGCCGGTGCGGCGGTGGCGGAAGAACTCGGTGCCGCCCTCGCAGTGCTCCGGTGCACTCAGGTAGAGGATGCCCGACCAGTGCGAGTGGTCGGCGTGCACCTTGGCGCGGCCGGTATCACCGGCCAGGGTGATCCGGAACTTGCCGTGCGACTGCAGCGGGTTGACCGGCCGCAGCGGTTCGTTGACCAGCCGCGAGACCGCGCCGGACAGTCCATCCAGATCCAGCCGCTGCTGCGAATTGCGGCCGGGAAACGCGCCCTCCTGCACGGGATAGGTCAGGCCCAGCGCCGCCTGGCGCAACCCCTGCGCATCGGCAGGAGAAAGGAAGTCGTCAACGATGATGAACGAGGTAGGCATGGCCACCGAGCGTAGCGATGCGCTGCGGCGGCAGCAACCGGGCAACGAAAAACCCCGCCTCGCGGCGGGGTTCTTCCTTGCATCGGGAAGGCGTGCCGACCAGGGTCGGCAACGACTGCCGGGGACGTGGACTTAGAAGTCCATGCCGCCCATGCCACCCATGCCGCCCATGCCACCGGCGCCACCCATGGCCGGCTCGTCCTTCTTCGGAGCTTCGGCAACCATGGCTTCGGTGGTGATCATCAGGCCAGCAATCGAAGCGGCGTTCTGCAGCGCCGAACGGGTCACCTTGGTCGGGTCCAGGATGCCGAACTGCAGCATGTCGCCGAACTCGCCGGTGGCGGCGTTGTAGCCGAAGCTGCCGGTGCCTTCCTTGACCTTGTTGATGATGACCGACGGCTCTTCGCCGGCGTTGGCCACGATTTCGCGCAGCGGGGCTTCCATCGCGCGCAGGGCGATCTGGATGCCGTGGTTCTGGTCTTCGTTGGCACCCTTCAGGCCGGCCAGTGCGGTGACCGCACGAACCAGGGCCACGCCGCCGCCCGGGACCACGCCTTCTTCAACGGCTGCACGGGTGGCGTGCAGGGCGTCGTCGACGCGATCCTTCTTTTCCTTCATTTCGATTTCGGTCGACGCGCCGACCTTGATCACGGCAACGCCGCCGGCCAGCTTGGCCACGCGTTCCTGCAGCTTCTCGCGGTCGTAATCCGAGGAGGTGTCCTGGATCTGGGTCTTGATCTGGCCGACGCGTGCATCGACGGCAGCCTTGTCACCCACGCCATCGATGATGGTGGTGTTTTCCTTGGAAACCTGCACCTTCTTGGCGCGGCCCAGGTCCTTGATGGTGGCCTTTTCCAGCGACAGGCCGACTTCTTCGGAGATCACGGTGCCGCCGGTCAGCACGGCCATGTCTTCCAGCATCGCCTTGCGACGGTCGCCGAAGCCCGGAGCCTTGACGGCCACGACCTTGACGATGCCACGGATGGTGTTGACCACCAGGGTCGCCAGCGCTTCGCCTTCAACTTCTTCGGCCACGATCAGCAGCGGCTTGCCGGCCTTGGCGACGCCTTCCAGCACCGGCAGCAGGTCACGGACGTTGGAGATCTTCTTGTCGTGCAGCAGGATGAACGGGTCATCCAGATCAGCGGTCTGCGACTGCTGGTTGTTGATGAAGTACGGGGACAGGTAGCCGCGGTCGAACTGCATGCCCTTGACCACGTCCAGCTCGTTGTCCAGGCCCGAGCCTTCTTCAACGGTGATCACGCCTTCCTTGCCGACTTCCTTCATCGCGTCGGCGATGATCTGGCCGATCGACTCGTCCGAGTTGGCCGAGATGGTACCGACCTGGGCAATCGCCTTGTCGTCGGCGGTCGGCTTGGAGATGGTCTTCAGTTCGGCAACGGCGGCCACGACGGCCTTGTCGATACCACGCTTCAGGTCCATCGGGTTCATGCCGGCGGCAACCGCCTTGGCACCTTCGCGGATCAGGGCCTGGGCCAGCACGGTGGCGGTGGTGGTGCCGTCGCCCGCGTCATCGTTGGTGCGCGAAGCAACTTCCTTCACCATCTGCGCGCCCATGTTCTCGAACTTGTCAGCCAGTTCGATTTCCTTGGCGACGGAGACGCCGTCCTTGGTGATGGTCGGCGCGCCGAAGCTCTTTTCCAGCACGACGTTGCGGCCCTTCGGGCCCAGGGTGGCCTTGACGGCATTGGCGAGAACGTTGACGCCGCGCACCATGCGCGAACGGGCGTCTTCACCGAAACGAATATCCTTGGCAGCCATTGCATTTACCTCATTGGTAGCGCCGGACGAGGCCCGGCGGCTGGGATTTGGGGATCAGGTTGAAACAGGTCGCGCCGGGGCTCAGCCGATGACGGCGAGCACGTCGTCTTCGCGCAGGACCTTGTACTCGACGCCTTCGCTCTTGTACGAGCTGCCGGCGTACTGGCCGTAGATGACCTTGTCGCCGACCTTCAGCGACGGAGCGCGCACGCTGCCGTTGTCCAGCGGCTTGCCCGGGCCGACGGCCACGACTTCACCCTTGGTGGACTTTTCCTTGGCCGAATCCGGAATGACGATGCCACCGGCGGAGATTTCGTCGGCTTCGATCGGCTTGACCACAACGCGGTCGTGCAGCGGCTTGATGCTCATGAGAGACCTCTTAAGTTATTGATTGGTCTGAAAAAGTCTGGCGATGTTAGCACTCACCCCAGGTGACTGCCAGCATTGCTCGCGAAAAAGCCCGATGAATCGGGAGCAGGACAGAGATGGAGCTGCGCCCGGACCTTTCAAGGCCGGGCGAGGAAAAATTTTCGCCGCCCCGGGATGCGCGGATTCCCGCCCTGCGTGAAGGCATTCAGGCCGGTGCAACGCGACAACCCCGTGCCCAAAACCCTCGACATTTGGTGACCCGCGTCGCACTGTCAGATATCTGACGTTCATTTACGACAAAGTGTCACTGGATCGGCCTTAGGCTCGGCCACGCATTCCCAATCACAAGGAGTAGTCGATGCGATTGCTGTCCCCGCTTGCCGCCGCCTGCCTGCTGGCCCTGGCCGCCGCGCCGGCCCAGGCCGAGGTCTTCATCAATGAACTGCACTACGACGACAGCACCGCCGCCGGTGACGTCGGCGAAGCGATCGAGGTCGTGGCCACCGCCGGTGAGGACCTGTCCGGCTACCGCCTGTACCTGTACAACGGCGCCAACGCCTCGGCCGCCGTGGTGTACGACAACAAGCCGGTGCCGGCTGGCAGCGCCGCCGGCTGCGGCAGCGCCACGATCGCCGTGGTCAACTACCCGACCAACGGCATCCAGAACGGCCCCAACGACGGCATCGCCCTGGTCGATGCCAGCGGCAAGGTGGTCCAGTTCCTCAGCTACGAGGGCGCCATCACCGCCTCCGGCGGCCCTGCCGCCGGCATGACCAGCCAGAACATCCCGGTGGCCGAGACCAACAGCACGGCGCCGGGCACCTCGCTGCAGCTGACCGGCAGCGGCAGCCAGTACGCCCACTTCACCTGGGCCGAGTCGGCCAAGCAGACGTTTGGCAGCTGCAACAACGGCCAGACCTTCAGCGGCGGTGGCACCCCGGGCCCGAACACGCCGCCGTCGGTCTCCACCACCACCCCGGCGCAGGGCAGCAGCACCTTCCCGGCCGCCGCCGACCTGGAAGTGGTGTTCAGCGAGACGGTGAACCTGGCCAGTGGCGCCTTCGCCCTGAGCTGCGGCACCTCCGGCAGCGTGCCGCTGACTTTCCCGGCCAGCGGCCGCAGCGTGAAGCTGTCCACCAACACCGCGCTGGTGGCCGGTGAAGCCTGCCGCTTCGATATCCGTGCCGCGCGCATCACCGACCTGCAGGGCGCGCACCCGGCCGCCGACAGCCGCATCGCCTTCACCGTGGCCAGCACCGGCGGCAATCCGGACCCGGGCAACCCGGGCGTGCCGGCCGGCTACTACTCCAAGGTCAACACCAGCAGCCCCAGCCAGCTGCGCTGCTCGCTGCACGCCACCATCAAGGGCCACACCGCCTATCCGTACAGTGGCTCGGGCACCAGTACCTGGACCATCCTGGAAATCGCCGACGAGGATCCGAACAATTCCGGCAGGATCCTGGATGCGTATCGCAACCACAGCTACGCCAAGGTGACCGATCGCGCCGGCAGCGGCAGTGGCCTGAAGTACAACCGCGAGCACACCTGGCCGAACTCGCTGGGCTTTGCCAGCACCACCGGCGACAAGGGCCTGCCCTACGCGCCGTACACCGACACCCACATGCTGTACCTGACCGACGCGCAGTGGAACGCCGACCGTGGCAACAAGCCGTTCGGCAAGTGCGACGCCAATTGCGGCGAGCGCGCCACCGAGGCCAACAACGGTCAGGGCGGCGGCAGCGGTGGCTATCCGGGCAACTCCAACTGGGTGCGCACGCCGGACGGCAACACCGGCACCTTCGAGGTGTGGGGCAAGCGCAAGGGCGACATGGCGCGTGCGGTGATGTACATGGCGATCCGCTACGAGGGCGGCAAGGATGCGGCCACCGGCCAGTCCGAGCCGGATCTGGAGCTGACCGACGACCGCAGCAAGATCGTCAAGACCAGCAGTTCGCCCGCCTACATGGGCCTGCTGTCGACGCTGATCGACTGGCACCTGTCCGATCCGCCGGATGATGCCGAGCGTGCGCGCAATGACGTGGTCTACAGCTTCCAGGGCAACCGCAATCCGTTCATCGACCACCCCGAGTGGGCAACCCCGGCCCTGTTCACCTCGGCCAAGCCGGCCACCTGCCAGCTGGCCAACTGACCGCGCAACGCAGCGGTCCACTGCCGCCGCCGGGCCCTGACCCGGCGGCGGCCCTATACTCGACGGTCATGTCGACCGTCGATCCCGTCCTGCTGCTGTTGACCACCTGCCCGGACCGGGCCAGTGCCGAGCGCATCGCGCACGCGCTGGTCGGCGAGCGCCTGGCGGCGTGCGTGACCCGCCTCGATGGCGCGCAGTCGACCTACCGCTGGCAGGGCGAGGTGACCACCGACGCCGAACTGCAGCTGCTGGTGAAAACCACCGCGAGCCGCGTCGATGACGCGATTGCCCGGATCGTCGCACTGCATCCGTATGAACTCCCGGAGTGCATCGCGGTCGAAACCCGGGCCGGCCTGCCGGCGTATCTGGACTGGATCCGGGCACAGACCCGGGAGGACACTGATTGAAGACTCTGTTTGCGCGCGGCGCCGCCTTGTGCGCCCTGTTGTGGCTCTCGCTGCCGGCCTTCGCGCTGGATGAGAAGGACCTGCTGCCGGTGGACCAGGCGTTCGCGCTGACCGCCAGTGCCCCCGAACGGGGCCAGGTGCAACTGCAGTTCAAGATCGCACCGGGCTATTACCTGTATCGCCACCGCACCAGCGTCAAGGCCGACCCGGCCTTCAACGCCGGCGCGCTGCAGATGCCCAAGGGCGACAGGCACCACGACGATTTCTTCGGCGAGGTCGAGACCTATCGCGAGCGTCTGCAGGCCACCCTGCCCGGCACGCCGACCGACGCCGCCGGCACCATCAGCCTGGAAGTGCGTTACCAGGGCTGCGCCGATGCCGGTGTCTGCTACCCGCCGCAGAAGCGCGTGGTGCAGGTCACCCTGCCGGGCGCCGGTGCGGCGGCCGCGGTGCCTGCCGCGCGTGCCGGTGCGGCAAGCCCGTTCAACAACCCGCTGGCCGGTGCCGGCAACAGCGGTGGCCTGCGCCTGCCGGGCGCGGCCAACAACAGCCAGGCCCTGCCGCTGCCGTCGGAACAGGCGTTCGGCTTCGATGCCATCGCCAGTGACGGCAACACCCTGCTGCTGCGCTTCAGCCCAGCGCCCGGCTATTACCTGTATCGCGACCGCACTTCGCTGAAGCTGGAAGGCAGCGCAGGCGTGCTGGCCGACAAGCCGCGCTGGCCAGCCGCGCAATCGCATCGCGACGAGCACTTCGGCGATGTCTCGGTCTACTTCAACCAGGTGGAAGTGCCGCTGCCGCTGCGCCGCACTGTCACTGATGCGGTCGACAGCACCCTGGTGGTGACCTTCCAGGGCTGCCAGACCGATGGCATCTGCTACCCGCCGATGACCCGCCGGGTGAAGCTGTCGATTCCGGCGGGCAAGCTCTCCGCCAGCACTGACCAGGCGCCAGCACGCAACGAGGTGATCAGCCCGCTGCGCGCCGCCGGCGCGCCACGTGAATCCGCCAACGGCGCACCGCTGCGCCTGCTGCCGACCGTGCCCAACGACGGCAGCGCCGCTCCCGCCGCCAGCGGCAGTGAGGGCGCACGCAATGAGTTCGCCGCCGACGCGCGCGATGGCAACGCCCTGCGCACGCGGCCACCGGTGACCACGCCGAATCCGGACCGCTCGTTCGTCTGGGTGCTGCTGCTGGCGCTGGCCGGCGGCCTGGTGCTGAACCTGATGCCCTGCGTGCTGCCGATCCTGTCGCTGAAGGTGCTGAGCCTGGCGCAGAGTGGCGAAAGCCCCGAGCGTGCGCGCAGCCATGCCCTCTGGTACACGCTGGGCGTGCTGGTCGCCTTCGCGGTGATCGGTGCGCTGATGGTGGGCCTGCGCGCGATCGGCAACGCCGTCGGCATCGGCTTCCAGCTGCAGCACCCGGGCGTGGTGGCGGCGCTGGCGTACATCATGTTCGCGGTGGGCCTGAGCCTGTCGGGCGTGTTCACCCTCGGCGGTGGCATCGGCAACCTCGGCCAGTCGCTGGCCAGCCGCAGCGGCCCGGCCGGTGATTTCTTCACCGGTGCGCTGGCCTGCCTGGTCGGCAGCGCCTGTGTCGGCCCGTTCATGGGCGGGGCGATTGCCTATGCCTTCATTGCCCCGCCGCTGAAGGCGATGACCGTGTTCCTGTTCCTCGGCCTGGGCCTGGCACTGCCGTTCCTGCTGATCGGCTTCGTGCCGGCGCTGGCACGCCGCCTGCCCAAGCCCGGCCCGTGGATGGAAACGCTCAAGCACGTGCTGGCCTTCCCGATGTATGCCACCGCGCTGTGGCTGCTGTGGGTACTGGGCAAGCAGCGCGGCGTGGACGGCATGGCGCTGGTGCTGGGCGGCCTGCTGCTGTTCGCCTTCGGCCTGTGGCTGTTTGAACGCAACCGCTGGACCGGCTCGCGCGCGGTGACCCTGCTCGGCGTGCTGCTGGCGATTGGTGCGCTGGTTCCTGCCTGGGGCGTGACCCAGCTGGCACCGCCGGCACGGGCCGCACAGGCGGCCAGCGAGAACGTGGTCGAGTATTCGCCGCAGTTGCTGGACCGCCTGCGCGCCGACAACCGCGTGGTGTTCGTCAACATGACCGCCGACTGGTGCGTGAGCTGCAAGGCCAATGAACGCGCCGTGCTGTCGCGGCCGGAGTTCAAGGAACTGCTCAAGCGCACCAACGCGGTGTACATGCGCGGTGACTACACCAATGTCGACCCGCAGATCACCACGTTCCTGGAAGAACACAAGGCCGTGGGCGTGCCGCTGTACGTGGTGTATGGCCCCGGCGCGCCGCCGACCGTGCTGCCGACCCTGTTGACCCAGGCGGTGGTCGAGGAAGCGCTGCTGCGCACCGCACGATGAAGTGGCAACGGCCAGCGCTGCTGTGGACAGCGGTGCTGGCCGCCGGCCTCGGCCTGTGGGCCGGGCATCGATTGTCACCTGGCCCGTCTGCACCGGCCGCGCCAGCGACGGCTTCCACGGCGACGGCCGTGACGCCCCCGCTGCAGGTGGGTGATCCCTTGCCGGCGCTGACGCTGCCGGACCTGGCGGGACAGCCGCTGGACCTGCGCGCTCGCTTCGCCGGCCGCCCGCTGCTGATCAACGTCTGGGCCAGCTGGTGTGCGCCCTGTGTGGAAGAGATGCCCGAACTGGCGCGCTTCGCCGATGCCCAGGGCGACAACGGCGTGCAGGTGCTGGGCATTGCGCTCGATACCCCGGACGACGTGCGCGCTTTCCTGCTGCGGGTGCCGGTGGACTACCCGATCGTGGTCGAGACGCCGGGGCCACGCGATGCCAGCGTGCAGTTGGGCAATATGCAGGGCCTGCTGCCCTACAGCGCGCTGTTCGATGCACAGGGGCGGCTGGTGAAGGCGAAGGTGGGACCTTTCGAACACGGCGAGATCGACCGCTGGGTGAAGTGAGGGTGTTTTTTTGCAGGGCTTGCAGCCCTGCACCCTGCTCAATGCAACGGCAACAGCCAAAGCCAAAGCGGGCATTCCGTGGGATGGCGGGGCACTGTAGGTGGTCAGGACACGCCGTAAACCCCGCTCCGCGGTCCGGCACAGCCGCCAGCGGCTGGGCCGGGCCCCGGAGGGGTACTTGCAGCGCCCCCCTCAACCGGACCCACCCCGCCAACCCACGGATAGCCCGCTTTTGACGTTGACGTTGACGTTGCCTCGGCGGGTGCCGGGCGCCGCCCGGCCGATCCCTCCGCTTGACCGCAGGCAGGGCGCCACGGAGAATTCCGCGACTAATTCTCATTTGCTGTTGCGCAGGATGCGGGCGGCAGCCTCCCGGGCCCCTCTCCTTCGATGTTCAAGAACGTCCTGTTCCAACTGCATTGGCTGCTGGGCATCACCGCCGGTGCCGTCCTGGCCGTGATGGGCCTCAGCGGCGCCGTGCTGTCCTTCGAGGACGAGCTGCTGCGCGCGGCCAATCCCGGCTTCGCCGAAATCGCCGAGCACCATGCGGACGGCCAGCATCCCCTTGCACTCAGTGAACTGGTGCCGTTGCTGCAGGCCGGCAGCGAGCGGCCCCTGCAACGCCTGCGCGTGGACGCCACTGGACAGCGGCCGTCGGTTGCGCGATTTGCCGGCGGCAAGGACCACTGGGTGTACTTCGATCCGTACAGCGGCGAGCGCTTCAGCGCCCTGCGCGGGCAGGCGTTCTTCGACTTCGTCGAAGACCTGCATCGCCACCTCGCCGCCGGTGAGCGCGGCAAGTGGATCACCGGCAGCTGTGCGATCGCGCTGCTGTTCTTCACCCTGTCCGGTCTTTACCTGCGCTGGCCACGGCGCTGGTGGCACTGGCGCAGCTGGCTGGCGGTGGAGTGGACGCGCAGCGGCCGTGGCTTCCTGTGGAGCCTGCACTCGGTGATCGGCACCTGGGTGCTGCTGATCTACCTGATGAGTGCACTGACCGGCCTGTGGTGGTCGTTCGACTGGTACCGCACCGCGGCCAACACGCTGCTGGGCGTGGCGCCGGCGGCAAAGCACAAGGTGGCCGCCGACGCGGCACTGGACCTGGATCGCATCGAGGCCACGCTGTACGCGCTGCCCGGCGTGCGCACCGGCTTCATCGACCTGCGCCTGCCGGAGAAGCCGGGGCAGGCGCTGAACGTGCGGGTGATGGCCGGCGATCCGTCGCAGCGCGGCGGCCACCACGATCGTGCGCATGACCTGCTGCAGCTCGATCCGGCCAGCGGCGCGATTCTCGATGCCCGTCCGTACGCACGCCAGGGTGCGGGCGGGCAGCTGGCCACCAGCGTGTTCGCGCTGCATTCGGGCAGCTACTTCGGTGTGCCCGGGCGGGTGGTGGTGATGCTCAGCAGCCTGGGCATGAGCCTGTTCTTCATCACCGGCTGGATGCTGTATCTGGACCGCCGCCGCAGCCAACGTGCGGCGCGAGGGCTGCGCCGGTCGCTGCCGACAACGACCACCGATGGCGGTGGTTCGCCATGGCTGGTGGTGCATGCCAGCCAGAGCGGACTGGGCGAACAACTGGCGTGGCGTGCGGCCGCGCAGCTGCAGGCGTCCGGTCATGCGGTGCAGGTGCTGCCGCTGGCCCGCGTCGATGCCGCGAAGCTGCAGGCCACCTCCCAGGCATTGCTGGTGCTGAGCACGTTCGGCGATGGCGAGCCGCCGGATGCGGCGCGCCGCGCCGCGCGGCTGCTGCTCGCACAACGCCTGGACCTGTCGTGCCTGCAGTTCGGCCTGCTTGCGCTGGGCGACCGCCAGTACCCTCATTACTGCGGCTTCGGCCGCCAGTTCGATGGCTGGCTGATCGACAACGGCGCGTGTCCGCTGTTCGAGCGCATCGATGTCGATGCCGCTTCGGTGCCGGCGCTGCGCCAGTGGCAGCAGCAGCTGGGTGCGCTGACCGGCATCACCACCGATGACAGCGTGCTGCCTGCGGCAACGCAGATGCATGAGTGGCGGCTGCTCGGCCGCGACCGCCTCAACCCGGGCAGCATCGGCGGAGCCATCTGGCGTATCCGTCTTGCCGCACCGGCCGACATGCAGTGGCAGGCGGGTGACATCCTGCACATCGCGCCCCGCCACAACGCGCGGCATGCCGGTGCCGTGTTGAAGGCCCATGGGCTGGACCCGCTGCAGCCACTGCTGGTCGACGGCCATCCGCGCACGCTGCTGGCGCTGGCCAGCGAACGCGAGCTGCCCGAGGCCGATGCTGCGCTGGCGGTGCAGGATGCCTGCCTGTGGCTGGCCGGGCTGCCGCTGCTGCCCAGCCGCGAGTATTCGGTCGCCTCCTGCACGGATGATGGCGTGGTGGAGCTGGTGGTGCGGCTGGTGCATGACGCCTCCGGTCGAGCCGGGCTGGGCTCGGGCTGGCTGTCGTTGCATGCGCCGATCGGTGCCAGCATCGTTGCCCGTGTGCATCGCAACCCCGGTTTCCATCGTGTCAGTGGCGCCCCGATGGTGCTGATCGGCAATGGCACCGGCATCGCTGGGCTGCGCAGCCTGTTGCGCGAAGCCGCCCACGCAGGCGAGCACGGGCACTGGCTGCTGTTCGGTGAGCGCCAGCGCGCACACGACTTCCTGTTCGCCGACGAGATCGAGGCCTGGCGGGCCCAGGGCCATCTCACGCGGGTGGACCTGGCGTTCTCACGCGATGGCAAGGGTAGTTACGTGCAGGATTACCTGCGGGCGGCCACCGATGCGCTGCGCGAGTGGATGCAGCGCGATGCGGTGATCCATGTCTGCGGCTCGCTGCAGGGCATGGCCGAAGGCGTGGACCAGGTGCTGCGTACCGCGCTGGGTGATGAAGTGGTGGAAACGCTGCTGGAAAACGGGCGCTACCGCCGCGACGTGTATTGAGCCACAAGGGTGGTGCCGGCCAGCGGCCGGCACTACCGGGGCAGCTTCAGGCCGCCGCACGCGCCTGCGGTATCGACTGCAGACGGAACGCGCCCACTGCTTCGGCCAGGGCATGTACCTGCGCCTGCATCTGCGCAGTCGAGGCACCGGCCTCTTCCACCAGGCTGGCGTTGCGCTGGGTGCTGGCTTCCATCTGCACGATGGTCTGGTTCACCTGGGCGATGCCGGCATGCTGGTCCTGCGACGCACTGCGGATGCCAGCCAGCAGGTCGGCCAGCTGCTGCACGCTGCCGACGATCTCGCCCATCGTGGTGCCGGCCTGCTCGGCCTGCCGGTTGCCCTGCCCGACGCGCGCCACCGAATCCTCGATCAGGCCCTTGATCTGCTTGGCCGCCTCGGCACTGCGCTGCGCCAGCAGGCGTACTTCGGCAGCCACCACGGCGAAGCTGCGGCCCTGCTCGCCGGCGCGCGCCGCTTCCACCGCCGCGTTGAGCGCAAGGATGTTGGTCTGGAAGGCGATGCCATCAATCAGCTGGGTGATGTCACCGATCCGCCGTGACGCTTCACTGATGCCATGCATGGTTGCCACCACCTGGCCAACAGCCTCACCGCCGCGCTGCGCCACTGCTGCCGCGCCCTGCACCAGGGCATCGGCGCGACCGGCGGCATCGGCGTTGCGGCCAACGGTGTCGGTCAGCTCATGCATCGACGCTGCGGTCTCTTCCAGGTTGGCGGCCTGTTGCTCGGTGCGCTGCGACAGATCGTGATGACCGGCAACGATCTCACCGACACCGGTATCGAGGCTGGACGTGGCCTGCTGGATGCGGGTGACGATGCGGCCCAGCTGCGCGACGGTGGCATTGGCATCGTCCCGCATGCGCGCGAACACGCCCTGCAGGTCCCCCTCCATGCGCACGCTGAGGTCGCCGCGGGCCAGTGCAGCGAGCAGTGCCTGCAGGTCACCGAGGTTGGTTTCAAAGGTGGCCAGCAGGCGATTGATGCTGGTCGACAACGTGCGCACGAAGCCCTGCTTGCCCTCCAGCGCGATACGGCCATGCAGGTCACCGTGTGCCGCCGCATCGACCAGGGCAGCCACTTCGGTTTCCAGCAGCGTCTCCAGCGCACGACTGCGCCATTCCACCGCTACGCCGAGGAACTGCCCTTCGTCGATGATGGGGTTGGCAATCAGCTGGTAGCGCACACCGACATGACCGATCTCGCGCTCCTCGCGCTGACGCACGCCGGCCAGGCTGGCCAACGCCGGATGCAGGCGCACTGCATCGCTGCCCACCAGGTCTTCGAGCTGGCGTTCGAGTTGCTGCAGCAGTGCCGGATTGACGTAGGCCACCTGGCCCTCGGCATCGATCACCATCAGCCCGGTCTGCGCGCTGTCCAGCGCCTGGCGCACGCGGGTATTGCCGCGCGCACCGGCACGCTCGGTCTCGATGCGCGCACGCAGGCGCTGCTGCATGTCGACCAGGCGCTGTGCCAGCTGTCCGATCTCGTCGTTGGCGTTGTACACGCGCAGGGTGGTATCCAGGCGGTCGTCGGCGATATCGCTGGCGAAACGCAGGGTGTCCTGGATCGGCTGGCGCACCGCACGCAGCACCAGCACCAGGCTGGTGATCAACACGCCGGCGACCAGCAGCAGGGTCACTGCGAACAGCACGCTCATGGTGCGCGTGCCGGCCTGCTGGCGCGCCTGTGCCTCG
The DNA here is from genome assembly GCF_003550055.1 of Stenotrophomonas sp. AG209. Lineage (NCBI taxonomy): Bacteria > Pseudomonadati > Pseudomonadota > Gammaproteobacteria > Lysobacterales > Lysobacteraceae > Stenotrophomonas > Stenotrophomonas sp. AG209. The sequence continues at coordinate 2,120,280 of NZ_QXDB01000001.1, forward strand.
GCCAGCACCGCCATCTGGGCCTGCTGGAAGGCGGCCAGCGCCGGCGCCACGCCTGCGGCGGTATCCAGCAACGATTGCGCCTCCACATCCAGGCCAACGCGGGCGGCGGTATAGCCCAGCAACGCGACCTGATAGGCCTCCATGCCGTTGCGAAGGGCATCCTGCGCATCGGTCGGCAGGCCCACCAGCGCGAGATCGAACGGCAGTTTCTCTTCGCTCGCACGGTCGGCATGGGTGGAATCGCCATCGAGCAGCAGCAGCGCCTCCTGTCGGCGCATCTTCTGCAGGGACAACGCCAACGAAGGCCGCTGCAGCGCATCCACCTGCGCCTGCAGGGTGTCGGCGGCCTGCTGCAGCTGCGCGGCGAGGCCGGCATCGCCACGACCCATCTCATCGACGCGTTCGAACAGGGCGGCCACACCCTGCGAGAATGCACCGGCAGCTTCGGTCAGCGCCTGCAGCGCCTTGCGCCGGCCGGCATCCATCGGCATCGCGCGCAGCGCCTGAAGATCGGCCTGCAGCGCCTTCTGCGTCGCCAGCAGCTGCGCGCGGTCGGCATCGTCGAAACTGCGTGCATACTGGGTCTGCAGACGACGCGCCTCGGCCACCCGTGTCGCCAGGCTCGCGGCCAGATCGCTGCCGTGCTGGTAGCTGGCCTGGCTGCGTGCCGCCTGCGTGCTGGCATGGCCGGTCCAGGCGTAGACCGCAGCGATCGCGATCAGGCCCAGGCCACAGACCCACAGGGTCGCCTTGAGCTTGTTGGCTACGCTGAGCCGGTGCGGCTGCAGCCACAGCAGCAGGCCGGGGGACGCCGAGCGCAGCGCGGCAAGCCGCATGCGCAGGGACCGGAGGTGGGGGGCAACGGCCGACATGACAGACTCCAGGCGGAAGGACGCACCTGTATCGGCTGGAAATGGAGCAACTTTAGGGCGTTCTTGGTGCAGTTCCACCGATTGCTGGCGGACGCGGCCTTTGTACCCGGCACAGGCGACGGGGGGATGACACCCGCGCAGTGCTTGACCTCAACCCCGGTTGGGGGAGCACAGTGGACCTCCCTCCCCGCCCGGTGCCCCCATGACGACGCTCGATGTCCCCCGCTACCTGCAACGCCTGCAGCTGGATGCACCGCCACCGCTGACGCTGGCGGGCCTGACGCTGCTGCAGCAGCGCCACAACGCACTGCTGCCGTTCGAAACCCTCAGCTGCCTGCTGCGCGATGCAGTGCCGATCGACCTGGACAGCGTGCAGCGCAAGCTGCTCGACGACCACCGTGGCGGCTACTGCTTCGAACTCAATGGCGGCCTGCTGGCGCTGCTGCAGGCGCTGGGCTTCGATGCGCAGCCGTTGAGCGCGCGCGTGCTGCTGGCCGCCCAGGACGGCGAACTGACCGCACGGACCCACCTGCTGCTGCGCGTGCAGGTGGACGGCGATGACTGGCTGGTGGATGCCGGTTTCGGCAGCCTGACCCCGACCGTGCCGCTGCGCCTGCGTGATCCACAGCCGCAGGCCACGCCTCACGAGCGCTTCCTGCTGCAGCGCCTGCCCGGCGAGGGGGATTTCGTGCTGTCCGCCGAGTCCAGCGATGGCTGGCGGGCGATGTATCGCTTCGACCTGCACGCGCCGGCACCGATCGACAACGTGGTGGGCAACTGGTACGTGTGCACCCATCCCGATTCCAGTTTCCCCGGCCAGCTGCGCGCGTCACTGACCGGGCCGGACTGGCGACGCACCATCGGCAGCGGCAACTACACCGAGTACCGCCCTGGCCAGGCACCGGACAAGCGCCCGCTGCATGATGTTGGCGACGTGCGCGAAGTGTTGCAGCAACGCTTCGGCATGCAGTTGCCGGACGATCCACGGCTGGATCCGGCGATCAACGACTGGCTGCAGCGCTCGCGTGCCGCGACCCACGTGTAGCGTCGAGCCATGCTCGACTGCTGTTGGCGGCGCGGGGAACGCGTCAGTCGAGCATCGCTCGACGCTACAGAACCGCGCGCGCCTGCAATGCGATCCGGTTGCCTTCGCTGTCGCGGATCTCGGCCACGCGCCAGTCGCCGGCATCGGCCGGGCCGAAGCGCAGCTCGGCCCCTGCCTGCAGCGCACGCTCGAGGCTGGCATCCAGGTCATCGACGCCGATATAGATGCGCGCGCCCTGTTCGGAGGGCCGGTAGTCCGCACCCTGCACCAGCGACATGCTGGCGCCGGCGGCCTCATCGGCAAACGGCAGGTACGCCATCCTGCAGTCATGCAGCAGGATCGGTTCGTCCACCGCCACCTGCAGCCATTGCTGGTAGAACGTGATGGCCCGGACCAGGTCAGTGACCGGTATCTCAACGTGCAGGATGGGGTTCATCGCCGCAGGATAACCGGATACTGACACGGCCTTGCAGGGCGGCACTGGCATGCTGGGGCGCCCTTTCCCCGCGGAGTCCTGCATGTCCCTGGCCGATCATCGTAGTGCGCTGGCACCGCTGGGCTACCTGCGCGTGGCCATCAACCTGGGCAACCCGGTGCTGGCACAGGGCGATGCGCGCTCCCCGCGCGGGCCGTCGCTGGAACTGGCCACGGCATTGGCGCAGCGCATGGGCGTGCAGGCACGCTTCACCTGCCACGACTCAGCGGCCTCGGTGGTCGCTGCGGCCAGCGAGGATGCCTGGGACCTGGCCTTCCTGGCCATCGATCCGGCGCGTGCCGACCGCATCGCCTTCAGTGCCGCCTATGTGGAGATCGAAGGCACCTACCTGGTGCGCGAGGACAGCCCTGCGCAGCAGGTGGCCGACCTGGACCGCGATGGCCTGCGCATCGCGGTCGGTCGTGGCGCGGCCTACGACCTGTTCCTCAGCCGCGAACTGCGCCACGCCAAGATCGAGCGGGCCGAGACGTCGGCGGCGGCGATCACCCTGTTCGAGCAGCAGCGCCTGGATGCCGCCGCCGGCGTGCGCCAACCGTTGGCGGCATGGGCACAGGCCCATCCCGGCCACCGCGTACTGGCCGACCGCTTCACCGCGATCCAGCAGGCGGTCGCGGCGCCGGCCTCGCGCCCGGCCGATGCATTGCAGGCGCTGTTCGAGGACGTGGAGGCGATCAAGGCAGGCTCGTTGCTGGGCGAAGCCTTCGCCCGTGCCGGGCAGGCGGTTACGTTGGTACGGTGAATGCCGCGCACACGCAGTCGAGCATGGCCCAACGCTAAAGATGTGCGTCTGCCATGTGCCGCACGTGCTCGGCGGCCTGCGCATGCAGCCAGTCGCGGAACGCGAGGAAGCCACGATGGCGGGCCGAGCGCTGCGGGTAGACCAGCCAATGCGGCCAGGCGGTTTTCAGTCGCAGGCTGGACAGCGCCACCAGTTGGCCGGAATCCAGCAGCAGGCGCGCCCGCGTCACCCGTCCCAGCGCCACGCCTACCCCGTCCAGCGCCGCGCGGTGGTGCGCCTCCGAATCATCCAGCACCGCCACGAAGCGCGGCGGCGGGTTCTGTCCACTCAGCGCGAACCAGGCGCCCCACGCTCCATCGGGATCCCCCAACAGCGGCCACTGGTTCAGCGGCACGCGGTCGATCCCTCCCATGCGTTCGATCAGCGCCGGGCTGGCCATCGGCAGCAGCCACTCGTCGAACAGCGGCTCCACCACCAGGCCCGGCCACTGCCCGCTGCCCAGCCGCAGCGCGGCATCGAACTGGCGCTGCCGCTCGAAATCAACCAGGCGCTCACTTGACTGCAGGTTGATCTCGATCTGCGGGTGCTCGGCCACGAAGTGCCCCAGCCGCGGCACCAGCCACGCCGACGCCATCGACGGTACCGCGCTGATCGTCAGCACGTGCTCGGCGCGTGCGGCATAGGGCTGGAAGGCCTCGTTGATCGCATCCAGATGCGGGCCGACCTGGTCGAGCAGGCGCTGCCCCTCCAGCGTGAGGGTGACGCCACGCGGCTGGCGGACCAGCAACGGCTGCCCCAGCCGCTCTTCCAGCTGGCGCATCTGATGGCTGAGCGCACTGACGGTCAGGTTCATCGACGCCGCCGCGCGCGACAGGTTGCCGAGCCGGGCGGCAGCCACGAAACCCTGCAGGGCATGAAGGGGCGGACGGGACATAAGGCTTGAATTCCTCTCAAGGCATGCTTGCGGAAATGTCGCTTTTTGCCCTTCCATGCTGCCCGTATCGTGCAATCCACTCAAGTGGAGGCACGCTCATGAACATCTACGGCAGCCTGTTGTTCCTGCACGGCCACGTGGCCAGCGCCGAGCTGGCACGGCAGCTTGCCAGCCCGTCCACACCTGCCCCGCAGTGCCCGCGGCAACCGGCTGCGCCGGTTCAGCCGCCGCGAGCCCGTTGAGCGCCCCTCAGCCTGCATACCAGCGCTGGACGTGTTCAGGCAGCCACGGGGTCGGATCGATATCCAATGCCCGACAACCGTCGAGGGTGTCACGCAGCACGCCCTCGCCGGGGCCACCGGGCATCCGCAGGCCCTCCTCTTCCGGAAGCTGCACCGCAGCCCAGTCGTGCAGCCGATCCAGGCGCAGGCGCAGGGCGGCCCGCAGCCACGCCTTCAATGGATAACAGCGATAGCCTTGTTCGCCCAACGCGGCAATCGCAAGCGACAAAGCCTGGTTGGCACCACGTACCCATTCGGTGCGCCCCCCAGCCTTGTCCTGGACCGTCATCGGCGCCGGCGCGCGGTGCGCCTTGAACGGCGAACGCAGCTGCAGTTCCAGATCTCTTGCATCGCGCTCGCTTTCCGCTTCCACCAGTGCACCGGCGTCGAGATCGAAGAACTCGAACCAACGCCGGTGCAATGCGCTGATGCGTCCGAGCGGATCACGCGAGAAACCGATCTTCGCGTAGTCTTCCCACGCACAGGGGAAGACGTAGGCGAAGACACGACCGTCGATGCGGATATCCGACTGCATGTGCGCAGGCTGCCTCGACGACAGCCCGGGTGCAACCGGGCGTTACCGTGGACGCTGCAGTGCCTCCTGCACCGCCGCAGCCACGTCGGTGTTGTCGATGTAGCTGCCGTCATTCCAGCGCACGTGCTGGCGGTAACCGGCATCGACGCCCCGTACGCGCTTTCCAAGCAGCTCCGCACCTGCGCCCTTGGCCCACAGCGGCACCAGCGCATTGGAGTGGTTGCCGGTGGGCCGGAAGCTCATCCCCGGCATGCGTCCACGGCCGTTGTTGCGTACCGGCGCGAAGGCAACGTTCTGTGCATCCGGGCCCATCGGCATGCTGTTGTCATGGTCAGTGGTGACGATCAGCAGGTTGCGCTCCCAACCGCCGTTGCGCTCGATCCATTCAACCACTGCTGCCACTGCGTCGTTGAACTCCACGGTTTCCTCGATCAGGCGGCCGTACTGCGGCTGGTCGCTGCATTGGCCGTAGTGCCATTCGGTGCCGCAGGCGCTGGTGTGCGCGGCCCAGTCGGTGGCACCGCCTTCCACCATCAGGAACAGGCCCTTGGCCGAACGCTGCTGCAGGAACCGCAGCGCGCCACGCGTCATGGTCGCAAGATCGGGCACGCTGTCGATCTTCCTCACACCGGAAGGCGTGGCCGCATCCTTGTCCAGCACCTGCAGCTGGCGCGCCTGCTGGAGCGTATTGGCCACGCGCGGCACGCCGATCAGCGGCCGGTCGGCCGGCATCCGTCCCTGCGCCAGCGCGGCGAACTCATCCTTGCTGCGGATCAGGCGCCACGGCCCCGCCGGGTTGCCGGCAATGGTGCTGCCCGCTTCCAGCTGCTGCCAGTCCTGCGGGGAGACCCATTCCCACGGGTTCGCGCAGCCCTCGGCCTTCGCCACGCCGGCACCCTCGTCACAGGCGCGACCATCAACGCTGTAGCCGGGACCGCCGGTGCCCATCACCAGGTCCATGTGGCCCTGTGCCAGCATCTGGTGCGCAATGGCGTGATAGTTGTTGCGCGATTCGTTCTGCGCCGCGAACGCAGCCGGCGTTGCATGCGCGAACGGTACCGAGGTCACCACGCCGGTCGCCATGCCCAGGCGCTTGGCGCGCAGCGTATTGAACTCGACCGGATTGCCATCGTTGTTGTAATTGATGGCGTTGTTGTAGGTCTTGATGCCCGAGGACAACGCCGTACCGGCCGCAGCACTGTCGGTTGCGACCGCCGCCAGATACTGGTAGCCGACGAACGGCAGGTCCTGCGCCGGCACCGGTTCGCTGTCCCAGGCCTTGCCCGCGTCGTAGCCCAGGGTCTGTGCGTTGTCGCGGGTCGGCTGGCTGCTGGCGTTCAACGGGAAGGTGGTGACCGCCAGACGCTGCGGGAAATCCGCATATGGCGCGCCTTCGCGGCTGCCGTATTGCCAGTAGGCGGCGGCATCCCAGGTACCCCAACCGGCACCGTCGTTGATCATCACGATCACGTTGTGCGGGCGCGCTTCGGCGGAAGCAGCAGCCTCGGCGCGTAGGTTGGGCTGGCAGCCGTCCAGCGCGGCCAGCGCAAGCAGCAGCGAGGAATGGAGCCAGCGGCGTGGCAGGCGTGCAGTCATCAGAGATCCCGTCGGGCCAGCGGCGGCCCACAATGACGGTACGTTATATCGTTTCAATATTGCAGCTTCATGCAGCCACCGCGGGCTATCCTGCAGGCCCTCCTCCATCGCCGCATCCATGCCGTCTCCTGCTCCTGCGCGCGCGTCGCTGTCCTCGATCACTCTCGATGCGGCAACCTTCGCGGTGATCCACCAGCACAACGCGGACATCGCGCGGCAACCGGCCTCGCTGACCAAGCTGATGGCCGCCTACGCCGCTTACGAATGCGTCGAAGAGAACGCTCGTGCGTGGGACGAAGTGGTAACCATCGCCGCCGAAGATGTGCACGCGGTGGCCGAGGATGAAACGCGCATGGGCCTGGCGCCCGGCGAAACGGTCAGCCTGGCACGCCTGCTGGAAGGGTTGATGATCGTCTCCGGCAATGATGCGGCGCTGGCCATCGCGCGCCATCTGGACGGATCACAACCCGCATTCCTGGACCGCATGAACCGGCACGCGCGCCAGCTCGGCCTGCGCAGCACGTGGTTCGCCAGCGTGTCCGGCATCACCACCGCGCACCATGCCTCCAGCGCGCGCGACATGGCGGTACTCGCCGCCTGCCTGCTGAATGACCATCCGCAGATACTGGCAATCACCGCGCAGCGCGCGTTCGCGCATGGCAGCTTCAGCCGCAGCAACCAGAACGCCCTGCTTGGCGAAAACGGCGTGGATGGATTGAAGACCGGCTACACCCAGGCAGCAGGCTTCTGCCTGGCCGCCACCGCATGCCGGTCAGTGCCCGGGCGGGATCAGCCGGTACGCCTGATCACCGTGGTGCTGGGTTCTGAAAGCCGTGACGCACGCGATGCCCTTGTGCGCGAGCGTCTGGCCGCCGGGTTCACAGCGCTGGCCGGCAACACCGCCGACGCCTGAGCGGCTCAGCGCCGCTTGACCGTCGCCACGATCAAGCGCTGCAGCTCGGCCTCGGCGTCGGCCTTGTCCAGCGCGCCTGCTGCCACGGCTTCGGACAGGGCCTCGGCCGCACCGAGAATCGCCCAGCACCCGGCCAGTGGCACCGTGCCGTCGGCCGCAAATGGGCCCAGCCAGATGTCGCAGTTGTCGATGAAATCCTGCTGGTAGCGCCGCCTCACCTCGCGCAGTTCGGGTGCACCGACCAGCGCGGCAAGGATGCCCTGCACTTCGCTGCCCTGGCTGAGGATGCAGTCGATGTAGCCGGAGGCGATTGCCGCCGCACGATCGGCCAACTGCGCCCGGGCGCGGCCGATGCGCTCGTTGAAGACCATCGTCTGGCGACCGTCGTAGTCATCGTAGAGCGCGGCCAGCAGCCCATTGCGGGTCACGAAGTGATCGTAGGCCACCGGCTTGGTCACACCCGCAGCCTCGGCCAGCCGCCCCAGCGTCAGCGCATCGGTACCTTCGTCGCCGACCAGCGCCCAGGCCACGTCCAGCAACTGGCGGGCGCGTTGCTCACGGGTCAATCGGCGGCGCGTGGGTGCGGCGTTGGCAGGCATCGGTGGAGCACGGCGGTCAGCGCATCGGAGTACCGATTTTACGGCCGATCGCCAGCGCGGTCTGCAGATGCGCTTCGGCTGTACCGGAATCGGCGTCCAGCAGCAGGTCGGACGACAGCACGCGCGCGCCGCAGTAGTCGAAGATGCCCATGTCGATCTGGGTCTTCATCGCCGCACCGTAGCCGCGCCGTTCGATCATGTCCGCGCCGGCCCCGCCGATGCCGACCAGGTGCACGCGCAACCGCTGCAGCTTTTTCTGCACCTTGCCATCGGCACCGTCCTGGTAGGCCCAGCCCTGGGTGAACACACGATCGATCCAGCCCTTCAGCAGCGCGGGGAACGACCACCAGTACAACGGGTAGACCAGTACCAACGTGTCGGCAGCCTCCAGCCGCGCCTGCTCGGCGGCGACGTCGGCCGGCGTTGCGCCGGTGCCACGGAACAGCGCGTGGTCCTGCATGTTGAAGCGCGGATCGAAGCCTTCGGCCATCAGATCGGCGTGGGTCACGCGGTTGGCGGCGTCCGACGCGATGATGGCTTCGCCGATGCACCTGGCGATGGCATGGGTCAACGCGGCGGATTCAGGATGGGCGGTAACGATGAGGGTGTGCATGGGGGATGTCCGGAATTCACTAACTACCAATAGTAAGTAGTGACGCCCGGGATACCAGCACCATGCGTGGGACGCTGTTTCCGCATCCACCGTATAGTGCGGCGGTTCCCGCTGAGATACCCGACGATGCACCGATATCTGCTTGCCCTTCTGCTGGCCCTGCCCATGGCAATGGCCGTTGCGCCAGCGCTGGCCGGTGAACTCAGTCCGGAAGACTCGGCTGCATTGCGCAAGGAGGTGCAGGCGATGATGGACGCCTTCGCCCGGGGCGATACCGAGCTGATCATCGCGCGCACCCATCCCAGCCTGAAGCAGCTGGCTGGCGGCGACGAGGCCTTTGCGCGGGCGACCCGCGACACGGTGAAGGCGCTGCGCAAGGCCGGCGTCACCATCATCAGCGACGAGGCGGGCGTGCCAGGCCGCACCTATGCGGCCGGTGACGAGGAAGTCTGCTTCGTACCGCGCCAGTCGCTGCTGCGCGTGCGCGAGGCGCCGATGCGCAGCACGTCATTCATGGTCGCTGTGCGGAGCGTCGGTACCACGCAATGGCGCTATCTGGATGGCGCCGCGCTGCCGGACAACCCCGGGCTGTTGCAGCAGCTGCTGCCCGACCTGGAACCGGGCGTGGTCCTGCCGGAGAGTGAGACGGAAGCGCTGTAGGCGTAGGCGCATCCATCCACGCATGGCGTGGATCCACTGTCCCTGCTGGCCAGAGTCCGCACCGGGGTTTCCGTCAACGGAACAGCGCGTTCAACGCCGCACCCGAGGCCGCCTGCTGCAGGCCATCGAAGCGGCCGTCCTGCGCGATCGGCTGGGTCGCCTGCATCAGCCCACCCCACGCCGCACGCGCCAGCGCACCGCCCAGGCTGACCCGGCGCACGCCGAGTGCGGCGATGTCCTGCAGGCTCAGCGGTGTCGGTCCACCGACCAGCAGGTTCACCGGCTTCGGCCCCGCAGCGGCGACCACCGCGCTGATCTGTTCACGCGTGCTGATGCCCGGTGCATACAGCACATCGGCGCCGGCCTCGGCGTAGGCGCGCAGGCGCTGCAGGGTGTCCTGCAGATCCGGCACGCCGACGAAGAAGTTCTCGGCCCGCCCGACCAGCAGCACATCGCCACCCGCGTGGTCGATGGCCGCACGTGCCGCGCGCAGTCGCTCGACCGCCTGCCCGATCGGCCGCAGCGGCGCATCAGCTACGCCACTGGCATCCTCGATCGACAACGCCGCGATGCCGGTATCGATCGCCGCCGCCACCGCCTCCCCCACTGCCTGTGGCGTGGCGCCGAAGCCATCACCGAAATCGGCGTTCAACGGCAGCGGTGTCGCTGCCGCCATCAGCCGCAGATGTTCCAGCGTGGCCTGCAGCGAAACCGCCCCATCCGGCCGCCCTTCACTCCAGGCGCAGCCGGCACTGGTCGTGGCCAGTGCCTGGAAGCCCTGCCGCTGCAGGTAGCGTGCACTGCCCACGTCCCACGGATTGGGCAGGACGAAGCACCCTGCTGCATGCAGCTGGCGGAAGGCCGCGCGCTTGCGTTGGGTATCGGCATCGGACGAGGTCATGGCGGGCTCCGGGGCGGCAGACCTGCACCCTAGCCCGCCGCCCGGTCGCGCTCAATGGCGATGAAGGCAGCCGTGCATGAGGTGATGCCGCCTGCTTATTGGACGCTGTGGATGCAGGTGCCCGAGCGTGCTTGCCTGCCCACACAATGCCGCCACGGAGCCCTTCATGCACCCGGACCCGCCGACCCTCATCGACGCCGGCGACGATGACGCCCACTGGGCCGACCTGCTCTCGCCCGCACGGCGTCGCCTGATCGCCTCGGCCGGACTGGCCGCCGGTGGGCTGGCCAGCGCGTCGACCGCCACCGCAGCCGCGCGCAGCGACAGCACGGTGAACACCACCGAACCCGGGCGCCCTGGCTTCCGCACCATCATCCCGCCGGCGCCGGAGGGCCGCAGCCCCTGGGGCCAGGCCACCGCCAGCGAACCGACCCCGCGCCCGGCCAGCGTGCGCCCCGGCGAGGCCACGCTGCCCACCCGGCCACGCGCCTACACCGCCATCAAGAGCTACCACGCGCATATCTACTTCGACGAGGACAGCTTCGAGAAGGCCGCGCTGCTGCGGCGCTGGGCCGCCGAGCGCTTCCCGGTCGAGCTGGGCAACTGGAACCTTGAGCCGCGCGGACCGCACGTCACTCCCTCGTTCTATTTCGGCTTCACCAACGACCTGCTGCCGGTGCTGGTGCCCTGGCTGCAGCTCAACAGCCTGGGGCTGACCATCCTGATCCACCCCAACACCGGTGATGGCCGCGCCGACCATCTGTATTACGCGTTATGGGTGAATCGCGCGCAGCCGGTGAACGCCTACAACTGGCCGACGCCGAAGCCGGGGGAACGGGAGCCGCTGGAGGAGGTGTTCCCGAACGTGGTGCCGACGGTGCCGCTGGAGACCTGAGCGGGTGCGTGGCGGGGGCGGTGGGTGGCGTGCAGCGCGCCTCGGGCTGCCCCTCGGTGGGTGCGTAGCTTGCTGCGCACCGAACTTCCTTCATCCACGCATGGCGTGGATCCGCCGCATCACGGCCCATTGCGGCATCGGTCAGCGCCCAGCCTTGCCGGCATCGTCGGCCTACGTGCCAGCATCCCCGGCCAGCACCACGTTCAGCGCGCCTTGATCCAGCGCCCGCCATACGGCCACAAGCCCTCCGGCAGATTTCAAACGATCGATTGAAACGCTGCAAACTTCGCCGAACTGGACAGCATCCGCCGGTTCCGCCAGACTGCCGCCCTTTCCCGTCTTCCGGATCCCATGGCGAAGCTGCTGGTCCTGCACGGCCCCAACCTCAACCTGCTCGGCACCCGCGAGCCGGAGGTCTACGGCCACACCACGCTGGCCGACATCGACCAGGCCCTGGCTGCCCAGGCATCGGCCGCCGGGCACACCGTGGACAGCCTGCAGTCCAACGCCGAGCATGTGCTGGTGGACCGCGTGCAGGCCGCGCGCAGTGACGGAACCGCTTTCATCCTGATCAACCCCGCCGCCTTCACCCACACCTCGGTGGCCCTGCGCGATGCGCTGGCGGCGGTGGCGGTGCCGTTCATCGAGATCCACCTGTCCAACCCGCATACCCGCGAGCCGTTCCGCCAGCACAGCTACTTCAGTGACAAGGCCGTGGGCGTGGTATGCGGCTTCGGTGCCGACAGCTACCGCTACGCGATGGACGCGGCACTGCTGCGCGTGCAGGCGGCCAGCGCGTGAAGATGCTGCCGCGCGTGCTCGCCGGCGTTGTGGCGTGGGCCGGCATCTACGGTGCCGCCGCCGCGTTCGACCGCAAGGACGAAGGCATCGACTGCGCCCATCCGGGTACCACGATGGAGAGCGACCTGTGCGCCTCGGACGTGGCCGCCGCCGCTGATGCCGAACTCAATACCGTCTATGCACAGGCGCGTCGCCAGCTGCGTACCCCGGCCCGCGGTGGCACCTGCAGCTATTGCGGCGATGCCGAGCAGGAGCTGGTACTGGCCCAGCGTGCCTGGATCCAGCTGCGCGACCACGACTGCAACGCGGTCTATGCCCTCAATTCCGATGGCACGGCACGCAACGGCGCACAGATGCGCTGCCTGACCACCCTCGCGCGCGACCGTACGCGGCAGCTGCGCGAGTTCTACGAACTGCTTTGACCCGAGCGCGATGCGCTTCCCACCACACTGACATCACGAGCAAAGAGGCCACCATGGATCTCCGCAAAATCAAGAAGCTGATCGACCTGCTGGAAGAGTCGAACCTGGCTGAAATCGAAATCAAGGAAGGCGAAGAGTCGGTGCGCCTGTCGCGCGCCCCGGTGGCCGGCTATGCCGCCCCGATTGCGGCCCCGGTGTATGCCGCTCCGGCCGCTCCGGCGCCGCAGGCGATGCCGATGCAGTCGCCGACCGAAGCCTCCACCGGCGGCACCGCCAAGCCGGGCCCGGCGCTGCCGGAAGGCCACGTGCTGCGCTCGCCGATGGTCGGCACCTTCTACGCCTCGTCCGCCCCGGACAAGCCGGCCTTCGTCACCGTTGGCCAGCAGGTCAAGGAAGGCGAAACCCTGGCCATCATCGAAGCGATGAAGATGTTCAACCCGATCGAAGCCGACAAGTCCGGCACCATCGTCGCCATCCTCGGCGAGAACGGCCAGCCGGTGGAATTCGACCAGCCGCTGTTCGTGATCGGCTGAGGGGCACGCCATGCTCGACAAAGTCGTCATCGCCAACCGAGGGGAAATCGCGCTGCGCATCCTGCGCGCGTGCCATACCCTCGGCATCCGCACGGTGGCCGTGCACTCCACGGTCGACCGCAACCTCAAGCACGTGGCCATGGCCGATGAGTCGGTCTGCATCGGTCCGGCGCCGTCGCCGCAGAGCTACCTCAACATCCCGGCACTGATCGCCGCGGCGGAAGTCACCGACGCCCAGGCCATCCACCCGGGTTACGGCTTCCTGTCGGAGAACGCCGACTTCGCCGAGCGTGTGGAAGAGTCCGGCTTCATCTTCATCGGCCCCAAGGCCGACACCATCCGCATGATGGGTGACAAGGTCGAAGCCATCCGCGCGATGAAGTCCGCCGGCGTACCGTGCGTGCCCGGCTCGGGCGGCCCGCTGGGCGAGGACATCGTCGCCAACACCAAGATCGCCCGTGAGATCGGCTACCCGGTCATCATCAAGGCGGCCGGTGGCGGCGGTGGCCGCGGCATGCGCGTGGTGCACGCCGAAGCCTCGCTGAAGACCTCGATCGAAACCACCAAGAGCGAGGCCAAGGCCGCGTTCGGCAATGGCGAGGTCTACATGGAGAAGTTCCTGGAAAATCCGCGCCACGTGGAGATCCAGGTGCTGGCCGACGGCCAGGGCAACGCCATCCACCTGGGTGAGCGTGACTGCTCGATGCAGCGCCGCCACCAGAAGGTGGTGGAAGAAGCACCGGCACCGGGCATCAGCGCCGAGCAGCGCGAGCAGATCGGCAAGGTGTGCACCGAAGCCTGCGTGCGCATCGGTTACCGCGGTGCCGGCACGTTCGAGTTCCTGTACGAGGACGGCCGCTTCTACTTCATCGAAATGAACACCCGCATCCAGGTGGAGCATCCGGTCACCGAAATGGTCACCGGCATCGACCTGGTGGCCGAGCAGCTGAAGATCGCCGCCGGCCAGAAGCTGTCGATCAAGCAGAGCGACGTGGTGCTGACCGGCCATGCCATCGAATGCCGCATCAACGCCGAAGACGCCGAGACCTTCGTGCCGAGCCCGGGCACCATCACCGGCTTCCATCCGCCGGGTGGCCCCGGCGTGCGCGTGGATACCCACATCTACAGTGGCTACCGCGTGCCGTCGAACTACGACTCGATGATCGGCAAGCTGATCGTGCACGGCCCGGACCGCGAAACCGCCATCGCCCGCATGCGGGTGGCACTGAGCGAAATGGTGGTCGATGGCATCAAGACCAACATCGCCCTGCAGCAGCGGATCATGCGTGACAAGGGCTTCCAGGCCGGTGGCCAGAACATCCACTACCTGGAAAAGCGCCTTGCCGAGCGCAAGAACAAGCCGATCGCACTGACCTGATCGGCGCCAGGTGCTGGACATGAAAAGGGCGGGGATCTCCCCGCCCTTTTCTGTTTCTGTAGAGCCGAGCCCATGCTCGGCTTGCCGGAAAGCACAGCCGGGGCCTGCCCGGCTCTACCCAGGCAGGCTCAGCGCGCGTCCGCCGCCGTCGCCGGGATCTGCGAGTTGGCCAGCGGCCGCACGCCATTGGGCGAAGTGGGGTCGACGATCACCATGGTTTCGGTGGAACCATCGGGCCACACCACCTGGAAGGTGCTGCCGGCCGGCAGTGAAGCGAATGGCATGCCACTCTGCGCGCGATAGACCGCAGCGACCTGGCTGGCACCGGCACGGCGCACGTCTTCCTGCGCCTTCACCGTGGTCAGCTCCACCTTCGACAGATGCCGGTAGCGGTCCTCGTAGGTATCGATCATCAACAGGCCGACCGCGCCGGCCGAGTAGGCCACGAACAGCGCCACCCAGAACCAGAACTTGGCCCCATGCAGGAATCGACGGTAATTCATCGCCCGTCCCTCTTTCCAACCAATCGCTTGATCCATTCCTTCATTTTCCCAGCACCTTGCCGCGATACCGCAGCGTCATACACGAAATCCCGGAAATCCTGCGCTCCATCCTGCGAACAGATCCCTCCGTTCGCACAAAAATTGTTGACCAGCACGCTGTCCGCTCCACAGGCCAGACCGAGTTCACAGGCCGCAAGCCGCCATGCAAGTTCACTGAGCTGCTCGCCCGCCACCAGGCCGTCAAGCGCGCGGTCACCGGCAGCACGCACGCCCATGGCCGGCGCGATGGCCATGTAGGCCTCCGGGTCGCGCGAGGTACGCACGCGCTCGACCAGGTCGCGACGGTATTCGGCACTGTCTTTCAGCGGCTCACCTTCGGCGAACAGCGCTGCTTCCGCGGCCAGGTTGCCCTGTGCGGCCGCTTTGCGGCGCTCGGACAGCACCAGCGCCGCACCCAGCTTGTCGCCCGGCACGAATCCGCCGCAGCGCTGCGCCACGCGCTCACGCGCCTCGATCATCGCCGGCGCCGCCGTCAGGCCCAACCCACTCAGTACGTTGTTGTCCAGGCGGTAGCCGCCCGGATCGAGTGCGTACTGCGCGCAATAGTCATAGACGCGGCTGAGCATCCAGCGCGCCTCGTGATTGCCGTTGTCGGCCTGTGCGCGCAGGCGCTGGGCGTAGGCATACAGGTCGCTGGCATCTTCGATGTCGGCGCGCAGGTCCAGCGGCAGGCCCGACGGCAGCGTGTTGCCGCGCTCGAAGGCCGCAAGCCGCCGCGCCAGTGCTTCCGGCACCACCGGCAGCGGCGCTCCGCTGTCATGGCTGGCCACGGCCAGCGGCAGGTCCGGCGACGCCGACGGCGATGCCTCGCCCGCAGCATGGCCGCTGGCCCGATACCCGGCCACGCCCAGCACGGCCACCGCCGGCAGTACGAGCAACCAGGTTTTCAGGGTCGGAGCGAAGGCCATCGGCGGGTGTGAGCGTTCACGGCACACAGGAAAGCGCCGAGTTTAGCAAGGCCTGACAGGCCTGTCTGAACTGCCCCCGTTCATCTCAAGGCAGCATCTCAGGCAATACGGAGACGCCCCGATGGTCTAGCATGGCCCCCTTTCCCGCGACTGTCCCCACCGCCATGCCGTTCCTGGAACTGACCCTGCGCTGCACCGAAGCCACCCAGCCCCGCTATGAAAATGCGCTGGAGGACGTCGGCGCACTGGCCGTGACCCTGCTCGATGCCGAAGCCGACACCAGCAACGAACAGGCCATCCTCGAACCCGGCGTGGGTGAAACGCCGCTGTGGGACACTCTGGTGCTGAGCGCGCTGTTCCCCGCCGACAGCAATGCGCTGCTGCTGCTGGCCGCACTGGAATCCTTCGACCCGGAGCTGGACTGGAGCAATGGCAGCTTCCGCGCGGTCGAAGACGAAGACTGGGAACGCGCCTGGCTGGACCAGTTCCAGCCGATGGATTTCGGCAGCCGTACCTGGATCGTGCCGTGGAACCATGAACTGCCGGACGCCGCGCAGGCCGCCGATGCCGCCGTGGTGCGGCTGGACCCGGGCCTGGCCTTCGGCTCGGGCACCCACCCGACCACCGCCCTGTGCCTGCGCTGGCTGGACCAGCTGGCCGTGGAGGGCCAACTGCAGGGCCAGCGCGTGCTCGACTTCGGCTGCGGCTCGGGCATCCTCGCGCTGGCCGCACTGAAGCTGGGCGCCGCCGAAGCGATCGGCGTGGACAACGACCCGCAAGCGTTGGTCGCCACCGCCGACAATGCCGAGCGCAATGGCGAGCAGGCCCGCATGCATGTGTACCTGCCGCAGGACGAACCGGTCGCCACCTATCCGATCGTGGTCGCCAACATCCTCGCCTCGGCGCTGGATGCGCTGGCCGAACTGCTGGCCGCACGCGTCGCCGCCGGCGGTCGCATCGCCCTGTCGGGCATCCTGCATGGCCAGGAAGGCGAACTGCTGCAGCGCTATGCCGCGTGGTTCGACGATCTGCAGGCCACCCAGGATGGCGACTGGATGCGCATCACCGGCGTACGCCGCGCCTGATCGTGATTGAATGACCGCTGGATCCGAGCCCGCGCCCTGAGCATGTCCGAGCCGAACCCGCCGCGCCGCCCTTTGGCCACCTTCCTGCGCCCCGCGTCGGAAGGCGAGGCCGCACCTGCGACCGATGCGCGCACGCCCGACCCGGCGGTGCATGACATCCCTGCCGCGGAGAGCGGCGATCCGGGCGATCCGATCGACGCGGCGTTGCCGCCAATGGCGGAGACGCGACAGATCGATGACACCGTCATCCTCGACAAAGCGGCCGTGATCGAACCCGCCCTTGCCGTCCCGGCCGCGCAGGCCGTGGCCGGCGATGCGCCGAGCTTCCTGGGCACTTCGCGGCCGCGCACGCTGCCGACGCCGCGCTGGCACTGGGTGCTGATCGCCGGGCTGGCACTGTTGCTGGTACTGCAGAGCGTGCTGGCCGATCGTGCGCGACTGGCCGCCGACGCCGGCAACCGCGCCTGGCTGGGCGCGTTGTGCGGCGCACTGCGCTGCAACCTGCCGGCCTGGCACGAGCCCACCGCGTTCACCATGACCAGCCGCGAAATCCGACCGCTGCCGGGCCAGGCCGGCGTGCTGCAGGTGCAGGCCAGCATCCGCAACGATGCGCGCTGGGCACAGGCCTGGCCGGACCTGCGCCTGTCGCTGTCCGATGCCGATGGCCGGGTGATCGGCAGCGGCGTGTTCGCACCGGCGCAGTACCTCGGCGAAGCCCCCGGCGCGGCCCTGCTGGAACCGGGCCAGAGTGCGCGCATCGCGTTCCGCGTGCAGGAGCCTGCCGCGTCCACCGTCGCATTCACCTTCGACTTCCTCTGACCAGGGTAGAGGCGACCAGCCGTGGCAGGTCGGGCACGCTCGCGCTAGACTGGCCGCCACCACCTCGTCCGGCCGCGCGCTCCGCGCGCACGGGCCAACCAGATCGGGAACCCCCTTGAACGCTGTCCTCTCTCGTCCTGACAACAGTCGTGGCGCTCCCCGGCCACCGCTGCGTGAACACGTCGCCCAGTCCGTGCGCCGCTACCTGCGTGACCTCGATGGCTGCGACGCGGACGATGTCTACGAGATCGTGCTGCGCGAGATGGAAATCCCGTTGTTCGTGGAAGTGCTCAACCACTGCGAAGGCAACCAGAGCCGTGCCGCCGCGATGCTGGGCATCCACCGCGCCACCCTGCGCAAGAAGCTGAAGGAATACGGCATCAGCGCGTAAGCGCGCGCGGGTAGTGCCGGCCGCTGGCCGGCAACCCCATGAACGATGGCAGGATGTTGCCGTTGCCGGCCAGCGGCCGGCACTACCGGCTCCAGTAGATCCACGCCATGCGTGGATGCCACCCCGGCGATCAACCGCCCCGCCCCGTCCAGTAGATCCACGCCATGCGTGGATGCAGCCCCGGCGATCAACCGCCCCCAGCCCGTCCAGTAGATCCACGCCATGCGTGGATGCAGCCCCGGCGATCAACCGCCCCCAGCCCGTCCAGTAGATCCACGCCATGCGTGGATGCAGCCCCCGCGGAATCAGCCGCCGCCGCCCGCCTTCCAGTAGTACCGCACCACGTGGAAGAACACCGGCGCGGCGAAGCACACCGAATCCAGCCGGTCGAGCATGCCGCCATGCCCCTCGATCATGTGGCCCCAGTCCTTGATGCCGCGGTCGCGCTTGATCGCCGACATCACCAGGCCGCCCCAGAATCCCATCAGGTTGATCAGCAGCGACAGGCCGAACGCCTGCAGCGGCGTGAACGGGGTGATCCACCACAGCGCCGCCCCCAGCGCGCTGGCGCTCAGCACGCCCCCCACGAAGCCCTCCACCGTCTTCGACGGCGACAGCTTCGGCGCGATCAGGTGCTTGCCCAGCAGCTTGCCCCAGATGTACTGCAGCACGTCCGAGGACTGCACCACGATCACCAGGAAGGCGAACAGCAACACGTTGCGCGACGGGTCATGGCCGGGCACGTGCAGGTTCAGCAGCAGCGGCACGTGCGAGATGCAGAACACGCAGATCATCAACCCCCACTGCACCTTCGCCGTGCGCTCCAGGTAGTGCGTGGTATCGCCACCAATGGTCGACAGGATCGGCAGGAACAGGAACGCATAGACCGGGATCAGCAGCGTGTACATGCCGTACCAGTCGATCCACACCAGGTAGTACTGCCAGGGCAGCACGATGTAGAACGCGGCCAGCAGCGCGTAGTAGTCGCCGGAACGGGTCGGCGCCAGGGTGATGAACTCGCGCAGCGCGAACAGCGAGATGATCGCAAACAGCACGATCACCCCGGCACGGCCGAAGAACAGCGCCAGCCCGACCACGATCGCCATCACCCACCACGCGCGGATGCGCGAGACCAGGTTTGCGATCACCGCGCTGGGCCGCCCACGCTGGCGCCAGCGCAGGGTCTCGGCCACCAGCGTGGCCAGCACCAGCACCGCGCCGACACCGGCGAACAGCAGGCCGGTCTGCTGGCCCACGCTGCGCGCTGCCAGGTCGCCGGACACATCCATCAGATAACTCATGCGCGCCCTCCATTAGGCGCCAGGTCCAGCAGCGCCTGCCGGCTGCGCGCAAGGAACGCAGCCTTATCCTCGTCGGCCTGCAACCGCAGCGGCGTGCCGAAGGTGGCCGTGCACAGCAGCGGCAGCGGCAGGAACCGGCCCTTCGGCATCACCCGCTTCAGGTTGTCGATCCACACCGGCACGAACTCCAGCTCCGGCCGTTGCCGCGCCAGGTGGTAGATGCCGCTCTTGAACGGCAACAACGGTTCATCGCCGACGTTGCGCGTGCCTTCCGGAAACAGGATCAGCGAGCAGTCTTCGTCCACCGCATCGCGCAGTACCTGCAGCGGATCCTGCTGGCGATGGCCGGCCTCGCGCTCGACCAGCACACCGTTGAACACCGCATCGATCAGGTAGCGGCGCAGGCCGTCGCGCTGCCAGTACTCGGCTGCGGCCACCGGGCGCACCTGGCGCCGCAATGCCGGTGGCATCGACGACCAGATCAGTACGAAGTCACCATGGCTGGCGTGGTTGCCGTAGTACACGCGGCGTTCGCTGGACGGCGCACAGCCGATCCACAGCGCGCGGGCACCGGTCACCACGTGGATCGCGCCACTGCAGGCGCGGGCAATCAGTTCGGCGAACATCAGCTCCTCCCGTTCACGTCTGCGGCCACACCACGGCCAGCACCAGCAACACCACCTGCACCCCTGTCAGCAGGTACTGGCACAGCAGCAGGCGGCGCATGCCGGCCCAGCGCAGGTCCCACCCGCGCAGCGGCGCGTCGGGCGCGGCGCGGCGCAGGCCGCTGTCGTGCAGCAGCTGGTCGGTACGGCGCGCAGCGGCGTCACCCTCCAGGGCTTCATCGCGCAGCAGCTGCAGCAGGCTGGCATCCAGCCCGACCCGGCATGCGTGGTAGGCCTGTGCGAGCCCGACGACGACGCTGGCCAGCAGCAGGCCGGCAGCAACCATCGCCAGGCCCGGCTCGGTGCCAAGCAGCAGCAACGCCACCAGCAACAGGCCCAACGACAGCAACGCCGGCCAACGGCCCTGCCGCAGCAGCAGCTGCATGGTCGCCAGATCGGGAACCGTACTCACGTGCGTGGCCCCGCTGCGGCGGTGATGGCACGCAGATGCGCCGTGCCCAGCACGATGCCGGAACGTGCCGCGCGCACGGTCGCCACCGCAGCATCGGTATCGGCGGCACGACCACTGCGCAACAGCCAGGCCGCCACACTGGCAGCACTGCGCGAATAGCCCAGCGCGCAACACACCAGCAGCGGCCCCTGCACGTGCAGGCGCTCGATGGCCTCGGCCGCCGCGCGCAGCTGTTCCGGCGTGGGCACCACCAGGTCCAGCATCGGCACGCTGGCATACGCCGCGCCCGGTGCACGACAGGACAGTTCAGCACAGGCATCGACCACGCCGACCAAGGGGGCTGGCAACGCAGCACAGGGAATGCGCCCCAGCCACACGCCATCCATCACCGGCACCGGCTGCGGCGCACGCCGCGTCCACAGCCGCGAATTGATCCAGGCCGCGCCCAGGTACGGCGCCAGCAACCAGCGCGCCGCCATGGTCAGGCGCCCATCAGCGCGCTTCTGGAACACCACCGTGCCCAGCCCGGCATAGGCCAGCGCTACCAGCAGCAGCGACACCACCGGCCACAGCAGCCACAACGCCGCGCCACGCAGAAGCACCACCGGTACCAGCAATACAGCGGCCCCCAGCAGGTACAGCGCTGCCAATCGCCAACGTTTGGCATCACGCACGGTGCGCCAGGCGCGCAATGGCGGCGTGCCCTGCTCCGGCCACAGCCAGACGCACAGCCAACCGGCCAGCAGGCCGGTCGGGATATCAATGAAATGATGCTGGAACGTGGTCAGCACCGAGACACCGATCAGCAGCGCCCACACATGCAGCACCCAACGCCAGGCACCCTGCAGGTACTGCGCGAATTTCACCCACAACACGATCAGCAGCACGATGTGCAGCGACGGCACCTGATTGAACGGCTTGTCGAAGCCCAGCAGCACATCGAACAGCCAACCGAACACGCCGCCGATCTCCGGCCGCTCGAAGCTGAAGCGCAACGGCCACAGCAGGAAGCAGCTCACGGCGATCAGCTGTGCACTGAACAGCCGCAGCGCGTGCCGGTCCAGTTCCAGCCGACGCCGGCACAGGAAGAACGAGATCGCGTAGAACAGGTCGATCGACCAGTACGGCACGATCGTCCAGGGCACGAACGGAATCTGCGTTTCCCATCCGAACGCCATCACCGGCAGTTCGGCATGGCGGCCGGCCATCCAGTTGGCGAAGCCATAGCTGGCGAAGAAGAACGGGCCCAGCAGCGCCAGCCACAGCAGGGCGCGCCGCCAGGGGCGCCCTTCCGCGGCCAGCGGGGTTGCAGCGAGCGTCGCCATCACGCGGTCCGGCGAGCCAGCGACACGGTGAAGATGCCGAAGTCATCGATGCGCTGCGCCACCTTCTCGAACCCGGCCAGGCGCACCAGCTCATCCATTTCCTGCTGGGTACGGCGGCGCATCACCCACGCTGCGCCACCCCGGTGGCTGGTCAATGCGCGTGCGATGAACTCCAGCTGCGGGTGCCAGGGCTGGCCGGTGTAGGCCAGGTAGCCACCCACCGGCACCGTTGCGGCGATGCCCTGCAGCGAGCGCAGCACGGCGTCGTTGTCGGGGAACAGTTCGTACAGGCCGGACACCACCGCCAGCGTGGGCGACGGATCGACCTTGGCCAACTGCGACGGATCGAACGCATCGCCCTGCTCGAAGCGTGCGATGTCGGCCGCACCGAGGCGCTCGATCAACGCCTGGCCCTGGGTCACGTTCAGATCGCTGAAGTCGCGCAGCACGATGCGCTCGGCGCGCTGTTCGCCCTGGCCCAGCGCTTCCAGCACGTAGCGGCCATGGCCGGCAGCCACATCCAGCACGCGCACCGGCGTGCCCTGCCCGCGTAGGCGCTGGGCAGCGTCGCGCAGCAGTTCCTGCAGGTGCTGGCCGCGAATGCGGATGCCGCGCCAGCCGATCGCATCCAGATAGTTGCGGTCGACCATCCGCCCCAGCGGGCCCTTGCCACGCGCTTCGTCGCGATAGATGTAGTCCAGCGTGCTGCCCGAATCGAAACCGGTCTGCAGTCCCAGCGCGATGCCTTCGGACAACGTACCGCCGAAACGCAGGCCGCCACGTACCACGCGCCAGCGCAGGTCGGCCAGGCTGTTACGCTCCGGTGGCCACGCCAGGATCTCCGATTCCTCGAAGGTCGGCCCATGGCGATGCGCGTCGCGCCGTGACAGCTCGCGCAGCGGCTCGGCGAAACGCGCCTGGATGAAACTGCGGATGCGTGCCAGCGCAGGCGCCCGATCGCGCTCGCCCAGCGTGTCGTGGAAGAAGCCCGGCAGGTGCACGCGCTCCTTGATCGGGCTGGACAGGCGCTCGTAGAAGCGGTCCTGCGGGCCACGGTGCACGACGAAGTCGGAGCCGGACACCAGCAGCTGCACCGGTACGCTGATCGCCTGCGCATCGGCCACGATGCGGTCGGCCGCTTCGTACAGGCCCAGCAGCACGCGCACCGAGATCGGCCGGGTGATCAGCGGATCGGTGCGGTAGCTTTCCACCCGCGCCGGGTCATGGGTCAGCCACTGCGGCTTGACGTAGCTGTTGACGAAGAAGTTGCCACGCAGCTTCTGCATCAAGGCCAGGCCCGGCCGCGCGAACGGCACGTACAGCTTCACCTTGAACGCCGGCGAAGCCATCACCAGCGCACGCAGGCGCGGCGCGTAATCGTGCACCCAGGTCGCGGCGACCACCGCCCCCACGCTCTGCGCGATCACCACGATGTCTTCCACCGCGATGCCATGCTCGGCGCCGATATGGGCGATGAAGCTGTCCAGGTCGCGCACCAGCGCCGGGAAGCCCGGTGCATCGCCACGCGCACCCGGCGAACGGCCATTGCCGCGCGCATCCCAGGCGAAGAAGGCGGTGTCGGGCAGGTCCAGCTCATCGACCAGGTGGGTGACACGCCCGGAGTGCTCGTGGCCGCGGTGCAGCAGCACGATGGCCTTGGTGGCCGGCGTTGCGGTGGTGCCCGCCCAGTACCGGTAGAACAGCGGTACCTGGTCGAAGCTGTGGAATTCCCGTTCCTGCGCCTGACGCATGCAATCTCCTGATTGTCTTTTTGTATCTGCTTGATTAATTCGGCGAAACCGCCGATTCCCGCAGTCCGCGACGGACCCGGTTGATCATGGTCAGCATGCACATCGCCGCCATGGCCGCGGCCACGCCAGTGACCGTCATCGCGCCAACCCACTCAAACGCCAGCAGCAGGCCCAGCGCACCGATCACGAACGCGCGGTCGCTCTTGCCCATCGGGCCGTCATAGCGGCGGCTGGCAGCGACCATCAGCCCCAGCACGCCGGCGTACTCGCTCAGGGCCGCCGTCCAGGCCAGCAGCCACAGCGCCTCCGGGCGTACGCCCGGCACGCTGAGCAGGCTCAGGTACAGCGCCGCGTCGGCGATCACATCGCACAGCTCGTTCAGGTAGGCGCCCAGCCGCGACTGCTGGCCGAACTCGCGGGCCAGCATGCCGTCCACGGCGTTGAGCGCCATGCGCAGCAGCATCCACAGCGGCAGCAGCAGGTACAGCAGGGGCTGGGCCGGCGCGCAGCACCAGACGGCGGCGGCCACCAGCAGCGAGACCACGGCGGCGGCCACGGTCACCGCGTTGGCGGTGATTCCCATGCGGTACAGACCGCGTACGGCCGGACGCAACAGGTCCTGGAAACGTCCTTTCAATGCATAGATCGACACGATCTGTACCCGCTAATCCTTGGCAGTGCGGGCACAGCCTACCCCATCGTCGACAGATTCCGGCAACCCGGCTCCGGCCCGCAGCCCCGCCACCGGATCCGGTCGGATCGATGTGCCTGACGCGGCCATGCACCGATTGCCGAGGCCAATTACCCCTTCCAGCGCCCGCCACCGGCCCCCACCGCCTACAATATCGGCCCCGCTCCGCTGCCGATTCTGTCCCATGACTGCTGATCTGTTGCCCGTCCGCCGGGCCCTCCTCTCCGTTTCCGACAAGACCGGCCTGGTCGAGCTGGCCACTGCGCTGGCGGCACGCGGCGTGGAGCTGCTGTCCACCGGCGGCACCGCCAAGGCGATCCGCGATGCGGGCCTGGCCGTGAAGGACGTGGCCGAGGTCACCGGATTCCCGGAAATGATGGACGGCCGGGTCAAGACCCTGCACCCGATGGTGCATGGCGGCCTGCTGGGCCGTTCGGGCCTGGATGATGCAGTGATGGCCGAGCACGGCATCGGTGCCATCGACCTGCTGGTGCTGAACCTGTACCCGTTCGAGTCGGTCACCGCCAAGGCCGACTGCACCCTGGCCGACGCGGTCGAGAACATCGACATCGGCGGCCCGGCCATGCTGCGCTCGGCGGCCAAGAACTTTGCCCGCGTGGCAGTGGCCACCGACCCGTCGCAGTACGCCGAGCTGCTGGCCTCGCTGGAGGCCAACAACGGCCAGCTGACGGCTGCCACCCGCTTCGCGTTCTCGGTGGCCGCGTTCAACCGCGTCGCCCAGTACGATGCGGCGATCAGCAACTACCTGTCGGCGGTCACCGCCACCGACGCCGCGGTGCCGGCCCGTGCCGAGTACCCGGCGCAGATGAATTCCACCTTCGTGAAGGTGATGGACCTGCGCTACGGCGAGAACCCGCACCAGAGCGGCGCGTTCTACCGCGACCTGTACCCGGTGCCGGGCACGCTGGCCACCTTCCAGCAGCTGCAGGGCAAGGAACTGAGCTACAACAACCTGGCCGATGCCGATGCGGCGTGGGAATGCGTACGCCAGTTCGATGCGCCGGCCTGCGTCATCGTCAAGCACGCCAACCCATGCGGCGTGGCCGTCGGTGCTGGCAACGGCGATGCCTACGAGCTGGCCTACGCCACCGACCCGACCAGCGCCTTCGGCGGCATCATCGCCTTCAACAAACCGCTGGACGCCGCCACTGCCAAGGTGATCCTGGACCGCCAGTTCGTCGAAGTGCTGATTGCCCCGGACTACGAGCCGGCTGCGCTGGAATACGCGCAGAAGAAGGCCAACGTGCGCGTGCTGCGCATCCCGCACGGCGATGGCCTGAACAACTTCGACAGCAAGCGCGTCGGCTCGGGCCTGCTGCTGCAGTCGTCGGACAACCGCGGCATGACCCGTGATGAACTGAAGGTGGTCAGCAAGCTGGCGCCGACCGACAAGCAGTTCACCGACCTGCTGTTCGCCTGGAAGGTGGCCAAGTTCGTGAAGTCCAACGCGATCGTCTATGCCAAGGACAACCGCACCATCGGTGTCGGTGCCGGCCAGATGAGCCGCGTGTACTCGGCCCGCATCGCCGGCATCAAGGCCGCCGATGCGAACCTGGTAGTCGAGGGCTCGGTGATGGCCTCCGACGCGTTCTTCCCGTTCCGCGACGGCATCGACGCCGCCGCTGCCGCCGGCATCAAGGCGGTCATCCAGCCGGGCGGTTCGATGCGCGATGCCGAAGTGATTGCCGCCGCCGACGAACATGGTCTGGCCATGGTGTTCACCGGCGTGCGCCACTTCCGCCATTGATCCTGGAGCGACACGGATGTCCACAGTTTCGATGAAATCGCTGGCCGCCCTCGCCCTCGCGGGTGCGGCCGTGCTGGCGGGCTGCAAGCCTGCTGCCGAGCCCAGCACGGGCCCGAAGGCAGATGCGCCGCCGGTGGCCCCCGCCTCACCGGCGCAGCATGTCAGCCGCACCGCACGGCTGCAGGCCTTCCTGGTCCAGCGCTACGGCAGCAACGCCAAGCTCTCCGGTGAATGGCGCGGCAGCTGGACCGACGATGGCGACACCCATGCGATGGACTGGCAGGTCTGCGCGGAACAACCGGTGGTGAGCGGTGACAGCTGGCAACAGCTGCTGGCCGTGTGCGGTGCGCTGGTCGATGGCGCGCACATCGACCCGGGAACCATCGAGTTCTTCGTGCTGCGCCCGAATGGCGAGGGCTTTGAAGTGGCCAGCGAACTGACCGGCCAGCGCTTCGGCAGCGGCGGCCAGCCCGGCACCGCCAGCATCATCCGCGCCGGCAGCGACTTCTATGGTTTCCGCGTCGAGGACGGCTGGTTCGGGCAGGGTTTCTCGTTGCTCTCGCAGTCGCTGATCCTGCCGGGCCCGAACGGCCTGGTGGCCAGTGGCAGCGTGCGTAGCCATATCGACAATGACGCCCAGTACGAGTGCGACACGGTCGATGCCAGCACCGACCCCGACACGACCAACGACTGCCGCACCCGCCGCTTCAGCATCGATTTCGCCCTGCGTTTCGACGACAGCGACCGCAGCGCGCGCGTCTGGCCACTGCTGATCGAGGAAACCGGAATCACCTGTGGTGGCAAGCAGGTCCGGCAGCAGCACCGCTTTACCCTGGACCCGAAGACCTGGGCCTACTCCTTCCCCGAATCGCTGCGACGCGAAGGCTGCGAGTGAACCACGCGCGCCGCCGGGGATATCGATCCTCCCTTCCCACGCAATCTGGAATCTCGTGATGAACGTACTTGTCATCGGCTCTGGCGGCCGCGAACACGCCCTGGCATGGAAGCTGGCCCAGTCCTCCCGTGTCACCGAAGTGATCGTGGCGCCCGGCAACGCCGGCACCGCCAGCGAAGACAAGTGCCGCAACGTGGCGGTCAAGGTCACCGATATCGACGGTCTGCTGGCGCTGGCCCAGGCTGAAGGCGTGGCGCTGACCGTGGTCGGCCCGGAAGTACCGCTGGTGGCCGGCGTGGTCGACCGCTTCCGCGCCGCCGGCCTGCGCATCTTCGGGCCGACCGCCGCTGCCGCGCAGCTGGAAGGCAGCAAGGCCTACGCCAAGGACTTCCTGGCCCGCCACAACATCCCTACCGCGTTCTACGCCGTGCACAGCGACGTGGACGCTGCGCTGGCCTACGTGCGCGAGAAGGGCGCACCGATCGTGGTCAAGGCCGATGGCCTCGCCGCCGGCAAGGGCGTGATCGTCGCAATGACGTTGACCGAAGCCGAAGACGCGGTGCGAGACATGCTCTCCGGCAACGCGTTCGGCGATGCCGGCGCACGCGTGGTGATCGAGGAATTCCTCGACGGCGAGGAAGCCAGCTTCATTTCGATGGTGGACGGTGTGCATGCGCTGCCGATGGCCACCTCGCAGGACCACAAGCGCGTCAGCGACGGCGATACCGGCCCGAACACCGGCGGCATGGGCGCCTATTCGCCGGCCCCGGTGGTGACGCCGGAGGTGCATGCACGCGTGATGCGTGAGGTGGTGAACCCCACCGTGCAGGGCATGATCGCCGACGGCATCCCGTTCACCGGCTTCCTCTATGCCGGCCTGATGATCGACGCCAGCGGCGCACCGAAGGTCATCGAGTTCAACGTGCGCTTCGGCGACCCGGAAACCCAGCCGGTGATGCTGCGCCTGCAGTCGGACCTGGTGGAGCTGGTGGAAGCCGCCATCGACGGCCGCCTGGACCAGGTAGAAGCACAGTGGGATGCACGCCCGTCGCTGGGCGTGGTGCTGGCCGCGAAGCCCTACCCGGAAGCGCCGATCACCGGCGACGTGATTTCCGGCCTGGACGACGTGCCGGCCAGTGCCAAGGTGTTCCATGCCGGCACCGCGCTGGACGCGCAGGGCCAGGTGGTCAGTGCCGGCGGCCGCGTGCTGTGCGTGGCGGCGCTTGGCTACAGCGTGCGCGATGCGCAGGCAAAGGCCTATGCCGGCGTGGCCAAGGTGACCTGGGCCAACGAATTCCACCGCACCGACATCGGCTGGCGCGCGATCGCACGCGAGGGCTGAGGTCCGGCGCCGCAGCCACGCATGGCGTGGCTCTACAGGCGCCACACCGCCGGGGTAGATCCACGCCACGCGTGGATTGAACACCTCGGAAAAGCAAAGGCCCGGCAGAACCGGGCCTTTGCTTTACAGGACTGCTTCGAGTCCCTTCCGATCAATCAGGTTCAGCAACTTCAGTGATGGTCCGCTGGGCTTCTTCTCGCCCTGTTCCCAGCTGCGTACGGTGGAAACGCTGGTATTGAGAACTCCAGCAAAGACCGGCTGACTGAGCTGCAATGACGCACGCAGGGCACGGATCTGGGCACTGCTGTATTCAGGGACCGGCTCAAGGCAAAGCGCTTCGTAGCTGCTCAATCGACGTTTATCGATGAAGCCATGTGCGTGCAGACTCACAGCCGCATCATGCACCGCCTCAAGAAGCGCACTTTTCGCGCGCCGTCGCTCAGGGGTCTTCGTCATGGCTGATCTCCTGTAGATCCCCGTACTGCACGGCACGATTCAGCTGCGCCGTACTCATTTTCAAGAACTCCGATGCGTACAGCTGCAGCGCATCGCGTTCCGCATTCGTGATTGCAGCACGTTCATTCTTCTCGTAGCCGAAAAGGAAGAACCAATGCCCGCCTCGCTGTGTGGCGACGATGGTTCGGACGCTCCCACGCTTTCCTCGCCCCGGCAAGGCAACGCGCTTCTTGAAGATTCCGCCGCCAAGATCAGCATCCACCAGACCCCCTTCCATTTCACGTACCGACCGGTACAGCGCAGCGTCGGACAGGGTGGTCCTGCGCATGCTGCGATTGAAACTTCGTGTGCGGAAGACGCGTGGCATGATCATACCGTGCCACTGCGTGGTACGGCGTGAACATCAGCATCCAGCACATGATCCGGTCGGCGCAATCACCGCTTTGGCGTCAGACTAGAGCCACGCCATGCGTGGATGAGAACGCCACCAAAAAGAAAAAGCCCGGCAATGCCGGGCCTTTTCATCGCTTCAACGCCACCCCGCTTACGCGGTGAACAGCGCCTTCATCTTCTTCAGCGCATTCGCTTCAACCTGGCGGATGCGCTCGGCCGACACGCCGTACTCGTCGGCCAGCTCCTGCAGCGTCACCTTGCTGTCCGCGTCCAGCCAGCGACGGCGGATGATGTCGCGCGAGCGGGCGTCCAGCTCGGCCAGGCCTTCGCGCAGCAGCTGCATCTGGTTGTCTTCGCTGTCGGCACGTTCGTAGGCCATCGACGGGTCTTCATCGTTGGCGACCAGGAACGCAGCCGGCGACGGCGGCGCGTGCTCGTTGTCCTCGTCGGTCGGCGCATCGAAACCGATATCGCGACCGGACAGGCGCGACTCCATTTCCATGACCTCGCGCTCGGACACGTTCAGGTCCTTGGCCACCGCGCTCACCTCAGCCGCGTTCATCCAGCCCAGGCGCGTCTTCGACTTGCGCAGGTTGAAGAACAGCTTGCGCTGCGCCTTGGTGGTGGCGACCTTCACGATGCGCCAGTTCTTCAGGATGAACTCGTGCATCTCGGCACGGATCCAGTGCACGGCGAAGGAGACCAGGCGCACGCCCATGTCCGGGTCGAAGCGCTTGACCGCCTTCATCAGGCCGATGTTGCCTTCCTGGATCAGATCGCCCAGCGCAAGGCCGTAGCCGTTGTAGCCGCGGGCCACGTGCACCACGAAGCGCAGGTGCGAATGCACCAGCTCGCGGGCGGCGTCCAGATCGTTACCGTCGCGGAAGCGACGGGCCAGGTCCTGTTCGTCATCGACCGACAGCACCGGGATCTGGTGCACGGCACCGATGTAGGCGTCCAGCGAACCGAGCGCACTGGGAATCGGGAGATTGTTTGCCACAAGGGCAGTAGAGGTGTTCTGGCTCATAGGCACCCATCTTAGCAGTCCGGCATTTGGACTGCTAAAGGAGGAAAAAGTTCCAGCGTCCCATTGATGCAACACTGGTCCCAAACAGAGCCCTACCGTAGCGCGATTTGATGACAGTGGCGAGCATGCTTTTCGGGATTCACAATCCCTTGGAATTCAAGCAATTACCTACTGGAAACCGGCCAATTCCGGTCAAGCGGAGCTGAACGGGCCGTCCGCAGGACCCATTCAGGCCCGGAAACGTTGCCCGGCGTTCAGCCCCGGTCACCCACCGGCGGTCAGAGCGCCGAGCGTGGCGGCAGCGACCAGTCGATCGGGGCCTGGCCGCGGCGCTGCAGGTACTCGTTGGCCATCGAGAAATGCCGGCAGCCGAGGAAGCCACGGTGGGCCGACAGCGGCGACGGATGCGGCGACTTCAGCACGCGGTGGCGGCGGGTATCGATGACCTTGCCCTTCTGCTGCGCATAGGCGCCCCAGAGCATGAACACCAGCCCTTCGCGCTCGCGGTTGAGCACGTCCACCACGTGGTCGGTGAAGCCTTCCCAGCCACGCCCCTGGTGCGCACCGGCCTTGCCCTCCTCCACCGTCAGCACCGCATTGAGCAGCAGCACGCCACGCTGCGCCCACGGGATCAGGCAGCCGTGGTCCGGACGCGGGATACCGAGATCGCTCTCGATCTCCTTGTAGATGTTCAGCAGCGACGGCGGCACCGGCACGCCCGGCGGCACCGAGAAACTCAGGCCGTGCGCCTGCCCGCGGCCGTGGTACGGGTCCTGCCCGAGGATGACCACCTTCACCTGCTCGAAAGGCGTGGCGTCGAACGCGGCGAAGATCTGCGGGCCGGGCGGGAACACCGCCGCGCCACTGGCCTTGCGCTGGCGCAGGAAGCTGGACAGCTCGCGCATCTGCGGCTGCAACAGGTAATCGCCGACATGCTGCTTCCAGCTCGGTTCCAGCTGGATCGTCGGGGTGTCGGCTACTTCATCCATCATCGCAACAGAGGTCCATCGTTCAATCGGGCCAGCCGCAGCTGGAACAGCACCTTGGTGACCAGCAGCCGTTCTTCGATCGGCTTGAGCACCAGGTCGTTGGCACCGGACTGCAGCAGCCCGGTCTGGTTGTGCGGATTGCCATCGCCGGTCATCACCAGCACCGGCAGGCGGCGCTTGCCGTAGCCGAAGTCCACGCGCACGCGCTGCACCACGTCGCGACCGCTCAGTTCGCCCTTCAGGGTGACGTCGGTCAGCACCAGGTCGATGCGGTGGCGACTGCGGCCCAGCGACTCGGCGGTGAGCAGGGTGAACGCTTCTTCGGCGCTGACCACGTGCAGCACGTTCAACTGCTGGCGTTCCAGCATGCGCTTGGTGGCCTCGGCCACCACGCGGCTGTCCTCGATATAGAGGATGGTGGCGCCGGGAATGGTCTGCGGCTGCACGTAGCCGCGGATGAAGGTCGCCAGTGCCTCGTGGCCCAGCGCCTTGTCGAAATAGTCGGTGACGTACTCGGTGAAGCGGCGCTGCTCCAGGTGCTGCTGGGCATCGCCGGAGACCACGATCACCGGCACATAGGCCTGGCCGGCCGCTTCGCGCACCATCCGCGCCAGCGCCAGGCCGTCGCCATCGCGCAGGGTCAGCGAGGTCGTCACCAGGTCCACCGGGCCCTGCGCCAGCGCCTGCTGCGCATCCTCGATGCTGTCGCAGCCGATCACCTCCACGCCCGGCAGGTCACGCTGCAGGACGTCGGCGATCAGCTTGCGCACCAGCTTCGAACCATCGACCACCATCACCCGCGTCGCGGGCCCTTCAAGGTGCTTCAGCGCTTGCGGTTGCATGCCGGTCTCAGGTGTCGGTCGGGCGGGTCTGGCGGAGGAAGTGGCCGGTGACCAGCCAGGCGCCCAGCCAACCCAGCAGCAGCGTGCCGAGCAGGACCAGGCCGCCGTGCAGCAGGTCCAGGCCGTGCAGCACGAACGGGCTGCCATAACTGCGCGAGAGTTCGGCCAGCGGCATGCGCAGGGCGGCACCGGCGGCGCCGATCAGGGCCAGCGCCACCGCGCCGGCGCCCAGGCCGTACCACGCACCCAGGTACAGGAACGGGCGACGGATGAAGCCATCGCTGGCGCCGAGCAGCTGCAGCACGCCGATCTCTTCGCGGCGGGCCTGGATGTCCAGGCGCACGGTGTTGCCGACCACCAGCGCGGCACCCACGCCGAGCAGTACCGACAGCACCTGCACCAGCCGCGCGCCGAAGGCCAGCCAGGCATCCAGGCGCTGGCGCCACAGCGCATCGTGCTGCACCAGGTCGGCCTCGGGCAGGCTTTCCAGCGCGCGCGCCAGGCGTGCGTCATCCTTGCCCTGGCCGGGGGTGATCACCAGCAGCGAGGGCAGCGGATTGTCGTTGAGTGCGTCGATGGCCTCACCGAGGCCGGCATCGCGCAGTTCCTGCAGGCCCTGCTCCGGCGTGCGCACGTTCACTTCGGCCACGTCGTCGCGGTCGCGCAGCTGGCCCGCCAGGCGCAGCGCGCCGGGCCCATCCACGTTGCCCTTTAGGAACACGTTGATGTCGCGCGACTGCTGCACGCTGCCGGCGAACTGCTTGAGGTTGTCCAGCGCGATCGACAGCCCCAGCGGCAGGGCCAGTGCCAGCGCCATGACCATCACCGTCAGCAGGGTCGCCCACGGCTTGCGGCAGGCGCGGCCCAGGCTGAACACCACGCTGTGCACGTGGTGCTGGAACCAGACACCCACACGCGAGGGGGCGGCGGCTTCGCTGTTTTCGTTCTTCGCCATCGGTTACTCCGCCAGGTCCTGCGGCGAGATGTCATCCACCAGCCGGCCGTGGTCGAGGATCAGCACGCGCTTGCGCATGCGGCGCAGCAGCGGCAGGTCGTGACTGACCACCAGCACGCTGGTGCCGCGCGAGGGCAGCTCGGCGAACAGGGCCATGATCTCCGCCGCCAGGGTAGGGTCGAGGTTGCCGGTCGGCTCATCGGCCACCAGCAGCTTGGGCTCACCAACGATCGCGCGCGCGATGCCGACGCGCTGCTGCTCGCCGGCCGACAGCTGCGAAGGCAGCGCCTTCTCGCGGTGGCCCAGGCCCATCCGTTCCAGCACCGAGCGCACGCGCTTGTTGATGTCGCCACGGCGGGTACCGCGCAGGATCAGCGGCAGCGCCACGTTCTCGGCGATCGAACGGTCCATCAGCAGGCGGTGGTCCTGGTAGACCGCCCCCACCGCGCGTCGGTGGCGGGGCACGTCGCCACCGCGCACCTTCAGCAGGTTGCGCTCGTCGAACACCACCGCGCCGCGGCTGGGCCGCTCGTCCAGGTGGATCAACTTGAGCAGGGTGCTCTTGCCCGCACCGGAATGGCCGGTGACGAACAGCATCTCGCCCGGCGCGACCTCGAAGCTGACATCGGTCAGTGCCTCGTGGCCACCGGCGTACTGTTTGCTGACATTGTCGAAGCGCAGGACACTCATGCCCCGATTATGCAGGAGCGGCGCGACGTCGTGGAGACGGTCGCGCGATCGGTAGTGCCGGCCGCTGGCCGGCAGCTGTGTGGGTTGCCGGCCAGCGGCCGGCACTACCCCACCCCATGGGGCAGTGCGGACCAAGGTCCGCACCCACCATCGGCGGCTTAGTTGCCCGACAGCATCCGGCGGATCTTGCGGCCGATGCGGGTCAGGAACGAATCACCGGTATCGGCCGCGGTACGGACCGGCTTGGCCACCACCTGCACCGGGGTCACCGGGCTGGCGCCGTTGCCGGCGTTGGCCTGCACGCCCTCGCCACCCTCGACCGGACGGCCGTGGCGACGACGACGGCGCTTGCGCGGCTTGCGCTCGCCATCCACGGCCCCTTCCGGTGCACCCTCGGCACGCGGCGGGCGCGGCGGACGCGGGGCCTGGGCGACAGCGGCTTCGGCACCTTCGGCCGGCGCAGCTGCGGCCTGCTCGCCTTCCACGCGCGGCTTGCGCGGGCCACGCGAACGGCGCTCGCCGCTGCGCTCACCGTCGCGACGCTCGCCACGGCCACCGCCGGAGCGGCCGCCACTGCGACCACCACCACGACGCTCTTCTTCGGCGGCGCGGGCTTCGCGCGCTTCACGGAAGATCTGGCCGACGCTCTCGTTCTCCTCACCTTCCTCGCCAGCGGCCGGGGCCGGGCGTTCCGGACGCGGCAGCGGGGTCAGCAGTTCCTTGGTGACCGGCTCGGACGGGATCTTCTGCTCGATGTAGGCCTCGATGTCCGGCAGGCCCATGGCGTAGCGTTCGCAGGCGAAGCTGATCGCATCACCCTCTTCGCCCAGGCGCGCGGTACGACCGATGCGGTGCACGTAGTCTTCGGCGTCGAACGGCAGGTCGTAGTTGTAGACGTACTTGATGCCGTCGATATGCAGGCCGCGCGCGGCGACGTCGGTGGCCACCAGGATCTCCAGCTGGCCCTTCTGGAAGCGGTTGAGCAGGCTCTCGCGCTTCTTCTGCGGCACGTCGCCGGACAGCACGCCGACGCGGTAGCCGGCCTTTTCCAGCGAACGGGCGACGCGCTCGACGAACACCTTGGTATTGACGAACACCATGGTGCGCGCGCCTTCGCTGCGCGACAGCAGGCCCAGCAGCAGCGGGATCTTCTCGTCGTCGGCCGGGAAGTAGATGCGCTGGCGCACGCGGGCGGCGGTGATGGTCTCGGCTTCGACCACCAGCTTCTGCGGCTCGTTCATGTGCTCGTAGGCCAGCTCCAGCACGCGATGGCTGAGGGTGGCGCTGAACAGCAGCGTCTGGCGGATGGTGCGTTCCGGCATGCGGCGCAGCAGGAAGCGGATGTCCTTGATGAAGCCCAGATCGAACATGCGGTCGGCTTCGTCCAGCACGCAGATCTCGCAGGCGTGCAGCGAAACCACCTTGTGCTGCTTGACGTAGTCGATCAGGCGGCCCGGGGTGGCGATGATCACGTCCACGCCCTGCTGCAGCAGCTCGCGCTGCTTGTCGTAATCCACGCCGCCGTAGACCAGCGCGAAACGCAGGCCCAGGTCGGAACCGAACTTCACCGCATCCTTGTGGATCTGGATGGCCAGTTCGCGGGTCGGGGCAAGGATCAGCGCGCGCGGATCTTCCGGCTTGCGGTCGGCCAGGGCCGGGCGGGTCAGCAGGCGGTTCACGACAGCGACCAGGAAGGCCAGGGTCTTGCCGGTGCCGGTCTGGGCCTGGCCGGCAACATCACCACCGGGCAGCGCGACCGGCAGGGTCAGCGCCTGGATCGGGGTGCAGCGGGTGAATCCGGCTCCTTCAAGGCCGGCCTGCAGGGCCGGATGCAGCTCGAAGGAGGAGAAGGTCAAATCGGTCAGCGGTTTGTCGCTCATGAGTCCGTCTTGGTATGGCCGCCGGCCCGTGGGGCGGCTGGCACTTCATCGTCTAGGGGCACCGTCGCAAACTGCGGCCCCTGCGGCGGGTTGGCAGGCTGGGACCACCCGGTCCGCGCGCCGCACAATGCCCCAGTTTAACGCACTCGGGCCAGCAAACCGGAATGACCTGTCTCATAAAGTCAAGAGACGGCGCCCTTCACCCAGCCACACCGGACTTGAACGGCCTGCCCGGAGTCGCTGGTGTCGCCCACTGCCAGCCCCATGTACAGGAAGACAGTGAAATCCGACACATACCGGCCATCGAAGCGATCACGATACGCTGGGTTCCAGCCGGCGCCTGTCCCTGCCCTGCGATAGGGGTACACTGCCGGCCGTGAGCGTCCAGGCATCCCGCCGAACGCACCGCGGCAGTGCGCCGCGAGGCAACGACGAGGGTCGCGCCACCGGGCATGGCCCAGTTCACCCACCTCCGGCATCGCCGGGTGCAATCCAAGACGAGAAACCAAGATGAGCGACAAGGTTGTACATGTCGGCGACGCCGACTTTGATAGCGCAGTGCTGAACTCCAAGGAACCGGTGCTGGTCGATTTCTGGGCCGAGTGGTGTGGCCCCTGCAAGATGATCGCCCCGGCGCTGGACGAACTGGCCGATGCCTACCAGGGCCGCGCCAAGATCGCCAAGGTCAACGTCGACCACAACCGCGCGCTGGCCGCCAAGTACCACGTGCGTTCGATTCCGTACCTGGTCGTGTTCAAGGACGGCGAGAAGGTCGGCGAGCAGATCGGTGCGGTGGGCAAGGCCCAGCTGGCCGGCCTGCTGGACAAGGCCCTGGCCTGATCCCGTTGTTCCCGGCAGCCGCCGCCCCGCGGCTGCCGGCGGGCGCCCCGCGTCCATCATGAATGCTGTTCCCGGCGACCCTTGCAAGCCGCCGCAGGCCGATGATAGTGTCGGCATATCCGGCCGCGTTCGCGTGCCGCACCCTCTGGACGCAGTTTCTTCCAGACCCATTCCCAACGTTCGCCGCCCCAGCCGGGCGCTCGCACCTTCAAGCGAGGAATAACGCTCTTGTCCGATAACACTTCCGAAACCGGCAGCGCCGATGCGCCCGCCGAAAAGCGCGTGCGCAAGCCCCGCGTGAGCAAGGCCGCCGCCCCGGCAGCCGCCGAAACCAGCGCCGCTCCGGCGCAACCGACCCTGCCGCTGGCAGCCGCGCCCGAAGCGCCGGCACCGGCTGCAGCCGCCCCCGCGCCGAGCGCGCCTGCCACTGAAGCCCCCGCCTCCGGCGGCGGTGAGGGTGGCGAAGGCCGCGAATCCGGACAGCGCCAGCAGAACCACCAGGGCGGTGGCCAGAACCAGGGCCAGGGTCAGAACAACAACCCCTACAACCAGAACGGCCAGCAGGGCCAGGGCAATCGCCGCGACCGTTTCCGCAACCGTCGCGACCGTGACCGCAACCGCGGTGGCCGTGATGACGGCATGCCGCAGGACGGCGGCGAGCAGCAGCCCTTCGTGCCGCGCCCGCACGCCAACGTGCCGGAAGGCTTCCCGGTCTACTCGCTGAGCGACCTCAAGCGCATGCCGGCACAGAAGCTGCTGGAAATCGCCGAGCAGCTGCAGATCTCCGAAGGCGTGGCCCGTGCCCGCAAGCAGGACGTGATCTTCGCCCTGCTGAAGGTGCTGACCCGCCACGGCGACGGCGTTGCCGCCGATGGCGTGCTGGAAATCCTGCCGGACGGCTTCGGCTTCCTGCGCGCGGCCGAAGCCAGCTACCTGGCCGGCCCGGACGACACCTACATCTCGCCCAGCCAGATCCGCCGCTTCAACCTGCGCACCGGCGACCACATCTCCGGCCGCATCCGCTTCCCGAAGGACGGCGAGCGCTACTTCGCGCTGAACATCGTCGACACCATCAACGGCGAGCCGATCGAAGCGTCGAAGAACAAGGTGCTGTTCGAGAACCTGACCGCGCTGTTCCCGCGCCGCCGCTTCACCCTGGAGCGTGGCAACGGTTCGTCGGAAGACATCACCGGCCGCATCCTCGATCTGATGGCGCCGCAGGGCAAGGGCCAGCGTTCGCTCATCGTGTCCCAGCCGAAGGCCGGCAAGACGATGATGATGCAGCAGGTCGCCACGGCCATCACCACCAACCACCCGGACGTGCACCTGATCGTGCTGCTGATCGATGAGCGCCCGGAAGAAGTGACCGAAATGCAGCGCACCGTGCGCGGCGAGGTCATCAGCTCGACCTTCGACGAGCCCGCCGCGCGCCACGTGCAGGTGGCCGAAATGGTCATCGAGCGCGCCAAGCGCCTGGTCGAGCACAAGAAGGACGTGGTGATCCTGCTGGACTCGATCACCCGCCTGGCCCGCGCCTACAACAACGTGGTGCCGAGCTCGGGCAAGGTGCTGACCGGTGGTGTGGACGCCAACGCCCTGCACCGCCCGAAGCGCTTCTTCGGTGCCGCGCGCAACGTGGAAGAAGGCGGCAGCCTGACCATCATCGCCACCGCGCTGGTCGACACCGGCTCGAAGATGGACGAGGTGATCTACGAAGAGTTCAAGGGCACCGGCAACAGCGAAGTGCACCTGAGCCGTCGTATCGCTGAAAAGCGCGTGTTCCCGGCCATCGACATCAACCGTTCCGGCACCCGCCGCGAAGACCTGCTGATCGAGCCGGAGCTGCTGCAGAAGATCTGGATCCTGCGCAAGCTGCTGCATCCGATGGATGAAATGGCCGCGATGGAGTTCCTGCTGGACAAGATGAAGAACACCAAGTCCAACGACGAGTTCTTCGGTTCGATGAAGCGCTGATCCACGGCATTGCATCGAAAAGAACCTGCCGCTCGCTGCGGCAGGTTTTTTTTTGCCTGCAGGGCGACCCACTTCACTTTGCCGCCGCCGACTTTTGGCGATAATTCGCCCGATACCCTGCCCGGCCCTGCGGGCGTGGCCACCGACTCCCGCTGTCGCCCCTTCCGGAGAACCGGTCGGGTCCAGCCTCCTGCCGGATCCGTCGACGCATGCGAACGCTGTCTCCCCGCCTCAACCTGGGCAAGCTGATCCTCGCCCTGGCCCTGCTCAGCGCCATCATCGCCCTGGCCAATACCCTGCTGGCCAGCTACCGCGTGCAGCGCGACCAGCTGGTCGGCAATACCCTGGAAGCCAACCGCGTCTATGCCACCAAGCTGGCCGAGACCACCCAGAACTTCCTGCTGGCCGCACAGCAGGAGCTGGCCTACGCCGCCACCCGGCTCGGCCAGAGCGACCTGGATCCGAAGCAGGCCCAGGATGAAGCCAGCCGCCTGCAGCTGCAGACCAACAGCTTCAACTCCTCGCTGGTGGTCGACGCCGACGGCCTGGTGATCGCCACCTCGCCGCAGACCCTGCAGCTGCAGGGCGAGATCCTGCACAGCGTCGGCAACAACGCCGCACTGGCCGCGCGCCAGCCGATGATCAGCGATCCCTACCAGTCGGCCACGGGCAAACTGCTGGTCTCGCTGTCGCACCCGATCTTCGACCGCCAGGGCCGCTACCGCGGCTACGTCAGCGGCACCCTGTACCTGCGCCAGCGCAGCGCGCTGCATACGCTGCTGGGCAAGCACTACTATCGCGACGGCTCCTACCTGTACGTGGTCGACCGCCATGGCCGCCTGCTGTACCACGCCGACGGCAAGCGGGTCGGCGACTACGTGGTCGGCAACCCGGCGGTGAAGGCGGTGGTGCGCGGCGAACGCGGCGCGCAGCAGGTCCGCAACAACCTGGGCGTGTCGATGCTGGCCGGTTATGCGCCGGTACCGGCCACCGGCTGGGGCATCATCGCCCAGCGGCCGACCGAGGCCACGTTGCAGCCGCTGTCGCGGTTGATGACTGCGGTGATCTGGAACGCGATCCCGCTCGGCCTGCTGTCACTGCTGATCACCTGGTGGTTCGCCCGGCGCATCTCGATGCCGCTGTGGCAGCTGGCGCGCAACGTACAGGGCGGCGAGGACACCGGCAACGCGATCAACCACGTCAGCGGCATCCGTGCGTGGTACTTCGAGGTTGCCCAGCTGAAGCAGGCGGTCCTGCACAGCTTCAACGCCCTGCAGGACCGCATCGGTACGCTCAACCGCGCCAACCGCACCGATCCGCTGACCGGCCTGCTCAATCGCCGCGGCCTGCAGCAGGCGCTGGATGCGCTGCAGGTGCAGGGCATCCCGTTCGCGATCCTGGCGCTGGACATCGATCGCTTCAAATCGATCAACGACAGCCACGGCCATGACGTCGGCGATGCCGCCATCGTCCATATCGCCGACCAGATGCGCCGCTACTCGCGCGACAGCGACATCCTCTGCCGCGCCGGTGGCGAGGAGTTCCTGCTGCTGTTGCCGGGCATCAGTACCGACTCGGCACGCCAGGCCGGCGAGCGCCTGCGCCAGCACATCGCCGGTCATCCATTCGAGCCGGTGGGCACCATCACCGTGTCGCTGGGCGTGGCCCACTTCCCCAGCTTCCATGTCGATGCCGAGCAGGCGCTGCGGCTGGCCGACAAGGCCCTGTACATGGCCAAGGAACAGGGCCGCAACCGGGTGGTGGTCTACCCGTACGCGGACTGAGAAGCGGCCGGCCTGGCCAACCGCCTCACCGCGCCGGGCTCAGCGCTGGGCCAGCGGCGTCAGCAGGCGCAGGCCGCGCTGGGTGCCATCGACCATGTACACGCCGCCGGCGGGCAGCAGATCACTGCCCACCTGCTCGGCAGCGTCCGGCTTGCGCCACGGTGCGGCCTGGCGCGGGCCGGGGATGAAGGCACGCCAGCGGCCATAGCGTTCCGGCTGGCCGTTGTCGCTGTTGTTCAGGGCGAAGGTGACCGGCACGCGCACGGTCCAGGAGTCACGCGTACTGTCCTCGCCGGTGGTCGGCGGCACGAAGGTCCACTTGCGGGCCGCACTGATACTGGCCTTGGCGAGGATGTCGCGCATCTTGGACATGGTCCGTTCCGGTGCGACCACCGTCATGTTCACCTGTTCGGCAACGACATCGGCGACGGTGCCGTCGCGCGCTACCTGGACCAGCAGCAGCACGTCACCCTGCCCACCATTGCGGAAGGCATCCTCGGGGTAGCGCGGTGGCGGCATGTTCTTCCGGGTGACCGAATCGGTAGCCTTCGGATCATATTCACTGAAATCGACACTGGTCATGCTGATCTGGTAGTTGCCGTCGTCCTGCTCCTTGCCACGCAGGCGTACCCGCAGCGGCGCGTGGGTGGCCACCGGCTTGCCGTCGCGCAGCGTCGGCTCGAACTGC
Source organism: Stenotrophomonas sp. AG209 (assembly GCF_003550055.1). Taxonomy (NCBI): domain Bacteria; kingdom Pseudomonadati; phylum Pseudomonadota; class Gammaproteobacteria; order Lysobacterales; family Lysobacteraceae; genus Stenotrophomonas; species Stenotrophomonas sp. AG209. The sequence goes on from NZ_QXDB01000001.1 coordinate 2,160,927, forward strand.
CAGCCACGGATAGTGCCTTCCACGAACGATGCGATGCCCGGTGCGAGCATCGCCTGCTGGTCCAGGGTCAGCTTGCTGACCGATCCGTCGGCCGCCACATCGATACTGCCCGACAGCGCCATGCTCATCTCGGCAGTGGCGCGCACGGCGCGCGCGTTCTGGGCAACGGCATCGGCCGGCAGCAGGGGAGCGCCGGCGGTAAACGCCAGGGCCAGGGCAAGGAACAGGGGGGAGCGCATCATTGCCGGATCCATGGTGATGAGGTGAACCCAGAGCGTACCCCAGTCTGGACGGGACCGGCAGGCGGTTCACGCCAATCCGTTCAGGCCAGGCGATGGGCCACCGCGTAGGGCGGCGTATCCGGATAGTCACCGCCGGCGAAGCGCGCCTGCAGGCCCTGCCACCACGCGGGATCGAACAGGTGCCGATAATGTTCGCGCACCGCGGACAGCTCGCCCGCCGGCAGGCCCATGAACGGGCCGAAACGCTCGGGAAACACATCGCGTGGCCCGACATGGAACCAGGGTTCGTCGGCCATGGCTTCCTCCGGCGTACGCGGCTGCGGCCAGGCGCGGAACACGCAGTCGCTGACCAGGCACAGCTCGTCATAGTCGTAGAACACGGCCCGACCATGCCGCGATACGCCGAAGTTCTTCGGCAGCATGTCGCCGGGGAAGATGTTGTTGCGCGCCATGTCGGTGATCGCCTGCGCGTAGTCGAGTACCGCCGCGCGCACCGCCTCGCCGCCCTGCTCGCGCAGGTACAGGTTCAATGGACGGAAGCGACGCTGCACGTAGCACAGTGCGACTTCCACCTGGTCGCCATCGACGCGCACGCTCTGCGCGCACTGCTCGAGCAGCTCTTCCAGCAAGGCCGGTGCGAAGCGGTCGCGTGGGAAACGCAGATGGCGGTACGGCTGCGCATCCAGCAGGCGGCCGACCCGGTCGAGATTGAACACCAGCGCGTACTTCTCTTCCACCTGCTGCCGCGACATCGCCTTGGGCCAGGCGAAGCGGTCGCGGATCAGCTTGAACACCAGCGGATAGCTGGGCAGGGTGAACACCGCCATGACCATGCCCGGCGTACCTTCGGCGGGCACCAGCCGCTCCTGCGGATGTTCGTTGAAGTGGCGGAAGAAGGTCCGGTAGCGCTCGGTCTTGCCCTGCTTGGCCCGGCCCAGAACGGTGTAGATCTCATCGATGGGCTTGCCTGGCAGCAGGCTGCGCAGGAACACCACCGCATCGCCGACCGTGGCAAGGTCGGCCTGGAAATAGCTGCGCGACACGCCGAACAGGTGGGCGACGTCGCGGCGCCGGGTCAGCACCGCATCGGCACGCAGGCCCTGGCCATCGTTGACCAGGGCAATCACGCACGGTGAGAAGCGATGCTCGCCGAACACGCGACCCACCAGGTAGGCGCGGCGCTCGCGATAGAACACGGTGTCCAGCAGCTCGATGCTGCGTACCGGCGTATCGCCCCAGTGGGCCAGATCATCCTGCAGGCGCACGGCGATGGCCGCCGCGCAGCGCAGCTGGTGCGCATAGGGAATGTCGAAGCGGTAATCGGCCAGCACACGCTGCAGGGCCTCCACCGGCCGCGTCGGCGAGACCGCATAGGTATGCCGTGCGACCGGGTGGGTGATCGCATCGGATGGCTCGACATCGAAGGCGATGAACTCCAGTTCCGGGTCCACGCCACGGGTGGAGAACAAGCGCCGCGACAGCGTGTTGTAGAAGGTCTTGTACAGTTCGGCGTCGATCAGCCCCCGCAGCAGTGCGCTGTAGCGCGCATGCACCTGCAGCCACAGCGCGCGCTCCCCGATCGCTTCGCCGGCGAGACGCCGCAGCGCATCCATCTGTTCGGCGATGCACAGGTCGTACAACGCGATGCGTTCGACTGCATCCTGGCGCGCGCCCGCCCAGTCGCGCTGCTCGAAGCGCTGCCGCGCACGGGCGGTGATCGCCGCAAAGCGGGCGTGGTACTGCTCGAAGCCGGCGTGGATGGCGCAGGCGATGCGCAACGCCAGCTCGGCAGCGATGTCAGGCTCGGACATGCAGGACTCACCCGGGAGGACCGGCTTCACCATACGCTGGCGTGGGGTGGCTTGTGTAGGGCCACTGCGTGCCGCGACAAACGCAACGATTCCTACAGACCCGATGCCTCCCCGCTGCCTACCCTTTCAGGCCCAACAACGGCACGAGGTGACGCATGCAGCAAATGACCTTTATTCCACGCGTGGAGGAAGGCAACGTAATCCCCCAGCGCGCCCGCGACGGCTACATCAGCGCCACCGCCCTCTGCCAGTCCGTCGGCAAGCGCTGGTCCGATTACCGGGCGTTGAAATCGACGGAGGAGTTCCTGCAGGAGCTCATGGCGCAGACGAAGCTGTCCGAGAATGAGCTGATCCACGCGGTATCCGGTGGAAACCCGGCGATGCAGGGCACTTGGATCCACCCGTACCTCGCCATCCACCTCGGCCAGTGGCTGTCGCGCAAGTTCTCAGTGAAGGTCTCGCAGTGGGTGGTGGAATGGCAGCAGGGTCGCGCCAACGCGGTGATGCCAGCGCACATCGACCGCTACATGCAGAACCGCGCCAAGGTGCCCTATACCCACTTTTCGATGCTCAACGAGCTGACCCTGAACCTGATCGCGCCGCTCGAGCAGGCAGGCTACACGCTCCCGCAGGCGCTGGTGCCGGACATCTCCGAAGGCCGCCTGTTCTGCAAATGGCTGAGGGATCATCGGGGTATCAACACCGATGCACTGCCCACGTATGACCACTCCTACCCGGATGGGCGCACGGTGCAAGCCAAGCTGTATCCCAACGAGCTCTACGAAGACTTCCGCCGCCACTTCAACGAAGTGTGGTTGCCTGAGAAGGCGCCGGCGTACTTCGCCAAGCGCGACAACAAAGCGCTTTCGTTCGTGACCACGCTGCTGCTTCCACCGCAGTGAAAGCAGCGCCGAACGTGCTCGGCTGCTTCGGCTGAAAGCAGCCGAGCATGGCTCGGCTCTACTGGAACCGATGGCTCAGATCGCCAGTTCAGCCTCCACGTCCTGTACCTTGCGCCGGGCCAATGCCAGGTTGGACTTGGTACGGTCCAGCACGATGTAGAAGAACAGGCCCTTCTTCTTCGCCACCGGGCGCATGATGTGGTACGCCTTGCCCAGCGAGATCAGGATGTCCTCGATGCTGTCGTTGAGGTTCAACGACGCGGCGGTCTTCATCTTGGCGCGGATCACTTCGGTGTTGCCGGCGGCGGCCACTTCCATGTCCATGCCGGCACCGGCTTCGCCCAGCAGCATGCCGCTTTCATAGTCGACCAGCGCCACTGCCTGCGCGCCGTCGATGCCCATCAGTGCGTTCAACGATTCATTCAATCCAGCCACGTCGCACCTCTTGTCGATGTTGGTTCGAGCCCCTCGTTCCCCTGCGGCCGGGCTCACGATCCGCCGAGTTCGGCCAGGATCGCCTGGCCACATTCCCTGCTCTGCCACAGCACCTGGCCGATCACGCTGCGCTGGTCGCAGGCCGCCATCAGCAGCAGCGGTGCGCGCCCTTCGGCCTGGATCGCCAGCATCAGCACCTTGCCGCCCGCCGCTTCCAGCATCAGTGTCTGCAGATCGCCCAGTACCAGTTCGCGCCCGACCGCCGCGGCCAGCGCCAGCATCGCGCTGGTCATCGCCGCCAGCCGTTCGCCACGCCCTTCGGCGCCGGCACTGACCAGGGCAAAGCCATCGACGCTGGCCAGCACTACCGTGCGCACGCCTTCGACCCGCTGCTGCAGGTCCTGCAGCAGGGGCTGCAGGCGCTCACGCTGACCGGCATCGGGCAGTACCGCCATCTGCCCGTCAGCCATGTGCAGCCACCAGTGCGTGCGCTTCCATTTCGCTCATCAGTACATCCATCAGCAGCAGTCCCTGTTCGCGGTCACGGGCATCCACGGCCAGCAGCGGCAGCGGCTGGTCATCGAGGCAGGCACGGGCGGCCCAGTCATCCAGCGCGGCCTGTGGCGCCTGGTCCAGGTGGGTGACCGCCACGACCAGTGCCAGGGATGATGCGAACGGCTGCAGCACCTGCAGGTAGCCCTCCAGCTCGCTGGCTACGCCGGCGCGGCGCGCGTCCAGCAACAGCACCGCGCCACGCGCGCCCTGCAGCAGGATCGGCCACAGGAAATCGAAACGCTGCTGGCCGGGTGTTCCGTACAGCCGCAGGCGTTCGCCGTTGGGCAGGTCGATGTCTGCGTAGTCCAGCGCCACGGTGGTGGAAGCCTTGTCGGCGCCGAGGCGATCACTGTTGGCCACATCCGTGTCGACCACCGCGCCAGCCGCGATGCTGCGTACCAGGGTCGACTTGCCGCTGCCCATGCCGCCCAGCACGACCACCTTGTGCTCACGCATTGCGCTCGCTCCCGCGCAGGTGCCGCCACAGGCGGGCAAGCAATCCGTTGTCGGTGCGGGTGCCACCTGTCGCCATCATCGGCGCCGCCGGGGCGGCCTGCAGCTGCGCGTAGCCACACAGGTAGGCGGCATGGATGAAATCGCGAACTGCCGCCGCCGGCAGTTCGAGCAGCATCGCGCATTCTTCAACCGTGCACGCGCGCTTGAGCAGCAATGAGCACAGGCGGAAGCCATCGTGGTCATGGCCCAGCACGCGGAAATCCGGCCAGCGCAGCAGCTTCACCGAGGCGCCGCGCAGGCGCTCGTCCAGCGCCTGCCAATGGCGGCTGCGTTGCGCCCATTGCCAGAGCAGCGGCCGCAGCGGCTGGCGTGGCCGCTCGCCGGCCAGGGCCTGCAGGCGCGCGGGTGTCAGCGCATCCAGCTGCAGGCGTTCGAAGGCATCGGCCAGGCGCTCCACCAGCGCGCTCGCGGGTTCCTGCAACAGCACGGCCTGGTCTTGCTCCAGATCCATCAGCAGCAGAGGCTCGCCTGCATCGCTCAACAATGCCTGCCCTTGCCTCAAAGGCAGCCGCTCGCGCAGCAGGCGGGTGATGGCGTGCGCGCCATCTGCCAGGCGGATCGGTGCAGGTGTCTGCATGGCCAGGGGCTCCGGTGCCAACTGCATGCGGCGCAGCGCGCGACCGATGGCACCGTCATCAAGCACGTCCTGATGCCCGTCGCCATCACGCAGCTGGCCGCCGATGTCCTCGATCCAGCACTGCAGGCGCGGTCGTTGCTGTCGCATGCGCTGGGCGGCGTTGCGCAGCGCCGGGGTATCGCGGATGACCAGCAGATCGCAATCGTCCAGATCCTGGCTGCGGCGGACCTGGCCATCCGGCAGTGCCGAGGCCAGGCGCAACCGTTGCAGCAGGGCCTGCTCGCCCTGGATATCGGTTCCCACTACCAGCACGCGTGCCATCCGTGTTCCCCGAGCGACCACCTCCCCGGTGGTCTCGCGTCGCCAAGGCTAGGGCATTGCCGACGAGGGCCGTCGTGATCGACTGCTCAGATTGAGGGCGGCTGCAGTCCGCCTCCTATCGGTTCTGCGACGGCCATCGCGGGCAAGTTTCATGCCCCTTTGACGGCATTCCGACAGCCGACGGATGTCACGGTTTCATCCTTCGGGGTCAGATCCCTTCTGCCATGCAAAAGGGATCTGACCCCGAAGGCCGCAAAAAAAGAAACCCGCGCCGAAGCGCGGGTTCCGGTGTCACGGCCGAGCGGCGCTGGATCAGCCGCGCAGCTGCTCCAGCGCGGCGTTGAAGGTCGCGCTCGGGCGCATCGCCTTGCTGGCCTTGGCCACGTCCGGGCGGTAGTAGCCGCCGATGTCCACCGCCTTGCCCTGCACCGCGATCAGCTCTTCGACGATCTTCTGCTCGTTGTCGGTCAGTGCCTTGGCCAGCGGGGCGAAGCGTGCCTTCAGCGCGGCATCTTCATTCTGCGCGGCCAGGGCCTGGGCCCAGTACAGCGCGATGTAGAAGTGGCTGCCGCGGTTGTCGATGCCACCCAGCTTGCGCGACGGCGACTTGTCGTTGTCCAGGAACTGGCCGTTGGCCTCATCCAGCGCCTTGGCCAGCACGCGGGCTGCGGCGTTGTCGTAGCGGTTGCCCAGGTGTTCCAGCGACGCTGCCAGGGCCAGGAATTCGCCCAGCGAATCCCAACGCAGGTAGTCCTCTTCGACGAACTGCTGCACGTGCTTCGGGGCCGAACCACCGGCGCCGGTCTCGAACAGGCCACCGCCGGCCATCAGCGGCACGATCGACAGCATCTTGGCGCTGGTGCCCAGCTCCATGATCGGGAACAGGTCGGTCAGATAATCGCGCAGCACGTTGCCGGTCACCGAGATGGTGTCCTCGCCCTTGCGGATGCGGTCCAGCGAGAATGCGGTGGCTTCCACCGGCGGCAGGATGCGGATATCCAGGCCGTTGGTGTCGTGGTTCTTCAGGTAGGTTTCGACCTTGGCGATGACCTGCGCGTCGTGGGCGCGGGCGGCATCCAGCCAGAACACGGCCGGGGTGCTGCTCAGGCGGGCGCGTTCGACGGCCAGCTTCACCCAGTCCTGGATCGGCGCGTCCTTGGTCTGGCACATGCGCCAGATGTCACCGGCTTCCACGGCGTGCTCGAACACCACGGTGCCGGCATCGTCGGTGACCTTGACCACGCCATCGGCAGCGATCTGGAAGGTCTTGTCGTGCGAGCCGTACTCTTCGGCCTTCTGCGCCATCAGGCCGACGTTCGGCACCGAACCCATGGTGGCCGGGTCGAAAGCGCCGTGCGCCTTGCAGTCGTCGATGACGGCCTGGTACACACCGGCGTAGCAGCGATCCGGAATGACCGCCTTGGTGTCCTGCAGCTTGCCTTCGGCGTTCCACATCTTGCCGGAGTCACGGATCATCGCCGGCATCGAGGCATCGACGATCACGTCGCTCGGCACGTGCAGGTTGGTGATGCCCTTGTCCGAGTTGACCATGGCCACGCCCGGACGCTGCGCGTACTCGGCAGCCAGGTCGGCTTCGATCGCCGCACGGGTGGCCTCGGGCAGCGACGGCAGGCGTGCGGCCAGGTCACCGATGCCGTTGTTGGCATCGAAACCGGCCTGCTTGAGCACGTCGGCGTGCTTGGCCAGCACGTCCTTGTAGAACTCGTTGACCGCCACGCCGAACATGATCGGGTCGGAGACCTTCATCATGGTCGCCTTCAGGTGCAGCGAGAACAGCACGCCCTGGGCCTTGGCATCGGCGATCTGCTCGCTGATGAAGGCGGCCAGTGCCTTGCGGCTCATCACCGCGGCATCGACGATCTCGCCGGCCTTCACTGCGGTCTTTTCCTTCAGCACGACGGTGCTGCCGTCCTTGCCGTGGAAGGTGATCTTCAGCGCACCGGCGTTGGCCAGGGTGGCCGACTTTTCGCTGCCGTAGAAATCACCGGCGGCCATGTGCGCGACGTGCGACTTCGAATCCGACGCCCAGGCGCCCATGCGGTGCGGGTGCTTGCGCGCATAGTTCTTCACCGACAGCGGTGCGCGGCGGTCGGAGTTGCCTTCGCGCAGCACCGGGTTCACCGCACTGCCCTTGACCTTGTCATAGCGCGCCTTGTAGTCGCGCTGCTGGTCGTCGGCCGGGGTTTCCGGGTAATCCGGCAGCGGATAGCCCTGGTCCTGCAGTTCCTTGATGGCCGCCTTCAGCTGCGGCACCGAGGCGGAGATGTTCGGCAGCTTGATGATGTTGGCGTCCGGGGTGGTCGCCAGCTGGCCCAGCTCGGCCAGGTCGTCGCTGACCTTCTGCGCGTCGCTGAGCAGTTCCGGGAACAGCGACAGGATGCGGCCGGACAGCGAGATATCACGGGTTTCCACCACGATGCCGGCAGTGGCGGTGTAGGCACCAACGATCGGCAGCAGCGACTGGGTGGCCAGGAACGGTGCTTCGTCGGTCAGCGTGTAGAGGATCTTGGACATGGGGGACTTGGACTCTGTAGCGATGCTCAGGGGAAGGCCGGCGCCAACGCCGGGCCACGTGCAACCGTGTCGCGCGCGGGGCCGGGCCCCGCGCTTTCCCCCGTCGCCGTCAGGGTGGGCGCGCGGCGGGGAAACCCCTGCATTGTCGCGTTTTCAGCCGCGCGGGGCAAAGCCGCGCCATACGCGGCGGTACTGCATGCCGGCAACGCTGTGATCCATCCACGCCCGGTGTGGATGAAGCGCGGCCCGGTTGTGACTAGATCCACGCCATGCGTGATGGGGCCAACCGCCACCCAATAAAAAAGGACGCAGCCTCGCGGCTGCGTCCATCGTGAGCCCTGCCGGGAGAGAGTCGGCAGGACTTACTTGACCTCGAACTCCTGCGGCGTTCCAGCCGCCTTGCCATCGACGGTGACCTCGGCGCGGTACTTGCCGGCCGGCCAGCCCTTTGCATTCTTGAACGTGACGTTGGTGGTTTCCGCGCCGCTGGTGTTCAGGGTCGCGTTCTGCTCGCCGGCCACCTGGCCGTCCTGGTAGGTCAGCTTCGCGCCAACGGTGACGTTGTTGGCAGCGCCATCGGTCTTGACCGAGACGATGACGTCATCCTTAGGTGCGAACAATGCTGTCGTCGCAACCGACTTGTCGGCGGCTGCGGTCTTGCCCACGGTGACCGCCGAGACGCTGACTGCAGCGGCTTCGGCCATCGGCGGCGGTGCGCCGGTCATCGGGGCCGGTGCCGCCGGCTCGGCCGGGGCAGTAACTGCCGGTGCGGCGTTGCTGTCGGTCGACTCTTCCTTCTTCTTGCAACCGACCAGGGCAACGCTGCCCAGCAGGGCGGCGATCAGGGCGGTCTGGAGCGGGGTGGTCTTGATCATTCGGGGTTCCTCCCAGGGATTGTCGGACGGCGTTCGATCGCCGGCTTACTTCGGCGGCAGTTTCAGGGTCTGGCCCGGGAAGATCTTGTCCGGGTCATCAAGCACATCGCGGTTGGCTTCGAAGATCTTCTTCCAGGCATTGGCGTCGCCCAGATGCTGCTTGGCGATCTTCGACAGCGAGTCACCCTTCTGCACGGTGTAGGTGCCGCCGCTGACAACGTCGGCGGTGCTGTCCACCGAAGCGCTTACGCCTGAGAAGTCCGCCTTCGGCACCTGCTCGGCGGTACTGTCGACGCTGCCACTGACGCCGGAGAAATCGGCTTTCTTCTCGGTACTCATCCACAACTCCCGTCTGCATGACTACGTGGTTCGCACGTTGCCATGGCGGTTGTTAAATGGGGATGGTGCAGATGTGAAGCCGCCCCCGGGGGCGGCTGAACAATCGGGAGAGCCGGTGCCCGGTAGTGCCGGCCGCTGGCCGGCCTGCCCTTGCCCTGGATGCGGGTTCCCTGCAGTTGCCGGCCAGCAGCCGGCACTGCCCGTAACCGCCTGCGGCGGTTATTTATTGCCGCAGTTCGCGGTAGGTCGCAGCCGGTGCAACGATGCCGGGGCTGGCCCGCCAGGGATTGATATCCAGGCCACCACGGCGGGTATAGCGGGCCTCCACTTCCAGCCACTGCGGCTGGCAGCGGGCGGACACTTCGCTGAAGATCCGCTCAACGCACTGCTCGTGGAACTCGGCGTGCTCGCGGTAGCTGACCAGGTAGCGCAGCAGGCCCGCACGGTCGATCTTCGGCCCGCGGTAACGCAGGCTGACCGTCGCCCAGTCCGGCTGGCCGGTGACCGGGCAGTTGGACTTCAGCAGCGCCGAGACCAGGGTCTCCTCTACCACTTCATGCGCATCGGCGGTGAGGAAGTCCGCCTGCGGCGGACCGTAGCAGTCGATCTCCACATCCAGCCCGTCGACGGATTCACCGAGCGGCGTCTCGCGCAGGCCCGGCAGACCGAACTCGACCTGGACAGGCGCACCGGCGCAGGCTGACAGGTCAGCCACCAGACGCTCGCGCAGTGCCTCGGCGCTGTCGATGCGGGTGCTGTTGAGGGAGTTGAGGTACAGCTTGAACGACTTCGACTCGATCAGCCGCGGCGAGGTGCACGGCACCTGCACGGTGGCGACGGCCACCTGCGGCTTGCCACGCGGGTCGAGCCAGCTCAGCTCGAAGGCATGCCAGCGGTCGTGGCCGACGAACGGCAGCGCGGCGTCATCGAGGCCGATCTCGGCGCGGGCGCCGATGCGCGGGATGGGGAACAGCAGGCCGGGATCGTACTGCGACGGGTAACTGACCTCGCGACCGAGGCTGGAATCCTGTGGGGTGTTCATGGGGGTCATTGTATCGCGCGAAGGGCGGGCCTTCGGCCGGGCCGGCCAACGGCGGAGCCCCTCCGTGGTGGTTTTGTTGGTTGGTCGTGGAAGGCGGTCTATCGGCTTGGCCGGGTGGGTAGGCGGGTCGGGGGACGCCGTAAACCCGTCCCTGGGGGCTTGGCCGCGGCATCCATGCCGCGGACACCCCCGCCCCGCCTACCCACCCGGCCCCTGACAGTTCCCTGCACGCGGCCGCCACCACGGGAAAGATCAGAAAATCAAAATCAGAATCCGATCCTTCAGACGTTCATGACGTCCGCCGTGCCGACCAACGGTCGGCACCCACCAACAGCAGCGGGCACCAACAGCCGCGGGAAACTGTCGAAGGCGGGGTGGGTCCGGTTGAGGGGGTGTCCGCGGCATGGATGCCGCGGCCAAGCCCCCAGGGATGGGTTTACGGCGTCCCCCTCAACCGGACCCACCCCGCCATCCCAAGGAATGCCCACTTTTGACGTTGCCGTTGCCGTTGATTCAAGCGGGTGCAGGGCGCAGTCCTGCCGGAAACCCTCAGCCAGCAGGAGTGCCGGCACCGTTCAAGTAATCCAGGCTCACCTGCAGCAGCGCGCGGAATCCAACATCCAACGCCTTCTCATCCAGCAGGAACTTCGGCGAATGGTTGGCCGGCGCCGTCGCCGGGTCGATCCCAACGCTGGTGGACCCGACGAAGAAGAACATGCCCGGCACTTCCTTCGCGTACAGCGAGAAATCCTCCGCGCCCATCTGCAACGGCGGCTCGTACACGTTGTCCTTGCCCACCACCGCCTGCAGGCTCGGCAGCATCTTCGCGGTCAGTGCCGGGTTGTTCACCGTGGCCGGGTTGCCATCGGCCTCGTAGATCTCGGTCACCGCCTTCGCGCCGTGCGCGGCAGCGGTGTGCTCGGCCACGTTGCGCAGGTCGGCGAAGATCTGCTGGCGCATGCCTTCGTCGAAGGTGCGGATGGTGCCGACCATCTCCACTTCATCGGGAATGATGTTGTAGCGGATGCCACCGTTGATCGCGCCGAAGGTCAGCACCGCCGGCTGCTTGGACAGGTTGGCGCGGCGGCTGACGATGGTCTGCGCGGTGCCGACCAGATCGGCGGTGGCGACGATCGGATCGACACCGTTCCACGGCGCCGAGCCGTGCGTCTGGCGCCCGATCACCTTGATCCCGAACCGGTCCGAGGCGGCCATCAACGGGCCGCCGCGCACGGCGATCTGCCCTACCTGCACGCTGGAGAACACGTGCAGGCCGAACACCGCTTCCGGCTTGAAATCAGCGAACAGGCCTTCCTTGAGCATCAACGCGGCACCACCCTCCTCCGGCGGCGGTGCGCCCTCCTCGGCCGGTTGGAAGATCAGCATCACCTGACCCGGCAGGTCCTTCTTCATCGCCACCAGTGCTTCGGCCACGCCGAGCAGGGTGGCGGTATGCGCGTCATGGCCGCAGGCATGCATCACGCCCACGGTCTGACCGCGGTACTGGTCAGTGGCCTTCGAGGCGAACGGCAGGCCGGTCTGCTCGGTCACCGGCAACGCGTCCATGTCGGCGCGCAGCGCGATCTTCGGGCCTGGCCTGCCGCCCTCGATGATCGCCACCACGCCGTGATGGGCGATGCCGGTCTTCGGCTTCAGGCCCATCGCGCGCAGGCGCTTGGCGACCTCGGCCGAGGTGCGCGCCTCGCGGTTGGACAACTCAGGATGCTGATGGAAGTCCCGGCGCCATTCGACCACCTTGGCCTGCAGCCGCTGCGCGGCGGCGGTCACCTCCGGGCGCTGCCCGTCCTGGGCGTAGGCAAGGGCCGGCAGGGCCAGCAGCAGGGCGGACAGCAGCAGCGAACGGCGCATCGCAATCTCCACAGCAGAAGGGTTCCAGCTGAATGTAGGGCAACACCGCCGCCACGGGAACCTCCGGCGCTGGATCCGGTCTTAGCGCCCGTCCCATCCGTCATGCAGGAAACGTGATGTGGCACAGGTATGCTTTGCGCATTGCCCCGGCGTCCCGCCTGGTCCAGCCCTCTCGGAGTCCTCGTAATGTCACGTGTTTGGAAGATCGTGCTGCTGGTCGTGGCAGTGCTGGTGCTGGCCGTGGTCGGCCTGCGCGTCATGGGCGGGGGCAAGGACAAGGCCGGTGGTGCGGCTGCGGGGGCGCGCCAGGGCGGCGAGGATCCGAATGCCGGTCCCGTACCGGTGACCGTGGTGGATGCCACGCGCCAGGACGTGCCGGTGTATGCCAGCGCGCTGGGCACGGTGACCGCGATGAACACCGTTACCGTCAGCCCGCAGGTCGGCGGCCAGCTGATGAGCCTGAATTTCCGCGAAGGCCAGGAAGTGAAGCAGGGCGATGTGCTGGCGGTGATCGATCCGCGCACGGCCCAGGCCAGCTATGACCAGGCCGCCGCGGCCAAGCGCCAGAACGAAGCCCTGCTGGCCACCGCGCGCTCCAACTTCCAGCGCTCGAACGCGCCGGAGTATCGCCAGTACGTCGCCAAGACCGATCTGGATACACAGCGAAACCAAGTGGCACAGTACGAAAGCGCGGTCGCAGCGAACGAGGCCAGCATGCGCTCGGCACAGGTGCAGCTGCAGTACACCAAGGTCACCGCACCGATCACCGGCATCGCCGGCATCCGTGCGGTCGATGCGGGCAACGTGGTCAACGCCGGCACCGCACTGGTCACGCTGACCCAGATCCATCCGATCCACGTACTGTTCAACCTGCCCGAGCGCCAGCTCGGCGACGTGCGCCAGGCGCAGGCCGCCGGTACGGTGCCGGTGGCCGCGCTGGACCGTGCCGATTCGCACGTGTTGTCCGGCGACGGCAAGCTCGACGTGGTCGACAACCTGATCAGTGCCGACAGCGGCACCTTCAAGGCGCGTGCCCTGTTCGACAACACCGACAACGGCCTGTGGCCGGGCCAGTTCGTCAACGTGCGCATGCAGCTGCGCACGATCGGCGGTGGCGTGGTCATCCCCACCCAGGCGGTGCTGCGTGGCCCGGACGGCGAGTACGTCTACATCGTGCAGGGCGACAACACGGTAAAGATGCAGACCGTGCGCAGCGGCGTGGAAGTGGGCGACAGCCAGGTGCAGATCGCCGAAGGCCTGAAGGGCGGCGAGCGGGTGGTCAGTGAAGGCCAGTTCCGCCTGAAGCCAGGCAGCAAGGTCACCGCGCTGAAGCCGGGCGAGACCCCTGCCGCACCGACCGAGGCCGAACTGAAGGCGGCCGAGCAGAAGAACGCAGGCGGCGGTGGCCGTCGCGGTGGTGGCCCGCGCTGAGCGCAGGCCACTGATCTCCCTCGCGCCGGCGACCCTGCCGGCGCCGACATTGAAGTGCCAGCAAGGATCAGTCCGTGGGCTTTTCGACGATCTTCATCCGCCGCCCGATCGCCACCTCGCTGTTGATGGCGGGCCTGTTGCTGCTGGGCATCCTCGGTTACCGCAAGCTGCCGGTGTCGGCACTGCCGGAAATCGATGCGCCCAGCCTGGTGGTCACCACCCAGTACCCCGGCGCCAACGCCACCACCATGGCCTCGCTGGTCACCACGCCGCTGGAGCGCCAGTTCGGGCAGATTTCCGGGCTGGAGCTGATGACCTCCGATTCGTCGGCCGGGTTGTCCACGATCATCCTGCAGTTCTCGATGGACCGCGACATCGACATCGCCGCGCAGGACGTGCAGGCGGCGATCCGCCAGGCCACCCTGCCCTCGTCGCTGCCCTACCAGCCGGTCTACAACCGGGTGAACCCGGCCGACGCGGCCATCGTCACCCTGAAACTGACCTCTGACACGCGCCCGCTGCGCGACGTCAACAATTACGCCGATTCCATCCTGGCCCAGCGCCTGTCGCAGGTGCAGGGCGTGGGTCTGGTCTCGATCGCCGGCAATGTGCGACCGGCCGTGCGCATCCAGGTCAACCCGGCGCAGCTGTCGAACATGGGCCTGACCCTTGAGCAGCTGCGCAGCGCGCTGACCCAGGCCAACGTCAATGCGCCGAAGGGTTCGTTGAACGGCAAGACGCAGTCCTACAGCATCGGCACCAACGACCAGCTGGCCAGCGCCGCCGAGTACCGCGACACCAACATCAGCTACAAGAACGGCCGCCCGGTGCGGCTGTCGGACGTGGCCGAGGTGATCGATGGCGTGGAGAATGACCAGCTGGCCGCCTGGGCCGACGGCAAGCCGGCGGTACTGCTGGAAGTGCGCCGCCAGCCCGGTGCCAACATCGTGCAGACCGTCGAGCGCATCCGCGCGATCCTGCCGCAGCTGCAGGGCGTGCTGCCGGCCGACGTGCACCTGGAGATCTTCAACGACCGCACCGAGACCATCCGCGCGTCGGTGCATGAAGTGCAGTTCACCCTGATCCTCACCATCGGCCTGGTGGTGGCGGTGATCTTCGTGTTCCTGCGCCGGTTGTGGGCCACGATCATTCCGTCAGTGGCGGTGCCGTTGTCGCTGGCCGGCACCTTCGCGGTGATGGCCTTCGCCGGCATGTCGCTGGACAACCTCTCGCTGATGGCGCTGGTGGTGGCCACCGGCTTCGTGGTCGACGATGCGATCGTGATGATCGAGAACATCGTGCGCTACATCGAGCAGGGCAAGAGTGGCAAGGAAGCGGCCGAGATCGGCGCGCGCCAGATCGGCTTCACTGTGCTGTCGCTGACGGTCTCGCTGGTGGCGGTGTTCCTGCCGCTGCTGCTGATGCCCGGCGTCACCGGCCGCCTGTTCCACGAGTTCGCGTGGGTGCTGAGCATCGCCGTGGTGCTGTCGATGCTGATCTCGCTGACGCTCACCCCGATGATGTGCGCCTACCTGCTCAAGCCAGACGCCCTGCCCGAGGGCGAGGACGCGCATGAGCGTGCGGCGGCGGCCGGCAAGCAGAACCTGTGGACGCGCACCGTCGGCCTGTACGAACACAGCCTGGACTGGGTGCTGGGCCACCAGCGCCTGACCCTGGCGGTGGCCGGCGGCGCACTGGTGCTGACCGTCCTGCTGTACGTGCTGATTCCCAAGGGCCTGCTGCCCGAGCAGGACACCGGCCTGATCACCGGCGTGGTCCAGGCCGACCAGAACATCGCCTTCCCGCAGATGGAACAGCGCACCAAGCAGGTGGCCGAGGCACTGCGGCACGATCCGGATGTGACCGGCGTATCGGCGTTCATCGGTGCCGGCAGCATGAACCCCACGCTCAACCAGGGCCAGCTGTCGATCGTGCTGAAGGAGCGCAGCCAGCGCGATGGCCTGGACGAGATCCTGCCGCGCCTGCAGAGGGCAGTGGCCGGCATTCCGGGCGTGGCGCTGTACCTGAAGCCGGTGCAGGACGTGACCCTGGATACCCGCGTGGCCGCTACCGAGTACCAGTACTCGCTGTCGGACGTGGATTCGGCGACGGTGGCCACCCAGGCCACGCGCCTGACCGAAGCGCTGCGCAAGCGCCCGGAACTGGCGGACGTCGACAACAACCTGTCCAACCAGGGCCGCGCCCTGGAGCTGAACATCGACCGCGACAAGGCCAGCGTGCTGGGCGTGCCGATGCAGACCATCGATGACACGCTCTACGATGCGTTCGGCCAGCGCCAGATCTCGACCATCTTCACCGAGCTCAACCAGTATCGCGTGGTGCTGGAAGTGGCGCCGGAGTTCCGCACCAGCACCGCGCTGATGGAACAGCTGGCCGTGGCCTCCAACGGTGCCGGCGCACTGACCGGCACCAATGCCACCAGCTTCGGCCAGGTCACCTCGTCGAACTCGTCGACCGCCACCGGCATCGGCGCGCAGAACACCGGCATCACCGTCGGCGCCGGCAACATCATCCCGCTGTCGGCGCTGGCCGAAGGCAAGGTCAGCAGTGCGCCGCTGGTGGTCAGCCACCAGCAGCAGCTGCCGGCGGTGACGGTGTCGTTCAACGTGGCGCCGGGCTATTCGCTGTCCGAGGCCGTGCGTGCGATCCAGGAGACCAAGGACAGCCTGGACATGCCGACCCACCTGCATGCCGAGTTCATCGGCAAGGCCGCCGAATTCACCGGCAGCCAGACCGATGTGGTGTGGCTGCTGCTGGCCTCGCTGGTGGTGATCTACATCGTGCTGGGCGTGCTGTACGAGAGCTACATCCACCCGATCACGATCATCTCCACGCTGCCGCCGGCCGGTGTCGGCGCGCTGCTGGCGCTGATGCTGTGCGGCCTGAGCCTGTCGGTGGACGGCATCGTCGGCATCGTGCTGCTGATCGGCATCGTCAAGAAGAACGGCATCATGATGGTCGACTTCGCGATCGAGGCGCGCCGCGCCGGTGCCAACGCGCACGAGGCGATCCGCCGTGCCTGCCTGCTGCGTTTCCGCCCGATCATGATGACCACCGCCGCGGCCATGCTCGGTGCGCTGCCGCTGGCACTGGGCACCGGCATCGGATCGGAGCTGCGCCGCCCGCTGGGCATCGCCATCGTCGGCGGCCTGCTGCTGTCGCAGCTGGTGACCCTGTACACCACGCCGGTGATCTACCTGTACATGGAACGCTTCTCCGAGTGGCTTGCCCGCCGCCGCGAACAGCGTGCGCTGCGCAACGGTTCGCTGCAGGAGCCGCAGGCATGATCCACGCCCCGCTGCTGCGGGGGGCCGCACGATGAACCTGTCCGGCCCCTTCATCCGCCGCCCCATCGGCACCGCGCTGCTGGCCATCGGCCTGTTCATGGTCGGCCTGATCTGCTACCTGCGGCTGGGCGTGTCGGCACTGCCGAACATCGAGATCCCGGTGATCTTCGTGCATGCCAGCCAGTCCGGCGCCGACGCGGCGACCATGGCCTCCACGGTCACCGCGCCGCTGGAACGCCATCTCGGCCAGCTGCCGGGCATCGACCGCATGCGCTCGTCGAGCTCGGAAGGCAGCTCGCTGGTGTTCATGATCTTCCAGAGCGGCCACAACGTCGATTCGGCGGCACTGGACGTACAGACCGCGATCAACTCGGCACAGGCCGACCTGCCCTCGGGCATGGGTTCGCCGATGTACCAGAAGGCGAACCCGAACGACGACCCGGTGATCGCCATCGCGCTGACCTCGCAGACGCAGTCGGCCGACGAGCTGTACAACGTCGCCGATTCGCTGCTGGCGCAGCGCATCCGCCAGATCAGCGGCGTTGCTTCGGTCGACATCGCTGGTGCTTCCACGCCAGCGGTGCGCGTGGACGTCAATCTGCGCCTGATGAACGCGCTGGGCCTGACTGCGGATGACCTGCGCAACGCCGTGCGCGCGGCCAACGTGACTTCGCCCACCGGCTTCCTCAGCGATGGCAACACCACCACCGCGATCATCGCCAACGACTCCGTGGCACGTGCCGCCGACTTCGCCGACCTGGTGGTCAAGACCCAGGGCGACGGCCGGGTGATCCGCCTGAAGGACATCGCCAACGTCTACGACGGCCAGCAGGATGCCTACCAGGCCGCGTGGTTCGACCACAAGCCGGCGGTGGTGATGTACGTGTTCACCCGTGCCGGCGCCAACATCGTGGAGACCGTGGACCGGGTCAAGGCGCAGATCCCGACCCTGCGCGACTACCTGCAGCCGGGCACCACGATGACGCCGTACTTCGACCGTACGCCGACCATCCGTTCGTCGCTGCATGAAGTACAGATCACCCTGCTGATCAGCCTGGCGATGGTGGTGCTGACCATGGCGCTGTTCCTGCGCCGGCTGGCACCGACGCTGATCGCCGCGGTGACCGTGCCGCTGTCGCTGGCCGGTGCCGCGCTGGTGATGTACGTGATGGGCTTCACCCTGAACAACCTGAGCCTGCTGGCGCTGGTGATCGCGATCGGCTTCGTGGTGGACGATGCGATCGTGGTGATCGAGAACATCATGCGCCACCTCGACGAGGGGATGCCGCGCATGCAGGCGGCGCTGACCGGTGCCCGCGAGATCGGCTTCACCATCGTCTCGATCACCGCCTCGCTGGTGGCGGTGTTCATCCCGCTGCTGTTCGCCAGCGGCATGATGGGCGCGTTCTTCCGCGAGTTCACCGTCACCCTGGTCGCGGCCATCGTGGTCTCGATGATCGTCTCGCTGACGCTGACCCCGGCGTTGTGCAGCCGCTTCCTCAGTGCGCACGACCACAGCGCGCCACCGTCGCGCTTCGGCCGCTGGCTGGATGCCGGCCACGAGCGCATGCTGCGCATCTACACCGTGTTCCTCGACTTCTCGCTGCGCCACGCGCTGCTGATGTCGCTGACCCCGTTGATCCTGATCGGCGTCACCGTGTTCCTGTTCGGGGCGGTGAAGAAGGGTGCATTCCCGCCGCAGGACACCGGCCTGATCTGGGGCCGCGCCAACTCCAGCGCCACGGTGTCCTTCGAGGACATGGTCGCCCGCCAGCGCCGCATCACCGACATGCTGATGGCCGACCCGGCAGTGAAGACCGTGGGTGTGCGCCTGGGCAGCGGCCGCCAGGGCTCCAGCGCACAGTTCAACATCGAGCTGAAGTCACGCAGTGACGGCCGCCGCGAAACCACGGCACATGCATTGGCGCGACTCAGTGCCAAGGCCGACCGCTACCCGGACCTGCAGCTGCGCCTGCGTGCGATCCAGGACCTGCCCAGCAACGATGGCGGAGGTTCCAGCCAGGGCGCGCAGTACCGCATTTCCCTGCAGGGCAACGACCTGGCCGCACTGCAGGAATGGCTGCCCAAGCTGCAGGCGGAACTGAAGAAGAACCCGAAGCTGCGCGACGTCGGCACCGACGTGGACAATGCCGGCCTGCGCCAGAACATCCAGATCGACCGCGCCAAGGCCGCGCGCCTGGGCATCACCGTCGGTGCCATCGACGGCGCGCTGTACGGTGCGTTCGGCCAGCGCCAGATCTCCACCATCTACTCGGACATCAACCAATACAGCGTGGTGGTCAATGCGCTGCCCTCGCAGACCGCCACCCCGTCGGCGCTGGATGAGGTGTACGTGCGTGCGCGCAACGGCGACATGGTGCCGATCACCGCGGTGGCTACCCAGATGCCCGGCCTGGCCCCTTCGCAGATCACCCACGAAAACCAGTACACGACGATGGACCTCAGCTACAACCTGGCTCCCAACGTGAGCATGGGTGAGGCCAAGGCGATCATCGATGCCACCGTGGCCGGCATGCGCATGCCCGGCGACATCCGCCTGGCCGACGATGCGGGCTTCGGCTTCAACTCCGACCCCAGCGACATGCTGATCCTGGTGCTGGCGGCGATCCTGACCGTGTACCTGGTGCTGGGCATGCTCTACGAGAGCCTGATCCACCCGGTCACCATCCTGTCCACGCTGCCGGCGGCAGGCGTCGGTGCGCTGCTGGCGCTGTTCGGCACCAACACCGAGCTGTCGGTGATTTCGATGATCGCGCTGGTGCTGCTGATCGGTATCGTCAAGAAGAACGCGATCATGATGATCGACTTCGCACTGGTGGCGCAGCGCGAGCATGGGCTGGCGCCGCGCGATGCCGCACGCGAGGCCAGCATCGTGCGCTTCCGCCCGATCATGATGACCACGATGGTCGCGATCCTGGCGGCCGTGCCGCTGGCGATCGGCCTGGGTGAAGGGTCCGAGCTGCGCCGCCCTCTGGGTATCGCGATGATCGGCGGCCTGCTGTTCTCGCAGAGCCTGACCCTGCTCAGCACGCCGGCGCTGTACGTGATCTTCTCGTGCCTGGCCGAGCGCTGGCGCGCACGCCGCGCACGCAAGCGCGAAGCGAAGCTGCTCAAGCGCGCGCAGCGGGCCTGATTGGATCTGCCGGCCAGCGGCCGGCACTACCGTGGGCGCGGACGGTGGGTGCGGACCGTTGGTCCGCACGCTGGTGGGTTTGACGTGCCATAACGAAAAGAGAACAATTCCCATCCAGCCATGGTCCTGCGCCCCTTCGCGGCGCCCCGCTGCCCTCTCCGGCAAGCCTGCGTGATCCCAGCCATCAAACTTTCCCCCACATGTGGGCGGATGGCGCGTGGCCGTTCGCCGAGGATGACTGAACCATGCTCCTGCACCCACTCTGCCGCCCGGCCCTGCTTGCCGTCTCCCTCTCGCTGGCCTGTGCCGCGCATGCCCAATCCACACCAGAGCGCGCCAATCGCAACCGCAGTACCACCGAGCTGGATGCGGTCAAGGTCACCGCCGAACGCACCCACGCCGACACCGGCGCCCTTGGCGATCGCGCCCTGCGCGATACCCCGTTTGCGATCACCGTCGTGGGCCGCGAGCAGATCGAGCAGCGCCAGGTGGTGTCACTGGGCGAAGCCTTCCTGCTCGACCCTTCGGTCAGCACCCAGGTCAGTGCCTATGCCAGCGGCTGGAGCTCGCCGATCCGCAACCGCGGACTGGAACTGAACTACGACAGCTATCGGGTCAATGGCCTGCAGGTTTCCTCGTGGGGTACCGAGTGGCCGCTGGAGGTGATGGAGCAGGTCAATCTGATGAAGGGGCCGGGCGGCTTCCTGTATGGCTTCGGCACTCCAGGCGGCATCGTCAACTACATCACCAAGAAGCCGACCGACACACCCACGTTCTCCGCCCAGCTCGGCTGGCGCGAACAGGGCATCGTCAGCGGCGGCATCGACGTTGGCGGCCGCTTCGGCAACGAGCAGATGTTCGGCTACCGCTTCAATGCTTTCGAGGAAAAGGGCGAGACCTTCAATGGTGGCCACGTCGATCGCAAGGTGGGCGCACTGTCGCTGGACGCACGCCTGAGCGATGCATTGATCTGGACCTTCGACGGCGTGTTCCAATCACGCGAACTGCGCGAGGAATCGCCGCAGTACTACTTCCGTGGCGTGACATCGTTGCCGCGACCGATTGCCGGGGATGCCGACAACAGTGTTCCCGGCACCTACTACGACACCCGATCCAGCCTGCTGTCGACCGGCTTGAACTGGCAGATCAACAACGACTGGAAAGCCAGCCTGAGTTACGGCGTCACCACCTCATGGAATGACGTCAACAAGATCTTCGCCTACATCGACTCGCCCAACGGTGACTATGACGTCAATGTCTACGAGCTGGGCGGCAAGAGCGAGTGGAAGCTGGCCCAGGCGATGCTGCAGGGCAGCTTCCGCACCGGCCCCCTGCAGCATCAGGTGGTGGCGGGCATCAGCCACCAGACCGGACTGGGCTGGGACCGCCCCTACGAATGGAACCTGATCGGCCGCGCCAACCTTTACCAGCGCCACGCCATCCGCCATGACGCTGTCGGTTCACGGGTGATGACCCGTGGCGACGAGACCGTGCAGCAGGCGGTGTTCGCAAGCGATACCGTCGGTCTCGGCAGCGGCTGGTCGGCACTGGCGGGTTGGCGCTACAACGACTATGAGACCAAGGGCCGCTACCACACCTACCCGGTCACCCCGACCTACGCCGTGATGTTCAAGCCCAGCGAGGCGGTCACCCTCTACGCCAGCTACATCGAATCGCTGGAAGCAGGCAACCGCGTAGGCAACAGCTACGTCAACGCCGGCGACGTGCTCGACCCGACCATCAGCAAGCAGTACGAGATCGGTGCGAAGGTCGAGGCGACACGCTGGAATGCGAACGTGGCGGCGTTCCGGCTGGAGCGTGGCGCCAACATCGATGAACTCACACCTGCCGGCAAGCGCCTGGTTCAGGACGGCATCACACTGTACGAAGGCATCGAAGCCAGTGCCGACCTGCACCTCAACGATGCACTGAGCATCGGCGGTGGCGTCACCTGGCTTGACCCGACCTACGACAAGCTGTCCCCGACCAGCGCCGCACAGGAAGGTAACCGTACCGCCGGTGCTGCGCGCTGGAGCGGGGTACTTCATGCCACCTACCAACTGCCATGGGTTGATGGGCTGGAGACCTACGCCGCCGTGCGCTACTACGGCGATGTCTGGTATGACGCCGACAACACCCTGAAGCTGCCCGACTACACATTGGTCAATGCCGGCATCGGCTATCGCCTGCTCGCCTCCGGCCACCCGGTGACCGTGCGCGCCAGCGTCGAGAACCTGGCCAACCGGAAGTACTGGTCCAACGCCGGCGCCGGCCTGCCGCGCACGTTCGCTGTGAGCGTGCGCTGGGAGATGTAAGGTGCCGGTCCCCGCCGTCCATGCGGACCACGGGCCCGCACATGGACGGTGGGTGCGGACGGTTGGTCCGCACTCCATATTTCACCCCACACCCGCAATAATGTTGGAGGACCCTTCCACCGAGCCTGCATGCCCGCCCGACAGTCCCGCCTCAGCCGCCTCTGGGCCCACGAAAAGGCCAGCTACGGCCTGCGCGTGTTCATCGCGCTGGCCACGGCCGTTGCCGTGTGCTGGCAGTTCGATGCGCTGACCGCCCTGCCCGGTGTGTTCCTGGGCATCATCGCCAGCGCCATCGCCGAGACCGACGACAACTGGTGGGGCCGGACCAAGGCCGTGGCGCTGTCGCTGCTGTGCTTCTGCATTGCTGCGGCCTCGGTGATCTGGCTGTTCCCATGGCCGTGGATCTTCATCGGCGCGCTGGCATTGTCCACCTTCGGGCTGACCCTGCTTGGCGCGCTCGGCGAGCGCTATGCGTCCATTGCCCAGGCCACGGTGACCCTGGCGATCTACACCATGATCGGCCTG
This sequence comes from Stenotrophomonas sp. AG209, assembly GCF_003550055.1. Classification (NCBI taxonomy): domain Bacteria; kingdom Pseudomonadati; phylum Pseudomonadota; class Gammaproteobacteria; order Lysobacterales; family Lysobacteraceae; genus Stenotrophomonas; species Stenotrophomonas sp. AG209. Next base: position 2,183,679 of record NZ_QXDB01000001.1, read on the forward strand.
GAACAGCACGGTGCCAGCGACCTGCACAGCGCGCTGGACGCGGTCAGCCACCTGCTGGCCGGCGCAGTCTGGTATGGCCTGCTGTCGATCCTGTGGACCGCGCTGTTCGCCAACCGGCCGGTACGTGAGCGCGTGGCGCGGCTCTACCAGGAACTGGGCCGCTACCTGCAGCTGAAGGCCGCGCTGTTCGAGCCGGTGCGCGAAGCCGACCTGCAACGTCGCCAGCTTGATCTTGCCGAACAGAACCGTCGTGTGGTCGGTGCACTGAACGAGGCCAAGACCGCGATCCTGGCCCGCTTCGGCCGCTCCGGCCGCCCCGGCGTGAACTCCGGCCTGTACCTGCGCCTGTACTACATGGCGCAGGATTTCCACGAACGCGCCAGTTCTTCGCACTACCCGTATGGCGCGCTGGTGGACGCGTTCTTCCACAGCGACGTGCTGTATCGCTGCCAGCGCCTGCTCGACCTGCAGGGGCAGGCCTGTGCCCGCCTGGGCGAGGCGATCCGCCTGCGCCGTCCGTTCGTATACGGCGAAAGCAACCAGCAGGCCGGGCGCGACCTGGCCGATGCGCTGGCCTACCTGCGCGACCAGCAGCGGCCGCAATGGCAGCGCCTGCTGGGCTCGCTGGACCTGCTGGTGCACAACCTGCGCAGCATCGAACGGCGCCTGCTGGATGCCGAACGCTCCGAAGCCAGCCTGGACAACGTCGATACCCGCCTGCGCGACAGCAACCCGCACACCCTGCGCGAGATGGGCGTGCGCATCCGCCAGCAGCTCACGCCCGGTTCGGTGCTGTTCCGCCACGGCCTGCGCATGGCGCTGGCGCTGATCGCCGGCTTTGCAGCGATCCGCCTGTTCAATGCGCAGAACGGTTCGTGGGTGCTGCTGACCATCGTGTTCGTGTGCCGGCCCAACTTCGGCGCGACCCGCCAGCGCCTGGCACAACGCATCGTCGGCACCCTGGCCGGCCTGGTACTGACCTGGGCGCTGCTGCAGCTGTTCCCGCAGCTGCACGTGCAGCTGCTGATCGCCCTGCTCTCTGCGCTGCTGTTCTTCTTCACCCGCACCGACCGCTACCTGGTGGCGTCGGCGGCGATCACCGTGATGGCACTGACCTGCTTCAACCTGATCGGCGATGGCTTCGTGCTGATCGTGCCGCGCATGGTCGATACGGTGCTGGGCTGCGCGATCGCAGCGGCGGCAGCATTCCTGATCCTGCCTGACTGGCAGGGCCGGCAGCTGCATCTCGTCCTGGCACGCGTGCTGGACACTGCGGCTCGCTACCTGGATTCGGTGCTGGGCCAGTACCGCAGCGGCATGCGAGACGACCTGGCCTACCGCATCGCGCGGCGCGACATGCACAACGCGGATGCCGCGCTGTCCACCGCACTGTCGAACATGCTGCGTGAACCCGGCCATGTGCGCCGCAATCTGGATGCCGGCTTCCACTTCCTGGCGCTGTCCAACACGCTGCTCGGCCATCTGTCGGCATTGGGCGCGCATCGCGACCAGGTGGACAGCTATGCTGGCGACCCGCTGGCATTGGCGGCCGGCGAGCGCGTGCGCAAGGCACTGCAGCAGCTGGCTTCGGCCCTGACCGCGCGGCAACCGGTCGCGGAAGATGACAATGACGCCGACCGCGCAGTGGCCGCCGAGCTGGAGCAGATCGACGAGGCAATGCCGCCGAAGCTGCAGCTGATCCGCACGCAGATGGCGCTGGTGCTGCGGATGCTGCCGAAGGTGCGGGCAGCGGCCAATGAAGCGGTGACCAGCCTGACCTGATCCCTCATCGCTGAATCGGGCACGCCATCCATGCATGGCGTGGATCCGCTGCGCCGTGTGCAACGGCGCATTGCATCCAGCGCTGCAGTTCGATCACGCGGCCACGCGGATACTGGGCAATCCCCCGCTCCGGATCATCGCCATGAAAATCGAACTCAGCGGTCGCACCGCGCTGGTGACCGCCTCCACCGCCGGCATCGGCCTGGCCATCGCCCAGGGCCTGGCTGCCGCAGGTGCGCGCGTCATTCTCAATGGCCGCAGCACCGACAGCGTCGAGCGCGGCCGCCAGCACCTGCTCGCCGCCGTGCCGGGAGCCGACGTGCTCGGCATCGCCGCCGACCTCTCTGAGGGAGCCGGTGTCGAAACACTGTTGGCCGGCCTGCCCAAGGTCGACATCCTGGTCAACAACGCCGGCATCTTCGGCCCACAGGACTTCTTCGAAACCGATGACGCGACCTGGGAGCGCTACTGGCAGACCAACGTGATGTCCGGCGTGCGCCTGTCGCGTGCGCTGCTGCCGGCGATGGTCGATGCCGGCTGGGGCCGCGTGCTGTTCATTTCCTCCGAATCGGCACGCAACATCCCCGCCGACATGATCCATTACGGGGTCAGCAAGACCGCGCAGCTGTCGTTGTCGCGCGGCCTGGCCAAGCGCGTGGCCGGCAGTGGCGTCACCGTCAACGCGGTGCTGCCCGGCCCGACCCTGTCCGATGGTTTCGCGGCGATGTTCGAGGATGAACGCCAGCGCAGCGGCAAGCCGCTGGAGCAGATCGGCCGCGAGTTCGTGATGGCGCACCGGCCGTCCTCGGTGATCCAGCGCACTGCCACGGTCGAAGAAGTGGCCAACATGGTGGTGTACCTGGCCTCGCCACAGGCCTCGGCGACCTCGGGTGCTGCGCTGCGCGTGGATGGCGGCGTGGTCGACGATATCGTCTGAGAGTGCCGACAGGTGTGCGGACCAACCGTCCGCACCCACAGTCGTGGGGCTTCAGTAGATCCACGCCATGCGTGGATGCATCCCGCCATGGTCCCGACGGGTGGGCAGGAATGCTAGGCTGCGCCGGTCAAGGAGGTTCCATGTCCGGTCACAACCAGTTCGCCCTGCTGCGCCAGCGCCGTTTCCTGCCGTTCTTCGTGGTCCAGGCGCTCGGTGCGTTCAACGACAACGTGTACCGGCAGGCGATCATCAGCATGTTGCTGTTCATGGCCGTGCCGGAGGAAGAACTGGGGCTGTATGCCACGCTGGCGCCGGCCATCTTCATCCTGCCGTACTTCCTGTTCTCGGCGCTGGCCGGGCAGATCGCCGACAAACTGGAAAAATCGCGGCTGATCGTGATCACCACCACCATGGAGATCGTGATCATGTCGCTGGCGGCCACCGGCTTCCTCACCCAGAGCCTGCCGGTGCTGCTGGTCGCACTGTTCTGTACCGGCATGCAGTCGACCCTGTTTGGGCCGGTGAAGTATTCGGTGCTGCCGTCGGTGCTCAGGCCCGAAGAGCTGACCGGCGGCAATGGCCTGGTCGAGATGGGCACTTCGATGTCGATCCTCTCCGGCATGATCGTCGGCGGCCTGGTGTTCACCGTGGCCGGCAGCCACGGCACAGTGGTGGCTGCGTGCGCGATCATCGCCCTGGCGATCTGCGGCAACATCGCCGCCCGCCTGATTCCCAAGGTCGATGCCGGCGACCCGAACCTGAAGATCAACTGGAATCCGTTGCCGGAATCGCTGGCGGTGCTGCGCATGGCGCGCCAGCAGAAGGCCGTGCGCAACTCGATCCTGGGCGTGTCCTGGTTCTGGTTCGTCGGCACCGTGCTGACCTCGCAGCTGCCGGCCTACGCGGTGACCAACCTGGGTGGCCAGCCGACCCTGTACATCTTTGCGCTGGCCCTGTTCTCGGTCGGCACCGGCGTCGGCTCGCTGTTGTGCGAGAAGCTGTCGGCCCGCACGGTGGAAATCGGCCTGGTACCGCTGGGTGCGTTCGGCATGACTGCGTTCCTGCTCGACCTGTACTTTGCCCGCAGCGGCGAAGCGACGGTGCACGGGCTGACCATCGGGCCGTTCCTGCAGCAGCCCGGCAGCATCCGCATCGTCATCGACCTGATCGGCATCGGCCTGTTCACTGGCATCTTCGTGGTGCCGCTGTTCGCGCTGATCCAGAGCCGCACGCCGAAGGCGCAGATGTCGCGCGTGTTCGCCGCACTGAACATCCAGAACTCGGGTTTCATCGTCGCTGCGGCGCTGCTGTCGCTGGCCGCCCACAAGCTGCTGCACTGGACCATTCCGCAGCAGTTCCTGGCGCTGGCCATCGCCAACGCACTGGTGGCGATCTACATCTTCACCATCGTCCCCGAATTCCTGATGCGCTTCCTTAGCTGGCTGATGGTGCGCACCCTGTACCGGCTGCGCCCGCACGGCATCGAGGCCAACGTGCCGGACGAAGGGGCCGCACTGCTGGTCTGCAACCACGTCAGCTACATGGACGCACTGATCCTGTCGGCGACCATCCCGCGCCCGGTGCGCTTCGTCATGTACTACAAGATCTTCAACATCCCGGTGATGCGCTGGATCTTCCGGACGGCCAAGGCCATCCCGATTGCCGGGGCGCGCGAAGACCCGGCGCTGATGCAGCGCGCGTTCGATGAGATCGACGCCGCGTTGGCCGAGGGCGAACTGGTCTGCATCTTCCCCGAGGGCGCCCTGACCCGCGACGGGCAGATGGCGCCGTTCAAGTCCGGCGTCGAGAAGATCCTCGAGCGACGGCCGGTGCCGGTGGTGCCGATGGCGCTGCGCGGCATGTGGTCGAGCATGTGGAGCCGCCGCGACAGCCGCCTCGGCCGCATGCGCGTGCCGCGCCGTTTCCGCGCCACCGTCGAGGTGGTGGCAGCGCCGGCCGTCGATGGCCACACCACCAGCGCCCCGGTGCTGGAGGCCCAGGTGCGGGCCCTGCGTGGTGATCACGCCTGAAGGAACCGGCCCGTCCAGCGGGCCGGGTGACCTCTCCACATACGCCAGCGTCCAGTGGCGAACACGGCATGCCGTGGCTGTAAACGCATACATGCAACGCGGGTTGAGGTAGATTACGCACCCACAGGGGGGAGGTTCGGCCGTTTCAACATGGCCGGCCACCAAGGAATGGAGTCTCGCTTTGAATCAACCGCCACCGCTCAGCCGTCCGGTCTACATCCCCAACCATCTGGTCTGGGCGATCCTGACGACGCTGTTCTGCTGCCTGCCGTTGGGCGTGGTGTCGATCGTCTATGCCTCCCAGGTCGATGGCCGCCGCGCGGCCGGCGACCTGCCGGGGGCCTACAGCGCGTCGCGCAAGGCGGGCTGGTGGGCGGTGGCTTCGGCCGTGGCCCTGCCGGTCCTGTTGCTGTTGTGGTTCGGGCTGTTCGGCGGCTTGGCCGTACTGGGCGCTCTTTCCGACCAATGATTCACCACCACCACCCATCAAGGAGCTTGAACCCATGAACACCGCCACTCCGCAGGTCCCGAACAATCTGGTCTGGGCCATCCTGAGCACCCTGTTCTGCTGCCTGCCGGCCGGCATCGTGTCGATCGTCTACGCCGCCCAGGTCAACGGCAAGCTGGCCGCTGGCGACATCGCCGGTGCCCAGGACTCCGCCGCCAAGGCCAAGAAGTGGGCCATCTGGTCGGCCATCGCCGCCGTCGTGGTCGGCGTGCTGTACGGCATCCTGATCGTCGCTGTCGGCGGCATGGGTGCGATGAACAACAGCGGCTACTGATCCGCGTGGACGGATCCGGCGCCCGCGCCGGATCCGTTGCTGCAATGTCCGCGCTTCCCGCCCGCTCCCGATTCGCCCGCTGGGCACCGCTGCTGGCCGCCACCGGCCTGGCCGCCGGTGCCGCAGTGGTGCTGCGCAACGTCAATCCGTATGTCGCCGGCAATCCCTTGCCGAGCTGCCCGCTGTACGCGCTGACCGGCCTGTACTGCCCGGGCTGTGGCAGCACCCGCTGCCTGTATTCGCTGGTCCATTTCGACCTGCCCGGCGCGATGGCGATGAACCCGCTGCTGGTCATCAGCCTGCCCTTCCTGCTGCTGATGCTGCTGAACGTCGCCGGCATCCGTCCGCGCGTGCTCGACCCGCTGATGCGGGTACTGGCCAATCCCACGTTCTGGCTCTGGGTGCTGCCCGGGTATGCGCTGCTGCGCAACCTGCCGTGGGCACCGTTCACCGCGCTGGCACCGATCTAGGTTTCCAGCCAACGGCGCGGCCCCTCGTGGTGGGTCCGTATCTGAAGGCAGAAGCCTGGGGGTTGGCCGGGCGGGATGGATTTGCGGGGGACGCCGTGAATCCGTCCATGGAGGCTTGGCCGCGGCATCCATGCCGCGGACACCCCCGCAAACCCATCCCACCCGGCCACGGACAGTTTCCGTGCGCGTCCACCACGGAAAAGAAAGAGAAGATCAAAAGCGGAAGCGGATCGCTTCGCTCTGCATCCACGCATGGCGTGGATCTACCGTGTCGACCAAGGTCGACACCTACCGGCAATCGCAGTTCACCCACCGTCACCGGAAATCTGTCGCGGGTGGGGCGGTGTGGGGCTGCAGGACCGTTGGCGCCAAGGATGGCGCCATCGAGCCCCCAGGGACGGGTTTACGGCGTGTCCTGCAACCCCACACCGCCCCACCCAACCCTCAGCAATCCAGAGCTGCTGTTGCTGTTGCTGTTGCCTCTGCAGGTGCAGGGCTGCAAGCCCTGCAATACAACTACGTCACCCAGCCTGCAATCACCAGCAGGGCCAGGATCGCCAGCCACAGCAGCAACATCCGCCACACCAGGCTCATCGCATCGCGCAGGTCCGGCAGCCGCTGCCACACCGGCAGCAACCCCGCCTCGGTGTAATCGTGCGCATCCTCGCGCAGCTCGGCGTTGACGCTGGCCCGCGCCACCGCGCCCAGGAATCCGATGTTGCCCGCCAGGCGTTCGCCATGGGCCTGGCGCCAGGCCTTCCACGCCGTATCGAAGTTGCCCACCAGCGCCATCGAAAACGCCATCAGCTGCGCCACCGGCCACTCGATCCAGCCCAGCAGGCGCTGCGCCAGCGCCAGCGGCTCCACCGGCACGCGTGCACGCATCGGGCTCTCCGCCATCAATGCCAGCAGCCGGTAACCCAGCGCGCCCGCCGGGCCCAGCAACAGGAACCAGAACAGCACCGCGAACCAGCGACGCAGCGCGTTGAGCACGGTCGCCTCGACCAGCGACGGCACGTCCTCGCGCAGGCTGCCACCGGCGGCCTGCAGGTTGCGCACCGCAGCCTGCCGCGTCGCGGCGTCGTCCGCATCGATGATCGCTTCGATATCGCGGTCCAGGTCGCGCGGCCCCCAGCACCAGGCCAGCACCGCCACGCCCAGCAGCAGCGACGGCAGGCCAAACAACACCCCGCGCAGCAGCCAGGCCAGCAGGCCCATCAGCAGCAGCGGCGGCAACAGCGCCAGCGCCACGCCTGCCGCGCCCTGCCAGGCCTTGCCGCCATGCGCGTCCAGCCAGCCCAGCCATCGCCGGAAGCCGTCGAAACGGCGCAGCGAGGCGGCAGCGGCCGGGGCAACATGGCCCAGGGCCAGTGCCACCAGCACGGCGGCCAGAGTGGTGAACATGGCAGGTCTCCCTACGAAACAGAACGCTCGGCGCCGCTACCTTACCTGTCGCAGCGGCGCCCTCCGCGATGACCCGCACTGTAACCCGGGCCGTGTTCAGGTGGCGGCAATACAGGCGCCGCAGCCGGCCGGGTTCAGCCCGCGTGCTGGCGGTACCAGTGTTCGATCAGGCCCCGCGAAATCGAGATCGGCGGCGACAGGCGGATGCCCTGGCCATCGTCCTCGACATCGCGTGCCAACGCAGCGCCCACCTCTTCGGCACTGAACCAGCGCGCGTCCTCCAGTTCGCCATCCACGGTCGGCAGGTCATCCTGCGCCTGTGCACGGAAGCCGACCATCAGTGCGCCGGGGAACGGCCACGGCTGCGAACCGAGGTACTGGCAGGCGGTCACCCGCACTTTGCTCTCCTCATGGACTTCGCGCACCACGGTCTGCTCGAAGGTCTCGCCCGGTTCGACGAAGCCGGCCAGCACCGAGTAGCGACGCGGTGCCCAGTTCGACTGCCGGCCCAGCAGCAACCGGCCCTGGTTCTCCACGGCCACGATCACGGCGGGATCGACACGCGGATAGTGCTCGGTGGCGCATTGCCCGCAGCGGCCGACGAAGCCACCACGGGCAAACGCCACGGCGCCGCCGCACACGCCGCAGAAGCGGGTGCGCGAGTGCCAGTAGGACATGCCGCGGGCATAGCTGAAAGCGGTCGCATCGGCCATCGACCACAGCAACGCGGCCTGGCGCAGATCAAGCCGGCGTGGTGCGCTGATGGTGACGTTGGCGGCTTCAACCGAGAACCACGCCTGCTCCCCGCGCAGGCCAAGGAAGATCGCGGCACCCGGGCCGCCGCCGATGTCGGCACCGCTCAGCGCCAGCGGCTGATCGTCATCGCCGGTGAAGGCGCTGCCGTCCTGATCGAGCACGAGAATGCGCGCACCCGGCCACAGGCGCGCCAGTGCATCGGCATCCTCGCGCAGGGCATCGGCGCGCTCCAGCGGTTCGCCAACGAAGGCGAAACCGGAAAGCGGCGAAGGAGTATTGGGCATCCGGCAAGCGTGCCGCCAATCGATGCGGGTGGCAAGGTCGGCACTGTGCGCAGTTTGCCCGTGTGCTCCACGGGCGAGGTTGCGGGCACCGCGCATCCACGCATGGCGTGGATCTACTACATGCTGAAGCTGCTGCCGCAGCCGCAGGTGGTCTTCGCGTTCGGGTTGCGGATCACGAACTGGGCACCGGTCAGGCTCTCGGTGTAGTCCACCTCGGCGCCCATCAGGTACTGCAGGCTCAGCGGGTCGACCAGCAGGGTCACCCCGCTGGTCTGTACCGCCAGGTCGTCCTCGGCACGGTTCTCGTCGAACTCGAACCCGTACTGGAAGCCCGAACAGCCGCCTCCCTCGATGTACACGCGCAGGGCCAGGTCGGGGTTGCCCTCTTCCTGGATCAGGGATTTGACCTTGGCGGCCGCCGACTCGGTGAAGTTCAGCGGGCGCTCCAGCGACTGGTAATCGGGCGCGGCAACCGGGGTGGCGCCGGGCAGGGAGACTAGCGTGCTCATGGTGTCAGCATGGGGGTGCCGACGATGGCTTTCAAGCCATCGCCTCGGCCAGCTTGCGGCGTGCGGCGGTGTCGCCCTTGCCATCATTGGCGTCGTCGCCTTCCGGCGCCGGCAAGGCCGCCATCGGCGCGCTGGCATGGATCAGGCGGCCGTTCAGCTGGGCACCCGCATTCATCTCCACCACCTGGTAGTGGACGTTGCCATTGACCCGTGCGCTCGGGGTCAGCTCGACCTTCTCGGTGGCGTGCACATCGCCGTCCAGGCGGCCACTGATGACCACCACCTGGGCGCGGATCTCACCCTCGATCACGCCATGCTCGGCGACCGTCAGGGTCGCGCCACTGGCGCCTTCGGCGGCAATCACCTTGCCGTGGATGCGGCCTTCCACATACAGGCCCCCACTGAATTCCACATCACCGCGGATCACCACCTGGTTGCCGATCAGGGCATCCACCACCAGCTGGCCTTCCCGGTTGGATTTGCTGCTTCCGAACATCTGCCTACTCCCCTTTGCTGGCCGGCGCGCCGGCCTGTTTCCAGTCGAATACCTGGGTGGTACCCCCCGTACCACTCCCCAATGTCACCCGCACGCGTTGCGGGGTGAAGTCAGCCGGCAGCATCACGCTGCCGGTGATCTGCTGGAAGTACCGGAACGAGTAATCCTGTCCCGGTACCTTGCTGCGCTGGTGCAGATCATCCCAGCTGATCGTGGCCAGCTTGCCGTTCTTCACGCCTTCCACGGTGAAGCGCATCTGCCCCTGGCTGATGGCACCGCGGTTGAGGTTCTGGGTCAGCACAGCGGTGTACTGCCAGGTGCCGGCCGCTTCCGGGCTGAACTCGATCGAGTGGGTGTTCAGGCCCTTGCGCTGGCTGGTCGAACCGACCAGCCGCTCATAGAAGGCGACGTCGGCGCGCAGGCCGGCGATTTCCTCATCGCGCTCGGCCAGCGAGGATTGCACCTCGGTGTTGGCGGCGCGGCTGATGCGGTCGGAGGCTTCCAGCGTGGCCTGCTTCTGGCGAAGTTCGGTCAGCTGCGCCTGCAGCGTCTCGGCACGCTTCTCGGCGGCCTGCAGGCGCTGGCCCTGGGCATCACGCGGCGTGGCCATCCAGCAGCCGCCGAGCACCGCCAGCACCAGGCTGAGCAGCCAGATGCCGCCGATCACCAGCAGGCGGCGGCGGTCGACAGGCGGTCGCGGCGCGCCGGGCAGGCGCACCTGCACGCGCATGGGAGGACGGTTGGTCATGGGTGGTTTCCGGGGTATCGCGAGGGCGACACCGTTACGGCCCCTGTGGCAAACGACGGGCTAGTGTATGACAGGACGGGTGGGTTTCCTGCGCAGTGGCCGGCCACGGTCTGTGGCGTTCAGGCACGCCATCGTCGATAGTGTGGCCCCCTGCACAGTTCCGTCGCCGGAGCACCGCCATGACCGAAGCCCACCTGTTCGTGATCGGCATCCTGCTGGCCTGGCTGGCCGGCATCCGCGTCTACCTCACCGTGTTCGGCGTCGGCCTGGCCGGCCTGCTCGGCTGGGTCGACCTGCCGCCCGCCCTGCAGGCCACTGAATCGTGGTGGGTGCTGGGCACATCGGCGGCGCTGGCCATCGCCGAGTTCTTCGCCGACAAGATCCCCGGCGTGGACTCGGTCTGGGACCTGGTGCAGACCCTCGCGCGCGTACCTGCCGGCGCATTCCTCGCGGCGGCCACACTGTCGCCGGATGGCCAGCTGGGCACCGGTGCGCTCGCCGCCGGTGCCGGCGTCGCCCTCGCCAGCCATGGCCTGAAGGCGGGTACCCGCGCCCTGCTCAACACCTCGCCGGAACCGGCCAGCAACTGGGTCGCCTCCGCCGCCGAAGACACCGTAGTGATCGGCGGACTGGCGCTGGCCCTGGCGCATCCGTGGATCGCGCTGGTGGTGGTGCTGGCCTGCAGCCTGGCCGGCGCACTGCTGGTGTGGCTGGTCTGGCGCGCACTGTGGAAGGGCGTGCGCTGGCTGGCGCGCGGTGCATCGGCACCACCGCCAGGGCACGCCGGTACCGGTTGAGCGCCGGGCTTGTCGCATAATGGACGCGAACACCAGGAGCACCGATGGCCGCAAACGAATCCCCCGCGGGCGCCCGCCCGGGACGCGCTGAAACCCCTCCGGCCGATCATTGGCAGCGCTGGGCGCCCGAGGCGGCAGGCCTCGCTGTGGCGGCACCGACGGTTGCGACCCCGCCGCCCATCGCGACCGATGCCCCGGCGCCGGGCAACAGCGCGCCGCCGCCACTGCCCGGCCCGATCGCACTGGCCGAAGCCGGCAACAACGACCTGGCCCCAGCGCCATCGGACTCGCCCTACCGCGTGCTGATCGTGGAAGACGATCGCGCCCAGGCGCTGTTCGCGCAGAGCGTGCTGCACGGCGCCGGCATGCAGGCGATCGTGCACAGCGATGCCGATGCCGCGCTGCAGGCGATCAAGGAGCACCGCCCCGACCTGATCCTGATGGACCTGCACCTGCCCGGGCTGGACGGCATGCGCCTGACCGCGCTGATCCGCCAGCAGCCTGGCCTGCAGCTGCTGCCGATCGTGTTCCTCAGCGGCGATCCGGATCCGGAACGGCAGTTCGAGGTGCTCGACAGTGGCGCCGACGACTACCTGAGCAAGCCGATCCGGCCCCGCCACCTGATCGCAGCGGTGGCCAACCGCATCCGCCGCGCACGTGCCCAGGCCGCGACCCTGCCGGGCGCCACCGGCGCACCGGCCACCAGCAATCCGGAAACCGGCCTGCCGACGCGCCACCACGTGCTGCAGCAGCTCAACACCGCACTCGCCCACCGCGATCAGGGCGGCGTGTTCTTCATCGAAGTGGCCAGTGCGCTGGGCCTGCGCGAACGCTATGGCTATGCCGCGTTTGAACGGCTGATGGTGCAGGCCGGGCAGCGCCTGGCCGAAGCCGGCCATCCGCACCTGCTGGCTCGCCTGAACGACAACAGCTTCCTGCTGCTGGCCCGCAACGCCGACGAGGACGCCCTCGAAGGCATCGCCGCCACCCTGCGCGAGCAGCTGTCGGCACGCGCCTTCGTGATCCGCGACGACGAATCCGTGCACCTGCGCGGCGTAGTCGGCTATGCGCCGCTGTCGCCGGGTTTCGAGGATGCCAACAGTGCGCTGGAAGCGGTTGAGCGCACCACCCTGCAGGCACGCCTGCTCAGCGCCGGCGTGGCGGGCCACGTGCATCGCCAGGCGGTCACCGAACAGGAACACCTGGCGCTGCTGGAAGGCCAGCTGGAACTGGCCTACCAGCCGATCGTCGCCGTGGCAGGTGGCAACACCGCGCAATACCAGCTGCTGCTGCGCCTGCGCCAGGCCGATGGCACGGTGCTGGCGGCCGGCCAGGTGATCCCGGCCGCAGAAGCCGCCGGACGCATCGCCGACCTCGACCAGCAGGTGATGGACCACGCACTGGGCCTGCTGGATCTGTACCGGCACGCAACGCAGCCGCTGAACCTGTTCGTCTCGCAGTCGCTGCGTACCCTGCAGCGCGATGCCTTCGCCGACTGGCTGCTGGAATCACTGCAGCAGCGTGACCTGCCCGGCAGTGCGCTGGTGATCGACGTGCGCCTGCCCGACGCACTGATCCACACCGTGCCGCTGCAGCAGTTCTGCCAGCGCATGGCCAGCGCGGGGGTGCGCTTCTGCCTGAGCCAGTTCGAGCCCAGCGGCGAGGCCGATGCACTGCTGACCCAGCTGCCGCTGTCGTTCGTGCGCATGGCTGCGCGCTTCTCCAGCAGCCATTCCAATCCGGCCACGCGCGAGGAACTGCGCAAGGCGATCGAACAGGCCCATACCGCCGGGTTGCAGATCATCGGCCAGCAGATCGAGGACCCGCAGGCTGCAGCAGCGATGTGGGTCGGCGGCGTCGACTACATCCAGGGCAACATGGTGCAGTCGGCCGGCAGCGACCTGAACTTCGACTTCCACAACGCGGTGCTCTGACGTGCCGCTGTGGGGCGTGCTGCTGGTTGCCCTTGCTGCGGCCGCCATCGCGCTGCTGTTGGGACTGCGCCTGCGCGCGCGCAACCATGCGCTGGCCCAGCTGCAGCGCACGCACACTGCGCTGGCCGCCGAACGCGACCAGCTTCGCCGTACCACCGAACGCCAGGGCCAGCTGGAACAGCAACTGCTGCAGGCCAAGCAGGCCGCCGAGGCGGCCGTGCTGGCCAAGGGCGAGTTCCTGGCCACGATGAGCCACGAGATCCGCACCCCGCTCAACGGCATCCTGCCGATGCTGGAGCTGATCGCGCGCGGACCGCTGGGCGAAGACCAGCGGCAGATGCTGGCCACCGCTTCGGCCAGTTCGCAACAGCTGCTGCGCATCGTCGACGACATCCTCGACTACTCCCGGCTGGAAGCGCAGGCGCTGGAACTGGAGATCACCAGCTTCAACCTGCGCGACCTGCTCGATGGCGTGGTGCAGCTGATGCAGCGGGCCGCCGACGCCAAGGGCCTGGCCCTGGGCCTGCAACTGGATCCATCGGTGCGCCTGCCGGTGCGCGGCGATCCGGTGCGCCTGCGCCAGGTGCTGAGCAACCTGCTGGCGAACGCCATCAAGTTCACCGCCCGCGGCCAGGTGCAGCTGCGCGTGCTGCGCCTGGGCGAAGGTGCCGCGCAGCACCAGCTGCGCTTCGAGATCATCGACACCGGCATCGGCATCGACGACGCGCTGCAGGCACGCCTGTTCCAGTCCTTCAGCCAGGCCGACGCGTCCACCACCCGCCTCTATGGCGGCACCGGCCTGGGCCTGGCCATCTGCAAGCGCATCATCGACCTGATGCACGGGCACATCGGCGTGCAGTCCACGCCGGGTCAGGGCGCGACCTTCTGGTTCGAGATCCCGCTGCTGAAGGTCCCTGGCGACCTGCCGGCGATGGCGCGCGCGCCGGCACCACTGCTGCTGTTCAGTGCCGACGCAACGCTGCAGACACGTATCGAGCGCATCGCCGCCCACCATGGGCTGCAGGTGCAGGTGCTGGCGCAGCTGGATGCCGTGGTCGAGCGCCTGCGCGCTCCCGCGCGGCCCGGGCAACCGGCACCGGCATGGTTGCTGGTCGATGCCCGCGCACGCCGCAACGGTGAGGCCACGCTGCAGCTGGCGCTGAATGATCGCGGTGACGACGATGCACTGCAGGTGCTGTGGCTGCAGGAGGGCGCACTTCCGCAACGCCCGCGCCAGCGCCAGCTGCCCCCGCAGTTCGACGATGCGGCCCTGCATGCACTGCTGGCTGCACCGGTTGCCCCCGCCCGCCCCGCTGCGCTGCTGGCCAGCGCGGACAACGAGCAACCCGCTGCCACGCTGCCGCCGTTGCATCTGCGCGTGCTGCTGGTGGAGGACAATACGGTCAACCGGATGGTGGCCGAACAGCTGCTGCGCGTGTTCCAGTGCGAAGTGCGCAACGCCGCCGATGGCGAGCAGGCACTGGCCGCGCTCCGCGAAGGCGACGTGGACATCGTGCTGATGGATTGCCAGATGCCGGTGCTGGACGGCTATGCCGCCACGCGCCGCTGGCGCGCCGAAGAAGCAGAGAACGGGCGCGCGCGGCTGCCGATCATCGCAATGACCGCCAACGCCATGGCCGGTGACCGCGAGCGCTGCCTGCAGGCGGGCATGGACGATTACCTGTCCAAGCCGATCGCGCGCGCCGCGTTGCATGCGCTGTTGCAGCGTTGGGTGCAGCGATCGCGCGATGTCGCAGCGTCACGCTTGCTCGATGGCGACACACCCGTGGCCCGTCGGGTCCTGCCAGCCGAGCATGGCTCGGCTCTACCAGGCGATGACAGCCGGGTCGGCGCGATGCCGAAACCGGTGCTCGACCGCGACGTGCTGGATGAACTGCACGCCGTGATCGGCGACGCTGCCACCCAGATCGTCATGGTCTTTCTTGAAGATGCGCCGGTGATGGTGCAGCAGTTGCAGCTGGCCGCGCAGAACGGCGATGAGCCGCGCTTGCAGGCCATTGCGCACAGCCTGAAATCATCGAGTGCGAACGTGGGCGCGTTGTCGCTGTCGGCGATCGCGCAGCGGATCGAGCATGAAGCCCGCAGCGGCAGCCTGCAGCGCCCCGCCGTGGCAGTGGCGCTGCTGGTTGCGGAATTCGCCCGCGCGCGCGTGGCGCTGACGGGCTACCTGGCACAGCATCGCGCCGGCCAGGGCGGCTGACTCACTCTTCCAGCTTGCTCAGCAGGTACTTCGGCTCGCCGATGCGCTCGATCAGGTCCAGCTGGGTTTCCAGCCAGTCGATGTGCTCTTCTTCCGAGTCGAGGATCTTCACGAACAGCTGGCGGCTGACGTAGTCGCCAACCGAGTCGGAATAGGCCACGGCCTCGCGCAGGGTGACCACGCCATCGCGTTCCAGCGACAGGTCGCACTGCAGGATCTCGGTCGGGTTCTCGCCGATGCGCAGCTTGCCCAGCGCCTGGAAGTTCGGCAGGCCTTCAAGGAACAGGATGCGGTCGGCGAGCATGTCGGCATGCTTCATCTCGTCGATCGATTCCTTGTACTCGTGTTCGGCCAGTTCCTTGATGCCCCAGTTCTTCAGCATCTTGGCGTGCAGGAAGTACTGGTTGATCGCGGTCAGCTCGTTGTAGAGGACCTTGTTGAGGAATTCGATGACCTTGGTGTCGCCCTTCATGGGGATGCTCCTGCACGCTGAAAACGCAGGCACTTTAACGCCTTGCGTGCGGTCGTGAAGGAACGCGAATCGTGCGCATTGGCCTGCGCGGCCGCACGTGAAGAATGCGAAAGCGCGGCGTCAACGCGCCGCGAAAAGCGATCAGGCGACCTGGGCCAGGCCCAATACCGGCAGCGGCAGATCATGGGTCGCACGTGCCTTGGCCAGCAGGTCGCCGGCCATGTCCAGGCAGGAACCGCAGGTGGCACCACAACCGGTACGCATGGTCAGTTCGGCCACCGTGCTGACGCCATGGCTGGCGGCTTCGCGGATCTGGTGGTCGGTGACTCCGTTGCAGATGCAGACGTACACAGGCGGGAACCGGGCTGACAGGCCAGAAGCGGCCTGTTGGCTATTCCAATGGAAACGAGAATGGTTGTCAATCAGAGACCTGAACCATTCTCGATACCGTTCAGCCGGTCAGCTGGCCGGGCCGTCGCCCGTGGCCTTCTTCGGCCAGTAGCCCCGGGTCCGCGGGCGCTTGCGCGGGCGGTCGTGCCCGGCCGTGTGGCCCGGCATCCAGGCCTCGGCGGCGCTCTTGGGCATGGCGGTGACGCCCTGCCCGGCCACGCCGCGCGCCAGTGGCGCCAGGTGTCGCAGGGCACGCGCATAGACGCCGCGTTTGAACATCACCACGTGCTCTACCGGGTACCAGAAGTCCACCCAGCGCCAGTGGTCGAACTCGGGCGAGTCGGTGTGGTCCAGCTTCACGTGGGATTCGTCACCGGTCAGGCGCAGCAGGAACCAGACCTGCTTCTGGCCGATGCAGACCTGCCGCTCGTTGCGGCGGATGGCCCGCGCCGGCAGCTTGTAGCGCAGCCAGCCGGGTGTCGCCCCGAGCACTTCCACATGCTCAGGCAGCAGGCCGATCTCTTCCTGCAGTTCACGATACATGGCCTCGACAGGCGTCTCGTCGGTGTTCATGCCACCCTGCGGGAACTGCCAGCCGTCCCGGCGCACGCGTCGTGCCCAGAACACCTGGCCATCCTGCCGCATCAGCACGATGCCGACGTTCGGTCGATAGCCGTCCGGATCGATCACGATGCGGACTCCTAAAAAATCTACTGGTCGGGACTATCCCATGCCCTCTGTCGGCCCACAAGCACGACACAAAAGTGTTGACAGGGGCGATACACATCCGCAGAATAGCGGGCTCACCAAGGCTATGTAGCTCAGCCGGTTAGAGCACAGCACTCATAATGCTGGGGTCGGTGGTTCGAGTCCACCCATAGCCACCACGCTGAAAATCAAGTTGTTTTTCAGTGTGAAAAGTGAGAAAATAGTTGCACGTTTTGCCCCGTCGCCAAGCGGTAAGGCACCTGACTCTGACTCAGGCATTCGGTGGTTCGAATCCATCCGGGGCAGCCAAATTAAAAGCAAAAGGCCAGATCGAAAGATCTGGCCTTTTGCTTTTAATTTGGTCGCGCATTCCACCTTATCCCCGCGCCTGTCGGCGCGCCCCCTTGAACAACAAGGGGGCTCTTCTCCAGAGAGGGGCCCGGGGTCGGATCCTTTTCTGCACGATCCCATCCTGCTGACATGCGACGCCCCGGGTAGTGCCGGCCGCTGGCCGGCAACCTCGAAATGCGCAACCCCAGAACGACAAAAGCCCGGCCGAAGCCGGGCTTTTGCTTTTCCAACCAGCGGGCTCCCGAAGGAGCACAACCAGGCGCGGTGAATCAGCGCTTGGAGAACTGGGTGGCGCGGCGGGCCTTGTGCAGACCGACCTTCTTACGCTCGACTTCACGGGCGTCACGGGTCATGAAGCCAGCCTTGCGCAGCTCGGACTTCAGGGTTTCGTCGTACTCGACCAGAGCACGGGCGATGCCCAGACGGATCGCACCGGCCTGGCCGGTGGTGCCGCCGCCAGCGGCGGTGACCAGGATGTCGAAGCTTTCGGTGTTCTTGGTCAGCTCGAGCGGCTGGCGCACGATCATGCGCGCGGTCTCACGACCGAAGAACTCGTCCAGCGGACGACCATTGACGGTGATGTTGCCCGAACCCTTGCGCAGGAACACGCGAGCGGTGGAGGACTTGCGGCGGCCAGTGCCGTAGTTTTGAGTGATAGCCATGATTAGATATCCAGAACCTGCGGCTGCTGTGCGGCGTGCGGATGCTCAGTGCCGGCGTAGACCTTGAGCTTGCGGTACATCTGGCGACCCAGCGGGCCCTTCGGCAGCATGCCCTTGACGGCGATCTCGATCACGCGCTCCGGGTGGCGCTCCAGCGCCTGGGCCAGGGACTCGGTCTTCAGGTTGCCGATGTAGCCGGTGAAACGGTGATACATCTTGTCCTGCAGCTTCTTGCCGGTGACGGCAATCTTTTCTGCATTGATGACGACCAGGTAGTCGCCGGTATCAACGTGCGGGGTGTAGACCGGCTTGTGCTTGCCGCGCAGACGGCGGGCCAGCTCGGTGGCGAGACGGCCCAGGGTCTTGCCCTCGGCGTCGACGAGGTACCAGTCGCGCTGGACGGTCTCGTTCTTGGCAGTGAAAGTGCTCATGAAGAACTCTAGGTTAGGTCGGGCTCATTGCGGCGAACGACTCGCCGGAACTCTGCCACGCGTTGTGAAAGGTGAAGCGTAAGAGGCGGGATTGTACGCAGGTCAAGCCCCCGGTGCAAGCTGGCCCTGCCCCGGGTTGGCAGGGGGACGGGGGCGGGCGAGAATCGGCGGGTCTTCCGCCCCACCGCGTACCGCCATGACCGTGCTCCGCCAGACCACTCCGCTGGACCACCTGCTGACCGAAGCGCAGCGCGCCCTGGACACGGTGTTCGGCAATCCACCGGCGGCCCGCCCCTACCCGGCTGCGGACACCGGCGAGCCGGGCATGGACAACGCCGAGCGCCGCCACGCGGCGGGCCTCATGCGGATCAACCACGTCGGCGAAGTCTGCGCACAGGGCCTGTACTTCGGCCAGGCGGCCGTGGCCCGCGACCCGGCCACCCGTGAACACCTGCTGGAAGCGGCCCAGGAAGAGACCGACCACCTGGCCTGGTGCGCCACCCGGCTGGGTGAACTGGACAGCCGCCCCAGCCTGTTCAATCCGCTGTGGTACGCCGGCAGCTACACCATCGGCACCCTGGCCGGGCTGCGCGGCGATGGCTGGAACCTGGGCTTCGTGGTCGAGACCGAGCGCCAGGTGGAAGCCCACCTGGACGAGCACCTGGTCGACCTGCCGGCCGGCGACCTGCGCAGCCGCGCGGTCATCCAGGTGATGAAGGAAGACGAGGCCCGCCACGCGGAGCACGCCGAGCAGGCCGGCGCACGCCGCCTGCCGTTCCCGATCCCGGGCGCGATGGCGCTGGCCTCCAAGGTGATGAAGACCATCGCCTACCGGCTGTGACCGCCAGGTAGTGCCGGCCGCTGGCCGGCAACCACGCGGGCGCCGCAGAAGATCAGGAGGTTGCCGGCCAGCGGCCGGCACTACCGATTAATTGGGCGAGACCAGCTTCAGGCCGATCACGCCGGCCACGATCAGGCCCACGCAGGCCAGGCGGGCCGGCGACGCACTGTCGTTGAACAGGTAGATGCCCAGCACCGCCACGCCCATGGCACCGATGCCGGTCCAGATCGCATAGGCGGTGCCGACCGGGATGCTCTTCATCGCCTGGCTCATCAGGTACAGGCTGATCAGGGCAGATACCACCGTGGCAACGGTGGGCAGGGGTTTACTGAAGCCTTCGGAGTACTTCATTCCGAGGGCGAAACCGATCTCGAACAGGCCGGCCAGCAGCAGGTAGATCCAGGGCATGGGTGGGGGCTCCTTACCTTTTTTGAGAAAAACGAAACGGCCCGGTGTTTTCACACCGGGCCGTGGGTCGGTACATCACCGTGGAACTGTAACGCGTGCGGGGCACTGGTTCCACGGGGCGGGTCGTCCCGCCTGGGCGGCGATGCCTGCAGGCATCGCGCATGGGGCTTACTCGGACAGGTTCCGGCCGTGGAACAGCTCTTCGATCTCGCGCTTCAGCAGCGCTTCGATCTTCATGCGTTCCTTGAACGACAGGTTCTTGGCCTTTTCCTCGAACAGGTACTGGTCCAGGTCGAAGTCCTTCAGGTGCATCTTCGTGTGGAAGATGTTTTCCTGGTAGACGTTGACGTCGAACATCTCGTAACGCGACTTGATGTTCTTGGCCAGGAAGTTCTGGATCGAGTTGATCTTGTGATCGATATAGTGCTTCTTGCCCTTCACATCGCGGGTGAAGCCACGGACACGGTAGTCCATGATCACGATGTCCGATTCCAGGCTTTCGATCAGGTAGTTCAGGGCCTTCAGCGGCGAAATGACACCACAGGTGGCCACGTCGATGTCCGCGCGGAACGTCGCGATACCTTCCTGCGGATGGGTTTCCGGGTAGGTATGGACGGTGATGTGGCTCTTGTCCATGTGCGCGACCACGGCGTCGGAGATCAGCTCCTTGCCGGCCTGCTTCTTGTCGATCACCGGTTCTTCGGAGATCAGGATGGTCACCGAGGCACCCTGCGGGTCGTAGTCCTGGCGGGCCACGTTCAGGATGTTGGCGCCGATGATCTCGGCGACATCGGTCAAGATTTGAGTCA
The DNA here is from genome assembly GCF_003550055.1 of Stenotrophomonas sp. AG209. Taxonomy (NCBI): domain Bacteria; kingdom Pseudomonadati; phylum Pseudomonadota; class Gammaproteobacteria; order Lysobacterales; family Lysobacteraceae; genus Stenotrophomonas; species Stenotrophomonas sp. AG209. The sequence goes on from NZ_QXDB01000001.1 coordinate 2,203,901, forward strand.
GCCTGTCGGCGTTGTACTCTTCATCGATGTATTCAATGTAACGCTGACGCTCCTCTTCGGTGCGCGCGTAACACACGTCATAGATGTTGAAGCTCAGCGCCTTGGTGAGGTTGTTGAAACCCTGCAGCCTCAGGCGAGGCAACGGCTTGACCACGGCGGTCGATTCCTGTGTAAGAAGGGAAAGGAGGAATTATGGGGCAAACTGCCCTCGGGGGGAACGTGAAGACGCAAGAGTTCTGGCACACTGTTTGCCCTTAACAATTGCGCTGGTTAAGCTCCGCTATCGACCCCGTGAATCCGTTCATGCGCAGAGGGAGCGCCCCTATCGTGTCAACCGTGCGCCTAGCTAGCAGTCCACTGGCCCTGGATATCGCCACAATCGATCGTTTCCTGGCGCACAGCCACAGGCGGCGATATCCCACCCGTACCGACGTCTTCCGACCCGGTGACCCGGCGGGAACCCTGTATTACGTCATCAGCGGCTCGGTTTCGATCATGGCCGAGGAAGATGACGATCGCGAGCTTGTGCTGGGCTACTTCGGTGCCGGCGAGTTCGTCGGCGAGATGGGCCTGTTCGTCGAATCGGACCGCCGCGAGGTGATCCTGCGGACCCGCACCGCCTGCGAGCTGGCTGAAATCAGCTACGAGCGCCTGCATCAGCTGTTCCTCGGCCCGCTGTCGGCCGATGCCCCGCGCCTGCTGTATGCGCTGGGCCAGCAGATCTCCAAGCGCCTGCTCGACACCAGCCGCAAGGCCAGCCGCCTGGCATTCCTGGACGTTACCGACCGGATCGTGCGCACCCTGCACGACCTGGCGCAGGAACCGGAGGCGATGAGCCATCCGCAGGGCAGCCAGCTGCGCGTCTCCCGCCAGGAGCTGGCACGCCTGGTCGGCTGCTCGCGTGAAATGGCCGGCCGTGTGCTGAAGAAGCTGCAGACCGACGGCCTGCTGCATGCCCGCGGCAAGACCGTGGTGCTGTACGGCACCCGTTGACCGTTGAGCACCCGGTGGGTGCGGACCTTGGTCCGCACTCCTTCGCGCGCTAGGCTCGGTACATGGAACTGAGCAGCGCATTCTGGTGGTTCATCCTCATCGGCCTCGGCGCCCAGCTGGTCGACGGCGCGCTGGGCATGGCGTTCGGCCTGGTGTCGTCGTCGGTGATGCTGGCAATGGGCATTCCGCCCGCGCAGGCCAGCGCCGCCATCCACACCGCCGAGGTGTTCACCACCGGCGCCTCCGGCGTGTCGCATCTGGTCGCCGGCAATGTCGATAAGCGCCTGTTCCTGCGCCTGGCGCTGCCCGGCGCTGTGGGCGGCGCCGTAGGTGCCTACGGCCTGACCCAGCTGCCCGGCGAGGTGATCCGCCCGCTCATCTATCTCTACCTGCTGGTGCTGGCCATCATCATCCTGGCACGTGCCGCCGGCCGCCTGATGCCCAAGGGCGAGGTCAAGCGGGTGCCCGTGCTGGGCTTCGTGGCCGGCTTCCTGGATGCCAGCGGCGGGGGCGGCTGGGGGCCGGTGGCCACCTCCACCCTGCTCGCCCGCGGCGGCCAGGCGCGCACCACCATCGGCACGGTGAACGCGGCCGAGTTCGTGGTCACCCTGACGGTTTCAGCAACGTTCCTGCTGTCGATGGGGCTGCATCACCTTCAGATCGTGGCCGGCCTGCTGATCGGCGGCATGATGGCCGCACCGGTGGCCGCCCTGCTGGTGAAGCGCCTGAAGGAGCGTTGGGTACTGGTGGCCGTCGGCGTGCTGGTACTGGGCATCAGCCTGTTCCAGATCGGCCATGCACTGACCGGGTATCTGGCGCGCTGAGCGTTTGCCGGCCAGCGGCCGGCACTACCTGGACGGAAAAGGGGTAGTGCCGGCCGCTGGCCGGCAGATCCATCACCGTGCGATGGGGTCAGAGCCCCTACGGGGATCTGACCCCGGGCTACGCCTTGTCGCCGCCGCGGTCCACGCAGCCCCAGTTGAGGATGCGGGTGCCGGCCGGCAGCACGCGGCGGAAGAAGTCCACGCGGCCCGGCTTCGGGTTCACCACCACTGGCGCCTTGGCGGCCAGCAGCAACGGCAGGTCGGCAGTACTGTCGGAATACGCGATGTCGATATCGCCGTAGCCGCGCTCGCGCAGCATGCGCATCTTCTCTTCGTTGTGGCAGTGGCGGGTCGGGCCGACGCCGCCCAGCCGCGGGCCGACCTCGGTGCCGATCACCGGCACGTCCTGGTGGGCGACGAAAGCCAGGATCGCGCGGGCCAGCTCCGGCGGCGCACCCGTGGCAACCACCACGCGGTCGCCCTTGGCGCGGTGCGCGGCGAACACCTCCAGCGCCTGCGGCAGCAGCTTGGCGCGCATCTGCGCCTGGTTGCGCAGCACGTAGGCGTCGATCACCTTGTTGAAGTCACGCGCACGGTGCAGGCCGAAGCTGCCGATCCACACATAGACCGAGATGCCCGCGCGACGGGTCGGCAGCATCGCCACCATCGGCCCGGCAATCGGCGTGACCAGCAGCGCCGCCAGCATGCGCAGCGGGTTGCGCTTGATCAGCGAGGCGAACAGGTGGGTGCCCGAATCGCCGTCGTAGAGGGTGTGGTCGAAGTCGAAGACCACCAGCGGCGCATCCTCGCGCGGCGTTGGATAGTGCGTTGTCATGCCGCGAAGAATAGCTGACGCAGGCCCTCGCCCGGCTCTTCCACGCGCATGAAGGCTTCGCCGACCAGGAAGGCGTGGATGCCGGCGTCACGCATCAGCGCCACGTCCTGCGGGCCGAGGATGCCGCTCTCGGTGACCAGCAGGCGGTCACGCGGCACAGCGTTCTGCATGTCCAACGTGGTCTGCAGCGACACCTCGAAGGTGCGCAGGTTGCGGTTGTTGATACCGATCATCGGCGCCGGCACCTGCAGCGCGCGCTCCAGTTCATCGATGTCGTGCACTTCCACCAGCACGTCCATGCCCAGCGACAACGCCAGTTCGGACAGGGTGGCCAGCTGGGTGTCGTCCAGCGCCGCCACGATAAGCAGGATGCAGTCGGCGCCCAGTACGCGTGCCTCGTACACCTGGTAGGCATCGATGACGAAGTCCTTGCGCAGCACCGGCAGCGTGCACGCCTCGCGCGCCTGCTGCAGGTAGGCGTCGGCGCCCTGGAAGAAGTCCACGTCGGTCAGCACCGACAGGCAGCTGGCGCCGCCGAATTCGTAGCTGACCGCGATGTCGGCCGGGCGGAAGTCGGGGCGGATGACGCCCTTGGACGGGCTGGCCTTCTTCACCTCGGCGATCACCGCCGGGTCGCCGTTGGCCACCGCCGCCTGCAAGGCGCGCACGAAGCCACGTACCGGCGGGGCACTGGCCAGGGCGGCCTGCAGCGCCTCGAGCGGGCGCTGGGCGCGGCGCTGGGCCACTTCTTCGGCCTTGTGGGCCAGGATCGTCTGCAGGATGTCGCTCATCGTCTTCGGTTCAGTGCGGGGGCGGTGAGGACGGCCATTATCGGCCATCAAGGGGGTCAGGCTGAACCGCGCGCTCAGGCAACCAGCGCGCGGGTGGTCTCCACATACTGCTGCAGGCGCTGGCGGGCGCTGCCGTTGGCGATGGCGGCACGGGCGCGGGCCAGGCCGTCGCCGATGTCGCTGGCCACGCCGGCCACGTACAGCGCGGCACCGGCGTTCAGCGCCACGATGTCCAGCGCCGGGCCGGGCTCGTTGTCCAGCACCGCGCGCAGCATCTGGATGGACTGCTCCGGGCTGTCCACGCGCAGGTTGCGGCTGGCCGACATGGCGATGCCGAAGTCTTCCGGGTGGATCTCGTACTCGCGCACCTTGCCGTCGCGCAGCTCGCCGACCAGCGTGCCGGCACCCAGCGAGATTTCGTCCATGTTGTCGCGGCCCCAGACCACCATGGCACGCTCGGTGCCCAGTTCGCGCAGCACGCGCGCCTGGATACCCACCAGATCGGGATGGAACACGCCCATCAGCACCGACGGCGCGCTGGCCGGGTTGGTCAGCGGGCCGAGGATGTTGAAGATGGTGCGCACGCCCATCTCGCGGCGTACCGGCGCGACGACCTTCATCGACGGATGATGGATCGGCGCGAACATGAAGCCGATACCGGTCTGCTCGATCGCCGCGGCCACCTGGGCCGGCTGCAGCTCGATGGCCGCGCCCAGTGCTTCCACCGCATCGGCGCTGCCGGACTTGGATGACACGCTGCGGTTGCCATGCTTGGCCACGCGCGCACCGGCCGCGGCGGCGACGAACATCGCGCAGGTGGAGATGTTGAAGGTGTGCGAACCGTCGCCACCGGTGCCGACGATGTCAACCAGGTGGGTGCTGTCGGCCACCGGCACCGCCAGCGCGAATTCGCGCATGACCGTGGCCGCCGCAGCGATCTCGTCGATGGTTTCCTTCTTCACGCGCAGGCCGGTGAGGATGGCGGCGGTCATCATCGGCGATACATCGCCGCGCATGATCTGCCGCATCAGGTCGACCATTTCGTCGAAGAAGATTTCGCGGTGCTCGATGGTGCGTTGCAGGGCTTCCTGGGGGGAGAAGCTCATGGGAATGCTCCTTGGATCAGGCCGCCGGGCGCTGCAGGAAATTGCGCAGCAGGGCGTGGCCGTGTTCGGTGAGGATGGATTCGGGGTGGAACTGCACGCCTTCCACCGGGAACTGGCGGTGGCGCAGGCCCATGATCTCTTCGATCGAGCCGTCGTCGTTCTCGGTCCAGGCGGTCACTTCCAGGCAGTCCGGCAGGCGGTTCTTGTCCACCACCAGCGAGTGGTAGCGGGTGGCCTGGTAGCGGTCCGGCAGGCCGGCGAACACGCCCTTGCCTTCATGGCGGATCGGCGAGGTCTTGCCGTGCATGATGTTGCCGGCACGGATGACCGTGCCGCCGTAGACCTGGCCGATGCCCTGGTGGCCCAGGCACACGCCGAGGATCGGCGTGGTCGGGCCCAGGCGCTGGATCAGCTCCAGCGACACGCCCGCTTCGTTGGGCGTGCACGGGCCGGGCGAAATGACGATGCGCTCGGGCTTCTGCGCGGCGATCTCGTCCACGCTCATCGCATCGTTGCGCACCACCTTCACCTCGGCGCCCAGCGTCTGCAGGTACTGCACGAGGTTGTAGGTGAAGCTGTCGTAGTTGTCGATCATCCACAACATGGTCAGGTTCCGTCGCTTATCAGGAAAATGGCGTATACGTTTTCGGTGTAGGTGATGGGGCCGGCTTCGATGGACTCCGGTGCACCGGGCGCAGGTGCCGAGGCCGGTGCATGGCTGCCGGTCACCGAGATCCTGTCCAGATACTCACCATCCTCGCCCGGCTGCGGCCATTGCCCGGCCTGGATGCCGTAGGCGAAGTCCGGCGCCACGTCGGAGATGCTGTACAGGCCACGCACTTTCGTTCCATAGGCCTTGGCCAGCCCCTGCGCGGACTCGCGGGTCTTGGCCGCGGCCTCGCCCTTGAGTTCACGTCGCAGCGCCACTTCACCCGAGTAGATCGGGGCCACGCTGCTGACCTGCACGTTCTCGTTGGCCTTCAGCGCGCCCAGCACGTCCTGCATCGCCTTCACGCTGGCGAAGCTGGCACGCAACTGGCGCGACACGCGGGTGCCGATGAAGACCTGCCGGTTCTGCTCATAGCGCGTCGCCGGGCCGATCCGCAGGTTGTCCGCACGCACGCTGCCCTCCACCGCCTTGTTCTGCTTGAACAGCGCCAGCGCGCGGGCAACGTTGTCCTGCACGCGGCGCCGCGCCGCATCTGCGTCCATGTCGGTCTCTTCGATGTTCAACTGCAGGCCGAACCGGTCAGGCATCACCTCGCGGCGCGCCTCGCCCTTCACCAGCAGATGCGGCTGCGAGGGAATGGTGTTGGCCTGCGCCCACGCAGACGGGGCCATCGTGGCCAGCAGTGACGACCACAGCAATGCGCTCAGCAGCTTCATGCGGTACTCCTTGTCTTGAATGGGAACAGCGGAGGGTGCCGCGGCGCAGGCCACGGCACGGGGAACTTCACAGGCCCTTGGCGGCCTGGGCGACGGCGCGGAACAGCGCGCGGCCCTTGTTCATCGTCTCGTCCCATTCCTTGTCCGGGTCCGAGTCGTAGACGATGCCGGCGCCGGCCTGCACGTACAGGCGGCCATCCTTGATCACCGCAGTGCGGATCGCGATCGCGGTATCGGCATCGCCGTGCCAGCCGATGTAGCCGATGCTGCCGGCGTAGACATTGCGCTTGATCGGTTCCAGCTCGCGGATCACTTCCAGCGCGCGGATCTTCGGCGCGCCGCTGACGGTGCCGGCCGGGAACGTGGCACGCAGCACATCGGCATAGCTCAGGCCGGGCTGCAGCTGCCCGGTCACTTCGCTGACGATGTGCATGACGTGGCTGTAGCGTTCGATCACGAACTGCTCGCCCACTTCCACGGTGCCGGCCTTCGACACGCGACCGGCGTCGTTGCGGCCGAGGTCGATCAGCATCAGGTGCTCAGCGCGTTCCTTGGGATCGGCCAGCAGCTCGGCTTCCAGCGCCAGGTCCTGCTCGACGGTGGCACCGCGCGGACGCGTGCCGGCGATCGGACGCACGGTGACTTCGCCATCCTGCAGGCGCACCAGGATTTCCGGCGAAGAACCGACCACCTGCAGGTCGCCGACATCGAGGAAATACATGTACGGCGAGGGATTCAATGCGCGCAGCGCGCGGTACACATCCACCGGGCGCGCCTTGAACGGCACGCTCAGGCGCTGGCTGAGCACCACCTGGAAGATGTCGCCGGCACGGATGTATTCCTTGCTGCGCTGGACCGCATCGACGAAGCCTTCGCGGGTGAACCCGGAAACGAAATCGGATTCGTCCAGCACGTCGCTGTTGAGCGGCGCCGGATAGCCGGCACCCGGTGCGCGCAGCTTGGCGGTCAACGCATCCAGGCGCGCCTGGGCCTGCTCGAAGGCACCGTCGACACGCGGGTCGGCATGCACGATCAGGTACAACCGGCCCTTGAGGTTGTCGAACACCGCCAGCTCGTTGGAGTCCAGCAGCAGGATGTCCGGCGTGCCCAGCTCATCGCGGCCGGCCGGCGGCGCCAGGCGCGGTTCGATGTAGCCGATGCACTCGAAACCGAACCAGCCGACCAGGCCGCCGGTGAAGCCCGGCAGGCCTTCCAGCTTGGGCACCGAGTGGGCGCTGCGCAGCGCCTCGACTTCGGCGAACGGGTCGGCCACCTCGCGGGTGTCCACCACCTGACCGTCTTCGCGCACGGTCAGCGTGTGGCCATGGAAGGCGTACACGCGGCGTGCCGGCAGGCCGATGATCGAGTAACGACCAAAGCGCTCGCCGCCTTCGACGGATTCAAACAGGTAGGTATTGGGGCCGTCGGCGAGCTTCAGATAGACCGAAAGCGGCGTGTCCAGGTCGGACAGCACTTCACGGACGACGGGAATATGGGTATGGCCTTCAGCGGCCTGCAGCTGAAACTGAGCGTGCGAGTTCAAGACGACTTTCCTTCCGGGACACAGCGTTATGGGGGCGGACGACGGCAACGGGCCACCATCGCCACCAACGGCGTGCGGAAGAAAGGGTATGCGGGGTCGTCAGGCTGGACACCCCTTGACTGTATCGCAGCCGGGGCGGGAGGGGAACCCCGCCAAACTGAACCACGGCACGCCCTAGGCGGCCGCAGAGACCAGCGCTACGCCGGGGCGTTCGCAGCGGAGACCCCGCCCAGCAGCGGACAGCTGGCCGGCAGATGCATCCGCACCCTGCCCGGCACGCACGCGATGCGGAACTGGCGGGCCTGAACCGGTTCGCCGTCCAGGTTGAGCGTCAACGGGCGCTCGGATTCCACCTGCAGCCACGGCAGTCGCGCGCGCGTGGCCAGCTGTTCGAGCGCCGCCTGGGTGCCGGACTTCAGCATCTGGCCGAGGGTGGCGGTGACCTCACCTTCCAGCTCCGGGAGCACGGTTACATCCAGCAGCCCATCGTCGATCAGTGCCTGCGGGCACAACTGCTGGCCACCGCCGGCCTGCCGGCCATTGCCGATGCCGAGCGCGATGAAGTCGCCTTCCCACGCGAAATCCGGACCCGACAGGCGTGCATGGATCGGCTCGATCCGCCCCAGCTTGGCGATACCGGTGATCACATAGGCCAGCCCGCCCAGCATCTTCTTCAGGCCGGCATCGGTCTCCACCGTCACCTGCGTGCCGAAGCCACCGCTGGCGAGATTGGCGCACCACCAGGGCGTGCCATCGGCGTCCACGCGCAGCAGATCGATGGCATGCGGGGTGGCCTGTCCGATCAACGCAAATGCCGCCTTTGGCTCGGTCGGAATGCCCGCAGCCGTGGCGAAATCGTTGGCGGTCCCCATCGGGATCAGCGCCAGCGAGGGCAACGCACCCGCCGCTTCCTCACGGTGCGCCAGGGTTTCGGCCACCGCACTGAGCGTGCCGTCGCCACCGGCGGCAACGATCACGTCCACGCCGTGATCGATGGCCTCGGCCACATAGCGCTCGGCATCGCCGTCCTCCCAGGTCACCCGCACTTCCAGCTGCACGCCCTGCCCGCGCCAATGGCCGACAGCCTCGCGCAGTTCCTCGTTGCCTGCGGATTTGCCATTGAGGATCAGGCGCCAGCGCGGTGCGGTCATGCGGAGCTTCCAGGAGGGGGCGGCACAGGCTAGCAATGCACTGTTTGTCCGCAGTGAATGTCACGCAGGTGTCATTCAGCTGCTGGAGAATGGAAGGCCATAGCAGGGACGACGGATGGAGGCAGGATCAGCCTCCCACGCATGCAGCAAGGCCACGCCAGTGATTGGCGTGGCTTTTTTTTGGCGTTCGCAGGGAGTGCGAACCAAGGTTCGCACCTACCGGGTTGCGGTTCGCACCCACCCGGTTGGTAGATCCACGCCATGCGTGGATGCACTTCGCCTCAACCGTTGGCGAAATCGTGCAATGCCTGGCCCTGCAACCGGTACACGGTCCACTCGTCCTGCGGCGTGGCGCCAACGGCGGTGTAGAACTCGATGGCCGGGGTGTTCCAGTCCAGCACCGACCATTCGAAGCGGCCGCAACCCTCGGCCACGGCCTGGCGTGCGATGTACTTCAGCAGTGCCTTGCCGGCGCCCACACCACGCTTTTCCTGGCTGACATACAGGTCTTCCAGGTAGATGCCCTTGCGGCCCAGCCAGGTGGAGTAGTTGTAGAAATACACGGCGTAACCAATGGCCTCGCCGTCGGCTTCGCAGATCAGTGCGCGCGCCGTGGCATCGGCACCGAACAGGCTTTCAGCGATGCCGATCTCATCGGTCTGCACCGAATGCTCGGCCTTCTCGTAGATGGCCAGCTCGCGGATGAAGTGCAGGATCAGGCCCGCATCGGCGACGGTGGCCGGGCGGATGTTCAACAGAGCCATGGGCGAAAAGGGGGACGGAGGGGACCAAGCGAGCTTAATCCCCTCCGCCCCCTTTTTGTCAGCGTGCCGCGGCGACGTTGGCGCGCATCTGCGCGATCACGTCCTGGTAGCTGGTCTTGGCGTTGAAGATGGCCGAACCGGCGACGAAGGTATCGGCACCGGCAGCGGCGATCTCACCGATGTTGTCGGCCTTCACGCCACCGTCGATCTCCAGGCGGATGTCCTTGCCGCTGGCATCGATCATCTTGCGCACCACCTTCAGCTTGTCCAGCGCCGAGGGAATGAAGGCCTGTCCGCCGAAGCCCGGGTTGACCGACATCAGCAGCACCAGGTCAAGGTCGTCCAGCACCCAGTCGAGGATGTCCACCGGCGTGGCCGGATTGAGCACGATGCCCGGCTTGCAGCCCAGCGAGCGGATCAGCTGGATGGTGCGGTGCACGTGGCGGCTCGCTTCCGGGTGGAAGCTGATGTAGGTGGCACCGGCTTCGGCGAAGTCCGGGATGATGCGGTCCACCGGCTCGACCATCAGGTGCACGTCGATCGGCGCGGTGACGCCGTGCTTGCGCAGCGCCTGGCAGACCATCGGGCCGATGGTCAGGTTCGGCACGTAGTGGTTGTCCATCACGTCGAAGTGGACCCAGTCGGCACCGGCGGCGAGGACGTTGTCGACTTCCTCGCCGAGGCGGGCGAAGTTGGCGGACAGGATGGAGGGGGCGATGAGGCAGTTGGACATGGCCGGGGCCTTCGGAACGGGGAAAAGGTTCTCCCGCCCGCAGGCGGGACTCTGGAATCAGCGCTTGCGCAGGGTCTTGATGCGGTCGTAGGCGGCATTGATCCGCCGCGACTTCTGCTCGGCCTGCTGCTGCAGCTCGGGGGCGGCGCCGCCAAGCTTGTCGGGGTGGTACTGCGAGATCAGCTTGCGGTAGGCGCGCTCGACCTCGGCATCGGTGGCCTCGGAGGTCAGCCCTAGCTCCCGGTACGGGTTCTCCTTGTTCAGGCGGAACCAGTCCGAGTCGAAGGCGTGGCCGATCAACAGGCCGACCACCGCGCCAAACAGCGGATTGGGCCGGAACAGCAGGGCGCCGGCGATGAATCCGAGCAGTTTTCCGTACCAGCGCATGGCGCTCCGGGGTCGACCGACGAAATGGACGCTCATTTTACGTCACAGCGGGCCCGGACCGCTTTACACTAGGCCGCCCGCTGGTCAGCGGGCCCGCCGGGTCCGTTGGGCAGCAGCCGTATCGACAACGCCCCAGGAGTGCCCGTGCCAACCACGCTGTTGCAATCCGATCTCCCCGGCCTGCCCTTGCGCCATCGCGGCAAGGTGCGTGATGTGTTCGATATCCCGCGCGAGCGGCTGCCAGCCGGAACCCCGCCGGGCGAGTACCTGCTGATGGTGGCCACCGATCGCCTGTCGGCGTTCGACGTGGTCCTGCCCGACCCGATTCCGGGCAAGGGCGAGATGCTCTGCCAGGTCTCCAACTTCTGGTTCGCCAAGACCGCGCACCTGATGCCCAACCACCTGACCGGCATCGACGTGGCCAGCGTTCTGCCCGAAGGCGTGGACCCGGCCCTGTACGCCAAGCGCGCGGTGGTCACCCGCAAGCTGAAGCCGGTGCCGGTGGAAGCGATCGCCCGCGGCTACCTGATCGGCAGCGGCTGGAAGGACTACCAGCGCACCGGCAAGGTCAGCGGCATCGACCTGCCCGATGGCCTGCGCCAGGCCGAGCAGCTGCCGGAGCCGATCTTCACCCCCTCGACCAAGGCCGCCGTCGGCGACCATGACGAGAACATCGATTTCGATGCGATGGTGAAGCAGGTCGGTGCGGACCTGGCCGAGCGCGTGCGCGACGCCACCCTGCGCATCTACAAGTTCGCCGCCGATTACGCCCGCGAGCGCGGCATCATCCTGGCCGATACCAAGTTCGAATTCGGTACCGATGCCGATGGCCGCCTGTACATCATGGACGAGATGCTGACGCCGGATTCCTCGCGTTACTGGCCGGCCGACGAGTACGAAGTGGGCACCAGCCCGCCGAGCTACGACAAGCAGTTCGTGCGTGATTACCTGGAGACGCTGGACTGGGGCAAGACCGCCCCGGGCCCGAGCATCCCGGCCGAGATCATCGAGCGCACCCGCGCCAAGTACGCCGAGGCGCTGCAGCGCCTGGCCGGGATCAGCGTCGACTGATCCGCCTGCGCCCCCCGGCCGGAAAGGCGGGGGGCGTTCTGAATGCGGTAGTGCCGGCCGCTGGCCGGCAACCTCAGCGAACACCTGCAGCCAGGCATGGCCTGGCTCTACTGACGGGCCCGGCGGGAGTATGCTGGCCGCATGCAGACATCCACCGAGCTTGCGCGGCCGATCGACCGCTATTTCGCCAGCTACTCCGACGACCACCGCAATGTGATCAACCAGCGCATCCACGTGGTGGCGGTCCCGGCGATCCTGTGGTCGGTGGTGGCCCTGCTGTGGTGCCTGCCGCCGCTGATCACCTGGTTCCAGTACGGCATCTGGTCGGCGTTCGCGATGTTCAGCGCCTGGTGCTTCTACAACAAGCTGTCGCGCCCGCTGGGCATCGGCATGCTCATCCAGTTCTTCGTGTTCGGCTGCCTGTGCCGGCTGCTGGAGGCCGAGATCGGCCTGCATGCCCTGCGCTGGCTGGCAGTGGGCGTGTTCGTGGTGGCCTGGATCGCGCAGTTCATCGGCCACAAGTTCGAGGGCCGCAAGCCCAGCTTCCTGACCGACCTGACCTATCTGCTGATCGGACCGGCCTGGGTGATGGCCAAGTTCTACCGCAAGCTTGACTGGCGCTACTGACCTGGCGGCGGCCGACAGCGGCCGTCGTTTCCTGAACGGGCGGATTCCGTCACCCGTAGTCCACGGGAGCCCTGCCAGCCTGCGCCGGTGATCCGCTCCCCATCGCCCGCCCGTCGACGGCAGCCCCTGTGCGACAGGGCCTGCGGTCTCCCTGCGTGGGCGTAGGGTGTCCCCCGAGGGCAACCAGGGAAGTGATGCAGGAACGTGATGTTGCGCCGCAGAAAAAATGAATCAGCGAACGTTACATGCAATTGATCGCTGTTCGATGGGTTTCGGCGACATTTCGCAGCCTGTTATCCTCCCTGACCTGCTCGTGAATCATGGATTCCCTGCATGCTCCCCAGCCTGCCCCTGCTGCTGGCCCTGCCGTTCCTGATGGCAGCGGCTGTTGCGGCCTTCCCCCGTAGTTCGCGCTCGACTGCTGCCTGGCTGGCGGCGCTGGCGCCGTTGGGCGGGCTGGCCATCCTCGGCTGGCTGACCCCGTCGGTGCTCGATGGCCAGGTGGTCCGCACCCTGGTGCCCTGGCTGCCGCAGATCGGCCTGGACTTCACCCTGCGCCTGGACGGCCTGGCCTGGATGTTCGCCGGGCTGGTGCTCGGCATCGGCGCGCTGGTGGTGCTGTATGCGCGCTACTATCTGAGCCAGCAGGACAACGCGCACCGCTTCTACTGCTACCTGCTGCTGTTCATGGGCGCCATGCTGGGCATGGTGCTGTCGGGCAACCTGCTGTTGCTGATGATCTTCTGGGAAATGACCAGCATCAGCTCGTTCCTGCTGATCGGCTTCTGGTCGCACCGCCAGGACGCCCGCGAAGGCGCGCGCATGGCGCTGGTGATCACCGGCGGCGGTGGCCTGGCCCTGCTCGGTGGCGTGCTGCTGATCGGCCGCATCGTCGGCAGCTTCGACCTGGACGTGGTGCTGGCCGCCGGCGAGCAGATCCGCGCCAGCGCGCTGTACCCCTACGCCCTGTTCCTGGTGCTGGCCGGCATCTTCACCAAGAGCGCGCAGTTCCCGTTCCACTTCTGGCTGCCGCACGCGATGGCGGCGCCGACCCCGGTCTCGGCCTACCTGCACTCGGCCACCATGGTGAAGGCCGGCGTGTTCCTGCTGGCGCGCCTGCATCCGGCACTGGCCGGCAGCGACCTGTTCTTCTACACGGTCAGCGGCATCGGCGCGCTGACCCTGCTGATCGGTGCCTGGAACGCGATCTTCCAGCACGACCTGAAAGGCCTGCTGGCGTACTCGACCATTTCCCACCTGGGCCTGATCACCCTGCTGTTCGGCCTGTCCACGCCGATGGCAGTCGTGGCCGGCGTGTTCCACATCCTCAACCACGCCACCTTCAAGGCCTCGCTGTTCATGGCCGCCGGCATCATCGACCACGAGACCGGCACCCGTGACATGCGCAAGCTGGGAGGCCTGCGCAGGCTGATGCCGTTCACCAGCGCGCTGGCGATCATCGCCTCGCTGGCGATGGCCGGCATCCCGTTGCTCAACGGTTTCCTGTCCAAGGAAATGCTGTTCGCCGAAGCGCTGACCGCTGGCGGCGGCCCAGGCGCGATGCGCACGGCCGTATCGATCGCGGCGCTGCTGGCCGGTGTGTTCGGCGTGGCCTACAGCCTCCGCTTCGTGCACGACACCTTCTTCGGCCCCGGCCCGCACGACCTCGACCGCGTGCCGCATGAGCCGCCGCGCTGGATGAAGGTGCCGGTGGAACTGCTGGTGGTGATCTGCATTGCGGTGGGCGTGGCCCCGGCGCTGACCGTGGCGCCGGTGCTGCATGCCGCCGCGGCCTCGATCCTCGGCAATGCCATGCCCGAGTACAGCCTGGCGGTATGGCACGGCTTCAACCTGCCGCTGGCGATGAGCGCGATCGGCGTGGTCGGCGGCGTGGCGCTGTACTTCGGCCTGCGCAAGCTGATCAACCTGCACGGCGTGGAAACCCGCACCACCGGCCGCAACGTGTTCCATGCGCAGCTGGATGCGATCTCCGCGCTCGCCATGCGCCTGACCAACGGCATCGCCAATGGCAGCCTGCAGCGCATGCTGCTGGGCCTGGTGCTGGTGGCGATCGTGGTCGCCGCCGCGCCGTTCGTGGCCAACCCGGCCTCGCCGAACTGGACCGCACCGCAGCCGATTCCGCTGCTGGGCTGGGCACTGTGGCTGGTGATGATGGCCTGCGCGGTCGCCACCCTGCGCGTCTACAAGCAGCGCCTGCTGGCGGTGCTGCTGGTCGGCGGCGTCGGCCTGATGGTGGCGCTGACCTTCGTGTTCCTGTCCGCGCCGGACCTGGCCCTGACCCAGCTGCTGGTGGAGATGGTGACCCTGGTGCTGATGCTGCTGGGCATGAACTACCTGCCTGCGCAGTCCGGGCCGGAGCGGCCGCGCTGGCGCAAGCGCCGTGACGCGGTGATCGCGATCATCGCCGGTGCCGGCCTTGGCGCGCTGGCGTACTCCGCGATGACCCTTCCGCCGAACACGATGGCCGGCGAACTGCTGGGCCGGGCGCTGCCCGAGGCCTACGGCCAGAACGTGGTCAACGTGATCCTGGTCGACTTCCGCGGCTTCGATACCTTCGGCGAGATCACCGTGTTCGGCATCGCCGCGCTGGTGGTCCATGCCCTGCTGCGGCGCACGCGGATGGCACCTGAGCAGATCATGCCCGGCCCGCCGATCAAGCTGCCGGTGCCGGCCGACCTGGCGCAGATCATGTTCCCGCTGACCCTGACCGTGTCGATCTTCCTGTTCCTGCGCGGCCACAACGCGCCGGGCGGCGGCTTCATCGCCGGCCTGGTGCTGGCGGTGCCGCTGCTGATCCAGTACGTGATCCAGGGCACCGCATCGGTGGAATCGCGCTTCGGCTTCGACTACATCCGCTGCATCGGCATGGGCCTGCTGATCGCCATCCTCAGCGGCAGCGCGTCGATGCTGTTCGGCGTGCCGTTCCTGACCAGCGGCCACCTCGACCTGCACCTGCCGCTGATCGGCGACGTGCCGCTGGCCAGCGCGATCGGCTTCGATATCGGCGTGTATCTGGTGGTGTTCGGTGGCGCGATGCTGATGCTGTCGATGATGGCCACCGTGAAACCCTCTCGTACCCGCACCGCGCGCAAGGGCGAGATCGACCTGCAACGCCGCTCGGCACGCACCGGGGAGATGCACTGATGGAACTGGCCCTGGCCTCCGCGATCGGCGTGCTGACCGCCATCGGCGTTTACCTGCTGCTGCGTGCGCGCAGCTTCGACGTGATCCTCGGCATGACCTTCCTGTCCTATGCGACCAACCTGCTGATCTTCGCCGGTGGCCGCGTGGTGCTGGGCAAGGCGCCGGTGCTGCAGGAGGGCGTGGACAGCCACCTCGGCAACTACACCGATCCGCTGCCGCAGGCGCTGGTGCTGACCGCGATCGTGATCGCCTTCGCGATGACCGCCGTGAGCATCGTGCTGGCCATGCGCAGCCGCAGCGACAACCACAGCGACCACGTGGACGCCCACGAGCCGGATGACGACCTGCAGGATGAGGGTGTGCCGCCGCGCCAGGGCGAGGACCGCGCATGAACCACCTGGTGATCCTGCCGATCCTGATTCCGCTGCTGGGTGCTGCGCTGTCGCTGTTCGTCGAACACCGCCGCTATGGCCCCAGGGTGCAGCGCGCGGTGGCCTGGACCTCGCTGTCGGCGCTGGCGCTGGCGGTGGGCCTGCTGTTCGCCACCACCGCCAGCGGTGACATCAACGTCTACCTGCTGGGCGACTGGCCGTCGCGGCTGGGCATCGCGCTGGTGGCCGACCGGCTGTCGGCATGGATGCTGCTGACCACCCTGCTGCTGGCCATTCCCTGCCTGCTGCATGCCTGCTCGGGCTGGGACCGGCGCGCACCGCACTTCCATGCCCTGTTCCAGTTCCAGCTGGTCGGCCTCAACGGTGCGTTCCTGACCGGCGACATTTTCAACCTGTTCGTGTTCTTCGAGGTGATGCTGATCGCCTCCTACGGCCTGCTGCTCAGTGGCGGCCGCGGCCTGCGCATGCGCATCGGCCTGCATTACGTGGTGTTCAACGTCACCGCCTCGACCCTGTTCCTGATCGCGCTGGGCCTGCTGTACGCCTCGCTGGGTTCGCTGAACATGGCCGAGCTCTCGCAGCGCATCGCCGAGGTGCCGCCGGCGCAGCTGACCCTGGTGAAGGCGACGATGGGCCTGTTGCTGCTGGTGTTCTGCGCAAAGGCCGCGCTGATGCCGCTGTACCTGTGGCTGCCGGAAGCCTATTCGCGTGCACCGGCGGCCGTGGCCGCGCTGTTCGCGATCATGACCAAGGTCGGCCTGTATTCGGTGCTGCGCATCCAGATGCTGTGGTTCGGCGACGACGCCGGCGCGATGGCCGGCTACGGCCGCGACTGGCTGCTGTGGGCCGGTGTGGCCACGCTGGTGCTGGGTGGCCTCGGCGCCCTGGCCGCGACCCGCCTGCGCGTGCTGATCTCGTACCTGGTGATCGTGTCGGCGGCCACGCTGTTCATCGCCTTCTCGGTGGGCACGCCAAAGGTGCTCTCGGCCGGCCTGTACTACCTGCCGCACAGCAGCTTCGTCGCCGCCGCGCTGTTCCTGATTGCCGACCTGATCCGCCGCCGCCGCGGTGGCGCCAGCGACCGCAAGGAAGTGGTGGCACCGATGCCGGGCAAGGAAACGCCGGCGGTGCTGTTCCTGATCGGCGCGGTGTCGGTGGCTGGCCTGCCGCCGCTGTCCGGCTTCCTGGCCAAGACCGCGCTGCTGGCCGGCATGCCGGCGCAGTACACCGGACCGGTGTGGACCGCGGTGCTGGTCAGCAGCCTGCTGGTGATCATGGGCCTGACCCGTGGTGGCATCCGCCTGTTCTGGCGTGTGCCGCCGGTCGAGGCCGATGCACCGAAGCCGCGCAAGGCGCGCCTGCGAAGGGTCGAGCTGTACGCCGCCTGCATCCTGCTGGCCTACGGCATCGGCATGACCCTGGCCGCCGCGCCGCTGATGCGCTACACCGACGCCACCGCTGCACAGCTGCTGCAACCCAGCGAGTACGTGCAGCAGCTGCGCGCGACCGCACCGGAGATCCGCCAGCCATGACCGCCCAGCGCTCCCTGTTCCGTCGCCTGATTCCCTCGCCGATGCTCAGCATCATGGTGGTGGCGTTCTGGCTGCTGATGTCCGACAGCTTCACCCTCGGCCAGATCGTGCTGGGCCTGCTGCTGGGCGTGGTGGTGCCGCTGTTCGCCGCACGCCTGGACCGCGAGTTCGCCCGCATCGGCACGCTGCGCCCGTTGCCGAAACTGCTGTGCGTGACCCTGTGGGACATCCTGATGTCCAACATCCGCGTGGCGATCCAGGTACTGGGCCCGGAGAAGAACATCCACCCGGGTTTCATCTGGTTGCCGCTGGACATCGCCAACATCCACGGCATCGCCGCGCTGACCAGCATGATCACCCTGACCCCGGGCACGGTCTCGGCCGCGCTCAGCGACGACCGCAAGTTCCTGCTGGTGCACGTGCTGCACCTGGAGGACCCACAGGACCTGATCGATACGATCAAGCGCCGCTACGAGGCGCCGTTGATGGAGATCTTCCCATGACTGGATTCCAGATCATCCAGACCACGCTGGTGGTATGCATGCACGTGGTCGGCCTGGCCATGCTGCTGGCCACCTGGCGCCTGCTGCGCGGGCCGACCGTACCCGACCGCATCCTCGCACTGGACACCCTGTCGGTGACCGCCATCGCCGAGCTGATGCTGTTCGGCATGTACCTCAACTCCGCGATCTACTTCGAAGCCGCACTGGTCATCGCCATGCTCGGCTTCGGCAGCACCGTGGTGCTGAGCAAGTTCGTGCTGCGCCGGGATATCGTCGAATGATCACCGCGATCCAGATCGGCCTGTCGATCCTGCTGCTGTTCGGCTGCTTCTTCATCCTGGTCGGCGCGCTGGGGCTGGTGAAGCTGTCCACCTTCTTCAAGCGCCTGCATGCACCGACCAAGGCCAGCACGCTGGGCGTGGGCTGCGTGCTGGTGTGTTCGGTGTGCTACCACATCTTCCTCGGCCAGGACCCGCAGCCGCGCGAGCTGCTGATCACCGTGTTCCTGTTCATCACCGCGCCGATCAGCGCCCACATGATGGCGAAGGCCGCGCTGTCACTGCTGATGGAAACCCGCCCCAGCCTGCCGGGCAACGAACCGGCCGCCGAAGAGCAGCTGCCGCCGCCGGAACCGGTGCGGGAAGAAGAGACCACGCAGAATCGGTAGTGCCGGCCGCTGGCCGGCAGGGTGACGCCCGGTGGGTGCCGACCGTTGGTCGGCACGAAATCGACCGCATCCACACGCATGGCGTGGATCTACAACGCCGGTGCGCCCACCAGCAGCAGTTCCAGCACGAACCAGCCGACGAAGGCGACCAGCAGGATTCCGCCTTCGCTGCGGCTGATCTTCAGGTCGCCGCGCAGCATCGGGTACAGCACCAGCGCGAACGCCAGCAGCGCCGGCAGTTCCAGGCGCACGAACGAGGCCGGCAGCGCCAACGGCTGCAGCATCGCCATCGCACCGATCACCAGCAGCAGGTTGACCACGCTGGAGCCCAGCACGTGGCCCAGCACCATGTCGCCGTGACCGCGACGCGCGGCGGCGATGGCCGTCGCGACCTCGGGCAATGCGGTGCCGATCGCCACCGGCAGCAGGCCGACCAGCAGCGGCGTCCAGCCCAACGCGGCACCGAAGTCCGCTGCCGCACCCACCACCAGGCGCGCGCCCCAGTACAGCGTCAGCGCAGCAATCAGCACCCGCAGCACGTTCAACGGCAGGCTGGTGCGGCTCAGCGCGGATTCGGCGATGGCCGCCTGCACCTCGGCGCTCTCGCTACGGCCACGGCGCAGCAGCAGCACCTGCACGACGATGAAGCCTGCCACCAGCACGCCGCCTTCCCAGCGCGCCAGGCGACCATCCAGCCCGAACAGGATCAGCAGCACGCCAGCCGCCAGCAGCGACCACCACAGCACCGTCTGCAGGCGCGCGCGCAGCAGCAGCGGCGCGGCAATCGCCGCCAGCGCCAGGGTCAAGCCCAGGTTGACGATGCTGCTGCCGACGGCATTGCCCAGCGCCAGCTCGGGTTGGCCCACCGCCAGCGCGCGCGCGTTGACCGCCAGTTCCGGCAACGAGGTGGTCACCCCGAGCAGCAGCAGTCCGGCCGTGAACGGGCTGGCCCCGAAGCGCTGGGCCAGGCCGGACACGGCCTTGACGATGGAGTCCCCGCCCAGCGCCAGCAACAGCAGGCCGAGCAGGAACCAGGCAATGGCAATGGCGATCATCGAGCACTCCCCCAGCGGTCGTGGCGCGATTCTACGCTGGCCCCGCGCGCATGGCTGGGCCGTGGATCAAGGATCAGCCACAGCCTTCCACATAATCGACCTGCGGGGTCTGCCCGACGCGCCAGGCACCCACCCGGCCATCGGCACCGAGCGCGAAGTCGATCACCGCCCCACCCTCCTGCACCGGACGCACGCGCAGGTGCTGGGCCTTCTCGTCGTACTTGTCAGGGCCGACGTCACCGCGCTCGGGGTACAGCACCTGCAGCTCGCCCAGGGTCATGCCGACCTTGCCGCCGCCCGGTGCGGCGATGGCGGCGCTGCGCACGTCGTAGCGCACCAGCTTGCGGCCTTCGATCATCAGGCGGGGGTCTTCGGCATCCTGCGGGCGCAGGAAATAACAGCCGTCGTTACCGTCGTCAGCCGGCAACGGCTTGCCACTGGCGTCGGTGCCCAGGCCCTGCAGCGGCGTCCCAAAACCACTGCGGACCTCGGCGATGCCGGCGCCCAGCGATGCGCCGGCGAATCCGTCCAGGCGCGCCGGGCCCTGCTCGGCGGCCGGGGCCATCGGTGCAGGCGTGGCTGCGGCGCCCGTACTGGAGGCAGCGGTGGTCGGCGACGGGGCCTCGGCACTGCGGTTGCAGGCGGTGAGTGACAGCAGCAGAAGGCCGGCAATCGGAAGGTGCTTCATCGGTGCGGTTCCCTGGCACGAAGGTAGCTGCACGCTAGCGCAGCACACGTGCAGATGCTGCATTGTCATCGCCGTTTCATCGCCCTCGTTCAGGCTCGGCGTGCACCGACTTGGCTGTCCCTTCCATGCAACCGCGCAAGACCGATCTCGCCCGAACCGCGCTGCAGGCCCACCGCGCGCCGCTGGACATGCGCCAGCGCCGGTTGCTGATCCTGTGCGACGGCCAGCGCAGCATTGCCGACCTGACCGGCCTGCTCGGCCAGGACGCGCCGGCCATGGTCATCCAGCTGGTGCAGGCCGGCTACCTGAGCACCGGTACCGCCGCCGCAGCCCCACCGCCGTCGCCGGCACCCGCGGCAGCGCCGGTTCCGCCCACACCACCAGCCGCAGCACCTGCGGCAACTCCGGCCACCGCAGTGGAGCGCCGCCGCTCGCTGGTAGCTGCGCGCATCTACGTGCTGGGCATCCTGGAAATGCAGCGCCATCCGCAGGCGGCGGCGCTGTTCCGCGACCTGCAGCAGGCGCGCGCCGAAAGTGAAGTACTGCAGGTGCTGCACTCGGCCATGCAGATGCTGCCCGGGCTGACCTCGGAGGGCTATTGCCAGCGCGTGCGCCAACGCCTGCTGGAAGCGCTGCCGCTGGAGCATTGCGACGCGTTCGCGGAAGCGGCGTAAGCGCAGGTTCCGGCGGTAATCATCCACGCATGGCGTGGATCTACTGCCTCACGACCGCCTTTCGGTAGATCCACGCCATGCGTGGATGCGATCAGGATCCGTGCCGACCAAGGTCGGCACCCACCACGCTAGCGCGACGACCGGTAGTTGTTGCGCAGGCCGTTCCAGCACTGCTGGTAATCGCCCTGGCGATGGCCGGCCGCCAAGGCCTGCGCGGTCGGACGGATCACCGCGCGGGTTTCGAACATGAAGGCCATCGTGTCCTTGATCACGTCCGCCTTGGACAGGTCCGCATTGGACGCCTTGTCGAAGGTGGGCGCGTCCGGGCCGTGACCGCTCATGCAGTTGTGCAGCGACGCGCCGCCCGGCACGAAGCCCTCTGCCTTGGCGTCATACGCACCATGCACCAGGCCCATGAACTCGCTGGCAATGTTGCGGTGGAACCACGGCGGGCGGAACGTGTTCTGCGCCACCAGCCAGCGCGGCGGGAAGATCGCGAAGTCCATGTTGCTGGTGCCGGGCGTGTCGCTGGGCGAATGCAGCACCAGGAAGATCGACGGGTCCGGATGGTCGTAGCTGATCGAACCGATGGTGTTGAAGCGGCGCAGGTCGTAGCGGTACGGCGCGTAATTGCCGTGCCAGGCCACCACGTCCAGCGGCGAATGGTCGATCGGCGCACGCCACAGGCGGCCCTCGAACTTGGCGATCAGTTCAAAATCACCGTCGACATCCTCGAACGCCGCATGCGGGGTCTCGAAGTCGCGCGGATTGGCCAGGCCGTTGGAACCGATCGGGCCGAGGTCGGGCAGCTTCAGCAGCGCGCCGTAGTTCTCGCAGATGTAACCGCGGCTCGGGCCGTCGGGCAACTCGACGCGGAAGCGCACGCCGCGCGGGATCACCGCGATCTGTTGCGGCTCGATCTCGATCACGCCCAGCTCGGTCAGCAGGCGCAGCGCGCCCAGTTGCGGCACGATCAGCAGCTCGCCATCGGCGTTGTAGAAATAGCGGCCGACCATGTCGCGGTTGGCCGCGTACAGGTGGATGCCCACGCCGGCATGCGCATCGGGCGAGCCGTTGCCACCCATGGTGTACAGGCCTTCGACGAAGTCGGTCGGCAGCTCCGGCAACGGCAGCGGGCTCCAGCGCAGCTGGTTCGGCGAGGCCGGCTGTGCGCCGAAATCACACTGCAGCTGCGACTGCGCGAACGGGGTGAACTCGCCGTGGGTGACCGCCGGGCGGATCCGGTACAACCAACTGCGGCGATTGCTGCCACGCGGCGCGGTGAAGGCGGTGCCGGTCAACTGTTCGGCGTACAGGCCGTGGGCCACCTTCTGCGGCGAGTTCTGCCCGACCGGCAGTGCACCGGCCACGGCCTCGGTGGCGAATTCGTTGCCGAAACCGGACTGGTAGCCGCGGGCGGTGAGGGCGGTGGACATGAGGGCTCCTGGGTACGGCGGGACCGGAACGGAAAGCAGCCGAGCATGGCTCGGCTCTACAGATGAGCAGGCGCCGGGCTTGACCCGGCGCTACCGTTGAACGTTACAGCACGCCGCGGCGGATCTGGTCGCGCTCGATGCTTTCGAACAGCGCGGTGAAGTTGCCTTCGCCGAAGCCTTCGTTGCCCTTGCGCTGGATGATCTCGAAGAAGATCGGGCCGATGCAGTTCTGGGTGAAGATCTGCAGCAGCTTGCGCTGGTGGGTTTCCGGATCGGCATCGATCAGGATCTTGTTCTTCGCCAGGCGCGCCACGTCTTCACCGTGGTTCGGCACGCGCTGGTCGATCACGTCGAAGTAGGTCTCCGGCGTGTCGAGGAAGTCCACGCCCTGCGCGCGCATCGCTTCGACGGTCTCGTAGATGTTCTCGGTGAAGCAGGCGATGTGCTGGATGCCCTCGCCCTTGTACGCGTCCAGGTACTCGTTGATCTGGCTCTTCGGGTCGGACGATTCGTTCAGCGGGATGCGCACGATGCCGTCCGGCGCGGTCATCGCCTTGGACACCAGGCCGGTCTTCAGGCCCTTGATGTCGAAGTAGCGGATCTCGCGGAAGTTGAACAGACGCTCGTAGTAGTCCGACCACTGCTGCATGTTGCCGAAGTACAGGTTGTGGGTCAGGTGGTCGATGAAGGTCAGGCCGAAGCCCACCGGGTGCAGGTCGGCGCCGGCGATCGGCTCGTAGTCGCCGTCGAAGATGCTGCCGGCGCTGCCGTAGCGGTCGACCAGGTACAGCATGCAATCGCCGATGCCCTTGATGACCGGCGCGCTGACCGCCTTGCTGTCCGGCTTGAAGGCGATGGCTTCGGCGCCGTTGCCCAGCGCGGTCTGGTAGACCTCCGCGCCCGGCTTCTTGAAGCGGATGGCGAAGCCGCAGGCGCACGGGCCGTGCTTTTCGGCGAAGTCCGAGGCGAACGAATCCGGGTCTTCATTGACCAGGAAGTTGACGTCGCCCTGGCGATAGACGGTAATCGGACGCTGCTTGTGCTTGAGCACCGCGCTGAAGCCCATCTTCCGGAAGTACTCGTGCAGCTCCTGGCCACGGCCGGCCGGGGCGGCGAATTCGACGAACTCGAAGCCGTCGATGCCCATCGGGTTCTCGAAGGTGGTGACCTGCATGCCGGGGTTGGGATGCGAGGCGGTCGGGACTGCGGTATTCATGGCGTGGCTCCGAATCGGTACCGCATCGGTACAAACCAGGTGCGGGCAGGTAGGGACCCGGCGAGAATGCAGGGTCTGGACCCACCCCTTATAGTTACACTTGAAACCACCAGCAAGGTGCACCGCAACATGAGCCCCGCCGATCCCGTTTCGACCCGCCTGCGTGCCTCGCACGTCCTGCTCGACCTGGAACAGTTCCTGCCGTACCGGCTGAGCGTGCTGTCCAACCGGGTCAGCGGCAACATCGCCAAGCTCTACGGTGATCGCTACGGTCTGGCGATCCCCGAGTGGCGGGTGATCACCATCCTGGCGCTGTACCCGGGCTCGTCGGCCAGCGAGGTCTCCGACCGCACGGCGATGGACAAGGTGGCGGTCAGCCGTGCCGTGGCCCGCCTGCTGGAGCGCGGCTTCATCAAGCGCGAGACCCACGGCGACGACCGCCGCCGCTCGGTGCTGGCGCTGTCGGCGGCGGGTTTCGAGGTGTACGAGACCATCGCGCCGATGGTGATCGAGATCACCCGCAAGCTGATGTCGGTGCTGAGCGACGAGGAAGAGCAGGTGCTGGAGAAGCTGATCCTGCGCCTGGCCGGCGAAGGCCTGGAGCGGATGGGCGAAGGGGTCTGAAAGAAAAAGGGGACGGAGGGGATTAAGTCGTAATCAGCACATGTGTGCGTGATACGACTTAATCCCCTCCGTCCCCTTTTTTCAGCTCAGGTGCTTGCGCCGTGCATGGATCCACGGCACGGCCAGCGCTGCGATGGCACCGCCGGCGAAGCCCAGCGAGGCGGCAACCGTAGCGGCTTCGACTGCCCCCGGCAGCGCCAGCGCCGCGGCCACCAGCAGCAGCGACGGCAGGCCGACGAAGGTGCCCAGGAAGAAGTGCCAGCGGGGTGACCAGGTGTTGAGCTGCAGCAGGCTGACCGGTTGCCAGGCATCCGACGCGGCATCTTCGGCGATCTTCGCCACGACCTTGCCCAGGTCCACTTCCGGCAGCGCGCGGCCGAGGCGAGCAGTCGCCAGCAGCTCCGCAACCGCCTCCACCGGCGGGAAACTGGACGGCCACGCGACGGGAGCCGGCACGCCGTAGGCGGTCAGCAGCGGTACGCTCAGCCACGGCGCCACCAGCGGGCGCATGCGGCGGCGACCGTGCACGCACCAGATCTGCGGCTGGCCGTGCGCAGTGACGCTGTACAGCGCCAGTTCGTTGGCCGGCGGATAGCCGAGCATGGTCACCCGCGCGGCCAGGCTGTCCTGGCCCATCGCACGCAGGAAGCCGGGGCGGCTGCGCCCTTCCTGCATCCACGCCAGGCCAAGTGCACCCACCAGGTAGGCTTCTGCGACGTCCTTGCTGCCGGCAGTGGCGCGTTCGTCACTGGCCAGGTACCACGCCAGCGATTTCGGTTCGGCGACATCCTCCAGGCCCCAGCGGCTGTCGTCACCGAGCACGTGGCGTACCGGCAGCCGCGCCGGTGCGGTCTCACCCCGCTCGCCCGGCTGCAGGAACGGCAACACGCCCTGGATGAAGGTGGACAGTTCGATCGCGCGTACGCCATGACCCTGCCATTCCGGCGGCAGCAACCCGGCCAGCTGGCCTTCGGCAGCCAATGCATCGAGCCTCGATTTCTGCTCGACCAGCTTCTGCACCGCGCCCTTCAGCACCACGTTGTCGGGCAGCGCGATCTGCGGCAGCCGGTGACGCGGCGGTGCCAGTTCAACGGTGTCCTCGCCGGTACCGGCGTCATCCAGCAATGCCTCCTGCGGCGGCAGGGTCACGCCCTCGCCTGCCCCACCCTCGGCCAGGTCGCTGGCAGGTTCGGGCAATCGTTCGGCGTGGTCGCTGTGCATGGGCGTTCCGGTAGGTTGCGTCGACGGGGCGTCGACTGAGGTCCTTGCCGGTAACGGCGAGCGCGGTGCGATATTGAGATGCCGATTCCGGGAATGTGACCGCAACCACAGTAGATCCACGCCATGCGTGGATGCGACCCAACATCAGTGCCGACCAACGCTCGGCACCCACCGAAGCTGCCGGCCAGCGGCCGGCACTACCCTATTCCGGTTTGTCAGGCGCCCACTGCTTGAGGAAGGCGGTCACCCGTGCGGGCTGGAAAGCTTCGCCCTTGCGCAGCTCACCGGTCGCCTGCGACACCAGCAGGCCACCATCGGCGTCGAGCACCAGCAGGTACGGGTAGTCACGTTCCATCACCGGGTACTGGGCGAAGAAGGCAGCGTTGGGCTGTTCGTCGCTGGCGTTGACCTTCACCCACACGTAGTGGGCATCGCGGAAGCGGCGCAGGTCGCCGTTGCCTTCCACCATCTCGTCCAGCGCCTGGCAGCGATCGCAGGCGGCGTTGCCGACCTCCAGCAGGATGCGCTTCTTGCCGCGCTGGGCTTCCACCTTGGCGGTGGCCAGATCGTCGGCGGGGTCGCGGGCCGGGTCGAACTGCGCGCCGAGCCCGGCGATGGCGGCGATGTCCGCCGCCACCGGGGTGTTGCCCGAGGCCACCGGTTCGCTGGGGTCAGCGACCGGTGGCTCGGTGGGTCGGGTATCCAGGGGTTGCGTAGGCTCGGCAGCGGCAGGCGGTTGCGGCTGGGAACAGGCGCCGATCAGCGCCGCACAGACCACCACTACCGCAGTACCGAGCTTGCTACGCATGCCTTCTACCCTCTCATCATCATTTGACGCCGTGCATCAGCTTGTTGATCAGCGGGGCAACCAGGAACAGCACCACGCCGGAGCCGATCAGGGCCCAGAACCCGAAGGTATACCCCTTCAGGGCCGACTCGACCGTCATGCCGCCTTCACCACTGACCACGCCAGCGAAGATGCCCGACAGGTTGTTGCCGATGCCGGTGGACAGGAACCAGCCACCCATGCCGAAACCGACCAGGCGCACCGGGGCCAGCTTGGTCACCATCGACAGGCCGATCGGCGACAGGCACAGCTCACCCACGGACTGGATGACGTAGACCATGAACAGGGTCCAGAACGGGATCTTGCCGTCCACCACCATCTGCGACAGGGCGAACATCAGCAGCGCGAAGGCAGCGCCGTTGAACAGCAGGCCCAGGCCGAACTTGCGCGGAATGGACGGATTGGCGCGGCCCATGGCCACCCAGATCCAGGCGATGATCGGCGCCAGGGT
The DNA here is from genome assembly GCF_003550055.1 of Stenotrophomonas sp. AG209. Lineage (NCBI taxonomy): Bacteria > Pseudomonadati > Pseudomonadota > Gammaproteobacteria > Lysobacterales > Lysobacteraceae > Stenotrophomonas > Stenotrophomonas sp. AG209. The sequence goes on from NZ_QXDB01000001.1 coordinate 2,230,583, forward strand.
GATGATGGCCACCGAGTTGACCGACTGGAACCACGCGGTCGGGAAGGTCCAGTCACCGAACTGGCGGTTGACGATGTTCTCGGCCAGGAAGGTGAACGAGCTGCCAGCCTGTTCGAAGAACATCCAGAACATCACGTTGAAGGCGAAGATGATCAGCATGGCGATCACGCGGTCGCGCTGCACCTTGCCTTCGCGGATGCCCTCGACCAGCAGCAGGACGGCCAGCGCGGTGAACATCGCACCCAGGATCCAGGCCAGCGCGGTGGCGCCGGTGGCCAGCAGGAAGTACGCGACCGGGATGGCGACCACGGCACCGGCCAGCACCATGATGATGCGGCCGAAACCTTCAGCGCCGGCCGGCGGTGCACCGATGCCCTTCAGGCCGGCACGACCGATGTAGAACCACACCAGCGAGATCAGCATGCCCACGCCCGAGGCGATGAACACGACCTTGTAGGACGGCATCGCGTCGGTACCGAACACCTTGCGGGCCAGGTACTCGGTCAGCACCGGGGCGATCATCGCGCCGATGTTGATGCCCATGTAGAAGATGGTGAAGCCCGAATCGCGGCGCTCGTCCTTCAGCCCGTACAGCTTGCCGACCATGGTCGAGATGTTGGGCTTGAACAGGCCGTTGCCGACGATGATCGTGGCCAGGCCGAGCTTGAAGATGTGCTCCTGCGGCAGCGAGATCATGAACAGGCCGGTGGCCATGATGATCGCGCCGGTCAGGATCGATCGCTGGTAACCCAGTACCCGGTCGGCCACGTAGCCACCGAAGATCGCTGCGGCATACACCAGGGCCAGGTAGGCGCCGTAGATGCGGCTGGCGTCGCCTTCACCGGCAGCGCTGCCGTTGTAGAACTGGGCGACGATGTACAGCACCAAGGCCCAGCGGATGCCATAGAACGCAAAGCGCTCCCAGAACTCGGTCATGAACAGCATCCACAACGGGCGCGGGTGGCCCAGCGTGGTCTTGAAGTCCGGCAGCGCCGGCTCTGGGGTGTTCGCAGTGGCGTTTACGCTCATGCGGATTTCCTGGTTCGGTGGATGACGAGCACGTCCGATGTGCAGTTGGAGCAACGCGCGAGGATCACCGACTTCTGGCGTTCACGTCAAATACACGCCGTTTGAGGCAGGTGCCAGCCTGCTCCCTGAACTTGCATCTGAAACGATCCAGCCGCCGGCCGGGATCCAAGCTGAATACGGATCAGGCCTGTTCTGCCGGGGGCCCGGCCTGCAGGCTGGTGCGCACCTGGAACAGTTCGGGGAAGAAGGTCAGTTCCAGCGCCTTGGCCAGGAAGCCCACGCCGGACGAGCCGCCCGTGCCGCGCTTGAAGCCGATCACCCGCATCACGGTGCGCATGTGTCGGAATCGCCACAGCTGGAACGCGGTCTCCAGGTCCACCAGGTCCTCGCACAGCGAGTACTCGCGCCAATAGCGGTCGGTGTCCTGGTAGATGCGCTCGAAGACCGGCTGCAGTGCGTCGTCGGCCACATGCGGCTGGGTCCAGTCGTGGGATTCGTACACCGCCGGCACGGCATGGCCGAAGCGGGCCAGGTACTTCAGGAACTCCTCGTACAGGCTGGGCGCTTCCAGCACGATGCGCAGCTGCGCCTGCCCGGCCGGGTCGTGCTCGAACACCTGCAGCATCTGCGCGTTCTTGTTGCCCAGCAGGAACTCGATGTAGCGGTACTGCAGCGACTGGAAGCCCGAAGACGGGCCCAGCACGTCGCGGAAACCCATGTATTCGGACGGGGTCAGCGTTTCCAGCACCGACCACTGCTCGGTGAGCTGGCGCAGCACCTGCTTGCTGCGCGCCAGCACCTTGCGGCACTGCCAGACTTCATCGCGCTGCAGGAAGCCGATCGCCGCGCGCAGTTCGTGGCCGAGCAGCTTCAGCCACAGCTCCGAGGTCTGGTGCTGGATGATGAAGAGCATCTCGTCGTGGTGCGGCGGGCTGGACAGCGGCTGCTGCGCGCTGAGCAGCTGGTCCAGCCGCAGGTAGCCGCCGTAGGTCAGGCGTCCCTGCAGGTCGGTGTGGATGCCGGCTTCGAGATCGCGTTGGTTGTTGTCGACGGACATGGGCGGGACCAGATCGGGGGCGGCAAGGGTAGCGCGTTGCCGCCGCGCTGGCAGCCGCCGGGTCCATACCGGGGCGTGCGGTTGGTCGTGGAGCATCGGCCGATGCCGGGCCTGCGCGTGGAACCGTCCAGGCCGTTGTACTGGCGGTCAGCCAGAGGCGTATTCTGATGCTTTGCAGCAACGACTGAATACGTTGTTGTTATTGGCCCCCCACCCGCCGGCAGGGGTAAAACGGGGAATCGCCGTGTTGCGGCGCAGGAAGGCTATTCCGTACGCGTTCCTTAACATGGCGATTCATATCATTTGTAACTTCTCTGTCGAAGGTGCAGTACGCAATGACGGTTGCCGCTGAATTCAAGATCGAATACCTGCAGTACCTGGACGCGGACGGCAAGCTCGTCCGCGATGACCTGCCCGCGTCGCTGCGCGACCCCAAGGTCCTGGTACCGCTGTTCAAGCAGATGCTGTTCGTACGTACGTTCGACAGCAAATCCATTGCGCTGCAGCGCACCGGCAAGCTGGGCACCTATGCCGCCTGCCTGGGCCATGAAGCCGCGCACGTGGGTATCGGCGCTGCGATGCAGAAGGACGACGTGTTCGCGCCTTCGTACCGCGAGTATGGCGCGATGTTCATGCGTGGCGTGCGCCCGCACGACGTGCTGATGTACTGGGGCGGCGACGAGCGCGGCAACGATTACGGCGGCAACGCGGCCAAGGACTTCCCGTTCTGCGTGCCGATCTCCACCCAGTGCCTGCATGCCGCAGGCGCCGCGCTGAAGTTCAAGCTCAACAAGGAGCCGCAGATCGCCGTGGCGGTGTGCGGCGACGGCGGCAGCTCCAAGACCGACTTCTACGCGGCACTGAATTCGGCCGGCGCCTACAAGCTGCCGCTGATCCTGTGCATCGTCAACAACGGCTGGGCCATCTCGGTCCCGCGTTCGGCCCAGACCGGCGCCGAGACGCTGGCGCAGAAGGGCCTGGCCGGCGGCCTGCATTGCCTGCAGGTGGACGGCAACGACCTGATCGCGGTGCTGGCCGCCATGGAGCAGGCGCGCGAACGTGCGCTGGCCGGCGCCGGCGGCACCGTGCTGGAACTGATGACCTACCGCCTGTCCGACCACACCACCGCCGATGACGCACGCCGCTACCGCGACGACGCCGAAGTGAAGGATGCCTGGCAGCGCGAGCCGATGCTGCGCCTGCGCAAGTACCTGATCAACGCCGGCGTGTGGAGCGAGGAAGAAGAAGCCGCCTGGACCGCCGAGTGCGGCGCGCGCGTGGACGAGGAAGTGAACCTGTACCTCAACACGCCGGTGCAGCCGGTCGAGGCGATGTTCGACTTCCTGTATGCCGATCCGCCGCCGGACCTGCTGGCCCAGCGTGCCCAGGCGATCGCCCTGGAGAAGCGCCATGGATGAGATCAAGAACGGCGCGCCCGGCGCGCACACCAACGCCGCCGACAGCGCTGCTGTCGCGCGCGGAGATGACAGCATGACCACCAACCCGATCACCCTCATCGAAGCCATCACCCAGGCGCTGGCCTGGGAGCTGGAACACGACCCGTCGGTGCTGGTGCTGGGCGAAGACGTGGGCGTCAACGGTGGCGTGTTCCGCGCCACCGCCGGTCTGCAGCAGCGCTTCGGCTCGGACCGCATCCTCGACACCCCGCTGGATGAAACCACCATCGCCGGCCTGACCATCGGTCTGGCGGCGCAGGGCATGAAGCCGGTGGCCGAGGCCCAGTTCGACGGTTTCATGTACCCGATGGTCGACCATATCGTCTGCCACGCCGCCCGCCTGCGTTACCGCACGCGTGGCCGCCTGCACTGCCCGATGGTGCTGCGCGTGCCGTGGGGCGGTGGCATCCGCGCGCCGGAACACCACAGCGAAGCCAACGAGGCGATCTTCACCAACGTGCCGGGCCTGCGCGTGGTGCTGCCGTCGTCGCCGCAGCGTGCCTATGGCCTGCTGCTGGCCGCGATCCGCGAACCGGATCCGGTGATCTACATGGAGCCCAAGCGCATCTACCGCCAGTACAAGGAAGTGGTCGTCAACGACGGCGAAGCCTTGCCGCTGGACGTCTGCTTCGTGCTGCGCGATGGCACCGACGTGACCCTGGTGACCTGGGGCGCGCAGGTGAAGGAAGCGCTGGAAGCGGCCGACAAGCTGGCCGGTGAAGGCATCAGCGCCGAAGTCATCGACGTGGCCACGCTGCGTCCGCTGGACTTCGCCACCATCGCCGAATCGGTAGCCAAGACCGGCCGCTGCGTGATCGTGCAGGAGGCCCCGAAGACCGCGGGCTTCGGCGCCGAGATCGCCGCGCGCCTGGCCGAGGAATCGATCTACGACCTGCTGGCCCCGGTCGAGCGCGTCACTGGCTACGACACCCACATTCCGCTGTTCCGCCTGGAAATGAAGTACCTGCCGAGCGTTGAGCGGATCGTGGCTGCGGCCAAGCGCGCGGTGGCGGCCGGCTGACATGCGGGCCCGCCTTCTGGGGGCTTACCGCAGCCAGTATCCCAACCCGCTCCGGTTCCACACCGGCCAGATCGTCGAAGTAGGTGTCCGTGACGAGGAATGGCCGGCGTTTGCCTGGGTACGCACCAACGATGGGCGCGCTGGATGGGCGCCCATTGCCTGGTTGCAGCTGCTGGACGAGGGTCGCGCCGAAGCGCTGTGCGACTACGACGCCCGCGAGCTGGATGTGGAAAGCGGCGAGATGGTGAAGCTTCATCACGAACACGGCGGGTGGTGGTGGTCCGAGCGCGCCAATGGCGCGACGGGTTGGCTGCCGGCCCGCGAACTGGAACTGCTGGAAGAGAACTGCAAATGAGCCAGACCAAGAACTTCAACCTGCCCGACCTGGGCGAAGGCCTGCCGGACGCGACCATCGTCGAGTGGTTCGTCAAGGAAGGCGATGTGATCAGGCTGGACGAGCCGCTGGTCTCGATGGAGACCGCCAAGGCCGTCGTCGAAGTGCCGTCGCCGTTCTCCGGCAAGGTGCTGAAGCTGTCCGGTACCGCCGGCGACATCATCCCGACCGGTTCGGTGCTGGCCAGCTTCGAGCTGGACCCGAACCTGCCGCAGCGTGCCGATGGCCAGGACACTGGCCACAGCCACGGCCATGCCGCACCGGCTGCCGCACCGACCCCGCGGCCGCTGCCGGCCGCCGCTGCACCGGTGGCCGCCGAAGCCGCCAAGCCCGCCGCCGCCGAGCGTGATGACGCCGGTACCGTGGTCGGTGCGATGCAGAGCTCCAATGCCGTGCACGCCGAACAGGCGCTGGCCGTCGGTGGCGTCAAGGCCGTGCCGGCCGTGCGTGCGATGGCGCGCAAGCTGGGCGTGGACCTGAGCCGCGTGGCCGCTACCGGCACCGATGGCGCGGTCACCATGGCCGACGTCAAGCAGGCCGCCGCCAACGGCACCGCCAAGCTCGGCGCTGCTCCGGCGCCGGTCGCTGCCGCCGCTTATGCCGCGCCGGCCCCGGCGCAGGTGTCTGCCCCGGTGCAGAGCGAAGCACGCACCCCGCTGTCTGCCGCCGGCAAGCCGATGCGCACCCAGCCGCCGGGCGTGGTCGCCAAGGGCCAGCCGGAACCGCTGAAGGGCGTGCGCCGCAACATGGCCCGCGTGATGGCCGATGCGCACAGCAAGGTCGTGCCGACCACGCTGAACGACGACGCCGACATCCACGCCTGGCTGCCGGGCAACGACGTCACCGCACGCCTGGTGCGCTCGATCGTGGTCGCCGCGCAGAAGGTGCCGGCGATGAACGCCTGGTTCGACGGCGAAGCGCTGACCCGCACCCTGCACGCGCAGGTGGACATCGGCATCGCCGTGGACACCGACGATGGCCTGTTCGTGCCGGCGTTGCGCAATGCCGACATGCTCGATGCACGTGGCATCCGCGAAGGCGTCAACCGCCTGCGCGAACAAGTGGAATCGCGTTCGATCGCCGCCTCGGAACTGAGCGGCTACACGATCTCGCTGTCCAACTTCGGCATGTTCGCCGGCCGCTACGCGACCCCGGTCGTGGTGCCGCCGTGCGTGGCCATCGTCGGTGCCGGCCGTGCCCGCCACCAGATGACCCCGGTGATGGGCGGCGTGGAAGCGCACAAGGTAATCCCGCTGTCGGTCACCTTCGACCACCGCGCGGCCACCGGTGGTGAAGCGGCCCGCTTCCTGCGCGCGATGATGGACGACCTGGCGCTGGCCAGCTGATCAGGTGGGTGCCAACCATGGTTGGCACATGAATTGAAAGAAACGCCGGGCAATGCCCGGCGTTTTTTTATGCACCCATCCACGCATGGCGTGGATCTACACAATGTGGGCGATCAATCGCGCGCCACCATGCCCTCGGCGCGGCTGTACACGCGCAGGCGGTGACCATCAGGGTCGGCACCGACGAAGGTGTGGCCGAATTCCAGTGTCACCGGTGCCTGCAGAATCTGCACGCCGAGCCCGCGCCACGCATCGTGCATCCGCTGCACGGTCTCCGGGTTGGCGACCACCATCGCCAGTTCGGCGGCACCGGCCTGTGCGGACACCGGCGGCTGCACGTCGTCGCGTTGCCACAGACCCAGCGCAGCGCCATCGCCGAGCAGGAACAAGGCAAAGCCGGGCGACTGCTCGACCGGTGGCTTGCCGAGAATGCCACTGTAGAAAGTGGCGCTGGTGGCGACGTCGCGCACGTACTGCAGCAGGGTGCTGGGCGTGAACATGGGGAACCTCCGTTGTTGGGAGCGTTCATGGTGGTACGGCCCTGCTGACAGATTCTGTCAGTAGCGTCGAGCATGATCGACTGCTGTTACCCCCCCGCCTTGGTAGAGGTCGAGCTTGCTCGACTGCTGTTGCCCTTGCCCTGGTAGAGGTCGAGCTTGCTCGACTGCTGTTCGCGAAGATCAAAGGCGGTCGAGCAAGCTCGACCCCTACCAGGAACGAAGAACGAAGGCCGCGCTCCCCCAGAAGCAGGAAGCGAAGCACAGAAGCAGTCGAGCAAGCTCGATGCTACGAACGGTCCAACCAGTCCGGAGCGATGCCCTGTGCCTTCTGCCAGCGCCGCAGGAGGGTGGCGCGTGGCACGAGGTAGTGATCCTCCAGCACACGCACCTGGCGGATGCGATCCAGGCGGAAATGACGGAAATCCTCGCGGCTCTCGCACCACGCCGCCAGCATCGGCACTTCATCGAAATAGCCCAGCGCGAACGGCCAGACGATGCGCTCGGTACGTTGGCCCTGCGCATCCTGGTAGCCAAACTGCAGTCGTTGTTGCGCGCTCACCGCTTCGCGCACAGCCTGCAGGCGCGCCGCCGGCACCTTGGCCGCCGTTCGCGAAGGTCCCACGCGCAGGCCACTGTCACGCAGCGCTTCGCGCCGTGCTGCAGGCAGTACATGCGCGATGCGCGCCAGGGCATCACGCGCGGCCTCGGCCAGCGCAGGCTCGGTGCGCGCCGCAACCCAGCGCAGGCCCAGCACCAGTGCATCGATCTCGGCGGGTGGCAGGGTCATCGGCGGCAGGGTATCGCTCGGTGCCAGCTGGTAGCCGACGCCGGCCTCACCACGCAGGTCGGCGCCCTGCTCGCGCAGGGTCTCGATATCGCGGTACAGCGTCCGCAGGCTGATGCCCAGCGCTTCGGCCAGCACCTGCCCCGCGACCGGCCGCCGATGGCGGCGCAACAACTGTTGAAGCTGGGTCAGGCGCAGCGCACGCGACATCAGCCGACCAGTGCGCTGGAAGTCACCACGTGCTCGCCCGGCGGCGGAGCCAGCGCGGCATCCACCAGTGCCCTGGCAATCCGTTCGGCCGGATTGATCCGCCACGCCCGCGGCAACACCGGCCCCAACACGCCCAGCACCCGCAGGGCGAAGTGTTCGCCACGGCGCACCTGCTGCCGCTGCCCGCCAATCAGGCCGGGCCGCACCAGAGTGAGCGAAGCAAACTCGAGCGCGCGCAGATCGCGCTCCAGTTCACCCTTCACCCGGTTGTAGAAGATCGCGGAGCCTGCATTGGCCCCTGCTGCCGAATTCAGTACGAAGGCGCGCGCACCCTGGCCGCGTGCCAGCCGCGCAAATGCGAGCGGGTAGTCATGGTCGATGCGATGGAAGGCCTCACGGCTCCCCGCCTGGGCCATCGTGCTGCCCAGCGCGCAGATCACCGTATCGACCTGCGCCCAGTCGGGCGCCTCCGGCAGGGCGTCGAACTGCAGCAGCGGGGCGTACAGCTTCGGGTGGGCCAGGGTCAGCGCCCGTCGGGTCGGGGCCACCACGGCACGGCAGCGCGGGTCGTCCAGCAGCATCGGCAGGGCCAGCCCGCCGACCAGCCCGGTCGCCCCCAGCAACATCACGCGCATCACCACCTCCACTGCGGCATCCTGTCGCCCATCCTAGCCGTTCAAGCCGTCGGCGGCCGCGCCGATATGCTGGAACCAGTCCCTGCCAGCCCCAGGATTTGCTCGATGACGGACCAGCCCGACCACCGCCCTGCCCCCGGTACCGCCCTTGGGCCGCCGGCACGCGTCCGCGCGGTGGTGGATGACGGGCTGGGCGACCGCGTGGTGTTGCAGGGTGGCGGTGGCGTGGCCCTGCAGCAGCTGTTCGCCGGGGCAGACGCACCGGAGCCGCTGCTGGCCGCGTTCGCCAACGGCATGGCCACCCTGCCCGGCGAACTGGGCGACATGGGCGATCGCCTGCAGTCGGCACAGGCCAGCGCCGATTGGCCGCGCTACGGGCGCGCGATGCGGCAGCTGATCGACAAGTACATCCGCACCATCGAGCAGCATTCGCCGGACGGGCAACCCGAAAGCCTGCGCCTGTCCGAGCAGCTGCGGCTGCTGCTGGGCGGCGCGGTGGTGGCCCTGCTGCAACACGACCCCGATCTGCGCGAACAGGCGCAGGCATTGGCCATGCACCTGCGCCAGTGGCAACCGGGTACGGCGCTGGAACCGATCGAACAGGGCGTACGCGAACTCGGCCACCAGGTCGGCGTGCGTGCCGAGAGCTGGCAGGAGCAGCAGGCGTTGCTGCTGGAACTGTTCGCGCTGCTGCTGGAGAACGTGAGCGAACTGCTGGACGACCGCAGCTGGCTGCAGGGCCAGATCGCCGCAGTGCGCCAGCTGCTGGATGGGCCGCTGGAAGCCGAAGCGGTGGAGCGCACCCGCGCCGAGCTGCGCGAAGTGATCTATAAGCAGGGCCTGCTGCGCCAGGGCATCGACGATTCGAAGGCGGCGATGCGCGGGCTGATGGGCGAGTTCATCGAGCGCATGGATGGCATGGCCACCAGCACAGGTGAGTACCACGACCGCATCGGCAGCTACGCGCTGCAGCTGCGCGAGGCACGCAGCATCGCCGACCTCAACCAGCTGCTGCAGGACGTGATGCGCGACACCGGCAAGGTGCAGCAGCAGGCCGCACAGGCGCGCGATCACCTGGCCAACGCGCGCCAGGAAGTGGAGCGAGCAGAGCAGCGCATCGCCGAGCTGGAGCAGGAACTGCGCGCCGCTGGTGACCTGGCGCGCATCGATCCGCTGACCCAGGCACTGAACCGCCGTGGTCTGGACGAACTGCTGCAACGCGAGCTGGCCCGTGCCGCACGCAACAACTCCCCGCTGGGCGTGGCGGTGATCGACCTGGATGATTTCCACCAGACCAACGATGCACATGGCCATGCCGGTGGCGATGCACTGCTGCAGCACCTGGTGGCCGTCTGCAAGCTGCTGCTGCGCGCCACCGATGGCATCGCGCGGCTGGGTGGCGACGAGTTCGTGCTGGTGCTGCCGGAGACCCAGGGCGCCGACAGCATGGCCACCGTGCAGCGCCTGCAGCGTTCACTGGCGCATCGCGTGCTGACCGTGCAGGACCGGCGTGTGCCGGTGCATTTCAGTGCCGGGCTGGCGCAGTGGCAACCCGGCGACGATACCGAGACCCTGCTGCGCCGCGCGGATGATGCGCTGTATGCGGCCAAGCGGCAGGGCAAGAACCGGGTGCAGGCGGGGTAGTTCTCCGGTACACCGAAAACGCTTCGGTAGGTGCCAACCTTGGTTGGCACGCGTGGAAACAAAGCGCCGACCAAGGTCGGCCTCTACCGGGCAATGGGCCGCCGCTTACTTCCCGCGCAGCTTCTGGAACCCGGTCACCGCTGCCAGCACGATGGCACCGGCGATGATGCCGACCACCATGTTGCCCACCGCACCGATCAGCCAGCCCCACTGCCCCTCGCCGCCCAGCGCCTGCACCGCGTGGTGCAGCGCCGGCACGTTGTGCACCAGGATGCCGCCGCCGACCAGGAACATGGCGATGGTGCCGGCCACCGACAGGAACTTCATCAGCCACGGCGCCGACGCCACCAGGCCGCGACCGAAGGCGGCAATGGCGCCGCCCTTGCGCGACAGATACAGGCCAACGTCATCGAGCTTGACGATGCCCGCCACCAGTCCGTAAACGAAGATCGTCATCGCCAGCGCCACCACCGCCAGAGTGATCAGCTGGTTGGTGAACGGCGCGGTGGCGACCACGCCCAGGGTCAGCACGATGATCTCGGCCGAAAGGATGAAGTCGGTGCGGATCGCGCCCTTCACCTTGTCCTTCTCCCACGCCACCATGTCCACCTCGGCATCGGCCAGCGCCTTGCGGCGCTCGGCCAGACGCTCGGCATCGTCGTCAGCCGAATGCAGGAAGCGGTGCGCCAGCTTCTCCACGCCCTCGAAGCAGAGGAAGGCACCACCGATCATCATCAGCGGCACGATCAGCGGCACGTTCCAGCCGCGGCTGTGCAGCCAGGCTTCCAGCGCACTGATCGCCAGGGCCGCCGGCACCAGGATCACCTTGTTGACCAGCGAGCCCTTGGCCACCGCCCACACCACCGGCAGTTCGCGGTTGGCGTTCACCCCGGTCACCTGCTGCGCGTTCAGCGCCAGATCGTCGCCCAGCACGCCTGCGGTCTTCTTTGCCGCGACCTTGGTCAGCACCGAGACATCGTCGAGCAGGGAGGCGATATCGTCGAGCAGGGCAAACAGGCTGGCACCGGCCATGGGGCGTCCAAGAAAGGGAATGAGCGGATTCTGACCGATACCGGGGCAGCTGCGGAAGCGGCCGGATTCACCGCGTGCCTACCGCCCCCCGGCGACACTGCGGAATCCGGACATTGCCGGCCAGCGGCCGGCACTACCTGTATTCGTCGCATGGGAGTGTCGCTTGAGCAATCCGCCCACCGCCAATGGCAACCCTCCGCTGGTCAAAGGCATGAACCGGCGCAGCCAGATCCTGCGCCTGCTGATGCGCTACCGCCATTCGGGCGTGTTCTCGGGCATGAACCTGGACGCGGCCAGTAACCAGGCCGACGTGCCCGCCGATGGCAACCCGGAACAGTTCGTCAGCGACCTGGAAGCGCTGGGGCCGACCTTCGTCAAGCTGGGCCAGATGCTGTCCACCCGCCCGGACATGGTGCCGGTGGAGCTCGCCACCGCGCTGGAGCGCATGCAGGAAAAGGTGGCCGAGATCCCGGTCGAGCGCATCCACACCATCGTCGAGCAGGAACTGGGCGCGCCGGTGAACAAGCTGTTCGCCGCGTTCGATCCGGAGCCGCTGGGCTGTGCCTCGATCGCGCAGGTGCATCGCGCGGTGCTGCACGATGGCCGCCAGGTGGCGGTGAAAGTGCAGAAGCCCGAGGTGGCCGCACAGCTGCGTTCGGACCTGGAGGCGCTGCGCAGCTTCGCGCTGGCCGCCGACCACCTGACCCAGGTCGGCCGCCGCGTGCGCCTGCGCGACTGGCTCAACGAGTTCGCCAAGACCCTGATGCAGGAGCTGGACTACCACGCCGAGGCCGAGAACCTGGCCCGGTTCGGCCGACACCTGAAGCCGTTCCGCCGCCTGTGGATTCCGCAGCCGCTGTGGGATTACAGCAGCCAGCGCGTGCTGACCATGGAACTGGCCACCGGCGTGCGCGTGGATGCGATTCCCGATGTGCGCCGCACCGAGCAATCGATGGACCCGCTGGCGGCGGCGCTGATCCGCGGCTACCTGGACCAGATCTTCGTGCACGGCGAAATCCATGCCGATCCGCACCCGGGCAACCTGCGGGTGATGCCCGATGGACGGCTGGCGATCTTCGACCTGGGCATGGTCGCGCACATGCCGCCGCGCCTGCGCGAGCGGCTGCTGAAGATCCTGTTCGCTGCCGTCGATGGCCGCGGCGAAGAAGTGGCCGACGACCTGATCAGCATCAGCACGCGGCTGGAGGCGTTCGATGAAGAACGCTACCTGCGCGAGACCGGCCAGCTGATCGCGCGCTACGCCGCCAGCGGCAGCTTCTCCGAAGGCCGCGTGGTGCTGGACATGGTGCGCATCGCCACCGCCTGCGGCCTGCGCACGCCGCCGGAACTGAGCCTGCTGGGCAAGGCCCTGCTCAACCTGGAAACCGTGTGCCGGCTGCTTGCACCCGAGCTGGAAACCCGCCGCATCGTCGAGCGCCAGCTGCAGCACGTGATGCGCGCACGCCTGAAGAAATCGCTGTCGGCCGCCAACATCGCCAGCGAGGCGATGGAGCTGCAGCAGCTGCTGCGCGATGGACCGCGCAAGCTGTCGGACATCATGGCGCTGCTGGCCGAAAACCGCCTGCAGATGAAGGTCACCGGCCTGGAAGAATCGCGGTTGATGGAAAACCTGCAGAAGATCGCCAACCGCGTGGCGGCCGGCATCATCAGCGCCGCATTGATCATGGCCGCCGCGATGATGATGAAGATCGACACCGGCTGGCACCTGTTCGGTTACCCGCTCATCGCCCTGATCCTGTTGTTCATCGGCGTGGTGCTCGGCTTGGGCATCGTAACCAGCGCATTGCTGTTCGACCGTCGTGCGCGGGCACGGGAAGAACGTGGGCATCGCTAGCGCATCGACGAAAACTCCCGTATTCATGCGGTTTTTAATGCAATCCAACGAACCCTTTCACGCTCGTTTTACCTTCTGAGCGCGATTGCGCGCGCGTTATTTCAACAAACATTTCAGTCAGGTTCGTGCATGCACTATCGGGTCATCGGCCTGTCATGTGCATGTGCTTGTGGCAGCGCCGGTCGGATGGACACGCGTCGGTACGACGTCCATCACCACCACCCCGTCACTGCCGAAGCTGCCTATGCTCTGGATACTGCTGCTGTCGTTGTTGCTGTTGTGCTGGTTGTTCCTCGCGTCCGGCAAATGGGTGAGGTGGAAGGCCGGTGCGTTCTCGCTGTTGCTGCTCACGCTCAGCGCGTGGTGGCTGATCGACAAGCTGTCCGGTGATGGGCTCAATGCCGCCACCCTGTACCACCTGGGCGCCGACATGGAAGGCGCCGGTGTCTCCGATTTCAAGGGCTATATCGCCGGCTTCATCGTGCTGGCGCTGGTCTCGCTGCTGCCGCTGTTCGCCACGCGGGTCAAACGCTGGCGCCGGCCCGGTCACGGTGGCGCGTTGTTCGCCGGTTTCGCGGCCGTGTGGGTGGCCACGATCATGATCAGCCCGCTGGCCCGCGACGGCCAGCGCCTGTACCAGCAGCTGCGCCCGGTCGACTTCGCCCGCATCGCCCCCGAGTACCAGGTACCGACGCAGCCGCTGCAACGCCCGCGCAACATCGTCTGGATCTACGGCGAAAGCCTGGAACGCACCTACCTGGACGAGAACGTGTTCCCGGGCCTGATGCCCAACCTCAATCGCCTCGCCAGCCAGTCGCTGGACGTGCGTGGGCTGGCCTCGGCCGAGGGCAGCGGCTGGACCATCGCCGGTCTGGTCTCGTCGATGTGCGGCGTGCCGCTGACCACCTCGCAGGGCGATGAGAACAGCATGGACCGGATGGGCAGCTTCCTGCCCAAGGCGGTGTGCCTGGGCGACTACCTGAAGCAGCAGGGCTACACCAACCACTATCTGGGCGGTGCCAACGGCCAGTTCGCCGGCAAGGGCCAGTTCCTGGCCAGCCACGGTTTCGATGAAGTGCATGACCTGGCGTGGTTCAAGCAGCAGAAGAAGATCGGCCGCATCCACTACTCGGCCTGGGGCGTGCACGACGACGTGCTGCTGGACACCGCCTACCAGCGCTTCGAACAGCTCTCGCGTGCGGGCTCACCGTTCATGCTCACCACGCTGACCATGGACACCCACCACCCGGCCGGTCACCTGCCGGTGTCGTGCAAGGGCGAGCGCTACCAGAGCCAGTACGGCAACATCAACATGCTCAACGCGCTCAAGTGCAGCGACCGGCTGATCTCGCAGCTGGTGCAGCGCATCCAGGCCAGCCCGTACGGCAAGGACACGCTGATCGTGATCGCCTCCGACCACCTGGCGATGCCCAACGATCTGACCCACATCCTGACCCGGCAGAAGCGCGAGAACCTGCTGCTGTTCCTGGGGGATGGCATTGCCCCGCAGCAGCTCAGCACCGAGGCCGGCACCACCCTGGATTCGGGTGCGACCCTGCTCAGCCTGCTGGACCCGAACCTGAAGACGATGGGCTTCGGCCGTTCGCTGATCGATACCCAGCGCGCACCCAGCGCCAGCGTGGCCACCCAGCGCGATGGCGGCCGCGATTACCCGCAGTACCTGGCGTTCGCCCGTTCGCTGTGGCTGGGCGAACCGACCCGCGAACTGAAGATCGACGGCGATGACCAGGTGGTGGTCGGCCTGCAGCACGTGCAGCCGCCGGTGCTGCTGGAGTACGACAAGGACTGGAGTCTGAAGTCCGTGTACCTGGAAAACACCTCGCGCCAGTTCGATGATGCCAGTCCGGACAACACCCTGGCCTACGTCGACCGTTGCACCGCGTTCGAGGATGGCTCGGCCGACGGTGACTGGTGCGCCCTGCTGGTCAACCGTGACAATGGCATCAAGCTGTACCGCGACAACGACCTGCGTGGCGGCATTGCCGTGGATGCACCGCTGGATGCGTTCCAGGGCCCGCGCCCGAGCGTGCGCCAGGCACACATGATCACCCAGAAGGGCCGCCGTACCCGTGCCGGCCAGTACATGCTGCAGCTGGTGGCAAGCACGCGCCCGGATCGTGGTTTCTGGATCGAGGCGGTGTCCTCGCAGCGCAAGGTGGTACTGGCGCAGCAGTGGGTGCAGCCCGATGCCAACGGCAAGATCAACGTGTCGTTCGGTCTGGACCACGAAGTGGATGATCTGGAGATCCGCGCGTGGTTGAACCACGCCGAGAAGCTGGCGGTGGACACGTTCGCACTGGTGCCCTCGCGCAGCCGACCACGAGGATAGGGGTTTCTTTGCAGGGCTGCGCCCTGCGCCCGTGGTAGTGCCGGCCGCTGGCCGGCAACCTTAGAAGCAACAGCAACAGCGGGCATTCCGTGGGATGGCGGGGCGGTGTGGGGTGGCAGGACACGCCGTAAACCCGTCCATGGGGGCTCGATGGCGCCATCCGTGGCGCCAACGGTCCTGCCACCCCACACCGCCTCACCTCTGACAGATTCCTAGCATCTGGTAGATCCACGCCATGCGTGGATGAATCTCCATCGAAATCGAATATTTCGACAATTGATCGAAGAACATCCACGCATGGCGTGGATCTACGTGTCGACCAAGGTCAACACCCACCAAGAGCACGCCATGCCATTCCGACAGATCGCGGCAAATTGTCAAAGGCGGGGTGGGTCCGGTTGCGGGAGTGTCCGCGGCATGGATGCCGCGGCCAAGCCCCCAGGGATGGGTTTACGGCGCCTCCCGCAACCGGCCCCACCCCGCCATCCCACAGGAAACCAGCTTTTGCCGTTGCGGTTGCGGTTGCGGTTGCGGTTGCGGTTGCGGTTGCTGTTGCCTTTGCTCCGGCTCGTAGCAGGTGCAGGGCGCAGCCCTGCAAAGAACCCCCTACTCCTGCGGATCGCGGGTGATGTGGATGTCGGTCGGGGTCGACAGCGGAATGTTCCGCTCGGCCAGGATCTGCAGCAGGCTGAAGTACAGATCGCTGCGGGTGGCATACACCTGCCGCGGGCTGGCCACGTACGCGAAGCTGTTGATGGTGATCTGGCCACCGGCAATGCTGTCGATGTAGACCGTCGGTGCCGGCTGCTTCAGCACGTTGGTGTGCGCGGTATACGCATCCAGCAGCGCCTGCCGCAGGTTGCCGACATCGGTGCTGGGGGGCACCGCGAACTGGATCTGGATGCGGCCCTGGTTGTTGCCCATCGTCATGTTGCGCACGGTCTTGGTGACCAGCTCGGAGTTGGGCACGATCAGCGTCGACTTGTCGCCCACCTGGATCTCGGTCGAACGCAGGCTGATGCGGCGGATGTCGCCTTCCTGGTCGCCCAGCTTCACCCAGTCGCCGATTTTCACCGGGCGCTCGGCCAGCAGGATCAGGCCGGACACGAAGTTCTGGGTGATCACCTGCAGGCCGAAACCAATACCCACCGACAGCGCGCTGACCAGCAACGCCAGCTTGCTCAGCTGCAGGCCCATCGCGCTCAGCGCCCAGATCACCGCGATGATGATGCCCACGTAACGGGCAACGGTACTCACCGAATTGCGCGCACCCAGGTCCAGCTCGGTCTTGGGCAGGTAGGTGTCGGTCAGCCAGCGCTGTACCAGCTGGGTAACGGCCAGGCCAGCCAGCAGAACCAACACCGCCAGCACGATGCGCACCGGCTCCAGCTTGGTTCCGCCAATATCGAATCCAGAGGTGAACAGCGAAGAAAAGCGCTCCACCACCGCGCCGATGTTGCCGAACGGCGCCACCAGCGCCAGCAGTGCAAGCAGCACGACAATCGTGCGCAACGCCGCCGACAGCAGCACGCCCGCCTGTTCCAGCCGCGACACGCTCAGGCCGGTGCTGAGCAGGATGGTCTGGCCGACCTTGCTGTCGGCGTTGAGCATCCACGTGCTCAGGTCGTCGACGAACTTGAACAGCAGGGTCGCGGCCAGCACTACGATGCTGCCGCCGATCAGCTGCTGGTTCACGAACTTGGCAAAATTCAGGTAGCCCAGCAACGTGGCAATGATGGCGGCCACCACGGCGATATTGCCCGCTACCCGGGCCAGTACCAGCCAGCTGCTGCGGCGCACTGGCGTACTCACGCCAAGGCCATCGGCCTGTGCTTCCAGCTTAGCCTCGGCCTCGGCGGTCTGCCGCCGATGCAGGCGCGCCAGGGTCACCAACATGGCCATGATCAGGCCGAGGTAGGTCAGCGCAATCAAGCCGTCCAACGCCACCGTGGTGACATCGCTGGTGCGCGTGGCCTGGTCGAGGGCCACCAGCACCGTGCTCAGCCAGGCCAGCGCCGCCGCGCCCCACGCGTACTTGCGCACCTTCAGCGCGGCGGTATCGTCCAGGTTCAACAGCCGCCATGACGGGCGCTTGGGCACCAGCAGGCAGGCGCTGAGCGCTGCAATGAAGGCCGCACGGAAGGTGGCGGTCTCCAGGCCGTCGGCCACCACCTGCAGGCGCGGCGCGATCGCATCGATGGCATCCAGCGCCGCCATCAGTACCACCACGGCATAACCAGGCAGCAGCGTACCCACCAGCAGCAGCCACATGGCCAGGCCAGACCGGCGCAGGCGACCGTCAGGCGCGCGCTCGGACGCGGCGAACCTGCGTCCCAGCGCGCGCAGCCACAGCCGCAGCGGGAACATCATCACCAGCGCGGCCAGCAGGCCCAGCAACGGCGTGCCCCAGCCATGGGTGCGGATGCCGGCGACCAGCGCGTCGCGCCCCTGCTCGGCCAACGGCGCAACGCGCGCGATATCGATCGGCAGGCGCTCGGCCACCTTGCTCCACAGCGCAGGCGACAGCGGCGAGGCGACCTTCTGGCCCAGTTCTTCCGTGCGTTGTGCGGTGCGCTGCTGCTCGATGTCCGCCGCCAGCTGCTGCGCACGCACGGCACTGGCCTTGGCCTGCACCACCGAAGCGGCCAGGCCGTCGCGCTGCTTGGTGAGGGTGCGCCGTTGCGCCGCCAGCTCCGGCGGCTCAGTGGCGCCTTCTGCCGGCGTTCCCAGCTGCGCCAGCTGTTCGTTGAGTCGATCCAACTGTGGCTGCAGCGCCTTTTCCAGCGCCTCGGCGTCACGCCGTGCCTGCGAGGCATTCTCGGACAGCATCGCCAGCGTCTCGGTGGCTTCTGCATCGCCACGCTTGCGCTCCACATCCTTCAGGCTGGAATCGATATCCGCCAGCTGCTGCTTCGGCGTGGGGTCCTCATCCTGCGCAAGCACCGGCGCGGACAGCAGGAAGGCGGTGCACAGCAGCAGGACCCACCAGGCCCCCCGTGCACGGATCGATCGCAGGAAAGAAGACACGCAGCCACACCGGTTCGCGCGGACCACCGCGCCTGCGCGCGACTATACGGCAGAGGCGGTCAAGGCCGGATGGGCGCCCCCGCCAGCGTCGCGCATCAGTACTTCAGGCGCAGCTCTTCCACCGTCGGCTGCTGCAGCGCGTACCAGTCCTGGAACTCTTCCTCGGTGATCTCATCGGGCGCGTACACCGCCACCGGGTGCCAGTCGTGGTCGGTCGGCAGCGGCTGCCGCGGGCCGGCACGCAGGCTGTAGGCCACGCCCTCGTAGTCGACCAGGTCGTCGACCTGCGGCCACTGTTCGCGCGCGAACGCGGATTCACTCTTCAACAGGATCACCTGGTACATCGGCACCTCCACCTCGGTTGGATCAGGAAAACACGGCGCTGGCGGCAGGATACCGCCACGCCGGTGACAACGGGCGCTCCGCCGGGGCGACGGAACGTTCTGGACACGGCCATCGCCCCGGCTTCACCCGCCCATGGCAAGGCCATCGGCATCGTGGAGGCCCACCCCTGCCACGACCGCCGATGACCGACCACCCGCCGCTGAAGACCGTCGCTGACCTCAAGCTGCCCCGCTACCTGGGCACCTGGTACGAGATCGCGCGCCTGCCGATGCGCCACGAGCCGGAGGGCTGCACCGACGTGTCTGCGCACTACACCCTGCTCGACAACGGCAACGTCGGCGTCACCAACCGCTGCCGCATGGACGGCGAGATCGAGGAAGCCACCGGCGAGGCCTGCGCCGTCGACAACGACAGCGCGCGCCTGGAGGTGAGTTTCCTGCCCAAGGGCCTGCGCTGGTTGCCGTTCGCCAAGGGCGACTACTGGGTGATCCAGGTTGCCCCGGACTACAGCGTGTCGCTGGTGGGCAGCCCGGACCGCAAGTACCTGTGGCTGCTGGCGCGCGAGCCGCGCTTGGACGCGACCGTGCAGGACCATTATCTGGCGGCGGCCCGCCTGCAGGGCTTCGATCTGTCCGAACTGATCCAGACGCCGCATACCGGCCAGCCCACGGCCTGAGCCACGCACGGCCATGGACCTGAAGAGCGGTTACCCGTGGTGGGCGGTGCGCAACGGCCTGATCCACGCCTTCCCGCCGCTGCAGCAGAACCTGCGCTGCGACGTGCTGGTGGTCGGCGGCGGCATCACCGGTGCGCTGATCGCCGACGAGCTGTCCCAGCATGGCCACGACGTTGCAGTGATCGAACAGCGCGACATCGGCTGGGGCAGCACCGCCGCCAGCACCGCCCTGCTGCAGTACGAGATCGATACCCATCTGCTGGAACTGGCCGAGCGCTACGGGCAGGACGCCGCTGCACTGGCGTACCGGGCCTGCGCGGAGGCAATCCCGGCACTGGCCGAGGTGGCGCGCGGGGTGAAGGACGTGGATTTCCAGCGCATGGACAGCCTGTACCTGGCCAGCCGCCTTCGCGACGTGCCGCGCCTGATGGCCGAGGGCGAGGCGCGGCGCGGCATCGGCCTGGATGCCCGTTGGCTGGGCCCGGAGGCACTACGGGAACGCTTCAACGTGGACGCTGGCGGGGCCCTGCTGACCCGGCAGGCCGCGCGGGTCGATCCCTACCGCCTGACCTATGCGCTGCTGCAACGCGTGTGCCGGCGCGGCAGCAATGTGCATGACCGCACGGTGCTGCATACGCTGACACCCACCGCGCGCGGCGTGAGCGCCCTCACCGAGGGCGGCGCCACCATCCACGCCCGCCACGTGGTGCTGGCAATGGGCTATGCCAACCAGACATGGCTGCAGCAGCGGGTCGCGCGCAACCGCAGCAGCTATGCCTTCATCACCGATCCCATCGATGCGGACGTGCTGGGCAGGCTGCGCAACACGATGGTGTGGGAGAGCGCACGCCCCTACCTGTACCTGCGCGCCACCGGCGACCGCCGCCTGCTGGTGGGCGGGCTGGACGACGCCATCGATATCCCGGCCCGGCGCGACCGGCGCGTACAGCGCAAGGCCGACAAGCTGATGAAACAGCTGCTGCATTGGTTCCCGCGGCTGGACCCGGTGCCGGCCTTCTCCTGGGCCGGGACCTTCGCCGAGACGGCGGACGGCCTGCCGTTCTTCGGCCCCCACGCGCAGTGGGGCCCGCGGGTGCATTTCGCCATGGCCTACGGCGGCAACGGCATCACCTATTCGATGATCGGCGCCCAGCTGCTGCGGGCCCGGATCGAGCGGCGCAGGCATGCGCTGGAAGGGCTGTTCGGGTTCGGGCGGCTGTAGCGCGCAGCCCGGCAGCGTCCGGCTCTACCCCAATCCGGCGCCGACAGGCATCATTCAAGCAACCCCTGCTAGCGTCGGCCTGTACCGCCGCGTGTTGCGTGGCCACCTGTCCGCTGGAGCGCCGTCATGATCCGCCCCCTGACCCTGCTGCTGTGCCTGGCCCTGCCGGGAACCGTGCTGGCCCAGTCCGCCGCTGGCGCCACCGCGCCGCAGGCTGCCGGCCTGGACCTGACGCTGCCGCAGGCGCCGATGCGCTACCTCAACGACCCGGCCCTGCAGCAGGACCCGCCCGGCACCTATTACGGTGACAAGAGCGGCCCGCGCGTGCACGACGACGCCAAGATCGCCGACGTGACCGACGACAAGGTCAAGGTGTCCGGCAGCTTCACCACCGGCATCGGCTATTCGAAGAACGGCGGCAACAGCCACTACAACGCGGCCACGCTGAACCTCAGCAAGAACTACACCACCGATGAAGGCAAGACCCACGGGGTCAACCTCAACATCCACGTGAGTGAAGGCAAGGGCCCGGGCTTCTTCGGCCCGTATGGCGGCTACTACGGGCGTGGCCCGGGCTGGGATTACCCGCCGCCGTACGGCTGGTAAGCCACCCCTGTAGAGCCGAGTCCATGCCCGGTTGGTAACCGCGCGGTAGCGCCGGCCGCTGGCCGGCGACTCGCGGGGCTGGAAGCGATCATGGGTTGCCGGCCAGCGGCCGGCACTACCAGCAGGTCAATCCAGCCAGCCATCGCGCTCGCTGTGCAAGATGCGGCCGTCATAACCGCTCAGGCGCACGTCCACCTTCTGGTTGCGGGCATTGCGGGCTTCCAGCGACCAGGTCGCGCCATCGCGTTCCAGCGAATGGATCTCGCGCAGGCCATGCGCCTGTGCACGTGCCAGCACCTGCTCGGTGGTCAGCAGCGCGCGGCCGCTGTGCTCATCGAAGATCTCGCCGGTCTTCGGGTCCACGTAGACCTCGCTGAAGCGGCCATCGGCGCGGCTCACGTCGGCTTCCCACAGGCCATCATCGCGTTCGATCTCGTGGATCTGGGTATAGCCGGCCTTGCGCAGGGTCTGTTCGACCTGGGCCATGCCCAGCGGCGCGGCCTGTGCGGCCGGTGCGATGGCCAGCAGGGTAACGGTGGCGAGGGCAAGCGACTTCAACATGGGGGTTCTCCTGTTCGTGTTCGTGGCCGGACCATCCCGGCAACGCCACGATGCATGCCCCGGTTAACAGCGCCTTAGCCGTGGCTGTTAGCCGGCTGTTAGTCATCCCCGCCACACTCGCGCCTGTTCCCCTCCTTCCGTGCCCGCATGCTCGCCACCCTGCCCCTGCTGCTGGCCCTGGCCAGCGCCCCGACCGCCGCCGCGCCCGCACAGGACCCGGCGCAGCAGGTCGCGCGCCGCGCCGTGCAGCAGGGCCGCTACGTGCCGCTGGAAAGCGTGGTGCGCGATGCACTCAAGCGCTACCCGGGCCAGTTGCTGGAAGTGGAGCTGGACGACGGCGTCTACGAGGTGGAGATCCTGCGCGGCGACGGCGTAGTGGTGGAGCTGGACTATGATGCGCGCAGCGGAAAGCTGCTGAAGACGGAGCTCGACGACTGATGCGCATCCTGTTGGCCGAAGACGATGCCGCACTGGCACAGCGCCTGGTGCCCCTGCTGGAACAGGCCGGCTATGTGGTGCACGTGGTCGCCGATGGCCGCGAGGCCGAAGAGATCGGCCAGATCGAGGACCTGCAGGCCGCCATCGTCGACCTCGGCCTGCCCGGGCTGGACGGACTGAGCGTGATCGAGCGCTGGCGCGGCAACGGCCGCGACTTCCCGGTGCTGGTACTGACCGCGCGCGGGCGCTGGCACGACAAGCTGGCAGGCTTCGATGCCGGTGCCGACGATTACCTCACCAAACCGTTCCAGGCCGACGAACTGGTGCTGCGCCTGCGCGCGTTGATCCGCCGCAGCCACGGCCACGCCAGCCCTCGCCTGCACTGCGGCCCGCTGCAACTGGACGTCAATGCAGGCCGCTTCGAGCTGGATGGGCAGGCGCTGCCCCTCAGTCCGCAGGAATTCCGCCTGCTCAGTTACTTCATCCACCACAGCGGTCAGGTGATCGGCCGCGACCGGCTGGGTGAACAGGTGTTCGACGGCGGCCATGACCCGGACTCCAACGCACTGGATGTGCTGCTCGGACGGGTGCGCCGCAAGCTCGGCATCGACCTGATCCAGACCGTGCGCGGCCAGGGTTGGCGGCTGGCCGCGCCATGAACCGGCAACCGTCGCTGCGGCGGCGCCTGCTGCTGGCCGGTGGCGTCGGCCTGCTGCTGGTCTCGCTGCTGGCCAGCGCACTGCTGGGCGAGCTGTTCAAGCGCAGCGCGCGCGACCGCCTCGACCACGAACTACAGCAGGACATGCTGACCCTGCTGGCACAGGCCGAAGTGGACCCGGAAGGACAGCTGCGGCTGCGCCAGGAACCCAATGACGCGCGCTTCCAGCGTGTGTTCTCCGGTGCCTACTGGCAGATCGCCGGTGCCGATGGCCGCGTGCTGCTGCAGTCGCGCTCGCTGTGGGATGAAACCCTGCCGGCGCCGGCTGCCGGGCCGGCCACGCGCAATCTGCCCGGACCGCTGCAGCAATCCCTGCGCGCACGCGTGCAGCAGGTGCGCCTGCCGCGCGCGAGCGAACCGTTCGTGGCGGTGGTCGCCACCGATCGCAGCGCACTGGATGCGGATGTTGCCGCGTTCCGCAAACGCACCGCCATCGCCCTGGGCGTACTGGTTGCGGCGTGGCTGGCGGTGCTGGCCAGCCAGGTGCACTTCGGCCTGCGCCCACTGCATCGCCTCGGCGAGCAGCTGGAACGGGTACGCCGCGGCGACGCGCAACGCATCGACACGCAGGAACTGGGCGCGGAAGTCGCACCGCTGGGGGAAGAACTCAACGCGCTGCTGGACCACCAGCAACGCATGGTTGCGCGCGCACGCACCAGTGCACAGGATCTGGCGCATGCACTGAAGACCCCGCTGAGCGTATTGGCCACCGAAGCGGACGGCGACGGCACGCACTGGCGTGCCGCCGTGCGCGAACAGAGTGCGCGCATGCAGGCCAGTGTCGACCGTTACCTGGCTGCAGGACTGGCTGCCGACCATCGCCAGCGCACCGACGTGGCGGCCGTCGCGCAGGCGATGTGCCGGCTGATGGCACGCGTGCATGGCGAACGTGGCATCACATTCACGGCGGAAGGCATCGATCCGGCGTTGCAGTTCGCCGGTGCCAGTGCGGATCTGGAAGAAATGCTGGGCAACCTGCTGGACAACGCCGGGCGCTGGGCGAAACGGCAGGTCACTGTCGAAGCGGAAAGCAGCGAAGGGCAGCTGCGCATCGAAGTGCGCGACGACGGTCCCGGCCTGGCTGCAGATGCGCTGGAACGGGTCACCCAGCGCGGCGTGCGGCTGGATGAGCGCGAGGGCAGCAGTGGGCTGGGGTTGGCCATCGTGGGCGATATCGCCGCCAGTTATGGCGGGCACGTGGCGTTGGAGAATGCGCAGCCCGGCCTGCGCGCAACGTTGTGGTTGCCGGTGGCGTGAAGCGACCAACCTGACGGTGGGTAGTGCCGGCCGCTGGCCGGCAACCACGCGGTCATCGGGAACACCCTGCGGAAGCCGGCCAGCGGCCGGCTCTACCAAGCGCCAATCCGACCGGTCGCCGTGCCCCCGGTAGGTGTCGACCTTGGTCGACACGCACCCAGCATCAACGGTGATGCATCCACCAGCAATCAATCGCGTCCAGCACGATGTGGATCATCAAACCGATGCCGAACAACCGCGTTTTCTTCGGCACGCACAGCCCGGCATAGACCGCGATGGCCGGTGCGGTGTGCAGCGGATGAAAACCGATGCTGCAGCGGTTCGGTGCGTAGATCGGATCCGCCAACAGGTGGTCCAGATCAATGATCCAGCCCAGCAGCATCAGCAGCCACGCCGAGGCGAAGCGCTTGCGCCAGAACAGCCATGCCAGCAGCGCTGGCACGGCGGCATGCAGGAACAGGTGGAAGATCGCGCGCGCGCTCATCGGCAACGGTGGCGCCGGGCAGGCCCGGCACCGTCCATCAGACCAGCGGTTCGTCGGACAGGTAGGTGTAACCGGTCAGGCCGGCTTCCAGCGCCTCCGACAGCTCCTGCGCGCGTTCCGGCGACAGCTGCGCCTCGGCCACGCGCTGCGCATAGGTCGCACGCAGTTCGTCCAGGCGGTAACCCACGTAATCCAGCATCACATCGGTGGTGTCGCCACGGCGCTGCTGGGTAATGGCATAGCCATCGGCATCGGCCAGCACTTCCACCGCGTCGGTATCGCCGAACAGGTTGTGGATGTCGCCCAGGATCTCCTGGTAGGCGCCGACCATGAAGAAGCCGATGCGGTAGCTCTCGCCCGGCTTCATCTTGTGCAGCGGCAGCGAGCTGTCCAGGCTCTCGTTCTCGACATAGGTTTCCACCATGCCGTCCGAGTCGCAGGTCATGTCGGCGATGATGCCGCGGCGGTCCGGGGTTTCGTCCAGGCGCTCGATCGGCACGATCGGGAACACCTGGTCGATCGCCCACACGTCCGGGATCGATTCGAACACGCTGAAGTTGACGAAATACTTGTCGACCAGGCGCTCGTTCAGTTCGTCCAGCACCGGGCGATGGCTCTTCTCGTCATAGCTCAGGCGCGCACGCACGCCGTGGGCGATGGCGTAGAACAGATCGTCGATGCGCGCACGCTGCGGCAGGTCGATCTGGCCCAGCGCATAGCTGGCCAGACCTTCGGCGTGGAAGTGCTGTGCCTCCTGGAACAGCTCCACCGCCGGGCGCACGTCCAGCTCGTCGTGGATCTCGCGCAGGTGGCGGATCGCCGCCGGCTCGTCGTCGTGCTGGTCCGGCACGCGGCCTTCCTGCGCTTCTTCCACTTCCGAGACGTTGGCGATCAGCACCGCGTGGTGCGCGGTCATCGCGCGGCCGCACTCGGTGACGATGCGCGGCGGGGTCAGGCCGAACTCTTCGCAGGCATTGGCCAGCGGCTGCACGATGTTGCTGGCATAGGAATGCAGGCCGTAGTTGATCGAGCAGAAGCTGCGCGAACGGGTGCCTTCGTAATCCACGCCCAGGCCACCGCCCACATCGACGTGGGTGATCTTCGCGCCCAGGCGCGACAGCTCCACGAAGTAGCGGGTGGCTTCGCGCATGCCGTTGGCGATGTCGCGCACGTTGGAGATCTGCGAACCCATGTGGAAGTGCAGCAGGTTCAGGCAGTCGGCGTACTCGGTGTCACGCAGCGACTTCCACAGGTCCAGCAGCTGGCGCGGCGACAGGCCGAACTTGGCCTTGTCGCCACCGCTGTTCTGCCACTTGCCGGCGCCCAGCGAGGCCAGGCGCATGCGCACGCCCAAGCCCGGCTTCACGTCCAGCGCCTTGGACTCTTCCAGCACCAGCTTCAGCTCGGACGGCTTCTCGATGACGATGAAGGTCTGCAGGCCCAGCTTGCGGCCGATCAGGGCCAGGCGGATGTACTCGCGGTCCTTGTAGCCGTTGCAGACGATCAGGCCACCCGGGCGCGACAGCGCCAGCACGGCCATCAGCTCGGGCTTGCTGCCCGCTTCCAGGCCGAAGCCTTCGCCGTGGTGGCTGGCCAGGGTGCCGGCCACGCCGCGGGTCTGGTTGACCTTGATCGGGTACACGGCGGTGTAGCCGCCGCTGTATTCCCAGTCCTGCTGGGCCTGGCCGAAGGCCGCCTGCAGCTTGCCCAGGCGCTGGCCGAGGATGTCCGGGAAGCGCACCAGCAGCGGCAGCTTGGCGCCGGCCGCACGGGCCGCGTCCACCACCTTGGGCAGCGACACCACCGGGCCGTCCGCCCCGGTCGGTCTCACCACCATGTGCCCGGCCTGATCCACGTCGAAGTAACCGTCCGCCCAATGCGGGATCGAGTAGGTCTTGCGGGCTTGGTCGAGGGACCAATCGGTCATTTCAGTCGGCCTTGTTGGCAATAAAAGGGGGGGCATGATAACGCCTATATGCCCACAGGTTCGTTATCATGCGCGCCCGCGCCCGTGACAGGTTTCAACCTGAACGGGCCGATCCGTCCGGATGTGGCATCTGTGCCACGCGGCCCCGCCCGCCAGCCCGGCTCCACCCCTCCGAACAGGACTGTTTTCCAATGACTGACAGCAACAACTGGTACATCGAACACTTCGAGCGCACCGGCTCGGCCATCGGCTACCGCATCACCGGCAAGCTGGACGAGGTGCAGTCGCCGTTCCAGAAGATCGAGATCTTCCAGACCACCGACTGGGGCAACCTGATGACCATCGACGGGGCCATCATGCTGACCAGCAAGGACAACTTCTTCTACCACGAGATGATCAGCCACCCGGTGCTGTTCACCCACGCCGCACCCAAGCGCGTGGTGATCATCGGTGGCGGCGACTGCGGCACCCTGCGCGAAGTGCTCAAGCACAAGGGCGTGGAGAGCGTGACCCAGTGCGATATCGACGAGCAGGTCACGGTGATGGCGCGCAAGCACTTCCCGGAACTGTGCGACTCCAACGACGACGCCCGCGCCGAGCTGCTGTTCGACGACGGTGTGGCCTACATGGCCAACTGCCCGGCCGGCAGCGTGGACGTGGTGATCGTCGATTCGACCGACCCGGTCGGCCCGGGCGAAGGCCTGTTCAACAAGGCCTTCTACGAGAGCTGCTTCAAGGCCCTGAAGGACGACGGCATCCTGGTGCAGCAGTCCGAATCGCCGCTGATGCAGCTGGACCTGATCAACGAAATGCGCACCGAGATGGGCAAGGCCGGCTTCGGCTCGTTCAAGACCCTGCCGTTCCCGCAGCCGTGCTACCCCACCGGCTGGTGGAGCGTGACCATGGCGCGCAAGGGCGACAGCAGCTTCGACTTCCGCCAGGCCGACTCGGCCGCCAAGACCTTCAACACCCTGTACTACACCGCCGCGCTGCACACCGGCGTGCTGGTGACCCCGCCGTTCGTACAGGCGGCACTGAAGGGCTGATCCAACAAAAAACCCGCGCTGGCGACAGCGCGGGTTTTTTCATGTTCCGGTAGTGCCGGCCGCTGGCCGGCAACCGCATGTAACGATCAAAGCGCCCAGATACCGGCGATCACCGCCACCACCAGGCCCCACTTGATCAGCTGGTAGGCCACCACGCTGCGCTCGCGCAGTGCCTTGGCCTTCAGGCGCACCTTGTAGACGCTGCCGAACGCCTTGTTGACGCCACCGGTCGGGTCACCCGGCAGGTTCGGCGAGGCACCACCGGCCAGCAGCGTGGCCGCCACCGCGCGGTTGAACAGCCCCGGCAGGCCGAAGCGCAGCGGGCGGGCGATGTCGCAGAACAGGATCACCCGGTCATCGGGCGTCTCGTTGTGCGCATGGTGGATGTAGGTCTCGTCGAACATCATCCACTCGCCGTCGCGCCAGCTCTTCTTGATGCCGTCCACTTCGATGTAGCAGCCGTCATTGTTGGGCGTGGCCAGGCCCAGGTGCAGGCGCAGCGAACCGGCGAACGGGTCGCGGTGCGGGCGCAGTTCGCTGCCCGACGGCAGCTGCGCGAACATCGCCGCGCGCACATCCGGCAGCGACTCCAGCAGCGCCGTGGTCTTCGGGCACATCGCCTTCGCCGACGGGTGCGACGGGCCGTACCACTTCAGGTAGAAGCGCTTCCAGCCACGGCGGAAGAACGAGTTGAAGCCGGCGTCGTTGAACGTGCTGGACGCAGCGATCTTCTGTGCATCGCGCAGCGCCAGCGCCTCGTCGCGGATCATCTGCCAGTTCTGGCGCAGCGGCTCCAGCTGCGGGAACTCCTTGGCCGGGTCCAGGAACGGCGTGGTCGGCACCTTCGAGAACATGTACATGACCACGTTGATCGGGGCCATGAAACTGGAGTGGTCCAGCAGCTGGCGCGACCAGCGCGCGCGCACCTTGCCACGGAAGTGGATGTACAGCACGCAGGCCACGAACAGCGCTGCAATGACGATTTTGATGATCAAAGCACTTTCCTCCAGCCGCAGCCGGAACGGGAAACGGGGCGATGCACGGCCAGGCGGCCAGCACCGGTTGGGAACGCGGCAGGGGACGGGGACGTGCCGGAGGGGGGCGGCCGCCGATGTCGCGGGTTAACAGCTTATGGTCGGCAGGGCGTGCGCCGGGGTCAAGCCGGACGTGCGTCGCGTTCAGCGCGGCGCCGATGAATGGGCTGGGAGCGCGCCCAACTCCTTGATCCAGCAGGGTGAGCCTCATAAGTGAGACAGAATTGTCCGATTCTGCGTGACGAACTGTTCCAGCCACGACCCCGACATTTCTCCGACAAATCGTGGAATAGCGAACTGGCGAGTACTAAAATTAACGAAAACTTAGTAACTCCCTGTAACACCGGTTCGCTTGACGCTTTGCGCCACCCACCGGGTCGTCCGAGACCCCGACATGTATCTTCCTGCTCTCCCCCCCTCCTCCTGCGGCAATGACGCCGCCTCCCCGCTGCTGCTCAAGCGCGGCGAGCGTTTCCTGGCCCCCGACGTCTACCGCACCTGCCTGGATGGGCGCGAGGCCGTCATCAAGGACTACTCCCGCTACCGCGGCACCCCCGTTTCGCTGATCGCGCGGCTTATGGTGCGCCGCGAGGCCCGCATGCTGCAGCGCCTCGGCGGCTGGAAGCATGCCCCTGCGCTGCTCGGCACCCTGGGCGGCCTGGCACTGGGCATGGAGTTCATTCCCGGCCAGACCCTCAGCACCGCGCAGGCCGTGGGCAATGAAGTATTCGAGCAGCTGCAGCACGCGCTCAGCCGTTTGCATGCGGCCGGCATCACCCACAACGACCTGCATGGCACCAACGTGGTGGTCAGTGGCGGCGTGCCGGTACTGCTGGACTTCACCTCCGCCTGGCGCGCCCCGCGCTGGCTACGCCGCAGCCCGCTGAGCCGGCAGATGCGCCGCAGCGACATGAAGAACCTGCTGAAGATCCGCCAGCGCGTGACCGGTCAGGCGCCGAGTGCCGCGCAAGCTGCACTGGTGGCCGACCCGGGTTGGGTCGCCGCCGTGCGCCAGGGCTGGAAGCGGTTCTATAAGTGGGCGAAGCGCCGGTAACTGCTTTTGTAGAGTCGAGCCATGCTCGACTGCTCTTCCAGCATCGCGCGAAACGCAGTCGAGCATGGCTCGACTCTACAAAAACCAGATTACAACGCGTCCGCGTCCAGTTCCCCGGTACGAATACGCACCACGCTGCCCAGGTCGTACACGAACACCTTGCCGTCGCCAATCTTGCCAGTGCCGGCGGCCTTCACGATGGCCTCAACCACCGCCTCCACCTGGTCATCGGTCACCGCCACTTCCAGCTTCACCTTCGGCAGGAAATCGACCACATACTCCGCGCCGCGGTACAGCTCGGTATGGCCCTTCTGGCGACCAAAGCCCTTCACTTCCGTCACCGTGATCCCGGTGACCCCACGCTCGGCCAGCGCTTCGCGCACGTCGTCGAGCTTGAACGGCTTGATCACCGCCATGACCATCTTCATCGTCTATCTCCTGTCTTCCGGCGTGGAGGATAGCGCCTGAACGCGGCCCGTGCGAAGCCGCTGCCGCCTGTCCGGGCGATGGGTGCCGGCAGTATCCTTGTGCCCGAATGGCCTGCCCGCGCCGGATGCACGGGCCCACCCCCACGGAGCACCCCATGATCGACCTGAACCAAATCGATGACCTCGCCCGTCGCCTCAGCGACCTGGTGCCGCCGGGCCTGCGCGAATCGCGCGAGGAACTGCAGGCCACCTTCAAGAGCGCGCTGCAGGCGGGCCTGGCCAAACTCGACCTGGTCACCCGCGAGGAGTTCGAAGTGCAGCGCGCCGTGCTGCTGAAGACGCGCCAGAAGCTGGACACGCTGGAAACCGCCGTGCGCGAGCTGGAAGGGCGCGGCGCCGCAGAATGAAAGAGGAGGCGCACCGCGCCTCCCACTACAGAGTATTTCCCGGATGGGGCCTTGCAGCAAGGCCCACCGGGCGCCCTAGACTCGCCGGCCTGTCGATCCGACAGGACACGCAGGGGCAGTGCCGATGGCGCAGGACACCGAATGGACACCCGTTTCGCATGACACCTGCCACCAGGTCGCCGGGCCGTTCTATCACGGCACCCGCGCTGACCTCGCGGTGAGCGAACTGCTGAGCGCGGGCTTTCGCTCCAACTATCGCGACAGCGTGGTGATGAACCACATCTACTTCACCACGATTGCCAAGGGCGCTGGGTTGGCTGCGGAGATGGCCAAGGGTGAAGGGCGACCGCGTGTGTATGTGGTGGCGCCGACCGGGCCGTTTGAAGACGATCCGAATGTGACCAACAAGAAGTTTCCCGGGAACCCGACGCGGTCGTATCGGAGTGCGCAGCCCTTGCGGGTGGTTGGGGAGGTTACGGAGTGGGAAGCCTATGACGCGGAGTTCGTTCGGCAATTGAGGGCGTTTGTTGCTTCGGGGAGTGGGGAGATCATCAATTGATGGAAGGAGAGACCCATGCCTTGGCTCACGGAAGATCAATGTCGTCGAACGATGTCCGCTTTCGGACAGAAGCGGACGTTCAACTCTGGAATTAGTCCGACTCGCGAAGCAAGCTCGGCTTGACTGAACTGTTAGGCGCCAACCTGCGACCCGAAGCCGGCAGGAAGCAACCGAACGTCCTTAGACATGCAAATGCCATTACCCCCGGAAAATGGCCGTACACCCAAGATGGTGCCCTGCTGCGCGAGCTCTGCCTGGACAATGACGATAGGCTGCTCAGAGCCATCGTCCAGTATCTGAACTGCGCAGCATGGAAGGCTCATTGGAGCTGGAGTGGAACCAACCTGTACATAGAAGATGGCCGAGCCGGCCGCAACATCAGCCTTGGTCGCTGCGCGGCCGACCATGCAGGGTGAGGCATGCCAATCGGTTGCCGAAATGGGACCCCAAAGATCAGTCATAGCTGTAGTGGCGCCCAACTACCAAGTAGACGGACCCGTGGGTCCGGTTATGCGACTCGCCCACAAAGCACCGATCTGCGCGCTTCGCCTTGATACAACTCGATCTCAGGGCGGCAGGGTCCGGCTAACAGGGCAGCGTACAAATGGACCCAGTGGCAGGATCAGCGGCCGCACCAATGGCCGCCCTGGGTCGTAGGACGCCCGACGGCCACAAGCAGCCTTCCGGCTAGTATCATCTTTGATTGTCAACTCAAGATTTGTTTACGAACGTCAAGTCGCCTATCGAAACTCCATGGGGCGCCATGACTGAGTCTGCGCGTCAGAACATATTAATTGGCGGCAAGACAGGAACAGGTCAAACCCCTTTACGATCAATAGAATGAATCGCGACCAGCTCAAAAAACTCGAAAATGACCTGTGGTCAGCAGCCGACAAGCTCCGCGCCAACTCCGATCTCAAGGCCAGCGAGTACAGCACCCCAGTGCTCGGTCTGATCTTCCTGAAATTCGCGGACAACAAGTACCGGCAGCACCAAGCGGCAATCGAGCAGGAATTCAAGAAGCTCCAGGGCACGCGCCGTGAGCGTACCTTGGAAGAGATTGCCATCGAGAAGTGTGGCTTCTACCTCGATGCGAAGGCCCGCTACGACTACCTGCTGAACCTGCCCGAGAAGGAAAACATCGCCAAGGCCATCCGCGCCGCGATGGCCAGCATCGAGAACACCAAGCCCGAGCTGCTGGGCGTGTTGCCGCAGGAGGAGTACGACCGCTTCACCCGCAGCCCCAAGAACCAGCACATTCCCAAGGACTTGCTCAAGCTGTTCTCCGACATCCCGGTGGACGCTACCGGCGACGTGTTCGGCCAGATCTACGAGTACTTCCTCGCGAACTTTGCGCTCAGCGAGGGCCAGGGCGGCGGCGAGTTCTTCACGCCGCGCTCCGTCGTCAAGCTGATGACCGAGATCATCGAGCCCCATGGAGGCAAGGTGTTCGACCCCGCCTGCGGCTCCGGCGGCATGTTTGTGCAGTCGGCGGATTTCATCCTCCAGCACCAGGCCGACAAGGCGGCAGATCTGGACGTGTTCGTCTGCGGCACCGAGAAGACGCTGGAGACCGTCAAGCTCGCCAAGATGAACCTTGCCGTGAACAACCTGCGCGGCGACATCAAGCAGGCCAACACCTACTACGAAGACCCCTTCAACGCCTTCGGCGCCTTCGACTACGTGATGGCCAACCCGCCGTTCAACGTGGACGACGTGACGCTGGACGCCGTGGAGAAAGACCGCCGCTTCAACACCTACGGCGTGCCCCGCAACAAGACCAAGGCAAAGGCGGCGGGCGGGAAAGACGGCAAGGAGAAAGCCGTCGAGACCGTACCGAACGGAAATTATCTCTGGATCAACCTCTTCGCTACCTCGCTCAAACCCGGCGGCCGCGCCGCACTGGTGATGGCCAACTCGGCCAGCGATGCTCGCCATTCCGAGGCCGACATCCGCCGCACGCTCATCGAGCAGAACCTCATCTACGGCATGCTCACGCTGCCGTCCAACCTGTTCTACACCGTCACGCTGCCGGCCACACTGTGGTTCTTCGACAAGGGCAAGACCGATGAGAAGGTGTTGTTCATCGACACCCGCAACATCTTCACCCAGGTGGACCGCGCCCACCGCGAGCTGAGCGACGCGCAGATCCAGAACATTGCCCTTATCCCCCGGCTGCACAAGGGCCGCCGCCACGAGTTCGTGGACCAGGTGGACCGCTACCTGCACCAGGGCATGGCCCAGCTCAAGGACGCCGCTGAGCACCTGCCCGCCTTGAGCGAACGCCTGCTGGCCGTGCTGGCGGAAGAAGCTGCCGATGCGGCGACCAGCCAGGTGGCGCGTGACGCCATTGCGGCGCTGCAGGCCCAGTGGGGTCAGCTCGCCGCGCTGGCGCAGGCCCAGGACCAGCACGAACGCACCCGAGGCCAGAAGCACAGCGTGGACGAGCGCAACAAAGCCCAGCACCTGCTGCGCGCCCAGTTCACGCCCTTCTTCAGCGGCCTGCACGCGGCGGTGAAGGCGCTGGACAAGGCCATCCGCGAGATGGACAAGCGCAAGGCCGAGGCCGCCAAGCTTGAGGGCAAGCGCGCCACTGCCAACCGCCAGACCAAGGACGTGAAGGCGGCGGTGCAGGCGCTGCATGACGAACTGAAGGCTGCCGAGCTGTACTACCAGCATGTGAGCTGGCTGCAGGAACGCTTCCCCAAGGCGGCCTACGAAGACGTCACCGGCCTGTGCAAGCTTGCCAGCCGCGAGGAGATTGCCGAGCAGGATTGGTCGCTGAACCCGGGGCGGTACGTGGGCGTGGTGATTGAGGAGGATGGGAAGACGGAGGAGGACTTCCTGGCGGACCTCACCGTCGCGCGGGATCAGCTTCAGGAGCTGAGTGATGCCGCTGGCGCGCTTCAGCGCACCATTGCCGTCAACGTGTCGGCCGTGTTGGGTGAGGAACAGCCAACGTGATGCAAGCGCCAATCCTGTTTTCTGACCTCATTGTCGAGACCAAAGATGGCGAATGGGGGGAAGGCCAAGAGGCGCCAGGGCATGTGCTCTGTGACGTTATTCGCGGGACTGACTTCGCCGGCCTGAACGCTCCGAGCATCGAGTTGCCTCAACGCTGGATTCCCGAGCACTTGGTCGCGCGTAAGGCTCTGGAGGCCGATGACATCCTCATCGAAACGGCGGGCGGTACCGCCAAGCAATCAACTGGCAGAACGGCGCTCGTCAGCAAGGAGTTTTTAGCCTCCCGGGGGGGGCGCCCTGTCTTGTGTTCGAGCTTCGCTCGGCATTTGCGCGTTGATCGAAACAAAGTCCACCCCGTCTATCTCTATTACGTGCTCCAGGCGCTTTACGCCTCTGGGTACATGGGTGTCTTCAATCTTCAGCACACAGGTGTCGCTCGGTTTCAGTTCACCGCCTTCAGAACGAAGACGCGGCTCACGCTCCACGAGAGCGCAGCTCAGCCCAAGATCGCGGCGGCGCTCAAGAGCTACGACGACTTGATCGCTATCAACCAGCGCCGCATCGCCTTGCTGGAGTCCATGGCCGAGGAGATCTACCGCGAGTGGTTTGTGCGGCTTCGGTTTCCGGGCTATACCGTCAGCTCTTTCGACAAGGGGTTGCCGAAGGGTTGGAGCAGCACTCCGCTGGGCCAGCTCATCGGCGAAACGAAGCGTCCAGTCAAGAAGAGTGATCTTGCTGGCCACACGCGCTACGTGGGGCTGGAGCACATATCGCGCAAGTCGGTCGCTTTGACTATGCACGGCGCACCCGAATCGGTGGAAAGCGACAAGCTGGCCTTCTTCGCCGGAGACATCCTGTTCTCGAAGATCCGCCCTTACCTGCACAAAGTGGCGCTGGCACATTTCGACGGCATCTGCTCAACAGACACATTGGTGCTCAGCCCTAAGCGCCAGGACTTTAGGGAGTTCGCTTTGTTAACCGTCTTCAGCGAGACGTTCATAGAGATCGCCAACACGGCATCGAAGGGAACGAAGATGCCCCGTGCTGATTGGCATTTCCTGAAGCAGCTAAGAGTCTCTGTGCCGAGCGATCCCCTGTTGGCGCGCTTCAACACCATGGTGAAACCTATGCTGGACGAGATTGCCAGCTTGATTCACTTGAACGAAACGCTGGCAAAGCAGCGCGATGCCCTGCTCCCCCGCCTGATCTCCGGCAAGCTCCGCGTCGATGCGTTAGACATCCAGTTCCCGCCCAGCATGCAGCCGCCGTCAGAGGCTGCGTAGCATGAGGTGATGGCTCGTTAGCAGGTTTTCTTCTCCACAACCGGCAACACCAGGGGGTACCGTGGCCGCCGCGAAGAATTTCATCAGCGAAGACGACATCGAGCAGGCCTTGCTGCAGCGGCTGCAGCATCTTTGCGGCTTCGATGCGCTGAACTGCTTCACGGCACAGCCCGACGACCTGAATGACGGCTCCGGCCGCGCCGACAAACGCGAGGTGATCCTGGTCGATCGGTTGCGCGCCGCGCTGGAGCGGCTGAACCCGCAGGCCCCGGCTCATGCTGTGGAGCAGGCCCTGGCGCAACTGGTGCAGCCACGCACGGCGATGAGCCTGGTGGCGGCCAACCGCGAGATGGATGGGTTAATCCGCGACGGCGTGCCGGTGACCTACAAGCCCGAAGCCGGGCCGCAGGCCGGGCAGACCGTGACCGAGCGGCTCAAGGTGATCGACTTCGACGCGCATGACCCGCGCGCCGGCCGCAACCACTACCTGGCGGTGAGCCAGCTCTGGGTGCGCGGCGAGCATGGCTACCGCCGACCCGATGTGCTGCTATACGTGAACGGCCTGCCGCTGGTGTTCATCGAGCTGAAGAACAGCAACGTCAAGCTGCGCGCGGCCTTCGACGACAACCTCACCACCTACAAGGCCGAGATCCCGCAGCTCTTCACCGCCAACGCGCTATCCCTGCTGAGCAATGGCATCGAGACCCGGCTGGGCAGTATCACGGCGCAGTGGGAGCACTTCTTCACCTGGCTGCGGGTGGATGACGAGAAGGAAAAGCTGGACCGTCAGGCCATCGCCGCACAGGGGTTGAGTGTGGAGCGGGTGGTGCTGGGCCTGCTGACGCCTGAGCGGCTGCTGGACTATGTGGAGAACTTCTGCGTGTTCTACCGCGAGACGCAGAAGGTGATCGCGCAGAACCACCAGTTCATCGGCGTGAACAACGCCTTCGAGCAGTTCAGGCACCGGCGCGAACTGGGCGGCAAGCTGGGTGTGTTCTGGCACACCCAGGGCTCGGGCAAGAGCTTCTCGATGGTGTTCTACACGCGCAAGATCTTCCGCAAGCTCACCGGCAACTTCACCTTCGTAGTGGTGACGGACCGGGACGACCTGGACGGACAGATCTACCGCAACTTCCTGCACACCGGTGTGGTGGCGCCGAAGGACGACGTGCGACCCAAGGGCAGCGCGCAACTGCGCGAGATGCTGGGCAAGAACAAGCGCGTGGTGTTCACGCTGATCCAGAAGTTCCGGTTCGAGAAGGGCAAGGACTACCCGCTGCTGTCCGACCGCGACGACATCGTCGTCATCGTGGACGAGGCGCACCGTACGCAGTACGCGGGCCTGGCCGAGAACATGCGCGTCGGCCTGCCACGCGCCAACTTCCTGGCCTTCACCGGCACGCCACTGTTGGGCCAGGAGCGCAAGACCAACGCCTGGTTCGGCGACTACGTGTCCGAGTACAACTTCCAGCAGAGCGTGGAAGACGGCGCCACGGTGCCCCTGTTCTACGAGAAGCGTGTGCCGGAGGTGCTGATCCAGAACGACGACCTGAGCGACGAGTTCGCTGCGATCCTGGAAGACGAGAACCTCGACGGCGAGGCGCAGGAGAAGCTGGAGAAGCGCTTCGCGCAGGAGATGGAGGTCGTCAAGCGCGAGGACCGACTGGACACGATTGCGCGGGACATCGTCTACCACTTCCCCCGCCGCGGCTACCTGGGCAAGGGCATCGTCATCTCAGTGGACAAGTTCACCGCCGTGACGATGTTCGACAAGGTGCAGTCGCTGTGGAAGGCCGAGATCAAGGCGCTGAACGGCCGCATCACCGCGACGACCAACGACGTGGAGCGCCAGCGCCTGAAGCAGCTCAAGGCCTGGATGGGCGCGGTGCAGATGGCGGTGATCGTCAGCGAGGAGGCGGGCGAGGAAGAGAAGTTCGCGAAGAAGGGACTGGACCTCAAGCCGCACCGCCAGCGAATGAACGCACTGGATGAGCACGGCCACGACATCGAGTTCAACTTTAAGGACCCGGAGCACCCGCTGCAACTGGTGTTCGTCTGCGCGATGTGGCTGACAGGCTTCGACGCGCCGACGGTGAGCACGCTGTACCTCGACAAGCCCATGCGGGGCCACACGCTGATGCAGACCATCGCGCGGGCCAACCGGGTGAGCGGCCACGAGATCCTGGGCGTGGCCAAGCGTCACGGCGAGATCGTGGACTACTACAACGTCTTCCGCCGCATGAAGAAGGCGCTGAAGGACTACGCCGCCGGCCCCGAGGACGACGAGCTGCCGGTGCGGGACAAGAGTCATCTGTTCACGCTGCTGGACGAGGCCATGGAGCAGGGCCTGGCCTACTGCCAAAGCCAAGGTGTGCCGCTGCACGAGGCGCTGGACCGCGACGACGTGTTCACCAAGCTGGGCCAGTTCAACGGCTTTGCCGACACGCTGCTGGCCAGCGACGAGCAGCGCAAGTCCTTCAACGTCTACGAGAACACGATCTCCTCGCTGTACGAGGCCTGCAAGCCTGAGGTGCTGGGCCGCAAGCTGAGCCGCGTGGTGTCGGCCTTCCAGTATCTGCGCGGGGTGATGGACAGCATCGTCGAGCAGGTCGACATTGACAGCGCGGTGCAGCGCATCGAGGCGCTGCTGGACGCCAGCGTGGTGGTGGACAAGGCCGAGGCCTTTTCCGCCAAGGAGTTCGAGGCGCAGTACAAGATCGTGCAGCGCGGCAAGGCCTGGGACCTCAGCAAGGTGAACGTTGAGAAGCTGCGCGAGGAGTTCCAGCAGGCGCCTTTCAAGAACATCCAGATCGCCGACCTGCAGGCCTTTCTGCAGCGAAAGCTGGCCGAGATGCTGGCGCAGAACAGCACGCGGGTGGGCTTCATCCAGCGGCTGCAGAATGTGATCGACGCCTACAACTCCGGCGCCACGTCCACCGAGAACTACTACGACGAGCTGACCGCCTATGCCGAGGAGCTGAAGGAAGAGGCCGAGCGCCACATCCGCGAAGGCCTGACCGAGGACGAGTTGGAGCTGTTCGATCTGCTGAATAAGGAGTCACTGACGCAGGAAGAGACCCAGCGCGTGAAGCTGGCCGCCAAGCACCTGCTGAAGCGCCTGGTGGAGGAGCAGCCCAAGGTGCTGATTCAGAACTGGCACCAGAGCGCGCAGACGCAGAAGCAGGTGCGCGCGGAAATCGAACGCGTGCTTGATGCGGACTTGCCGGAAAGCTATGACCGTACCACCTTCAAGCAGAAGTGCGACAACGTCTATGACCTTGCCGTTGAGTACGCGCTGCGCGGCAGGAAGTGGGCAGCATGAGCGCGGGTAGCGATGGATCGCAGTGGATTTGTTCAACATCCGGTGACAGTGGCCGACCGCTTCGGGTCCCATGGCGTCCTGCGGCCAGAAGCTGACTTCGCCAGGTCACCTCCCACGCTTCACCGAGGCCCGAATGTCCAGGCCCCTTTAGCCTCCATGCGGCTAAGACCGGCGGCGCTGGATCAAGTGGGCCAACGAGCTGGCCAGGAGTGAGGGTGCGCCTGGTGTTGGAACGACCAAGATGCATGCCCAAGCAGCGATGGTGCGCGATATTCAACCAGCCCAAGAATCTGCGTGGCCTAGAACGAAGTATCGGGCCGAACCCTACTTGAACATCTCCAACAGATCCTTGTCTTCATGCCGCTGCTCCCACGTGGAGAGAAAACAAAAGCTCACACCACTTCGTATGGCAGCCTTCTGGAACCCAGCCAGTTCTTCCTTCGTGATCGGATACTCAACCGGATCAAAATGCAGAAGCCCCCACGGCTTTTGGAATGAGAACCCAGGCATGAGTTCCGAGAAGATCGCCTTGAGCTGGGGCCGGATAGCCGAGAAGTCCTTGATCGGACCGGCGCGATTGCCAAGGGCGTGACACTGGCGGCGGATGGTCCTGTCTCCACCGACCAACCGCGCAATAAAATGGTCCTGGTGCACCTGAACGTAGATCAGTTGGCGACGAAAAATCCTCATCCTCTTCTCAACTCCGCACGCTTAATAGTCGTCCATGTGCCTGCATGCCTTTCCATCAAAGCGCCTGGGGCGCCTTCAGCGCGCTTGAACCCCGGCGCAGCAGATGCAACGCAACCAGGAACGGCCACAGCGAGTTGATCGATGAAAACACGCGCTGGGTCAGCCCCCTGAACCCCTCCGGGTCCGCTCCCACCACGTTCAACCAGAGATAGACGATGCCCGCGATGCTCACCACAGCGGTCACGGCGTACGCCGTTCGGTTGGCAGACCACGCACTCAGTTCGATGTGCGACATCGCCGGTGCAATGATGTTTGCGATACCGATGGTGTAGAAGCCGTGCATCGGATGGCCCATGGGCCAGAGCCCGTTGGTCAGCATGGAGATGCCAAAGATCATCCAGCAGATCGCGCCTACGGCAATCCGGCGACCGGACTCCCGCCACACCCCGATGGCAAACGCCACGAAGCCCACGCCGCAGCCGATGGGGGCAATCCTGGCGCAGATGCTTGCAAGCGTCGGTGCCTGCAGCAGCTCGCTGGCGTGCTGTGCAAGCGGGTTGTAGCCCGGCGCGAATACGGCGGCAACGCTGGTCCAGAACAGGAACCACGGAAGCGGGACCAGACCCGCGCAGAGAAGCAGTCGGCTGCGGCGTGACACGTACAGTGGTCCTTGTTTGGCCTGCCCCAGTGGGTGGAATCCGTTCAAACGCTACAAGACCGTCCTGCTGCGGGCAGGGCAGCCCCGCATGACTACAGCGGTAGTCAGATTGCGCGCGGTGCTCGGTAGGTTCAATAGGCAAGAAGTCATTTAAACCATCCAGCGGGTGTCGCAGCGGTTCGGTTGCATGAGCGATCACACATGCCCGATGGGCGAGTGCTGTCGCATTTGCCGCGCCTTACATCTCTGACGGAAGGTTCTGTCGACTCCGTTCCAGAAGTGCCGTTCCGCCTAGCACACCAAGGCTCTCGCCCCTTTCCACGCTATGCGACAATGCCAAAAGCGTCTCGGGTTTTGGCGGCATTGACCCCTACCCGTTGGCATTCCGAACAACTGCAGGTAATCGTTACTGCGCCACCGTGCATCGGTGGTCGGGACTCGAAAGCCCGTTTTGTTGGGAAGTAGTTTGCGCTTGCCAGCCGGCACCATCGCGCGTGGTGCCGGCTGGCAATCCGTCTGCCGGCTATGGCGGGCGGGGCGTGGGGGTCTTGTACCCGCCGGTTCCCAACATCCGGTTTTCGAGCCACGCTCTGCCCGCCACCTTTATCGGTGGCGGCGTCCGCCTGCATGCACGGAGCCTGCCATGACCACACCGCACTCCCCACCCCCGCGCCCCATCCAGGAAGCGCCCTTGGCCGCTCCGGCCTTGGACCCCAACAGCCTCATCGCCATCCTGCACGCCATCGGCGCGGGCGCTGCGGCCGACGGCCAGCCCTGGCCCGAGCGGCACCATCTACGCAGCCGGCAGATGCAGTTGTCCGAC
This sequence comes from Stenotrophomonas sp. AG209, assembly GCF_003550055.1. Taxonomy (NCBI): domain Bacteria; kingdom Pseudomonadati; phylum Pseudomonadota; class Gammaproteobacteria; order Lysobacterales; family Lysobacteraceae; genus Stenotrophomonas; species Stenotrophomonas sp. AG209. The sequence continues at coordinate 2,271,426 of NZ_QXDB01000001.1, forward strand.
GCCGACTGCGCACTCACCGGCCAACGCATCGTGCAGGAGATCCTGCTGGCGGCCGAGCGCACGCGCCAGAACGGCGAGCCGGAGCAGTACGTGGGCGACCGGGTGATGGAGGGGCTGGTGATGGCCGATCTCGCGCTGACTGCCTTCATCCACGAGCGGATGCGACCCAAGGACTGAGCGCGCTTATGGCGCGGACCTTTCTGCCTGTGTGCGGGGTGACGAATGAAGATGCACGGCCTTGCCGCTGCGGTGGTGTGCATCGCGGTGATCGGCGCGATGTGGGTGGAGTGGCCCGAGCCAGCGGGCGATCAGGTCTGGGCCTACCAGAAGCTGCGGCCGGCCGATTACCGCCTGCTGCGCAGTGATGCGCTCGGCTTCGTTACCGCGAAGGCATACGAGGGCTTTGAACTGTATGCGCGCCATGCCGGAGCGACGTCCTTCGAGATCCGGTGCAAGGGCGTGCTGGTGATGGACGTGGAGAACGCACCCTCGCGCGTGCTGATCCGCATGCCTGCCGATGCACGGTGGCGGGCGCCGGATATCGAACGCCTGCGCAGCAGCTTCGAGCGTTGGCTGGATCTGCACCAGAGCCAGGGGCGATTGCTTGTGGAAAGCGCGGGGCCTTCGTGGATTGAGGCGCGGTTTGGGCGCTTCACTGGGTTGGTGCCTGATGAGCAGCGGTGTCTGCTTGGGGGCCCAGGCCATCGCCAGGCCGTTCCCACCAACCATGTCCGCGCTGAAGTGCCTTCGTAGGCTAACGCTTGTAGTGGCGCTGCGCCTGTACCGCTAGGGGCACGGCAACCGGTCAGGGGCCAAACCCCAGTGCCATCGCAACCACTTTTCCATCCCGGACGTAGAAGCAAATGTTCGATCCACCTTCCGAGAAGCCACAGGTGCGCTCGACCTTGATGCCGCCCAGCGTTGCCTGCTTTGTGTCTCTCTGGCCATACCCGACTGCTGCGCCGACGGCCTTGGACGCCGGGTCACCCATGGCAACGCCTTTCAGCTTCACGCCGCGCAAGCTCTCGGTTCTGCCTGCAGCAGGTTGCCCCGCGCTGATCGATGAAACGCGGATCTCATCGATGGTTCGGAACTCCGGAGCGACGTCAGGGTTGGAGGTGATCAGCACCTCCAAGCGGGTAGTGGGATCCAGGTATCTACGCCGTATCAGCACTGTCGTGTCCACGACCAGCTCAACTTAATCCGGCTTTCGCTCTTCACTTGAGAAAACGCCATTGCCTCTCTCGAGAAAGAACACCGACTCCGGAATAGTGCTATTGCCGAAGTTCCTGACTCTAACGCCGATCACCCCCCTTTTTCTATCGAAGTAGAAGGAGTTGGCGTGGACGCCATCCCTTTCCACATCCACCTTTAGAACTTCGCGATCATCGGCCAGCATGGGAATGGAGAGGGCCTCTACCACGGCGAAGGTAAACGCGCCCTCTTTGTACCTGTCACCAACCTTCCCTCCTATGGGCACCTTGTAGAGCGCCATGAAGTCAATCTTGAGACAGTCCGACGAACCACCAGCCTGGCAGGGCTCGAGCTTGCCGAACTCGCTGCCATAACCAAAAAGGCCCTTCCCGGGAAGTATGGTCAATCTGGAATCCACGCCGTTTGTCGAGTACCGCATATCTGGCGCGTAGTTTATGTATAGGGCATCATCCGCCCTGGAATGGATACTCACCACCATACTGGCCAACGCAACTGCAGCAGCTAGTATTCTCAGCTTCATCATCGCCGCCCTCTCGGCCCTATCCTTATATTCCGCGGCGCGTACTCCATCATCCGATTGGAGTATTCGCTCGCCTTTGCCTCTCGGTCATGAGGAGTATTGTTATCCTTATCCTCAACATGGCCGTGCTCATGGAAGACGACTTTTGCTGCTGCCGTATCGCCGCCTCTACCGAGCTCCATGCCATGATAGCCTGGGAACGCCTTTCCTGAATCAGTGAGCTCCAAGAAGCCCGGGAGAATCGTCACGGCGCCCTTGCCCGGCTCTCGATACGCCTTGATCCCAGCATCGGACTGACCCGACGCGGATTGGATTACCTGGGCTTCCGGACTCAATGCTCTTCTATACTCAAAGGGCGTAGTGAGGTATCGCGCCATCGCTTCTTTGTCCCCAGACGCCGTTATTGCCCGCTCGTATGCCAACTGGGCTCGATTGAATGCACGCATAGTTTCACGGTCCGCCCGCGTCATTTCCTTCTCAGGAATGGAGGTTGTGATCTTCATCACCTGCCTCCCATCTGGATCTGTAAACAGGAAAGGATTGTTCCGCGCATAGCAATAGCGACAGAAGTCACGCCAGGGATCCACAAGCGCGGAGACAGGATCGGCGGAAAGAAAGACACCCAGCTCCGGATCGTAATACCGCTGTTGCATGTAGCTCAACCCTGACGCCGAATCTGTAGCGTGCCCAGCGTAGCCCGGACCATCACGCACCGCTCCAATTGTTGGCTCGCCATATGGGCTATAGAACTCACGCCGAATCACGACGCCCGTGCTATCGGTCCAAGCCACAGGCGAGCCCGCGACATCAGTATGCACATACATTACTCTCTCGGCCCCCAGGGCAGGTTGACTAAGCCCCAAGAGGCTCAGCAGCAAGAACAGACTTCTCCTAGCGACCATCCTGGAAGGTCCTCAAGGCAGAGTGACAGAATTTGACCAGCCGGAGCACCCCGATGCGTTACAGGCGCGCACGGAGTATTGATAGCTAGTCTTTATTGAGGTGTGCCGACGCGTGTAGAAATTGCTCGACCCACTGTAGATTGTGGCACCGTCACCAACCCTTACTTCGTAGTGGGAAGCGAAGGGGATCGCGAACCAGTTCAATGTATCCTCACGCGCCGGTCGCTTCGGATCGTCGTCATAGAAATATTCGACACTCCCACTAGGGTTTGGCGTGCTTGGAGGCAGAAGGACAGCGACTGTGCGTGTGTCACTGTACGGTCCGCATCCGGCAACGTTGCAGGCAATCACTCGATAGCCGTAGGCACCACTGCTTCGCCCATACAGCGAAGCACTTAGAGCAGTAGCATCCTGAACTGCTACCCATCCGGCGCCATTTGCGCTCTCTTCCAGGACATATCTAGTGGCCGCAGCGACACTACTCCAAGATGCAGTGTAGCTACCGGTTGAGCTGCTAGGCGGCACATCCATGCCCGGCGCTGAGCCAGGCGGTAGAGTTACGACAATCGTCGCTACACTCGAATAGTCCCCGCAGCCTGCCTCGTTGCAAGCTTGGACGCGGAAGCTATGGGATCCCGCCCCCCGACCCGCGATACTGGCCGAGACCGCCGGCCCCGTTGAAACCAGCACCCAGGCGCTGCCATTTGTGCTTCCTTCAAGGCGAAACTCTGAAGCACCGGCACTTTGACTCCAATGCACATCAAAGTGGTCCACGTATGACTGCACTGGAACAGAGAGGGCTGGAGCCGCCGGCTTGAATACCACTCGAGTCGTCACCACTGCGGAATAGGCACCGCATCCGGCGGCGTTGCAGGCCTTGGCTCTATAGGAATAGCTACCCGCTTGCTTGCCGCTAGCAGTCCAAGAGCGGGCGTCGCTAGATTGAACGACCGACCATGGGGCGTCCGATGAACTCTCTTCCAGAGAGTATGTGCTGCTGCCCACGACAGCAGACCACGAGACACCATACGAGCCCGATGTCGATAGACCTGGGGTGGTCATTGCCGGCGCCCCATCCGGCGGCTGGCGAACGGCGATAGCGCCATTCGTACTCCAATCCCCGCAACTCCCCGAGGCCTTGCAGCCCCGCACTCGATACTCATAGAAGCCCGGCGCAAGAGATGACGCCGTCCAGGACCCCACCGGGCCCACATAGACTTGCTGCCAAGTTCCGCCGACGGTCCGCTGGTTAAGCTGGTAAGTGGCGGCTAGCGTAGAAGTTGACCATACAACTGTGAAGGTTCCATTCTCGCTACGAGAGGGGACCTGAATAGTTGGGGGGTCGGGATCATCGTTGGCCACAATCTCGGCGATCAAACGATCATTGAGATAGACGAATTCAGTGTCTTGCTGAGTTCGCTGATTCTGTTGCCGAATTAGGCGACCATCGCGCGTATACATCGAGATAATTGATGCGCCTGAAGCGTCGACACTTCGCACCCGCCTCCCGAATCCATCGTATCTGTACGACTCGAGTGCCTCGATCTCACGCAGCCTGTTGCCATGATCGAACTTGAACGGCTGACCATTCTTCACAGCTAGGTTGCCCCTGCTGTCGTATGCCATACCGATCTGAGTGGCGCCATCGTTGGATTGGACATTTGTCAACCGATTGCGCGCGTCATACCAGTAGTTGTGTTCTTTCCTCCCTACAAGCTTGGCGCTGCGCAAGTTGCCTAATGCGTCGTAGCTATAATCAATTACCCCTGCACCTCGCAGGGCAGGCGAGCGAGACTGGAGCACGCGATCGAGCCCGTCATAGGCCAACAGCTGCGTTCTATCCGATGAAAGATGATCGTTGATCTCAGTGGTATTTCCTGCGCGATCATACGAGTAGCCGACATCCTGAACCCCTCCTTCTATCAAGCGCAGTGGCAGCTGCCTATCGTTCTGCGCCAAGGAATATGCAACACCATTTCCATACGTAAACTTCCTTACTGATCCATTGGGATGGTATGCCACCGAGGTAGCATAGGATCCTGCGCGTGTGGGTTGACCAAGTGCGTTGGGACTCAGCTCGACAAATGAACCTCGGGGATATCGAACACCAGAGACGGATCCGTTAGCGTCGTACGAATAGCCAACGCTCCACAGATGAGACCCCTCAATCTGGCTGGACTCTCCTGTAAGAAGTCGGCGCTTGTTGTAGGTGAACGCATTTACGACTACGTCGCCTCCACTAAGTGTGGTCAGCTGGGACGGCCTTCCATCTGGCTCGTAAGCCCATATTCTGTCGCCATCCCCATCGGGATAAGCCACCGTGAGCAAACGATTCCTTTGATCATAGGTGCTATCGACGCGCACACCTGATCCATACGCCGCGTCCGAATCGCAAGTTGTCGCGCTCGGCAGATCTAATCCAGAGGCCGACCATGCGAGGTTACCTGCGCTGTCGTACCCGAAGGCGGTAGCCCCAGTCTCAGGCTCAACAATCTTGCACAGTTGCTGCTGAGGGTTGTAGATGTACTTTCGAGTTAAACGCTCCGCTCCAGAAGTGCTCTGACTGGTAATCTCCATCGGCTTTCCAAATACATCGCGAACAACCGATGTAAGCGCATTCTCCGGGCGAGTCGCCGCTACAGGATAGGAATAGTCAATGTCTCGGTACATCTGAAACGCAGTGATGGTTTGACGACCAAGAGGATCCGTCTTTCTGACACGACCACCGGAAAGGTACTCGTACCTTGTGATAAGAATTCCGTTCTCACTGTCCTCAGATTCGGAGGTTACTCGACCTAGTGCGTCATACTCTGTCCACAGGCCCGTTGTCGATGAAGGACTAGATCCAGGGTAGGAAGAGAAGATTTGCCTTCCCTCCGTATCATATACATAGCGTCTAAACGCCTGGGTACCATCTACGTCTGAAACGTCATACGACCTGGAAAGAACCAGCTGCCATAGCGAATCGAAGTATTGCTCCGTCCGCGCATTACCCACGGCACTGGTGTGCTTCCAGTGCCCAGCATTGAGCCCGAACTCGGCGCTTGCGATCTGTCCGAGGCTACTGGTTTCGACATTCCAGGCCACGGAATCGGCTTCGGGATAGCGCTTCTCTGTAAGAAGCCCCATCAGATCATAGCCAAACTTCGTTGTCGCCCCGGTTTCGTCGGTAGCAGATTTCACCCATCCGTTGTCGTCGACTTCAGCGGAGCGAGAACTCCCTCCAGGCAAATTCCACGTTTGCGCTATACCACGTTTCCAGCCACTGAACGCAGTTGCATTCCCTCTACCGTCGCTGATGGATGCAATGGCTGCATCACTATTGTAGGCCTTGGAGCGAACTAACCTCGAGAAGGAAATATCGCGCGAAGGCAATCCATCTGAACCGTACTCGATCTGCCAGACGACGAGACCAGACCCCTGGTCAACCAAGGCCTGTGGTTGACCAACATGCCATCGCGCTCGGTCATCATAAAATGTTCTTTTCTCAGTCCGCGTGAATCCAAAACTATTACTCTCTTTTACGACAGACGGCCTATCGAAAGCATCGAATTGCAGAACCTGGCTCTGAAACGTGTCCCCATCCTGCTGGGTGGTGGACGACAATTCCAGCCAACTCTCGGCAAAAGCACTTGGATCACCCGCTGTCGCAAAACCAGTACCCCCGACGGCGCCGACATGCCGGTAAGAGTAGGTATCGGACCTTAGGGTCGCCCCTGCCTGCGTTCGAAGCTCGTCAAGCAGTAGCTGACCGGCGTCGACGCCGTGCCGGTTGGAGAAATTCATTACTCGAGTGTAGGTCGGCCCGTTTACGGTAACAGTCCTGACGCTCGGGGTGTTTGGGAGGCACTCGTACCCTGCTTGAGGAATATCGTTTCCACTGCGGTTATAGCAACCATTCGACGAGTAGCTATAATTCCATTGTGCCGCATGAATCCCAGGCCCTGTGACGGCCTTGCTTTTAAGTGAGACTGTCCTCTCCAGCGCACTGGGGCCGGTGAGCATGCCATCTATGCAGCGTAACGGGACTTGGGTTTGGCCCTTGAGCACAGGCTCAAATGAAAAAGTTGAAGTTGCCCCTGAACGTGAACGAATGCTCACACTCATGGCTCCGCGCGAGTTGCGCAGAGCATCCCCATAGCCGCACCCGATGGCACGCCACCCAATGCGCTCGATCCCGTTAGATATCTGAGCCTGATATGAAGTCCCGTCCGGATAGCCAATCGCGAGGCCATTAGAAGTATCGATGCTCCAAACACGCCCTGCAGAGGAAATCTGTGCCGCTGAGATTTGAACCGATCGACCGTCACTTGACGAGATGCTGGACAGCTTTCCGTCGACGTAGCCGTAGTTAACCCAGTTACCGTAGTTATCCTCTATTCGACTCGCCCGAATGGCAATCTCTCGCCTGGAGAGAATCGTTGTACTCCCCTGCAGGGCTGGCTTACTAATCCCATCCCAGGCGCCGGTGGTACCTATCTGATCAAAGTAATACTTCAGGCCATCCGGCGAATGGCCAACAAAGCCTTCCCCTCCACCTGCGACGCTATTAATGCATGAGAAGTACCAGCGATTCTGCGTGACCCAGCGGTAGGCCTTGCCGTCAGACGGCTGGATAGCGTCCTCAGGTTTGGTCACCATCATCAGTTGGGGGCCGCTACCGGGCACATTTAGGTAGTTCCCATGCCAGTATTCTTCGGGGAAGAACGTGTCGGGCTTCCCCGAAGAGTTGGTCACTTCCGGGGGTTGGGGTGCGCCTCCGTTGAAGGTGCAACGTGCGGCTGGATTGCTTCCTTCCACAGTCCAACCCACGCCGGTCTTGTAGACTCCGCTCAGATAGGGGACATCTATCTCATAGACAAATGGCGTGTTGAACTGTTTGTCAGCGACCCGCAGGACGTAGGTCACGCTCACAGGGATGCGGCTATTCCCTGGGATGTCGACAGGCGTGACCGAAAACACAACGGACCCGTCATAGAGGTTGAGCCTCTCCCCGAACTCGGATGTTGCTTCGACCCTGTTCTGTCGAGCAACCATCGATTCGTAGTCCGCAACAATTGGAATGTCCACCGCGCGGGCAGGTGAAGCAAGAAGCGCCAATACGGTAACGGCAGGCACTAGCCTGCCAATCCCAAGCCGAGATCCATTAGCCACGTCTTCCCCTTTCCTTTGATCGACGCCGGAAGTCCCCCTTCCGCTGTGGCACATTTATTACAGTTCTATCGCTCGCACAAGTGCCGCGCCCTGTTCTTCGGATGTGCAGAGAAGACGCAAGGCCAATGGCTGTGAATCGCACTTAGGAGTGCGACGCTCTTCGCTCCAGAAAGCCGATGGGGCTCTGCAGAAGGCATTCTGTCGCCAACCGGAATTCATCCGGGGCGCAAAGCCGGGATCAGAAGCCACGAGCTTGATGGACGTCAAGCCACGTTTGACTCTATCTACCCAGGCTACGACGCCTGCGCCCATTCCAATTGGAGTCGCCGGATATTCTTGCCGTCTGTACGAGCCGACTGTAGCTGCTGGAGCCGAGGTCGAAGCAGAGTCCTAAGACCAGCGCCTTTGTCGCTGCTCGCCCTGACCGGATTCACAAGTCTAAGCCCACCCAGTCAGCAAGACGCGTACCGTGGCATTCATGGGAAAGCTTCGCGTCCGAGATCGATGTGCGTATCAGGAAATACCGGGAAAAATTGAAGGAACCATTGCGACTCCCTTCATTCAGTACTGACCGTGCACCAATCTTTGCCCACCGCGACGTTCGTTTCCTGGCGAGTGCTGGCGGCAGCATGGAGACCCTCTGGTAGCGGGTCTCCGCTGAAGCTAGCGATGTTCCATAGAGCAGTTCCTCTACCGAGTCCAAGACAATCTCCAACTTGCCAGACACCTTCTCACCAGCAAACATTTTCTCGTACCGATCGAATTTCCTCCGGCCTGCAGCCTGACCTAATGAATCACCCCTCTGAATCAGTTCCTCACACTCAAACGCAGGCCGAGCAAATAGCCGCCGCCGATAAAAGAATGCCGTCCAGCCCAGCTGGTCTAACAAATGTGCCGGAATCCCCCTAGCCGCTTCACCAGCAATTCCCGATAGCGCCAAGCGGAACACATGCCGCAGCATCAAGCACCCCTCTGCAGGAAACCACATATGAGTCTGGCGCTGGTCCACAGCCGTGCCCGCGCCGGGGTCGATGCCCCGCTGGTGCGGGTGGAAGTGCATCTCTCTGGTGGCCTGCCTGCCACCCAGATTGTCGGACTGGCCGAGACCAGCGTGCGCGAATCACGTGAGCGCGTGCGTGCCGCCCTGCTCTGCGCGCGCTTCGACTTCCCGCAGCGGCGCATCACGTTGAACCTCGCGCCCGCCGACCTGCCCAAGGAAGGTGGGCGCTACGACCTGGCGATTGCACTGGGCATTCTGGCGGCCAGCGGCCAGGTCGATCCGCAGTCGCTGCTGCAGTACGAATTCCTGGGCGAGTTGGGCCTGACCGGAGAACTGCGCCCGGTGGCTGGCGCGCTGCCGGCGGCGATTGCGGCGGCCGACGCCGGGCGCATCCTGGTGGTGCCGCCGGGCAATGCCGCCGAGGCTGCGTTGGCCGAGCATGCCGATGTGCGGGTGGCGCGTACGTTGCTGGAGTGCTGCGCTGGGTTGGGGAACCCACGCCTGCTGCCGCCAGCAGAGCGCGTGGACACGACGCCGTTGCCACTGCCGGATCTGGCCGACGTGCGCGGACAGGCGCATGCACGGCGCGCGTTGGAGGTCGCCGCTGCGGGTGGACACCACCTATTACTGATCGGTAGCCCTGGTTGCGGCAAGACGCTGTTGGCTTCGCGCCTGCCCAGCCTGCTGCCGGACACCGAGGAAGCCGAGGCGTTGCAGCTGGCCGCGATTGCCTCGGTGAGTGGTGAAGGGCTGGACCCACGGCGCTGGCGGCAACGGCCTTTCCGATCCCCACATCACAGTGCCAGTGCGGCGGCGCTGGTGGGTGGCGGCAATCCTCCCTGCCCCGGCGAGATCTCGCTGGCCCATCACGGCGTGCTGTTCCTGGACGAGCTTCCGGAGTGGAACCGCAGCGCGTTGGAAACCCTGCGCGAGCCGCTGGAGTCCGGCCACATCCGCATCGCCCGCGCGGCGCGCAGCGTGCAGTATCCCGCGCGGTTCCAGCTGGTGGCGGCGATGAACCCTTGCCCGTGTGGCTGGGCCGGGGACCGTAGCAACCGCTGCCTGTGCAGCGACGAACGTATCAACCGCTACCGCGCGCGGGTGTCCGGCCCATTACTGGACCGTATCGACCTGCATATCAGCGTGGCACGCATGGACGCGGTGGAGCTACGGGAGAGTACGCCGCTGGGTGAACCCAGTGTTGCGGTACGTGCACGGGTGGAAGCCGCCCATGCCCGGCAGCAGGCGCGTGGCGGGCTGAATGCCCATCTGCCACCGGCGGCGCTGCGTGCGTGCACGAAATTGAGTGAGGCCGATCAGGATCTGCTGGAGCAGGCCATCGAGCGGCTGCAGCTTTCCGCACGGGCGATGCACCGGATTCTACGGGTCGCTCGCACCATTGCTGATCTGGCGGGTTGTGAAGCGATCCAGACAGCGCATCTGGCTGAGGCGATTGGCTATCGGCAGTTGGATCGGGGAAATGCATGAGCCTGATTGCCGGGAGCCCTCGTCTGCACGCGAGCAGCAACAATCAAAAAATACCCCGGCCGCATGTCCAGAAGGACAGAGACGGTACCGGGGTGTACCTGACCACGCTACCGCACGGGAGACAAGCATTGCAATCCGCCGCAGTGGATGCGGCAGGTACATCTGCCACGCACGGCCTTCCACCTACAGTTGGACGCGAAGAGCGGTCGACTGACAGTCGACCCCACCAAGGGCAGGCATCATGCTGCGGAATCCACCCGCCCCCGCTTCGCCAGCAACGCCACCCGACGGCTGACCAACGCGTGGAGCTCCGCCAGCTCCGACGCCCGGCCAGCCGTCATGTTGTCGCCGAACAGCACCCGCGACAGTCCCGCCGCCTCGCTGTCCTCCGGGTGCTGCCAACGGTCGCGATAGACCTTCTGGCAGACCAGCCACGCCTGCGGCAGCCCACCACCGGGCAGCGGGCGGACCACGCGTTCGTAGACCTGCCAGAACTGGTATTCGGCCCGCAGGTCGATGGCAGGCGCCACGGACAGCGCCTGCCGGGGCCGTCCTGGGCCCCGGATGCCGAACAGCGGGGTTCGCGGGTTGTGCTGTGCCATGCCGACAGCATGACCCAGCAACATTGTGGGAACCTTGCGTCGCCGCCGGAAAATCCCTGTTGATTGCGCAAGGCGGGCTTCTGGACGGATCTGAGCACCTGCTTGGGGACCGCCAAGTGCATCCACGCATGGCGTGGATCTACTTAAAAGGTCATCGAGGTGCTGAACATCAGCTGCCGGGGGGCGCTGCGCTGCAGGGTCTGGTAATCCCCCGAGAACGACGAGCCGGCGATGGTGGCGGTGCCGATGTTGTGGCGGTTGAACAGGTTGCTCACGTCCAGCCGCAGCTCCAGGCCGGGCACCACGCTGTCCGCACCGAAGCGGTAGGCGGCATAGGTGTTGACCTGCCAGAAGGTCGGCACGCGGATGTCATTCTCGTAGGTGAAAGGCTGGCGCAGGTAGGAGGTGCTGGTGGCACCGAAGCGCCAATCACCGAAATGCGCCGACAGGTCGCTGACCAGCGAGATCTGCGGATAGCCCGGCTGGGCGTTGCCCTTGATCGGGTACACCGTGTCGCCCACCACGAAATCGCTGTCGTAGTACGAACGGGCCAAGGCCACACCCTGGTAGAACTGCAGGTGGTCGGTCAGGTCGGCGGTGATGCCGAGGTCGGCGCCGATCACGTGCATCTTCGGCATCAGCCGCACGGTGTTGATCTGCGCGAACTGGGTGCCGATGGCGGCCGACAGCAGGCGGTTGCGGATGTCGTTGTAGAACACGTCGCCGGTGATCGTCAGCCGGTCGAAGCGATGCGATGCGCCCACGGTCAGGTTCCAGTTCTTCTCCGGGCGCAGCGTGCCGGCCACGCGGTCGAACTCTTCCTGGTCGGTGATGGTCCATGCCGAGGCGGTGTAGCCGATGTTGCCGCGCTGGGCCACGCGATAGCCGTTCATGGTATTGGCCAGGTCGAAGAAGGCATCGGTGGATTCGGTCGGGCTCCAGAACAGGGAGACATGCGGCAGGAAGTTGCTCTTCGCGCGCAGCGTGCCGTTCACCGGCCGGTCCTTGGCGTCACCGAGGCCGCCGCCGCTGGTGCGGAAGTCCACGGCCTTGAAACCGACGCCCAGCTTCAGCGTGTCGTTCAACACGATGTCGTCCTGCAGGTAGAACTGGCGCGAGCGGGTCACCCAGCTCGATGCGTTGTCGGTCTTGAACGCGGGACCGTACACATCGAACGGACCGGTGGCCTTCAGCGGCGGGCCCTCGCCCAGCAGCGGCTGCTGGTACCACTCGGTCTTGGCTGCGGCCTTGCTCTTCTCCTGCCAGAAGCCGGCGGTGAAGGTGTGCGCGCCGGTCTCGAACTGGAGGTTGACCATGCCGCCCAGGCGATTCACACGCGGCGTCTGCACCTGTTCGGAGAACGGCGCGCCGTTGGGCGACGGCACGGTCGGGTCGGTGAGCGTGGCCTGGGTGTGGCTGTTGGCGTTGTACAGCTGCACGTTGCCGCTCAGCGCCGGGGTGATCTGGAAGCGATGGTTGATCGAGGACACGCGATCGCGGGTGATCTGGCCGGTGTCGTACGGGATCAGTTCGGACAGCTCACCGCAGGTGTAGGCGCCGCAGGACTTGTCCGCATTCTCCGGCGAGGCCACGTACCACGCCCACGCATAATCGGGATAGAAGATGTCGGCCTTCCAGCCCAGCTTGCGGATCATGTCGAAGGAAATGTTGTTGTAACCCCAGACCTTGGCCTTGCTGTCGGACAGGAACACGGTGAAGTCGCCCCAGGCAACGTCCTGCTGCAGCTTCAGGTCGCCGCGCAGGAAGTTCTGGGTGCCCTCGCCCTGGTACTTGTCGGCGGACACGCGCTGCAGGTCGACCAGCACCTTCGGGCCGTGCTCACCGAGCTGGCCGCTCTGCCCGGATACGGTGGTGACCAGCGTGTTGTTGCTGCCCACGCCCTGCTTCACGCGCAGGCTGGGCGTGTCCTGCAGCTCGCGCAGACGGTATTCCAGGCTGCCGCCGTTGACGCTGCTGGAGAACACGCTGACCGGTGCGCCGCCGGGGCTGACCGTGATCGCGCCGATGCCATCGGGCACGCCCACGTTCACCACGCTGGTGCCGGTGAGCGAGAGGAAGCCGTTGTCGTTCAGCGGCACGCCCTCGAAGGTGATGCCCATTTCGTTCATGCGGAAGCCGCGCACGAACAGGCTGGTGGCGGAGATATCCAGGCCAAGCCCGTCGGTGGCGGTGTAGCTGGCGCCCGGCACCTGCTTCAGCATGGCCAGGCCATTGTTGCCGGTGACCATCGCGTCGAGGTCTTCGGCCTTGATGATGTAGCGGTTGGGGCCGACCACCTGGGTGGGCGCAACGGCGGCGCCGCGCGGGGTAGCGATGACCTGCAGCGCATTCAAGGTGGTGGGGGTGTCATGTGCTGCGTCGTGAGTCTCGGCGGCGTACACAGGTGCGGTGATGGCCGTGATGATGGCCAGGGCGAGGCGCGTCGTGGGTGGGGTGTTCATCGGCAGATCCAGGTGCAGGGAGAGAGCGGCGCAGGCACACGCCCAGCGCGTTGCAGCACCGGTATCGGCGCCCTGGCTGGCGATGCGATTGCGTTGAAGGAGTGACGGCGCGGTACGCGCCGGTCAGCAGACGAAGGCGATCATCTGCCGTGGGATTCGGTGGGGTGATTTCGACGTGCGAAATTCTTGCATCGCACTGCCGCATCCGCCATTGCGCCGTGGTACAGCGCCGATGGCGATGGGGATGGGTGGGCTATACGCGGGTATAGCCCCGGCGTGGTGGAGGCTAACCTTGGCCCGCGCTTGCCGTTTGCGTGTGCCAACCAAGGTTGGCACCTACCGGTGCGGCTGGGCGCGCGGTTACTGCAAGACGAAACGCTCAATGGCGCGCGCCACGCCTTCGTCGGCGTTGCTGGTGGTTTCAAACCGCGCCACCGCCTTCACCGCGTCGATGGCATTGCCCATCGCCACACTGGTACCGGCGTACTGCAGCATGGTCAGGTCGTTCTCCTGGTCACCGATGGCCATCACGTTGGTGCGGTCGATGCCGAGGTGCTCGGCCAGCTTCTGCAGGCTTGGCCCCTTGCCGGCGCGATGATCGAACACTTCCAGGAAGAACGGTGCGCTCTTCAGCACCGCGAAGCGCTCGGTCAGTTCGGCGGGCAGGCGCGCGATGGCGGCATCCAGCACGTCGGGCGCGTCGATCATCATCAGCTTGATGAAGGACATGGACGGGTCCATGTCGGCCACGCGGCGGTACGACAGCGGCATCCGCGAAAGATGCGAGTCGGCCACGGTGTAGTAGCTGATGTCCTGGTTGGGCGTATACATGCGCTGGCTGTCCAGTGCCTGGAAGTGCACGCCCAGGTCGCGGGCCACCTGCTCGCAGAACAGGAAGTCGTCGAAGCTGAGCGGATACTCGACCACGGTTTCGCGCGTGCCGATGCGCTGCACCAGGCCGCCATTGCAGGCGATGCAGTAATCATCGTCGCCGGTGATGCCCAGCTCGTGCAGGAACGGTGCCAGACCGGGAACGGGGCGGCCACTGGTCAGCACGATGTGCACGCCCAGCGCGCGCGCCTGCGCGATCGCCCGCTTGGCCCGGGCGGTGAGCGTGTGGGTGGGGTCCAGCAGGGTGCCATCCATGTCGATGGCGACCAGTTCGATGGTCGATTGCCTGCGGCCCATGTCCATTGCGTTCAACTCGTGCGGGGCACGCCAGTTTACCCCCTCATGCCCGGTTCACCTCTTTGCCCACGTTGGCCGGGATACTGCGGGAGCCTGTGCGTCCCCCACCGCAGGACGGCCCATTGACCGCCCTTCCCTGGAGAATCTTGCGACGCATGACCTACCGTGCCCCCGAAACCAACGACAGCGCCCCTCTGGCCCAGCAGATCGAGCAGATGATCGACGAGCTGCCCGGCGACCAGGTGAGCGTCGGCACCCTGCTCAGCGCGCTGGGCGATGAGGGCCTGCTGCTGATCGTGATCCTGCTCTCGGCCATCTTCATCATCCCCGTGTCGATTCCCGGGCTGAGTACGGTGTTTGGTGCCTCTATCCTGCTGATCGGCCTGAGCCGGGTGCGCAACCGCCCGCTGTGGGTGCCGCAGAAGCTGGCGCGCCGCGAGATCGCCACCGACAAGCTGAAGGCCAACCTCGGCCGTGCGCTGAAGTGGGTGCACCGCATGGAGGGGTTGTCGCGGCCGATGCGGCTGGCAGTGATGGTGCGCTCGAAGAAGATGATGCGCCTGAACAACCTGATGCTGGTGTTCGCGACCCTGCTGCTGATGGCGCCGGCCGGGCCGATTCCGTTCAGCAATACCTTGCCGGCGCTGGCGCTGATGTCGTTTGCGATTGGCTTCATCCAGCGCGATGGTGCGGCGGTGGCGGCCGGTTACGGCTTCGTGGTGGCTACGGTGGTGTATTTCGGCGTGCTGCTGGGGGGCGTGGGGTTTGCTGCCGAGTCGGTGTTCAGCGGGCTGCGCGCGGCGCCTTCGGAAGTGTAGCGCCGGGCCCACGCTCGGCTGCTTCCGGCTTTTGTAGAGTCGAGCCATGCTCGACTGCTGCTGGCAGAAGCAGTCGAGCATGGCTCGACTCTACAAAAGCCGGATCCACAGCAGTCGAGCATGGCTCGACTCTACAAAGGCCGGATCCACAGCAGTCGAGCGTGGCTCGACGCTACGGAGCTACTTGGCAGACACCCGCCACACCACATCACCCACGTCGTCGGCCACCAGCAGCGCGCCTTCGGCGTCCATCGCCATGCCCACCGGTGCGCCCATCAGGGTCTTCTCGTCCTTTGAGGCGAAACCGCTGACCACGGTCTGCGGCCGCCCGGTCGGCTTGCCGTCCTTGAACGGCACGTAGACCACTTCGTAGCCGCTCAGCGGCGAGCGGTCCCAGCTGCCGTGCTCGCCGATGAAGGCGCCACCGTGGTACTGCGCCGGCAGTGCCTGGCCGGTGTAGAACAGCAGGCCCAGCGGTGCCACGTGCGAGCCGATGGCGTAGTCGGGCGTGATGGCCTTGGCCACCAGGTCCGGCCGCTGCGGCTGCACGCGCTCGTCCACGTGCTGGCCGTAGTAGCTGTAGGGCCAGCCGTAGAAACCATCCTCCTTCACCGAGGTGAGGTAGTCCGGCACCAGGTCGGCACCGATCTCGTCGCGCTCGTTCGCGACTGCCCACAGCTGGCCTGTGCTCGGCTCCCAGTCCAGCCCGGTGGGGTTGCGGATGCCCGAGGCGTAGATGCGGCTGCCACGGGTGGCCACGTCCACTTCCAGCACCACCGCACGGCGGTACTCGACGGCCAGGCCGTTCTCGGTGATGTTGCTGTTGGAACCCACGCCCACATACAGCTTGCTGCCATCACGGCTGGCCAGCAGTTCCTTGGTCCAGTGGTGGTTGATGGTGCTGGGCAGGTCGGTGAACTCGCGGCCCTTGTCGGACATGCGGGTTTCACCGGGTACGTAGTGGTACTGCACGATGTTGCCGGTGTTGGCCACGTACAGCGTGTCGCCGATCAGCTGGATGCCGAACGGCGAATGCAGGCCCTCGATGTAGACATGCTGGGTCCAGGTGTTCGTGCCCGGTGTGCGGCGCAGCAGGGTGACCCGGTTGCCGCCCTTGCCGGCCTTGCCCGAGCGCGCCTTCACTTTGCCGGCGATCCACTGCTTGGGCGTGGTGACCGGTTCTTCGCCGGGGCCGTTGCCTTCCACCACCAGCACATCGCCATTGGGCAGGGTCAGCAGGCGCCGCGGATGCAGCAGGTTGGCGGTGATGCGCTCGATCTTCAGGCCCTCGGCCACCGTGGGCGACTGCCCCTCGGCCCAGCCGACGCCCGTGGGCACCTGCATCGGCGGCATCAGGAAGTTCTTCGGTGCCGGCAACGGCGGTTGTGCACCGGACTGGTCAGCGGGATGGTATTCGGCCTTGCCGGCACAGGCCGACAGCATCACGGCCAGCGCCAGGGCGCCCACGGTGGGCAGGATGTGCCTAGCCATGACGACCTCCCTGCAGCACCGGCGGCTGCATGGACAGCAGGATCAGGCCCAGTGCGATCAGGGCCACGGTCAGCGCCGACAGGATCGTGCCCGGCACCGCGACGGCATAGGCATCGCGGCTGTGCACGAAGGCGTTCCAGATGGCCAGCACGACCGCGACCAGGTTGAGGAAGAAGTCGATGCGGTCGATGCGGGTGGCGGTGCCGTTGCGGCGCCAGACCGCGAACAGGTTGATCAGGCGCGGAATGATGGCGATCAGCAGGCCGAAGGTGATCAGCCAGGCGGCGGCCTTGCCCCACATCACCTCGGCGCTGTTGAGATAGATCGCGTCGAAGATCAGCGCGCCGACGAAGAAGCCGAAGGGTATCGGGTTCAACAGGCTGAACAGCGTGGTGCCGAGGCCGCGATGGGCCTGGGCGAGCGGATTGACCATCATCGTGCTCCGTGCGGAAGGGTGCACGGGCTGTAGTAACACAGCGCGATGTGAGGGCGCGCGATGACGCCCCGGCGGAGCTGCCACACCCACCGGGCAGGCACCACGCTACGCGGATTCGTCCTCGCGCACCTCGTGGAAGGGCAGCATCGTCTCGAAGCCGAATTCGTGTTCCATGCTGGTGCGGACCAGGCCGCCAATGGCGTAGCGGCTGGTGTTGGCATGCACGTCGATGCCACCGGGCCGCCACTCGGTGCGCAGATGCAGCGTCTCTGCGCGTCGCATGACGATCCGCTCCTCCTGCAGCAGCGCGCGACGGTGCTTTTTCATCAACAGGCGCAGCGGTTTCACCGTGGTGATGCCGAATGCTGCCAGTTCGGGCAGCAACTCGGCGATATCGGCATCGTCGCCATAGTCGTGGCTGCGCGTATGCACGGCCAGCACCACCTTGCGGATGGCGGCGACCGAGAGCGAGGCCTGATCTGCGCGCGCACGGCCGCGCAGCCGTTCGTTCTTCATGTGTGTGGTCATCTGCAAGTGGTTCTCCCTGTTTCCCACGAAACAAATTCAATCGCGCGAAGATGGCGTGAAGATGTTTGTGTGCACTGTCATAACCAGACGTACTAAGTGTTTGTGACGCAATTGGCACATCTGCAGATTGCCTGTGTGAAGAGGTAGGGGGTTGTTCGTTGTGTCGCGTTTGGCTCGTTGCGATGGGGCAGTCCCGCCCCGCCGTCCTGCCATGCCGATTCACAACAGAAGGATTCGTGTATGAAGCGACACACGCAACGCTCCGCGCCACCGCGCTCCGCGCGCCTGGCCCTTGCCACTGCCCTGGTGCTGGGCAGCCTGGCCGCCACCGCCCAGGCCCAACAGGCCGATCCACTGGCGGGCATCCAGTGGCACCTGCTCAACACCGGGCAGACGGTACCGGCCGACACGCTGCCGGTGGCCGGCAACGATCTGAACGTGGATGGCCTGTTCCGCAACGGCATCCGCGGCCAGGGCGTCACCATCGCCATCGTCGATGACGGCCTGCAGATCGCGCATCCGGACCTGGCGGCCAACGTGGCGGCGGTGGCCGGCAAGAACTTCACCAACGGTTCGAACAACCCCACCCCCACCAACCCGGATGTCGACAACCACGGCACCATGGTCGGCGGCATCGCCGGTGCGGTGGGCGCCAACAACCTGGGCGTGCGCGGTGTGGCCCCGGCAGCGACGCTGAAGGGCTTCAATCCGATTTCGCGCTCAGCCCTGGGCAACCAGCAGAGCAACATCGAGTACGCCTGGTGGGATGGCGCGGAATCGGCCGACGTGCAGGTGTTCAACAACAGCTGGGGCGCCGGCCCGGGCAATCCGAACCTGCCGCTGGCGTACAGCGAAAACACGATTCGTTCGTACGAGCAGGCACTGTCGGGCACGCGTGGTGGCCGCGGCGGCATCTACGTGAAGTCGGCCGGCAACAACTTCAACAATGCCTCGATCAGCCAGACCCAGGATGTCTGCACCACCGACACCAAGAACCGCAACACCGGCTGCGTGCCGGCCGGCCGCGATCCGCGCAACAACCTGTTCAACGTGATCACCGTAGGCGCGGTGCGCGCCGATGGCGTGCGCTCGTCGTACTCCTCCACCGGCTCGGCCCTGTGGGTGTCGGCCTTTGGCGGCGAGTACGGCCTGCAGGCGCAGTACGCCCCCGGCCTGGTGGCACGCGCCTACGATCCGGCCATCGTCACCACCGACGTGACCGGGTGCGCGCAGGGCAGCAACAAGAACACCAACCGCCAGAACACGCTGGACAGCAACCTGTCGGCCATCGACAGCACCTGCAACTACACCGCCAAGATGAACGGCACCTCGGCGTCGGCGCCGATGGTCTCGGGCGTGGCGGCACTGGTGCTGGAAGCCAATCCGAACCTGTCCTATCGCGATGTGAAGTACATCCTGGCCACCACCGCCACCCGCAACCACCCGAACCAGCCGGCGGTGACGCTGGCCGACGGGCGCACGCTGGTGCCGGGCTGGACGGTGAATGCGGCCAACCGTGCCTACAGCAACTGGTATGGCTTCGGTGTGGTCAACGCTGCGCGTGCAGTGCAGGTCGCCGAGAACTTCCAGTCGCTGGGACCGCTGGTCGACAGCGGCTGGCGCAACACGACCCGTACCGTGGCCATCGGCAACACCTCGGCTGCCGCCGCACGCCTGACCTTCCAGTTGGCCAACGGCGCGCGCAACATCGAAAGCGTGCAGCTGGGCTTCCGGGTCAACCACCGCAACACGCGCCAGCTGCAGTTCGTGCTGGTGTCGCCCAGCGGCACCCGCAGCGTGGTGCAGCCGGCGTTCACCGCGATCGGTTCGGGCACGGGTGGCGCGCAGAGCAACTTCACCAGCTGGGACCTGCTGTCCAGCAATGCCTTCCTGGATGAGAATGCCAGCGGCACCTGGACGCTGGAAGTGACCGACATGGGGCAGGCCGCGACCGCAGCATCGCGCGGCAACCTCGAATTCTTCAAGATCCGCGTTCTGGGGCACTGATGATGAAGACCACCATTCTGTTGAGCACGCTCGCCTTCGCGGCGATGACCTCCCCTGCCTGGGCACAGAGCTCGGGGCAGACTCCTCCGGCCAGGACCCTGTCGACCGTGGATGCGCAGGAACTGAAGGCGTCCGCTACCGGCCGCTCGTTCGATGTGGGCGGCACGCGCTTCCAGCTGTCTCCCTCGACCACGGTGAAGCAGGCCAGCGGCGGCCAGTTCACGATCACCCCGCAGGCGGCGGCGACCACCAGCGCGCGTACCAAGCGTTCGCTGGATAGCGCAGCGGCCGCGCCTGCTGATGCCGGTGCCGGCAAGTTCGCGGCGGCGGTCTCCCGTGACGGAGCGCCGGTGGTGGCGACGTCGCGGGTCAAGGTGTTCTTCACCGATGCGGCCTCGGCCCAGCGCGCGGCCACCGCCACCGGTGGCACCGTGGTGAAGGTGTCGAAGGCTTCGGGCCAGGCCATCGTGGAGTACCCGTCGGTGAACGCGGCGCTGGATGCGAGCACCAAGCTGCTGTCCACCGCCGGTATCCGCGCCACCGAGCCGGACGTGGTGCAGTGGGAAGAGACCAAGTAAGGCGTTGAGTGGTGCCCCTGGCCGGTTGGCTCTCCTGGCCGGCCGGGGGATTGATGTCAGGGTGTGCCGACCAACGGTCGGCACCCACCGCGGCAGAGGTGGCGTCAGCGGGCGGCGAGTGTGTCGCTGTGCCTTGAGCTGCAGCTGGCCAGCGGACCGTTGCCGGCGGCCGGGTGGCCGGGCTCGAGCAGCAGGCGCTGCACGTCGGAGAACAGCTTGTCCACCGGCATGCCGTACGGCGCGAACAGGCGCAGGCGGCCCTGGCGGTCGAACACGTAGCCACCGGCGATGTGGCTCATGGTGTACGTATCCGGTACCTGGCCGGGCTCTTTCTCGTAGAACGCCTTGAAGTCGCTGGCCATCGCTGCCAGCTGCGCTTCGTTGCCGACCAGCGCGATCGCCTTGGGGTCGAACGCTTCCACATAGGTACGCGCCACCTCCGGCGTGTCGCGGGCCGGGTCGACGCTGACGAACACCACCTGCAGCTGATCGGCATCCTTGCCCATCAGGTGCTTCACCTGGCTCAGCTCGACCATCGTGGTCGGGCACACGTCCGGGCAGCTGGTGAAGCCGAAGAACAGATAGGTCACCTGCCCCTGCAGGTCGTTCGGGCCACGCACGGTGCCGTGGCTGTCGGGCATCGACCAGTGCTGGCCGAGTTCTTCGCAGGCGATGTCCTTGGAATAGAAGTCCATGCGCGACTGCGCGCTGCAGCCGGCCAGCAGGCCGAGCAGCAGGCCTGCGGCCAGCCGCAGGCCACGATGGGGGAACGCAATGCCTTTCACGGTTCGCAGGCTCAGTTGATCATCATGTGGTAGTGCATGCTCCAGATGATCCAGACCGACAGCGCGACGACGATGAACAGGATCACCAGGGTGAACACGAAGCTGGCCAGGTTCCAGCCGCCTTCGGATTTGCGGTCCATGTGCAGGAAATAGACCAGCTGCACCAGGATCTGCGCCACCGCGAAGCCGACCAGCAGGAACAGCGTGAGCGGCCGCGACAGCACCGGGTTCATCACCAGTGCGAACGGCACCACGGTCAGCAGCGCGCACAGCACGAAGCCGATCAGGTAGGACTTGGTGGAGCCGTGCGCATTGCCGGCGCGCGAGGTTTCGACGTGGGCCATGTCAGAAGGCTCCGATCAGGTAGACGAAGGTGAAGACGCAGATCCACACCAGGTCCAGGAAGTGCCAGAACAGGCTCAGGCACGACACGCGGGTGATGTTGGTCGGGGTCAGGCCACGGCGGTAGACCTGATGCATGACCACCGCCATCCAGATCAGGCCGCTGGCCACGTGCAGGCCGTGGGTGGCGACCAGCGCGAAGAACGCCGACAGGTAGGCGCTGGTGCTCGGGCCCGCGCCTTCGTGGATCAGGTGCGAGAACTCGTAGATCTCCATGCCGATGAACGAGGCACCGAGCACGAAGGTCACGCCCAGCCAGCGCAGCACTGCCGAGGTGTCGTGGCGATGCATCGCCAGCACGGCCTGGCCGTAGGTGATGCTGGAGACCAGCAGCAGGAAGGTCTCGGCCATCACGAACGGCAGCGAGAACAGCTCCTTGCCGGTGGGGCCGCCGGCGTAGGCGGTGCTGAGCACCGCGTACGAGGCGAACAGCGAACCGAACAGCACCAGGTCGGACATGAGGTAGACCCACATGCCGAACACCTTCATGCCGCCCTGTTCGTGGCCATGGTCGTGTTCGTGGTGGTCCTCTTGCGCCTGCGTGTCGCTGGCCAGCTCCGGGCGGGTCAACAGGTTCATGCGCGTACCTCCTTCAACTTGGCCAGGCTGGCCGCTTCGGTGCGCGCCACCTCTTCGGAACTGACGTAGTAGTCCACGTCCTCGTCGTAGGACCGCACGATCAGGGTGACGATCATCGCGATGAAGCTGGCCGCGGCCATCCACCAGATGTGCCAGACCAGGGCGAAGCACAGCACCAGGATCCAGATGTTGAGGATCAGCGGCACGCCGGTGTTCTTCGGCATGTGGATCGGTGCGTACTTCTTCGGCGGCGGCGGCAGGCCACGCTTCTTCGCTTCGTGGAAGGCATCCAGCTCATCGGCCTTGGGCACCACGGCGAAGTTGTAGAACGGCGGCGGCGACGGCGTGGCCCATTCCAGCGTGCGTGCATTCCACGGGTCGCCGGTCAGGTCCAGGTTGCGCTTGCGGTCGCGCACGCTCACGTAGATCTGCACCAGCATCAGGATGATGCCCGCGAACACGAACAGTGCACCGATGAAGGCGGCGATCAGGTACGGCGTCCACGCCGGGTTGTCGTACTGGTTCATGCGGCGGGTCATGCCCATGAAGCCGAGCATGTACAGCGGCATGAAGGCCAGGTAGAAGCCGATCACCCAGCAGGCGAACGACCACTTGCCCAGGCGCTCGTTGAGGGTGAAGCCGAACACCTTCGGGAACCAGTAGGCGAAACCGGCCAGGTAGCCGAACAGCGCGCCGCCGATGATGGTGTTGTGGAAGTGCGCGACCAGGAACAGGCTGTTGTGCAGCAGGAAGTCCGCGCCCGGGATGGCCAGCAGCACGCCGGTCATGCCACCGATGGTGAAGGTGACCAGGAATGCGATGGTCCACAGCATCGGCACGCTGAACTCGACGCGGCCGCCGTACATGGTGAACAGCCAGGTGAAGATCTTCACGCCGGTGGGAATGGCGATGATCATCGTCATGATGCCGAAGAAGGCATTGACGCTGGCACCGGAACCCATGGTGAAGAAGTGGTGCAGCCAGACGATGAACGACAGGATGCCGATCGCCAGCGTGGCACCGACCATCGACTTGTAGCCGAACAGCTTCTTGCGCGCGAACGTGGCGGTGACTTCAGAGAAGATGCCGAACGCCGGCAGCACCAGGATGTACACCTCCGGATGGCCCCAGGCCCACACCAGGTTCACGTACATCATCGGGTTGCCACCCAATGTGTTGGTGTAGAAGTTGAAGTCCAGGTAGCGGTCCAGGGTGAGCGCACCCAGCGCCACGGTCAGGATCGGGAAGGCGGCGATGATGATCACGCTGGTGACCAGCACGGTCCAGGTGAACACCGGCATCTTCATCAGGGTCATGCCCGGCGCACGCATGCGCAGGATGGTGATGAACAGGTTGACGCCGGTCAGCAATGTGCCGATGCCCGAAGCCTGCAACGCCCAGATGTAGTAATCGACACCGACCCCTGGACTGAACTCGATGCCCGACAGCGGCGGATAGGCCACCCAGCCGGTCATGGCGAATTCGCCAACGCCCAGCGAGATCATCATCAGCGCGGCGCCGACCACGAAGATCCAGAAGCTGAAGGCGTTGAGGAACGGGAACGCCATGTCGCGTGCGCCGATCTGCAGCGGCACGATGATGTTCATCAGTCCGACCACGAACGGGGTGGCCACGAAGAAGATCATGATCACGCCATGCGCGGTGAAGATCTGGTCGTAGTGCTCCGGCGGCAGGAAGCCGTCACTGCCCGGCCCGGCCGCGGCGAGCTGCGCGCGCATCATCAGCGCGTCGGCGAAGCCACGCACCAGCATGACCAGCGCCACCACCACGTACATGATGCCGATCTTCTTGTGGTCCACGGTGGTGAACCAGTCACGCCACAGCGGGCCCCACAGCTTGAAGTACGTCACCGCGCCGAGCAGCGCGAGGCCACCCAGCACCATGGCCGCCAGTGTGACCACGACGATCGGCTCGTGCAGCGGCACGGCCTCCCACGTCAATTTACCCAACATGTTCGTTACTCCTGGGAAACCTGGGCACCGCCGGCAGCACCCGCCGGGGTAGCAGCAGCGGTGTTCTCACCGACGCCGATGAACTGGTCGATGACCTTCTTGAACAGCAGCGGTTCGACGCTGGAGAAGTGCTGCACCGGTGCGTTCTTCGACGGTGCGGCCAGCGCCTTGAACTGGTTGAAATCCAGCGCCTGTGGTGCGCTGCGCACCTCGGCCACCCAGCGCTCGAACTCTTCGTTGCTGCTGGCGGTGGCGATGAACTTCATGTTCGAGAAGCCATGCCCGCTGTAGTTGCCGGACATGCCACGGAACTGGCCGGGCTCGTTGGCGATCAGGTGCAGCTGCGTGCGCATGCCGGCCATCGCGTAGATCTGCCCACCCAGCTGCGGGATGAAGAAGGTATTCATCGTCGAGTTGGAGGTGATGTTGAACGCCAGCGGGCGGTTGGCCGGGAAGTTGAGCTGGTTGACCGTGGCGATGCCCAGGTCCGGGTATACGAACACCCACTTCCAGTCGGTGGCGATCACGTCCACGTGCAGCGGTTCACCGGCCACGTCCAGCGGCTTGTACGGGTCCAGCTCGTGGGTCGACTTCCACACGATCACCGCCAGACCGGCGATGATCAGCAGCGGCACGCCCCAGACCACGATCTCCACCTTGGTGGAGTGCGACCAGTCCGGCGTGTATTTCGCTTTGGTGTTGCCGGCACGGAAGCGCCAGGCGAACACGAAGGTCAGCACGATGGCCGGTATCACCACGATCAGCATCACGCCGATGCAGATCAGGATCAGGTCGCGCTGGGCGAGCCCGACCATGCCCTTCGAATCCAGCAGCACCCAGTCACAGCCCGACAGGCCGACGCAGGCCAGGGCGACCAGCGCCAGGCGGATGCGGTTCCAGCAGATATTCATTGGAGGTCAACCCTGTTGAAGAAGCGCGCTTGACCGGCTCGCCTGCGCGCAGCGCCCGGGCGTGGAGCGGCTACACTGTGGGTACGAGGTCGCCTACAAAAAAGCGAACCACTCCAATCAAGCCCATACAAGATACATCATTGTATGGACTTGTGCATCTGCACGTATGGAAAAAACTGACCGATGACGCCACCTGCCGCCGGCCGCCGCCTGAAGCACCCCAATCGCACTTGGGTTCGCCCGTTCCGCGAGGGCGCCGGCCCGCTGTACCTGCAGATTGCCCAGCAGGTGCGCGAGGCGGTGGACGATGGGGTGCTGCGCCCGGGCGACCGCCTGCCGCCGCAGCGCGACCTGGCCCAGCAGGTGGGCGTGGACCTGACCACGGTCACCCGCGCCTTCGCCGAGCTGCGCCAGGCCGGCCTGCTCGATGCGCAGGGCGCCGGCGGTACCTTCATCGCACTGTCGGCCGGCAACCGCAGCACCTCGGTCGACCTGAGCATGAACATCCCGCCGCTGCTGGGCAGCGCGCCGTTCGCGCAGGGCATGGAGGCCGGTCTCCAGCACGTCGGCCAGCAGCTGGGCCAGGGCGAACTGATGAGCTACCACGTCGGTGCCGGCACCCGCGAGGACCGCGCCGCCGCCGTGCAGTGGCTGGCGCCGATGCTGGGCACGGTCGGCGCCGACCAGGTGGTGATCTGCCCCGGCGCGCAGACCGCGCTGTGCGCGCTGATCCTGGCCCGCACCCAGCCGGGCGAGCTGATCGCCGCCGAGCAGCTGACCTACCCGGGCCTGCTGGCCGCCGCGCGCGTGCTGCAGCGGGGCGTGGTGCCGGTGGCGATGGACGCCGAAGGCATGCTGCCTGAAGCGCTGGAAGAGGCCTGCCAGCTGCGTCGCCCGCGCCTGCTGTACCTGGTGCCGACCATCCAGAACCCGACCACGGCGACGATGTCGGCACAGCGTCGGCAGGCGCTGCTGGCGGTCGCGAAGCGCCACGATCTGACCGTGATCGAAGACGATCCCTACTGGTTGCTGGCCGGAGACGCCGCGCCGCCGCTGGCCGCACACCGCGATGCGGGCTGCCCGGTCTATTACATCTCCACCCTGTCCAAGTGCCTGGCACCGGGCCTGCGCACCGCCTACCTGGTGGTGCCGGCCGGCGAACCGATGGAACCGGTGCTGGACGCGCTGCGTGCGATCGCGCTGATGCCGACGCAGTCGATGGTGGCGGTGGCCTCGCAATGGATCCGCAGCGGCCAGGCCGAGGACATGGTGCGGCGCTTCCAACAGGAGCTGCGCGAGCGCCAGGCGATTGCCGCCCGTTACCTGCCGGCCCGTGCCCAGGCGCATCCGGCCGGCCTGCATGTGTGGCTGCCACTGCCGCCGCGGCTGGACCAGTACCGGCTGATCCAGGCCGCACAGGAACAGGGGCTGGGCATCGCCAGCTCCGATGCCTTCAGCGTGGAAGAGCCACCGCCGGGCAACGCGATCCGCCTGTCGCTGGGCGGCGCGGTCGACCAGGGCGCGCTGGCCGGGGCGCTGGCCAAGCTGAACGAGATCCTGTCCGAGGCCCCCGAGGCACGGCACAACGCCATCGTCTGAACCGGGTGCATGGCACTTCATCCATACAAAATGATATTTTGTATGCAATGTATGGATGAAGGGACGTGCCCCGATGCGCGCCGAGAAACTGAAGTTCCACCTGGTGATGGCCGGCTGTGGCGGCTTTGTGGTGCTGATGCTGGCTGCGCTGGCCTGGGTCTGCCTGCAGCCGCAGACCGTGGACGTGCAGGCCGCCGAGCGCCACGCCATCGAACAGTGCGTGCAGCGCAGCGAGGATCCATCGCGTAGCGAGATCCAGCGCCGCGCACAGGCCGATTCCTGCCGTGAGATGCGCAAGCAGTACGTGCACAAGTTCGGCCGGGAAGATTCCTGATGGGCGCAGCTGCGCCGCGTCGCCGCTGGCTGCTGCGGACGATGATCGCCCTCGCCTGCCTGTTCATGGCCGGCGTCGCGGCTGCGCTGTGGCAGTACTTCGGCTACAGCGCGCAGTCCACCTTCACCGAGCAGGCCATCGTCTTCGACGACTCGCAGCTGCGCCTGCCGGCCGATCTCGCCGGTGACACCGGCCGCATCCGCGTGGTGCATTTCTGGGACCCGGCCTGCGCCGTGTGCAACCGCGAGACCGGTGCGCACCTGAGCTACCTGATCAGCATGTACCGCCGCGCCGGCATCGACTTCTATGCGATCCGCCGCCCGGGTACCCAGGGCGAGCTGCCCGAGCCGCTGCGCAACAAGGTGATCAACCTGCCGACCATCGATGGCATCGAACACATCCCGGCCAGCCCCGCCGTAGCCATCTGGGATCGCCAGGGCCACCTCGCCTACGCCGGCCCGTACAGCATCGGCATGGTCTGCAACTCAGCCAACAGCTTCGTCGAACCACTGCTGGACAAACTGGTGCGCGGCGAAACCGTGCGCCCGAAAGGACTGCTTGCCGTGGGCTGCTACTGCCCCTGGCAGGCCAAGCGCTGAGGACGCGCAATGACATCACTGATGCTGGCCGGTGCGGCCGCTGCAAACAACAACGGCGGTCACCTGTCCGAACCGACCGATGGTTATGGACAGGCTCCCGCCGTTGGAAGCAACGATACGCCCCGACATGCTCCGTACATGCCGCGACCGGATGTCGCAGCCCGCGAATGGGTGCAGGACGTGCTCGCGCACAACGGGCCGATCTATCTGCGCATCGTCAATTCGCTGGAACGCACGGTGCGCCGCGGTGGTCTTGCACCGGGGCAACGCCTGCCCTCGCAGCGCGCGTTGGCGCAGCAGCTTGGCGTCGATCTGACCACGGTGACGCGGGCGTTTGATGAAGCACGCAAGCGCGGCCTGATCGAGGCGCGTGGTCCGCAGGGCAGTTTCATCGCACCGCCCAAGGCCGGCTTCGACCAGGTGGTGGACCTGAGCATGAACGTGCCGCCGGTGCCCGACGCCGATGCGCTGGCCGAGACCCTGCGCCGCGGTGCCGCCGCCGTGCTTGCGCGCAGCAACGCACCGAACCTGATGACCTACCATCTGGGTGGCGGCAACCCGACCGACCGCCACGCGGCAGCGCGCTGGCTGCAGCCGATGCTGGGCGCGGTGGACGATGCCAGCCTGTTGCTGACCGAAGGCGCGCAGGTGGCGTTGGCCGCCATCCTGGTCAGCCAGGGTCGCGATGGCGACGCGATCCTGTGCGACACGCTGGTCTACCCGGGGCTGCTGCAGGCCGCGGGGGCCCTCGGCCGGCGGCTTGTACCGGTGGAATGCGATGAGCACGGCATGTGCCCCGAGGCGCTGGTGCGGCAGGCTCGCGGGAGTGGCGCGCGGTTGGTCTATCTCAATCCCACCTGCCAGAACCCAACCGCGCTGACCCTGTCGTTGCAGCGGCGCGAAGCGCTGGCACGTGTGCTGGAATGCGAAGGCCTGCTGGCGATCGAAGACGATCCGTACTGGCACCTTGCCGAAGAGACGCCGATACCGCTGGCAACGCTGGCACCGCGTCATGTGTTCCACGTGGCGACGCTGTCGAAGGTGATCAGCCCCGGCCTGCGCACCGCCTTCGTGCGCTGCCCAAGCGCCGCGCATGCCGAGGCGATGGTGTCGGCCCTGCGCGCCACCCGGTTGATGGGGCATCCGCTGGTGGCGGCGCTGGCAAGCCAGCTGCTGCTGGATGGTTCGGCACAGTCACTGCTGGCGCAGGTGCGCACCGAGGCACGCGAGCGCATGCGCATGGCGCGGTATCTGCTGGCGCCGTCGCTGCTGCAGCGTGCCGAGGGCCTGCATGCCTGGTGCCGGGTACCGGCGCCGTGGACCGATGCCACGCTGGTGCGTACCGCACAGCTGCAGGGCCTGGCGATCGCACCGTCATCGGCGTTCTGCCCGCCGGGGGTAGTGCATCAGAACGGCGTGCGGTTGTCGTTGGGGCTGGCGGCGGACCGCCGGCAGCTGGAAAGTGCGCTGCGGCGGATTGATCGGTTGTTGTTGTCGGATGCGTTGCCGGCGATCGAGCGGTAGGCCAGGTAGTGCCGGCCGCTGGCCGGCAACGGCATGCATGGATCATGAGGTTGCCGGCCAGCGGCCGGCACTACCCCAATGCCGCCAGCGCCTGCACGAGGGCATCCATCTGCTCCGGCCGGGTGAACACCGACGGCGTCACCCGCACGCAGGCGCCGGAGTCCAAGCCATCGCGATGGGTGGTGAACACGCGATGCTCATCCAGCAGGCGCTTCTGCAGCGCGAGGTTGTCAGCCACGCTGGTGCGCCCGCGCAGGCGGAAGCTGGCCAGCGCACTGGCCAGCGCCGGGTCCGGCGAGGACAGCACTTCGATATGTGCCATCTGCCGCGCCGGCACGGTCCAGCGCTCACGCAGGTAGCGCAGGCGCGCCTGCTTGTTGGCCACGCCGATGCGCTGATGCAGGGCAATGGCGTCCGGCAGTGCCAGGTAGGCGGCGAAGTTGACCGTACCGGTATGCACACGGCTGCCCACCCGGCCATCGTCGGTTTCGCCCATGTAGGGATCCAGGTCGGCCACGCGCCCCTTGCGCACGAACATCGCGCCGACACCGACCGGCGCACCGATCCACTTGTGCAGGTTGATGCCGACGAAATCGGCCTTCAGCTGCGGCACCACGTAGTCGATCTGGCCAAACCCATGGGCCGCATCAACGATCACATCGATGCCGCGCGCACGCGCACGCTCGGCGATCTCCGCTACCGGCAGCACCAGCCCATGGCGATGGCTGACCTGTGTCAGCAGCACCAGTTTCAGGCGTGGCAGCCGCTCGAATGCGGCCTCGTAGGCCTGCAGGATCTGCGCGTGGTCGGGCACGGCCGGCAGCGCGATGCGCTCGACCTGCACGCCGCGACGCTGCTGCAGCCAGCGCATCGCGCCGATCATGCTGTCGTAGTCGATGTCGGCGTAGAGCACCTGGTCGCCGGGCTGCAGGCGGTTGTAGCCACCGATCAGCGCCAGCATCGCCTCGGTGGCGCCACGGGTCAGTGCGATCTCGTCGGCGCCCACGCCCAGCAACTCGGCCACCTGCCGCTGCACCGCCATGTACTGCGCCGGAAACTCGCGACGGCCATACCACGCGTTGCCACGGTTGACCTCGGCGGTGTGCCGCTGATAGCTGGCCAGCGTCTCACGGCCCATCGCCCCCCAGTAGCCGTTCTCCAGATGGTTCACTTCATCGGTGATGTCGAAGTGGCTGGCCACGGCGGTCCAGTAGCCTTCATCGCGGGCCAGCACGTCCGGCGCTACGGTCGTTGCGGGAATCTGCATGGGCGCAGCGTAACGCGTGGCGGCCATGACGGGCAGTGAAGACAGTGCAGCTGCGGCCGGCAGCAAGGTGCCGGCACGCAACAGGTTACGGCGGCGGCTGTCCATCAGAAGCTCAGCCGGTACTGCGCGTACAGGTTGGCACCGTCGGTGTCGTACGGCGCGTTGCGCGAGTAGACCAGGCCGCGGCTGGCCTGGAAGGTGGCTTCGTCCGGATAGCGGTCGAACACATTGTCCGCGCCCACGCGCAGGCTGTGGTGTTCGTTGATGCGATAGCCGACGGCCAGGTCGAGGAAGCTCATCGCCCCGAAACGCTGGTAGATATCGCCCACCGCATTGCCGCTGGAGTCGGTCCAGGCACCGTAGTAGCGCATGCGCGCCATCAGCGACCAGGCACCGATGTCCCAGCTGCCGGTGAGGCTGCCCTTGTGCTCGGGCAGGCGATCTTCGAACAGCACGCGCTGGGTCTCATTGGTGGCCACCGAGGTGCTGCCCTTGTCCACGCGGGTACGGTTGTAGTTGTAGGCCAGGGTCAGCGTCATGCGGCCGGCGCCGAGATCGCGCAGGTAGTTGCCGATCACGTCCACGCCGGTGGTGGTGGTATCGAAATCGTTGGTGAAGTAGTTCACCGAGGTATAGCCCAGCGGATTCGGCGTGCCTGCCGGAATGGCAAAGCTGGCCGACTGGCTGAAGCGGTCGGTGAGCTTGATCTGGTAGACATCGACCGAGCCGGACAGGCCCAGGTCGGTGCGCCAGGTCAGGCCCAGCGACGCGGTACGCGATTCTTCCGGCTTCAGTGGCCGGGCACCGAGCAGCTGCGCCAGCGGATCGTTCGGCGACAGGCGGCCACTGGTGAAGATCTGCAGCGTGCGCGTATCCAACCCCTGGGTGGTGCTGGTGGTGTTGAGCTGCGCCGGCGTCGGCGCGCGGAAGCCGGTGGACACGGTGCCGCGCAGGGCCACGTCCGGGGTGATCGCGAAGCGCGCCGAGAGCTTGCCGTCCAGCGTGCTGCCGAAGCTGGAGAAGTCCTCGTAACGGCTGGCCGCACCGATGCTCCAGCGCTCGCCCAGCGGCACTTCCATATCCACGTAGGCCGCCTTGCTGCGCTGGCTCCACTGCCCGGCCTGGCTGGCCGAGAAGCCCGGTGCACCGTTGGAGTTGGCCTCCAGGCCCGCGGCCGCGCCCGGGCCCACCGCGTACGAGGCCGGATCACCGGCACGCACCTGGTAGGTCTCCTGGCGGAACTCGCCACCGAAGGCGACGTTGATCGGCTTGGACAGCGCGCCCACCTCCCACTCGTAGTTGAAGTCGGCGTTGGCGTTCTTCTCGGTCTGGGTCAGGCGGCCAAGATCGAAGTCGGTCGGGCTGGCCGGGCCGAGCGAGGCATTGATCGAGTTCTTCAAGCTGTAGTCGATGGCGTTGCGGCCATACGACGCGCTGACATCCCAGCGCAGCTTCGGAGTGATCTCGCCACGCAGGCCACCGACCAGTTGCAGGTCGTTCTGGACGTTGCCGTACTGCGGGCTGAAGCCCACCGGATAGATCGAACGCAGGTTCCAGCCGGGGAAGATCGCCGTGGTGCGGTAGGCACCGGTGGTGGTGTCCGGGTTGCGCCAGTTGAAATCGCTGACGCCATCGCTGTGGCTGTACAGGCCAAAGGCATAGAGCTCCAGCGTGTCACTGGCATTGGCCTTCACGTTGAAGCCGACGCGGCGGCTTTCCAGTTCCGGCTGGCCCCAGCGCTGTACCGGATTGGGCACGTCCAGATCCGGATGCGCGGCCTGGAAGGCGATCGCATCCGGGCGCTGGCGGGTGCGCGAGGTGGCGTCGGAATTCGACGATTCGGCGAACAGTACCAGGCTGCCGTAGTCACCCAGCGACCAGCCGGTACGTGCGCTGAAATCACGCGACGCGCCATCGCCCTGTGCGTACTGCGAATAGCCGGCGGTGATCTCGGTGCCGGGGCCATCCTCGAGAATGATGTTGATGACGCCGGCGATGGCATCCGAGCCGTACTGCGCCGAGGCACCATCGCGCAGCACTTCGATGCGCTTGATCGCACTGGTCGGAATCTGTGCCAGATCGGCTGCCTGCGCCCCGCGGTTGCCGAGCAGCGCGCTGCGATGGAAGCGACGACCGTTGACCAGTACCAGGGTCTGGTCCGGCGACAGGCCACGCAGCGTGGCCGGGCGCACGAACACCTGGCCGTCCGCCATCGGCAGGCGCTGCACCACGAACGACGGCACCAGTTGCGCCAGCACGTCCTTCAGGTCGGTGGATTCCACCGACGTGATGTCTTCCTTGGTGAACACGTCCACCGGCGCCAGCGTTTCGAACTGGGTGCGGTTGGAGGCGCGGGTACCGGTGACCAGCATCGCATCGAGCTGGGTGGGCGCCGCTCGGCTGCCCGCCATGGCATCGACCGCATCGGCCTCCGCTGCAATCGCGCCTCCTGCGCTGGCCATGGAAAGGGCAAGGAGGATGGAACGCGAAAGCTTCGAACGATGCACGGCAAGGCTCCGGGAGGACGCGACTGGGCCAGCACCTGTTCGGACACAACAGGGCTGGACAAGGCGCGCAGTCTCGGCCCGATCTGTGAAGGAGCCATGACGTCAGTGCGACAACTTGATGCGCCAACCAGGGTTGAGCGCTACCAGAGCCCATCCGTAGATCCACGCCGTGCGTGGATGGGCAACGCCGACCCACGCCCGGTCCCTCATGGCCACGCACACGGCGTCAGCCGTTGCTGTCGTCGTCGAAACCGAAGCGGGCCGGCCGTGCCGTTCGCAGCGGAACAAACATCGCGAGGGCGAACACCACCAGGAAGGGAGCGGACAGGAACCCGAAGTCTTTGCTGCCAAACCCGATGAAGCTGGCACGCAGGTCACCGATCCATTCCAACCGCGTCAGCACCATCACCAGCCCACCGATGGTCGGGCCGGGAAGCCCACCGTGACCGCCCATCAGCAACGTGGGTGACAGCAACCCGGCCAGGAACGCGAAGCCGGCGCGATAAAGCCAGGGATTGCCCTTCCAGCGCGACGCGCGCTTCACCATCAGCACCAGCAAGGCCAGTGTCAGCACCGCGGGCAGCACCAGGTAGACAAGTACCAGTTCCATCATGGGCTTGGCTCCGCTGGTCGGGCATCCCACATCGTCGATCGCATTTCCCTGCCCCTCATAACGTCCATGAAGCGCGCATTGTTGCCGGTACGCAGGCAGCCGCAAAGCCCCGGCAGCGCAAGAACTGCTAAACGCCCTGCCTGAGGATCCGCTACTGTGCCCGGCATCGGAATCGGGGAACGGCAGGATGAGCGCGGCAGGCAAGGCGTTGTGGTACATCGAAACCCATGTGGACCAGCCATTGGCGCTGGCCGATATCGCCGCCGTAGCGGGGCTGTCGCCGTTCCATCTGTCACGCCTGTTCCAGGCCCGCACCGGCACCTCGGTGGTGCGCTATCTGCGGGGACGGCGCCTGACCGCTGCTGCGCAGCGGTTGGCCAACGGGGCCGGTGACATCCTGCAGGTCGCGCTGGGCGCGGGCTACACCACCCATGCGGCGTTCACCCGCGCCTTCAGCGAACAGTTCGGGCAGACGCCGGAGCGCGTACGCGAACAGGGCACCGATGGACTGGCGCTGGTACAGGCGATCCGCGTGGAGGATGCGCCGGCTGCCTGCGGTGAGGCGCCGCGACTGCTCGACACGCCCGCTTTCCAGGTGGCGGGCATCGGTATGCGGCATACCCGCGACAGTGGCGGTGCGATTCCCGGCCAATGGGCGCAGCTCAACCGCGAATGGCCGACGCCGGCACCGATCAGTTTCGGTGTGTGCTGCAACAGCGACGACGATGGCGGCTTTGATTACATCGCCGCACTGCCCGCCAGCACGCTGCCGACCGTGCCGGCGCACTGGCAACGAGTGGACGTGCCGGCGCGTCGCTATCTTGTGGCCTGGCACGGCGGACATATCTCGACCATCCGCTCGACCTGGTTCTGGCTGCTGGATCATTACCTGCCCAGCTCCGGCCTCAGCCTGGCCGATGCACCAGACCTGGAACGCTACGACACCCGCTTCGACGAGCACACCGGCAACGGCGGCGTGGAGATCTGGCTGCCGGTGGACGAACGCCCACGCTGACAAGGAGCTGAGGATGCGCATGAAAGCCACTGTGATGGGAATGATGCTGATGGCCTCCGCGGGGGGCGCCAGCGCTGGCGAGCCTTGGAAAGCAGGCGAACGCCACGGCACCACCACGGTGGCCAGCGCCGTGGTGCGCGATGCGCAACACCGCGACGCCCTGCGCTACACGGTCTGGTATCCGGCGCCCGCTGGCAGCAGGGAAACCGCCCTGACAATCGGTCCGCCCGATGCACCGCTGTTCGACGTCGGCCGCGCGGCACTGGATGCGCCGGTCGCGGGTGCACGCCTGCCAACCCTGCTGTTCTCCCACGGCAACGGCGGCAGCGCGCGCATGATGGGCTGGCTGGGCACCGCGTTGGCACGGGCGGGCTACCTGGTGATCGCGGTCGATCATCCGGGCAACAACGGTGCCGACACGATGACACTGCCCGGCAGCGTGCTGACCTGGCTGCGTGCGGATGATCTGCGCGCCGCGCTGGGGGCGGTGCAGGCCGATCCGTTGCTGGGTCCGCACGTCGATCCCGAACGGCTGGGTGTGGCCGGGTTCTCCGCGGGTGGCTACACCGCGCTGCTGGCCGCCGGTGCACGCCCCGACCTGCAGCGGCTTCTGGCCTTCTGCCAAGCGCATCCGGATGACGGCGTCTGCCGGCCCCAGCAGGAGGCCATCACGCACACGATGGACGCCCGTATTGCCGCCGCGAACTCATCCGCGTTGTCACCGTGGATCTCCCACGCCAACGAATCGCGCGCGATCCCTGGCGTGCGCGCCGTGTTCCTGCTGGCGCCGGCAATCGTGCAGGCATTTGCGCCCGAGCAGCTGTCCTCGTTGCGGCAGCCGGTATCGATCATGCTGGGCGAAGCGGACGCGGTTGCGCCTCCACAGAGCAATGGCCAAGCCATGCATGCGGTGATGCCGGGCTCGGAGCTGCAACGCCTGCCCGATGTGGGCCATTACGATTTCCTGGCCGCGTGCACTCCGGCAGGACAGCAGCGGTTGCCAGAGCTGTGCACCACGTCGGTACCGAAGACCCAGACCCACGCGCTGGCGGTGGACGCAGCGCTGCAGTTCTTCGCCCACTCCCTGCGCTAGTGGCGACCGGGCGTGGCCCGGCGCTACAGTGGGCACGTCCAGGGAGGATTGATCATGCGCCTGCTGCACCTCACCCTGCCGGTATCCGACGTCGCCACCGTCGCCGCGTACTTCCACGATGTGCTGCAACAGCGCGTGGTCGGCAACCATGTGCACATCGGCTGGAGCACGATCGAACTGCAGCCTGCGGCTGGGCGTCCGGTCGGAGGCGTGCACCTGGCCTTCAACGTGCCGGACAACCGCTTCAGCGAGGCGATGACCTGGTTGCGTGAGCGCACGCCACTACAGCGCAACCCGGCAGGACTGGATTACTTCGCGCTGGAAAGCAGCTGGCAGTCGCAGTCGGTGTACTTCACTGGCCCTGACGGCTTGATCCTGGAACTGATCGGCCGCCGCCGTTTGCCGGCCAGCGCGCGCGTAGGCGTATTCCATGGCAGCGAGCTGACCTGCCTGAGCGAAGTCGGCCTGCCCAGCCACGATGTCGATGCCGTGCGCGCGCAGTCCAACCAACGTTTCGGCCTGCAGCCGATCAGCCCGGCGTCGCCGCAGTTCGCGCCGATGGGCGACGACGAAGGCCTGCTGATCGTGGTCGCCGCCGATCGCCGCTGGTTCCCCGAGCAGAAGGACCTGCCGAATGCGCAGGGGCTGTTGCTGCGTGTGGGTGACGTCGCCGGCACCGGCGAACTCCGCGACGATGCCTTGGGCTGGCGGGTTTTCTCGACCTGACCTGCCGTTCCAGACCTGATGCGCGCTACTGCGTGCGCACACCCTGCCCCGCTTCAACCTGCGCATGCAGCGCCTGCAGCTGCGCCGCCGTCTGGTTGAACACCTGCAGATCGGCATCGACCAATGCCGGCCAGTCGGGCGCGTGCCCCAACAGCTGCGTCACCTGCTCGGTCGGCGCGCGGTCGAAGCCTTCGCCCAGCACGGCAAGATAGCGCTCACGGAACCCTTCGGGGTCGCGCTGGTCCTGCACATAGAGCTGCACTGCCAGCAGCCCTGCATAGAGGTAGTTCACCAGATAGTTCGGATCTTCAAACATCAAGCGCTTGCCGATCCAGCTGTTGCGCAGTTGCGGATAGCGCTCCGGATCCTGACCGAAGCGCGCCAGCACCTGGCCGGTCAGCGCGTCCAGATCATCGGCGGTGCCCAAGGTGCCCGCGGCCACGCCCCGATAGATCGACTGCTCCAGCTGCGCTTCCTCGGACGAGGTGAACAGCTGCAGCACCATGTCGTCCAGCAGCGATTTCAGGTAGTAGGCCTTGGCGCGCGGGTCCTGTGCCTGCTGGTACAGCTGGTCGCGGAAGCGCAGCTCGTTGTAGATCGCGAACGCCTCGGTCAGCCACTGGCTGCCATTGCGCTGCAGCGGCGACGCATGGCTGCGCTGCATCCACTCACCGTGCATGGCATGACCAGCTTCGTGGGCGATTTCAACATCGCTTTCCAGATCCCCCCTGCGCACCCCGACGTACAGCATCGCCGGCGCGCCAGGAGCGCTCACCGAGAACGCGTCCTGACTGCGGTCACCGCGTTCGGTGGCCAGATCCATACGCTGGTTGGCCGGATCGAGCAGCGCGCGCAGCTCGGCGACATACGCCGGGCCCAGGTGCTGCATGGCATCGGCGGCATTGTCGCGCAGCTGCGCCAGCGTCAGTACCGGCGGCGTGTAGCCGGCATCGGGCAGCGTGGTGTCCCAGAGCTGCGGCGCATCGATGCCGGAGCGCGCAGCGTGGCGCAGCAGCATGTCCTGGTAGGCGCGACGGTCCCCTGCATGACGTTCGATCGCCTGCAGCGTCGCGTCCACCGCCGATGCATCCAGGCCCATCCGCTGGTAGCCCCGCGCCGGTGCGGAGCCATCGCCCTGCAGGCGCGCGGCGGCATCGTTCACCTGCACCAGGCCCAGCAGCACCGAGGCCATCGGCTCACGGCGCGAGTGAAGGCCCTGCCAGTAACCCTTCCAGCCCGCTTCCCGCAACGCGCGGTCCTGCTGCTGGGCCAGTGCCTGCTTGTCGTGCCCGGTGTCCCAGTGCCGACCATCACGCTCGATCTGCGGGTACTCGGCACTGCGCAGGATCTGCCCACGCAGCCGCGCGAAACTGTCCAGCGCCGGATCGGCCAGCGCCTCCACGGCCTCATCCAGTGCGGTATTGGCCGGGGCTGCAGCTTCCTTCAGCGCACGCGCGCGCAGGAAGGCATACGGTGCTGCCCACGCCGCGCCTGCAGGCGCTTCGCGCAGCGCCGCGCGACCAGTGCGGGCGATGCGGCTGCACAGCCCCATCACCTGATCCAGCGCCTGCGCCGGGCGAAGATCGCGCGCGTTGCGGGCGGCCTGCAGATGCAGATAGCTGTGATGGCGCAGGCACTGCGCCTCCAGCACTTCGGCCTGATGGAAGCGCTCCGCCGGCGCAAGGGTGGATGCCTGCTGCAGGGCCTCGACACGCTTGCCAAGTTCGTCACGCGCGGCCTGTTCGGCGGTGGCACTGGCGAAGTAGGCGCGATCGTCGGCCCGCAGCGACTGCGCCTGGGCGCCGGTGAAGGGCGCCATCGCCAGCACGACGGCCATGGTGGCGGTGATGGTACGCATCCTGCGAGCCTGCATCGGCGTCTCCCTGCCTGGATCAGGCTCCGAGCCTAGCAGGCGCTGCCCGGCCGCGCCTGTGCCGGAACAGGCGTCAGATCGACTCATCCTCACGCTTGACCAGCGTCCAGCAGGGCGACTGTGCGAAGGTGTAGGTCTGCTGGTCGCTGCTGTCCGGCGTGCGGATCTGAACCTGTCGTTGCCCATCGGCCAGCGTGCTGACCTGCATCTCACGGCCCTGCCCGGCCAACGCGGCGGGATCGGGCATCACCGGCCACTCGACATCGGCCAGCGCCAGTCGGCTTTCCACCTTGCGCGGTTCCGGCTCGGCCTCGGCATCGATGTAGCTGTCCAGCAGCGGATCGGCAGTGGCCTTTTCCTGCAGCGTGATCTCGTTGCCGAAGTGCTTCAGGAACGCATCGAACTGCGGATAGGGGCATTCACCGCTGGCAGGCACCGGTGCGTGCTGGACCGCTGCCGTCGTGGACGACGGCGCGGGATGTGCAGGTGCGGCTTCCGCGGGCGTCGCCTGGGGCTCGGGCGTGCAGGCAACCAGCGCCACGCCACAGGCAAGCACCAGCACGGCAGCGGAACGGTTTCGACGCATGGGCTCATCCTGAATCCGGTTCGGTCGCCCCATGCTACCGCGCGCCCTACAATTCCGGCATTCCGCCTGTCCGAGATACCCCATGCGTCGCCTCCTGCTTCTGATCGGCCTGCTGCTGCCCGCCCTGTGGCCAGCGGTGGCGATGGCCGTCGATGTCCACGAGGGCGATCTGCTGTTCGTCACCGCCGGCCGCAGCGGGCTCAGCGCCGCCATCGACGATGCCACCGGCAAGCAGGGCGCACCCAGCTTCGATCACGTGGCCCTGGTCGCCGCGGCGTCAAACGGCTGGGAGGTACTGCATGCGGACGAGAAGGGATCGCGCCGGCAATCGCTGGTCGAGTTCCGCCAGGATGCCCGGGCCAAGCAGCGGCAGATCGTGATCTATCGCCTGCGCGCACCGCAGCAGGCAACGATCAAGGATGCGGTCGCCACCGCGCGCACGATGCTCGGCAAACCGTACAACACGTCATACGTGTTGAACGAAGACAGCTACTACTGCTCGGACTTCATCGAACGCGCGTTCCGTGCGCACCACGTGTTCGCACTGCAGCCGATGAACTTCCGCAACCCGCAGACCGGGCAGATCGCACAGCACTGGGTCGATCTTTACCGCGGCATGGGCATGGAGGTGCCACAGGACCAGCCCGGGACCAATCCCAACGACATGTCGGCGGCGCCGGTCCTGCAGCGCATCGGCGTGCTGGAATAAGCGAAGCCCCGCACAGGGCGGGGCTTCGCCAGTCACTCCGCGTGCGCGGCGCGGTCATTCTTCTTCGTCGTGGCCGCCCTGCTGCTGGTTGCGCTCTTTGCGCTGCTGATCCTGCTGCTGTTGCTGCTGCTGGTCACGGCGTCCCTGCTGCTGGTCCTGCTGATTCTGCTGACCCGGTTGCTTCTGGTTCGGGTTCTGGTTCTGCTGTGCCATGTCCGTTCTCCGAAAGCCACGCGCGGAATGCGGTGGACGGGGCCATCGTCTGCAGCGATTGGTTAATCACGCGTGGGGGGCGGGCTACATTCGTGTGTACGCGCGTGAATGAACGCGCAGAGCCCCTTGCGGCACAGGCAGATGAAGGATTCATGCGGGTTCGGCATGTGCTCATGCCCGCCTTGTCGCCATGCCCATTCATGGCGTCCTCCGCCGGAAACACGCGCTGAACGAGGCTGGCGTCCTGGTCGAGCACGGACGCCAGCCCTGCATTCAGGGCATCACCGGCGGCACATACGCCAGGGTCATGCCCAGTAGCCACAGCAGGCCCAGCACCAGCGGGATATGCACCAGCAGCTGGATGAAGGTGAACCCCACGATGTCGCGCGCCTTCAGGCCCAGCACGCCCAGCAGCGGCAGCATCCAGAACGGGTTGATCAGGTTCGGCAGCGCTTCGGCCGCGTTGTAGACCTGCACCGCCCAGCCCAGGTGCGCCTTCAGTTCGTTGGCGGCCTGCATCACGTACGGCGCCTCGATGATCCACTTGCCGCCACCGGACGGCACGAAGAAGCCCAGCACCGCTGAGTAGACGCCCATCACCAGCGCGAACGAATCGGTGCTGGCCACGTGCACGAACAGGCTCGACAGCCGGTGTGCCAGGGTCTGACCGTCACCGCCAGCGGCGTGGGTGAGGATCATCGCGATGCCGCCGTACAGCGGGAACTGGATCAGTACGCCGGTGGTGCTCGGCACCGCCTTGGCCACCGCGTTGAGGAAGCTGCGCGGGCGCCAGTGCAGCAGCAGGCCCAGCGAAATGAACAGGAAGTTGTAGGTATTGAGGTTGGCGATCGCCGTGATCACCGGCTTGTTGGCGAACTCGTTGAACAGCCAGCCGAACGCCAGCAGCGAGAGCAGCACGGTCAGCAACGGGCTGTATTCCAGCCATTCGCCCGGGCGCGTGCGTCGCTGCAGCGGCTCCGGCTCGGCCTGCGCAGCGCCGGGGAACTCCTCGGCGGTGCGGGCGCTGCCGGCGGCGGGTGCGGTCAACCAGGCAATCAGCAGCGAGGCCAGGATCAGTACCGAGGTCAGCGCGATCGACTGCCACAGGAAGATGGTTTCGGTGAACGGCAGCACGCCGGTGATCTCCACCAGCCCCGGCGGCATGCTGGCCGGGTTGGCCTGCAGTTGTGCGGCCGATGAGCTCAGCCCCATCGCCCACACCGCACCCAGACCGAGATACGCCGACGCACCGGCCGCGCGGTAGTCCATGCGCAGTTCGGTACGGCGGGCCAGCGCGCGCACCAGCAGACCGCCGAACACCAGCGAGAAACCCCAGCTGAGCAGCGAGGCGAGCATGCTGACCAGGCCCACGTACACCACCGCACCACGGCCAGTGCGCGGCACCCGGGCCAGGAAGTCGATGAAGCGCGCGACCACCGGCGCGGTGGCCACGGCGTAGCCACCGATGACCACGAAGGCCATCTGCATGGTGAAGGGAATCAGGCTCCAGAAGCCGTCACCGAAGGCGCTGGCGGTGGCCTGCGGGGTCGAGCCGAAGCCCATCGCGGCCAGCGCGACAATGACCACGCCCAGCACCGCGAACACATACGCGTCGGGGAACCACTTTTCCGCCCAGGCGGCCGAGCGCAATGCTGCACGCGCCATCCAGCCGTCCTGTACTGCTGCCGTCGAGGCCATCGCCTACCCTCCCAGGTTCGATGGACCGATTCTGGGCGGTGGGGTGCGGGCTGTCAGCCACCTATTGGTCGTAGGTGGCGGGGTCGGATCCCTCTCCACAGGAGAGGGCTCTGACCCCGAGCCGGGTATCGGCGCGGCAGAAGGGTCAGAGCCTTTTCCCGGCGGGAAAGGGATCCGACCCCGGGCGATCAACGCAGCGCCAGGTCCACGGCGATACCGGCAAACAGCGCGGCGCCCACCCAGTTGTTGTGCAGGAACGCCTTGAAGCACGGGCCGCGTTCGCGGTTGCGGCAGATCCAGAACTCGTACACCACCAGCGCTGTGGCGACGGCCACGCCGGCCAGGTAGTACCCGCCCAGCCCGCCGCGCACGCCGACCAGCGCCATCGTGGCCAGGAACAGCGCGTACAGCACGCCCTGGATGACCAGGTCGAGATCACCGAACAGGATCGCGGTGGAGTGCGAGCCCATCTTCAGGTCATCCTCGCGGTCGACCATGGCATACCAGGTGTCGTAGGCGGTGGACCACAGGATGTTGCCGGCATACAGCAGCCACCCCAGCATCGGCACCTCGCCCTGCACGGCGGCGAACGCCATCGGGATGCCCCAGCCGAACGACATGCCCAGGTAGACCTGCGGCAGATGGGTGTAGCGCTTCAGGTACGGGTAGCTGGCGGCCAGGAACACGCCGATGAAACTGAGGCCGATGGTCAGCCCGTTCAGGGTCAGCACCAGGCCGAACGCCACCAGCATCAGCACGGCAAACAGTGCCAGCGCGGCACGGCCGCTGATTGCGCCGGTGGCCAGCGGACGCGCCTTGGTGCGTTCCACATGCGGGTCGAGCCAGCGGTCGGCGTAGTCGTTGATGACGCAACCGGCCGAGCGGGTCAGCCACACGCCGGCGGTGAACACGAACAGCGTCCACAGCGGCGGCAGGCCGCCCGCGGCCAGCCACAATGCCCACCAGGTGGGCCACAGCAGCAGCAACGTGCCGATCGGGCGATCAGCGCGCATCAGACTCCAGTAATGCCGCCAACGCGGCGTCGCCGGCGACTGCGGCGAAGTGAGGGGGGTATCAGCCATGGCGATAGGATACTCCTGCCCCTCTGGCAGGGCTTTGCCCGTGGGGGGAGATTTGTTCGGCGAAACTGGATAGAATGCCGGTCCCGCACCGCTTCATGGCGCTGCGATGCCCGCCCCGGCACCGGCCGACGGCGCGGCGGTTCTACAACGCGCCCGTAGCTCAGCCGGATAGAGTAGTGGCTTCCGAAGCCATTGGTCGGGGGTTCGAATCCCTCCGGGCGCGCCATCTTCTCGAAGATGCAGGGTTAAAGCCCTCTCGGCGTATGGCGGCAGCGCTTCTCTCCAGGAGCCAGAGGCCGCTGGGGTCACCCGGCGACGTGGCGCCAGCCTTTACGGCTGGCCTCATACACCTGGCCGCGACCGGTACCCATTCCTCGTCCGACTTGCAGAAAGCACAACGCACAGACATTTGCCCCGACGCCGCCCTGAAGGATGGCATCGATCATGTAGCGCATCGGCGAGAACGGCTGATGGCAGAGATCGCAAACGGTGATATCGCCGCTCCAATACATATCGACCGCAGGTGAGACTTCGTTCTCGATCATCTCCGCCAGCTGCCGTTCGGCCATACTGTGTTCGCTATTGAGGAAGGTTCGTATCGTCTTGGCGAAACCCTGATCGGTGGTCATGAAGATCTCGACGAGCTTTCCTACCTCCTCGTGGTGCTCCAAGGCCATCTGATTCATCGGACGGATCGCGCCCTTGACTGGAACAATCGATGCTCCTTGGACGCGAACTCGTTCGGGACTGGGCGCGCCCTCGCGGAAGACCCCGTAGCTCAAGCCTAGATCGGCCATGATGTCGCCGTTCAACGACCGGTTTGCGCCGAAGTGGCAAGCAAGGAAGTAACCGGAGCTGTCGCCCGAGAAATGCTCGACGAAAATCCTGTCGAAGTCCGGCGGCGAGCCATCCCATTCGGGGTAGCCAAAGAAGCGCTCGACCGTGCCATTGCATTCAACCTCGAGACTGAAGGCCGGGACATAACCGGGGAAACCACATGCAGATGCGGCGATAGCGCGCAGAATGTCATCCGGGCTATAGACGATGAGATCGATCCGCGCAGACCCACCCTTGCGCTCGGCATATCTGATCAGCTGCATGACGATGCCGAGCCAGGCATCATTGTAGAAGAATACATTCTCGACTCTCTTGCGCAACGCCATCATCTGCGGTGGAGAATTCGTGCGCACCGAGAAGCGCAGGCGACAGTCGGATTCGCCGCCTTCACCCCGGATTTCATCGATGATCGTCTGGTCCTCAAGCCATGGGTCGTCGAAGCGACCGAAGCGATGAACGATGATGTCTTCCTGCGCGCCGCTCTCAAACCAGACATTGCCCTTCTCGGGGTGGGCAATCTCGGCTGTATCGGCGCCGAGGTCCCGGCAGGGCGCACCTCCATCGAAATGCCAAAGCGCATCCGACGCCTCTGCAACCTGGTCTTCGAGCTCGGAGAGATCGGAGATGGTCTCACGAAATTCATCGAGTTGGCAGCCCGAGAAATTGACCTCGATGAGTTTCATGTATTCCTCGAGGCGTAATTCGCGCTGTGCGAAATAGAGAAAATGGCGTCCCCTCAGGATCGGCTTGGTCGCACGGCTCTGGATGAGCACGAAGTCATCGAGACCGAAGCGCCGCACCCGCTGCGCAATCAAACCGACCGCGTTGGCGGCCGCCGCCTCATCCGGGAATCCCCAAAGAAAATGTCGCACTCCAATCTTGCGCTCAACCGAAAGCGTCGGCGGAACGATGGGATTGATCGCAACCGGAACGCCCCTCCCATCAAGGACGATGGCTCCGGCGGTCACTTCAAACGGTGCTGCGGCCGCAAATTCGGCATACGGAATCGCTAGCTCGTGCCACTCCACCGACAAGAGAATCAAGCGAACATCGGTGGCCTTGATCAGGAATTTTTCACGCAGAAGCGACTCGTACTTATACAGCTCCTGGATCGCCTCTCGTGCCGCCGCGTCGGTCCGTTTAATCTCGATGATCACCAGTTTACCCACCGCATCGCGCCCGAAGATGTCGAGAAAGCCCGAAGCGCCCTGTCGGTTTGGCAAATGGAATTCGGTATCGACCAAGGTCAAGCCCTGCTCGACCAGGTCGAGATTGGCGGCGATATGGTCGCGAATATCGCCTTCGGTGATCTTTGTCCTGGCCAAGAAGGCATCCTTTCCGCAATGCAGGCCCTGACTTTAAACCTGGCAACACCCTCTTGTCAGGCTCCAAACACGTGA
Organism: Stenotrophomonas sp. AG209; assembly: GCF_003550055.1. NCBI lineage: Bacteria > Pseudomonadati > Pseudomonadota > Gammaproteobacteria > Lysobacterales > Lysobacteraceae > Stenotrophomonas > Stenotrophomonas sp. AG209. The sequence continues at coordinate 2,316,140 of NZ_QXDB01000001.1, forward strand.
TGAGCACTGGAATCTACCCCGTCGCGTTCCGAACAATAAGAACGCTGTAGTCAGGGTTCACTATCCTCATCATCTACAGGCAGAGCGGGCCAATATAGGCAGAGCGGGCCAACTCCCGTCCTTGATTCCCTGCATGCCGCCAACCCGCGCTGGACGTTGCCGCGCGCTTCATCAACACTGCACGCATGACGCCACCGGATCTGCTGCAGCTGGCGGCAGGCGCTGCGACTCTGGGCCTGGCCGCCTTGTCCACCGGAGTGAGCTTCGGCCGCGCCCGGCGTGGCAGCCACCTGCTCACCACCTTCTTCGCCTGTTTCGCCGCCGCCAATCTGTTCGGACTGGTGCTGTTGGGTGGCCAGGCCTGGCTCTCGGCCGACGCGGTGCGCTGGCTGCGGGTCATCGAAGTGCCGCTGGTCTATCTGCTCGGTCCGCTGCTGTATGGCCATGCGCGTGCGCTGCTGTTGCCCGCACCGGGCCACACTTCGTTGCTGCCGCTCGCGCATCTGCTGCCGGCCATGCTCGCGTTCGTCATTTCCCTGTTGAACGCTGTTGCGCCTTTCGACGTCTCGCCGCTGGGCAAGGCGCTGTTCCAGCTCAGCTTCCATGGCTGGCTGCTGCAGGGCGCGCCCTACCTGCTGGCCACGCTGTGGCTGTCGCTGCGTACGTCTTCGGTCCCGCGCGGAACCGCCATCCAGCGCAGCGGGCTGCGCGGGCTGGCGATCGTGATGACAGGCTGCTGGCTTGCCAGCGCGATGAACCGGTGGCCGCCGGACGCCGCTCCGCTGCTGGCCAGCATCGGGCTCAGCCTGCTGACCACCGCCGGCATGTATCTGCTGGCCTGCCGCGTGGTGCGGCAGCAGCTGCGCGCGCCTGTGAGTGCCGCCGCACCGGGCGCGGGGAATCTCATCCCTGCGCCCATCGAGGACATCGCCGTCGCACGCTACGAGCGCTCGGGCATCGACGCAGCGCAGTGCGCGGCCATCGCCAGCGCGCTGACCGCATTGATGCAGCACGAACGCCTGCATGAGGCCCCGGGGCTCGATCTCCAGGGCTTGAGCCAGCACAGCGGCTGGTCCCCCAACCAGGTCTCGCAGGCGCTCAACCAGGGTCTGGGCCAGAGCTTCTCCGAGTTCGTGACCGGTTTCCGCATCACGGCCGCGAAGTCCTTCCTCTCCGACCCCGCAGACCCACGCAGCGTGCTGGACATCGGCCTGGCCGCCGGCTTCGGCAGCAAGTCCACCTTCAACAGCGCGTTCAAGCGCGCCACTGGGCAGACACCGAGCGAGTTCCGCCGCAGCCGCGCCACCTCCGGCTGAACGTCCAATCCTTCACGCCCGGTCGAACGACGCCCGCCGCTGCGTTGCCATCAGCGCTCGACCCGACGAAGAAGGTGATGCGATGCGATGGCAACGGATGATGTTCGGCCTGCTGTGGATGCTGGCGGTTCCCGTGCAGGCTGCGGTGGGGGATGCGGCGAGTGTGCTGGCCCGGGCCCGTGCAGCCAGTGGCGGCGAGCCATGGCTGTCGGTACAGCGCCTCCAGGCTGAGGGCGAGCAGTCGCTCGGCGGCTTGCACGGGCGCTGGCAGCTCAACCAGGATCTGCGCGCCGGTCGCTATGCCGAACAGGCGCAGCTGGGAGCCTTCACCGTCGCCCAGGGGTTCGACGGCCAGCTGTCCTGGCGGCGTGACTATGGCGGCGAGGTCGGCCTGCTGGACGGCAGCGTGCCACGCCGCACCGCGCGCACGCAGGCGTGGCTGGCCACCCGCGCCTACTGGTCCAGCGCCTATCCGGCCTCGCGCTTTGCGGGCCCACGCACCGAGGGCCACGACGGGAAGCGCTATGACGTGCTGGCGACGACGCCGGAGGGCGCGGACCCGATCGAACTCTGGTTCGACACCCGCAGTGGCCTGCTCGGCCGGGTGGTCATCGCCTCCGCGCGCACACCCACCGCCACCACGCTGGAAGACTACCGGGCGGTCGATGGCCTGCTGCTGCCCCATCGCCTCATCACCGATACGCTCGATGCCCAGGGCCGTGCCGATCCGCGGCTGCGCAGCGACGTGCAGGTGCAGCGCTACCGGGTGGATCTCCCTGTGCCGGATGGGTTGTATGCACCACCAGCGATGGCCGACGACAGCTACATCGAGGATGCCAGCGGCACCACCCGCGTCCCGTTCGACCTGATCAACAACCATGTCTACATCGAGGCCGAGGTGGACGGCCAGCCGGCGCGCTTCCTGGTGGACACCGGCGCCATCAACCTGCTGACACCGACCGCCGCCAAACGCCTGGGGCTGACCACAGCGGGCCGCCTGAGCGTGCATGGTGCCGGCGACAACGCCAGCGACCTGGGCCTGGCGCAGGCCCGCCACCTGCGCATCGGTGGCGCGCACCTTGCAAACCCGGTGTTCCACATCATCGACCTCGGCCAGCAGATCAACTCGATGGGCGTGCCACACGATGGCTTCATCGGCTACGAAACCTTCCTGCGCTTCGTCACCACCTTCGACTATGGCGCGCGTGTGCTCAGCTTCACCCGGCCAGGCCACTACCAGCCACCCGCCAACGCGGTGGTGCTGCCGTTCGAGCAGGATGACCGCGCACCGGTACTGAATGGCGAACTGGACGGCATCCCGCTGCGGCTGTGGCTGGACACCGGCTCACGCAACTCGCTGAGCCTGAGCAGCCCGTTCGTGCGTACCCATGATCTGTTGGAGAAATACCACGCCAGTGAGGAGGCGGTGCTTGGATGGGGCCTCGGTGGCCCGGGCCGCGCGCGACCGGCCCGGCTCGGTGTGCTGCGCATGGGCAGCATCGAGGTCACCGGCCTGGTCGGTGACCTGTCCAGCACCGACAAGGGTGCACTGGCCCTGGCCGACTATGGCGCGATTCTCGGTGGCGGCGTGCTGCGGCGCTTCTCCATGGGCATCGACTACGATGCCAAGCGCCTCTATCTGGTACCCAATACTGAAAGCACGCAGGCCGATGCCTTCGACCGCAGTGGGCTGTGGCTGCAGGCCGAGGACGGTGCACTGCGTGTGGCTGATGTGGCGCCGACCAGCGCTGGTGCGCGCGCCGGGCTGCGAAGGGATGATCGCATCGTCATGATTTCAGGCGAGCCGATTGCCACGCGGAGACTGGCGGACTGGCGTGCGCTGCTGCGTGAGCGCCCGGTTGGGACGCGCGTGGGCATCCGTTATCTGCGCGATGGCCGGCAGGTGGATACCGAGCTGGTGCTGGCGGACCAGGTGAATGAGCGTTGGCCTGCCGATTGAGCTCGCACTGCCCGCTGTGGGGCACCCGCTGCGCATGCGGCGGGTGCCACTGAACGAGGGTGACCGGGAATCTCGCACACCGGCGGGAACGTCAGGGAATGAACGACGCAGAGCGATGCTCGCAACCGGCTGCATCCCGTACCACGATGGAGTACTCCGTGTCCGCGCTGGATTGGCCGGGCAGGAACACGCCATCACCATCGAACAGAACCACCTGCTGTTCACCCTGCCCGATCGACAGCCCGATCGCTCCCGGCGTGATTTCCTCAAGGATCACGTTGTAAGGCCGCCAGGCATCCTCGCCTGTACGCCTCATCTCTGCGCGAGCGGTCCTTGAGTTCAACCTGCGTCTTTCATCCACCCACAGCTGAAGTGGCTGATCAGCGTTGTGCGTGATCTGGAAGCGCCCGTAGGTCAGTCCGTCGACTCTCTCGGTGCCGACGTAGGTGAAATGGGCCGGCGGACACTTCGTGGTGCGGTTCGGATGCGCCGCACAGGATGCCAGTGCAACCACAAGGCAAAAGGCAGTCAGGCATTTCATGGGCTTGAAGCCTGATGTGGGTCGCTGTCGCGGCGGCATGCGGCGGTGAGGGCAACCAGCACTACGCCCCAGAGTGGCGTGAGCAGCACGACGCTCATCACCGTCAGCGAAACCGGTACCTGCCAGAGCAGCGATGGCCTGAACCCGCTGAATCTATAGGCTTCCAGTATAAGCACCACGACCTGGGCCAGAAGGCCCGCGAGCAGCCCCAAGCCAGCCCCCTTGGCAAGCCGCCTGATCGTCAGGCGGCCAGCGGCGGGAACCCGTGCGCCAATTCCCAGCAACAGAAGGCTGACGGCGTACAGCCAGAAGAAAACTTGATGTGAGTCGAAGGCGTAAAGCGCCCTGCCCGCAAAGTGCAGGAACAGCCAGAGTGCTCCACACGACACAACGTAGGCCAGCCCGTACCGAAGAATCTGTCTGCCTTTCATTGTGTAACTCCCCAAAGCGTGCAGGCTGATCGCGTTCTTTTGTGGAGGACTGCGGAAGTCGTGAACAGTATTACTGTCAGACAAGAGCAGATCGTCAGGTTCCCAAAGCGGGCGCGGCACCTCCCCATGACGAGGGCAGGCATCATTCGGAACCTGGGGGATTCACCCACCTATCCGAACTCGTGCGCCTTGCCTCCCGCTTGGCACCCTACTCGCGCAACGCATCGCGCAGCGCTCGAGAGTACCTGTCTACTCCACGGGATCGATCTCCACGCGCGCCGTACCCAGATGATCCGGCTGCACGTAGGCTAGCTCCGGCACGCCGCTGCCCGGCACGTTGATCAGTGCCATCGGATAGTTGTCCAGCCAGATGGCCTGCTGCTGCGCCTGGCCTGTGGCCGAGTAGTTGCCCAGCCACTGCCCTGCTTCGTCATACAGGGTGATCTGCGCTGCACCACCGGCCGGCACGCGCTCGCCGCGGTGGTTGTAGACGTAACCCTCCAAGACAGCAGCGCCCTACTTCACCGCGCTCATGCGGTTGGCATCCACATACTTACGGTAAAACGGGAAACAGCTGAAAATTACTATTTACATATTTCTCTCGCTCTAGCGAGAACGGCCGCACTTGCTCGTCGGACCTCGAGATTCCGTACCAAGGCGGAACATTCAGGGGCATTTCCAGTCTTCGCCCCATAAATCACGAGTTCACCAGCCCTATCTACTCCATCCAAGTAGAGCACTGCACATTCACCAGCGACTGTACTAATGCGCATCCCACGAAAACTCTCGGCGCTCGTGCCTGGCCCCACTTCACCCTCGCACATCCCGCCGTAGTACAAACTACTCAGATCCGCATAAATGGGCTTCAGCTGCAGTTCCCCTAAACGGCCACCCTTGCATCCACTGAAAGCGAATGCCCAGCCGAATGCGAGAAAAATACATCGCACCAGCATACTGTCGACACTTATATAACGCCCACGAGAGCCCCATTCTCGCCCATTATTTTCCATTACCATCTCCCAGAATGGCGGATGGAATTACACCACCCTTTGGTATGAAGTGATACTTTGCACCATCCATTAAATATGCATCCTGGAAAACACGACCAGGAAGGATTGATCTATTTTTTATTGCGTCGATGGAAATCAACGAATCAGCCACGGCAGTCGCACAGTTGCGTGATTTTACGTTGTAATCCTTGGAGTTGTGCGACCTCATGACGCTTTCCATAAGTGCTTCCTGTGCAGCGGATGTTTCGAACTCCACAATTTCCACGCTTCTATTTTTCAACTGGGACTGGATATATTCACCAACCGACGAGCCATAAGCATGCGATGTTCCGTAGCTATATAGGCCCGACTCGGTTGCAAGAGCAATGTGACCGAACGGATTGTCACCAAACAGCGGGATACCACCTTGCTCGGAAGCGGACAGAATCGCCAGACTTTTCCGCAGCCCCAGCGCATCAATGGCCAGGGTTGGCGCACCATTTACATAAGCGTACGCGGATATACCCCCATCCAACCCAATCGGATCACTCTGCGAATACCGCCCCACAGCCGGGTCGTACTCGCGCTGGTAGTTGTAGAACAACCCACTCGCATCCGTGGCCTGCTGGCCCGGGAAGCGCAGCGCCAGCTCGAACGCCACACCATCCCCATCCGGGTCGGCACTCGGCATCTGGTTGCCGAACACCTCGCTCTTGCTGCTCCATTCCCAGATCGCGACATTCCGAACCGGATCGATCACCACGCGCGGCGTGCCCAGATGATCCGGCTGGACGTAGGCCAACTCCGGCACTCCAGCGCCTGGCACGTTGATCAGCGCCACCGGGTAGTTATCCAGCCAGATCGCCTGCTGCTGCGCCTGCCCCGTGGCCGAGTAGTTGCCCAGCCATTGCCCTGCTTCGTCGTAAAGCGTGATCTGGGCAGCTCCACCGGCCGGGGTACGCAGCACGCGCTCGCCGCGATGGTTGTAACCGTAGCTTTCCAGCACGGCAGCCCCCTGCTTCACCGCGTTCATGCGGTTGGCATCGTTGTAGATGAACGTCTTGCCGCCGATGCTGGTGGTGTTGCCCACCGCGTCATGGTTGCGCGCTTCGCCGTCCACGGCGGTCAGCCGGTGGCTGGTTGCGGGATAGGTGTAGCTGGCAGTGCCCGCCGAGGTGGTCAGCGCGGTGCGATTGCCGGTGGCGTCGTAGGCATAGGTTTCAATCGGCGTGCCGGTCGCGCCGTCCTGGGTCTGGGTCAGGCGGCCCAGCGCGTCGTAGGCGTACTTGGCGAGCACCGCCGAGCCCGCGCCGTTCTTCAGTTCGGTGATCGAACCGACCGGGTCATAGCCGTAGCCCAGCGACAGGCCGCCCGCGGCCGGGTCGTGCACCGCTTGCGGGCGATAGTCCAGGTCCAGCGAATGCTGCAGCTGGCGACCATTGCCATAGGTCCAGCCAGTGGCCGGGCCGAAGGCCGCATAGGTCACGTTGTTCACCACGATCTGGCGGGCCTGGCCGGGCCGGGTCAGACCGATCTGGCTGATGCGCCCCTGGGTATCGCGCACGTAGTCGGCCAGGCTCCCGTCGGGGTAGGTCAGCGCCGTCAGACGACCCGACTTGCTGTAGGCGTAGCGCAGCGTGCTGGCGACACCATTGATCGTCTGCACCTTGCGGGTGACCTGGCCGAAGCGGTCATGGCAGTACTGGGTGCTGCCATTGGCATGCAGCACCTGCCCCAGACGCCCCTTGGCAAAGCGCTCGTCGGCGGCACAGGCCGCTGGCGCCACGTCGTAGCTATAGCCCACGTCCAGATTGGGGTCCGGGTAGGCGATGCCGATCAGGCGATTGAGCGCATCGTAGTGATAGGTGGCGGTGACGCCGCGCGCATCGGTGGCCGTCTTGCGGTTGCCCGCCACGTCCACGGTGAAGCTGCTGGCGCCGCTGTCTGGGCTCACCTGCCCGGTCAGGTCACCGAAGCCGTTATAGGCATAAGTGGTGTGCAGGCCCTTCGGGTCGGTGACCTGGGTGACCTGATCCAGCGCGTTGTACTGCCTGCGGATCTCCGCCGCCACGCCACCCACGTCCTGCAGGGTCTGCGCCAGACGATTCAGGGGGTCGTACTGCTGGCTGGTCACGCGCTGCAGGGCGTCGGTCACCGTCTGCGGGTTGCCATTGGCATCGTAGGCAAAGCCGGTGGCGTGATTGCCTGCGTCCTTCAATGCGGTCAGCTGACCAAGCGTATTGAAGGTCCGTGCCAAGGTGCGACGAAGGGTGCCAGCAGCATCCAGCGTGTCCTCCTTGAGGCGGTTGCCGGCGTTGTCCAGCGCATAGTGAATGGTGTTGCCCGCACTGTCCGCGATGTCCGTCAACCGCTGGGCAGCGTCGTAGACATAGGTGACGCTGCTGCCGTCAGGCTCGGTGATCTGTTGCACCTGGCCAGTCGGCCAGTAGCTGATCTGGGTGACCCGATCCTCGGCAGTGGTGGCACCGCGCACGGTGATCGAGGTCGGCCAGCCGCGCGCATGGTAGGTGTAATCGGTGACCACGCCGTTGGCATCCTTCGCCGACAACGGCCGCCCGAACGCGTCGTAGGCCAAAGTCTCGACCGTCTGGCCCAGCGCATTGGTCACACTGCGCAGGTCGCCCTTGCGATAACTGCAGGCACCATTGGCCGCGCATCCCGCGTCGTCCGCTGTGTAGTAGGCATAGGTGGAGACATCCGCCACATCGCTTCGCGGGCCATCCACACTGCGCAGCGATCCCACCAGCGGGCACTCCGGCCCTTCGGCCTCACAGTAGGTCTGCGTGGTGACGCGGGTGTCACCGGTCACCATGTCGCGCACGGTGATGGTGGTCGGCTGGAGGCGTGCATTGCGCGCGATGCGGATCTCACGGTTACCGACGGTCTGCTGCACCAGCCGATTGCTGTCCATGGCCACGCGCGTTTCGCTGACGCGCTGATCCGGGGTACCCGCCGCTTCCGTCGTGGTGGTCACGCTGACGGCGCCCGCGGCGGCATCGCTGGCCTCCGCATAGGCATACTGGGTGACGACGCCTCGGCGATCGGTCACCGACTGCAGGCGACGCCGGAAATCGGTGCCTTCGGGCAGATAGGCGCGAGTGATGCTGCCGTTGCTTTCAGTGATGCCATTGACCTTGCGCGGAAGGCCGCTGGTACCGCTGGCGGTCAATGCGTACGTACTCTGCTTGCCCAGCGCGTCGGTGACGATGGTGGTGCCTGCCGGGGTGTACTCCAGGCGCACGCCATCAATGCCCACGTCGGCCTGACTGCAGTCGCCTGAATGGCGGCTGCAGGTGACCCGCCCCTTGGGGTCGTAGCCGTACCAGCTGTAGCGCTGGTTGTCTTCGGCGGTCACGCCGGTCAGGTAACCCGGGAAGCGGGTGTCCTCATAGTGATAGGCGCGGCTGGCGCCATCTGCATAAGTCGCTCTGATCAGCTCGCCGGTCGCGGAATAGGCGTAGCTCACCACAGGCTGGCCGGCGACCACCAGCGCCGAGATCACTGAATCGTCGCCCGGCACGAGGTACTGGACATCCACACGCCGGCCGGTTGAATGGGTGATGCTGAGCAGGCGACCACGGCTGTCATATGCATATCTCAGCGAGGTTCCATCTTCGAAATCGCGGCGCTGCATCAGGCCGGTGGCATCGAACTGAATGCGCTCCCCGGCACGTGAAAGCTGCCAGCTGGCGCCCTGCTGGACAGCACGATCGCCGCTTCCGTCCATGGCTTCGTAGCCTGCTCCCACCTTCTGGAATGCCGTCTGCCCGCCATCGGCACCGACCAGCCCGACCTTCAGTTCGGAGCTTGGAGGGAAAGTGGAATCATCCACGCCTGCGGTAAGCCGCAGATTGTGGGAATGGGTCCAGCCCGTACCCAACGCACCGCCCGCCGTGCTTGTCAGGGAGTGATAGTGGCGTTGGAAGCTCACCCATCCAAGGTTGAAATCCGGCTCAGGCTGGGATTTATCGCCAGTAGTCGGATCACACGGGTTGCCCACAGGGCACTGCTGCGGCGGCAGCGGCGCGCTTGTGTAGGAGAGCATGGGCGACATGTGCGGCTCGTCCTGCTGGACCAGGGAGCACATCTGCAGGCCCTCATTCCACGTCAGGGACGGTCGATTCGGACAAAGCGCCGTTCTGGCCCGGCGCACATGCTCCCACCCCACTATCGACGAGCATTCTTGAGTGCTCTGGTGATAGAAGTTCAAGGTGTAATGGAAATTTTTCTCCTCGTTGGTGACGCTACCGTCGTCGCCCCTGCCAAGTCCAAGGAGCTCCACCCAAGGATCCTCCGTGAGTGAAGTCGCCGGGCACTGCGGGTCGCTGACGCGGGTAGCGAGGATCACGCTACGAATCTGATCTTCGGATGAGTACTCCTGCCCTGAGTGGGTGTAGACCCAGTCAGTAGTAACGATCTTCTCGGGTCTCACCCGGTAATCGTAGATGACCTTCTTTCCAAGGACGCGTTGGCGTTTGACATGCCAATCGAAGGGTTTGTCCTTCTCGTACTGGGAAAAGAGCGACTTGATGTCCTTCTGCACCGCCGCTTCCGTGGCTCGCGGCTGGCCCATCGACAGGTAGCTCTCCCACTTCTTCTGCACCTCCTGCGCCTGCGCAGCCCAAGGAGCCAAGCTCCCCAGCGCGATCATCGCCAGTGCGGCACACGAAATGGTCTTCAGTCGTTCCAACATCCCTGTTCTCCTTCCTGGACGAACACAGCACCGGCAGGAACGAGAACGTGGGGCGGTTGCCTCACCACGTCATGCTTCGGATCGTCCCTGGTCCGGAATGCGGCCTGACCGCACGGGGGACGTTATCTCCGATGTGGTTTACACATTCAAGTCAGAAACCGTGGAATGGGTCGGATTTCAGAGTTTTCTGATACAGGGGGTCCGATCAGATGGGCAGCCGAGCATGGGCTCGGCTCTACAGGGGCCAATGCCCACACAAACAGCAACGCCGGGCATGGCCCGGCGTTTCCGTCACAGCATGGAAGGGGTAAACCTCAGTACTTCCCGTCAAACGCGAAGATCGGCTTGCGCTGCTTCCACGCGCCAGCGGTGAAGTCCGGGAACTCCAGCGTCTGGAAACTGTTGGCGATCGACTGCTCGCTCAGCGGGGTGATCGCACTCCAGGTCACCGCGTCGTAGATATCGATCGGCATCGGTGCCTTGGCCTTCAGTGCTTCAACGAAGGCATGGATGACGAACCAGTCCATGCCACCGTGGCCGGCGCTGGCGGCGGTGTCGGCATTCTGCTTCCACAGCGGGTGCTCGTACTCGTCCTGGTACTTCTTGAACTCTTCCCACTGGTGCGGCGGGCTGCGGCCTTCGATGTGGATCGAATGGTTCACGTCCATCCACAGGCCCTTGGTGCCCTGCACGCGGAAGCCCATCGAATACGGGCGCGGCAGCGAGGTATCGTGCTGCAGCAGGATGGTTTCGCCGTTTTCGCAGGCCAGCGTGGTGGTGACGATGTCGCCCAGCTTGAACTTCACCTTGGTGCTGGGATGGGTGGTGCCGCCACTCTTGGCCACGGTGTATTCGTGCAGGCCGCGCGCCTTGGTCGCGAAGGCGTTGATGTGGGTGAAGCGGTTGCCACGGTTGATGCCGGTGTACATCGCGCAGGGGCCGATGCCGTGGCTGGGATACAGCTCGCCGTTGCGCTCCACCGAATGCTCGGTGCGCCAGCGTGCTTCGCTCCAGCCCTTGGGGCCGAATTCCACGCCGCTGTCGTACGGCTGGTTCGGGTCGCCGGAATTGAACTTCACGCCGCGCAGGTCGTGCTGGTAGCCGGCCTGCAGGTGCACCAGTTCGCCGAACAGGCCCTGGCGCACCATCTGCAATGCCGCCATTACGTCGCGGCGGTAGCAGACGTTCTCCAGCAGCATGTACGGGGTGCCGGTACTCAGCTGGGTCTTCAGCACGTCCCAGTGGTCCTGCAGGGTGATGCCGGCCACCACTTCGCAGCCCACGGCCACGCCGGCCTGCATCGCGGCAATCGCCATCGGTGCGTGGTATTCCCACGGCGTGGCGATGATCACGCCATCGATGCCCTTCTGCTCCAGCAGGCGCTTCCACGCATTGGTGTCGCGGTCCTGGCCGTAGGTCTTCGGCGCCGGCTTGCCGGCCTTGGCCACCATGTCCACGGCGCGGCCGAGCATGATCGGCTCGATATCGCAGACGGCAACCACTTCGACGTCGTCGCGACGCACCAGTTCCTTCAGCAGCACCAGGCCGCGCATGCCGGTGCCGATCATGGCCAGGCGCACCTTGCGCCCGCGTGCCCAGGCCGGGGTCTGCGGCAGCAGGCTGCTGGCGGCGACAGCGGCACTGGCCGCGATGAATTCCCTACGCTTCATGGCAAACATCTCTCCTCTTGGCAGCGTGCCGGCCGCAGCCGGCACGCCAGGTCACGCAAACGGAATTACTTGAACCGGTAGCCGATGGTCACACTGTAACCACGGCCGAAGATGGTTGCGTAGTCACTGGAGTCACCCAGGAAGCTGTTCGGGTCGTAGAACGGCAGGCGGTTGAACAGGTTCTTGACGGTGAAGCTCAGGTTCCACGCATCATCCGGGCGCCAGGTGACGCTCATGTTGGCGGTCCACCACGACGGCGCGCCGTCACACTTGCTCTTCTGCAGGGCCAGGTAGCCGCCGGTGCAGGTTTCCTTGTTGTTGCTCACTTCATCGACCTGGTCGGTGGCCCACTTGGTGCCGCCCACGTAGTTGACGAACATGCTGGTGGTCACCTGCTTGTAGGTCCAGTCGGCATTGAGCGTGGCACGCAGGCGCGGGTTGTTGTAGTAACCCACCACATCGCCGTAGTACCAGCCGTTCTCGGCGTCCATGTAGAAGCGGTTGCGGTTGGCGATGGTGGCGGCCAGGCCGATGTTCAGGTTGCCCCAGTCGCCCAGCGAGAAGCGGCTGCGCGCATCGATGTCGAAGCCGTCGATCAGGGTCTTGCCGCGGTTCTTGTACTGGCCCACCACGCTGGCCACGTTGCCGGCCGAGTAGCCCGGCAGGTTCGCCGGGCAGCTCACGCCGCTGGCGGGGTCGGCGCACATCGCCGCCAGCTGGGCCAGGTTGGCACGGTCGCTGTCGGTGATCGGCGAGCGCGACATCGAGATGATGTCTTCCATGCGGCGATAGTCCGGCGCGACGATTTCATTGTTGCGGTAGATGAACCAGTAGTCGGCCGACACCGACAGCCAACTCGCCGGCTCGTAGACGAAGCCGAGGGTGGCGATCTTCGCCTTCTCCGGCTTCAGGTCCTTGTTCGGCTGGGTCATGCGCGCCACGGTGCGGTTGCAGTCGACGTTCAGCAGGGTCTTGCCGAGATCGACATCGCCCGGCCGCTGCGACTTCAGCAGCAGGTTGGCGATGGCGTTGGTCTCGTTGCAGCGCAGCTCGTCGCGGAAGCCGCCGAGCTGAGCGAACACGCCGCCATTACCGGACTCGGCCAGGCTCGGTGCGCGGAAGCCGGTGGAGTAGGTACCGCGCAGCATCAGCTGGTCGAACGCCTGGTACTTGAAGCCGATTTTCGGCGCAATGTTGGCGCTGAAGTTCGGGTACTTGTCCACGCGCACCGCGGCATCCAGTTCCAGCTTGTCGGTGATCGGTGCCACGGTCTCGGCGAACAGCGCGTAGGTATTGCGCTTGCCGTCGAACCACGAGCCGCCCTGCTGGGAAATCAGGCCATTGGCTGCATCGGCGTTGCCCGGGGTGTAGAAGGTTTCGCGGCTGGCGTTGAAGCCGAACGCGGCGCGCATCTCGCCGGCCGGCAGCTGGAACAGCGGGCCTTCGATCTTGCCGTCCAGGGTGTGCAGGCGCGTCCACGACTGGATGTCGAAGGTCGGGAACGCTTCGCGGATCAGCGCAGCGTTGGCTTCGCTGATCTCGCCGAACTTGTACGCCGGGTGGTCGGAGATGATCACGCGGCCCGTGGTCGGATCGATCGAGTACGGGCCGAAGGCCTTCTCGAAGCCCTTGATGTTGACGTTGATCGTCTGGTACGTGGTGGAGTGCGTACCCGCGCTGGCGAACGCGGTCTCCCAGTTCCAGTCACCCCGGTTGCCACGCGCGCCGGCCAGCACGCGGTAGCTCTTGTCGGTGTTGCGCTGGCCGAAGTAGTTCGGGCCAGCATCCTGCAGCAGGTAATTCAGGCCGACCACGCCGCCCATCATCGCCTTCATCTGCGGGCTGGCGTGGTTGTACTCGTTGTTCGGGCCCAGGAACGGGTACAGGAACTGGTTGACGTTGTTGCCGGTGTTGCGCGAGAACCAGCTGGTCGGGTTGCCGGTGGTGGTGCCGTAGGTGCGCGGCGTGCCGCCGTTGGCGCGCAGGTCGATGTCGGTGTAGGTCGCCTCGGCGAAGATCTCGGTGCTGTCACCCACCAGGAACGTGCCGTTGAGGTAGGCGGTGTTGCGCTCGGACTTGGCGCCTGCATCGATCTCGTTGTTCATCCAGGTTTCCCAGACGCAACGCGGACCAGCCGCTTCACTGGTCAGCACGTTCTTGCAGCCCGGCGCAGCTTCCTGCACGCGGCGGCCGGTGACCGGATCGAAGGCGAAGTAGCTGCCCGGGTTGAACTCGCCCGGCTTGCTGCCCACGCCCAGGCGCAGGTCGTTGAGGTAGTTCGGCTTGTTGACGTAGTACTGGTCGGGCCGCTTGTCGTAGAAGTCGCTGAGCGGGATCGCGTCGCGGCGGTACATGTTGACCGCGCCGTAGATGTTGAAGCGGTTCTCGGTCAGGTCACCGAAGCCGGCGGTGATGCTGGCCTGGCGCTCGCCGTAGGAATCGATGCGCGACGAGGTGTCATTGGTGAAGCTGACCTCGGCGCCCTGGAAGTTGCGCTTGGTGATCACGTTGATCACGCCGGCCACCGCGTCGGTGCCGTACACCGCCGAGGCACCGTCGGTCAGCACTTCCATGCGCTCGATGGCCGCGGCCGGGATCGCATCGATGTTGACGAACTGGGTCTGGAAGCCGGCCGGCGCACCGTAGTACGACAGGCGACGACCGTTCAGCAGCACCAGCGTGCCCTGGGCGCCCAGGCCGCGCAGGTTGGCCTGCGAGGCACCATCGGAGCCGGTGAACAGCGAACGCGCGTCCTGCTGCGCCGGGCGTGCGGCCGGCAGGTTGTCCAGCACCTGCAGCAGCGTGCGCGCACCCATGTTCTGGATGTCCTGCTTGCTGATCACCTGCACCGGCGATGCGGTTTCAACGTCGGTGCGGCGGATGTTGGAGCCGGTGACCTCGATGCGGGCCAGGTCGGTGGCCTTGTCCTTGCTCTCCTGGGCGAAGGCAGGAACGGCGACCGACAGCAGCACGCCGGCGATGGCCAGCGACAGCGGAGCGATCGAGCGACAGGGGGGGCGGTGGTGGCGGGCGGGCAACATCGGGGTTCTCTCCTGGCAGGGGTGCGGCGCAAAAAGTGAGCGCGTGGGCGTTCGGCGGGCAAAACGCTCCCGGGCCACGGCCCTGAGGGCCGTAGTCGGAATGGGCGGGGGAGGAGCGGTGTTACGAGGGAGTCATGGGGCGACGATGCTGGCGGAGTCGCCCTCCTGGCCGATCAGTACGGCGTTGGCCCAGTTGGCGCAGACCTGGGCGGGTTGGCTGCCCTGCGCACCCAGCGTGCGCAGGCTCAGGGTGGAAAGGCCTCGGATGTCCAGCTCCGGCTTGACCACGCCGGGCGCCCTCACCAGGCCGCTGTCGTACAGCAGGCGGTTGTCACCCCAGACCTGGAACTGCAGGCCACCGGCGTTGCGGCAGGCGTCGTCGATGCCGAGGTCGGCGCGCAGCAGGTGCCAGCCGCCCTGCAGGCGCAGGTCGATGCGGCTGTTGGCGCCGACGCCCAGGCCACGGCGGAACTGCAGCCCGTTCATGCGCATGCCGGCGTCGCCACGGAAGGACTGGTCGGTGCGCACCTGGCTGGCCAGCGCGGCCGGCACCGGCAGCTCGGAGAGATAGCGCTGCCGGGCCGGTCGCTCCGGTTCCTGGTGTTCAAGAATGTGGAAGGTGGACAGTGCGATCGGGCCGACATCGCGCGGCTGCAATGCATCGAACGCGCGGGCGCTGCCCTGTGCGGCGGTCACCATCGGATCGGTGCTGCTGGCGCCGTCGCCCTCGGGGTTCTGCACGCTCAGCACGCGGAAGCGCAGCAGGCGACCGGCGTGGGCCGGGAAGTCGATGCGCTGCACGCCTTCCTTCAGCTGCAGGCGGCCGCGGGCGATCGGCTCGCCCCACTCGCCATTGCTGTCACCCAGGTACACCTCGTAGTCGCGTACCTGGCCGTGCTTCCAGTTCTTGTCGTTGCGCGGCGCGAGGTCGATGCCATCGATCATCTTCCGCTCGCCGAAGCCGATCACCCACTCGTGCGCGCCGGTGCGCACGGCCTGGTTGCGCACGCTGCGGAACCAGGTGCCGGGATCATCATCGAAGGCATTTTCCAGCGCATGGCCGGGTTCTTCGGCCGGGCGGTTGACCACCAGCAGGCTGTCCGCCGGCAGTTCGCGGCCCAGCACCGGCGCGGCCGGATAGGCATCGTCGGCGGCTGCGGCGGCCACTGCGAAGTCCAGCTGCAGCTGCAGCGGCTGGCGGATGTCCTGTGTGGCCGTGCGCACATGCAGCGTGCCGCGGCGCTCCTGCGCGTCGAAGTACCAGCCTTCGTTGGCGCTGTTGAAGGCGGCGGCATCGGCCAGCGCCGGCAGCGCGCGACCACCGGCCTGCACCGCGCGCGGCGCCTGGCGGCTGAGCACGCGCAGGCCATAGCGGCGCTGCGCCAGCTGGCCGTTGTACTGGCCTTGCACGGCGTCGATCTGCACCTGCACCGGGCCACTGCCCTGTGCCGGCGCCTGCACGCGGATCTGCTGCGTGCTCGATTCGCCCTGCTGGTAGCGGC
The DNA here is from genome assembly GCF_003550055.1 of Stenotrophomonas sp. AG209. NCBI lineage: Bacteria > Pseudomonadati > Pseudomonadota > Gammaproteobacteria > Lysobacterales > Lysobacteraceae > Stenotrophomonas > Stenotrophomonas sp. AG209. The sequence goes on from NZ_QXDB01000001.1 coordinate 2,332,304, forward strand.
GGGTGTTGCCGTCGTCTTCGTACAGCGTGTACTGCGAATCGCCCTGCGGGTACAGGTCGAACGTCACCTCATCGAGTGGCTTTTCGCCATCGAACAGCATCGACGGGTACATCGGCAGGATCGCACCGGCACGCACGAACACCGGCAGCGTGGCTAGGTCGACCTGACGATCCAGCTGGCGGCCATCGGCAGCGGCCTGCACGCGGCGGCCGTCCCAGTAGTCGATCCAGCCGCCGGCCGGCAGATGGATATCGCGGCGCCAGCCACGGCTGGCGGCCTGGCTGCGGTACACCGGCGCCACCAGCAGGTCGCGGCCGAGCAGGAACTGGTACTTGTAGGTTTCATCCTGCGCGTGCGGGTCGCGCGGGTTGTCCCACATCAGGCCACGCACCGGCGGTGCACCGGTCTGCGCGGCCTCGTGCACCAGCCCATACATGTACGGGGTCAGGCGCATCTTCAACTTCAGGTAATCGCGGTTGATGCTGCGGTAGGGCTCGTCGTACCACCACGGGTGCTTGCGCGCATTCGACGACCAGCCGCTCATGCCCATCAGCACCGGGGTGAATGCCTTCCACTGCAGGTCGCGGGTGAAGGTCTCGGCGCTGCCGCCGAAGATCGCATCGACGTCGCCGCTGGCGTAGGCCATGCCGGACAGCCCCGAACCGACCAGGGTCGGCACGTGCCAGCGGATGTAGTCCCAGCTGCTGCTCTGGTCGCCGGTCCAGGCCACCGCGTAACGCTGGATGCCGGCCCAGCCCATCACCGTCCACAGGAACGGGCGCGAATCGGAATTGTCGAGGATGCCGTTGAACGCCTGGCGGTTGGCATCCATCGCGAACTGGTAGCCCTTGCCGGTCCAGGCCACGTCCAGCTTCTGCACGCGGCTGCCGGCCTTGCCCACTTCCCAGGCAATCTTGTCGACCCCGTTCTCGGTCCACAGACCGGTGCGGAAGCCGTACGTGGCCAGGCCCTTCACCGTTTCCGGCAACTGCTTGTAACCGCAGCCATACCCATCGTTGGGCAGGATCCAGCCACCGGGCATGTCGTGGGCGCGGTACTGCTTGGCCACGCTGTCGATCACATCCGGCGTGGTGCCGGTCGGGCCGTCGCTCCAGCCTTCAGGCACGGTGCCGGGCTTCTTGCGGTTGTCGCCGTCGTTGTAGCAATCGGCATCGCCGTAGGACAGCGCCCAGCGCGCCACCATGTTGGGGCGACCGGTCAGCTGGGTGTAGCGTTCGATCAGCTTCGGCAGATCGGCGCCGACGAAGTAATAGGCATCGAAGCGGTCTTCGCGATGCAGCAGCGTGGCCTGGTCGGGCTCGCGCAGATCGTAGCTGCCATCGCTCCAGGTATTGCGCAACATGCCCCAGCCGCGGCTGCTCAGCAGCATCGGTGCCGGGCTGGGGCGGTCGCCCTCTTCCCAGCCGCCGGAGTAGGACACTTCCAGCTCGCGGCCCTTGAACTGGTAGCGGCCGTTCTGCTGGCCACCGCCGTAATAGCCTTCGTCGGCCTGCGAGGACAGCACCTGCACGCTCTGCGTGGCATCCAGGTCCAGTGGTTGCAGCTCCTGCCAGAGGGCGGTGGGCTGGCCGTTGTCCAGCCGCTCCAGGCGCAGGCGCAGCGGCTGCCGTTGTACATGCAGCACCAGTGCATCGGTGCGCACGCGGAGTTCCTGCGCGTCTTCTTCCAGCTGCGCCTGCACGTTCGCCTTGGGCTGCGGCAGCACGATCGGCGCGGCCTTGTCGCCTGCACCGGTGAGCTTGCCGTTGCGGCCGGCCTGCACGCGGATGATGTCGGTGGCCGGCAGCTCGATGCGGATGCGCGCGCCCTTGTCGGTCTGCAGGTCCCAGCCCTGCACGCCGTCGCGGCTGTCGCTGGCGGCCACCGAACGCAGGTTGCCGACCGGCTCGGCCCGGGCCGGCATGGACGCCAGCATCAATGCCGGCAACAGGGCCAGCATCAGCGGCGAGCGACGAACGCAGTTTTCCACGCGGACTCCCAACCCGTTCACCGGGCGTTTCGAAAGCGGTTGGGCCGACTCTAGGGCAGCGATTCGAAAGATGTCAACAAATGGAAAGGAAAAAGGAAGATATATTCCATTGAAACGAAAGTTGTTGCGCCGCAATACTTTGTGTAAGCGCTTGCAGGTGCCTGTTAAGCGTTGTGCGATACGGCATTTCGTCGGTCCTTTCGTTTTCCCGGACACCTCGCGACGCGGAAAGTCACTCACCCATTTTCTTTCCTTTTACTTTCGATGTTTGACATTTCGAAAGAAAACACTGATGGTGCGCTGGCCCAACTGGAACCTCCGAATGGACGTCACCCTGCTTTCCGATGTGTCCGCCTGGCAGCGCCTTGGCGGAGCCGATACCGCTACCGAAATCGCCCAGCAGCCCGCGCTGTGGGACGCCCTCGCACAGGACCTGTCGCGTGCCCGCGACCGCCTGCAGGCCTTCCTTGGCGACAGCCTCAACGATCCCAACCAGCGCGTGCTGTTCACCGGCGCCGGCAGCTCCGGCTTCATCGCCGAGATGGTGGCCGATGCGATCAACGCGCAGTGGCCAGCCGATGTGCGCGTGGTGCACACCACCAGCCTGCTGACCCACCCGGCGCTGTACCTGCAGCGCGACCGCCCGACCCTGCTGGTCTCGTTCGGCCGCAGCGGCTCCAGCCCGGAGAGCGTGGCGGCAGTGGACCGCGTGCGCAGCGACGTGGATGACGCGCGCTTCCTCGACATCACCTGCAATGCCGATGGCGAACTGGCCCGTCGTGGCGCAGGCCGTGCCGATACCTGCACCCTGCTGATGCCGTCGGCCAGCTGCGACCGCGCCTTCGCCATGACCAGCAGCCTGACCTGCATGCTGCTGGCCGCGCTGACCGTGTTCGATCGTTCGCCGTGGGATGCGCGCGTGGCGCGCCTGAAGCAGATCGCCGCGCTGGCCCGCGAAGGCCAGGCACAGTGGGATGCACCGGTGGCGGCGCTGGCGCAACGCCCGTTCAATCGCGTGATCTACCTCGGCAGCGGCCCGCTGGAAGCGCTGGCACGCGAGTGCGCGCTGAAGGTGCTGGAGCTGACCGCCGGCCGCGTGCTGGCGCTGGCCAACACCCCGCTGGGCTTCCGCCATGGCCCGAAATCGACGCTGGACGGCAACACCCTGGTGGTGGTGCTGCGCAGCGTGCAGCCGCTGGCGCGCCGCTACGAACAGGACCTGCTGGAAGAACTGAGCCGCGACGGCGTGGCCGGCCAGGTGCTGGCGATCGGCCCGCATTCGGACATCGGCGCCGATGACGAATACCCCCTGATCGTGCCGGCACTGGACGATCCGTGGCTGGCGCCGGTATGGCTGGGCTTCGCGCAGCTGTTCGCGCTGCAGCGCTCGGCCGCGCTCGGGCTGACCCCGGACAACCCGTTCCCGGACGGCACCGTCAACCGCGTCGTCAAGGGCGTCACCATCCACCATGGCTGAGCTGATCGCCCACGCCTGCTACGGCATCGACATCGGCGGCACCAAGATCGAGCTGGTGGCGTGCGATGCGGCGATGCAGGTCACCTGGCGCCGTCGCGTCAGCACGCCGCAGGGCGACTACGACGGTTTCCTGCAGGCGGTGGTGGCGCTGGTGGCCGAGGCAGACGCTGCACTTGGCCGCAGTGATGCGGCCATCGGCATCGCCCTGCCCGGCGTGCGTGATCGCCGCACGGGTCGCCAGCTCAGTGCGAACGTGCCGGCACTGACCGGCCACAGCGTCGCCGCCGATCTGCAGGCCCGGCTGCAGCGCCCACTGCATTTCGGCAATGACCTGCAGTGCTTTGCCCTTTCCGAAGCGCACGGCGGCGCCGCCGATGGCTACCCCAGCATGTTCGGCGCCATCCTCGGCACGGGTGCGGGTGGTGGTTTCTGCCTGCACGGCCGCCTGCTGTCCGGTTTCAACGGCCTGGCCGGCGAATGGGGCCACTGGAGCGTGCCGGGCCACCTGCTGCAACGCCACGGCCTGCCGCTGATCGACTGTGCCTGCGGCCTGCAGGGCTGCGTGGAGCGCTATGTGTCCGGCAGTGGCGTGGCGATGATCGAGCGTCACCTCGGTGGCAGCGCCGCCGACGCCAGCGCGGTGATCGCCCTGGCTGAAGCCGGTGATGCGCGCGCGCGCAAGGCGCTGGACATCCATCGCGACCTGCTCGGCCACAGCCTGGCCGCGCTGGTGCTGGCGCTGGACCCGCACGTGATCGTGCTCGGCGGCGGTCTTTCGCAGTACGCACCGCTGTACGAGCACCTGCCCGCCGCCATCACCGCCCATCTGTTCAAGGGCGTGCAGGTGCCACCGATCGTGCCGCCACGCTTCGGCGATGCCGGCGGCGCACGTGGTGCTGCCCTGCTCGCCTGCCAACCCTCGTTTTCCTGATGTCCGGAGCCTGACCATGTCCCCGTTGCAGACCCTGCTTGCCTCCCACCGCGCCGGTGCCAACGTCGGCCTGTACAGCGTCTGCTGCAGCAACGAGCAGGTGCTGCGCGCGGCCATGCACGTGGCGCAGGCACATGGCACCGTGCTGCTGGTCGAGGCCACCTCCAACCAGGTCGACCAGTTCGGCGGCTACACCGGCATGACCCCGCCGCAGTACCGCGACTACGTCGGCACCCTGGCCGACGAAGAAGGCTTCCCGCGCGAACGGCTGATCCTGGGCGGTGACCATCTCGGCCCGAATGCCTGGCAGAAGCGCCCGGCAGCCGAAGCGATGACCCACGCGCGCGTGCTGATCGAAGCCTACGTCGCCGCCGGTTTCCACAAGATCCACCTCGACTGCAGCATGTCCTGCGCCGACGATCCGGTGCCGCTGCCCGATGCCATCGTTGCCGCGCGCTCGGCCGAGCTGGCCGAGATCGCCGAACGCACCGCCGCCGAACACGGCCTGCCGCCGCCGGTCTACGTGATCGGTACCGAAGTACCGATTCCCGGTGGCGAAGCCTCGCTGGCCGAAGGCCTGCAGGTGACCACGCCGGCCGCAGCCGCGCAGACCCTGGCCATCCACCAGCAGGCGTTCGACACGCCGCAGCTGCGCGATGCGTGGCAGCGCGTGATCGCGATGGTGGTGCAGCCGGGCGTGGACTTCGACCACAGCAGCGTGCACGAATACGACCCGGCCGCCGCCAGCACGCTGGCCGGCTTCCTCGAACAGCAGCCGCGCATCGTGTTCGAAGCGCATTCCACCGACTACCAGCGCGAAAGTGGCCTGCACGCGCTGGTACGTGACCACTTCGCCATCCTCAAGGTCGGCCCGGCTGCCACCTTCGCCTATCGCGAGGCACTGTTCGCGCTGGCCGCGATCGAGGCCGAGCTGCTGCCAGCCGCGCAGTGCTCGCGCCTGCCGCAGGTGCTGGACGAGGTGATGGTGGCGCAGCCGAAGTACTGGCAGTCCTACTACCAGGGCGATGAGGCCGCGCTGCGCCTGCTGCGCCACTATTCCTTCAGCGACCGCTGCCGCTACTACTGGGGCGAGCCAGCGCTGGTGCAGGCGGTGCAGACCCTGTTCGCCAACCTGGAGCAGCAAGCGCCGCCGCTGGTACTGCTCAGCCAGTACCTGCCGGAGCAGTACCGCGCCGTGCGCGAAGGCCGCCTGCCCAACACCCCCACCGCCCTGGTGCAGCACCGCATCGGCCTGTGCCTGGGCGAGTACGCCCGCGCCTGCAGCGCCAACCAGGCCGGAGCCCGCGTGCAGAGCGCAGGTTCGGCTGCCGGCGTTGCTGTGAACGGCTAATCTCTACCTTTTCCCGCGAAACCGAGAATGGCCATGCGCAACACCCGCTCCCGCCGGCAACAGATCCTGCAACTGCTGATCGAGCACGGCTCGGTGCAGGTGGCCGATCTGGTCGAGCGCTTTGGCGTGTCGGCGGTGACCATCCGTGCCGACCTGACCCACTTCGAGTCGCAGGGCCTGGCCACCCGTACCCACGGCGGTGCCACGCTGGTTCGTACGCCGCCGCAGGAACAGGACATCCACGAAAAGGACGCGCTGAACCTGCCGCTGAAGGAATCGATCGGTGCGCGCGCCGCGCGGCTGGTGCAGCCCGGCGACAACATCATCATCGACTCCGGCTCGACCACGATGACCCTGGCCCGCCACCTGCGCGCGCATCGCGACGTGACGGTGATGACCAACGGCCTGAACATCGCCTGGGAACTGGCCAATGCCGCAGGCATCACCGTGCTGCTGACCGGCGGCCTGCTGCGTCAGCAGTCGTTGTCGCTGCAGGGCAGCCAGGCCGAGGCCAGCCTCAATTCGTACAGCTTCGACACCCTGTTCCTGGGCGTGGACGGCCTGGACCTGCAGTTCGGCCTGACCACCCACGACGAGGCCGAAGCCCGCCTCAACCACCGCATGGTCGAGCGCGCGCGCCGCATCGTGGTGCTGACCGACGCCTCCAAGTTCGGCCGCGTCAGCCTGCACCGCATCGCACTGCTGGATCAGATCCACGCCATCATCACCGACGCCGGCATCGACGATGCGACCCGCGAAGGGCTGCAGCGGCTGGGCATCGAAGTGATCATCGCCGAGCCCACCGCATGACCGACACCCGCACCCTGCATGGCCGCATCCTCACCCCGCTGGGTTGGCGGCGCGGGCACGTCCACTTCGATTCGCGCGTGCGCCAGCTGCAGGTGGATGACCACAGCGGTGCTGACGATCTGCAGCTGCCGGTGATCCTGCCCGGCTTCATCGACCTACATGTGCACGGCGCGGCCGGCGTGGACCTGATGCAGGGCGGCGACGTGGCACGCACCATCGCCCGCACCCATCTGCGCTTCGGTACCACCACGCTGCTGGCGACCACCATGACCGCCGGGCTGGACGAGATCGAGCACGCGCTGCAGGGTGTGGCCGCCACCATGGCGGCGCCCGATGCCGACGCCGCCTGCATTGCCGGCGTGCATCTGGAAGGCCCGTTCATCAGCCCGCAGCGCCTGGGCGCGCAGCCCAACCGCACCATCGAGGCGACGCTGGCGCTGGTGCAACAGCTGCATGCGCTGGCACCGATCCGGGTGATGACGCTGGCCCCGGAAATCGGCGAGCACACCGCGCTGATACCTGCGCTTTCGGCGATGGGCATCCGCGTGCAGCTTGGCCACAGCGCCGGCACCTACGAGGAAGGCGTGGCCGCGCTGCAGGCCGGCGCCTCCGGCTTCACCCACCTGTTCAATGGCATGACCGGCGTCGATCACTATCGCCCGGGCATCGCCGCAGCGGCGCTGGCACATGCACAGTACGCCGAGATCATCCCCGACCTGCAGCACATCCACCCCGGCGTGATCCGCCTGGCCGCGCGTGCGATCCCGCGCCTGTACGCGGTGACCGACGCCACCGCCGCCACCGGCATGCCCGATGGCGAGTACGCGCTGGGCGAGCAGCGCGTGCACAAGTGCGGCGGCTGCGTACGCCTGGCGACCGGTTCGCTGGCCGGCAGCGCGCTGACCATGGACCAGGCGCTGCGCAATCTGGTGCAAGTGGGCCTGGAGCTGGCCGATGCCTCGCAGCGTGTTTCCACCTTCCCCGCCGCGTATCTCGGCCTGGACGATCGCGGCCGCATCGCGCCCGACGCCCGCGCCGACCTGGTGGTGCTGGACGCCGAACTGCGCCTGCAGCAGGTGGTTGTGGGCGGGCGGGTAGTCGATTTGAACGCCGCAAACGCCTGATATCTGCATTTTTGTAGAGTCGAGCCATGCTCGACTCACCGCGCAGCGCGCGGTGCGGGGAACCTCGATATCGGAACGAAGAGCAGTCGAGCATGGCTCGACTCTACAGAAAGCAATCTGCGACGAACCGTCGCCGGGCATGGCCCGGCGCTACCACAGGAACTGCCGATGACCGCAAGCACCGCCCCGCGCTGGCCCGTACGCTACCTGCTCTTCATCGGCGGCCTCGGTGGCCTGCTGTACGGCATCGACATCGGCATCATCGCCGGCGCCCTGCCCTACCTGGAGGCAACGGCCAGCCACGCCTGGCAGCTCAGCAGCCAGCAGCTCGGTTTTGTCGTGGCTGCGGTGCTGCTGGGCAGTGTGTTGTCCTCGCTGTTCGCCGGCATGGTCGCCGACCTGATCGGCCGCCGCGGCGCGATGCTGCTGGCCGGCCTGCTGTTCACCGCCTCGATTCCGATCATGGCGCTGGCTTCGGGCTACACGCCGCTGCTGCTCGGCCGGCTGCTGCAGGGCATCAGTGGCGGCCTGATTGGCGTGGTGATTCCGCTGTACCTGGCCGAAGTGCTCAGCCCCGAACGACGCGGGCGCGGCGCGGCGATGTTCCAGCTGTTGCTGACCGTCGGCCTGGTGCTGGCGGCGCTGATCGGCCTGTACCAGGCCCATGCAGTGGATGCCGCCGCCGAAGCCGTGCGCTCACTGCCGGTCGCGCAGCAGGCGCAGGAGCTGTTTGCGGTGAAGGACCACGCCTGGCGCACCATCTTCTGGACCTGCCTGGCGCCGGGCCTGCTGTTCTGCGCCGGCATCTTCTGGCTGTCCGAGTCACCGCGCTGGCTGATGCGGCGCGGCCGCATCGATGACGCGCGCCGCAGCCTGCAGCGCGTGCTGCCGGCTGCGGAGGTGGAACCCACGCTTGCACAGATCCAGGCACCGGAATCGCGCAGCAGCAGCGGCAAGCGCGACCCGCTGCTCAGCCGCCGCTACGTGGTGCCGTTCCTGCTCGCCTGCGTGGTGCTGGCCTGCACCCAGGCCACTGGCATCAACTCGGTGCTGGCCTACGCAGTGAACATCCTCAACCAGGCGGGCCTGTCCGGCGCGGTGGCCAATGGCGCTGACGTGGCGATCAAGCTGCTCAATGCGGTGATGACCGTGGTCGCGCTGCTGCTGGTCGACCGCAAGGGCCGCAAATTCCTGCTGATGCTCGGCAGCGGCGGCATCTGCGTGGCCCTGCTGGCCGCCGCCACGCTGTTCTTCCAGGCCGAGCGCGGCCGTACCGACGTGCAGCCGCAGCTGCAGGCGGCGGTCAGCGGCGATGGCCTGCAACTGGTACTGGATGACGCGCAGTGGCAGCGCTTGGGTGTTGGCATCGACAGCGAAGGCAGGCCGCTGCAGCTGACCGTGTCGTATGCCTATGGCGACTTCACCAATGTGCGCGCCCTGCGCAGCGACAATCTGACCGACCGCGAGCTGCGCATCGAGCGTGCCGGCACCGTGCAGCCGGACAGCGTGATCGGCGCGTTCTTCCGCAAACTGCATCTGAACCCGTTCGCCGACCCGGCCAAGGCCGCGCAGGCACCGCTGCGCATCGAGCAGGCACGCATCGGCCCGGTGCCGCCGCCGGCCCACGGCTGGGCGGTGGCCGCCTGCATCCTGGTGTTCGTCGCGTTCTTCGCGGTCGGCCCCGGCGTCTGCGTGTGGCTGGCGCTGTCGGAGCTGATGCCGAACCGCATCCGCTCCAACGGCATGAGCATCGCACTGCTGATCAACCAGTTCGTGTCGACCACCATCGCCGCGATCTTCCTGCCCACGGTGGGCCACTACGGCTACGCCAGCATGTTCGTGTTCTGGGCGGCGTGCACCTTCGTGTTCTTCCTGGTAGCCGCGTTCTGGCTGCCGGAGACCAAGGGCAAGTCGCTGGAAGAGATCGAGGCCCGCTTCGCGCGGTAGTAGTCGACCTGGGTCGACCTCCGCGCGCAGCGCGGGGTTGCAGGCGCGCCCGTCATTCGCCCGTGATGTGCCTGGCCAGCGCCTGCGCTTCGGCAACGCTGGACAGCCCGCTCAGCATCATCGATTCGCCGAACGGTCCCTGCACCGTCGCCACCATCAGCACGCGGCCGTCCACGCTGATCGCCGCCCGCTGGCCCACCAGGGCCGCGGTGCCATCGTGGATGCGCTGGTGCGCCTCCGGCCGATAGCGGATCTGCAGGCCCGGCTGCTTGCCTTCATCCAGCACATAGCGCACATCGGCGATGTCCGCGCTGCCGGCAATCGGCGGCTCGCGCAGGGCCAGCGTCTCGCCCTGCCACTGCGCTTGGGTACCCTTGCCGTCTGCATCGACCGCGCTCAGGCGCACATCCACGCCGGGGCGTGGCGCATGCTCCTTGCCTGCCAGCGCACCGGGCGCGGCATCTGGCATGCATCCGGCCAGCACCAGCGCCGCCCCCAGCAGAAGCGGAAGCGCAACCCTCACTTCAGCTTCCGCAGCTTGAACGCCACAAGCACCTGCAACAGCCCGTACAGCAGGCTGCCGATGCCGATCCACAGCGTGGTCACCGCCACGCCTGCATACGGATTGGCAGCGAACAGCAGGCCCAGCACCACCGCCAGCACGCCACTGAGAATCAGCAGCCACTCGCCCTGGATCTGCTTGCGTACGCGGATCGCGAACACGATGCGATAGATGCCGGCCACCAGCAGCCATGCCGCCAGGAACAGCACCAGCACGCTGGCGGTGGCCAGCGGATTGATCACCGCCAGGATGCCGAAACCCAGCGAGGCGATGGCATACAGTGCCAGCCAGCCACGCGACGCACCGCTGCCGCCGCTGACCAGTGCGAACAGGCTGATGACACCTTCAACGATGGCCATCACGCCCAGCGTCCACGCCAGTGCCATGGCGGCGGACAGCGGCCAGCCAATGGCGATGATGCCGAAGCCCAGCGCAACCAGCCCATACAGCAGCAGGATCCACCAGCTGCGACCCACCGCCGACAACAAGGGAGACAAGGGGGAATTCATGGCCACTCCTTCGATCCGGAACCGGCCTCATCCTAGCCCCTGGCGATGAAGAGGACGATCACGGCACCCGCGCGCACACCCATACCCGCACCTCTTCAGCGCCCACGCAGCGCAGCGTTTCGGCAATCTCCATCACCGTACTGCCGGTGGTCATCACGTCGTCGACCACGGTCAGTCGCGGTGGCACCGGATCGCGTACATCGAACGCATCGAACAGGTTCTCCCGGCGCTGTTCGGCCGTGCGTTCGGACTGCGGCGCCGTATGCCGCTGCCGGTACAGCCCGTGCCAGACCGGCATCGGCAGCAGGCGACACAGTTCGGCGGCCTGGTTGTAGCCGCGCTGGCGCAGGCGGCGCCGGTGCAGCGGTACCGGCACCAGCGGTGGGCATGACCAGGGCGGCGGTGCGCGTCGCATCAACTGCGCCAGCAGGCGGCCGGCCGCCAGGTCCTGATGAAACTTGTAGCGCACCAGCAGCTGGTCGACCGGTGGCAGGTACAACAGGCTGGCATGGGTGGCCGTCTGCGGTGGTGCTTCCTCGCGGCAGCTGCCGCAGACGATCAACGCCGTGTCGGGCAACGGCAACGCACAGCGCAGGCAGGCACGGCCGGACCACGGCAGGTCGGCAAGGCAGGCGCGGCACAGGTCAAGATCATCGTGGCCCGGGTCGCCGCAGACCAGACACCGCAGTGGCAGGAGCACGCGAAGCAGCGCTGCGGGCCAATCCGCCGGTAGAGGGAGGTAGGCAAGAGGCATACCCCAACCTGCCCGCGCAGCGATGCCGGAACCATCACCGGCAACCACACCGGACGGTCAGGAAAGCGGACGCAGTACCGTCGGTCGTCTCATCGGGTCAGTCACGCAGGGATGCCCGCCAGGCCACCAGGGCGGCGGCGGCGCGCTGGGTCCTGTACTCATCCGGATTGACGCCCATTTCATTGCGCGCCATGCCGGCAAGGGCCGCACACAGTTCCTGTTCGCCTGCACCGCGCAGCAGCTGGGACTCGATGCGATCTGCGTAGGCGGCGTACTCGCCACGGCAGTCCGGATTGGCCTGGATGCCTATTGGATCCCATACATAGTGCAGGACTTCATCCACCGCTCGGCCCAGTGCACCGCGCCTGCGTTCTGCCGCCTGGCGGACCTCCTTCCAGTGTGGCGTGTTGTGCAGTGCCTCGAACGGCATCGGCACCGGCGACAACAGGTAGGAGATGCCGTCTTCTTCCTGCTTGACGTGCCAGACGCCAACACCGACATCCGCCATGTGCTCCGACAGCGGGAAAACAAAGGCGGGCAGCCACAACAGCTCGATGCGGCCATCTCCCTGCCAGCCCAGGGCGGTGAACATCCCGGCTGCGGTCTCCCGGTAGGCCTGCGCGGCAGCCTCGCCGACCAGTTGCCCCAGATCCAGCATGAACACCCGGTTGTCGATGTACTCGACCACGCTGCCATGGAACTCGCGCAAGCGCTCGGGCGGGTAATCGATGACCTGTTCAGGGGCGATGGTGTAGCTCACTTCGTGAAATCCTTTCCGCTGGAAGGCGAGTGTGGCGCGACGACGGGCATCATCAACAACTCCGCCAACCCACGATAGATTGGCACCCGGCACACCAACCCGGACACACCACGCGCGATCAGCACCGTGGCCAGGATCGGCAGCAGCAGGTCGCCGCTGTCGGTCAGCTCCAGCGAAATCACCGCCGAGGTCAGCGGTGCCTGGGTGACGCCGGTCAGATAGGCGCACATGCCTAACAGTACAAATGCTCGCGGATCCACGCCCGGCATCAGTACCGCCAGGTTATGCCCAAGGCCGGCACCGACCGCCAGCGCCGGCGAGAACAGGCCACCGGGGATACCCGCCACGTAGGACGCCAGATTCGCCAGCAGCTTCATCAGACCGAATTCATGGCCGACCATCGCCTGCCCCTGCACCAGGCTGCGCGCCTGCTCGTAGCCGGTGCCGAACGCGCCTTCGCCGAACGTCAACGCCAGCGCCACCACCACCAGGCCGCAGCCTGCAGCCAGCAGCACGGGATGCCGCTGCCGCAGCTGGCCCAGCCAACGCGGGCGGCCCGCCGCACTCGCCAGCACCGCGCGCGCGAACAATCCACCCAGCAATCCGGCCACTGCGCCGCACAGCAGGATCGCCAGCCAGCCCTGTCCCAGCGGCAGCCGCGCGCTCACATGACCGAAGTAGGTGTAGTTGCCGAGCAGGCCGAGCGACACCACGCCACCGACAATCACTGCGGTCAGCAAGGTGCCGGAGAACCGATGCTCGAAACGGCCGCTGAGCTCCTCGATGGCGAAGACGATGCCGGCCAGCGGCGTGTTGAACGCCGCCGCAATGCCCGCCGCGCCGCCCGCCAGCAGGAAGTGCGAGAGCTCGCGTGGGTCCTTGAAGCCGAACCAGCGGCCGAACAGGTACATCAGGCTGGCACCCACATGCACCGTCGGGCCCTCGCGCCCGACCGACGCGCCGCCCAGCAGCGACAACGACGTCAGCAACAGCTTGCCCGCCGAGACCGCAGGCGAAAGATTGGTCCTGCGGAACGACTCATCCGGCTTGTCCAGTGCGGCGATGACCTGCGGAATGCCGCTGCCCCGTGTGGGCTTCAGCACGCCAGAAGTGAGCCACGCCAACAACGCGAAGATGCCCGGTGTGAGCAGCAGGGCCCACCACGGCGAATGCGAGGTGATGCGCTGGAACAGGTGGAAGGCCGCGTCGCTGGCCTTGGCGAACAGGATGGCCACCAGTGCCACGGCCACGGCGCCGCCCCAGAGTGCGGCGCGGCGGCGCCAGGCCTCACTGAGAACCAGCGCGGTGATACGGCCGCGGAGGCGATGAAGATCGGTCATGCGGGGCAGTCTGGACGCTGCGGAGGAAGGCGGACAGCGGCTACTGTGGCTGAAGGCCTTGCAGGATGCGGTGAAATGCCCGGCCATGGATCCTGCTGACAGCCTGCCCCGTGCGTGCACCGCTGGACGGGCAGGCGCTCCCGCCACCGGCGCTTTTCCACGCTGCGCACGTTGGGCTGCTGCCGCAGCCACTCCAGATAGCGCGGCAGATGTGCCAACTCATCATCGCTCGCATCACCGGTCAGGGCTGCTGCCGGATGCGCACTTCGCCATGGCGCATGCGCGCCAGGTCGCCCTGCGCTTCCAGTACGCCGCGCGCGACCAGTTTGCGCACGCGCTGGGCGTAGAAGACATCGGCAATGCCGGGGCGGCGCTGCGGGTCCAGCGACATCGCGTTGCCCACGATGAAGGCGATTTTCCGGAACTGCCCATCGCAGTGGGAAAGCAGTTGCGCATCGATCCAGGCGATGTCCTCGTCGGTCAGCGCGGCGATGTTCTGCCGCTGCTGCTCGGTAAGGTGGGCATCGCTGTCGGGCTCCTCCTCGGTGTCGCGCAGGCAGCCATTGATGGCCAGCAGGCGAACCAGCACGTACAGACCGAACGCCTGCAACTCCTCGTCGGGCAGCGTCGACGGATCGAGCTGCCCCGCCGCGTAGTCCTTGAAGGTCACGAAGATGCGGTTCTGCCAGTGACCGGGTTCACTCGTCTGGCGCAGATCATCCATCACCACGCGCAGGCCGCCGTCAGGCAGTTCGGCCAGGCTGCACAGCACCGCATCGCGGCGGATCGGGTAGGGCTGGTAGCTGTCCATGGCTCATGCTCGCGAGTCCGTATGCAGCAATGAACTTACACCGTAGCGCGCATTTCTGGCGGACGATTTCTGTAAACTACACCAGAATATTTAAGTTGACAGGCCTCGCCAGCCCACCCACACTGCCGCCCTCGCTCCACTCGTACCCAAGGTCCCGCCATGGCTGCTGCCATCCGCCACGACTGGCAACACGACGAACTGCAGGCGCTGTTCGATCTGCCGTTCCCCGAGCTGCTGTTCCGCGCCGCAGCGGTCCATCGCGAGCATTTCGACCCATCGCAGGTGCAGGTCTCCACGTTGCTGTCGGTGAAGACCGGCGGCTGCCCGGAAGACTGCGCGTACTGCCCGCAGGCGCAGCGCTACAGCACCGGCGTGAACGCGCAGAAGCTGATGGAGACCGATGCGGTGCTGGCCAAGGCACGCCAGGCCAAGGCCGCCGGTGCCTCGCGCTTCTGCATGGGTGCCGCGTGGCGTTCGCCGAAGGACCGCGACATTCCGAAGGTGGCGGCAATGATCGCCGGGGTGAAGGCGCTTGGCCTGGAGACCTGCGCCACGCTGGGCATGCTCAGCGGCGAACAGGCACGTGCGCTGAAGGACGCCGGCCTGGACTACTACAACCACAACCTCGACACAGCGCCGGACTACTACGATTCGATCATCCACACGCGCCAGTACCAGGACCGCCTGGACACGCTGGAGCACGTGCGCGATGCCGGCCTGAAGACCTGTTGCGGCGGCATCGTCGGCATGGGCGAGACACGCGCACAGCGCGTCGGCCTGCTGCTGGCGCTGGCCACGCTGCCGGCACATCCCGATTCGGTGCCGATCAACAAGCTGGTGCAGGTGGAGGGCACGCCGCTGCACGGCAGCGCCGAGCTGGACCCGTTCGAGTTCGTGCGCATGATCGCGGTGGCACGCATCGCCATGCCACGCTCGATGGTGCGGCTGTCGGCGGGGCGCGAGGCGATGAGCGACGAACTGCAGGCGCTGTGCTTCCTGGCCGGTGCCAACTCGATCTTCTACGGCGACAAGCTGCTGACCACCGGCAACCCGGAGAGCGAGCGCGACCTGGCCCTGTTCGCTCGGCTGGGGCTGCAACCGATGGCGGTGCAGGTCGATGCCGAGGGCCACGACCACGGCGGCACCGTGCACGCCGATATCAGCGCCGATACGCCCGCCTGTGGCTGCGCTCACGCGGCCTGAGACGGGATGCAGGCAGGCGCCGCGGCAACGCGCTACCCTAGCCGCCCCGTCGCCGCATTCAGCCGCCATGGCCCGCCCCGACTTGACCGCCCGCCTCCACGCCCAACGCGCCCTGCGCGATGCCCAAGGCCGTCGCCGCACGCGGCGCACGGTCACCCGTCGTGACGGCGTCCGCCTGGAAGTGGACGGCCAGTGGCTGACCGGCTTCTGCAGCAACGATTACCTGGGCCTGGCCCAGCAGTTCAGCGTGGTCAATGCACTGCAGGATGCGGCCGCACGCGAAGGCACCGGCGCGGGTGCCTCGCATCTGGTCTGCGGCCACCACGCCCTGCATGAGGCGCTGGAGCGCGAAGTGGCGGAGTGGCTGGGCTACCCGCGCGCGCTGCTGTTCGGCAGCGGCTTCGCCGCCAACCTGGCCGTGCAGCAGGCGCTGCTGAGCGAAGAGAACGATGTGTGCGTGCAGGACAAGCTCAACCACGCCAGCCTGCTCGATGCGACGCGGCTGGCCGGTGCGCGCCTGCGCCGTTATCCGCACCTTGATGCCGAAGGTGCGATGCGCCAGCTCAAGCACGCGCCCGATGGCGCGGCGATGCTGGCCACCGATGGTGTCTTCAGCATGGATGGCGACATCGCACCGCTGCGTGCATTGTCGCTTGTGGCACGCCTGCAGCAGGCGCTGTTCTATGTGGACGATGCGCATGGCGTGGGCGTGGTGGGCGATGGCCGTGGCGCGGTCGCGGCTGCCGGACTGGGCGTGGACGATGTGCCGCTGCAGCTGGTCACGCTGGGCAAGGCACTGGGCGGTTCCGGCGCGCTGGTGCTGGGCCGCGACGACCTGATCGAGCACCTGGCCGAAACCGCGCGCCCCTACATCTACACCACCGCGATGCCGCCGCCGCTGGCCGCCGCAGCACTGGAAGCGGTGCGCCTGGCACGCCGTGACAACTGGCGGCGTTCGAAACTGACCGACCTGATCGCGCTGTTCCGCGGCGAAGCCCGCCGCCATGGCCTGGACCTGATGGCCTCGGAAACGCCGATCCAGCCGCTGCTGTGTGGCGACGACCACCGCGCCGTGGCGATGTCCAAGGCATTGGAACAGGCCGGTTGGCTGGTCGGCGCGATCCGCCCGCCCACGGTTCCCGAAGGCAAGGCGCGCCTGCGCGTCACCCTGTCCGCGTTGCACACCCCCGAGCAGGTGCGTGGCGTGGTCGAAGCCATTGCCAGCGCGCGCGATCGCGTCGACCTGGCCGCGCGTGAGGCCGCGCCACCGCCGCTGCCGGTCTTTGCCTGAGCCTGTTGCCGTTTTCCCATGCATATCGACGTCACCGGCCAGGGGCCGGACCTGGTACTGATCCATGGCTGGGCCCTGCAGGGCGGTGTGTTCGCGCCGTTGGTGCAACGCCTGGCCGATCGCTTCACCCTGCATCTGGTTGATCTGCCGGGCCACGGCCACAGCCGCGAGGACAGCACGCCGCTGCGCCTGCCGTTCGTGGTCAACGCCATCGCCGCGGCCACGCCGCCGGCGGTGTGGTGCGGCTGGTCTCTGGGCGGCCTGTTTGCGCTGCACGCCGCTGCAACGCTGCCGAAGGTGCGCGGGCTGGCAATGATCGCGGCCACGCCGCGCTTCGTGCGTGGCGAAGACTGGCCGCATGCGGTGGAACCGGCGGTGTTCGAACAGTTCGGGCGCGAGCTGGCCAGCGATTTCGGCGGCACCCTGGAACGCTTCCTGGCGCTGGACGTGATGGGCTCGGCACACGCCCGCGAGGAGCTGCGCACGCTGCGCCAGCGCCTGGTCGAGCGCGGTGCACCCACCGAACGCGCCCTGCTGGAAGGCCTGCGCCTGCTGGAAAGCACCGACCTGCGCGGCGCACTGCCGACGCTGGGCAAACCCAGCCTGTGGATCGCCGGCCAGCGTGACCGGCTGGTGTCGCCGACGGCGATGCAGGCCGCTGCGGCACTGGCCCCGGGCGGGCAGGCGCTGACCATCGCCCACGGCGGCCATGCGCCGTTCCTCGGCCATGCCGACGAGGTCGCCGCGGCCCTGCAACACTTCGTTGCCGGCCTGTCACCGGCCGATGGCGGACAATGAGCGCCTTCCTCATTCCGCGGGATTGACGCATGGATCTGGGTATCAACGGCCGCTGGGCACTGGTCTGCGGCGCAAGCAAGGGGTTGGGCCTGGGCTGCGCGCGGGCACTGGTGCGCGAGGGTGTCAACGTGGTGATCGTGGCCCGGGGCGAAGCCGCCCTGCAGACCGCCGCTGAAGAGCTGCGTGCCCTGCCCGGCGCCGCCGAAGTCCGCGTGGTCGCCGCCGACGTCACCACCGAGGCCGGTCGCTCCACAGCGCTCGCCGCGTGCCCGCAGGTGGACATCCTGGTCACCAATGCCGGTGGCCCGCCGCCTGGCGATTTCCGCAGCTTCGAGCGCGACGACTGGATCGCCGCACTGGACGCCAACATGCTGGCGCCGATCGCGCTGATCCGCGCCACCGTGGACGCGATGATCGCGCGCGGCTTCGGCCGCATCGTCAACATCACGTCCTCGGCAGTGAAAGCCCCGATCGACATCCTGGCGCTGTCCAACGGCGCGCGCAGCGGCCTGACCGGCTTCGTCGCCGGGCTGTCGCGCCGCACCGTGGCGCACAACGTCACCATCAACAACCTGCTGCCCGGCCAGTTCGACACCGACCGCCTGCGCGCCAACTTCGCCCACTCTGCGGGCAAGGACGGCGATGCTGCGGAAGTGGCCGAACGCCGCCGCCAGCAGATTCCCGCCGGCCGCTTCGGCACGCCGGATGAATTCGGCGCCGCCTGCGCCTTCCTGTGCAGTGCACAGGCCGGTTACCTCACCGGGCAGAACCTGCTGATCGACGGCGGCGCCTACCCCGGTACGTTCTAAGAGACTTTCGCAATGCCGTCCCACTTCGATGCCCGCCATGTCCGCCGCGCGTTCGCCCGCGCCGCCAACAGCTATGACGCCGCCGCCGCCCTGCAGCGCGAGGTGCAGGCGCGGCTGATCGAATCGCTGGACTACCTGGAGGCACGCAAGCCCGAAGTGGTGCTGGACATCGGTGCCGGCACCGGCCACGCCAGTGCACTGATGAAGAAGCGCTGGCCGAAGGCGCAGGTGATCGCGCTGGACGTGGCGCTGCCGATGCTGGACCAGGCCAAGCGCCAGGCTGGCTGGTGGAAGCCGTTCCAGCGCCTGTGCGGCGACGCCGCCGCGCTGCCGCTGGCCGACAACAGCGTGGACGTGATCTTCAGCAACCTGTGCCTGCAGTGGGTGGACGACCTGCCGGCGGTGTTCGCCGGGTTCCGTCGCGTGCTCAAGCCCGGTGGCCTGCTGTTGTGCTCCACTTTCGGCCCGGACACGCTGGTCGAACTCAACGAAGCCTTCGCGGCCGCCGATGACCGCCCGCACGTGAGCCGCTTCGCGCAGATCGCCCAGTTCGGCGATGCGCTGATGATGGCCGGCTTCCGCGACCCGGTGCTGGACCGCGATCTGTTCACCCTGACCTACGACGACCTGCCCTCGCTGATGCGCGAGCTGCGCGCGATGGGCGCGACCAATGCGCGGGTGGACCGCCGCCACACGCTGACCGGGCGTGGCCGTTTCGCCGCTGCTGCGGCGGCGTATGAACCGATGCGCCGTGCCGACGGCAAGCTGCCCAGCAGCTGGGAAGTGATCTATGCCCACGCCTGGGCACCGGACCCGGGCGCACCGATCCGCGAAGGCGGGCACGACGTGGCCTCGGTACCGGTGTCGGCGATTCCGATCCGGCGCAAGCAGACCTGATCACGCGACCGCGCACCTGCTTCTGGTAGGTGCCAACCTTGGTTGGCCTCTACCGATCATCCGGTAGTGCCGGCCGCTGGCCGGCAGATGTCCACCATGGAATCATGAGGTTGCCGGCCAGCGGCCGGCACTACCGACTGCAACCAATCAGGTATTGGCCGGCGAACTCAGCGGCGGGCGCACCAGGTCGCGGTGGAAGAAATAGATCTCCTGCACCAGGAAGCGCCAGCTGGTGTGGAAGCTGCGGAAGCGCGTGCTGGGCGTGGACGAGGCCAGCGCATCGATGCCCAGCGCCTTGCTCAGGCGCAGCGCGCGCGCCATGTGCAGCGGGTCGCTGACGATGATCACCCGGTGCAGGTCGCGCTGGTCCATCAGCCGCTTGGCTTCGACCAGGTTCTGCACGGTGTTGCGCGAGGCGGTCTCGATCAGGATCGCGTCGTCCGGCACGCCATGCTTGAGCGCATAACGCCGCGCCACCTGCGATTCGGAAAAGCGCGCGCCGGTGCCGCCATAGCCACCGGTGAAGATCAGCAGTGGCGCGTACTGTGCGTCATAGAGATCCAGGCCATGGCGGATGCGTTCTTCGAACACCGGCGACGGCTTGGCGTCATAGGCCGCCGCGCCGAGCACGATGATCGCGTCGGCCTTGGCCGCCTGGTCGCGCTCACCCACCCAGACGATCCAGGCGGTCACCCCCAGCAGCCAGATCACCAGCAGCACGAACAGCCGCCACAGCCAGCCCAGCAGGCCGGTGCGATGCCGGTGCCGGTCGCGGCTCAAGGCGCCCCCCAGCGCAGCGCGGGCAGGTCGACATTGCCACCGGACAGCACCAGGCCCACGCGCAGGCCGGCGAACCGCTGCGGCTGTGCCAGCACCGCGGCCAGCACGGTGGCCGAGGACGGCTCGACCACCTGCTTGAGCACCTCCCAGAGCAGGCGCATCGCGGCCGTGGTGGCAGCGTCGTCAACCACGATCACCTCGGCGCCGGCCGCGCGCAGCAGCGCGAAGTTGGGGGCGCCGATCAGGGTACGCAGGCCATCGCAGATCGTGTCCGGGGTGAAGGCCGCCTGGCGCTCGCCTGCGGCCAGCGAGCGTGCGGTGTCATCGGCGCCGGCCGGTTCGGCCAGCACCAGCCGGGTCTGCGGGCTGGCGAGCTGCAGGGCCAGCGCGCTACCGCTGGCCAGGCCACCGCCGCCCACCGGCACCACCAGCACATCGAACGGGCCGTCGCTGTGCAGCAGTTCCAGCGCCGCGGTGCCCTGTCCGGCCATCACCGCCGGGTCCGCATACGGATGAACCAGGGTCGCGCCGGTATCGGCCTGCACCTTGGCGCAGGTGGCCTCACGGTCGGCGATGGTCGGCGGGCAGCGCCAGAGGGTGGCACCGTGCCGGGCGATGTTGGCCAGCTTGGCCGCCACCGCACCTTCGGGCACCACCACGTGACAGGGGATGCCACGGGTGCGCGCGGCCAGGGCCAGGGCAGCGCCGTGGTTGCCGGAGGAATGGGTGACCACGCCGGCACGGGCGCGATCGGCATCCAAAGACCACACCGCGTTGCAGGCACCGCGGAACTTGAATGCGCCGCCGCGCTGCAGGTGTTCGGCCTTGAACGCCAGCTGCGCGCCGGCCAGCGCATCAAGCGTGCGCGAGCGCAGCACCGGGGTCACGCTGGCGTGCGGCGCGATCCGCGCAGCGGCAGCCAGGACATCGTGGGCACGGGGCAACAGTGAATCGCTCATGACGCAAGATTAACGTATGGCTCCGCGCTGGCGACCCCGGCACAGGTCATGCCAGCATGAGGGCCTTCACCTCCATTCATCCTGGCCAGTGAAGTTAAGGGCCGATTCAACGCCTGCGCACGAAGCTGACTGCACAACCCGTCCTCTGGGGGGACCCACCATGAAAACGCGCCTGATGCTTGCCGGTGGCCTGTTGCTGGCCCTGACCGGCTGCACCACCTACGACTACGTCGGCGGTGGCCGCAGCGGCAGCTACTACCACGGTGCGCCGTCGGTGGAATACCGCTACCCGGCCGGCTATCCCTACAACTACGGCTACCCGTACTACGGCGGCTATGGCGGCTACTACGGCGGCTATGGCAATCCGTACTACTCGCGCCCGGTCTACCGCCCGCCGCACAACCACCGCCCGCCGCCGCGCCCGCCCGGCAATGGTGGCGAGAACCGTCCGCCGCCGCCGTCGCGGCCGTCGTACAACGGCGGTTCGCCGTGGCGGAACATGGACTCGATGCGTCGCCCGCCGCAGTCGAACATCCAGCCGTCGGCGCCTCCGCCGCAGGCCCGTCCGGCCCCGGCGCCCAGTGCGCCAAGGATGAACGGTTCCCCCTGGCGCAACATGGATCGTGGGACGCAGCGCACAGTTGAGCGCTGAACCGTCTTGCATTTCACGCGGTCCAAGCCGCACTCTACGGGACCAGTGACGGCCCGCGTCACAAAGTGACAAAAACGACACGGGCCGCCGCAAAAAGCTCTACGTCGATATCCGACAGGAACATCTGGATCCCCCCTGTTCCGGCCCTGTCGGATGTCGGCACCTCTGAAGGCAGACGGCCCCGCAATGCGGGGCCGTTTGTTTTCGGCGAGAGCCCCAGCATCAGTAGATCCACGCCATGCGTGGATGGGGCCTTCCCGACAGCCCCAAAAAACAGGGCCGGACAGTCCCCCGACTGCCGGCCCTCTGCTCCCCCACCGTGCGCCTGTACCGGCCCCTGTTCCAATTCCGGTCACGGGCGCCTACGGCGCCAGCCACGGTGGGTGCTATTGGGTTATCTGCAAAAATCCTGCCAACTTTAGGGCTGATTTCGACGCCGGCCGGCCGGCACCGGCGCCCCGGCCCCGAATGGCGCTAAAATCGCCACCCCGGCGCCGCCCCCGGTCCGCGCCCGCCCCCAGCTGAACAGCCCCCATGAACCCGTCCTTCCATCGTTACGACGTCATCGTCATCGGCGGTGGCCACGCCGGCACCGAAGCCGCGCTGGCCGCGGCCCG
The DNA here is from genome assembly GCF_003550055.1 of Stenotrophomonas sp. AG209. Taxonomy (NCBI): domain Bacteria; kingdom Pseudomonadati; phylum Pseudomonadota; class Gammaproteobacteria; order Lysobacterales; family Lysobacteraceae; genus Stenotrophomonas; species Stenotrophomonas sp. AG209. Next base: position 2,354,676 of record NZ_QXDB01000001.1, read on the forward strand.
TACCGGCGTGCGCACCCTGCTGCTGACCCACAACATCGAGACGGTGGGCGCAATGAGCTGCAACCCGGCCATCGGCGGCATCGGCAAGGGCCACCTGGTCAAGGAAATCGACGCCCTGGGCGGTGCGATGGCGCATGCCGCCGACCGCGCCGGTATCCAGTGGCGCACGCTCAACGCCTCCAAGGGCCCGGCTGTGCGCGCCACCCGCTGCCAGGCCGACCGCAACCTGTACCGCATGGCGATCCGCGCCATCGTCGAAGGCCAGGCCAACCTGACCGTGTTCCAGGCGGCGGTCGATGACCTGGTCATCGAAGGCGACGCCGTGCGTGGGGTGATCACCCAGACCGGGCTGCGCTTCGACGCCGAGGCCGTAGTGCTGACGGCCGGCACGTTCCTGGCCGGCAAGATCCACGTCGGCCCGACCCAGTACGCCGCCGGCCGCATGGGCGATCCGCCGGCCACCACGCTGGCGGCGCGCCTGCGCGAGCGCCCGTTCCAGGTCGACCGCCTGAAGACCGGCACGCCGCCGCGCATCGATGGCCGCTCGCTGGACTACAGTGTGATGGACGAGCAGCCCGGCGACACACCGCGGCCGGTGATGTCCTTCCTCGGCTCGGTGGACGAGCATCCGCAGCAGGTCAGCTGCTGGATCACCCACACCACCGAACAGACCCACCAGATCATCCGCGACGCGCTGCACCGCTCGCCGCTGTACAGCGGCCAGATCGAAGGCATCGGCCCGCGCTACTGCCCGTCCATCGAGGACAAGGTGGTGCGCTTCGCCGAGAAGGCCAGCCACCAGATCTTCGTCGAACCCGAAGGCCTGGGCATCGTCGAGATCTACCCCAACGGCATCTCCACCTCGCTGCCGTTCGACGTGCAGCTGGAGATGGTGCGCAGCATCCGCGGTTTCGGCAACGCGCACATCACCCGTCCCGGCTATGCGATCGAGTACGACTTCTTCGATCCGCGTGGGTTGAAGGCCTCGCTGGAAACCAAGCTGGTCAACGGCCTGTTCTTCGCCGGCCAGATCAACGGCACCACCGGCTATGAAGAAGCCGCCGCGCAGGGCCTGCTGGCCGGCCTCAACGCCGCGCGCCAGGTGCGCGGGCTGGACAGCTGGTGCCCGCGCCGCGACGAGGCGTACCTGGGCGTGCTGGTGGATGACCTGATCACCCACGGCACCAACGAGCCGTACCGCATGTTCACCAGCCGCGCCGAGTACCGCCTGCAGCTGCGCGAGGACAATGCCGACCAGCGCCTGACCCCCGCTGGCCGCGAAATGGGCCTGGTGGATGACCGTCGCTGGAGCGCGTTCGAGACCAAGCAGGCCGCGGTCGCCGCCGAGCGCGCACGTCTGGGCGCGCTGTGGGCGACCCCGGCCAATGCGCTCGGCCGCGAAGTGCAGGACGCGCTGGGCGTGGCGGTCAGCCGCGAAACCAACGTGCTGGACCTGATCAAGCGCCCGGAGCTGGATTACGCGCAGCTGATGCAGGTGCCATCGCTGGGCCCGGCCGTGACCGACGCCAAGGTGGCCGAGCAGGTGGAGATCGGCGTGAAGTACGCCGGCTACCTGGACCGCCAGCGCGAGGAGATCGAGCGCCAGCAGCGGCATGAAGCCACCCCGATCGCCGAAGCCTTCGACTACGCGACGGTGCGCGGGCTGTCGGCCGAAGCCTTGCAGAAGCTGGAGCGCGTGCGCCCGCAGACCATCGGCCAGGCGCAGCGCATCCCGGGCATGACCCCGGCCGCGATCTCGCTGCTGCTGGTGCACCTGGAGCGTGCACGCCGCGGCCGCGTGGCGTAAGCGGTCGCACCTGCTCTGGTGGGTGCCGACCTTGGTCGGCACGAATCATCAGATCGCGATGCTGCATGCATTTGTGCCGACCAAGGTCGGCACCTACCAAGGCCTCCCCCCGGTAGATCCACGCCATGCGTGGATGAAGGCATTTGTGCCGACCAAGGTCGGCACCCACCGGAGCGGAAGACATATACACATTGGCGGGCGCGTTACCGTGCGTCCGCGCCACCGCCCAGCACCTTGAACAACGTCACCCGGTTGCCCGCCTCCTGCTGCTGCAGGGCGATCAGGTCCTGCTGCGCGGCATACAGGCTGCGCTGCGCATCCAGCGCCTGCAGATAGCCGTCCAGTCCGGTGCGATAACGCGCGTCGGCCAGCGTGTAGCTGCGCTGGCTGGCGGCGACCAGTGCACGCTGGGCGTCCATCTGCGTGGCCAGGTGATCGCGCGAGGCGAGGGCATCGGCCACTTCACTGAAGGCCTGCTGGATCGCCTTCTCGTACTGGGCGACGCCGATGTCCTTGCCGATCTTCGAGGCATCCAGCGAGGCCTTCAGCGCACCGGCGTGGAAGATCGGCGCGGTGATGCTGGGCGCGAACGACCAGCCGCGGGTGCCGGCCGAGAACAGCGTCGACAATGCGGTGGAGCTGTGGCCGTAGTTGGCGGTCAGCGTCAGCGTCGGGAAGAACGCGGCGCGCGCGGCACCGATATCGGCATTGGCCGCCTGCAGCGCGTGTTCGGCAGACAGTACGTCCGGGCGCTGCAGCAGCACGCTTGACGGCAGGTTGGCCGGCAGCGGCGCCAGCGCCACGGTGCCGTCCAGTGCCTGCGCGCTCGGCAGCAATGCCGCGTCCAGCGGCGCGCCCACCAGCAACTGCAGCGCATCACGATCCTGCGCCTGCTGGGTCTGCAGCCTGGCCAGCGCAGCGCGCGCGGCTTCCACGCTGGTCTGCACCTGCGACAGGTCCAGGCCCGAGGCCAACCCCTGTGCGTGGCGGGCCTCGGTGCGCTGCAGGGTCTGCTGCTGGCTGTCCAGGGTCTGCCGGGTGAACGCCAGCGACTGCTCGTCGGCCGCCAGCGCCAGCCACGCCGTGGCCACTTCGGCCACCAGGCTGGTGCGCGCGGCGCGCTGGTTCTCGGCGCTGGCCAGCCAGTTCTGCAGGGCCTCGTTCTTCAGGCTGCGGATGCGCCCGAACAGGTCCAGCTCCCAGCTGCTGATGCCCACCTGCACGGCATCGGATTCGGTCACCTGGCTGACGCCGATCTCGCTGTTGGCATCACTCACCCGCGAGCGGGTGACACTGCCGCTGGCATCCACCGACGGCAGCAGCGCCGCGCGCTGGATGCGGTACTGCGCGCGTTCCTTCTCCACCTGCAGCACCGCCACGCGCAGGTCGCGGTTGTTCTGCAGCGCCAGCGTGATCACCTGCTGCAGGCGCGGTTCCAGGAACACCTCGCGCCAGGCCGGCATCGCCAGTGCCGGCCCGGCCTCGCCGGTGGCGGCATTGCCGAACTGTGCCGGCACTGGCGCCTCGGGGCGCTGGTAGTGCGGTGCCATGCTCACGCAGCCACCCAGCACGGTGGTCATCGTTGCGGCCGCCAGGGCGCGCAGCAGCATCGGCTTCATGGACTTGCCTCCGTGGCAGTGGCTTCGGCCGGTGCGCGGCCCGGGAACAGGCGGCGCACCAGCAGGTAGAACAACGGCACGAAGAACATGCCCAGCACCATCGAGGCGACCGTACCACCGGCCACGCCAGTACCCAGCGAACGGCGCGCGGCCGAACCGGCGCCGGTGGCGAACACCAGCGGCAGCACGCCCATCAGGAACGCCAGCGAGGTCATCACGATCGGGCGCAGCCGCAGATAGACCGCCTGCAGGATCGCTTCGCGGGTGCTCTTGCCCTGCTGTTCGAGGATGCGCGCGAACTCGACGATCAGGATGCCGTTCTTCGCTGCCAGACCAATCGTGGTCAACAGGCCGACCTGGAAGTACACGTCGTTGTTAAGGCCACGCAGGTTCATCATCAGCACGGCACCGAACACGCCCACCGGCACCGCCAGCATCACCGCGAACGGCACCGCCCAGCTTTCATACAGCGCGGCCAGGCACAGGAACACGAACAGCAGCGAGATGGCGTACAGCATCGGCGCCTGATTGCCCGACAGCTGTTCCTGGTAGGCCATGTCCGACCAGGCATGGCTGAAGCCTTCCGGCAGTGTGTCGGCCAGGCGCGCGATCTCGGCCATCGCTTCACCGGAGCTGACGCCCGGCGCCGGCTGGCCGGTGATTTCCATCGCCGATACGCCGTTGTAGCGCTGCAGTGCGGCCGGCGCGCTGGTCCAGTGGGCGCTGACCAGCGACGACAGCGGCACCATCTGCCCAGCCTGGTTGCGCACGCTCCAGCGCTCGATGTCCTGCGGCTGCATGCGCGCTTCAGCGGTGCCCTGGATGAACACCTTCTTGATGCGGCCCTTGTAGATGAAGTTGTTGACGAAGTCGCCGCCCAACGCCGCGTTCAAGGTGTCATTGATGTCCTGCGGATTCACGCCCATGGCCTGTGCCTTCGCGTCGTCCACCTTCACCGCGTACACCGGCGCGTCTTCCAGGCTGGCATAACGCACGTTGACCAGCTTCGGATCCTTGGCCGCCTCCTTCAGCAGCGTGTTGCGCGCGGCCACGGCGGCGGCATGGCCGGCACCGCCTTCGTCCTGCAGTTCCAGGGTGAAACCGCCCGCATCGCCCAGGCCAAGAATGGCCGGTGGCGAGGTGATGAACACCTGCGCATCGGGCACGCTGGCCATGGCCGCGGTCAAGCGCGCGGCGATGGTATCGGCATCGTCCTTGCGGTCATCCCAGTCCTTCAGCCGGATGAAGGCCTGGCCGACGTTCTGGCCGCTGCCGGTGACACTGAAACCAGCGGTGGCCTGGATCGACAGCACGCTGTCGTCCTTCACCGCAGCGGCACTGAGGCGATCCATCACTGCACGGGTCTGCTCCAGGGTGGAGCCGGCTGGCAGCTTCACCAGCGCGTTGAGCATGCCCTGGTCCTCATCGGGCAGGAATGCGCCGGGCAGGTGCCACAGCAGCAGGCCGGTGGCCACACTCAGCACCAGGTAGAACAGTACGCCCAGCGTGCGCCGGCCAAGGAAACCATCCACGCGATGGCGCAGGCCGTTGGAGGTGCGCTCGAAGCGGTGGTTGAACCAGATGAAGAACTTGCCCAGCAGGCTCGGCTCGCCGCCGTGGTCACCATGCGGGTGGCCGCCCTTGGGAATCTGGTGCAGGATGCTGCCGCACAGCGCCGGGGTGATGGTCATCGCCACCAGCACCGACAGGATCATCGCCGCGGCAATCGTCACCGAGAACTGGCGATAGATCACGCCGGTGACACCGCTGAAGAACGCCATCGGCAGGAACACCGCGGTCAGCACCAGCACGATGCCGACCAGCGCACCGGTGATCTGGCCCATCGCCTTCAGCGTGGCCGGCTTCGGTGCCAGCCCTTCGAAGGTCATCACCCGCTCCACGTTCTCCACCACGACGATGGCATCGTCCACCAGCAGGCCGATGGCCAGCACCAGCGCGAACATGGTCAGCGTGTTGATCGAATAGCCGAAGGCCGCCAGCACGCCGAACGTGCCCAGCAGCACCACCGGCACCGCGATGGTCGGGATCAACGTGGCCCGCCAGTTCTGCAGGAACAGGTACATCACCAGCACGACCAGCGCGATCGCCTCGATCAGGGTGATCACTACTTCCTTCAGCGAGATGGTCACGAACGGCGTGGTGGTGAATGCCACGTGGGCCGTGTAGCCATGCGGCCAGTACTTCTGCAGCTGCTGAAGCCGTGCATCGATGGCCTTGGACACGGCGATGGCGTTCGCACCGGCGTTGAGCTCGATGCCCAGCGAGGCCGACGGCTTGCCGTTGAAGGTGCTGATGCTGTCGTAGCTCTCCGGCCCCAGGCCGATCGTCGCCACGTCGCCCAGGTGCACCACGCTGCCATTGGCATCGGCCTTGAGCACCACCTGCGCGAACTGTTCGGGGGTGTGCAGGCGGCTGCGCGCGGTCACGGTCGCGTCCAGCTGCTGGCCCTTCAGCGCCGGCTGGCCACCGAGTTCACCGGCCGACACGTCGGTGTTCTGCGCCTGCAGTGCGGTCTCGATGTCCGACGGCATCAGTGCGTACTGGCGCATCTTTTCCGGGTCCAGCCAGATACGCATGGCGTATTCCTGGCCGATCGGCTGGATGTTGCCGACGCCGCTGACACGGCTGATCTGGTCGTCGATGCGCGCTTCCATGAAGTTGGCGACATCGAAGTTGTCCATGCTGCCGTCTTCGCTGGTGAACGACAGCACCTCGAAGATCGAACCACTGGACTTGGTGATGGTCAGTCCGTTCTGCTGCACCGCCTGCGGCAACGTGGCCATCGCGGCCTGCAGCTGGTTCTGCACCTGCACCTGCGCAGTGTCCGGATTGGTGCCGGTGGCGAACACCAGGTTGACCTGCGCCGAGCCATCGGAGGCACTGGTGGAGGTCATGTACATCAGGTGGTCCAGGCTCTGCTGGGACTGCTCGATGACCTGGGTGACCGCGTTTTCCACGGTCTGCGACGAGGCACCGGTGTAGGTGGCGCGGATGGTGATGGTGGGCGGGGCGATCTGCGGGTAGCGGTCCACCGGCAGGATCAGGATCGCGAGCAGGCCGAGCAGGCTGACCGCGATGGCGATCACCCAGGCAAAGATCGGCCGGTCGATGAAGAAACGAACCATGCGCGGCAGGCCTCAGTGCGACTTTTCGTCGGTGTTGCCGTTCGGGTCGACCGCCGGCATTGCTGCCAGCTGCGCGGTGGTGGCCGCCACCGCCTTCACCTGCTGGCCGAGCGAAACCGCACTGCCGTTGCTGACGATCACCCGCTCACCGGCCTTCAGGCCCTGCGTGATCTGCCACTGGTTGCCCACCACCTGGCCGGTGCTGACCCGCCGCTCGACCACGCGATCCTTTGCGTCGAGCAGGCGCAGCAGCGGCTCGCCACGTTCATTGCGCACCACCGCCTTCTGCGGCACCAGCAGGGCGCGCGCATCGGTGGCCATCGGCAGCACCGCCTTCAGGTACATGCCCGGCAGCAGCAGGCCGTCCGGGTTCGGAATGACCGCACGCAGCACCACGTTGCCGGTGCCCGGATCGACCGCACTGCCTACGAACTCCAGCGTGCCTTCATGGGCATAGGTGCTGCCGTCCTCCAGCAGCACCTTCACCTGCGCCTTGCCATCGATGGCCTTCACCAGGCCGGCATCGAGCTGCTTGCGCAGCGCCAGCATCTGCGTGCTGGACTGGGTCACGTCCAGATAGACCGGGTCCAACCGCTGGATGGTCGCCAGCGCCGCGTCCTGGCCGGCGGCGACCAGCGCGCCGGCGGTGACGCTGGAGGTGCCGATGCGGCCCTCGATCGGAGCGGTCACCCGGGTGTAGTCGAGGTTGATGCGGGCGGCCTGCAGCGCAGCGCGCGCGGCGATCACATTGGCCTGGGCCTGCTTCAGTGCCGAGGTGGCATCGTCGGCGTCCTGCTTGCTGGCTGCGTCCATGCCCAGCAGCGTGCGGGTGCGCTCGGCCTTAGGCTGCGCCGACAGCACGGTGGCCTCGGCCTGCGCCAGCTGGCCACGCGCGGTATCGAAGGCCGCCTGGTACGGCGCCGGATCGACCTGGTACAGCAGCTGGCCGGCCTTGACCTGCTGGCCTTCGGTGAACAACCGCTGGCGGATCAGCCCACCGATCTGCGGCCGCACCTCGGATACCTCGTACGGTACCGCCCGGCCGGGCAGGGTCTGCTGCAGTGCCAGCGGCTGCGCGCTGGCGGTGATGACGCCCACTTCGGGGGTGGCCGGGGCCTCGGTCCTGCCCGCCGAGCAGGCCGCCAGGGCCAGCAGCAGGGGCAGCAACAGCGGACGGGGGGAGCGGGACAGCGGACGCAGGAGTGACATGGGGGGCGTGGGGGCCTTTCGTTGACCCTCGCACGCTGCCGTGAAACTGTGCAGAGAATATGGAGATTGTGCGACCGGCTCAGCTGGCGCTTGCTTTCGGCGCCGCATGCGCCGCTAATGGCCCCCGCGATGGCGAAGATTCGACTCAAATTCGGCCTGACCGCGAAGACCTTCCTCGCGATCTTCACCGCCTGCCTGCTGGTGCTGGCAGTGAATGGCATTGCCAGCCGCGTGGCGTTCCAGACCGGCTTCCTGGACTACCTCAACGACCAGGGCGACCTGCGCATGCAGCGCCTGATGCCCCACCTGCAGCGCGAGTACAGCGCACACGGCGGCTGGGAGCATCTGCGCGGTGACGGTGACCGCTGGGCACGGCTGCTGCGCCCGGACCTGGCCCATGGGCACGAAGGCCCGGTGCCGCCGCTGTCCGACCAGACCGGCGTTCCCTCGCGGCTGGGCCTGTTCGATGCGCAGCATCGGTTCGTGGCCGGCAACCCGGACGCGATCAGCGACGACGAGCCGCACGCTGTGCAGGTGGACGGACACACGGTGGGTTGGCTGGGCATGGTGCCTTTCCAGACCGTCATCGCCACCAATGACCTGAATTTCTACAACACCCAGATGCGCGCATGGTGGGTGATCGGCATCTCGCTGCTGCTGGTGACGATACTGCTGGCCTGGCTGGTGTCGCGCGCGCTGCGCCAGCGCCTGGCCAAGCTGGCCGCCGCCACCCACCGGCTTGCCGCCGGCGACTACGCCACCCGCATCGAGCGCACCAGCGATGACGAGCTGGATGCACTGGTCAACGACTTCAACCGGATGGCGCAGGCGCTTGATGACACCGAGCGCAACCGCCGCGCCTTCATCGCCGACATCTCGCACGAACTGCGCACGCCGCTGGCGGTGGTGCGCGCCGAACTGGAGGCGATCGAGGACGGCATCCGCCCGCTGGACCGCGCCAATCTCGGTGCCCTGCAGGGCGAGATCCGCCAGCTGGGCAAACTGATCGACGACCTGCACGACCTGTCGATGACCCAGTCCGGGGGCCTGGCCTACCGCTTCGCCCCGCTGGACCTGGTGGCATTGCTGCGCAGCGAGCTCAATGGCATGCGCGTACGCTTCTCCGCGGCGGGGCTGGCCCTGGAAGAAGCGCTGCCCGCGACGCCACTGCAGGTATCCGGCGACGAACGGCGCCTGCAGCAGGTCCTGGCCAACCTGCTGGAAAACGCGCTGCGCTACACCCATACCGGCGGCCGCGTACGTGTGCAGGCCGCACACGTACCTGCCGGCGTGCAGCTGATCGTGGAAGACACCGCGCCGGGCGTGCCGGCCGACAAATGCGCGCTGCTGTTCGAGCGCTTCTACCGGGTGGAGAGTTCGCGCAACCGTGCCAGCGGCGGCAGCGGGCTGGGCCTGGCCATCAGCCACAACATCATCCTCGCCCACCACGGCCACATCCACGCCGAACCCTCGCCACTGGGCGGGCTGCGCGTGGTCATCACCCTGCCGGAGTCTGCATGAGCACGTCCGCCGCCACGTCCGCGAAGATCCTGATCGTCGAGGACGAGCCACGCCTGGCCTCGGTGCTGCGTGACTACCTGGCCGCCGCCGGCATGACCAGCGAATGGGTGGATGATGGCGGCCTGGTGATCGACGCGTTCACGCGCTACCAGCCCGACCTGGTGCTGCTGGACCTGATGCTGCCGCAACGCGATGGCGTGGACCTGTGCCGCGAACTGCGCGCCAGCAGCGACGTGCCGGTGATCATGGTCACCGCGCGGGTGGAAGAGATCGATCGCCTGCTCGGTCTGGACATCGGTGCCGACGACTACATCTGCAAGCCGTTCAGCCCGCGCGAAGTGGTCGCGCGGGTGGTGGCGGTACTGCGCCGCTATCGCCCGGACCCCGCTGCACGCGCCAACAGCGGGCTGCACATCGACGAACCGGCGGCACGCGCCACCTGGAACGGCAAGGGCCTGGACCTGACGCCGGTGGAGTACCGCCTGCTGCGCACCCTGCTGGCCACGCCAGGCCGGATCTGGGCACGCGACGAACTGCTTGACCGCCTCTATCTGGACCACCGCGTGGTGGTCGACCGCACCGTCGACAGCCATGTGCGCAACCTGCGCCGCAAGCTGGCCGACGCCGGCATGGAAGGCGAGCCGATCCGTTCGGTATACGGGATGGGCTACAGCTACGAACCCTAACCGGTAGTGCCGGCCGCTGGCGGGCAACCGCAGATTTCCAGCTGCGCCCATGAGGTTGCCGGCCAGCGGCCGGCACGACCCGTGCGCAACTGCGTTACAGTCGAGCACGCTCGACATCAACGAATCACGACTGCATGGACGACATCCACCCGATCGCGCCGGACAAGCGCGCCGCCCTCCTTTCCACCCTCGCCGGGATCGAACAGCGCCACGATGTGCGTGTGCTGCTGGCCTGCGAATCGGGCAGCCGCGGCTGGGGCTTCTCTTCGCCGGACAGCGACTACGATGCGCGCTTCATCTACGTGCATCGCCAGTCGTGGTACCTCAGCGTCAACGAATCCACCGGCCCCGGCGAAGCACAGCGCGATGTGATCGAGCTGCCGATCGACGAGGAGCTCGATGTCAGCGGCTGGGACCTGCGCAAGGCACTGCGGCTGGTCTCCAAATCCAATCCAACGCTGATCGAGTGGCTGCGTTCGCCGATCGTGTACCGGCAGGAGGACGCTGCGGTGGCGCAGCTGTGGGAGGCGGCGAAGGAGTTCTATTCGCCGCTGGGCAGCTGGTGGCACTACATGAGCATGGCGAAGACCACGTACAACCGCCATCTGGGCGAGCCCACCATCAGTACCAAGAAGTACCTGTACGTGCTGCGTGCCCTGCTTGCCTGCCAGTGGATCGAGAGCGAGCCCACGCCGCCGCCCATGGCCTTCGAGGACCTGCTGGACCGGCTGCTGCCGGACGGTCCCGTGCGCGACGCCATCGACGCCCTGCTGGTGGTGAAGCGAGCCAGCGCCGAAGTCACGGCCCGTCCGCGCGTCGTCATCATCAGCGACTACATCGACCAGGCAATGGCCGTGCGCGCTGCGCAGGCCCCGGCGCTGCCGGCAGGACAGGGCGACAGTGCGTGGCTGGACGCGCTGTTCCGGAAGATGCTGGCCGAACACGCGCCTGCATGAAGCGCCGCAGCTGCGCCTGGTAGTGCCGGCCGCTGGCCGGCAACCTCATGGCGCGCCTGGATTTCCGTAGTTCCCGGCCAGCGGCCGGCACTACCCCGCGGCAGGCACGCGGCGTGCGGACCACGCGGGTATCATCGCGGTGAACGCCCTGATTTCCGGAGACACCGATGAACCCGCTGCGCCCCTTCCGCGACAAGATGCCCGTCCTCGGCGAGCGCGTGTACATCGATCCGGCCTGCACCCTCATCGGTGACGTGGAACTGGCCGAGGATGTGTCGGTGTGGCCGGGCACGATCATCCGCGGCGACGTCAACTACGTGCGCATCGGTGCGCGCACCAATGTGCAGGACGGCACGATCATCCACGTCAGCCACCACAGCCCTTACAACAAGGCCGGCTACCCGACCCTGATCGGCGAAGGCGTGACCGTCGGCCATGGCTGCATCATCCACGCCTGCACCATCGGTGATTACAGTCTGATCGGCATGGGCGCCTGCATCCTCGATGGCGCCCGCGTGGAACGCCATGGCTTCGTCGGTGCCGGTGCGGTGGTCGGCCCGGGCAAGGTGGTCGGCGAAGGCGAGCTCTGGGTCGGCAACCCTGCCCGCCCGGCGCGCACGCTGAGCGACAAGGAGATCGAGTCGCTGCACTACTCGGCCGACCACTACGTGCGGCTGAAGGACGAATACCTGGGCTGAGCGGCCAACGCCGCCATGCGGCTCTGCTAAAGTCTGGGCCCGACCAGGACCTGTCGAGACCCCCCATGCCTGTGGCTGCCTGCCGGAGAGGACTCCGCCGCCCACAACGAAGGCCATCGCACTGATGGCCGCACCGATGCTCGATACCTACCGCGAGGTGGTGACGCCGGAGGGTGTGCCGCTGCAGTTGCCGGCGGCCGGCCCGGTGCCACGGGCGATGGCCTGGCTGGTGGATCTGGGCGTGCGCATCGCGGTGCTGGTGATGATGTCGATCCCGCTGGCATTGCTGGACAAGTTCGGCTCCGGCCTCTACCTGGTGCTGATGTTCCTGGTCTACTGGGCCTACCCGATCGTCTGCGAGGCACTGTGGGGCCGTACCCTGGGCAAGCGCGCACTGGGCCTGCGCGTACTGTCGCGCGATGGCGCACCGGTGGGCTGGATGGCGTCGATCACCCGCAACCTGCTGCGCACCGTGGACATGCTGCCGTTCGGCTATGCATTGGGCCTGATCAGCAGTCTGTTCGACCCGCATGGCCGCCGCCTGGGTGACCTGGTGGCTGGCACCGTGGTGGTGCACGCGCCTGCGCTGTACCTGCCGCCTCCGTCCACCATCGACAGCGTGCTGGCCCCGCCGCAACCGCTGCGGCCGGAAGAACAGGCGGCGCTGATGGCCTTCGCCGAGCGCGCGCCGCGCTTGTCGGCGGCGCGCCAGCAGGAACTGGCCGGCATTGCCGAACCGCTGACCGGCACCCACGGCCAGATCGGCGTGCTGCGCCTGTATGCCATGGCCAACTGGCTGCTGGGGCGACGATGAAGCAGGAGCAGTTCGTCGCCCGCTACCAGCAGGAATGGCAGGACCTGGAACACTGGCTGCTGCTGCGCGCCGGTGCTTCGCGCCGCACGCGGCGCAAGGCCAGCGCGCTGGCGCTGGACGATACCGCCTTCCCGCAGCGCTACCGGCGCCTGTGCCAGCAATTGGCGCTGGCCCGCGAGCGCGGCTACAGCCCGCAGCTGGTGCAGCGCCTGCAGCAGTTGATGCAGCAGGGCCACAGCGTGCTGTACCGCACGCCGCCGACGCGCTGGCGCGGTGCACTGGAATTCCTGGTGGCCGACTTCCCGTTGCTGGTGCGCAGCCAGGCGCGCAGCATGTGGGTGGCGCTGGCGATGTTCGCGCTGCCGGCGCTGGCCTGCTTCGTGCTGGTGCAGGTCTATCCGGACCTGATCCACATGGTGATGGACAACCGCCAGATCGCCGAGATGGAGCGCATGTACGATCCTGCCGCCGAGCGCCTGGGGCGCGACAGCGGCACCGACTGGATGATGTTCGGCCACTACATCCTGAACAACATCAGCATCGCCCTGCGTACCTTCGCCAGCGGCCTGCTGGCCGGCCTGGGCACGCTGCTGGTGCTGCTGTTCAACGGCGTGATCATCGGCTCGGTGGCCGGCCACCTGCAGCACATCGGCCATGGTGATCCGTTCTGGCGCTTCGTCGCAGGCCATGGTGCCTTCGAGCTGACCGCGATCGTGATCGCCGGCGGTGCCGGCCTGCAGCTGGGCATGAAACTACTGGCACCCGGCCGGCGCAGCCGCCTGGATGCGCTGGTCGAGGGCGGCCGCATCGGTGCGCGCCTGTGCCTGGGCGTGGCGTTCATGCTGCTGGTGGCCGCCTTCATCGAAGCGTTCTGGTCGTCGATTGCCGAAGTACCGGCGTGGGGCAAGTTCAGCGTGGCCGGTGTGCTCTGGGCCGGCGTGCTGCTGTGGCTGTGGCGCGGCGGACGCGGAGGCGGCAATGCGCATTGACCACCTAGACGTGGTGCTGCGCGCGCGCAGCGGCTGGGAAGCGATGGAGCTGGGCACTGCCCTGTCACGCCGTCACGCACGCGCGGTCTGGGGCAGCTGGCTGCTGGCCAGTGCGCCGCTGTTCGTGGTCTTCAACGCGCTGGGCTGGTGGCTGGATGCGTTCGGCTGGGCCTGGCTGGCGATGTGGTGGTGCAAGCCGCTGTTCGAACGTGCGCCGCTGTACGTGCTGTCGCGCGGCATCTTCGGCGAGCCGGTCGGTACGCTGGCGGCGCTGCGCGCGCAACGTCACTGGGGCAACAGCGGATTCTGGGGCTACCTGGGCTGGCGCCGTTTCAGCGTGCTGCGCAGCCTGTGCCTGCCGGTGAACCTGCTGGAGGGCAACGCACCGGCCCAGCGCGGTGCACGCCGCCGCGCCGTGGTCGCCGGTGCCGCGGGCGCCGCTGTCGTGCTGACCGTGGCCTGCATGGCCTTTGAAGCGGTGCTGGTGTCCGGCGCGATCGGCGCGGTGTTCATGTTCATGCCACTGGAGCTGATGTCCGAATCGTGGCGGGCCGCATGGGACATGATCGGCCAGGACACGCCTGCATGGGCGCGGCTGGGCTTCAACCTGGCGTGCTGGCTGGCGTCGGTGCTGATCGGGCCGTTCTACGTCGGCGCCGGCTTCGGCCTGTACTTGAACCGGCGCACCCAGATGGAAGCCTGGGACGTGGAGATCGCCCTGCGCCGCCTGCGCGAGCGGCTGCTGCCGGCGGCGTCGACGCTGGCCCTGCTGCTGTGCCTGGCGCTGCCGCTGGTGTCCATGCCGGCGCATGCGCAGGACGCGCAGACGGTCACGGAGCAGGCAGACGATGCCGACGAGGACGAAGACAGCGCGGAGGAACCAGCCACCGCGGCGAACGATCCGGCCAATGCACCGGCCATGATCTTCGGTGCGGCGCCAGTGGACACCGCCGGCTTCCGCCAGGCGGTGAACCGCGCCTATGAAGATCCGCTGCAGCGCCCGACCCGCCAGGTCACGCGCTGGAAGCCGATCGAACAGGCCGAGGAAAAGAAGAAGGAAGACACGTCGCCGCAGGGCGACAGCAGCAACAAGGGCGAGCGCAGCAACCGCAAGGCCGGCATCGCCTGGCTGGCGCGCCTGGCCGAGTGGGGCCTGTGGGGCCTGCTGGGCGTCCTGCTGCTGGTGCTGCTGCTGACCGCACGGCTGTGGCTACCGTGGCTGCGCGGCAGTGGCCGGCGCAAGGCCGACGCTGCACCGCAGGTGGTGGAAGAACAGGTGGAGCTGCCGGTCGTACTGCCGCCGGACGTGGCCACCCAGGCCGGCCTGCTGTGGGACCAGGGCCGGCCTCGGCAGGCGCTGGCCCTGCTGTACCGCGCCAGCGTGCGCACGGTGGGCGAGCGCAGCGGCATCGCGCTTCCGCCCGGCGCCACCGAAGCGCAATGCCTGCGCGCGTCGCGGCGCATGCCCGATGCCACCGACCGTGACCTGTTCGCGCGCATCGTGCGCATGTGGCAGTACGCCGCCTACGGTGGCCGCCTGCCCAGCCGCGCCGATTTCGATGCATTGGCCGATACCCTGCGCCAGCAGTACAGGTGGCTGGCATGAGCCCGCGCCTGTTCTGGTCGCTGCTGCTGGGCGCGCTGGTGCTGTTCGGCGTGCCGCTGACGATCCTTTACCTGCGCACGCACGAACGCGTGACCGAGACCGTGCAGCTGCCGCCGCAGGGCGAAGCGGGCTACAACCCGCTGTACGTGCTCGGCCAGGCCCTGCGCGCTGACGGCATCGACGTGCACGCGCGGCCGCGGCTGGACCTGCAGCAGATGGCGCTGGGCCCGCACGATACGGTGGTGCTGCTGCAGGACAGCAGCGAGCTGCCGGCGCCGGCGGCCAGGGCCCTGCTGGCCTGGGTCGATGGTGGTGGCCATCTGCTGGTGCGCACGCCGCCACCGGCCGAGGACGACGCCAGCAGCACGCAGGGCCCGCTGCTGGACCAGCTGGGTGTGGACAGCCTGTACCAGCAGAGCGACTGCCAGCCGTTCCACGTCATCGACGATCCCAGCCATGTGGAGTTCTGCGGCGGCCGTCGCTTCACGCTGGGCTTTGCCGCCAGTGCGCAGGCCGAACGACGCTGGGGCAACGAGCGCAACCTGGTGTTCGCGCGACTGCGCCATGGCCAGGGCAAGGTGAGCGTGCTGGCCGACATGGAATTCATGCGCGGCGAGGTGGATTCGCCGGCGGCCCGCCTGGCGTCGGCTGCGGGCAAGGCCAGCGACGGCCTGCACGATCTCTCGCACCGCGACCTGACCCGTTACCTGCTCGATCCGAACTACGGCAAGGGCGCTTTCTGGCTGGTCTACGCCAGCCGCCCGCCGTCGCTGTGGGCGCGCGTGTTCTACCTGGGCTGGCCGGTGTGGACGCCACTGCTGCTGGCCCTGCTGGGCTGGCTGTGGGGCCGTTCGCAACGCTTCGGCAGCCGCCTGCCGTCGCCGGTGCTGGAGCGTCGCTCGCTGCTGGAACACGTGCGTGCCAGCGGCGAGCTGCTGCTGCGTTTCGGCCACGGCGCGCGCCTGTATGACGCCGTGCTCGCCCTGTTCCTGCATCGCCTGCGCCTGCGCGCACCGGTGGCCGCCGCACTGGAGGGCGCGCCGCGCGATCAGGCCATCGCCGAACTGCTGAAGTGGCCGCAGGGCCGCGTTGCCAGCGCGCTCACGCCCCCTCCGCCGCACGATTCCTCCGCCCTGCGCGAGCGCATCCGCTTGCTGCTCCAGATGAGATCCCTGCTATGACCGAAGTCCCCGAGCTGCCGGCGGCCGCCAACGCCCGCCTGATCGAACGCGTCGATGCCATCCGCGATGCCGTCGGCCACGCCTTCATTGGCCAGGCCGATGTACTGGACCAGATCCTGGTGGCGCTGCTGGCCGGTGGCCACGTGCTGATCGAGGGCGTGCCCGGGCTGGGCAAGACCCTGCTGGTGCGTGCGCTGGCACAGGCCCTGGAGCTGGATTACGGCCGCGTGCAGTTCACCCCCGACCTGATGCCCAGCGACGTCAGTGGCCACGCGGTGTATGACCCGAAGAGCGAGAGCTTCAAGATCCGCCGCGGCCCGGTGTTCACCAACCTGCTGCTGGCCGACGAGATCAACCGTGCGCCGGCCAAGACCCAGTCCGCGCTGCTGGAAGTGATGCAGGAAGGCCAGGTGACCATCGAAGGCAAGGCCTTCACCCTGGCGCCGCCGTTCATGGCGCTGGCCACGCAGAACCCGCTGGAACAGGAAGGCACCTACCCGTTGCCGGAAGCACAGCTGGATCGTTTCCTGCTGAAGGTGCTGATCGACTACCCGCAGCTGGAGGACGAGAAGCGCATGGTGACCGCGATCACCAGCGGCCGTGCCGCCAGCGATTTCGACCTGAGCCGGGTGCCGCGTGTACTGGGGGCTGGCGAGCTGCTGGAACTGCAGCGCGCGACCGCGGCGATCACCGTCGATGACGAAGTGATCGACTACGCGGTGCGGATTGTGGCCGCCACGAGGCAGTGGCCGGGCATCGCGGTCGGCGCTGGCCCGCGCGGCAGCATCGCGCTGGTGCGTGCCTCGCGCGCGCAGGCGGTGCTGGCCGGCCGTGACTTCGTCACTCCGGACGATGTGCGCGACATCGCGCGCCCCGCGCTGCGCCACCGCATTGCACTGGCCCCGGAACTGCAGATCGAAGGCCAGGACGCCGACGATGTGCTGGGCGCGTTGCTGGCCAAGGTGGAAGCGCCGCGCCGATGAGGCCGGCCCCGCTGCTGCTGGCGCTGCTGCTGGCCTGGGCTGCCCTGGGTGGCCTGGTGCTGGGCGGGTTGCTGCCGCGCTGGAGCTGGGCGCTGGCGGCGCTGGCGATTGCCGTGCCGGCGCTGATGGATCTGTGGCGCCAGTCGCGGCGTCCGTCGCCGCATGTACAACGCGAGCTGCCCGAAGCACTTGCGCTGGGCGTGCGCCGCGAGGCCGCGCTGCGGCTGCAGGCCGAGCAATCGATGACCGTGCAGGTGTTCGATCTGGTCCCCGGTGGCTGGCCGCTGGAAGCGCTGCCGCAGCGCGTGCGCCTGCAGGCCGGCAGTGCCTCCACGTTGCACTACCACCTGCAGCCGCTGCAGCGTGGGCACTTCCGCTTTGAAGGCGTGCACCTGCGCATGCGCTCGCCGTGGCGCCTGTGGTGGCAGCAACGCACGCTGCCACCGGCGCTGGACGTGCGGGTCTATCCGAACTTCGTGCCGCTCACCCGCTTCGCCCTGTTCAGTGCCGACCAGGCCTCGCGGCTGGTCGGTGCGCACGTGAAGCGCCGCCGCGGTGAAGGCACCGACTTCCACCAGATGCGCGAGTACCGCATCGGCGACAGCCTGCGCCAGCTCGACTGGAAGGCCACCGCACGCGCGCGCAAGCTGATCTCGCGCGAATACCAGGACGAGAAGAACCAGCAGCTGCTGCTGATGCTCGACAGTGGCCGGCGCATGCTGGCCAGCGAAGGCGGGCTCTCGCACTTCGACCATGCCTTGAACGCCTCACTGGTGGTGGCCTACCTGGCGTTGCGCCAGGGCGATGCCGCCGGCCTGTTCGCCACCGGTGGCGAGCGCCGCTGGGTGGCGCCGCAGCGTGGCATGGGCACCGTCGAGCACCTGCTGCGCGCCAGCTACGACCTGCAGCCACGTGCAGTGGCCACCGATTATCTGGCCGCCGCCACCGAAGTGTCGCTGCGCCAGCGCCGGCGCGCGCTGGTGATGCTGGTCAGCAACGTGCGCGACGAGGACATCGAAGACCTGCTGGCGGCGGTGCGCCTGCTGCAGCGGCGCCACCTGGTGTGCGTGGCCAGCCTGCGCGAGCGTGAGCTGGACGGCGCCTTGGAGGGCGAAGTGCAGACGCTGGAAGACGCGACCCAGGCCGGTGCCGCGGCGCTGTACCTGCAGCAGCGCGCGAAGGCGCATGAGGCGCTGCGCAGTGAGAAGGTGATGGTGCTGGACGTCACCGCCGATGCCCTGCCGGGCGCGCTGGTGGAGCGCTACCTGGCGGTGAAGCGCGAAGGGCTGCTCTGATACCAACGATCGCTCTGGTGGGTGCCAGCAACGGTTGCCGGCCAGCGGCCGGCACTACCCCTGCAACAACCGGCGCATCGCCCGGGTAGGTGCCAACCTTGGTTGGCACAAGACCCACAGCGCCGACCAAGGTCGGCATCTACCAACACCGATTGCCGGCCAGCGGCCGGCACTACCCATGCAACAACCGCCGCATCGCTCTGGTGGGTGCCAACCTTGGTTGGCACGAAGCCCACAGCGCCGACCAAGGTCGGCATCTACCAACACCGATTGCCGGCCAGCGGCCGGCACTACCCCTGCAACAGCCGACGCATCGCCCGGGTAGGTGCCTACCTTGGTTGGCACGAAGCCCACAGCGCCGACCAAGGTCGGCATCTACCAACACCGATTGCCGGCCAGCGGCCGGCATCACCCCTGCAGCAATCGCCGCTGCAACCGCTCCACCGCGCGCCGCAGCAACACCCGGTTGCGGGCCAGCTTCATCCACTGCGGCAGGCGCGAGAACATGGAGCCATTGGTGACGCCCGCACGCTCGCGCAGAGGCGCGGCGGCATAATCGTGCAGTGCCTGCAGATGGGCCTCGTTGTAGGCCCACAGCACGCCCGCCGCCGTCTTTTCGACCAACCGCAGCGGCAGGCCGAAATGCGGGTCGATCGCCTCATTGCCACGCCATCGCGACAGCGTGACCTCCACCTCGCTGCTACGTCCGCACTGACTGCAGTCCGCCGCCAGCGTCCGCAGTGGCGGCGTCGCGCGTGCACGATGCACTTCAGCGCTTACCCACTTGTGGCCGCAGTAGCCGCAAGGCCGGTAGCCGCCGTAGCGCACCGGTCCCACCCAGTCACCCGGGCCACAACGACTGCAGCCGCAGCCTCCGTTCAGTGCTTCGCTGCAGCCCAGGCAGCGGAAGCGTCGCGATTCCGACGTACCCACCACCCAGCCGGGGGTATCGCAGCGGTGGCAACGCACCGCGATACGGTCGGCATAGCGCCACAGGGCGTGGCCGTCATCCAGATGCCGACCCGGCAGCGGCGCAGGCCGCAGGTCGCGATTGCGCCGCACCGTCATCAGACGTAGATCCGCGTCGGCGCCTCATCAACGATTGCGTGCGGCACGAAGCGCGCACTGTCGCGGGTGATCGCGCTGTCGTCCTCGCGGATGCCGATGCCGCAGGCGTGATCGCCTACCACCCAGCTGCCGATCAGCGGGTAGCCGCCTTCGAAGCGGGTCAGCGGATGCGCGCGCTGGATGATCGCCGGGCCGTCGTAGGGCCCGTCGCTGCGTTGGGTGCTGCCATCGGCCAGGTGCATCTCGATGTTGGCACCTTCGCGCGAGAACAGCGGCTTGCGTACCCAGCCCGACGCCAGCGTGCTGCCGTCATCGAAATGCGCTTCCAGCAGATTCGGATGACCCACGTTGCGCTGCCACAGCAGCGGCAGGATGCCCTTGTTGCTCAGCACCGCTTTCCACGCCGGCTCCAGCAGCTGCACGCCCGAACCGGGCAGCGCGCGGCCGAACTCTTCGGCCATCAGGTCTTCCAGCGGATACAGCTTGAACAGCGTGCCGATCACCGAATCATCCAGCGCGGTGAAGCGGCCGTCCTCGGACAGGCCGATATCCTCGATGGCGATGGCCTGGCCATGCAGGCCGGCCTGCGATGCACAGTCGCGCAGGTAGTCGACGGTGCCACGGTCCTCTTCCGAACTGCCCACGGCGCTGAAATACAGCGGCGGCGGCAGCTGCGTGGCCAGTTCGCCGAAGCGTTCGACCAGCGCCTCATGGATCGCATTGAACTGGTCAGCGTGCTGCGGCAGACGACCGGCGTTGCGCTGGTCTTCCAGCCACTGCCACTGGAAGAAGCTGGCCTCGAACAGCGAGGTCGGCGTGTCGTAGTTCAGTTCGTACAGCTTGGCCGGGCCGGTGCCGTCGTAGGCCAGATCCAGGCGACCGTACAGATGCGGCTGGCGCTGGCGCCAGCTGTCGGCGATCCAGTCGCGGTAGTGCGACGGAATCGCCAACTGGTCCATCAACCGTTCGCTGCCGATGACATCACCGACCAGGTCCAGCGCCATCTGGTGCAGCTCGGCGCTGGGGTCTTCGATGTCCTGCTCGATCTGGCGCAGGGTGAAGGCGTAGTACGCGCTTTCATCCCAGTACGGCTGGCCGTCGATGGTGTGGAAGCGGAAACCCGCTTCTTCCGCGCGTGCCCGCCACTGGGCACGCTCGGCAATCCGGATGCGCTGCATGGGTCGATCAGCCGCCGTAGCTGCCGCTGGTGCTGCGGCGCGCGCTGGTGTTGCCGAAGCCACCACGGCTGGCAGTGACCGCACGGTTCGGCTCGCTGGTGACCGGGGCCAGGCCAGCCTTGCCCGCGCCGATGCCGCTGGCGGTGTTCAGGCCGCCGCTGCCGCCCGGGGCCGGGCGCGCCCAGCCGGCGCTCTTGTCCTGGTAGGCCGGCGACGCCGCCGGCGCCTGCGGGGCGAGGCCGCCGCGGTTGCTCAGCATCTGCGACATGAAGAAGCCCATCATCATCGGGCCGATGAACGAGGTACCGGCCGAGGTGTGCTGCTGCACGCACTGCTCCGGCTTGTAGTCCTTCTCGCAGGCTTCCTTGCTGGCGTACTTCGGCGCCGCATCGGCGGCCTGCTTCTGCGCTTCGGCGAACGCATTGCGGCACGACGACGGATCGCCGGTGGCCTCGGTGCAGGCCTCCACCGAGGTATACAGGCCTTCCTGCACCTTCACCTCCGGCTCCTTCTGGCAGGCGGTGAACAGCAGCGGCGCGGCGCTCATCAGCAGCAGCGCGGTGGTGCGGGAACGTTTCATGGCCTCATGCCCTGTCGACGGATCAATGCCCCAATGATGCCAAATCCGGACCAGCAACCGGAATCGGCAAAGTTGGAAAGATGAACAGACTTTCATTTTCGTCGGTTATTGGGGCCAGAGCCCATCGCGCCGCGATGGGATCCGACCCCGGGCGGCGCACCGCTCTGGTGTGTGCCAACCTTGGTTGGCACACACCCCGCGACGCCCCGCTAGGCCCGGCGCGCGCAGCCAAGTCTCCGGCAAGAAGCCCCCTTGTTGTTCAAGGGGGCGCGCCGAAGGCGCGGGGATAAGGGGAAATGCGCGGACCACCAAGCCGCTGCAAGCGGTGAAGGTGGTTGCAGCAGCAACCGAAAAAATTGTCCATGATCAGGCGACCCCCACGTCGTACGGCCCGCCCGTTCCGCCAGCCATGCCCGAATACCGTTCCCGCACCTCCACCGCCGGTCGCAACATGGCCGGCGCCCGCGCCCTGTGGCGTGCCACCGGCATGAAGGACGGCGACTTCCACAAGCCGATCATCGCCATCGCCAACTCCTTCACCCAGTTCGTGCCCGGCCACGTGCACCTGAAGGACCTCGGCCAGCTGGTCGCGCGCGAGATCGAACAGGTCGGCGGCGTCGCCAAGGAATTCAACACCATCGCCGTGGACGACGGCATCGCGATGGGCCACGACGGCATGCTGTATTCGCTGCCCAGCCGCGAGATCATCGCCGACGCCGTGGAGTACATGGTCAACGCGCACTGCGCCGACGCGCTGGTGTGCATCAGCAACTGCGACAAGATCACCCCCGGCATGCTGATGGCCGCGCTGCGCCTCAACATCCCGGTGGTGTTCGTCTCCGGCGGGCCGATGGAAGCGGGCAAGACCAAGCTGTCCGAGCACAAGCTGGACCTGGTCGACGCGATGGTGGTGGCCGCCGATGACAGCGCCTCCGACGAGAAGGTCGCCGCGTTCGAGCGCAGCGCCTGCCCCACCTGCGGTTCCTGCTCGGGCATGTTCACCGCCAACTCGATGAACTGCCTGACCGAAGCGCTGGGCCTGTCGCTGCCCGGCAACGGCACCACCCTGGCCACCCACGCTGACCGCGAGGCGCTGTTCCGCCGCGCCGGCCGCCTGATCGTCGAACTCTGCCACCGCTGGTATGGCGGCGAAGACCCGAGCGCGCTGCCGCGCGGCATCGCCACCCAGGCCGCCTTCGCCAATGCGATGACCCTGGACATCGCCATGGGCGGCTCCACCAACACCATCCTGCACCTGCTGGCTGCCGCGCAGGAAGCCGAAGTCGACTTCGACCTGACCCACATCGATGCACTGTCGCGGCGCGTCCCGCAGCTGTGCAAGGTGGCACCGAACACGCCGAAGTACCACATCGAAGACGTGCATCGCGCCGGCGGCGTGTTCGGCATCCTCGGTGAGCTGGACCGCGCCGGCCTGCTCGATACCACGGTGCCGACCGTGCACAGCACCAGCCTGGCCGACGCGCTGGAACGCTGGGACGTGGTGCGCAGTGACAACGACACCCTGCATGCCTTCTTCAAGGCCGGCCCGGCCGGTATCCCCACCCAGGAGGCCTTCAGCCAGGCCACGCGCTGGCCGACCCTGGACGTGGACCGCGCCGAAGGCTGCATCCGCTCGCTGCAGCACGCGTATTCACTGGAAGGCGGCCTCGCCGTGCTGCGCGGCAACCTGGCCGTGGATGGCTGCGTGGTGAAGACCGCCGGCGTGGACGAGTCGATCCATGTGTTCGAAGGCCCTGCGCGCGTCTACGAAAGCCAGGACGCCGCCGTCGCCGGCATCCTCGCCGACGAAGTGCAGCCGGGTGACGTGGTGGTGATCCGCTACGAAGGCCCGAAGGGCGGCCCCGGCATGCAGGAGATGCTGTACCCGACCAGCTACCTGAAATCGAAGGGGCTGGGCAAGCAATGCGCGCTGCTCACCGATGGCCGCTTTTCCGGCGGCACCTCGGGCCTGTCGATCGGCCACGTCTCGCCGGAAGCCGCCAGCGGCGGTGTCATCGGCCTGGTGGAAAACGGCGACCGCATCCGCATCGACATCCCCGCCCGCCGCATCGATCTGCTGCTGGACGAGGCCACCCTTGCCCAGCGCCGCGCCGACGCCGATGCCCGCGGCTGGAAGCCGCGCGCACCGCGCCCGCGCAAGGTCACCAGCGCGTTGAAGGCCTACGCCCTGCTCGCCACCAGCGCCGACAAGGGCGCCGTACGCAACACCGCGCTGCTCGGCGATTGATCCCCGTGCGGTAGTGCCGGCCGCTGGCCGGCATCTGCACAATGCGTCTGCACATCAATGAGGTTGCCAGCCAGCGGCCGGCACTACCGATCCGGTACGCTGCGCGGCATGACCCATCGCCCGCCGCGCCAGCCCCTCATCGATGCCCTGCGTGGGTTCGCACTGCTCGGCGTGTTCCTGGTCAACCTGCGCTTCTTCTCGCTCGATGCGTTGATGACCGAGGCCGCGCAGCAGGCACTGCCCAGCGCGGCGCTCGACCACGCCATCCGTACCGGCATGGAATGGCTGGTGGACATGAAGGCGATCACCCTGTTCTCGCTGCTGTTCGGCATGGGCGTGGCGATGCAGATGGATGGCAATGCCCAGGGCAGCATGGCCGCGCACCTGCGACGCATGGGCGTGCTGCTGGTGATCGGCCTGCTGCATTCGGTGCTGCTGTGGTGGGGTGACATCCTGCTGGTGTATGCGCTGGTGGGGCTGCTGCTGCCGCTGTTCCGTCACCTGGGTGATCGCGCACTGCTGTTCAGCGGGGTGTTCATTGCCCTGTTGCTGCCACCGCTGCTGTCGCCGTGGATCCGCGAATGGGTCGCCCTGCTCACACCGCGCGCGCAGATGAACGCCATGGCGCTCGATGCTCTGGCGCACGGCACGCTGGCGCAGGCGTGGTGGCACAACCTGCAGCTGGCCGCATGGCTGAAGCTGAGCAACTGGGCGCTGCTGTTCTTCGTGCTCGGCCGCTTCCTGCTGGGCTACTGGGCCGGCCGTCGCGGGCTGCTGCAGCAGCCGCAGGCGCATCTGCCGCTGCTGCGCTCGATCGCCATCGGCAGCCTGCTGCTGACAGCGGTATTCCTGTGGATCGATGCCCAGGCCGATGCGCTCAAACAGACATGGCCGGCGCTGCGTTCGGGCATGCCCGGCTATCTGCTGCGCGTGTCCTATCGCGTTGCGCCGCTGGCACTGGGCATTGCTGCGGCGGCGATCTTCACCCTGCTCTATCTGCGCCCGTGGGCCGAGCGCATGCTGCGCGTGTTCGTGCCGGCCGGGCGCATGGCACTGAGCAACTACCTGCTGCAAAGCGCGATCTGCGTGCCGCTGTTTGCCGGCTTCGGGCTGGTTATCGGCCCGCAGTACGGGCTGTGGCCAGTGCTGCTGGTGGCGGCGGTGGTGTTCCCGCTGCAGCTGTGGGCGAGCGCGTGGTGGCTGCGCGGCCATCGCTTCGGGCCGGTCGAATGGCTATGGCGCAGTGCCAGCGAAGGGCAATGGCTGCCGCTGCGGCGATAGCCACCGGCGACGGATGGGATCAGGTCGTTAGTGCCACTTGCGACTTAATCCCCTCCGTCCCCTTTTCTCAGCCGATCACGCGCTTGAACGGTGGCAGCGCGTCGATGATGCGCTTGCCGTAGCGGCGGGTCAGCAGCCGCGAATCGAGAATGACCACGCGGCCGGTGTCGGTGGAGGTGCGGATCAGGCGGCCGGCGAACTGGGTCAACGTGCGCAGCGCATGCGGAATGGCGATCAGGTTGAACGCGTTGAGCCCGCGCCCCTCGAACCACTCGCTGAGGGTGGCGGTCTGCGGATCGGTCGGCACCGCGAACGGCACCTGGGTGATCACCACCGTGGTGCAGGCTTCACCGGGCAGGTCGAGGCCTTCGCCGAACGAATTCAGCCCGAACAGCACCGAGCCTTCGCCTGCCGCCACGCGGCGCAGGTGCTCGTCGATCAGCCGGGTCTTGGACATCTCGCCCTGCACCAGCACC
The DNA here is from genome assembly GCF_003550055.1 of Stenotrophomonas sp. AG209. Lineage (NCBI taxonomy): Bacteria > Pseudomonadati > Pseudomonadota > Gammaproteobacteria > Lysobacterales > Lysobacteraceae > Stenotrophomonas > Stenotrophomonas sp. AG209. The sequence continues at coordinate 2,380,017 of NZ_QXDB01000001.1, forward strand.
TGCTTGCGGCGCGCGGCCGACATCAGCCCGGCCACCTTCTCCATCTTCCAGCGCGAGGTGAACAGCACCATCGAGCCCTTGGCCCAGTCCAGTTCGGTGTCGAGGTAACGCGCCACTTCGCGCGGGTGGCCTTCGCGGTCGTCCGGCGTGACCGGGAACTTCGGCACGATCAGCTCGGCCTGGTTGGGCAGGTCGAACGGCGACGACAGCGAGACCATCTCGGCCTCTTCCGGAATGCCGTTGTCGATCGCCAGCGACTGGAAGTCGCCACCACCGGTCAGCGTCGCCGAGGTCATCACCACCGAATCCACTTCGTCCCACAGCAGCTTGCGCAGCACGTGCGCGGCCGACACCGGCGAGCCGTGCAGCACCAGGTCGCCATCGCGGGTGGCAGTCACCCAGCGTGCCATCGGTGGTGCGCCGTCCTTGTCTTCGCGGCGCCACGCCTGCCACAGGTTGTACTGCTGCTCGATCATCTCCAGCGCCATGCCCAGGTTGCGCTGCAGGCGCTCGCGCGCGGCATCGTCCGGCTTGCCCTTGGCCACCTGCGCGGTGGCGGCATGCGCCCAGTTGTAGAGGCTGCGGGTATCGTCGGCCAGCGCTTCGATCGGCTCGCGCCAGGCCTCGGGCAGGCGACCATTGGCCGCGCGCCACATCGGTTCCTCGTCGGCCGGCGCCGGCATCCACACCCGTTCGATGTGGTCGCGGAACGCACGCAGCTGCTTGGCCACGCTGCTGGCCACCTCGATCGCTTCGTTCGGCAACAGGTTGCCCAGGCGGTCCTTGTCGACCGCGCGGTAGGCACCGGCGATCAGGATCTGCAGACGGCCGGTGCGCTTGGCCATCTCGTCCAGCGCGAGGCTGGCCGCACCCTGGTCGATCGCCACGTTGCCGATGTGATGGCCTTCGTCCAGCACCAGCAGCATGTCCGAGGGCGGCGCGATCAACGGCTGGCCATTGTCGCTGTCACCGATCGACAGCGCCGACAGCAGCAGCGCGTGGTTGGTGACCACGATCTGTGCGTCGCGCACCGTATTGCGCGAACGCAGCACCGCGCATTGCGCAGAATAGGCACAGCGGCGCCCGGCGCAGCCCGAAGCCGGCGTGGTGATGCGGCTGCGCAGGCCGGGGCTGATGGTCTCCGGCGCGTTGTCGATGTCGCCGTCCCAGCTGCCGCCGGTGAAGGCGTCGGTCAGGCGCTTGGCGATGTCCATCTCGATCGGCGCCAGCGGCCGGTCGAACAAGGGTGCGTCATCCTCGAACATGCCGCCCTGCGAGCCCTCGCCCTGCGCCTCGGCAGCATTGCGCGTGCACAGGTAGCGGGTACGGCCCTTGGCCAGCGCCACGGTTGCTTCCAGGCCGGTGGCCTTGAGGAAATTCGGGATGTCACGCTCGACCAGCTGCGACTGCAGCGCCACGGTGCCGGTGCTGATCACCAGCTTCTTCTTGCTGGCCAGTGCGATCGGTACGCCCGCGGTGAGGTAGCCCAGGCTCTTGCCGACGCCGGTCGGCGCCTCGACCACGCCGACGCCACCGCTTTTCGACAGCGCGCGCGACACCACGCCGATCATCTGGCTCTGCGAGCGGCGGGTGGAGAAGCCGGGGGTGTTGGCCTGCAGCGTCGTGTACGCCTTGCGGATCGCGTCCTTCAAGGTGTCATCGAGCGTGCGCGGAGCGGCGACGGTTTCGGTCACGCCGGGAACTACCGTAGCTGGATCAGGCCGGTCATTGTCGCATGGCCGGCCATGTCCGCCGCCGCTGGCTGCCTGAACGGGGCAGCGACGACGCCCGGCGGCTGGATGAACACGCCGGACGCTGCTGGCGACGGCCCGGGGCCGTCACCCGGGTGTCACTGCACCGCGTTGCCGCGCAGCCGCAGCAGGCGCACCAGTGCCCACACCAGCAGCACCACGCCGATGGCCTCGACCATCGCCAGCGCGAAATGCACCACGCCGAAGATGGCGCTCATGCCCGAGATGGCGCTGAAGTTGCCACTGCTGACCAGCCACATCGGCAGCATGCCCGCCGCCAGGCCACCCAGGCTGGACAGCAGCAGCAACAGCAGGCCGACCAGCGCGCCGGTGCGGGTGGCATCGCGCGGCGCACCGACCACCCAGACCAGGCCGACGCACAGCGCGATCAGCACCGGCAGGCGCACGCCGACCATGCTCAGCACGGTCACCATCAGGGTTGTGCTGTCCATCGGTCAGTCCTCGCCGGCCAGCACGGCCGAGCCCTGGCGCAGCGCCTGGTAGATCTCGCCGGTCTGCGGGCGCACGCCGTGCCACTGCAGGAAGCTCTCGGCGGCCTGCTCGACCAGCATGCCCAGGCCGTCGACGGTATTGCGGCACTGCGCCGCACGGGCCCAGGCCAGGAAGGCAATGGCCGCCTCGCCGTAGTTCAGGTCGACGGCGGTGGTCATCGAATTGACCAGCGACAGCGGCAGCTTGAACTCGACGTCGCGGTCGCGGCCAGCCGAGGTGGCGTTGACGATCAGTTCGAAGTCGCCGAGGTCGCGCAGGTCCTCCCAGTAGCGGCTGATCGCACGGCCCGGCTCGCCCATCGCGTCGATCAGTTCATCGGCGCGCTCCGGCGTGCGGTTGACCACCACCAGTTCGGTGATGCCGGCATCGAGCAGTGCCGGGGCGACGCTGCGCGCCGAGCCACCGGCGCCGATCATCAGCACGCGGCGGCCGCGCAGGTCCAGGCCGTGGCGGTCGGTGAGGTCGCGCACCAGGCCGATGCCATCGGTGGTGTCGCCGTGCCAGCGGTCGCCCTTGCGCAGCAGCGTGTTGACCGAGCCGGCGCGGCGCGCGCGTGCGGTCAGCGTGGTGCAGACCGAGAACGCGGCTTCCTTGTGCGGCAGGGTGACGTTGGCACCGACACCGCCCTCGGCGGCGAAGGCCTCCAGGCCGGCCAGGAACGCATCCGGGGCCAGGTCGATCGCGCGGTAGTCGATGGCGATGCCTTCCTGGCGACCGAACGTCGCGTGGATCTGCGGCGACTTCGAGTGGGCAACGGGGTGTCCGAAGACGGCGTAACGGTCGGTCATGGAATCCTCAAGCTGGCTAGACTGATGCTCTTTCGTGCACGGAACCGGATGATGCGCATCACCCCGCCCCTGCTGGTGCTCGCCGCCAGTCTACTCTCTGCCCCCGTGGCGATGGCGTTGAACGAGTACGGCATCGAAGGCATGGGCGTGGTCTCGACCCGCGCCGACGAGGGCCGCGCCACGATCAGCGCCGATGGCCAGCGCATCGTCTTCGCCCGCCGCGGCGAGGCCGGCTGGGGCCTGTGGGAGGCACGCGTGGTCGATGGTCGCTGGCAGCAGGCACAGGCGCTGCCGGTGGGCGTGGCTGGCGAGGCCCGCGATCCCTACTTCAGCCGTGACGGCCGCTGGCTGCTCTTCGCGGCCGGTCGCGAGGGCGCGCTGGCGCTGTACCGCGCCGCGTTGGCCGCCGACGGCCAACTGGGCCCGGCGCAGCCGCTGGCCGGTGACGGAGGTCGCCGGGAAGAGCGCGGGCCGGCCCTGAGCGCGGATGGCCAGCGGCTGTTGTTTGCCCGGCAGCAGGGCCGCGGCGCCGGCTGGGACCTGTTCGTGGCGACGCTGGATGCGCAGGGCCTGCGCGGCCCGGCCAGCGCACTGAGCGCGTTGAACAGCGCCGACGACGAGACCGACGGTGACTGGCTGGGCCATGACGGCGCCGTGGTGTTCAGCCGCGGCAGCGGCACGATCGCGCAGGTGTGGAGCAGCGGCTGTGCGTGGACCGGCGTGGTGCTGCAGCCGCTGGGACTGTCGTTCAACCAGGCCGGCGGCTGGACCGGCGCGCCGGTGATCGACAACGCCAAGCCGGGCGAGATGATGGTTGCCAGCAGTGCGGCGAAGGCGCCGCGTGCCGGTGGCGTGGATGTGTACCGGTTGGCCGTGCCGAAGGTGGTGGCGGTGCCGGGGTGCGTGCGGTAGATCCACGCCATGCGTGGATGGTGCCCGCGAAGGGGTCAGAGCCCTTTCCTGCGGAAAGGGATCCGACCCCGGGCATTGCCCCGTCAGCGCGACAGCACCTTGGCGCGCAACTGCTCGTACTCCATCTCGCTCAGCTGGCCGTTGTCCTTGCGCTGGTTCAGCGCGGCCAGCTCGGCCTGCACGCTGTCCGGCAGCGCCTGCTCACGGGCCACGTGACGGGCGGCGGAGAGCTGTTCCGGCGGGCGCTTGCCGGCCCGCCAGGCCGCGATGAACACACCGACGATGATGGCCCCGAACACCAGCGTACCGATGCCCCAGATCAGCCATTGCATCCATCCCAGTTCGGGTCCCATCGCGTATTCCTCCGTCTATCGTGGCGCTATTGTCAGCGCTCGCGTAGCCATCGCGCCACCTGCGGCGCGAAATAGGTCAGCACACCATCGGCGCCGGCCCGCTTGAAGCCCAGCAGCGACTCCATCACGCAGGCGCGTTCGTCCAGCCAGCCGTTGGCGAAGGCGGCCTTCATCATCGCGTACTCGCCACTCACCTGGTAGGCAAAGGTCGGCACGCCGAATTTTTCCTTCACCCGGCGCACCAGGTCCAGGTAGGGCATGCCCGGCTTGACCATCACCATGTCGGCGCCCTCTTCCAGGTCCAGCGCGATCTCGCGCAGGGCCTCGTCGCCGTTGGCCGGGTCCATCTGGTAGGTCTTCTTGTCGGCCTTGCCGAGGCTGGCCGCGCTGCCCACTGCATCACGGAACGGGCCGTAGAACGCCGAGGCGTACTTGGCCGAGTAGGCCATGATGCGCACGTTGATGTGATTGCCGGCATCCAGTGCACGGCGGATCGCGCCGATGCGGCCGTCCATCATGTCCGACGGCGAGACGATGTCCACGCCGGCTTCGGCGTGCGATACCGACTGCTTGACCAGTGCTTCGACCGTGATGTCGTTGAGCACATAGCCCTTGTCATCGATGATGCCGTCCTGGCCATGGGTGGTGTACGGGTCCAGCGCCACGTCGGTCATCACCCCCAGTTCCGGGAAGCGCGACTTCAGCGCGCGGATCGCACGCTGCGCCAGGCCGTCCTCGGCCCACGCCGCCGACGCGTCCAGCGACTTCAGCGACGGGTCGATCACCGGGAACAGGTCGATCACCGGAATGCCCAGCTCCAGCGCCTCTTCGGCCACCTTCAGCAGTTCTTCGATCGACAGCCGCTCCACGCCCGGCATCGACGGCACTGCGGTGCGGCCAGCCCGTTCGTGCACGAACACCGGGTAGATCAGGTCGTCGGTGGTCAGCGTGTTCTCACGCATCAGGCGGCGCGAGAACTCGTCGTGGCGCATGCGGCGCGGGCGGTAAAGCGGATGGGACATGGCAGGCTCCGAGGAGTGGCTATTGCAACAGGTAACCCTGCGGCAGCAGGGGTTCGGGCAATGGGCGTTCGCCGAGCGCGTCGAGCTGGTCGATCTCGATCGTGCGCACCAGCGCGTCCAGCGGCAGGTCGTTCGGCTCCAGGCCGAACGGGTCTTCCATTTCTTCGCCCAGCTGGTCCAGGCCGAAGAAGGCATACGCGAGCACCGCCGACAGCACCGGCGTGCCCCAGCCCAGCGAACTGGCCAGGCCGAACGGCAGCAGCACGCAGAACATCCACGCACAGCGGTGCAGCAGCAGGGTGTAGGCGAACGGCAGCGGCGTGGTGAGGATGCGCTCGCAGCCCGCCTGGATCGACGACATCGCGTGCAGGCGCTCTTCCAGCTGGGTGTAGAGGATCGGGTCGAGTTCACCGGCACGCAGGGCCTGGGCCAGCTCGGCAGCGATCATCGACAGCAATGCGTCCGGCACGTTCTCGCGCTGGCCCAGCTGCTCGCGCTGCGGCTTGTCCAGCCACGGCAACGCCGCCAGGGCCACGATGCGCCCCCGCAGGCGCGCGGCCAGCGCATGGGCAAAGGCGGTGGTGAGATAGGCGACGCGGCGACGGCGGCCGGCGTCATCGGCCAGCAGCAGGTTGACCTGGCGGGCCAGCGAACGCGATTCGTAGACCAGCTGGCCCCACAGCTTGCGGCCTTCCCACCAGCGGTCATAGCAGGCGCTGTTGCGGAAGCTGAGGAAGATCGACAGGACCAGGCCTAGCAGGGTGAACGGCGTGACGGAAACGCGTTCGATGCCGGTCGGCGGCGCCAGTTCCACCACCGCGGCCACCGCGATGGACAGGATCAGGATGGCCAGCACCTTCGGCGCGATCGCTTTGACGATCGAGCCGCGCAGGATGTACAGCAGTTGCCAGCCGTGGGGACGGGGTCGGATGATCATGGGGCAGCCGCGCCGGGCGCGGATTCACAGGCACGCGGGGGGCTCGCGCAGCCGTTCATTGTACGCCCCTGCCCGGCCCGCGGCCGTGTACCTGCGACGCCCTGTCGCACCCGGCGACGCGGCTCAGATCACGCCGCCACCCAGGCCCAGGCGCAGGATGCCGACCACCACCACGATGCCGTTCAGCACCAGCCCGGCCCAGGCCCGGCCGCGCTTGGTCGGGTGGGTGAACAGGATGCCCAGCGCGGCGATCACCGCGCCCACGGCGGCGAACGGGATCAGGAACCAGTTGCCCCAGCCCAGCAGCGGAATCAGCGCCAGGATCATCCACAACAGCGCCAGTACGCCCCACAACAGACTGATCACACCCATTCCGCTCTCCCGCAGTTGGTTCCTGTCTGTCCACCATAGTCGTTCCCGCGGTCGCCGCCTACTGCCGTTGGCGGGGCTGTCACCGGCACCGTGCTAGCGTGCTGCCGTGCGTGCCCTGGCCCGGGTGTTGGCGCCGATTCAGAGTGGCCCGCCGATGATCGCAACCAGTCCTACAGGGGTCGTGCCATGAACATCCGTTGGGCCGCGTTGGCGGCCATCCTGCTGGTCGCCGCCGGCTGTGCCAGCACCTCCAAGGTCATGCTGGGGCGCGCCCGCGCGCCGATCGATCCGGCACTGGTGCAGATCTATTCGACGCCGCCGGCCGGCTCCCAGGAAATCGCCCAGCTGGAATCGGCGTCTGCCGTGGGCTTCGGCACGCAGGGCCAGACCGATGCGGCGGTGGCGCGCCTGAAGCGCGAGGCCGCAGCGCTGGGCGCCAATGGCGTGGTGCTGATGGGCGTGGGCAGCAGTGGTTCGCCGGTGGGCATGTCGGTGGGTGCCGGCACGTTCGGCTCGCATGTCGGCGGTGGCGTCGGCATTGGTATTCCGACCACGCAGAAACGCGCCGCCGGCGTCGCGATCTGGGTACCGAACCCGGCCCCCCCGGCACGGCTGCCGACGCAGGTGATCACACCGCAGCCGCAGCGTTGACCCTCCCGGGTCAACGCCGGTAGTGCCGGCCGCTGGCCGGCAACCTCAGGAATGCTTCCTGCGCCAAGGGAATGCCGGCCAGCGGCCGGCACTACCCGATGATGCTCAGCGCTTGTACTTCGGCACGAACACCTTGTTCACCGCATCGGCCAGCTGGTCCGGCGGCAACAGGCCCTGGTCGAGCAGGAAGTTGTTGAACGCCAGGCGATCGAACTTCGCACCCAGTGCCAGCTCGGTCTGCATGCGCAGTTCCAGGATGCGGGTGTAGCCGTAGAAGTAGCTGCCGGCCTGGCCCGGCATTCGCACCATGTAGCGGTCCAGTTCCTGGGTGGCCATCGCCTTGGACAGGCCGACCTGCTCCATCAGCACGCGCTCGCCGTTGGCACGGTCGGTCAGGCCGAGATTGAGCATCGGGTCGAGCATCGCGCGTGCGGCGCGCAGCAGTCGGAACTGCAGGGCGATCATCTGCCCGTCCAGCGGCTCGTACGGCACCATCTCGGCTTCGGCATACAGCGCCCAGCCTTCCACGTTCACCGAATTGAACGCGAACATGGTGCGTGCCAGCGACACGCCGCGCTCGACCATGGCGGTGAACTGCAGCTCGTGGCCGGGGCGGCCTTCATGCGCGCTCAGCGTCCACGCCGCCGCACCGAAGTTGAAGTCGTCGTACTGCGCGCCCGGGCCCGCCGCCGGGTTACCCAGCGGCAGTACGAAGGTGCCCTGCTGCCCGGTGTTGTTGACCAGCGGCGCCGGCAGGAAATGCGGTGCCGGGCTGGCCGCGCTCTCGGCAGCCGAGCCCAGGCGCATCTGCATCGCGCGCTTGGGCACATCGACGATGGCGTGCTCGCGGATCAGCGGATCGATCGCATCGATCACCTTGCGGTAGTGGCCTTCCAGATGGTCGTCGGCGATCTTGTCGGCCTTCAGCGCGCGGATCACCGCCACCGGGTCGCTCGGGTCGGCCACCTTCAGGCCCTTGTCCTTCACCACCAGCGGCGCCAGCTGCTGCATCGCCGAGCGGGTTTCCATGAACTCCAGCTGCGCGCGCTGCATCAGCAGCTTCGGGTCGATGTCGATGCCGACCTGCTTGAGCTGGTAGGCGTACAACGGCGCCGGCAGCCGTGCGTCGGTACGCGCCTTCGGCAGCACCTCCTTCCGGGTCCAGGCAGCGTAGTCCTTCATCTGCCCGGCCAGGGTCTTCATCGCCTCGTCGGCACCGGCGATCTGGTACTTCTTCAGCAGCGACTCGATACCGGTGATATAGGTCTCGACGTTGTCCAGCGACTGCTGCACTTCGATCTTCGTCGGCTGCAGCAGGCTGCTGTCCTTCAGCCGTTCCTCGTAGCGCTGGCGGGCCAGCGTGGTGAACGCGGTGCCGCCCGGCTGCAGGCCGGCATAGGCCTTGAGGCGGTCGATCGCCTTGGCCCGGCGCTCGGCCGGCACCTGGTCGGACAGCAGGAGGTTGAGGCCGCTGAACACCGTCTGCGGCGCATCGCTCCACGGCAGCAGGTACTTCTCGTTGAGCTCGCTGCCTTCGATGTTCTGGTTGGCGGCGTGGATCATGATCTCCAGGTCCTGGCGGACGTTGGGATCCTGCTCGGTGGCCAGCTTCGCCTTCAGTTCGTCGCGGGCCTTGGCCATCGCGGCGCGGTAGCGCTTGCCGTTGTCCGGGCCGAGATCGGCCACCTTGTCGTCGTAGCCGGGCACGCCGAAGAAGCCGGTTTCTTCCGGCTGGAACGGCCCCTGCGCATCCAGCAGGATCTGCGCCAGTGCATTGCTGCGGGCGACCCAGGCCGGGCTGGCCGGGGTGGCGGCCTTGGCGGCGGGTGCCGCCAGCGCCGGCGGTGCGGACAGCAACGGGGCGGCGGTCAGGGCCAGGGCAACGGCCAATGCAATCGGCTTCATGGGACACTCCAGCAAAGGGTTGCCCGCACCCTACGCGCTCAGCGCGGTGGCGACAATCGGCCGGAGGTCACAACGCCGCGGTCAGCGGGCATTCGCCGCGTTCGCGGCAGGCCTGCAGTTCGCATTCCTGCGCGGCTTCATCGTCATCCAGTGCGGTCAGGTCGAAGGTCTGCTTGTTCTCGCCCAGCACGTACATCACCGGGTAGTCCCACACGTCGTCACTGCGGGTGCCCTTCACGAACAACCGGCCGTGTGCGCGGGGGCCTTCCAGGGCCACGGTCAGGCCGACATCGCGCTGGCCGTTGAGCGCGGTCTGCATGCTGCCCAGCGGCATCGATTCGGTGCGCAGCGGCTCGCCGAAGGCTTCCACCAGTTCGATGCTGCACCCCGCGCGACGCATCGCTTCGCGCATCGGCGGGCTCTCGCGTGCCGCCTCGCTCCAGCGCAGCACGCTCCAGGCCACCACGCCACCCGCACCGGCCAGCACCAACAGCACGGTCAGCGGCATCGCCCAGCGCCAGTGACGGCACCACCAGCCGGCGGGCCTCGGGCCATGGGTGGGAATCGGCGGTGGCAGGGTCATCGGCGGGCTCCTTCCCGTTTGTCCATCAGGGCTTCAGGCAGCGTCCCAGGAAGGCTTCGGCCACACGGTAGCGATGCAGGGCATCGGCACCGGACAGACCATGCTTGGCACCCGGATAGGTCATCAGTTCGAACGGCTGCGCACGCTTCTGCAGCGCGCTCATCAGGCTGGTCGAGTTGGTGAAGAGCACGTTGTCGTCGGCCATGCCGTGGATCAGCAGCAACGGCGAACGCAGGCCATCGATGTGGGTCAGCACGCGCGCTTCGCGGTAACCCGCTTCATTGCGCGCCGGCAGGTCCATGTAGCGTTCGGTGTAGTGGCTGTCATACAGGCCCCAGTCGGTGACCGGTGCGCCGGCCACGCCACAGGCGTACTGGTTCGACGCCTTGGCCAGCAGCATCAGGGTCATGTAGCCGCCGTTGGACCAGCCCTGCACGCCGATGCGCGCCGGGTCCACCCACGGCTGCTGCTTCAGCCAAGTCACGCCACGCAGCTGGTCGGTCACTTCCACCGTGCCCTGCTTGCCATACAGCGCGCCACCGAAGTCACGGCCACGGCGCGGGGTACCACGGTTGTCCAGCGAGAACACCACGTAGCCCTGCTGGGCCAGGTACTGGTTGAACAGGTGGTCGCCACGGCCGGGCCAGCTGTCGGTGACGGTCTGGCTGGCCGGGCCGCCATAGACGTACACGGCCACCGGGTAGCGCTTGGACGGATCGAAGCCGGCCGGCTTGATCAGGCTGTAGTTCAGCGGGGTCTTGCCGTCGGCAGCCATCAACGTGCCGAACTCGACCGGGCGCTGCGCATCGCGGTAACGCGCATACGGATGCTTCGGGTCCGCCAGATCGTTCTCAAGTAGGGTAGCGATCTTCTCGCCATTGGCGCGGAACAGCTCGATCTGCGGCGGCGTGGTGCTGTTGGACCAGCTGTCCACATAGACGCTGGCGTTGCGGGCGAAGCTGGCGCTGTGCATGCCCGGCGCTTTGGACAGGCGCTGCGGCTCGCCACCCTGTAGCGACACCGCGTAGATCTGGCTTTCGCGCGAGCTCTCGATGCCGGCACGGAAGTAGGCCTTGCCGGCCTTTTCATCGACCGCCAGCAGCTCGTCCACCGGCCAGTTGCCGCGGGTCAGCGCGGTGGTCTTGCCCTTGCTGTCGATGCGGTACAGGTGCTGGAAGCCGGTGCGCTCGGACGACCACAGCACGCTGCCGTCATCCAGAAAACGCAGGCTGTTGTGCAGCGGCACCCAGGTCGGGCTGGTCTCGTGGGCGAGCACGCGCTGGCGGTTGGAATCGAGTGCCACTTCCACCAGGTCCAGCTGCTTCTGGTCGCGCGACTGGCGCTGGAAGCTCAGGTGCTGTGCATCGCGCCAATCGACGCGGGCCAGGTAGATGTCCTGCTCCTTGCCCAGGTCGACCCAGCGCGGCTGCGCATCGGCAGCCGGTGCGATCACGCCCAGCTGCACGCGTACGTTGGCGTCGCCGGCGGCCGGGTAACGCTGTTCGATCACATCGGTGCGGTCGGCGTAGACCTCGTAGCGCTTCTGCACCGGCACCGGTGTCTCGTCGATGCGGGCGAAGGCGATGGCCGAATCATCCGGCGCCCACCAGTAGCCCGTGTGGCGGTCCATTTCTTCATCGGCGACGAACTCGGCCACGCCGTTGCCGATGGTGGTGCTGCCGTCGCGGGTCAGCTGCAGCTGCCTGCCGCTGGCCAGATCGATCACCCACAGGTTGCGGCCGCGGATGAAGCTGACGAAGCCGCCCTTCGGCGACAGCTTGGCGTCGGTGGCGAAGCCTTCACCGTGGGTCAGCTGGCGCACGGCCGCCGCCCCCTGCTGCTTGAGGTCGTACAGGTAGAGTTCGCCGCCCAACGGGAACAGCAGGCGCTGCGCGTCCGGCGACCACTGGTAATCGACGATGCCGGTCATCGCGGCGATGCGCTGGCGCTCGCGGCGGGCCTTTTCCTCGTCGCTGAGGGTCTCGGTGCCGGGCAGCACCACCTTGGAATCAACCAGCAGGCGGGTCTGGCCGCTGCCGATGTCGTACGTCCACAGGTCCAGCTGGTTGCGGTCGCTGTCCTTGCCGCGCAGGAAACTGACCTGCGAGCCGTCCGGCGCCACCTTCGGCTTCATCAGGGTCGGGCCAGACAGCGGCAGCGGGCCGGTGATGGCTTCCAGGGTCAGCTTTTCGGCGTGGGCGGCGGTACTGGTGGCGAGCATGAGGGCGAGCGAAGCGAACAGGTGGCGCATGGAGGATCCCGTCAAACGGCAGGTCCGCCCCGCGGCGGGCGCCGGGCGGTCGTCCCCCATCCTAACCAAGCCTGTGCAGGAAGGCAGCATGACCTTCCGCCCATGCCGCGGTGCTGGGGTCAGAGCCCTTTGCGCTGCAAAGGGATCCGACCCCGCGACGGGTCAGCGCTGGCCGAACAGGTGCTTGCGCTCTTCGTCGCTGAGCGGCTTGCCGGCGTTGGGGTTCACCTGCTGGCGCAGCGCATAGGCGCGCTGGGTGGCCGGGCGTGCGGCGATGGCATCGTGCCAGCGCTTGAGGTTCGGGAATGCGGTGAAATCCACCGGCAGCTTGTCGTAGGCGCCGATCCACGGGTAGCTGGCCATGTCGGCGATGGTGTACTCGTCGCCGGCCAGGAAGGCGTGCTGGGCCAGGCGCTTGTCCATCACCCCATGCAGGCGGCGCACTTCGTTGTCATAGCGCTCGATCGCATACGGGATCTTTTCCGGCGCATACACATTGAAATGCCCCATCTGGCCGCTCATCGGGCCCAGGCCGGCCATCTGCCAGAACAGCCACTCCAAGGTGGTGACGCGGCCGCGCGGGTCGCGGGGCAGGAACTGGCCGGTCTTCTCGGCCAGGTACAGCAGGATCGCGCCGGACTCGAACACGCTCTGCGGGGCGCCGCCATCGGCCGGGGCCTGGTCGACGATGGCCGGCATCTTGTTGTTGGGCGAAATGGCGAGGAATTCCGGCTTGAACTGGTCGCCCGAGCCGATGTTGACCGGGTGGATGCGGTATTCCAGGCCGGTTTCTTCCAACAGCAGGGTCACTTTGTGGCCGTTCGGGGTGGGCCAGTAATACAGGTCGATCATGGCGTCGGCTCGGGGTGCGGAAAGGAACCTGAAGTCTAGTGCGAGAGTTGGGTTGGCACCGTCATGGCGGGCCGGTAACCTCGCCTCTCCCCCGAAACGCAGCATCCCCCGCATGAGTGCAAACCGCCCGCCGCTCTCCCCGTTGTCCACGCTGATCTTCGCCTCGCGCTGGCTGCAGCTGCCGCTGTACCTGGGCCTGATCGTGGCGCAGTGCGTCTACGTGTTCCTGTTCGGCAAGGAACTGTGGCACCTGATCTCGCATTCCGCCTCGATGGGTGAACAGCAGATCATGCTGATCGTGCTGGGCCTGATCGACGTGGTGATGATCTCCAACCTGCTGGTGATGGTGATCGTCGGCGGCTACGAGACCTTCGTCTCGCGCCTGCGCCTGGAAGGCCACCCGGACCAGCCGGAGTGGCTGAGCCACGTCAACGCCAGCGTGCTGAAGGTGAAGCTGGCGATGGCGATCATCGGCATCTCCTCGATCCACCTGCTGAAGACCTTCATCGCCAGTGGTGCGCTGGGCGGCATTCCGCTGTGCACGCCGGAACAGATGAGCGTGGCCGCAGCCAACATCGGCGTCGCCCGCTGCTCGATGCTGACCCAGGAAGGCGTGCTGTGGCAGACCATCATCCACTGCGTGTTCATCCTGTCGGCGATCGGCATCGCCTGGACCGACAAGCTGATGTCCAACAGCCACAGCAAGTCGCACGACAAGGCGCACGACCACTGAGGTCGTCGCAGGCAACGGCGGTGGCCGTTGCCCCTCCCGGCCACCGCCCCTTGTACGCGGCGGTGGCCGGGATGCTAGATTGCACCCTCGCCGTTGCCGGCGGTGGCGTCGGGAAACGTCACCCTGCCGCGCCCGGACCGCAGGTCCCGGCCATGCATATCAATGATTTACGTCACGTCGTCTTCTAGAGGGGAGCAGGATGTCGCACGTCTCAACGATCACCGCCGCGCGCCGGTGGCTGCCGGTTGCTTTGGCACTGGCGCTGGCCGCCTGCTCGGGCAAGGAAGAATCCGCGGCACCGGCCCCGGCCGCCGCACCCACCGCCGCTGCACCGGCCGCACCGGTGGTCGCCGCCAAGGTGCAGTCGATGGGCACCGAGCAGCTGCGTGAGTCGGCCAGCCAGGCGCTGCGCGAGAACCGCATGTACGCGCCGGCCGGCGACAACGCCATCGAGTACTACCTCGCCCTGCGCGACAAGACCCCGGACGACGCCTCGGTGAAGAGCGCGCTGACCGACCTGCTGCCCTACACCCTGATCGCTGCCGAACAGCACCTGGGCCGCGAGGACTACACCGAAGCACAGCGCCTGGTGGCGCTGATCGAGAAGGTGGATGCGTCCGCGCCGGCGCTACCGCGCCTGAAGGACGGCCTGGCCAAGGGCGTGCAGAACGCTGCCAAGCGCACCGAAGCGGAAGCCGAGAAGGCGAAGAAGGACGCCGAGGACCGCAGCAAGCAGCAGACCGAACAGCAGCGCCTGGCCGAGCAGCGCGCCAAGGAAGCCGACGCGGCCAAGCAGATCGCCGCCCAGCAGGATGCCGCCCGCCGCGACAACGAGCGCCAGGAAGCCGAGCGCCAGGCCGCTGCCCGCCGCGAAGCCGAGCAGAAGCAGCAGCAGGCCGCCGCCCAGCAGGCCAGCGCCGCACGCCAGGCTGCTGCTCCGGCGGCCGCTGCAGCGCCGAACCTGCGCCCGGTCAGCACCCCGGCACCGCGCTATCCGTCCGAGGCACTGCGTGCAGGCACCTCCGGCGAAGTACTGGTGGAAATCACCGTCGGCACCGACGGTTCGGTGATCAACGCCCGCGTGCTGCGCGCAACTCCGTCGCGCGTCTTCGATCGCGAAGCAATGAACGCGGTCAAGCGCTGGCGCTTCGAGCCGGTCAGCGCGCCGGTCACCACCCGCCGCACCCTGGTATTCGCTCCCGGCGGCACCTGACCGCAAAAAAGGGGACGGAGGGGATTAAGTCGTTTCCGCCCCGCAATGACGACACGGCCCGGCATGTCCGGGCTGTGTTCGTTTCAGGAGAGGCTGTCGATCATGCGCTGCAGTGCCGGATCGCGTGCGGCCAACACCTGGAACAGGCCCAGCGCATGCAGGCCCGGCAGCAGCGCACGCAGGTCGGCTTCGGCGGTGGCGCGGGTGGCGTCATCGCTGGCGGGATCCTGCCAGTCACGGACGCTGGCGAGGAAGGCACCGACGCTGCCCTTGCGCACGGTGAGGCCGTTTACCTGCACGTCGTTCTGGTGGTCGGGAAGGATGTCCTGCGGCTGCATGACGAGGTACTCGATTGGAAGGGAGCTCCAGTGTGGACGCCTCGCAATAGCGATTCTGCCGTATAACTGCCACCTTATATGGCAGATCAGACATCCACTGCATTGATCGACCCGGCACTGGCCAACGCCAGCGACGGGCCAGTGCTGCTGGCGGCCCAGCTGCGGGTGCCCGGACGGCGCCGCACCGCGCGCCACCAGCACGTCCGCGGCCAGCTGCTGGGCGCGCACCAGGGCCTGCTGCGGATCGAGGCCGGCGACCTGCACTGGCTGCTGCCGGCGGGGCACGTCGCCTGGATTCCGCCCTCACTGCCCCACGCGTTGGTAGGGGCAGAGCGATTCGATGGCTGGAGCCTGTACTTCAGCGCCGGGGCCTGCCTGGACCTGCCCGCCGTGCCGCGCATTTTCCAGCCCAACGCGCTGTTGCAGGCCGCGATGACGCGCGCACTGGGTTGGCCACACCAGGCACTGGATCCCGCGCAGGTACGCCTGGCCGGCGTGATCGCCGATGAGATCACCGCCAGCACGCCGCTGCCGCTTGCCCTGCCACAACCGCGGGATCGCCGCCTGCGGCGGATCGCGGCGGTGCTGGCACGTTCGCCGGATGACCTCCGCAGTGTCGAGGCGTGGGCAGCCACCTGCGGCCTGTCCAGCCGCAGCCTCGCCCGCCGTTGGCAAGCCGAAACCCACATGACGCTGAGCCAGTGGCGGCAGCGCCTGCGCGTACTGCTGGCGCTGCCCCGTCTGCTGTCTGGCGAACCAGTGATCAGCGTCACGCTGTCGATGGGCTACGACACGCCCAGTGCCTTCATTACCGTGTTCAAGCGCGAGATGGGGGTGACGCCCGCGCGCTACGCAAAAGGGGACGGAGGGGATTAAGTCGCTTTTGACTCATCCGACACTGCTTCGCGGCGTTGCCTGATGCCCCGCTCCGCGGCCGCGATGACAGGCTGAGGCCCCTTTCAGCCTCCGAATCCCATGCCCCGACAAGCACGCCTGATGCTGGCAGGCCAGGCCTATCACGTGATCCAGCGCGGTGTGAACAAAGGTGCGATCTTTATCGACGACATCGATCGCCAACTGTTCCTGCATCTGCTGCACAGCGCATTCCTGAAGCACCACGTCGCACTGCACGCCTATGTACTGATGGGCAACCACATCCACCTGCTGGCCACGCCTTCCACACAGCAGGGACTGGCGGGCGCAATGCGCATGCAGGGCAACAACTACGTGCAGGCCTTCAACCAGCGGCACGGACGCAGTGGGCCTCTGTGGCAGGGGCGCTTCCATTCCTCGATGATCGACAGCGATGCTTATCTTCTCAGCGTATACCGCTACATCGAACGCAATCCGGTTCGCGCCGGGATTGCTATGAGCGCCGAAGATCACCCGTGGTCCAGCGTGCACGGCAACCTTCAACGACGGAATGATCCAATGCTGACCCTGCACCCCGCGTTCAAGGCGCTTGCAGGAACCGCTCGGCAGAGGACGACGTTGTATGCCGAATTCCTGCGCGATGTGAATGCATCCGCAGACCTGCCCGCAATCCGCAACCACAGCGCCAGGCAACGCCCGATGGGGGACGCTGCATTCCTGCGGATGGTGGAGCAGACGCTGGGGCGCCCTGTGGCGATACGCAAACGAGGGCGCCCGCGCAAGGAGGGGACGGGGGAGGCAGAAACGACTTAATCCCCTCCGTCCCCTTTTCGGGTCAGCCGGAGATCGCCAGGCGCTCGTTGTGGTAGCGGCGCACGGCGGCGAACCACAGCACCGCGGCCAGGCCGAGGCTGGCGCCCAGGTAGATCGCCCAGACCGCCGGGGTGATCGTCTCGTGGCGGATCACCTTCAGCAGCATCTGGTTCTGCGACAGGAACGGCACGGCGTACTGCCACATCTCGCTCTTCAGCGGATAGGCCACCAGTGCATAGCCGGGCAGCATCGGCAACAGCATCAGCCAGGTCATGTGGCTCTGCGCTTCCTTCATGCTCTTGGCCGCGGCCGACAGGAAGGTCAGCAGCGAGGTGCCGATCAGCAGCATCGGCAACATCACCAGCAGCATCTGCAGCATCGAGCCGACGTTCATGTTGAACTGTCGGCCGATGTTGCCGGGCGCGATCTGCGCGCTCACCTTGAACGCGACCAGAGTCAGCAGCAGCGATACGAAACCGACCACGCAGGCGGCGGCGATCTTGCCGCTGACGATCGCGCTGCGCGAGCCCGGCGTGGCCAGCAGTGGTTCCAGCGACTGCCGCTCGCGCTCGCCGGCGGTAGCGTCCATCACCAGGTAGGCGCCACCGATGAACGAGGTCAGCGTCAGCAGTACCGGCAGCAGCATCGACAGGATCATGCCGCGCTTGGCCTCGGCACTGGCCAGGTCCTGGCGTGCCACGTCCAGCGGGCGTGCCACCTGTGCATCGATGCCGCGCGCCATCAGGCGCAGTGCACCGACCTGGCCGTTGTAGGTGGCCAGCGCCGCTTCCAGGCGTGCGCCAGGCACTTCGGCAGCGCGCCGCGTGCTGTCCTTGATCACCTCCACCAGTGCCGGCTTGCCATCGGCCCAGTCCTTGCCGAAGTCATCGCTGATGCGCAGCGCCACATCGATGTCCTGGGTGCGGATGGCCTCGGCCAGGTCCTTCGGTGCCGGTGCGGCATTGAGGCCCTGTGCGGCGAGGAAGCGCACCAGGTTCGGTGCGTTCTCCGCGCCGATGGTCGGAATCTGCAACGGCTCTTCGATCTGGGTGCGCACCCGGCTCTCGGCCAGCTTGCCCATGCCCAGCAGCAGCACCGGGTAAAGCAGCGGCCCGAACAGCAGGGTCAGCAGCAGCGTGCGGCGGTCACGCGACAGGTCGCGCAGTTCCTTGCGCATCACCGTCATCAGGGTCGACATCATGCTCATGCGTGCAGGCCCTCTTCGCTGCCGATCAGTTTCACGAACGCATCTTCCAGGTTGGCTTCACCGGCCTGCGCACGCAGCTCGTCGGCGCTGCCGGCAGCCATCACCGTGCCCTTGGCGATGATCACGATGTGGTCACACAACGCACCCACCTCCTGCATGATGTGGCTGGACAGGATCACGCAGCGCCCCTCTTCGCGCAGGCCCAGCAGGAAGCGGCGCAGCGCGCGCGTGGTCATCACATCCAGGCCGTTGGTCGGTTCGTCGAGGATGACGTTGCGCGGGTCGTGCACCAGCGCGCGGGCAATCGCGGTCTTGGTGCGCTGGCCCTGCGAGAAGCCATCGGTCTGCCGGTCGAGGATGTCGCCCATGTCCAGCGCGTGCGACAGCACCTCGATGCGTTCGCGGATGCGCTCGGCCGACAGGCCATGCAGCTCGCCGAAATAGGCGATGTTCTCGCGCGCGGTCAGGCGCTTGTAGACGCCACGCGCATCAGGCAGCACGCCGAGGTGGCGACGCACCTCCACCGGATTGCGCGCCGCATCGATGCCATCGACGGTGATGCTGCCCTGATCGGGCGTCATCAGCGTGTAGAGCATGCGCATGGTGGTGGTCTTGCCGGCACCGTTGGGGCCGAGCAGGCCGGTGATCCGCCCATCCCCGGCGCGGAAGCCGACGTTGGCGACCGCCTGGATGCGGCCCGTGCGGGTATCGAAGGCCTTGTGCAGGTTGTCGGCGACGATCATGGTTCCCATCCGTTGAACGAGGTGAACGCCGGCACGTAGCTCAGCGTGTCCAGGCAGCCGGCATCCAGTGCCTTGGCATCGGTCTTGTCGATGAACTGGCCGAGCAGGCGCGGCATGCAGCCGGCGGTCAACGTGCCATGGCCCTGGCCACGGGCGACCAGCGCACGGCCATTGGGCAGGCCCTTGAGCACCTGTGCGGCGTAGCGCGGCGGCGTCACCGGGTCCAGTTCACCGGACAGCAGCAGTGCCGGCACGTCGCTGCGCAGCGGCACGGCATCGCTTGCCGGCGCCGGACGGTGCGGCCACACCGGGCAGGCCGCGAAGAAGGCACTGGCGACTTCGTTGCCGAACAGCCGCTCGGGGTCCTCGGCCGGCGCGTGGTAGCGCGGTGCATCCTCGCTGCAGATCACCGACCACTGCATGCCGCGGTTGATCTGGAAATCCATGCTGCGGTTCGCGCCCCGCGCCAGCGATGCCAGCGGTGCGTAGCGACCGTGTGCGGCCTCATCCAGCACCAGTGGCAGCAGCGAGGAATACTGCGGCACGTAAGAGAAGGCGAAGGCCAGGCCGACCACGCTGTCCGGCGTCAGGACATCCTGCCGCGGTGCGTTGGTACCCGGATCGCGATATTCGACCGAGACCGGTGCACGGCGCAGGGTATCGACCACGCTGCGCAGCTGCGCGCGGGTATCGGCCGGGAAACGCTTGCTGCACGCGGCGTCCTTGCGGCACTGCGCCGACTGCAGGGCGATCGCATCCTCGAACGTGGTCGCGAAGTCACCACCGACCACCAGCTCGTTCGGCACCACGCCATCGATGACGATGCTGCGGGTGTGCTGCGGATAGGCGCCGGCATAGCGCTGGGCCACACGGGTGCCGTAGGAGCCGCCGACCAGGTTGACCTGATCCACGCCAAGCGCACCACGCACCGCGTCCAGATCGGCGATGGCCTCGGTGGTGGTGTAGAAGCGCGCGTCGGCACGCCCCTGCAGCGACGCCGCGCAGCGCTGGGCGTAGTCGCGCAGCGATGCCTCTGAAGGCGCTGCATCCTCGTCCATCTGCAGCGGCTTGCCGTCCGCGCCCAGGCAGCTGAGCGGGTTGGAGCCGCCGGTGCCGCGCTGGTCGATCAGGAACACGTCGCGCTGCTTGCGCACCTGGCGCAGCGCGGTATCGACGATGACCGCCACCTCGCTGGCCGCCTGGCCGGGGCCGCCGGCCAGGAAGAACACCGGGTCGGGCTGGCTGGCACCACTGCTGCCCGATTCCAGCCAGGCAATGCGCAGGCCGATCCGGCGGCCATCGGGCTGGGCCCGGTCCTCCGGTACCTGCAGGGTGGCGCACTGCGCCTCCACGTTGGCGCTGGCGCCTTCGGTGGACAGCGTGCAGGGCTGGAAGTCGATCGTGCCGAAACGACGGCTGGGTGCATCACTGGCATTTCCGGCGTCGGCCGGCGGTGGCTGGCTGCACCCGGCAATCATCAGGCTGGCCAGCATCCCGGCCAGCGCGAGGTGGTGTCTTTGCATCGTGCTCGTTTCCCCTGGAGGACGTTCCTGTCGACCACGACGGGCTGCCGCGGAAGATGTGACCCAACTTACACGGGCAGCGCGCCAACGGCGATGGGCAATGACGAATCCGCCGCCGACGGCGCACAGACCAGGCGGTCCCGCCCCTCGGCCTTGGCCCGGTACAGGGCGGCATCGGCGGCGGCCAGCAGGGTCGACAGATCGCCCTGCCCTGCATCCATCGCAAGACCGACGCTGGCGGTGACCGGCACCCGTCCCTCGGCCAGCACTGCCGGCCGCTGTTGCAGGCGTGCGCGGATCGCGGCGGCCCGCTCCACCGCATCGTCGCGCGTGCTTCCGGCCAGCACCAGCACGAACTCTTCGCCGCCGTAACGGCCCAGCAGGT
The DNA here is from genome assembly GCF_003550055.1 of Stenotrophomonas sp. AG209. Classification (NCBI taxonomy): domain Bacteria; kingdom Pseudomonadati; phylum Pseudomonadota; class Gammaproteobacteria; order Lysobacterales; family Lysobacteraceae; genus Stenotrophomonas; species Stenotrophomonas sp. AG209. The sequence goes on from NZ_QXDB01000001.1 coordinate 2,400,735, forward strand.
GCTCGTGGCCCTGCACGCAGTGCTGCAGCGTCGCCGAAAAATGGCGCAGCACCTGGTCGCCCGCCAGGTGGCCCCACCGATCATTGATCTTCTTGAAGTGGTCCACGTCGATCAGCAGCAGCACCAGCGGGCGGCGCTGCCGGCGTAGCTTCAGCAGTTGCGCCTGGCCGTCGGCCAGCACCGCGCTGCGGTTGAGCAGGCCGGTCAGGCCATCGGTACGGGCGGCATGGCGCAGGTCGACCAGCATGCGCTCGACCAGCAGCAGCACCATCGCAAAGCAACGGGCCAGTTCCAGCATCACCCCGGCGATGTACGTGGCGAACATCGGCGAGCCAGTGCGCATAATGTCCTCCCCGGCATCCGGTGCCACCGGCAGGAACAGGCGCCCCCCATAGAGAGCGGCCTCCGCCAGGAACACGGTGGCGGCCAGGCGGCAGCTGGTGCGCTGCTGGGGCGGCGCATGCCGCAGCAGCAACCCGGCGATCCAGCCATCGACAATCAGTGCGAACACGCTGAACACCTGCAGGCGCAGGGCCAGGTTCGGCCACAGCACCAGGAACGCGAAGATGCAGGCCATGAACGCGGCCGCCATCAGCAACGGCCGCCACAGCGGCAACGGCTGCTCCAGATGCAGGGCTACGCCGCGCAGCATCATCAGCCCGCAGCCGGCCATCGCTGCATTGCCGGCCAGTACCGCCGGGACCAGTGGCAGGTAGGGCCGCAAGGCCAGCAGGGTCACCCCCAGGGTCAGCAGCCACAGGCTGATGGTCCACTGCCGCAGCACCGGTTGCCCGCGCAGTACGACCAGCAACAGCGAGAACCCCACGGCAATGCCGATGCAGAGCAGGAAGCCAAGCACGGTGATGGTGGGGAAATCCAGGGACATGCGGCGCTCGTCGGCCGGGGCGGCGCGCGCATCTTAGCGCCTTGTTGCGCGATCCCCGTGGCGTCCTCCTGCCCGATGCCGGTGTGGGGTCTGAAAACGGCGAGCATGGCGACCGGCGCATGCGCACAATCCGCGGAAAACCCAAGGAGACGCCCATGCACGCGTGGTACCTCGGCGGCATCGACCACCGCCCGTTCCTGCACCTGTTCGAGATGAGCGACAGCGCGCTCGCCGCGCGCGGCATCCAGCGTCGCTGGGCCGGCGCCAATGGCGGCCATCCCTGCCGGATCAGCCTGAGCGATCCCGCACCTGGCAGCGAACTGCTCCTGCTGTCCCACGTCCACCTGCCGCTGCATTCGCCGTACCGCGCCGCCGGCCCGATCTTCGTGCAGCGCGGCGTGACCCGTTGCGTCCTGCCGCCGGGCGAAGTGCCCCCGTATGTACAGCGCCGGATGATTTCGGTGCGTGCCTATGACCACGCCGCGCTGATGTGCGGTGCCCAGGTCTGTGCGGGCACCGAGGTGGCGGACCACCTGGATGCCCTGTTCGCCGACCCGTCGGTGGCGTTCGTCCAGCTGCACAACGCGGCGCATGGCTGTTTCTCGTGCCAGGCAGATCGGGTGGGTGCCGAGACTGCGTAGCGTGATCTCCATGACGTGATCGATGCCACGCCGGTCACGTGACGTCCAGCGCATCCGTTCAGCCCTGCGTGAAGCCTGCGGGAAGGGCTTCACATGCGCAGTCACGGATCGGTACTGCGAGAGTTCCGTCGCCTGCAGCGCGACTCGATACTCGCCGTGGTGCCGCCGGAAGTCCGCCGCGCAGCGCAGCTCCTGCGGTCACCGTTCCCTTTCGACGATCACAAGGATGCGCCATGTCATTCCGATCCACACCGCTGTTGCTGGCCACCTCGTTCGCCGCTGCGGGCCTGTGCCTGGCCGGCAGCGCGTTCGCCCACGGCACCATGACCACGCCGGTCAGCCGTGTCTATGCCTGCTTCCAGGGCAATCCCGAGAACCCGACCAACCCGGCCTGTGCCGCTGCAAAAGCGATTGGCGGTTCGCAGGCGTTCTACGACTGGAACGGCATCAACCAGGCCAACGCCAACGGCAACCATCAGGCCGTGGTGCCCGACGGCAAGCTGTGCAGCGGCAACAACCCGACCTTCCGCGGGCTGGATGTGAACCGCAGTGACTGGCAGACCACGCCGATCCAGGCCGATGCCAATGGCAGGTTCACCTTCGTGTTCAAGGCGACCGCACCACACGCCACGCGCGACTGGCGCTTCTTCGTCACCCGCGAAGGCTGGCAGCCGGGCAGCCCACTGCGCTGGGCCGACCTGCAGGAGTTCTGCACGCTGGGCAATACACCACTGTCGGCCGATGGCACCTACAAGCTGCAGTGCACGTTGCCGCAGCGCACCGGCCAGCATGTGATCTACAACACCTGGCAGCGCTCGGATTCGACCGAGGCGTTCTATACCTGCATGGACGTGCGCTTTGAAGGAAGCGGCGGCAGCACCCCGCCCGCTGCGCAGTGGCAGGATGCCGGCCCGGTCACCGCACGCGGCGAGCTGCCGGTGGGCACGACGCTGGCACTGCGCGTGTTCAACGCCAACGGCAATGATGTCGAACGCGTGGAAACCACCTTGGCCAGCGGCCAGACTGCGGCCACGCAGTGGCCGTTGGCGCTGGCCCGCAAGGTCAATGCCAGTGCCCAGCACGCGCGCGTGGGCGTGCTCAACAACGGCGTGATCGCACCCTCCGCTTCGGCCACCGACAACCGCGTGTACCTGAAGGACGGCAACCGCTTCCAGCTCGACACCCAGGTGCCGGACCCGGGCACGCCGTCGCCGGGCGGTGATTTCGACCACGTGTACCCGGCGGGCATCGGCAGCTATGTGCCGGGCCAGACCGTGGTGAAGGGCAGCGACGGCAAGCTGTACGCCTGCCGCCCGTTCCCGGAAGGTGCATGGTGCAATGTCAACGCCGAGGCGTACCGGCCGGGCGTGGGTGCGGCCTGGCGCGATGCGTGGATCGCGTACTGAGGCGGTGACGCGGGAGGCGGTGCAGCGTGCACCGCCTTCTGCCTGCAAAACGGCACAGTGAGCACCGTGTTGCAGATCGAACACGGCCGTCATCGAATTCGAACTTATCCGATGTTGCCGACGGGCCTGCATGTGAAGACTGCGCGAGGTTTCCCACACTTCGCAAAGGAGTTCCTGCATGCACCTGTCCCATCGGGCAGTCCTCGCTCTGTCCGTCGTTGCCGGCCTGGCCCTGTCCGGCAGCGCCTTCGCCCACGGCACCATGACCAAGCCGCTCAGCCGCGTGAAGCAGTGCCACGAAGGCAATCCGGAAAACCCGACCAACCCGGCCTGTGCCGCGGCCAAGGCCATCGGCGGCGCGCAGCCGTTCTATGACTGGAGTGCAATCGCCCACGGCAACGCCAATGGCAACCACCGCGACCTGGTGCGTGATGGCGAACTGTGCAGTGCCAGCATCCCCAAGTACCGCGGCCTCGATCTGAACCGCAGCGACTGGCCGACCACGCCGGTCCGCGCCGATTCGCGCGGCCGCTACACCTTCGAATTCCGGGCGCCGGCGCCGCACGCCACCCGCGAGTGGAAGTTCTACGTCACCCGTGATGGCTGGCAGCCGGGCAGCCCGCTGCGCTGGGCCGACCTGCAGGAATTCTGCACCCTGGGCAACGTGCCGCTGTCCGAAGGCGGTGTCTACAAGCTGGACTGCCCGCTGCCCAAGCGCAGTGGCCAGCACATCATCTACAACACCTGGCAGCGCTCGGATTCGCAGGAAGCGTTCTACACCTGCATGGACGTGCGCTTCGAAGGTGGCGGTGGCGTGGTTCCGCCGCCGCAGTGGCAGGATGCCGGCGCGGTGACCGCCAATGGTGCGCTGGACGTGGACAGCACCGTGACCCTGCGCGTGTTCAATGCCAACGGCAATGACCTGGAGCGTGTGGAAACCAAGCTGGCGACCGGCCAGACCAGCCCAACGCAGTGGCCGCTGGCCCTGGCCCGCAAGGTCAACGCCAGCGCACAGCACGCGCGCGTGGGTGTGATGAAGAACGGCGTGATCACGCCGGTCGCGTCGGCCACCGACAACCGCGTGTACCTGAAGCCGGGCAACCGCTTCCAGCTGGAAACCCAGGTGCCGGGGCCCGGCCCGATCGATCCGGTCGATCCGCCGGGCGGCGACTTCGACTTCGTGTATCCGGCCGGCCTCGGCAGCTACAAGCCGGGCGAGACCGTGGTGAAGGGCACCGACGGCAAGCTGTACGCCTGCCGCCCGTTCCCGGAAGGCGCCTGGTGCAATATCAACGCCGATGCCTACCGCCCGGGCACCGGCTTTGCCTGGCGCGACGCCTGGATCGCGTACTGAGGCAGGGCACCGGGGGCGGCGCGATGCCGCCTCCGGTTCATGGGGTTGCCGGCCAGCGGCCGGCACTACCCTGGTTTACTTGCTGCTGACGTACTTCTCGCGGCGGATCTGCGGATTGCCCAGGCCGGCGGCCTTCAGCAGTTCGGCACAGGCGTCGACCATGTCCGGGTTGCCGCACAGGTAGGCGATGTCGGTGGCCGGGTCCGGCGTGAAGCCGGACAGCGCCTGCTGCACGTAGCCGTGCTGTACGTCCGGGTGCGGATCGACCGGCAGTTCGCGCGACAGGCACGGAACATAACGGAAGTTCGGGTGTTTTTCGGCGAAGCTGTAGAAGTCTTCGCTGTACAGCAGCTCGCCCGGGCTGCGCGCGCCCTGCAGCAGCACGATCTGCACGCCGCGTTCGGCCATGGCCTTTTCCAGCAGCGGCAGCATCGAGCGGTACGGGGTAACGCCGGTGCCGGTGGCGATCAGCAGGTAACGGGCGTTGTGGTCACCGGGATTCAGGCAGAACCGGCCGTAGGGGCCGGACGCACTGATCTGGCCGCCCTGCTCCAGCGCCTCGAACAGCGCGGTGGCGGCGCCACCGGGCACGAAACTGACTGCGATATCCACCGCCTCGCCCGGGCCCAGCGCGTGGTCGTGGATGGTCGCCAGCGAGTAGCTGCGCTTGGTTTCGGTGCCGTCGGCGTAGCTGAAATGGACCTGGATGAACTGGCCGGGCTGGAAATCCAGCGGCTGTCCATCGTCACGCACGAACTGGTAGTGGCCGACGGTCGGGGCCAGCATGCGGCAGCCGACCAGCTTGAGGGGGAATTGAACAGGCACGACTTTTCGGGACAGTGTGTAGCCGGGGCAAGCCCTCGGGGTCTTCTATAATAGCCCCTCCCCGCCCCTCTCCAGCGCCAGCCCATGGGCGCGAAGGCTTCGAGCTTGGCATCCCAGAACGATACGGCGCCCGCCCTGCGCGTGCGCGACCTGCGCAAGACCTACGACAACGGCACCCAGGCCCTGAAGGGGGTTTCCCTGGAAGTGGCCCCGGGCGACTTCTTCGCCCTGCTCGGCCCCAACGGTGCCGGCAAGTCGACCCTGATCGGCATCATCAGCTCCCTGGTCAACCTCAGCGAGGGCAAGGTGGAGGTGTTCGGCAGCGACCTGGTTCGCAACCGCAGCGCCACCATGCGCCTGATCGGGCTGGTGCCGCAGGAGATCAACTTCAACCTGTTCGAGAAGCCCTTCGACATCCTGGTGAACTACGCCGGCTTCTACGGCGTGCCGCGCGAGGAGGCCGAGCAGCGCGCCGAAGAGGAACTGAAGCGGGCCCACCTGTGGGAAAAGGCGCAGGTGATGAGCCGTACGCTGTCCGGCGGCATGAAGCGCCGGCTGATGATCGCCCGCGCGATGATGACCCGCCCGCGCCTGCTGATCCTGGATGAGCCGACCGCCGGCGTGGACATCGAGATCCGCCGCGACATGTGGCGCGTGCTGAAGGAGATCAACGCTGCCGGCACCACGATCATCCTCACCACGCACTACCTGGAAGAAGCCGAGTACCTGTGCCGCCACCTGGCGATCATCAACCATGGCCAGATCGTCGAGCAGGGGCCGATGCGCACGCTGCTGGCCAAGCTGGACGTGGAAGGCTTCCTGCTGGACATCGATGGTGACCTGCCGGCGCAGCTGCCGGTGATCGAAGGCGCGACGCTGACCGCGCCGGACCCGCATACGCTGGACATCGACATGCCGCGCGCGATGGACCTCAACCGCGTGTTCGCCACGCTCAACGAGTCCGGCATCCGCGTGCGTTCGATGCGTACCAAGAGCAACCGCCTGGAGGAGCTGTTCGTGCGCCTCACCGGCAACCTGGAGAAGCCTGCATGAGCACCACCGAGCTGACCGACGGCCAGCGCAACCGCATCGCACTGATGACCATCGTGCGCCGCGAAGTCGCCCGCATCATGCGCATCTGGGGCCAGACCCTGGTGCCGCCGGCGATCACCATGACCCTGTACTTCCTGATCTTCGGCAACCTGATCGGGTCGCGCGTGGGTGACATGGGCGGCTACACCTACATGCAGTTCATCGTGCCGGGCCTGGTGATGATGAGCGTGATCCAGAACAGCTACGGCAACATCAGTTCCTCGTTCTTCGGTGCCAAGTTCGGCCGCCACGTGGAAGAGCTGCTGGTCAGCCCGATGCCGAACTGGGTGATCCTGTGGGGCTACGTGGCCGGTGCCGTGCTGCGCGGCCTGATGGTGGGCGTGATCGTGCTGATCATCGCGATGTTCTTCACCCCGGTGCGCATCCCGCACCCGCTGGTGATGCTGACCACGGTGATCCTGGGTGCGACGATCTTCTCGCTGGCCGGTTTCATCAATGCGGTGTATGCGAAGAAATTCGATGACGTGGCGATCGTGCCGACCTTCATCCTGACCCCGCTGACCTACCTGGGTGGCGTGTTCTATTCGGTGCAACTGCTGCCGGGCTGGGCGGAAGCGGCCACCCACGCGAACCCGATCTTCTACATGGTCAATGCATTCCGCTATGGCCTGCTGGGCAGCAGTGACGTGCCGCTGCCGGTGGCCTACGGGTTGATGATCGGATTCGTGGTGGCGCTGACGGCGCTGGCGCTGTGGCTGCTGCGTCGCGGCGTGGGCATGCGCAGCTGAGGGGTGCCTGCAGGGCCTGCGGCCCTGCACCCGCCGAATCAACGTCAACGTCAAAAGCTGGCATTCCTTGGGTTGGCGGGGTGGGTCCACGCCATGCGTGGATGAAGCGTTCCCTGTAGAGCCAAGCCAATGCTTGGCTCTTTTCGTTTCGGAATACGGCTAGGCTGTGGCGATGAAGATCACTTCCATTGCGTTGGACAAGGCCGTATCGGATGGCCCGATCGATGCCTTCAGCCATGTCCTGCTGAGCGAGTCGCCCACGCTGGATGAGGTGCTGGATTGCCTGGCCTCGCTGCACATGGCCGATCCCCGCCATCGCTACCTGTGCACGCTCGACGATGTCGGCCAGTGCCGCTACACCAGCATGCATGCGTCCGACAACGAGCGCATCGCGCTGTACGAGGACGAAGACCCGGCGACGCCGGAAGATGCGTTGGCGGCACGCGAGCGGTTGCTGGCGCATGTGGTCGCGCAGCTCGAGCATTCCACGCATCGGTTGGAGTGGACAGCGCTGGCGGGCACGTTGATGTGCAGCGACGAGGACATCGAGGCGCTGGTCGCCGCCAATGCGACACCGGATCTCATCGTCGACGACGTCGTCTGCGTGCAGCAGGTGCCCGTGACACGTGACGACCTGCTGATCGCCGCCCTGCCCAATGGCTACTTCAGTGCGGACTGGGACCTCTTCCAGAACCACGCCCTGATCCGGCACCTGCAGCAGCACTACGACTACCGCCTGTTCGGACTCGGTGCGTCGTGGCTCGGCTTCCAGCGCGACCGCGCACCGTCGCCTGCAGAGGCGAGCGCGTTGGTCGCGGACCTGCAACGCATCTACGCGGCCGGAACGCACGACACCTGGTCAAAGCTGGCTGCAACGCTGGTCTCCCGCACTACCCTGCTGCTGGGCTACACCGAAGACTTCAGCGAACAGCTGCCCTGAGCACCGCTCTACACGAGCTCGCGCAGCGAGCGACCCGCTTCCTCTCTTGATCTGCTTTCCGTGGTGGCCGCACCCGGAAACTGTCAGGGGTCGTGTGCGCCGGGCTCGCGGGGGTATCCGCGCCAGGGATGGCGCGGCTAAGCCCCCATGGACGGGTTCACGGCGTCCCCCGCGAACCCGGCGCACACGACCCGGCTCATGAAACCAACTGCGCGAACCACCACGAGGGGCACCGCCGTTGGCCGCAATCTCCGGCACAATCGAAATCCTGATTCCCCAGAAAACGGTGAACGTGCAATGCGCATCCTGATCCTCGGCGCCGGCGGTACCGGCGGTTACTTCGGCGGTCGCCTGGCCCAGGCCGGCGTGGACGTGACCTTCCTCGTGCGCCCCGCACGTGCCGCCCAACTGGATCGCGACGGCCTGGTCATCCGCAGCCCGCTCGGCGATGCCAGCTTCCCGGTGCAGCACGTCACCGCCGACGCGCTGCCTGCGCTCGCCGCACAGAAGCCGTTCGACCTGGTCATCCTCAGCTGCAAGGCCTATGACCTGTCCAGTTCGATCGACGCCATTGCCCCAGCCGTTGGCGCAGGCACCACCGTGCTGCCGATCCTCAACGGCCTGCATCACTACAACGCACTGGATGCGCGCTTCGGCCGCGACGCTGTGCTTGGCGGCCTGTGCTTCATCAGCGCCACCAAGGCGCCCGACGGTGCGGTGCTGCACCTCGGTAAACCGGCCAAGCTCACCTTCGGCGAGCGCGACGGCGGCGCGGTCTCCGAACGCGTGCGCGCCTTCGCTGCGGTCTGTGCGCAGGCCGATCTTGATCACCTGGCCAGCGAACACATCGGCCAGGAGCAATGGATCAAGTACACCTTCCTGACCGCCCTGGCCGCCGCCACCTGCCTGCTGCGCGCGGATATCGGCACCATCGTCGCCACCGATGACGGCGAGGCCATCGTGCGTGGCCTGTACGACGAATGCCTGGCCGTGGCCGAGGCCGCCGGTGAACCGATTCCCGAGGCCGCGCAGGACACCGCGCGCGGCACCCTGACCCAGGCCGGCTCGGCACTGAAGGCATCGATGCTGCGTGACCTGGAAGCCGGCCAGCAGGTGGAGGCCGAACAGATCGTGGGCGACATGCTGGCCCGCGCGCGCAAGGCCGACCAGGAAGCCCTGCTGCTGCAGGTCGCCTACAGCAGCCTGCAGGCCTACCAGGCACTGCGCGGCGCGTGAGCCAGACGTTGCAGGCCAGCACGCTGCCCTCGCGGATGCTGATCCTTGGCATGGGCTGGAGCGGCTGTGTGCTGGCCCAACATCTGCGGGCATTGGGCGTACACGTCGCCGGCACCGTACGCGATCCAGCATCGGCACCACGCGATGGTCTGCGTCGCCACGCGCTGCGTGCCGATGCCACGCCATCGCCTACCCTTCTCGATGAGATCGCGCAGGCCGAGGCCGTGCTGTGCAGCGTGCCGCCCGATGCCGAGGGTGACCCGGCACTGCGCCTGTTGTTGCCCGCGCTGCAGGCCAGCCCGGCATTGCGCTGGGTGGGCTATCTGTCATCCACCTCGGTGTATGCCGACCGCGCTGGCGGCTGGGTCGACGAGCGCAGTGCAGCCGATGCCACTGAGGCAGCCGGCGTGCGGCGCCTGCGGGCCGAAGCACAATGGCGTGCGCTTGCTGAAGAACGCGGCATCGCATCGGCGCTGTTCCGCCTGCCCGGCCTGTATGGGCCGGGGCGCAATGCGCTGCTGCAGCTGGCACAGGGCCGCGCACGCCACGTAGTTCGCCCTGGCCTGGTGTTCAACCGACTGCACGTGGATGACCTGGCGACGGTCGTTATCGCGTCGATGCAGCGGCCGTGCGTGGATGGGCTGTATCTGCCGGCCGATGACGAGCCGGCACCGCCGAAGGAGGTACTGGCCTTCGCCGCGCAGCTGGGCGGCTTTGCGATGCCACCTGCCGTGGCCTGGGACGACCCTGCACTGAGCCAGACGCTGCGCCGCTTCTACGAGAGCAACAAGCGCATCGACAGTCGCGGCACGCGTGAAGCACTGGGGTGGCAGCTGCGCTTCCCCAGCTACCGTGAGGGCCTGCGCGACCTGCTCCGGTAGTGCCGGCCGCTGGCCGGCAATCGCGCGATGTTTGCGGCGTTCATGCTGCTGCCGGCCAGCGGCCGGCACTACCCAATCAACCCGCGTCGGGCAGGCGGAAGAACGTACGCGTCGCGGCAGTCGCATTGGCCGCCGTCACCGCCACGTCCTCGCCACGGTCACGTGCCAGTTCCTCCACGATGTGCGAGAGGAACATCGGTTCGTTGCGGCGATCCTTCGGCATCGGCTTCAGCGTGCGCGGCAGCAGGTACGGCGCGTCGGTCTCGATCATCAGGCGGTTGGCCGGGATGTTCTTCACCAGTTCGCGCAGGTGCGCGCCGCGGCGCTCGTCACACAGCCAGCCGGTGATGCCGATGTACCAGTCCTGGTCCAGGTAATCGAACAGCTCGTCACGCTCACCGGTGAAGCAATGCACCACCGCCGGGCCGATGCGACCTTCGAAGTTCTTCATCTGTGCCATGAAATCGGCATGCGCTTCGCGCTGGTGCAGGAACAGCGGCTTGCCATTGTCAACGGCCAGCTGCAGCTGCCGTTCGAACGCGCGGTGCTGGGCCGGGCGCGGCGAGAAATCACGGAAGTAGTCCAGCCCGCACTCGCCCACCGCCACCACTTCCGGGTGGGCATGCAGCGCGCGCATCTCGGCGTCGCATTCCTCGGTGTATTCCACCGCATGGTGCGGGTGCACGCCGGCGGTGGCGTACAGGAAGCCCGGGTGCTGCTGCGCCAGCTGCAGGGCCAGTGGCGAGTGCTCACGGCTGGCTCCGGTGATGACCATCTGCACCACGCCGGCCTGGCGCGCGCGCTCCAGCACGGCATCGCGGTCGCGGTCGAAGGAGTCGTGGGTCAGGTTGGCGCCGATATCGATCAGGTGCATGGTCATCGCGGGGGAAAAGTGCCCGCGCATTGTACCTGCGCCCGCCGTGGCCCCTTATCCTTTGCACATGAACGCCCCGCTCTTCCCTATCTCCCCGCTGCTGCCACAGATCCAGCAGCACCTGGCCGCACAGCCGCGGCTGGTGCTGGAGGCGCCGCCCGGCGCCGGCAAGACCACCCAGGTGCCGCTGGCGCTGCTCGATGCACCGTGGCTGCAAGGGCGGAAGATCATCCTGCTGGAACCGCGCCGGGTCGCCGCGCGCAGCGCCGCGCTGTTCATGGCGCGGCAGCTGGGCGAAGAGGTGGGCGGCACCGTCGGCTACCGCATCCGCTTCGAGAACAAGGTCTCGGCGCGCACCCGCATCGAGGTGGTCACCGAAGGCATCCTGACCCGCATGCTGCAGGACGACCCGATGCTGGAAGAGGTCGGCGTGATCCTGTTCGACGAATTCCACGAACGCCACCTCAGTGGCGATCTGGGCCTGGCGCTGGCGTTGGACGTGCAGGCACAGCTGCGCGATGACCTGCGCCTGGTGGTGATGTCGGCAACGCTGGATGGTGAGCGCCTGGCCCGCTTCCTCGATGCACCGCGCCTGAGCAGCGAAGGCCGCAGCTACCCGGTGGCGATCAGCCATTTCCCGGCGCGCCGCGATGAGGCGCTGGAACTGCAGGTGCGCCGCGCAGTGCAGCAGGCCCTGGCTGAGCATCCCGGTGACCTGCTGGTGTTCCTGCCCGGCCAGCGCGAGATCGCGCGGGTGCAGGCCGGGCTCCAGGAATCGCTGGATGCGGGTGTTGAAGTGCTGGCCCTGCACGGCGAACTGCCGGTGGAGCAGCAGGCGCGCGTGCTGCAGGCGGCCAGTGATGGCCGCCGCCGCGTGGTGCTGGCCACCAACGTGGCCGAGTCTTCGGTGACGCTGCCTGGCGTGCGCGTGGTGATCGACAGCGGCCAGGCACGCGAACCGCGCTACGACCCCAACAGTGGCTTCACCCGGCTGGACGTGGTGGCCATCGCCCAAGCGTCGGCCGACCAGCGCGCGGGACGTGCCGGCCGCGTTGCCGAAGGCGTGGCATGGCGGCTGTGGCCGCAGTCACAGCGGCTGGAGCCGCAGCGCCGTGCCGAGATCGATCAGGTGGAACTGGCCGGGCTGGCGCTGGAACTGGCCGCCTGGGGCAGCAGCGACCTGCGCTTCCTCGATCCGCCGCCGGCGGGCCCGATGGGCGCAGCGCGCGAACTGCTGCAGCGGCTCGGCGCGCTGTCCAGCAGCGGCGCGATCACCGCGCTCGGCCGCCGCGTGCTGGCACTGGGCACGCATCCGCGGATGGCAGCGATGCTGCTGGCCGCGCCCGATGCCCGCACGCAGGCACTGGCCGCCGATCTGGCCGCCCTGCTGGAGGCGCGCGATCCGCTGCGCCAGGGCGGTGACGCGCTGGCCGCGCGTTGGCGGGCGCTGGCCGCGTTCCGCAACGGCCGCGCGCCGGGTGACGCCAACCGCAGCGGGCTGGCCGCCATCGATGCGGCGGCCAAACAATGGCGACGTCGCCTGCGCTGCGATGCCACGCCGCCCACCAGCATCGAGGCGCACGAGCTGGGTGACCTGCTCGCACATGCATTCCCGGACCGCATCGGTGTCCAGCACCCCGGCGATCCGCTGCGCTACCTGTTGGCCAATGGTCGCAGCGCACGCCTGCACGAGCTGAGCGACCTGCGTGGCGAACCGTGGCTGGTAGCCAGTGAACTGCGCTTCGAGGCACGCGACGCGCTGCTGCTGCGTGCCGCACCGGTGGACGAAGCCCAGCTGCGCAAGGCCTGGCCGGAGCGCTTCGTGACCGAAGACGTGGTGCGCTGGGACAGCGAGCGACGCGCCCTGGTGGCACTGCGCGAGACCCGTTTCGACCGGATCGTGCTGGACAGCCGCTCGGCCGGCCGGGTCGATCCGCAGCACGCGGCCCAGGCGCTGACCGACGCGGTGGCCGAGCTCGGCCTGCAGGCGCTGCCGTGGACCGACGGCCTGCGCCAGTGGCAGGCACGGGTGGAATCGCTGCGCCGCTGGATGCCCGAGTTCGGCCTGCCCGACTGCAGCGACGACGCCCTGCTGGCCACGCGCGCGCAGTGGCTGCAGCCCGCGTTCGCCGGCAAGACGCGACTGGATGCGCTGGACGAGTCCAGCTTCGGCGAGGCGCTGAAGTCGGCCTTGGAGTGGTCGCAGCGGCAACTGATTGAACGACATGCGCCCACCCGCATCACCGTGCCGTCCGGACTGGAGCGGCCGATCACCTACGCGTTGGACAGCGAAAGCGGCGAACCGTTGCCGCCGGTGCTGGCGGTGAAACTGCAGGAACTGTTCGGCCTGGCCGACACGCCGCGCATCGCCGATGGCCGCGTGCCGCTGACCCTGCACCTGCTTTCCCCCGGGGGCCGCCCACTGCAGGTCACCCAGGACCTGCGCAATTTCTGGGAAAACACCTACGCCGAGGTGAAGAAGGAAATGAAGGGCCGCTACCCGCGGCATCCCTGGCCGGATGATCCGTGGACGGCCACAGCCACGCACCGGGCCAAGCCGCGCGGCACCTGAAGGGTGGGGTCGGATCCCATTGCATTGCAATGGGCTCTGACCCCCGTACATCGTGCTGGGGTCAGAGCCCTTTCCCAAAGGAAAGGGATCCGACCCCACCCTGCCTGATCCTGAATGGCTGGGGTAGAGTCACACCACGTGCCACCCCGGCTGACATACCGTTTACGGGCAACACGCGACACTGGACTTCGACCCGAGGCAAAGGACCCCCCGCATGAGCAAGCTGACCGTAATCACCGACCGCGCTCTGGAGCGCGCCCTGGAGCTGGCCCACACCGCCGGCGATGGCCTGAAGAGCGCCGGTGGCAGCCTGCGCAATGCGGACTGGATCAAGACCGGCGCCGCCATCGGCGCAGTGAAGACCGGCGGCAAGGCCGCCACCAAGTTCGTGCGCCGCAATCCGGCGGTGGCCGTGGCCGCTGCCGCGGTGGGTGTCGGCCTGCTCGGCTATGCGCTGTACCGCAAGCAGCAGAAGAAGAAGGCCGCCAATGGCCACGTGGTGAATGGGCAGGCGCAGCGCATCAGCGCACGCGACCGCCGCAACGACACCGTGGTGGACGAGCACAGCGATATCGGCAGCGACGCCTGAGTCTGCCCGGGTCAGAGCCCTTCCTGCGGAAGGGGTCTGACCCCGATCCCGGGTCGGATCCCTTCCGCAGGAAGGGCTCTGACCCCAAGGCACTGCATGAGGGTCGGACGCCGCAAGGCCTCCGGCCCTTTCTGTATCAACCGATCTGCCGCCACTGCCCAGACTGCAGGTCATCGAGCCGGTACGGTCCCATCGATACCCGCACCAGCCGCAGCGTCGGCAGGTTCACCGCTGCAGTCATCCGCCGCACCTGGCGGTTGCGGCCCTCGCGGATCGTGATCGCCAGCCAGCTGTCAGGCACGGTCTTGCGGAAACGTACCGGCGGATCGCGCGTCCACAGCGACGGCGCCGGATCAAGGCGTTCGATCTTCGCCGGCAGGGTCGGCCCATCATTGAGCACCACGCCGTCGCGCAGCTGCTGCAGCTGCTCGTCGCTGGGCATGCCTTCCACCTGCACCCAGTAGGTTTTGTCAGCCTTGTGCTTCGGGTCGGTCAGCTTGTGCGCCAGCGTGCCATTGTCGGTCAGCAGCAGCAGGCCCTCGCTGTCATGGTCCAGGCGACCGGCGGCATACACGCGCGGCGGCAGGCCGAACCCGGCCAGGGTCGGCCGCGGCGGCACGCTGCGGTCGGTGAACTGGCAGAGCACGTTGAAGGGCTTGTTGAAGGCGATCAGCATTGCGGGCACGGCGGGCGGCGGGTGGGGCATTGTCCCATTCCCGCATCGCCGCCGCGATCACCGGCTACTCAGCCGAAGACCTTCCTTTCCATCAACAGCGCGACGAGCACCAGCACGACGCCGCACGTGGCGGCAGCGTTGGCCTGGTACCGCAGCCGCGCTACCGGTGGGCAGGCCCTGCGCGCACGCTCATCCCAGAGGCCACCAACGAGCAGCGCCGCAAAACCTGCCGCCGCCACGAGGTCATGCACGTGACCCGCATGGAACACGAAGTCGTACAACCGCGGCAGCGCCATCAATGCGAAGGCGAAGTACAGCACTTTCTTCAACAGCACACTCCATTGACGGCAGCGCCGGGCATTGCCCGGCGGCTACCCATTCCATCCAACACCGCGCTGCGCGCTGACCGGACGCAGCCCGGCGTCTCCGGCTACGGCTTGATGAAGCGCAGGGTCATGCGGTCGCTTTCGCCGATCGCCTGGTACTTCGCATCATCGGCCTTGTCGTGCTGGTTGGTCGGCGGCAGCGTCCACACGCCGTTCGGGTGGTCCTTGGTGTCACGCGGGTTGGCGTTGACCTCGCTGCGCGCGTCCAGCCTGAAGCCGGCGGCCTCGGCCATCGCGATTACCTGCTGCTGGCCGACATAGCCGGTGTCATCGTCGTCGGCCACGTCGGCCTTGGCACGATGCTCGACCACGCCCAGCACGCCGCCCGGCTTGAGCACGTTGAAGAAGCCCTGGAACATGCCCTGCGCCTGGCCGGCCTTGCGCCAGTTGTGCACGTTGCGGAAGGTCAGCACCACATCGGCTGAACTGGCCGGGCCGAACACCGGCTTGGCCGGATCGTAGGCCACCACCGCAGTCTTGCCGAACTGTGCCGGCGCAGCGGCGTACTTCTTTTCCAGGCTGTCGCGGCTGCGCTGCTGGTAGTCACGGCCGCGGCCTTCGGGCACCGCCATCGGATCGACCACGGCGGCGACGTAATGACCCTTGTCATGCAGCAGCGGCGCCAGGATTTCCGAGTACCAGCCGTTGCCGGGGGTGATCTCGATGACGGTCTTCTCCCGCGTCACCTTGAAGAACGACAGCGTCTGCGCCGGATGGCGGAAGCCATCGCGCTTGACGTTGTTGGCATCACGGGTCGACGCCTTCACCGCCGCATCGATGGCCGGTGAGACCTGGATCTTCGCCGGTGCCACCGTGGCCGGTGCGGCGAATGCGGGAACAGCGGCAAGCAGGGCCGAAGCAAGCAGCAGGCGGCAACCACGCAGGGACGAAGCAGGCATCATCGGAGCGACTCCAGCGGAAGATGCGGCGAGACTAGCAGCCGCGGCGTCCCAGGTGTTCACAAAACGTTAGCTGCGTGCGTATCGCGGAACACTGTTTTGTGGTCGCCGCCGCAGCACGGTCACACAACGCGTTCTATTCTGGAACACTTCCCCCAAGGAGTCCGTGCCCATGACGGCAACCCGCGAACTGGGCCGTTCCGGCCTGCATGTACGTCCGCTCGCCTTCGGTGGCAACGTGTTCGGCTGGAGCGCCGATGAAAAGGCCAGCTTCGCCCTGCTCGATGCCTTCGTCGATGCCGGCTTCAACCTGGTCGACACCGCCGATGTGTACTCGGCCTGGGTGCCGGGCAATGCCGGCGGCGAATCGGAGACGCTGATCGGCAAGTGGTTTGCCCGTAGTGGCAAGCGCGACAAGGTGGTGCTGGCGACCAAGGTGGCCAAGTGGGCCGAGCGCCCCGGCCTGACCCCGGACAACATCAACGCCGCGGTCGAGGATTCACTGCGCCGCCTGCAGACCGACGTGATCGATCTGTACCAGGCCCATGAGGATGATGAGTCGACGCCGCTGGAAGCGACCCTGGCCGCGTTCGGCCGCCTGATCGAAGCCGGCAAGGTGCGCGCGATCGGTGCCTCCAACTACAGCGCCACGCGCCTGGCCGATGCGCTGAAGGTGTCCACCGACTACAAACTGCCGCGCTACGAAACCCTGCAGCCGGAGTACAACCTGTACGACCGTGCCGGCTACGAGAAGGAGCTGGAACCGCTGGTGCAGCGCGAACAGATCGGCGTGATCGGCTACTACGCCCTGGCCAGCGGCTTCCTCAGCGGCAAGTACCGCACACCGGCCGATGCAGCCAAGAGCCCGGCACGTGGCGAAACGGTGGTGAAGCGCTATCTGAATCCGCGTGGCCTGCGCATCCTGCAGGCGCTGGATGACGTGGCCAGCAAGCACAGCGCCAGCGCTGCACAGATTGCATTGGCATGGCAGATCGCACGGCCGTCGATCACCGCGCCGATCGTCAGCGCCACCAGCGTCGAGCAGCTGCACGATCTGCTGGCGGCGGCCAACGTGTCGCTGAGCGTGCAGGATGTCGCGCAACTCGATGCCGCCAGCAAAGAAGGCTGAGGTGTAGTGCCGGCCGCTGGCCGGCATCGCACACTGCCGAAGAAAATAATTGAACAAAATGGTTGCGCACGAGTAAATCGTGGTTTATCGTGCGCACCTCGTTTCAACAACCACTGGAAACTTCCCTTGAACGCGCATTCCGTCGCCATCGCCAAACTGCTGCCATGCCTGCGCATGGACGTGCTGGCGCGCGCGTTCGGCAAGGAAGTCCAGCTGACAACGGCCTGATACCCGCCCTGCGGAGATCGGCCACCCCGATCTCCGAGGCTTGACGACGCCCTCGGAACGCAAGTCCCGGGGGCGTTTTCGTTTGCGTCGGCACAAGGACCCGCGATGCCAGAACTGCACCCCGCGCGGCAACCCGCCGCTCACTGACCCAGGTTTTTCCGCCCCGCCGGAGGATTTACTTCGCGCGAGTGGCGACGCCTGGACATTATCTGCATCGCACCCAAACATTATCGCTCGCGATAATGTCGGCGGCCTGCACCCTCGATTCTCCAACGGTCCCGTTTCAACCACGGGCTGGTGCGCGCGGCGTTGCCGTGGCGTATGCCGGAGGTCGCGGACATGCCATCGCCTGGATCGCCTGCTGGGGGCAGGCACCGGTTCGCCGGTACGCGGTTCGATTCCGCGCGGTTCACCACTGGATAGCTCAGTCGGGTAGAGCAACGGATCCTGATTCCGTCTGTCGTGGGTTCGACTCCCACTCCAACCACATGACCTGTCACGTCATGACTTGAAGCAACACCCGGGGCGCAAGCCCCAGCGGCCATCGTCGCCATCCACGGACACCGCCTTCGGGCAGGAACGTGGAAGGCAACGGACCGCTCGCCGGGCCCCGGCCCGCCGCCACTGCCAGCCACGTTCCGCACCGGCGCTGCCTGCCGGGAACGACGATGGCAGCAGAGCCGGTGCACCGAAGGCTCCGTGCGCGGACCGTCCGCCGGTGGCCGCCCTCTTCCGCTGCCTGCACGTGGTGTGCAGGCGGCCTCGCCACGACCTGATCGACCCGGGTCATGGCGATTCATCCGCAACGGGTCGAACCACCAGAGCCATACAAGGAGAGACTCCCATGTTCTGGACCATCAAGGTCGTGATCGGCGACGGCGAGCGCGGCCTGGTGTATCGCAACCGTCGTTTCCAGCAGATCCTGCTGCCGGGCGTGCACCGCCTGTCGCCGTTCGGCGGCCGCCCGCACGTGGACATCCACACTGCATCGAAGGGCGCGGCCTACACCGGCAGCGACCAGGACAGCCTGATCGAGGCACTGGGCGCACGGCTGGACACGCACTTCGTGTTGGCCAACGTCGGTGCTGCCGAAGTCGGCCTGTTGCTGCGCAATGGCCGCATCGATGAAGTGCTGCCGCCGGGCAGCCGCCGTCTGTACTGGCGGGGTTCGGTCGACACCCAGGTACGCGTGATGGCGCTGGGTGACGAGCCGCGCATTCCGGCGGACGTGCAGCAGCGCCTGGGCCAGTTGGGCGTGCTGCCGCGTGTGGCGGTGATCAGCACCGTGCCGAGCGAGTCGGTCGGCCTGCTGTTCATCGATGGCACGCTGCGGCAGACGCTGGACGCCGGCCTGCACGCGTTCTGGAACTTCAACGGCAACGTATCGGTGGAGCGCGTGGAGCTGCGTGCGCGCTCGCTGGACGTGTCCGGCCAGGAACTGCTCAGCCGCGACAAGGTGACCCTGCGGGTGAACCTGGCTGCGACCGTGCAGGTGGTCGACCCGGTGCGTGCACACCGCACGCTCAGCAATGCCGATGAGTTCGTCTATCGGCAGCTGCAGTTCGGCCTGCGCCAGGCCATTGCCGCACGCAGCCTGGACGAGCTGCTGGGTGACAAGGCGGCACTGGACGGCGAGATTGCCGCCCATGTGCAGGCGGCGATCGAGGGCCACGGCGTACGGTTGCTCGGCGTGGGCATCAAGGACGTGATCCTGCCGGGCGAGATGAAGGAGATCCTCAACGGTGTGGTGCTGGCCGAGAAGCAGGCCCAGGCCAGCGTGATCCGCCGTCGCGAGGAGGCCAACGCCACGCGTTCGCAGCTCAACACCGCAAAGCTGATCGAGGACAACCCGGTGCTGATGCGCTTGAAGGAGCTGGAGGCGCTGGAGAAGGTCACCGAGAAGATCGACAAGCTCACCGTGTTCGGCGGCCTGGATGGCGTGCTGAAGCAGCTGGTGACGATCAGGTAGGGGGTAGCGGTGGCGCAGGGACGCGCCACCGGCCCATCAAGGACATAGACGAAGACATGGACACTCAACACAACTATCAATGGCTGCACGCCGAGGGCACCACGCCGATCAAGGGCTGGGTCAACGGTGTGCCGCTGGAAGCGCAGGCGCATGAGCAGCTGCGCAACATCGCCGCGATCCCGTTCGTCGGGCCGTGGGTGGCCGTGATGCCGGACGTGCACCTGGGCAAGGGCGCGACCGTGGGCTCGGTGATCCCGACCCGCGGTGCGATCATCCCGGCCGCGGTCGGCGTCGACATCGGCTGCGGCATGGCCGCCGTGCGTACCACGCTGCGCGCCAATGACCTGCCCGATGACCTGCGGCAGCTGCGCAACAGCATCGAGCGCAGCATCCCGGTCGGCAACGGGCGCGGCGGCGAGCATCAGCGCATGCCGGACAGCATCCACACCCGGCTGGTGCAGTCCGGGCTGGCCGCCGGCCTGGAGAAGATCAAGGACAGGCACCGCAGGATCCGCACCGACAAGCTCGACCGCCAGCTGGGTACGCTGGGCGGCGGCAATCACTTCATCGAACTGTGCCTGGACGAGACGGATACGGTGTGGGTGATGCTGCACAGCGGATCGCGTGGCACCGGCAACCTGATCGGCACGTACTTCATCGAGAAGGCGCGCGAGGAACTGGCCCGGCGCGTGCTCGGCTTCCACCTGCCGGACAAGGACCTGGCGTTCTTCATGGAAGGCGAGCCGCTGTTCGATGACTACGTTGAAGCGGTGTCGTGGGCGCAGGACTACGCCCGGCAGAACCGCGAGGCGATGATGTCGCGGGTGCTGGCCGAAATGCGCCACCGGTTGCCGAAGTTCCAGCTGGCAGCGATGGCGGTGAACTGCCACCACAACTACGTGCAGAAGGAGACGCACCACGGCCAGGAACTGCTGGTGACGCGCAAGGGTGCAGTGAGCGCCCGCGAGGGCGAGCTGGGCATCATTCCCGGCAGCATGGGCACGCGCAGCTACATCGTGCGTGGCAAGGGCAACGCGGACAGCTTCCACAGCTGCAGCCACGGTGCCGGCCGGGTAATGAGCCGTGGCGCTGCGCGCCAGCAGATCACGCTGGCCCAGCACCGCGAGGCCACCGCGCACGTGGAATGCCGCAAGGACAGCGGCGTGCTGGATGAGTCGCCGGCCGCGTACAAGTCGATCGACGATGTAATGGCCGCACAGCTGGACCTGGTCGACGTGGTGCACACCCTGCGCCAGGTGCTGTGCGTGAAGGGATGATGGAGCGGTGCCGGCCAAGGCCGACACCCACCGCGCCTCAATCGCGCCCGACCGCTCTGCAGTAGATCCACGCCATGCGTGGATGGAGCGGCGCCGACCAACCCCGGCACCCACCGCGCCTCAATCGTGCGCGACCGCTTTGCAGTAGATCCACGCCATGCGTGGATGGAGCGCCGCCGACCAAGCCCGGCATCCGCCGCAGCTCAATCGCGCGCGTTCGCTCTTCAGTAGATCCACGCCATGCGTGGATGGAACGGCGCCGACCAACCCCGGCACCCGCCGCAGCTCAATCGTGCTCGATCCCACACCAGCCCGGCAGATAGCGCGCGTCGGCGTGCCGTGCATGTTCGGTGGCGGTGGTTACCGCCTGCTGGAAATCGCGGCGGATCAGCTTGCGGGTCATGCGCTGGCGGAAATGGTCAGCCCACAGGAACTCGGCGAACGGCTGCACCGATTTGGCATAGCCGCCCCGACGGCGGACCTCGCCGGCCAGCGAGCGATGCGGGTCATCAGCCAGGTCCAGCAAGGATTTCGGCGTCGCCGAGGGCGGCTGCCGCACGCCCTCGGCATCGAATGGATACGCCCAGCAATAGCGTTCCATCACCGTCCAGAACAGCTTTCTCGGCAGGTGTGACAGATCCGCCTGCACCACGGTCAGCACGTGCTCGATACCCTCCTCGTGCAAGGCCAGCGCCAGATGGTGGTGGTCGATGAGGTACAGCCGGTTCGATGGTCCCACCACCACCGGCACCATGTGCCGCCCGAGGTAGCGCTCCTCACCTTCCTTCGGCAGGTGCTTCCATTGCGCGCGCTTGCGCTGCACTTCCAGCAGGCCCACGCTCATCTGCGTCGGCCGCAGCTCAAGGATGGCGACCGGCGAAAGCCGCGGTTCGGGAATGCGGGTCATGGCGTACCTCGTGTGCGGTAGTGGTCAACGGCCTGTTGCACGCTGTGGGTGGTTCCGTCCGGCCCCAGCAACGCGGCGATGCCGAAGCGTTCCAGCGCCTGCATCGCGCGTACCGAGCCCAACCGCGCGATGACGAACGCGATGCCCTGCTGCTGGCACAGGCCGATCACCTCGCGCAGGGTCTGCGCAGCGCTGTAGTCGATCTCGACGATCGCGCTGCCTTCCAGCACGATCAACCCCGGCGCCGGAGTCGCATCGATGCTGGCCAGCAGCTGCCGCTTGAAGCTGTCGGCGTTGGCGAACAGCAGCGGTGCCTGGAACGCCAGCACGGTTACACCCGGCTCGGTCTCGCCACGGCTGCCCGGCCACCAGACCGTGCTGCCCGGCAGGCGGGTCAGTGTCAGCATTGGACTGTGCGCGATCATCCACACGCCATGCAGCAGGGCCAGGCCCACACCCATCGCAATGCCCGACTGGATCGGCAGGCAGACCACCGCCAGGAAGGTCAGCACCGCCAGCAGTGCTTCGCCGCGTGCACGGCGGGCAATGTCGATCAGCACGCGCAGGCGGAACAGGCGTACCGCCACGAACAGCAGCACGCCGGCCAGCGCTGCATCGGGAATGGCACCGAGCACGCTGCCACCACAGAACGCCAGCAGCATCACCAGGGCCGCCGCGATCAGTGCGCCCAGCTGCGACGTCGCGCCGGCTTCCACCACCACCGCGGTGCGCGGCGGGCTGGCATTGACGGGGAACGCCCCGAACGCAGCCGACAGCAGGTTGCCGGCACCAACACCGAGGAAATCCTTGTTGACGTCAGGTTCTTCCTCGCCCGGGAACGCGCGGTCGACGGCGGCCACCTGCATGATGATGACCAGGGTCAGCAGCAGCGCCAGCGGCACCAGCGTGGTGAGCGTTGCCAGCGGGGGCAGTTGCCAGGCCGGAGGATACGGTGACACCGCGCCGAGCGTCGCCACACCCAGCCGTTCGGCACCGAGCCAGGCGACCAGCAGCGTGGCGATGGCCACCGCGATCAGCGCGCCGGGAATGCGCGGATTGATGCGGTCGCACAGCGCCATCGCCAGCAACACGCCGAAGCTGATCAGGGTCGGCAGCAGCTGCGCATGCGGCAGTGCCTGCAGCAGCGCGTACAGGCGTTCGGGCAGCTCGCTGGACGGCAGGCTGACGCCCAGTGCCACCGGCAACTGCGAGGCCGCGATATGCACGGCGATGCCGCCCAGAAAGCCGGTCACCACCGGTACCGACAGCAGCGCGGCGACCACGCCGATCCGCAGCAGTGCCGCCAGTGCCAGGAACACGCCGACCAGCAGCGCCAGCAGCACGGCACTTCCGGCCAGTGCGCTGGCCTGCTGCGCAGCCAGTCCAGCCAGGGTGAGCGCGAAGATCGGCGTGATGGTGGAATCCGCACCGACCGTCAGCCGGCGGTTGCGGCCCAGCAGCACGAAGCCGAGCGTGGCGCCGAAGAAGGCGTAGAAGCCGACCTGCGGCTCGAAGCCGCCCAACCGCGCCGTCGCCATCTGTTCGGGCAGGGTGATCGCCGCCAGGGTCACGCCGGCGATGGCATCACACGTGGCCTGTGCCGGTCGCCAGCCACGCAGCCCCTGCAAAGGGGCCAGCAGCGATCTGAGGCGGTTTGCTTCGTCCATGCCGGGCCCGGGCTGCGTGGGTGCGTTGCGTCCACTATCGGCGTGGGGAAGTGGAAATGGTGTCAGGGGTCAGATCCCTTTCGCAGAAAGGGATCTGACCCCAAGGGCGCCGACCAAGGTCGGCATCTACCAGAGCAAGCCCGTTCAGCGCGGCACGCTGTCCTCGGCCACCAGCGCATGGTGCATGCCGATCCCCGCGCGCACGCCTTCGGCGGTGGCCAGGGTGATGTTGCCGACCGTGGTCGCGTCGCCTGCGGCATACACGTTCGACACCGAGGTCTGCTTCATCGCATCGACCTCGATCAGCACGCCCAGCGGGCTCTCGGCCAGCGCGCAGCCCAACTGCTGAACCAGCGGCGTGGCCATCGCCTGGGTGGCCGGCACGAACAGCGCACGCTGGGCGATGCGGCGGCCATCGGCCAGCTCCACTTCCAGCCAGGTCGGCTGGTCGCCCTGCACCCCCAGCACCGGTGAGGTCTCGATCTGCACGCCGCGCTGCTGCATGGCCGCCTGCTCCTCGTCGGTGATCGGCAGGCCCTGGCTGAAGAAGGTGACATTGCCCCAGTCGGCGAACAGCGGCGCCTTGCTGGCCGACATCGGATGGCCGCCGAGCAGGCCGATGGCACCACCACCCACCTCATAACCGTGGCAGTAGGGGCAGTGCAGCACGGTGCTGCCCCAGCGCTCGGCCAGTCCGGGCAGGTCCGGCAGCTGGTCGGCGATGCCGCTGGCCAGCAGCAGCTTGCGCGCGGCCAGCACCTGGCCATCGGCGGTGCGCACTTCCACGCCATCGGCGCTGGCGGTGGCCTGCACGGCTTCGGCATGCACCCAGCGCACGCTGGGGTAGTCCAGCAACTGCTGGCGCGCGGTTTTCAGCAGCTCGGCGCCGCTGATGCCATCCAGCCCCAGTACCCCGTGCGAATGGCTGGCGAAGCGGTTGCGCGGCGAACCGGCGTCGATCACGGTGACTGGGCGACGGGCACGGGCCAGGATCAGGCCGGCGGCGATGCCGGCATAGCTGCCGCCGACGATGAGCACATCAGGATTCATGATGACCTTCCAGGGAACGGTGATGGGCGAGATGGCGGGCGAAATCGGCGCCGAGCTGGTCCAGCGTGGTCGCCTGCAGGCGCTGTTCGAGCAGCCGCTGCGCCTCGCGTGCGCCCTCCAGCAGGGCACTGTTGACCAGCTGCTGGATCGGGCAGCCGCCGCCCGTATCGCGGGTACCGACCTGCACCAGCGGCGGTGCGCCCACCGCCAGGTAGATGTCATGCAGGGTGATGGCTGCGGCGTCGCGGGCCAGCTGGCTGCCGCCCCCATGGCCGCGGGCACTGTGCACCAGGCCGGCCTTGTGCAGCTGCGCCAGCAGGCGGCGGATCACCACCGGGTGGGTCGGCAGGCACGATGCCAGCTGCTCGGAGGTGCGCGGGGCGGATTGGCCGACTAGGTGCGCCATCACGTGCAGGGCATCGGAGAGCGGGTTCGCGGATTTCATGTAACAACAATAGTTACATTTAATTCTCCTGTCGAGGGTCCGCATTCGTTCCATATGGACACATTTGTCCTATGAAATAGTTTCTTCACATCACTAAACGAAACGCGAATGTGATGCGCGTCGCACTTCAGTGTGTGTGCGACGGGTCGATACCGCAGTGCCCCTTCCCGAGAGTTCTTCCCCATGAATGCGTCTGTCCGTGCTCCGCGCCTGCAGTCCAAGCTGCTCGGCGCGGTTTCTGTTGGTCTGGCCGTGGTCCTGCTGTGCGCTTTGGCGGGCCTGGCCTCCGCCTGGTTGAAGTTGTCCACCGAGGTTCCGCCCGAAGTCGCGCACAGCCGCGATGCCGAACGCCTGCAGCGTGAGTTCCGCGGCCAGGTGCAGGAATGGAAGAACGTGCTGCTGCGCGGCCACGACGACGCGTTGCGTCAGCGCCACCTGGAGGTCTTCGACAGCGAAGGCCATCTGGTCGAGCAACTGGCCAAGGGCCTGGTGACCAGCCCGGACGCGCGCACGCGTGAACTGGCACAGGCGTTCATCGGCCTGCACGCACAGTTGCAGCAGGACTATCACGCGGCGCTGCAGGCGTTTGCCGAGGCCAGCTACGATCCCGCCGCCGGCGACACCCTCGTGCGGGGCAAGGATCGTCCGGTGGCGGCGGCACTGGACGCCCTGAGCACGCACGCCACGCAGGTGGCCGAAGCGGCGCTGGCGGCACGCTCGCACCAGGCGCGGCAGACCCTGCTGCTGTGCGCGGCACTGACCGTGCTGGCCGCGGTACTACTGCTGATGGGCTTGGCCTGGTGGCTGCGGCGTGCGGTGGTGCAGCCGGTACTGGCAGTGGAAGCGGCGGCGCGCGCAGTGGCCGCCGGTGACCTGCAGCACGTAGTACAGGTGCGCAGCCGCGATGAGATCGGTCGCCTCGCGCAGGCCATGCAGGCGGTGCAATCCACGCTGCGCGGCGTGCTGGATGCACAGACCGCGATGGCGCAGGCGCACGAAGCCGGCACCATCAGCCATCGCATGGACGCCGCTGCGTTCCCCGGCGCGTTTGGCACCATGGTGGCCGACTGCAACACGCTGGTCGACGCGCACATCCAGGTCAAGATGCGCGCGATCTCGATCATGGGCCGCTATGCCGTCGGCGACCTCAGCCAGGACATGGAGCGCCTGCCCGGCGAGAAGGCGGTGATCACCGAAGCGCTGGATGCGGTCAAGCACAACCTCGGTGCGATCAACGGCGAAATCCGCCGCCTGGCCGAAGCGGCGGCCGCCGGTGACTTCAGCCAGCGTGGTGACAGTGCCCGCTTCGAGCATGATTTCCGCGCGATGGTCGAGGGCCTGAACCGCCTGATGCAGACCACCGAGCTGAACCTGGGCGAGGTCTCCAGCATGCTGCGCGCCATCGCCGATGGCCGTCTCGGCGCGCGCATGGATGGGGATTTCCAGGGCGTGTTCGCGCGTATTGCCGGCGATGCCAATACCACCGCCGCGCAGCTGGCGACCATCGTCACCGACATCAAGCACGCCTCCGGCAACATCCACACCGCTGCGGCGGAGATCGCCGCCGGCAACAATGACCTGTCGCGCCGCACCGAACAGCAGGCCGCCAACCTGGAAGAGACGGCGGCGTCGATGGAGGAACTGACCTCCACCGTGCGCCAGAACGCCGAACATGCGCGCCAGGCCAACCAGCTGGCAATCGGCGCGCATACGGTCGCCTCGCACGGTGGCAGCGTGGTCGGCCAGGTAGTGGCAACGATGGGCGCGATCGAAACCTCGTCGCGGCAGATCGCCGAGATCATCAGCGTGATCGATGGCATCGCGTTCCAGACCAACATCCTGGCGCTGAATGCCGCGGTGGAGGCGGCGCGCGCCGGTGAACAGGGCCGCGGCTTCGCGGTGGTCGCCAGCGAAGTGCGCACACTGGCGCAGCGCTCGGCGGCGGCCGCGAAGGAGATCAAGTCACTGATCGAAGCCTCGGTGGAACAGGTCGGCCATGGCGCGCAGCGCGTGCGCGAGGCCGGCGACACCATGGCCGAGATCGTTGCATCGGTGCAGCGCGTGACCGACATCATGGCCGAGATCTCCGCAGCCTCGCAGGAGCAGAGCGCGGGCATCGAACAGGTCAGCCAGACCGTGATCCAGATGGACGGCACCACCCAGCAGAACGCCGCGCTGGTGGAAGAGGCCAGCGCCGCCGCGCGCAGCCTGGAGCAGCAGGCGAACCGGTTGATCGATGCGGTGGACGTGTTCGATCTGTCGACCACGGCGGCGGCGAAGGGCGGGCTGGCACGCGCGGCCTGATTGATGCGGTTGCCGGCCAGCGGCCGGCAGCAGAATCCGTGCGGACCAACGGTCCGCACCCACCATAGGGGCCGTGCCGGTCGCTGGCTGGCAGCGGCCTCGCGGTCATACACGGTGATGCAATGCACCGTTGCCGGCATGCACGCGGTCACTGGCCTACCCTTTGCCGGATATTCCCGCCTCCCTCCCCCTCTGCTGGAGCCCCCCATGACTGTCCCCGCCTTCGGTCTCGGCACCTTCCGCCTGAAAGACCAGACCGTGATCGACTCCGTGCGCAACGCGCTGGCGGTCGGCTACCGCGCCATCGATACCGCGCAGATCTACGGCAACGAAGCCGAAGTCGGCCAGGCCATCGCCGACTCCGGCGTGCCACGCGGTGAGATCTACCTGACCACCAAGGTCTGGATCACCGCGTTCAAGCGCGATGCGCTGCTGGCCAGCCTGCGCACCAGCCTGGAAAAGCTCCGCACCGACCAGGTGGACCTGGCGCTGATCCACTGGCCGTCGCCGAACGACAAGGTCGACGTGCCGATGGAGGAGTACCTGACCGCACTGGCCGAAGCCAAGGCACAGGGCCTGACCCGTGAGATCGGCATCTCGAACTTCACCATCGCGCAGATCCGCAAGGCGATCGGCATCCTCGGTGCCGACGCCATCGCCACCAACCAGATCGAGATCCACCCGTACCTGCAGAACCGCCTGCTGGTGAAGTTCCTGCAGGACAACGGCATCCATATCACCGCCTACATGAGCCTGGCCTATGGCGAAGTGATCAAGGACCCGGTGATCCAGGCCATTGCCGGCCGGCACCAGGCCACCCCGGCGCAGATCGCACTGGCGTGGGCGTTGCAGCAGGGCTTCTCGGTGATCCCGTCGTCGACCAGGCGCGAAAACCTGTCGAGCAACCTGGAAGCGGCAGCGATCCGCCTGACCGACGAAGACATGGCACAGATCGCCAAGCTGGATCGCGGCCATCGCCTGGCCAACCCCGAAGGGATTGCCCCGGCCTGGGATTGATTCCAACGACGGCACGCAACTGCCTTGGTCGGCGCAGACGTCGGATCGATCGATGAAACACCGTGCCGACCAAGGTCGGCACCTACCAGAGTCAGGGCTGCCTATCGCCTTGCAGCAACCACCCACGCATCGCCGCACTGACCTCGTCCGGCTTCTCCATCGGTGCCAGGTGCCCGCAGTCGGGCACCACCACCAGCTGCGAGTGCGGCACCATCGCGTGCATCTCCTCGCTCACCGCCAGCGGCGTGATGCGATCGTTCGCGCCGCACACGATCAGCAGCGGATCGCGGTAACCGGCCAGCACGTCATGGCCATCGCGGCGCTCCAGCGCGCTCTGGCGCAGGAACACTTCAGCGCCCAACCGCGCGGTCATGTCGCGCACGCGCTGCACCAGCACGTAGTCGTCCAGCCGCGAAGCATCGATGTAGCTGCGCATCAGCACATCACCGAAGCCGTGGAATTTCCCCGGCAGGCGCACGCTGGCGCGCTGGCTGCGGCGCTGCTCGGCGCGCTCGGGTGAGTCGGCATGGATCGAGGTGTCGATCAGCGCCAGCTGCAGTACCCGCTCCGGCGCGATGCGCAGGATCTGCTGGGCCACGAAGCCACCCAGCGAGAACCCGGCCAGCGCAAAGCGCTCCGGTGCCTGCGCCAGCACGTCCTCGGCCACCGCCTGCAGGGTCTCACCACGGGTCTGGTCGCCCACGGTGCAGTCGGCGATATCGGCCAGGTCGGCCAGCTGCGCGCGCCACAGCTCGGCATCGTTGAGCAGGCCGGGCAGCAGCAACAGGGGGATACGGTCGGTCATGGGGCTATTGTCGCGCCAGCACGGTGACGGAACCATGCCGCAACGGGCGATTGCGTTGTAGAGTCGAGCACAGCCAGTCGAGCATGGCTCGACTCTACAGAAGGCAGCGACACGGACGCGACCATGGCAGACCCCTACAACAGCGGCACCCCCTCCCCGCCGGCACTGCGCTTCGACGATGCGCTGGTCACCACCGCCTTCGAACTGCCCGGCCATCGCGTCGTGCGCAACCTCGGCGTGGTACGTGGCATCACCGTGCGCTCGCGTTCGATCGTCGGCAACTTCCTGGGCGGTATCCAGACGCTCTTCGGTGGCAACATCACCATCTACACCGAGCTGTGCGAACAGGCCCGCGAGGAGACCTACCGCGACATGGTCAAGCACGCGCGGCAGCTGGGTGCCAACGCGATCATCGGCATGCGCTACGACGCCACCGATGTGATGACCGGGCTGACCGAGGTGCTGTGCTATGGCACGGCGGTGGTGGTGGAACCGATGCGGTGAGACCGGTGCATCGTCGAGCGCGGATCACGCCGCCGGCGGCACGTCGGGCACCTCGACCTGCTGCACCGGCAGGGTCACCATCATCACCGTCGGATCGTCCGGGTCCAGCTTCGTCTTGAAGCCCAGGCTCTGGCACATCGCCAGCATGGTGCTGTTCTCGCGCAGCACCTGGCCTTCGACCACGTCCAGGCCCAGCCACTTGGCGTACTCGATCATGATCGCCATCAACCGCCAGCCGATGCCGTGGCCCTTCAGGTCCGAGCGGATCAGGATGCCGTACTCGCCACGGTGGTAATCGGCATCGGCGTGCAGGCGTACCGCGCCCAGCATTTCGCCACTGCGCGGTTCGATCGCCACCAGTGCGATCGAACGTGCGTAGTCGAGCTGGGTCAGGCGCGCGATGAACTCGTGGCTGAAGTGCTTCACCGACTGGAAGAAGCGCAGGCGCAGGTCCTCGTCGCTGACACGAGCGAAGAACGCGCGGAACAGTGCGTCGTCCTCCGGCCGCACCGGGCGCACGAAGGCACGGCCGCCATCGGACAGTTCGATGGTGCGCTCCCACTCCTTCGGGTATGGGAACACCGAGAAACGCGGATGGCCGCGGCCCTTGTGCAGGATGCGCGACGGCGCCACTGCCACGCGCGCGTCGAGGGCAAGGATGCCCTTGCCGTCGACCAGCAGCGGGTTGATGTCCAGCGTGCGCACTTCGGGAATGTCGGCGGCCAGTTGTGCCAGCTTGACCAGCGCCAGCGCCAGTGCACGCTCGTCGGCGGCGGGCACGTCACCGTAGGCCTTGAGGATGCGCGAGGCGCGGGTCTGGCCGATCAGCTCGTGGGCCAGGCGCAGGTCCAGCGGCGGCAGCGCCAGTGCCTTGTCGTTGATCACTTCGACGGCAGTGCCGCCGCGACCGACCACGATCACCGGACCGAACGTCGCGTCATCGGCGATGCCGACAATCAGCTCGCGCGCCTTCGGGCGGACGATGGTCGGCTGTACCAGCAGGCCATCGATGCGTGCATCCGGCCGCAGCTGCCGTGCGCGCGACAGGATCGCGTTGGCCGCGCTCTGCACCGCCGGCAGCGTGGACAGGTTGAGGCGCACGCCATCCACTTCCGACTTGTGCGGAATATCCGGCGAGAGAATCTTCAGCGCGACCGTGGCACCGCGCTCCAGCAGCGGTTGCGCCAGGTCCATCGCCTCGTGCGCATCACGCGCGTGCATCACCGGCGCGGAGGGAATGCCATAGGCCTTGAGCAGTTCATGCGTGGCCAGCGGGTCCAGCCACTGCTGGCCGTTGGCCAGTGCGGCATCGACCAGCGTGCGCGCGGCGGCCGTGTCGACGCTGAAGTCCTGCGGCAGGCTGGGCGGCGTTTCCATCAACGCGTTCTGCGCTTCGCGGTAGCGCACCAGGTGCTGGAAGCCACGGACGGCTTCGGCCTCGGTCGGGTAGGTCGGCACGCGTGCCGCGTTGAGCGTGGCGGTAGCCTGGTCGTCGTTGCCCAGCCACACCGCGAACACCGGCTTGTCGCGATGGTGGCGCGGGCGTAGGCCGAGCGTGCGGGTGAGCGCCTGCGCAGCGTCCGCCGATGAGGTGAACGCGGTCGGCACGTTGACCACCATCACCGCGTCGTTCTCGTTGTCGGCCAGCAGCGCTTCGATGGCCGCGGCATAGCGGTCACCATCGGCGTCGACCACGATGTCGACCGGATTGCTGCGCGACCAGCCCTGCGGCAGCACCGCGTCGAGTTTCTCGATGGTGCTGTCGGACAGGTTGGCCAGCGTGCCACGCAATGCGATCAGCTGGTCCACGGCAAGACGACCAACGCCACCGCCGTTACTGAGGATGGCCAGGCGCCGACCGGGGAAGGTGCCCAGCCGCCCCAGCGATTCGGCGGCGGTGAACAGCTCGTCCAGCGCCCCCACGCGCAGCAGGCCGGCGCGGTTGAAGGCCGCACCGTACACATCATCGGCGCGGGCCAGGGCCTGCACATGGGTATCGCGGCTGCCCGGCTGCACGCGCTCGGCGCGGCCGGACTTCACCACCACCACCGGCTTGGCGCGGGCGGCGGCACGCGCGGCCGACATGAACTTGCGCGCGTCCTTGATCTGCTCGACGTAGAGCAGGATGGCGCGGGTGCGGTAGTCGGTGGCGAAGTAGTCGAGCAGGTCGCCGAAGTCGACATCCATGGTGTCGCCCAGCGAGACCACGGCGGAGAAGCCGACCGAGCGCGCCACGCCCCATTCCACCAGCGCGGCGGCAATGGCCGAGGATTCGGAGATCAGCGCGAGGTCACCGGCCTGCGGGAAGTGCGCGGCGATGCTCGCGTTGAGCCGTGCATGCGGTGCGATCACGCCCAGGCAGTGCGGGCCGAGGATGCGCAGGCCATGCTTGCGGGCCACCGCTTCCACCTGTGCCGACGGCGAGCCCGGGCCTTCGCCCAGGTGCGCGGTGAGGATGATTGCCGCCTGCACGCCACGTTCGGCGGCAGTGCGCACCACCTGCGGCACGATCGCTGCCGGTGCGGTAATCACCACCAGGTCGGGCACCCAGTCCAGGTCCTTCAGCCGCTTGACCGTGCGGATGCCATCGATCTCGGCATGCCGCGGATTGATCCACGCCACCTTGCCGGGGAAGCCGGTACCGCGCAGGTTGCGCATCACCGCACGCCCGGCCGAGCGCTCGCGCGGGCTGCCGCCGATCACCGCGACCGACTGAGGACGGAACACGGACTGCAGGTGGTAGGTACTCATGCGCCTACGGTACCCAAAAAAGGGGACGGAGGGGATTAAGTCGTTTGTGCACAAACGACTTAATCCCCTCCGTCCCCTTTTTGTTCTGCGTGCCGACCAAGGTCGGCACCTACCGGAGCACGGTGGTTCCGGCTTACAGCAGCGTGCCGTGCAGGATCATCGCGGCGATGCTGAAGTAGATCACCAGGCCGGTCACGTCCACCAGGGTGGCCACGAACGGGGCCGAGGCGCTGGCCGGGTCGAAACCGAGCCGCTTCAGGATGAAGGGCAGCATCGAGCCGGACAGCGAACCGAAGGTGACGATGCCGACCAGCGCGGCGCCGATGGTGATCGCCAGCAGGATCCAGTGCTCGCCGTAGTCATGCAGGCCGCCCAGCTGCCAGATGACGATACGCACGATGGCCAGGCAGCCAAGGATCGCGCCCAGCACCATGCCGGTCGGGATCTCGCGCAGGGCCACCTTCCACCAGTCGCGCAAGCGCAGTTCGCGCAGCGCCAGGCTGCGGATCAGCAGCGAGGTAGCCTGCGAGCCGGAGTTGCCGCCCGAGCTCATGATCAGCGGGATGAACAGGGTCAGCACCACCGCGCGTGCCAGTTCGTCTTCGTAGTGCTGCATCGCGCTGGCGGTCAGCATCTCGCCCAGGAACAGCACGCTCAGCCAGCCGGCGCGCTTGCGCAGCATCTCGAAGAAGCCGATCTGCATGTACGGCTTGTCCAGCGCTTCCATGCCGCCGAACTTGTGCGCGTCCTCGGTGGATTCCTCGATCAGCGCATCGAGCACGTCGTCCACGGTGACGATACCGAGCATCTGCTGCTGCGCGTCGACCACCGGGATCGCCAGAAGATCATGGCGGCGGATCAGCCGTGCCACTTCTTCCTGGTCCATCAGCGCATCCACCGTTACCGGCGGATTGACCTGGGCCACGTCCAGGATCGATTCCTCGGGCAGGCCGGTGATCAGCCGGCGCATGGTCACCACCTGCTGCAGCTGCTGGCTGGCCGGCTCCAGCACGTAGATCGCGTACACCGTCTCGCGGGTGCGTTCGACCTGGCGGATGTGCTGCAGGGTCTGCGCCACGGTCCAGCTGGCAGGCACCGCCACGTACTCGGTGGTCATCAGCGCACCGGCCGTGTTCGGCGGGTAGCTGAGCAGCTTCTGGATGGCCTGGCGGGCGTCGGTGCCCAGCAGTGGAATCAGCCGCGCGCGCTCTTCTTCGTCCAGCTCGTGGACGATGTCGGTGGCGCGGTCGTCGGCCATCAGGCCCAGCAGAGCCGCAGCCCGCGCCGGTGGCAGCGCGGCCACCAGCTCACCGCTGCGGTGCAGCTCCGGCGCTTCGAGCATTTTCACTGCACGCGGCAACGGCAGCGCAGCCAGCGTTTCCGCGGCGCGGGTCAGTTCCAGCGTGTTGAGGAATTCCACCGCGTCAGCGGTGTTGTAGTTCGCCAGCGGTGCGGCCAGTGCGGCGGCATCGGCCACCGGGCGCAGCAATTGCTTCTGGTTCATCGGTTTTGCCTTGTGGGGGTGCGACCTCGCGCAACGCCAACGCAGGCAAACCGTCCCGATGTCAGGCGGTGGCCATCGCTGGCGTCGAACGAGGTCGACTTCTACTGTCGCTGGACATGGGTTGGGGACTCCGGGATGCGTATGCCGACGGACGCGCCGCCAGCGGCGGGCAGTCTGGACCCGTGGGCCATGCAGGTCAACCCGGCCGCCCCGCGCCGAAGCCCGGCCGGTTGTTCTCGTGCGTACACAGACCGGCGCGCATAATGTCGTGGTGGCGCTCGCCACGCCCTTCCCCACCCGAACGGACGCGCAGCGGGCTCCCCCGATGACCAGGTATTCCCATGCATAGCGGTGGTCTGGAACTGGCCCTGGTGCTGCTGCTGGCGGCGGTCATCGCCGTGCCGGTGTTCAAGAAGTTCGGCTTCGGCGCGGTACTGGGCTACCTGGCGGCCGGCGTGGTGCTGGGCCCGGACGGACTGGGCTTCGTGCAGGACGCCGACCGCATCCTCGGCGCCGCCGAGATCGGCGTGGTGATGCTGCTGTTCGTGATCGGCCTGGAACTGTCGCCGGCGCGCCTGAAGGTGATGCGGCGCTCGGTGTTCGGTGCCGGTGCGGCGCAGGTGGCGCTGTCCGGGCTGGTGCTGGGCGGCCTGCTGCTGCTCGACCATTTCCAGTGGAAGAGCGCACTGGTGGTGGGCGTTGCACTGGCGCTGTCGTCCACCGCGGTCGGCCTGCAGCTGCTGTCCGAGCACAAGGCGATCAACAGCGACCATGGCCGGCTGGGCTTTGCCATCCTGCTGTTCCAGGACCTGATCGCGATCCCACTGTTGGCGGCCATCCCGCTGCTGGGCGGGGTGAAGAACGAGACCCTGCGCATCGAGGATGCGATGGTGGCGCTGGGCGCGCTGGCACTGGTGATCCTGTGCGGGCGACCGGTGCTGCGCAAGGTGTTCAGCATCATCGCGCGCACCCGCAGCCCGGAAGTGTTCACCGCCACCGCCCTGCTGGTGGTGCTCGGCACCGCCTGGTTCATGCAGGAAGCCGGCCTCAGCCCCAGCCTGGGCGCGTTCCTGGCCGGCGTGCTGCTGTCCGATTCGGAGTTCCGGCACGAACTGGAAGCGCAGATCGAGCCGTTCAAGGGCCTGCTGCTGGGCCTGTTCTTCATCGCGGTCGGCATGGGCATCGACCTCGACCGCATCGCGGCCGAGCCGTGGCTGATCGCGGCCGGCGTGGCGATCCTGCTGGTGGTCAAGTTCGGCCTGCTGTACGCAATCGGGCGTATCGCCAAACTCAGTTCACGGCAGTCGCTGCTGCTGGGCAGCGTGCTCTGGCTGGGCGGCGAATTCGCCTTCGTGGTGTTCAACGAAGCGCAGCGCGCGCACCTGCTGGGCAACGCCAACCACGACCGGCTGGTGGCGATCGTCGGCCTGTCGATGGCGATCACGCCGCTGCTGATGATCGCGCTGCTCAGGTTGCTCGGCCAGGAAAAGGCCGCACCGCGCCAGGCGGCCGAGGCCGACAAGGTGGCGCCGGACAACCGGCCCAAGGTGCTGATCGCCGGCATGGGACGCTTCGGCCAGGTAATTGCACGCCTGCTGACCGCGCAGAAGGTGCCGTTCGTCGCGCTGGAGGCGAACCCGGACACCGTGGCCGACCTGCGCCGCTTCGGCAACCAGCTGTATTACGGTGACCCGACCCGGCCGGAGATGCTGCGCGCTGCGGGCGGCGAGCACATCGATGTGTTCGTGATCACCGTGGACGATCCGGAGACCAACCTGCGCGCGGTGCGCATGGTGCGCCGGCTGTACCCGGACGCGAAGGTGCTGGCGCGTGCGCGCAACCGCCAGCATGCGTGGCGCCTGATGGACATGTCGGCCGAGCCGTTCCGCGAAGTGTTCGGCACCAGCCTGGAGATGAGCGGGCGCGTGCTGACCGCGCTGGGCGTGGCACCGGACGTGGCCGAACGCCATGTGCAGCGCTTCCGCGAGCATGACGAACAATTGCTGCGCGACCAGTACCTGGTGTACGACGACGAGGCCGCGGTGATCCAGACCTCGCGCGATGCACGCAACGACCTGATGCACCTGTTCGAGGCCGACGCGGAGAGCGACGGCGAGTAGGCGTGCCGACCAACGGTCGGCACCCACCCGCTGCGGATTCCGGCAGTAGATCCACGCCATGCGTGGATGGCGCGATATTGGGGTCAGAGCCCTTTCCGTTGGAAAGGGATCCGACCCCGGCCTCTCAGCCGTTGTCGCGCAGGAACCGCGCCATCGACGAAACACCTGGCACGCGCGGTTCGAACTCGCCAGCGACGTCGATGAAGCCGCGCATCACTGCGATCTCGCGCGGGCTGCGGTTGAGGCTGTCGCGCACTTCCGGATCGGCACCGGCGCGCAGCAGGCGCTGCACCAGCAGCGGCAATCCATGCAGCGCGGCCAGATGCAGCGGGCCGAAGCCGCGCGGATCGCGCACGTCCAGGCTGACGTCCTCATCCAGCAGGCGCTCTACCGCCGCCATCACCACCTGCTCGTCGCAGGCGGTACCCGGCTCGGCGCGTGCGCCCAGCAGCAGCAGCAGCGGCGTGACCGAACCGGCAGCGGCCTGGTCCGGTTCGGCACCGGCCAGCAGCAGGGTGTCGAGCAGGGCCAGCAGGCGCGAGCGGTCGCGCGCACTGAAGCCGTACAGGGCAGCGCAATGCAGCGGCCCCAGCTGCTGCGCGTCACCGGCATGCACGTCGGCACCCGCAGTGAGCAGGCGCGCGACGATGTCCGGCAGGCCCAGCGCCGAGGCCAGCATCAGCACGGTCACCCCACCCGGCAGGCGGTGTTCCAGCTTGGCGCCGGCATCGAGCAGGGCCGACACGATATCCACCTGGCGCATGCTGACCGCCGCCGACAGCGGCGTCGCACCACTGGCCGCGGCGTGCTGCGGATCGGCGCCACGCGCCAGCAGCAGGTCGGTCACCGCCAGATGGCCACCACCGGCCGCACGCAGCAGCGCGGTGCAGCCCTGTGCATCGACCGCGTCGACGGCGAACCCCAGATCGATCAGGCGGCGCACGGCGTCCACATCACCGGCCATCGCGGCGGCCGGCAGATCGGCCTCGCGCAGGGTACGGCGCGGCAACGGCCACACCCGCCAGTCCAGCCAGTCGGCCAGGTCACGGCGACCGATCGACAACGCTACGCCCAGCGGCGTCTGGCCGTCGGCGGCACGGGCTTCCGGCGAGGCACCGTGCTGCACCAGCAGCTTCAGTGCACCTTCGCGGGCCAGCGCGGTGGCCAGATGCAAGGCGGTCATGCCGTGGCTGTCGCGCGCTTCGCGATCGACGCCGGCCTTCAGCAGGGCCTGCTGCAGGCGGAGCCAGCCCAGGCGCACTGCCAGCGACAACGGCGGGTCACCCGCCGGCGAGGCGGCGAATGGATCGGCGCCACGCTCCAGCAGTTCCAGCGCCAGCTGCTCCAGGCCACGGGCGGCCTGGTCGTGCTGTGCACAGGCGGCAAGGAAGCGCGCCAGGCCGCCACGGCCCGCCGGCGACAGGCCACGCTGCAGCATCACCTGCAGCGCTGGCACCGCATCGATGCCGCGCGACAGCAGCGCGAACATCGGCGTGTCGGCGCAGGCGTCACGCACATAGGGATCGGCGCCGTGGCCCAGCAGCCAATCGACCGCGCGCGGCTCCAGTGCCAGCTCCGGATCGAGCAGCAGGCCGCCCAGTTCTTCCGGCTGGCACAACCTGGCCAGCGCGGTCATGCCTTCGGTGTTGCCGAAGCCCAGTGCTTCGCGCAGCAGGGTCAGCGGCGGACGGTCCGGCAGCAGGCCGCTGGCGCTGGCGGCTTCGCCGCGCTCGGCCAGGCCATCACTGACGGCGGCCGGCAACGGATAGGACGGGTCCAGCAGGGCGACGATCGCCCAGCGGCCGGCTTCAGCGGCGTAGTCCACCGCGCGGCGGCCGACCGGATCAGCCGCATCGGCGGCGATGCCCAGCTCGACCAGGCGCTTGATCAGCAGCGGCGAGACATCCTCGGCCATCGCTGCCAGCTGCACCGCATTGCGGCCTTCGCCGTCCACCGCGACCAGGTCCGGCTTGTGCGGCAGCAGGTGCTCGACCACGGCGGCACGACCGGCACGGGCCGCTTCCAGCCATGGCGTGCGCCCCAGTGCATCGCGCGCTTCCAGATTGGCACCCGCGCCGAGCAGCACGCCGATGATCTCCACGTGGCCGGCCAGGGCCGCCTCGTGCAACGCACTGCGGCGCTGGCGATCACGCGCATCGGCCCGTGCCTTGTGCTTGAGCAGCAGCTGCACGCCAGCCGGATCGTCGTCCTCGGTGGCGGCAGCGGCCAGCAGCACTGGGGTGCCTTCGGCCGGTTCGCTGCGTGCACCGCGTTCGAGCAGGAAGCGGGCCAGGCGCCAGTTGCCGACCTGGCAGGCCACCGCCAGCGGCGACCAGCCCTCGCGGTTCAGCGCATCGACTTCAGCGGCGGCATCGCGCAGCAGCGCGGCCACGCCCGGGTCGGAACTGCGTGCGGCATGGTGCAGCGGGGTGTTGCCATCACTGTCGGTGGCGCGCGAATCGGCGCCGTTGGCGAGCAGGGTCATCACCGCTTCGGGGCGGCCATGCCAGCTGTCGCGGGTCGCGGCCAGCAGCGGGGTCATGCCCCGGTGCGGCGCATTCACATCGACGCCGCGGGCAATCAGTTCGCGCAGCAGGCGCAGGTCCGGCAGCACCGCGGCCAGCACCGCCAGGCTGCGCTGGTCACGCCAGTTCGGGTCCGGCAGCGCATACGGATCGGCACCGGCCTGCAGCAGCTGCAGGCCCCGGTCGATGCGGCCCTGGCGCGCGGCTTCATACAGCGCCGGTGTCAGTTCCTGCGGCGCCATCGCCTCCAGCGGCGCGGTTTCGGCCGCAGCGGGGAACATCGGTTCCTGTTCGCTGCTGGCCGCTGCGAACGGGCTGGGACGCAGCGACACCAGCGGCGCGGGCGCCACCCGCTGCAGCAGCAGGTGCAGCACCGGCGACAGCAGCACGACCGCCAGTGCGG
The DNA here is from genome assembly GCF_003550055.1 of Stenotrophomonas sp. AG209. Lineage (NCBI taxonomy): Bacteria > Pseudomonadati > Pseudomonadota > Gammaproteobacteria > Lysobacterales > Lysobacteraceae > Stenotrophomonas > Stenotrophomonas sp. AG209. The sequence goes on from NZ_QXDB01000001.1 coordinate 2,439,346, forward strand.
CGGGCCAGCGTGCGCTTTCCGGCAACAGGCCCGGCCAGGCCGGCAGCACCACCAGTGCGGCCAGTGCGATCACCAACGCAGCCACGCCGAGGCCACGCCAAGCGGTCAGGTCGCGCCCGGCCAGCGCCTGCCAGTGCTGGGCAAGGCTGCCATCGAGGCGCTCGACATCGTTCCACAACGGCCAGGTGCGCCAGGCCGCCAGCAGGCCGGCGCTGACCAGCACGCTCAGGCCCAGCACTGCCGCCAGGCTGCCGCTGTCACGCAGTGCCGCCAGCGGCCAGGCCAGCAGCAGCGCCAGCAACAGCGGCGCGGCCGCCCACAATGCCAGCAGCGCGGGCAGGTCCTGGCGTGCGACCACCTTCAGCGGCAGCAGCGCACGGCTGCGACGCCACCACGACACACCCAGCGCAAACGCCGGCTGCGCCAGTGCGGCAAGGATGGCACCCGGCACACCGCCCACGGCGGCGCCCAGCGCCAGCACGGCACCCACGGCGAAGGCGATCGACAGGGCGCGCGGTCGGGAGGTGTCAGTCATAGTGTCGCGGCATCAGGCTGGCCACCGACGGCGGCACCTGCAGGTAGAACCCGCGTTCGCTCATTTCGCTGCGGACCTTTTCGGGATCGGCCTGGGCCAGGCGGCGCTGGGCATCCAGGGCAACCTCCAGGACGAAGGCAAGCGTACCCAGCGAGGTGAGCAGCGGCGCAGGCAGCGCGCTGAAATCATCGCGTCGGGGAACGTAGACGTAGGTGTCCGGCTTGAGTTGGCTTTTATAGACGTAGGCGTGCATGTCCGCGGGACGATAACCCGGGAAGAGCCATGATTGTGTCGGAAAGCCGACACCGGGGAAAGCCGTCAGCCGACGATGGCGGCGCGATCGGCGGCGTTTCCACTGCGGGGTTCAGCAATGTGGCGGCGACGTTCAGCCAACGCCGCCGCCACACGGGCGCTTACTTGACCTTGGCGTAGGTGCCCTTCAGCGCGACACCGGCGAGGATGGTGCCGGCGTAGCACTCGTAATTGGTGCTGCTCTTGAACTCGTTCTTCTTGTAGTAACTGACGATGTCGACCACGGCGTTGGCGCCGCGCGACCTGGCGCCGTCCTGCAGCGCGCGCAGCGCCGACAGCGCGACCCAGCGGCAGGCCTCGGCGTCGCTCTTGTTGGCGGCGTTGGTCTTCTTGTTGGTCACGTCTTCGCCCAGGCGCTGCTGCACGCTCACCGGCTGTCCGGCCAGGTAGAAGCGCACGCTGCCGTCGATGCCGGCGTCCTTGGCAGCCTGCGAGCTGACCAGCTCCTGCAGGGACTGCTCGACGCGGGTATCGCGGGCGGAGGCGGTGGAGGTCAGGGCCAGCAGCGCGGTGGCCGTGGCGATCATCAGGGTGCGGCGCATCGGAACATCTCCTTGTCGAGGGTGCGGGTGGATAGCGGAAACAGTGCGGTGGGGCGGTGGATCACTCGCTCCAGCGGCGGAACACCAGCGAGGTGTTGATGCCACCGAAGGCGAAGTTGTTGCTCATCACGTATTCGGCCTGCAGTTCGCGGCCCTGCCCGGTGATGAAGTCGAGCTGGCCACAGCGCGGATCGACCTCGGCCAGGTTCAGGGTCGGCGCGAACCAGCCGGCGCGCATCATCTGGATGCTCAGCCAGGCCTCGAACGCACCACAGGCACCCAGCATGTGGCCGACATAGCTCTTCAGCGAGCTGATCGGCACGCGGTTGCCGAACACCTGCGCGGTCGCCTGGGTTTCGGCGATGTCACCGTGGTCGGTGGCGGTGCCGTGGGCGTTGACGTAGTCGATCTGCGCCGCGTCCAGGCCGGCATCCTCCAGCGCCAGGCGCATGGCCTGGGCCATGGTGTCGGCGCTGGGCTGGGTGACATGCTGGCCATCGCTGTTGGTGCCGTAGCCGACCACCTCGGCAAGGATGGTGGCGCCGCGCGCCTGCGCGTGCTCCAGGTCTTCCAGGATCAGCGTGCAGGCGCCCTCGCCCAGCACCAGGCCATCACGGCCGGCATCGAACGGGCGCGGGGTGGTCTGCGGCGCATCGTTGCGCACGCTGGTGGCGAACAGGGTGTCGAACACCGCCGCGGCGGTGGCATCGAGCTGCTCGGCACCGCCGGCCACCATCACCGTCTGCTTGCCGCTGCGGATGGCCTCATAGGCCGCGCCCACGCCCTGGCTGCCCGACGTGCAGGCGCTGGAGGTGGTGTAGACGCGCCCGGACAGGCCGAAGAACACGCCGATGTTGACCGGCGCGGTGTGGCTCATCATCTTCAGGTAGGTGGTGGCACTGATGCCTTCGGTGGTGAACTCGTTGAGCATGCGCCCGAATTCACCCGTGGCCTCGTGGCTGCCCGAGGACGAGCCGTAAGCCACGCCGGTACGGCCACTGCGCAGCACCGGGTGCTCGTGCAGGCCAGCTTCGCGCAGCGCCACTTCGGTGGCGCGCACCGACATGATCGCGACCTTGCCCATCGAGCGGGTGGTCTTGCGGTTGTAGTTCGGCGGCAGCTCGAAATCCTGCGCCGGCGCGGCCAGCTTGGTGTTCAGCCCGGCATAGACATCCCACTCGGGCATCGCGCGCACCGCATTGCGGCAGCTGCGCAGGTGCGCCTCGATGGTCGGCCAGTCGTGGCCGAGCGGGCTGATGGCGGCGGCACCGGTGACCACCACGCGACGATCGGCGGCCATCAGAGCATGCCCCCGTTCACCGAAATCACCTGGCGGGTGATGTAGCCGGCCGGTTCGGACAGCAGGAACGCCACCGTCGCCGCCACTTCGTCGGGACGGCCGACGCGGCCGGCGGGAATCAGCTTGAGCGCGTGTTCAACCACTTCGTCGTTGAGCATTTCGGTCTCGATCAGGCCCGGGGCCACGCAGTTCACGGTGATCTGGCGGCTGGCCAGTTCCAGCGCCAGGGCCTTGGTGGCACCGATGATGCCGGCCTTGGCGGCACTGTAGTTGACCTGCCCGCGGTTGCCGGCCAGCCCGGACACCGACGACAGGGTGACGATGCGGCCCGGCTTGCGCCGCCGCACCATCGGCATGATCAGCGGATGCAGTACGTTGTAGAAGCCATCCAGGTTGGTGTGGATGACCTGGTCCCAATCCTCCGCCGACAGCGCCGGGAAGGCGCCATCACGGGCGATGCCGGCATTGCAGACCACCCCGTAGTACGCGCCATGCGCGTCGACATCGGCCTCCAGCGCGGCGCGTGCGGCCTCGCGCTCGGCCACGTCGAACACCAGCACGCGGGCCTGCTGGCCCAGTGCCTGGATCTCGGCCACCACCGCCTGCGCCTCTTCCACGCGGCTGCGGCAATGCACCACCACGTCGAAGCCGTCGCGCGCGATGCGCAGCGCGATGGCCCGGCCGATGCCCCGGCTGGCGCCGGTCACCAGCACGCTTCGATTCCCTGTCATGCCTGTCCACTCTCCAGATAGGCCATCGCGTCGGCCGGTTCGAACACCGACACGTTGGCTGTCGCCCATTCTTCCTCGCCTGCCAGGATGCGGCAGGCGAACATCCCCAATCCATTGTCACCCAACAGCTCGCAGCGCGCCTGTACGCGCAGCCGCGAACCGCTGGGGAAGCTGCTGCGCAGGCTGCTGTAGCGGCGGCTGCCGAGCAGGAAGCCCAGCTGCGGCGGCCTGCCGGCGGCGCGTGCGCGGCAGCCGGCCCAGGCCGCGATGGCCTGTGCCATGTATTCGATGCCGACCCAGGCCGGCACCTGGCCATCCTCGACGAACAGGCCGGCCCCGGGCACCACCAGTTCGGCCTCGATGGCGTCCTGGTCCCACTGCGTGATGCGCTCCAGCAGGCACATGTCCTGGCGGTGCGGCACCACGTCCTCGATCGCGTACAGCGTGTTCATCGACGCTCCAGCGCCAGCACGGCATTGCTGCCGCCGAAGGCGAACGAATTGCTCAGCACCCGTCGCGGCGGCTGCGCCAGGCGGGTGGCCGGGGCCACCAGCGGCAGCACCGGCAACGCGGGATCGGCCACGCCGTCCCACCAGTGCGGCGGCAGCTGCTGCTGCGGGTTCTCGGCCAGCAGGATCCAGCACAGCGCCGCCTCGATCGCACCCGAGGCGCCCAGCGTATGGCCGGTCAACGGCTTGGTTGAACTGGCCGGCACGCCGTTGCCCAGCACCTGCGAGACCGCCAGGCTTTCCATCGCATCGTTGTGGCCGGTCGCAGTGCCATGCAGGTTCACGTAGTCCACTTCGTCGGCGGCCCATCCGGCACGCAGCAACGCCTGCTGCAGGGCATCGATGGCGCCCAGCCCCTGCGGGTCCGGGGCGGACATGTGGTGCGCGTCGGCCGATTCGCCCCACCCGGCCAGGCACACCGGACCGGGTTCGCGGGTGAGCAGGAACAACGCGGCGCCCTCGCCGATGTTGATGCCGGCGCGATGCTGCGAGAACGGATTGCAGCGCAGCGCCGAGACCGATTCCAGCGCGCTGAAGCCGGCCACGGTGAAGCGGCACAGCGAATCGGCGCCACCGGCGATCACCGCATCGACGATGCCGGCGCGCAGCATGCGCGCCGCCGACATCAGCGCCTTGGCGCTGGACGAGCAGGCGGTGGACAGCGTCCATGCAGGCCCCTGTGCGCCACTGCGCTGGCGCACGAACTGCGCGGCAGTGCCCATTTCCTGCTGGGCGTAGTCGAAGCCCTGCGGCCACTGGCCCTGTTCGGCGTGGCTGCGCAGGGCCTGCTCGGATTCACCGATGCCCGAGGTACTGGTACCCAGCACCACCGCCACGCGCTCGGCGCCATGGCGGGCGATCGCGGCGGCCACGGCCGGTGCGATCTGTGCCAGTGCCACGTCCAGCAGCGCGTTGTTGCGCCCGCGCAGGGCCACCGGCAGGTCATCCAGCGTCGGCAGTGGCGTGCGCACTTCTCCCAGCGCCAGGGTGCGTCCCGGCAACAGGCTGTCGTTGTCACTGAGCCCGCCCGGCGCGTCGGCGAACATGGCCGACGTCACAGCGGCGCGGCCATCGCCGAGCGCACAGACCACGCCCAGGTCGTTCAGGTAGATCGGTGCGCTCATCGGTCCGGCCCGGCCATGTCGATCGATTCGATGCGCAGGGCGTAGCCTTCGGCGCGGTTGTCCAGCTGCACGCTGCCGTCGTCCAGGCGCTGCAGCTGCAGCCACACCGTGCCGTCGCGCGACAGGCTGCGCTGATGGCCGTCATCGCTGACCTGCCAACCGGCCGGCAACGCGGCGGCAATGGCCGCGGTCGGCCACAGCGCGAACTGCAGGTCATCCAGCACGCGCTCGGCACGCACCTGCGGCGGCAGCCACGGCGCGCGCTGCTGGGTCAACTGCTGGCCGTCCCATTGCAGGCGCACGCCGGTCTGGCCCATCGCCTGCACCGCCAGCTGCACCTGCTGCGCATCGGCTTCCAGCAGAGCATCCAGGTCGCGCTCATGCGTGCCGAAGCGGAAATGCAGCTGCTGCTGCAGTGCCAGCGGCGCCGGCAGGCTGGCCGGCGACAGGCGCAGCGGCGGCAGTTCCACCTGCGGCTTCGGCATGCGGCCGGCACAGGCGGCCAGCAGCAGGCACAGCAACAGCGCTGCAGTACGGGCGATCACGCGCTGCACAGCTGCTCCAGCACGCGCATGCGGCGGCCGCTTTCATCGGCCACGTACGGGTTGTTGGTGTCCCAGGCGTAGCCGGCCAGGATGGAGCTGATCATGTCGCGCACTTCAGGCTGCTGCTGCGGGTGGTAGATGATCTTCTGGAAACCGCCTTCGTACCAGCTTTCGACGAAGCGGCGGAAGGTCTTCACGCCGGCGCGCAGCGGGATCGAGAACTCGGTTTCCCAGTCGACGGTTTCGCCGGCATAGCGGCGCGCCAGGCACTCGCTCGCCAGCTGCGCGGACTTGAAGGCGATGGTGACGCCGGAGGAGAACACCGGGTCGAGGAACTCGCCGGCATTGCCCAGCAGGGCGTAGCCCGGGCCCCACAGCGAACTGACATTGGCCGAGTAACCGGTGATCCGGCGCACCGGCAGCACCGCCCATTCGGCGTTGGCCAGCAGGCGGGTCAGGTTGGGGTCCTCGCCGACGATGGCCTGCAGCTTCTGCAGGTCGTCGCCCTCGTAGCGTTCGAAGAACGACGGCTCGGCGACCACGCCCAGCGAGCAGCAGCCGTTGGAGAACGGGATCGTCCAATACCAGACGTCGATGTGCTCGGGATGGGTGGTGATCAGGATCTTGTTGCGGTCGAAGTCCGCTTCAGCCGGAATGTTGTCGCGCACGTGGCAGAAGATCGCCCCGCGCACCGGGAAGTTGGATGGCGATTCCAGCTGCAGCAGGCGCGGCAGCAAGCGCGCGAAACCGGATGCATCGAGGATGAAATCGGCCTCGATGCGGTACTCGCTGCCGTCCGGGCGGCGCACGGTCACCGCCGGCTGCTCGCCCGCTTCGACCGACAGCACTTCATCACCGAAGCGCAGCGTGGTGCCCATGCGTTCGGCGCCGCGCGCCAGCACATTGTCGAAGTCGGCGCGCTGCACCTGGTAGGTCGTGCCCCAACCCGGCGAGAACTTCTTCCTGAAGTCGAACGCGGTGCGCGCCTCGCCATGCACGAAGGCCGCGCCGTTCTTGTGCTGGAAGCCCGCTTCGACCACGTCCTGCAACAGGCCGGCAGCCTCGATGTACTCCATGCTCTGCGGCAGCAGGCTTTCACCGATGGAGAAACGCGGGAACTGCTGGCGCTCCAGCATCAGCACCTGGCGGCCCTGCTGGCGCAGCATCGCCGCAGCCACGGAGCCGGCCGGGCCGGCACCGATGATCAGGATTTCAGTACGTTCGACAGCATCCACAGCAGTATTCATCGGTGCGTCCTTGTTGCTCGATCAAGTGGAAAGAAGGAAGTCGGAAAACAGGCTCAGGCCGGCGGCAGATCGTGCGGCGGCGGCCGGAACAGCGGCGAGATCAGCCAGACCAGGCCGATGCCGAACAGCAGGGTCAGGCCGAACGCGCGCAGCGCCGGGGTCTGCGACAGTCCCAGCAGGCCGAACGACAACCAGGTGCTGGCCGCGCCCACGCACACCGCCAGCCAGGCACTGGCATCGCCGCGGTGCTCAATCAGGAAGATGCCGTAGTCGATGCCCATGCCCAGCAGCAGCATCAGTGCCAGCACGTTGAACAGCTGCAGTGGCTGGCCGAACAGGCCCAGCAGGCCCAGGGTCAGCGCACCGGCAATCAGCGTCGGCGCGAACACGCGCCAGGCCTGGCGGCGGTAGCGCAGCCACAGCGCGCCGAACACCAGCACGATGCCGACCAGCAGCAACCCACCCATCAGCTTGCGGTAGTGGCCCAGCAGCTGCGAGAAGTCGGCGGTGCGGTCCACCCAGCGCACACCCGGCAGGCCTTCGGCCGCCCCACGCAGGGTGGCCAGCGCATCAGCGCGCGACAGGTCATCGACCATCACCACGCTGATCATCTGCCCGCCGACCTCGCCCACCCACAGGTGGCGGAACGGCTGCGAGGCCGGCGAGGCCAGGAATGCCTCGGCGGTCAGCGGCGCAGCGGCGAAGTCCGGGCGCGGCAGCGGTTCACCGACCGCCTCGGACACCGCATCCAGCACGCCCGGTTCCACCTTCGCGGTCAGCGCGGCATCGGCCTGCTGGCGTGCCGGCGACGGCAGCCAGTCGCTGATCGCGCGGTAGCCACCAATGCGCTGGTCGTGGGCGAGCGCACGCAGGCGTTCGGTCAGCGCTTCTTCGCGCTGCAGCAGCTGGGCAGCGTCACTGCCCTGCACCAGGTAGAACTGCGCCGGGCTGGGCATGCCCAGCAGCTGGCTCAGGCGGATCTGCTGCGCCATCAACGCCGGCGGCGAGGACTGCAGGCTGCGCAGGTCGTCGTTGCTGTGCAGGCGGGCGATGCCGATGGCGGAGAACGCCAGGGCAATCAGCACGAACACCGTCACCGGGCGACGGCCATGCAGACGCGGGAAGCGTTCCAGCGTGTTGCCCAGCCACTGCGAGAAACGGGTCTGGCGGATCTCACCGCCATCCAGCCACGGGAACCAGAAGATCACCGTGAGGAAAGCAGCGGCCAGGCCGACCACCGAGAACAATGCCATCTGGCGCAGGCCCGGGAACGGGGCCAGGCCCAGCGCCAGATAGGCCAGCGCGCTGGTCAGCAGGGCCAGCCACAGGCCCGGCAGCAGGTGCCGCAGCAGCTTCCAGCGGCGATCGGCCGGCTCGGCCTGGCGCGAAGCGAACCAGTGGATGCCGTAATCCTCGGCCACGCCCACCAGCGACGCACCGAACACCAGGGTCAGCACGTGCACCTTGCCGAACACCAGCACGGTCACCGCCAGCGCCACGCCACAGCCGATCAGCAACGACGCGGCCACCAGCAGGATCGGCCGCAGCGAACGGAACGCCAGCCACACCAGCAGCAGCACCGCGGCCAGCGAGCCCCAGCCGATGGTGTTGATCTCCTGGTTGGCCTGCACCGCGGCCGCCTCGGCGTGCAGCGGCACGCCGGCATGCAGGATTTCCATCTCCGGTGCTGCCGCCCTGGCAGCCTGCCCGGCACGTTCCAGCAGGCCATCGAGATGGCGCTCACCGTCAAGCTGGAACGCCGACCCCGGCGTATCGAACTGCAGCGCCGCCCAATGCTTGCCCTCGGCTTCGAGCAGGCCATCATCGCCCAGCCGCAGCCCCGACCCCTGCGCCTGCTGCTGCCACCATTGCGGCCACAGCGACAGCGGGTCTTGCCGCCAGTCGGTCAGGCGCGGCGCGCCCATCGGGCCGTACAGCGCGGCCAACGCCTGCTCGGCCAACGCGCCCGGTTCGCTGCCCTGCAACTGCTCGCGCTGGGCCGGCGTCAGCAGGCGGTCGCGGTACGGCGCGTAGAACGCCCGCGCCTCGTCGAACCAGCCTTCAATCGAACCACTGGGCACCAGCAATGCATGGTCGGCGTCCTGAGCCATGGCCGCAGCGAAGGCTGCCTGCGCGCGCTTGGCGGCGGCGCCGTCCTTGCTCCCCAGCAGCACCACCACCTGGCGCGAACTGCCGTCGGCGATGCGCCGGGTGACATCACTCAACAGGCGGTCATGCGCATCCTGCGGCAGCAGGGCGAGGATATCGGTGTCGATCCGCGATTCCTGGCTCCACAAGCGCCACTGCTGCGCGCCCATCACCAGCAGCACCAGCAGCCAGGCGATGCCCAGCCAGTGCCACCAGCGCCGCAACCGGTCCGGTGCGTTCGATGCCACGACCTCACTCAAAGCGGCGGGCCTCGTCGGCATTGAGCGTGGCCGGCGCCTCGCTCAACGCGCTGAACTGGATCTGCGTGCGGTCCTTGTTGGCCTCGACGATCTCGACCTGGCGCACGTAGCGGTCACCCTGCAGGGTCAGCGACTGGAAGGCCTTGGCCAGCATCGCCGACTTCGGCGTCAGCCGCAGTCGCCAGCCCTGCCCTTCACGGCTGGCCGCCACGTTGAACTGGCTGGACAGCGCCTGCACGTCGCCGCTCATCAGCGCGAACATGATCGCGTTGACCGAACGCATCGCCGGCTGCTGCCGTGCATCGAGCTCGACACGGGTGCTGCCATCGCGCTGGCGGCTGAGGATGCGGTCGGCGGTGACCACCACTTCGGAGGGGAACGGCTTGAGCGTGGTCCAGATCACGCCGTGCTGGCGCGCGACCACGAACTGGCCCTGCGAGCGCAACGGGTTCTTGAAGCCGCTGACCTGCTTTTCCTGACTGAACTGGCCACGCAGTACATCCGGCCGCGCCACCGCCTGGGTGATCGCATCGATGGCGGGGTCGGCGGCCTGCACGCGCGGTGCGGCAACGAGCATCAGCACGCACAGCAGCACGCTCGGAAGACGGGCAAACATGTTCACGGCGCAGGCACTCCCAGGCGTTCCCACAGTACCGGCGGGCACTGGTACAGCATTTCCTTGCTGGCCGCGTCCACCGCGACCTGGATGGTCATCGCGCGGGTCAGCACCTGGCCACTCTGCGCATCGACGATTTCGTACTCGATCTTCAGCCGGTTCTCCCATTCCACGATGCGCGCGATCACGCGCAGCGCCTGGTTGAACAGCAGCGGGCGCACGTACTTCACCCGCGCATCGACCACCGGCCACAGGTAGCCCGATTCGAGCATCTGCGGGTAGTCGTAGTCGTAGCGCCCGAGCAGCGCGCAGCGCGCGATCTCGAAGTACTTGAAGTAGTTGCCATGCCAGACCACGTTCATCGGATCGCAGTCATGGAAGGCGGGGGTCAGCGCAATCTCGCCGACCCGTTCGATGGCCTCATTCACCGGCATACAGCTCCCAACGTTGCGCGCGGATCTCCACCAGCAGTTCCCGCAGTTCGCGATCCAGCGCGCGGTCTTCTTCAACCAGGGCGATGCGCTGCCCCAGGTCGGCGTACATGTCGGCCAGACTGCCATGCAGCTGCGCGTTCAGGCCAACCCGTTCGCGCAGCGCCAGGCCCTGGCGGGCGGCGATCAGCATCGCGGCCACCACCTGTTCAGTCAGCTCGATCACGCGCAGGCAGTCGCGCGCGGCGATGGTGCCCATGCTGACCTTGTCCTGGTTGTGGCACTCGGTGGAACGCGAAAACACGCTGGCCGGCATGGTCTGCTTCAGCGCTTCGGCCGTCCAGGCCGACACGCTGATCTGCAGCGCCTTCAGGCCATGGTTGATGGCCGCGCGCGGGCCGGTGGCCGCCGACAGGTTGGCCGGCAGGCCATGGTTGTAACGGGCATCGACCACCAGCGCCAGCTGCCGGTCGAGCAGGTCGGCAACGTTGGCCACGGTGTTCTTCAGGGTGTCCATCGCCAGCGCGATGTGGCCGCCATAGAAGTGGCCGCCATGCAGGATGCGCTCGCCGTCGGCATCGATCAGCGGGTTGTCGTTGGCGCTGTTCAGTTCGGTTTCGATCAGCTGGCGCAGGAACGGCAGGCTGTCCTCCAGCACGCCGATCACATGCGGCGCGCAGCGCAGCGAATAGCGGTCCTGCAGGCGCTGTTCATTGCGCGGCGGACGCTCGCTGTGCAGGTCGCTGCGCAGGCGCGCGGCGATGCGGCCCTGGCCCGGGTGCGGCTTGGCCGCGAACAGGGTTTCGTCGAAGTGGTGCGCGTTGCCGTCGCTGGCCAGCACGTTGAACGCGGTCAGGCGCGTGGCCATGCGCGCCAGGTAATCGGCGCGCTGCCAGGCCAGGCAGGCCAGGCCGGTCATCACCGCGGTGCCGTTCATGATCGCCAGGCCTTCCTTCGGCCGCAGCTTCAGCGGGGTCATGCCGATCTTCGCCAGCACCTCCGCCGCCGGCTGCACACGGCCGTCGTGCAGCACCTCGCGCTCGCCGCACAGCACCGCCGCCACGTACGACAGCGGCGTCAGGTCACCACTGGCACCCACCGAGCCTTCGGCCGGAATCATCGGCAGCACGTCGTGCTGCAGCAGCGTGGCCAGGCCCTCCAGCAGCGGCACGCTGACACCGGACATGCCGCGCACCAGCGACGCCAGGCGCGCGGCCAGCACCGCGCGGGTCTCGACCGGGTCCAGGTAACGGCCCAGGCCGCAGCCGTGGTAGGTGTACAGGTGGTGCGGCAGTTCCGCCACCAGCGCCGGCGGGATGTTCACCGTGCACGAGTCGCCGTAGCCGGTGGTCACACCGTAGATCACGCCGTCCTCGCGCAGCAGGCGGTCGAGGAAGTCGGCACCGCGCTGGATGTGTGCGCGGAACGCCGGCGCGTCGCTCAGTGCGGCCTCGCACTGGCGCTGGGCCAGGGCAACCACGTCTTCAATGGTCAACGGTGCATCGCCAAAGCGGCACACGGGTACGGCGTCAGTCGTCATGCGGAGCCTGATCCCAGAAGGGGAAGAAATTGAACCAGTCCAACGGGGACTGGATGACCTGGAGTTCCAGCCAACGCGCGAAGCGCTGAGCCTGTTCGGCCAGCGCGGCGTCGCGCGAGCCACGCGGCAGCACGATGCGTTCGGCAAACTGTTCGAATGCCACGCGGTAGCCCTCGCCCTGGTGCAGGCAGGCCATGGTGTAGACCGGGCAACCGAGCGCGGCGGCGAGCACATAGGCGCCGATCGGGAACGGGGCGCGGTGGCCAAGGAAATCGGCGGTGACGCTGCGGCCGCCCTGCACCGGTGTACGGTCGCCGACGATGGCGACGAAGCCACCCGCCGCCACGCGCTCGGCCAGCATCACCGCGGTGGCCGGCCCCATTTCGGTCACCTGCACCAGCTCCACCGCCGCCAGCGGGTCCAGCCGCTGCAGCAGGCGGTTGAAGCGCTGCGCGTGCGCGGTATGCACCAGCACGGTGATGCGGAAGCCCGGCACCTGTTCGGCCAGTACCTGGCACAGCTCCAGGCAGCCGATGTGCGCAGTGAGGATCAGCCCGCCTTCGCGGCGCGCGATCTTCTCCAGCACCAGGTCGCGATGCAGATGGATGCGTTCGGCCGGATAGCGCCCGCCCAGGCCGAGGATCTTGTCCAGCATCGTATCGGCGAAGGCGAAGAAGTGGCGCAGGCTGTCACGCCGGGTCGGCGTGCGGCCGAGCACGCCGCTGTATGCCTGCAGCCGCTGCAGATACTGCATCGAGGCCTGGCGGCCGACGCGGTTGCCCAGCCAATGGCAGGCCACCACCGGCCACACGCACAGGCGGAACGGCCAGCGCCCGAACCAGCGGTGCACCCAGCACAGGAACAGCACGCCGGCCACCGACGTCGATTCGCCGATGTCGGCCCAGTGCGGGGCACCCTGCGCGGCCGCCATCTCAGCGCTGCCCCCGCAGGCGGCGCCACAACAGGCGCGGTGCGCGCCAGAGCATGCCGAAGAACAGGCGGGTATGCATGCGGCTGATGCGCACGTTGTCGCGCCACACATCGAAGTGCGACACGCCATCGGATGGATAGGTCACGCGCGTGGCCAGGTGCTCGACCGGCAGCTGCCGCCAGTACAGGCGCACCATCACTTCGGTATCGAAATCCATGCGCCGGCCGATGGTTTCCTCGCCGATCAGGCGCAGTACCGGCGGCAGCGGATACACGCGGAAGCCGCACATGGTGTCGCGCAGGTGCAGCGACAGCGTGTTGATCCAGACCCAGATGTGGGTGGCGTAGCGGCCGTACAGACGCGCCTTCGGCACGCTGGCGTCGTAGGCCGGGATACCGCAGATCACCGCATCCGGATGCACGCGCGCCGCTTCGATGAAGCGTGGCAGATCGCGGGTGTCGTGCTGGCCATCGGCATCGATCTGCAGCACGTGGCTGTAACCACGCGCGGCCGCCTCGGCGAAACCGGCCAGCATCGCCCCGCCCTTGCCCTGGTTGATATCCAGGCGCAGCAGGTCGACGCCCTGGCGCTGTGCCAGCGAACGCAGCACCGCCGCGCAGGAGACCCGCGAACCATCGTCGACCAGCAGGCACGGCAGGCCGGCGGCCTGCACGCCGTCGACCACCGCCGCGATGGCATGCTCGTGGTCGTAGACGGGAATCACCACCAGTGGCGCGAACGCGGCACCGGCAACGGCCGGGTCAGTCCGCATCAGCGAAAACCACCTTGCCACTGGCATGCACGCCATGGCTGGAGGTGTAGCGGAAAGCCAGCACGTTGCGTGCGGCATCCCAGTCCAGCTGCAGGGTCAGCTCATCGCCCGGGCGGGCCACGTGCTGGAACTTCACTGCGTCCATGCGCAGGAACGCTGCCGGCATCGCAAACGCCTGGCGGCCGAATCGCACCGCCCAGTCCAGCTGCGCCACGCCGGGCAGGATCGCCGCCTGCGGGAAGTGGCCCTGGAACGGCCGCAGCGCCGGGTCCAGGGTCATGCGCAGCGTGGCGCTCGCAGCATCGCGGCGGTCCCAGACCGGCACCGGCATCAGCGGTTGGAACAGCGCCGCCAGGGCGGCCTGGGTCACCTTGCCCTGCGCGTTGATCGGCAACGCCTGCACCAGGCGCCAACGACGCGGGCGGGTCACGGCGTCATGCGCATGCGCCAGGCGGGCGCCGAGGCGCTGGCCCAGCGCACGACGCGCGGCGTCGCCCGCGTCCAGCAGCGCCGGATCGGCCGGCACCACCACGGCGGCCAGCTGCTCGCGCTGCCCGGGCAGCACCAGCACGCGCGCGTCATCCACTTCGGCGTCTTCGCGCAGCGCGCGTTCCAGCGCGTCCAGCGACACGCGGCGTTCTTCGATCTTGACGATGCGGTCGGCGCGGCCCAGCAGGCGGAAGCGGCCATCGGCCAGGGCTTCAACGCGGTCCTGGGTACGCCACCAGTCGGCGGTTTCCAGATGCGCCGAGGCCACCGCCAGGCAGCCATCGTCGATCCGCCACTGCACGCCCGGCAACGGCTGCCACGGTGGCAGGTCGGTGTCCCAGCGGCGCCAGGCGATGCCGCCGGTTTCGCTGCTGCCGTAGACCTCGGTCGGGGCCACGCCCAGCCACTGCCGCACCTGCCGCGCCGCGTCTTCCGGCAGCGGGCCACCGGAGGAGAACACCGCGCGCAGGCGGCCATGCAGGCTGGCCCAGTCGAGCTGCCCGGGCAGGCGCTTGAGGTGGGCCGGCGTCGCCACCAGCACTGTATCGGTACCGGCCAGCGCCCCCACCAGGTCTTCGTGGAAGAACCGGCGCGGATGGATCAGGCGACCGGCGGCCAGCGGCCACAGCACGCGGAACAGCAGCCCGTAGATGTGCTGGTGGGACACCGTGCCATGAACCTGCACACCCTCCATCTGCGCACCGAATGCGGCCTGCAGCGCCTCCACCTCGCGCGCCAGCTGGTCCAGGCGCTTGCCGATCGCACTGGGCTCGCCGGTGCTGCCGGAGGTGAACACGCACAGTTCGCAGGCGCGCTCGTCCAGCGCCTGCAGTTCATCGCCCATCGCGGCGTCCTGTGCCACCAGCGGGCGGTAATCGGCGCTGACATCACCCGCGAAACCGCTCACCTGCGGCTGCAGTGCCAGCAGCGTGGCCGGCAGGTTGTCGGCGGCCAGGAACACCCGCTTGCCGGCATGCCAGGCACCGAACAGCGCCGCGGCGAAGGCCACGGCATCATCGAAGTACAGGGCCCAGTCGCGGCCTTCGGCCGCCGCAAAGGCGGCGCGCCAGCCCAGCACGCGCTGGCGGAAGCCGGCGTGGTCGATCACCTCGCCGTCGCAGAGGCCGACGCCGCGCTGCGGCCGTGCCTCCAGCAGCAGCCGGTCCAGGGCAATCCACTCAGCCATGCGCGTGTGCCGCCTTCACCCGCCGCCGCACCAGCCACTCACCTGCGAACAACACGCCCATCATTACGTACGCCAACAATCCGTTGTAGAGCATCCAGACCCGGTCCGACGCGTACAGCGCGGTCAGCAGGGCCAGGCTGCCGTTGAGAACGAAAAAGCCGCACCACACCTGGGTGACGCGGCGGGTATAGGCCACCGCGAACGGGGGCAGGTCCGGCTCCTGCAGCCGCGCCAGGCGCTCCACCAGCGGCGGCCCGAAGCGCAGGCTGGTGCCGAACACCGCCAGCATCACCGCGTTGACCAGCGCCGGGTACAGCTTCAGCGGCAGGGCCTGGTTCAGCACGGTAGCCAGCACCGCCAGCAGGCCGGTACCGGCGGCGGCGGCCCACCACAGCGGCTGGCGCGTGCTCAGCGCACGCAGCAGGGCCAGGGTGAACAGCAGCAGCGACAGCCAGCGCGGCTCGAAACGGCCCATCGCCAGGTACACCAGCAGCGGGTAGGCAAGCGAAATCGCTGCCACCACGACGGTACGTGCGCGAGCCATGGCGAAGCCGCCGGCGCTGCGGTCAGGCGGCTGCCTGGTCCGGCAGCAGTCCATGTACGACATCGACGATGTCCTGCACGGTGCGCACGGCCTTGAACGCTTCCGGCTGCAGATTGCGGCCGAGCAGCGGCTTGAGCTGCACGATCAGGTCGACCGCATCGATGCTGTCGATGTCCAGGTCGTCGTACAGGCGGGCCTCGGGGGTGATCCGGGCGGTTTCGATCTCGAAGCTGTCGGTCAGGATGCTGACGATGCGTTCGAACAGTTCATTCTTGGTCATGGCAATTCCTGGCGCCGTTACGACTGGCGGGCGGCGACGAACTCGCCGAGCGCGCGCACGCTGGAGAAATGGCGACGGGTTTCTTCCGAATCGGCCGAGAGGCTGACACCGTACTTCTTCTGCAGCGCCAGGCCCAGCTCCAGCGCGTCGATCGAATCCAGGCCGAGGCCCTCGACGAACAGCGGCGCGGTCGGATCGATGTCCTCCGGCGTGATGTCCTCCAGCGAAAGGGAGGAAATGATCAATTCCTTGATCTCGTGCTCAAGTGCTTGCACGGGGCGGATCTCCAGACAGGTCGAAATAACGAGAAAGGTGCTCGGTGACGCGGCGTGCTGCCAAGGCATCCCCCCTTGGCGAGTCGTCATCGGCCAGGAAGGGCGCGATCGGGATATCTTCGCCGATCTGCAGCCGAACGTGAAAGCGACGTGAGGGGACACGATACCACTTCTGTCCCTTGGTCAACGTGGGCGGGGTGCAGGTGATCCGCACCGGGGTGATGTCCAGCCGGCCCCGTACGGCGATGTTGGCAGCCCCGCGCTGCAGCCGCGGCGGCTGGCCCGGCACGCTGCGGGTGCCTTCCGGGAAGATCACCAGGGTACCGCCGGCATGCACCGCCGCCACGCAGTCGTCGACCAGGCCGGCCCCGTCATCATTGGCGATGTAGCCAGCCGCCCGCACCGGGCCGCGCATGAACGGATTGCAGGCCACGGCCCGTTTCACCACGCAATCGGCGTTGGGCAGCAGCGAGATCAGGCAGACCACGTCGATCAGGGTCGGGTGATTGGCCAGAACCAGCAAACCGTCGCGCTGCAGGCGTTCCCCGCCTTCGATCTGGTAGGTCATCACCCCCAGCGCACGCATCAGGCGGAGGTGGCTGGCAAAGGCGACCTGGACCACGCGGCGGGCCCGGCGGCGGCGGACCACCGGGTCGCGCATCAGCAGCACCGGCATCACCAGCACGCCCAGCAACAGGCCGCCCACGCCAAATGCGGCAAAGCTCAGGCCGGTGCCGAACACCCGCCAGGCATGATCGAGGCGGCGCAGCGCCTCAGCCACGGCGCCCCCAGCGCCAGCGCTGGCCCTGGGCCACGTGCTCCAGCGCCGGCGCGCCGGACAGCAGGAAGCGGTGCAGGTCCAGCGCGTGCGGCAGCGCACCCGGTGCGGTGGCTGCGGCATGCTGCGCCGCCTCCCACTGCAGCGAGAGGGTCGGCCGGCCCGGTTTAGGCGCGGTCAAGCGCCAACACCAGGCAAAGAACGGGTCGGGTTCGTCAGCGAACGTCGCGTAAATTTCAGGAAGCGGCGATTCATAGACCACCACCCGCACTTCGCGGGCACCATCGGCCAGCAGCCCGGCCGCCTCCAGGCAGGCGGTCTCGACCGTGGCCTGGCCGGCGGCCAGCGCCAGGTAGTTGCCGCGGTGGCCGCGGGCGATCGAGTACAGCGCCGCGATCGCGTTGTGCACCGACAGGCCGAACCCTGTCGGCGACAGCGGCTGCTCGCCGACCAGCGCCCCCAGCAGATCCATCGATCGGGCCACGTCGCCATGGCGGCTGGCGAACACCAGCGGCACCTCGCTGTCAGCGCCCTGCCCATCCTCGCACCAGCAGGCAGCCTGGATCGCCATCCGGCCCAGCCGCTCGATGCGGCGGCGCTGCATCGCTGGTATCTCGGCCAGCGCCGGCGTGTCTTCGCCCTGTGGCGGATACGGCGCATCGGCCCAGCCCAGCCACTGGCTACGCTCGCTCAGGCCGGGCGCCCAGGCAGCCCAGTCGACGATGGAGAATTCGATCATTTAGCGATGGTGCTTCAACGGGAGAACGATAGGCACGAGCCATTACGGCGACGCGCGGCGGCCCCCCATTCCTGCAGCCGTGCGTCCGTCCAGGACGTCGCCGGCTGCCCCCCTGGCCGCCGGAAAGGAGCGCACGCTAGCACGTCCTGCACGGGGTGTGCAGGTTTCACATTCCCCAACGCGGGACCCGGCACCGGCGGGCCGCCGCATTCAATCGATCAGTGGTAACCGGTGTCGGCGTGCACCTTGCCGCGGAACACCCGGTACGACCATGCCGTGTAGCCGAGGATGACCGGCAGCAGAACGACCAGCCCGACCAGGGTGAAGCCGAGCGAGGAGGCCGGCGCGGCGGCCTGCCACAGCGTCATCGACGGCGGCAGCAGGTACGGCCACATGCCCAGCACCAGGCCGAGGAAGCCGAGCACGAACAGGGCCAGGCTGAGCAGGAACGGCGGCAGGTCACGGCGCGGATGGGTCGCGCTGCGCCACAGCGCCGCAGCCACCGCCAGGGTCAGCAGCGGCACCGGCGACAGCCACCAGAAGTTGCCGTCGCTGAACCAGCGGTCCATCAACCGCGAATCGAGGAACGGCAGCCAGCTGCTCACAAGGCCCATCGCCGCGATCACCGCCACCACCAGCGGCCGCGTCATCTGCCGCGCCAGCGCCTGCACGCGCCCTTCCGTCTTCAGGATCAGCCAGGTGCTGCCCAGCAGCGCGTAGCCGGCCACCAGCGCGGCACCGGTCAGCATCGCGAACGGGCTGAACCAAGCGAACACGCCGCCCTGGTAGGTACCGTCCACCAGCGGGATGCCCTGCACCAGCGTGCCCAGGATCACGCCCTGGGCGAAAGTCGCCAGCAACGAACCGAGCCCGAACGCCACGCTCCACAACCGGCGCGAACGATGTGCCTTGAAGCGGAACTCGAACGCCACGCCGCGGAACACCAGCGCCACCACCAGCAGCAGCACCGGCAGGTACAGCGCCGACAACAGCACCGCATAGGCCTTGGGGAAGGCCGCCAGCAGGCCGGCGCCACCCAGCACCAGCCAGGTCTCGTTGCCGTCCCAGATCGGCGCGGCGGTGTTCATCATCAGGTCCAGCTGTTGCTCGTCCTCGGCGAACGGGGCAAGGATGCCGATGCCGAGCACGAAGCCGTCCAGCACCACGTACATCAGCACGCCAAAGCCGATCACCGCGAACCACGCCACCGGCAGCCAGGTCATCAGGTCCATGTCAGCGGTCCTCCAGCGGTTCGTCGGCCGCCGACAGCGGGCGTGCCGGAGTGTGGCTGCCATGGTCCAGCGACGGCCCCTCGGCATACGGCTGCGGCCCGTGGCGCAGGATCTTCACCAGGTACCAGATGCCCCAGCCGAACACGAAGGCGTAGCCGACCACGTAGACACCCAGCGACAGTGCGGTCATCCACGCGCTCTGCGGGCCGACCGCATCGGCGGTGCGCAGCACGCCGTACACCACCCACGGCTGGCGCCCCATCTCGGTGACGAACCAACCGGACAGCAGCGCGATGAAGCCACTCGGCAGCATCCAGTTCCAGCCCCGCAGCAGCCACGGTGAATCCAGCAGCCTCCTGCGCCACAGCTGGAAGGCCGAGACCCAGGCCAGCAACAGCATCAGCGTGCCCAGCCCGACCATGATGCGGAAGGCGAAGAACACCGGCGTCACCGGCGGCCGTTCGCTGGCCGGTACCGAGGTGAGCGGATCGAAGGTGCCATCCAGCGAATGGGTGAGGATCACGCTGCCCAGCTTCGGGATGGCCACTTCGAAATCGTTGCGCTCTTCCTTTTCATTGGGCAGTGCGAACACCACCAGCGGCACGCCCTCGCCTTCCCTGGTTTCATGCCAGTGCGCTTCCATCGCCGCGATCTTCATCGGCTGGTGCTTGAGCGTGTTCAGGCCATGCATGTCGCCGACGAAGATCTGCACCGGCACGGTCAGTGCGGCGAACGCCACGGCGGCGATCAGCATGCGCCGACCCGCTTCCACGTGCGTGCCCTTGCGCAGGTACCACGCGCCCACGCCACCAATCACGAAACAGGTGGTGATGAACGAACCCAGTGCCATGTGCGCCAGGCGGTACGGGAACGAGGGATTGAACACCACCTGCCACCAGTCCACCGGATGCACGATGCCGTTGACCATCTCGTAACCGGCCGGCGTGTGCAGCCAGCTGTTGGACGACAGGATCCAGAACGTGGAGAACAGCGTGCCCAGCGCCACCATGCAGGTGGACAGGAAATGCAGGCGCGGCGAAACCCGGCCCCAGCCGAACATCATCACGCCGAGGAAGCTGGCTTCGAGGAAGAACGCGGTCAGCACTTCATAGGTCAGCAGCGGGCCGATGACCGTGCCGGCCACCTCGCTCAGCCGCGGCCAGTTGGTTCCGAACTGGAAGGCCATGACGATGCCGCTGACCACGCCCATGCCGAACGACACCGCGAAGATCTTCTGCCAGAAGAAATACAGCTCGCGCCACACGGGCAACTTCGTGCGCAGCCAGCGCCATTCGATGAAGGCCAGCCAGCTGGCCGTGCCGATGGTGAAGGCGGGGAACAGCACGTGGAAACTGATGACGAATCCGAACTGGATCCGGGACAACAACAACGCGTCCAAGGGACGCCTCCTGCCTGCGACCGGTGGGATACCGGACCACTTTAGGAGGATTTCGTTAAGGTGGGATGCGACCGGGTGACGCGCTGCTTCACTTTGTCGCAGGGGTCAACCGTTCTGGTAGCTGCCAACCTTGGTTGGCACACACGCCCAGACGCCGACCCAGGTCGGCATCTACCAGGCCCACCGCCCGGAGGGTGCCTCAGTGCCAGAAATACCAGGCTGCGGCAGCCAGCAGGGCACCAAACAACAGCATCTGCACCACCACATAGCCCACACCACTGTCGCGCGACTCAGCGGTAATGCGCTTCTGCAGCGCCTCGCTTACATCCGGCGTCTGTTCCTGCCGTGCCTGTTCACGCAACGCCTGTGCCAGCGCGCGCGCTTCCGCATCGCGAGGGTCGGTCGGTGGGTTCACAGCGGCTCTCCGGCGGTGGCATGCCGCGTCAGTTCCTGCTTCAGGACCTGGCGCGCGCGGTGCAGGTGGCTCTTGATGGTACCGCGTGCCAGCCCGGTCACCTGTTCGATCTCGGCCAGGTCGAAATCCTCCAGGTAATGCAGGCCGACGATCAGGCGCTGCGGTGCGCTCAGTCGCTCCAGCGCCGCGCCGAGCTGGCGCCCGGCCTGCAGCGCCTCGCTCAACTCGGCCGGGCCCGGCCCCTCATCACCGATGCCAAGTTCTTCCGGCACCTCCACCGCCACCATCCATTGCGCCTCCAGCCGCCGCCGGCGCAGGTGCTGCAGCGCGGTGGTGTAGGCCACCCGCGAAACCCAGGTACGCAGCGAGGATTCGAAGCGGAACCGGTGCAGCTGGCGGAACACGGCCAGGAAGGTCTCCTGCAGCAGGTCGGCGACCTGGTCGCGGTCGCCGACCATGCGTCCGATCACATGCGCGCAGGTGCGCTGGTGGGTCTCCACCAGCTGCGAAAACGCCGCCTGCGAACCATCGATGATGGCCCGCACCAGGGCCTGGTCCGCGTCCAGCGGCTCGGCGGGCGGTGCCGCCGCTGATGCATCGTGGCGGCGACGGCCCCGAAGTGCCGACAATGCTTCGCCGAGCAGGCTCATCTGCGGGGCGCCCCCTGTGCCCGTGGCATGCGCCGGCTCAGCCCTTGCGTGCGGCGGGGCGGGTGAAGTGCCAGGCCAGCAGCTGGCCCAGGCCAGCACTGCCGACCAGCGCGGCGGCGGCGCCGAAGGTCAGGTCACGGGCGCCGATGGCTTCCAGCAGGGCCATGGCCAGGGCCAGGCAGACCAGGCTGATGCCCCAGCGCAGCGCGCCCTGGCGGCGGCGCTCTTCTTCCAGCACGGCCAGCGAGCGGATCACTTCCTCCGGCACGTGCGGGGCCACCAGCTTGCTGCGCGCGCGCGCATCGGCAATGGCATGGATCGCGTAGGCGATGCAGATGAAGAGGGTGATCGGGATCAGTTCCTGCATGGTCGGGCTCCTGTTCGATGGATGATGCGGGTTCAGGAGAATGGATGCGCGAGGCCGGCCACCGGTTGCACCACTTTGCCAATCCCGCTGCCATGACCTGTGGCCCCTGCCCCGGGTCCTTGCGGCTGCTACGCTTGCCCGGTTTCCTCTTCTGGTGCCGTCCGCCCATGTCCCGAGTGCTGCCCCTGTCCCTCCTGCTGTCGGCCGTGCTGGCCGCACCGGCTGCGCATGCCGCGCCGACGCCGATCACCATCGAACAGGCCATGGCCGACCCGGACTGGATCGGTCCGCCGGTCGAGAAGGCCTGGTGGTCGTGGAACAGCCAGCAGGTGGAATACCAGCTCAAGCGCAACGGCAGCCCGGTGCGCGATACCTTCCGCCAGCCGGTGGCCGGTGGCGTGGCCGCACAGGTGGCCGATGACCAGCGTGGCACCCTGGACGTGGCCGAGCCGGTCTACGACCGCAGCCGCAGCCGCAGCGCTTTCGTCCGC
Source organism: Stenotrophomonas sp. AG209 (assembly GCF_003550055.1). Taxonomy (NCBI): domain Bacteria; kingdom Pseudomonadati; phylum Pseudomonadota; class Gammaproteobacteria; order Lysobacterales; family Lysobacteraceae; genus Stenotrophomonas; species Stenotrophomonas sp. AG209. Next base: position 2,461,734 of record NZ_QXDB01000001.1, read on the forward strand.
AATGGCGACGTGTTCGTGCGCGACCTGCGCAGCGGCGCGCTGACCCAGCTGACCCGCAGCAACGAGCGCGCGGGCAACGTGAACTTCGCTGCCGACAATGGCGTGATCTGGCGCGTTGGCCAGAACTGGTTCCACTGGACCGCTGCCAGCGGTGTGCAGCAGGTGGCCAGCCTGAAGGCCGACAAGGATCCGCGCACGCCGCCGAAGGCCGACGTGCTGCGCGACCAGCAGCTGCGCACGCTGGAAACCCTGCGCCGCGACCGCGACCAGCGCGAGGCACTGAAGGACCAGGACCAGCGCTGGCGCCAGGCCGACCCGACCCGTGCGCCGGGCCCGGTGTACCTGGGCGCCGACGTCGAGATCGGTGACAGCGTGCTGTCGCCCGACTTGACCCACCTGATCGTGGTGACCAAGCCGAAGGACTTCGACGACGGCCGCACCAGCAAGATGCCGCTGTACGTGACCGAATCCGGTTACGAGGAGACCGAGGACACCCGCACCCGCGTCGGCCGCAACGGCTTCGAACCGCACACCCTGTGGTACGTGGACGTGCGCACCGGCAAGGCCGAGAAGATCTCGCTGTCCGGATTGCCGGGCATCAGCACCGACCCGCTGGCCGAGCTGCGCCGCAAGGCCGGCAAGGATGCGCTGAAGGGCGAGCGCAGCGTGCAGGTGATGAGCGACTTCATGGGCGGCGGCATCCGCTGGAGTGCCGACGGCCAGCAGGCCGCAGTGATGCTGCGTGCCAACGACAACAAGGACCGCTGGATCATCAGCGTCAACGCAGCCGATGGCCGCGTGCAGAACCGCCATCGCCTGACCGACAACGCCTGGATCAACTGGGGCTTCAACGATTTCGGCTGGATGGCCGATGGCCGCACGCTGTGGCTGCTGTCCGAGGAATCGGGCTTCTCGCACCTGTACACCCAGGCCGGCACCGCCAAGCCGCAGGCGCTGACCAGTGGCAAGTGGGAAACCTCGGCGCCGGTACCGTCGGCCGATGGCAAGGGCTTCTACTTCCTGTGCAACCAGCAGGCGCCGCATGACTACGAAGTCTGCGCGGTCGACACCGGCAACCGCCAGGTGCGCGAGCTGACCAGCCTCAATGGCGTGGAAGACTTCTCGCTGTCGCCGGATGGCCAGCAGCTGCTGGTGCGTTACTCCGCGGCCTACCTGCCGCCGCAGCTGGCGGTGCTGCCCAGCGCCGGTGGCCAGGCACGCGTGCTGACCGATACCCGCACCGCCGACTACAAGGCACGTGAGTGGATCCAGCCGAAGCTGGTCGCGGTGCCGTCCAAGCATGGTGCCGGCGTGGTCTGGGCCAAGTACTACGAGCCCGAGCACAAGGAACCGGGCAGGAAGTACCCGATCGTGATGTTCGTGCACGGCGCCGGCTACCTGCAGAACGTGCACCAGCGCTACCCGGCCTATTTCCGCGAGCAGATGTTCCACAACCTGCTGGTGGAGAAGGGCTACATCGTGCTGGACATGGACTACCGCGGCAGCGAGGGCTACGGCCGCGACTGGCGCACGGCCATCTACCGCAACATGGGCCACCCGGAACTGGAAGACTACAAGGATGGCCTGGACTGGCTGGTCGACACCCAGCAGGGCGACCGTGACCACGCCGGCATCTACGGCGGCTCCTATGGCGGCTTCATGACCTTCATGGCGCTGTTCCGTGCACCGGGCACGTTCAAGGCCGGCGCCGCGCTGCGCCCGGTGGTCGACTGGCACAACTACAACCACGGCTACACCAGCAACATCCTCAACACCCCGGACATCGATCCGGAGGCGTACCGCGTGTCCTCGCCGATCGAGTACGCGCAGAACCTGCAGGACAACCTGCTGATCGCCCACGGCATGATGGATGACAACGTGTTCTTCCAGGACTCGGTGCACCTGACCCAGCGCCTGATCGAACTGCACAAGGACAACTGGTCGATCGCACCGTACCCGCTGGAACGCCACGGCTACGTGCGTGCCGATTCCTGGCTGGACCAGTACAAGCGCATCCTCAAGCTGTTCGAGCAGAACCTGAAGTGAGCAACGCCGCGGCCACGATACGGATCGTGGCCGCGGTCATCCTGGATGACCGCGGCCGGGCACTGCTGGTGCGCAAGCACGGTGCCCACCGCTTCATCCAGCCCGGTGGCAAGCCCGAACCCGGCGAAGCACCGCTGCAGGCGCTGGCGCGCGAGCTGGACGAGGAACTGGGCGTGCAGCTGCGCATCGCTTCGGCCATCGCGCTGGGTACATTCGAGGACTGGGCGGTGAACGAGCCCGGCCACCGCGTGCAGGCGCAGGCCTGGTGGGTGCAGGTGGACGGCACGCCGCAGGCACGCGCCGAGATCGCCGAACTGGCCTGGGCTCCACTGCAACCACCACATGGCCTGCCCTTGGCACCCTTGAGCGAACACCATATCCTGCCGGCGGTCGCCACCCGGGTGACGGCCCGCTGAGCAGGCGGGCGCCGACTGCAAGGACATCGGATGTCAGTGCCGCTCCCGCCACTTCCCACGCCCGCCGCACCCGCCGCTCACGCCTGGGTGCGGCCGATGGCGCAGGCTTCGTTCTGGCTGTGCCTGCTGCTGACGCTCTACTTCGTACTGCAAGCACTGCTGGTGTGGCCACTGCACGGCACCGCGCTGTGGCAGTCACTGGCCGGAATGGCGCAGGCCCACCGGATGCACAGCGTCACCTGGCTGCTGGCCCACCCGGTGGGCGCCTCGATGATCGCCGCGCTGGTCTGCCTGGTCTCGACCGCAGCCAGCTGGGGCCTGCTGCGCGAACGCCGCTGGGGCCTGTGGAGCTTCGTGGCGCTGTTGTTGCTGGGCGCCCTGGCCAACTTCGCGATCGCCTGGTGGCTGGATGCCTGCATGCGCGATCTCATCGCGCTGCTGGCCGACGACCCGGCCCTGCAGCAGGAGCTGCAGCCACGGCGCTGGATGGTCACCTTCATCGTGGTCGGCACCTCCATCCTGTTCCTCGGCCTGCAGGGCTGGCTGGCCTGGCGCCTGCTGCGGCCGGACATCCGCTCCCGCTTCCACTGAGCCTGCCCTCCCATCTGCTCCGACAAGGACCGTCGCATGCGCTTGCTGACTCTTTTCCCTGCCCTGTTGCTGTTCGCCGCGCTGCCTGCCAGCGCCGATGCCCTGCAATGCGGCGAGTACCGCAGTGTCGACGACGGCATGGCCCTCGTGTTCACCACCCACAGCAGCGGCTACCGCGACAACGGCATCGGTGAGCCGGAGCCGCTGTGGGTCGATCGCAGTGCGGCACAGACGCGGCTGGTCATGCTCGACGATGGCGTGGCGGAACCGATCCGGATCAGCGCCGATGGGCAGCGCATCGAGGACAGCGTGACGGTGGTCTACACCTTGCGCCAGTCCCGGGCCTGCACCGCCGAACCCAGCGCTGTGGCCGGCAGCTGCCGCGCTGCTGGCAGCTACTGCATGGTGCAGCTGCCAACGGCCTCGCCCGGCCAGGCCCGGCGCGCCTGCGACGAGGGCGTGGGTGCGGGTTGCTCGACGCTGCTGCGGCTGATGCGTGAGGGCGGTGCGCCGGATGCAGCCGATGACGCAGCCCCGGCAGTCTTCGAGCGCCCGCCGCCGTGCCGCGAACACACCGCCGGGCACGATCGGCAGGCCTGCGAAGCCATGACCGACGATGCACTGGCCACCGCCATGCGGCGGGTGGATCAACGGCTGGCACAGGAAGACGAAGACACGCTGGATTCGCCACTTCCGGCCGCTGCACGCGATCGCCTGCAGCAGTTGTGCCTGCAGCACCGGGGTGGCCGCTTCTGCGTCGAAGTGGCCGCGCAGCAGCTGATCGCGCTGCAGCCCGCATTGGCGGTGCAGGCCCTGCAGGTCACCTGCGATGGCGGCCGCATCAGTGCCTGCGAACGTACCGCGCCGCTGCGTGAACTCGGCGCCGATCTGCGCCTGGTGCCGCTGCAGCAGGTGCCGTGTGGCCGCTACCAGGCCGACGGCGGCCAGTTCGACAGGTTCGACTTCGGCGACGGCACGCAGGCCCGCCTGCACGAAGGCGCCGTCCAGCTGCAGCAGAACGGCGAAACGTTCGTACTGCGCCAGCTCGGCAACGGCGACCTGCTCGGCATGGACATCCAGACCGCCTACCAGCGTTACCAGCCCGTGCCAGGCACGGCACACTGCACGCCCCCGCGCGAGGGCCATGGTTCGCCGTAGCGCCGGGAGTTTCCCGTTCGATCGTCAAGGAGACGACATGCATTCACCCGCACCGCGCCGCCGCTGGCTGGCCTGGGCCTTGCTGCTGGCCGCGCCGACGGCCGTCGCACAGTCACCGCAATGCGGCCTGTTCAAGGCCGACGAAGGCAGCGGCACGCTGCGCATCAGCTCACCCAACCGTGGCGAGCAGAAGCACTTCGGCAGTGCGCCGTCTCCGGTCGTGTTCCAGCAGATCGATGGAACGCTGCAACTGGTGAACCTGGAGTACGGCCTGCCCAGTGCCCTGCAGGTGCGCGATCGTGGCCGCACGGTCGAGGTGGATGGCACGGTCTACCTCCTGCAGACCCCCGCACAGTGCGCCGCAGCGGCCATACCGGCTGAAGGCAGCTGCCTGGCTGATGCGGCGGCGTGCCTGGACAACCGTCGCGAAGCGACCCCGACCGCGTTGGAAGCAGGGTGCCGGGAAGGCGTGCCTGGCATGTGCCTGCAACTGGCTGATCGTTGGCATGAGGAGGCCAAACCCACGGTCGAGGCCGATCCGTCTCTGGCAAAGGCAGCGCTCGACGCCGCCCTGTCCGGCATCAAACTCCCCGCCGCCTGCAACAACGGCGGCTTCGAACAGGGAACCCCGGCGTGTGCCGCCGCACTCGAGGCCGACCCGGCAGTGCAGGAGCAGCTGGTCAAGGCCGCGATGACGGCAGCCATGACCGAAGCCATGGTGACGATGACGGCGCCGACCGTGCCGGTGATCATTCCGGTCGAGCGGCGGCAACAGTTGTTGCGGCTGTGCCGCGAGGTACCGCATGGCGGCTTCTGCACCCGCGTAGCTGAGCTGTCCTGGGAGGCGGGAGATCCCCTGCAGGCAGTGCAAGCGCTGGCTGCGGCCTGCACACCTGGCAATGACACCGCCACCTGCGAACGCCTGCCGGCGTTGCAGGCGGTGGGCGCATCGTTGCAGCCGCAACCGGCAACGGCCTTGCCCTGCGGCAACTACCGGGCAGACGGCGGCCTGATGGACACGCTGGACTTCGGCGATGCCGGCCTGGTTGGCGTTGGCTGGAGCAGCCATCTTCGCGCGCGTGTCGAAGATGGCGACATCCGCATCCATCACGACAGGGACGGTGACTTCGTGCTGCGCCCGCTGCCGGGCGGGCAGTTGCTGGGGCTGGATAACTGGACCCGCTTCCAGGTGTTCCGTCCCACCGGCGAGGGCCCGACCCGCTGCAGTGCACCGAAGCAGTTCAAGGTGCTGCCACTGCCGCAGGATTGCCCGCTGGCACTGGCCAACGAGGGCGGTGCCGAAGCCTGCTGTGCCCAGGGCAAGCTGCAGGGCTGCAACATTCTCGGCAACCGCCTTGCGCTGTCCGGGAACTGGCTGCAGGCCGCCGAGCACTACACCACGGTCTGCCGCGCTGGCGTCCGCGAGGGCTGCGAGAACCTGGTCACCGCTCAGGGCAACGGTGCGGATGTTGACGCACGGGCAACCCTGGAGCAGCTGTGCAAGGCCGACCGCAGCGGCCTGCATGTGGCCTGCGACGTGCTCGGAACCCAGAACTGGGAGCTGATCACGCTGGGTGGTGCCCTGCAGAAGGCGGTTGACGAGGCGGCCGTGGACGACGCTCCGGCGCCGCGCAATTCCAACCGCAAGCGCTGAGCCCGCCAGGGCCTGTCCGCTGCTTCGTGCGGGCCCTGATTGTCGTGATCGACATACCCGGGTCGACTTGCTCCCACCAGCCTGCAAGGGCTCCCGGATGGAATCACTGCTGCATCCGATCGTCGCCCTATCATGGAATTCACTGGAGCCGACGGGCGTGCTCAGGTCATCGCCCAATGCGTACTCCAGTATCTCCATTCATGCTGAGAAGGCGAAATGCCGCTAGATGCTCCGCGCTTGCTTGCCTGGTCGCCCGTGACCGGCGCCCTTCTGCTGTTCCTTTCCTTTCCAACCTTGGCATCCGGGGTCGCGTGCGGCGTCTTCAGTGACGAGTACGGAAGCTCGAAGCTTGTTGTCGAGGCACCGGATAGAGGACATGCAATCTCCCACGATGGAAGTCATTCCCGATTCGCGCTGCAACAATCCGGGGACGACATGATCATCGTCAACCTCAGCACCGGCTACGCCCGCTCCGTGGGTGCAGATCAGAGCGGACAGGCTCTTCACGACGATGGAACGCACTACTCGCTGATCGAACCGTCGCAGTGCTCGGCCGCACTCAGACATCCCGCAGACAGCTGTCTCGCAGATCCCAAGCGATGCGTGGACATGCGCCATTCCATGGATACCACCGCTCTTGAGAATGCATGTGCGGAAGGCGTGCCCTACATGTGCATGGCATTGCCGGAGAAGTACATCGAGCATCTGATCGATGCCGGCACCATTGCTCCGCCGGAGGAACTGGTCACCAGAATGCGGGCGACGCTGGAGAAGCAGCTGGCCACGATGCCGCTGCCTACCGAGTGCCAGGATGCCGACAGCACCACCTCGGGGCCAGCGTGTCTGGCACGGCTCGAGGACAAACCCGAGCTGTTGAGTTCATTCAGGAACGCGATTGTCCATGCTTCTTTGGGGCTGCATGCAGCCACTGTGGCCACCGCCACCCTTCCAAAGGATCACAGGGAAATGTTGCATGACTTCTGCACGAAGACGCCTGATGGTGCGTTCTGCGGCAAAGTCGCCGATCTGCATGCTTCGGCAGGCGACCTTGGACGGGCAACGGAGGCCCTGGAACTGGCATGCACCGGTGGCCGGAGCCTCGACTGCGCATTGCTGGAACCACTTCGGGGACTGGGCCCGGACCTGCAGCCAGCCAAGGGCGTGGAGCTTCCGCAAGGAACGTTCGTCTCGTCGGGCGGCATCATAAGCTCCCTGACCTTCACTGAAGACGGCAGTGCCTCCGCCCCCTTCGGTCAGCTGCAGGCCCGACTGGAAAATGACCGGATCCATCTCAAGCATGCAAGGGTTGGAGAGCTGATCCTCCAGCCGCTGCTCAACGGAGATCTGCTCGGCATCGGGCAGCACGTTGGATTCCACTACTTCAGGGCGACCGAGTAGGAGGGGCTGAAGGCCCCATCTCCATGGGACGGGGCCTTCCAGCGGTGCGTGGCCGTTGCGGTAAAGTACGCGCCATGAACGAATTCGAGCGCGTGCGCGCCTACCTCACCGACCTGCAGGACCGCATCTGTGCGGCGATCGAGGCCGTCGATGGCCAGGCCCGCTTCCAGGAAGACCTGTGGCAGCGTGCCGAGGGCGGTGGCGGGCGTACCCGCGTGCTGCGCGATGGTGCAGTGTTCGAGCAGGCCGGCATCGGCTTCTCCGACGTGGCCGGCAGCCGCCTGCCGCCGTCGGCCTCGGCCAACCGCCCGGAACTGGCCGGCGCCTCCTGGCGTGCTACCGGCGTGTCGCTGGTGTTCCACCCACTCAACCCCTATGTGCCGACCACCCATGCCAACGTGCGCTTCTTCCAGGCGCAGCGCGACGGCGAAGTGGTGGCCAGCTGGTTCGGTGGTGGCTTCGACCTGACCCCGTTCTATCCGTTCGACGAAGACGTGCAGCACTGGCACCGGGTCGCACGCGACCTGTGCACACCGTTTGGCGACGAACGCTATGCCGCGCACAAGCGCTGGTGCGATGAGTATTTCTTCCTGCGCCATCGCAATGAAACGCGCGGCGTAGGCGGCCTGTTCTTCGACGACCTGCATGGCGACTTCGAGCGCGATTTCGAATACCTGCGCGCGGTTGGCGATGGCTTCCTCGACGCCTACCTGCCGATCGTGCAGCAGCGCAAGGACACCGCCCATGGCGAGCGCGAACGCGAGTTCCAGCTGTACCGTCGTGGCCGCTATGTGGAGTTCAACCTGGTCTATGACCGCGGCACGCTGTTCGGTCTGCAGAGCGGTGGCCGCAGCGAAAGCATCCTGATGAGCCTGCCGCCACGGGTGCGTTGGGAGTACGGCTTCAGCCCGGAGGCCGGCAGCGCCGAGGCGCGCCTGGCCGATTACCTGGTGCCGCGCGACTGGCTCTGATCTTCCGACGCCACGCCTGACGCGTGGTGCCTTCCCCGCCTGTGGTGCGTCCAGCACCGGACAGGTCCTGCTCTGCCTCCTTCAAGGATGATCCCCCAATGCCTGTCGCTGTTTCCTTCCGTCCCCGCGCTGCGGGCTGGCGCTCCCTGCTGTTGTTTGCACTGGCCTCGGCCGCGCTGCCGGCAGCGGCGCAGTCAATGGCCTGTGGTACTTACACCAACAGCAGCGGCACCACCACGCTGACCCTCGAGAGCGAGGGCCACGGATACCTGTCCGGTCCCTACCAGGCCACCGAAGAACTGCGCGTGGCCCGCGAGCAGGAGGTGCTCGGCACCGGCAACCTGAGCACCGGCCGCCTGGAAAACTGGTTCTTCGAGAACGACGATCGCAACATCGTCACGCCCTATGGCGAGTTCACCCGCCAGCGCTCCGCGGCCTGCAAGGCGATGCCGGAACCAATCGAGGGCGGCTGCGTGATGAATACCTCCGACTGCCTGGAGGCGTTGCCCGAGGCCGCGCCGCCGAAGCTGCACGCCTGGTGCGCCGAAGGCGTGGGCGCGGCCTGCGTGCAGTTGCTGGAAACCTACCAGCAGCAGGCCAAGGACGCGGCCCCGAAGGCCACGCGGGCAGAGCCACCGATGCCTGAGCTCTGCAAGGAAGATTCCCCATCGTTCGACGCAGAAGGATGCGAAGCGATGGCCTCAGTGGTGGCCTGGGAGCAGATGGGCAAGCTGGTGTTCGGGCTGGAACACGCGATGGCGCCACTGCTGCCGGCCGCGCAGCTCGATGAATTGTCTGCGCTGTGCCGGCAGCAGCACGGTGAGACGTTCTGCAGCAAGGTAGCCGATGTACTGTGGAGCGCCGGGCGCACGCTGCAGGCCCGCGACGCGGTGCAGCTGGCCTGCGCACAGCGCGCGGAGGCGTCCGAGTGCGAGACCGCCAGACGTCTCGCGGTGCTGGACACGGTGCCGGCCACGGCGCTGGCACCGGTGCCGGCCATCACCCTGCCCTGCGGCCGCTACGAAGCCGAGCACAGCGTGCTCTCGCAGCTGAACTTCCTCGACGGCGGCGTGGTCGATGTCGAGGGCCGCAGCCAGCGCCTGCGCGCCAGCCTGGAAGGCGGACGCATCCTGATCCGCCGCGACGTCGGCAGCGACTTTGTGCTGCAGGCGCTGCAGAACGGCAACCTGATCGGAATCGACAACGGCAACCGCTTCGCCTACTACCAGCGCAAGCCGGGCTCAGGCAATGCCAGCTGCGCACCGCCGGTGGCCTTCGTGGAGATCCCGCTGCCGCTGGACTGCCCGAGTCTGGGCCGCAAGGACGGCGCCAAGGCCTGCTGCACCGATGGCAAGCTGCTGGGCTGCAAGGTTGCCGGCGAGGCACTGTTCAACGACGAGCAATGGGCCGCATCGCTGCCCTACTTCCAGACGCTGTGCAGTGCGGGCGTACGCGAAGGTTGCCTGGCACTGGCCGCGGTGTATGCGCACACGGCGGACCCGAAGGTGCCGCAGGCCATGGCGGCGATCTGCGCGAAGGACGGCAAGGGCACCCACGTCGCCTGCGATGTGGACGCGACGCGCAACTGGCCGGCGCTGAAGGCTGAAGCCGCTCCCTGACGCCCGGCACCTGAAGCGCCGGGCGCAAGGCAGCCAGGCATGGGCTCGGCGCTACAAGGTCAGGCGCTCTTCCTGGGAATGATGGTGATGTGCCCGTTGATCTCCAGCAGGGCCAGCTCGACCTCCTCCACGCCCAGGCATCCCTGCTGGCGCAGGGCGGCGTCGAAATCCGAGCGGGTGACCTGTTCGCGACGCAGCACGGCGTCGAACAGGCGCCCATCGCGTGCGATCACCACCGGTTCTCCCTCCACCAGGCGCTCGACCCTCCGGCTGCGGGTACTGACCCAGCCCACCCCGTAGTTGAGCAGGATCAGGGTCGCGGCCAGCAGCAGGCCGCCGCCCAGCGAGGTGTCGGTGCCCAGCAGCGCGTTCTGCACCGCATTGCCCAGCAGCACCACCAGCAGCACGTCGAACGGGGTGATCTGCCCCAGCGGGCGCTTGCCGCTCAACCGGACCATGCCCAGCACCACGACATACACCACCACCGCGCGCAGGATGAACTCCCACCACGGCATTGCCAGTGCGAACAGATCGGGCATTGCGGGTTCCCCTGCTGGATAGTGGCCCAGCCTAGCACCTGGGGTCAGATCCCTTTGCCCACCGGGCAAAGGGATCTGACCCCATCCGAGATGTTCCGGCGGCACAAATAAAAAGCCCCGCTGACCAGGGGGAGGTCAACGGGGCCGGGGAACGGGCACTTGGGGAGGAGTCCCCGTTCCGAGATCTGCTCCAGGGGATGGGAGAGATCCACAACAGGCATTGCGCCTGTCGAGAGTTATAGAAGCACTCCGAACACTAACGGTTCGTGAAGGGGCCCAATTTAATGAGCTTCAATCAGGGCAACATTCATGATCGAGTCAGAAACATCTGATGAATGAATAGGTTCACGTCGTTTTCGGCTTGAAACGTGGTCAATGCGCTTCGTCCCAGTTGTTGCCGACGCCGGTGTCGACCACCAGCGGCACCCGCAGTTTGGCCGCTTGCGACATGCGCTCCACCACCTGCAAACGCAAGTCTTCAACGAAACTGCTTTCGGTTTCGAAGACCAGTTCATCGTGCACCTGCAGGATCATCCGCGCGGGTGCCCCACTGTCACGCAGCCACTGGTCCACATCCACCATCGCGCGCTTGATAATGTCGGCGGCGGTGCCCTGCATCGGCGCGTTGATCGCCGCACGTTCAGCACCGGCACGCAGGCCCTGGTTGCGGGCGTGGATGTCGTTCAGGTACAGGCGACGGCCGAACAGGGTTTCCACGTAGCCCTGGTCACGGGCCTGCTGGCGCATCCGCTCCATGAAGTCGCGCACGCCCGGGTAGCGACTGAAGTACAGCGCCACGTAGTCCTGCGCCTGGCCACGGTCGATGCCCAGGTTGCGGGCCAGGCCGAAGGCGCTCATGCCGTACATCAGGCCGAAGTTGATGGCCTTGGCGGCACGGCGCTCGTTCGGGGTCACCTCCTCCAGCGTGCGCCCGAACACCTCGGCAGCGGTGGCACGGTGCACGTCGGCGCCCTGCTCGAAGGCACGCACCAGGCCCGGGTCCTCGGACAGGTGGGCCATGATCCGCAGCTCGATCTGCGAATAGTCGGCCGCCAGCAGCTGGAAGCCCTCCGGGGCGATGAACGCGCGGCGGATGCGGCGGCCGTCCTCGGTGCGGATCGGGATGTTCTGCAGGTTCGGGTCCGACGAGGACAGGCGGCCGGTGGCAGCACCGGACTGGTGGTAGCTGGTATGCACCCGGCCGGTGTCCGGGTTGACCATCTCCGGCAGCTTGTCGGTGTAGGTGCTGCGCAGCTTGGCCAGGCCCCGGTAGTCGAGGATCACCCGCGGCAGTTCGTGCTGGTCGGCAATCGCCTCCAGCGCCTCTTCATTGGTGCTGGGCTGGCCCTTGGGGGTCTTCACCACCGCCGGCAGCTTCAGCTCGTCGAACAGCACCGCCTGCAGCTGCTTGGGCGAATCCAGGTTGAAGCTGCGGCCGGCCAGCTCGGTGGCCTTCTGCTGTGCGGCCAGCATGCGCGAGGACAGGTCCTGGCTCTGCCGGCGCAGTTCATCGGTATCGATCCGCACGCCGTTGGCTTCGATCGTGGTCAGCACCGGCACCAGCGGCATCTCGATGTCGCGGTACACGCTGTCCAGCGCCGGCTCGGCCAGCAGCTGCGGCTGCAGCGCGTGGTGCAGGCGCAGGGTGATGTCGGCGTCCTCGGCCGCATAGCGGCTGGCTTCGTCGATGCCCACCTGCGAGAACGGAATCTGCTTGGCGCCCTTGCCGGCCACATCCTCGAACTTGATGGTGCTGTAGCCCAGGTAACGCAGGGCCAGCGAATCCATGTCGTGGCGGGTGGCGGTGGAATTGAGCACGAAGCTCTCGAGCATGGTGTCGTCGTGGTAGCCCTGCACGTCCACGCCGTGGCGGCGCAGCACATGCAGGTCGTACTTGCCATGCTGGCCCAGCTTCTTCTTCGCCGGGTCCTGCAGCACCGGGCGCAGCGCATCCAGCACCTCCTGCATCGGCAGCTGGGCCGGCGCACCCGGGTAATCGTGGCCGACCGGAATGTAGGCGGCCTTGCCCGGCTCGACCGCCAGGCTGACACCGACCAGGCGCGCGCGCATCGCGTCCAGCGCATCGGTTTCGGTATCGAAGCTGATCAGATCGGCCTGCTGCAGGCGCTCGACCCAGGCCTGCAGCTGCGCGCTGGTCAGCACGGTCTCGTATTCACCCGGTGCGGCCAGCGCCGGATCCAGCGTGCCGGCGGCCGGTGCCTCGGCACTGCCACGGGCGAAGCCGGCGGCGGTACCACGCAGGCTCGGCGTGGCCTCGCTGGCGGCAGCCGGCGCCGGCAGCGGCGCACCCAGTTCCTTCAGCGCCTGGGTGAAGCCGTAGCGCGTATACAGCTCGGTCAGCGCCGGCACGTCCTGCTCGCGCAGGGCCAGCGTGGTCGGGCTGGCGTCCAGCTCCACGTCGGTGCGGATGGTCACCAGCTCGCGGTTCAGCGGCAGGCGCTCCAGCGCGGCGCGCAGGTTCTCGCCGATCTTGCCCTTCATGGTCGGCGCGGCCGCCATCACGCCGTCCAGGTGCTGGTACTCGGCCAGCCACTTGGCAGCGGTCTTCGGCCCGCACTTCTCCACGCCCGGCACGTTGTCGACGGTGTCGCCCATCAGCGCCAGCAGGTCGATGATCTGGTCGGCGCGCACGCCGAACTTCTCCATCACCGCCGCGTCCGAATCCATGCGGCTGCCGGTCATGGTGTTGACCAGCTCGATGCCCGGGCGCACCAGCTGGGCAAAGTCCTTGTCGCCGGTGGAAATGGTCACCTTCAGGTCCTGCGCCTGGCCCTGCAGGGCCAGCGTGCCGATCACATCGTCGGCTTCCACGCCGGGGATGCGCAGGATGCTGATGCCCAGCGCCTCGACGATGCGGCACATCGGCTCGACCTGGCTGCGCAGCTCATCGGGCATCGGCGGGCGGTTGGCCTTGTACTGCTCGTACAGGTCGTCACGGAAGGTCTTGCCCGGTGCGTCGACCACGAACGCCACGTAGGCCGGGCGCTCCTTCAGCGTCGAGCGCAGCATGTTGACCACGCCGAACAGCGCGCCGGTGGGTTCACCCTGTGCATTGGACAGGGGCGGCAGCGCGTGGAACGCGCGGTACAGGTAACTGGACCCGTCGATCAGGACTAATCTGCTCATGGGTCGATTCTACGCGCCCGTGCCTGCATCGCGGCGACACGGCCCGTACACCGCGATGGGGCATAATCTGGGCTCTTTCCAGGCAAAGGCCCCCGCCGATGAAGACCCTGATGCTGGCTTCCCTGCTCCTGCTCGCTGGCTGCGCCAGCATGGGTGGCGCGGGCGCTCCCCCGGTGGACGTCAAGGGCGCGGATGTGTCCAAGCGCACCATGGACAACGGTGACACCATCGAGGAATACCGCGTGTCCGGCCAGCTGCGCATGGTCAAGGTGACCCCGTCGCGCGGCGCCCCGTTCTACATGTACGACAAGAACGGCGACGGCCGCATGGACAACGACAAGGACGGCGTGTCGCCGGTGTACTGGAAGCTGTATAGCTGGTGATGTGACCCGGGGTCGGATCCCTTTCCACAGGAAATGGCTCTGACCCCATCAAGGCGATCGGCACGGCCCATCCCCGCATGGCGTGGATCTACCGGGACAACGAACGTGGATCCACGCCACGCGTGGATGGCCCCCCGGCCCAAAAAGACAACGCCGGCGCGCATCCTGCGGCCGGCGTCGGGTCCCCTCCCCGGGAACGCTTGAATCAGCGGGTGTGGATCAGCGGATGACCAGCACCGGCAGGGTGCTGCGCGCCAGCACTTCCGCGGTCTGGCTGCCCAGCAGCACGCGGGTCACGCCACGGCGGCCGTGCGAGGTCATCACGATCAGGTCGCTGTTGCGCTCCCCTGCTGTCTCGATGATGCCGTCGGCGGCGTAGCGGTCCAGCACATGCACAGGGTTGGCGGTGATGCCCTGCTCGGCCGCCTTGGCCAGCGCCGGCTGCAGCACCTTCTGTGCGCCTTCCTCGCGGTCGGCCTTGTACTCGGGGCTGTTCATGTAGCCCACGCTCCAGCCCATGGCGTCGTACATGCCGACGGCCCACGGCTCGGAAACAGTGACGATATCGACCTCGGCATTGAGGTCCTTGGCCAGCTCCAGGCCCTTGGCCAGGCCCTTGTCGGCCAGCTCGGACCCGTCGGTAGCAATCAGGATGCGCTTGTACATGGTGGGGCTCCGTGGCGGTCTGCCAGATGGGAACAACACCATTGCACACCGGATGTGCAGGGCGCGCCTTGAGCAGGATCAATCCGGCGCCGTGCAGCGGCCTGTGCGCACCGCCAGCTTGCGTACCCACTGACCGCGGCGCATGCTGACCAAGCGGTATCGGGCCGCCCCGGGAGAACGTTGATGCAGGAAAGCAAGCCGACATCACAAAGCACCCTCAGGATCATCCTGTGGAGCCTCGCCGCCACCTTCGCCCTGTTCTGTGGCGGCTATTACCTGGGCAAGGATCTTGCCCAGCGCGACAACGCCCGGCAGTCAGCCGGCCGATAACCTGCTTCTGTAGAGCCGAGCCCATGCTCGGCTCCACAGTTGAACGTCTCAGGCGATCTGCACCACGCGTGCGTTCTGGCACAGCGGATAGCTGCCCACGAATTCGGCAATCGCATCACGCATCGCTTCGAACGATTCGCCGTACATGTACAGCGCGGTCTCGGTCGGGCCCTGCCACCAGCTGCAGATCTCGCCCAGGCCGTCGATGTTCTCGGACAGCTGCTCGAACACGTGGTTGGAATCGCACTGTTCGTAGACGTCGTCCGGCAGGTTCAGGCCATCCAGGTAGATGCCCAGGCCTTCGGTCACGCCGAAGCTGCGGTCAGCCTCGCCTGCGCCCTGCAGCTGCGAACCCTTCGGCGCGCCCAGCTGCTCCAGCAGATCGATCAGCTTCGGCACGCCATCGGCATCGACCAGCGCCACTTCGATATCGCCGTACTCGACCTCGCCCAGATCGGAGATCGCGGTACCGCCGCCGACGATCTCGCCGATCTCGGCGGCCTGCATCAATGCGTCGAGCGGATCCTCGAACAGTTCGTGGCGATGCTCCGGCTGCAGCCGGGCGTTCAACTTCACGGTGACGTGCAGCGTGGGTTCGGTCATGGGGGCGTTCCTGGAAGAAGTGCCGCCTATTGTAGAGCCGAGGGTAGCGGCAGGAGCCGCTGCCCTCGGCTCTACAACAGCCTGTCAACGCAGGAACGGCGTGACCTTGCGCTTCAGCAGCTCCACCAGCACCGGGTCCATGTACTCGTAGTCGTCCGGAATATCCAGGCAGATCACCCGCTTGCCGTTCAGCCATGCCTTGTAACGGCTGGACAGCCGGTTGCGGTGGGCGCGCTCCATCACGAATACGATATCGGCCCACTGCAGCAGCTCGGGGCTGAGCACTTCCTCGGCATCGGCCAGCAGCCCGGCCGAGGCGGTCTCGATGCCTGGCCAATCGGCGAACACCTGCTCGGCGGTGGGGCTGCGCAGGCGGTTCTGGCTGCAGAGGATGAGCACGTTGCGGGTCATGCCCGCAGCCTAATCGGGGTCGGATCCCTTTTCCAACGGAAAAGGGTTCTGCCCTCCCCAAGTGCCTTCGGACAAGTTGCATGGCCGGAAAACACTCGAAGGGCCATCATGGGCTTTTCCACTGTCCAGATACCCATGATCACCAAGGATGACCTGTTAAGGGAGTTCGGCGAGCTAGGCGAAGCCCGTGGTTGTTACTTTGGCAAATACGTAGTTGCGACGTTCACGATTCACTGCTGCCTGCGAAACACCAACGGGCACGATCTGGCGATCACCTCCAAGGACATCGCTGATCCGGAATTCGCCGCGAACGTTCTGTTGAACGCGCCGCATCATCTCTCACACGATGGGCCAACGATCTTTGAAATTCCGTCCAGCGCCTATGGTTTCACCCACGCGTTAGCGGTTCCCGCCACGTATCACGGGCTACTGAACCGCAACGCCAATCGAACCAACCTGTTCCTGTGCCTGCCGATCTTCCGCTGCGAGTTCAGCGGCAATGAGTCGGTGGAGGAGTTCAAGTGGTCCACACATCACATCGTTGACGTCAACAACTGGCATAGGACCAGGCAGCCGAAGATTAGCGTGTACTTCGACAATCCCCGCACTGGCGGCGGAACGGACGGGGACGGCGCAATCGTTAGCCTGGAGACGTTAGTAGCCGAAATCGACAACCTCAACGGCGTGGGCAACGGCTTCATCGAGATCACCAACTACCGCGGCGAGGTGATCGAGGTGCTGTCGCCAGCGGAAGGCCACTATGTGTTGATCCGCAACCGCAAGGATGAAGAAGCGATGGGTCGCGCGCGGCTGGTGGCAGCCGTGGAGACGTTCACCACCAGCTGACGGCCGACCGCGATTGTGGAGCCGAGCCCATGCTCGGCTGCTTGTGCCGTGAAAAGCAGCCGAGCATGGGCTCGGCTCTACAGGTGTCCCGGCGACCCCTCGACGGTGATCAGATCACCGTCAGGTTGGCGTACGCCATCACCAGCCACTTGCTGCCGGCGTCGGCGAACTCGACCTGCACACGGGCGTGGGCACCGTTGCCTTCGTAGTCGGTCACCATGCCTTCGCCGAACTTGGGATGGGTAACCAGCGCGCCGAGCTTGATCGGCGGTGCCTCGATCGAGGCATGGCCCATCACCCGGCTGGCGCCCATCGAGGCCGGCCGCGAGACCTGCACCTTGGGGCGGACTTCATGCAGCAGCTCGCGCGGGATCTCGCGCAGGAAGCGCGACGGCAGGCTGTAGTTGTCCTGGCCATGGATGCGGCGCGATTCGGCGTAGCTCAGTACCAGTTTCTGGCGCGCGCGGGTGATGCCCACGTAGGCCAGGCGGCGCTCTTCTTCCAGCCGCCCGCTTTCCTCCAGCGAGCGTGCGCTGGGGAACAGGCCTTCTTCCAGGCCGGCCAGGAACACCAGCGGGAACTCCAGGCCCTTGGCCGAGTGCAGGGTCATCAGCTGCACGCCCTCTTCGCCCGCCTGCGCCTGGCCCTCGCCGGCCTCCAGCGCGGCATAGGCCAGGAACGCGACCAGCTCGTCCATGTCCTCGCCCACTTCCTCGATGTCATCGGCGCGGCGCACGAAGCGCGAGGCCACCGAGACCAGTTCGTCGAGGTTGTCAGTGCGCGATTCGGAGTCCAGCGCGTTGCGGCTTTCCTTGCTCCAGTGCTCGCGCAGCTGCGAGCGGGCCAGCACGTGGTCCACGCGCTCGGCCAGGGTCATGTGCAGGGTCTGCGCCTGCAGCTCGTTGACCAGCACCAGGAAGCCGGCCAGCGCGTTGCGTGCACGTGCGGCCAGCGCGCTGTCCTGGGTGACCAGCATGGTCGCTTCCCACAGCGAAATGCCCTGCGCGCGCGCCTCCCGGCGCACTTCGTCCAGCGTGCGGTCGCCGATGCCACGCGTCGGCGTGTTGACCGCGCGCTCGAACGCCGCGTCGTCGTTGCGGTTGGACAGCAGGCGCAGGTAGGCCAGCGCGTCCTTGATTTCGGCACGTTCGAAGAAGCGCATGCCGCCGTATACGCGGTACGGCACCTGTTCGCTCAGCAGCGCTTCTTCCAGCGCGCGCGACTGCGCATTGCTGCGGTAGAGCACGGCCACTTCGGTGTAGCTGCCACCGTCACGCACCCACTGGCGCGCGCGCTCGACGATGTAGCGTGCCTCGTCCATCTCGTTGTACGCCGCGTACAGGTCGATCGGCTCACCGTCGCCGCTGTCGGTCCACAGCTGCTTGCCGATGCGGTCGGGGTTGTGCGCGATTACCGCATTGGCGGCGCCGAGGATGTTGGCGGTGGAGCGGTAGTTCTGTTCCAGGCGGATGGTCTGCGCGCCCGGGAAGTCGCGCAAGAAGCCCTGCACGTTCTCGACCTTGGCGCCGCGCCAGCCGTAGATGGCCTGGTCATCGTCGCCGACCACGAACACGTGGCCGGAATCGCCGGCCAGCACGCGCACGAAGGCGTACTGGATGGCATTGGTGTCCTGGAACTCGTCCACCAGGATTTCGCGGAAACGGGCGCGGTAGTGCGCCAACAGGGCCGGGTTGTCGCGCAGCAGTTCGTGCGCACGCAGCAGCAGCTCGGCGAAGTCGACCAGGCCGGCGCGGTCGCAGCGTGCCTGGTACTCGATGTAGGCCTGGCGCATGGTTTCCAGCCAGGCGTCGTGCGGCTCGGGCTGGATGTGCTGCGGGCGGCGACCTTCGTCCTTCTGCGCGTTGATCCACCACGCGATCTGCTTGGCCGGGTACTTGCCGTCGTCCAGTTCCAGCGCCTGCACCACGCGCTTGACCAGCCGCAGCTGGTCGTCCGAATCCATCACCTGGAAGCCTTCCGGCAGCTTCGCGTCCTGCCAGTGCAGGCGCAGCAGGCGGTTGGCCAGGCCGTGGAAGGTGCCGATCCACATGCCACGGCTGCCATTGGGCAGCTGTGCGTCGATGCGGTGGCGCATTTCGCCGGCCGCCTTGTTGGTGAAGGTCACCGCGAAAATGCCGTGGGTCGGCACGCCATCGACTTCATGCAGCCAGGCGATGCGGTGGGTGAGTACGCGGGTCTTGCCGGAACCGGCACCGGCCAGCACCAGGTGGTGGCCGGGGGGAGCGGAGACGGCTTCGCGCTGGGCCGGGTTCAGGCCATCAAGCAGGTGGGAGACATCCATGCCCCCATTTTACGGCATCGCCGTCGCGGCTCCTGCGACCACCTGGGTTGCCAGTGCGTGCGCCTGCTGACGCAGTTCAGGCACCGCCAGGCTTTCCCACAGGCTGCCGATGCGCAGGCTGCCGAGCACGCCCAGCCGTGCCTGCGGCTGGCCACCGGCCGCACACAGGCGGTCGCCCGGCACCGTGCTGTCCAGGCCCAGCCCGTGCGGGCCGGGGCGGGCCAGCCCATCGGCCTGCAGCTGCTGCAGCAACGGATTGCGCAGCGCGCTGGCACGGGTTTCCACGCCGGTGGCGTTGATCACCCCGCTGATCGTCCACTGCTGTTCATTGCCCGAGGCATCGCGGCCGGACAGCTGCAGCGCATCGCCGTCGCGCCAGACGCGCTGCAGGCGGGACCGGTGGATACGCAGCTGGCCGCTGTCCTGCAGTGTCTGCAGCTGCGCATCCACCTCTTCGGCGATGCGGTGGCGATGCACGTCCCAATAGCGCACCACATGGCGCAGGAAGCGGCGCTGGTCGGCCTCATCGAGGCTGCACCACAACGCCTGCCCGTGCGGGCGGATGCGGTCCATCACGCCCTGCCACGGCAGGCCGTCGGCCTGCGCCTGGCGTGCGAACCCGCGCAATGCGTGCAGGCGCTGGCGCAGGTTCATCGGCAGCAGCGTGGCCGGGTCGAACGTGGGCAGGCCACCATGCGCATGCGGCAACGGCAGCAGGCCATGGCGCGAGATCACGTGCAGCGGGCCGGTGTGGCCGGCGGCGACCAGCGCCAGCACGGTGTCGGCCATGCTCAGGCCGGAGCCGACAATGGCCACGGCCTGTTCACCGGCCAGGGTGCGCACGCCGTCGTAGTCCCAGGCCTCGATCACGTCATCGGCAGGCAGCGCATCGGCACCGGCCACCGGCAGCGGGCGCATGCTGTTGCCGGTAGCCAGCACCGCCTGTGCGGCGTGCAGCGTCTGGCCATCGCCCAGCTGCAGCCGATAACCATGGTCATCCGGCTGCAGGCCCAGCACCGGCTGCGCGATCACCTGCAGCTGCGCCGGGCTGGCTTTGGCGGCGTCCTGCAGGCGCTGCTGCAGGTAGGCCGCGAAGTAGTGGCGGCACACGTAACGCTCGCCCAGCACCTCGCGCGCCTCGCCCGGGTAGGCATCGGCGTCCATCAGGTAGTCGAGGAAATCGCCAGGCTGGTCGGCAAACGCACTCATCTTCGCCGCCGGCACGTTCAGCAGGTGCTCCGGCCACGGCGTGGCATAGGCGATGCCCTGCGCCAGCTGCGAAGCCGGTTCGAAAATGGCCAGCGCCAGCGGCGCCTTGGCCTGGCGCAGTACCTGGATCGCCACCAGCACGCCGGCCGCACCACCACCGATGATTGCCAGGTCCAGTTCGCCATTACGCGGTGAATCAGTCATGTGCCGATTGTAGGCCATCGGCGATGACAGGCCGGATTGCCGAAATGGGCGGCCGGCCTTGCCTCACATCAACGCATCGGCCAAGCGTGCGATGCCTTCGCGGCTGCGCCGCCACGTAGGGCGGCTGCGCCACTGCTGCAGGTCCAGCTGCCGCGACTCGCGCAGGTAGCCGTCCTCGATCGCGCACAGCTGCTGGACCAGCGCGCGGTCGTAGCAGATCAGGCCGATTTCGGCATTCAGCGCGAACGAGCGGATATCCATGTTGATCGAGCCGAGCACGGCGATGTCCTCGTCCACGCTCATGTGCTTGGCGTGCAGGAACTGCGGTTCGTACAGGGCGATGCGCACGCCACAGCGCAGCAGCTCGTCGTAGTACGCCTCCTGCGCCCACGAGGTCAGCCGCTGGTTGTTGCTGGCCGACAGGATCAGCTGCACGTCCACCCCGGACAACGCCGCGATGCGCAGCGCGCTCAGCGTGGCTTCGTCGGGCACGAAGTACGGGGTGACCATCACCAGCCGGCGCCGTGCGAGGTGGATCAGCGCCGCCACCGCATCGCGTGCGTTGCTGTACGGGTAGGCCGGGCCGCTGGGCAGCAGCTGGGTGGCGATGTCGTCGCTGCGCTCGGGCACATCGGCGATCACGTCCAGGCGCTGGCCGGTTTCCATGTACCAGTCGCTGGCGAACACCGCTTCCAGATGCGCCACCGCCGGGCCGCGCACGCGCGCCACCAGCTCGCGGTTCGGGTGGCCGGGCACGAACTGCGGGCCCGCCAGGTTCTGCGAACCGACATAGGCCACTTCGTTGTCGATCACCGCGATCTTGCGGTGGTTGCGCAGGTCCATGCGCCCGCTGCGGCGCCAGCGCAGGCCACCGGGCAGCATCGCGCGCACTTCGATGTCGCGCGCTTCCAGGCGCTTGCGATAGGCACGCAGGCCGCGCTTGGCGCCCACCGCGTCGAGCAGCACGCGGCACTGCACGCCACGCGCCGCTGCGCGCTGCAGGGCCTCGACGATCGCCTCGCCCACCGCGTCGTCGAACATCAGGTAGTACAGCAGGTGCACGCGGTCTTCGGCCTGGTCGATGTCGGCGATCAGCGTGTGCAGTGATTCGTCGTAGTCGGTCAGCAGATCGACGGCGTTGCCGTGCACCGGCATGAAGTCGCCCTGGCGCTGCACCAGCGGTACGATCTCGGCGCTGGCGGTGTCCGGCTGCGGGGCCCAGCGCAGGCGATGCTGCAGCGCCTGTTCCTCGCGGATCACCTGCGAGGCCTCCGCCTGGCGGCGGATACGCTCGCGCGACAGCCACGGGTGGCCGAACAGCAGGTACAGCGGCAGGCCCAGCAGCGGCACGAAGCCGACCAGCAGCAGCCAGCTGCGCGCCGCTCCCGGCGTGGTGCGGGTGGGGATCCAGCACAGCGCGACCAGCCGGATCAGCCAGTCGATCAGCAGCAGATACGAACCCAGCAACCACTCGAACAGCATCGCGTCGCCCGTCGGGAGGTGATGGGCCATTCTGCCCACCGGCCCTTGTAGAGTCGAGCCGCGCTCGACTGCCTTCCGTTCCGACGGCAGAGCAGCCGTGCGTGGGCTCGGCTCTACAGGACGGCTCAATGCCGCACCGGCACCTCGCACAGCTGCCGCACCGATTCGGCGTGGCGGCGGCCGTTGAGCGCCATGCAGGCGATCGCCTGCGCGGCCCGTTCCAGCTGCGCCTCTGGAAGCGGCGACGGCGCGCCGTTGGCCAGCGCGAGGTGGTGGTCGCACAGCAGCAGCGCCATGCCCTCGATGCCTTGCAGCATGCGCTGCAGGCGCAGCCAGCCCAGTTCCAGGTCCTGCCGGTGTGATGGGGTGTTCATGCAACCTCCTTCAACGGATCTGGCCACCGTGAAGGTGGCGGACGATGCGTGGTTGCAATACCGGGAAGCAATCAATCAGCAAACGAACCGGCGGGCGCAAGGCCCCCTCGCACCGTCCGCCATAGAGGCGGATAGATCACCAACCGTCGCCGGAGGGATCTCCGGCGACGGCGGGCGAGTCTACTGATTGATTGACTTCACGGGATTGCAAGCCCGACCGCTGCAACCGCAGCGGCTCGCCATCATGGGCACGGTCACGCCCGTCGTTCCAATCGATTTGAACCGCGCGGAGCACCGGAACCGGTAGGAAGAATCACTTATCGCATTCGGCCCTTCACACCAGGCAGGGCGGCATTGGCGACAGCCTGCGCGGGGACTGCCCCAGTGCCGACCAACGGTCGGCACCCACCGCGGCAATGCAGGAAGTGCCCACCACCCGAATGCCAGACATGAAAAAACCCGCCACAAGGGCGGGTTTCTTCGCGGGGACCAGCAATCCTTGCGGATTACTTGATCTTGCCTTCCTTGTACAGGACGTGCTTGCGCACGACCGGATCGTACTTCAGGAATTCCATCTTCCCCGGGGTGTTCTTCTTGTTCTTGTCGGTCGTGTAGAAGTGGCCGGTACCGGCCGAGGAAATCATACGGACCTTATCGCGCTTGCCTGCCATGATGCTTTACTCCTCAGACCTTTTCGCCGCGCGCACGCAGCTCAGCCAGAACGGAATCAATGCCGTTCTTGTCGATGGTGCGCAGTGCATGCGCGGAAACACGAAGCTTGACCCAGCGGTTCTCGCTGGCCACCCAGAAACGGCGCTCGTGCAGATTCGGCAGGAAACGACGACGGGTCTTGTTGTTGGCGTGCGAGACGTTGTTACCCGTCTGCACTCGCTTGCCGGAAACCTGGCATACGCGGGACATTGCGCACCTCGATAGTAGTAGTTGTCAGCCCGTAGCCCGGGAGACGGCGGCCTCGATGGTTGCCCACCACACGTCAAGAGAATCAAAGGGTTACGCTGGCGTTGGGCGGCCGGGGACGTGTTCCCGGGGGCGCCGCCCGGTAGAAAACCGGACACAGCGAGCCGCGCATTATGCACGGGTTCAAGTACTTGCGCAAGTTACCCACAGGCTGGGGCTGAACGCGACGGCCGCCGGTAGTGCCGGGCCAGTTCAACGCAGATGCGGAATCACCTGAGCCAGCAGATGGGCATCCTTCAACGCGCCGTGCAGGCCGCGGTTGCCGGGAATGCGCAGGCGCTGCAGCACATCATCCAGCTTGTTGCCCTGGCCCGGCCAGCGCCCGCGCGCCAGCTTCAGGCTGCAGGTGATGCGGCAATGCTGGGCCAGCGTGCCGGGGATGCCCGCCAGGCGCAGCTCGTTGTCCAGGAAACCCACGTCGAAGGTGGCGTTGTGCGCGACCATTTCGCTGCCGCGCAGGAAGTCCAGCAGTTCGGCGGCCTTGCTTGAAAACAGTGGCTTGCCCACCAGCATCGCATCGCTGATGCCATGCACGCGCTGTGCGCCCCAATCGACCTTGCGCTGCGGCTGCAGGTAGGTGTGGAACTGGCGGCCGGTCAGCTGGCCATCGATCAGTTCGACGGCACCGATTTCGATCACCCGGTGCCCCAGGCGGTGGGAGATGCCGGTGGTTTCGGTATCCAGTGCGACGATGCGGCTCATCAGGGTGTGCGTTCTCCAGTACGTGCAGCCGGATTTTCGCACGCGACCGATGCACTCACCCCAACGCTTCCACCACCCAATCGATGAACACCCGCAGCCGCTGGCTCATGTGCCGGTTCGGCGGAAACATCACATGCATCGGCATCGGCGGCAGCTGCCAGTCCTGCAGCACCGGCAGCAGCTCGCCACGCGCCACGTGCGGATCGGCCATGTAGCTGGGCAGCGCCACCACGCCCAGCCCCGCCAACGCAGCCGCCAGATAGGCGTTGCCGTCGTCGAAGCCGACCGTGTAGCGGCCCTGCACCTCAACGCGCTCATCGCCGCGCTGCGCGCTGAACATCCGGGCCCGGCCACTGCGCGGGCTGAGGAAGCCGACCATGTGGTGATCGGGCCCTTCCAGCGCGCGCGGGTCGGTCGGCAGGCCGAAACGCTGCACATAGCCCGGGCTGGCGTGGAAACCGATCGGCAGCGCGCCGAGCGGCCGCGCCACCAGTGCCGGGTCGGCCGGGGTGCCGCCGCGGATCACGCAGTCGACGTTGTCGGCGATGACATCGACCTCGCGGTCGCTGACGCCGATATCCAGCTGGATCTCCGGGTAGCGCGCCTGGAAATCCGGCAGCGCCGGCACCAGCCGCAAGCGCGCGTACGGCCCGGGCACATCCACGCGCAGGCGTCCGCGCGGTTGGGTGGCCGCGTCGCCCAGCCCGCCCTCCACCTCTTCCAGCTCGGCCAGCAGGCGGGCGATGCGCGGGTAATAGGCCGCGCCATCGGCGGTGACGCTGACCCGGCGCGTGGTGCGGTTGAGCAGGCGCAGCCGCAGGTGCGCCTCCAGTTGCTGCACCAGCTGGGTGGCCGTGGTGCGGCTGATCTGCAGGGTCTGCGCGGCGCGGGTGAAGCTGCCGGTTTCCACCACCCGGGCAAACGCCCGCATCGCCTCGAAACGGTCCATGGCGGGCCATGATTGTTTGGGATCGGCAATCAATCTAGGCCGATCATCGCGGTTTATCCAGACAGCGCTGGCGCGGAGGATGGGCGTTCTCTCCCACGGGATCTTCCCCATGTCACAGCGTGATGTCGTTTTCCCCGCCGGCCGCCAGGCCTTGTACGAGCGCAACCGCTACTCGCCGGCGATCCGGTCCGATGGCTTCCTGTTCGTCTCCGGCCAGGTCGGCAGCCGCGAGGACGGCTCACCCGAGCCGGATTTTGAAACCCAGGTACGCCGCGCCTTCGAGAATCTCAACGCGGTGCTGGCTGCCGCCGGCTGCACCTTCGATGACGTGGTCGACGTGACCGTGTTCCTGGTCGATCCCGAGAAGAACTTCGAGAAGGCGTGGGCGATCGTGCCCGAGTATTGGGGCGAAGCACCGCACCCGACCCTGACCGGAATCGGCGTGACCTGGCTGTATGGGTTCCAGTTCGAGATCAAGGTGATCGCGAAGCTGCCTGCAGAACGGTAGTGCCGGCCGCTGGCCGGCAGCAAGGTGTCGGGGTCAGAGCCCTTTCCGGAGGAAAGGGATCCGACCCCAGCCCGACCCACCTGAACGGGAGGCTCCGACGGATTCCCGAGGTGGCCATTGATATTGTATCCGGCGAAAACCGCTTGCTAGCCTCCCCTCCATGCGCCGGATCTCCCGCCACCTTCGCTCGTACCTGCTGATGCTGCTGATGGCGGCATTCGTGGTCGTGCCGGTGGCCGACGCGCTGGCCTGCACGGTGGAACCGCACGCCAGCACGGTGCACGTGGAGTCCGCACCGGATTCCGATGGCGATGCCGACGGCAAGCACGTCGGTGCCTGTGGCCACAACCACTGCCACCACTCCAATCTGAGCCTGCCGGCCAGCACCCTCGCTGCCTTCGGTGCGCCACTGCCGGCGCGCTGGATGAATGCCGGCGACGCGGCGACCTATGCGGTCGCCCAGGATGAATTGACGCGTCCTCCCCGGGCGTGAGTTGAGCGCGTCCCGCGATTGCGGGCTCCCGTTTCACTCACAACCGGAATCCCCCTATGTCGATCCTGACACCTCGGTCGCCGCGCGCGGCCGGGCTGGTCGTCGCTGTGCTGCTGGGCCTGGCCCCGGCGGCATCGGTGATGGCGCAAGCCGCCCCTTCCTACGACACCCTGCTTGAACGCCTGGACCAGCTGCCCGGCACCCGCGTCGGTACGGCACTGGCCGAGGCCGCCGACGCGCGCGCCGACCAGGCCCGTGCGTTGCCCAACCCTTCCCTCTCCTACTCCGCCGAGAACGCCTGGGGCACCGGCTCCTATGGCGGCATGGGCAAGGCCGATACCGTGCTCACCCTGTCCCAGCCGCTGGAGGTCTGGGGCCAGCGTGGCGCGCGTGTCCGTGCCGCCCGTGCCGAGGCACAGGCCGCCAACCTGCGTGGTGCCCAAAGCCGCAGCGACGTGGCCAGCCAGCTGGCGGTGGTCTACGCACAGGCGGAAAGTGCACTGCGCCGCTACGCCCTGGCCGAAGAGGCGCTGACCCTCACCCGCGATGACGCCAATGCGGTCAACGCGATGGTCAAGCAGGGCCGCGAACCGCAGCTGCGCGCGGTGCAGGCGCAGAGCGAAGTGGCCAATGCCAGCGCTGCGCTGGATGAGGCGCAGGCATTCCGCGACGCCGCACTGGCCCGCCTGGCCGGTGCCGCGCTGCTGGATGCGCCGGTGCAGTCGATCGACAACAGTCTGCTCGACCGTGCCCCGCCGCTGCCGCGTGGCGCCACCGACGTGGCGCTGGCGGTGCGCATCGCTGAAGCCGAAGCCGATGCGGCCGGCAAGCTGGTCGAGGTGGAGCGCAAGCGCGCCCTGCCCGATCTGAGCGTCACCGCCGCGCAGACCCGTTTCCGCGAAGGCGGCGAGCGTGCCTACAACCTCGGGGTCAGCCTCAGCATCCCGCTGTTCGACCGCAACCGCGGTGGCATCCGCGCCGCCAATGCCGACCAGCGCGCGGCCGAGGCACGCCTGGACCAGCAGCGCCGCGACAGCGAGGCCGAACGCCTTTCCGCCGTGGCCGGGCTGAAGGCGGCCGGCAGCCGTACCCGCGCCGCCGATGAAAGCGTGGTCGCCGCCGAAGAGGCGTATCGCCTCGCACGCGTCGGCTTCGATGCCGGACGCATCTCGCAGCTGGAACTGCGCAGCACGCGCAGCGCCCTCATCGCCGCCCGCGGCACCGCCGTGGATGCGCGCCTGTCGCGCGTCGGCGCCGAAATCGATCTTGCCCGCCTTGAAGGGCGCGCACCTTTTGTGGAGGCCAAATGACTCTCTCCCGTACTTTCCCGCTGATCGGCGGCGTGCTGCTGACCGTCCTGCTGGCCGGCTGCGCCGGCAATGCGCAGACGCCTGCCAATGAAGACCCGGCTGCGGCCAAGGCGGGCACCGACGATGGCCACGGCCATGCCGCCGACAGCAAGGAAGCCAAGGCGGAAACCACCAAGGCCCCCGCCGACGCCGATGAAGGCGTGGTGCAGCTGACCCCGGAACAGATCAAGGCGTCCGGTATCGAGGTGGTCGCCATCGGTCGCGGTGGCGGTGGCTCGACGCGCCTGTCCGGACGGGTCGAGCCGTCGGTGGGCGCACGCGCGTCGGTGGCGTCCACGGTGACCGGCCGCGTCGAACGCGTGCTGGTCGCGCCGGGCACGGCGGTGAAGCAGAACCAGGCGCTGGCCATCGTGGTCAGCGGTGAGGCCGCGGTGTTCCGCGCCAATGCGCTGGCCGCCTCGGCCGAAGCCGAAGCCGCGCGCCTGGCCTATGGTCGCGACAAGGCGCTGGTCGACCAGGGCGTGGTCGCGCGCCAGGAACTGGAGGCCTCGCGCGCCCGCTCGTTGGCGGCACAGGCCCAGGCCGCTGCCGCGCAGGCCCAGGCTGCTGCCAACGGTGCGCCCGATGCCAGTGGCCGCGTGCGCATCACCAGTCCGGTGGCCGGCATCGTCGGCAACGTGCAGGTCACCCCGGGCGGGGTGGTCGCCGCCGGCAGCGCGGTGGCCGATGTCGCCGATCCGGCGATGAACGAACTGGTGTTCACCGCGCCGCCCGCGCTGGCCGCACAGGTCACGCCCGGCATGAAGCTGGAAGTGAGCGTGCCGGGTGGCAGCTTCACCGCCACCGTCACCGGTTCGGCCGCCGATGTGCGCCAGCAGGGCGGCGTCGCGGTGATCCGCGCCACGCCAGTGGACGCTTCGCTGCCGCCGGCCGGTTCGCCGGTTTCGGCGGTGGTGGTCACCGAGGGCCAGGACGGTTCGCTCAGCGTGCCCGCCGATGCGGTGCAGAACGTCGATGGCAGCAGTGCGGTGTTCGTCGCCGTCGACGGCGGCTTCAAGGCGCAGCCGGTGCTGGCCGGGCGCCGTGCCGGCGACCGCATCGAGATCCTCGGTGGACTGACCGGCAACGAGCGCATCGTCGGTGCCAACGCCTTCCTGCTCAAGGCCGAACTGGCCAAGGGCGAAGCCGAGCACGGCCACTGAGGAGGCGACCATGTTCAAGCTGATCATTGAAACAGCGGTGCGCCACCGCTGGCTGGTGGTGTTCATGGCGGCGCTGATCGCTGCCGTGGGCCTGTTCCAGCTGGGCAAGCTGCCGATCGACGCGGTGCCGGACATCACCAACCGCCAGGTGCAGATCAACACGGTGGCACCAGCGCTGACGCCCGAACAGATCGAGCGGCAGGTGACCTATCCGCTGGAAACCGCGCTGGCCGGCATTCCCGGCCTGACCACCACGCGTTCGCTGTCGCGCAATGGCTTCTCGCAGGTCACCGCGATCTTCACCGATGCGACCGACATCTACTTCGCGCGCCAGCAGGTGGCCGAACGCATGCGCGAGGCATCCGAAGACCTGCCCGATGGCGCGTCGCCGATGCTGTCGCCGGTCACCACCGGCCTCGGCGAAGTGCTGATGTGGACCGTGGACTTCACCACGTTCGATCCGGCCAGGCTGGCCAAGCCCGGTGAAGCGGGCTGGCAGGCCGGCGAGGTCTACCGCACGCCGGAAGGCAACCTGCTGCGCACGCCGGAAGAACGTGCCACCTACCTGCGTACCGTGCAGGACTGGATCATCGCGCCGCAGATGCGTTCCAGCCCGGGGCTGGCCGGCGTCGATACGGTCGGCGGCTACGTCAAGGAATACGGCGTGCATCCGGACAGCGCCCGGCTGGCCGCGCACGGCCTCGGCCTGGCCGATCTGGTCACTGCCCTGCAGCGCTCCAACGTGCAGGCCGGTGCCGGTTTCGTGCAGCGTGCCGGCGAAGGCCTGGTGGTGCGTGCTGACGGCCTGGCGCTGACCACCGAGGATCTGGCACAGGCCCCGGTGGCTACCCGCAATGGCGTGGTGGTGCGCGTGGCCGATGTGGCCGAGGTCGAGCTGAGCCGCGCGCCGCGCCTGGGTGCGGCCAGCCGCAACGGCCACGAAGCCGTGCTGGGCACCGCGCTGATGATCGCCGGTGGCAACAGCCGCACCGTGGCCCAGGCCGCGGCCGCGCGCCTGGAACAGGTGAACAAATCGCTGCCGGCCGACATCGTGGCGGCACCGGTGCTGGACCGCAGCGTGCTGGTCAATTCCACCATCAAGACCGTGGCCAAGAACCTCACCGAGGGCGCGCTGCTGGTGGTGGTGGTGCTGTTCCTGCTGCTGGGCAACCTGCGTGCGGCAACGATCACCGCGCTGGTGATTCCGCTGTCGTTCCTGTTCGCAGTGATCGGCATGAACCGCTTCGGCATCAGCGGCAACCTGATGAGCCTGGGTGCGCTGGACTTCGGCATCCTGGTGGACGGTGCGGTGATCGTGGTCGAGTCGACGCTGCTGATGCTGGGTCAGCGCCGCGCCGAACTGGGCCGTGCGTTGACCGCGATGGAACGCCTGCGCGTGGCCGCCGATTCGGCCATGAAGATGGCACGCCCTGCAGCCTTCGGCCAGCTGATCATCCTGCTGGTGTTCGCGCCGATCCTTACTCTGGAAGGCGTGGAGGGCAAAACGTTCCACCCGATGGCAGCCACCTTCATGCTGGCCCTGGTCGGTGCCTTCATCTTCTCCTTCACCTTCGTGCCGGCGATGGCCGCGCTGCTGGTGCGCGAGCCGAAGGTCAAGGACGGCGATGCGCATACCGATGATGGCGAGCACGAGACGAAGCTGATCCGCGTGCTGCGTGCGCGCATCGAGCCGGTGGTGCGCAAGGCCGTGACCTATCCGCGCACGGTGCTGGCCGGTGCGGTGATGATGGTGGTGGTGGGCATCGGCTCGTTCTCGCTGCTGGGCCGCGAGTTCATGCCGACGCTGGACGAAGGCAACGTGGCGATGCAGGCCCTGCGCGTGCCATCGACCTCACTTGAGCAGTCGCTGGCGATGCAGCTGGCACTGGAAAAGGCAATCGCCAAGCAGCCGGAAGTGGAGACCGTGTTCTCGCGCACCGGTACCGCCGAGGCGGCCATCGACCCGATGCCGACCAACATCTCCGACAGCGTGATCGTGCTGAAGCCACGCAAGGACTGGCCGGATCCGAAGCTGGGCAAGGACGCGCTGGTGGCACGCTTCGAAACGCTGGCCGGGCAGCAGCTGGGCAACAGCTTCGAGTTCAGCCAGCCGATCGAGCTGCGCTTCAACGAGCTGATTTCCGGCGTGCGTACCGACCTGGCGGTGATGATCTTCGGCGATGACTTCAGCCAGTTGCAGAAGGTGGCCGACCAGGTGGCGCTGAAGCTGCGCGCGGTGGAGGGCGCGGCCGATGTGCGGGTGGAGCAGATCTCTGGCCTGCCCACGCTCAACGTGGCCATCGACCACGTGGCAGCGGCACAGTACGGGCTGACCGCCGCGGACGTGAGTGATGCGCTGTCCACCGGCATTGGTGGCACGGCGGCCGGCAAGATCTTCGAGGGTGACCGCCGCTTCAACGTGGTCGTGCGCCTGGACGATGCCTCGCGCAACGATCCGGACCAGCTCGCTTCACTGCCGATCGCTACACCGTCGGGGCTGGTGATTCCGCTGTCGTCGGTCGCGCGCATCACGGTCAGCGAAGGGCCGAACCAGATCAGCCGCAACAATGGCAGCCGCCGCGTGGTGGTGCAGGCCAACGTGCGTGGCCGCGACCTGGGCGGTTTCGTCGGCGAGGCGCAGGCTGCAGTGGCCGACGTGGCACTGCCGCCGGGTGCCTACCTGACCTGGGGTGGCCAGTTCGAGAACCTGCAGCGCGCGGAGAAGCGGCTGGCGACGGTGGTGCCGGTGGTGTTCCTGCTGATCGGCAGCCTGCTGTTCATGGCCCTGCGCAGCGGCAAGGAAGCCATTCTGGTGTTCAGCTGCGTGCCGCTGGCACTGGTCGGCGGCATCCTCGCGCTGCTGCTGCGTGGCATGCCGTTCTCGGTGTCGGCGGCGGTCGGCTTCATCGCCGTCTCCGGCGTGGCGACCTTGAATGGCCTGGTGCTGATGCAGGCGATCCGCGAACGTCTGGACGCCGGCGACCTGCCGCTGCAGGCGGCGATCAACGGTGCCTCAAGTCGCATCCGCGCGGTGCTGACCACGGCACTGGTGGCGATCGTCGGCTTCATTCCGATGGCAATCGCCAGCGGTTCCGGTGCCGAGGTGCAGAAGCCGCTGGCGACGGTGGTGATCGGTGGCCTGATCACCGCCACCGTGCTGACCCTGCTGGTGCTGCCGACCTTCGCGGCACGGGTGGCCAAGCCAAGGGCGGTGGGGTGAGGTGATGCCGGGGTCGGAGCCCTTTCCGTGGGAAAGGGATCCGACCCCATGACCGGGTCGGATTGCCGGCCAGCGGCCGGCACTACCTTGGAACGGTCAGGCCTTCTTGCGTTCGGCGATGTAGGCCTGGATCTGCTGTTCCAGCACCGGCAGCGGCACCGAGCCCTGCTTGAGCAGGGTGTCGTGGAAACCCTTGATGTCGAACTTGTCGCCCAGCTCCTTCTCGGCCTGCGCACGCAGGCGAACGATGGCGATCTCGCCCAGCTTGTAGCTCAGCGCCTGGCCCGGCCAGGAAATGTAGCGGTCCACTTCGGTGGTCACTTCATGTTCGCTCAATGCGGTGTGGTCACGCAGGTAGGCCAGTGCCTGCTCGCGGGTCCAGCCCTTGCTATGCACACCGGTGTCGATCACCAGGCGCGCAGCGCGCCACATCTCGTAGGTCAGGCGGCCGAAATCCTCGTACGGGGTTTCGTAGATGCCCATCTCCACGCCCAGCTTCTCGCAGTACAGCGCCCAGCCTTCGCCATAGGCGGAGATGTAGGCGTTGCGGCGGAACTCGGGCAGGTTCTTCTGCTCGGCGGCGATCGCGCCCTGCAGCGAGTGGCCCGGATCGGATTCGTGCAGGGTCAGTGCCGGCAGGTTGTACAGCGGGCGCGACGGCAGGTTGTAGGTGTTGAGCCAGTAGGTGCCCATGCCACCACGGCCAGCGGTCCAGAACGGTGCGATGTCCTGCGGCACCGGCACGATGGTGAAGCGCGCACGTGGCAACGTCATGTACTTGCCGAGCTGGCCATCGGCCCGCTTGGAGATCCACGCGGCGCGCGACAGCAGCTCTTCCGGCGTCTTGGCATAGAACTGCGGATCAGTGCGCAGGAAGGTCAGGAACTCGGCGAAGCTGCCCTTGAACTTCACCTGCTTGATGATGTCGTTCATTTCCTTCTGGATGCGCTCGACCTCACCCAGGCCGATGCGGTGGATCTCGTCCGGCGACAGGTCCAGCGTGGTGTATTCGTGGATCTGCTGCTTGTAGTACGCCTTGCCATCAGGCATCGCTTCGGCGGCCAGGGTGGTACGCGCCTGCGGCACGTATTCGTTGACGAAGAAGGTGCGCAGCTGCTGGAACGCCGGCACGACCTTGCCGCTGATCGCCGCACGCGCCTGCGCCTGCAGCCTGGCCTGTTCGGCCGCCGGGATGCTGTTGGGCAACTTCTTGAACGGCGCGTACAGCGGCGATTCGGTCGGGTCCTTCAGTTCGGCAACGGTGGCGATGGACACCTCGCGACCATCGAGCACGGCACGCGGCACGCTGAAGCCACGCTTCAGGCCGGCGCGCATGTTCTCGGTCTGCTGGCCGAAGTAGCGCGGCACATCATTCAGGCGGGCGATGTAGTTCTGGTAGTCCTGCGCGGTCTTCATCTCGCGCCGGGCCATGAAGGACAGGTTGGACCAGAACGAGGAGTCGGCGTTGAACGGCATCTCGTAGCCGCGCAGGCGCGTCTCTTCGGCCAGGTTGAACACCTGGTCGTGGTAGATCGCGTAGTTGACCTGGTTGTCGGGCGACAGGGTCTTCGGGTCGATCTTCTTCAGCGCGGCCAGGGTCTCGTCCCACACCTTCAGGCGCGCCTGCTGCGCGGCCGGGCCGATGTCGGGCATGCGGGTGGCGTTGGCCGGGGCGTCCTCGTCCTCGCTGGCTTCACCGCCACCCTGCTGGCGCCACTTCCATTCCTTCTCGTACAGCGCGCGGAAGGCGGCGTCGGCGGGCGATTCAGTGGCCACGCTGGCCGGTGCGGCGGTGGCGGGCGGCGCGGCCAGGGCCACGGCGGGGGCGGACAGGGCGATCAGCAGGGCAACGGCAAGACGGGTTTTCACGAGCACAGGTTCCCGGGAAGGCAGACCCCGATCATGGCACCGCCCACGGCCCGTGGCATGGGACGAAGGTCCTGCCTGCAACGCAGGCAGGACCGGGAACCGGCCGCAGGCCGGGGCCCCAGCGCCGAAGGCGCGTGGTAGAGCCGACTGTCAGTCGGCTGCTCTTCCGCCAGATGTAGCAAACCCCGCGCTTCGCGCGAAAGTCGACTCTACCCACAGCAGGCAGGACCCGGCACGGCCGCCGGACATGCAACAGAGCCACGCCATGCGTGGATGCGCCGGCGATCCGGACGGGGTCAGAGCCCTTTCCTGCGGAAAGGGATCCGACCCCACAGCCTCAGTGGCTGGCCTTGTCCCGCTTCCAGCCCCGGTGCTTGATGTCCAGGTGCAGGCTGTACAGCGCGGTGAACGCCGGGAACAGGTTCTGCAGCACGCCCACCGAGTCCTGCTTGGCCGAGAACAGGAAGTAGCTCAGCGTCATCAGGCTGCCGATCACGCTCATGTACCAGAACAGGCGCGGGATCACCGGCTTGCCGGCGCGCTTGGAGGCGATGAACTGGACCAGCCAGCGGCCGCCGAACATCAGTGCGCCGGTATAGCCGATCAGCTTCCAGCCGGTCACATGCAGGCCGGTCCAGTACAGCCAGGTCAGCGGCTGGTCGAGCCAGTGCAGCTCCAGGCCCATCACCGCTCTTCCACCGCGGTGCGCTTGCTGCGGGTGATCAGCCAGGCCACGCCGCGCAGGTCACGGATGCCGACCAGCGCGCGCCCGAGGTTGTTGTACTTGGACACGCCGGCGGTGCGGTGGCGGTGGTTGACCGGCACGCTGGTGGTCTTCCAGCCGGCGCGCTGCATCAGCGCCGGCAGGTAGCGGTGCATGTGGTCGAAGTACGGCAGGTCGAGGAACGCACTGCGCTCGAACAGCTTGATGCCGCAGCCGGTGTCGGGCGTATCGTCGCGCAGCATGCGCGCGCGGATGCGGTTGGCCCAGCGGCTGGCCCAGCGCTTGCTGCCGCTGTCCTGGCGGTTGACGCGCCAGCCGGCAAACAGCTTCACCTGCGCCTCGGCAGCATCGCGCGCTGCCAGCAGCTTGGGAATATCGGCCGGATCGTTCTGGCCATCACCATCCAGGGTGGCGATCCACGGCGCCCGCGCATGCTTGACGCCGGTGCGCACCGCGGTGCTCTGCCCGCTCTGGTTCACATGGTGCAGCACGCGCAGTTCCGGGGTGGTTGCCTTCAGCCCCTGCAGCACCGCCAGGGTGTCATCGCGCGAGTGATCGTCGATGTAGACGATCTCGAACGGCAGCCGGCCACGCAGCGCAGCGGTGATTTCGGCGACCAGCGGGGCGACGTTGTCGCGCTCGTTGAATACGGGGACGACAACGGAAAGCTCGGGTTGGCTCATGGGGGACTCGGCCAAGGGGGACAAAGACCGCGCATTCTCCGCAGCCGAGGTTATCCGAAGATGAACCCGGCCGCGTGAGGATCACTGCTCAGGCGCGGTCGCCAAAATACTCGCGGCACCATTCCACGACGGGGGGCAGCCCCTCTTCGATCGGGGTCACCGCATCGAAGCCGAAGGCGTCGTGCGCGCGCCGGGTGTCCGCCATCGTGCGCACCATGTCGCCGGGCTGCATGGGCTTGTAGACCTTCTGCGCGGGGCGGCCGGCGGCCTGCTCGATGACGCTGATGAAGCGCTCCAGCTCGACCGGCGTATGGTTGCCGAGGTTGAACACCCGGTGCGGCACCGGACCGTCGGCCGGATGCGCGAGGGCGCCGAGGATACCCGACACGATGTCGGAAATATGTGTGAAGTCGCGCTGCATGCGGCCTTCGTTGAACACGTCGATCGGCCGCCCGGCCAGCACCGCACGCGAGAACAGCAGCGGTGCCATGTCCGGCCGGCCCCACGGGCCATACACGGTGAAGAAACGCAGGCCGGTGGCGTGCAGGCCATACAGCTGCGCGTAGGTGTAGGCCATCAGCTCGTTGGCGGCCTTGGTCGCCGCGTACAGCGAGCGCGGCTGGTCAACGCGCTGGTCCTCGGAGAACGGCGGCGTGGCCGAATCACCGTAGACCGAGCTGCTGGAGGCATACACCAGATGCTGCACGCCACGGTGGCGACACAGCTCGAGCATGTTAACGAAGCCGACAAGGTTGCTGTCGACGTAGGCATGCGGGTTTTCCAGCGAATAGCGCACGCCGGCCTGAGCGGCCAGATGGATCACCGCCGTCGGCTTCACTTCGTCGAACAGCGCGGCCAGACCCTCGCGGTCGGTCAGGTCGAGGGTGCGCAGGTCCAGGGTCGGGCACAGTGCGGCCACACGGTCGCGCTTGATCTGCGGGTCGTAGTAGTCGTTGAAATTGTCCAGGCCGACCACCGGCTGGCCCGCCTCCAGCAGCGCGCGGGCGGTGTAGGCACCGATGAAGCCGGCAGCGCCGGTGAGCAGGATGGTCATTGCAGTTGCCTGGAAATCAATGAGTACAGGTGCAGAGGATACGCTGCGGACTCAGAACAGCCCGAAACGCTTCCTGGCCACGTTGGTGCGGCCGGGTTCGATCACGTCCTGGATCTTCTTCGCATCGAAGCGGTCGAGCAGCGCCTCGGCGCCCTTCTTCAGCTTCAGATCCATCTCTTCCGGATACAGCGGAACCAGGGTCATGAAGCTGATGGTCTTGCCGTCGTCCAGTTCCAGCGTGGCGAATTCTTCCGGGGCAGTCACCGGTGGAAGCACGATGGCACCGTCGAAACCCACGCCCGGCGCATAGGGCTCGCTGGGATGGCCGTTGGGAATGGTGTGGCCGAAGCCCAGCCAGGTGTCGTACTCGTGCGGCAGCCGCGCCATGCCCTTCAGCAGGCGCACCGGCCAGTAGTTGCGTTCGTCCTCGAAGGCGTCCTGCGTGATCGGCCAGTCGGCCGGCAGGGTCACCATCAGCTCCATGTAGCGCGGCACGTCCGCGTCCACCTCGGCGGGCACGGTCATCGGCAGGTCGCTCATGCCGGAGGTGACCAGGCGCAGGTACGGGAACTGGTCATTGGCCGGTACCACGTGCACGTCGATGTGCACCAGGTCGGAGATGATCTCGTGGAAGACACCGGACACCGGGCCCAGATGGCGCTCGATGTGCGCGCCGATCGCCTCGATGTGTTCTTCGCCCTGCGGCGGGGTGAAATCCTTCTGGCGGCTGTGCACCAGGATCGGGCTGCCGCCCGGGCTGACGTCGTCGAATGCGTTGCTCATGTCCTGCTCCCTGGATGAGGCCACGGGCCGGAAGGCAGTACATCCCACGGCGCGCGCGGCGGTGCGTTCCCTGTCATTCGCGGGACACGGCAGGAACGGGCCGCGCCCCCTGTCACTGCGCCGGGCTCAGCCCTGGCGCGTGCGCAGCTTTTCCAGCACGCCGTCCAAGGTATCCAGGTCGGTGTAGTGGATGATCAGCTTGCCCTTGCCGCCGCGACCATGGTTGATCGCCACCTTGGCCCCCAGGGCTTCGGACAGCTCGGTTTCCAGCGAGGCGATGTCGGCCTGCTGCACCTTCGGCGTGGCCACCGGGCGGTTGCTCGGCACCTTGCCGGCGGCGAAGGCCTGCGCACGGCGCTCGACTTCGCGCACCGACCAGCCTTCATCGGCCGCTTCCTGCGCCAGCTTGCCGGCCAGCTCGGGGGCCAGGGTCAGCAGCGCACGGGCGTGGCCCATTTCCAGGCGACGGGTTTCCAGCAGCAGGCGGATCGCCACCGGCAGCTCCAGCAGGCGCAGCAGGTTGGACACCGCCGCGCGCGAGCGGCCGACGGCCTCGGCGGCCTCGGCATGGGTCAGGGTGAACTCGCTGATCAGGCGCTGCAGCGCCTCGGCTTCTTCCAGCGGGTTGAGGTCTTCGCGCTGGATGTTCTCGATCAGCGCCATCGCGATGACGGTGCGGTCTTCCAGCTCGCGCACCACCACCGGCACTTCGTCCAGGCCGGCCAGCTGCGATGCGCGCCAGCGGCGTTCGCCGGCAACGATTTCGTAGTTGCCCGCCGGCAGCTGGCGCACCAGGATCGGCTGGATCACGCCCTGCGACTTGATCGAGTCGGCCAGCTCGGACAGCTTGCCCTCGTCCATCTCGCGGCGCGGCTGGTACTTGCCCGGCTGCAGCTGGCCCACGGCCAGCTTGCGCAGCACTTCACCCGGCAGCGGCTCGATCACCGCGGTGGTGGCCTGCACCTGGCTGACCGCACCCTTGGGACCCAGCAGGGCATCCAGGCCACGGCCGAGGCCTCGCTTCTTGGCTGCCGGCTTGCTGCTGGTCATCAGACGGTCTCCACGGCCTTGGCGGCCTTGTTGCGTTCGTTGTTGCGGCGGATGATCTCGCCGGCCAGGCCCAGGTAGGCCACGCCACCGCGCGAGGCGCGGTCATAGCCGACGATGCTCTGGCCATGGCTGGGCGCCTCGGCCAGGCGCACGTTGCGCGGCACGATGGTGCGGAACACGCGGTCGCCGAAGTGCTCGGTGAGCTCGGCCGAGACCGCGTTGGCCAGGTTGTTGCGCACGTCGAACATGGTGCGCAGCACGCCTTCGATCTCCAGCGCCGGGTTCAGGCTGGTGCGCAGCGCCTCGATGGTTTCCACCAGCGCGCTCAGGCCTTCCAGCGCGTAGTACTCGCACTGCATCGGCACGATCACCGAGTCGGCGGCGGCCAGCGCGTTGAGCGTCAGCAGCGACAGCGCCGGCGGGCAGTCGATCAGGATGTAGTCGTACTCGTCGCGGATCGGCGCCAGCGCGCGCTTCAGGCGCTGCTCGCGCTCGCTCTGGCCCATCAACTGGATCTCGGCGGCGGTCAGGTCGATGTTGCCGGGCAGCAGGTCGTAGCCCTCGGCAGTCTGCACGCGCACATCGGCGGCGCTGTTCTCGCCGAGCAGCAGGTCACAGGTGGAGGCGGCCAGCTCTCGTTTGTCCACGCCACTGCCCATGGTCGCGTTGCCCTGCGAATCCAGGTCGACCAACAGCACGCGCTTGGGTGCGTTGGCCAGGGAAGCGGCCAGGTTGACGGCGGTCGTGGTCTTGCCGACGCCACCCTTCTGGTTGGCGATGGCGATGATGCGGGCCATGCGGGTGTGCCTCGTCGACGTGTGCTGGGACCGGTCATTATGCGTACAACCGGCCCCTTGCGGAAATCGTGAATCGCCAACCCGTTGTTCCACAAGGGGCTGGCGGCGGGAATCAGGGGCCTGTAACAGTGACCAGGTGGCGTTCGCCGGCCAGGCCGGGCACGCTCAGCGGGGTCACCTCGCGCACCTGCCAGCCGTCCGGCAGCTCCGCGATCTCTTCATGCGGGTAGACGCCCTTCATGGCCAGCAGCACACCGCCGGGGCGCAGCAGGTGACCACCGACGCGGACGATGCCGGCCAGGGTGTCCATCGCGCGCGCGGTCAGCTGGTCGTAGCGGCCGGCCTCGTCCAGCGCCTCGGCGCGCGATTCGGCCACGCGGGCGTTGCCCAGGCCGAGCTGGCGCACGGCCTCGCGCATGAAGCGCGCCTTCTTGCCGTTGCTCTCAACCAGGGTGACCTGCAGGGCCGGGCAGGCAATCGCCAGCGGGATGCCGGGCAGCCCGGGGCCGGTGCCGAGGTCGGCCAGGCTGCCATCGGCCACGAACGGTTGCATCGCCAGCGAGTCGAGCAGGTGGCGGGTGACCATCTCCTGCGGATCGCGGATGGCGGTGAGGTTGTAGGTGCCGTTCCAGCGGTGCAGCAGGGCCAGGTAGCGCAGCAGCGGCGGCGCCAGCGCGGCGTCCAGGCCCATGCTGGCCAGGCCCTGTTCCAGCGTGGCAGATACGCTGGCGGGAAGTGGGTGTTCGCTCATGCCGACATTATCGCCGGTTTTGCGCGCTGATTCCCCGCTTCAGTGTGGATACCAGGCCAATGCCGCACGGAACTGGCCGGTGGCCTGCCATTCGTGCAGGTGCCAGCGCGCGGCCTCGCCCAGTTCCGGGTCGCACCAGCGCAGGTGCAGGGCGCCATCGGCCCCCGGCGCCAGCTGCAGGCGGTGCAGGCCGAACGAGATGCCCTGCCCGTGCGCCTTCAGCATCGCTTCCTTGGCGCACCACACGCGGAAGAACCAGTGCTCGCGCCCGGCCTCGTCCAGGCTTTCCAGCCAGGCCACCTCCTCGGGGTGGAAGAAGCGCTGCACGATCTCCAGCAGGCGGGCCCGCGGCCGCAGCAGCTCCAGGTC
This sequence comes from Stenotrophomonas sp. AG209, assembly GCF_003550055.1. NCBI lineage: Bacteria > Pseudomonadati > Pseudomonadota > Gammaproteobacteria > Lysobacterales > Lysobacteraceae > Stenotrophomonas > Stenotrophomonas sp. AG209. The sequence goes on from NZ_QXDB01000001.1 coordinate 2,501,525, forward strand.
CACGCCCAGCCGCACGCCCTCGCCCAGCGCCACCAGCAGCACCTCGCCGCTGTGGCTCCAGCCGGTGCCGTAGTGGGCCAGCGCGCCGCTCAGCTCTGGCCGGCCCTTGTCATCACGGACCAGTGGCAGCGTCTCCGGCTCGGCGCCCAGCGCCTGCGCCAGCACCTGCCGCGCCTGCGGTTCGCCGCGGTGGCCCGGCACATGCGGGCGTCGCCAGACCGTCACCGGACCGAAGCGCCACGGGCCGTCGAGGGTGGCTGGCAGGCTCATCCGCACGCGCCCATCACGCAATTCCACGACGGGTTCACAGCCGTGCGCGTCAACTGGTCACAGTTCCCCACCGGAGGTTCGATCATGGGCATCATCATCTGGCTGATCGTCGGCGGCATCGTAGGCTGGCTGGCCAGCATCATCATGAAGCGCGATGCCCAGCAGGGCATCATCCTCAACATCGTGGTCGGCATCGTCGGCGCGCTGATTTCCGGCTGGCTGTTCGGCGGCGGCATCAACGAAGCGATCACCATCCGCACCTTCCTGTTCTCGCTGATCGGTGCGGTGATCCTGCTGGCGATCGTCAACCTGTTCACCCGCAAGAGCATACGCTGACACGGCAGTCGTGCCGGCCGCTGGCCGGCAGACGCATCACAACGGGCCCGGCAATCGTCGGGCCCCGTTCGTTCAACCGATCTGCACCCATGCCGGCGCGTGATCGCTCGGCCGTTCCCAGGTCCGCGGCTCACGATCGATACCCGAAGCCACCGCACTGCCCTTCAGCGCATCGGAGACCAGGGTCAGGTCGATGCGCAGGCCCAGGTTGCGGCGGAAGCCAGCGGCACGGTAATCCCACCAGCTGAAGGTGCCCGCCTCGTCATTGTGCAGGCGGAAGCCATCGTGCAGGCCCAGCTGCAGCAGCTTGTTGAGCGCGCCACGCTCGGCGGTGGAGGTGAGGATGTGGTTCTCGTTCCACACCTCCGGGTCGTGCACATCGCGCGCGTCCGGGGCGATGTTGAAATCGCCCATCACGATCAGCTTCGGGTGCCGCTGCAGTTCTTCGGCGATCCAGGCATGCACCGCCTCCAGCCAGCGCAGCTTGTACTCGTACTTGTCGGTGCCGATGTCCTGGCCGTTGACCACGTACAGGTTGATCACCCGCAGGTCGCCGAAGGTGCCGGCGATGACGCGCTTCTGCTCGTCCTCGAAACCGGGAATGCCGATCTGCACGTCCTGCGCCGGCTCACGCGACAGCAACGCCACGCCGTTGTAGGTCTTCTGGCCGGCGAACACGCTGCGGTAGCCCGCGCCGATCAGCGCCGAATCGGGGAACTTGTGGTCCTCCAGCTTGGTTTCCTGGATACCGACGATGTCCGGGCCGAACTCCTTGAGCCACTGCTCCAGGTGCGGCAGGCGGACATTGAGTGAATTGACGTTCCACGAGGCGATCTTCATGGGGGCATTCTACCCGGCCCGGGTTTGGTAGACGCCAACCTTGGTTGGCGCATGGGGTTCACGCGTGCCAACCAAGGTTGGCACCCACCGGAAGGGGCCGCGCGGGTTGGCACCGACCGGTAGTGCCGGCCGCTGGCCGGCAACCCCATGAACCCTCGGCGAGACCCTGCATCTGCCGGCCAGCGGCCGGCACTACCGCAAGAGGAACTTCAACAACCCCGCAATCTTCGAATACGGCGGTCGCAGCCGGTCGCTGGCGGCCCAGCGCGACTGCCACAGCACCGGCAGCCGCTTGCTCATCGCATCGAACCCGGCCCGGCCGTGGTACGCGCCCATGCCGCTGGCCCCCACCCCACCGAACGGCAGGCCATCGGCCGCGAAATGCAGCAGCGTGTCATTGACGGTCACTCCGCCGGCCACTACCTGGCCGAGGATGCGCTCCACCGTCGCCTTGTCGTAGCTGAAGGGATACAGCGCCAGCGGCCGATCACGCGACAGCACGTCGGCCAGCGCCGCATCCAGATCCGGGTACGCCCGCACCGGGAGGATCGGCCCGAAGATCTCCTCGCGCATCAGGTCCAGGTCGTCCGGCGGGTCCAGCACCACGGTCGGCACCAGCAGGCGCTCGCGGTCGGCGCGCGCCTCATCCACCTGCGCCAGCGGAATCACCGGCACGCCGCGTTCGCGCGCCTGCGCCAGATAGCCCTGCAGGCGCCGGTACTGGCCTTCGTTGATGATGCGCGTGTAGTCGCCGGCATCGCTGAAATCGCCGTAGCGTTCGCGCACCTGCTGCTGCAGCGCCTGCACGAACTCGCGCTGGCGCACGGTATCAATCAGCACGTAATCCGGCGCGATGCAGGTCTGGCCGGCGTTGAACCATTTGCCGGTGGCCAGCCGCGCGGCGGCCTTTTCCAGCGGGAAATCGCGGCAGACAATCGCCGGCGACTTGCCGCCCAGTTCCAGCGTGACCGGTACCAGATGTTCGGCGGCAGCGGCCATTACCTTGCGGCCAACCGCCGTCGAGCCGGTGAACAGCAGATGGTCCAGCGGCAGCGATGACACCGCCGCGGCCACGTCCGCCCCACCCTGCACCACCGCCACGCGATCGGGCGGGAGCACGCTGGCCAGCAGATCGGCCAGGAATGCACTGGTGCGCGGCGTGTGTTCGGAGGGCTTGAGCAACACGTGGTTGCCGGCGGCGATGGCGGTGGCCAGCGGCACCAATGCCAGCGTGACCGGGTAGTTCCAGGGCGAGATCACCCCGACCACGCCCAGCGGCATCGGCCGCAGCTGCGCGCGCGCCGGCCACAGCCGCCAGCCGGCACCGACCCGCTGCGGCTTCGACCAGCGGCGCAGGTGACGGCGCAGGTGGTCGATGGCCGACAGCACGCTCATGCCATCGGCCAGCTTTGATTCGACGTGGGCGCGATGGCCGAAGTCCTCGGCGATGGCCTGGGCCATTTCGTCCAGACGCGGCTTCAGCGCCTCGCGCAAGCGGCGCAGGTCGGCTTCGCGCTGGTCGAGCGTGGGCCGCTGCGACTGCCAGGCGCTGCGCAGGGTGTGCAGGAGGGCGGGAAGGTCTGCCGGCGTGGTGGTGGTCATGGGCCGACTATACGGCGTACAGCACGTCTCGATGGGGTCAGATCCCTTTCGCAAGCGAAAGGGATCTGACCCCAAAAACAGGGAAACAAAAGGGCCGCGGTCTGCACCGCGGCCCCTGAAACCCGGTGGGTACCGACCGTTGGTCGGCACACCGGTTATTTGGTGATATCCACGTCCTTGGTCTCGCGCAGGAACAAGCCGCCGATCACCACCGACATCAACGCGATGATGATGGGGTACCACAGGCCGTAGTAGAGGTTGCCGGTACCGGCCACCAGCGCGAACGAGATCGCCGGCAGGAAGCCACCGAACCAGCCGTTGCCGATGTGGTACGGCAGCGACATCGAGGTGTAGCGGATGCGGGTCGGGAACAGTTCGACCAGGTAGGCGGCGATCGGGCCGTAGACCATGGTCACGTACAGCACCAGCAGCCACAGCATGAAGATGGTGCCGGCGATGTTGATGCGTGCACCATCGGCCTTGGCCGGATACCCGGCGGTGGTCAGGGCGGTCTTCAGTTCCGCACCGAACGCATCGGCCTTGGCCTTGCCGTCTTCCTTGGTCAGGCCAGCGGCCTCATACGAGGTGACGCTGGCGCTGCCCACGTTCACCATCGCCAGCGAACCGGCGGCGGCGGGCTGTACGTCGTACGGCACACCGGCCTTGGTCAGCGCAGCGGTAGCCACGTCGCAGGAGCTGGTGAACTTGCGCAGGCCGACCGGATCGAACTGGAACGAGCAGGTGTTCGGATCGGCCACGACCAGGGCCGGGGAGCTGCTACGGGCTTCTTCGATGGCCGGGTTGGCGAAATGGGTCAGGCCCTTGAAGATCGGGATGTAGGTAACAGCCGCCAGCAGGCAGCCGGCCAGGATGATCTTCTTGCGGCCGATACGGTCGGACAGCCAGCCGAAGAAGATGAAGAACGGCACGCCCAGTGCCAGCGCGGCCGCGATCAGCAGGTAGGAGGTGGTGGCATCGACCTTCAGCATGCTGCTGAGGAAGAACAGCGCGTAGAACTGGCCGCCGTACCAGACCACGGCCTGGCCGGCTGCGGCGCCGAGCAGGACCAGCAGCATCAGCTTCAGGTTGCCGCCCTTCAGGCTGTCACGGAACGGCGTCTTGGAACCCTTGCCCTCGGACTTCATCTGCTGGAACAGCGGCGATTCGCTCAGCTGCAGGCGGATCCACACGGACACACCCAGCAGCAGGATCGACACGAGGAACGGAATACGCCAGCCCCAGGCTTCGAAGGCTTCGTTGCCCAGGAAGTAGCGGCAGGCCAGGATGATCAGCAGCGACATGAACAGGCCGAGCGTGGCGGTGCACTGGATGAAGCTGGTGTACAGGCCACGCTTGTCGTCCGGCGCATGCTCGGCCACGTAGGTGGCGGCACCGCCGTACTCGCCGCCCATCGCCAGGCCCTGGGCCAGGCGCAGGATGATCAGGATCACCGGTGCGGCGAAGCCGATCGAGGCGTAGTTGGGCAGCACGCCGACCAGGAAGGTCGAGATGCCCATGATCAGGATGGTGACCAGGAAGGTGTACTTGCGGCCGATGCGGTCGCCGAGGCTGCCGAAGAAGGCCGCGCCGAACGGACGCACGAAGAAGCCGGCTGCAAACGCCAGCAGGGCGAAGATCATGCCCGTGGTTTCATTGACGCCACTGAAGAACTGCTTGGCGATGATGGCGGCGAGCGAGCCGTACAGGAAGAAGTCATACCACTCGAAGACCGTGCCGAGGCTCGAGGCGAAGATGACTTTCTTGTGGCCCTTGGTCAGGGTGCCCGCCGCATTGTGCGGGCTTGATGCAGTGCTGGACATGGGACGCTTTCCCTCTGTAGATGCCGGCCTTGGCCGGCATTCAATCTCGGTGGGTGCCGACCTTGATCGGCACTCAATTCGGTAGGTGCCGGCCGCGACCGGCACCCCATCTCGGTAGGTGCCGGCCGCTGGCCGGCACGCTCTTAGAAGCTGTACTTGGTGGTGAACTGCAATCGGGTGATGTCACCCTTGTTGCCGTTCTCCACTTCGCGACGGCCATACATCAGCTCGGCACCGATATCGACCTTGGGCAGCGGCGAATAGAAGATGTTGCCGCGGATGCTCTGCACGCTCTTGGTCACCAGCGGGCCGAGGATGCTGTCGTTGTCGTAGTCGCTGCGCGCGTAGATCAGGTTGGTGCGCAGCTTCGGCGAGAACGCATGCCGCCAGCCCACGTAGCCGGCCAGCACGCCGGTCGGGTTGAGCTCGTCGCGGGCCACGTCGTAGGCGCTGTCGGCGGTGATGCCCAGGCCGATGTAGCGGGCGATGCCTTCGCCGCCGGTCAGCTGGTAGTGCAGCGAATCGCTGTCACCCATCACCCACTTGCCGCCCAGGGTCAGGCCGCCGGCCACCTTGTCAGCCTTGGCACCGGTGGCCTGGTTGTCGACCTTCAGCTGGCGGACGATGCCGCCGACACCGAAGGTGCCCCAGTCGCCCTTCCAGCCGTAACGCAGGGTCAGATCAGGCAGGCTGCCACGATCGGAGTTGGCGCTGGTGTTGGTCCAGGCGCCGGTGACCGGGTTGCGGGTACCGGTGAGGGTGGTGGTTTCCGGGTTTTCCAGCGCGACGCTGAAGCCGCCCTGGGTGTAGCGCACCTGGGCCTGGCGCACGAAGATCACGCCGTCGGTGGGGCCGACGAAGTCGACCGCTTCGGGCAGTGCGGCCGCGTCCATGAAGTTGGACCAGGTCTGGCCGGCCAGCCAGTTGTTCCAGTACATGTAGGCGTGGCGCAGGGTCACGCCATAGGTGTTGGTGGCGGTCTGGTTGCCCAGCGAGTTGCCGAAGAAGTCCATCTCGAAGAACGCACCGGCCTTGTTGCCCGATTCGCTCACATTGTCGATGCCCAGGTTGAAGCGCGAGAACTTGGCGTGGGCGTTGAAGTCGGTACCCGAACGCTTGCCGCTGCCGCCGGCGCCCTCCACCGGGGTCTGGCCCGGCAGGTACAGCGAGCGGCCGGTGGCGTCGTCGGCCAGCTGGCCATCGCTGGTCTGGGTGGCGAGGAAATCGGCCTTGATGAAGCCGCCGATCTTGACCGTGGTGCCCGGCGCGGCGCCCGGGGTGATGGTGGTGACCTGGATCGGCTGCTTGCCCGCCGGCACCGAGGCGACCGGCTTCTGCTCGGCCTGCACCGTGCGGACTTCGGTCACCGCCTGCTGGGTCTGGCTGATCTGGGTCTGTTGTTGTTGCTGCGAAGACAGCAGCAGCTGGACCTGGCGTTCCAGTTCGGCAACGCGTGCTTCCAGTGCTTTCTCTTTGGCGGTCTCTGCGAACGCCATGCCCGGTGCGACCAGGGCGACCAACAGGCAGGCCGCCAAAGGTTTACGCACGGCTTTCAACGTACGGTGGCTCATGTTGCCCTCTCTCCCAAGTGGCAAGGTGATGCCGCGCGTGGGGCACGGTCGAGCCGAGACTGCGGGGCGTTCACGCACAGCGGCTATTCGCCATTGGTCGAACCCGGCCCTGCTGGGCGCTCACTTTCGACCATGGTCTAACCAGGGTGGTGACGCGGCCGGGGGTGGATGGGGCAAACTGAGGGGGATCGGTCGCCGCAATGCTGCGACCGCACACACAAAGTCAACGTGCAAGTGAGGGTGCCATGGCTGATATCTACCCCGTCGATCCGCAGTTCGCCGCCAAGGCACGCATCGACAAGACGTCGTACGAACAGCAGTACCAGGCTTCGGTGACCGACCCGGATGGTTTCTGGGGCAAGGCCGCCGAGCGCCTGCAATGGATGCGCAAGCCGACGAAGATCAAGAACGTCAGCTACGACCTGTCCGATTTCCACATCAAGTGGTTCGAGGATGGCGAGCTCAATGCCAGCGTGAACTGCCTGGACCGCCAGCTCGAGACGCGCGGCGACAAGACCGCCCTGCTGTTCGAGCCGGATGGCCCGGATGCACCGGCGCAGCACGTGACCTATCGCGAGCTGTACGAGCGCACCTGCCGCCTCGGCAATGCGCTGCGCAACCTCGGCGTCAAGAAGGGTGACCGCGTCACCATCTACCTGCCGATGATCGTCGACGCCGCCGTGGCCATGCTGGCCTGCGCGCGCATCGGTGCGATCCACTCGGTGGTGTTCGGTGGCTTCGCACCGAATTCGATCGCCGACCGCGTCAGCGACTGCCAGAGCAAGCTGATCATCACCGCCGACGAAGGCCTGCGCGGTGGCCGCAGGATTCCGCTGAAGGCCAACGTCGATGCCGCGCTGAAACTGCCCGGCACCAATACCGTGGAAACCGTGCTGGTGGTGCGCCATACCGGCGGCGCGGTCGACATGCAGGCGCCGCGCGACCGCTGGTTCCACGATGTGGTGGACAGCCAGCCGGCCACCTGCGAGCCGGAACGCATGAACGCGGAAGACCCGCTGTTCATCCTCTACACCTCCGGTTCCACCGGCAAGCCGAAGGGCGTGCTGCACACCACCGGCGGCTACCTGCTGTACGCGGCCTACACCCATGAAGCGGTGTTCGACCTGCGCGAGGATGACATCTATTGGTGCACCGCCGATGTCGGCTGGGTCACCGGCCACAGCTACATCGTGTACGGGCCGTTGGCCAACGGCGCGACCTCGCTGATGTTCGAAGGCGTGCCGAACTACCCGGACACCTCGCGCTTCTGGAACGTCATCGACAAGCACAAGGTCACCATCTTCTACACGGCCCCGACCGCCATCCGTGCACTGATGCGCGAGGGCGAGGAGCCGGTGAAGAAGACCTCGCGCGCGTCGCTGCGCCTGCTCGGCAGTGTCGGCGAACCGATCAACCCGGAAGCCTGGCGCTGGTACTACGAAGTGGTCGGCGACAGCCGTTGCCCGATCGTCGATACCTGGTGGCAGACCGAAACCGGCGGCATCCTGATCTCGCCGCTGGCCGGTGCGATGGACCTCAAGCCGGGTTCGGCCACCCTGCCCTTCTTCGGCGTGCAGCCGGCGCTGGTCAATGCCGATGGCGAGATCCAGGACGGTCCGACCGAAGGCAACCTGATCATCCGCGATTCCTGGCCGGGCCAGATGCGCACGGTGTACGGCGACCACCAGCGTTTCATCGATACCTATTTCCGCACCTACCCGGGCAGCTACTTCACCGGCGACGGTTGCCGCCGCGACGAAGACGGCTACTACTGGATCACCGGCCGCGTCGACGATGTGATCAACGTGTCCGGCCACCGCATCGGCACCGCCGAAGTGGAAAGCGCGCTGGTCTCGCACCCGAAGGTGGCCGAAGCGGCCGTGGTCGGCTTCCCGCACGACGTGAAGGGCCAGGGCATCTACGCCTACGTCACCCTGGTGGCCGAAGAAGCACCGAGCGATGAGCTGCAGAAGGAACTGGTCGCCTGGGTGCGCAAGGAGATCGGCCCGATCGCCACGCCGGACCACCTGCAGTGGGCGCCGGGCCTGCCGAAGACCCGCTCGGGCAAGATCATGCGCCGCATCCTGCGCAAGATCGCCGAGAACGCGCCGGACCAGCTCGGCGACACCTCGACCCTGGCCGACCCGTCGGTGGTGGCGTCGCTGGTGGACGAGCGCAAGGTGCGCTGATGGCGTGACTGCAGGCGCAGGACGCGCCAGGGACGTGGCCGGGAGGAGGGACCCGGCCGTGTCCGACCCGTCCTGCACCTGCCATCACGTCGCTCCTTTTCCTGATCGATAAGCTCGACCCATGACCACCCTCCTGATTGCCGATGACCACCCGCTGTTCCGCGAAGCCCTGCGTGGGGCGGTGCAGCGGGTCATCCCCGGCGTGCAGCTGTTCGAGGCCGACAGCGTGGAAGCACTGTACGCGCTGGCCGACCAGCACAACGACGCCGACCTGGTCCTGATGGACCTCAACATGCCCGGTGCGCAGGGTTTCAACGCCCTGGTGCACATGCGCTCGCTGCACCCGCACCTGCCGGTGGTGGTGGTATCCGCGCGCGAAGAAGCCACGGTGATGCGCCGCGCGCTCGACCACGGCGCGCTGGGCTTCATTCCGAAATCCGCCGACTCCGACACCATCGGCCACGCGCTGGGCACCATCCTCGATGGCGAGACCTGGGCACCGCCGGAAGCGCACAACGTGCCGCCCACCGGCAGCGAGGAACGCGAAGTCGGCCAGCGCCTGCGCGAGCTGACCCCGCAGCAGTTCCGCGTCTTGCAGATGCTCGGCGCTGGGCGCTTGAACAAGCAGATCGCCTACGACCTCAACGTCTCCGAAGCGACGATCAAGGCCCACGTCACCGCCATCCTGCGCAAGCTGGGCGTGACCAACCGCACCCAGGCCGTGCTGATGGCCGGCAAGCTGGCGATCGACGACGACGCCATCGTGCTGCCGCCGGAAGAAGATTGACGGTAGTGCCGGCCGCTGGCCGGCAATCGCCTGAAACGCGCGACATCATCTGAAACCGCACTGGTAGGTGCCAAGCTTGCTTGGCACGCCTTTGCTTCGCCCTGTTATAGCCATCGCTATACAAACCAGCCCTGCCTGCGCGTTTCGCTGGAAGTGCGCCACGCGCGGATCGCGATGCTAAGCTTCGCGTCCCCTTGGGGAGTAGCCGGATTCCTTCGCAGGAATCGTCCACGTCAACATACTCGGCCAGTGCGCCGTGGCGTGGACAACCATGATGGTTGGCGAGACCAGCGGCCCGCGCGCGCAACATCAGGTTGGGCGCGAGCGCAGGCCGTGCGTCCGTCCTAGCCCGACCTCAGCCGCCGCCCATGTCCCCCATTTCGATCCTCCTGATCGGCTTTGCCATGTCCACCGATGCCTTCGCCGCTGCAATCGGCAAGGGCGCGGCCATGCGCAAGCCGGTGTTCCGCGATGCATTGCGTGCCGGCATCATCTTCGGCGTCATCGAGGCGATCACGCCCATCATCGGCTGGCTGCTTGGCCGTGCCGCCCTGCAGTACGTCGAAGCCTTCGACCACTGGATCGCCTTCGGCCTGCTCGGCGCACTGGGCATCCACATGATCTACAACGGCCTGCGCCCGGACAGTGCCGAGGACGACGAGGATCCCTCGCAGCACCACGGCTTCTGGAAGCTGGCGCTGACCGGTTTCGCCACCAGCATCGACGCGATGGCGGTGGGCATCGGCCTGGCCTTCATGGACGTGCATATCGGCGTGATGGCTGCGGTGATCGGCCTGTGCACGCTGACCATGGTCACCGTCGGCATCATGCTCGGCCGCGTGCTGGGCAGCATGGTCGGCAAGCGCGCCGAGATCATCGGTGGCGTGATCCTGGTGATCATCGGTGCGACGATCCTGTACGAGCACCTGCACGGCGTGGGGTAAAACGCCGAGAGCGGGCGATTGCGTGGTTGCCGGCCAGCGGCCGGCACTACCAGACGTCACATCCACGCATGGCGTGGATCTACTGCCGGGCGGCCGGCGCTACTGCGCGTCGCGCAGCGCGCCCAGGAAGGCGCGCAGCGAGGCCGGCTTGATCGGCTTGGTCAGCACGCGGTAACCCCGTTCGCGCGCCATCCGCTTCAGCTCGTCGCGGCCATCGGCAGTCAGCAGTGCGCCCGGCAGCGGGTAACCGGCCGCCTCGCGCAGCGCCACCAGCGCGTCCAGGCCATCCATGCGGTCGTGCAGGTGGTAATCCACCAGCATCACCTGCGGGCGCTCGGCGATCTTCTCTAACGCCTGGTCAACGGTGGCGGCGGTGATCACCTGCACCTGCCAACGGCCGAGCAGTGCGCGCATGCCGTCGAGGATCTCCTCGTCGTTGTCCACGCACAGCACGCGCAGGCCAGCCAGGGAATCGCTGCGTACCGGTGCGGCCACGGCCGGTACCGGCGTGGCCAGTTCGGTATAGCCCGGCAATGGTGCCACCCGCGGCAGGATGATCGAGAACATCGAGCCCTTGCCAACCCGGCTTCGCGCATTGAGGCGATGGTCAAGCAGGCGCGAGATGCGCTGGCAGATCGACAGGCCCAGGCCCAGCCCCTGCTCGCCCCAGTCGAACGGCTGCTGGTAGCGGTGGAATTCATCGAAAATCTGCCGCATGTGGTGCTCGGGAATGCCGGGCCCGGTATCCCACACCTGCAGCTCCACTTCGTCGCCGCGCTGGCGCACGGCCAGCACGATGCGGCCCTGGCGGGTGTAACGCAGCGCATTGGCCAGGAAATTCTGCAGCACGCGGCGCAGCAGGCGGCGGTCACTGCGCACCCATGCCGGGCGTGCGAACAGGTCCAGGCGCAGGCCACGGCCGGCAGCAACCGGGGTGTACTGCGCGGCCAGCTCGCGCATCAGCGCACTCACGTCGAACTCACCGATCACCGGGTGCAGGCCGCCGGCATCCAGCCGCGATACATCCAGCAGGCCATCGAGCAGTTCTTCAGCCGCGCGCAGCGAAGCGTCCACGCGCTCGGCCAGATGCTTCTGCTCGTCGCTCACGTGATCACTGTCGCGCAGTGCCGAAGCAAACAGGCGCGCTGCGTTCAACGGCTGCAGCACGTCATGGCTGATCGCCGCCAGGAAGCGGGTCTTCGACTGCTGCGCGACCTCGGCCTCATGCGAGCGTTCGGCCACGCGCTGTTCCAGCGTCTCGTTGGCTTCCAGCAGCGCTTTTTCCGCGTGCTTGTAGTCGGTGATGTCGTTGTAGCTGGTCACGTAGCCGCCACCGGGCAGCGCCTGGCCGCGCATCTCGATCACCTTGCCATCGCTGCGGGTGCGCTCGAACACGTGCGGTGAACCGGCGCGCATGTAGCCGATGCGGCGGTTGATCTGCACTTCGATATCGCCCTCGCCCAGCTCGCCACGCTCGGCGTTGTAGCGGATCAGGTCGGCCACCGGGCGGCCCACGTAGAGCATGCCGTCGGGGTAGCCGAACATATCCTGGTAGCGGCGGTTCCACGCGGTCAGGCGCATGTCCGGGTCGACCACGCTGACCCCGGCACTGATGTTCTCCAGCGTGGTCGACAGGATCTCGCGGTTGAAGCGCAGTTCCTGTCCCGCTTCGTCCAGCACCGCCACCACTTCACCCAGGTCCATGCCCGAGCCGCGCAGCAGGCTGGTCAGCAGCAGGCGTGCCGATGCCGCACCGATCGACGCGGCCAGCAGGCGCTCGGTGAACTGTACCCACGGCCGGTCCGCAGGCGCCGAGGATTGCAGCTCGCGGCCCAGCGACTGCGCCTGCTCGAAGAACGAACGCCGCGCGTGGCGCTCGCCAACCACGCGCGAGGCCAGCGCCAGCAGGTCGCCCACGTGCACGTGACCCGGCCAACCACCGGCCACCGACGGGCGCTCGGCATATGGATCGAGGAACGGCGCAGCGCGAAGCCGCTCATCAACGCCGGGCCGCCAGCGCGCGGACACCAGCATCATCGTCGCCGCGTTGACCAGCAGCGACCAGAACGTACCGTGGGTCAACGGATCCCAGCCGGTCATGCCGAACAGCTGCTGCGGCCGCAGCCACTCGATGCCGAACGGGCCGTGCTGCACCCAGGCGGCATCGACCCAGCCGGCCATGGTCATCGCCGGCAGCAGCAGGGTGTACAGCCAGGTGGCGAAGCCGAGCAGCATGCCCGTCTCGACGCCACGACGGCTGGCGCCACGCCAGTACAGGCCGCCGATCAGGCCGGGCGCGAACTGCGCCACCGCTGCGAACGCCATCAGGCCATACGAGGCCAGCGTGCTGTCGTTGCTGCTGGTGCGGTAATAGCTGTAGGCCATCAGTGCCAGCAGCAGGATCGCCAGGCGGCGGATCCACAGCACGCGCGAGGCGACGTCGGCGGCCTCCTGGTGGTCACCGCTACGGCGCAGCAGCACCGGCATCACCAGGTCGTTGCTGACCATGGTGGCCAGCGCGATCGACGACACGATGACCATGCCGGTGGCCGCCGAGAACCCGCCCACATAGGCGATCAGCGCCAGCGCGTTGCGGCCCTCGGCCAGCGGCAGGGCCAGCACCATCGAATCGTCGGCGACGCTGCCACCGGTGCCGAACAGGGTCACGCCGGCGGTGGCGATCGGCAGCACCATGCCGGAAATCAGCACCAGGTAGCCGCCGAACATCCAGCGCGCGCGGCGCACGTCGCGCACGTCACCGCACTCGACCACGGCCACGTGGAACTGGCGCGGCAGGCAGATGATGGCGAGGAAACTGAGCAGGGTCTGCGAGATGAAGCCCACCGGCGGCAGGCCGGTGAACAGCGTATGCACCGACTCGACCACCGCGTCGGTGCGGTTGCTCAGCCACAGGTAGGCGAACACGCCCACGGCCAGCATCGCCAGCAGCTTGATCACCGATTCGAAGGCGATCGCCAGCATCATGCCGTGATGGTGCTCGGTGGCATCGACCTGGCGGGTACCGAACAGGGTGGCGAACAATGCCATCAGCAGCGCCACGTACAGCGCGGGATCGGTGAAGAAGCCGGTCGGGCCGGTGTTGCCGGTCAGCACCTGCAGGCTCATCGCCACCGCTTTGTACTGCAGGGCGAGGTACGGAATGATGCCGATCAGCGCGATGATCGCCACCAGCGCCGCCAGCCGGCGCGAGCGGCCGAAGCGCGAAGAGATGAAGTCGGCGATGGAGACCACGTTCTGGCTGCGCGCGATCAGCGCCAGGCGCTCGATGATGCGCCAGCCGAACAGCAGCAGCAGCAACGGACCGATGTAGATGGGCAGGTAGCCCACGCCGTTGCGCACGGCGGTGCCGACCGCGCCGTAGAACGTCCACGACGAGCAGTACACGGCCAGCGCCAGGCTGTAGACCACCGGCCGCAGCCACGGCCGGTCGGGGTACATCGGCCGACGGTCGCCCCACCACGCCACGCCGAACAGCAGCGCGGCATAGGCAACCGAGACCAGCAGCAGGATCCAGCTGGAGACCACGCGCGCGTTTCCGTCAGGACAGGGGCCAGTAGATCACGACCGTTGGTCGTGATGGTAGGTCACGACGGAGGGGCGCAAGGAGGGCGCGACGGTGGGTCACGACCGTTGGTCGTGACGGAGGCCTCCGTGCCCACCAACGGTGGGCACCCACCAGGAGCCGGCGTTACTGGGCCGGCACGCCCATTTCCTTCAGCAGTTCCGGCGCCGGGTAGACCTTGGCCAGCAGCCAGCGCAGGTAGCGCATGTCAACGTGCACGGCGCGCTTGTAGCGCGGGTCGAACCACCAGCTGGCGCTGACCGACTCCCAGTTGCTGTCGAAGTTCAGGCCGATCAGTTCGCCCTTGGCGTTGAGCACCGGCGAGCCGGAGTTGCCGCCCGTCGTGTCCAGGTTGGTCAGGAAGTTGACCGTCTGGGTCTTCAGCGCCGGGTCGGCGGTGCTGCCGAAGTCACCCTTGGCGATCGCGGCCAGCAGCGGCTTGGGAGCATCGAACGGATAGGCGTTGGTGTTCTTCTCGACGATGCCGGCCACGGTGGTCACCGGCGAGTAGGTCACGCCGTCGCGCGGATGCAGCGCTTCGACCTTGCCATAGCTGATGCGCAGGGTGCGGTTGGCATCCGGGTACACCGCACGGCCCTGCTTGGCACGCCAGGCGAACAGCGCCTGCATGTAGGCCGGGCGCAGGCGCAGCTGCTCGCCTTCGCGGGTCTTGCTCTCGTTCTCGATGCGCAGCTGCGCGGCCACCAGCGGGCCGGCCACGGCGATCAGCGGATCGGCGGCCAGTGCCTTGCCTTCGCGGGCCGCAGCGAAACGGGACAGGCGCTGTGCCTCCTCGCCCAGCTGGGTGCCGGCGTACAGGGTATCCAGCGCCGCTGCCAGCTGCTGCGGGGTACGGCCGAAGGCGGCGTCGAACTCGGCCACGCGCTGCGCGTCCGGCAGCTGCTGGTAGCGGGTCAGCAGGGTGCTCAGCAGCGCCTTCTCGACTTCCGGCGCGTAGCGGCGCTGGACCTGCTTGAGCACGCCTTCGATCATCGCCTGGTCGCGCTGCTGGTAGCCGCTCTCGCGCTGTGCGTCCGGCTTGGCCGATTCGATGCGCAGGCGTTCCAGCAGCAGCGCCGAGCGCAGCAGCTGGCTCTGCGCGGCCATCTGCTCCAGCAGCAGGTCACGCTCGCCCACCGCCGCGCCCTGCGACAGGTTGCCCAGCAGCGCCTTGATATCGCCCTGGTACTTGCGGTCGGTGGCGGCCAGCATGGCCGTCTCGTCAGCCGCACGCTGGGCCTTGGCGTCGCTGCGCAGCAGGCCTTCCAGCTCACCGGCGGCGCGCTTGCGGTTGTTCTTCAGCGACTGCAGCTGCGAGGCGTAGCGGGTACGCGCCTGCGCATCCTTGGCGCTGGCCGCCTCGATGGTGTCGATCATCTGCTGGAACACCGACACGCGGCGCGGCAGCACGGTATCGATCTGGCCAGCGAATTCGGCGGCGGTGCGGTGGCGGTAGGTGATGCCCGGGTAACCGGCCAGCATCGCGTAGTCGCCTTCCTTCGGGCCTTCCACCGACATCTGCAGGTGCGCCGGTGCCTGGTAGGGCACGTTGTCCTTGCTGTACGCGGCCGGCTTGCCGTCCTTGCCCACGTAAGCACGCAGCAGGGTGAAGTCGCCGGTGTGGCGCGGCCACATGAAGTTGTCGATCTCATCGCCGTAGTTGCCGATCGCACGCGGCGGCGCATACACCAGGCGCACATCGCTCAGTTCCAGCTGGGCGATGCGGTAGAAATCGGTGCCGTAGTACATGTTGGCCACCGAGCAGCGCACGCTGCCGTCCTTCTCGCACTCGGCCACGATCTGCTTGCTGGCCGCATCCACGGCATCGAAGTAGGCACGGCCGGTCTTGCCACGCGCCTGCGCCAGCACCTGGTCGGTCACCTTGTCGAAGCCGACCGTGACCAGCACACGGAAGTCCGGGTTGGCCGGGCGCTCGTCGGCGCGGTCCCTGGCGATGAAGCCACCGTTGATCAGGTCGTGCTCGGGCGAGCTGTTGTACTGGATCACGCCCATCGCCACGTGGTGGTTGGTCAGCAGCAGGCCGTCGGCGGACACGAACGAGCCGGTGCCGCCACCGGCACGCACCACGGCGCTCAGCGGCGGCGCGGTGACGTTGGCCAGGTCGGCCGGATTGCCCTTGAAGCCTGCGGCCTGGAGCGGCTTGGCCAGCTCCGGCAGCTGGGTCGGCATCCACATGCCTTCATCGGCGTGGGCACCGGCGGCGAGGGTCAGGCCCAGGGCCAGGGCGGTGGGAAGGGCTTTGCGTGGTGACATGAGGCAATCCGGTACGACAGAACAGCCCGGGACCATAGCCCGTGGGGCGGGATGGGGCAACGGCCGATGGTTGGGGCGACGCGCACGGTAGTGCCGGCCGCTGGCCGGCAATCCACGTAGCTCAGGAGATACGGTGCAGCTGCCGGCCAGCGGCCGGCACTACCGCAGCCACGCATGGCGTAGCTCTACTTCTCCCGCCGCCAGTTGATCGACCCACGGTTTTCCACCGTGCTCGATTCCACTTCCACGTCGAAGCCGCGACGCAGCAGGTACTTCAGCGTGATCACCGAACCGGCACCGACCAGCGACACGCCGTAACCGACGTACAGCTTGGGCGAGATGTACTTGCCGACGCCGATCACCGAGCCACCCAGCGCGCGCGACTGGCTCACGCCGGCATCGTCCAGGCCCAGCTTGGCGCCCAGCTGCGAGGCCAGCAGCCCGCTGCCGGCAGAGAGTGCCGCCGAGGCCGCGTTGACCTGCTGGGTCTGGTCGCTGCTGGCACCGGTCAGGCTGCGGCCGAGCACCAGGTAGGCCAGCGCTTCGGACTGCGACATCGCCGGATCGGACCACACGTCCGCACGCGGCTGCTGCGCACGCCCGGTCACGTCGATGCCGGCGGTGACATCACCAATCCGGCGCTCGGCACGGATGTTGATGCGCGGGTCGGACACCGCGTTGTAGTTCCAGGTGAGGTTGCCGCGGGTGATGGTCAGGTCCTGCCCATACGCCTTGTAGCGACCACTCACTTCCAGCCCGCCATTGGCGGTCATCTCGCGGCCGGGCTTGGCCCAGACCTGCATCTTGCCGGTCAGTGCACCCTTCAGGCCGAAGCCGGTCATCTTCACCTTGTCACCGAGGCTGACCGTCAGGTCCATGTCCAGCGGCGAGGTGCGCGACTCTTCCGGATCGGCCGGGTCGAGCACCACCACGTCTTCGGACACCGAGGTGCCACGGTCCAGGCGCTCCAGGTCGATGTCGGCCTCGGGCACGTGCACGGTGCCACGCAGTTCCATCGCGGCCTTGGCCAGGGTGAAGTCGAGGTTGGGATTGGCGACGATGCGCAGTTCGCTGGTGTTGGACAGCAGCACGTTCTCGCCGTGGATCTTCAGCTGCAGCGGCTGTGCATCGCCGAACCACGACAGGCCACCATCCACGTACAACGTGCCCTGGCCGGAGTTGGCCTGCGCGGTGATCTTGGCCGAACCGTCGGGCTGGGCCACGAAGCTGCCCTTGCCCTGATCGAAGGTCAGGCCCAGTGCCGGGAATTCACCCTTGAAGTTGCTCAGCTGCGCGTCACCACCCAGCGACGGCTGGCCACGCGTACCGCGCAGGCTGACGTGGCCTTCGATCAGGCCGGTCGGTCGCACGATGTCCGGCGAGAACAGCTCCAGCCAGTACAGCCGCGACATGTTGAGGTAAAGCTCACCGTTCAGCGGCGCACTGGCTTCCCAGCCGGTCTGCATCCTGGCGTCGACGAAGCCGTTGCCCTGGAAGCCCATGCCCAGGTAGCCCTTGATGCTGGCCGGGGTCATGTCCAGCTTCAGCGAGAACTGGTCGTAGCGCACCAGCTCGCCACGGGTGGTGTCCCCCACGGCATTGCGGTTCTCACCCAGGCGCACGCCACCTTCCTTCGAGCGCACTTCCACATGGCCTTCCCAGGCGTTGCCGCGCGGGCGGATCTGCGCGTCCAGACTGACATCGCCGCGCAGGTAGATGCGGCGGCCGGACTGCGGCGGCAACCACGGCTGCACCAGCGCCAGCGGCAACGCATCACTGCGCACCACCAGGCCCTCGCGCGGCCAGTTCGCCTGTGCACACAGTGCACCACTGCTGGCGGCGGCCAGGCAGGCTTCGGACAGCGTGTAGGTGCCGCCGTTGATCGCGAACGCCGCCGGTGCACGCAGCGACCAGGCATCGCCCTTCACCGGTGCGATGCGCAACGCGGCCAGCTCGCCACGCCACTGCGTGCCCTGCTGGCGCACGCTGCCCTGCAGCTCGACCGCGCCCATCTCGTTGCGGGTCTGCGCCGCCAGGCGCAGGTTGGAGACACTGCCCTGCGCATCCACATTCAAGCGTTCCAGCAGCATGCCGGCGTTAACCTGCTGGCCCTGCACCGCCAGCGTGCCGCTGTCACCGCGCCACGGCAGGTGGCCCTTGATGCTCACGCTCTCGGCGCCGTAGCCATCCCAGTTGAGGTTGTTGCCGACCAGGTCGGCGGTGATGTCCGGCGCATCGCGCGGGCCCTTCACCTGCACCTGGCCGCGCAGGCCACCATCGGCGCCCGGCAGCAGGTCACTCAGCTGCAGCGGCTCGAAACGCGCATCAATGTCGAGGCGGTCACCGACCTTGCCCGACGCGGTCACCCGGCTGCTGCCCAGCGACAGTTTCAGGTCGCCCTGGCCCTGCGCGCCTTGCAGCGCGAACTTGCCCTGTGCGTCGAGGTTGCGCTGGCGCAGCATGCCCTTCAGCGACGGCAGGTCCACCGTGGCTTCCAGCGTTCCGGCGGTGCCCGGTGCGGCATTGGCCGGCGGTGGCAGCTGGCGTCCCTTGGAGGCCAGGTTGCCGGACAGGCGGCCGTTCCAGCCCGGCACGAAATAGCCGGGGTCGAAGTCCTTCAGCGTGGCCTTGGCGTCCCAGTCCAGCTGCGGCGCCCAGGCCACCTGGCCTTCCACCTGCAGCTGCCCACCCGGTGTCTGCGCCTGCAGCTGGTGGATCGACGCGGCCTGGTCGTTGCCGCGCACGTCGAAGCGCAGCTGCGCCTTCTGTGCATCACGTTCCACCTCGGCGCGGCCGATCGCGGCCCAGGCCTTCAACGTGCCAGCCAGGCCGAAGCGTGCTTCCTTCAGGGTCACCGGCACCGGTGCGCTGCCGGCGGTGTTCGGATCGGGCGCCGGCACATAGGTCAGGTCCCGCGCGACCACCGAGAAGTTGAGCTTCTGCTGGTCTTCCTGGCTGAAATCAGCGGTGCCCTCCAGGCGGGCTTCGCCACCGAGCCCCTTCACCAGCAGCGGTGAAACCTTCAGCACCTGGTCCTGCAGCGACACCACCGACGGTGCCAGTTCCAGTTCCTGGTCGCCCTGCTTCACCTTGCCACGCAGGTTGGCGTTGCCGCCCTTGCCGGCGGCGGTGAAGTCCAATGCCAGCGGCGCGATCGCCGAGCTGGCCAGTGCCGGCGACAGCAACGCCAGATCCAGCTCGTCGCTGCGGATGCTGGCGCTCCAGCTCGGGTCGGTGCGGCCATCGAACACCAGCATCGCGTGCAGCGGCTTGGGCGCACGCCCGGCCACCGCTACTTCCATGTGCGACAGGTCACCGCGCGCAACCAGGCCAAGCGTCGCTGCGGTACGGCCACGCGGCGCCGGCAGCACTGCCGTCACCGTCACGTCGGTGTCGTAGTCCTTGGCCGGGATGTAGCGGCCCTGGGCGGTGAAATTGCCCATGTCGCTGTCCACGACCAGTTTGTGCGCCTGGAACTCGCCGTTGGCGATCTCGATGCCGCCACGCACGCGGCTGATGTCGATCACCGGCTCGTTGGCCTGGCTGATGCGGAAACCGTCGATGGCGATGGCATCGGCCTGGATCGCCAGCGGCATCTCGATCTGCGGCAGCGAATCGGGCCACGACGGCAGCTTGAACGGCTCGTCACTCTTGGCCAGGTTCAACGTCGCGTTGGTCAGCTCCAGCTTGTCCAGCAGCAGCTTGCGGCCCAGCAGCGGGCGCAGGTCCGGCTCCAGGTGTGCACGCTCGGCGTGGAAGTGGATGTCGTCGTAGCGGAAGTCGACGTTGTACAGGGTCAGCGGACCGGCCACCGGGCCGTCCACCTTGTCCCAGGTGAAGCTGGCGCCCACCGGCAGCCGCGCTACCACCTGTGCCAGCAGCACATCGCGGCCGGCCACGGTCTGCAGCAGCCAGTACACCGCCAGCAGGGCCAGCAGTACCAGGCCGATCACGCCGGCGCCGGACCACGCCCAGAAGCGGCGGCGGCGATAGAAGCGCACGCGCGGCGGCGGCGTGTTCGGGGTCGGTGCGGGCGTGCTCACAGGTCCGCTCCGATGTTCAGGTACAGCTGGAACTGCGAATCCGGGTTGTTCAGGCCATGCGCCACGTCGATACGCACTGGGCCCACCGGCGATTTCCAGCGCACGCCGAAGCCAACGCCGGTATGCAGGTCGATGGTGTTGTCGAAGGCACTGCCGGTATCGACGAACACCGCCGCGCCCCAGGGGCCGCCATTGAAATAGTGCTCGTATTCGGCCGAGCCGATCACCAGGTTCTTGGCGCCCAGCGCGTACTTGTCCGGCGCCGGCGTGCGCGGCCCGACCTCACGATAGGCGTAGCCGCGAATGCTGCGGTCGCCGCCGGCGAAGTAGCGCAGGCTCGGCGGCATCGCCACCAGGTCGCTGGTCCAGGTGGTGCCACCTTCACCGCGCAGGATCAGGCGATTGCTTTCACCCACCGGGATGTACCAGCGCAATACCGCATTGGCCTGCACGAAGCTGGTGTCCGAGCCGGCGCCTTCGACGCCGGCACGCATCGTCGCGGTGCCGCTGATGCCCTTGCGCGGGAACATCTCGTCGTCAACGTTGACGTAGTCGGCAACCATCTGCGGGTACACCAGCGTCGAGGTGTTGTAGACCGCGTCGGTGAACTCGGTGCCGGAGGCATAGCGCCAGCGCTCGCGTAGTGCGTTGACCGAGGCGATCGCGGTCCAGTGCTCGTTGATCTCGCCGCTGCGGCTGGCGATCAGTTTGAAGTTGCGCAGGTCGATGTAGTCGGTCTGCTCGTCGTACGCACTGGCAGCGAAGGTGTACCAGCCATCGAGCCAGTTGAAGGCCGGGATGCGGTAGCTGGTGACCAGGCTCTTGCGCTTCTGCGCATAGTCCAGCTGCGTGTTCATCTTGTGGCCGCGGTTGTTCAGGAACCGCCGCTCGATGCCACCGCGCACACCCGGGCCGCTCTCGCTGCCGTAGCTCAGGCCGGCGGTGTAGATCGTGCGCTTGGCCCGGGTCAGCTTCACGTCCACCGGCACATCGCCGTTCTCGTCGGCCTGGTCTGGCCGCGGCTGGATGTCGATCACGCTGAAGTAGTCCAGCTTGGTCAGCGACTGCCGCAGGCGGTCCAGCTTGCCCTCGTGGTAGTAGCTGCCCTGGTCCCAGTACACCAGCGGATCGAACAGCTTGTCGACGAAGTAGTCCTGCTCGAAGCGCACCGGGCCCATGTTGTAGCGGCGGCCGCTGTCCCAGGTCAGGTCGATGTCGGCGGCATTGTCGGCGCGGGTGATCTGCACCTGGCGCTGGGTGTAGTCGGCATCGAAGTAACCGCGCTCGGCCAGGCGCCGGGTGATGGTGATCTTGCTGGCTTCGTACTGGGTGTGCTCGAAGCGCTGGCCCTTGCGCGGCTTGAACGCGGCCAGGTCATCCTGCAGGTACTGGTCGTACATCGCCGGGCCGGTGATGTCGATGTGCTCGCGGCGCACGGTCACCGGGGTGCCCTTGTCGACATGGATCAGCACGCGGACGTGCTCGTCCTCGCGCGGCGCCTCGACCTTGATCACCGGGTTGTAGTAGCCGAACGGTTCCAGTGCCTGGCGGGTCTGCCGCTCGGCCTGGGACAGCAGGTACTCCAGGCGCGATTCGCCCTGTTCCTTGCCGATCGTGTCGTACAGCGACAGCGATTCCTGGATGTTCTCGATGATTGCGGCGTCGTCGCCCTTGTCCAATCCCTTGATGTCCACCTTGTCGATGGTGCCGCGCGCGTGGACCACGGAGGTGGCGGCCAGCGACAGGACCATCAGCGGCAGGGCGTATTTCTTTGGCTGCATGCGGCACAGCATACCGACCGAAGGTGACGATGCGAAATGCATCACGTCATTGGGGATCGGTTGTTAAGTTGCGGTCAAAATACGCGCCTTTGTGGCGATCATCGTGATCGCAGGCGAGGATGCCGGCATCGTGCCCGATGCCGGCGATGACCCCGATGGACATCCGCCGGCGATCCGGTCCGCGGGGGCAATGCCGGCCAGCGGCCGGCACTACCGGTGGGTGCCAAGCTTGCTTGGCACCACATCTCAGCTCGACAGATGCTCGATCGCCGCGACCTTGCCCAGGCGCTCGCCCAGCATCGTCAGCAGCGCAAGGCGATTGCCACGCAGCGCCGGATCTTCCGCATTGACCATCACGCCATCGAAGAACGCGTCGACCTGCGGGCGCAGGCGCGCCAGGCGTGCCAGCACGGCCACGTAGTCCTTGTGCTGCAGGCTGGCGCCGGTGTCGTCGATGGCCGCGGTGACCGCTTCGGCCAGCGCGCGTTCGGCATCTTCCTGCAGCAGCGCCGGATCGATCTGGGCCGGAATGTCGCCCTCGGCCTTGCGCAGGATGTTGCGGATGCGCTTGTTGGCCGCAGCCAGTGCTTCGGCTTCCGGCAACGCGGCAAACGTGCCAATTGCGTCAAGGCGGCGGTCGAAGTCGTACAGCGAGGCCGGCTTCAGCTCGGCCACGGCGTTGAAGTGCGTGGCCGGCACGCCCTTGTCGCTGTAGTAGCCCTTCAGGCGGTCGAGGATGAAGTCGTACAGCTCACCCACGTCGGCCTGCACATTGCGCGCGACCAGGCCGGCGTTGGCGCTGGCCAGCAGCGCGCGCAGGTCCAGCTCGAAGCCGCTTTCGATGATCGTGCGGGCCAGGCCCAGCGCGTTGCGGCGCAGGGCGAACGGGTCCTTGTTGCCGGTCGGCTTCAAGCCTGCGGCGAAACCACCGGCCAGCGTGTCGACGCGTTCAGCAATCGCCAGCACCTTGCCCAGTGGCGACAGCGCGATGTCGTCACCGCCGAAACGCGGCTGGTAGGCCTCGTCGATGGCCAGCGCCACATCGGCCGATTCGCCACCGGCCACGGCGTAGTGGCGGCCGGCGATGCCCTGCAGCTCCGGGAACTCGTTGACCATGCGCGACTGCAGGTCGTTCTTGGCCAGCTCGGCCGCACGTTTGGCCTGCGCCGGATCGGCGCCGACCTGGGGTGCGATCACTTCGGTCAGGGCGGCCACGCGCGCCACCTTGTCGGCCACGCTGCCCAGCTTGGCCTGGTAGGTCACCGTCTTCAGGCCCTCGCCCATCGACACCAGGCCCTGCTTCAGGTCCTCGTCGAAGAAGAACTTGGCATCGGCGAAGCGCGGGCGGATCACGCGCTCGTAGCCCTTGGCCACTTCGGCCACGTCCTTCGATTCGATGTTGGCGATACCGATGAACTTCTCGGTCAGCGTGCCGCTGTCATCCAGCACCGGGAAGAATTTCTGGTTGATCTCCATCGTCTCGATCAGCGCTTCCTGCGGTACCGCCAGGAACGCGCGTTCGAAGCTGCACAGCACCGCCGACGGCCACTCGACCAGGTTCACCACCTGCTCCAGGTTGTCGTCGGTGATGCGGGCGCTGCCGCCAGCCTTGGCCGCAGCGGCCTCGACCTCGGCGACGATGCGCGCGCGGCGCTCGCTCGGGTCGACCAGCACGAACGCGGCGCGCAGGGCTTCAACGTAGTCCTGCGGCTGTGCCAGCGACACGGCCTGGTCGTGGTGGAAACGATGGCCGCGGCTGACACGGCCGGCCTGCAGGCCGAACAGCTCGGCCTCGACCACGTTGGCACCGTGCAGCAGCACCAGCCAGTGCGCCGGGCGCGCAAAGCCCCAGGCATGGTCGCCCCAGCGCATCGGCTTGGGAATCGGCATCGCCGCGATCGCCTCGCGCAGGATTTCCGGCAGCAGGCTGGCAGTACTCGCACCCGGGGTCACCGCGCGGTGCACGAAGCGCTCACCCTTGTTGTCGGTGGTCTTCTCCAGCGCGGTCCAGTCGATCCCGGCCTTGGCGGCGAAGCCCTGCAGGGCCTTGGTCGGCTGGCCTTCGGCGTCCAGCGCGATGTTCAGGTACGGGCCCAGCACTTCGCTGTGCTGTTCCGGCTGCTCCAGGCCGACGCCCGGCAGCAGCACGGCCAGGCGGCGCGGGGTCGACAACGGGCGCGCATCGCCCAGTTCCAGCGCGACGCCGCGCTTGCGCAGGCCTTCGACGACACCGTCGAAGAACGCCTGGGCCAGGCCCGGCAGCGCCTTGACCGGCAGCTCCTCGGTGCCCAGTTCGATCAGCAGGGGGGACAGTTGGCTCATCGGTTCGATCCTGTGGTGGGGGCGCAGCGCGCAACGCGTCCGGCGCCCCGGGTAGTGGGTGAAAAGCGGGTCGGTGCAGGAAGGCGGTCAGGCCTTCTTCGCACCCGGGAAGCCCAGCTTCTCGCGCTGCTCGTAGTACGCCTTGGCCACCGCCTGGGCCAGCGCGCGCACGCGCAGGATGTAGCGCTGGCGCTCGGTCACGCTGATCGCGCGGCGCGCATCGAGCAGGTTGAAGGTGTGGCTGGCCTTCATCACCTGCTCGTAGGCCGGCAGCGGCAGGTTCACTTCCACCAGCTTCTGCGCTTCGCGTTCGCAGGCGTCGAAGCGGTGGAACATCTCTTCCACGTCGGCGTATTCGAAGTTGTAGGTGCTCTGCTCCACCTCGTTCTGGTGGTAGACGTCGCCGTAGGTCACCGGCTGGCCGTCCGGGCCGTAGGTCCAGACCAGGTCGTAGACGTTGTCGCAGTTCTGCAGGTACATGCACAGGCGCTCGAGACCATAGGTGATCTCGCCCAGCACCGGGCGGCACTCCAGGCCACCGGCCTGCTGGAAGTAGGTGAACTGGGTCACTTCCATGCCGTTGAGCCAGACTTCCCAGCCCAGGCCCCAGGCGCCCAGCGTCGGCGATTCCCAGTTGTCCTCGACGAAGCGCAGGTCGTGCACCAGCGGATCGATGCCCAGGGCCTTCAGCGAATCCAGGTACAGCTGCTGGATGTTGTCCGGCGCCGGCTTCATCGCCACCTGGTACTGGTAGTAGCGCTGCAGGCGGTTCGGGTTCTCGCCGTAGCGGCCATCGGTCGGGCGGCGCGACGGCTGCACGTAGGCCGCGTTCCAGCTTTCCGGACCGATCGCACGCAGGAAGGTGGCCGGGTGGAAGGTACCGGCGCCCACCTCCAGGTCGAGCGGCTGGATGAGCACGCAGCCCTGCTGGGCCCAGAACTGGTTCAGGGTCTGGATCAGGCCCTGGAAGGTGATCGGAACGGTCGGGGTCGCGGACATGCGTACGAGTCTTGGCCGGCAAGGGGGTGCGCTAGTATAACGGCCGACCTGCGGGGCATTCCGCACCCGGGAGGAGCAGGCAGATGGAACATCGGCTGCCGGTGGGCACGCCCGGCGAGCCAGGCGGCGTCCCGCTGCCGTGGGGCCGCCTGCATTTCGAACAGGTCGGTGCGGCGCTGCTGGCCGACGGCCTGGTCGCCGAGCACGAGGGCGAGCGCATGCGGTTTTCCGCGCAGGGCGCGCGCAATGCCAGTGAAGTGCATCCGCTGGTGCTGCTGTCCAACCTCAAGCTGGCCGCCCGCGACGGTGGCGAGCTGACCCTGGAGCGCCTGACCGAATGGCTGGCCCGGCGGACCGGCAGCCGCTACCTGCGCATCGATCCGACCCGGGTCGACGTCGCGGCCGTCACCGCGCTGGTCTCCCACGCCTATGCCCGCCGCCACCGCTTCCTGCCGCTGGCAGTGGATGCCGAGCGCGTGCTGGTGGCCACCAGTGAGCCGCTGGTACAGGAATGGCGCCGCGACCTGCAGCACCTGACCCGCCGCCGCATCGAGCTGGCGGTGGTCAACCCGCTGGACCTGCACCGCTACACCATGGAGTTCTACGGGGTGACCCGCTCGGTGCGTGGCGCCCGCGGCGACGTCCGTGGCGAGGCCAACACCACCCTGCCCAGCTTCGAGCAGCTGGTCGAGCTGGGCCGCACCGGCGACGTCAACGCCGACGACCAGCACATCGTGCACATCGTCGACTGGCTGCTGCAGTACGCCTACGAACAGCGCGCCTCGGACATCCACCTGGAGCCGCGCCGCGAAATGGGGCGCATGCGCTTCCGCATCGACGGCGTGCTGCACAAGGTGTTCGAAGTGCCACCGGCAGTGATGACCGCCGTGGTCAGCCGCATCAAGGTGCTCGGCCGCATGGATCTGGCCGAGCGCCGGCGCCCGCAGGACGGCCGCATCAAGACCCGCTCGCCGGGCGGCCGCGAAGTCGAGATGCGCCTGTCGACCATGCCCACCGCCTTCGGCGAGAAGTGCGTGATGCGCATCTTCGACCCCGATGCCGCCTTCAAGAGCATCGACCAGCTCGGTTTCAGCCCGCAGGAGGCCGCCGGCTGGAATGCGCTGGTCGAGCGCCCGCATGGCATCGTGCTGGTCACCGGCCCGACCGGTTCGGGCAAGACCACCACCCTGTACTCGACGCTGAAGCGGCTGGCCACGCCGGACGTGAACGTCTGCACGGTGGAGGACCCGATCGAGATGATCGCGCCCGAGTTCAACCAGATGCAGGTGCAGGCCAACATCGACCTGGACTTCGCCAGCGGCGTGCGCACCCTGCTGCGGCAGGACCCGGACATCATCATGATCGGTGAGATCCGCGACCTGGAGACCGCGCAGATGGCGGTGCAGGCGTCGCTGACCGGCCACCTGGTGCTGTCCACCCTGCATACCAACGACGCGCCGTCGGCGGTCACCCGCCTGCTCGACCTGGGCGTGCCGCACTACCTGCTGGCCAGCACCCTCAACGGCATCCTCGCCCAGCGTCTGGTGCGCACGCTGTGCCCGCACTGCAAGCAGCCACACAGCCTCGGCGCCGCCGACTGGGCGGTGCTGGCTGATAGCCAAGCCGCATATCCAGATGCCGCCACGCCCTGTCGGCCGGTCGGTTGCCTGGAGTGCCGGCGCACCGGATTCCTCGGCCGCATCGGCCTGTATGAGTTGCTGCCATTGGGCTCGCGCCTGCGTGGCCAGATCCGCGCCGACATGGATCTGGCCGGTTTCACCCGCGCCGCGCGGGCTGAAGGGCTGCGAACCCTGCGCCAGGCCGGGCTTGAAAAGGTGGCGCAGGGGCTGACTACAATCGAGGAAGTCCTGTCAGTCCTGCCGCCCCCGGATGAACCCAGCCCCGTTCCTGATCCTTGAAACCGGCCGACCGGTGCCGTCACTGCGCCGCTATGGGCGCTTCCCGCATTGGATCCGCGTCGCCGCCGGGCTGGAAGAGCACGAGACGGTGGTGGTCGATGTCGAACACGGAGATGCCCTGCCCGACCCGCATGCCTTCGCTGGCGTGCTGGTGACCGGCTCGGCCGCCTTCGTCACCGACCACGCCGAATGGAGTGAACGCAGCGCCGCATGGCTGCGCCAGACCGCCCACGCCGACCTGCCCGTGTTCGGCATCTGCTACGGCCACCAGCTGCTGGCGCACGCGCTGGGTGGCGAGGTGGCCTACAACCCGGCCGGGCGCGAGTCCGGCACGATCGAACTGGAACTGCAGCCGCAGGCGGCGCAGGACCCGCTGTTCCAGGGCCTGCCCCAGCACTTCGCCGCCCACGCCACCCACCTGCAGACTGTGCTGCGCGCGCCCGACGGTGCCGAAGTGCTGGCACGCTCGCCGCTGGACGGCTGCCACGCCTTCCGTTGGGGGCGCCAGGCCTGGGGCGTACAGTTCCATCCCGAATTCGCCACTCACCACATGCGCGGCTACGTGCGTGCCCGCGCCGACTGCATCGGCCGCCACGGCGGCTGCGCCCGCAGCATCGAGCGCGCGGTCAGCGCCGCACCGCTGGCCCGCCAGCTGCTGCGCCGCTTCGTCCGCCAGGCGCGGCTGTCTTCAGCCCAGCCGGCGGCAAAACAGGGATAATCGGCGCCACGGGCAACCGCCCGGCCCCCTCCTGTCCTTCCCGGATGTCCATGAAAGAGATTCGCAAGCTGCCGGCCTCGGCGGGCGCCCAGTGGTTGCTGGATACGTTCTCGCTGTATCGGCGTGCGCCGCTGCAGCTGGCCCGGATCGGTCTGACCTGGCTGCTGGTGAGCTGGGTGGTCACCCTGTTGTCGACACTGATTCCCGGCGCCGCCGGCATGGCCGTACAGCTGATGACCCTGGCCATCTCGCCAATCATGTTCGGCGGCATGCTGTACGCCGTGGGTGAGATCGACGAAGGCCGCCCGGGCCTGGCCTCGCACCTGCTGCAGCCGATCCGCGACCACCGCGTCAGCCACCTGCTGGTACCGCTGGCGATCCAGGTACTGGCGGTCCTGCTGCTGGGCGCGCTGTTGTTCATGATGATCGGCCGCGAGGGCTTCACCGCCTTCAGCGAGGTCATGACCAAGATGGAAGAGATCAGCCGCAGTGGCCAGCAGATCAAGCCGGATGATGCGGCCGCGCTGGTGGCCAACCTGCCGGCCAAGCGCATCGCACTGTGGATGCTGCTGGTGTTCCTGAGCGCGGTTGCGCTGTCGCTGGCGATGTTCACCCAGCCGGCGCTGGTGGTGTTCGACAAGCAGAGCGGCATGCACGCGCTGCGCCTGAGCCTGCAGGGCTGCATCGAGAACATCGGCGCGATGATCGTGTTCGCCGTGCTCGGCCTGATCGCCGCGTTCTGCATCTACATCCTGTTCGTGATCGTGATCCAGATCGCGATGCTGATCGGTGGCCCGCTGGCCGCCGCCTTCATCGCGCAGCTGGTACTGACCACGGTGCTGATGCCGCTGTATGTCGGCGCGGTCTACGCCGCGTGGAAGCAGATGTTCGTGCACCGCGGCAGCCGCGCCGCACCGCCGATCCCGACCACCCCGACCTCAAGCGACGTCTTCCACGCCTGACCAGCACATCGGTAGATCCACGCCATGCGTGGATAGAAAAGGGGACGGAGGGGATTAAGTCGTTTATGCCCAGTGTGTGCAGCTAACGACTTAATCCCCTCCGTCCCCTTTTTTCTTTCAGGCGGCGGGCTTCTTCACTACCGACGACGGCACCAGCCAGCGTGCGGCGTGGATGCCCAGCTCGTAGAGCAGGCACATCGGGATCGCCAGCATCAACTGCGAGACCACATCCGGCGGGGTCAGCACCGCTGCCAGCACGAAGATGCCGACGATCGCGTAGCCGCGGCCTTCCTTGAACTGCTGCGGCGTCACCCAGCCCAGCAGCACCAGGATCACCATCGCCACCGGCAGTTCGAAACTGCCACCGAAGGCGAAGAAGATCGCCAGCACGAAATCCAGGTAAGCATTCGCATCCGGGGTGATCGCAATCACGTCCGGGCTGAAGGTTGTCAGGAAGTGGAACACCGCCGGCAGCACCAGGAAGTAGGCGAAGGCGCAGCCGGTGTAGAACAGCAGTACCGACGACACCAGCAGCGGCACCGCCAGGCGCTTCTCACGCGCATACAGGCCGGGCGCGACGAAGGCCCACAGCTGGTACAGCAGCCACGGCACCGCCACGAACAGGGCCACGAAGAAAGTCAGCTTCAGCGGTGCGAAGAAGGCACCGGCCGGGTTGGTGGCGATCATCGTCTGCCCGTTCGGCAGCTGCGATACCAGCGGCTCGGCCAGCGCGTTGTACAGCTTCTGGGTGAACGGCAACAGCGCAAGCAGCGCCACGCCCAGGCCCAGCAATGCGCGTACCAGGCGGCCACGCAGTTCCACCAGGTGTTCGACCAGCGAGCTTTCGCCGAAATCCTGTTCACTCATGGCTGGCGCTCCGTGCTCTGCGGCGGCGGCGCACCGGCTTCAGGGGGTGTCGCCGGCGTCGGCTCGGGAGCAACGCTCTCCTGTACCGGTGCATCGGCATGGGGCAGGCCGCTCATATGCGGCGGCAGATCCGCGGGGGCCGGTGCGCGCACCTCCTGCGCCAGCGTATCGCCCTGCTGCTGCGCTTCCTGCGCTTCGCGACGGATCGCTTCGCCGCTGGCGCGCAGCTGGTTCTCGGTGTCCTGCATGCCCTGGCGCACGTCCTGCATCTGCCGCTTGATCTCCTCGGCCTGCAGTTCGCGCTCCAGTTCCTGTTTCACTGAATCCCATTGATTGCGGGCACGACGCACCCACAGGCCGGCAAAGCGGGCCGCCTTGGGCAGGCGCTCGGGACCGAGCACCACCAAGGCGACCACGGCGATCACCAGCAGTTCGCTGAAGCCGATATCAAACACCGCGACCGCTCCGGATCAGCGAGGGGTGCGGTCGTGCTCGTCCTGCGCGGTGCGCGAGGCGTCCTGGCTGCGCGACTCGTCGCCCAGCTGCGCGTTCGGCTTGTCGTCGTCGCGCATGCCCTTCTTGAATTCCTTGACCGCCGAACCGAGGTCCTTGGCGCCACTGGTCAGGCGCTTGGTGCCGAACACCAGCAGGACGATGGCCAGCACGACCAACCAATGCCAGATGCTGAAACTGCCCATAAAGACGCTCGTTACGTTAGTGATCAGGCTGTCGAGCATAGCGCACCGGCTGTTAGCCGGCGCGCGTGACGAAAGTCAGTTTCCGCCCAGCGTTTCCGTGCGGATTTCGCCGTCGTTGACCGGCTGGAAGCCCTGCTGCTGCGGCGGCGGGTTCTGCGGGACGTTCTGCAGCGGCGCCGTGGTGGCTTCGGCCGGGGCCGCCGACGCTGCCTGAACAGGCGCAGGCACAGGAGCGGCAGCCGGGGCCGGCGCCGGGCGCGGCGCGTTGCCACCGTTGCCGTTGCGGTTGTTGCGGGCGGCGTAGGTGGCCTCTTCCAGGCGATCACGGAAGGCGACCACGTCCATCGACGGCGACCCGACGGCGCGACCTTCGAAGATCATGCGCGGCGTGGTGTTGCTGCCGTAGGCGTCAAGGTTGGCGGCATCGTCGATCTGCAGCACCGCGCCATCCAGCGCAACACCGGCGAACAGGCCGCGGGCGCGCGACCAGGACCAGATCTCGGCCTTCAGCTGGCCGTCGGTGGCGGCGGCGGCATTGCGGCCGACCGGACCGGCGGCAACGCCGGCATCGGCGCCCAGTGTGAACTTGCCGTTGACCAGATTGTCCAGGCTGCGGTCGTTGCGGAACACCAGCACCACGTCCGAAGACTGGACGCCGGCCTGGAAGCCGATGCTGCCACCGGTCAGCTTGACGAATACCGGGCTGGACCACGCGCCATTGGGCATGCGCACCGACATCAGGCCGTGGCCGCGACGACCACCAATGACCAGACCGGCCTTGATCGTGTCGGGAATGACGATGACCGCGCGGCCTTCGTCGAGCAACTTGTCAGGAATCCCCTGTTCAGGGATTTCCTGGATTTCAGCCAGCACGCGCACGGCATTGCGGGCGCGCTGGTCTTCCTGCGGTCCGGCCATGGCCTGGCTGGACAGCAGGCTGGCGGCGATCAGCAGGGCTTGGATCGGGCGACGCATGGCAGGCTCCAGAAGTCAGTCCATAGGAAGATATAGCAAGTGACTGAAATTAGTGGTGTTGTCATGAATCGCCAATGAGCGTTCCCTGCTCACATTGATGCGCGCTATGCCCGCAATCCGAACCCTGCATCCCGGCGCGGCACCGGATCGGCGACAATACACACCATGCTCGACGCACCCGATACCGCCGTGCTGGCGGTCAACCTAGGCACGCCCGAGACGCCGACGGCCCCCGCCGTACGCCGTTACCTGGCCGAATTCCTGTCCGACCCCCGCGTGGTCTCGATCCCGGCGCTGCTGTGGCAGCCGCTGCTGCGCGGGCTGATCCTGCCGCTGCGCAGCGGCCGTTCGGCGGCCAAGTACGCCCAGGTCTGGCTGCCGGATGGCTCACCGCTGATGGTCCATACCCGGCAGCTGGCGCAGGCCATGCAGGCCCTGCTGCCGACCCTGAAGGTGCGCCACGCGATGCGCTACGGCGAACCGGCCCTGGCCAGCGAGCTCGACCGCCTTGCCGCCGAAGGCGCGCGCCGCATCGTGGTGCTGCCGCTGTACCCGCAGTACTCGACCACCACCACCGCCTCGGTCGAAGACCGCGTCGACGCCTGGCAGCGCCGCAATCCAGGCGTGACCGTCAGCCTGGTGCGCGACTACTCGATCGACCCGGGCTGGGTCGAAGCGGTTGCCGGCTCGATCCGGCGCTACTGGGATCAGCACGGTCGCGGCCAGACGCTGATGTTCTCCTTCCACGGCATCCCGCAGCGCCTGGCCGACGCGGGTGATCCGTATCCGCAGCGCTGCGAGGCCAGCGCGCAGGCCATCGCCAACGCGCTGGGCCTGGGCAAGGACGACTGGCAGATGGGTTACCAGTCGCGCTTCGGCCGCGAGCGCTGGCTGCAGCCTTACGCTGAGCCGAGCCTGTGGGCCCTGGCCGAATCCGGCGTGAAGCAGATCGACGTGGTCTGCCCCGGCTTCGCCACCGATTGCCTGGAAACGCTGGAAGAAGTCGCGATGGGCTTCACCGAAACGCTGGCCGAACGTGGCGCGACGATGCGCTACATCCCCTGCCTCAATGCCGAACCGGAACACGCGCGCGCACTGGCGCGACTGGCCGTGGCCTCGCTGGCATGAATCTGCAGCCCTTTGAACTCGAGGTCGGCGGCACCCGCGTCGCCGGCCTGCGCAACAGCAGCGAAGGCCCGCGCGTGCTGGCCCTGCATGGCTGGCTCGACAATGCCGCCAGCTTCGTGCCGCTGGCGCCGCACCTGTCGTCGCTGCAACTGGTGGCGATCGACCTGCCCGGCCATGGCCACAGCGCGCACCTGCCGGCCGGTGCCAGCTACACCACGGCGGCTGCGATCTGCCACGTACTCGACGTTGCCGATGCACTGGGCTGGGACCGCTTCAGCCTGCTCGGCCATTCGATGGGCGCCGGCATCGCCAGCCTCACCGCCTCGGTCAGCGACCGCGTCGAGCGCTTGGTGGCGATCGAAGCTCTCGGCGGCCTGCGCGGCCCGGAGGAAGAAACCGCCCATCGCCTGCGCGAGCATGTGAACGCCACCCGTGCGTTGGCGCGCAAGCAGCTGCGCGTTTTCCCCGACCTGGCCGCGCCGATCCGCGCGCGGATGATGACCAACCAGCTCAGCGAACCGTGCGCACGGCTGCTGGTCGAGCGCGGCGTGGAACCGGTCGAAGGCGGCTATCGCTGGTGCAGTGATCCGCGCCTGATGCTGCCCACCGCGATCCGCCTCAGTGAAGGCCAGATCGACAACCTGCTGCAGGCCATCGCCTGCCCGACACAGGTGATCTATGCCACGCCGGCGCAGTCGTATTATCCCGAACCGATGCGCAGCGATCGCCTGCAGCATCTGCGGGATGGACGGCTGGCCGTGTTTCCCGGCAACCATCACCTGCACATGGAAGACCCCGCACAGATCGCAGACGTGATCCTGCACTTCTTCAGCAACGACAACGCCGGCTGAGCGCAGGCGTCCACGCGCTTCACTCCGCGCGTTTGCGGCCGATACATCAGTTGCGGGCCCCTGCGCCCGCTGCACGCGGGCCCGGTCGGTCCTGCGGCATGTGTCTGGTTCTGCAAGGAAGTCCGCATGCCCGCTCTGCTGCACCGTCACCCACAGGATGTGGCCACGGTGTTCCGTCTCCGCGTCGCTGATCGCGCCGCATCCCTCGAATTCCCGGCACCCGCCCTGGTCACGCCCTGCTGCGTGCGCTGCGGCGTGCTCGTTGTCGTCTGCTGATCCAGGAGCCTCCGATGTCCATTGCATCCGCCCGTCCCCCCGATACCGCCCGCCTGTCGCACCTGCAGCAGCTCGCCCGCGGCGCCGACCGCCGACTGCTGATCGGCAGCGCCGCGCTGGCCGTGACTGGCCTGGTGCTGGCCCTGCGCGGTCCGCACGGTGTGGCCGCCGCGTTGACCGCAGGCGCGCTGTTGCCCGCCTCGTGGCTGGCTGGTCCGCTGGCAGGCCGCGGGATCGCGCGCAACGGCCTGGCGATCCTGTTGTCGCTGCAGCTGTCCCTGTTGTGCGCGATCGCCGGCCTGTCGCCGGCATTGCCGATCGCCCTGCTGCTGGGCGTGCTGCTGGGCCATCGCGATCGCCTTCCGGTGTGGCTGGCCGGCAGCATCGGCACGCTCGCACTGCTGGCGCCGCTGCAGGCGGGTGCCGCGGTGGGGCCGACACTGTTGCAGGCCGCGATGCTCGCCGGCCTGACCCTGTTCCTTGGCCAGGTCGCACTGCGGCTCCGCCAGCAGACCGAAGCACTCGGCCACGGCCCCCGCCGGCTGGCCGCACTGGCGCGCGATATCGCCACTGGCGCCGATCTTGGTGCACATGCCGACACCAGCGCCTATGCACTGGGTTCGCTGGCCCATGCGTTGGCCGACACCGCACGCCATGTGCAGGCCCAGCGTGGACGCGACGCGGAGGCACACGCCGAGAACGCGCAGATCCGCCAGGCCCTCGATGCCTCACGCACCGCGATGATGATTGCCGACAACGACCACGTGATCCGCTACGTGAACCGCTCGGTGGTGGCCCTGCTGCGCAACCAGCAGGCGACGCTGCGCCAGGCCTTCCCCGATTTCGATGCCGAGCGCCTGGTGGGCAGCAGCATCCATCGCTTCCACGCCAACCCGGACCGCATCCGCGCCATCCTCAATGGCCTGCAGGTCACCCACAACGGCAAGGTCCAGATCGGCCCCGTGCACTTCGCCCAGGTGGTTACTCCGGTCTTCGACGCTCAGGGCCTGCGCCTGGGCTTCGCCGTGGAATGGCATGACCGTACCCATGAGCTCGCGCTGGAGAACGCCGTCGCCGGCATCGTCACGGCCGCCGCCGCCGGCGACCTCGACCAGCGCCTGCAGGCAACCGAAGGCGCCAGCTTCCTTGATGGGCTGACCGGTGGCATCAACCAGCTGCTGGATACGTTGGGCAGTACCGTCGACGAAGTGCGGCAGATGCTCTCGGCGCTGGCCAACGGCGATCTCGATCGACGCATGCACGGCGAGTATCACGGCGCCTTCGCCGCGATCCAGCGCGATGCCAACGCCACCGCCGGCCAGCTGGCGCGCATGGTCGGCCGCATCCAGCAGTGCGCATCCTCGATCAGCACCGCTGCGAGCGAAATCGCTGCGGGCAATGGCGCGCTGTCCGAGCGCAGCGAGCGCCAGGCGGCGCACCTGCAGGAAACCGCCGCCTCGATGGAAGAGCTGACCGCCACCGTGCGCCAGAACGCTGCCCATGCACGCGAGGCCAGCCAGCTGGCGGTCACCACGCAGGCCGCCGCCAGTGACGGCAACATCGCCATGCAGCGCGTGGTCGATACCATGCAGGCAATTGAAGGTGCATCGAAGCGCATCGGCGATATCACCGGCGTGATCGACGGCATCGCCTTCCAGACCAATATCCTGGCGTTGAACGCAGCGGTGGAAGCCGCCCGCGCCGGCGAGCAGGGCCGTGGCTTCGCCGTGGTGGCCAGCGAGGTGCGCGTGCTGGCGCAGCGTTCCGCCGCCGCCGCACAGGAAATCAAGAAGCTGATCGATGAGGCCGGTCGCCAGGTGGGCGAAGGCGCACAGCTGGTGGCCGACGCGGGCCAGCGGATGCAGGGAATTGTCGGGGGCGTGGAGAATGTCAGCCACCTGATGCACGAGATCTCGGCGGCCTCGCAGGAGCAGTCGGTCGGCATCGAGCAGATCAACCAGACCGTGGTGCAGATGGATCAGGCCACACAGCAGAATGCCGCGCTGGTGGAGGAAGCCACCGCAGCCGCACGCGAGCTGCAATCGCAGGCGGGTACGCTTACCGAAGCGGTGTCGGTGTTCCGCCAGCAGGAACCGCATGAGGTCTCGCGGGCCGCCTGATCCGGGCCTGCAATTCGATCCTGATCAAGACGGCGCCCTCAGGGCGCCGTTTTTTTGCCTGCTTTTGCGTGATGGGTCAGGAAAAGACCGCTTTCGGGCCTGCCGTGAGGAACGACCAACCCTGGTTGGCGTCGCATCCACACACGACATGGATCAACCGGTAGTGCCGGCCGCTGGCCGGCAATCACAGCGACACGCACTGTCTGACCCGCTGCCGGGGTTGGCACCGCTCTTCGCAGGGACAGCCCATCCACGCGTGGCGTGGATCTACTGTGGGTCCGCCTGCACTCGGTAGTCGCCAACCTTGGTTGGCGCTGTGGCTGCCCGCGGAGAATATCCACGCATGGCGCGGATCTACCGGCCGACCTGCAGCCAGAGGGGTGCCGGCCAGCGGCCGGCACTATCTGCATTTTCTGCACACAAAGAAAAACCCCGCTGCGTGAGCAGCGGGGTTTTGGGTATAAACCCTGGCGATGACCTACTCTCGCATGGCTTGAGCCACACTACCATCGGCGCAGCTGCGTTTCACTTCCGAGTTCGGGATGGGATCGGGTGG